>NZ_FNNT01000001.1:0-1301557 GCF_900106725.1 Paenibacillus sp. PDC88 | reverse complement strand
CCCGAATCCCTTGTTATTATGCGATTTTTTACAGCTTTTCGGGGCGTTCAGCAAGCCCTATTTAGTGACTGGATAATTACGCCATCATGTACTAGATTAGAGAAAGGGGGAAATGCCATGTCTGCCGGGTCGACGATGACGGCGGAATCTCCGGTTCAGCCGGCCAAAGCACGCAAAGCCACGTTCCTGCGGCTGCTGCTGCGCAACCGGCTGGCGACCATCGGTTTGACGTTTATCCTCTTGTGGACGATCGCCGCGATCATTGCGCCGTGGGTCGCTCCGTACGATCCTTACGTGCCGGATACCGCCGCCAAATTGCAGCCGCCGAACGCCGCCCACTGGCTGGGTACGGATAACTTCGGGAGAGATATTTTCAGCCGTGTTCTTTACGGGGCGCGAATCAGCATTTGGACGGGCTTGATCGCGGTGGGAATCTCCTTTGTGATCGGTGTTCCTTTGGGCGGCATCGCCGCTTATTACAGGGGAAAAACCGAAACGATCATTATGCGCGTGATGGACGTGCTGCTTTCTTTTCCATCGCTCGTTTTGTCCATGGCGATCGCCGCTTCCATGGGGGCCGGTTTATCCAGCGCCATGATCGCGGTCGGAATCGTCGGGATTCCCGAATTCGCCAGGCTGATGTACGGACAAACCGTTTCCCTGCGTGAAAAAGAGTTCGTGGAAGCCAGCCGGTCGATCGGGGTCAAGGATCGCGTCATTTTGTTTAAGCATATTCTCCCGAACGCCCTTGCTCCGCTTTTGGTTCAGGCGACGTTGGGCATGGGGTTTGCGATCTTGACCGCGGCCAGCTTAAGCTTCCTCGGCCTCGGGGTGAAACCGCCGATCGCCGAATGGGGGGCCATGATTTCGGAGGGCCGGGAATATATCATTTCGGGCGAATGGTGGCTTGTCACTTTCCCCGGTTTGGCCATCGCCACGGCGATTCTCGGTTTCAACCTGCTGGGCGACGGATTCCGCGATATTTTGGACCCGCGCTTGCGGTCCGGTAAATAGGGGTTTATTTTCTTGACCATATAAAAATAAAACAAAAGGAGAGATCGAGTGATGAAGACAGGCATGAAATATTTTCTGGCGCTGGTATCGCTGTGCGTAGTGTTGGCCGGATGCGCTCCGAAAGCCAATCCTCCGGCAGCCGAAGGAAATTCCAAAGGGCAAAATGAAACGTCCGGCCAGGCGGCTGGCGGCTCCGGGACGTTGACCGTCGCTTTTTCCGAAGGGGGCGCGACCCTCGATCCGGCGGAAGCCAGCGACCTTACGTCCGACACGTTCGTTATCGCCGCTTACGACCAGCTTGTCACCTACGGGGTGAAAAACGTCGACGGGGCGGATGTAGCCGACACCGACAATATTAAGCCGATGCTGGCCAAGGAATGGGAAGTGTCCGACGATCAATTGACCTATACGTTTAAACTGCAGGAGGGCGTCAAATTCCACAGCGGCAATCCGCTCACCGCAAAATCGGTCGTTTATACGTTTGACCGCGTGAAAAATTCCAACTCCGGCAGCTTCCTGTACGGAATGGCGGACATCAAATCGGTAACCGCGCTTGACGATTCCACCGTACAAATGGTGCTTAACAAACCAAATCATATGTTTTTGCAAATCATCGCTTTGTACAATTTCTCCATCGTTGACGACGTGGCCATGGAAGGCAAACCCGCCGACTTTCTGAACACGAACACGGCCGGTTCCGGTCCGTTCCTGCTGGAGAAATGGGATCCGGCCAGCGAAGCGGTGCTGACGGCCAACAAAGATTACTGGCAAGGCGCTCCCAAACTGGACAAGGTCACGCTCAAATTCACCAAAGAAGCTTCGAACCGCGTGATGCTGCTCGATAAAGGGGACATCGACATGGCCATTGAAATTCCGCCGAAAGATGTGGCCAGCCTGGAAGCCAACAGCGCGTTAGCCGTTAAGTCGAATGCCAGCAACCGGATTTTGTACCTGGCGCTGAACAACAAAGTCAAGCCTTTCGATAATGTGAAGGTGCGCCAGGCGATGGCCTACGCGGTGCCTTACGATCAGCTGATCAATGATGTTATGCACGGCCAGGCGAAAATCATGAAAAGCTCCGTGGCCAGCAATACGCCGGGATTCACCGACAAAGGTTACGTTTACGAGCACAATCTGGAAAAAGCGAAGCAACTCTTGGCGGAGGCCGGTTATCCGGACGGATTCACATTTGACCTGACGCTGGGCTCGGGCTTCCAAGACTGGGAAGACGACGCGGTGCTCATTCAAGCGGAACTGGCCAAAATCGGCGTAACGATGAACATCAATAAAGTGGCGCGCGCGCAATTTCTGGAAATGCAAAAACAGAAAAACCTGACCGCCTACATTTCGAAATGGACGTCTTTCGTCAACGATCCTTCCTATCACCTCGGCTTTCTGATGTACAGCAAAGGATCGTCCAACTACCATAACTACAGCAATGCCGAAGTGGACAAGTTGTGGGAGCAGGCCAACCTAGAGCCGGACCTGGACAAACGCAACGAACTGTACGCTAAAGCGCAGGAAATCATTACGACCGAATCGCCGTGGCTCTATCTGTACGAATACAACCGCATCGTGGGCATGAACAGCAAAGTGAGCGGCTATGTGTATTACCCGGATGAAGTCATTCGCTTCTATCCGTTGTCGAAGAACTGATTTATACGGAGAAAAAGGAGTGGCGCCTTGTGACAGACTGGAAAACGAAAGTACTTGAGGAAATCGACGCGCGGCAGGACGAGCTGCTTGAGCTTTGCTCGAAACTGATCCAGTTTCCGACGGAAAATCCGCCCGGCGACTCGAGTGAAATCAGCGCTTTTATCATTGACTACTTGCACCGGGCGGGAATATCGACGGACATTCACGCGGCGACGGAACAGATGCTGAACCTGGTGTCGGAATACAAACCGGCTTCGAGCAACGGCCGGAAAAAATTGATCTTTTGCGGGCATACCGATGTGGTGCCCGCAGGAGATCTGGATCGTTGGGACTTCGATCCGTTCAGCGGGGAAATTCGCGACGGCTACATGCTGGGGCGCGGCGCTTCGGACATGAAAGGCGGACTGGCCGGCCTTATTTTTGCCACCGCGCTGCTGGCCAAGCTGGGCGTGCCGCTGCAAGGCGATCTGTCGCTGCTCATTGTTCCGGACGAAGAAACGGGCGGCCATCTCGGCGTGCCGTGGGTTTTGGAACGCGGCTTGATCACAGGCTCCGCGGCGGTGATCGCCGAGCCTTCGGGGCCGCTGAATCCGACGATCGGACAGAAAGGAAGCTGCTGGTTCGAGTTCACCGTGGAAGGGACGCCGGGCCACGGCAGCCTGTCGCCGATCGTCGGCGAGAGCGCGATCGTCAAAGCGGCCAAAGGCATCGAGGCGCTGCAGCGGCTGTGGGATATCGAGCCTAAAATACCGGACGAAGTGAAGGAAATCATCGAGATTTCCAAGGAGTACGCGAAAGAGCGGGAAGGTCAGGGCCTGGCTTATCAAGTTTTTGATCATGTTACGGTCAATATCGGAACGATTCAAGGCGGCACCAAGGTCAATGTCGTAGCCGACCGCTGCACCGTGCAGGTCGACTCCCGCGTGCCGTTCGGCGTGGATTACCGCGAGGTGATGGAACGGGCTCATTCGCTGCTCCTCGGCGCAGGGATCGAAACGGAAATTAAACCGTTTGGTTTTCAGGGTAACGCCAACTGGACGCCGCCGGAGGAGCCGGTTGTCCGCCATCTGGTGGACAGCATTTCCGAGGTTAGCGGCGAGGAGGCATACGGCGTATTGCAATGGGCTTCCAGCGACGCCCGCCATTTCCGTACCCATCAAATCCCGGTGCTGCAGTACGGTCCGGCGGAGCTGTCCACGATCCACAATTTCAATGAGAAGGCCCCGGTTTGGCAAATCATTCAATGTGCGAAAGTGTACGCGCTCACGGCCCTGAAATATTTGGGAGTCGATGAGGAATAGCAGGAAATAACGGGAAATAGCAGGACGGCGAGCTTGAAGAGTTATCATTGAAGTTTTTTGGCAAAGGAGGGGACCAGGATGGCCAATTTGCTGGAGATCTCCGGCCTCCGCACGGAGTTTACGACGCCGGGAGGCGTCATCAAGGCGGTGGACGGCGTCAGCTTTACGGTGCGCAAAGGGGAAACGCTTGGGATCGTCGGAGAATCGGGATGCGGGAAGAGCATCACCTCGCTGTCGATCATGCAGCTGCTGCCGAAGCGGGTAGGCCGTGTCGCGGCGGGGGAAATCCGCTTTGAAGGCAAAAACCTGCTGACCGCTTCGCGCAGGGAAATGCGCCAAATTCGCGGCAATCGCATCGCGATGATTTTCCAGGAGCCGATGACGTCCCTGAATCCGGTATTCAAAGTCGGCAAGCAAGTATCCGAAGCCGCGCGCTATCATTTGAAAATCGGCAAACAGGAAGCGCGTAGGCGTGTGGTGGAGATGCTGGCCAAAGTCGGGATTCCCCGTCCCGAAAAAATATTCGACCAATATCCGCACCAGTTGTCCGGCGGCATGCGTCAGCGGGTGATGATCGCCATGGCGATGGTGTGCAACCCGAGCTTGCTGATCGCGGACGAGCCGACCACCGCCCTCGACGTGACGATTCAGGCGCAGATCCTCGATTTGATGCGCGATTTGCAGAGCAAAGAAGGAACATCGATCATGATGATCACCCACGACCTTGGGGTCGTGGCGGAAATGTGCGATCGCGTCGTCATTATGTATGCCGGCCAGGTCGTGGAAGAGACGGACGTCAAGACGCTGTTCCGGGAGCCGAGGCATCCTTATACCCGCGGCCTGCTGGCTTCGCTGCCGCAGCTGGCGGGGGACGCCGACCGGCTGAAGTCGATTCCGGGACAGGTTCCGAACCCGCTCGAAATGCCTTCGGGCTGCCGTTTCGCGCCCCGTTGCCCGATGCGGGTCGAACGCTGCGAACAGGCGGAGCCGGAACTTAAAGAGATCGCCCCCGGACATCTGTGCCGTTGTCTGCTTGAACAGGAGGCCAGTCTATGAGTACGCTGCTTGAAGTACGCAACCTGAAAAAGCATTACCCGATCCGCAAAGGACTGCTGTCCAAACAGGTCGGCTCGGTGAAGGCGGTCGATGGCGTCACGATGTCGGTGCAGCGGGGGGAAACGCTCGCCGTTGTCGGCGAGTCCGGCTGCGGAAAATCGACGACGGGGCGGGCGATTTTGCGCCTGATCGAACCGACGGACGGCGAAATCCGGTTTGACGGCACCGACGTGCGGGCGCTGAACCCGGAGCAGTTGCGGCAGATGCGCACGCAGATGCAGATGGTGTTCCAGGATCCTTACGCTTCGCTGGATCCGCGCTGGACCGTGCGGCAAACGCTGGAGGAGCCGCTCCGCACGCACAGTCCCGGCAGCGCCAGCGAGCTGAAGGACCGGGTGGCCGAACTGATGGGGGTCGTCGGGCTGTCGCCTTATCACGCTGACCGTTACCCGCACGAGTTTTCCGGCGGCCAGCGGCAGCGGATCGGCATCGCCCGGGCCCTGGCGCTGAACCCGAAGTTTATCGTCTGCGACGAGCCGGTATCCGCGCTGGACGTGTCGATTCAGGCGCAGGTGCTGAATCTGATGCAGGACTTGCAGGACCGGTTTGGCTTGACCTATCTGTTTATATCCCACGACCTGTCCGTGGTGAAGTTTATCAGCGACCGTGTCGCGGTGATGTATTTGGGCAAAGTGGTCGAACTGGCGCCGACGGCGGAGCTGTTTGCGGCCCCGCTGCACCCGTATACCAAGGCGCTGATGTCCGCCGTGCCCGTGCCGAACCCGGAACAGCGTCCGGAAAGAATCGTTCTTACCGGCGATGTTCCCAATCCGGAGCATCCGCCGAGCGGCTGCGCGTTCCATACCCGCTGCCCGCTAGCGACCGATATCTGCCGCAAGGAGCCCCCCGCGTTAAGGGACGTGTCTTCCGGCCGGCAGGCCGCTTGCCATCTTGTATAACTGATTCGGAGATGAACGTATACAATAGTAGAGAAGTGGAATAGGCGTACGTCTGAGGATGTCGCTTAAATGTTTGAACCGCCGGTTTTGGTACCGGCGGTTTTTTTTAGATTATAGACTTATAACTTAACTTTCGCAGCAAAAAATCGGCAGACATGCCTTGATGTAGCCGGGTAAAGCAGCAATCCATTGCCGGAGGAAGCGTCAACGATTAGAGGCGACACGATCCGGTGGGATCAGCGGATCTACCTTTTGCACCGTAGCCGTTTCGAGCAGTGTCACAAATCGACGCCAGGTGAGGGGGCTGTTTAAAGGGACCATTTAAAGCGTTCGTGTCTTGGTGTCTTTTGCCTACTGCCTGCCTTAGCACGATTATCCCCATCATTCAGGAGCGGGGAGCAGAGGGTGGGGCTAGAGCAAGTCAAGGGTTCCAAAAAAAAGAGAAGAAAAAACACAAAAAAGATGAGGAAAAAATGAGGCGGTTCAGGTGAGATTTTCGGCTTGATAAGGGAACGCACGTTTGGTATAATGAAATAAATGGAACTTATGTTCGTATATTCTAGATTCGGGGGCGAGTAAACATGGAGGTCAATACGGGAACGGAACTTCAGCCATTCAGCAGCCGTTTTAACAGCGAGCAGGACTGCATGGAAGCGCTAATCGCGATGAAGTGGCCAAACGGCTTCGTCTGCCCGCGCTGCGCTCACACCCGGTGCAGTCGCCTGACTTCCCGGCACATCCCCTTATTCGAGTGCGGAAAGTGCAAGCATCAAACATCGCCTTTGGTCGGCACGATTTTTGAAGGAACGCATCTCCCCCTGCTCAAGTGGTTCAAGGCCCTGGATTTATTCCTGCTTGAGGGCGGCAACTCGGCGCTGCGGCTGCGCCAGGTGATCCGGGTCGCCTACAAGACCGCCTGGTCAATGTTGCACCGAATACGCCATGCCGTGGGGGAGTTCGATGCCCGGGAGCTGCTCTCTGGAGACGTGAAGGTGAACAGCGATCAGTATGGGCGTGATCCGTCCCGGTGTCAGCTTTCGCATCCGTATGCCTCGGCGGTCGTAGCCGGCTGCACGGTCACGGAGTCGGGCGAGCCGGAGCAGGTCAAAATCCGCCTGGTACCGCATAAGCGGGGAGGCGAAAAAAGGGCGAACCGTCACGAACTCGATGCGTTCATCAACGGGCACGTGGATGTCCGTACATTGGCGGTACAGTTGTTCCCTCAGGCCTTTCGGCTGTATACGCCCTTGCGGAAAGTGGTGAGAGAGGCGTGGGAATCGCTGAAGAGTACGTATGGAGCCTTGGGACTGAAGCATCTGCAGGCGTACCTGAACGAGTACACCGGACGCCGCCGGCTGCGCCTGTCCGAAGGACTGCCCGGAGCGGAAGAAACGATGCGGCAGAAGTTACTGCGCATGTGTGTGGCGATTCCGGCGATCCCTTACCGCCGGCTGATCGGGCGCCGACCGAATCAGCCCCTTGCGGCTGCGGCCTGATTCGTGACGCTAGAACGGTGGGGGTTACTTGATGCAGATCAACTTAATGGGTAGGGATTAGCATGAACAGTGCGGGCGTTGCTGCAGATTGAAGGGTTCAGGCTACAGCAAAATCATGGTCTTTTCGTTTCCTTCGCGTCTTATCCTTGATCTCCTGTCTTGATCTCTTGTCCGGTCTGTTTCACCTCCCCTAAACCTGATTTCTTCTCCTAAGCCCGTCTAAATTATCTCGAACCTATCTGCTTCTCCACCAAATATTTTTTCTCCCAAACTTGTCTTTCTCTCTGCTACCTGATCAAACGGGATAATCGTGCAAAGTCTCTGGACAACAAGTGTTGATGTTGACCGAAAGTCACTCAGCGCAACTCACTTCGTCTATCGGACTGGACTGAGTTTCCGTGGTGGCTGAGAAGGTTGGTCAAGCAGAAACTACTTTATCCGCCAGAGAAGAAGACGATAAATTGAAGGGAGTTTATCATGAATCAGAGAGACTGGAATAAGGACATGGAACGAGCTAAGACAGAACCTATTGATGCTGCATTGATATATTGGCTTGAATTCGCAAGAGAAGAACAAGAGAAACGTGCAGAAGTGGAAATGATTAACTACGATTTAAGACAAGAATATCAGTTAGAAAAAGAACGGGCAGACAAATTGGAAGAACGAGAAGAGCAACTGATACATTATATAAATCACTCTATAAGAATTATAGATAACATTAAATTTCACTTAAACTTGTTACACTCTACTATTCACCCTGCTAAAAAAAGTGGATTGAGTTAATTGAAAACTTGGGCGTCGGAGTTTAATCTTCGACGTCCGTTAATTTATCTTGCTTCTGTAGGGTGAAACTTAATTCATTGTAGAATATTTGAAAATATTAATATCATGATAAGCTGATTTACATAATATGTCGAATAGGGATGGTGGAGTTTTTGAGGAAGAAGTAATTGCAGTCGGATTGTTCGGAGTAGTGCTATTGTCGTTCACGGTAGGAGCTTTTCAGGGGCTAGATTGAGAAAACACACGTGGTTAGCAGATTTTCAGTACGCCTTAGAGGCGTGTACTTGTTACATGACACCGATAACCAGATTGCTATGACTTAGTTCTTCATCATCTTTTTTATTTCGGAGAGATTCCAGGATACGATGAAGCCGATGCTATTTTTTTCAGCACCGGCTCAGCTTTTTTTGTTATTTACAAATTTAATACCTCGAGTAATCGAGGTAGGACGTTATTGACAAACACTCCCAACAAGAATCCGACAAACGAAATACATGCTAGCCAGTTATTTATCATAGACATCCCCCCCTGAATACTTGCCACGTTCCATAGCCCTCATTCAACGTATGGCATTTTCCGAGGCAGGGCAATCTTATTTAATCACACTTTCAGGTAGCTTTTCAAGAATTTTTTATAGCTATAAACAGTGTAAAACCCTCTTTTATTTTCTCTGCGTAGTATTGCTCGAAGACCACGAGTTAGTTGCGCTTGAGAATAGCCTTGTAATAACAAAGATATGAACCACATATTAAATTTCTTTTTATTTACATGCAGGGTGTGATATTTATAGACATTTTCATCGCTTGAAAGATCATAAAGAATCTTTGCCAATTCAAACTCAAGCCGTAATTCGGGATATTTTGACATAATTCTTACATTAGCATCGGGATCGAGATTTCTTGCTTCTCTTATATTTGAATTTATAAAGTGAACATTATCAAAAGATGCTTTCTCAAAGTCAACATCTTTCAAATTACATCCAAAGAAAATGACATCTGTTAATTTAGCTCCTTTAAAGCTGGACCCTCTAAGGTTAGTATATATAAATTCAACACCCTCCAAATTAGCATTGCGAAAATTACACTTTGTAATGATAGAGGCCCTGTAGTTTACATTTTGGAAATTAGCATCTTTATATATAAGATTGTGTATGTTGGTCTGATACGCATATTTATTGCTACATCCTCTGTATTTTACTTTTGAGTTAGCCAAAACAAATCTGATAATCTTACCCGCTTTTCTTTTCTGTTTTCTCTTTGAAGCTTGTTTTCTCTTTCTATCTGATTTTCCTCTTCCCATTAACTGATCCTCCGCACATTTTTGTGTAGACAGTTTGGCTAATTTTATAAGGGCGAGTTAAATGATGTTGTTGATTGCCTGTTGGTTAATAGTATTACGCTTGTAATGTGTTGATTTTATGGTAAACCTGGAACTTTGGCAAGTCTATCTGCAAAGATCATTTTGGCAGCAGTATAACAAATTAAAAGCATTGAGCCATACTTCACTCAGAATATGATTCATGTCCAGAACCTACACGATTCCGGCCAATGCTATAGAAGGTATAGGTTTTCTGTCCCTACTCTTCCTAAAGGACATATTAGGGACGGGATACATGCGCAGGTTTGAAAAGGTAAAGAATTGGGAGACTGCTAGGTCGATTCTTTTATTAGTTTATTTGTTACTGTCAGATATTCTTCAACTTATGAGCAATCTAAGAAATATGTAGTGGCATAGTATCTGAGCGCCTGAGGGTGCTTTTTTTAATATCATGACGAAAAAAATTATTATTTTAAAGAAACATAACAGGACGGGGGTATAACAAAGTTGTGCATTCTATTTTTGTATGCCTGAAGATGCTTCCAGATTGTCGAATCTTATATGAATACCATAATACCCATGATAGGTCACTGTCCACGGGCCATGCAAACAGTATTCCGGATATGATCTTACGACTGGAAACGATGGTGCTCAGCGGAGCTGACTTACCCGTTGCAGTTGTTAGACAGCAGATCGCATCTGCCATTGATATTGTTATTCATCTATCACGTCTCAGGGACCGCTCTAGACGAGTGACAGAGATTAGTGAGGTTGTTGGCTTGAAGGATGGGGAAATACAGCTGAATTGTTTGTACCGTTTCCAGGAGCAGAATGAAGTAGATGGACATATTATAGGCCAGCTTGCACGTTCGGCTGGAGTGCTTGTCCATCAAGATAAACTCAAGGCAGCAGGAATTCAAGAACCTTCTCTTGAGGCAGAGAATGAGGTGAGGAACTCTTGAATCATCAAATGGGAGCCGCGAGGGTGACAGCGAAGACGGCGAATGCTTCGGCTCATCAGAAGCTTCCGCGCTATATGGAGCACAATCTGTCCTATCGACAGAGAGCTGGCTGTATCGCGGCAAGTGCAGTTCTGTTTTTCGGGATAGGCTATCTGTTTTACCATCACTGGGCTCTCGGTTTGCTCCTGTCATCCGCAGCTCTTCTCACACCGAAATACTATAATGTCTATCTGCTCAACAAGAGAAGAGAGGCGCTTAGTCTTCATTTTAAACAGGCGCTGTATTCCTTATCCTCATCTCTTGCCGCAGGGAAGTCAGTTGAGAATGCCTTTCGCGAGGCGGTGCATGATCTACGAATGCTGGACCCTCAAGCAGATCACGATCTTATTAAAGAGCTGATGATCATATGTACTAGAATGGAATACGGCGAGCCTATTGAAGATGCGTTAAGAGATTTCGCTGACCGGGCCCAGATGGAGGATATCACGAATTTCGCAGATGTATTTGTTACTTGCAAACGTACGGGCGGTGACTTGGTTGAAGTTGTGCGCCGAACCTCATCCGTCATCGGAGAGAAGCTGGATATCAAGCAGGAAATCGCTGTAACTATTTCGCAGAAGAAGTTTGAATCCAAGGCCATGTTTGCAGCACCCTTCTTATTTTTGATTTTTTTAAGTCTGACTTCACCTGATTTCCTGACACCACTCTATACCGGGGCTGGATATATCATATCGAGTATTGCACTTCTTATTCTATTTGGCTGCTTCATCTGGGTTCAGCGAATTATGGATGTAAGAGTGTAGGGAGATTGAACCATGATTATTGTATGCAGTGTTCTTACTGTCGTTGTACTCGCTCTAGGCTGGATTATCTTTAACAAACGGGCAGGCTCGAGATACCGCGTATTGGATTCTATTGAAATGCAAGGTATGCGGTTTCGAAGACTTCATGCTCCTTTTCTAGATTTGATAGAGAAGCTGCAGTTAACCAGAAAGCTGCCCATGCTGGTGTACCGGATACAGCACTCGGTACAAAGAGTCTATGGACTGAAGCATAGCAATGAGAAGACCTTGCTGTTCATTGCTGAAATGCTCGTTTATAGCTGGCTGTCTCTGATCGCTGGGGCTCTCCTCACTCTAGTGCTGGAGGGAGATCCTTTGGGTCTCATCGCCGGAGCATTGCTTGCAGGCGTAATTCCGTTTGCCCAAATGAAGGATCTGCATCACAAGGTTAAGCTGCGGGAGCAGGATATCTTAATGGAGCTTCCAGAATTTCTGAACAAAATTGTCCTGCTCGTTAGCGCCGGCGAAACGGTGCAAAGAGCGATTTTACATTGCACGGAACGAAAGAAAGGATCTGCTCACCCGCTCTATATCGAGCTGGGTCAGATGGTGGGAGAGTGGAACAACGGGTACTCTTTTCAACAGGCATTTGAGCAGTTTAGCAAACGTTGTGGAGTGCAGGAGGTTTCCATATTTACCACGACCGTACTTCTCAATTTTAGACGAGGCGGGGGAGATTTTGTCCTCTCGCTCCGTGATCTATCCAGAGTGCTGTGGGACAAGCGTAAATCACTCAGCAGAACACGTGGTGAACAAGCTTCTTCCAAGCTTGTATTTCCAATGGTGGTGATCTTTTTGGTCATTGTTGTTATGGTTGGAGCTCCGTCATTTATGATGATGAATTTATAGGGGGATACGATAATGTTAGCATTATTCAAGCGCAAACTGACAGATTTTTGGAACGAAGAGGATGGGCTAGGGACACTTGAGATGATCCTCATTATAGGTGTGATCTTGATCGTAGCTCTTATTTTTAAGGATCAGATTCAGGCTTTGGTTGAGAATTTGCTTGAGAGTGTTACGAGCAAAAGTAATGAATTCTTCTAAAGGCAGCGGCCATCTGAAAGGAGAGGAGGGGAGCTTCACGATTGAAGCTTCTCTCGTATTTCCCGTCATTCTGTTGTCGTTATGTGTACTCATGTTTTTTTGTGTGCTGCTGTACCAGAAATCAGCACTTCTGCAGTATGCTTCAGCAGCGTCAGAACGTGCCTCATACAGCTGGGATAACAGTCATAAGGACGCTAAGACTGGATCCTACCCGGAAGGGGAAACCGATCCTCTGTATTGGCGTTTTGCTGACGATCATATGATTGGCACGCTATTCGGTTCAGCCAGCGGTGGTCAAATTACAACAATGGAGCTCCCTGGAGGAGCTGAAAGTGAAGAGCTGCCAATGAAGAAGCTGAGTCAATCGGGTGCAGCTCTGCCTGTGTTGTACAGTGGTCAGATGGAATACGCGAATCAGATGCTCGACCGTCAAGTGTGGACCAAGCTGAACCAAAATGTGAGGCTGCCTATGCTCGATTTTTTATTCTCAGGTGATCCACGGATACAACATTCAGGCAAATCCACGGTTGTAGAACCTGATGAATTCATTCGAAATGTCGAGCTTATGCGGTATTACGGAGCGAGATTTTCAGGGATGGGTACACCAGGTGATCCTTCGGAGATCGCACAGGTTTTGCAAAAATTTGCTGGGATGTGAACATGTTGTTTAGACGAGGTGAATCTGAGTCCGGAGCGGTGACTATATTTTTGGCAATGGTTCTTGCCGTCGTGTTCTTGTTTGTTGCTGTATTTGTTGATTATGCCCGGATTGCTGCGATGAAAGTACAGGCTGAGAGACTAGCACATGCTGCGGCTCGGTCCGTGATGTCCTCTTATATTCCAGAGCTTCAGCAAAGATACGGACTGTTCGCACATGAGGGGGAGCAGGGGGACTATGTTCTTGCGAAAGTATTAAATGACAGTACGAAGCCTACACCGCATGCGGAAGGGTTTCCTTTAATCGGTATGGAGGTGGTTCAATCTGGACTTTCTCTTGAGCGGGAGCTTGGACAATTCGAGAACTTCAATCAGCAAATTCAAGAGGAGATGAAATATAAGGCACCGGTAGACTTCATGGTGGAGGCCGTGTCCAGATTCAAACCGTTATCAGCTGAAATGAAGCAGGCTGCGCATTCGGTGGATGTCCTGCGGAAGCTCCAGAAGCTGTATGACAAGCGTGAACGTCTGCTTGAAGAGGCTATCCATAAACGGAGGGAAGCCGCAAAAACGGCTCTAACCTTGGCCGAATTGGTGATGGATCCGCCAAGTACTTACTTTAGTGACAGTCCGCTGGGAGGGACTATGAGAAGCGCAGCGGATGCCGCAGCAAAATACCGTGATTATTACTCAAAATACATGGAAGATGAGGCCAGAGAACCGCTTGACCGAATCTATATATTTGAGCTCAGCGAATATCGATCAGATGTGAATCGGATTGTGACAAGTATTAATCGTGAGAATCAGGAAGCTCTCAATAAACATGAGCAGGCGTTAAGTCAAGCGAATGATCGAATCGAAGAAGCCAAGAGTATAAATGAACAGATGAAGCAGGTCATTAAAGAAGGTGAGATGAGAGCCGCTAATGCCGCTTACGATAAAGTTGGCAAGGCCAAGACACCGGGAGCAGGAGCTTCACCCTCCGGTGTTGGCAGCTTCGGTGATGATCTTCGTAAGCAGACGGACCAGTTAGTCCGGAAGGACTCGGAGTTCACTGAGTTTATAAGTAGTCATGCCGACCAGCTAGGAGATTATAAGACGGCTCACCAAGCGATTTCTACCTCCGCCACCTCAATTAGTCAACTGAGCGATGGAGAATCTCATCGTAAAAGACAGTATGTCCTGACTGCGAACCGTCAAATCCAGCAATATATCACGAGGTATACTGCAGCCGGCGGAGGAAATGTGATTGATCAGGCAGCGAAGCAGATCGACGATTACCATTCCGCAGACAAGGAAAGAGCGAAGGTGGACAAGCAGTCAGAACAGAAACTGAAGGAAGCACAGAACAGAATCAAGCTTCTGGTGGCTACAGCCGGAATTGAGAAGGCGACAGAGCAATTCAAGCAGCTGGAAGGATATTATAACGAAAACATTAGCTTTAATCAGAACCAGGCAAGCGGCGCAGATTCTTCAGAGAAGCAAATTGCAACGGATCCCTATGATGCCGGAGGTGAAGCGATGGCAGATATGGATCAATTATTCGGAGGAATGTCGAATCTCCTTGATGTAATAAGTGATGAGCTTTATCAGAATGAGTACGCTATGCATTACTTCAAATCAGTAAATTTATCGTTGATTGCTGGCAGTAATATGAATAATAGCACGATGAGCCCAGAAACGTTTTTTCTTCCGGAAAGTCAGGAGCTGGAGTACATCATTTATGGATTTCACAATGCATACGGGAATATAGTCGCTGCTTATACCGAGGTATTTACGATTCGGCTAGCGATTAGAACAATGGAGGGACTGGTGGAGAACAGCAAGCTTGGAAATCCACTGCTCGTATTATCCAAAGCTATTCTGCATGGTCTGACGGAAGCCCTCGCTGATATGCAAAAGATGGCGGACGATGGTCGAGTAGAGCTGTCCAAGTATGCGAAGCAGATCTCCATTACATATAGAGATCATCTTCGATTGTTTTTATTGGCACACAGCAATAACGATAAGAAGCTGTCTCGTATGAGTGCGATTATTCGTCTGAACACCAAGATCGACCTTAACAAGACTTACACGTATGCAGCTAGCCAGGCTGAAATGAAAATGAGGCTGTGGTTTCTGCCTGGCATAATGAGCGCACTAGGAACCGTGAGTGGCAGCGCCGATCGAATAGAGGATGGACACATTTACGTTTCACTCCAGTCAGACTATGCTTATTAACTTAATCGCTGCTTCATAACTGCTTCATAACCATAGGAATTAGGGGTTTGACGATTATGATAAATGCATGGAAGAGTCGAGGGTCTAAGCTGAAACCCGAGGATGATATTGTCCAGCGTGTTGGAAAGGATCAACTCAGTGACGATCAAAGCAGTTACGATCAAGACAGAAATGATCAAGACAGAAATGATCAAGACAGAAATGACCGAGGCAGCATTGTTGTTGAAGCTTCTTTAGTTCTACCTGTTTTTATATTTTTTATTGTGTTCTTGATCTACTTTGTTCAGATGACATTGTTCTCAACCGCATTGCAGACAGCAGCTTCCGAGACTGTCAAAAAAATATCATCACATATCTATCCTGTAGCCATTGCCATCGAATCTGCAGGCTCAGTAGATTCAGGCTTAGGAGAGGTTCTGCCCGGAGACTCAACTACCGAAGGACTCATGCCCAAGCTGTCATTGACGGATTGGGTGACTGAATATGCAGCCACGCTGCCTGACCCGATCGGATCATGGGCTTCCATGGCCGCTTCCAGTGGACAAGAGCCGCTGGATCATCTCCAGACTTCCATATCGGAGGCAGTTCTAGATCCAGTTATTAAACCATTAATTCAACCGGTAATTGAGAATACGATACTGGAATACGATTCTCTGCATGTGAATGGAGTAGATATTCCTAATCTTCAGGACAAGTCCAATCCTTATTTTGGTATAGAGCTTACCTACGAATTACCGATCAAAGTTCCTTTTCTGAATAAGAGCTTGAGGGTTCAAGCAGGTGCAACGGAAAGGGTCTGGATTGGAGCTACAGACGAAGAGAATAAGGGGACGAATGGGGATAGCGGTACTAAAGGCAGTGTAGAGATTATTGCCAAGCCGAATCCCGCTTATGTAGCCGGTCAAGCGACGATACGTGCCAAAATAACACCGGGCGCCTCAGCCAACCTATCTGTCTTTTACAAGACAGGAGAAAGTACAGCGCAGCATGTGGGCTGGGCTACAGCGGACGAGAATGGATACGTGGAATGGACATGGTTTGTAGGAACGAGAACAACACCTGGGACATGGCCATTTGTGATCGAAACTAGTGACGGTGCAAGAATTGAAGTTATGTTTGATGTTGTCAAGAGATCATGATAAGAGAGGATTAGCAATGGAGATCGCTTACATCGCTTGCGGAGGTTTTGTTATTGCGGCGTTTATAACGGATATTCGGTCAATGCGGATACCTAATATATTGACGATATCTTCAATACTGAGCGGCTTGATCGTACATATAATCATGGGAGGCCTTGCAGGCTTTAGCACGGCGGCTATTGGCTTTGGAGCGGGCTTCGGACTCATGATGATATTGTACGTTCTAGGTGCGGTAGGGGCAGGAGATGTTAAGATTTTTGGAGGTATAGGAGCATGGACGGGGGTCTTGTTCACAATGCAAGTCATGCTGTATTCCATCCTTATATCTGGCGCTATTGGTTTTCTGATCTTGATGTGGAGAAGAGAATTTGTAATCAGAATGAGAAGAAGCCTCGACTTCTTAATGTTCGGACAGAAATATAAGCGGTCCGTTTATGACGGCAAGACGGAAAACGCTGGCGTTATAAAGACCAACAGGGCGGAGGCATCGCTTCGATTTCCCTTTATGCTTGCTGTACTTCCCGGCGCAATCATTGCTTATATACAAAGTTTTCATTACTAGAATTAATTTCATCATACCTTTAGCTCTTAAATAAAGGGTATACACATCAAAATGCTCAGCGGAAATGAAGGAGAGGTGCCATGAAGGGGCTATCCAGAGATTTTATACATAATGATAGAGTGTTAATGATCGTAGAGAAGCAGGGAGGCATGGCAAGCAGCGACTTGAGCCAGGTTCAAGTAAACATGATCATGCATAACGAGATTCCAGGTCACTTGAGAATGCAGATTAGAGATATCGATGGCACGATCACATTCAGCTATGATATTACAGGACGTAAAATGCTCTCTCACTTGGTGAAAAGTGAAAGGGTAACACTTTCTGCATTTTATCATTTGCTGTTACAGATCACGCATACTTTGATCGACAGTCGTTTGTACATGCTGGATGAACGTCAATTCCTGCTGCATGAGGATTATATGTTTATGGAAGGTGAACTGGAAGAGGGGAAGATCAAGATTTGCTATGTGCCCTTTCAAGCACAGCCTGATCAGGAGAAGGTCTCCGAACAGCTGTACCAGCTGATCGTTAGATTAATGCCTTATGTTACAGAATTAAAGGGGAACGGACTGCAAAATGTGCTGCAATTATGTGCCGCTGATCATTTTAGCCTGTCTGCATTAAACGAGCTGCTGCTTGAATTGATGACAGAGCATTCGTTAGGCGGCACATCTCAAGTGCATGACATGCGTAATTTACAGAGCTTTCAAGCAGCTGATCATTATTCGGCAAGAGCAAGCATTTCTTCAGTACGACAAGCAAGCGGCTACCAAGGTCAGGGCTCTGAAGCAAGCAGACTAGAGTCGACACACGGCTCACATACACGGAGCGCTAAAGGGCAAGCCCCACAAGCACAGAGCCTGCGAGAAATACGTCCAATGTCACACACTATAGTGTCACATCAAGGAAATTCTCAATCAGAGCATCTTAATGCTCTATTTCAACATACTGATCATGCTTTTGCACTGCCTAAACAGTCACATGATCCACAGGACCATGCATTTGAGCAGCGGGAGAAGATGCAGGCACATAAGTCTGCTAGTTCAAATGAGCAGGATATGAGGCTGCCTTTGGATGGTTCGCTAGCTGCAGGTGGCTCTATTTTTGCAGCATTTGATACGCCAGCCTATGAAGAGAAGGATAACGATCCGTTCTCAATATCAGACGTGGATGAGGTGAAGAAGCCTGTGAATCCAATGTACTACTGGCTTGGTTGTCTGCTCGCTTCATCGGTTGTTTGGAGGTTTATTTACATGGATCGGCCCACTTCTACGGGATTAATCCTATGTACGTTGATTACCATCGTATTCATCCTTCTGGCTTATTTATTTGCTAAAGGGATTCGTCTGCCATTTACAGTAAAATCTTCAGAGGTCGATACAGGAGATCCTTCGTCCACAAGATCAGCATCAAAGGACTGGTTTGCCGTTAAGAAGAAGGGGGACTCTCGCGAGTGGTGGCGATGGAATAAGGGGGGAAGTCTGGTAGCGGATGCCGGCCTCGGGCCTGTGAATGCATTAGCGAATGAGCCGGCATTATTTGAAACTTCGAAAGACACAATTCATAGCCAATTCAATGTGCATCAAACCGCGATGGATCATTTAAATGTAGCTGTAGAAGAAGCTAGTGAAGGCTCTGATACCAGCTACTATGATTCGCTGAAGCATAACACCCAGATCCTCTCTGCCGCAAAAGTACAAGCCACGGTACTTTTATCTGAGATGGGGCAGGAGGCGGCAGGCTCAAGTACGTCGAATGAAAGTATAGCTTATCTGGAACGCTGCTCACCAGAAGGGAATGTAGACACAATCCCTGTTGGCAGAGGCAGCTTCATTATCGGAAGGTCTAATGACGTCGCAAGCTATGTCGAAGCAGGAACAGGTGCTTCCCGTGCTCATGTAGAGATTAGCAGATCGGATTCAGGTTACGTCCTCAAAGATTTAAATTCAGTGAACGGGACTCTTTTTCAGGATGAAGCAATGGTCCCCTACAAAGAATACATTCTCCAAGATGGAGACAGCTTCGTAATAGCCAGGGCAAAGTATACTTTTCATCTGAGGATGTCGCATCATAAAAATTCCAGCTAAGTTAACCTCGTAACTCATGCGTAATGGCCTCAGAGAGCTCGGGATATTTGAATGTAAACTGGTAATTCTGTGCCTTCTCTGGCAGGACTTTCTGTCCTTTAAGTATAAGGACAGACATTTCACCCAGGACTGTCTTTAGTACAAAGGAAGGCACAGGGAACCAGTGGGGCCGATGGAGAACTTGCCCGATCATTTTGCCGAACTCATCATTGTTGACCGGATGAGGAGTGGTAGCATTCAGTGGGCCGGAAACTTGCTCCTGCTGAACCGCAAAATCAATCAATCGCACCATATCCGCAATATGAATCCAGGACATGTACTGTCTTCCACTGCCAATCGGTCCGCCTACGCCTAGCTTATACGGAAGCTGCATGAGTGGAAAGGCGCCTTTACTGCCTAACACAAGACCGGTTCTTACAATAACTAATCTGGAATAGTTCAATCTCTGTTTGGCTGCATTCTCCCATTGAACGCACACCTCAGATAAGAAATCTACAGGCTCAATTAAGGAGGCTTCCGTATATATTTCTGTATCTGAGGTTCCATATATGCCGATCGCGGAGGATTGCACGATAACCTTCGGCTTGTATTCCAATCGATCTAACACATCAGCCAATTGGTGAACCGAATCCAGTCGAGACTGAAGAATCCTCTGCTTGGCTTTGTCGGTCCAGCGCTGGTTCAGACTTTCTCCGGCCAAATTAACGACTCCGTCCAAGGACTCCAGTGTGCTGGGGTCCTTTTTGATCTGCTCCCAAGTGACATAAGAAATTCCACGGTTCGCAGAATCTCTTGCCTTATCAGCATTACGGGTAATGATCATAACCTGATGGCCTTGTTCTTGCCATAGATTGGCGAGATGGCTTCCTATGAATCCTGTTCCTCCACTGATTGCATACTTCATGGCCTTTCGTCCCCCTGACATAGAAAAAAGACAAACCTCTGCATCAGGGTTCCCTTGGACTCATTGCTAATAAACCCAAGACAACCTTATACAGAGGCTGACGGTTGTTTAAGAAATATTACCTTATTCCATTAAAATGAACCAACAAGCGTGTAGATGAATGAAAATTTCATGTAATCTCCATAATTATTGCTCACACTTTATTTATTCATTAAATGTTTGTATGGCTGATAATCGATCTTCTTCTTGTCGAGAAAATGAACCAGAAATTTATTGTCTCTGGAAGGTGTCGCCACAATATATCCCTTGATGCAGTGATCTCGAGTAACTTCGGAAGCACCGCTCTCCAAAGCGATCTTTCCAATCTCGGCGGCAATCGAGTGCTTCGCGATATCCCGGAAGGGGCCTGGAACCGGCTGGACCAGCTCGTCCAAGAATGCCTTGGCATCCTCTGTCCACAAGTGCCGGCTTGACTCGACCCAGTGGTTCTGCCAGTCCAGCTTAGATTTACCGTCTGCCTTTGGAAGCACCTTCAGAAATTTGCGAAACATAAAAAATCCGCCAATAACCATAGAACCTAACAGGACAAAGGTCCAAAATGCAATGGAGTTCATGAACCAGTTGCTGGGGGCAGACCGTGTTAACAAATTATTTAACAAGAGAATGTCCATATGCTTCACCTCTAACTTTTAATAGAATAAGAGACAGGCCGCAGAAATGAGATCGAACACGATATAAAATAAAGCTAGCAGGTTTAAAATGACATAAATATGTGAATCCATTTCATAACTCATCAAAAAAGGCAGATATCAATTCTACATAAGAGCAGTCAAAGTATTGTGAAATAGATTCAGGTAAATGAACTTTTCATGAGACAATACCGAAGATTTATTGTAAAAAATGTCCTGTTATAGAAATTATAGCGCACATAGGACTCTTTTTCGATAGCTTCTTCGAGCACTTTCCATTCTTGATGATATTGCTTGACCTCCTTAATCAAGTTACAATAAGCAATAATCTGTGGATACACAACTTGTGTTCATTCTATTAACTGAAATAGTGCACGATCATCCTAAATCCTAAATTATAGGGGGAAGTAAATTACGATGCTTAAAATAGGTTCCCATGTTTCCTTTTCTGGCAAGGGTCTGCTGACAGCAACGGAAGAAGCGGCTAGCTACGGTTCTTCATCGTTCATGATATATACAGGAGCTCCGCAAAATACACGCCGTAAACCAATGGAGACAATGTTTATCGAAGAAGGCAAGCAAGCCATGCTTAGCGGAGGCTTCGAGGAAATTGTAGTCCATGCACCATACATTATTAACCTGGGCTCATACAAGGACAATACTTATGAGCTTGCGGTCAGCTTTCTGCAGGAAGAGATTCGTCGTACCCACGCGATCGGGGTAAAGAACATTGTTCTTCACCCGGGTGCTTTTACAGACAAGGATGCAGAATATGGTATTCAGCGTATTGCCGAAGGCTTGAACGAGGTGCTGAACGGCGTGCGTGAAACGGATGTCAACATTGCCCTGGAAACGATGGCGGGCAAAGGCACAGAGATGGGCCGCAGCTTCGAAGAGATTGCACAAATTATTGACAAAGTTGAGCATAACGAGCGGTTGACCATATGTATGGATACTTGCCATATTCATGATGCAGGCTATGATATCGTGAATGATCTGGATGGTGTGCTTGAGCAGTTTGACCGCACAGTAGGATTAGATCGAATCGCTGTAGTGCACATCAACGACAGCAAGAACCCTACAGGTGCGCGGAAGGACAGGCATGCTCCGATCGGCTCTGGCTGGATTGGCTATGATACTATTCATCGTATCGTGCATCATGAGCTGCTTGCTGGCCGTCCGTTCATTCTTGAAACGCCGTGGATCGGTAAAGATGCGAAGACGCAGCGTCCGATGTATGAAGCGGAAATTGCACTGCTTCGCGGCAATGTAACAGAACGATTTGGCGAAGCTTTTTGGGGAGATGTGGAGAAGCTGGAGCATTTCTTCAGCGGACAGGACATTCATTCACGCAGCTTTATTCTAGACACATGGACTGTGCTTAAGAATGATGCCAAAGCCAAGAAGGCTGACCCGCGGGAACCGCTGGAGCGTCTATATGATCTTGCTGCAGGTGCGGATCTGTTCCCTGAGCTGTCTGAAGAGGCACTCAATCATCGCCTGATTGCCTGGCTCGCAGGCAAGGAAGCTATGGTCAAAGCATAGGAGTCACTTATATCAAGGGGGAGAATTTTTCTACAATGGATATTCATACTAAAAACGTACCAGCACACCCGGCACACGAACACCCGGATCGTGCTCGAATGCTGATTTCTTGTCCGGATGCTCCGGGAATCGTGGCAGCAGTCTCCAAATTTCTATTCGAGCATGGAGCAAACATCGTTCAATCTGATCAATATTCAATGGACCCGGATGGCGGCATGTTCTTCATGCGCGTAGAATTCGATCTGTCTGAGCTGAAGGATCGTCTTCCGCAGCTAGAGTCTGACTTTGGAGCCATTGCTTCCCAGTTCAAAATGGAATGGAAAATCTCCAGCGTGAGCCGCAGGAAAAAGCTGGCGATCTTCGTGTCCAAAGAGGATCATTGTCTGGTAGAGCTTCTCTGGCAATGGCAAGCCGGTGATCTGGATGCTGACATTGCGCTGGTTGTAAGCAATCATTTAGATATGAAGGATTATGTGGAATCCTTCGGTATTCCTTATCATCATATTCCGGTCACACCGGATACCAAAAAAGAAGCCGAACAACGCCAGCTTGAAGTGATCGGCGCCGACATCGATGTCATTATTCTTGCCCGTTATATGCAGATCATTTCGCCAACATTTATCGAGCATTTCCGCAATCGCATCATCAATATTCATCATTCCTTCCTGCCTGCATTTGTCGGCGGCAAGCCTTATGCCCAAGCTTACAAACGGGGAGTTAAGCTGATCGGTGCTACAGCGCATTACGTAACGGAAGAGCTGGATGGAGGACCGATCATTGAACAGGACGTTGAACGTGTGAGCCATCGGGATGATGTTCCTGAACTGAAGCGAATCGGTCGCAATATTGAGCGAGTTGTCCTTGCGAGAGCTGTAAAATGGCATGTAGAGGATCGTATTCTCGTTCATGAGAACAAGACAGTTGTATTTTAATGAAGTTGAACCGAATTCATAATGCCTTGATTTTTTCAAATAAGAGTATATAGATCGAAATGGTATAGAGAATCGCCCGGTGTCGTGAGCCGCGGCGATTTTTTTTGCTATGTGACCCGAAACGGTTTGTGTTTGCGAACCAAAACGGTTTGCGCCCCAGAGATTTTTGTCTTGTTTCAGCTGATTAAAGGTCACGAAATGGATTCTTTTACGCGGAGTTTGTCTTGATTTAATAAAAGTCAGATAATGTAGAAGTGAAGTCTCTTAATAAGAGCTTATGCCTAATGCTTATCTAAAAGTTTGCTATTCTTGATTGCCTATTCTTTTATCCGCTGTAATCCATTCAATCAGGTATGCTTTTCTCCAAAAAGGAGATACTTTTGTCGATGTGTGGAAGATGAAATTTATTGGATGTGAAGAACGGTATGGAAAAACAGGACGTGAAGTGATACAATAGCAAACGAATAAGTCAAATTGAAACATTCAAGCGGATTAACTTGCTTTAAATCAACTCGTTTGTCATTTTAAGTTAAGTTTTAAGTCGCCTGAGCGTAAGTCCGTTTGCTTATCCTGACATCTTTTTTGAGATTATGAGGAGGACAAAAAATGACTGATCAACAAACCAAAGAACAAAGCATTCACAAGGATGAAAATTCGACAATCGATAACTTGTCTATTACTACAGTACGTACTCTAGCGATTGACGCAATCGAGAAAGCCAAATCCGGTCATCCGGGTATGCCAATGGGTTCTGCCCCTATGGGTTATCAATTGTTTGCAAAAACAATGAATCATAACCCTGCTAATCCAACTTGGATCAACCGTGACCGTTTTGTGCTGTCTGCAGGACATGGCTCCATGCTGCTATACAGCCTGCTGCACCTGAGCGGATATGACCTTCCTATGGAAGAAATCAAGCAATTCCGTCAATGGGGAAGCTTGACTCCAGGTCACCCTGAGTTCGGTCACACTGCGGGTGTTGACGCGACTACAGGTCCGCTTGGACAAGGTATTGCAATGGCAGTAGGTATGGCAATGGCTGAAGCTCAGCTGGGTGCGACTTATAACAAAGATAAATTTGATATCGTAGACCACTTTACTTATGCGATCTGCGGCGACGGCGACCTCATGGAAGGCGTTTCTCATGAAGCAGCATCCCTGGCGTCTCACCTGAAGCTCGGCAAGCTTGTAGTCTTGTACGATTCCAACGACATCTCCCTTGATGGTGAACTGAACCTTTCCTTCTCAGAAAGCGTACAAAAACGCTTTGAAGGATACGGCTGGCAAGTTCTTCGCGTAGAAGACGGAAACGATCTGCCTGCGGTAGAAAAAGCAATCAAGGAAGCTCAAGCGGATCTCAGCCGTCCAACGCTGATTGAAGTGAAGACGGTTATCGGTTACGGCAGCCCGAACAAACAAGGTAAAGGCGGTCATGGCGGTACTCACGGTTCTCCACTTGGAGCTGAGGAAGCGAAGCTGACTAAAGATTTCTACAAATGGGTATACGAAGAAGATTTCTTCGTTCCAGACGAAGTTCGTGCTCATTTCGCACAAGTTAAAGAGCGCGGTATTGAAACGAACAAAGCATGGGATGCGAAGTTCGCTGAGTACAAAAAAGCATACCCTGAGCTTGCAGCTCAGTTCGAAACAGCAGTAGCTGGCGAGCTTCCAGAAGGATGGGATCGCGACCTTCCTAAATACAGTGCTGAAGACAAGGCAGTGTCCACTCGCGTTGCTTCCGGTAATGCACTGAACGGACTGGCTCCAAATGTTCTTAACCTCACAGGCGGATCTGCTGACCTGGAGAGCTCTACAATGACACACCTGAACAACATTGCACAGTTCACACCTGCAGACTACTCCGGCCGCAACATCTACTTCGGTGTACGTGAGTTCGGTATGGCAGCAGCAATGAACGGTATGGCACTGCATGGCGGCGTTAAAGTGTTCGGAGGTACGTTCTTCGTATTTACAGACTACCTGCGTCCAGCTGTACGCTTGTCTGCAATTATGAATCTGCCTGTAACTTATGTTCTGACACATGACAGTATCGCTGTTGGTGAAGATGGTCCTACGCATGAGCCGATCGAGCAGCTTGCTTCCCTGCGTATTATCCCTAACCTGACTGTGATTCGTCCTGCTGACGGAAACGAAACTTCTGCAGCTTGGGCTTATGCTGTAGAGAACAAGAAAAATCCGGTAGCTCTGGTATTGACTCGTCAAAACCTGCCGATCCTTGCTGGAACAGCAGACGCTGCTCGTGAAGGAATCAAGCGCGGAGCGTACGTTGTATCCGAGGCAAAAGACGGTAAAGCTGTTGCACAAATCATTGCTACAGGTTCCGAAGTTCAGCTTGCAGTGAAAGCACAAGAAGCACTTGCCGAAGAAGGCATTTCCGTACGTGTTATCAGTATGCCTAGCTGGGATCTGTTCGAGAAACAAGACAAAGCTTACAAAGAATCCGTTATTCTTCCGGATGTTAAAGCTCGTCTTGCAATTGAAATGGCTCATCCAATGGGCTGGGAGAAATATGTTGGCGACGCTGGGGATATCCTCGGAATCTCTACATTCGGTGCATCTGCGCCTGGCGATCGCGTAATTAAAGAATATGGCTTCACTGTTGAGAATGTAGTCAGCCGCATCAAAGCGTTGCTGTAATTGACAACAAGCTGACACAACAAGAGCTTAAGTAAATAGGTAAAGCTGCCCATTCGGCAGCTTTACCCTTTTTAAAATAACGTGACTATTGTCATGTAGGCGTCACAGCTCCAGCCCTGTCATAGGCTTCATTCGTTGCAGAATGCTGGATGCCTGTTAACTTGCCAGCTTATACAATTTACAGTATTCTAAGTCATAAGTTGTTCCTTGGCTTAGATTTCATGGTTTACTTAGGAATCAACTTTATAGGGAGGTAATTATAATCATGGCAAAAAAAGTAACGTTTGATTACAGTAAAGCACTTGAATTTGTTGGGCAGCATGAGGTGGATTATTTCGCCGAGCCAATTCGTCTTGCACATGAACAGCTTCATAACGGGACAGGTGCAGGGTCCGATTATCTTGGCTGGATCGACCTGCCAACCAATTATGATAAAGAGGAATTCTCTCGTATTCAAAAAGCAGCTGCGAAGATTCAAAGCGACTCTGAGGTGCTGATCGTTATCGGAATAGGCGGTTCTTACCTGGGTGCACGCGCAGCAATCGAAATGCTGTCCCATTCCTTCTATAATGAGCTGCCAAAAGAGAAACGCAAAACTCCTGAGATTTATTTCGCAGGTAACAATATCAGCTCTACATATGTCAACCATTTGCTTGAGCTTATCGAAGGCAAAGACTTCTCCGTGAACGTCATTTCCAAATCCGGTACGACAACGGAACCGGCAATCGCTTTCCGTATCTTCCGCGCAGCGCTTGAGAAGAAATATGGCAAAGAAGAAGCTCGCAAACGGATCTATGCAACGACAGACCAAGCGAAGGGTGCACTCAAGAAGCTCGCAACTGAGGAAGGCTATGAGTCCTTTATCATTCCAGACGATGTAGGCGGCCGTTACTCGGTTCTTACTGCGGTAGGACTTCTTCCGATTGCTACAGCGGGTATTAATATTGAAGAAATGATGCAAGGTGCTGCAGACGCTTCGAAAGAGTACAGCAATCCGAACGTTGCCGAGAACCAAAGCTATCAATATGCTGCTGTTCGTAATGCACTGTACCGTAAAGGTAAAGGCACAGAGATTCTCGTCAACTACGAGCCGTCCCTGCATTTCGTATCCGAGTGGTGGAAACAGCTGTACGGCGAGAGCGAAGGGAAGGATTTCAAAGGAATCTATCCTGCTTCTGTTGACTTCTCTACAGATCTTCACTCCATGGGCCAATTTATCCAGGAAGGAAGCCGTAATATCTTCGAAACGGTTATTCAAGTCGAAGAGGTTCCGAGCCATATTACAATTGAATCCGATCCGGATGATCTGGATGGACTGAACTTCCTGGAAGGCAAAACGATGGACTTCGTTAACAAAAAAGCGTTCCAAGGAACACTTCTTGCGCATACAGACGGACAAGTACCGAATCTTATCGTAAATATTCCAGATATGACTCCATATTCGTTCGGATATCTGGTATACTTCTTTGAAAAAGCTTGCGGCATCAGCGGTTACCTGCTTGGCGTAAATCCATTTGATCAGCCAGGGGTTGAAGCTTACAAGAAGAACATGTTTGCTCTGCTTGGCAAGCCTGGATATGAAGAAGAAAAAGCGAAGCTTGAAGCAAGACTGTCTGAATAATTAAGCGTATCAGACATATATGTAATTTACGTGTTTAACTAAGAAAGCAGTTCACCCGCATTTGGATGAGCTGCTTTCTTAAAAATATAAATCTAGTTGTGCTAGCAGAAAGGTAGTAGAAATGATGATTGAGCGTTACCGTACGGTTCGAATGCCGGGAGATAAGGAAATTGTGATCAAGAAATCGCGGTTCATTGGCCATATCAAGCCGGTGGAGACCGAGGAGGAAGCAGTTTCATTTATCGAAGAGATCAAGAAAAAGCATTGGAATGCCACGCATAACTGTTCTGCTTATATGATCGGTGAGCGTGATGAGATTCAGAAGCAGTCCGATGACGGCGAACCAAGCGGAACGGCAGGTAAACCTATACTGGAGGTGATCAAAAACCAGGGGCTTAAGAATGTCGCCATCGTTGTGACTCGATATTTTGGCGGAATCATGCTTGGTGCAGGCGGCCTTATTCGTGCTTATACAGACGGTGCGGTTGCTGCCATTGAAGCCGGTGAAGCCATTACGAAGGTGCTGCATCGCGAAGTATTTGTAGAGATTGATTACACGTGGCTAGGAAAAGTGGAGAACGAGCTTAGAGGCAGAGAGACTCGGATGGGTGAAACAACATTTACTGACAAAGTCAGGCTGACATGTCTTCCGGTCGATAGTGAAGCAGAGCATTTTAAAGATTTTGTGATCGATTTAACACAAGGTCAATCTGTAATCACGGAGGGACAGCAGCTTTATTTTATTGAAGGGGAATAAGATATGGCTAGAAGAGCAGTGGAACAGGAGTTGTCAAGGGAACGAATATTGGAAGCGGCGAGGCATCTATTCGTGACAAAGGGCTATCGTTCAATATCCATGCGTAGTATAGGACAGCATCTAGGGTACAGTCATGGTTCTTTATACTATCACTTCAAGGAAAAAGCAGAACTGTTTTACGCGATTGTGATTGAGGATTTCAATCATCTGGGGCAGATGCTGCTGCAAGCCATGGCTAGAGAATCAAGTGAAGGATTGTCTAAGCCTGAGCATGTCATGATGGAATTTATCCGGTTTGGACTGGAGAATCCTTATCAGTACGAAATTATGTTTATGATTCGGGATGAAGAGCTGCTGGCCTATTGCCGAGCAGAACAGAACCGATGTTATGAGTTATTCGCAACCATTATCCGCTATCATATGAATGATCAGGAATATACGCCGGAACAAAAGCTGAAATTACCTCACAGTATGTTTTTATCTATTCACGGATTCATTTCTTATTATATTCAAGATCGTTCTCCATTCGAGGACGTAAGACAAGAAGCCATTTCCCACGTTAAAATTATGTGCAACAGAATTTAGTCATGGTGATCATCATTGTGGCAAAGGCAGCCGTTATGCAATCTATATTATACAGTTGAGCCGCCTCACTATCTGTGAAATAAGTCAATAAATAAAATAATAAGGCCTATTCACGCTTACACACTTCAGAGCGGTGAAATGTCATAACGTTGCATTGTCATAACGGTAAAAGGTGAAAGTGCTTGTCTCGCCTAATTATCAACTTTAAATGATTGACGTAATCCCCTTATATTTGGTAAAGTATCAAATAAAGTAATTCCTAGCGATTTTCTAGGGAATATATTGGGGGATGGGGAAATATGCATGTTGAAGTCCGTGGGTTGAACAAACATTTTGGGAATTTCCATGCGGTTAAGGATGTTTCCTTTGATATTGAAAAAGGTCATCTCATCGGTTTGCTTGGACCGAGTGGTGGAGGTAAAACTTCGATCTTGCGCATATTAGCCGGTCTTGAGCATCCGGACGCAGGTGAAATCCGTTTCCATGGACAGCTCGTTAACGACCTTCCTCCACAGGAACGGGGAATCGGCTTTGTTTTTCAGAGCTATGCGCTGTTTAAACATATGACCGTGTTTGAGAATATTGCGTTTGGACTTAAGGTCAAAAAGCAATCGAAGGCACAGATTCATGATCGGGTGATGGAGCTTGTAGAGCTTACAGGCCTAAGCGGCTTTGAGAAGCGTTATCCTCATCAATTATCCGGGGGACAGAGACAGCGTGTTGCCTTTGCAAGAGCGCTGGCGCCTGAGCCGCAGCTGCTGCTGCTTGATGAGCCTTTTGCGGCGATTGATGCGAAGATCAGACAGGAGCTCCGTTCATGGCTGCGTGAACTGATTGAGCGGGTTGGAATCACTTCGATCTTTGTTACTCACGACCAGGATGAGGCTATAGAAGTAGCGGATGAGATCATGATCATTAATCAAGGGGCATTGGAGCAGAAGGGAACACCTTGGGATATTTACAAGCGCCCGGAAACACCATTCGTCGCTTCGTTTATCGGAGAGTCCACTATTGTCGAGCATGCGCGTGAACTGAAAGGGTTTGATATCGAGGCTGTTTCGAATGACGCGAAGGCTCTCATTCGTCCTGAATATATCGAAGTGGGCAAAGAGAATGAGTTCACACTTCTATCTGCCACGGAGAAAGGCGTTGTAAGAGCACTTCATTTCCGTGGGAGCGAGTGGCTTGTCGAAGTCACGGTAGGCAAGCATCGGCTGATTACTTATCGTTCTCTTGAGAAAGAGACCCTCTCCGTTGGCCAGGAGGTTCGTGTGCTTGTGCATCGAGCATATCTGTTTAATGATCAGGACAACTGGATGGTGGAAAATAGTTTGAAGCGTGATCCAATGCCGATAACGATCTAGACATCACTCTGCTAGGATATCAATCAGATAGCAAGCTGTTCTTATACCCTGACGTATGATGCGTACAGGGTTTTATTTTGTTCAATTGGCAACGATTCGTCTTTGCTTTTTATTCAAGAATGCTGGAAGTCATGGCTGAAGCTTTATAATAAGCCCTCAGTCATTTTATAATAGGATAGAAATCCAGTATGCAATAAATTAAATGTACGGCATCATTTACGACATAATTCAGAGGTGCATCAACCATGACAGATCAAGTTAAATTGTCTCAATATTCCGCAATCCTATTGGAGAATGCGCGTCATTACGGCGTTACAGACGAAGACGTACTAGCAGCGATACGCACCGGGGATCTGGCGGCTTTTAGCCAAGCAGAACGTGAACATTATACTTACGAGACTTTTCTCTCGTATGCGAAGGAGCACGGGGAGGAGCTTGAGCGGGCCGTTCAGGAAGGGTATCGCATCACGTTCAATACCAACAATGGACTTAAAAATTGGATTGCGATTACATTTGATCTGAAGCCAGGAATTGATTTTAATGCAGCGGAGGGTCTTGTAGACGGGCTTATCCTTACTGGAGAGCAGGCAGAGAAGCTTAGAAAAGCGCTTGCGTCCAATTGGCATATAGCAGATGAGAAAGATACGGCAGACGGTCATAAAGAGCTGACTTTAAGGCTCCGGGGAATGTGATAAGAGATAAAGCTTATGCATCGGCAGAAAGGACATGACAGTATATGACGATACCAGATAAACTAACGTTCCTGGGCACAGGAGATGCGATGGGAGTTCCAAGGCTATACTGTGACTGTGAGGTATGTATGGAGGCGAGGACAACGGGAATCAACCGCAGATACCGTTCCTCAGTGCTGGTGCATGGATCAGATGGAGAGTTCATGATTGACGGCGGTCCGGATTTCGTGCACCAGATGGAGCTGCTGGGCAAGCGTCAGCTGCGAACGATGCTGGTTACGCATCCTCACTTTGATCATATCGGTGGACTGCCTGAATGGGCAGATGCCTGCAGGTGGCTCGGGGAAAAAGGGGAGATGTACGCCCCGCAGGAGGTACTTGAAACGATCCAGTCACAGTTTCCCTGGCTGTCTCGGCATATCAAAATGCAGCCCTGCGATTCAGGTGTTGAGCTCGCCGGCTATCAGATCCGGACCTGGAAGGTCAACCATGGAAAGAATGGTTATTCCTACGCATACCGCCTCGAGAAGGATGGTTACCGCTGGGTTTATTGCTCGGATTCCATCAATCTGAATGAACAGGAAAGGCAGCAGCTCTATCATCTGGATCTGTTAGTGCTCGGGACAAGCTTTTATCATGAGCTGGCGGAGTTCCATACTCGTTCTGTATATGACATGCTGGAAGCACAGGAGCTGCTTCGGCAGATAAAACCGAAGCAAACCATCTTCACTCATATGTCTCATGATGTGGATCTCCGGCAGAAGTATGATCTTATGCCGGACATCACACTTGCCGAGATAGGAATGACACATATTTTATCGTGAAGAAGCTCGATCCAGCCACCGCGCTTACGATTCGGTATAGTAGCCCTGCTGCTAGAGAAGATTCGCGTATGCGATCAGCAGTCGCTCCATTCCCTCTTCAATCTGTTTCTCGCTCGTATAACAATAGCTGAGCCGGATATAAGCTTCTGAGCCTTGCGGAAGTGGATCGCAGAAGGGACCTGGGACAAAGGCAACTGACTGTTCAAGGCTCTTCTCAAGCAGGGCGATTGCATTCATATGAGCAGGAAGCTGAACCCACAGGTCGAGTCCCCCTTCCGGGCTGATCCACTGCCAGTCGGCCGCTGTCAGCATTTGCTCCATCTTCTCTTTTCGCAAGCTAAGCGCAATTCGCAGCTTCTCCATATGGGTCTGCATACGGGAGGAAGTGAAGTAGTGCTCAAAAATTTTCTGGCCGAGCAGCGGAGAACCGCCGTCTGTCAGGGATTTGAGAGTCAGCGCTTCCTTCATGAGCCATGGCTTGCATAACACGAAGGCAATGCGAAGACCTGGGGCTACATACTTGCTGAAGCTGCGAATGTACATGACGACCCCTTCCGTATCATAGCTGTAGATCGGAGGAGGAGGCTCATCTGCAAAATACATATCATACGTCGTATCATCTTCTGCAATAATGAACTGGTACTGTTCAGCAAGCTCTATGAGCAGTTTACGCTTCTCCTCTGGGAGAACATATCCCGTCGGGTTATGATAAGTCGGGTTCACATACATAAGCCGCGGGCGTGATTCTACAATGGTATGCTCAAGCTGCTCCATATCATATCCGTCTGGCCGCATCTCTACCGTGACGATGCGTGCACCAGCCTGCCGAAAAATATCAATAGCCGTACTGTAAGTGGGTCTCTCGACGAGAACGACATCGCCTGGCTTAATCAGCATCCGTGCGGCCAGATCAATGGCCTGCGTGGCTCCGGACGTGACGAGAATATCCTCTGGTGACAAGGACATATGGTGACGTGCGTTAAAGTATTCTGCCATGACCTTACGGAGCTGGAAGTCCCCTTGAACCGTGGAATAGGTGCCGAGCAGCTTGGGATACATATCAAACACCTGTTTGACATACTCCGACATATACGTATTGGGAAGCAGAGAGGGGTCAATCAGGGCCTTGGAGAACTGATACTGCACGTCCTGCTGATGGAGTGCTGATAACACATGGGTTCGCCGGGTCAGTGACAGGAAGGGAAGCGAGTCCTCTTTGGTCAGCTGGCTTGCGGCTGAGTGCAGGGGCTGAGCTGTAAGTATCTGTTCTTGATTTTTTTTCTGATGCAGATGGATGACATCTCCCGAATCTATAGCATTCGTAAACGTCTTATCCGGTTGCGAGGTCAGCTTCACTGCAGGGTGTGGGCACACATAATAACCTGATCGATCTTTAGCATATATAAAATGGTCCTTAACGAGCTGCTGATACGACTTAAATACGGTCAGTCGATGTACGCCGAACTGCTCTGCGAGCGAGCGCACAGAAGGAAGCCGGTCATTCGGAGCATAATCCCCCCGCTCAATTCTCAGATGAACATAGTCGTATACTTGCTGTGATAATGGTTCCTTTGTGAGAAACTCCGAGCGTTTACTTTTCATCTTATCCACCTCATCCACTGATGCCTTTCTTCCATTGTACGATATTATGACCATCAACTGTTCTATTCTGTGCCTTCTGTTCTATTCCACTTCGCTTACAATGTGGCAATAGACGAGGAGGCTGAAGTAGAATGCGTTTATTAATTGCTTATATGAGCATGTGTTTAATTTTTGGTACGACCTTTCTGGCGATCAAAATAGGAAATGATGCAGGGGTTCCGCCGTTTTTTGCGGCAGGAGTGAGATTCTGTCTTGCAGGAGCACTCTTGTTCATATGGTGTCTATGGAGACGAAAAACAAGCATTAAGCTGCTGCTGCGTAAAGAAGTAATGGTTATAGGCAGCTGCTTAACCTTTATGACCTTTGCCGGGCTATACTATGGAGAACAATATATCAGTTCAGGCGTGGCTGCCGTATTGTCTGCTACCGGCCCGATCATGATCATCGGAATTCAGACATGGGTTCTCAAAAAGAAAGCCTCAGCGCTCTCTTTACTCGGCTGCTTGACGGCATTTGTCGGCGTTATTCTTATCCTGGTTCCCGAACTGACGATACAGGCGGGGGGAATGTGGCTTGCAGGTGCCTGCGCGGTGCTGATTGGTGAGGTGTTCTATGCATCAGGCTCTGTATATTCCGGAGCAACGAGGTCCAAACTGAGCGAATATTCGTCCCTTGCCGTAAACGCCGCTCAAATGCTGTATGGCGGACTTATGCTGCTGATCATATCCTTTATCACAGAACAGCCTGATCCGCATGTGCTATTGTCGTCTGGGGCAGCGGGCTCTGTTCTCTATTTGACGATATTTGGCTCTATGATTGGACACAGTCTGTTTTATTTCCTGGTGACCAAGACAGGACCGCTGTTTCCCTCGACTTGGCTCTATATCTCTCCCATGATTGCCCTTGGTGTCGGAATGATATTTTATGGAGAGCATGTAACCCTACTGACGGCAATCGGGTCGATGATCATCATTGGCGGCCTAATAATGGCGAATTGGCATACATTAACAGAGTGGATCCAGCTTAGAAGTCAGCGGAAAAACGAAGCAGACAGAAGCAGTGTGACAACATAAATACGAATGACAATTAGAGACATCTGATAAAGTATTAGAATGCAAATATGCTACGATTACGCATGCAGCCTAATATACCGACAGGCATTCATGTATTTTGTTTTTTTAGATATGTTTTTTGCGTATCTTTCTGGCGGTCTCAGACGTCTTCACAGTATAAGTACTTATAAGGACTAAACAAAGGGGGGCCCCGAATGATGGCCTTTGTCAGATCCGAACCCTACAGGATGTATCTGAAGTGTGCAGATGGTGACGACCATTTACAAACTTCGTTATTAACGAGAAGCATGATGTTATCCCTGTATAAATACTGCCTGTCTCTAACCGGATCAAAAGAGGATGCTGAGGATTTGTGCCAGGAGGTTTATGTCAGAATACTGCCGCATGCCGCGGATTTGAGTAAAAGTGAAGGTTATTCGATGGAGGGTTATCTGATCCGTTCAGCGCATAATGTATGGGTTGATAGCTTGCGTAAGGAAGCAAGGCGGAGAGAGCTGCTGGGTGAGATACAGGAGCAGTATGTCTGCTCTCATCAAGAGCTTGGTGATGGCCTGGCTGTAGAAGAGGCTTTTCAGGTGCTCTTGACACAGCTGACGGACTGGCAGCGGACAATATACATTCTCTGTGAGCTATTCAGCTATAAGGCGAGAGAGACCGCTGATTTGCTCGATTCTACGGAAGGAGCGGTAAAGGCTGCACTTCGCCGGGCAAGAGAGGTCATCGCAGAAGAGAGACAGCGACAGCTAGAAGCGGATGAACCTGGCGTCTTGATGAACCCCGTGTCGGAAGAGGATGCAGAGCTTCTAAGAGATTACCTTGGTGCTTTTCGTGCAGGTGACACGGAGCGTATCATACAGCTGGGACTTGGCGGCGCAGCAGATGTGGTGATGGTGACGAGTCAAGTACTTGGGCTGAAGATGCACAGCGGCACAGCTCCTCAGCTTACAACTGCATGGTGTGACAGCCTGCAGCTAATCTCACGGATAGAGATGGTGGCATAGAAAAAAGGAGAGAAGCGTAAATGCCAACCATTCCTTATGTAGTGGAGCAAACAAGCCGGGGGGAGCGCAGCTACGATATTTACTCCAGGCTCCTTAAGGACCGGATTATTATGGTCTCGGGTGAGATTGAAGATCAAATGGCAAATTTGATCGTGGCCCAGCTGCTATTCTTGACAGCAGAAGATCCGAAGAAGGACATACAACTCTATATTAACAGCCCTGGGGGCTCCGTAACCGCAGGATTCTCTATCTACGACACAATGAAATTTATTGAACCTGATGTATCGACTATATGCACAGGGATGGCGGCAAGCTTTGGCGCAATGCTGCTAACCGCTGGAACCAAGGGGAAGCGCTTCGCTTTGCCGAACAGCGAGATCATGATTCACCAGCCGCATGGCGGCAGCCGAGGTCAGGCCTCTGACATTCGGATTCAAGCTGATCGAATCCTCAGGCATCGAGAGCTGCTTAACCGGATTCTTGCCGAGTCCACAGGACAGCCGATCGAGCGCATTGAGAAGGATACCGATCGTGATCATTTTATGACAGCAGAAGAAGCTGTAGCCTACGGTTTGGTGGATAAGGTGATTAATAGATAAACCAATGTATAGAGTGAGGTATGGAAAATAAAATACCCGGATGCCTTACTGCATAGTACAGGACTATGCTTGTAAGCAGCCGGGTTATTTGTTGTCTATATGGATCTAAGCCTCTAGAATGAACTTCTCAATGACATGCTTCACGCCATCCTCATTGTTGCTCAGCGTAACATAGCCCGCAATTTCTTTCAGCGCAGGAATGGCATTCCCCATCGCTACACCAAGGCCCGCCGCTTCAAGCATCTCATGATCATTCCAGGAATCGCCTACTGCAATGGTATCCTTAAGATCAACGTTAAAATGATCCGCGAGGAAAGTCAGCGCATGTCCCTTGGTTCCTTCATGATGCATGATTTCAAGGAAATGCGGCTTGGACTTGGTAATATGCACTTCAGGACCGAGCAGCTCGCGCAGATCTACAGCCACTTTGTCCAGATAATCAGGATCATCAATGATCAGCAGCTTAGGTGCTGGTTGTTCAATCATTTTTATAAAATCAGCTTCAATGTAGTACGGCGTTTTGTTCAGTTTGCAGTAATCAACCAGCTTCTCATTCTCTTCACGGGAATACAGCTTGTCGTCAATATAAGTCTGCAGGTGCAGGTTGTGCTCCAGGCAGTACTCATAGAGCTTACGAGCAGCTTCCATTGGAACGTATCGCTCATACAGTACTTTTTCGTCCATCAGATTCTTGATTAGAGCTCCCTGATACGTAATGATCGGTACATTAAGCCCGGTCTGACGGGCAATTGCTTGTGCAGAAGCGTAAGCGCGTCCTGTTGCGAGTGTAACCACGACATCCTTGGCCACAGCAGCCTCAAGTGCTTTTTGTGTGGGATTCGTAACTTCCTTCTCGTCATTAATGAGTGTGTCATCGATATCGATGGCAATCAGCTTGTAAGTCATGGCTTCTCTCTCCTCAGTTATATCTATATTTAGTGGGGCAGTTAGGCAGTTCTACTCCTCCAGGAATACCAGACCGATGAAATCATCGAATTCCAGATTGCCGAAGTAATGTTTAATATCTGTATCCTTAAGTGCTTCACGTACTTCTTGTTCTTCATAACGCTTGCCGCGGAGCAGATTCTCGATATCAGCCACATCGCCTACCCCGAAGAAATCACCGTAGATCTTGATGTCCTCGATTCGGCCTTCCTTAATATTCATACGCAGATCGATAATGCCGACCGGGAACTTCTTGGAATGCTTCACATTGCTCTCGGGAGACAAGCCATAGTTCCAATCCCAGTTCTGGTAGCGTTCCTTGGAAATTTCGTGGATCTTCTCCCAGTCCTGCTCGGTCAGCTTGTACTCAGGAACTTCATTTGCTTCCATGCCAAAAATATGTCGAAGCAATTCCTCGCGGAATTCTACAATGGTCATCTCTCGATCCATCAGGGAGCTGATGTTAGCTACACGGCTGCGAACAGACTTGGTGCTCTTGGATTTGAACTTCTCTGGATTGACCTTGAGGGAAGCGGCAACGTTCTCCAAGTTAAGGTCAAACATCAGGGTACCGTGGCTGAACATGCGGCCGCGAGTGGCAAACTGTGCATTGCCGGATATTTTTTGCTCGCCGACTTGAAGATCGTTACGTCCTGTAAGCTCTGCATTCACGCCAAGGCTGTGCAGTGCCTCAACCACCGGCTGGGTGAATTTGCGGAAGTTGTGGAACGAGTTGCCGTCATCCTTGGTGATGAAGCTGAAGTTCAGGTTGCCAAGGTCGTGGTACACCGCACCGCCGCCAGACAGTCTTCTGACGACCTGTACGCCATGCTCCTGCACATATTCCTGATTAATTTCTTCAATGGTGTTCTGGTGCTTGCCGATGATGATGGATGGCGCGTTAATGTAGAATAACAGGTAGCTCTCATCCAGGGATAAATGCTTGAGGGCATATTCCTCGATGGCGAGATTAATGCGCGGGTCTGTAATCCCTTGGTTGTCAATAAACAGCATGGTCTATTCCTCCAATTTAAGTAGTTCAAATATGTAGGCAAGGACAGGCCTGTAAGCCTGAGGCCTTGGTGTCTTGAAACACTCCATCCCTATTGTAAACGAATTGGGTGTGCGACACAAAAGGAATTGCCGTTGACGGGTGATTTTTGTAGCTTCATAATGGATACGTTACGCGTAAAAGATGACTCGGAACGTTTCCATTATATTGGAAAAGATACGCGGACATGGTCTCGGAGCATTTCCATTATAATTGGAAAAGATACGCGGACGGTCTCGGAACATTTGCATTATATTGGATACGATATGCAAAAAATAACTCGTAAAATTTTGCACGATTACAGATAACAAGCATGAGCAGAAAGGAAGGAACACCTGTGATAGAGGTTTATGGACATGGCGGTGACGTAGAGACCGCAGCAGTGAAATACGGACGGTTACCAGCGGACTTCCTCGACTACAGTGCCAATATCAATCCGCTTGGCCCGCCTCCTGCGGTCACACGAGCACTCACAGAAGGGATGCATCACATCCTTCGCTATCCCGATCCGGGGCACCGCAGTCTTAAACACAAGCTTGCAGCCAAGCTGAAATTGTCCGAAGACCAGCTTCTGATCGGCAACGGGGCTGCGGAGTGTATGGCGCTTATTATTCAGGCATTTACACCTGCAGCAGTAGGCACCATTGAACCGGGATTTTCGGAGTATCGGCAGCTGGCAGCACAGTACGGCAGCCGGATAGAATACATATATGGACATAAAGAGCTGAATTATCGAGCCGAGCTGTCAGCAATCTTGGAGCTTCTCGATAGGGTAGAGCTGCTATTTATCGGTCAGCCAAACAATCCGAACGGAGTGCAATATGCCCGAAGCGAGCTGGAAGCGATTGCTGTTTATGCTAGAGACCGGGATGTCAAGGTTGTAATTGACGAAGCCTTTATCGATTTCATACCCGAGCATGAGCGTGAGACACTGACGGACTCCTTGGAGCCGTACCCGAACGTCATTGTCATTCATTCCATGACGAAATTTTATGCAATCCCGGGACTTCGTCTTGGGTACGCGATAGGCCACCCTGATATAATATCGGCGATGTCGAGAAAACAGGTAACCTGGAGTGTAAACGGACTGGCTCTGCTCGCAGGTGAGGCTTGTCTTATGGAAAATAGCGCATACGAAGAGCAGACCCAGGCTTGCATTAAAGAGGAGCGAAACCGGCTAATGTCCGAATTGCCTGCCCTTGGCTTTCAGGTCTATCCGGGTGTGGCCAATTACTTGCTGCTGGAGACACCGGACGGCTGGAACGCCGAGTCTCTGCAAGAGGCGATGGGAAAGCAGGGTATTCTTATTCGAAACTGTGCCATGTATACAGGGCTGGGCGACAAATCCGTTCGGATTGCGGTGAAGGGGCGGCAGGACAATAGCCGGTTTCTTGAAGTGCTGCGATTATTATTGGGGGAGCAATAGATAATGACAACACCTTTTTTGCACAAGTTCGCTTCTAACCAGGCTATTCCAGATATTTATTCCTCCACACTCTGGCCTGGCCTCAAGCTAACGAAGTACGACAATGCGTATTTGCTTGTGGAATCACCTCAGACGGTTCAATCGCTGTCGAGCAGTGTTTACGGTGGAGGCATGAGCCGGATTGATCGTGCAGTCAATATATATGTAGATAAGCATTTTACGTCAGATCATCCTGCAGCAGAGATTGAAGCGCGTTTAAAAAAATGGAAGCTTCCTGCATCAGGCACCGCCGGTCTGCTGACAGCAGTGAAGCTAGCACATGTTTCTGTTATAGAGGAAAGTACCGACCATGCCGTCGTCTTCTGCTGCACGACAGCGGGAGCCGGCAATGCAGCCAGAGCGGCGTCTCCAAGGACTGTTTTTCCCGCAGCCTATTCTCCAGGCACGATTAATACGATGCTGTTTATTGCCGGTGAGCTGACTTCCTATGCCATGGTCAATGCGCTGCAAACTGCAGTCGAAGCAAAGGCTTGCGCCCTGCAGGATCTCGGAGTCAGGGATGCTGAGAACGGAATGATCGCGACGGGGACAACAACAGATGCCGTTGTTCTTGGTGTCAGCGGATTTGAACCAGATGGAAGCACGCCGGACAAAATTCATGCTTATGCAGGCACAGCTACAGAGCTTGGCTCCTGCATCGGACGGCTCGTATATGCGACGGTTACCGAGAGTCTGCTCGCTGGAGAGGAGGCGGCAGGATGACCCTGGCTCTCATTCTTTTCTGCGCTTATATTCTTGACCGGATCATCGGTGATCCGAAATGGATTCCCCATCCGGTGATTGGCATGGGCAAAGCGATATCACTACTTGAGAAATCAATCCGCTCCAAAGTGACTTCAAATAAGGGATTACTGTTTGCAGGCTTCCTGTTTCCGATTGTCATCGTAGGCGGTTCTTTTCTCATCACTTGGGCGGTGCTCAAGCTGCTTTCGTTCGTTCATCCTTATCTTGCCATTGCCGCCGAGATCGTTCTGATCGCAAGCACGATTGCAGCCAAGGGGCTGAAGGAGGCGGGAATGGAGGTATATAAGCATTTAAGAAACCGACAGCTCCCGGAAGCCAGGAGGTCACTTGGCATGATTGTAGGCCGGGACACTCACCATCTGGATGAACCGGAAATTGTCCGCGGAACGGTAGAGACGATTGCGGAAAATATTGTGGATGCCATTATATCTCCCTTATTCTATGCTCTGATCGGCGGTGCTCCTCTAGCGATGGCGTACCGTGCAGTCAATACACTGGATTCGATGGTAGGGTACAAGAACGAGAAATATTTCTACCTTGGCAAAGCCTCCGCCCGGCTTGATGATGCAGCTAACTATTTGCCTGCTCGTATTTCCGCACTGCTGCTGTTTGCTTCGGCTCGTATACTAGGGCTGCATGTTGAGAATAGCATTCGAACAGTGAAGGAGGATGCAAGCAAGCACCCCAGTCCGAACGGTGGATACCCTGAATCGGCGGTCGCAGGTGCTATCGGAATACGGCTCGGGGGGGTTAACGTATATCACGGTGTGGAATCGTTTCGAGCTTATATGGGCAAGCCATATCATACGCTTGAGGCTGCACATATCAAGACAAGCATTACAATGATGTTTGTGTCATCCAGTTTGTTTGTATTGATCCTCTGTGCCATTATATCTGTTCTATCCATCATCGGTATCGAATGGATGTGGTGGAGATGAATTCTGGGCTTGACCTATATCTCGTCAGACACGGAAGAACGTTATGGAATATGGAAAAAAGATATTTGGGGCATACCGATGTGCCTCTTCATCGTAATGCCGCAGCTGAATTGAAGGCGCTCCAGCTCAAGATTAAGCAAGAGGAGCTGGCATTTCAGTATGTGTACATCAGTGATCTGGTTCGTGCAATGCAATCCCTTCAGATCATTGCGCCGCATCTCGTCAGTAAGGCTGTGAGGGATCATCGGATCCGCGAGTATCACTTTGGTGATTGGGAAGGATCTACCTATGACATGCTTAAGGACAACCCTACATATCGAAGCTGGATCGATCATCCGGAGCGGATTACGCCGCCGGGTGCAGAGCCTTTTACTGCCTTCGAGGAGCGAATATCTCAATTTGTCGAGTGCAGGCTGCTGCCGATTCTGGAGAACAAGGATGGGGTGGATCTTTCATCCGGCGGCACCCAAATAAGTATGAAGATGGCCTATCCGAAGGTGCTTATCATTACGCATGGCGGCGTCATCAGACAGCTTGTATCAGCCTATGTACAAGACAGAGATTTCAGCTCCGCCATGCCTGGTCCAGGAGAAATGCAGGTACTGCGGCTCCGACTTCAAGCAGGACAGCTGAGTGGAGAAATTCTGAATTAAGTAATTCAGGGTTGGCGTTCCTTATTTTCAAGGGAAAACTTGGGTTGTAGAAATACAGCCTTTCCCCTATAATCAACAACAGAAGTTAAGGCCTCCATACACTTGAACAAAGTATGTATAATCATGAATCGATAAAGATTTATACATCAACAAACGAATAATAGCCGACAAGGTCCTGGCAGCGAATGACGTTAATAGAGCTGCTCAGGTTAAAAGGGAAGCCGGTGCAAATCCGGCACGGTCCCGCCACTGTATACCAGGGGCAGACAGCGTTATATCCACTGTTTCTTATGTGAGAAATGGGAAGGGCAGCTGTCCAGCTATATCAAACCTGGTGAGTCAGGAGACCTGCCTTGTCGGAATGAAGCGTGCGATCCTTCGAGGAAAGGATACGTTTTGCGATGTTCTATGCCCATTTTTAAGGGGCAGTGCGAGACGTAAACCTTGATCCTGGCTTAAGGACCAAGGTTTTTTTGCTATGGATTGGAAGTCAGGTGGATAGGTTATGGGCTAAGCTTTGAAACAATTTATTACGGGTTAACCAGATCTGAAAGGGAGAGAGTCATGAACAAAATGAAAAAAAGCGTATTATCCTTACTGCTTACATTAATGATGGCAATGATGCTTGCTGCATGCGGCACCGAAACGGAAACGTCTGAAGGGACGGGACAAGCTGCGCAGCAGGAAGCAGGACAAGCAGCCGATCAAGGATCAGAGACGAATAATGACAGCGAGGAAGCTTCGAGTAAGACCGAATATCCGCTGACCTTAACAGATGCGACTGGAGAATCCTTTACATTTGAACAAGCGCCGGCCAAAATCGTGTCCGTATCACCCGCAGAAACAGAGTCCCTCTTCGCCATTGGACTTGAGGAGCAAATTGTAGGTGTATCTGATTTTGACGATTATCCCGAAGCTGCAGCCTCCAAGCCCAAAATGGGAAGCTTGTATGAACCCAATGCTGAAGCGATTATTGCGGCTGAGCCGGATATCGTGTTTACAGGAATCTCCATGGATGAAGCAGCAGTGCAAAAATTGCGCGATCTTGGCATCGTCATCTTCAAAACAGATCCTAAAACCATCGATGATGTTATGAAGAATATCGAAGTCTACGGTCAGATTACAGATCGCCAAGCCGAAGCTGCAGAAGTGGTAGATCAAATGAAAGCTGATATTCAGGAAGTGTCGGATAAAGTAGCTGCACTGTCAGATGAAGAGAAGAAGCAAGTGTACGTTGAATTCTCTCCAGGCTGGACGGTAGGCAAAGGCGAATTTATGGATGAAGTGATTACTCTTGCTGGTGGAGTCAATGTAGCAGGAGATACAGAGGGCTGGAATGAAATCAGTGAAGAGAAGATCATTCAAGCCAATCCTGACGTGATTCTGTACGCAAGCGATGTTATCGATGATAACAATCAAACACTGGATCAAATCATCACAGCTCGTGATGGCTGGAACGAAATTACGGCTATTAAAGAAGATGCCGTTATCTCCATTGACGCCAATCTGCTCAGCCGTCCAGGTCCGCGTGTAACCGAAGGCCTGAAAGTGGTAGCTGAAGCGATCTATCCGGACCTCTTTCAATGAAAACAAAACTAGCAGGATACGGAATTGCCGGCGGTCTCCTGCTTGTGCTGACTCTGCTCCTGTGTCTGGCGATCGGGGCAGTAGATCTGCCTGTTCGCCATATTGTGGGAATCCTGGTCAATCATTTGCCTTGGGTTTCAGAACCGATTGATCCGATCTGGAATCCTTCCTCGGAGCAAATTATTATGAAGGTTCGGCTTCCCCGAGTACTGCTCGGTATGCTGGTGGGGGCAGCACTGGCCACGGCAGGAGCTGCCTTCCAGGGCGTGCTGCGCAATCCGCTGGCAGATCCGTATACACTCGGTGTATCCTCCGGTGCATCGGTTGGAGCAGCAGTCATGATCTATTTTGGATTGCAGTATGCGGTTCTTGGAGAATGGATGCTGCCTCTGGTTGCCTTTGTCACAGGGATCATTACGTTGTGGGCGGTGCTCGCGCTTGCCAGTGAAGGCGGCAGGATTCCGACGCACAGCCTGATTCTATCCGGTGTAATTATGCAGTCCTTCCTCGGAGCGTTTGTATCCTTCTTAACAGCCATGTCCAAGGATACAGTGAATCAGATACTATTCTGGACCATGGGCAGCCTCAGCTTACGAGGATGGTCATATACGGCCATCCTTTTTCCGTACTTGATCATTGGGATTGTGTTTCTATGGAGCCGGGGAAGGGCGCTTAATCTGCTTGCGCTGGGTGAGCGGCAGGCAGCACATTTGGGAGTCAAGGTAGAGTGGCTTAAGCTCTCTGTTCTAATTGTTGCTACCTTGTTGACTGCTGCTGCTGTATCGGTAGCTGGAGTCATTGGATTTGTCGGGCTTGTGATTCCGCATATGCTTCGTTTATTAGTTGGGCCGGATTATCGTCTCCTTATTCCGTTATCCGCGATCATGGGAGGCATTTTCCTGGCATGGGCTGATATGGGGGCGAGAACGATTCTTGCACCGGTAGAGATCCCGCTCGGAGTCGTCACTGCATTTGTAGGAGCACCGTTCTTCGCTTACCTGCTGCACCGAAGCAAGAAACTGCGAAGGGGAGGAATGAGATGAACTCACGGATTCAGGCAGAGCAGCAGAAATATTCACAGGACTTGACCGCGTCAGCTCGTACCTCCGCTCCGGTGCTGGAAGTGAAGTCTGCGGCCAAAGCCTATGGAGACCATATGGCACTTCGCAATATCGATTTTACGGTTCATTCAGGAGAATGGTGGGGTATCGTAGGACCCAATGGCAGCGGCAAATCCACACTGCTTCACTTGCTGTCCGGTGTCCTAGCTCCGAGCTCCGGCTCTATTCTGATCAAAGGCAAGCCGGTTAAAGACTACAGCAGGCGGGCGTTATCCCGGCTTATTGCTGTATTGCAGCAGGACGGGCTGCCTGAAATAGATTATTCCGTACGAGATGTTGTAGCCATGGGCAGGTATCCTTATCAGGACTGGCTGGGACGGGATCAATCCGATGGAGAAGAAGTAGTGGATCGCGTACTTGAGCAGCTTGAGCTGACCCCTTATGCCGATCGTCTTCTAACAGAATTAAGCGGAGGTCAGAGACAGAGGGCTGCACTCGCCAAGGTGATGGCCCAGGAGCCGGAAATTTTGCTGCTGGATGAGCCGACAACCTATCTCGATATCCATTATCAGCTTCAGTTCATGGAGCTGCTCGCAGATTGGCGCCGAAGAACCGGTATTACCATTGTCGCTGTATTGCATGACCTCAATCTGGCTTCACTTTTTTGCGACAGTATCTATGGACTTCGGGCAGGGGAGAGCTTCATGCAAGGGAGCCCGGATGAATGCGTCACAGAAGAGCATTTAAGAAGTCTGTTTCAGGTTGATCCCGTCATGATTCGTCATCCACAACATGAGCTTCCTCAATTCTTGCTTAAGAAAAAAGACTAGGCTCTATATAAGAGCGGCATCGCTACAAGGGCAGCATTTCAATAAGAAGGGTTTCTAGTTAAATCCTTTTGAAGTGGATGCCCTTTTTTCGTTATAATCTATTAAAAAAGAGGATTCAGCATAAAGGAAGTGCGTGGAGATGGAGAGAGAACAAATATTGATGGATTGGATACAGCAAATTCGGCCGCTTGACTCATCAGCTGAGCAGGCCGCAGCTGCGCATTTGGATCAGCTGACCAAGCCGCCGGGAAGCCTGGGCAAAATAGAAGAGCTGGTTGTTCGGCTGGCAGGAATTTCGGGAGAGACCCATGTCTCCTATGACCGTAAAGCGGTCATAGTCATGGCAGCAGATCATGGTGTGGTGGAAGAAGGAGTCAGTGCATTTCCGGCCGTCGTAACTCAGCAGATGGTACATAATTTTCTTGCCGGCGGAGCCGCGGTGAACGTTCTTGCCCGTCAGGCCGCTGCAGACGTTATATGCGTAAACATCGGGATCAATGGAGACATTGAGCATCCTGAGCTGGTTCAGCGATCTGTTCGTAAAGGAACATCAAATATGGCGCATGGTCCTGCTATGAGCAGAGAGGAAGCCGTGACAGCCATTCTTGCAGGAATTGAGGTCGTAAAGGATGCGTATGACAGAGGGATTCGACTCTTTGTCACAGGTGAAATGGGGATTGGAAACACGACGCCGAGCGCCGCAGTAACCAGCGTACTGACTGGAATTCAAGTGGAAGCTGCTACAGGCAGGGGAACAGGAATTGACGATACGCGTCTGAAGCACAAAGAGCAAGTAATAAAGAAGGCAATTGAGCTGAACCGTCCCGATTCAAACGATCCGCTGGATGTACTCGCGAAGGTGGGTGGACTTGATATTGCCGGGCTAACCGGTGTTATCCTTGCTGCGAGTGCATTAAAATGTCCTGTGGTTATTGACGGCTACATTTCTACAACCGCGGCGCTGATAGCTGCAAGACTCGCCCCTCTGTCCATACATTATATGATTGCCTCACATAAGTCGGAGGAGCGGGGACATGCAGGTCTGCTGGAGGAGCTGAACCTATCACCTATGATTCATCTGGACATGCGTCTCGGCGAAGGCACAGGCGGTGTACTCTGTCTGCATATTATTGAAGCTGCATCCCGAATCATGAAGGAGATGGCGACATTCACAAGTGCAGGCATTTCCGGTAGTCATGCGGATCTGGATCCCGAGGAGAGCAAGCCATGATCATACTTGTAACTGGTGGCGCGCGCAGCGGGAAGAGCACATTTGCGGAGAAGCTCTGTATGAGCCGTTCATCGGAAGCGATCTATCTGGCAACAGCACAGGCCTTTGATGAAGAGATGGAGCAGCGTATCACAGCACACCGTCTTCAGCGCTCTGACGAAGCCTACCTGTGGCATACTATTGAAGAGCCGATCGAAGTTGCGGATACACTGGAGAGCATTGGACAAGCGACTTATCCAGCACCAACGATACTACTGGACTGTCTGACCTTGTGGCTGTCTAACATATTAATGTCTAAGGAAGCAGAGGGCCAGGATGCCATACTGCAGGAAATGGACAGGCTGGTAAGCAGTGTTCAAACTTATCCGGGTCTTATCATTCTTGTCACCAATGAAGTAGGAGACGGCATAGTGCCGGAATATCCGCTGGGACGGTTGTACCGGGATATGGCCGGAATATTGAATCAGCGAATGGCAGCGGTGAGTGAAGAGGTGTTTCTGGTCACTGCAGGCATTGCCATTGAACTGAAGAGCAAGGAGTACAAAGTATGAAGGATGAAGTAAAGGCGGCGGCAGCCGCTTTTCAATTTTTATCCCGTTTTCCAGTGAGGATGAATCTTGATTTTACACCTGAAATGATGCAAAAAAGCACGGTTTATTATCCATTCGTTGGCGTTTGTATTGGACTTATCCTATGGGTGGCAGCTATCGTGTCAGGGTTCTTGCTGCCGGCCCTGCCTGCTTCCATTGTGACGCTGGTCGTCTGGGTATGGCTTACCGGTGGACTGCATTTGGACGGATGGATGGATTCAGCAGATGCGCTTCTCAGCTACCGTTCAAGAGAGCGCATGCTGGAGATTATGAAGGACAGCCGGGTTGGAGCGATGGGTGTCATCGCCTGTGTGCTGCTGCTGATGCTTAAAGCCTCCTTGCTTGTCAGCATTATTCATCAGCCTATGATGATGGGACTCGCCATCCTGCCTCTCATATGGAGCAGGTTCTTCATGGTGTATGCGATATCGAGATATCCTTCTGCCCGGGCGGGAGAAGGGCTTGCAGCGATGTTTGGCAACATCCTTGCCCGTTATTATAAGCAATCGCTGGGATGTGCAACCGTGATAACTATTGTTTTATTGGGGATTCTTAGCTTAATTGTTCATTATTCGAATGTGTTATACGTTACACAGGCTTCGGTGCTGATGGCCTTCATCGCCGTTCCGATTGTCATGTGGGTGATCGGAAGGCTGGCCGCTGATCGAATGAGCGCACGTCTTGGGGGATTAACCGGGGATACATATGGAGCACTGAATGAAGGGCTGGAGACAGTCGGTCTGCTGATGCTGACTATCGTTCTGCATATCGCAGGTTAGGGGGAGACATATCGTTATGACAGACATGAACACGGAACTTGAACAAAGTAATGATGAGCATAAGCCGAAAAATGGAGCTGTTCTCATGCTGCAGGGCACGGCTTCAGACGTTGGAAAAAGCATCGTAACAACAGCGCTATGCCGTATATTCCTGCAGGATGGATACCAGCCTGCTCCGTATAAATCGCAAAATATGGCGCTTAATTCCTATGTAACGCTGGACGGTAAGGAGATCGGAAGAGCCCAGGGAGTACAGGCAGAGGCGTGTGAGATTCCGGCCACAACAGACATGAACCCGATTCTTATTAAGCCAGTCAAGGATATGCATTCTCAGATCGTCGTTCACGGCGTGCCTGCTATGCAGATGAGTGCGATGGATTACCGCATGAAGTTCCTTCCCACAGCGAAGAGAATCGTGCTGGAGGCGCTAGATCGATTACGTGCAGAGTATGACATCGTCCTGATGGAAGGGGCGGGAAGTCCGGCAGAGATCAATCTGAAGGATCGTGACATCGTCAATATGAATCTTGCAGGCTGGGCAGATGCACCGGTGATCCTCATTTCCGATATTGATCGGGGAGGGGTATTCGCGTCCATCGTAGGTACACTTGAGCTGCTTGAACCCCATGAAGTCCAGCGGATCAAAGGCTTTATCATTAACAAATTCCGCGGAGACCTTGCTCTCCTGAAGCCTGGGCTGGACTGGCTCGAGGCTCGTACAGGTATTCCGGTACTGGGCGTGCTTCCCTATATTCAGGATCTGCGGATTGAAGCTGAGGATTCGGTTGTGCTCGACGAGCTGCAGTATAAGAAGCAGCAGGAGAAGGAAGTGGATATCGTCGTCATTCGTTACCCGCGCATCTCAAACTTCACAGATTTTGATCCGCTGCGCTGGGAGCCGGATATTACCCTTCGTTATGTGAATTCTGCCGAAGAGCTGGGTACACCGGATATTGTCATTCTGCCAGGCACGAAGGATACAATCAGTGATCTTCAGTTCCTGAAGCAGAGAGGACTGGATCAGGCCATATTCAGGCTATCCGAAGAGCATCATACCCAGATCGTCGGGATTTGCGGCGGGTATCAAATGCTCGGGTACTCGCTCTCCGATCCTTATGCGGTGGAGAGTGGTATACAGGAAGAAGCGGGACTTGGACTGCTGCCTATTAGGACTTCATTCTTGAAGGAAAAGCGAACGATAAGAGTGACTGGACTACTGACGGACGAACAGAGACTGCCACTGGCAAGTACGGACCCAAGCAGTACTGAAGCTCCGATTGAGGCTTATGAAATTCATATGGGAGTTTCTGAGCGACTGGACCAAGATCAAGTTAATTATAGCTATGACGAATTGTTCAGACTAACCGAAACGGACACTGCTGCAAGTGATCTGCAGGCTTCCTTCGACTCTTGTACGTATGCTTCATCTCATTCAGAAGGTCTAGTTAGATCGGATGGTATGGTGTGGGGAACCTATTTACATGGATTATTTGAGAACGATGCTCTGCGCAGGTCCTGGCTGGATCAGGTTCGAATCCGGAAGGGACTCTCTCCTGTTATTTCGACCTTCTCGGCGAAGGAGCGAAAAGTTGAGGAATTTGATCGGGTAGCGGATGTGGTAAGAACGAACTTGGATATGGAGAAAATTTATCAGATATTGAACTCTTAAATGAATACCTAGATAAGAGAAAAAGAATCCGGAGCTGTCAATTATGAGCAGCTTCGGCTTTTTTGTTGTGGACATAATTATAAAAAAGTTAGGATTACAGCCTTTGTTGGTTATAGATAATTGTGCGATTTTTGAAGAATAAGGTATAACCCAAATCTGAATAATCCATCCTAAGCATAGCTCCCGGCAGACACTGATTTAGGATGAGTTATGAGAATAAGTAAGTCGCTTTAAAATTTATTCAAAAAAAGTCTACCCGAATAGTCGGGTTTATGCTATAGTAACATATGCTGTAAGGTAGTTACCGACCCTTTAGATAATTTATATATAATTCGTTACATAAAGGGATCAGCATATATATAGAAAGTTGAAGGGAGTTAGTTGGATGGAAACATTACAGGTAATTATTAACGTAGCAGTGATGCTTGTGTTAATTGGCCTTCTGTATTGGATGCAGAAGAAGCATATATCTTTTACGAAGCGTGTATTTACGGGTCTTGGCTTGGGTCTTGTATTCGGAATACTGCTGCAACTGATTTACGGGGCAGGATCGGGAACCATAGAGACGAGTGTTGACTGGTTCAGTATCGTCGGTTCCGGTTATGTAAGCCTCTTGCAGATGATCGTCATTCCACTGATCGTGGTGTCTATCATATCTGCCATTATGAACTTGAAGGGTAATCAGAATATCGGGAAGATGAGCTTCTCGATTATTGGTACATTGCTGATTACCACAGCCATTGCAGCAAGTATTGGTATAGGGGTCACACTTGCCTTTGACCTGGAAGGTATTAACGTGGAGAGCGGTGAAGCAGAAACAGCGAGAACCCAAAGGCTCGAAGAGCAGCTTGTTGATGTAGAGGATATGACCATTCCTCAGCAAGTGCTTGAATTCATTCCCAGCAATCCATTCGAGGATATGACCGGTGCTCGCAGTACCTCTACCATTGCGGTCGTTATCTTCTCTGCTTTTGTCGGTATTGCCGTTCTTGGACTGGATCGCAAGAAGCCAGAGCAGGCGGATACTTTTCGTAAAATGATTAACGCACTTTATGCTGTCGTCATGCGCATCGTAACTCTGGTGCTGCGATTGACACCATACGGTATCCTTGCGCTGATTACGAAGGTTACCGCAACAACTAATGCACAGGAGATCTTGAAGCTTGGTGAGTTTGTTATCGCTTCTTATGTTGCCTTGCTGCTGATGTTCGTGGTTCATCTTATTCTCGTTACCGCATTTGGTTTTAACCCGGTAGCGTACCTTAGAAAAGTAATGACCACGCTGGTCTTCGCGTTTACGTCCCGTTCGAGTGCGGCAACCATTCCATTAAACGTGGAGACGCAAACGAAGAAGCTGGGTGTATCCGCAGGTATCGCGAATCTGTCGGCTTCCTTTGGCGCAACGATTGGCCAGAACGGCTGTGCAGGAATCTATCCAGCGATGGTTGCGGTGATGATCGCTCCTACAGTGGGCATTGATCCGCTCAGCTGGGATTTCATCATTACACTCATCCTGGTTGTCATGATCAGCTCCTTCGGTGTAGCTGGTGTAGGTGGCGGAGCGACGTTTGCTTCACTGATCGTACTCTCCACCATGAACCTGCCTGTTGCACTGGTCGGACTTCTGATCTCTGTGGAGCCGCTGATTGATATGGGACGTACAGCGCTGAACGTTAATGGTTCAATGACCTCCGGTCTCATTACGAGCAAGCTCCTGAATGAGAATGATCGGGATACCTTCAATCGTCCGAACACGGAATTAGATGCACCAACAGAAGCATAAAATAAAAAAGAGTGCGGGCCCTTGGCTAAAACCGAGGGACTCGCACTCTTTATTTTTGGGTTACAATAGAGTCTCAACCTGCACAAATAGTACGAAGAGATCAGAGATCTATGCCAGTTTGATTTCTATGTAGCGAAGCACGAAGCTTAGCCCAGTATTTGCAGCTCTTTCGGGTAGCTGGTTAGCAGTTTCACCCCATCTGCTGTTACGAGGACTTCATCCTCAATGCGAACTCCCCCGAGATTGGGTACATAGATGCCGGGTTCAATGGTGAAGGTCATTCCTTCGGTCAAGAGCTCCTGATTCGCTCCATGCACGGATGGATATTCATGCACATCGATACCCAGTCCATGACCGAGGCGATGGAGGAAGCGTTCGCCGTATCCTGCATCAATGGTCACTTGTCTTGCGGCCAGATCTACAGAAGCGAGGGTTGCCCCTGGCTTAACGGCTTCAATTCCCTTCAGATTGGCTTCAAGAACCGTATTATATATGTTCGTGAGCTCAGGTGACAGCTGGCCAAAAGCGAACGTACGGGTAATATCAGAAGCATATCCATTCGCATATACGCCCATATCAAACATGAGCAGATCGCCGTATTGCAGCTTGCGAGTGCCTGGAACGCCATGAGGAAGGGCCGTATTAGGTCCTGACAGCACCAACGTGTCAAAAGAAGGACCAGAAGCACCGAGCTTCTTCATTTGATATTCCATCTCCGCTACGAGCTCGATTTCCGTTACGCCTTCCTTCACATGGGAAAGACCTCTTTTCAGCACTTCCTCAATCATTTGGGCAGCGAACTTCATCCGGTCCACTTCATGCGGCGCCTTGCGAACACGCAGCTTGCGCAGCAGTGGACCTGCATCGGCATAGCTCTTGGCATTGGCATATTGAACGAGCTCCTCGTAACGAGCGATTGACAGGTTTTCTTTTTCAACGCCCATCGTGTCAATATGCTGAGGAAGATACTTCTGCAGGATGTGATACGGGTTGTCTGTGTCTTGATGGGTCGCAATCTTCTTCACAGAGGAAGCTGCAGCCGCCGCGTCTTCATCGAGGCTTGGTACGATCAGAGTTGGTTCTTCTCCTCTTACCAGCAGCAGTCCGAGAAAGCGTTCATGTGGATTGCTTGCGAATCCGGTCAAATAATAGACATGCTTAGGATCTGTAATCAGCACACAGTCGTATCCTTGCTCCGAAATGGCCTGCTCTAGTAAAGTAATAGGTTGATTTGTCATGATATTCCCCGCCTTTATATTAGGATTATAAAAAATCCTTTAGTTTCATTATCGCTATATATTATAAAGCTTATGAAGCAAAAACCCAAAAACAAACAATGGCACCTATAATGTCTTAGAAAAGTCTATCTTCTGCGCTGTGGATTGGTGAAGTATCCAAGAGGGTAATATTTGAAAATATTGGAGAATAGGGAGAGTAAAAATATGAACAAGAAGTACTTGATGATGACAGGAATCAGTCTCTTGACACTGGCACTCATTGCTTGTTCCAATCCGACCGCTCAAGAGCCTGGCCCAGATACTCCTGTACCGGGCACTCCGGACAATCAGACGGAACAGCCTGCTTCCGAAGAGCAAAAGGAAGAAGGGAATACACTTCCTTATGAAATAACGACCTTGGCTGCCGGACTTAATGTACCTTGGGAGCTTGATTTTTTACCGGATGGCCGAATGCTGTTTACGGAAAGACCCGGCACGCTGCGTATGATTGAGAACGGACAGGTGCTGGAGGAGCCGGTGCTGGCCTTTGAGGCTCCTTTTGCAGATGAAGGGGAAGGCGGTCTGTTAGGGCTCGCAGTGGATCCTGATTTTGAGTCGAATCATTATGTATATGTATATCACTCTTACCGTGAGGGACAAGACATCCTAAACCGGGTGCTCAGACTTAAGCTGACGGGTCAAGAGGCCTCAATTGACAAGGTGCTGCTCGCTGACATACCGGGCGGTGTGAATCATAACGGGGGACGTCTGAAGATAGGACCGGACGGGATGCTATATATTACGACCGGGGAACGATATGAGCCTGACATGGCTCAGGATGAAACAATCCTTGGGGGCAAAATCCTCCGTATCCACCGCGATGGTTCAATACCTGATGATAATCCTATAAACGATTCAGCTGTATATAGTCTTGGACATCGTAATGCACAGGGACTTGCCTGGCATCCAGATACAGGGCAGCTGTACAGCTCAGAGCACGGACAATCGAACCATGATGAGCTGAATGTCATAGTGAAGGGATCGAATTACGGATGGCCGCTGATTGAAGGAGATGAGCAGGAGGAGGGAATGACTTCGCCGCTCATTCACAGTGGAACCGATACGTGGGCCCCCTCGGGAATGACGTTCATAACGCAAGGTTCTTGGAAGAACTCCCTCATTGCAGGGGGGCTTCGGGGAGAGGCGCTGCTTAAATTTGAGCTGGATGGAGAAGGCGGAGCAAGTGAAGAGCCTTCACTAGAAGTGCTGTTCCAGAGCGAATGGGGCCGGATTCGTAGTGTGAGTGAGGGTCCTGATGGAACACTCTACCTGCTGACGAGCAATCGGGATGGCAGAGGAGATCCAGCCGAAGAGGATGATCGAATCATTGCACTGAGGCCTGCCACGTGATGGCATATCCCTATATTTTATTTTGAAATATTTATAAGGTATGATATAGGAAGTATGAATCAATTGTTATCCATCGATCATCGACCTCATTATATAAGCCTGTAACTAGAACAACAGCTGCATGTTTCCTGCTGAAAGGATGATTATCCAATGAAATCAAAAACAGCTATCGTAACTGGCGCCAATTCCGGTATGGGCCTTGCGACAACCATTGAATTAGCACTGCAAGGGTATCATGTCATCATGGCATGCCGAAGCGAAGAGCGAGGACGTAAAGCGCTGAATGAAGCAATAGCCGCAACAGGCTCAAAGCAGATTGAGCTGATGTTACTTGATCTGGGTTCCTTGAGCAGCATCCGCCAGTTTGCTGAACAATTCCAATCAGTTCATGAGAAGCTGGATGTGCTTATTAATAATGCAGGTGTGGTTTCTCTGAAGAGAGAGGAAACATCGGACGGGTTTGAAATGGCGATTGGCGTCAATCATCTAGGCCATTATTTACTGACAAGACTGCTGCTTCCAAGTCTATTACATGCACCTGAAGGAAGAGTCGTTAACGTGGCATCAGGTGCTTATAAATTTGGCAAAATCCATCAGGAAGATCCGCATCTCACAAAGGGGTTTAACGTGGTGAAGAGTTACGGCCAGTCCAAGCTGGCAAACGTGCTGTTCACTAGAGAACTGGCTTACCGGCTGGAAGGAACAAGCGTTACCATTAATGCACTCCATCCCGGGGCGGTAGGCACTAGCATCGGTGTTAATCGCAATACGGGCTTCGGTACGAAGATCATGGCCTTTTTGGCGAAAACTCCTTTTTTCCTCTCGCCGGAAGAAGGGGCCAGGACTGCAATCTATCTAGCGATTCGGCCAGAAGTGAAAGGAATTACAGGTGAGTATTTTTATGAGGAGAAGATTCAGGAGCTGAAGCCTCATGCCATGGATGAGGCGACATCCCAGTTCCTGTGGAACTGGAGTGCAGAGCAGACAGGGCTGCCTTATGATCTGGAACTGAATAAAAACTAATTTGAGACAATATAAAAAACAAGCCTTCACAAGGCTTGTTTTTTATATTGATCTTATTTTGCCGTTATTTCAAATGCTTCAAACATATGATTATTGACTTGTCTACTCCATGCTTCGACTTCAACACCTTCTTGTATTATACCAAAATCGGATTCTGTTCGTTTGACATCGCTTGTTTGAGCAAAGAACGTCGTATTTTTGGTTACTGTCAGCACATCTCCAGTGTTAAGTTTTATAGAATGAAGTACTTTATCTCCATCAATTGTGGAATTTTCCTCAATTATTTCAACAACGATACCTGCGTAATATTCCTGTTGCTTAGATGGAGATGACCATCCTAGCAAAATATCAGAACTTAGAACGTACCAAATACCAAGCGCCAGTACCAAAACAAGACTACCCGACAGTATAAGCCACTTCTTTTTTATCTTCACTTCTTTCATCCTTCCTAAGGGACTTATCATATTTAGACGCATGACTTCGAAAAAAGTTTATCGTTTTCGCTGAACTCTTCTGGAATTTTTCTATTGATCATTCTGGGTCTTCTCTGTTAATCTAGTCATTAAAAAATGATATTAGTGGGGGATAACAGCTGTGAAGGAACCGAACATTACATTCAGCTATGCACAACCAGAGGACTTGCCCGCTATTGTTGCGATCTACAATTCAACCGTTGCCGGGAGAATGGTCACAGCTGACCTTGAACCGGTCACTGTTGAGAGCCGTATACCTTGGTTTGAGGAGCATACACCGGACAAGCGTCCATTATGGGTGATGAAGTATGATGAACAGATCGCAGGCTGGGTCAGCTTAAGCTCCTTCTACGGAAGACCTGCTTACGACGGTACCGCAGAGGTGAGCGTCTATGTTGACGAAGCCTTCAGAGGAACAGGAGCAGGAAGCCGGCTCATCGAGAAAGTGATTGAGGATAGTCCGCGGCTGGGGGTTACAACCTTACTTGGCTTCGTATTCGGTCACAATGAACCGAGTCTTCATTTATTGAAGAAATACGGCTTTGAACAGTGGGGCTACTATCCCGAGATCGCTGTTCTGGACGGTGTAAGGCGTGATCTAGCCATTCTTGGCAAAAAATTGGACTAAATTATTTCACCCTACTCTATTTGTTACTTGTTAAGTCTAATATAAATTGATCGGCTGTAGCTGCACATATAAAAAGAACTCGGGTCCAGAGGTGTACGGATGTATACACCTTAGAAGGACAAACGAGTTCTTTTTTATATTGCTAAGCTTGTTTCCTGCGGAAGGCCTGATTGAGCACCTCGGATAAGATGAGGCCGACAGCGATGCTTCCTGCAATCATGAGCGCTTTGGCAGCAAGCTCTACGGCAGTCGTATAATCGTTCTGTACAAAATAACGCATGGCATTGTATGCCATCCCTCCTGGAACGAGCGGGATAATGCCGGCTACGCTGAAGATAATGACCGGATGCTTGTAGAGCCTTGCAAAGACCTGACTTAATACACCAATGACCAGTGTTGCCATTAGGGTAGCGGAGACCGCCTCATATCCAGGTTCCATAATATCGTAAATGATCCAGCCGAGCATACCGACAATTCCGCAGGGGAAGAGCATTTTGCGAGGTGCGTTAAAAATAATGCCAAAGGCAAGGGAAGCGATGAAGCTGGTTACAGCTTGTTCCACGATATGAATAAACATGATGTTCGTACCTCAGCTTTCATTTACATAATAGTGAAGACGACGGCAATTCCAGCACCGATCGCAAACGCCGTCAGAAAAGCATCGGCCCCCTTGGAAAGCCCGGACACGAGATGCCCTGCCATCAGATCCCTTACTGCATTCGTAATGGCCAGCCCAGGTACGAGCGGCATGACAGAGCCGATAATAATCTTATCCAGCTCGCTGCCGACCTCTATGAGTACCATGACGAGAGCCAGAAGGCCGATAATAAATGAAGCGGTGAATTCCGCGAAGAAGCGAACCTGTGACAGCCTTTGAAAAAGGCTCACTGCGGCGTACCCGACACCACCGCATAATACGGCGGGCAGAAAGTCTGTCCATCCGCCTTGAAACATGATGGTGAAGCAGCCACTGGCTAGCGCAGCGGCGCAGGTCCGTGCGATAACTCGGTACAGAACCGACTCCTTCTCAATATCCGTCAGCTGATGATAAGCTTCGCTAGGATTCAGCTCGTCTCTTCCAATTGCACGAGAAACATTGTTGACGGCAGCTACCTTATGCAGATCGGTCGTCCGCTCCGAGATGCGGATCAGCTTGGCTGGCTGCAAACCGTCCGTGGAGAAAATAATACCTGTTGGTGTGACATAGCTGTGAGAGTTAGGCATTCCATAGGCAGAAGCGATCCGCATCATCGTGTCTTCGACACGATAGGTTTCGGCACCGCTCTGAAGCATGATTTTTCCGGCAAGCAGACATACCTCGATAATCTCCATCGTTATGCTGTTCTTATCTGTTTTTATCGATGGTTCCATCTATTTACGCATCCTTTATCATTCATTTTCCTGACAAATCAGAACTTCCATTCTATCATATCTTCCATTATTTCCATATGCACTATAATGCAGACTACGGGGATTCTCTTTATACAAGTAATAAAAGCCTGCCAGCTTCGCGACTTGGATATGATGAGCATCGCGAATGCTGCAGACCTCTATGGCGTTATGAAGCTTTATGCAATTATTCAATCTTTATTCGCCTTCGACATGATACAATACGCGTGCCAGAATGTCCTGGCTGTAATTGCCGAAATGCTTACCGTATACAGTAAGGCCGCCTTTGTTGACGGGATGATCGGTTACCGCGATACGGAATCGAATATCACTCTTGTAGTCAAGCGCAATATCCTTCAGGGTGACATCTGAAATTCGGCATCCGTCAACGTAGCTGCCTTCCTCATTGATTCGAATCAGCTTCAGCATGCCATACTGGTTCAGATGCGGCGGCCACCATTCCGGGTTAAATGCTCCTCGCTTATCTCCGAAATCCCCCGGACTTGTCCAGCAGCCCAGCTCAATTCCGTTCAAATAGAAATAGATATCGGAAGGATAGTTGTTATTAAATCCAGGTGCTTCTGAACCCAGCTCCATCGAGAATTGGATCTCCTTGAACGATTCATTGGATTTGAGGTAATTGGGAATCCGGTATTCAAGGAAGCCTTCCGACAGCCAGATCAGCTCAGCATCAATCCGCATCGGATCAGCAAAATACCTCGGTTCATCAAAATCGCCAACGATGCTGTCCTTGGTAGCAAGGCCGCAGGTAGGTAAAGCCTTATAATTACTGTAGTGTCCCACTTTAATTTCGGCTTCATATCGGTTATGTATATCCTGACTTCGTATATCGACCATCAGCTTATCATCATTCAGATAGCAGATCTTCTGGATCCCATGCTTGCCGACAGCGGTGTTGATATTGATCAGGCCGCTCTCCTCGAGCTTCTTGATGTGCATCGTAATTGCACCGTTTGTCAGGTTTAGCCTAGTTGCAATGTCATTTAGGTTCAAACTTTGATGCTTGGACAGCATATCTATAATTTGTATTCTGACATCCGAGCTGAGTGCCTTAAATATATGAATGCCGGACATTAAATCTTTTATGTATATCATATATAGAATTCCTTTCCACGAAAAAATGAGAGTTTTGTAGATGATGTAGGGAGGCAGCGTTAGAAGTCCAGCTAAAATAGAAGACCATGGGAATAATGTAATATAGATGATAATTGCATTCTAAGCTATTTTTGCCATGCGAACAACATCAAAGAATGACAAAAGGGAAGAACAGGATGCAGCACTGCTGAAAAATATGAACAAAATGTAAAATTTTAGTTGCGGAAAAATGTAAACGCTTTTATAATCTTCATGAGTCTAAAATAGTTTAAGTTTATTTAAATTAAATTGAACGACTCTAATCCATATCATGGCGGTGATATTCTATGAAAAAGCTAAAGAAGTGGCTGCTTACGGCAGCGCTAGCTACCTCGGTGTCCGTGTTCGGACTCAGTTCACCTGGTTTTGCAGCTTTTTGGAATTTGACAGGAGATATTGGGGTGCATGATCCAAGCATCATCAAGGAAGGGAACAGCTGGTATACGTTCTCCACAGGGCAGGGTATCCAGGTGCTGAAATCGGATAATGGCACCAACTGGTACCGGGTTCCACAGATCTTCCTGAGTCCCCCTTCCTGGTGGAGCACTTATGTACCGAATCAAACTCATAACGACGTATGGGCCCCGGATATTCATGAATACAACGGCAGAGTATGGCTGTACTATTCCATCTCGACATTCGGCTCCAACCAGTCTGCGATCGGTCTTGCATCCGCTTCCAGTGTAGGTGCAGGGCAGTGGAGAGATGACGGCTTGGTGCTCCGGACTACGACGTCTAACAACTATAATGCGATTGATCCGAATCTCGTCATTGATGCGAACGGCGAACCGTGGCTTGCCTTCGGCTCTTATTGGAGCGGCATCAAGCTCACGAAGCTGGATAAGAACACGATGAAGCCGACAGGCAGCATCCATTCCATCGCAGCTAGACCATCGAACAACGGAGCTATTGAAGGACCAAGCATTGTTTACCGTAATGGCTACTACTACTTATTCGCTTCAATTGATACTTGCTGCCAAGGTGTCAACAGTACTTACAAAATTGTCTATGGCCGCTCAACAAGCATTACTGGACCGTACGTGGACAAGAATGGTGTTAATATGCTGAATGGCGGGGGTACTGTGCTTGATTCAGGCAATGTCAAGTGGAAGGGACCAGGCGGACAAGACATCTACAGTACGAATGTTATTGTGAGACATGCCTATGACGCGGATGACAACGGGGCGCCTAAGCTATTGATCAATGATTTGAATTGGCCAAATGGTTGGCCGAGCTACTAATCATGATTTGAGAGAATGATGGCTTTTAGGATAAAGATGATTCAAGGTTTAACTTTAACATTCACTAAAGTAAAGTAATAACTAAGAACATTCAATAGCAGAACAGCTAACCACACTTCTGAAATGCTCCCATCTATAGTAGACAGTAGAAAAAACAAACTCTACTTCTACCATGATGGTGCACTTCATTCTTAGTGGTTAGCTGTTTTTTTATGAATAGGACAGTTAACGATCTTGGTTAACATCCGCCCCATAGATGGCAACCCACTGATTCATCAGGGTCCAGCGGCCGTTCTGGTACTTCAGTGCATTCTGCACATAGCCGAATCGATCTGCATTATACTGCCCCATGATCCCCTGAAAAGTGAGAAGCTCATATATGCCGTCCTGATCGAAATCTACAGGGTATACGCCACTTACAGGCAGCACATCGCCTTGGAGCGGCTGCTTCAGTGTTCCATTCTCGTTATAAATCGCAGATAAATACTCAGCACCTCGATCTGATATATCGATCAGATATCTTTTCCCGTTATTCTCACTTTTCACTTGAAGCCTGTAGTTATCTAAATAATCTACGCGATAGGTATATTCACTGTTATATCGGTCCGAGTTGAACAGCTCTTTTAGCACACCGCCATTATATGAATATAGAAAGTTATAAGTTAGAGCACCGGAGCCGCCGGATTGAATGGCAATGAACAGATCCGAAACACCGTCTCCGTTAAAATCTCCGGCAAATAGGGTTGGACTATAACCCGAGCTCTCGGGAAGCTGATACTGGAAGGCAGGACCACCGGCACCATTTTGGATAATAAGTGTAATATCTGTCGCAAATGGACTGTCCTCAGCATTGTAGTTCCAAGCGAGCATGGCCGTATCCTGAATACCGTCTCCTGTATAATCAGCTGTAATCGGAGAAGAGTGCTGATCGAACGGCGTGCGAAGCCCGTAATGTGAGTACATTGAGTAGGAAGTAAATTGATTTCTAGTATAGGAGAGTGGTACAGGCATCATCCAAGGTGCAGGGAAGCACGGTGAAGGATGGGGATAATATTGATTTGGCCGCAAACGCTGCGGGTGGTAGTGAGAAGATGTAAGTTCGGGGAAGCGCATATTTGATATACCTCCGTTTTTTTTCTAGCCTATGTGACATTACAGAATTAGGTGAATACCTATGCATGGATGAGATGCAGAGAAGGATCGGAGGCTTGAGAGCTTGGACTAATTTAACGGGGAGAGATATTTTCGAGACCATAGATGATATTCTGCACGAATGGAATGAAAAAAAGGCCTGCGTACACTACGCAGACCTGTGACAGTATTAAAATTATAAGTTCTATTCCGTGAATTACACACCCGAGTAGGCGTTAAAGCCTCCATCAACCGGGATGACCGTACCTGTAACAAAGCCGGAAGCATGATCATCAGCCAGCCATAGCAGCGTGCCCAGTAGATCCTCAGGCTTGCCGAACCTGCGCATTGGAGTGTGCGAGATAATCTTATTCGAACGTTCAGTCAAGCTTCCATCTTCATTTAACAGCAGCTTCTCATTTTGTTCGGTGAGATAGAAGCCCGGTGCAATCGCATTAACACGGATGCCGGCCTCAGCAAGGTGAACAGCCAGCCATTCCGTGAAATTGCTAATCGCCGCTTTTGCTGCACTGTAGGCAGGAACCTTCGTCATGGGGGAGTATGCACTCATAGATGAGATATTGATAATAGTTGTGCCTTCCCTGCCGAGCATTTGTTTGGAGAATATTTGCGTCGGAATCAGCGTGCCTACGATATTCAGATCAAAGACGCCACGAAAGCCTTCGACTTTCAGATCATAGAAGGAGACAGTATCCTCTCTGGTCAGATCCTCTGTCTGAAAAATTTCATTCGTAGTTATAGCCGTTGGGCGATTTCCTCCAGCGCCATTGATGAGAATGTCACAGAGGCCAAGCTCTTGTGCGACGGTGTCCGCAGCATTCATCACGCTCTGTTCATCCGTTACATCGCAGGCCACCGCAATGGAGGTACCGCCATTTTGATTAATCTTATCAGCGACTGCGGCTCCCTTCTCCACCGTTCGGTTTAAGATCGCGACCTTGGCTCCTTGTCTTGCCAGCTCTTCCGCCATCACTCGGCAGAGCACACCAGAGCCTCCCGTAATAACAGCTACTTTTCCGGCAAGACTTGCGTGGTGTGGCTGTGATCTTAGGCTGCTCATATGCTCTTCACCTGCTCTTCCAGCGTATTTCCTTCTTTAATTCTGGCGTAGGCGTCCCATAGTCCCCACAAATACATAATGCCAAGCGCTCGATCATACAGTCCGTAGCCGGGTCTGCATTTCTCATCCCATATGTGCCGACCATGATCTGGACGAGCATATCCGGTAAATCCGGTGTCGTGGTATGCCTGAACAATTCCCGTAATATCGACCGTTCCATCTTGTGTACGGTGGGATGTCTCAATGAAATCACCGTTATCAAATACTTTGACGTTACGGATATGGGCAAATGGAATTCGGTCCTTGAATTCGTGAATCATGGAGACGATATCATTTCCTGGGTTTGCGCCGAGTGAGCCGCTGCAGAGCGTAATGCTGTTGCTCGGACTGTTATATATTGAGAGGAAACGACGGACGTTGTCCTGACTCGTAATAATCCGCGGCAGTCCAAAAATGGACCATGGCGGATCGTCCGGGTGAATGGCCATTCTTATGTCATGGGCCTCCGCAACGGGAATGATCTCATTCAGGAAATATTCCAGATTGGCCCACAGGTCTTCTTCTGTAACATTCTTGTAGGCCTCAAATAGAGTGGTCAGATGCTTCAGCCGCTCAGGCTCCCAGCCGGGCATTGTGAGCTGTGAATCCTGATTGATCTGATGAACCAGCTCAAAGGGATCCATATTGTGAATTCGGGCTTTCTCATAGAAAAGAGCAGTGGATCCGTCAGGTCCTTCCTTATATAAGTCTGTCCGCAGCCAGTCAAAGATCGGCATAAAATTGTAGCAGATGACTTTAACGCCGACCTGAGCGAGCTTCTCGATCGTTCTCTTATAATTCTCAATGTACTTATCTCTGGAGGGAAGGCCAAGCTTGATATCCTCATGGATGTTCACGCTTTCAACAACATCAAGATGAAGCCCGGCCTGTTCAGCCTGAGACTTGATCTCGAGAATTTTGTCCATCGGCCATTCTTCACCAGCAGGAACATCATGCAGCGCCCATACGATGCCTTCGACACCTGGGATTTGCCTGATTTGATTCAGAGTGACCGTATCGTTGCCTACGCCAAACCAGCGGAATACCATTTTCATGTTAGCAGCCACCTTTCATTGGTCAAGGTTTAAAATAAGTTGGGAATTTCTCTCTTAAGAAGCGTTCATCATGAATCGCCAGGTTCATATGGTCCTTCATGAGATTTACCGCACGCTCCTCATCCTGTCTGGAAATGGAATCGACCATCTGCTGATGCTGATCATAAATATGCTGCCAGTCATGATCTGCTGCAAGACGCAGCTTGCGGATACGATTCATATGGACGTTCATTTGCTGCATTGCTGCCCAAGTATTACTCTTGTTGCATCTTGTAAATAAAGTGCGATGAAAGGCTTCATCAAGCTCGAACATCGATTTGTTATCTTGTGCTTCCATGGAAGCACGCTGTCTAACAAGCAGCAGCTCAAGCTCAGCAATGTCCACTTCCGAGAATTGATGACACGCAAGGCGTATGACGGCGCATTCCAGCTGTTCTCTCATGAAGCGGGCCTCCTCAACGAGGGATAGGTCAATGAGAGATACCATCGTACCGCGCTGAGGATACACATCAAGCAGTCCTTCTCCAGCTAGTCTGAGAAAGCTCTCTCGTACAGGTGTACGGCTGACATTAAAAGCTAATGCAATTTCTTTCTCGGATATGCTTGTTCCCGGAATGAGGTCAAAATTCAAGATTTGGTCCTTCAAAGCATCGTACACGGCTTCTCTTGTAGAAGTCGGCTGAGGACGAATATGTAAATCCATTTAAAATTTCACCTCATTTCTTCACCATACTACCATACAAGTATGGTAGTATGAAAGAGGAAGATATCTTTTTTGTCATTGAAAACTTGGAAATGAGTATTGTGTCAGGTTAGAAGAGCTATGACATTTCGCTGTATTACCTGATCATTGGGGGTACGGAGCCGCAATTATGTAACCGTGTTCATTTTAATTCCTTTCAAATTTATATGACCAAGGAGAGTGCCTGATATGGAGAACGTAAAGTTAATGAAAGCAGCAATTATGGATAAACCAGGTCACATTGAGATCAAGGAGCTGCCCATACCAGAGGTCAAGCCCGACGAGGTGCTTGTCAAAATTATGGCGGTTGGGGTATGCGGTTCAGATGTGCATTATTATGAGCATGGCAGAATTGGGCGATTCGTGGTAGAGAAACCCATTATACTGGGGCACGAGTGTGCAGGCATTATTGTAGAGACAGGAGATCGTGTGAAGCGCGTGAAGACAGGAGATCGCGTAGCAATTGAGCCCGGGGTAACCTGCGGTAGATGCCGTTATTGTAAAGAAGGCAGATATAACCTGTGTCCCGATGTTGAATTTCTAGCAACTCCTCCTGTTGATGGTGCGTTCGTTCAATACTTAGCGATTCGGGAGGATTTCGTATTTCCCATTCCAGATAAGCTATCTTATGAAGCAGCGGCACTTGTCGAGCCGTTCTCAGTAGGAATTCATGCTGCGAATCGCTGTCAACTTAAGCCTGGCGGGACGGTTGCCATTATGGGGATGGGACCCGTCGGCCTGATGGCGGTAGCTGCCGCCAAATCCTTCGGTGCGAGCCAGATTATCGTAACTGATCTAGAGGATATTCGGCTTCAGGCAGCACTTGAGCTGGGGGCTACACATGCTATTAACGTAACGCAAGTGGATGCCAATGCCAAGATCAAAGAGCTTACCGGCGGAATCGGTGTAGATACGGCTTGGGAGACTGCAGGGAGTCCGCGGGCACTGAGTTCAGCGCTGTCTTCACTGCGCCGCGGGGGCAGACTCGTCATTGTCGGCCTTCCAGCTCAGGATGAAATTCCGCTGAACGTTCCATTCATCGCAGATAATGAGATCGACATCTACGGTGTATTCCGTTATGCCAACACTTATCCGGATGGGATCAAGTTCCTTGCTTCAGGTGATATTCCAGTAGACACACTCATTACCGACCGTTATGCCTTGGAAGAGACTCAGGAGGCGATGGAGCGGGCTATTCATAATAAGAGCGGCAGTCTCAAGATCATAGTTTATCCGAATGGGATGGAGAATTAAGCGAAGCGAGTTCGAATGAGCGCAAATTTGTTATAAATTTCATAGGATCTTGGCAAGCTAAGTTAGATAGGTTAGGCAAGCTCATGCATTTACAACCAACATCAAGAGTCAAATCATCAGATCGTGCGTCATCCTTGGATGTTGCGGTGTAAGAGTAAGTAGGAATGTTTAGATGCACGACCATCTGAGAGACGAACATAGAGAGGAGATGCATATGATGAGCGAAATATTGCAGGGAGCTAATGAGTTCTACGTAGAGCATGATGGCGAGAAGGCGGCGACAATTGAATTTGAGCCAGGCAGTGAAGGCGGGGAAGGGCCGGGCGTCATCATGATTACCCATACCTTTGTGTCAGAGGAGCTTCGGGGTGAAGGCGTGGGAGTTGACCTGGTGAAGCAAGTCGTCCAATATGCACGAGACAATGAGTTAAAGGTTGTGCCGATGTGTTCTTTTGCCAGCAGTGTGATGGATAAGCATACGGAGCTGCAGGATGTGCTGGTTTAATTGACGTGTAGAAACGACCAAAAAAGATAGATATGGCATATAACTGAATATGCTTTATCTATCTTTTTATAATATCATATGATGGCTGGAGCCTCATGGGGGATCAGGATGGCTTGCGAGCTTCCCATTCTTCTCTCAGCAGGCCCATCATGATTCGATCGTACTTCTGACCTCCGCGCAGAACGGCTTGGCGCATACGGCCCTCTTCAACGAAGCCGGCCTTCTTATAGGCATGATAGGCAATCTCGTTATACGAAATGACATCCAGACTAACCCGATTTAGATTCAGTTCGTAAAAAGCGTAGCGCAATATGAGCTGAAGTGCATCGCTGCCGTATCCTTTGTTACGGTCCTTTGCCTTGCCAATACCAATGGCAAGTCTCGCGGACTGATTATTCCACTCGATGCTGTGCAGGGCCACAAAGCCGATAAGGCGGTCTTCATCAATCGTACGCAGCATAAATTCAACACCGTGATCCATCCGGGCACTCTTGGGTTCATTCTCCTGAACCGTTTGCGGAACCGCATAATCCGTGTCCAAATTCCTCAAATATTCATAGTCTTCTGTATAACCTGCAAGTGTTTGTGCATCCTGCTGAATTGCTGCGGCAAGCCGAACCTTATTTCCATGGAACCAGTTGTTCGGGTTCGAAGTATAATCCATGTCTACTCAGCACTCCTCTCGTAATAACAATACACATCCTATTATAGTCTATTTTAGCTGCAGAATCTCTTAGCATACACGAAGAAAGGCTGCACCTGCTTAATGCAGATACAGCCATCTATACGAAGTATGCACAAAATTAAAGAGTGAGGCCGCCATCGACCGTTACAATTGAGCCTGTCATATAACTGGAGGCAGGGGAGGCCATGAACGAGACGACACCGGATATTTCGTTCGACTCCGCAGGGCGTCCCATTCTCATATTGGACAGCTCTTCAGGAACATACCCGCCTTGCTGGAATGATGCAGCAACACTTTGCGTCAAGGCGGTGTTTACTCCACCTGGGCAAATGGCGTTCACGCGGATTCCTTTTTTGACATATTCCAAAGCCGCAGATTTGGTGAGTCCCACAACCGCGTGCTTGCTTGCAGAATAGGCACCTGCACTATGCTCGCTGCGAATTCCTGCGGTAGACGCGGTATTGAGAATATGTCCGCTGCCCTGATCCTTCATTACCTTCAGAACATATTTCATCCCCAGGAAGCAGCCCTTCACGTTAACCGACATGATGCGGTCGAATTCGGCTTCCTCAATATCATCAAACATCGAGAATTTCTGTACAATCCCGGCGTTATTGAAGAAGAAGTCAATTCGTCCATAGGCTTGAACAGCTTCATTCACATAGTTCTGTACATCCTCACTCTTGGAAACATCGGCCTGAACGAAGATGCCTTCGCCGCCTTGTTCTTTGATCAGACGAAGCGTCTCTTCTCCGGATTCCGTATTATAATCGACGAGTACAACGGTATAACCGTCCTTCGCAAGCTGGACACTGCTTGCTCTGCCGATTCCGCTTCCAGCGCCTGTGATGACTGCGATTTGTTTATCATTAGACATCATATCAACACTCCCTTTATGCAGAATTATTTTGCGAAATAGCCTCCGTCGATGGGCAGCTCTACTCCAGTAATATAGGAGGATTCATCCGATGCCAGGAACAATACGCCGTTAGCGATATCTTCTGCTTTACCAAGACGAGGGAGCGGAGTTTGGGACTGGAACCATTGTGTCATGCGCTCGTCCTTGAACATATCGACAGTCATTGGTGTTTCGATATAGCCCGGGTGAACAGAGTTGGCACGAATATTGTGCTTCGCATAATCGACTGCCGTCGCCTTGGTCAGCATCCGTACAGCACCTTTACTTGCAGTATATGGACCTGCGCCGCTGCCGCCTGTCAGACCTGCGATCGAAGAGATGTTCACGATGGAGCCGCCCCCAGCTTCGATCATATGTGGAATGACATACTTCTGACCCAGGAAGATGCTGGTCACATTGATGGACATGGTTTTTTCGAATCCTTCAACCGTAAGATCCAAAAAAGGAGTCGCGTTGGACACACCAGCGTTATTGACAAGAATATCAATTTTCCCATACTTGGTAACGGTTTCATTAACAATGTTGATCCAGCCTTCTTCAGACGTAACATCATGCTTGAATCCGATCGCTTCTCCGCCGGCTGCTGTAATTTCGGCTACAACCTCCTGGATTTTGTCTTCCTGCAGATCCGTAATAGCCACTTTAGCCCCTTCCTTAGCAAAAAGAAGTGCGTCTGCCTTACCCATACCGCCAGCTGCACCTGTAATAATGGCTACTTTATTATCTAATCTTCCCATGACTTGTTCCTCCTAATTGTAAATTTAATTGTCAGATTGAGACGGGTTCTTTGGTTGATTCAAATGCTTAAGCATCTTCTGATACGAAGCGATAAGCAGATCCATCTCTTCTTCTGAGAACTCGGACCATACTCCATCCGTAAGCTCCTTGTACTTATCCAGCATTTTCTGCTCGACGGCCATCCCTTGATCCGTAATATGCAGTACAACCTTACGTCTGTCGGATTCAGCACTTCGCCGCTCAATATACCCTTTGCTAACCAGCTTGTTGGTCAAATTCGTAATTGCCGGCATCGTTACATCCAGCTGGCCTGCAAAATAGGTTGAAGTCTGAGGACCTTCCCAAGCCAGTGTTTGGAGGATGAAGTATTGCGAGGAGGTGAGATCGTTGTCCAAAATCTTGGCATATTTCACCACAAAGTTCGTCATGTAGCCGCTCATTAGTTTAGACAGTAATTCGTGTTTCACGAATCATTCACCTCAAGTCCTGTTGCATTTTTGTTTAAATATATTAAATGTTAATATCTCTTAACAACTTTAGTTTAAATAAATATGAGTCATACGTCAACTTGGTTTATACTTCCACTCGGTGCTCAGATATATTCACGATCTGTAAAACGAAACTTGCTACTTTCATAATCAGCGGTTATCGTTAGGACAAGGAAACTTTGAAGGAGAGAAATGAAGAATATTATGGTACAAATGACATCTAAAAAAGCAGCTGACTTACTTGATCAATGGATAGTGTTTCTGGATATGGACAACCCGAAGGCTTGGGATCGTGACGAATATCCATACATTAAAGAGAGTCTTGGCGTCGTTCGCTCAGTAGTCAAGCTGCTTAGAGGAAAAGGCGCTGGCAAAGCCCCTGGCAAAAAAGAGCTGGCTGAGCTGTTAAACGAATTCATAGAGGAAATTGCCTTGGACGATGAGCAGGAGTGGGAGAAGGAAAACAGGGCTTTTGTGCAAGAGGTGCATGAAGCCGCCAATTTTGCTGTGAAGTTCTTGCGTGGTTAAATCATAAAAAGGACAGCAGGCGCCAAAAGCTCTAATCTTTCGGCGATGCTGTCCTTTTCATATATCTCATGAATCCATATCTACTGCCCGCTGGTAAATAAAATCTTCTTCTGCATTCTCGTCTATGACGCCGGCATCCATATTGATGCCATAATAAATTTCGTCCATCTCTGTTTTGAGCTGTTCCGTAATTTCTTGTTGTTCCTCTGCACTCAGCTTGTCCTTCGTATAACCGAACAAATAGTTGTTGAGATCAAATTCTTTCAGTTTGCATTTGGTGTGAAAAATATGGTGCTGGTACACATTGATGTCAATCATATCAAATTGCTGCTGAATACTAGAAGGAATGTAGTTCTGAATGGAGCTGATGTCATGATCAATAAACAGCTTATTTCCATCGATATCACGAGTAAATCCGCGCACACGATAATCGATCGTCATGATATCCGTATCAAACGAATGAATGAGATAATTCAGCGCCTTCAGCGGTGAAATTTCTCCACAAGTGGATACATCAATATCAGCTCGGAAGGTACTGATTCCTTCATAAGGATGGAACTCCGGGTAGGTGTGAACCGTAATATGACTCTTGTCCAAATGCATCACCACATGATCCGGAAGCGGACCAGGCGATTCTTCGAACGACTCCTCTTCAGCATCGCCTACAGGACCTTCCGAGACGAGCAGGGTTACACTTGCCCCTTGAGGGATGTAATCCTGCTTTGCCACATTAAGCACGTGCGCTCCAATAATATGGGATACATTCGTCAATATCTGAGTCAATCGGTCTGCATTATATTGTTCATCGATATATTCGATGTAAGCTTCGCGTTCTTCTTTGGTCTTGGTATAACATACATCGTACATATTGAAGCTGAGGGATTTGGTCAAATTGTTAAACCCATGCAGCTCAATACGCTGTTCTGGTGTAAGTGCCATGAATGCTTGCCTCCTGTCCCGAGTATCGCTAGTAACATGTACAGTCCTGTACATACTTTACCCAGAATAGCTGGGAATTAAAGAGGAAGCATAAGTAAATATGGTGTTGGAATCCATTTCATAACGCATAAAAAAGATGAATGCGAAACGATATATAGCTTCCGGATGAGATCACTTCGGTGGAAAAGGTCTGAGAAAAGCTTTGGGAATCGGTGTTTCAAATCGCATTTGCTTCCCTGTTCCCGGATGAGTAAAGGCAAGCACTCTGGCGTGCAGCGCAAGTCGGCCAATGCCTCGTCCCTTGGCACCATACTTCTTGTCCCCGACAACTGGATGTCCCAGTTCCTCCATGTGAACCCGGATCTGATTCTTGCGGCCGGTCTCGAGCTGAATTTCAAGCAATGAATAGTCGTTGCTGGTTTGCAGTGTTTTGTAATGAGTAACGGCCTTCTGCCCATCATTTGCATAGGGAGTGGAATACATCTTGAGCGTTTTGCTCTCTTTTAGATAGGAAGTAATCGTGCCCTGCTCCTGCTTGAGCTTACCTTCCACAAGGGCAACATAGGTTCGTTCTTCGACCGTATCACGCCAAGCATTTTGGAGAGACTGCTGAATGGCTTCGCTCTTGGCGAACATCATCACTCCTGAGGTATCCCGATCAAGGCGATGAACGATAAAGATTCGGTGAGCCGGATGGGATACACGTACATGGGCCGTCAGCTGACGATAGGCTGTAAGCTCTTGTTCTTTGTCGGAAGCAACAGACAGCAAGCCAGAATCCTTATTCACAATGATGATGTCGTCATCCTCATGCAGAATCGTCAGGCCAATGAGGGGAGGAGCTTCTTCTTTTTTCTCCTGATCAATCGTGACGCTCATCCCTTTGGTCAAAGGATGATTAAATGCCGTAATGGTCTTCCCATCTACGCTAATCTGACCGCGGGACAAGAGTGCCTTGACTGAATTGCGGCTCTTATTGGATAAGTTCGCTAGCAAGTAGGTGAGCAGCTCAGTGTCTTCTTGAACGATGTAGCTCTTTACTGTCCCTGATTGGACGGAAGCAGGCTTTTTCGAAGCGGATTTGGCTGCTCCTTTGAAGCTTGAAGCCTGTCCTTTGCTGCCTTTATGTGATCTTGTATTCGAGGCTGACGGTGGACGGTTGCTGTAGTCATCCTCTGTACCTGGATAATTCGTTTTTTTTCGCATGCCTTAAGGCCTCCTGGTTCGGTTAAAAATACGGCAAATCCATCAAGCGTTTAGTTCTTGATATCCTGGTTAATATACCACACAAGAGGTAAAGTTTGCACGGAATCGCCTGGGGTCGTGGAGGTTGTTCGTGGTAAAATGATGATGCATAGAATGAGCTCAAGTATGAAATCTTATAAGAGTATGAAGAAAAGGGAGAATAGACATCATGAACATGAAGAAAAAGAAGTTTCATCTACTAGCACTTCTCGCTGTAATTAGCTTGCTGCTCGCCGCTTGTGGTGATCATTTGGTAGAGGAGAACAGCAACGACATAAGCAAGGAAAATATTGATGAGGATCAGCAAATTGTGATTGCCGGGACTGAAGGTGCAGGCAAGCAATTTATCGACAAAACGATCAAGGATCTGTTTGAGAAGCAGGGCTACACCTTGCAGGTCACAGAAATTACAGACCCATCAGAGGCAGCGACGAAGCTTGCTGAAGGTTCGATCGATGCGTATATCAATACATTCATGGATAATCGGAAGGAGCAGCTGACGACGTTAACGAGTGTTCCGACCGAGCCGCTTGCGCTGTATTCGAATACATTCAAGGACGATGACCAGATTGCAGATGGTACGACGGTAATTATTCCGGAGGAACCCTTGATGCAGAGCCGTGCCCTGATGATGCTGGAGGACGAGAATCTGATTGGCATCCGCAAAGGCGCTTCATTATCTGAGATGTCTGTAGAGACAGATGTCACGGATAATCCAAAAAATTTGAAATTCGAAAAGGCACCCATCGATCAGCTCTCCGATCGAATCAAGAACGAAGCGCTTATTGCTGCCCCCCTGCATATTGCTGTCGATGCAGGCCTTACAGAGCAGGAGGCACTTGATGTAGAGGATGTTCCAGGTCAATTCTTGGACCAGCTGGTCGTGCGCAGCAAGGATCAAGGAACAAACTTTGCCCGCAGCTTGAAGGAGCATTTTCAGTCCACCGAGTTCAGGAAGCTGATGGATGAGCATTTCCCAGGCTATGATGAGCCGGAATGGATGGAAGATTAATTCAATCTATGAGCAGAAGTTACCCTGAGTGGGTATAGAACGACAAAAGGAAGTCATTTCAATGAGATGACCTCCTTTTTTTGCGTTTTAGGATCAATCTACAATTAAATGAAGCTGTTCTGAAATGAAATCCACTAGGCATCTTGATGTAGAGCAGGAATGTTCGGTACACTAAATAGATTGAGATCGTAAATCTAACTCTATAGTTCATTCATTCTGGATAGATGTAAGCTGAATACTAACAGGTGATGTTCTCTTATCAAGAAAGACGGTGAGGAGTAACGGCAATGAGTATACAAGAAAGAACAATGGATGAGGCACGCGAGCTGCTTCAGACTTACTTCGGTTATCCCGACTTTCGGGAAGGCCAGAAGAAAATAGTAGACAGCTTATTGAGAGGACATGATACCCTCGGCATCATGCCGACAGGCGGCGGCAAGTCGATATGCTATCAGATTCCGGCGCTCCTGCATTCCGGTCTCACTCTGGTGGTGTCACCTCTTATTTCCCTAATGAAGGATCAGGTGGATGCCCTGCTTGCCATGGGCGTGCCTGCTGCATACATCAACAGTACACTGACTGGACGTGAAGTGAATGAGCGGATCCGGGCGGCACAGCGCGGAGAGCTGAAGCTGTTATATGTCGCCCCGGAGCGTCTTGAGCTCGACTGGTTCCGAGACGAGATGGCCGCACTGCCCATATCCTGTGTCGCTGTCGATGAAGCACACTGTGTCTCCCAATGGGGACATGATTTTCGGACGAGCTATTTGGCGGTGGCGCCATTTGTAGATTATTTGCCTCAGCGGCCGATCGTGGCTGCCTTCACAGCGACGGCAACGCCTGCGGTGATGGATGATATTCTGGAGCTGCTCCGGCTTCGCGAGCCTGAAACCTTCGTAACCGGACTTGGACGGGATAATCTGGCGATGCAGGTACTGCGCGGTGAGAACAAGAAGGAATATATTATGGACTACACACGCGAGCATGCGGATGAGGCGGGCATTATCTATGCGGCAACCCGTAAGGATGTAGATGATCTGTACAGCCGGCTCAAATCTGCGGGGATTGCAGCAGGGCGTTACCATGCCGGCATGACGGATGACGAACGTGCGGCGAGCCAGGAGGCTTTTCTATTCGATGATATAAGAGTCGTTGTCGCTACGAATGCCTTCGGCATGGGGATTGACAAGAGTAACGTAAGGTATGTCATTCATTACAATATGCCGAAGAATATGGAAGCCTACGTTCAGGAAGCAGGACGTGCAGGGCGGGACGGTGAGCCGAGTCAGTGTATTCTCCTGTTTAGCGCACAGGATATCATGACTCAGAAATTCCTGATTGAGCAGGGTGAATTCCAGGATGAGGATCGGAAGCGGAATGACTACCGGAAGCTTCAGCAGATGATCGATTACTGCTATACGACCAAATGTCTTAGGAGCGCACAGCTGGACTATTTCGGTGAGGTTCATGATGGAACAGGCTGCGGCATATGCAGCTCATGCACGGATGACCGAGAACTCATCGATATGACGGTTGACGCGCAGAAGATCTTCTCCTGCATACACCGGATGCGTGAACGGTTTGGCATTACGATGGTATCCCAGGTTCTGAAGGGGTCGCGGAACAAGAAGGTGCTGGAGTATGGATTCGACCAGCTGCCTACGCATGGAGTCATGTCCAATCGCTCGGAGAAGGAAATATCGGAGATCATTAACGTGATGGTATCCGAAGGATATCTTACCTTATCTGAGGGTCAATACCCTGTGGTAAGATTGCAGCCGCTGGCAGTGGAAGTGCTCAAGGGACAGCGTGAAGTGATGCAGCGTGTTGCCCGCGTAAGTGCGTCAGCCGCCTCATCGCGCAGCAGCAGAAGCAGTCGTGTGAGCCGGGATACATCACCTTCGGCGGTTAATGAAACGGTATTCGAACAGCTAAGGCTGATTCGCAGGGAGCTGGCGGAAAAGGAGCATGTGCCTTCTTATATTATTTTCAATGATGCGACACTGCGCGAGATGAGTGTGGTATGTCCGCAGAGCGAACGTGACATGCTGAAGATAAAAGGGGTCGGGGAAGTGAAATTCAAGAAATACGGACAGCCGTTCCTCGATTTCTTCCTGAATCAGGGCGGTAGTTCTGTGGACGAGCCTTATGATGATTATGATTTTTAGACAGTAATTAATTATATATTAACCACAGGGAAAAGGTTGTGCAGAATGAAGGTTATTTTATCGACACTGAACGCGAAATATATCCATACGTCACTTGCCATTCGCTGCTTGAAGGCTTACAGCGAGAAGGATTTTGATATTGAGCTTGCTGAGTATACGATCAAGGATCCCGTCATGAACATCGTGTCCGATCTATATCAGCGCGGGGCAGATGTCATCGGATTCTCCTGCTATATCTGGAATATCGAAGAGACGATCAAGGTCATTAATATATTGAAGAAGGTCATGCCCGAGGTCAAAATCATTCTTGGCGGACCTGAGGTGTCTTATGATGTGGAATATTGGATGGAGCGACTGACAAACGTCGATTTTATCGTGGTTGGCGAAGGAGAAGAGACCTTTCATCAGCTGCTGACGGAGATCGAGACGACTCAGAAATACCACTTCGTGTATGGAGTTGCCTATCGCAAGGGTGCTGAGATCATCGTCATGCCGGGTCGGCCAAAGGCGAATCTGAATGAGCTGCCTTCGCCGCATCGTTTTGCAGAGGATATCCCGGATCTCGGTAAAAGAGTCGTGTATTTCGAAACGAGCCGCGGCTGTCCGTTTAGCTGCCAGTTCTGCCTGTCCAGCATTGAGGTTGGTGTACGCTACTTCGATATTGAGCGCACCAAGGCGGATATTCTGTACCTGATCGATAACGGGGCGAAGCTGATCAAATTCGTGGATCGGACGTTTAACATCAAACGTGATTATGCGCTCGACATGTTCCAGTTCCTGATCGAGAACCACAGAGGCTGCGTGTTCCAATTTGAAATTACAGCAGACATTATGCGTCCCGAGGTACTCGATTATCTCGCGGAGCATGCGCCGCCTGGTATATTCCGGTTTGAGATTGGCGTTCAGTCCACGAATGATCCGACGAATGAGCTTGTGAAGCGCCGTCAGAACTTTACGAAGCTGAGCCGTACCGTAAGCAAGATCAAGGAGAGCGGTAAAATCGATCAGCATCTGGATCTCATCGCCGGCTTGCCGCTGGAGGATTACGATACATTCCGTAAGACCTTTAACGATGTATTTGCACTCGGTCCAGAAGAGCTTCAGCTCGGATTTTTGAAAATGCTGCGGGGGACGGGCCTGCGAATCGATGCGGACAAGTATAATTACTCGTATATGGAGCATGCACCGTATGAAATACTGGGAAGCGATGTCCTTCCATTCAGCGATATCGTCCGATTGAAACGGCTGGAGGATGTGCTGGAGAAATACTGGAACGCACACCGGATGGATCACACACTGAAGTACTTGATGGAGCAGGAATTCACCTCTCCATTTGATTTCTTCCAAGCGTTCGGGGATTACTGGGAAGGGCAGGGATGGCAGAAGATCGGCCACCAGCTGGAGGATTTGTTCACCCGTCTGCGTGCATTCCTGGAGGATCGGGGTACGGCGAACATGGACGTCATCCTTGGCCTGATGAAGCTGGATTACTTCCTTGGGCACAAGTACAAGCCGCGCAAAATGTGGTGGGATCTTACCTTGGAGAAGAGCGATTGGTCAGGGTATATCAAGCGCCTAAGTGAGCATCCAGAAGAGATTTCTTCGGTATATGAGAGCATGGCACTCAGTGAAAAAGAGCTGCAGAAGCATGCGGTACTGGAAATTTTGCCGTTCCATCTGGAGAAGGTGCTGGCTGGAGGTACCCCGGCTGCTGCCGAAGGCAGAACACTGCTGCTGGTTGTATATCAGCAGAATGAAGCGCAAAAGCCGGTTTATTTTACACTGCCGCTTGGTGCGGAAGCGAAGGCGATCTAGGCTGTAAGAAGTTTAAAAAAGAGGATACCTCCTTTGAAATTCGTATGTTGTAGAAGCAATGAGTGAAGAGTAAAAAAACAGCAATGAATACAATTGATATTTTCATCCGTTTTGAAAATACGTTGTAAACAGCGAGTATAGCAATGCAGCATATCAGCAAGATCTGCGAACAGGTTCATCCTTATGACTTATTCGCAGGTCTCTTTGATATGATCTTAATTTGAATAATTTGAGGTAAACGAGGTGGAGGAGGAGTCGATAGAATTGGCTATGGAACAAGGAAATAAAACAAGGAGTAGAACAAGGAATAGAACAAGCAATACTTGACGGACCCTATGGCTGGGTCAATGGGCCAATTCCTTAATTGTACGGATCAAATGCGCCAGACGCTTGCCATTAGTCTGTGAGGCAAAGGTGGTCAGCTCCTCGCTATGTCCTTCATAAGCAGATAAGACATATTCCTCATCTACAATGTAATAGGTCCCGTATCGGGTAAATGAGTATTTCCCCTCTTGTTCATCGCCTGTTCCCGACATGATTGCCGTTACGATCTTCATGCCAGATTGTAATTGCGGCTCAAATCCCTGAAATTCAGCATTATAGAACAGATCGATTGTGTCCTGAACAGGCTCTCCATCGATGACTTCTTCCACCCTCACTTGGTAAGAGACAAATTCAAAAACATTTGGCGATAGATCTTGTTTATTTGTTTTTTCGGCAAGAGCTCCTTCCGGCGTGTTGTGCTCAGCAGGTAATTCACTCTGGAAGTTGGGATTAGGCTGCACGACTTCCGCAATAATCACGGCATCTGCCACCTCTAATACTTGCTCGAAGGGAATCTCTCTAGCCATGATGTTTGGAGGGAATCCTTGTACAGCAGGGTATTCCTGTCTAAGCTCGTTTATACGTTCAGGTGAGAGACTAGAAGCAGCTGGGGCAACGTTAGCGCATCCCGTAAGCAGGATCATAAGACATGTGAGCTGCAGAATGGAGATGCGATCGCGTTTCTTTTTCATAACATCGCTCCTAAGATAAGATGAAAGATCTAAAGTGATAATTTCTTAATCGTGCATTCACTCAGTGATCAATGGAAAAATAGTTGTCCCCTATTAAAACAATGAATCTATTATATATAGCGTTTCGGTTGGCAGATTAGTTTTGGGTCATGGCTAAAGAAATTTACTGAAATTGAGAAAAAAGTAGTCATACCCCCTTTTCCTCAAAAAGAAACCTTCTGCCTAGCAATGTCCCAGGCATTGTTCATATTCTCTCATAGAATAGTAGAATCAAAGATTCTGAAGGAGAGATGTATCGATGTTGTGTAATTCGCAGGCGATAGGAACCTGTTCGACAGCGGAAGGGACAAACACGGTGGCAATCGGCAGCTCATCCCATACGGAAGGACTGGACACGACGGCAACACAGACGGCGGGTCACGCCGAGGGATACTTAACGCAAGCACTAGCAGATGCCTCACATGCAGAGGGAGGAGCATCGATCGCATCCGGCCTATATTCACATGCGGAAGGGGAGCAGACCGTAGCTGGTGCAGAAGCAGCCCATGCTGAAGGATATTTTACGTCTGCATCTGGATCGGCTTCGCACGCGGAGGGCGGCGGTACCATGGCGCGTGCGCTCTATGCTCATGCCGAAGGTCAAGCTACCATTGCAGATGGAGATAACTCGCATGCGGAGGGATTTCTTACGTCGGCTATTGAGCAAAACTCTCATGCAGAAGGCGGACTCACGATCGCAGCTGGCATTAACGCGCACGCGGAAGGTGAATTGACGATTGCGAGCGGCCTTAATTCCCATGCCGAAGGAATGGAGACCACGGCAGCGGGACAAGCAGCCCATGCAGAGGGTGAAAACAATACAGCCAGCGGAAGAGCCTCCCACGCCGAGGGGAACCTGAATCTCGCCAGTGGTGCTTATACTCATGCTGAGGGGCAGCGTACGGTGGCGAGTGGAGACCAATCCCACGCCGAGGGCAATCAGAGTATATCAAGTGGCCAAGCGGCTCATGCAGAAGGAGCGATCACTACAGCAGGAGGACTCGCTTCTCACTCAGAAGGTGTAAACACGATGGCTGACAGCAACTATGCTCACGCCGAAGGACAAAGTACTTCTACGAATGGTCTTGAAGGTGTCCACATCATGGGAAGATTCGGAGCAGCCAATGAGCAGGAGTACTCTTGGTATTTGGCGAATGGGACAAGCGCTGAAGCGCCTGGGCTGGCTGCCAAGATATTAAGCAATGGAGATGTAAGAATCGACGGTACCGTCAGCAGTCCGGCTGCAGATTATGCCGAAATGTTCGAGACGGTAGATGGACAGCCCATTGAACCTGGCTATTTTATTGCTCTGGAGGGGGATCGGGTCAGAGTTGCACGTCCGGGAGACCGATACATCTTGGGTGTGAGCAGTGCCGTTCCTGCTTACCTTGCGGACTCAGGTGAGATGGGTTGGCAGGGTAGATATGTGACGGATGAGTGGGGCAGAACGAAATATCATGAGGTCACCGTTCCTGCGCTATTGGACAAACAAGGAGCGGTCCTCGCTCCTGAGCGAACAGAGCTGCAGCCCATGCTGAACGCTGCCTGGAATCCGAAGCAAGCGTATATTCCTAGGATGCAAAGACCCGAGTGGGTTGCCGTCGGCATGCTGGGCAAGCTGCGGGTCAGAGATGATGGATCGTGCAAGCCAGGCGAGCTGTGCAACGTAGGTCCGGATGGTATCGCAACCGCTTCGACAGAAGGCTATTATGTGCTGCGGAGAACAGGAGAGAGCCAGGTGATGGTGCTGATCGGGAAGGTTTTTTAGGGATGATGGGGAATGTTGAAGTGATGCTTTCATTCCATCAAAACTGCAGATATGTACAGCGTCAACATCATTAATATTGTCTGAAGTAATATGTTGTTTCACCAGTATGTAGCTCCGTCTGGAGGATGCAAATCTTCTGCTTCTGTTATAAGCTTAAAGCAGAACAAGCTCATTTGAAGCAAACGAATTCAAACCTAACCTGCAAAATAACGAACCAGAAGAGGTGGCATATATATTGAACGAGATGATGCAGCAGTTCAAGACACTGAGCGGACCGATCCATTGGGGAGTGGTAACGGCTCATCTGAATATAGAACAGGAACCCGATGAATCGCTGATCAGCAACATCAGTATCATTCCTGTCGTTGGCAATCAGTATGTTGTCATGCAGCTGGAGGATGGCAGATGGGAGCTGATCGGCGGTACACTCGAACCCGGTGAGCATTATATGGACGGCTTAAGGCGTGAGCTGATGGAAGAGATCGGGGCGGAGCTCGTGTCTTATGAGCCGTTTGGTCATTTTCAGTGCTCCTCAATGGCTGAAGCTGCCTATCGCCCACATATCCCGCATCCGAATTTTATTCGTCTACTAGGATATGGTGAAGTGAAGATTGTGGCTAAGCCGCTGAATCCCGAGGATGGAGAGCAGGTATATCTGGTGGAGCTCGTAGATATTGATGAAGCGGTAAGAAGATTTGAGTCGATCAACCGGTATGATATCGCGGAAATGTATAAACTTGCCCATATCGTAAGGACGGGGAAGTAAGATTCCCCTAATTAGTTTATACATGACTCCGTCTCAAACAAATAAGGTTTAAGGCTGGGTCGTCATCTCTATAGTATAGTTATTTAGGGCCTTTATTGAACGTAAGATGGACAATGAAAGTTAATAAAGGACATGCAGTTATTATGTCGTATAGGAGTCAATTTCTGTTTGAGAAAGAGGAGATATCATGAAGATTGAATTTGCAACCGAAGCGGATTATACATATATAGCAGATCGAGATCAACATATCGCTAAGGCGCTTATTGCCAGCAAGATTAGAGAAAAAGAAATTTTTATACTAAAGCACTCTTCTGAGGTCATGGGCTGGATGAGGTATGGATACTTTTGGGATAACACCCCCTTTATGAACTTGATGTGGCTTGATGAACCTTATCGAGGCAAAGGGTACGGCAAAGAGACTGTACTCTACTGGGAGCAGCTGATGAGGCAGCAAGGCTATGCTACAGTAATGACCTCGACCCAATCCAATGAAGACGCTCAACATTTCTACCGCAAGCTAGGGTACAAAGACGCCGGCTGTTTAATGCAAGAGAATGATCCGATGGAGATCCTGTTTACCAAGAAGCTATGATATTTATCCATCAACAGATATAGTATGAACTGAAGAGTATGTAGCTGAAGATGTTATGGTGGGAGCATCGTTCATTTTTAGTTTAGAGAGTAAATGCAATTTAATTTTGAAGCCAACATATGTGCGACTATAGAGGTTTATACATAAATCAAGAGCTCCGACATAAACATCTTAAACACGATGAGCATAGGAGAGTGCAGTCATGGAAACGTTCGGCAGAGGTTGTCTTTGGCTTATCCTTGGGGCTATCGGGTTAATGATACTTGCTTTCATCACTCAGAGCACGATCAACATCCCTTGGTTTATTTTCATTCCGGTAGTGATTCTTGTCTTCTGGTTGGCTTCTAAGAAAAGTAAAAAGTAAAGATTCTTACAAGGTCCGAAGGTATCGGCACTGACAGGCTCGTGATGAGGCTGTCTTTTTCGTGTTGCAGAAGTGGTGTACGATGCTCTCTAACGCGGTACGGGGTAATTATTCATGCGTACAATATATAAGCGAGAAGTCTTGTTAATCGGCTCTTTCCTGTTCAAACCAAAGGAAGCATCTCTATTTGAGCGTTCATTTAAAAAATGTTCAACCAGTCCTTGAAGCGGTCAGGAATTAAGATTGGAAAGTTGCTAGGTCAGGAAATTATTGCAGACTATATTACATACCTTATATAAAATAAAAATAATGAACAAACCTATAAAAGCGTTATAAAAAGAGTTATACTGAGGTAAGAATAAGTATGGAGCCGTGCTGGAACACGACTCCAAAGTACAACAACTGCATAAAGAGCAGTCGGCCACGTAAGATGGGTCGGAAGTAGACCGTTATCCTAGCCAGGGCGGTCTATTTCTTTTTCATGTAGGTGAGCAATGCCAAAATGAACATGCCGAACATGAGCATTAAGGAAAGTGCAACTTTTACCTCCATGGGCATCACCTCCCTTCTGGGAGATTAGCCGACCACCCTTATAGCCGTAAATTGTACTAGAAAATTATAACATATAAAACATGATAAAATACCATTAAAACACTAAACATAGCTAGAATACATAGATAACAATTTTTACATCTTAATGGTATTTAAGAAAGTAAATACAAAGAGAGAGTAACATCTCTTTAGGAGGTGTCTATATGATGTTAGAAAAAGTTATAAATAGAATTGTAATACAAAGTGAATATAAGGATTTTGTTGATAAGTATATAGATCATACACTTGCCGAATTTAAAGGTAAGATTCATAGCATTTATATGTGTGGCTCGATTCCAAAAGGAACTGCTAAACCTTTTAAGTCAGATGCAGACTTTACTATTGTATGTGTAAATCCCAAAGATATTGATTACGAAAGATTGTCAAACATTAAAGACAGGCTTTTGAAAGAATATCCATTCATCACTAAGATTGATACGATCATTTGCTCGATTGACGATGTATTAAATAAACCGAATGAGTGGGGTTTTTGGGTTAAGATTATTTGTGTCTGCCTATATGGTTATGACATTGGTGAAAAAGTACCACCGATCATTATTTCTCCAGAGTTCATTCTGGACTTAAATACAGATACCAAGGAAGAAGTAGATCGTGTACGTCGTTCACTTTCTACTGCTAGTGATCACACGATGAAAACTAGATATATTAAAGGGTATTCGAAGAGATTAATTCGTGCATTATACTCTTTGGTTTTAGTAGATACAGGTGTATGGCAAGATGACATTATTGAGATGAAGAATGCCATAATAAACTATTGCGAGATTGACTCCGCTTTAGTTGAGTATCTGTATGCTTGTTACTTGGATAGTGATGTACTTGTTGAAGAGTTTTTGGGAATTGCAGATGAAGTATACAGCTATTTTGAGAACGCCTTAAATACAATGGCTGCTTCCAGAAATTCATTCGGCTAACAGCATATTGAAGCTCCTGGTTACTCTGAGAAGCGAGTGATCACATCCAGCCCCTAAGCCCGTCGGGACGTCACTTCATTAAGTGTTCGGCAAGCCTCACAACTATAAGCAGGGACTCTAAGGGGCCAGTACGTTGTCAATACAAAACGTTAAGGAAATCATCGTAAAGATAATATTAAAGAGGTGTATCTATGAAGATCGAAAAACCAGTTATTATTGAAGACTATAATGATGACTGGCCATTTATTTTTAATGAATTGAAAGAAATACTAGAAATGAAGCTTGGTGATCTAGCCTTAACTATTAGGGTAGACATCACGAATATTACTCCACTTCATACATGAACCCCCCTGAAAAGACTTATTAATTAATTGTACAGTTCTATTTACAAACAACCAATGTTAATGAATTTCGAAGAAGAACGAACCAGCGTATAACACCGTTTTCCTGCTGAGTCGCGTTGGTTCCTAGGTCTACCCGAGGATTTTCAAAGAAGATACGAGGCTAAGTGGAAAAGATTACATTATTGAAAGACCTTCAAGTGATTACTGGTTCCTTGTCCGCCCGATATTAGAAGTGGAATTGATGAAGGATTTCAGTAGCAGTGGAGTAGATTCAGCATGACACTCACGCACCACCCAACTGCATCGCGGCGTCCCTTCCGGACCTCGGGTGGTGGGGCGTCGTGAATACAGGAACGTTATGAAAAATATTTCCAGGAGCAAATTGCAGGAGATTTCAATTTGGATACTCGTGAAGTAATACTTTACTAAACTAGAAGGTAGGTGCGAACATGATCCAATTAACAAAACGCCAGGCACGGCAATTTCTGTTGTTGAAGCATGGGCTTCTGGGCGAATATAAATTTAGTGGGAAGCAGGGTGTGTTGGACTTTGCTCGGCAGGCCAGCTGTATTCAATATGACCCCATCGATGTTTGCGGTAAAAACGCAGAACTGGTGCTGCAGTCGCGTATTAAGGGATTTACGAAGGAAATGCTCGCCGAGCTGCTGTATGAGGATAGAAGTCTTGTCGATTATCCTGACAAGAATCTGTCCATTATTCCTGTCGAGGATTGGCCGTATTTTGAGCGATTCAGACAAGCCGCGAGGCTACATGGCGCACGCTATCCCGAAATGGAAGCGTTGACAGCGCAAGTAAGAGCTCATATCCAAAATTACGGTGCACTAAGTTCAAATGATTTGAAATTGGAAGGAGATTTCTCTTGGCAATCGGCCATCCACTGGAGCAGCGGAAACAATACAACCCGTTCGGTGCTGGAACAGATGTATTCGACGGGTGAGTTGATTATCCATCATAAAAAAGGAACTCGTAAGTATTACGATATTGCCAAGAAGTACATACAGCCAAATCTGCTGAATGCATCAGAGCCGCTCGAGGATGAGCTTGAGCATTATAAGTGGCGGGTGCTGCGTCGAATCGGCTCTGTTGGTCTCTTATGGAATCGTGCGTCCGATGCATGGATGAATATATGGGGGTTGAAAACGGCTCAGCGTAATGAAGTTTTTCGCCAGCTATTACAAGAAGCACGCATTGTTGCTGTTGCCGTGGAACAAATGAAGGATATGCTGTACTGCCTTACGGAGGATTTACTGCTAATTGAAGACGTTCTGCAAGATAACGAGCCGAAACTGCGTTGCGAGCTTATTGCCCCTCTAGATAATTTCATATGGGACAGAAGACTTATCAACGAATTGTTTGGCTTCGATTACACCTGGGAGATATACATTCCTGCAATCAAACGAAAATACGGATATTATGTGCTGCCACTATTATATGGAGAGAGCTTTATTGGACGAGCCGAGATCATCGTGGAGCGAAAAACAGGAACACTCGTTGTTAAAAACATCTGGTACGAGAACGGTGTGAAGCAAACAACGCAGTTGCGAACAGCCCTGAACAATTGTCTCCAAAGGTTTGCGATTTTCAACGGGTGTGAGACGATTTCGGCAGAGATCTGACAGTCTACAGTTCAGCGGTCTACGTAATACTCGACTTTTTCACCGAGATTACGTTTCCGCCAAGACTCTTGAGCACCGATTCACACTGCGGGCTTACGCCCTTGATCCGGCATTTGCCGGACATCCAGCATGCGCTGAGTCGTGAATACAGGAACGTTATACGCAAGTTCGTTAAACCTTTATGAAATAACTAATTTCTCAAAATCAATTTTCAACCCATATTTATAAAAAAAGTCGACTCCTAATATAGCATCGAAACCATAAGGTTCTTTGGTAAGTCCTAGTTGGATAGTGAATTCTTTGAGCAGGATGCTACCAATAGAGAGGTTAGAGACAATCTGTTGATAACACAATTCACTTGAGCCACCTACTCCATACATCCGAACTGATGTTCCGTTGATAAAGTCTATGTCTAGGCCAATAGGTTCAACAAGATCAGTATCAAATATGGTTGTTGAGCATCCTGTATCCAGAAGGACATTATTAAGAAGGGTTGATTTATTCTTGTAAGATAGAGGGAGTGAAACAATAGGTAGACCATCTACACGATGGATCTTCATCGTAGACCTCTAACTCCGGTAAAGGGTTGCTCAATGACTTCAATAAATTCATTTCCGGTGTAGAATATATAGAGCTCCCTAGTAGGTTCTGACAAATGAAGTTTTTTATATGAAGCCCAGGCTAGCTTAGGGTCGTCATACTCAGAAATAACTGACATTTCTTCAATAGTTCTTTTGTGATTGTCAGAATGAGTGGCAAGAGCTTCAACTAGTACCCAACGATTAGGGTAGATCTTACGGATATGACTCCACTTCATACATGAACACCCCCGAAAAGACTTATTAATTAATTGTACAGCTCTATTTGCGAACAAGCAATGTTAATGAATTTCGAAGAATGAACCAGCGTATAACACCGTTTTCCTGCAGAGTCGCGTTGGCTCCTAGGTCTGCCCGAGAAAGGATACTATATATGTCATTTAATTTCTATCATTACTTTGATAAAGACATTGGACCGTTCACGAACCTATCTAAATTAACAATTGAAGAAGCAGAAGAGGTACTAAAACAAATTCAGAGAGACGGAAAGACTTTTGCAAGTCAACGGTCAAGTGAATACATGAATATTAGAAGAGAATTAGAATCCACAGCTCGCGATCAATTTATTGCGAAAGGTGGGAAACCCCGAAACCACTATCCGCATTACATGACCTTAGAATCGTGTGAATGGATTTCAACGTGGTATAAGAACTCAGGTGTAATTGTTATTTCTAGTGAAGAGTTTTTAGAAGAGTCAGTAAGTTTTACATATGGAGATTTGTTCCCGACAATGAGACTTGAAGATGGCAAACCATATCGCAAAACAAGTCTACACCAAAAATGAAATCAAAGAAATTATAAGACAGTATGGTTTTCCGCAAGAATGGAACATGAAGGGAGATCATGGCCCTGAAAGATATATTGAAGTCCAAGTATGGGATGAAGAAGTAATAAAGCGGTTTTTGAATGATTGACTGAATGTATATGACTCCAACATATTTACGCATCGGGTATTTGCCCAGTCGGAGTTAGATGTGGAATTGAAGAGACATGGGCATTTGCAGGAGCTTATTATTCACCTGGACACGTCCGCACCAACTAGGGGAATCGAGCTCGGCTCCTCCTGAGCCTTAAGTCAAGAAATGATTGCAATCATTGTAAAAAACTAATCAAAACAAAAAAGAGCAAAGAAACAGGAGGAGTTATGTGGAAAGTATCAGTCGCATTAATAAGTTGTATTATTATAATCGCACTCTCCGCTTTTTTAATCGAGTCAATGGAAGAAGAAACAAAGCCGGATGATGTACATGTTGAAGCAGTATTAAAAATTAAATCTAACTCTAAAATGGACCACAAAGTTGTAATGCTCGAAGTCTTAATTGATAAGAACAAGTATACTCAGCATATGATCTATCCTTACATTCCAGGATTACATTCTATGTCGTTTGATAATAACGAAGAAAATGGATACATTGTTCCGACTAGCCGATTTTAATGCAAATAATGAGATGTATTTGATTTATGTACATAAGGCAAAAGGGCTATTCAGACAAGACATAGGCTGGACTAAACTTATTAGAGTAAAATCGAATTTGTAAGAGTTATCCTGTGAGGCTGATCGCATTGGACCCGGTGGTTTCTAGAATGCAAGAAATCAGTGAAAGATAAAAAGAGGAGAGAAAATTATGCTAGCGCTTAGATTTACTCAAAAACTATTAAAAGACATGAAAACAGCTCCAGTTGAAATCGAGGAGATCGACCTATTATTTAGCTGGCATGTAAATATCCTACAACTAAGAAAAAAACACATCATATTTGTCAATGACTCCAGTCGATTATGTCTAATCATTGACGGTATTAGGAGTTCTCAAGTCGGAAAGCTGCAGGAAAAATTCATTTCTGGACTCAAAGAGTATTTACAGTTAGAAGGACTAAGAAAAAGTTTAATTGATCAATATTTTTTGGAAGCAGGAAACGTTAAGATTGGAAAAACAAACAACAGGAGTGTTCTTGGGACCATGAATGAAATGACCTTTTATTGTGACAATGTAGTGTTTGTGCATTCATATGATCTTAGTGCCTGGTTAAACAAGATGATCTTTAAACCCATTGATTATGAAGAACCTATAAATGTATTCAAGAAAGAAATTGAACGAAGGTATTCATAAACATAGAGTGGGTAGCATTTGTATAACTCTACTTACAAATAAGCAATGAAGAAGAACGAAACAGCGTATAGCATTGTTTCCTGCTAAGTCTTGTTCTCGGCGAGCTCTGCCGGTTGATTTTAAGAGATTATCAGGCAGAACTTTGCTAGGCTAAGTGACGACGCCACCAGTTGCTGGGCTCCTTTAAGCATTTCGGATTCAGCATCACAGAAAAATTAGATGAAATCGTTGCAATATGCGAATATCAATTAGTCTTCACCAATCATATCAAATAGAAGGTAGTGATTATATTTTGTATGGGATAGTACTTCATTTTGACTCAGAAACAAATCATAAAATCAATAATCTATGGGGGGAATTGAAGGAGGAAGGTATATCTAGCTATGCCAACGAAATAGAGAATAGAAAGCCACATCTAACCATAGCTGATTATTCAGATTTGGAGGAGTGTAGTTTCAAGAATAGGTTCTGCGAATATTACGATTCAACTCCAAGGATCAGTCTAACCTTTAGCATGTTGGGGACGTTCATAAAGAGTGGAGCTTTATTCTTATCTCCGAATCCAACAATGGAATTGCTAGAACTTCACTTCAATCATCATAATCACTTCAAGGAATATAATGTATTCTCCAATTCAACGTACAACCCTGAAAAATGGATACCTCACTGTACAATTGCAAACCGATTAAACGATCAGAAGTTATTAGAAGCATTACATTACAGTACAAAACGATTAGAGAGTATACAGGCCGAAGTGCAAGAAATATCACTTATCAAGTTGCAGTATAAGGACAATAAAAAAGTAGTTGAAACTATACTTAGTAAGGAATTTATATAAGACATTAGAGGGAAATCAATATCTTGGAGATGAGTTTATGAAGCATAATTTTCTATCAGATCCTATAGGTTTTGCGGATAGAGGTGAAAATCCTACTGTCATAACCAAGATGAAATCAGGCTACGCTGTTATCGGATTAACACAATTTTTATCGGGGTATTGTTTGCTTATTCGAGCACCAAAAGTGAATGAGCTAACAGATCTAGAGTATGGAGATCGTAATGATTTTTTACTTGATATGAGTCTATTAGGAGATGCTTTGAAAGAAGTATGTAAACCAAAGAGAATCAATTATTCAATTTATGGTAATGAGGCTCCATTCTTACATGCTCATGTATTTCCGAGATATGAATGGGAACCGGAGTACAATCGAAGAAACCCTGTATGGACCTATCCGGAATCAAATTGGACAGATGATCAATACCAATGGAATGAAGAGACTCACAGAGATTTAATGTTAGACATAAAAAAGGTATTGGAAAAAAGAATGTCAAGCGCATATTAAGAGAGAAATTAAGGAAGAAAATGAAGCGAATTCATAGAAGACACCTTCATCACATTACATATCAAAGTGTTCACGTTCTCAGAACGAGAATCTGAAACACATTTTTTGTGGAAACGGTTTCGGGGGTAGGGTCTGCACTTATAAGTACATCGCGCCAGGCTAAATATTTGAAAACTCAAGAATGATCAAATGTTATTTGATATCAAAATGAGACTATTTATGTGAGCGAATCAAGGAGGTCTATATGATTACCACTATTTATATGGTTAGACATGCTGAATCGCCTTATGATGAAGGAAATGAAAGAACAAGAGGGCTTACTGCAAAGGGTAAAATGGATGTTGAAAAAGTACCAAAGATACTTATTGGTGAAGGAATAGACATCATAATCTCAAGTCCCTATTCTCGAGCAGTATTGAGTGTTGAGGGATTGGCTGAACACTTAAACTTAGAGATAGAAACATTTGAAGATCTCAGGGAACGCCATTTTGCTTCAGGAGAAATTATTGATTTGATGTCTAATATTAGACATCACTTTTACAACTTTGAATATACCTTACCAGGTGGCGAGTCAAACGCAGATTGTCAGAATAGATCAGTTTCAGTACTTAACACCATATTAAAACAACACCAAGGGAAGAAAATTGCAATTGGAACACACGGTCTTGTAATGACATTGATGATGAATTATTTTGATTCAAATTATGGCTTAGAATTCTTAGATCAATTAAAGAAACCAGATATCTATAAAATGCAATTTGAAGGCCTAGAATTAAAAGAAGTGATAAGAATGTGGCATGAATAATCTAAAGTAAAGCGCTGAAGGCTAAAGCGTAATTTATGATTTTGTTTTATTTTGAAAATATTTGAAAGAAGATAAATAAACAATTCTTATAACAGGTGAAAAAAATTATGTACTCATATTTAAAGGATTTAGTAAATGTTGATTTAGTTGAATGTATTGAGAAAGAAAATATGAAATTACAACTTCTATTTAGGATCCATAAGGAAAGTAATATTGGTGAATATGAACAAGTGATCAATAAATTTGGGGGGTCAACTTTAATCCAGGATGATAGTCGATTTCCAATAATTCAAATTGAGTTTGACTCGTTTATCGGTTACTCGATCTTAAATGAGAGCTTTACAGTTTGGGATGATTATGAGCAATTTGAAGGGAATATATTTCGTGTTTTCACCAAGTCAAGATACTTGGATTACATAAGTGTCGGGACAATTGCAACCGAAGAGTACCCAGGACCATTCAAACATTATGGAATAGCTGCATTAAACCATATTGTGGACGTTGTCTCTATATCAGATCCGGTTGTTAAAGTTTAGTGGCGATGGTTTTCTCAGAAATGTTACTGGCATCATATAGATCACATTTACGTATCGGGTATACGCACTATAACTCGATTCACATATCTGAACACCTCCAAGAGCTTAATTGTTAATTTTACTGCCTTGTTTATAAACAAGTGAAACAACGTACATGTGAAACACTCTAATCCATAAATAAGAGGAAAACCCATGAGAAAATATGCTTTTGTTGATATCGAAGATGAAGGTGAAGTGAAGAAAGTTATGGTGTATGAAGCTGATCAAGTAGTCTACGTGTTTACCTATATTACCGTAGAAAATTTACCTTGCACTCAAGACTTTTGGTTCGAGACCTTGATTGAAGCGGAAGAATATTGTGAAGATCGATTCGGAGTTCTCGAATGGATACAGATTGAAGATCCACGGCAGGAAGATCCTCATGACTTGATTCCTACCCAACACGAAAGCATTCAAATAATACCTTCAAGCTGTCGTAAGTTAGGAGAAAGAAAATGAATCTAGATGACAATCCAATAGCGGTAAAAATAAGAAATTTAAGAGCAGATGATTATAACTGTGTTCTGAATTGGAGTAAGGATGACTCTTTTTGTTCAGCAAACGGATGGGAAAAAGATAGAAACCCACAAGAATTATATATATGGTGGCTGAAATGTGTAAATAATGTGGCTGATGATTTTATCCGAATGGGAATAGAATTTAATAAAAGGCTCATTGGATATGCTGACTTGGCCTGTATTAAAGACAATTCTGCTGAGTTAGGTATTGCAATTGGTGAAAGTACGCTGTGGGGGAAGGGACTCGGATCTCATTCAGCAAAATCTATGATCGACCACGCTTCTAAGCATTTAGGCATTACGGTCTTTAACGCAGAAACACACGATTCAAATGTTAGATCGAGAAAAATGCTTGAGAGAATAGGCTTCAAAGAAATTAGTAGAATTGGTAGTGAAGAATACCTAGGAGTGGACAGCCAACTTATTCAATACAGACTTAATTTGAGGAATTAAAATCACAACAAGGAGGACTGATTATGGCATCTCACAAAGAAATTTATTCAAATCAAGCTGATGTATATAGTAAGAAGCCTCAATTATCAGAAGTATTATTTCATAATGGTGGGATTCACGGATTTAGTTCCTTCCTTTGTAGATTTCCAGAGGATGAAGTATGTGTCATTGCGTTAAGTAATTATTCTCAGGATATTGGTGGCATTGCTGTGCAAGTCTCTCAAGAATGAGTACTAAGTTTTTTTCATGAACCTAAGGTGGTGTCTCGTCGTGCATACAAGAACGTTATCTGAATCCAGTGAGTTAGGGTACTTGAACAAGAAATATAAAATCAAAATGCCCACATCAGAGTATTTGCAAGTGATCAGTTCGATTTTAACTACTTGCTTACTATCATTTGTACTTCGAACAGATGATTTCTTATCTATTTTCTTGTTTGTGATCTTATTGTTAGGCAACACAATACAAGTATTAATGTTATTGAAGAGAATCTTAAGGAACAATAATGAGCTAGAAATCACAGAAAATAAAATTAAAATAAATCATATTGAAGTACCCTTACAAAAAATCGAGAAGATTATCATTCAGGGCTATTTTGTGCAGAGTATCGGTATCAAGTTATATCGAAGAAAATTAGTTTCAATGAATTTACACTTTAGATTCAAGAATGATGAAGAGATGAACATAGAAGAATTAGAACAGTGGGCAAGCGCAAACAGGATAAAAGTAACGAGTGGAAAAATATATAGATGGATATAAATAGGATGAAATGAACCCAAGGTGACATGACACCAACATAATACCTAGGAGAATTACGATGAACGAAACATACGATTGGCTATCATAATAAGAATTTCGATCTCACAAGAGAAAAATTAGTGCTCGTACGTTAATCATTGCATTCCTCTAAGGATACAAACAAGTACGGAAATATAAAAGGATAAATATACATTAGAACTACGTGTCGGATGTAATTCACGGTAGATATACTGCTGAAATGGAGGGTCCTTTTGTTGTATTCATTATTGGCATGAGAATAAATCGGCTATTGGCCTTTCATAAGTGGGTTGCTGTAGCGAGAATCCTCAGATTGGATTTATGAGTATAGAGTTTTTTTGGAATTGGCGAGGGATTACATATAGTTAGCGAGCGAGAAAGCCCACTCCTTTAGGGGTGGGATGAGAGCGAGTTTGGAGTAGGGTATCTTTTCAGACGTTAAATGTTCCAATATTAACAAAAATAATGTTTCAGTTTTTATCGGTAACTGATACAATGAATATATGAATGATTATAGAAGAACCCACACTACCGTATCGTTAATTAATTATCACTTTGTTTTTTGTCCTCGTTATCGAAGAAATATATTTCTCAATTCAAAAGTAGAAGAAAGATTTAAATCAATTGTTAAAGATGTTTGTGCTCAGTTGGACATACAAATTATCGCCATCGAAACAGATAAAGATCATGCGCATCTTTTTTTGAATGCACTTCCCACACTAAGTCCATCTGACATTATGGCTAGAATCAAAGGAACAACTTCAAAAATATTAAGAGAGGAACACAAGCACTTGTCGCATTTACCTTCGCTTTGGACACGTTCATACTTTGTAAGTACTGCAGGTAATGTTTCAAGTGAAACAATCAAACGATATGTAGAAGAACAAAAAACAAGGGGGTGATTTACATGCAACCCATTACAGTAAAAATTCGCTTTTTTCCGAAAGACATATCCGGTTTAAAGGAACTGAGTAAAGAATATATTCGTATTGTTAATACTTTAACTGAACGAGCCGAGATAGAAGGTTCGTTCCCTAAAGTCACAACAAAGAATATTGAAGCTGCTCTCCCCTCAGCTGTATTGAATCAAGTTATTCGTGACGCTAAAAGCGTATTTAGAATAACAAAGAAAAGAAAAAAACGCCCCGTTCTGAAGAAGCCAACCTACTGTATAAATAACCAAAACTATAGCCTAGATCAATCTTCACTTGCTTTTCCGATAATGGTCAACGGAAAAGCAAAGAAAACCATCTTCCCCGCCCTAATAACAGAAAGAGACAAAAAAATTCTCCAAGCAGCCAAATTAGGGCTAATGCGCGTCGTGGAGAAATCAGGGAAATGGTTTGCACAAATCTCCCTGGAAGTGCCAACCCCGTCTCAAAAGCCAACAAAAGAACAATTGATGGGTATTGACTTAGGATTAAAAGTACCGGCCGTTGCAGTAACTAATGAAGGTAAGACAAAGTTCTTTGGAAACGGAAGAGAAAATAAATTTATGAAACGAAAGTTCCGCAAAACAAGAAAGTGCTTAGGAGAAAAGAAAAAACTTAGTACCCTTCGCAAGTTGCATGATAAAGAACAACGGTGGATGAAAGATAAAGACCATAAAATTAGTAGGGAAATCGTTAATTTTGCGGTAGATAACCAAGTGTCTATTATTCGATTAGAGCAACTAACTAATATAAGGAAGACGACAAGAACAAGTCGTAAAAACGAGAAGAATTTGCATACATGGTCATTTTATCGCTTGGCTCAATTCATTGAATATAAGGCAAATATGGTAGGAATTAAAGTAGAGTATGTGGACCCAGCGTATACATCACAAAAATGTCCTACTTGCGATTCAAAAAACAAAGTAAAGGATAGAAAATATGCTTGTTCATGTGGTTATAAAACCCATCGAGATAGAGTGGGTGCAATCAATATTATTCACGCACCTGTGATTGGCGGTAACAGCCAATCAGCCTAAGATGCTATACGCACTGTCTTAGGAGGGCTGATGGCACAGCCTAATCTTGAGGTCATACTCCGATACCGGAAACGGACTTCGGTTTCATCACTCAAGAATCCCATTGCTTTAGCTGTGGGAGTGTCAACTTATTACAATACTGGAAAACGTATGACCAGCTTGAGAAATATGCACGGGGAGGAACTCATCTTGTAGAATGGAAAAAATTCAATCAATCCGTGGGCACGAATGGAACGGTGGGAATTTATCACGAGACTTATATGATTCAGCCCGGGCAATATGAATGTATTTATGGAAATATGCCTAAATTTGGTTTGGCCAAGGCCGGAACACATATACCCGCAGTCGGTAGAATGGAGACCTCGAGAAGAAGAATGGGAGGGGATAATGATCCAGCCGTTCCCACTCCTAAAAATCGATAGTAGTTTCTGAACAGAAGCGGAAAATCGTTCGAGAAGAGAGGTTATAGGTGTGAGCCATAAATCTATTCTGTTAGATCAATTAAACGCTTGTTATAACGATAAGAGCTGGTTTATTCCTCTTCATGAGATCCTAATCGACTTAAATGCAGCACAAGCTGCGTGGGAGACAGAGAGTAAACAATCGATCTGGTCGATCGTGAACCACCTTATTTTTTGGAATGAAAAATGGCTTGAACGATATAACGCCGGACAATTCGAATTGGACAGCACCATAAACAATGAGGATACGTTTTATGTTAATCCACATTCTATAAATGATCTTGAATGGAAGAAGACCCTTCAGAGGCTTGAAACCGTTTTTATAGATTGGAATAGGGCAATTGAGGGAAGCTCGGATGCAAAACTAATATCTGTTATCCCGTCATATTATAATGCTCCATGGTGGGGAGTGGTATCAAATTTATGTATTCATAATGCGTATCATATAGGACAGATCATGCTGCTGAAGAAACAATTGCTAAGTTCAAGTCAAACAAGCCAGTGAAAATATTTTTACGAAGTTAGTTCCTTTGGGTAACAAGGGATTCATTCATTGGGGCTATCACCTTTCGGATAGTAGATGTATAATATTGGAATAAACTCAGACAAACAAACGCTCCAGCCTAAGATAAGAGTTATCTAAGGTTGGGGCGTTTCGTTCATGAATTAACAGAGATAGTCTAAATTCAAAATAACAAACACACTTCGTTTATCTTGGAGGATCATGATGTCTAATCAAACCATATTAAGGAGCACAGATGAAGATAGCACATATGTAAGAAACAAACTTATCGAGTTTAATGCAAATCAATTATCAGATGATATTAAAAACAATTATGAAGAGATTAACTTACACATGAAGGATGCGGAAGGAAATATCATTGGGGGACTTCTCAGTGTTTTATGCTGGAATTGGCTTGAGGTTGATATTCTGTGGATTGATCAGAATCATAGGGAGAATGGGCATGGATCAAGTCTATTAAGTGAAATCGAGCGAATTGCTTGGGAGAAAAAGTGTAGCTTTATTAAGCTAAATACATTTAGCTTTCAAGCACCTGATTTTTATAAGAAACATGGATACAAGATAATAGCAACAATCAATGATGCACCTAGAGGGCACAAACATTATTATTTTTTGAAGGAATTAGATTAGACCGAAGAATCATATAAAAATGAGGGATCTAAACATGGAAACTCTAACTGTCATTTCTGCACAACTTAACGATGTACACATTTTATCCCAAATGAACAAAGAACTTATTGAAGATGAAAAAAGCGATAACCCCATGACATTAGAAGAATTGAACGACAGAATGACAGATTTTCTGAATAATGATTGGAAAGCAGTTCTACTTGTACTAGGTGAACAGGCTGTAGGATATGCCTTATACCAAGAAAGAGAGGACATAAATAATAGGAAGAACAAAACCTTTTATATAAGACAGTATTTTATCAGGAGGCAATATCGAAGAAGAGGTTTAGGAAAACAAGGAATAGATAAATTAAGAACCGAATTATTTCAAAATTCAATGCTCATTATTGATGTGTTAGAAAGTAACCCGATGGGCAGAAGGTTTTGGGAAGAGATCGGATTTAATTCATACTATACAAACATGAGGTTGAATCCGTAAGGATATGGAAGCAGTTTAAGAGATCCGGTGTATAACAAACTAACAAAGCATGGAATAGAAAGAAGGTAAATGTTTTGAAGGTTCTATTTTTATGCACAGATAATTATACTCGCAGCATCATAGCTGAGTTTATCTGTAAGGATTATTTAAGGATGAATTTATTTCGGATGTGCAAGTGGCATCTGCAGGGATAAGAGCAAATAGTGACATAAATAAATATTCAGAGCTTCATTTTAAAATAATGAATGACATGAATATCGATACATCTGAATTTAAGAGAACTCAATTTGATAATGAAGCGTTTCTTAAATATGACATCATCATTGGTATGAGTGAGCTACATAAGGAATTTGTAAAGAATGAATATAATAAAGACATTCACTTATTCAATGAATTATATAAAGAACAGAATACATCTATCAATATCGGAGCACCAGATCGGGAAGATTTTGAAGAGAAGATGAGGGAGTTAATACAATATTTTATTGATGCAATTCCAGAAGTGATGTCAAATTTAAAACATATCCATCCATTGGGTATCACCCCTTCTATGAATCGAGAGAAAGAGGACCAAAGATGACAAACTCAATAACATTAAGAAAACTTTCAAATGATGAAGAGGTATCCCTATTGGACATAGAATTCGCAAAGAGATATCCATGGTATACCTCGAATGATTATTTTTCTAATTGTTTAGAAGAGAATTTAGAAGGTAAGAGAGTTACTTTACTAGCTTACTATGGAGATACCTTGGCCGGCTGCTGCCACTTATTGTTTGAATCCGATTATCCCTATTTTAAACGAGAAAACATACCGGAGATCAATGACCTCAATGTTTTTCAGGATTTTAGGAGAAAGGGAATCGCAAGTGTACTGTTTGATGAGCTTGAAAGAATAGCATCAAAGAAGTCCAAATTTATCGGTCTAGGAGTAGGACTATATAAAGATTATGGGAACGCTCAAATGATGTATAACAAGCGCGGATATGTCATGGATGGTAGAGGAATTGTATATAAAAATACTGAAGTGAAACCTGGGCACCAAGTGACAGTTGATGATGACCTGCTGATGTATCTAATCAAAGATCTGGGAGAATGATTCTCACAAGAGATACATACTGTAAATCCCTAAGTTATGTTCAGGAGTCAGGAGGCGACTTACTGCAAATGAATCATTTTATTATTACAGGAACATCAAGAGGTATAGGTGAGCAAGTTTCCAGGATGCTTCTTGATGAAGAAAACTTTGTATATGGTATATCCAGAGGAGACGCTGCTAGTTTAATGGAGTACGAGAACTACAATCATTACAATTATGATTTAAGTGACGTATCTGGAATTGAAAATCTGTTAAGCATAATTCTCAATCAAATTAACTTAAACAATAAGGCAATGATATGTCTCATTAATAACGCGGTAATGCTAGAACCTTTGAAACCAATAGGACTATGTAATGCAGAAGAAATTAATAAGAATCTACAAGTAAGTTTGGTAGCTCCGATGGTATTAACAGCTTGCTTTATTAAACTAACAGAGCATGAGCAGATTAGACGAAAGATTATTAATATCTCCTCTAGCTCAGGAGTATATCCAGCGCCAGCAATGAGTGTGTATTGTACAGCCAAGGCTGGAATCAATATGTTCACTCAGTGTATCGGAGCAGAACAATTGAAACGGGAAAATCCAATAGAAATTATTGCTGTTGATCCTGGGCTGGTTGAGACGGATCTGCAGAAAGTAGCCAGAGAAAAGAATGATCAAGACTTTGAAATGGCGAAATTCTTTAAACAAGCACATCAAACAGGGCAATTACAATCAACAGAAGAACTTGGAAAGCATTTATTAAATATTATTGATAAGCAATTTGAATCAGGGGAATTATTAAAATACTCTGATGGATAAATCGGAGAAGTCGGTCTAAACCATTCGCAGATTCATATACACATCTCGGTTACGTAGACACCACGACGTCAACAAATTTCTTAAGTGAAGATAAGGAGAAATTAATGAATGACAGATATACTCACTAAAGAAACAAATCTTCTTTACTATAAAAGGTATAAAAATAAGGCAACAGCTACTGACTATCTGAAGTGGGCTAATTCCTTAGCTGAAGCTGACGTTGATTCAATCACTTTATACAAGATATTATCAATGAATTGTAATGAAAGCTTGTTTAGTTTCGAAGAATATTTTAATAAATTTGTACTTGAAATAGAAATGAGTATTCCTATTTATGAGGAGTGTGCTCGAACATATTTGTATTACCTTTGTCAGGAAATATTAAGTGATTCAAGGAATGCTTATATTAACCTTGTTTCTGAACTGGATTACCCAGAAGATTTGATAACTTGGGTGAACATTAGTGAAGATATTGACCGAATAATATATGATGATCAGTATCATAAACCAAATAAAGTAGAAGTAAGACAGCAAATCATATTAGAAGCAAAGAAACATTTAGCTAAAGTTGACGCAATAGTTGGTTGAAATCGCAAAAATTATATATTTTGTGAGGTATGTACTGTGAGACTAGAATATAAAATCAATGAATACTGTGGTGTCAAGGAAGTAGAGGAAGTGTTTAGTAAATCCGGGATCAGGAGACCAGTTGGAGATGGTGATCGAATTCAGAGAATGCTTGATAATGCTGATGAAGTTATTTCGGTAAGAGATGAAGGAAAACTTATTGGATTCTTAAGAGCTATAACTGACTATTCTTATTGCTGCTACATATCAGATATTGCTGTAGATAAAGACTATCAAGGACAAGGAATCGGTAAAGAACTTATAAGAATACTAAGGGAAAGATTAGGAGAAGAAGAAATTCAATATATTTTAACTTCAGCTCCTAGAGCTGTAGGATTTTACGAGAAGATTGGGTTTGAGAGAGCAGATAAGGCATTTGTGATTAAGCGAAAGAATGATTGAATATTTTGAAAAAACTTATGGGAGTTCATATGTGGGGGAGATCAATGATGAAAAGAATTAATGTAGTTTATTCTCTTATTTTAGACGAGACAAAGACACACATATTAATGGTGAAGAATAAAGACAACAATCGGTGGTCTCTTCCTGGTGGAGCAGTTGAAGAGGGTGAATATTTAGATGAAGCAGCAGTCAGGGAAGCAAAGGAAGATACGGGGTTTGACATAAACGTTCACGGTATTGTTGCGGTCAATGAAGCGAAAATAAGCCATAGTAACGAACATGCGTTATTTATTACGTTTAATGCAGAGATTGTTGGAGGAAATAAAAAGATCATAAGACCTGATGAAATAATGGATATCCAATGGATTAGTCTTGAAGAATCTAACAGATTGATGCCCTATTATAAACAAGGTTTAAGTGGACTAGTACAAAAGAACTCTGAAGTAACTTATTTCAATGAAGGCATTGTGTGAGAAATAATCAGATATATCTACAGAGAGGAGATCTCAATGAATTTTCCAATTATAGTGTTAGATCTAGATGGCACCCTCCTCAACTCCAAAAAAGAAATATCAAAGCGAAACTATAATGCGATTATGAATTGCTCGAATATGGGGATGAAATTTATTTTTGCAACAGCACGTCCTCCAAGAGCAGTCAGGTCGTTTATAAGTGAGGACATGCTCAACTTAGGTTCTTTTATTTATTACAATGGAGCCTACATTGATTGTAAGCATACAGGGATTAATAAGTACATATCAATTGAATCTGAAGTTACAGCAGAGCTCTTAGATTATTGTCTTCATTGTAATCCGGATCTCGACTTAAGTTTAGAAGTAAAAGATGAATGGATGACTTTGATGGAATATGATTATTCTGCTGTGATACAAGTGAAAGATAAACCTAGCGTAAAACCATTGGAAGAACTTAGACGGCTTGATACGAAGAGTCGTGCGATTCCTGAGAAATTAGGTTTTAAACGTGAAGGGGAGTTAAGAGATTACGAATATATCAATGGAAGATTTATAGATAGGACAATTTATGGATTGAAAGCGGATGAATGGAGAACGGAGTATAGTTTTTTCTGCAAAGACATTCGAAGTTATTGTTGAGTTAAGTCAACGAACAGGAGAAACGTTAGGTGCCTTTTCCTCAAGAATATGAACTAATGAAACTTTTTGAATCAGAGCATATAAATTATGTAGAACCATATGGGGAACACGGAGTCATCAATGAGGCTACATCAATGAACATAATAAATCGATGAAAGGATGGATTGAGCTATGGAACTTAGATTATTCGATAGAAATGATCTCTTGCTATGTGTAAGTACGTTTATAAGTGTTTTTAATCAAGAGCCGTGGAATGATGAATGGTCATCAGATACTGCATATCAATACTTGACCGATTTCACGAATACTCCTGGATTTATCGGTGTTGTTGCTGTAGATGGGGAAGAAATCATAGGCTTTATTTTTGGTGCTACTAAGCATTGGTGGAGTGGAAAAGAGTTTTTCATCAACGAAATGTGTGTCAGTGTACAGAAGCAGAAATCGGGTGTAGGATCAGCACTTATGAGATTCTTAATAGAGAAGCTTGAGTCTGACGAGGTAGGTAATATAACGTTGTTAACGGATCGAGGTATTCCTGCTGAAGCATTTTATAAAAAGATTGGTTTTGCAGAGATCGATAGACTGGTGTTCTTGAATAAGAACTTGAATTAAGAGAATCAATGAAAACATATCATTGTCTAATACAGTATTCAATTGTTCAAACTGGGTGAGCCGCAGTACCTGGTCACCGAACGCTTATCAGCCGCTGAATGCGGTTTTTTTTGTTATACGGTGTCAAGTTATGTTAGTACATTGCAGGAAATTACTAGTAAGTATGGAATATGGAAGGTTGTGTGCTTTAAGCACAATCTGGGAAAATCATGATTGCGAGTTGATATTTTGACAATAGTCGGACCTTCAATAGAGAAGGTCCCGTGGATATATTATTTTTCACATGCAATAAAATCTTTATCTCGATCGCTTTTCTTATTCGCTTCATATAACTCTTTGGATACGAAGGGCTTATATTTGGTTTTCCCGCCTTTGTTCTTAATAGAAGCTGATTTGGCTACTCCGCCTTTATAGACTTTGTTTAACTCAGTACAGTTTTTGTAAGTAATCACCTCAGGTTTGGCAGCGGCAGAACTAACGGATCCAATAAATAGAGTGGATACCAGCAAAAAAGCGAACGTTTTTTTCAAATGAAAACCCTCCTGCGATATATAAAGTGTGAAACATAGTGGATTGTATAAAAATGTAATAAACAAACTTATGAGCTAATTATGTACAAAAATGATCGGAAAGTCGAGCTAAACCTACACAGCTTATGATATTAGGAAGAGTGTGAGAATGAAGAAGACACTAAATTACATTAAGGAGAATATATAAATGCACATAGAAACCGCAAGATTAAATATTCGTGAGTTCATCATGAATGATTGGATTGAAGTACATAAGTATGCATCCAGCCCTCAGGTAACTGAGCATACGTTGTGGGGACCCAATAGTGAAGAGGAGACGAAGTCGTATGTAAGTCATCAAATTGCATTGCAACAATTAAATGAGCGAACAGATTATGAATTTGCTGTCATTCTAAAAGAAACAAACCAATTAATAGGTGGCTGTGGAATTTATATCAGAGAGAAAAATGCAGAGATCGGTTACTGTTTTAATTCCAAATATTGGGGCAATGGCTATGCTAGCGAAGCATCTAAAGTGTTATTGAAACTAGCATTTGAGAACTTCAATATACATAGAGTCTTTGCAACTTGTCGACCAGAGAATACGGGATCAGAAAAGGTATTGCGAAAAATAGGAATGAAAATGGAAGGTCACTTAAGGGAGCATATATGGGCTAAAGGAAAATTCCATGATTCCTATTTGTTTTCTATTTTAGAGAATGAATATAAAGAGAGGGTTGAACCATTTGGCAGCCGAAGTAACTCATAAAATATATACGATGTGCATGATACAGGATGGATCGAAGGTATTATTAATGAATAGACCTGATAAGCTTGGATTTCCAGGATATATAGCCCCCGGGGGAAAGGTGGATTTTCCAGAGAGTATAGTTAATGGTGCAATTCGAGAAGTGCGTGAAGAGACCGGATTAATCGTTAAAGACATCATATACAAAGGTCTCGATGAATTCTGTGAACCGGATAAAGGCTTAAGATATATGGTGTTCAATTATCTGGCGACTTCTTTTGAGGGGGAGCTGCTTGATCATCCGCCAGAAGGGGAGTTACGGTGGGTAGAGATTGAAGATGTACCTAAGTTACCTATGCAAGATTGGTTTAAACGAAGGTTTCCATTGTTCTTTGCAGAGGGTACTTTTGAAATGAATTTTATATGGAATGAGAAAAGCAATTTAACGTTAGATAAGACAATCAAGAATTATGGTATTGGCGTTAAAAGTTAAGGAATAAGGTGAACTAAATGAATGATCTCCAACAGCTAGTTCCAAAACATAAACATGATTTAGAGGTCATTGATAAGTTGAAAGAACTTGATCCCAGTGAAATGGATGTTAGTTCAATTATGGATGATTTATTTGAATGGCTGCAGGATATTAATTGGCCTGTTGCACAAGAATTATGTACGGTGCTTCCAAGATTCAAAGCGGATGATCTGAATGCGGATCTCCATAACGAAGTAAGAGAAGATCTGCTGAGAATCATTCAGAATCCAACACCGAGCGAAATATTAAGCGAAATTAACGAGGGCGCTAAAGAGATTTATGAAAGTTTATTCTAAAGGAAGGGAGAAATAAAGAGTTATGCAATCCTTTCGCTACTATTTAATGACAGAAGTATACGCTGCGTCCATTGCTGAATGGACATATAAAGAATCTTACTCTTTCTATAACATGGATGGCAGCGAGGAAACGATCTCGGAGTTAATGAATGGTGAATATTATTACGTATTAAATAGTGATAATGAGCTGTGTGGATTTATTTGTATTGGAGAATCAGCCCGTGTATCGGGAGGTTATGAAATAGGAATTTACAATGATGATAAATGTTTAGACCTTGGGCTGGGATTAGCTCCTTCACGCACGGGGATGGGTAATGGTGCAAACTTCTTGGAAGCTTCTATCAAGTTTATTATAGAGGAATATCAAATATCTAAGATTCAACTTGTTGTGGCTACATTTAACGAACGGGCAATTAAAGTCTATGAACGGGTTGGATTTGTAAAGTCTCAATGTTTCAAAAGTCGAGTAGGAGAAGAAAAAATTGATTTTGTATTGATGAAATTAAAGGCAAACAATGAAGTGCCAGACATACATAAACGCATGTGAAATATGACTATAAAGTCGAATATAAATAATGTTTCTGAGCTGCTTATTATATTAGTGTTTATTTCATCAATCGAGAACGACAGGTCGAAGATCACAATAAACGAGAGGATCGGGAAATGAAAATATCGGATATGTCTTTGGATCGTATCACTTTGGATGATAAAGATTTACTAACCCGCATTCTATTCCGTGGAATTGAGGATGATGGCGAGAACGGCGATGTTATTTTTGTATTTGGCAGTGTGTCGGCCAGTAAATATCGAGTTCCACACGCAGTTAATTTATATAATTCTGGACGTTCCTCAAAGATATTAATGTCTGGTGGAGCACTCGAGGTGCCCGAAGCCATATTAATGAAGAATAGAGCCATCGAGCTCGGGGTACCTGAACAAGATATTATCGTTGAGACCCTATCCAAGAACACGATAGATAATGTCTTGAAATCCAGAGAAGTACTGGATCCGTATTTCGGATTAAATCATATAAAAAGAATTCTGATCGTCACTACTTTTTATCATATCCGACGCTGCTACTTAACATTGAAGACCTATTTGCCTGAACATATTGAGTACTCATTATGTCCTGCTCAAGATAAGAGCACGAGACCTACGAACTGGTGGGAAAGTCAGCAAGGTACTCAAAGAGTAATGAAAGAAGTGGAAGGGCTTATCTATTACACGAAAAATGGTAAGATACAAGATTTCGAAGTTTAACTCAACAAAAGTACGTATACAAAAACTGCGAGAGTAGGCGTGGAAAATGATTTATCGGAGGAAGACGTATATTGTTGCTAATTCAATCGTAGATGAGTTTAATTCGTTATTCAATGATATCTTGTTGCCTGCTCAACAGAAGTATGGAGCTAGACTGATTGGGAGATGGCAAACCACATTGAATGAAGATACTAGTGAGATCTTCGCCATGTGGGAATATGATTCGTTAGAGCAATATGATGAGATTGAGAGCAAGATTAAGTCCGACGAGGAACATATCAGCAAGGTTCAACAACGATTTGATGCCATTGGAAGAGATAAGCTTAAGGAAGAATTGCAGGAGATTAAACAGGAGTTCTTCACAACAACAGTAGACAGGGAACGGACCATTTTAAAGACTTTATTATAGGTGAAGGTGGTAACAAACGATGAATTATAGAATCAGACCAATTGAAGCAGAAGATGTTACATTTTTATGGGATATGTTGTACGAATCACTGTTTGTTCCAGAGGGGCAGGAGCCGTTCAGCAGAGAAATGATCAATGACCCACACCTTTCGAAGTATGTAGAAGGCTGGGGACGGGATGGAGATTTTGGATTCATAGCAATGGATGAACAAGACAAGCCGGTTGGATCAATAACAGCCCGATACTTTCATGAGAGTAATAAAGGCTTTGGGTATGTCGATAATGACGTGCCGGAGCTCGGAATGGCGATCTTAGAAGAATACAGAGGAATCGGAATTGGAAGCGCTTTGATGAATGAACTCTTTAAAGAAGCCAGGAAGAAGAACATTGAAAGAATCTCATTAAGTGTAGATCCACACAATGAAGCAGCAATGAAACTTTACCAGCGATTTTGCTTCGAAGAGACAGGTAAGGTAGGCACATCCATAACCATGGTTGCTAAAATAAATAAGTAATCTCAAAAATGAAGGAGTAGCGTCATGCACCCACCAAAGCATATTGTTTCGGCAGCTGCCGTTGTAGTCAATGATAATAACGAAATATTACTGATCAGAGGACCAAGAAGAGGCTGGGAAATGCCTGGAGGACAAGTAGAGATAGGAGAATCTTTGAGTCAGGCCGCAATACGAGAGACGAAGGAAGAATCAGGAATAGACATTGAAATTATTAAATTTTGCGGGATATTTCAGAATGTTGGGAACTCGATTTGTAATACACTATTTTTAGCAAAGCCCATCGGAGGCGAATTAACATGTTCACCGGAGAGCCTGGAATGTGGATTTTTCCCCATTGAAGAAGCGTTAGAGAAAGTACAATGGAAAGATTTTAGAAAAAGAATAGAGTATTGTTTGAAGCCCGAAACGCAGCCTTTTTGTATTGAATTTATGGATAATAACAATATTTGAACAATCCCCCCGCCTGACAATAATTTCAATATAGAGAATCAAACTTATTCGCAGCTTCAATCGTTATAGAGTTGATTCGTCAGTGAGATGATTGTCTAGAGAGGGAGAGAAAATGAAAACAACACAACGAGAACGAGGTACAAAGCTAACTTGGTTGCTATTTGCAGTTTATATTTTGCTGTTAACCTGGATTATCGTATTCAAAATGGCATTCTCAGCACAGGATTTACCTGAGATCAGAAACATTAACCTGGTTCCATTTGGCGAGTCGGTCATCGTTAACAATGAATTAGATATACAAGAGCTGCTATATAACATGATTGCTTTTGTTCCTGTTGGGATATATCTAAGCATGCTGACGAAATGGTCATTTCTCAAAAGAGCAGCGACTATTGCAGCTATAAGTCTGGTATATGAACTGCTTCAATATATGTTTGCCATTGGTGCAAGTGACATAACGGATCTTATCAACAATACGCTTGGTGGTGTTATTGGAATTGGGCTGTATCATTTACTGCTAAAGCTAGTCCGGACGAAGTTCAGAGCTGACAAGATTATTAACATCCTTGCGGCTGTTGGAACGATTGGCTTGATATTATTTATGAGTTTGATTTTTATAGTGAATGGTTTTTAGAAGGATGAGGCTCTCAGGCCTAATTGAACCTTACAGGAACAATTAGAACTCGAGAGCCCATGCTTTATGGGGATCACTTGGAAGTAAAAGTGGTTTTTTAAGTAGGTTTCGATTGAACAAAATTTACAATTATTATATGATTTAGAATGCTGATGGAAATTGAAAGGGCTATAGAAATAACAGAAGAAGGCGAGGAAGCATATGGGTTCAAGGATCATGCACTTGATTATTGCCAATCGAATTGCAGAGAGTTTGTCCATGGAAGACCGGACGCTCTTCAAGATTCATAGATTATAAAGGATTTTTACATAAATATAGCTCACAGGCGGAGCAACAGTATATATTAGGATATTTTACACTTCTAATTGCGGATGATATCTGGCTCAGAGGATTTAACCTCTCATGGTTGAAAAACAGAATGGAAGCGGATCCAGATTTATACCCTATATATCATAAAGACTTTCAAACATTGAACGGGAAATTGTTAGAACACTATGGATTTACAAATATACTGAAGGAAATGCTCAGTGATGTTCCTGCCGTTATGGATTTGGAAGAGGTGAAGTCCAAGGACGTTGAACTTTTCCTCCCTTATGTACTAGGTGATATGGAATACGACAAAGACGAAGTCAACAAACAGCAGCTTCAAGTATTCACGTTTGTTCAAATCTTGGGTTATATCGAAACATCGGTGGATATGGGATTACTTCATTTAAAGCCAATGCTTGATGTGGTCTAATTTTAACCCCACAGAAAAGATGCTGCGTGCTAAATAAAATAAATACTAACAATGAGTAAAGGGGCTGCACAATGTCCGAATATTATTGGGATACTCAAATCGAATACCTTAGAAATACGCGATGGCTGTACTACAACGATGACTATCTAGAATTTCTAGTGCAAAAAGTGTGGAACATTCATAAGCCTGTAAATGTGGTAGATTACGGCTGCGGATATGGCTACCTCGGTTTAAAGCTGCTGCCTTTATTGCCAGAAGGATCAACGTATACGGGGATAGATAAAGGCCAGGATTTGATTGATGAAGCAAAAGAATTATTCTCTCGCTTACCGTATACAACAGAATTTATCGTAGCTGATCTTGAAGAACAGTCCGTAGATGGCAAGTATGATATTGCGATGAGTCACGCCTTTTTGTTACATATCGCTGAACCATCTATTATTCTTCAGAGGATGATCGATAGCGTAGTAAATTCGGGCAGGGTTATATGCTTTGAGCCTCATTGGATTTCAAATATGTCGAACTATTATTTCGAAGGGCAGGAACAATCCGATATCATACAGCTGGGAATACTTCAAAAACTGTTTGAAGCAGACAGAAGAAGTAAGAGCAAAGACGGAAATATCGGCATGAGATTACCTGTACTTCTTAGCCAGCTAGGTTTACAGGACGTACAGTGCCGGGTCAGTGATCGGGTAAACTTTTTAGATCAGCACATGGATTTAACGATGAAGAATAAGCTCTTTGAAGCATTAAGTGCAGATGGACTAGGCCAAGATCCAGGTGATTACGAACAGGTTGAGATCAATCTGATAGAGAGAGGGTTGACAGCGGAAGAGACAAGAAGGCAGTACGATGCTGAACGGTTATTCTCCAAACAATTTAATGATCAATCCTGGTTAACCTACGCACCCAACATGAAGATTTCCTTCGGGATTGTTAATAGGTAGCAGCGTTGAACGCAAGAACAGATCAGAGGGCATGAACTCACATTTTACCTTAACAAATTGGAAGAAGTAAGAAATAGAACACTTAAGTATTTTAATTCCGTAAATGATGATTGGCTTCATCATGAGGAGCAATTCTGGTATGACAAACAAGCAAATTATTACTTTATGTGGTTCCACGTCTTTGAAGATGAAATCAATCATAGAGGACAAATCAGAATGATCAAAAAGAGAATGAAGGTATAACGATTAAGTTAGCTCAAGGTAATAAAAGGAGGCTTATCCATGGACGAATTACAAGGTATTCAGCGCCCGATCCATGCAGAACGAGTGAGTAAATGTGCTGCAGAATATGGCTTCACGGCTTCGTGTGATGATTTAACAGGCAGCTTCCTTCGGATGTTAGTCGCAAATCGCAGGCAGAGCACCATTTTGGAATTAGGAACAGGTGTAGGTCACTCTACAGCTTGGCTTCTTGATGGAATGGACCAGGACAGCAGGCTGTATTCTGTTGAGATGGATGAGCAATGCTCGAATATTGCGAGGGAAGTGCTGGGGGATGATCCTCGGTTACATCTATTTGCTCAGGATGGCGGCGAATACATAGAAGAACATAAATCCAAACAATATGATGTCATCTTCGCTGATACATGGCCAGGCAAGTTTTATCTGGTGGAAGAGGTGCTTGATATGGTCAAGCCTGGAGGAATGTATATTATTGATGATCTGAACCCGCAGCCGAATTGGCCTGAAGACCATGAGGATAAGGTATCCAAGTTAGTATCGTATCTGGAATCAAGAGAGGATTTCCATCTGTCTAAGCTCAATTGGTCCACGGGACTCATCTTGATGACGAAGAAGAGCTGACTAAGAGCAATCAATGACCTCGACCGATATTAAGTTATGTATAGTTAGAAGTTAATTCAGGCTGGAGGCGGAGCAGTATGGAGAATAAAGAAACCTTCAATTATATCGTTAGTGAATATGAGAGGTTCAGACCCGCTTATCCCAAAGAAATGTTCGATGATATTACTGATTATTCCGGTCTGAAACAAGGCCAAAGGATCTTAGAAATCGGCTGCGGAACAGGTCAAGCGACTGGAGGCTTCGTAGATAAAGGTTTTACGGACATCACCTGTGTTGAGCTTGGTGACCAACTAGCACAGTTTACTGCCGAGAAATTCAAAGGATATCCCTCAGTAAAAGTACTTCATACCGCGTTTGAGGATTGGAATGGAGAGGGTTCACCTTTTGACCTCGCGATTTCGGGAACGGCCTTTCATTTCATTGAGCCTGAATTCGGATATCGGAGAGTGTGGGAGCTGCTTAAACATAACGGTTCAATGGCTTTCTTCTGGACGGTACATATTCCGATGTACGATGACCTCCACCAGGAAATTCGTCTTCACTACCGCAGACTTGCTCCTCATTTGGATGACGCTGCGCTGCCTACTCCTGAGGAGATTATTGAAGACAGAAGAGTGATCACTGACAAGTCGGGGTTCTTTAAGAATCTGCGTGTAATAGAGTATAGGGAAATACATACACTCACCAGCTCCGCTTATGTATCCTTGCTGAATACAAACTCCAAGCACAGACAGCTTCCAAAATCAGTTAAAGATGAGTTGTTCCATCGAATCCAGGAGTCCGTTGACCGAGCAGGTGGTACAATTCATAAGGAGCATAGAGTTGCCTTATATTTAGCGGCAAAAGCTTAGCTGATTGTGAAAAGTATACAAGATGGTTTTTCTCAATTAAGGAGAGAAAGCCATCTTTTTTTTGCACTTCCGTATCTGAAGATCGATGCGAGATTCGTTCTAACCGTCAGTGCATTGGATCTTTGTTTCAGATTCATTTAAGCAACCCTTTATATACTCAGCCTTAGAATATATGTAAAGGGGACTTCTTATGAGAGCCGATCTGAAGCTTGGTCAAATACGGAAAAGAAAAGGGATGCTCATCTCCCTAATGATTCTAATCATCGTGGGGGTTATATTATATGGACTTGCTGATCGCTATCTTATTGAGCACGTTGAGGTTGTGGTCACGGATGAGACAGTGGAGTCTAATCAAGCAGCTGGTACAGCCGAGTCTAGCAATTCCTCTGCATCCACTACTGACGAAGAGTATGATGACTGGAATTATACGAGTAATGATATTCAGATTCAGATCGACCAGGTACAAACGGGTTCGGGTGAGGACCAGATTACTTACTATGTTGCCGATGTCTTACTTAAGAATGCGGAACTCTTACGCACAGCATTCGCGAATGACAGCTTTGGAACGAATATTATCGAGAATACCTCGGCTATTGCTTCAGGCAAAAATGCGATCTTCGCGATCAATGGAGACTACTATGGTTTTCGAAGCGATGGAGTCATTATTCGCAATGGAACGCTCTATCGAGACAGCCCGGTGAGAGATGCGATGGCATTGTTTGCGGATGGCTCCATGCAGACGTATAACGAGACCGAGGTTTCTTCCTCTGAGCTGCTGGCTGACGGGGCAGTCCATACGCTTTCCTTTGGACCGATTCTCATACAGGACGGTGAAATCACGGGAGATTTCAGTCATGTCAAGATTGACAGCAATTTCGGCAACCGTTCCATTCAGGCTGCGAACCCGCGGACAGCGATCGGTATGATTGAACCGAATCATTATGTTTTTGTCGTGGTGGATGGGCGAAATAAAGGCTACAGCCGCGGAATGACGCTGGACGAGCTTGCACAGCTAATGGATAACCTCGGTGCAACAGAGGCTTATAATCTGGACGGCGGCGGCTCCTCTACGATGGTATTCATGGGCAGGGTCGTGAACAATCCTCAAGGTAAAAATGAAGAACGCGGGGTCAGCGATATCTTGTATGTAGCGGAGGGAGAATGAGATGACCATTCTAATTCCAGCCTATGAACCGGATGACCGCTTGCTTGATTTGATTATTCAGCTTCTAAACTGTGAGCTTGGCCCAATTGTCGTTATCGACGATGGCAGCGGGCCGGCATACAGTAAGATTTTTACATTGGTAGAATCCCTAAGGTGTACCGTCCTCACGCATGAGGCCAATCTGGGTAAAGGACTCGCATTAAAAACAGGCTTTGCGCATATTCAGAGAGCCGGACTCCCGGGTCCCATCATTACGGCCGACAGTGACGGTCAGCATCTTCCACATGATATACAGCGGATATATGAAGCCGTGCAGAAGCAGACAGTACCTGGCATGGTGCTCGGCAGCCGGCGCTTCAGCGGCAAGGTACCTCTCCGAAGCCGGTTCGGGAATACGGTCACGAGAGCTGTTTTTAAACTGACGACAGGAAATAAAGTATACGATACACAGACGGGACTGCGCGGATTTCCCTTATCCATGCTGAGCTGGCTCTCAGATCTCCCTGGCGAGCGATTCGAATATGAGATGAACATGCTGCTGACCGCGAACACAGCAGGCTATCCCATTACGGAGGAATATATAGATACGGTTTATTTGGATGAAAATAAATCCTCTCACTTTCGACCTGTTGCCGATTCGCTGCGGATCTATTATCCGATTCTGCTGTTCAGCACTTCGTCGCTGATCTCTGCACTTCTTGATTTTGCATTATTGTTCATCGTTCATTATTTCAGCAGCAGTCTATTATTATCGGTGGTCGTTGCAAGGCTGTGCAGCTCTGTATTCAACTATTCTATGAATCGAAGATATGTGTTCACGGGAGGCCATACGAAGAGAGTTTATCAATCCTTTCCCAAGTACTTTGCACTTGTCCTGCTCATATTGCTGCTGAATTATGGACTATTGTACTTTTACAATGAGAAATTAATCATTCCGCTGCTTGCTGCGAAGATACTGACGGAGGCATCCATCTTTGTGTTCAGCTACTGGGCACAGCGCAGGTTCGTCTATTAATTAACCGACTAGCTTAAATGCTTGAGGGGGATTGGTTGTGGAAAATGGATATTCCGTGTTTAATGAGAATGTGGGGATAAGCGTGCTGCTGGTCCTTTAAGCGCATAGGAATTTGTCCTATTGAAGTCGGGAGGAATAAAGATGGAAATATCGACTGTTCAGCACAATGGAGTTGAGATTGCAGTTGTACGTGATATGGATGTATTAATTGAAGATGTTCAATCTGCCTTGGATCTTATGGCAACGGTGAAGTATGAGACGGGCTCCAGCCGGATTGTCCTGCATAAATCAGCAATAGCGGAGCCGTTTTTTGATCTGAAGACGAAGCTGGCTGGTGAGATCATGCAGAAGTTTGTAAACTACCAGACGAATATCGCGATCGTGGGGGATTATTCAATCTATGAGAGCAAGAGTCTGAAGGACTTTATATATGAGAGCAATAAGGGCCGACATATCTTTTTCCTGGATCATGAGGAGCAGGCGGTTGAGAAATTAAGCAGGGTATAACATGCCACGCAAAAAAGATAGACTGCCAAGTGCAATTCATAATCGCAGATCTGAAATGTGGAGGAAGGGAGCAATGTCTTGAGCAAAGTACAGGTCATACCGGCGGGTTCGGCTGATGTTGAGAGGGTTAATTATATTTTTGAGAAGACCATACCGGATACGTTTGAAAAAGAAGGCATCGCCCATCTGGAAGAGGATCTTCGCGGGGAAATTGAGCTTAAGAAAAAGCTTCTGCAGAAGGCGCTTCAATCGGATGCTGCAGGTACTCTTTTTCTCGCAGCGATGCAGGATGATGTGGTCGTAGGCACCATCTCGTATTCGCCTTGTGGAGAGGATATTAAAGTGTGCACCGAGCATGCACTCGATCATGTGGGTGAGCTCGGCAGTTTATATGTACTCCCCAGTTATCAGGGGCAGGGTATAGGCTCTGCATTGATCAAGGCGCTGCTGACTCTACTGAATGAACAGGGAGTCGAACAGTTTTGCCTGGACAGCGGCTATAAGCTGGCACAGCAGAAGTGGCTGCGAAAATTCGGCAAGCCTTATGTTACCGTACGGGATTATTGGGGACCAGGCTCCGTGCACATGGTATGGCTGTGTCAGGTGAACGATTTTATCGACAAGTAGTCTTAATCGAAGCAGGTGATGACATGTTGTTGGTATTATTGTTTATTTGCTTTATCTTTTCTCTGATCTTTATTTTCAAATCGAAAGATGAGCAGTATGGGTCTAAGCTGTCTCTTTTTGTGTTTGGTTTTTCTATGATTCTAAGTATTTTATTGATAAACGGACCAACAGATGGAGCGGGATTCACCTTTCTATTCCTATTTGAAATTTCCCCATCAAGCTCTAAAGCGGAGTATGTAGAGGTGTTGACGGGTATATCAATAATTTCTCTGTTATGTTATTTTGGATTCAAAGCTTATAGAAAATAATGAAGCTTATGCAAAAAGGAGGTCCGATAGGGATCTCTTTTTTATAGCTTAAAAAATACTTAAGTACGTGTAGGAGCAGACAGATGAGCAAATATTTAATCGGTGTTGATCTCGGCGGAACCAATACGAAAGCAGCGATTTACACGAAACAATTTGAGACAGTAATAGAGCTGAGCGTGGCGACGGAAGCTGCAAAAGGGCCAGCTTATGTATTATCCAATATCGCAGAAACGGTGCAAAAACTGCTCGCTTCCGTAAATTTGTCGCAGGCGGATATTGAGGTTATGGGAATGGGAATTCCAGGACTACTGGATCCTCAAGCAGGGTTCTCTATTTTTTCGCCGAATTTTCCAGATTGGGAAAACATCCCGGTTGTGGATCGTATGAAGGAGCATTTCAATTTCCCTGTCTATATGGATAATGATGTACGTGTAAATCTATATGGAGAATGGCGTCATGGGGCAGGTGCAGGGTACCAGAACATTTTCTTGATTACACTGGGTACAGGGCTTGGATCCGGGATTGTCTGCGGTGGACAGGTTCTCTATGGCACGACCTCCAGCGCAGGTGAGATTGGACACATGAATATGTATAGAGAGGGACGTCCTTGCAGATGCGGCAGTTCAGGGTGTCTTGGAAGGTATGCTTCGGCTGTCGGGATGGTGAATACACTGCTTGAGAAGCTGTCTGCTGGTCAGCAGAGTATGATTCAGGATTGGGTACAGGGGGATGATACCCAAATCACAGCCAAGATGATCTCAGATGCTTACGATCTGGAGGATCAGACCGCCAGGGAAGTAATGCAGGAGACAGGTGAAATTCTCGGGTTCGGTTTAGCTAACGTCATTAATCTATTTAATCCCGAGATCGTTATTGTTGGAGGAGGTATGTCTGCAGCAGGAGAGCGTTTGCTGGGGACGGTGAGAGAAACGGTTCATCGCCATGCGTTACAGCTGTCGAGAGAAGCCTGCAGAATTGAACCAGCCCGGCTTGGTGGAAGAGCAGGAATGATTGGCGCAGCAGCGTATGCATTTGATAGATTACATGGATAAAAAGGAGTGTCGCCATGAGTCATTATCTGCTCGATATTCGTTGGGAGGAAAAGGATGACAAGGTAGATGTGCTGCTTAAGCCAGGCAGCTCTCAAGGGATGACGGCGTTAGAAGCGGGTCTTGAAGCCGAAGTTTTCCAGATCGTGCCCGATGAAGAGGAAAACAGCCTTGTGCTCAAAATATGGAATCGCGATTCCAGACCGGATATCCGGCGTCAATATAAACTGCTTGAGCTTCTGCATAGCTATAGTATGCCCGTGTCCAGGCCGCTTGGCTGGGGTTATGATCTGAACGGCAATCAGGTTCTGCTCACTCCTTATGATGGAGCACCGGTTACCCGATTGGGTGCAGCGGTTGTTCGTAAGCTCGCCAAAATGTTGATTGATATACATAAGCTGCCGGTAGATACGGAGTTTAGCGACTTATTGCCGAAATACGATTTTATGTCTTATTTTTATCCGTCTATCGATCAGCATGAGGATATCAAGCGGCTGCTGATGCCGCTGCTGGAGCGTGCAAATCTCAATCATCACAGTGTGATTCACGGTGATTTTAATCTCGGCAATGTTTTGGAGCAGGAAGGTCAATACAAGATCATCGATTGGACCAATGGGCAGTTGGGAGATGCAAGGTATGATATCGCCTGGTCTGTCATTGTTATGCGGATATTTGCAGGAGACCGGAATGCAGCAGTGTATCGAGCCGCTTGTTTATCTGCAACCGCTTATACGGATGAAGAGCTGGAGCTGTTTGAAGCGATTGCGACACTCAGAGGATTGCTGCTCAGCAGAGGGAGCGATCTTTTAAAAGGAAAGGACATGATGAAGCGGGTCAGAAACATATTTAATGAAAACAAGTATCTGACAGCGGATGTTATTCTGTGATATAAACAACTATGAAAAAAGAGCCAAGACCTTTAATAGCGAAGCATTCACTTTACTTTACAGTGTCTGGCTCTTTTTGAAGTTTATAATATCAGAGATTTTCTACTTCCAATTTTCCGCAATAAATTCATCACGGCCTGATTTCTCACGGTCTTCCTTATAATGCTTTTGATTCTTCTTATGGAAGTCCTGATGATATTCTTCGGCAGGGTAGAATGTAGCCGCTGGCAGGATCTCAGTGACAATCGGTTTATCAAAACGCCCGCTTTCTGCAACCTCTTTTTTGGAAGCCAGAGCAAGCTCTCGTTGATGCTCATTATGATAGAACACAGCCGTCTTGTACTGACTGCCGCGATCTTGAAATTGCCCGCCTTCGTCTGTCGGATCAATTTGAGGCCAGAACAACTCCAGCAGCTTCTCGTATGGAAACAGCTCTGGATCAAAAGTGATTTCGACGACTTCATAGTGACCTGTCGTTCCGGTCTTGACCTGTTCATATGTGGGATTCTCTACAGTACCCCCTGTGTAACCTGATACGATACCGTGGATGCCGGGCAGCTCCTCAAATGGAGTAACCATGCACCAGAAGCATCCGCCTGCAAATGTCGCTTTTTCCATGTGTCTAACCTCTTTCAGTAAGTCTACTAATGTATAGTTGTCATTCAGTATACCAAAATTTCTCCCGCTGGGGACAGATATGCTCGCAAATCTAATCCATTATCCAAGATATGTTTGTATTTATTTTCCATCTATGTTAGCTTTTTAGTATAACCCACCTCGTTGGTTGGTATTATCTAGCTGGAGGGATGAACTTGAGCCGAATCGCGAAAAACCTTACCGAACTTATTGGAAATACACCTCTCTTAGAATTAAGTCATTTTTCAAAAGTCCAACAGATTGAATCTACTATGTATGCTAAGCTAGAGTACTTTAATCCAGCAGGAAGTGTAAAAGACAGAATTGGCTATGCCATGATTAAAGATGCGGAGGAACGCGGAGTTATTACGCAGGATTCAATTCTTATTGAACCGACCAGCGGCAATACAGGTGTAGGATTGGCATTTGCTGCGGCTGCTCTAGGATATCAATTGATAATTACGCTCCCGGAAAGCTTTAGTGTAGAGCGTCGTAAGCTGCTCACTGCACTAGGAGCTGAATTAGTACTTACACCGGCACAAGAGGGAATGGCAGGAGCAATCAAGAAGGCAGAGGAACTGGCGGCAGAAATACCAGGCTCCTATATACCTCAGCAATTCAAGAACCCGGCTAATCCAGCAATACATAAACAAACGACAGCAGAAGAAATATGGAGAGATACAGAAGGCAACATTGATATCTTCGTTGCGGGTGTAGGTACTGGAGGTACCATCTCCGGGGTAGGTGAATTTCTGAAGAATAAGAACAAGAACATTCAGGTCGTTGCTGTGGAGCCTTATGATTCTCCAGTGCTGTCAGGCGGCAAAAAGGGACTGCATTCCATACAAGGCATCGGTGCCGGATTTATTCCAGACAACTTTAACCGCTCTGTCATTGATGAGATTGTTACAGTCAGAAATGATGAAGCGATGCAAGTTTCAAGGCTGCTGGCTAGAAGTGAAGGGCTTCTTGTTGGTATTTCCTCAGGGGCAGCAGTGTCTGCTGCATTAACCCTTGCGAAACGGCCTGAGAATAAAGGGAAGACGATGGTCATCATTCTCCCTGATACAGGTGAGAGATACTTATCTACCTCCTTATATCCAGATGTATAACAAAATAAAAAGGAAGGGGCTGGGCTGCGTTCATGAGACCCGTGGTTGGAATTCTGGGAACAATTCATAATGAGAGCCTGAGAGAGCAGTATCATTGTTCTCTTGATCTATATCGAGAAGTGATCCATCGCTTTGAGCCTGACCTGATCTGCGGTGAAGTTCATCCTGACAGTTGGCAGAAGTACTTGAATAACAAGCATGAGCAGGGCTACTGGGGTGAGCCAGCGAGTGAGTACTGGGAGCTAATCTTTCCTTATTGTGAGGAGCATGGGGTAGAGTTCGTTCCGATTGACTGGTTTGAGCTGGATGTATGGAATGATTTTGATCCTTTTGTGCCTTTTCCAGAAGAGAAACGTCAAGAGCTTGAGAAGCTGGATGATGAATGGTTCCAGAGACAGATGGATACTTGGTCATATGGCAATATTCCATTTAACTCCGCAGAATTTGATCAAGTAACGAAGCAAAAATATGAATGGATGTATGAAGTTAATCCGACAGCAGTGAATTTTAGATGGATCGTCAGGAATCAGATTATGATTGAGCGGGCAAAGAATGCGATCAAGGCAAATCCGCAACGAAAAATACTATGTGTCGTTGGCGCAGACCATAATTATCTTTTTCATGAAGGGCTGAAGAGTGAGCAGATTCTTCTTCAATATCCGCTATAGGAGGGGTAGGAGGGGTAGGAGAGTAGAAAAAATGAGATATTTTACAGTAGATCTATACAACGAAATGCAGGTCAGAGGCTGCATGGGAAGCTACCTCGAATCGGAGGAACAGCGCCAAGAGGAGATGCAATGGCTGGCTTCAGAAGGCAGGGACTTCTATCAGGAGTCACGAGACCGATTTGAATGGCTGCGCCCTCATATGCTGCAATTCTTGCCTGCTCACTTGTTAAAGTACGTATATGACGAGAGCATTATGGATTGCTATATACATAGCCCGGAGATGAAGGCAGAGATCGGCGCATGGAAGAAGGAGTGGGACCTTAAATGGAAAACAATCTGCGACAGCTACTGGGAACAATATAGCTCCATACAAGAGCAGCTGCCAGCAGAGGTTCGAAGATTAGATAAGGAATTTCACTTGCATGATGCTAGAATTATAGATGTACGGACGGAGCATCAACAGGTGGATATTCTTCTTGACCTCGTCGGATATCCTGAGCACCAGTACCAATTATGCTTTACCGGAGTGAAGGTGTTTAATAACTACCCGGGGATTATGAAGGATGTCTTGCTATACCCTGAAATTGATATAACTGAAGGAGGCTTATTTGAGAATGCTGATGAACAGCATGAATATTTTTCACATTATAGCCAGCGATTTGAGTATTGAGATCATACCCGTGCAGACAAATAGCTGAACACATATGTATTCACGAAAGGAAACATTTATGGAACAAGTCATTATTTCTTCATACAACGCGGAATGGATGCAGGACTACGAGCATGAACAGAAGAAAATACGATATAGCTTCGAAGGTCTTCCTGTCTTCCTTGAACATATCGGCAGCACCGCTGTTCCTGGTATGGACTCCAAACCCACCATTGATATGATGGCCGGGGTTGAGGAGCTTAGTCTTGTGAATGAGGCGGTTATTGAACGTTTGGCAGGGATCGGATATGAATATGTACATAAGCCTGAATTTCCAGAGCGGCTCTTTTTTCGAAAAGGAAAATGGAGAGCTGGAACCCATCACTTGCATGTGTACAGTTTCAAGGGTCCGCATTGGATCAACCAGTTGCTGTTTCGCGATTATCTGAAATCCCATGAAGAGGTCAAGCAGGAATATAATCGGCTCAAAAAGAAGCTGCAAGCAGCGCATACCTATGACCGTGTGGCCTATACCGAAGGGAAATCGGATTTTATTATCCAGACGATCCAGCAGGCGAGGGAAGATAAGCAATTGATTGCAAGACTGCATAGCAAGGGCTTGATATTGTAATCTAGTCTATTACAAGGGAGAGGCGTAAATGGAGCAGCTTAAATGGCTCGCGTGGGCACAGCAGATTCAGGCCATTAGTCAAACCGGACTGGCTTATTCGAAGGACGTATATGACTTGGAGCGTTTTGAGCAGCTTAGAGCACTCAGCATCGAAATCATGAGAGAGTATGTGGATGTGGAAGTCGATCAGATCCGAGACCTATTCGCGAGTGAGACTGGATATGCAACACCGAAGATGGACGTCCGCGGGGTTGTTTTTCAAGACAATAAGATTCTAATGGTGAAAGAAAAGATCGATGGAGCATGGGCGCTTCCTGGCGGCTGGGCGGATATCGGGCTGTCTCCCAAAGAGGTCGTTGTAAAGGAAGTGCGGGAAGAATCCGGATATGAAGTAAAGGCTGTCCGCCTGCTTGGCGTATATGATAAGAAGTTCCACGATCATCCGCCGTCCCCCTTTTATGTATACAAGATGTTTATACGATGTGAGCTCATAGGCGGCAAACCTCAAGAAGGTGTGGAAACGTCAGATGTTGGATTTTTTGATGAGGATCATTTGCCGGAGCTCTCAATCGACAGAAACACCGAGAAGCAGATTAAGGCATTGTTCAATTACTTGAGAGATCCTTCAAGGGACGTATTTTGTGACTAGAGGTAGCAATGAAGAAATTAATTATTATTAGCGGAACGATGGGTGTCGGTAAAACAACGGTAAGCAAAGAGGTCCATAAATCACTGGACAGATCCGTCTGGCTCGATGGAGACTGGTGCTGGATGATGAATCCTTGGGTGTTCAGTGAGGAGAACATTCAGATGGTCATAGATAACATGACCTATATGCTTCGTAATTATCTTACCAATTCCACATTTGACTACGTTATCCTAAGCTGGGTTCTTCATAAGGAAGAGATCAGGGATGAACTGCTGGACAGACTCAGCGGGTTGGAGTTTCAGGTAGAAACGATCACGCTGACTTGCTCGGAGACTGCCTTGAGGAAGAGAATGGAGCAGGATCAGCGAACCGAGGAAGAGATTAAGCGAAGCATAGATAGACTCCAAGGTTATAAGAATATGCAAACTAACCGAATAGATACAAGTAATGTAACAATGAATCAGGTAGTAGAGCAGGTACGGCATATCATTAGATCAAGTTGAGATAAGCAAGACATTGTTTGGCCTGCAGAAGGCAAGATGGTTATAGAAATTTACTACCAAGACGAATGGACCGTGATGGAGTATAGTAAATTACAGGATTTGAAAATGGATGGGGGATACGATTTGAAGATTGCTTTACTGATCGTGGATATGCAGGAGCTATTACTGAAGGACCAGGTTAAACCGCAAGATAAGCACAATGCCTGTGAGTATATCAATTACGTAGCGGATCGACTTCGCGTGAATGATCAGGTTGTCGTTCATATCAAGGATATAGAAGGTGCAGACCATCCAGACGATGCAACCTATGATTTTATACCGGAGATACATATAGAAGCTGGAGATATCACCATGAACAAGGTCAATTCTAACGCATTTTGGCAAACGGAGCTGGAATCGATGCTAAAAGACAAAGGTGTAGAGCTTGTCATCGTTTCTGGTTTTGCGGCAGAGCACTGTGTCTTGTTCACATATAATGGTGCCATCGAAAGAGGCTTCAACACGGCGGTTCTTCAAGGCGGTATTCTAAGCTCAAGAGAAGATGCAGTTCAAACGACATACCGTGACAGGCAGATCATATCTTATTCTGTCGTTGAGTTATTTGCAGCAAGCCTTACCCACCCGAAGAAATAATACACGGTGGGCTTTTTTTATGCCACTGAAATATGGATTGGGGGAACATGATGAGCTGTATCATTCGTAAAATCAGAACACCAGACGACTTTGCTTCCATCGCGGAGATTCTGGGTTATGTCTTCGCCGAACCGACAACTGCAGAGAATCTGGCTGATGAGGATGCCAAAATTCCTGATACCGGATCACTATGGATCAATGAGGACGGACAGCTTGCTGGATTCGACCGCTGTCGCTTGGTCGCTGTGAATGACAAGGGAGAGGTTGTGGGCTATGGGATATCCTGGAGAGCGCCTTGGACCGAGGCAGGAGAGCTGAATCATCTTCTAGCCGTTCATCCGGATTACCGCAAGCAAGGCATTGGCCGAGCACTGTACACAGAGCTTGAGAATTGGGCTGTCCTGAATGGAGCAAGCAAGCTGAATTATGAAGTGAACGATAATGATGCTTCCTCTATCGCATTTGCCGAGCATCGTCGATTTGATCAAGAAAGACATCAGTTCGAATCTGTCCTAGAGCTATCGAAGGATAGTCTGAAATCGCTGCCTTCACCTCCGACGTCAATAACTATAAAACCTTTATCCGAGATGGAAGAGCTCGAGGCCGAACGGAAGCTGTATGAGCTGTATAAAGTAACGAGCCGGGATATTCCGGGAATTAGCGGAAATTATTTTGATTTTAAAGAATGGAAGAAATGGACTTTGGAGCTGCCCGGTTCAAGGCCCGAGTATGTGCTGATCGCCCTGGATGGAGATCGGTACGTTGGAGTAGCGCAACTGCTGCATCAGACTTCCACGGAGAGCATGTACCATGAATATACAGGGGTAGATAAAGCGTACCGAGGCAGAGGGATCGGATTGGCATTGAAGGTAAGTGCTGTACAGCTTGCGGAGCAGTTGAAGATCAAGTACTTGCGTACGAATAATGACTCTCTGAATCTTCCCATGCTTCACATCAATCGAGACCTGCTGGGATATAAGCCGGTACCAGGAAGATATAAGATGGTAAAGGTACTTCCTAATGAGAATAATGCTCTAGTGAACAAAGCAGCTAAATCCGAAACAAATGTGAAAGTAGAAGTATTACAGGCACTGATGACAGATAAAACAGTAATAAAGAATCTGGTGCAGTTCTATATATATGATTTTACTGAATTTACGAACGAGCGAATAAATGAACAAGGTACTTATCCCATATTATCGGATCTTCATAAATACTGGGAAAATCATGACGGCTATAATGCTTATCTGATCAAGGCCAACGGGGAGATCGCCGGCTTTGTACTTGTTAAGCAATTGGAGGATGAGCGAAGCCATAAGCTGGCTCACTTTTTCATCCTTCGCAAATTTAGAAGAGCCGGAGTCGGCAAGCAGGCAGCCAGAGCTGTATTTGGTTCCATTACAGGGAAATGGGAATTAAATCAGCTGGAAAATAACTATCCAGCAATTGCATTCTGGAATCGGGTAATTTCCGAAGCCGCTGGCCTGGATCTTATGGTCAGATACGAACAAGGCAAGAGAATTCAGAGGTTTACAATTCGCTGATGCAGAAAGTGAGGAGCCGACAAATGCTTGAAGTGCTTCCTGCAAGATTAACGGATGGTCCAGAAATATTAGAGCTGTGGATAGGTGCGGCCCGCTGGATACAGGCCAAAGGGATCAACCAGTGGAATCCTGATGAATTTAACCTCGCGAAGACCGAACAATTGATTATGGATCGTAATCGGGAGCTTTATGTAGCAAAAACGGAGGGTAACATCATAGGTACGCTGTACATTTGCTGGTCTGACCCCGTTGTCTGGGGCGAGCTGAATGATGCGGCGTCGTCAGGATATATTCATAGGTTTGCCGTCAAGAGATCACATTCTGGACAAGGCATAGGCAGAGAGCTGCTGTTGTGGGCAGAGGATTACATAAGAAGCAAAGGAAAGAAGCAGATTAGGCTGGACTGCATGGCAGACAACGAAAGGCTGAATCAGTACTATGTAAACTCTGGATATTTCCATAAGAAGCTGCTTCACTGGGATAACGGCTGGAAGATCAACTTGTATGAGAAGGAATAATCCCTTTCCAAAGATCGTTTTAAATTCTTTATTTTAGGGGTTATAAAATGGGTTCGAGTCTCCATCCATTTATGGATGGGGACTTTTTTTGATGAAATGTGAAATAATCCCTGCAATTAGGAACTGGTTATGAGGGGGGGCATATTTAAATTGAGAATAGAGATTTTATGCAAAAAATAGTCTTATAGTATTAAAAAACTAACAAAAAAAGCCGATTAGTAAAAGTGAACACCAGTTTACTTTTAGTGAATATAGATTTTATAGTTCTTAAGCACTACTTGTAAATTGAATACGTGGCAAAGCTGTTGAAAAGCAGTGACGCAAAGCTAGAGGGACTACTTCCGTGAAGGAAATGTCAGCCAGTTGCTTGAATGAGCCATGGCATTATTTTGTCCATAGGTTCATTTTTTTGTTTATTAAAGCGATCCATGAGAAAGGAGGAAGTAGGCACCAACGACCAAGGCTGGAAGGTTTACCATGCAATTTAAGATGAAATAGAAACTACATATGGATGAGTAGGGAGAGAACTGTCAGACATGAGTAAGTTAAAAAAATGGAGCTTCAAAAACCTGAGCATTGTTGCTAGAAATATGATACTCACAAGCTTCTATATTATTATCACAGGTGCCGTCGTTATTGGCTGCAGTCAGTTTATTCAAGGTAATGTATTGACCAAACAGCTTCAATCCGATTCTGGAAAATTAATGGAGGCGCTGGGAAGCCAGGTATCTGTGGAAGATGCGGAAGCAGCGAAGAATAATCCGGATCCGAAATCTCCGATTCAACAGCAAATTACGGCTGTATTTGATGAGTTATCCAAGACACATCCGAATGTAGCACAAGGCTATATCTTTGGACCGGAGCTGGAAGAAGGTACGCAAACCTCGATTATTGCACTGCCAACGGCAGTTCTTGAGATGTTTGCTGCAGAAGATATGGCACTTGGAGACATGTACGCACAGCCTCAAATTCATGCAGACGGCGTGAAGGAGATGCTCGAAACCAAGGAAATTGCCTACACCGCTGCTTATAAAGATGATTACGGTACATGGATCACGGTACTGTATCCCTTTGTGAATGGAGCAGGCGAAGTATTTGCATATATGGGAATTGATGTGGACGCAAGTCTGATCGAAACGGGCAAGCAGGAGCTGCTGACTTATACCCTTCTTGCACTGCTTATTACTCTAGTTGTCGTTCTGGCATTGCAATATATCACCATTAGACAGACCTTCAAGCCGATCAAAGAGCTGATGGGAGCACTAGACAAATTGAGTAAGGGTGACTTTACCGTACAGCTGAGAACGAGTGATGATGAGCTTGGACAAGTCAACGAGAAATTCAACACCACAGCAAGTAACATTGGCCGTTTGGTTACTACGATCAAGAGGGTATCCGAGCAATCCGCGGAGCAATCTAAATTCTTGTTCAGTGCGGTTGAAGTTAACAATGAAAATACGGTAGATATTACGAAAAATATTGAAGAAATGTCCAATAGTGTCGCGCAGCAAAGCGTGTCGATATCAGAGAGCGTCGTTTCGCTCGAAGAGATCTCATCGGGTGTAACCACGATTGCTGGGAATACTTCCGAGCTGTCCGAGATTTCTTTGCAGATGAAGGAGCAGTCTGAGGTAGGACATCAGAATGTAGATCAGGTCATTGAGCAGATGAACTCCATCAATCGTTCGGTTAAGAACTCGGTAGATATTATTGAGAAGCTGCAGATGCGTTCCGGCGAAATTGGCCAGATCGTTCAAGTGATTACAGAGCTTGCTTCACAGACGAACCTGTTGTCTCTGAATGCTAGTATTGAAGCGGCAAGAGCTGGTGAAGAGGGACGAGGATTTGCAGTCGTAGCGGATGAAGTGAAGAAGCTGTCCGAAGCCTCTAAGAAATCAGCAGATCAGATCGCAGAATTGATCGGATACATCCAGGATGAGACGGCTCTCGCTGTAGAGGCCATTGGTGATGGAGAGCAAAATGTAGCCAAAGGTATTGAGATCGTCAAAGAAACCGGCTCGATCTTCAAAGGCATTCTAATTTCAACCGATTCCGTCACAAGCCAAATTCAAGAAGTATCTGCCGCTACACAGCAGATGGTTGCAGAAACGGAGCAAATTACGGCTTCAATCAAATCACTTGCGGATATGGCTGAGAAGAATTCAGTAGTCTCCGGTCAAATTGAGCGTAGTGCTCAAGAGCAGCAGGCTGCTTTTGCCAAGATTTTTGATTCAGCGGAACAAATGAACGAGGTTGCAGGCGAATTAGAGACATTAGTAGACAAACTTAGAGTGCAATAAATAAAGGGAGCTGATATCTGTTGAATACCACCATGTTGTTAGAACAAAGCAAGCAGTATTGGTCTGACGAGCTGCAGCTGCCTTTGCCCGGATTTCATTTGTATACAGATGGGTCATTGAACTATGCCAAGCAGGCAGCAGCTCGGACAGAGCAGGTACTGAACCTTGAGCCCGTAATGCTGAAGCGTTACAGTGAACTATATGATATGAAGGCATGGATGCTTGCCGGATACGCGGTATTCCTGCACCGAATGACTCAGGACAATGATATGCTGATTGGTGTGCAAAACAGAAGAAAGCAGCTTCTTCCCATGCGTATCTCCATAAGTGGAGCAGATTCGTTCAGACGTGTGTATGAGCAGGTCCTGGATAAGCTTGTACAACTGGATTCAACAGAGCTGAGCCATGCGGATGTGGAGCATATAGCTGGATATACGGTTCATTATCAAACGATATACGGCGTGGATCTTCATCATGAAGACAGCAGACTGAATTGGTACGTGCAGGAGGGGCAGGATACCTGGCTCCTTCATGTTTCATATGATTCGCAGCTGTTCAAGGAAGATACCATTCGCCGATACATTCAGCACTTTGAGCGGTTAATGAGCGGTGTGCTTGAAGATGGAGATATGGATACGACGATTTCTAGTCTTCCCATTCTGACAGAAGAAGACTGGAGAGTCTACGATGTGCTGAACGACACGAAGATGAGTCTCCCGGAGCAGGCCACCATCGTGTCCATGTTCACTTCAGTAGCTGCGCAGTTTCCAGATCGAACCGCCTTGTCCGCGAATGAGGATGAGCTTACTTATCAAGAGCTGGACCTGCTGTCAAACAAAATTGCAAACATGCTCGTGGAGAAGGGGATACGCAAGGGTGAATTTGTGTCTCTCTTTATGGAGCGAAGCTTAGAGACGATTGTAAGCCTGCTGGGTGTAATGAAAGCTGGAGGAGCTTATATCCCGCTTGATCCGACCCATCCGGAGGAGAGAAATGCATATATCATCGAAGATACGAAATCAAAGGTGATCCTGACCGAGAGCAGCTATATTCCGAAGCTGGATTCACTGCTTGCCGGATTCGAGCATAGACCGGAAATCGTCTGTTTGGATCAGCTTGACGGTTCCTATTCCGAGACGGCGCCAGCGATCCGCATTGACGAGGATGATCTGGCCTACGTCATTTATACATCGGGATCGACCGGCAAGCCGAAGGGAGCCTTGATTGCCCATAAAGGGGTTGTCAATTTGGCGATGGCGACCAAGCAGGATCTTGGCTTGACGGAAGAGGATGTGATTCTGCAATACTCTACCTTCAGTTTCGATGCTTCCGTGTATGATATCTTCGGTTCGATCGGGAGCGGTGCCAGACTGCATCTGCTGTCCGATGAAGAACGTTTCTCGATCGATGCTTTTACAGAAGCTGTGGAGCAGCTAGAAGCGACCCGAATTGCCATTTTGCCAACCGTATTCTTTAACAGACTTGCCGCCTATCTGCCGGAGGATGCAGCAGTTAAATATGAGAAGATTAAGAGCATCACTGTCGGGGGAGAAGCCCTGACGGGAGAGACGGTAAGGATGTTTCAGAAAAAGCTGCAGATTCCCGTGACGAATCTCTATGGTCCTACCGAAATTACCGTTGTTGCAACCGGACATAAGGTAGATTATCCAGTGCCGGAGGATGTCTCCACGATTGTGATCGGGACTCCGCTTGCCAACTACGAGCTGTATATTGTGGACGGGAACAATGACCTGTGTCCCATCGGAGTTACAGGAGAGCTGCTAATCAGCTCTGTAGGTGTAGCCAAAGGTTACTTGAACCAGCCGGAGAAGACGAAGGAAGCATTTATCTCAGATCCGATCCGTCCGGGTTCAGGGAAGAAATTTTATCGCTCTGGTGATTTGGTGCGGCTATTGCCGAATGGACAGGTTGAATACAGAGGAAGACGGGATTCGCAGATTAAGATCAGAGGATTCCGAATTGAAATTGGTGAGATTGAAAATAGTTTTGCCAAGCACGAGAATATCAAGGACACTGCAGTCATTCCAATTACTGAGGATGGCAACAAATTGTTAGCGGCATTTTATACAACGAACGATGGGGCAGCAATACCTAAGAAGGATCTTGTGCAATATCTAAGTAAGAAGGTTCCGGGATATATGGTTCCTACGTATATGCAGCATGTAGTGGAAATGCCGTTATCTCCTACTGGCAAAATTGACCGTAAACAACTCGCAGCCTATGAACTTAAGGCAGATGAGAATGATTCGGTATATACAGCACCGGAGAATGATACCCAGCAAGCTGTTGCAGTGTCCTGGAAGCAGGTACTGGACTTAGAGAGAATCAGTATTCATGATGATTTCTTTGAGATTGGCGGGTACTCGCTCAAGATTCTTGAGATTCTGGTTCAGCTGAAGCCAAGTTATCCACTACTCAAAATCAATGACTTCTTCCAGTATCCAACGATTGCAAAATTAGCTGAGCGGATTGAGGAGCTTAATCAGGCGGTAGAGAAGGATGACAGGGATATAGATATCCTAAATCGTCCAGTTGAGGATTTAGCAGAACATCCGGCAGTCATTGGTACTGCAGATCACTTCAGCATAAAGAGGTCTGCACAGAAAAACATTCTACTAACTGGAGCAACCGGATACTTAGGCTCTCATTTGCTGGCAGAGCTGCTTCAGCGTTCAGATGCTATCGTGTACTGTCTCGTCCGCTCTTCTTCGGGAATGGATCCATATGCACGCTTGGTTCACATCATGCAGGGCTACTTCGGCAGTGAATCTGCAGAATGGATTGAGAACCGGGTTGTTGTATTGGAAGGAGATCTGGAGAAGGAGAACCTGGGGCTTAGTGAGGCAGACCAAATGCTGGTGGATAAGCAGATTGATTCTATCATCCACTGCGGTGCGGATGTGAGACACTTTGGAGATGCCAAGCATTTTGCCAATGTGAATGTAGAGAGCACGAATCGCCTGCTGTCTCTGGCAAGAGAAGGAAGGGGCATCCGGTTCCACTTTATTTCCACACTGGGTATTCCGGAAGAGCTTGCTGAGAATGGACAATGGGCTGACATCGTTCAAGGGAACGGCTATATGACATCATATGTCGAGAATGTATATACGAATAGCAAGCTTGAAGCGGAGAAGCTGGTAATACAGGCGGGTGAAGAAGGAGTGCCGGTGAATGTTTATCGGGTCGGCAATTTATCCTGCCGCTCAGACAACGGGGTATTCCAACATAATATCGATAACAATGCTTTTTACCGCATGCTGAAGGCGATGCTGCTGCTGAGAAGAGCTCCTCGGGTTCGATGGGAAGTGGATATGACTCCGATTGACTATGCGGGACAAGCAGTAACAGCGCTTGCGCTTCAGGATGAGACCGTAGGAAGAGTCTTTCACATATGTAATCCGGTCACGATTCCTTATGAGCGTATGGTCGAGTACTTTACAGCTGCAGGCTATGACATCACGTTAATGGACTTGAGTGAGTTCGAAGAATGGCTGCTTAATCCGAACGAACCGAAGGATTCGGCGGGAGTTGAACTCGCGATGGCCCAGCTGGAAGGGGATGGAGCGAAGAATTCCATGTTCCGGTACACATGTACCCAAACGATGGAGTTCCTTGCAGGCACCGGGGTACAGTGTGCCGAGCCAGATGAGGCGTACTTTAATAAGCTGATTGATCATGCGGTGGAGATTGGATATTTTATTCAACCGAATTCATTTGATAAAGTCACAAGATAAGTTAAGTAATAGATTCAACTATCAGTAGAAATAGAGGGATATCAAGATTAGGTTTCCAAGCTGCATTCAATAACTGTATAATAATGGAATGATGGGCTTTATGTACATAAGCTCGTAATGACTTCCGAGGCCCGGCCCAAGATAGAAGCTATCTGAGGCCGGGTCTTTTTTTACATAACAATGCAAGCACACAGCAAAGCCGATCTTTAAAACAGAGGAGTGTAGTGATGGACAAGGATTATACATACTTACTGATGGCATTTGAAGAAGCTATGAAAGCAAGAGATGAAGGAACCTTCCCCATTGGAGCAGTCATTGTGGATGCGAACGGTGAAGTCATCAGTAGGGGAAGAAATCGGGTATTTTCGGATTCTGATTCAACAGCTCATGCTGAAGTGGACGCAATTAGACAAGCAGGACAGGTTATTGTAAACCCAGCAACCCGTAAATTCATACCCAACAATGGTCTGACGTTATACACTACTTGTGAGCCTTGTCCGATGTGTACAGGTACAATCGTGCTGTCGTTGATTCGAAAAGTGGTGTGGGCAGCCAATGATAAAGAGATTGGTGCGTTCAGAAGGTTTAAAAATGCGGGCAGTCCACTCCCAGTATATGATGATTTATTTAATCAAATTGAGTTCAACGCCGCACCGTATCCAGATTTAGAAGAGCGTCAAAGAGCATTGCTGGCAGAGTGGAATATCAATCGCGGCTATACGGATACCCATTGGAATAATCATTATCGTTAGTATGAGAACGCGTTAGGATTAAATAATGCATCGAACGAAGGACATAAAGTATAGAAGCGAGGTTATCATCATGGAGAACTATTCGAAAATTATGGGCATTCCAGTTCCAAAGCTCACGATGACAGAGACGGTCCAAATCTTGAGTGAGGTCATAGAGAAAAGGCAAGAAGAGCTGTATCATGTCGTTACCTTGAACCCGGAGATCGCGATGTCCTGTCAGCATAATGCTGCGCTTCGTCAGATTGTAGATCGTGCCGGGCTGCTTACCGCCGATGGTGCAGGAATTGTGATGGTCTCAAGGGTCAAAAGAGATCCCCTTCCTGAGCGGGTAACGGGTTGTGATCTTCTTTATCATCTTCTAGACGCCGGGCATCAGAAGAAGTGGTCCTTCTATCTGCTAGGAGCGGATGAGGAGACGAGCAAAGCAGCGGAAGCGAACATACGAACATCCTACCCTGGTGCCATCATAAAGGGGAGGCATCATGGTTTCTTCCATCCTTCCGAGGAAGGGCGAATCCTAGAGGAGATCAGTTCAGCGAATCCGGATATCCTTGTCGTTGCACTCGGCGCGCCTTATGCGGAAGAGTGGATACATAAGCACAGGGACCAACTGAATGCACGAATCGCTATCGGTGTTGGTGGCACGCTTGATATTATAGCTGGAAGAGTAAAAAGAGCACCCCGCATCTGGCAGAGGCTGAATCTGGAGTGGATGTACAGACTTATAAATCAGCCTTCAAGGTGGAGAAGGCAGCTGATCTTGCCAAGATTTGCAGTGAGAGCTATTCTTTACAGAGATCCAAATTAAGACGAGTGATCAGACAACAAGACAATGAATAGGAGATCGAACGACCATGTCCGAACATAAATATCAAACGATTCACAGAATGCCGAATGTGAAGGAATATATTGATTTATGCAGTTCAGTCGGCTGGCAAGAGGTCATGAATTTTGATGCAGCTGAACAATCATTGCAGCATTCCTGCTATGGCGTTGTTATAGAATATAATAGAGAGGCTGTCGGCATGGGCAGAATCGTGGGCGATGGTATCATGTATTTCTACGTCCAGGATATTGTCGTGAAGCCGGAGCATCAGAGTAAGGGGCTGGGACAGCTGATCATGAAGGCGATCCAGCAATATTTAAGTGAGCATGCGGCTGAGAAGGCATTTGTAGGGCTATTTTCCGCTCAGGGCAAAGAAAGCTTTTATCAGAAATACGGTTTTAATGTGCATCAAGGTATGACCGGCATGTTCGGCGTCATTCATGACCGTGAAATAAAGTAATGTAGGAGGCAGGTGGATATGGAAAGGCTAGTAGATTCCAGCAGTGAGAAGCTTAGGGCAAACGGGGACTTCCTCACCGTACTATATGTGTTGCTTCATTGCATTCATTTCGTTAGCTGTCACCGGATCCGTGTGCTGGATACATACATCGGTCAGATCAAATTAAAGCTGGAAGAACACCGAAGAATCCACTTGAAGAGCAAGGAGGGTAAATGAGACAGAGAGGAATTAATTTTACACTTATTTTGTTAAATTAGATGAAGGTATATATGAAAAATTGTCATTAGACGATCATTCAGACGAAACGAAGACCAAGACATAAGGGTGGTCGGAATAAGAGGTGGTACATTGTACTCGCAAACGAAAGAGCCGCAGCAGCGATTAGCAGACAATGCGGTCAAAATATGGTGGATTAGTGCAGTAATCAGTAATGTGATCGGGTTTGTAGTACTCGGGGTGTTGTTATATCTCGACTATTATTTCTCCTGGTATGCTTGGATCGGCTGGGTTCTCATCGGACTCACGATCATCTCGGTGCTCTATGCTGTCTGGGATATCTTGATCCGTCCAAAGCTGCTGTACGCACACTGGCGCTATGATGTAACAGAGCAGTTTCTACAGCTGAAGTTCGGTACGCTGACTGAGGTCCATCAGCTGATTCCCATGACCAAGATCCAATCGGTAGCTACCCGTCAGGGCCCGCTGCTTCGCAAATACAATTTGTACGCTGTATCGGTAGATACAATGGGATCTTCACACAGTATTCCTGTTCTGCCTGAGCAGGTTGCGCTGGACCTGAGAGATCAAATCGCTTATTATGCCAAAATAAAAGAGGTGGATGAATGACCGAAGATAAACGCTATCATCCACTGCTAATTCTGTTTGAGGTATGGAAGCTGATCAAAAATACTTTCTCCATTATTATTTTGTTGTTTGTCATCCAAATGGGTTCCGAAGCGAAGTGGGTCATATACGGAAGATGGATTTTTTATCTGGTTATCGTGGGTTGTCTTATTACTATTGTGTGGCGCTGGATCACAGAGCGTTACCGCCTCGATGATACCTCCTTTCATCTTGCGCAAGGGGTATTCGTCAAATCGAAGCGAACGATTCCATTCAGAAAAATTCAAAATGTAAACCGTCATGCTTCATTGTTTCATCGAATTTTTAAGGTGACCTCCATCAGGTTCGAGACAGGGATGACGGGGGACGAAGCGGCTGTGGAGTTTCAAGTGATATCTCGTGCCGAAGCAGATCGCATTGAGAAGTACATCGCTGACCAAGTGAATAAAGAGCGTGTCGCTTCTGCTATGCAGTCCAAGAACATCACAAACGAAACCGACAGCGCTCCAATTGGTGAGAACGAAATCGAATTGACAGCAGATCAGATACAAGATTCATCGGAGGAGGCCCACAACACGGTCCATGCTGCGACCTCTGAACAAGCTCCTGAAGCACAGCAGCGCACGCTCCATTTCAAGCCGACCAGAAAGGAAGTATTAAAGGCTTCTTTTACATCGCTTAGCTTCCTGGTCCTTATTCCCATTGTAGGGACACTGTACACTAATGTGCAGGAATTTATCGATATCGAGGAGCAGGCCGAGGGAATACTGTCCACGGTGTTATCCTCTTGGTGGATGACCACATTGGTTATAGCCGGAATCGTCCTGCTGGCTGTCATTCTTGGGATTTTGACTACATTTCTTAAATACGGAAATTTCGAGATTTCTTCAGACGAGGAACGGATCTATATTGCCAAAGGAGTCATGGAGCAAACTGCGTTTTCCATTGCAAAAGAAAAGGTGCAGGCAATTGAAATTTCGCAATCCTTCATCAAGAGGCTGCTCGGACTGGCAGAGGTCAAGCTGGTCACGGCAGGCAGTGTGGGGGAAGCGGAGCATGAAGTGAACAGCCTGTATCCTTTTTTACCAGTAAGTAAAGTTCACGCCATGATCCCCGAGATGCTGCCGGCCTATGAAGTATCCCTCGATATGCAGCGTTTGCCTCGTACATCGTTATGGCTGCGTCTTGTGAGGCCAAGCTGGATCTGGATCGTTGCAACAGCGCTGCTCGTTTATTTTAAGCCGAACCTATTTGGCTGGGATGAAGCTTGGTGGGTATTATCCGCTGGCTTGCTTGTCTGTGTCGTGCTATGGAGAGTCCTCGATTATCTTAACTGCAGATACAGCATTGGAGAGCATTTTGTTCAGTTTAAGAGCGGAGGATTTGCTACAAGTCTGTTTATTTCAAAGAGAGCCAAGATCACCGAAGTCAAAGTAACGCAAGGCATACTTCAGCGACGTCTTGACCTAGCTTCCATCCAAACCACCAATCGTGCAAAGCCTGTTCTTCATCATAAGGCTCAGGATGTGCCGGTGCAAGCAGCAGATCATTTTTACATGTGGTATATGGAACGGACCAAGGATGTTTCAACTCTACATGAGCAGTGAATAACAGATACAATAGCTATAAAGGATATTCTCGATATTCTCGGAAAATAACTCAGCCTGTAATCCACGTGGTTTAAGGCTGGGTTATTTTTTATATAACATGTTGAGAGAGATTTGGTGATTTCATGGATCCACTACGTTATCCTATAGGTCGATTTGTACCTGTTGGGCTATTGTCGGGAGAAGCAAGAATGAATGGAATGGATGAATTACTGGATATAACGCGTCATCTTAAGAGACTCACTGAACCTTTAAATCCAGAACAACTGCTTACCCCTTATCGAGAAGCTGGATGGAGCATTCAGCAGGTCGTCCATCATATGGCGGATAATGATATGAATGCCTATATTCGGTTTAAACGTGCTCTGACCGAGGATGTGCCGATCGCCAGCTCTTACAGGGAGGACTTATGGGCCGAGCTCGAAGATTATAGGAGAGCAGAAGTGAATGATTCCATAACTCTGCTTGCCATCCTGCATAAACGTTTCTATGTTCTCGTAAGCAGCCTGTCCGATGAAGATTTTAGCCGAATGCTCCGTACCGAAGTGCTGGGGAAGATCACACTTGATACGGCTCTGCAAAGATTCATTTGGCACAATAAACATCACACCGCTCAAATCGAGGCACTGCTGCATCGCAAAGGGTGCTGTGATTGTTTCCCGGTACTTCAGCTAAGATGACAATTCAATCTCGATCAGTTCAACACCTGGAGGAAAGGTCGCTTTGACCTTCGATATATTAGTGAAACGCGGTTCATTCGATAGAACAGAGATAAAAGCACCATCGTATCCCGGCCAGAAAATCGTTTTGGCTTTCGTCATGTCAATGACAACCATATGCTGGGTCTGACTACCGCCATGATTTGCCACTAATATTGGTTCAATGGTAAAGGGAGGCTCGCTAGTGCCAATAGACCAGATCACCAGTTCATTACAGCTTGCCATATTTAGAAGTAGCGGCAGGGCACTGGCAAGCTGTACCGTGGTTGTAACATGTAATAAAGAAAACCATTTATTAAGCACCACGTGTTCTATCGAACGCTGTGTGCATAGCTGAGTGATATCCTCCTGCCAAACACGTGAGACATTCAGACAGAAGCAGATCGGATAAGCATTCAGATTGTGCATCCACTCCAATAATAGCGGAGCACTGGATTCATTGAACCAGACTGAGTTCGTACTTATGAAATCCATAACATATGGAACATGCTCCTGATTAAAAGTGAACGGAAAATATCCACCTGGATTAGGCAGATTAGCATAATAGGTGGGGGGGAGATAAGCAAATTCGAGCTGCATGGAGGCACCTTCTTCAAGATTTTGAGTTCTAGTTCTAAGCTCAGTGTAGCAGAGTTGGAAGAGAAATGAATCATTATTAAGAGTTATTCAAAATTCGCTCTTACCTAAACTTAAGGTAAAATGTTATAATTGTTCAGTTGTTGAACCAATTTCGTTCGTTATAACGCGATATGAAATTGATTCAGGGTGTGTAGAGATATTGGCACTATTTGATCGCCAAAAATATATGTCGCAAGATACGTCTACCATCTGAAATTTTAATTTTAATTTTAATTTCGGAGGGGATTATTTTGTTCAAGGAAGACAGACTTCCGCAAAATGCTAGAGAAGGCATTATTTTTATGTTGATCGTGTCCATTATTTCGGTAAACACCATTGGGCCCATCATATTGGGGTTGGAACGAGGCTTTAGCGTAGCCAATTACTTAGAAACATTGAAGGTCATCCCGTTCATGTGGGTTATCGTTATTCTGTTAGTGAAGCTGGTGGCAGGACCTTTGGTTCGCAAGGTATTACCCAAATTTGTGGGTCAAACAGATGGTTTTAACGCCAGAGTGTTATTGAACATTGTAATGAACGTGACGGTTCTATCGGTTCTGTTAACGATTATCGGTACCTGGGTGGGGATGAGACAAATATCTCTAGAACCTTTTCACAACTTCTTTCCGACATGGTTTCGAAATTTTGGTGTTGCCTTTTGGATTGAACTGCTTGTCGCACAGCCGATCGCAAGATTTGCAATGAAGAAGATTCATGCAAGCCAGGCTAACCGCGCAGCAAATATAAGCTCTTAATTTGTTAATATAATATACTTCAACGATATGAACAGCCACTTCCATGAGGGACCTGGCTGTTTTTTTATATTCAAAGTAAGAAGATTTAAAGGAGCTAACGATGCGATTTTTTAATAGTCTGTTGTACGCATGTATTGCAATGGCTGTTATAGCCGTATGTATCATGTTTGCAACTGTGCTCGGTATAGACGAGTACCTGTATCTGTTTTTCTGTGCGGCTGCGCTTACTGTACTTTTTATTGGGAGAAACCTATATAACAAAGGATTACGTGTATTCGCTATCCTATGTTATGCATTCTCTTTCGTCTTTCTCATGCAAGCTTGGGTATTGTAACCAGGAGTTGTGGTGGGATTTCGAAGGTGATGCAAAATTCTTTCCGACTAATGATTTTTGAAAAATGGAGTGTTGACTCTATCAAGGGATTGACATTCATAAACCTTATTGTCATTTCATAAAACAACAGGTAGATAATAATTATATGTAATCTCTCCGTTTTGTTCCTCAGCGTTGCAAGTTACTCTAGAAATAAAGTACTTCGGACAGCCACGTAGTTGATTCCAGGGAGGTTATCTTATGGTTGATGTATTTGCTGTTGCTGACATTATTGTCAAGCATATTAAGGATCATTACCCTCAAGATGTAGCGATTGTAGGATATTATGGGTCATATCTGCAGGGCCATGCGACTGAACGATCAGATTTGGATTTCTTTTTTATCCCAGCTACAACCAGAGGGAGAGAAGTAGAGTGTCAGTTCATTATTGATGGTATAAGTTTTGACTTCTGGCCAATTGGTTGGGAGCGTGCTGAGAGAATGGCAGCTGCTGAAGAGTGGAGCACGACAATTATAGCAGACTGTGAGCTGTTATATGTCCGATCAGATGATGATCTTGCAAGATTTATAGAACTACGTGAGACTATATCCAACATGAGAAGTGAATCCAAAACAGCTGAAATGATCACCAAAGCCGAATCGGTATTGAACAGTTGTCTTATTAGCATAGCTAAAATGCGAATTGCTGAGAATGCCAAAGATCTGAGTTATTTCCGAACCCAATCTCAAGAGATCGCAGCCAATATCTTTAAGTCTCTTGGGTTGTTGAATCAAACCTATTATACACGTATGTGGGGGCACTATCGTGAGCAAGTCAGAAATCTTTCTCTTAAACCGGAGCAACTGGACAAGCACCTGGATACCCTAATGTTTAGTATAATTCCAGAAGAAATAATGTTAGCGTGTGAAAAATTAACTACAGATACACTTCGTCTTATCTCGATGCGACGAAATAGTCAAGAAGTCGTGCGCTCTTATAAAGGACACATGAGTGGATATTACGAAGAAGAGAGAGGGATGATGAATAAACTACTAACCGCATGCGAAACAGGCCACTACGAAACGGCATTTTTCGTAGCAATAAGTGTACAAGACAGTTTATCTCGAATTTTGTATGCTGCAGAGAAAGGGCGTTGGCCTAATACTGCTGACCTTGGTGAATATCGTGAATTCTATGATAGTTATGGTTACCCCGATCTTATCGCGTTGTTAGATCCCATAAATTATGAACCGCTGCGTTTAGCTGTACTGCAATTAATGGAAAAGCTAGAGAATCAGCTCAAAACAGAAGGTGTAGCTGTAAACAAGTTTGACTCTGTCACTGAATTCGAATCATATTACATAAATAGAATGAGATGACATAACGGTCCGACGGGACGTTACCAACAGTTCACGAAGGAGTGGTTGGAATGTTAATGAACTGGTTTCTAATGGCAATTTGCGGTTTTATTATCTTCAGATTATTTAGTCTATACACAAAATCCTACTGGAAACATGATTTGATCATAGCTGCTGCGCAAGGATTTGTGATTTCTTTAATCATGATTCTTATATAAAATTAGTGTCTTTGATATATTCCAGTAAAATGGAAAATTATTAAAATGCGTGGAAAGACCTCGGTGTTACTGCGTGGGTTATAGGAATGATTCTTGTAATGGTTTTGTTGATGATCATCAATTAAATATTCAATGGAGTAGTTAGATAGATTAATTGGTATAAAAAGCTTTAAAAATAGTTCCAGAGTGGGGTGAGATTGACACGTGACTCTATTTTACTATATTGCTGCAAGTCATGAGCTTCCGACAGGCTCGTTTGGACTGAAAAAACAGTTATGACAATTAATGATTACGTAACGAATGTGAACCCTGCCGCAAAGGATCAACTCAATATGCAACTATTACTGGAAAAATACCCACAAGGGGATAAACTTATGGAGGTCTACGATACCGAAGAGGATGCAGCAGGATTATATATAAGCGGTCCCATAACCAGACAACCCTCGCATCTGTTCCGTCATCCGTATGTTTACCAAGTGAATCCCGAAGGTGGTTCTTTCGAGATTAATGACGAGCTTAAACATTCTCATCCGATTTTATACCAGACAAGCAAAAAGTGCTTAGTAGAACTTTTTAAATATATACGCAGTAATATGGAAGTAGGTGAAGACTTAGAGTTGTATTGCTGCTGGGCGCACGGGCAGGAGAGATTTTTGGATGCTCCTAAAAAAGAACTAGATCTGGTGATTGAACTAGCCACATTTCAGTTGGGGAATGAGTTCGTGTGGAAAGAACGTCAGTATATAAACGTTAGGAAGTGAATCAAGGTACGGGTTTTCATTCAGCTACTGGGGGAAGTTTAGTTTTATCCCTAATAATATGGAGCAGTCTAGCACTGCTCCATAATCATGAGTTGTAATGCCACATAGGACTTCTATCATCACAAAAGAAATTAGAAGGATGGTTTATGGGAGGCAAATAATAAAGCTTATATTTTTGAAAACTCAATATTCAATATTCAATATTCAATATCCTCATGTTTATAAACTCCGCCATTCGTTCCAAATTGTCTGACTTCATCATCAACTAGTTGATAAAAATAATATCCGTTAGGCTCATCCGAGAAGACAACTGCAATTGAATACCCTGCAGCTGTAGTGTCTGCGTCTTTCGGCTCTTTTTTTGATTCAACATGTAAGATTTCGCTTTCGGAATATCCCTTTTGCTCAATTAAGTAATCTTTAACCCTGTCCTGAGTATATGTGACAAGTTCCGGATTACTCTTCGGTGGTGTGTTAAGAGAGTACAAGATATAAATTATAAAACAAATTACAATAAATGCAATTAATAGAAAGGCTCCGCCAACGATCTTTGCTACTTTTTCCAAAACAAAGCTCCTTCATCAAATAGTTAATTATTAAAATATATTAACAATCACTCATAAAAAAGTATAGGGGAAAATAGAAAAGAACTTGATTATTTGATCAATTAGAAAAATATCTAACAGTTTTTCATTGCTATTTCATTAATCTAAATGGGCAGGATAGTTGAATATACTTGCTGTTTTTATAATGATTACTGGGTTGTTTGTTATACTGAGTATAGTTAGATAAGTAGAGGAGGCGTCTTATGAATTGGAGTGAGTTTAAGTCAATTCCTAACGAATACAGTGAAACGGTTAAAGCTATTGATAAAAGGATCATCGGTTTAATTAGTGAACGTACAGACATTACAAAAGGGAAACGATTTTTCCCACCGAAAGAAATAGTTGGCGAATGGGCAGTTGAGTTCGGATTAAGTATCCCTCAAATTAATGGACTTCTACACAATCTTGCTGAGGTTTCCTCTCCAACTTTACCCATTGGACCTGGTAAACTACTCAATGTCCTACCCATTATGAAAAGGGCAATAGTTAATGGATTTGAATATGAAATCACACATTCAATGCAGCATGAAGGTGGAAGCATTGTATATTTAGAAATTTACCAATCGAACAAAAGTGAAGTTACACGCCGTATCCGCCCACAACTACTCCTAGATATAAGTGGAGAAAAAGAATACAGAGTCAGTAAAAATAGTGCAGGTGGCGGTGGTGGACATGCCCAAATTAGTTTTATAGTTACCCCACGACTTCCTCAAAGTATAGAAGAATTAAAACTCAGATTGATTCCATATGCTCCACCAATGGAACGTTCTCGAAATAAAGAGTTCATTTTAGACAAAGAGATATCATTTGAAGATTAACGTTAGCTGTAGTAAGAAGACAACTGCGCCTTTTCTCGTTGGCTAACGGGCAGGTTAACGCGGGGTTTCGCATATAATCTCCATAGAGGAGATGGTTAAAGATGGAGATTATTAACGCTGTATTTAAAGTGATTGGTTATGCATTTGCTTTTGTAGTAACTGCTATATGGAAGAAAGAAAAATGAAGAGGTGACTTCTAAATCAGGTCATGATTAAACCGAGGTGAAGCGTTAGTTCAAAAACTGGAAGGAGCAGGTTGCCGTTTAGCAGCTATTCCTTTCGTTAAAACGGGCAGTTTAATGCAACGAATTATTAAATTTTGCGTCTAAACAAGCAAAGAAATAAAATGAGGTGTCTTTCACTGTTCGCATAAGGAATAAATGCATGTCCATCTAAGCACAGTAGATGAATATTGGTTCATAACCGACATTCACTAGAAGGAGATAGTTTAATCAAATTATTTGGGGGACAATATAATGAGTGGCTTTACTGATAGCTTTCACCTAAGGACTTTTGACCAAGCAAAGGTAATGAATCTTTTATCAGATGTTGAAATACCAGGGTATGTGTTTGGTGAAAATAACGGCTGGGTTACATTTGTAGTTGATTATAGAGGGGGAAATGTAGATGAAATAATAAGTGAGTTTAACCCGGGTATATTATTGTATTACGTTTATCTCGAAGATCATATGTGGGAAATTAAAATATACAACAAAGACGAAATTGTATTTGATTATGCTGCCGATTGGGCCGGAGATACTCTAGTTATTGAAAAGAGATTATTCGATCTTGATTTAATCAATGAATTAGTTGTACAGCAAGGCAACTCCACGGAACATATTGAAGAAATATTTGATTTTAAAGTTAACAAAATCGACTATTCCAACCCACCAGCTTATCTCATTGCTCAAAAACTGGGTTTAACCCATTACGAATCAATTTCATTAGATTATTTAAGTAATTTCAATGATGTACAGTTAAAAGAGATGAATCTGATAACAGTTAAAAATTAATTTTAATGTTCATTTATTTCGTAATAGTTCCATAAATTCAATCACTGTTTTAGCAAGTTGATTATCCTGCATTGCATCTTCTTGTTTTATTAAAAGTTCTTTTTCCTTGAGATAGACGAGACTATTTTCCTTCCTATAAGCAATTATTCTATACTCAATAGACTCATCAGGAGAATAACCTAGTGAAATTAAGCTCTTATCTTTTGTAGCTGCTTTGTAGCTCCTTACTTTTAGATGTCTTTCAATCCCTAAACGTTTAGGGCGCTGACTGAGAATATACAAATTGGATTTCTCAAGAGTTTCGAATATCGCATTCTGTAACTCTTCAATAGTAATATTACGCTTTAATTCTAGAACGGGTCCATCATCTAAAAAATTTTGAAACTCTCCGGCTTCATTAAGTACCGGCTGATGTGGGCATATAAACATATGCTCCTCATTAAAATAAATTATTACTTTCTTAAAACATTCCTCTAACTTTAACACATAATCAATCCTTTTAATTTTATTTAACAAAGAAGAAGCTTCGTCTAGAAAGATCATTTCAAGTAACTGTAAATATACTCAAGATTCAGTAGGTATCAAACAATTCATACCAACAGTGTCTAATGAAATTATAGCCATGTTATCTCTCGTTCGCCATCTTCAACATACTTGCTCTGGTGAAAAATTTAATTGATCGGATTGCCAATAATCTTTGTTTATTAGGGTATAATCATGAGGCTGACGCACTAGTTTCTCGTCTATTGATCTAACCATCTTCTAAATGAATGACGTTAGAATGGGTTATAAGCCAATATTAGAGGAGGAGAATCCATGCTGGATATTAATCAAATTAAAGAGCTTATTCCCCATAGGTATCCCTTTCTTTTGGTCGATAGAATCTTAGAAATTGTTGAGGGAAAGAAAGCTGTTGGAATTAAAAATGTGACTTTCAATGAACCTTATTTCCTTGGTCACTTTCCTGACTATCCTGTCATGCCTGGAGTCTTGATTGTAGAAGCATTGGCACAGATGGGTGGTATCGTTATGTCTAACTTAGAGAGCAATAACCATAAGATAGGGTTACTGACTGGTATTGATCATTGTCGGTTCAAAAAGCAAGTTAAACCAGGGGATCAGCTCCATCTTGAATTCGAAGTGATCCGAACCAAGGGACAGATTGTCAAAGGAACAGGCATCGCAACGGTAAACAATGAATTGGTTTGTGAAGCAGAAATAATGTTTGCATTTAATTCTATTAAAGCATTCAACTAACAGGCAGATTAGTTGAACATATATAATATTTGATTGTAAAGTTACGGAACTACTAATCTTTTCATTTCGTCTATATTATGACAACAAGATTATGGGGGAGTATAGATGAAAAATATTTTGGTGTTCCTAGCTTTTCTTTTGGTGATAATCAGTTCTGTTGGATGTTCAAATGAGGAGAACAAAATTAGCAATGTTTCGGTTCTTCGTGAAGTAGCATGGAATAGCCTAACTGAAAGTGCTAAAGAAGAAGTAAAAGGTGACTGGAAATCAGCAAATGTTGCAGAAGTGGAGTTGAGTGAGCTGCCTACAGTACAAAACGGTGGTGAACCGCCTCAAATTGATAACCTGTACAAAGTGACTTTCAAAACAACCAATGATCTTATTTTAGGTCCCATTCAAGTATTTCTTAATGCTGATACAAAAGAAATCATCAGTTACGGTGTGAGAAGATAATGAAAAGGGAGCTACAGAACAAGAAGGCAGCCAACTGATACGTGGCTGCTTTATTAAAGCTAACGGGAAGGTTAGTTCCATTAATGTAAGATTTGAGTGAAAGTAAAGTTGGTATGATATTTGATGATTATAAGGGTTTCTCGGGAGTGATAAACATAATGAAACTTTATGAAGTTGCCTTGTATCTTCACAACGGTTATCGAGATATTGAGCTAGTGGTGGCAGAAAGTAAAGAATCAGCCGAAAGAATAATTAAAGAACGATACGACGCATCAAAAGCTTATAACTACTACGAAGCAGAAGAAGTTTTCAGTGTAGATGGATATAAGGTGATACTTACTAAGTTAGTTCATGATGAATTTTAGATAAGCAATATGCTCCTTTTTCGTTAAGCTAACGGGCCGTTTTGTTGAGCACGATCTACAGGCAGGAGTTGTAAATCACTTGGAGAAGATAAGTTAATCGTATTTACTTGAGTGATTGGGGTGTTTATATGGAACTAACGTATGATGAATTTCTAATAAGCAATGATAAAGCAATGCTTAAAATTGATACTATTCTTGGCTTTTTATCTAGGAGTTATTGGGCGAATAAAAGACCAGCTGAAATAATAGAAAAGTCAATAAACAACTCGGTTTGCTATGGAATTTATTATGGAGATAGTCAAATCGGTTTTGCACGTATCATTACTGATTGGGCAACGGTTTATTATCTATGTGCTGTTTTCATAGATGAAGAATATAGAGGTAGGGGGCTAGGGAAGAAATTAATTGAAGTTATAACCGAAGAATTTGAAGGAATGATGGGCTTACTCGGTACGTTAGACGGTCATGGGCTTTACGAGAAGTATGGATTTATGAGAAATACTGAACGTTTTATGAATAGAAGACCTCACTAACTGAATATATGTTTGAGCTAACGGAGTTTAAAGCTATTTAAATATGCTAACAGGCAGGATAACGTGGATATATCTTGAACTAGTTAGTCAATTCAAATGGCACAAATATTTAAACGGGGAGAATTTAATCCATGGCTAGCGATTCTCTGCTCCAACACCTCTTTTACGAACCTATCGAAAGGATCACATATCTAGATCCTGGTTACTCTGGGCACGCTAGCGATGTGTGGTTAGTCAAAACAGCTCGTGAAGAGTGCGTCGTACGTACATCAAGATTGACAGAGGCGCCGACCCGTGAGTTTTGGTGGGGGTGTCTCAATCTATTCGGGATCGATCCTAGACGAATGCGGCATTTCGAGGCAAACGCTGACATGCTCGGTTCCATCTTGGGCATTCGGGCTCCTAGGGTGCATTCGCGTGCGGTTATCGAAAGCAAGGAATATCTCGTTGTCGAGAAGATGAATGGCAAGGCATGTAGGGCATTCATTGGGCAATCGGATGCGCTGCTTCATCAGTTAGGTACCTGGCTTGCCCAAGTACATTTAAATCGTTACGATTACTTCGGAAACCTTTCCTCTGGAAAAGTTGATCGAAAAGAATCCTTCCACGCTCATATGTCCCAAACCATTCGGCAGCTTGTTGAGCGCGATTATAAGCATGATAGCAAGATCAAGACGCAGGTCGAATCCATTATCAGCGAGCTTTTTGTTCTGCCTGTACCGGACTACTTTTGCCCCGTGTTTATTGATCTGGATCCGTCTCAGTTCTTAATTCAAGACGGTATGCTGTCTGCAGTCGTCGATGTTGAAGCATATGCAATAGGGCCGCGTGAATTTGATTTTGTGGGACTAGAGTATGTATTAGATGAGAAATCTGCAGCTTCTTTCCTTAAAGGTTATTCGACCATCCTAGATCCCCCTGATATATCGAAATATCGCAAGGTGTACCGCTATTTTTACCGCTTATTAGGAGTACAAGGGTCTGTTGATTTGAATCAATGGTACGCGCAACGAGCAATATTCTGACGGACTACCATTGAGCTAACATAGAAACGTTAGTTGAAAAAAGCAAGGAGCAGTTTTCGATTGGCAGCTGCTCCTTTTTCATTAAGCTAACGAGCAGGATAGTTTAAGATTATTCACGGTGAATCGTATCACAATTAACGGCATGTTTTGACAGGGATCCAATGGAAGGAGGAGTTTTCATAGATAACATGTCGATCAATGGCTCCGTCGATGCGATCTGGAAGAGGGAGTCGGCTTGGATCATTGGAGGTCTGATACGTATCGTACGAGATATCGGACTTGCCGAAGATCTTGCGCAAGATGCTCTCCTCATCGCTCTCGAGCGATGGCCGTTATCAGGCATCCCCGACAATCCCGGCGCATGGTTGATGACAACCGCAAAGCGTAGGGCTATCGATCTGCTGCGTAGAAATAAATTGAGAGAACGCAAATATGAAGAGCTAAGCTATGAGTTGAACACTCAGGACGAACCGGATTTTGACTCTGCCCTTGATGATCACATTGGCGATGACCTTCTACGCCTAATATTCATAACCTGCCATCCCATTTTGTCGGAAGAGGCACGTTCGGCGCTTACGCTGCGACTACTCGGAGGGCTTACGACCGAGGAAATAGCAAAAGCTTACTTGGTTCCTGAATCTACGGTCGCACAACGAATAACGAGGGCGAAGCGGAAGCTTTCGGAAAGGCGCGTTGAATTCGAAGTTCCTCCAAAGTCCGAGCTTAAAGCTCGACTGTCCTCCGTTCTTGAGGTGATTTATCTCATGTTTAACGAGGGATACTCCGCGTCTGCCGGAGACAGATGGTTACGGCCCGTACTTTGTGAAGAGGCTTTTCGAATCGGTCGTATACTTGCGGAAATCGTGCACGACGAGCCAGAGGTCTACGGACTAGTTGCACTTATGGATATTCAAGCATCGAGGTTTAAAGCGCGGGTCGACTCGGCGGGGGAGCCCATTCTGCTAATGGATCAAAACAGGGCACTCTGGGATGATCTCCGTATCAATCGTGGCCTAGCTGCTCTTGAGCGTGCTGAGCGGCTTGGCGGCGAACTTGGCCCGTATACACTTCAGGCGGCTATAACTGCTTGTCATGCCAGAGCCAAATCCGCTTCGGAGACGGATTGGGTGAGGATATCCGGGCTATATGATACACTTTTCCGGATAGTCCCAACTCCCATCATTGAATTGAATCGTGCGGTGGCATTGTCGATGGCGCATGGACCGGAGGTTGGACTCAAAATCGTCGATACGTTGCTTTCGGAGCCATCATTGAAAAACTATCATTTATTACCGAGCGTCCGTGGCGATTTACTGATGAAGTTGGGCCGACTTGACGATGCTTTCTTGGAATTTAAACGCGCTGCAGCGCTTACGAGCAACGTCCGAGAGCAAGAACTGCTGTTGAAACGTGCTGCTGCGTGCACTGAAGAATAAAATTGAGTTCATTTTTTTAAGAACATTTTTTTCGGTATGTCGATTTCTATACGTGTCGTTCGTCGATTAAATAGAGGCAAGAATTAATGCTTCAATGCTTCTATCTAATGAAAAGGGGGAAATGAAAATGAAATTCCTGTGTTTAGGTTATTTGGATGCTGAGAAGATGGATGCCTGCCCAAAGGAAGAGATTGATGCCATACTGAGCGAATGTCCACCTCACCTAGAAGCTCTGTACGAGAGCGGCCAAGTGTTTGTTGATGCCGGCCTCTCCTCTGAAACAAAGTGCTTGCGGCATGTGAACGGGAAGGTAAAGGTTATGGATGGTCCCTTTATCGAATCCAAAGAGATGATAGGCAGTGCTTTTCTCATCGAAGCACGTGACATAGAGGAAGCGATTAGGATCGCCTCCTTACATCCAGCCGTACAGTTAGGTGCGGGCGAGCAATTTGGATGGGGCATTGAGATTCGTCCGATCCATTACTTCAAATCTAAAGCTTGAGAAGCTAACTCGATACAATGAAAAAAGGCCGTCCCCAAAAGGATGGCCTTAAAACTTGCCGTTACAGACAGCGTGGAGTACCGTATCATAAATAAGGGGCAAGTTTTTTTGTAATTCCTTGCGCTTGGGATAAATTCGCTCTTAGCTTTGTCTTCAAGTTCAATCCTTAGCTGGTTGAGGTAATCTTGGACAAGTTCAAGGAGCGCCTGCGGAATTGCGTTGGCTTGGCGAAGAACTTTTAAATCCTGATACGTAAAGATGATACGCAAAACAAATACCTCTTTAAGAAACGGAAGGCTTACAATAAGTCGATTGTTACAATTTCATATTCTCGTTCCATTAAGATACTACAGCATTCGTTGCTTTAGTGTTTTTATTTGCGCAGAGGTGTTAATTTGACAAGGTACAAAAGAGTTCTTATTAACTAAGTGGTGGAGCAGTCGCCGGAAACACGGAATTTGGTTTTGAGCCTGAAAAGTTGGACCATATTGCCAATGAAATTATGTCAGTTGTGAATCTAGGTGTTGAGGTATCATTAGTTATAGGTGGAGGGAATATTTTTCGCGGTAATATGGCGGAAAGCTGGGGAATAGAAAGAGCAGAAGCTGATAACATCCGGACGCTTGCGACTGTTATTAATAGCTTGATGCTTCGAGGAGTTCTTAAAGCCAAATCAAACAAAGAAGTTCGTGTAATGACAGCAATACCTATTACATCAGTTGCAGAACCGTACATAAGACTATGGGCAGTTCACCATCTGGAAAAGGGCTACATAGTAATTTTTGCGGGAGGAAACGGGCAACCCTATGTTACAACAGATTATCCTTCCGTTCAAAGGGCAATCGAAGTTAATTGTGATGCAATGGATCATTCGGCTTTTATCTTAGCTAGAGACTACAATCTGCCCATGCATGTGTTTAATTTTGACAAGCGTGGCTCAATGAAAGAAATTTGTGAAGGGAAAGATAATGGAACGATAATTAGCGGTGAGTTGCATTAAAAAGATACTTAGATACGGAGGTACAGTTATGGAGACGAAGGAAGAGAATTTTTCAAACGATAACACTATGGAACTTATCAAAAGTTTAACAGAAAAAGATGCTAAGACTTTTTTAAACTTAATATATGCAATTTTAAAAGATAACAAAAATTCGAACGAACAATTGATTTCAAATGTACTATCCATTTATGAGAAACAAATACCTAGAGTAGTTAAAGCAAGGCGGCAAGATAATCAATAAACTCTACTGTTAAGCTAACGGGAAACGTGAGTTAAATAATGGGAGGAAAAGGAGCCGATCAATATGATCGGATCCCCAGCTTGACTTCCTATTGGAAAGAGAAAGGGCTGAAAAGTTTGCTCTCACGTTATTTAGAACTTTGTTAACCTTTTGGAACCGCCGTATGCGGACCCGCATGTACGGTGGTGTGAGAGGACGGGCGCTAGCCGCCCCCTCCTAATCGATTACAACGATTATTCAATGAAATTTATTTGACGGCCTCAGTTTGTTTGTGTGAAACTTCCACTTTTGCTATAGATGATAGCAGAAACAACACCAACGACTGCTAACACACATAATCCCAAGTATATATTTGTATATGCTGTGGCCAAGGTGAGTTGTTGCTGTTTTTCTAAAGCAATGGCTACTATGGCGACCCCAAAGGCTCCACTGAAAAACTGAAGAAGTTGATATAAACCCATTCCGGAACCTATATACTTCCTGTCTAGTACACGTGAGATTTCGTTGGATAAACAGCTAGAGAGTGCTGTAAATGCCAGACTAAGAATCATATAGGTAATCATTGCTCCTATCCAAGAGTGCCCAATCAAAAAAGCGAAGAGGATCGTAGAAATTAACAATAATATAGGTCCATACTTCAAAAAGATACGATTTCCGTAACGGTCAATTACTCGCCCCACTTGGCGTGAAGCGAGGATAGCAAGTAACGAACCAGGAAAAATGATTAATCCTGCATTTCCGGGTGTAAAGCTGAAATTCTGAGTTAAGATCTGAGGCAAGAGAAACAAAGTAGCAAAATTACATATATAACCTGTCATTCCTAGTAAAACGAGTATTAGAAATGGGCGGTTTGCAAATAGTGACGGAAGTACAAATGGCTCCGGGGTTTTACGAATTCGCATAACAAAGAGTATTAATACAACGAGTCCGGCGATAAGCATAATCCAATTCTGGTTTGTTGTAAATAGAAGTAATGAAGTCGTACCTAAAGCAAGGAATATACCACCAATCAAATCAAAAGAACCAGCCTGTGGCGACTCTTTAGGAAGCAACGTAAGAAATAATGGAAGCAGCAGCAAGACCAATGAAGTTAAAATAAACAACCAGTGCCAACCTAAATTTTCGACAATTACTCCGCCGACAACTGGTCCTGCACCAAGTCCTAGTGATACAGCAGACATATTGATGGCCATAGCAGCGCCACGGCGTTCTATAGGTATATAACGCGTATAAATTACCATAGATAGGGAAATAATCCCCCCCGCGCCAGCTGCTTGCACAATCCGACATAAAAGCAATGTAACAAAGCTACCACTAAAGAATCCGATTAAGCTAGCCAGTCCGATAGCAACGACTCCAATATTCAGCAGTCGTCTGAGTGGTATGAAGTCAGATAAACGACTAAATGTGATCGACGAAACTGCAAACATAATTGAATATCCGGACACAATCCAAGAAGCTGTGGAGGAGGAAATATTGAAATCTGAGATGATACTAGGCAGCGCCAAATTAAACATGGACGTATTCATAAGTGCCAATACAATAGCAATACATATGGCAACAATGGTAAAGCCTTCTCGGGCTAAAAGTGGTTGCTCGGATTGAACTATCGAGGAATTTTTTTCTGAACTCATACGATCTCTCCTTCTGGTTATATAACTTATGTATACATTTTGTTTTATTGTTCGTAAAATAGCGAACAATTGAAGTATATAACGTGGTATTGTAAAATACAACATGAATTTGTTTTTGGACATTAGATTAAAGTGTAAGCTCACATCAGCTAATAATTAGGTATAGGAATATAATGGGGGAATTTCAATGAAATCACTACATCATCCAGATCGTAAAGACTTCATGCTGCCAGCAGTTTTGCATGCACTCAGTGATCCAATTCGTCTTCACATGGTGGCACAAATGCATAGAAGTGGAGAGCAGGCTTGTAAAAATTTTGACGTTCCTATTGCGAATTCTACAAGGTCACAACACATTCGGACACTTCGGGAATCTGGAATCATTTATACTCGTTTTGAAGGAACCAAACGTCTGTTGTCGCTTCGAACAGAAGACCTTAATGAGCGCTTTCCTGGGTTAATAGATTCCATACTAAATGTTTATGAAAATGAGTGAAGATATTCGAGATAAGCAAAAAAATTGGGTGCTTTTGTTCAACTAACGGGCAGGTTAGCATGTATTCTTGACAGTTCGGGGTCTAGCTTATAATATTTGAGTTGGAGATGTAGGAAAGGGGACTCGCAGGATAATGTGGACTTCCTTGTAATGGTTATATCTTAAATAGATCGCTCGACTTGGTGTTGTGGTCATAACCATATGCCTTGTTTGTTATGTCGATCTGCAACCATTCAAGGGACGCGAGGAACCGTTTTTATTCAAACTCGGGCGCGGATACTTGATGTATCCGCTTTTTGCTATACCTGGGATCACCCTATCTCCAATGAAAATGGTATTCTCCCTCCCTTATTAACGGAGGAAATAAAATGACCAAACTAAATGGAAAAACCGCTATCGTAACAGGCACAAGCCGCCCAAGAGGTATCGGGGCAGCCGTTTGCCGTACATTGGCGCAAGAAGGCGCTAATGTGTTCTATACTCATTTCCACGAATACGATAAGAATGAGAACCCGGGAGATGCGGACAAGAACTGGCCGAATCTTTTCGCCGAAGAGCTACACTCCTATGGCATTAAGGCAGCACATATGGAGGTCGATCTGACCGATCCCACCTCTCCAATACGAGTGCTTGAAGCGTGCCGGTCTTCTATTGGACTGCCGACCATTCTCGTCAACAACGCTACCTATAGCGTAGCAGCTGATTTTCGTCAATTAAATGCATCACTTATCGATGCGCACTGTGCCATGAATATTCGAGGTACGTTCATGCTTTCTGCCGAATTTGCGCGTATGTTGGAGGTTGAACTAACCAGCCGTCAGATCCTTAGCGGCGGCCGGATCATCAATCTCACGTCCGGCCAAGGCAAGGGTCCGATGCCTGGTAATCTCGCATATGCCGCAACCAAAGCTGCCGTCTCCACCTTTACAGAATGTCTATCTGCTGAACTTGCACAGTTTCACATTACTGTAAATGCGGTTGATCCCGGGCCTACAGATACGGGGTGGATGTCAGAAGAAGTGAAAAGTGCCATGCTACCGGGATTTCCGATGGGCCGAATCGGTCTTCCTGAAGACGTATCCCGTCTGATTGCTTTTCTGGCGAGCGACGATTCCCAATGGATCACCGGACAAATTATTCATTCTAGAGGCGGGTTCTGCTTCTAATAAGAAGAGAGATCTTATTAAGCTATGTAAAAACGTTAGTTCAAAACAGTCAGGAGCAGTTCGCCGATTGGCAGCTGCTCCTTTTTCTTTAAGTTAATGGGTAGGTTAGTTAAAAAATGGCTGATTCCTCCAAATGACGTTAGAATGGTTATAAGCCAATATTAGAGGAGGAAATCCATGCTGGATATTAATCAAATTAAAAAGCTTATTCCCCATAGATATCTTTAGAGAGCAATAACCATAAGTTAGGGTTACTGACTGGTATTGATCATTGTCGGTTCAAAAAGCAAGTAAAACAGGGGGGCAGCTCCATATTGAATTCGAAGTGACCCGAACCAAGGGATTGTCAAAGGAACGGGCATCGCAATGGTAAACAATGAATTGGTTTGTGAAGCAGAAATAATGTTTGCATTTAATTCTATGAAGCATTCAACTAACGTAGAAACGTTAGTTTCAACAACAAACCGGCATTAAACAGAGTTCCGTTGCCGGATTAGGGTAACCATTGAAGTGAAGGGGGAATTTCAGATTATGCAGCAGCCCGATAAAATTTATAACACTGCGGTAGAAGCTACTCTAGAAGTAATCGGTGGCAAGTGGAAGCCGGTTATTTTGTTCCATCTCACGTTTGGAAAGAGGCGCAATGGCGAACTGAAGCGCCTGATGCCTGCCATAACCCAAAAAGTGCTGACTCAGCAGCTAGGGGAACTCGTAGATGATGGAGTCGTGTTCCGTATTTCTTATAACCAAGTGCCGCCGAAGGTCGAATATGAGTTGACGGACTATGGTTGGAGCCTAAAAGAGATCCTTCATCTCATGTGCAGATGGGGAGATACGCACATCGATAAGGTATATGGGGATAGAGGAAAGGTATTATTTGAACCGCCTCCATCGGACGAATGAGATAACAAACCGGTCCCTGATTATAAGGAACCGGTATGGCAAGTTTCTAAGTTATTTATGGAATCACTCTGCGCTGGCGGAATTGTTCAAAGATGTCCATAAACATTTTTTCCGTATCGACGAATTCATGGAAGCCGAAACGGCGAGATTTTGAGCTGTCTGCGAAAAAGTCGTAATCCCAAGAGAACACGAAGTCCCCGAATTTCCAGGATGAAACGTCCTTATAGCTATTCTTCATTAAATCATATTTCTCCACCATGGAGTCCCATAGAGCTTCCTTGTCAGCCATGACAACCTCTAATGCCATAGGTAGCGGAGGGGCGGTCTCGAGTTCAAAAAATTTCGCGATCTTCGGCCAAAGCTCATTCCATCTAAATAAGTCACCATTCGTAATATTAAATGCCTGATTCGCGCAACGTTCATCTGTTGCAGCCCAGACTGTCGCGCGAGCTAGCAAGTTTGCATCGGTCATTTCCAGCAGGCTGTTATAAGCGCCTGGCTTACCGGGAAAACGAAGCGGCAGGCCAAGCTCTTTGGACATCGAAGCATAAATCGCAATAACCATCGCGAGGTTCATCGGATTTCCCAATGCAAACCCGCTAACGACAGACGGACGAAGGGCCGACCACGTCCATGAGGTTCCTGGCTGGCGCTCTTCGAGGAATTGCTGTTGATCGATGTTGAACTCGGGAGGCATATGGTTGGCATCCGTCTCCCGTGCCGGTGTTTTGAAGGGACCGAGATGTGCTCCGTACACTTTGTAGCCTTGCATAAGACTAATATGTGCAAGGTTCGGGGCAATCGGTTCGATTGCATTGACCACGTTTACAAGCATGGCTAAGTTAGGAGGAACCAGTTCAGCCCATGTAGGGCGATCTTGATAAGCCGCATAAAAGATATGTGTGACTGTGGTTAGATTGCCCAGCTTCTCATAGGTATCCTCTTCATTAAGCAAGTCTGCTGCTACATATCGTAACCGACCCTCGTTCTTGCCGCCACGTCTTGAAACGCCAATAATATTCCATTCGGGGAGTGTTAACAGATAGTCGATAAGATTCCGTCCGATGACTCCGTTAGCTCCGACTACAAGAGCGGTTTTATCTGCTTTCATTTCAAAGTGTTCCATAAAGTATTCCTCCTTCTCTTATAACAGCTATTATGAGTGGGAGGGGAACTGAAGAAAAGTACGCACTTTGAACTCATATAGTTACTTAAAAGTAATATTTGGGAAATGTAACAGTTTGTTTAACGATTTGATTGACGACGGTAGCAGTTTCTCTAGTTATTAGCATCAGATATTTGAAGCTGTTGACACAGTGTGACTACTCTGATAGTATATTTCTTGTCGACAGACTATTGCAATAGTCAATTAAGAAGGAGAATAGGCCTATGTCTTTTAAATTGTTTGATTCTGAATTGAAAGTGATGGATGTGCTATGGCGGGAAGGCGCACAAACCGCGGGGCAACTGGCCAAACTGCTGAAAGCGGAAACTGGCTGGAATCGTAATACGACGTACACCGTCATCAAGAAATGTGTGGAGAAGGGAGCGATCGAGCGGCAGGAGCCCGGCTTTGTCTGTGTGCCACTGATTTCGAAGGAAGAAGTGCTGGAACAAGAAACCGGGGAACTGATCGACAAGCTTTTTGACGGATCGACCGAGCAGTTTTTTGCTTCGTTCATCAAAAGCAAGGGTATGACGAAGGAAAAACTCGAGCAGCTGAGAAAGCTCGTAGACGAGCACAAGTGAGGTGGATGGCATGAACTTGATGCAGATGAGCCTGTCCGCAGGCATACTTATAGTAATTACCGTAGCGCTGCGGACTCTTGCTTTGCACCGATTGCCCAAATCTGCCATTCTGCTGCTGTGGCTAGGTGCGCTGTATATTCTGCTCAATCCGCTGCCGATCGCATCACCGCTCAGTGTGCAGCATCTGTTGCAGGCGACATCCTCCGAGACAGACTCGGTACCAGGAGGGCAGAATGGGATAACGAAGATTGTGACGATAATGGCCGGAACCACCGCAGCTGAAGACGCAGTACAATGGACAAGTCTGTTTATGGTGATCTGGCTGGCCGTCGCGTTGCTGCTGGCGGTTTACTTTGCACTTGGCTATTTTAGAAGTCGTCATATCGCTGCTAGTGCGCTGCCGATAGCTGTTACCTCTTCGTTAGCAGAGGTCCTAAGTGAGCAGAGATTGCCTCTGCGCCCGATCCGGATACTGACGAGCGACCGGGTCGGCAGCCCAACTACCTGTGGCATTTTTAGACCGTGTATTTTGTTTCCGAAGGGCTATAATTATGACGATCAAGAGCAATTAAGATTTGTCATCGCCCATGAACTTGTTCATATTAAACGACTGGACGCGTTATGGAAGCTGTTGATGCTGGTTGCGGTATGTGTACATTGGTTCAACCCGCTTGTATGGCTCATGTACGGCTTGATGAAGCGAGATTTGGAGCTCGCCTGCGATGAGCGAGTACTGTGCAAGTTTGGACCAGAACAGCGTTCCGCCTATGCTCTGTCCTTGCTCCGGGCAGCTGAGCGTGGCGGACGGATGGCCGCAACCCACAGCGGCTTCAGCGCAGACAGCGTTGAAGAGAGGATTGTATCCATTATGAATTTTAAAAAATTGACAGTTTTTACTACCGTACTTTCACTGGTGGCCGTTATCGGCGTAACCACTGCATTTGCCACAGAGGCGAGCAAACCATCAGGTGATTTATCCCAAACCTTCGATAAGGCGGATGAAACGGACGTGCTCAGTTCAACTGGTGATGATGAGGCACTGGAGGAAAAGGGATCAAAAGGTAAACTCGATGAGAAAGTGGATAGCGTACAATATGAGCTGACAGTGAATGTGGATGGCAAACCACAAAAGCTGACCGTGGAAGAGTATACCCAGCAAGGTGGGTCGATCATCATCAAGGATGCAAACGGCCAGTCTCATAAGTTTACCCACACGCTCGAGATCAAAAATTAGTTCATCTAGAATTAAGGAACCGGGAGCAGTTATTGCTGTTTCCGGTTTTTTGCTGATATTTCTTTTGGAATGAAATACGCTTCATCGCCAGAGGACTTTGAAGGAGAAGGAGAGAATGGCATGGTGACCGACGAACAATTGGCACGGAAAATAAGCGAAGGAGATCAGGAGGCTTTTGAAGTGATGGTTGTCCGGTTTCATGGACCTCTTCTTCAATATGCCTTTAGGCTGCTAAGAGATCGAGAAAGAGCCAAGGATGCGGTCCAGGAAACCTTCATCAAGCTGATCAGGCATTTACGCGATAAAGGGGAGCTCAAGCATGTAAAAGCTTGGCTTTACCGTGTGCTGATAAATCAATGCCGTGATTACTGGGTAAGCGAATCTGCCGTACTTGAGGCACTAGTAAGAGAGCAACTGCCTGAACAGGTCGACCCCCATGTGAATGCAGAGGAACAGTTTCTTCAGTGGGAGACATCAAATGAAATGCGGATATTGCTCTATGAGCTTACCTATACACAGCAGCAGGTCGTTATGCTTCGTTTCTATGAGGATATGAAGCTTAAAGATATTGCAGAGCTCCTGGATCTTACACCTAGTACAGTAAAAAGCCGTTTATACTCGGGGCTACATCGTTTAAAAGCTAAAATATTGGATAAGCCCTATCTCTTGGCCGGATTGTCTTACCCTCTAACGGACACATTGAAAGAAGGCGAGATGGGGCTGGGTTCTGACACAAGAAGTATTCGTTCAATCAATGGGATACAGCAAGCTGTTAGGGTGGAAGAAATGGTATGAAAAGTATGTCCGGAGGATTAAGACATAATCCTATTGAAAGTCGCTAATTTAGCGGCTTTTTTGTTTACATTTACAAATTCTTCTCCTGAACGCTGCTGCTCTTTTTCATTTATAGCGAACGAGCAGGTTTAGTTATAATGGAACTCTCACCAACTTTTGCTATAATCGTTAAGTAATCATTTTATTGATTTTGCTACAAGAATTGAAAAGAACAAATGGAAGGATGATCACACTCTTGATTACGGGAAGAAAAGTCCAGCTACGCCCTGTTTCGATAGAGGATTTTAAAAGGACGTTCGAATGGCGGAACGATGAAGAGTTTGCCAAAATGAGTGCAGGCACGGACTTATTCCGATATAGTCATGTTACCTTGGACCAGATCGAGTCCACGTATGAAAAGGAAATTAGAACACTTGATCGACGGGAAAAAGGTGAATTCTCCATTTATACGCAGGAGGAAAATCCAAAGCATATTGGTTTCATTGTCTACCGTGAAATGAATATTGTTGCACGGCGGTGCACGATTGGTATGGGGATTGGTGACAAAGAGTATTGGAGCAAAGGATTTGGATCTGATGCTCTTAAGACACTGATCCATTATTTATTTCAAACGATGAACTTAAACCGTGTGCAGCTTGATACTTGGAGTGGAAACGAGCGAGCTATTCGTTCCTATGAAAAATGCGGTTTTGTTGTCGAGGGACGGATGCGGAACCATTCTTTTGTTGATGGAAAGTACTATGATACTGTTGTGCTGGGGTTATTGAAAGAGGAATTTCAATACTGAAAAGATTTATCTATGAGATAGATTTCACGAAGGCAGCTGGCGAAAAGGATGGATGCCTTAGTTCATCTAATGGCAAACGTTAGTTAAAACAGTCAGGAGCAGTTGCCAGTTGGTAGCTGTTCCTTTTTATATTAAGCCAAAGGTTAGGTTAGTGATAATCTTATACTTGCCATTGATAAGAGGTCTATATTTTTATATAACAACAGCATGTTGAGCGATTAGTACGGGTGTTTATTTTTAAAAGGAAGCTTCTACGATGAGGTGTCAAGATGGTGTGTGGTTCTCATAATACATTAGGACTTGACCCTAGCATTTTAGAGGAAGTAACGAGAGCGACAACGTACATGAAAGAGAACGATCTTGTTAAATTCGGAACCGGGGTACATCATTTTGGCCATTTTAGTGTGCAATTCTAAAGAGGAGGGTCAAACATTTCTACTGCAAATCAAGTCACCCCACATAAGAAATATGTTATCTTCGCCTGTCTTGCCCTAGTTATCCTTGGCCTTGTCCTGTATCATCGGGGAACTCTGTTTGAGCGGACATTCGATAGCTTAATTTATTCCACAGAAGATTCATATAAGCAGAATACAACGATCCATATAGAAGGTGTGCGGTATAAACGGCTCTCCGGCGAGCATCGAATTGTCGGCAGTGTCACAGTAGATCAGGATTTGACATATCCCATCACGGCAGACCTGGATGGTACGGATTATATTCATCACATAGTGCAATGGGGGGAAGACAAAGTGCCACGGACGGCAGGGGCCATTCATATTTCGAAGGATTTCAGCACGATATGGATTAAATCCGATGATTTTGATACCAAATACAGTATAATGGACGGATATGCATTTGGGCCCACTGAAGCTTGGGAAAAGTTCAAAAGTACAATGCCAAGTGATCAAAACTAACAAGGGTACCAGGGAAAGGGGATTAAGTTGAGTATTATTATTTGGATTATAGGGGTTATTATTACTTTTTTCATCATTAAGCTGGCAATTGATGATTCCAAGAACACCAGATATAACAAGCTCATCTTAAGAGAATTAAGAGAGATGAATGAATATCTGAGAAAAAGAGATGAAGAAATGCGGGCACCTCGTCAGGACTCTATAGACCAATGATCACATAGGAAAAATTTATTGCCACAGCAATCTCTTAAAATACTGGTGCTACCCAGTTACAATAGAGTATCATTGTAAGAGTTGGCAGAAGCGAGCTGTCACTGGTTTGAATCTTGAATAGGCAAGAGGAGTACTGTAGATGAAGATTAGCATAGATTTTACAAAAGACGATTATTGGGAGCTCAATAAGTATGTGATGTTTCATATGCCTCAATTTAAGAATATGATCCTCCTGGTCATGATCCTATTGCCGATCCTGATGTGCGCTGCATTAAAAGTGCTCGGCAGATCTTGGGAGGTCTCGATAATACTAGGTCTGCTTATTGGGATACTTGCGGATCTCTATGTTGTTTTTTCTGTGAAGCTAAAGGTGCAGCGACATGTGAAGACGAACAAAGGCCTTATCGGTGAGCATACGATTGAAGTAAACGATCAGGGCTTTACGGAAACAACCTCGATTAACCAAACGAATTACCCATGGAGCAAGGTAGCGCATCTTCGTGAAGATCCTCAATACTTCTATGTGTTTGTGAATGATACGCAGGGCATTGGTGTTCCGAAAAGAGGATTTGCTAACACTGCGCAGCAAACGGAATTTAGACAATTAGTGGAGAAGTACGCCAACCGTCGTTGGGGTTAACAATGATTGCTCCATCATTATGAGAAAAGCTCATCTGATTCGGATGATGCTTTTTTTTATTCAAACGAAACTTATACCCCTGTCGCATCGTTATTGTAAATTAAGAATGATCATTCTGAATACAATCTTAGAAGATGCTTACGAATGGAGTGATGGCATGGTAAACGAACCGGCTGGGTTTTGGATTCGCTTTGGAGCTATTTTGCTGGATGCAATTATTGTGGGTATTCCTTTGGCATTTGTGACCTCTTTCATTGTTGGGAACGTAGAAGAGAATTGGCTGAATGATACGGTTAGCTTTCTGTATTCCTTGCTTCTGCCTGTATTTTGGAGAGGGTATACCATAGGGAAATACATTTGCGGAATTAAGATTCGCAAGGTATCGGACGAAGGACCTCCCGGGATTGGCACGATGCTGCTGCGAGACGTTGTTTCCGGTCTGGTCTATGCGATCACGTTTGGAATCGGAACGATTGTCAGTGTGCTGATGGTAGCGATCCGAGAGGATAAGCGCTCCCTTCATGATTTTATTGCAGGAACCGAAGTCGTACGCAACTAAAAAAAGGGATAGCTCAAAACGCTAAGGGTTTTGTACGAAGAACTCTAGAAGCGGGTCAACACAAGAAGATTATTATGCTTGGCTGCATGAGGAACACGGTATTTCATGTGATCAATATAATTACCTGGATGGACTTGGCTGTGTGAAAGACGGACAAATGATTCTCGATTCTGGGACTACCTTTAGCGGCATGATTTTCACCAAGCGTGAGATAAAATATAAGCTCTTAGAAGATGGCACGGTGTATAAAGTAAATACTGTAGGATTTTTGAATACGATTTTCTAGGGTTGTCATTCTGTTGTATCAAGAGATGTCTAAATGAGGTTAGAGGAGGGGATCATTTGAAACCTGTTCCAAGATCGAAGCTTCGCATCAAGCTGGGTACAGCCTATTATCGATCAAAACGATATACAGAGTGGTACTTTGGCAGGACTAATTTTGCTAAAGAACAGAGCAGCACGATTTATCCTCATGAACTGGCGAGACACCAGACCCCGCTCCTTCGCCGCCTGAAGAATGTAGAGATGTGGCTTCAATTCAACAAGATTAAGAATCTGGAGATTGCGATTCCTAAGCTCGATGGGATCATTATTCATCCAGGAGAGACCTTGTCCTATTGGAAGCGGATTGGCAACCCATCCCGTAGAAAAGGATATGTAGAGGGCATGGTTCTCTTCTACGGGGGATTTAAGCCCGGTCTAGGCGGCGGACTGTGTCAGCTGTCTAACCTCATCTACTGGATCACTCTTCACACGCCACTGGTGGTCACCGAGCGTCACAGACACAGCTATGATGTATTTCCGGATTCTAACCGAAGTCAGCCATTCGGAAGCGGAGCTACCTGTGCCTATAATTATTTGGACCTGCGAATATATAACCCCACTACATTTCCTTATCAGCTAAAGCTATATATGACAGAAGAACAGCTCGTCGGCAGCTGGAACAGTGTAATTCCACAACAATTTAAATATGAAGTCTATGAGAAGGAGCATAAAATCACTCAAGAATATTGGGGAGGTTACATGCGCCATAATGTTCTGCACAGGCGGGTCTTTAATCTTCATGAGGAGCTTGTAGACGACCAGTATATTACCGAGAATCACGCATTGATGATGTATCAGCCGCTATTGAAATAACCATGCCCATATGCAAGGGAGGATTAAATCTATGGTTTTTACCTTACCTGTGATTGAAACAGATAGACTTATTCTTAGGTCGATTGAGTATACCGATGTAGAAGCTTTATTTGCCTATTTCAGCCGTGATGAAGTAACGAGATATTATGATCTGGAGAGCTTCGATGATCGAGATCAGGCTCTTGCATTAATTCAGAATTGGAAGGACAGATATGAACGGCAAGAGGTGGTTCGCTGGGGCATAACGTTGAAATCATCTGATCTACTGATCGGTACATGCGGTTATCATAACTTGAAGAAGAAGCATCTAAAGGCGGAGATTGGATATGATCTTCACCCAGAATACTGGGGTCAGGGCTTCATGAAAGAAGCCGTCTCTGCAATATTGACTTATGGCTTTAAACAGATGGCTTTAAATAGAGTAGAGGCCCTAGTCCATGTTGATAATAGCGCTTCAAGACAATTGCTAGATAAATCCGGATTTAAGCAAGAGGGGGTTCTACGCGAAGGCTTGATGAAGAATAAGTCAGCGGTAGATGCTGCGCTATATTCTATTCTCAAAAGGGAGTATGTTATGGAGAGGAAGTGCCCAAAGGAAAGCCTGCGCCGGATGTATACATAGAAGCTGCCAGCAGATTAGGTGTTAACGGCAGTATTGCGAAATTGTTGAAGTAGTTAGGAGGAAGATCTATGGAAGTTCGGCAGATGGCAACAGCGTACCTGTTTAACGAGGATAAAGTGCTTATGCTAAAAAGATTAGGAAGCCGGCTTCATGACGAGGCCTTCTGGACCGGACTCGGGGGTCATCTCGAACCGGAGGAGCTGTCTCATCCCAAAGAGGCGTGTATTCGTGAAGTGTATGAGGAGTCCGGCATCAAGAGCAAGGATATCATAGATTTAGAGCTGAAGTATATTTTACATCGAATCAAGAATAGCGAGATACGACTCCAGTATGTGTACTTTGGTAAAACGGATATGGTAGATCTAGCAGCTTGTGATGAAGGAGAGCTGATCTGGGTACCGAAAAAGGAACTGCCTCATCTCACAATGTCCAGAATTAATAGCTTCATGCTGGAGCACTACCTCACCAGTCCTTCCAGTCAGCACATTATGGTGGGGACGATTACCCTAAATAAGCTGGGAAAACCCTTAATGCAATGGTCGGAACTGAAGGACCCCCTCATATTTTAGGATTAGCGAAAAGGGAGGAAGCAGCTATGGATTCTGTTGTAGTTACAATTTTAATTAATAATTCGATTCAAGATCATGAAGTGCCTGATTTGCGGCAGTCTGTCGGATGGGACAGGAGAGAGCAGGATTATCCGATTTTGTTCAAGCGATGTTTGTTATGGGGAAGTGCACGAGATATGAACGGCAGGCTTATTGCATTTGGTTATATTACCGGGACAGGACTCGAGCATGGTTATATGGAGGATATTATGATTCATCCGGATTTTCAGAGACAGGGCCTGGGCAAGCAGTTGGTTCAGGCCTTGCTGCATGCGGCAGAGGATGCACGAATACCTATAGTAACTGTAACTTTTGCAGATCAGCATGAATCATTTTACATAGAAGGTGGATTTAAGCGATGTAGAGGAGGCTTGTGGAGATCAAGGGAAGAGGAGCAATAATTTGATGAAAAACAGAGCAATATTAGATGGAAGAACCAGAAAGTTTAGAATTCTATTCATCATCGGTTTACTGATTTTTCTAGGGTATGTGATTGCTGTCATTGCAGGGATCTTCTCATTTCAGTCATTGTAAGAACGGAGGTGTGAGGATGTTATTTATGTTTGTATCTCTCATTTTTATTATTGTCTCAATATTTACGTTTAGAAAAGTCAGGATTTCAAATCCATATTCTAAAGGTTTCGCCCTAGCTATTGTTTTATCCATAGTAGCTGTTGTTTGTCTTGCTCAAAACTACACTCAAAGCCAAATTCCAGAAGCAAACGATGGAATTGGAATATCAAATCAAGTGGCGTACTCAATTATTGGTGATGACGGCTGGTCTCAGGATAAGTTTCGAGACATTTTTGAAAAATCTACTTTTTGCACCCTCATTTTAATAGTTGCATACCCTTTCGTTCTTATAGTTGAGTCAAAATTAAAGAAAAAAGTAACTTCGGGAGTGTAACTCCCATTTTTGAGCCTAAATCAACATTAAGTTGAATTAAGCCAGAAAATAAAAGATGGACGTAGAAAAGTTTACGTCCATCTTTTTATTTTCTACAGTAACCTTACTGCTTAAAACATCCCCTACTGCCTTCACATTGATCATGACGATGCGGCTGTGCGGCAGAGAGGGCATCTCATGAAAGCTGAAGCTCAAATCCTGCTGAGGGATGTCATACTCCATCTTGTTCGCAAGATAATCGAGACTTTCCTTCATGATTTCGATCGTGATCCATTCACCGGCACAGCGGTGTCCTGTATAGTGATCTCCGCCGCCTTGCGGAATAAAATTGAATGGACTTCCATTCCAATTCCGGAAGCGATCCGGTCTGAACTTCTCAGGATTATCCCACAGATCCGGGTGATGGTTCGTACCGTACAGATCAAGGAGAGTAAGAACACCCTTCTCGAATCCGTACCCTTGCCAAGTAAAATCCTTGGTTGGACGTGCAGGCAGGAACGGGAAGAAGGGATAGAAACGGCGTACCTCCTGCACAAAATTCTGAAGATAATCTTCTTCTGCCGTCGCCAGCTTCTTGCGCTCCTCAGGCTGCTGAATGACCGCCAGTGCTGTGAAGCAGATATATATAGCGATCGCGACGATCGGGCGCAGGATGTTGATGATTTCTACGGCAGCTGTTTGTGAATCGAGAAGCTCTCCCTTCAGATCACGGTGTATGGCGAACGTGTGGAGTGTGCTCTGTTCGGGTGCTTCGATTTCACCTGTACGGACTTGCTCAACCAGGCCACTAATCCATTTCTCCGCCTTAGAGCGGGCGTTCTTCCCCTTCATATGCTTGATACCGATCGCAGCGGTGGCTTCAATCATGGAGCCAAACCAGGCTGCTTTTTCTTGTGCTTCGGCTTCTCGCAAAGGCACGCCTGCCCATTCGCAGGCAGCTCGGCACAGGAGCTCCTGCGCCTCCTCATAGAGCTGTACCTTCGGCATAGTCTCCCACCGCTGAGCGGCAAGGGCCCAATGCTTGCGAGTGATCGTCCGCATTTGGGCAAGGGCTTCTGTGGACATGACGGACATGAACATGTTTTTGCGATGATGATGTTCTTCTCCGTCCAAGGATTGAACGCCGCCTTCACCAAAAAGAGTGTTAATGACCCGCTTCGGTGCAGCGCCAATTCTTTCAAATTTATCATTATCATAAAACAACTTCGCAGCTTCTTCTCCCCGCATACAGATTGCGCGTTCCCCAAGAAGGCGTGTTTCAAAAATATCCGATTGGAACCCGATTGTACGATTCGTTATGTATAGGTAGCCTTCACGCAGCACACTTAAGCTGTGATCTAGGCCTTCCTCTTTAGGCAAGAGCTTCTTTTCTTCCACCTGCATCCACCTCCTAATTAAGGTCAAAATGAGACATACATCATTTTAGTACCCTTATACGGTAGGATTAAACAAGACAGAAGGCTTTATGTACTTGCAGGAAGCTTGGTTCCCTTGGAGACAGCATAGGTGTTATAGGTACCGTCTTTCGCAATTTCGAGACAGTTCAGCTGTTTGCCATAGGCGCACGCACCGTCAATACCGATTTTGTCCTTCTGGAACCACACTTCTGGAGATTCATGCAGATGCACCGTCGGCGTATGACCGAATACAACCGGCTTATCGAGACTGGTGGGCTGATCATGAAAGAGATCGCGTATCCATATAAAATCATCCTTCGGCTGCTCTCTAAAATCTGCATAGAATGGATTAATGCCTGCGTGGACGAACAAGTGGGTATCCGTTTCATAGTAATAAGGCAAGGCTTGAAGAAATTCCAAGTGATGAGGATAATGCTCCATAATATAGGCCTTTGCTTCTGCGTAGGCATTTTTGTTAAAGTAATGATCTTCGAAGTAGGAAGGGCCCATGTAGCTCTCGACCGTCTGGTATCCTCCGTTTTTTAGCCAGCGATCATCCTCCTGCAGCAGCATCGCCTCCAGGAACAGTTGATCGTGGTTCCCCTTTAGTGTAACGACACCATAATCCTGATGAAGCTGTATGATTTGGTTAAGTACTTCCTTGCTGTTCGGTCCGCGATCTACATAATCGCCGAGGAGTATGAGCTTGTCCTGCTCTGGTATGTAATTTGCTAAATGCAGCAATGCGTTAAATTCATCGTAGCAGCCATGAATATCACTGATGACCAAGGTTCGAATAGCAAGCTCTCCTTTCCTGATATATCTTATTCGTGCGGCCTATGATATTGCTAAAAGAAATTATATATCAAATAGAGGGAAATGGCGTTTTTTTCTATAACTAAAGATAAATATACTCAGCTCAGGAATGGACTGCAACAGGGAGGATGCTATTATCTCTAGTAAAATTCATCGATGAGCAGGAAGGGATGATCCAAATGGATATTCATTTGTTTAAAGAAGTGCTATGTACAAAGCTCGATGATATCGAGAAAAGAACCTTGCATGTGCTTCATCAGTTGAATGATGATGAGGTGAACTATCGCTGCAATGAAGCATCCAACAGCATTGCCAACTTGGTTGTGCATATCAGCGGCAATGTGGATGAACGCGTTCGTCGAGGTATTCGGGGATCCGATGTAACGAGAGACAGAGACGCCGAATTCGATGTGTTATCCCGTACAAGAGATGAGCTTATCGAGATCACAAAGGAATCTTACCAAGATGTTAGACAAACCATTGAGCGAATGAGTGAAGAAGATTGGATGAAAACACAGGTGATTCGGAATAAGGAACGGAGTAACCTGGAAGTTCTGCTTACGTGTGCAACGCATTTTTCAGAACATTTGGGGCAGATGCTATACCTTGCCAAAATGTTTAAAGATCAGGATTTCATTACGGCTTCCATACCAAAAAGAAAGTAGAATGGAATGAATTTCGGTCCTGCCTTCGTTTATAACTCTCTTCAAACGTTTATATATCTATCAAGATGAACAATTAAGGGAGAGACTTCATATGGCAGGAAATAGAGAACACCTAACCAAACGCAAGAAGAAGATTACTGTTGGAATTATTGTTGCTGTTCTATTGTTAGCTTCATTTTTGCTCTATTATTTTGGTAACTTTACCGCTGTAGATGTATAAGATAGTGATTTAGAATATAAGCTTCAGCTTGAATGCCCTCGCGTGTGAATGCGGGGGTTTTTGAGTTGTAGACAATCGTGTAGAATATAATATAAAATCCAATATTTTCAATATAATCTAATGGTTAGATATTAACGTATCAGGGGGAACTTATGAGATTCTATATTGCTTCGAGCTTTAGAAACATGGAGCATGTTCATTACACTGCTGAACAGCTTGTCTTGAGAGGGCATACACATACCTATGATTGGACCAGACATGGGAAAGCTACTACGCATGCAGAGCTCGCTGCAATTGGAGAAGCGGAAATGGAAGGAGTCATCCGTTCCGATGTGTTCATTATGATGATGCCTGCAGGCAAGGGAAGTCATATTGAGCTGGGTATTGCCCTGGGTACAGGAAAGGAAGTATGGATATACTCAGAATCAGAACATGTCTATGAACCGGAGCAGTCCAGTACGTTCTATCATTTGCCTGAAGTCAAACGATTTGTAGGGACGATTGAGAATTTGATAGAATCTGTATCCAAATATGAGAGAGTAAAAATAAAATGAAGAAGAGGCTGCTTATTTCTGTGGGAGTGTTGTTGTTCCTTGCCGTCATTTACATCACATCCAGGTCCTTCTTTCTAACGGAGCCTCCGGATCTGATTGGGCGCTTGGATGAGCAGGAGCTTCTCTTTCATAAAGGCTCGTATGTCTGGACGAGTGGGATAGCAGATGCGCCGGAACCAACGGAAATAGCCAATCAATATGAGGGATATAAAGTGGCTCCAAGCACAGACATGATCCTCTCATTCTCTATTCAGCCTTCCGAGTATTCGGTCGCGCAAGTGACAGATATGGAGCGGAGCACAATTCCTGTAAAGGATAATACGATCCGAACCCCTTCTGAGCCGGGGACCTATTTCATCGTGATCTACGGAGAATGGCCGGCTGGTACGGGTACTTATGTAGTCAAGCTTGAAGTGGATCCGAAGTAATTGAAGAGGACTAATCATATCTGGGAGGATGATCACCCCAATGAACCCTAAACCACAGCTTGTGCTTGATGCCGGAGGCGTCATCACGGCAAATTTGTCGCCCAGCTACTGGAGTGAACTGATGTTATCAGATATAGTCTCTGGCAATAGTGTTGTTCGCAAATTTAAAGAAGAGCTCAGGGAGTCGTTATGGTCTGGGCGTGTTTCGGAAGCGGAATTCTACGTTTGGATAAGAAGGCAGATCAGTGACATAGACCACAGTGATGAGGTCATGAGGCGAATGCTGCAAACCCATTTGAGGCTATTGCCTGCTGCGGAATGGGTAGCAAAATGGTCTGAAAAAGCAAACATACATATTCTAAGTAATCATAGACATGAATGGTTATCACCTGTATTGGCACCGCTCATGCCCTACATCACATCCTGTACCATTTCGAGTGAGGTTGGGATGTGTAAACCGGGTGCTGCTATCTACAACGCTTTGCACGGCAGGCTGGAGCATAGCGATGAGATTTATTTTGTAGATGATCAAGAGCGTAATCTGCTTCCTGCTAGAGAGATGGGATGGGAGACCATTTTGGCAGATTCGGCAGGACAGTGGACTAAGACTGTCAATGAACTATTGAAGTGCTGAGCCAGGCATCTTCCGCTTTCTAAATGAATACGGTAGTATGTGAGCTTGAACAACCTCTGATGTTTTTGCCGAGTTAGTGAGGCTCTAGTCTGAGGATTGAAGCTGCTATGATCAACACTTTGAGGAAATAAAGTAGTTCAAAGGGGGAGTTTACTTGAATATAGAAAACGTGGATATCGAAATCAGCGAGTTGCATGAGCGGTTTAAGGCATCTAATTTGCCGCTGCGGTATACTCTTCAGGAAGCAGATCATCTATTGAAAAGTAAATATGGTGTTGTTGTTGTGAACCCATTGGAAGTATCCGACCTGAAAAAAGACCCTCTAATCCATTACAATCATATCGTAAAAATCTATCATGTGAACGACAGTCAAATTCTATCCTCCATCTTTACATCTCAAGAGCAAGAAATGATAAAAGAAATGCAGGCAATTCATGCAACGGTCCCTTCCGATGAGGATTCCTTGACGGGTGCAGAACGGCTGTGGAGAAAGATCAGGCAGGGCAGATTGCTTCGCATTATTATAGAAAGTGCAGATAAACAATACATTACCGGATTTACACTTCAGGGGATGAGCCAGCAGCTACTGCAGGAATTATACATATTAAGAGGCCTCCGAGAAGAAGAATGCCATCTAGGTAATGAAAATTACGCAACCTACCTTAAGCTCCTTCATCAACGAGGCTATATTTAGCGTGGGTCTATGGTTGAAGAACGACTTTTGAGGAAGTCAAAGGAGAGTGTTGATGATAAAAAAACACATTTTTATTTCGTTGTTATTAATGATCTTACCAACTTTAGCAGGCTGCAGTTTGATTTCAACTCATGAACAGACACCGATCGAAATGGTGGCATTCAGTAGCCTTACAGATGAAGAACAAGCTTTAATACCTGCCAGCCCGAAGGATTCAAGCGTAGAGAAAGTAAGAGTTAATGAGGAGAACAACTCCTATATGTATAGTAATGTTGGCAATGATCAAGTTTATGCTGTGACTTTCAATCATACCGGTACGAATACTTCGGGTGATCTCGTAGTCTATGTTGACTTGGATAAGGAAACTGTTATAGGCAAAGGATTTACGCTCAAGTAGCTTTATGAGAGCTATATTTTCAATGAAGAAGCAGATAAAAAACAGCCAGCAGCATAATCACTTGTTTTACACATTGTGTGAGGGGAAAATGATGAGTAGATTTCATCCGAGATTTTATTTACTTGTATGTATAATAATATTTACGTTAACAGCATGTTCTTCCAATACTAACACAAGCTTTTATTCTAATGGCTACAATGAGATAGAAGAATTAGAAAAGCTTGATGATTTTATTAGAGATCAAGCTTCTGAATCTTCGAAACCAGTAAATTATGATCTGACGGTAACTTCAACTTTTAAAAGCGGTGAAGATGCTAATATGATCGTTTACGATGTCTTAGTTAATAATGTAAAAGAAGAAATGGAAAATATCACAATATCATTCACTCTTGAACCAGAAATGATAAATAACTTAGAAAGCTATGATTTAATCTCAATTAGTAATCCTGATAATGTTAAAAAGAATATACTCAAACCAAACGAGAAACCATTTGGTTTAAGTTTATATCGGGGATACGTCTTGAAAGAAGAAGGGGAACTATCCAAAAACATAAATAATATTTATAAAAATGTTTATGTCAAAATATCATACGATACGAATGGAAAACGTACTGATGAATATCGAAAAATGGTTGCCACACCTTCTACTGAACTAGTAAATTACTTGAAAGAAACATCATCACTATAATTACCAATTAAATAATGCAATAATTTTATCGCCTCACCTCGAATCAAGTTTGCACGAGAGTGAGGCATTCCTATTTTGTGGGTCGAATTTTACTCAAAAATCAGTGCACCGTTTCTCTCAAGACTGGAAGCATAGTGGCTGTACTATTTGTTCTAAATGACAAATTAATTACTCGCTTTGAAATTGTACAGCGGCTTGATAATCTCTACAATCTCTAATGCATCCACCGTATTCTCCAGAATTTCTTCGATTGGTTTGTAGGCCATGGGTGCTTCATCCAGCGTAGCGGTGCTTACGGATGAGGTCCATACCCCGCGCATCGTGTCCTTGAAATCGTTCATATGCAAAATATCCTTGGCTCTGGATCGGCTCATCAGGCGGCCTGCTCCATGAGGGGCGGAATGATTCCAATCAGGATTGCCTTTGCCAATGGCGATAATAGAACCGTCTCGCATATTGATCGGTATGATGACCTTTTCACCTGCTTTGGCTGAGATCGCGCCTTTGCGGATAATTTTGTCCTCTGGATTAATATAGTTATGAATGGTTGTGAATTTCTCCAGCTGACGGTAGTTCAGATTCAGGAACTCGGCAATGGCTCTCGACATCCCTTGGCGGTTTAAGAGAGCGAACTCCTGTGCTGCGTACATGTCCGCTAAATATTCGTCAGCCCCAGCCCCTTCGAGGTACATAAGCGGTTTTGGAACCTGGTACACTTCCATGAGTGCTTTATACTTCTCCATAACGGCAGGAATCGCATCAAGATTGCCTGATTTTTTGAGGAGTCCGATCTCCTCATTCTGCTGATAGGTCAGGTCTTTGATGCGGTCTGTGCAGTAGAGCTCTGCTTTTTTCTGATGATATTTGGCGACCTGAAGTCCAAGATTGCGGCTTCCGGAATGGATCACCAAGATTTTGTTACCTGAAGAATCCTCATTAATTTCAATAAAATGATTGCCTCCACCCAGACTTCCCACACTTCTTAGATGCTTCTCATAGACCGTACCTGTTTTGCTTGCGATGTTCTCAATTTTTTGCTCCAGTACGGGCTTATGAATAGGGTGCACGATTTTTTGGTGAATGGAATGACCATGAGGGACCTTATGACGTATAAAGTGATTCAGCTCTTCAAAATTGATATCGATCGGTCCGAGGTAGGTTACTTCCATTCCACAGCCAATATCTACACCGATGAGGTTAGGGACGACGCGTCCTGCAAGCTCAGCCGTAAATCCGATGACGCAGCCCTTTCCTGCATGGGTATCTGGCATGATCCGGATCTGTACACCTTCAAAGGCCTTCTGATTACACAGCTCAAGGACTTGAGCATAAGCCGTTTCATCGATCGTATCTGTAAAAATTTTAGCCGTGTTGTATTTTCCTATAGCTTCTATCATATGAATAACTCCTTTTCTTGCAAACGCGAAAAACCATGATTGTAATAATATAACATTGATCTATATCTGACAGGGATAAAAAACCTTTTAAATTATTTTTTCTGTGAAGTTATTCCTTAATGACGAGACCAAATATTTTGGAGAACAGAAGTGCCTGTGCCGGTGCAATAATGCAGCCCTGCAAATCCTCCATGGTCACACCGAGGTTATAAAATTCCGTTTGGCTAAGATCAATGCCTTTTAGCTTCGCACCCGTGAACTGTGTACCGTCAATCATACAGCCGATGAGCTCAATGCCGGCAAATTCGGAATGATAGAAATCCGACTTGATGAGCGAGCACTCCTGAAATGAGATGTTTTTCATGTTGGCAAAACGAAACGTTGCATAATCTCCGGCGCATTCTTGAAAAGATACATTTCGCATAGTTGCAGCGGTAAGGTCAATCCCAATAATTTTGCAATGCGTAAACTGAACTCGATGCAGGACAGAGTCGCTGAAGTTCACATTGGATAAATCACAGTTCTTGAAGACGACATCTGTTAATTCTGCATGCAGAAGTGAGGTGCTGCTAAAGGTGATGTTCTCGAATACCATCTGATCAAATGTTACTTTCTCGGCGATGACATCCATGATCTCTTCCTCCTGGCACATGACCTGGCCAATTTCAGCGCGATCCAGAATGGTGGAATCTGCAAGCTTAACCAATGAGAGCTGCTTAGGAAGCTTTGGTTTGGTGATTTTTATAGGTTTGGTTTCGGAATGGGACATGATATTCCTCCGTTCATTAAATAACTCAAGATACATACACATTGATTTTCATTGTATCAGAAATAGCAGCTTTAGCTGGCAGTTGACTGGCGTATCAGCTGAAATACAGGATGAAGATTTAATTCAATCAAGTTATAATATGGGAATCCAATCGAACGAAAGAAGCAGTCTATGAAGCATCTATATTATATCGAAGGGCTGGCGATCTATATGTCACAACTACAAACTACGGAAGAGCGTTTACAAGATCTCGGAATCGAGCTTCCTGCGGCGAGTAATCCGGCTGCGCAATATACGAATGTTGTTATCGTCAATGGTTTGATGTTTGTTTCAGGCAAAGGTCCATCTGGCAGCCCGAAGGGGAAGCTTGGAAGTGATTTTACGACAGAAGAGGGTTATACCTTTGCCCGCGATGCGGCGATTGAGGTCCTATCGGTTGTGAGAGATGCGCTTGGTACACTGGATCGTGTCAAGAGAGTCGTTAAAGTTCAGGGTTTCGTTAATGCTGAGCCGAGCTTTGAGGAGCATCACAAGGTATTGAACGGTTACTCCGATTTGATGTCTGACGTATTTGGGGAAAAAGGTGTTCATGCAAGGTCTGTGTTTGGAGCCGTTTCGGTGCGTGATAATCTGCCTATTATCGTTGATTCGATCTTTCAGGTAGAAGAGGAATAGGGAAGTCGAAGGATCTGATCACATCCCAGTTCGAACATTGGGTGAAACCCGTACTTTATGAGGATACCGTGCCTTTTCTAGAATGGCTGAGAAGAGAAGGGATTCGTTCTTATATTCTGTCTAATATAGACACATATGACGTCCAATCTGCTGCGTCTTATCACGGGATTGAAGTGGATGGAATCATAACGAGCGAAAGCGTAAGAGCATATAAGCCTCGGCCCGAAATGTTTTATCAGGCACTTGCGCTTAGCGGTCTGGCCGCTGATGAAATCATCCATATTGGAGATTCGCTAAAGAGTGACATCCAGGGAGCTCAGAATGCAGGTATTGCTGCCGTGTGGTTGAATCGATTGAATAAAATGAGAAAAAATGAAGTGCAGCCAGACTATACTTGTTCAAACTTGTTAGAGGTGCGTTCTTTGTTTATTTGAAGGGAGCTAACATGGTGATTATTCTCATCATTTTGTTTATTACTTTATTGGTTGCGCTATCGAATCGTTCCAGATTAAAAGACATGGAAGCCGATATGGAGGCAATCAAACGGAAGCTTAATATTGCGGATAAAGATACACCGCCCTCGGATGAAGAGATAGAAGCGGAACTGCAAAAAATGCATGAAGAAGATCAGAAATAAACATCTAAATTATAGATTACGAAATTAATGGAAATGATTAAAAAGTTCTAAATATCTCGTTAAATGTGATGGTTTTTTGTCTAATACCTATACAAGCTTCATCTTCAGGCCTAAACATTCGAAGATTAGGTATGAGCTTGTTATAATAGAGGATAATATCACCCAAGCATATAAATGAGGGAGTTATGAACGATGAAACAACAATTACTGACAGAATCATGGAAAACAGCATATAAGATGGCGGCTTCCTTCTTTAAGTCAAATTGGTCTCTTCGTGACTATCCGATTGAAATTATAAATCAAGAAATTCAACCTGAGTCAGACTCCTACTCCAAAAAGTATCCTTGGCAAGCCAGAGTACTTAATTGGTACTGGATGCGAGGGGAAGGAGATACGAAGGAAGAGGCTTGCGCGAATCTGCAACGAAATTTTGAAGCCTATCTAGCTCGCGGTGGAGAACTTCCTAGACCGGGAAGCAAGGCGGGCATCGTATATGCAAGCGTAGACCAGATTAATGAATTGGAGCCGGAAGGCATTATTTTTTTCAAAGAGATCTTTGGCTTGGAATACTACGGCATGTTCATTTCAGATGATGCATCCTTGTTTGATTTTTGTGACTCTAAATTTGCCCTTCTCAAAAAAATCACACGCATTCAAGAGAAGTATGGAATTACGATCAGCGATGTAGAAGGATTACGCATTGTGGGAATTCTCCAGCGCATGAAGGAAGCAGGGGTTTAAATTCCCGTGTAGACCGATTGCCAGCCAGAGCAGGTTAAGTAAGAGTTGCTTCCTAACACACCTTGCAGATCATTCCCCATGGCGGGATCGGACCTTTTTTATAACCTTTCGGTCCTGCCACACATCTTAAGCTTCCCGCTCCATTCCGTTAACATTCACATTAATAACCGTTCTAATATCTAATTAGTCACAGTAACCTCGAACAATGTAATCCTACAAAATTATGCTTTTTCTAGAAGTAGCCACATGAAGACTGCCTATATGACTAGACAGGGGGATTATACTAATGCCGCTATTTCTAACGGCGAGCGGACTGTATTCGAAGCACACAATGGCACAATTTCTAAGTTTGCTTCCCCAGGTGAAGACAGGTTTAACTGCTTGTATTATAACAACGGCGGATGTTCAATATAAAAATAAAAGCAAGCACGCGGTCAGAACAAAAGATTTGTTCTACGCCATTGGTTTTGCGAAGGTCGATTATGTGGATTTGGATACAGACCCTGCAAATTTATTGCTAAATTATGATATTGTACATATTAATGGGGGGAACCCTTTATATCTGCTGGCTCGAGTTAAAGATTCCGGTGCGCATGAAATTCTGGCATTTCTGCTGTCAGAAGGTAAGCTGGTATCTGGGCAAAGTGCAGGGGCTGCGATATTCGGAAGCACTATTCAGCATGCCGATATTCTTCATCCTGAATGGAACGAGACCCTGTTGACCGAATTTAGTGGACTCGGTGTGCTTGAAGCGGCAATTCTGCCTCATAGCAACCGATATCGTACAGCTTCCTATGAGACTGTCGTGAAGAAGGCTATGAAAGAGATTCCGGATCCTATTCTTTTTCTAGGTGACGGAGAATATATCATTCTTCCCTAAGTAGATAATTATCTACTTATAAGGGAATGATCAGAACGGAGCGCAGTGCTCCGTTTTTTAATTGGAAGAAAAATGAAGGTGTTATTGTGCAATTGCACAATAAAAATCGTCCGTTTATCAATATATCTTAACTTCAATTCATCTTATACTGAAAGCGTATTCAACAAGAAAGCGATTTCATAAATAAACATAAGGGGGCATACAAAGATGGACGGATTAACCATCAGTTGGATCGGGGCGCTCGTCGGACTTGCCATTGCGATCATCCTCATCTTGAGAAAGCTAAATCCGGTGTATGCATTATTTCTGGGAGCCATCATTGGGTCATTGATTGGTGGAGCCAATCTGCAAGAAACGATTGATGTGCTTGTTGGTGGAACACAAAGTGTTATGGGTACGGTTCTCCGGGTACTCGCCGCAGGTGTTCTGGCTGGCGTGATGATGGAGTCCGGTGCTGCCGAAACGATCGCGCAGGCGATCGTGAGAAAATTTGGCGGCGGCAAGGCGATTCTCGCACTTGCACTTGCCACAATGATTATTACAGCCGTAGGTGTATTTATTCCAGTCGCAGTACTGATCGTTGCACCCATTGCCTTGTCAGTGGGTAACAAAATGGGCATTTCGAAGATTGCACTCTTGCTTGCGCTCTCAGGCGGGGGTAAAGCAGGGAATATCATTTCTCCTAATCCGAATACGATTGCAGCAGCAAACGGATTTAATTTAGATTTGAGTCAAGTCATGATCGCAGGGTTCATTCCTGCTCTGTTTGGACTAGCTGTAACCGTTATCGTAGCGTCCTTGCTGAAGAACAAAGGGGCAATGGTGTCGGCTGAAGAAGCGGTAAATGATGAAGAAGTGGATGCTTCCAAATATCCACCGCTCAAAACGGCCATTGTGGCACCGCTCGTAGCTGTCATCCTGCTGATGATTAACCCGATCGGTTCCATCTTGGGCATCGATTTGCTTGCCAGCTTTAAAGTAGACGCTATGTTTATCCTGCCGATCGCAGGGATCATCGGGATGCTGGCGATGGGAAAAGCAAACAAAATTCTGGACTACTCCGCATCCGGGCTTAATAAAATGACCGCAACCGTTCTTATCCTGCTGGGTGCAGGTGGTATTGCAGGACTGATCTCGAATTCGGATCTATCCACACAGGTTGTAAGTATTATCGAAGCTTCCGGTATTTCCGGTACCTTCCTTGCACCGATTGCAGGTATTTTGATGGCAGCAGCAACCGCTTCAACTTCAACAGGTGTTATTCTGGCAACCGGATCATTCGGTGAAGCGATCCTGAATATGGGTACAGCACCTCTCGCAGCGGCAGCAATGGTCCACACAGGTGCTACTGTTATTGACTCCCTGCCACAAGGTAACTATTTCCATGTTACTGCAGGAAGTATGAACATGTCGATTAAGCAGCGTATGGGACTTGTGCCATATGAAGCGATTGTCGGTGGAACGATGACGATTGTAGCTACATTGCTCTACGGATTTTTCTTATAAGGTGAAGTGAATATTATTAAATGAATTTATGAGGTGAGAGGGATGAAACAACCAACATTTTTGCTTGCACCCGATTCTTTCAAAGAAAGCATGACGGCAAAGGAAGTCTGTGTAGCAATGGAGGCTGGTTTGCGTAAAGCATTTCCAGAAGCGACTTATATACATGTTCCTATGGCAGACGGTGGGGAAGGAACGGTTCAATCTCTCGTTGATGCAACAGGGGGTAAAATTGTTGAAAAAGAGGTGCTAGGCCCGCTTGGCCAGGCTGTTACTGCCAAATACGGAATCATGGGGGATGGTGTGACCGCTGCGATTGAGATGGCTTCTGCGAGTGGAATTCATCTTGTGACCAAGGAAACAAAGAATCCTCTGATTACAACAACCTATGGAACAGGTGAACTGATTAAGGAATGTCTGGATCAAGGCATCAAGAAGATCATTATTGGTATTGGCGGCAGTGCAACCAATGATGGCGGTGCAGGTATGGCAGAGGCACTTGGTGTGAAGTTTCTGGATACGGAGGGGCACACACTGCCGCGCGGCGGAGGAAGTCTTGGTGAGCTTGCCAAGATCGATATAAGTGAGCTTGATGCCCGCCTTGCAGATGTAGAGATCATCGTGGCTTGTGATGTGACAAATCCACTGTGTGGAGAAACGGGAGCCTCTCATGTCTTTGGACCGCAAAAAGGAGCAACACCTGAAATGGTACTCACACTCGATGCGAATCTTGCGAATTATGCAGCTGTGGTCAAAGAACAGCTCGGCAAAGATATTCGTGATATCCCTGGTGCAGGAGCAGCAGGCGGTCTTGGAGCAGGATTGCTTATCTTTACCCAGGCAACCCTGCAGCGTGGCATCGATATCGTGATTGAGTACACGGGGCTTCGCAGCAAGCTGGCATTGGCGGATTACTGTTTCACCGGAGAAGGCGGTATGGACTTCCAGACCAAATTTGGCAAGACACCATATGGTGTTGCGAAGGCGGCCAAGCTGGAAGGTAAGAAAGTGATTGCACTGGCAGGGTATATCGGCGAAGGTGTTGAGGTGTTGTACGAAGAAGGAATTGACGCAATCTTTGGCATCGTGCCAGGCGCTTCAGACATTGAGAAGCTGTTAGCTGAAGGACCTCAAAATGTGAAGAGAACCTGTGAGAACATTGGTCGGATCTTGAAGCTGGCTTGAGCAATAATCCTGATTGACAAGCAGGATAAGGGCAAGGACTAGAGCAAGAGAATATGAGGCAATGGGCTGCACAGATTCGAACTCTGTTATGAAATAAGCAGCTGCCGTAACCCGGCAGCTGCTTATTTCTGTGGAAAGGTTCTTCAATCACCGAAATGCTCCTCTGCAGCAATTCGCTGGGAATGGATACGAAACTCGCTTGGCGTAATGCCTGTCCATCGCTTGAACTGACGGCTGAAATGCGCGTTGGTCTTGTATCCAAGCATCATCGCAATATGGTCAATATTCAAGTCTGTTTGTTTTAACAGCCGCTGAGCTTCGTTCAGAAGTGTTTCTGACAGAAACCTGCGCGGGGCTGTACCGTATACCTCCCGAAAGATCCGGTTGATCTGTGAAGGGCTAATCTTCAGCGACTTGGCGATGTCTTGGATCCAGGTTCGTTCGCTTTCCCGAACGTCACCATGAAGGTGGATATATCTTACGGAGTCCTCAATGTGCTCGGCAATTTGGTGGGCAATGGTCTCTTTTCTGGATAAGGTAACGGATACATTCTGGGATAACTGGCCAACCAGGGAGCCGAGCAGTTCGAATACGGCGGCATGAACCTTCATCTGTTTGGAGGAAGACAACGGCATGGATAAGTGCTCTCTGGCCAGTTCATACAAGGTACACAGTGAAGAGGACAATCCTAAAGTGAGGCTCGAATTTGCCGGATAATAAATGTCCTTGCAGCGGTTGAGTTCTCTGCAGAAAGAGGTATCGTGTACGCTGAAATGAACGGAGAAGTATGTGAAACCCTGCGGTCCGGCACCAGTGCAGGAGTGAGTCATACCCGGACGGATAAACAGAAGGTCTCCAATGGATTGACTGTACGACTGACCGTTGACCACCATGTTCATCTCACCGTCGAGCATCCAGTGAATTTCATACATGGAATGCTCATGAGACGGATACGTCCATTTGGAATCTACTTGTCTTGCATGCAGTCCCAACAATTGAAAAGACATGCGAACATCAGGCAGACGGCCTAAATATACGGCTTCTGAAATTTTGGTCACAGCTACCTCCTTGTAATGCTCTGTATTCCAAATGCGGATAGATTTATCTTAACAGAAAAATAATGCGTGAAAAGGATAAGTTGCCGGAGTGATTAGTATATCGTCATGAATCATCTCTGGTGTTAAGGTAGTGTTATCAACCCGGTAGGGAGATTGGGGGCAAGCTGTAATGAGAATTATTCGATTTTTGGATGGACAACAGAAGTGGTTGGCAGCCGTTACGGATGATGAAAAAGCGTATCGTTTGCCGCAAGCAGATTTTATGACTTTAATTTATCAGGCAAAGGAGAAAGATGTTACTCCGGTTCAATTGATTGAAAGCGCTCTTATACCGTTGAACAAGCTGACCGATGATTGGACTTCTCTGCACCTGACCACACCAGTGGAAGCTCCGGAAGTGTGGGCAGCGGGTGTTACTTATCAGCGGAGCCGGGAAGCGCGGAATTATGAAGCTACAGATGGAAAGTTGGATGCGGAAACTTTTTACGATAAGGTCTATGACGCAGAGAGACCGGAGATTTTTTTTAAATCTACAGCAGCCAGGACTATTGGACCGAATGAGGCTGTCACGCTACGCAGCGATTCTACTTGGCAGATCCCGGAGCCTGAGCTTGGATTGGTGCTTGCCGCAGATGGCAGCATTGTGGGATACATCGCCGGAAATGACATGAGCTGCCGCGATATCGAGGGGGAAAACCCGTTGTATCTGCCACAAGCCAAAATATGGCGCAATTCCTGTTCCATAGGTCCTGCTATTCGACTGGCAGAAACGGTCAAGAATCCATATGAATTCAGCATCGTCTGCCAGATCTATCGCGATGAAGTAGTGGTTGTTAAAAGTGAAGCGAGTACGAGTGAATTAAACCGTAAGCTGGATGAACTGGTTTCCTTTTTGGCAAGGGATAACGATTTGTATGACGGTACGGTACTTTTGACAGGCACTAACATCGTGCCTCCGAATGATTTCACCCTTGAACCAGGAGACCGCATTGAAATATCCATAAGTGATATCGGGACACTAATCAATCCTGTCATTTCAAACTAGTTTAGAAGGAGGGTGAATGCGATGAGCGCATTTCAGTTAGAGCAGACCTATAACAATTTTATTAACGGGGAATGGGTGAAACCAACATCCGGAATGACGGAACCGAGCATTAATCCGGCGAATCGAAAAGAAATTGTGGGTTATGTGCCCGCCTCGGGTGTAGAGGACCTGAACAATGCAGTCACATCCGCAAAAGAAGCAGCAAAGGCCTGGCGGAACTTAACGGGTGCGGAACGGGGAAATTATCTTTTCCAAGCCGCAAATGTGCTGGAACGCCGGGCCGACGAGGTGGCGGAAGCCATGACCAGAGAAATGGGGAAGACATTCCCGGAAGCCAAGGGAGAAACGATGCGCGGCGTCGCCATTTTGAGATATTACGCAGGGGAAGGCATGCGCAAAACGGGTGATGTGATTCCCTCAACAGATAGGGAGGCACTAATGTTCACGACCCGTGTGCCGCTTGGCGTAGTCGGTGTAATTGCACCTTGGAACTTTCCGGTGGCTATTCCCATCTGGAAAACAGCACCGGCATTGATCTATGGCAACACCGTTGTATTGAAGCCAGCTCAGGAAACGGCGGTTACAGCAGCCAAGGTTTTGGAATGTTTTGAGGAAGCCGGCATCCCAGCTGGTGTTCTCAATCTCGTGAGCGGAAAAGGCTCGGTAATCGGCTCTGCACTTGCTGAGCACCCCGATGTAAATGGAATAACGTTTACAGGGTCCAATGAAGTTGGGAAGCGGGTCGGTGCCGCTGCACTTGCTCGCGGAGCCAAGTATCAGCTTGAGATGGGTGGCAAAAACCCGATTATCATCGCGGCAGACGCTGATTTGGATTTGGCTGTTGAGGCCACCATCAGCGGCGGCTTGAAATCAACCGGCCAAAAATGCACAGCCACTAGTAAGGTCATTATTGAACGAAAAGTATACGATGCCTTTAAAGAAAAACTTCTGTCACAAATCCAGGAAATCCGTTTGGGGGACGGCATGTCTTCAGGAAGCTGGATGGGGCCATGTGCTAGTGAAGGTCAGCTTAATACCGTGCTTGGTTACATTCAAAAAGGGCAGGATGAAGGTGCCGTTCTGCTCGCTGGAGGAAAAAGACCGGACAATCCTGAGCTCGCAGAAGGATTTTATGTACAGCCGACGGTATTTGAAGGTGTCGAACCGCACATGTCCATTGCCCGGGAAGAAATATTCGGACCGGTCCTGGCCTTGATTCCGGTGGATTCCTTGGAAGAGGCCATCGCGCTCGCAAATGACAGCGATTATGGTTTGAGTGCTTCAATCTATACACAAAACGTCGGGGCCATGCTCTCCTTCATCCGGGATATGGATGCCGGACTCGTAAGAATTAATGCGGAAACTGCTGGCGTAGAACTGCAGGCACCGTTCGGTGGAATGAAGATGTCAAGCTCGCATTCCAGAGAACAGGGGCAAGCGGCAATCGAGTTTTTTACGGCGATCAAAACAGTCTTTGTGAAGTCATAAACTGTGGGAGGCTACCATGTACGAACAGATTGTGTCGATTATGGGGGAAAAGGAGTCAAGCAGCTATGATATTATAGCGCATGCTCCAGGCGCAACAGGACGTCTGCCTTTAACCGATGATTTGCTGCGGAACGCTCCAAGCGGCGACTTGTTCGGCATGTCTCAGAATGTCGGAATGGGCTGGAAGCCTGGAGAATTGAACGGAAAACAGTTTCTAATCTTAAGTACACAGGGCGGTATCCGTAATGAAGATGGTAGTCCCGCAGCTCTTGGCTACCATACAGGACACTGGGAAGTCGGTTTACTGATGAAAGCTGCCGCAGAAGAAATATCAAGCCACGGAGGAATCCCGTTTGCTGGCTATGTCAGCGACCCATGCGACGGAAGGTCTCAAGGAACAACCGGCATGTTCGACTCACTGCCATACCGAAACGATGCCGCGATGGTATTCCGCAGATTGATTCGATCCCTGCCCACGCGAAAAGGCGTGCTCGGTGTTGCAACTTGTGATAAAGGGCTGCCTGCCATGATGCTTGCACTTGCAGGTATGCCGCAGCTGCCCGGAGTTATTGTTCCCGGCGGCGTTACGCTTCCGCCTACCGATGGGGAGGATGCAGGTAAAATTCAAACCATTGGTGCAAGGTACGCGAATGGAGAGCTCTCTCTTGAAATGGCATCGGAGCTGGGATGCCGGGCATGCGCTACACCCGGCGGCGGCTGTCAGTTTCTGGGGACCGCGGCAACTGCCCAGGTGGTAGCAGAGGCATTGGGCATGACGGTGCCGCATGCCGCTCTGGCACCTTCAGGGCAGCCGATCTGGTTCGAGATGGCGCGCCAATCTTCGCGTGCACTGATCAACATGGAGTCCCAAGGGATCAAGATGGCAGACATTGTTACAGATGCGTCAATTCGCAATGCCATGGCCGTTCATGCCGCGTTCGGCGGATCTACTAACCTGCTTCTTCACATCCCGGCTGCTGCCCATGCAGCGGGTTTAACTGTGCCAACGGTACAGGACTGGATACAGGTGAACAAGAACGTTCCAAGACTGGTTAGTGCTCTGCCGAACGGACCGATCTTTCATCCGACCATACGGGTTTTTCAGGCCGGAGGTGTTCCTGAGGTTATGCTTCACCTTAGACAGCTTGGTCTGCTGGATGAATCTGTACTTACAGTAACAGGTGCATCACTGGATGAAGTGCTGGATTGGTGGGAATCGTCGGAACGTCGTCATCTCATACGCAAGCAATTGGAAGAGAAAGACGGCATTGATCCGGACAGTGTGATCATGAGCAGAGAGCACTCGCAGCGTCTTGGGATTTCTTCGACGGTGACCTTTCCAACCGGAAATATCGCGCCAGAAGGCTCTGTCATCAAATCCACATCCATTGATCCTGATGTGCTGGATGAGCATGGCGTGTACCGGCATCGTGGACGGGCAAAGGTATTTACAACTGAACGCGAGGCAATCCGTGCCATTAAGACTGGCGGGGTTCTGGCTGGCGACGTTGTTGTACTGCTCGGTCGTGGACCTTCAGGAACCGGGATGGAGGAAACGTATCAGCTTACCTCTGCGCTCAAGCATTTGTCTTTTGGGAAGTATGTTTCCCTCATCACTGATGCTCGCTTCTCGGGGGTTTCAACCGGAGCATGTATCGGCCATGTTGGGCCCGAAGCGCTGGCAGGAGGGCCCATAGGCAAACTCCGGAACGGCGACTTGATTGACATCGTTGTGGATCGGGGCAAGCTGGAGGGCAGCGTGAACTTCATTGGAGAAGGAGATACGGAGTTTTCGCCAGAAGAAGGAGCTTTCATTCTGGCTCTAAGGACCTTTCATCCAGATATGCGTCCTGATGAAAACTTGCCGGATGATACCAGGCTTTGGGCTGCGCTGCAAGCTGTCAGCGGCGGAACATGGAGAGGGAATATATATGATGTAGACCGGATCATAACTGCCCTGGAAGCCGGCAAAAAAGCGCTGGCATGGTGACGCATTTTTATCATTTGTTGTATCTGCCATTATTTGAATACCGGAGGTTGCTTCTATAATGAATATGATTACCAACCCCATTCTTCCCGGTTTCCATCCCGATCCGTCCATATGCAGGGCGGGGGAAGATTATTATATCGCCACTTCCACCTTCGAATGGTTCCCGGGTGTACGTATTCACCATTCCCGGGACCTGATTCATTGGCGGCCGATAACTTCTCCGCTGACCCGTAGCACTCAGCTGAACATGGAAGGGAACATTAATTCCGGAGGGGTATGGGCGCCATGCCTTAGCTACGACAACGGCGTATTTTACCTGATCTACACAGATGTCAAAAGTCGTGTAGGGGCTTTCAAAGATACTCACAATTACCTTGTGACCGCAACAGATATCGAAGGGCCATGGTCCGAACCGGTATTTCTGAACAGCAGCGGCTTCGATCCTTCCTTGTTTCACGATGAAGATGGTCGCAAGTGGCTGGTTAACATGATCTGGGATCACCGGAAGGGCAAAAATCGGTTTGCAGGCGTCGTGCTGCAGGAATATTCTGTTCAGGAGCAAAAACTGATCGGACCTGCCATTAACATTTTTAAGGGAACAGAACTGGGGCTGACAGAAGCGCCTCATCTATATAAATACCAAGACTATTATTACTTGATTACGGCTGAAGGCGGTACGGGTTATGAACATGCCGTTACGGTAGCACGCTCTCGTTCCCTGCAAGGTCCTTATGAAGTTGATCCGGGGAATCCAATTCTTACATCATACGGCAGGCCGGAGTTGACTCTGCAGAAGGCTGGTCACGGCAGTCTTGTCGAAACTCACATGGGTGAATGGTATATGGCTCATCTGGTCGGAAGGCCAGTTCAGGAGAAATTTTGCATCCTTGGACGTGAGACTGCTCTTCAACCGTGTACGTGGAGCGATGAAGGCTGGCTGAAGCTGTCTAACGGTGGTCGGCATCCGGAGGTTTCGGTGCCTGCACCGAAAATCTCGTCAGTTCCATTTGAACCGGCACCGGAAATGGACCATTTCGATCAATCAGAGCTACGTAACGATTGGAATACCCTTCGTATACCACCCGATTCATCTTGGCTCAGCCTGACGGAACGACCCGGTTACTTGCGCTTGCGCGGGATGGAATCCATGAGCTCGACACACAGACAAAGCATGGTCGCCCGGAGGCTTCAGGATTTCAGATGTGAAGTTGAAACCTGCCTAGAATTTGCGCCGGACCATCCGCAGCAAATGGCAGGACTGATTCTGTACTACGATACCAAAGACTACCTCTATCTACGGGTCACCTATCATGAAGAGAAGGGAATGTGCTTGGGAATTCTTCAGTCGAGATACGGAATATACGACGAACTGTTGGAGGATATTCCACTAAAATCAGAGAATCGAATTCGGTTGAAGGTTGTGTATGAGTATGACCGTGCCTGCTTTTACTTTGCATGCGATGATGACTCATCCTGGTATCCAGCAGGTGGATGGCTGGATGTCACACATCTGTCCGATGAATCTCCGGAATACATCCGATTTACAGGAACTTACATTGGTCTCTGTGTGCAGGATCTTGGCGGTACCCGTAAACACGCTGATTTTGATTACTTTTTGTATAAAATAACTAACATCGAAAAGACATAAAAGGATAGGTTCAATTCTGAAGTCCGTAAGCAAGAAACTTAATTTTCGTATATGGAGAAAAGGGACGAAGCAGTGTTCTAAGCTGTTTCGTCCTTTTTGAGCGCTTTATTTCTTGTTTTCCTTGTCATACAGTGCACTCATTCAGATAATGATTTCGGTCTTGGGTCGAAATTTATGGATTTGTACCCAAAAGCAGAAGTTGTACCTTCACCTTGTGCAAATGATAGGTGTATCATTAACAAAACAGTTTTGTAAACGCTTACGAAAGAAGGGGGTACATATGCAGCGCTTATGGTCCAAATTCTCGCCTTTGTTTCGCAGATTCATGATTTCGTATCTTATTGTTCTCATGATTCCTCAAATTGCCGGATATGCCTCCTACAGAACATCCATTGAAGCAGCGAGGACCAGCTCGATTGAGAACAGCCTCAAATCGCTCAACCTGAGCAAGGAAATTATTGAACGAAATCTGATGCTGGTTGAGGATTTCACGAGACAACTGGCCATTAATCAGGATTTAAACCGTCTAATAGCTGATCCCAAGCCGCCTGACGTTAATAATGTCTATGGTTTGAGCCGCATGCAGCGCAGCCTGTCCATGTACAGCAGTACGAATGATTATTTGTCTCGTTTTTTCATCTATATCCCCAACTATAATGTCATTATTACGCCTACGACGGTTTACTACCGACCTGAGCATTATTTTGCTGCCAACCGCCTGGAAGGCATCACGTTTGCAGAGTGGAAAGAGAATGTATTAAAAAAGCCGCATTTAAACGAAATCATTCCCCTACAAATTTATAAGAAGGAGATCCTCAGTGGTGTGTTTGAGGACGCTCCAGCTATCACGTTTCTTCAGTCGATTCCTTTAAACAGCTTCAACAAGCCGCAGGCTACCATTGGCGTCATGATTGATGAGAATCAGATGGCGAGTTTGACTCAACATATTGTGGAGCAATATGGGGGGTGGACATTGGTGACAGATTCGAATGGGGATATTATTTTTTCGCGTGGTATAGATGAAGCAGAGGCTGAAAAATTGAAAGGTATGCCTGCTAACAAGAACGATGAAGTGATGCCAATGGACGACGGACGGCTACTCATTTCCATTCACTCCAATCAAAACGGCTGGAATTACATGGCTGGCATCCCCGAAGGTGCGCTTATGGTCAAGGCCGATCAGATCAAGCGGGTTACCTTAACCTTTACGCTAGCAACACTTGGTATTGGATTATTGATTGGGCTAATGCTGGCTTACCGACACAGCGCACCGATTCATCGGCTTCTGTCGGTGTTCCGGGAACAGGATATAGGGCTGCCCGGAAAGACAAGCAACGAATATGATTTTTTGGCAAGCAATATCACTAGCTTAATTACCAATAACCATGTACTTAAGAATGCATTAAATGAACAGATTCCCATGTTACGGGATGGATTTATCAAACGTCTGCTGACAGGTGAGTTTTACACCATCCCCGAGTTGGAGGCGCTCTCTTCCCAGACCGATATACCTCTTCATACGAGCCGAGGGGTTGTAGGGATTGTGAAGGTAGACGGTTATGGAAGTCCCGATAGCGAAGAAATTATTCAAGAACTAAGCGTCGCGAGGCTTATCGTGCGTGAAGCTTTGACGACATGGAATTCAGAGATCTTGATAACAGACTGGGGTACAGATCAGATTGCTTTTATACAACCGCTTAGTGTTGAACCCTCGGATTTAGCCATGCACACAACGGTTTCCGAACTGAGCAAACAGATGGATGCAGTTTACCGGGAATACCGGGTAGCGACCACTATTGGAATGGGTGCTTCTTATGAGGTGTGGAATGATGTTGGCCGTTCGTTTAACGAGGCAAGGCAAGCATTGGAATATGCCATTCATATGGGAACAGAGCATCTGGTGAGATTCGAGGACACCGTCAAGGAAACCGAATTGTATTACTATCCGATGGAGTCCGAACAGCGTCTGCTCAATACGCTAAAGGCGGGTGAAATGGAAGAATCGGATCGGGTTCTGGATCAGTTGTTCCACCGTAATTTTACCGAGCGGGAGCTGTCTTATGACATGACACAGCAGTTCGTTGTGGAATTGAAGGGAACATTTCTGAAGCTGGAACCGAAGATCATGCTGGACGAAGCGCTTGTCGATGAGTTTAAGAATCGGATTGCGGCTATTCAGGCAACGGACAGTGTTACCGTACTCCGGGACAAGTTTCATCAACTGGCGAAAGACGTCTGCCTGGACATACAACGCAAAAAATCCAATATGCATGCTGAAATTATCAACGAAACGATGGCTTACATTCAGGAACGCTATGCCGATGCTACCTTAACAGTGTATCGCATTGCGGAACAAATGGGGAAACCGGAAAAATATATCTCGCAATTATTCAAGGAGTATACCGGTGAGAACCTTTCCGATTATGTGGAGAAGGTACGAATTAACAAAGCAGCTGAACTGCTGTGTGAGACTGAGCGGACAATCGATGAGATTGCTATGACCACCGGATACAACAGCGCACATTCATTCCGGAGAGCCTTCAAGCGAGTCCGTGGGGTTTTGCCTAGTTCATTCCGGCAAATGGAGAACGAATTGAAATGAAGCTGGCACCATTATGAATATCAATCCAAGAAAAAACATTAAAAAAATTCTTGCGAAAATAAAGCCATATCAGGCTTCTCGGCCTTCTTGTCCTTGAATCGTACCTCATCGAGTAAAGTGTACCTTTACGTGAATAAGGGAACCCTCTTATGATTACAAACAAGAAAGCGCTACCAAAATAAAGAGGGCCTTATTCATAATAGGTTACCTTCTGGGGGGATGACTCTGAGAACCACTATTTCGAATGGCAGAACAGTAGTAAAACAAGGCAGGCGGTCCGCATTGAAACTTGCCTTGTCCAGAAGCTGGAGGAGGCACTGGCAGCTCTACCTGTTGATCATTCCTCCCGTCGCTTACTTCATTATTTTCAAGTATGTGCCTATGGTTAATGCAGTGCTCGCTTTCAAGGATTACAACGTGATTAAGGGGATCTGGGGAAGTCCATGGGTAGGCACCAAATATTTTGAGTTGCTTTTTCAAAACCCTGCGTTCGTTACCCTGATCAAAAACACACTGTATATTTCGTTTTACAGTTTGGTCGTGGGTTTTCCAGTCCCGATACTGCTGGCACTGGCGTTGAACGAAGTCAAGAATGCCAAATTCAAAAAAACGGTACAGATGGTTACTTATGCACCTTACTTTATTTCAACGGTTGTCATGGTATCCATTATCATGCTGTTCCTATCCCCGAGACTCGGCATTGTGAATACGATTGCAGGGATGCTTGGTTTCGAAGCGGTCAATTTTCTTGGAGAGCCTGGGCTGTTCCGTTCCATCTATGTATTTTCTGATGTCTGGCAGAGCATGGGTTATTCCGCAGTCATCTATTTGGCAGCACTCGCAGGTATTGATCCTTCGTTGTACGAGGCAGCCAAGGTTGATGGTGCTAACCGGTTTCAGAAAATGGTGAACATCGATCTGCCTGGTCTGCTGCCAGCGGCAGTCATTATCCTGATTCTGAGCGTTGGTAATATCATGGCCGTCGGATTCGAAAAAATTTATTTGCTGCAAAATCCGTTGAACTTATCGGCTTCCGAGATTATCTCCACCTATGTGTACAAAATGGGTTTACTGAATGCCAATTACAGCTTTGCTACCGCAGTTGGACTCTTTAATTCGCTTATTAACCTGATTCTGTTGTTAACGGTCAATGCTGCCGCCAAGCGCCTGTCCAATACAAGCTTATGGTAATGCGGCATTAGGAAAGGGAGGAATCCGATGAGCAAGTTGCAGTCCCAAGCCGGTTCAGCGGTTAGTCAGAGGAGCACCATCAGAGAATCTTTTGGGGACCGGGTGTTTATAGCCATCATCTACCTCATTCTGACGGTTGTCTTGATTGCAGTGCTCTATCCACTGATCTATATCGTAAGCTCTTCTCTGAGCAGCCCGGCTGCAGTTACATCCGGAAAAGTCTGGCTGTGGCCTGTTGATATGACAATCGACGGCTATAAGTCTGTATTGCGCAACGATCAGGTTATCATGGGTTACGCCAATTCGTTATTTTACACCACAATAGGAACAATCATTAGTGTAGCACTGACCATTATGATTGCTTATCCGCTTTCCAAAAAAACCTTTGTTGGGCGCAGCCCTCTCATGATGTTTATTACATTCACCATGCTATTTTCCGGCGGATTAATTCCAACTTACTTAGTGGTTAAATCCATGGGAATGATCGATACCCGCTGGGCTCTGTTGATTCCTAATGCCATCTGGGTGTGGCAGGTGATTATCGCACGTACTTTTTTTCAGAATTCTATCCCGGATGAGCTGTCCGAGGCAGCCGATATTGACGGATGCAGTGATATCCGTTTCATTTTCAGCGTCATTTTGCCTCTCGCCAAACCCATCGTGGCTGTTTTGTCATTGATGTATGCCGTTGGGCAGTGGAATGCGTATTTTGATGCTCTGATCTATTTAAAAACACAATCGCTCTATCCGCTTCAGTTGATTCTCCGCAGCATTCTGATTCTGAGTAACAGTACGGGAAATATGGATGTAGGAGAGATGGTGAAGCAGCAGCAAATGGCCGAATTGATGAAGTTCTCACTCATTGTGATGGCCAGCTTGCCGGTACTCATCATTTATCCGTTTGTGCAGCGATATTTCGTTCAGGGCATGTTGATTGGCTCCGTCAAGGGCTAGTTCATTACAATTAATTGTAAGGGAGAGGGTCTATTTGAGAAAATCAGGGTCATTCGCACTTGCTTTTATACTGCTCCTGTCTGTGGCACTGGCGGGATGTTCATCCTCAAAGGGCAGCGGAGAAGAGGGGAGCAGCCCTTCATCCGGAGACAACGTGACCATTAACGTGTTCGCGCACCAAAGTTCGGATACCAACCTTCAAACGAACAAGTTTACCAAAAAAATGGAAGAGAAGTTTAACATGAAGATAAACTGGACGACGGTTCCTTTTGACGGTGCAGCTGAAAAGAGACAGATATCATTAGCTTCGGGGGACTACCCGGATCTATATTTTCTCATTCCATGGGTTGACCGTTTCTCTCAAACGGACTTGTTGAAATTTGGACAGCAAGGTGTCATTGTACCGCTCAATGATCTAATTGAGCAATACGCACCGAATATCAAAAAGGTACTGGACAGCAATGAGTATTATAAAGCAATGAATACAGCACCGGACGGCAATATTTACGGACTGACGGGCTTGAATGAATGCTTCCACTGCTCATATCCGAACAAAATGTGGATGAATACGAAATGGCTAGAGCAGCTGGGCTTATCCGAGCCTACAACGACGGAAGAATTTAAGGAAGTGCTAAAAGCATTCAAAACCAAGGACCCGAACGGCAATGGCAAAGCGGATGAAGTGCCTCTGAGCGGTTCCATTGAAAATTTCGGCGTTCACATCATTCCCTATTTGATGAACGGGTTTATCTACGACGATGACAGAACCTATCTCATTGCAAAGGATGGCCGGGTTGATACGGTTGCGAACAAAACGGAGTGGAAGGAAGGACTGGCCTATATCAAGTCGCTATACGATGAAGGTTTGATTGACCCCGGTGCGTTCACTCAAAATGTTGGGGCCTTTAAAAAAATTGGAGATAATGCGGATGCGCAGCTTCTTGGCGCAGGTGCTGCCATGCATCCATCTCTTTTTGTAAATACGGCTGAGGGTGCTCCCTATGGAAAGGATTATAATCCGATTCCTCCTTTGAAAGGGCCGCATGCCAATTATGCGTCCTACAACTATCCAATTGACCCTGGAGCATCGTTTGTACTCACGAACAAGGCAAGTGAAGAGACACAGATTGCAGCCATAAAAATGCTGGATTATCTCTATACACAAGAGGGAGCCATGAGTGCATATTTGGGTGAGGAGGGCACCAGCTGGCGCAAGCCGGAGGAAGGCGATGTGGCCCTTAATGATCAGGTAGAGCCGCTTTACAAAGCCATTCCCCTCTCCACAGGAGAGGAGCCTCGTAATGACAGCTGGGGTGCACTGAGTCAGTATAATCACCACAGAGCATATCGGGATGCCGAAGTACAAGGCAAGGACATCTATGCAGGTGACGGTTATGAGCGCCGACTTTATGAGGCAACACTCCTAATGGAAGGAAAAGAACCCGAGGAAGTTTTTCCGCATTGGGCACTATGGGTCGATCCGGCAAATGCGGACGAAACAAGCATGATGCAGACGAACCTCAAGGATTATATTGACCAGAATGCCCTGCAATTCATTACAGGAGCAAAGAGTCTGGAAAAGGATTGGGACGATTACGTAAAAGGGCTGGAAGGCCTCAACATCAAGCGTTATCTGGAAATTATGCAGGCAGCGTATGATACTTCATCCATTTCCAAGTAGGGAGAAAGGGGAGGTTTATACCCATCCTGGGCGGCACTTTCATCCATTATTATCAAACACGGGCCGGTTCGCATTTTTGCGAATCAGGTCCTTAATCTTTTATGGCAGACAGCCACCCACCATTGATTTTTATCGAAGAAACTCTCCCAATATATGATCTTTTCGATTCCATATCATGAAAGAGTATGGATCTGCATGAATACGTTATTTTTATTCTTTGTTACGATGTTATTATGAGATTAATCTCTTATCATTCATTGAAATTCATAGTGGAGGTTCAGAATGAAAGAATCGAATCGGAACAATCATCGCATGTGGTACAGCAAACCGGCAGAGATATGGAACGAGGCCTTGCCAATCGGAAACGGTCGGCTTGGGGCAATGATATTTGGAGGCGTAGCGGAGGAGCGTTTGAAGTTAAATGAAGACTCGATGTGGTATGGGGGGCCCCGGGATCGGAATAACGAAGATGCACTGCCCAATCTGCCCCATATCCGCAAGTTAATCATGGAAGGGAAACTCCAAGAGGCTGAAGAGATGGCCAGCATGACGATGGCCGGGCTTCCTGAAGCCCAGAGACATTATGTGCCACTTGGTGAGCTGCAGTTATCATTCGGCAATCATGATGGTCCTGTTGAGGACTATGTACGTGAGCTGGATTTGAACCGGGGCATCTCCAAGGTTAGCTATAACGTTAATGGTGTCCGTTATACTCGTGAGCTGTTTGCCAGCCATCCGGATCAAGCCATCATCATCCGAATCTCAACAGACAAGAAGAATGCCTTGTCCATGAAAGCCCGATTCAATCGTCAGAATTGGAGATACCTGGAGAAAACCAAAAAGTGGGAGCAGAATGGACTCATTATGCGTGGTGAATGCGGTGGTAAAGACGGCAGTTCCTTCGCAGCTGTGTTGAAAGCGATACCAGATGGAGGTACCTGTCAGCTCCTTGGCGAGTATTTGCTACTCAAGGATGCGAGCTCGGTCACACTGCTGCTTGCTGCGGAAACGACTTTCCGCCAGGAAGATCCGGAATTATACACTAAACTTCGTATGGAAGAGCTCAGCCGAATTCCTTATGAAACACTGCTTGTACGGCATACATCGGATTATAATGAACTGTTCAGCAGGGTTTCGTTGAACCTGTCCAAAAGTTCTGATCGTCATGATGGTCCGACGGATGAGAGATTACAACAGTTCCAAAGGGGAGAAGAAGACCCCGAATTGATCGAAACCTATTTTCAGTTTGGTCGTTATTTGCTAATATCCTCAAGCCGGCCAGGTTCCCTGCCTGCTAATCTTCAAGGAATATGGAATGACAGTTTCACTCCGCCTTGGGACAGCAAATTTACGATCAACATTAATGCCCAAATGAACTACTGGCTCGCCGAAAACTGCAATCTAGCCGAGTGCCATGAGCCTTTGTTCGATCTGATTGAGCGAATGCGGGAGCCTGGCCGAATTACGGCACAAAAGATGTATGACTGCCGGGGGTTTACCGCACATCATAATACGGATATTTGGGCAGACACGGCCCCTCAGGATACCTACCTGCCAGCTTCCTTCTGGCCGATGGGCGCTGCTTGGTTATGCCTGCATTTATGGGAGCATTATCGCTATAGTCAGGATCTCAATTTTCTGGAAGAAGCATACGAAACCATGAAGGAATCTGCGCAATTTCTTCTTGACTATCTGATTGAGGATGCGGATGGCCGTCTGATTACCTGTCCCTCCGTTTCTCCAGAGAACAGTTACAAGCTGCCAAGTGGTGAGGTGGGGATTCTATGCGTTGGCGCTTCGATGGATTTTCAGATTATTGAAGCTCTGTTCACTGCTTGCATTCAAAGTGCCGAGTTGATCGGAAGGGACCATACATTCAGGGAAGAACTTGCTGCTGCTCTGAAGCGAATTCCCAAGACTCAAATCGGCAAATACGGACAAATCCAGGAATGGATGGAGGATTACGAAGAAGTGGAACCGGGACACCGGCACATCTCACATCTATTTGGTTTGTACCCTGGAGAAAGCTTCACTCCAGAATACACGCCGGAACTTGCAAAAGCCGCACGTACAACGCTCGAACGTAGATTGGAGAATGGTGGGGGGCATACCGGATGGAGCCGGGCCTGGATCATTCACTTTTGGGCAAGACTTCAGGATGGGCAGAAGGCTTATGAAAATGTAAGAGCTCTCCTGGAGAACTCCACGTTGCCCAATCTTTTTGACAATCATCCTCCGTTTCAGATTGACGGCAACTTCGGGGGATCCTCTGGCATTGCTGAGATGTTATTGCAGAGCCACACCGATGTGATCCGGCTTCTGCCTGCCTTACCAGACAATTGGTGTGAAGGAAGTGTAGAGGGGCTCAGGGCTCGTGGCGGATATACCATTGGATTTTCCTGGGCGAAATCGAAAATTACTGAAGTCACCGTAAGAAGTTCAATTGCTGGGCTTTGTCAGTTGGAAGGTCCTGGCCTAAAGCCAATTTCATTCAACACAGAAGCTGGCGCAACGTATACGTTTACACCGAGTTCGTCAGAGACGTTGTCACAAACTCAATGATCAATTAATAAATCGATCTCCTTCATGAGATTTAATCTAATGTGACAGAAAAACAAACAATAGAGGCAGTCCGTAGCGATGGTATTCGCGGGTCTGCCTCGTTTTGCTATAAGTTATAGGTTGTAGTCAATACCTTGGGAAATGCGTATAAGAGTTTATATCGCTATGGAGCTCCAGCTTTGGTTGGAATATGTAAGGATCACGCCCGTGACTAAATCTGTACGCCAATAATGCAGAATACAGCTATTTATACAGCGCAAGTAGTCCATAAGTTAGTTCAAACAGATCAAACGTGTTTCGTGGGTCCTTGCCTGTTAGATCGTAAATCCGTTTGAGCCGGTATTGAAGTGTATTCCGGTGAATGCTCAGCTCTGCGGAAGTGTCGGATACACTGCAATTGTTATTGATGTATACTCTCAGGGTATCGAGCAGATCCACGGACTCTTTATCCTCCAACTTGGTGATGAGATGCTCGGAGCCGTTAAGCACTGTCTCGCTTAATTTCACAAGGAACTCGATCTGATCATACAGAATAATTCGTTCGGGGAGATGCAGGGCCCGGGCTGTCCTCATCGCAGACTTGGCCTGATCATAGCTGTCAGCAATATGGATTTCATGACGCGAAACACTGATCTTAAGCAGGGGCTGACTTTGCAGCAGCTGCTTGATTACCTTCTTGATCTCCTTGACATCCTGCATGAGAACGATGCATATATCTTCCTCGATAATAAATGAAGGATATATAAGAAGAATATTGGAAATTTCAGCATTCATCCCAGAATGATGGATGTAGAGAATTGTTGTCGGTAATAACAGGTCAATGTTGTAGGCGAGCGCTTTTTTTTGCAGCTTCTGTGAGTAAATCCCTTGATGATTTAGCAGGACCTCTAGAAATGCCTTCTTACGATTAGCTTCATTTTGCATCGATTCTAGTGCCATCCCTTGCTCTATTAGAAGCACCACGGTTGTTCTTACAATGCTGCAGAAGGGACGTACCTCCTCCGGGCTGCCCGAGATCCCGATAACGCCTACGCGGACTTGATTAATAACGATGGGTTCATTCGTGCCCTTTTTTTCATAACGCTGATCCTCCCATACCTCTACCATTTTTCCGCTCTCAAGCGCTTTAATGGCTCCACGATGCTCTGTGCCAATACGGCTTGGATTCCCGCTGCCTATAATAATGCCTTTATCATTCATAATGTTGATATTGTACGGAATGTCCTTCATCATGCGGTTCACAATATCTTGTGCTAATGCTTCGGATAATTGGTACATTACTTCCCTCTCCAGTGTGTTCATTCTCAGAGTAACGGCTGTCTAAACTATCTATTTAAAAGTATAACTTATTTTGTGCAGATGAACGAAGCTTTATGAGAAGAACATGTAAATAGAGGGGGAAGGGATCTCATCCCTTTTTAAATAAAATATGGAAATAATATCTTCGTCAATGGTAACATGGTGGAAAGCTGCTGTAACTTGATCATGTAAAGGAGCTGCTATTCATGCCGCAATTATCGTCAGAGGAGCTGTATGCAGGTTCGCTTCATCACATCATGAAACCACTTCGTCCGTTAATAGAACAAGCCAATCTAAACGGAGTACGCGTAACAGTCAGTGTGGCTGATCTAAGCGTTACCGCTGGTAACTTAGGGTTCTCGATCGGATCAGAAGAGCGGTACAGATCAGCAAGCACGATCAAACTGGCGATTGCCTGTGCACTGCTGCAAATGGTTGATCGAGGTGAAGTTCGTCTTGAAGATCAGGCTGTCGTGAGGGATAAGGATGTAGTAGGAGGCTCGGGATCGCTTCAGCTGGAAGTTATGCCCCTTAGTATTAACATAGGAAGGCTGGCAAAACTCATGATCGCGCAGTCGGATAATACGGCAACGAATGTCCTGATTGATATGATTGGCTTTGAGCGGGTAAGAGCTATGCTGGAAGGACTTGGGATACACCAGACGCAGCTTGCACGCAAGATGTTTGCACCTGTTCAGTCCCCGGAGCTGGACAATTATGCGGATGCCCGAGAGCTCACATATTTACTCAAGCTTGTATATCAAGGGGAGGTGCTCTCTGAATATTCTCGACGGCTGCTGCTTCTATGGATGTCCAGGCAAGAGGTGAATACGAAATTTGGCGCTGTGCTTGGTGACATGCTGATCGCACACAAGACAGGAGAAGCGAGTAATGTTACACATGATGCAGGTTACTTCTTGATACCAGGTAGAGAGCTTGCCGTGGCAGTGATGACAGAGGTTATGACAACGGAAATATATGAAGAAGCTCAGCGTATCGGCAATCCCGTGATTCAAAGAATAGCCAAGATCATCTATGATCAGCTGCTGAGAGACTATTAAGAATGGAATTACTGAAATAGATTCTGTGATGATGGATCAAGTGAGAGGTGTTTGAACTGGAACTGCAGGCTGTATTTATAGATCGAGATGGAACCATTGGGGGGACGGGGCACTTTATCCATCCGCGCGATTTTGTGTTGTATGACGGAGCGCTTGATGCTATCCATTTGCTAAAGGGAAAGGGAATCAAGGTGTTTGCGTTTACGAACCAGCATCGAATATCGAAGCAGCAAGCAAGTGAAGAAGAGTTCAGAGAGCAGTTTCTATCGTATGGGTTTGATGATGCATTTATCTGTCCGCATGGAAGTACGGAGATTTGTAATTGCAGGAAGCCGAAGCCCGGCATGCTGCATACGGCTGCAGCAGTATATGACCTCGATCTAGCAAAGTGCGCTGTCATTGGTGACGTCGGCGATACGGATATACTAGCAGCACATGCGGTTAGGGCACTGAAAGTGCTTGTCAAGACAGGGTGGGGAATGGGATCACTAACCGACTATCGATCAAGCTGGGCGGAGGTTGTACCGGATTATATAGCGGAGAACCTGCTGGATGCGGTGAATTGGCTGCTATTTCGAAGGCTGTAAAAGGAGAGGTGAGAGAGAGTGGAGGAGGTTTTTCTCGTGGAGCCTTCGTACGAATATCGGGAAGAGTATCTCGATATGATCCTCGAATGGACAGAGGCCGGAGAGCGAATGATTCCTTTTGTGCTGAGATACGATCCTTCTGATTTTGACTGTTTTTTAGCTAAGTTAAGCGAGTTAGAAAATGGGAGCCAACTGGACCATTTAACGGTGAACAGCAGCACTTTTTGGCTTGTAAGATCAGATCGTAAAGTGCTAGGTGCTGTAAATATTCGCCATGAACTGAATGACTTTCTATTAGGGCGTGGCGGACATATTGGGTATGGCATCAGACCAAGTGAGCGAAAAAAAGGATACGCAGCAATGCTCCTTTCACTCGCGCTTGAACAAGCCAAAACACTAGGTATCCGTAATGTACTGGTTACTTGTGATAAAGACAACATCGCTTCGGCTAAGACAATCATTTCGAATGGGGGAGTCCTTGAGTCAGAAGTCATCATCGAGGGAATTCAAATTCAAAGGTACTGGATTGAGAACGAAGGCTGTGAGCAGGAGTGATCGTACATGGAATTGGTATTTATACGACATGCTCAAGGAGAGCATACGTTGAACTGGCCCAACCAGCTGCATATGCAGCATCCTGCTTTAACAGAGAGTGGGAACCAGCAAGCAGAACAATTACGCCATCTGTATCCGCTAGTATCTGGTGATGTGGTCGTAACAAGTCCTGCAAGAAGAACCATAGAAACGGTAAATATATGGAGCAAGGACATCTCGATACAGAAATATGTTACGCCGCTTCTCGGACCAAGAATGTTTCCGCAAAATCCAGCATGGGAGCCCCTTGGCTGCGACAAGATTTATACTTTGGAAGAGATATCTGCTGACTATCCTGATTATACAGTTGTGCCGTCCGAGCAGGAGCTATGGAAGGAAGGAATTAATACACTCTCCAATGAGCAATTTGAATTTCAGGCAGATAAATTTTTAAAGTGGATCAGTAGATTTGAAGGCAATGTATATTGCGTCACCCATGATGGTACCATTAACAGCTACCGGCAATTTCTTGGGGAGTCAGGCCTCACGAGAGGAGATTTCTTAAGGGAGATCGGAGTTTACAAAATAAGCATATAAAGGAAGGTGATGGATATGGCTCTTTACTCGGCATTTAGCTTGTTTGGAATACTCATTTACCTGGTTTCTATTGTTGTCGCCATTTACTTGATTGTGCTGTTTGTCAAGCTGGCCAGACGGGGCATACAAGCTTTGGATATTTATATCGACAAGCATCAAGGTTTTAACAACGATCAGGACCATCTTCAATAATTCAAGGGTTTTGCTCTCAAAAAAAGCGATCCTTATCAGTTAACCTGAAAGGATCGCTTTTCATATAAGCTCAGCTTATTTTTTCTTCACAGTGATAGTCCAAGAAGCATCGTCCAGCTGCTCATAGTTGGTAATGGAGTGTCCATCCTCAGCAGCCCAGCGCGGAATGCTCTCCGTCGCTTGTGTACAATCGAAATCAATGACGAGCTCGTCGCCGCTGTTTATCGTTTTAATTGCTTCTTTTGCTTCGATCAGTGGGAATGGACAAACCATTCCGAGAACTTGTAGTTTCTGTTGCATGTTAAATTCCTCCTAAGCAGTTGCAGTTGTTGAAGCGGCGGCACCTGCGCTCGCTTTTTTGCGTGGACGTATGAATACAAAATAGGATGCAGTCCATGTACCCAGAATCATAAAGACCAGAGAAATCCATCCCTGCCATGTCATCATTGCCGTCATGACGAGACCGTTACCGATGGAGCAGCCTCCAGCCCAGCTTGCGCCAAAGCCCATTAGCAGTCCTCCGCCAAAGCTGGTTACAGCTGTCTTCGCATCCGGAGCGCGGAAACGGAACTCCTTGCTTGCCTTCGCAGCAGCAAAGGAACCAACGAAGATACCGAGCACGAGGAATACGCCCCAGTTGATAAATCCGTCATCGCCAGTTACGAGATACTGCAAAATGTTTGCGGAAGGTGTAGTTACACCCAAGCCAAAGTTTCTGCCTGTAGCTGCGCTGAGCGGCCATGCAAGCAGGGCAATGAGTCCGATCAGAATAGCAGTGACAAATGGATGCCAGCGTTTCTCGAACAGTAGATGGGCAAGACCCTTGCGTTTAGGCTTCAATGTTGGAATGAACACTTTAGGCTTGCGCAAATGTCTTACTACCAAGAATACCGTAATGGCTACCAGTAATACAATAAACGGCCATACGGACAGTCCAAACGTTGCCGGAATAGAGTTTGTGGTCGTAGCGACCTCACTTAAGCTGGAGTTAACCGGAGCCAGTGGACCGGATTTCATAATTGCGGCCATCGCCATGTAACCGAACAGGGCAATCCAGCTGCCAATCAGTCCTTCACCTGCACGATACCAAGTGCCTGTCGCACAGCCGCCAGCCAGAATAATGCCAATACCAAAAATAAATGAACCAAGAATGGTGGCTACCCATGAAAATTCCCCAGCATCATATTGAAGGACACCTGTCTGAATTAATGCGAATACCCCGATGCTTTGTACAGATATTGCGATAAGCAGCGCATAGAACATGCGGTTGTCTTTGGCAATGTACATATCTCTGAATCCGCCTGTCAGACAGAACCGGCCGCGCTGCATAACGAATCCCAGCAAGGCGCCGCACAAAAGTCCTGTAATGACCATTTGTAACAACTTGCTCACTCTCCTTATTTTTCATAGCATTCATTCTAAATACTAGTAAACTACTATGCTTTCTTTGTATTCTGATTCTAACACACAAAAGTACAACGTCAACAGTGTATCTCCAACCATATCATCCATAGATTAGAAGTAAAACCATATATAAGTGTGATATATTTTTTAGGAGATGTGTGATTCCAAGGAGGCATGTGTCTATCTAGCAGCAAATCGAGATATAAGCCAATAAGAGGGTGATGAAGTGATCTATAGGGATATGGTGGTATTTAGCGTAAACGTACTGATCAGTTTAGTGCTAGTGCTTCTTGTTGATTTGTTCACTTTTAAATATGAGCCCGGCGGCTCCACTTCAGGAAATGGTAATCCAGGACTATTAATCTTAGTTCCGGCATTGCTGTACTCCATCGGCTTGTTTATATACAGTTTCTTCTTTATGAAGAAGCTATTCGCTTCTGTTCATGATAAATATGTGGCTACGATGAGGGTTCCCATCCTGCTGATCTGTTTTATTCTTATTTTTAGTTTTATGGCATTTATGGAAATTGAAGATTTAAAAACTCAGCTGGGAGGTTTTGCGGATGACCCGGGATCTGTCATTTATCGGTTTGGTTGGCTGAATCAATATACGAATACTGTTTTTTATAACATTTATGTGCTGTTTGTCGGCATGTTTATAACTTCTTTCATAAGCTGGCTTGTTGTAAGAGGTAATTTGATTAAGCAGTCCAAGGACTCATGAATATGTATTCAAATTTCAGGATGACTAAAACAAATCGTTAACGAATGACGTCTAATAGGTATGAATTACTTATGCCTATTCGTTCTAGGCGGAGGAGAGAGTCTCTGAATGAAAGCTTATAGCAGGATTGCGGTTTTATTGTTATATAATTTCTTGCTCACATTACTTACTTATTATTGGCTCCGCTTACTTAGTTGGCTGATTGAAGGATATGTGCCGCCACTGCTGGTTATTGCTTCCTTACTCCTTATGCTGTTCGCGTGGATACCAGCCAATCTATTGCTCATCAGAAAGTTGAAGCTTCGTTTATCCCATGCACTTTTATGGATCGGATTCGTTATCCTCATTCTGCTGTATGAACCGATGATGATGCCTCAGTACAAACAGTCGGTTAATCATCATGCGATGCTTCAATCCTTTGATATCCTGTTATATTTCAAGAAATAAGGAGCTGAACCCAGCATGGTTACTTTGGACACGAGTATCATCATCCGGGCTCCAATAGAGCAATGCTTTGATGCCGCCAGAAATATCCGTCTTCATCCCGTAACGGTATGGAAGCATACCAAAGAAAAGGCTGTGGCAGGCGTTACAGACGGTTTCATTGAATGTGGTCAAACGGTAACCTTTGAGGCCACTCATTTTGGTGTCAGACAAAAATTGACTTCCGAAGTGACAGCCTACAAGCGCCCGATCTATTTTACGGACGAGATGCAATCGGGGGCATTTCGGAGCATGACCCATCAGCATTTTTTCTCATCTATAGACCACGAGTATACCCAAATGAAGGATGTATTAATATTTGAAGCTCATTTTGGAGTATTAGGGAAAATGGCGGAACGCTGGGTACTTGAGTCGTATATGAAGCGATTCTTGGAGCATCGGAATAAACGGCTAAAGGAGTGGCTGGAGAAAGAGGATGCTTATTAAATAGGAGGCATGATATATGATCAGGCTGTGTAGTTCTGTTGAAATGCAGGAAATCTATGAGATTGTTAATGATGCTTCGCGTGCTTATAAAGGAATCATACCCGAGGATTGCTATCACGAGCCTTATATGCCACTGGACGAGCTGCAGAGCGAGATCGAGAGCGGAGTTGTGTTTTGGGGATATGAGCTTGAAGGCAATCTGATTGGTGTCATGGGGATACAAGACCGGGGGGATGTTAGTTTGATCCGGCACGCATACGTCAAGACGAATTCTCGCCAAAAAGGTATCGGTTCCATGCTGCTGACCCACCTGCTTGCGCTTACGAATAAGCCTGTTCTAATAGGCACATGGGCAGATGCTTCATGGGCGATCCGCTTCTACAACAAACACGGGTTTAATAGGGTTTCTCAAGAGGATAAGATGAGATTGCTCAAGACTTATTGGACTGTACCTGACAGGCAAATTGAGACGTCCGTAGTATTGTCCAATGAATAAATGACACCTGTTTTTTGGCACTTGGATAATAATTACATTGACATAGGGTTGATTTTCTAAAATAATAGAACGTAATTAAATACTGGTACCTTTAAATCAGTCCAGAGAGGCTGGCAAGGACAGCGGATTTTCGTAATCGGCGTGAAGCAGGGCATAGTCTATTTAGAGATGCTCTCTATATTCGCGCGGCTTATGATGTACAAATGAGGCTAATTGTCAGTTTAACGACGGCGATTAGCCTCTTTTTTCTGCTCTTTTTGGTATCAGGAAACTTTTATTTGGGGGTATTCTGATGAGTAAGAACGATCAAGAGTTTTCGTTGCAGGCGGTACCGAAAACGCAGAGAAATCAATTTTTGAAGACACTATCTGTTATGCTGGGTTTCACATTCTTCTCTGCCAGTATGCTGGCGGGCGGAGAGCTGGGCATTGGCCTGAGCTTCACTGAGTTTATGCTGATCGTGCTGGCGGGGAACTTGGTGCTCGGTATTTACACGGGCGCACTCGCACATATCGCCGCCAAGACGGGGCTCTCAACCCACTTGCTGGCTAAATATTCTTTTGGTGAAAAAGGCTCCTATCTGCCTTCCTTCCTGCTTGGCTTTACACAGGTCGGCTGGTTCGGCGTAGGTGTAGCGATGTTTGCAGTTCCGGTCGCAAAGGCGATGAACTGGGATGTGAATTTACTCATCTTCATCTTCGGTCTGGCGATGACAGCTTCTGCAATCTTTGGTATGAAATCGTTGGTAATCCTTGGATATATCGCGGTTCCAGCGATCGCTATATTGGGTAGTTACTCGATGCTTAAGGGTGTCGATACACTTGGCGGCATGCAAGGCTTGCTTGATTACACACCAACACAAACCTTGTCTGTGGCTGCGGCCATGACGATCTGTATCGGGTCCTTTATTAGCGGAGGGACGCTTACACCCGACTTCACCCGCTTCGCCAAATCATCCAAGCAAGCCGTTATTGCAACCGTCATCGCCTTTTTCCTGGGCAACTCGTTAATGTTCCTGTTCGGCGCGGTTGGCGCCATGGCCTATAACTTGGCCGATATTTCCGAAGTCATGTTCCTGCAAGGGCTGCTCATTCCAGCGATTATCGTACTTGGCTTAAATATCTGGACGACCAATGACAATGCTTTGTATGCATCAGGATTAGGTTTTGCGAACATTACGAAGATTTCCAAGAAGTTCTTTGTTATTATAAATGGTATTGTCGGCACGGTGTTTGCGATGTGGATGTACAACAATTTTGTCGGCTTTCTGAATGTGCTGGGTGCTGCGGTACCATCCATCGGTGCAATCATTATCGCTGACTACTTTTTCGTCAAACGCAGAACATACAAGGAATATGCCAGCATGAGCTTTAAAAAGGTAAACTGGTTAGCAATGCTCGCTTGGGCGATCGGGGTTGCTTTTGCACAGCTCGCTCCAGGCATTACGCCGCTTAATGCGTTATTGGGCACAGCCGTCGTATACATCGTACTCATGTCCGTATTCTCAACAAAAGTATCTAATGAAAAGGTGATGACAAATGATCATACAGAACGCGAAATTGCGGGGTAAAGAGGGCCTGTGGAATATCCTCGTGACAGATGGAAAGTTCGAACAAATTACACAGGAATCCATAACAAGCACGAACGATGAGGTACTCGACGTCAACGGTTCCCTTCTACTGCCTCCATTTATTGAGCCGCATATTCACCTTGACACAACCTTGACAGCAGGTGAGCCGGAGTGGAACCTGAGCGGTACGCTCTTTGAAGGAATTCAGCGCTGGTCGGAGCGCAAGGCTTCTTTGACGCATGAGGATGTGAAGACACGCTCCAAGACTGCACTCAAATGGCAGATTGCTCAAGGCATTCAGCATGTTCGTACGCATGTCGATGTAACGGATCCAAGCCTGACTGCAGTCAAAGCGATGCTCGAAGTGAAGGAAGAGATGGCGCCTTATGTAGATATCCAGCTGGTGGCTTTCCCTCAGGAAGGCATTCTCTCGTATCCGAATGGGACCGAGCTGATGGAAGAGGCACTGAAGATGGGCGTTGATGTGGTTGGCGGCATTCCACACTTCGAATTTACGAGAGAATACGGTGTAGAGTCGATGAAGATTGCGTTTGATCTTGCCGAGAAATATGACCGGCTCGTAGATATCCACTGTGATGAGATCGATGATGAGCAGTCCCGGTTCGTAGAGGTTGTGGCGAAGGAAGCCTATGAGCGCGGATACGGTGCACGCACAACTGCGAGCCATACGACAGCAATGGGCTCCTACAATGATGCTTATACTTATAAGCTGTTCAGATTGTTAAAAATGGCCGGACTGAACTTTGTGTCCAATCCACTCGTGAACATCCACCTTCAAGGACGTTTTGATACGTATCCGAAGAGAAGAGGACTGACTCGTGTGAAGGAGCTTCAGGAGGCAGGTCTCAATATCTGCTTCGGGCATGATGATATTTTTGATCCATGGTACCCGCTTGGAACAGGCAATATGCTGCAAGTGCTGCATATGGGAATTCATGCATCACAGCTTCTTGGCTACGATCAGATCGTCAATTCGATTGACCTTATTACTAGTAATAGTGCAAAAACACTGCACATTGAAGATAAATATGGTATCGAAGCCGGCAAACCGGCGAGCTTTATTGTACTCTCCGCGGAGAATGAATATGAGGCTGTACGCAAACAGGCTGCTGTTCTGTATTCCTTCAAAGAAGGCCGTAAAATTGCAGAAACAAAGCCCGAGCAGGCATCCATTATTCTTGGAGATGGTGCTGAGCAAGTCAGCTTTAACAAGTAATCGAATCGTAAACATTAACCTGTCTGAAAACCTGTATGGAGCGCTCCGTGCAGGTTTTTTTGATTTGTAGATCGGGCTGCGCAACATTATACTTCTAATGGAGTACATAAGATGTATGTGTGATATTCATCTCAAAAAGGGAGCGGAGTCAATGGAGAGGAAGTACTCTTATAAAATCCCATTTATGACACATTCTAAGGCCCCATCTATACTGCAAAACGAGGTCAATCAAGACTTGGGCTCGTTAAGGCGTGTATATCGTAATAAAGGATTGGATGCTGCGAACTGGTTTATAAATAGTCTTGAGATTAGTGTTGACGGAGAAGATCTTCAAACAGGTTTCCGCGTATCCATCCAGGATAAGATGATTTGGTTAGGACGTAATAAGTGGAGTATATGTTATATTGGTCCTGATGGTGATGAAGAGAATATTCTACAAGATCGCACCAAAATCAAATTATCTCCTAGATTTATTTTTACATACAAGAACGAGGAATTTACTTATACCAAAGAATTATTAGACAAAACAAGTTTTGTTCATAATTCAGGAAAAATGCTGGTGGCAGAGATAGAGAGTGGTGGATCAAATCATCCGATGCTCACCAGACAAATTAAAATACACAACGATGAATTGCCCCCTATGCTGCTGGCCTGTGTAGATCGTGTAGTCCGGTTGCTGTACAGATAAATGGAAGGAGTTAAACCACCAATGCAAAACAAACATTTATATAAAGACATACGTTATTTAATAGAAGGGAATGAAGTGCAACAGGAAGTATATCGAGTCCTAACACAGTTCAAAGTCATGGATAAATTGGAAGTTTATGATCCCATTCTTACAGGAACTGTTCCCATTGCAGTTGACATAGAGGGAAGCGATCTGGATATCATTTGCGAGGTACATGATTTCTCCGAATTTAATCAGCGGCTCACAGACCAATTTGGAGGATACGAAGGCTTTAAAATATCCGAGAAAATCGTAGACGGCATCAAACGAATGAAGGCCAGTTTTAGATTAGAGGGTTGGGGTATTGAGGTATTTGGTCAGCCGATTCCTACTTCTGAACAAAATGCTTATCGGCATATGCTCATTGAAGACCGGTTTCTCAGACTGGCAGGAGATGATTTTGCGAATCAAGTGATATCCCTTAAGAGACAGGGTATGAAGACAGAGGCAGCCTTTGCCTTTTTGTTATATCTGAGCGGAGATCCGTATGAATCTTTGTTTGAGCTTGATAATTGGTCTGATGAAGAAATTAGACTGACAGGTGAGAGTTATTCAAATATCATCTGCCGAATCAGTGATTTTGTAAAAAATCGTGTATATTCTTATAAACCGTCAAAGGATCATATCGATCCTATTTTTGGTCCAAATGCCGAATACAGTTATCAGCGTTATATAGACGACCATACCATATTCGTGTCCCAAGGATGGAATGAGAATGTAGCTCATCTGACGATCCATGGCAAAGACGAGTTTACCTTCAAATGCACCTTGCTTGATGTGAAAAAAGAAAACCCTTCGCTCATTTCTGCCTTGGAAGCAAGCGTTGTCGGGGATGATGATGAGGATTATGAATACTTCGATGCTGATCCTTCATTTCTAGCTGTTGAAGTTCGAGATGTGGAATGGAAGTGCCATCTTCCCGAAGAATCTAGGGAGCTGGGAGAGAAATTTTACACTTTTGTCAACTCCTTTCTAAATCATCATTTTTACAATCGTTCATCTGATATCAAAGAAGTGGAACCTGTGAAGGAATATATCGAGAAGGATCTTTGGTATTTGTTGAAGTTTCCATTTGAAGGGAAGACCTATATCCGAACTAGACAGCTATGGTAAGTCGCATAATAGGCTGGCACTTACGAATGAGATTTTGCTCCCCCAGTATTCGAACTATGACAATCCAATGCCTCCGTTGAAATGACTCAAAATGATTTGAAGAAGAGTGTCCTATTATTAAGATAGGAGGAAGCCGTTAATGACAGTGCTGTTATCCCTTAGCTTCTACCTGATACCGGTTCTCGGGATCTTCTTTGTTATTACCTTGCTCGAGGCAATGAAGAAAATTGTAATGAACCAGTCCTACAAATGGGAAGGAACTTGCTGTGCGTTATGTTTTGGATTGATTGTATGGACAATAGCTGCACAGATTCATAATTTATTCTAATTAAACTCGTTTAATCCAGGAGGGTATATGAAGATGAAGGCACCAACTCAAATTCTTCAAGTCTGGCATAAATTCGATTCTTTCCCCATGGAAACGCTGACCAAGGCATGGTATTATGATCAGTCCTCTGTCCGTCAGCGCAGTGTAGAAGAGATGAAGGAGCATCGCGAGAGATTCGGCACCTCGGGAAATTGCTTTGATCTGGCGATCTGGCTCATTGAGGAGTTCAAGCAGGCCGGGATTGAAGCTTATGCCATAGGAGAAGGCCTCGGTACAGAGGAGGCACATGCAGCTGTGTGTGCGCTTGACGAGCAGGGGCGTAAATATTTTTGCGACTTGGGGGATCAATGGATTGAGCCGATTCTCATGGACTTCACGGCGGATGAATACGGTGGAGAGGTGCTCAGCGGATATATTACAGGGGGCAAAATAAAGCTTGATCATCACGGAAGCAGTCACTTATCCTTCACTTGGGTTAGGCCGAATGGCAAGACGAGCAGTCAGGTTTTTGATCTTACACCGGTTGATCTTCAGGATTTGATCGCTGCAGGAGAGCATTCGCAGTCCTTGCTGCATAATGCACTTGTAGAGATGAGAGTTCCGATGGAGAATGAAATTGTCCACTGGGAGTATGAAGGAGGAAGAAGCTTTATAAGCAACAATCGGGAACTCATCACCGAATCTCCCCTTGATCAGATAGAGGATTGGGCCGAGCGAATATATAAAATGACGGGGATTCAGCCAGATGTGTCTGTAAACGCGCTTAAGAAGTATAAACAAATTGCAAAAAGCTGAAGCACAGCCAATGTACCCTTGAATGATCAAAAAAGAGCCGCTCCCCTAATGAGTGTTTCCTGTCGAGTAAACAGGGTGCAATTCATTAAGGAAGCGGCTCTTATTTTATTTCCATATTAAGCTCTATTTGCATGACTAGACTTCAGTAAGTCCAGAGTTAGCTCTGAGGTCGAAGCTACAATAAGATCGGCTTTTTGCATTTGAGCAGGTGTACCGACACCCACGGCATACATGCCAGCGGATCGAATAGATTCGATGCCTGCTTCAGCATCTTCTACGCCCACACAATCCGAAGGGAGGACGCCCAGCTTGGCTGCGCCAGTCAAGAAGATTTCTGGGTCAGGCTTGCCATTCTTAATTTGTGTTACGTCAACGACATGATCGAAGTAAGGCGTCACTTCAAGCCGGTCCAGAATAAATGGAGCGTTCTTGCTCGCAGAGGCCAGCGCGATAAGGATGCCGGCTTCCTTTAATTCCTTGAGCAGGCTCTCAATGCCGGGCAGAAGATCTGCCGGTGTTACCTTCTTGATCATTTCTTTGTACAGCTCATTCTTCTGATCGGCAAGCTGATACTTCTGTTCATCTGTATACTGAGCATTTCCAAGTGCAAGGATCAGCTCAAGAGACTCCATTCGGCTTACGCCTTTGAGTTTCTCGTTATATTCTTTATCGAAAGGAAGGCCGAGCTCATCCGCAAGACTCTTCCAGGCAAGGTAGTGGTACTCTGCCGTATCGGTGATCACGCCATCAAGATCAAAAATAACTGCTTTCATGTTACAATTCACCCGTTTCTTCGCTTAAGATGCGATTGTTGTTACTAATGCAGATTCATTCGTAATCTCAACTTGCTCTCCATACAATTCCATCGTGAGTGGTTCACCGGATACCAGTGTAATCTTCACTTCATCTTGTTCTACACTAATATTCAGCAGACGATCACGGTAGTTAATATGGAACTTGTATTTCGTCCAGCCTTTTGGAAGGAACGGAGAGAAGCTGAGTGTTTCATTATAAGTGCGCATCCCGGCAAATCCTTGAACGATTGCAAGCCAGCTTCCTGTCATCGAAGTAATATGCAGACCGTCCTCTGTATCATTATTGTAGTTATCCAGGTCTAGACGCGCGGTGCGTTTGTACATCTCTACTGCTTTTTCTTCCATCTTCAGCTCGGCAGCAAGCACGGCATGGATGGAAGGGGACAGAGATGATTCGTGTACTGTCATCGGCTCATAGAAGCTAAAGTTCTGTTCTTTTTCTTCTAATGTGAACTGATCTCCGAAGAAATAAATTCCTTGAAGTACATCTGCCTGCTTAATGAAAGGTGAACGCAGAATTTTATCCCAAGACCATTTCTGGTTCAATGGCAAATCTTCCTTCGCAAGCGAGGATACCGGACGGAGGTCCTTATCCAGGAAAGTATCATGCTGTACAAATACACCCAGCTCTTCGTCATACGGGAAGTACATATGCTCTACGATATCTGACCATTTCGCCAGTTCGCTCTCCGTTAATCCAAGCTCTTGTGATCTTGCTTCGGATACTTTAGACAAGCTGTCCATTGTATATTTCAGTACCCAAGCTGCCATCTTGTTCGTGTACCAGTTGTTGTTAACATTGTTCTCATATTCATTTGGTCCGGTTACGCCATGGATCATATACTTGCCGGCACGCTTGGAGTAATGAACGCGATCTGCCCAGAAGCGGCTGATTTCAACAAGTACTTCGATACCTTCATTCACCAGATAGCTGGTGTCTCCGGTATAGTTTGTATAATTATAGATTGCATAAGCAATAGCACCGTTACGATGAATTTCTTCAAACGTAATCTCCCACTCGTTATGACACTCTACCCCTGTGAAGGTTACCATTGGATACAGCGCGCCTTTCAGTCCTTGCTGACGTGCATTGTGATGTGCACCTGCCAGCTGGTTGTGGCGATAACGCAGCAGGTTCTCGGTTACGCGCTTGTCAGCAAGCGCCAAGTACATAGGTACGGCATAAGCTTCGGTATCCCAGTACGTTGCACCACCGTATTTCTCCCCTGTGAAGCCTTTAGGACCGATATTCAGACGCTCATCATGACCATAGTAAGTCGAGAAGAGCTGGAAGATGTTGAAGCGAATTCCTTGCTGAGCCTCAATATCGCCAGAGATTTCGATATCCGCCTTGTCCCAGCGCTCAGCCCAAGCATTGACATGCTCCTCTTTGAGCAGGTTATAGCCCTTATTCATCGCTTCCATCATCATGCTCTCTGCAGTAGGGATCAGCTGCTCTGTATTCATATCACGTGAAGTCGTGACAATGACAAATTTCTGAATCGCTGCTGCTGCCTTTGGAGCAACGTCATAGACATAATGAACTGCGGCGAAGAGGGCAGCTTCTTCTATCTTTTTGGAAGTTACGTTATCTGTGACTATACCCATGGTTGAATTGACGGTGAAGCGTTCTACACCAAATGGATTTTCTTTTGTTGTTGCTGCAAGGCTGACATAGGGCTCGCCGACTTTGCGATCCGCTTCAACCCAGAACGATTCCTCGTAGTTCGAGTCTTCATTCTTTGTATCTGCATCCAGATAAGGGATCAGCTCCACATTCATGTTTTGATCCGTCAGATTGGTGACACGATAATCAATCAGACACAGCTCCAGCTTCGATATGCTGAGGAAGCGCTCGGTTTCAATTCGAACCTGTCCATTTACCGTAAATGAGCGACGAAGAATACCTTCCTTCATGTCGAGCTCTTGATAGAAATCAGTTACTGTATCTGTATACAGATCGACTTCAGCACCGTTGATAAGAACACGGATCCCGATAAAATTCATGGCATTGATTACTTTGCCGAAATAGTGCGGATAGCCATTTTTCCACCAGCCGACCTTCGTCTTATCCGGGAACCATACACCGGAAATGTAAGTACCTTGATGATGATCACCGGAATACTTTTCTTCAAAATTACCACGCATTCCCATATAGCCATTACCGATGGAAGTCATGCTCTCCTGCAAGCGCAGGTCCTCTTTGTGAAGCTCCGTTGTGGAGATCTTCCAGGCATCAATATCAAAAATTCGTTTATATGACATTTGAATCCTCCTTGGGCAGCGTATAAGCACGCTATACCTATTTGGTTGGTTTAGAAATAATAAGATGAAACTTGAATCAATTTCATAAATCATAAAAAAGGTGAATTTGAAACTATATAGATAAACAAAATCGTTTTGATCTATATATACTCTTGATTGAAGCAGCCAAAGGCATTATGAAATTGATTCACTTAAGTGGTAATTATAAACTTGGCGCTTCTCTGTCAGCATATGTCGTAAGTCTTCATTTTACTTCAGAGTTCGTAAGCTTATACCCAAAATGTAAGTGTTATCATTTGATTGCGATTACAGTATATAGTGCAACCGGTTGCCCTGTCAATTAAAAAAACAGCCTGTATGAAAAAAAGCTGTCTGCATGAATGAATGCAAACAGCTTGCTCATGGTGTTTCAGCTTAGGATAGCTATTCATTTATTCTTGTACATGATGCACGCTCCACAATTCGGTGCGGCACGATAATATGCTTGGTCATTTCTTTCGGATCCTGAATCTTCTCGATGAGGCTCTTGGCGGCCTGGTAACCCAGCTTGAATATATCGATATCTACAGACGTGAGAGGCGGATTCATCATATCGGCAAGAGTTAGGTTATTGAAGCTGATCAGGGAGCATTGCTCCGGAAGACGTACCCCGATTTGCTGAAGCGTCCTTTGCAATGGCAGCGCGATAATATCGTCACCGACAATCATGGCCGTAGGTGGCGTATCCAATTGGAACAGAGAGGCAATATCGTCATTGGTGAACGATGTCCCGATCAAGTAACGGGAATCCCACTCCAGATTCAGTTCGCCAAGTGCGGCTTGATATCCGCGAACCCGTTCCTTGTGCACAGTCCTTGCTGTATCCGCTCCAACATAAGCTATCCGGCGATGGCCAAGCTCATAGAGGAATGTAACAACATCTTTCCCTGCTTGGAAATTGTCATTATCTACATGGGTTGTTTCGCTGACGTATTGCTGAGGCTTACCAATAACCGTGTAGGGGATTTTTTCGTGATGAAAAAAATCAACAACCGGGTCTTCGGGCTTGGAGTACAGGACGATAAAACCGTCCACCCGGTTAGCCCTCGTCATCATTCTTACACGAGACAAGAGCTCTGTATCATCTCTGCCGGTCACAATGGCCATTGTAAAGTTTTTTTCATTCGATAGTTCACTGATGCCCCGAATGCTCTCAAGAAAAAACGGATTTTGGAATATAGATACATCCGCTTCAGGCATAATAATGCCTAGGGACTGCGTCATCCGGTTGGCCAAGCTTTGCGCCGAATAATTGGGTTCATATCCAAGCGCTTTCATCTCTTTGCGAACCCGTGCCTTGGTAGCCTCACTAATCTTGGGGCTGTCCTGAATGACCCGGGATACGGTGGAAGTAGCAACATTGGCTCGTTTAGCAATATCTTTAATTGTTACTGCCATCGCTGAATCTCCTTTTAATTTGCGTTATTCTGATGTATTTATCATACACACACCTAGACATATAAAACAATGCAGGAGGAATAAAAAAATTGGCAAGTTAAAAAAATGGGTTGCAAAATGAAAGCGAATGATTTTATAATAGCACTGCAACCGATTGCACTAAAGTTGCACGATCTTGCAATAACTCCTTTTCAAAAGCCATGGCACATTTTTAAGGAAGATGTAATCGCTTTTTTATCAATCACTGTGTCACCGGCTTTATAAACATAGGATTTTGTAAGGGATTTCTGAATGCGATATCAACAAAGAACAAGGCGTTCAGACCATGCTGCACAATAAAAAACACAAGAGGTAACGCATATGAAAAAACTTCTGTCTTTTGAGTTTTGGCAAAAATTCGGTAAAGCCTTGCTAGTCGTCGTTGCCGTTATGCCGGCTGCAGGGATCATGATTTCGCTTGGCAAAGTGATCGCGATGTTTGCGGAAAATATCGCATTCCTTGTCACTGTCGGTGGTGTCATGGAGAACCTCGGCTGGGGGATTATTAACAACCTTCATATCTTGTTCGCTGTCGCGATCGGTGGATCGTGGGCTAAAGAAAGAGCAGGAGGGGCGTTTGCGGCACTTATCGCCTTCATTCTGATCAATATTACAACCGGTACCATACTTGGCGTATCCAATGATATGCTGAGCCAGGAAGGTGCAACCACTACGACGCTGTTTGGTCAAATGATTACGGTAGATGGTTACTTCACCTCTGTACTTGGTGCTCCTGCACTGAATATGGGTGTATTCGTCGGTATAATTTCTGGTTTCCTTGGAGCCGTTGTGTTCAATAAATATTATAACTATCGTAAGCTTCCAGAAGCGCTGGCCTTCTTTAACGGTAAACGGTTCGTTCCGTTTGTTGTCATTCTATGGTCCGTTATTGTTGCGGTAGTGATGGCAGCATTTTGGCCGTTTATTCAAACCGGAATTAACAGCTTCGGTAAATGGTTAGCGACTTCAGGTGAGTCTGCTCCATTCATTGCCCCATTCCTGTACGGAACGCTGGAGCGTGTGCTGCTGCCATTCGGGCTTCACCACATGCTGACGATTCCAATCAACTATACAGAGCTTGGCGGAATTTACACGGTACTCACTGGCGGCAATGCCGGCGGTACGGTTGCTGGACAAGATCCACTATGGCTCGCTTGGGCAAGTGACCTTGCCAATCTGCATGGATCGGATCCAATGGCGTATCAGCAGCTTATGGACACCGTAACACCAGCACGCTTCAAAGTAGGACAAATGATTGCAGGCGCTGGTATTCTGATGGGTATTGCACTTGCAATGTATCGCAGAGTGGATAAGGACAAGCGTTCCAAATACAAATCCATGTTCTTGTCTGCCGGTCTTGCGGTATTCCTGACCGGAGTTACAGAGCCGCTTGAGTTTATGTTTATGTTTGCTGCACCTGTACTTTACGGTGTATATGCGGTCATCACTGGCCTTGCCTTTGGTATGGCTGATATTATTGACCTGAGACTTCATTCGTTTGGTATGATCGAGCTGCTGACTAGAATTCCGCTGTCGATCAATGCAGGCCTTGTTGCCGATATTATTAACTTTGTCATTACAACGGTTGTATTCTTTGCAGGTTCTTACTTTATCGCTTACTTCATGATTGGGAAATTTAAGATGGCTACACCAGGACGGCTTGGGAATTATACGGATGAAGAGTCCGATAAAACAGCTGCTACTGCAGAAGCTGCGGGAGAGAACATTCCTGCTGCTGCAACCGCTGGAGATGATCTCCCTGCTCAAATCATTGCCACGCTCGGCGGCCCATCTAACATTGTCGATGTGGATGCCTGCATGACTCGTTTGCGAATTACAGTTAATGATGTGAATGCAGTGGGTAATGAAGAGGAATGGAAGAAGCTCGGGGCTCTTGGATTGATCAAGAAGGATAACGGAATTCAAGCGATCTATGGTCCAAAAGCCGACGTTCTGAAGTCCGACATTCAAGACAGACTAGGGTGATTACATTTTGAAGATTCTAACGTTGAACACGCATGCCTGGATGGAGGAGGATCAGCTGACCAAGATTGATCAGCTGGCCGAATTCATTCGCACAGAGGATTTTGATATCGTTGCGCTGCAAGAAGTGAATCAGTCACAGCGTGAGGCACCGTTATCTGATGACGATCTGTCTCCGTTCTATGTTACAGACGATCAAGCGTTGGTGAAGGCCGACAATTATGCACATGTACTGCGCGAACAGATCGGTCAAGCATATTACTGGACGTATATTCCGATCCATGTAGGATTTGAGAAGTATGATGAAGGGCTAGCTTTCTTATCGAAGACTCCGATCCTTGATGCTTTTGAAGCCTATGTTTCCGAAATGAGGGACTATGAGAATTACCGTACCCGCAAAATATTAGGGATCAAAACGGTCATCTCGGGAGAAGAAACCTGGTTTGTGAATGGTCATTATGGCTGGTGGCATGATGACGAATCCTTCAGAGGACAATGGGATAATTCACTGGATGTGCTCAAGCAGAAGGTGAAGGGTCAGCCGGCATTCATTATGGGTGATTTTAATAATGCAGCCCATCTGGAAGGCGAAGGCTACGATTATGTTACACAGAGCGGGTGGCATGACTGCTACGAGCTGGCAGAAGAGAAGGATGAGGGCTATACCGTTGTCAAAGCCATCGCCGGCTGGGAGAATAATAAGCAGAAGCTGCGTATTGATTATGTATTCAGTAATCGTAAGCTTGCAGTTAAGTCCTCCAAGGTTGTTCTTGATGGCAAAGACAGCCCGATCGTCTCTGATCACTCCGGTGTTTCTGTAACCATATAATTGGTTTTTGCAATGTAAACTGATAATTAAAGAAGCACACGTTTCTGCAAGGAAGATCTGCAGAGCGTGTGCTTTTTTATGTGATGCGCTATGAATCTAACTTAATTATAGAGCTTATATGTCAGATGGCTTGATGGAATTGGCTGGTGAACAGCTTGTAATAACGGCCTTCCGGTCCGATTGCGAGCAGCTCCTCATGAGTTCCTTGCTCAACAAGGCATCCATTCTCCATGTAAAGAATACGGTCGGCATCTTGAATCGTACTGAGACGGTGAGCAATTACAAAGCTGGTTCTGCCTTGCATCAACGTCTTCATCGCTTCTTGAATATACATCTCGGTTCTAGTATCGACACTGCTCGTGGCCTCATCCAATATCAGTATAGCCGGATTCGCAAGTATAGCTCGAGCGATCGTGAGCAGCTGACGCTGACCATGACTTAGGTTGCCGCCTTCTGCACTAAGCTTCGTATCGTAGCCGTCCGGTAATCTGCGGATAAATGGATCGGCATTTGCCATTACGGCTGCCTGCTGGATCTCTTCATCTGTTGCATCCAATCTGCCAAAGGCGATGTTATCTCGAATCGTTCCGGAGAACACATGCGCATCCTGCAGCACCATACCGAGCTGCTTGCGAAGATTCTTCTTATCCAGCGAACGAATTGATCTGCCATCCACTAAGATATCCCCGCTCGCTGTTTCGTAAAAGCGGGTAAGCAAATTGACGATGGTCGTTTTGCCTGCTCCAGTCGGTCCAACAAGGGCGATCTTCTCTCCGGGATGAGCTTCAAAGCTGATGTCCGTTAGAATCGGCTTCTCCGGTTTGTAATGGAAGCTTACTTGATCAAACTTAACAGAGCCTTGGATATTTGTAGGGGTCTTGGCGTGATCCTGCTCATCCTCATACTCAGATTTCAGATCCATAATCTCAAATACTCGCTCAGCCCCAGCTACCGCAGATTGTATCAGGTTATACTGATTGGCAAGCTCTGAGATCGGTCGGCCAAACTGCTTGGAATAGTTCAGGAAGCTCACAACAATCCCGACAGACACCATCTCATTCTGAAACACCATCCATCCGCCTACAGCAGCAATAAGCGCAAAGCTTAAGTTATTGATGACATTCATGAAGGGGCCCATCATACCTGATACGATCTGAGCCTTAATTCCAACCTTGTTAAGCTGTTCGCTAATGTCCTTGAATCGTACGGTTTCTTGTTCTTCCCGCCGGTAGAGCTTGACGACCTTTTGACCGCTGATCGTTTCTTCAATCATGCCGTTTAACTGGCCGAGCTGCTGCTGTTGTCCCTTAAAATAAATACGGGTGTACTTCACAATCTGACGGGTTGAGATCAGGACGAGTGGAATGCTGATTAGTGCGACGAGTGTTAGCGGCACGTTCAGGCTGAGCATAATCACTAAGGACCCGATAAGGGTAACGAGACTGTTCAGCAGCTGAGTGACACTTTGATTCAGTGTGTTGGACACGTTCTCGATATCATTCGTCGCCCGGCTCATCAGCTCACCATTGTTCCGAGTGTCAAAGAATTGAACCGGGAGGTCCTGATATTTGCCGAAGAGATCATTTCTAAGATGAAGTACCGTTTTTTGCGATACACTGGTCATGACATATGACTGAATCCAGGTAACGATACTGCCTAACAAGTATAAGGCCAGCATAATCATGCATAAACGAATTAGTCCTGTATAATCTCCAGGAACAATATAATCATCGATCGCCACCCCGATTAAATAAGGTCCAGCCAAAGCGATGAGTGCGCTTAGTATGGTGAACAGGTAGACGATAAGCAAGGCAGACCGCTGCTTGTTCAGATAATTCCATATTCGCTTGATGGTTGCAGCTGTATTTTTGGGTCTTACTTTGATGGAGCCGGCGGGCTGTCCGCCTGCAGGCCCTCGGGGTCCCGGCCCAGGCATGGCAAAAGCAGGTTTGTTCAACGGCTGCTTATCAGACATAAGATGATTCCTCCTTACGCTGAGAGCGATAAATATCCTGATAGACTTGGCTCGTCAGCATCAGCTCTTCATGAGTACCCATGGCAGCGATGGCCCCTTGGTCCAGCACAAGAATCTGATCTGCCCGCATGACGGATGAGATCCGCTGAGCAATAATCAGCCTTGTCGTATTCTTCATTTCGGTCTCTAGAGCCTGCTGAATTCGAGCCTCCGTCTTCAAATCTACTGCACTGGTGCTGTCATCCAGAATTAATATGGAAGGATTGGTGAGGAGTGCTCTGGCTATAGATATCCGCTGCTTTTGTCCGCCGGACAAATTGATCCCCCGTTGTCCAAGCTGTGTATCATATCCATGCTCCAGCTGCTGGATAAATGGATCAGCTTCAGCAGCCGTTGCCGCCCGCAGGATATCATCTTCGGAAGCATCCGGATTTCCATAGCGGATATTATCCCGAATCGTACCGCTGAAGAGAAGAGCCTGCTGCATGACCATGGCTACTTCCTGTCTGAGGTAGTTAAGATCAAGCTGCTGGACATTCACACCGTTCACCAGAATTTCTCCACTGCTAGCCTCATATAAACGCGGAATCAGACTGACGAGCGAGGATTTTCCTGATCCTGTAGCCCCGAGTATGGCCAGAGTCTCTCCTGGCTGAACCGTGAAGCTGATATTTCTTAATGTAAGGTCACCGCCATTAGAGCTGTAGGCAAAAGATACATCTTTGAATTCAACACAGCCGCGCTTAGCTTGATCTGGATCGACAGGAGCTGAAGGATTCATGATTTCGGATTGGGTCTCCAGCACTTCATTTACCCGATCAGCCGATACTTTGGCACGCGAGACAAAAGCGAGCATGTTACTTAGCATCAGCATGGACATCAGCAGCTGGGTCACATAATTGATAAATGCAATCAGCTTACCGATCTCGAGCCCGCCGCCCCAGTGCTGCAAGCCGCCAAACCATAATACGGCAACAATGCTGAAGTTAAGAATGAGCGTCATCAGCGGCATGTTAAGTGCCATCAGTCGATTGGCGCGAATCGCCGCGTCGGTATATTCCTCATTTGCGTTGCCGAATCTTTGCTGCTCATGACCTTTACGAACAAATGCCTTGATTACACGAATGCCGGATAAATTCTCCTGAAGCACCGTATTAACGCTATCCAGCTTGGCCTGCATTTTGGTAAAGAGCGGGAAAGAACGCTTCATCAATATAAAAAGGATGAGAAAGAGTGCAGGTACGGATACGAACAATATCGTGGTCAAGCTTGGACTGAGCAGTATAGCCATTACAAGGCTGCCTACCAGCAGCAGCGGCGTCCTGACAAAAGTACGAAGGATCATCTGCACAAAGGTTTGGAGCTGAACAACGTCATTCGTCAGACGGGTAATAAGTGATCCTGTTTTCAGCACATCCAGATTGAGAAAGGAGAAGGATTGAATACGTTCAAACAGTTTAATTCGCAGATCCTTGCCAAAGCTCTGGGAAGCGATACTGGAAAATATGCTGCACCCCGCGCCGCCAATCAGCCCGATCAGTGCTACTCCAATCATCAGCAGTCCCGTATCCCGGATATGGGCAAGATCGTTTTTCATAATGCCTTCATCAACGATGCTCGCCATTAGTCGCGGCTGGAGAAGATCCATGCATACTTCAAGCAGCATTAGAAGCGGAGCAAGGATGCTGGCCGCAAGATAAGGCCTCAAAAATGGAAGCAGTCTGGACATAAAATTCACCTTTCAATGTGTTTTAAAATCGTTATTTTTTTCTAATTATACTGAACTGCTGTTAACTTATACGATATATCGTTATTTGTCAATTGACTCTTTCCTGTTTTTAATTAACAGGATCCTTTTGTGCAAATTCAGATTCAGAATGGGGATATGTCTTCAAGTAGGTTGTATGGCTCACTATATATTGGATTAATGAAAATATAATTTCTATAAACATTAAAATAAGCGTTTACACAGTAATAAAATTAGGTTTATTATGGATACATAGTTTGATGATTCAATTCAATGGATTTATTATTTTATTAATTCAATTGGAGGTAATTACATGGTTAAAGTCGTTGTACATACGGATGTTCGAAAGAGTCAGATTAACAAAAATATCTATGGTCAATTCTCGGAGCATCTGGGACGCTGCGTATATGAGGGCATCTGGGTGGGTTACGATTCACCGATACCGAACACGGATGGGATTCGTAATGATGTAATTGGAGCACTTAAAGAATTGCGGGTTCCTGTGCTTCGCTGGCCGGGTGGCTGCTTCGCCGACGAATATCATTGGCAGGACGGAATCGGTCCTTATGAGAACCGTCCTCGGATGCTGAATACACATTGGGGTGGAGTAGAAGAGAATAATCATTTTGGCACACATGAGTTTATGCGTTTGTGCGAGCTGATCGGAGCCGAGCCTTACATCTGCGGCAATGTGGGAAGCGGGACCGTTTATGAAATGCAGCAATGGGTCGAATACATGAATAACGGGGGTCAATCCCCGATGGCGAGTCTGCGGGCACAGAACGGAAGAGAAGAGCCGTGGAATGTGAAGTACTTTGGTGTCGGCAATGAAAGCTGGGGCTGCGGCGGTAATATGAGACCGGAATACTACGCGGATCTGTATCGTCGTTATGCGACGTATGTACGTAACTACACTTCCGAGTCGGTTTACAAAATCGCTTGCGGACCGAATACAGCAGATTACCACTGGACGGAAGTGCTCATGCGGGAAGCGGGCAAATTTATGAATGGGCTGAGCCTTCATTATTACACAACCGGCACAGGCATCTGGGAGAAGAAGGGCAGTGCAACCGGATTTACGGCAGAGGATTGGTTTACTACTTTAAAAGCTACATTATATATGGAAGAGCTCATTGTTAAGCATTCTGCCATCATGGATAAATATGATCCTGAGAAAAAGGTAGGTCTCATCATTGATGAGTGGGGCACATGGTTTGAGGTTGAGCCAGGGACCAATCCGGGCTTCCTGTATCAGCAAAATACACTGCGCGATGCACTTGTAGCAGGTATTAATCTTAACCTGTTCCATGAGCATTCTGATCGTGTCCAAATGACGAACATCGCGCAGATCGTTAACGTGCTTCAGGCGATGATTCTGACAGAAGGTGCAAATATGGTACTTACACCGACGTATCATGTGTTTAACATGTTTAAGGTGCATCAGGACGCACATCTGCTGCAAACCCATTATGTGAGCCCTTCCTATTCCAATGGAACAGATGAGATTCCGCAGCTGAGCATCTCCTCATCGGTAGATGCGAATGGACATATTCATGTCTCTGCTTGTAATCTCAGCCATGCGGATTCCCTTACGGTAGATTTGGATCTGGTAGGCTTAAGCGGAGTAGAGATCAGTGGTCAAGTACTGACAGCAAGCGAGCTTGATGCTCACAATTCCTTTGGCAGCCCAGAGCAAGTAGCGCCAAAAGTATTGGAAGGAATCACTGTAGAACAGAACTCGGTGCGATTCTCACTTCCTGCCGCTTCCGTGGCGGTGATTAAGATCGTTTCTTAAGAAAGGGTGACTTCCAAGATGGCGACGAGATCTGAAACGGAGCTCTGCAAGGGCTGTACCGCAAGCGTTCATGTCAGTGCATCTGAACTGGAGCAGCTGGAAGAGGCTTATACCGAGAGCAATACAGGCAAGGAGGAAGCCGGCCGCGAGCTATACCGAGAGCGCCTTGCTGCATGCAGGAGCTGTGACGGCTTCATGTATGGAACGACCTGCCGATATTGCGGCTGTCTCATTCCATTGAAGGCGAAGGTGCTGGAGGCGACATGTCCTTATCCGTTTGAGCCTAAGTGGGAGAGGTAAATACAGGCCAAGGGAAGCGTCGAGGGCCGGCTCTTGGGTGCTTCGTCAACGAATGCTCAAGTACGATCGTTCTTGGCCTGGAATGATAGGATTGGATTTTAAGATGTAATCATTCCAGGCCAAATACGAACGCTGGCGCTTCTTCCTCTGAGCATTTCGTTTCCTTCGCATATGAGCCGGCTTGAAAGGGTGCCCCCACCTATCCGAGGAAGTGGGGGAGAGTAAATAGGTCCGATACTGCATTGCTTGGCGAAGCAGAGGTCGGACCTTTTTATTTTGAGTTGGACCTGCTGTAGAAGGCTCCATCAACGAATGCTTGGGTTCGATCATTTTGCCATTGGTGATTCTTGACCCTCATCATTGGTGAATGTACATTGATGAGGTTTCAAAACCACCTTTTGAGTTATGAAATGATGCAAATAATACAAATTAACCTATAATAAAGGTGTAGTGCCTTTTCCAGATCATTATTTGAGAGAGGTGTTCGATGTGAAGATAGCTATGGTAGTGTTCAATGGCATGACTTTTTTGGATTTTATCGGTTTTTATGATGTAATCTCCAGATTAAAATCTTGTACAGAAACGAATGACACCACATGGGACATATGCGGAGTTCAGCAGGAAGTTAGTGATGAGCATGGAATGACGGTGAAGGTCACGAAAGTAAAACCCGATTTAAAGGATTATGATATGGTATTTGTTCCCGGGGGATCAGGAACAAGAACCCTCCCATCCAATGATGAGTTTATGAATTGGTTTAAAGGAGCGGCAGACACGAAGTTCAAGGTATCCGCCTGTACAGGCTCGTTACTGCTCGGTGCCGCTGGGTTTCTGACAGATAAGAGAGCGACAACACATCCTTTCCATTATGATCTGCTTGCTCCTTATTGCAAAGAAGTCGTTAAATGCCGGCTGGTACGGGATGGACATGTCATTACCGGCGGAGGGGTAGCCGCTTCCATTGATCTTGGTCTGTATGTGCTGGGTCTCTTTGTTCCAGATGAACAGGTCCAGCAGATCAGAAAGCAAATGGATTACCCTTATAGACAACGCGATATCGTAACGGCTTAGCATTCCAATCAAAAATGGTGCTGATTAAAAACTAGGAATGAACACCTCTTTTGTACAAGCAAAGGAGGTGTTTTTTTATTTTAAAAAGTGATCTGGAACGAGAATGGGAAATCCAGTAAAATGTGAGGATAAAGCAGAGAAAGAAGGTATATTCATGTCATTTGAACAAGTGCTGGACAAAGGCTACGTCAGGCTGGTGAATCATATGGGCTCTGACCTGACCATTGTCAACGCGGCTAGAGTATCCTATGCGAAGGAGTCTACCACATTATCAGATCGAGATGTCCGGCTTATTCAGTTTCTGGCAAGGGAGGGACATACCTCTCCGTTTCGGCACGTGATGCTTCAGTTTGAGGTTTATGCCCCGCTCATGGTAGCCAGACAGTGGTGGAAGTATGTTATTGGGTCTAGTCATATGGAAGGAACAGGCGATAGTATGGAGGCCTGGAATGAATCCAGCCGCAGGTACATAACAGAAGAACCGGAATTCTACATTCCACAACATCATGAGTGGAGGAGTGCACCGGAGAATTCTAAGCAAGGCAGCGGAGCACCGCTAACGACCGAAGAAGGAACGAAGCTGACTCAGGAGTTAATAGATTACATAGAGCTGGGGGTACAAAAATATGAGGAAGCACTTAAGAGAGGGGTGTGTGCCGAGCAGGCCAGACTGTTCTTGCCTTCATACGGAATGTACATCCGCTGGTATTGGACGGCATCTCTTCAATCCGTGTGTCATTTCCTGAACCAACGTCTGATGCATGATGCTCAAAAAGAAATACAGCTGTATGCCAAAGCCATTTTGAATTTATGTGAACCCCTTTTTCCGTATGCACTTAAAGAGATGGTTGACCTGGACAGCATAACAGTGGAGGAAGCTTAATATGATTGAATTTCGTAAGATGGTAATAGAAGACTATGAGGAGAGCTTCGCTCTTTGGAATAGGACAGAAGGGATGGGACTCAGTAGTGCGGATTCCAGGGAGTCTATACAGCTGTACCTCGAGCGGAATCAAGGCTTCAGTCAGGTAGCGGTGAACAATGGAAGGATCATTGGAACACTGCTCTCCGGTCATGACGGAAGAAGAGGATATCTGTATCATTTAGCAGTGGAGCCTGGATTTCGGGGACAATCCATTGCCAAAAATTTAGTTCGCCATGCTATAGCATTACTGCGGGAAGCAGGCATACAGCGTGCGCATATTATGGTGCTCGACTCGAATGAGGCGGGAAAGGCTTTTTGGTCTCGTATGGGCTGGACCGGGCGTGACGATGTTCTTCTTCGTTCTTCTGACACGGATGTAGAATGATGCTGCTGAACAGGAGGCGTGCAGAATGATTCAATCGGACTTGCATAGTTATTTATTTGCCATAGCACAAGAGAAGTCAGAGAGCATAAAGAATCATGTGCCTGATATTAAAGCGATTGCTGTTACAGGTTCAGTTGCTTCCGGGTTTGTCTATCCTTCCTCAGATATTGATATTATCGCCTATGTAGAAAACACCATTTCTGATCAGTTAAAAAAGTATGTAGATCAAGATCTTCAGATCTGTCAGGGCAAGATCATAGCTGTAACGGAAGAAGTTCTGGCCGTCAATTATTGGGTGCATCAGATCAAATGTGAAGTCGTATATTTCTCTGAAAGATTTGTCTGTCGTAAGCTGGATTCATTGCTAGAAGATTATGATATTAGTTTGAACACTCATACGGTTGCGACTGGCCTCCTTAAGGCTAGAACATTATATGATCCTGTGGGATTAATCAAAGGCTGGAAGGCTAGGCTGAGTCAATATCCAGAGGAACTTGCAACTGTTTTAATAAAATCAAATCTCGATTTTTTCCCCGAGCCCGTGCTTAAAGCATCCTATATGGAACGAAGTGATCATTTATACGTAATAGAAGGGAAGCTTCGAAACCAAGATAAGCTGCTGTCCATTTTGTGCGGATTAAACCGAATGTATCATCCGGGAAAATGGAAAAGTGTGCGGCAAATTTATGAGCAGATGAGCATCAAACCAATTAACTTGGAACATCGGATGAATATGGTGTGGCAGCTGCCTATGGAAGAGTCCATCGAGCTGCTGTCGGAGCTCATTTACGAAACATTGGATTTGATTAGGATACACATGCCCGATATAGATATAACAAGCGTTATAAATGATTAACAGAGGTTCTGGTAATGGCAGCTTCATGCTAAAATGGAGTTATCGCCTATGCAGTTATCCAGTAGATAATTGACGGCAAAGTTCAGCAAAGAGCTCCTCTAACTTAAGCAGTGAAAAGGAGGGTGCCTATGGATGTGGAGAATCTTGTGGTGTTTAGCTTTGTTGGGGTTATATTTATCATTCTAGGACTATTCATGCGAATCAGACCTCCTAAACGAATGAACCACATTTATGGTTATCGGACGAATCGTTCCATGAAAAGTGAACGCATGTGGAAGGAAGCCAATCGTTATAGTGCAGTCTGGATGGTCGGAATAGGTATCTTCTATATTATTATCGGTTTGTTTGTATCCAGGTTTGTTCGCGGTATGGAGGGCTTTGGCATTCTGGTCGGACTTATGCTGATGTTCAATCTGCTCCTGTTTGTGGTCGTCGAACGCAGACTGAAGGAATTAGAAGATAGAACCTACTAAATGGAGGAACAATATGTCAGTTACGACGATATACATCGTAAGGCACGGACAGACAGAATGGAACGTGCTGGGCAAAATGCAGGGACATCAAGACTCGCCGTTAACGGAGCTCGGAATCCGTCAAGCACGCTGGCTCGGTGAAGCGCTCGTTGAGGAGCCTATTGATGCAATCTACACAAGCTCAAGCGGCAGAGCAGTTCATACTGCAGAGCTGATCCGCGGCGGCCGCGAGATACCTATGAATCTAACGGATAACTTGAGGGAAATGAATCTGGGGCTATGGGAAGGCCGAACCGGAGACGAGCTGAAAGTGGAGGAGCCGGTGAAGTACCAGCAATATTGGGAGGAACCGGAAGTGTTCGCTGCAGACGGTGGAGAAACCTACATCGAAACGATGACCAGAGCGCAGCAAGAACTGAAGCATATTCTAAACGTAAATCAGGGAAAGACGATTCTTATCGTAACCCATACGGTAGTGGTTAAGCTGCTGATGACATGGATCGAGCAGCGCTCGCTTGATACGTTATGGGATTTGCCTTATATTCACCCTGTTTCCCTGTGCAAGATTGTATTTGATGAAGAGAACAAGCCTGAAGTCATGCTTCATGCGGATATTTCACATTACCCTGAGACAGCCGGAATGAATGGTACCTAGATAAAGGAGCAGATGCAATAGTGCACTGCTTCTTTTTATTTAGTATCTCAGCAATTGAATCAATTTCATAATATGAAATTGATTCAAGCAATTACATAAAAAAATAAAAATAAATTTTGAAAAAATCAAACTATTCCCTGACCAGGCTTGTTATTATATTTACGAATGTCTTTTACTGTAGGCATGGATAGAACGGGTTTGAGAGAAGCTATGTATGGTGTGGGACAAAAGGACCCGATTTTCATTCAGTCGCTTTGTATTTAAGGAGGAATAGTGATGATGATATCCTATGAACATGAATCGATTCAATATCACACAACAACAGGGGGAATAATCATTCACGAAGGCAAAGTGCTGCTGCAAAGAGAACGAAACCAGCCTTATTGGTTTTTGCCTGGAGGCAGTGTAGAGGCTGATGATTCTCCGGAGTACACGATTGGTAAGATGATATATGAATGGCTTGGTGTGCCTGTCATCAGTGAACAGCAGGTATGGCTGATCGAGAATGTGATTGAATTGCCGATCTCTCCGACGATACAAATTCATGAGTCAGGAATGTTTTTCCTGTTAGAGCTTCCCCTTAAGCATCCGATCTTCAAAAAGACATGCGAGTTTGCAGGAGCGAACAAAGATTACGTGTACAAATGGATTCCGCTGGATGAATTAGAGCGGCATTGGGTTGTGCCTGAATTTGTTGTTCCTGAGTTGAAAGATATTAATACTGCCAATGGCATCAAACATATCGTGAGCTGAGCGAAGTATGAAGAACAGTGGCCTAGACTTGAATCGTATTATATTTATTGGGCGTTCATATGAAGAATATGAACACATGTTTCAAATTTCTAACGATGACATTGCATCAAAGCGTATTTTGGATTGTCCAGGCGGAGCTTGTTCCTTTACGGCTGTTGCGAATCAACGTGGAGGTAAGGCGAAATCCGTGGACATTGCCTATGCTTATTCATGGGATATCCTGTATGCCAAAGGCAAAGAAGATATCAAACATGCGATGGAGCAAATGTCTAAGGCTCAGGATCAGTACAAATGGAATTATTTTTCCAATTTGGCCGATCTCTTAGACCATCGAACCCATGCTCTTGGCTTAAGTACAACAGATAGGCGAGCAAATCCAGAGAATTACATAGAGGCGGCACTTCCTCAGTTACCCTTTCAAGATAAGCAGTTTGATCTGATATTAAGTGCACATTTTTTGTTCATGTATGGTGAGCGTTTGTCTCTTCAATTTCATCTAGATACATTACAAGAGATGATGAGAGTGGCTGAAGAGGAAATTCGGATTTATCCCATTATTCAGCTGGATGGCAGGAGATATCCATTACTAGATGAAGTCCTTTCATATGTAGATAGAGAAGGATGGACGAGTGAGCTAGTTAATGTATCTTACGAATTTCAGCGTGGAGCGAACCAAATGCTTAAATTATCTAGGTGATAGGTCATATAAGGACACTCGAGTTCAATAACTTCTGGAACTTAGGTGTTCTTTTTTTTGCATCCAAGGCTGTAAGAAGGTATTGTAGATAATAACGCGTTAGGGAATGATATGGAGGAAAATATGGCGAAGCAAAAGTATTATGTGGTATGGGAAGGAAAAACACCCGGGATCTATACCAGCTGGCCAGCATGCCAGCAGCAGGTGAACGGAGTGACCGGTGCAAAATATAAAGCATTTGAATCCAAGGCAGAGGCTGAAAAAGCTTATACAAGCGGATGGAAAGGCATATGGGGTAACACCGCGGGCAAATCTCAAGGCAGTGTCAGCAGCAAGGGGGCATCTGCTGAGGCAATTGCCTCTGAAATCGATTACGATAGTATATCTGTGGACGTAGGAACAAGAGGCAATCCCGGACCGATGGAGTATAAGGGTGTAGACACCCGGACAGGAGATGTCTTGTTTAGTGTGGGTCCTATTCCGAATGGGACGAATAATATTGGAGAGTTCCTTGCCATTGTACATGCTCTGGCGTATTTACAGCAGCAGGGCAGCAGCAAGACTATTTATAGTGATTCTGTGAATGCAATGAAGTGGGTCAGGCAGAAGAAGGCTGCAACGACACTGAAGCGGGATACTTCCACCCAGCAGATTTGGGATATGATTGATCGGGCCGAGAAATGGCTTGCCACTCATACTTACAATAATAAAATACTGAAGTGGGAAACCAAAGCGTGGGGAGAGATTAAGGCCGATTACGGAAGGAAATAGCCGTGCATTTGCCTTGCATCTAGCAATAATTAGAAAATTGTATTTAGCACAGCGATGGAGGATGTTACAATCATGACCTATAAAGTAGTATTTTTTGATATCGATGGAACATTAGTCAATGATGAGAAGGTAATACCACAAGATACGATCGAGGCGATCAACGAATTGAAGGCCAAAGGGACAGATGTCTTTATTGCGACCGGAAGAGCACCTTATTATTTTACGAAATACATGTCCCAGCTGGGTATTGACTCCTTCATTAGTCTTAATGGATCTTATGTTGTTTATAAAGGTGAGATGATATATTCACACCCTATTCACACAAATACGCTTGAGAGACTAGAGAACAGTGCCCTGTCGCACAATCATCCCATTGTCATGCAGGGAGCAGAGGCTGGATTCTCCAATATGGAGCTTCACGAGTTCATAGCCGCTTCCTTTCAAACGCTTCAAGTTGAAGTACCGGGGTACAAGACAGGTTACTGGAAGGAAGCACCAATCTACCAAGCACTCTTATACTGCCAGGAGCATGAAGAGCATTTGTACACAGCAAAGGAAGCAGGTTATGACGATCTTCATTTTGTCAGATGGCATAAGTACGCAATGGATGTCATTCCGGCGGGGGGCTCAAAGGCCAAGGGAATCGAGGCTGTTCTTAAGCATATCGGACGATCCAAGGAAGAGGTTGTTGCCTTTGGCGATGGCTTGAATGATGTGGAAATGCTGTCTTATGTCGGACTTGGAATTGCCATGGGGAATGCGAACGATGAGGTTAAATCCTATGCCAATCATGTGACAAGCTCGGTAGACGAGAAGGGCATCCGTAGAGGACTGGAGTATGCAGGCTTGCTGTAATCTAACCCAATATGTTGAGATGAGAGAAGATGGATCCGAACAGGGATCCGTCTTTTTTTGTATTTTCTTACTCGTGAAAAAATTATGAATGCTATTTATTTCAGGTTACACAAGTCCTATAAGTAAACTCCATTTCTCATCACAATAAGACAGCAGGTAGCAGGTGTGTTTGCGTTTTTACTAAAAAATTTAACATATAAGGGGAGAACCATTACATGAAAAAGTGGATATATATGTTATTATGGTTGATAACCTTATTCATCTTCCTATGGGATTGGATTGAAAGTCCGCGTCCCTTCGACGATGCTGAGTTGGTAAGCAGGTTAACCGGAGCTCAAGCTGGAGATCGTATTGAATTAGAAGAACTAACCCCATTTTCTTGGGAAGAGCTGTACATATTCGGTCCTTATCTAGATCCTTCGTCAATTGATGTTCGCAATATGGATGAAGTGCCTGATGCTGTTCAATATTCAGACTCCATAACACTGCTTGTCTTTGTCCAGAATAACACAGCAATACGCTATATCGAGCTGTCACGTTCAGCTGGCGACTTTGAGATGGACTTGTACGAGCGAGCCATCAAGCAGAAGAGCGCTGTATTTATACGAAATAAAGACTCGAGGTTATGGAAGCTGGATGATTAGAGAATATCTCGAGAAGGAGGATGACCATGTTCTACGTCAACGCAAGAGCTTTTGTTGAGCGGGACAGCAAGCAAGGAACTGAGCTTGTTATTCAGAGCCGGAACAAACCCGGGCAGGAATGTCTTGAACTCCCTGGAGGCAGAATCGAGCTGTACGAACCGATTTATCAAGCGCTGATCAGGGAAGTGGAAGAGGAGACCGGGCTTAAGGTGACTCGCATTGAGGGCGCTTCCAAGCGAATCGACACGACCGGTATTAATCCTGACTTTGAAGTAGAGGTTGTCGAGCCCTTTTGTGCCCATCAAACAACGAAGGGCCCCATTGATTCGATAGGAATGTATTTTATATGCAAGGCGGAAGGAAAGCTCCTCGAAGCAGGAGATGAATCGCTGAACCCGGCCTGGATAAACGTAAAGAATATAGCCTCCATGATGGAACAGAATCCTCTTCAGTTTTCGGATATCGACCGGGCAGCCTTGATGTTCTATCTGAAGCATAGAGTCGTTCGTGATTGACTGTGGCTTATCGCATTTTATCGATTTTGTTTTGCTTTTCTGACACGGGCAGGGAAGCGATGCCGATCTTTCTTTAACTGTTCAATGAGATGTTTATCCGTCTTGTGTTTCTGATTATTGTTTCCTTTTTCACTCCAGATCTTGCTGTGCATAAACCAGGTAATCAACCCAATACAGGCGATGAACAAGAAACTGATCCAGAAACCGGGCCGGCTTGTGCTATGAAACAATGTTCCTGTTATGGCAAGCAGGATGAGAAGGATGCCACCGTATCTCTTGATCTGTCCAAATGTAGTAAGCTTCAGAAGCTTGCCGGCGGTGATAAGGATAAAAGTCCAGTTAAATAGAAGCATCAGGCCAGCGGCCGTAGTGACATATTCGTACAGTGTGCCTGGAAGCAGCAGTGCCAGAACGATGGATGCACATAGTGCTGCTGCAGTCATTCCAAACGAGTAAACCGGGAAACGCTTCTTCACCTTTTTGGCAAAAAGAGGAGGGGCGTCTTTGTCTTGTGCAAGCGTGATGAGCATGGTCGTTACCGCGTACAGGGATGCAACCATCGTAGAAAACCCAGCAACGATTAGGACCCCATTCATAATATGTGGTACAAAAGGAAGTTGATATGTGTCCAAAGCTTGGATAAAAGGACTTTCCTTCGTACCAAAACCACGCCATGGCGCGATGGATACGACCAGGAACAACGAGATAATGTATATGATCGCCAGCAGAAGGATCATCGTTCTGCCGGCTTTTGGCGCTTCTTTCGGCTCCTTTAATCGGAGTGCCATGAGCCCCATGACCTCAATTCCTCCAAAAGCATAGAACGAAAATAGAAGCGCTGCCCATGCGCCCGTCAGACCGTTAGGGAATAAGGTGCCGACAGATACCGGCATTTGCGGCTCTATGCCTCCCGACAGCCAGCCGAATAAGGCTGCAGCTCCGAGAACGATGAACATGAGGATTGCGGCGATTTTGATAACGGCTGCTACACTCTCCAGTGGATCAAACAGCTTATTTCCAATGATCACTACAATGAGTCCCAATATTGCAAATCCAGAAGCAAACATCCATACAGGAATTTGGGGGAACCAGAAACGGGAGAACAGGGAGAGTGCAGTCAACTGACTTCCCATAATGAGCAGCTCAGAGCACCAATAAGCCCAACCACTGCTGAAGCCTGCCCAGCGCCCATAGGCTTTTTTGGCATAGGATCGGAAAGATCCCTGTTCCGGTGAATTAGCGGTCATTTGTGCGAGCACATCGAATACACAATATGTTCCTGCGGCAGCCAGCAGAAAAGTCAGGAGAACAGAAGGTCCCCCTATTTTAATGGCAAGTGCAGAACCAAGAAAATATCCTGTACCAATGGTACAAGCTACTCCAAGCAGAGACAGCTGCCACCATTTAAGGTTTTGCCCGCTCTTGGCTTGATCGTTTGCGCTTTCTTTGCAGCTGCTCATCTAAGAAGCTTCCTCCTCCGTGTCACATATATTTTCTCAATCGTGTTTTAATATGGTGCTGGTGACGAGAAATGATACATGTATTTGTTTCATGTCTAATTTTCTCGAAAAGAAATAGAAAAAATGGTCTGAATCAATTGGCAAAATATTGTAATTCGTCTATGATAGAGCATAGGCAGGAAAATTCAGCAGTTTTCGGGAATGTTGTCGTTAAATCTTATACTGTCAAGAGGTGCGGCATCGTGCAACGGACAACCATGGTACGTATTCTTCTTATAACATACAGTTTGCTGCTCCTATATTTCATGTTTGCAGGCTTTAATCGCTCGGTCCACCTCGATTACCGCTATAATATGGTTCCTTTTCATACGATATCAAAATATTTGGCGAATGTGTCAGCACGTAATCTATTAGACACACTCATTAATTTAGTCGGCAATGTCGCCGTGTTCATTCCTTTTGGATATTTAATCCCCGCTGCCTTTCCGAGCAGGTGGAGCTTCTCCAAATTTCTATTGCTATTTACTGCACTTATTATCTTGCTGGAGACCGCTCAAATGCTGCTGAGAGTCGGAACAGGAGACGTTGATGATCTGTTCTTGAACGTCATAGGCGGATTGCTCGGCTATGAAATCTACCGTTTCTTCACAAATGAAGGTAATTAACCGATAAATGTAGTATTTACTTCGTCTTTCTAAACTTCGAAAAATAAAGAACGGATCATGCAACAAATCATGCTAAATCGCGTTTTTAATAGTAGATGATGTAAAAGGATGCAGGATGCTGGTGATTTTACAAGACGACCAAAAGGATGTGTGAGAGTTTGAAGAGGATTTTGCTGTTTATGTTGTTTTTTGTAGGGTTGTGGGTGCTTCCCGGTTTAAGTCATGCGGAGGATGGACAAGCGAGTATCTATCTGAATGACAAGAAGCTCGGCGGTTCAGACAGTTCCAAGGTTGAGATCATTAATAAATCAGTAATGATTCCAATCCGTATGGTTGCCGAAGAAATGGGATACACAGTCGGTTGGGAACAGAAGACAGGAACGGTCACAATACAGCAAAATGGCACCGTCATCAAGATGGTCATCAATGATAAGAATGCTCTGGTGGACAACCAGTCGGTTATTCTCGATAATGCGCCTGTCATCAAGAGCAAGACAACGCTTGTGCCGCTGCGCTTCGTAGGTGAGCAGTTTGGCTTGCATGTAGGCTGGGATAACAAGACGAAGACAGCTAGCTTGAAACAAATTACCGGTTCAGGAGGAGGAAGTCAGCCTCCAGCAGGATCGGGCAATGCGGGACAAGGCGAAGAGGGAACGATCAATCAAGGGCTTGCACAGATATCTGGGATTAGTTTCAGCGAGAACAGGCTGCTCGTAGCAACTAGCAGTACGGTCACCCCGAGAGTGTTTACCATGAGTGGACCGGATCGCATTGTCGTTGATCTACCGAATACGGAATTTGCTGCAAACTTTGGTAACGACCTGAATGCACAAGCATCGGGTTCCATACAAGTCACGGATTATCCGATGGTATCACAGATTCGATACGCTCTATTCAGTACAGATCCTTCAACCGTTCGAATCGTATTGGATATGAACGAGGTTACCGGATACAAGGTGACACAAGAGGGGAGCCTTCTGATCGTCGATTTGAATCACGATACGAATCATCCAGACCCTGTAATACCGGAGACGCCATTGCCTGAGACACCAGGAACGGGAACAGGTAATAATACAGGTTCAGGCAAAAAAATCATCGTTCTGGATGCGGGACATGGAGCGCATGATGGAGGAGCAGTTGGAATAACAGGTAAACTTGAAAAAGATTTTACCTTGTCACTCACCTTGAAAATTGAAGCTCTGCTCCAGAATATTTCGAGTATCGAAGTCATCATGACGAGAGATGGCGATACGTATCCGGAGCTTGTGGAGCGGGCAGAGATAGCGAATAATGCAAATGCAGATGTTTTCATTTCAGTTCATGCAAATTCGGTCGCGGGATCTCCTTCTGCCAGCGGCACCGAGACTTATTATAAGAAAAGTGAAGATAAAGCACTCGCGGATATTATTCATAAGCATATGATCAAGGCAACAGGGCTTAAGGATCGGAAAGTAAAATCAGCGAATTTATCTGTACTGCGGAACACAGATATGCCTGCAGCCCTTCTCGAGGTCGGTTTCTTATCGAATAAAGCAGAAGAAGCAATCTTGTTTGATGAGGACTTCCAGGACAGAGTTGCGCAAAGCATTGCAGACGGAATTAAAGAGTATTTGAAATTATAACTAATATAGCATTGGCTAAAAGGAGGCATCTGCTCACGAAGCAGATGCCTCCTTGCATTCGATTATATTCATTTATGTTGTTTAATAAAATGGATTCTATTATTTTCCAGATTGCGATATAATGGGTTGTGATATTGTGGAAAGCGAGGTGTAGTTCGTGGAACATCATACTTTTTATGAAGAATCATATTGGGGTACAGATGTACGGATCAGACAAACGACACAGGGCTCAGACACACTTGTTATCTTTCTCCCTGGACAGAACTACTCCTGTGAACTGCCCGTTCTGCATTATGCTGTTCAGAGCGCAATTGAACAAGGATTGGATGTATTGTTAATGGAATACGGGTTTCAAAGCGCTCGTGTTGCTCTTGAGCGCGAGCAGCGATCAATTCTTGAGGAGGAAGTATTAGAGACCGTGCAGCACTACAGTGAAGGTTACGACAAGCTGGTATTCGTAAGCAAGAGCTTGGGAACATTACTGGCAGGTTATGCTTCACAGCATATTGAAGCTCAGCACATTTCGCATCTATTTCTTACTCCGCTTGACGGTACGCTGGATTATATTGTACGTTCTTCAGGACTCGTTATTTACGGAACAAAGGATTCATTGTTCAGTGAGGAGAGCAGAGCTAAGCTGGAAGCATATGCCTCAACTCAATTGGATATTATTAAAATTGCAGATGCTGGCCATGGCTTGGAGGTAACAGACGTTAAGAAATCTGTAGCGCATTTAAGTCAGCTGGCAGGAGCTTATACCAATTTCTTTGATACAATTAAGAATTCAGCTTATTCATAAATAGAAGCAAATTATAAGAGGGAGCAGCCGGAATTCCGGCTGCTCCCTTTTGATAACCCTTTGTTTATTAACGTGCTTGATAGCGTTCGTAGGCATCCTGATTGATCTTGATGACCTCTTCAATTCCCATACCTTTAATCGTTTCTACAAACTGTTCAAAGTTCGTGAGGGGTTCGTCGCCTAAGATGAACTTGGTCATCATTTCATCCAGATAAGTGGTTACCTGACCCATAATCTGGGCTTCTTTTCGCGCCTCTTCCTCCGTTTTACGCAGAGTCGGAAGTGCCAAGGAGTAATCGGCCTCCATCCAGACCTTATTGGCTTCTTGCTGCTGCTCAAATGCCATCAGACCATCCAAATAACGTGTATCCTGATTCATCGGTCCATCCATAATGGACAGCGCATAACCAGCCAGTGCTTGATCGTAAGTCAAGCCATCTGGATTTTTAAGAATGGTATCGGTAAATTTAATGCTGTCACCCTCGACAGTATAGCTTTCACCTTCAATACCGAAGTTGAACAGATCGTGACCTTCAGGACTGTAATTGTAATCCATCCACTGTACGATGGCTTTAATTTTGTCTTCATCCGCAGAAGTTGTAATGGCTTCTCCATACGTGAGGACTTTCGTATCGAAACGGAAGGTACTGCGAGAGATGCCTTCAGCATCCTTAGGCCAAGGAGCTCCAACAAGATCGAATTCTGGATCATCTGCCATCAGATTAAGATACTTCGCCATACCGCTGAATACACCACCGTAATACGCCCCAGCTTGATGGTTGGTTATTTTATAGTCAAATGCTTTACCGTCATTGGTCATAATTTCAGGATCGATTAGACCTTCCGCATACCATTTCTGCATGGTCTCAAGGAAGTCTTTGAACCCTGGCTGAATGGGACCGTATTCCACCGTATCTCCGTTAAGCTGGAAACCGCCAAGAACCCCAAAGGAAGGTGCGAAGTCATACAATTTGCTCATATTGCCGGGACCCCAATTCGCAGTGAAGGGGAGCTCATCCTTCTTGCCATTGCCATTTGGATCCTCTTCCCGGAAAGCCTTCAGCACCGTGTACCATTCATCAATCGTTGTAGGCGTTTTCAAATTCAGTTTCTCAAGCCAGTCCTTACGAAGAACTATACCCGTCGTTGCATTCAGCTTTACTGCATCCGTACGAAGATAGGGGAACATGAAGATGGTCCCATCATCTAGTGAGATTTGTTTGCGGACAACCTCATCCTCTTCAATAATCTTCTTCAAATTAGGTGCATAGAGATCAATGTATTCATTCAGTTTGATAATTCTTCCGTCTGCGAGCAGCTTCTCTGGTCCTCCAGATACGTCAGCCCAGTTGTAATAGATTACGTCAGGCAGCTCATTTCCTGTAACGAGCAGGTTGAACTGGTCCTTTTGCTGTCCGAGGGGAGGATGCGTGAAGTTTACTTTGATGCCGGTTCTTTTTTCTTTCTCCTGATAAGCCTTCACATCTGTAAATCCGTTGCCAGAAGCAATCTTGGCATCATTTGCACGCCAATAGTTGATCGTCATCGGCTCTTCAACGATCGGAAGTGGTATTTCCGTAATGGCTTGCTCGCCTTCTTCAGGCGCAGGACCATCTGCACTCTCTGACCCTCCGCAGCCGGCTAATAGTCCCGTAGTCATCACCGCGGTTAACATTAAGGACAAGAACTTTTTCATATGAACCCTCCTTGATTATCTATAGATTAAAGCGGCAGCAAATAAGCGATGGGTATGCGCCAGCTTTATTCTTTAATGGCTCCGATGAGTGCTCCTTGAACGAAATATTTCTGTATGAAAGGATAGATCATCAGAATCGGAAGCGTAGAGATAATAATCGTTGCATATTTGATATTCTCACCGATTGCAAATCCGGTATCGTTCGCAGAACCCATGGCTTCTGTGCTATTGCTGAGCAAAATATCCCTCAGCACAATTTGAATCGGATACAGCTCCTGTGATCTTAGATAGAGAAGCGGACCCATAAAATCATTCCAGTGGTCTACCGCATAATACAGGGTCATTACAGCAAGAATCGGTTTAGATAATGGAACGACAATTTGCAGAAGAATTCTGAAGTCATTGGCCCCGTCAATTTTGGCGGATTCAATCAGTCCAAGCGGAATGTTCATGAAATTCGTACGCATGATGATAAAGTTGAACGTATTAATTGCTGCCGGAAGGATCATTGCCCATCTTGTATCCAGCAGACCTAAATTTTGAATAAGCAGGAAGGTTGGGATCATCCCTCCGCTAAAGAACATAGTGAATGTAATCAGCTTCATGAAGAAGCTGCGTCCGTATAAGTCAGGTCTCGACAGCGCATAAGCTGCTAGTGTAGTCATCACCAGGTTGAGGGCAGTACCAACAATCACATAGAACAATGTGTTTAAGTAACCACTGTAGATCTTTGGATTCTGGAACACTTTGGAGTAGGCCTCAAAAGATAAACCTTCAGGGATCAGCATGAGTGAGCGGCTGGCCAGCAGCTGTTCCGGATCACTAATGGAAGAGTTGAAGATGTAGAGCATCGGATACGCGCACAGCAGCATAATCAGAATGAGCAAGATATAGTTGATGCTGTCAAAAATATGTTCACCAAATGATTTTTTCATCTTATGCACACCTCTCTACCACAGACTGGTTTCATTAGCTTTGCGGCTGATATAGTTCGCGCCGAGTAAGAGGGCAAAGTTAATGATTGAATTAAACAAACCTATAGCAGTGGAGTAGGCTTGATCCCCAAGCAGCATCCCTTGTCTGTACACAAAAGTCGATATGACATCAGAGGTCTCATAAGTGGCTGCCGTCTGCATTAATAGAATTTTTTGAAAGTCTGCATTCATAATGCTGCCCATACGCAGGATGAGGAGCACGACAATCGTGGGCATAATACCCGGCAGCGTGATGTGCAGGAGCTGTCTCCAGCGGTTGGCACCGTCCATTTTGGCTGCTTCATACAGCTGAGAGTTAATTCCGGCTAGTGCTGCGAGGAAGAGAATGGATGCCCATCCTGCGCCCTGCCACACATTAGACAGAATGTACAGCGGTCTGAACATGTCCTTATCTGTGAAGAACATAATATGTTCAAAGCCAAAGAAGCCGCGGACGATGTTAAATAAGCCGCCGTCCAAAGAAGAGAAGGTCTTGAGCATACCAACGACAACGACAACGGATATGAAGTGAGGTAAATAACTGACCGTCTGCACTGCATTCTTGAAGTAGCGATTACGAACCTCATTCAGTAATAGTGCAAGAATAATCGGAGCAGGGAAACCGATTACGAGACTTAGCACGCTCAGAATTAGGGTATTGCCCATCAAGCGCCAGAAATTATAGCTCTCAAAGAACATCGTGAAATTCTCAAATCCAATCCAATTGCCGCCCATGATCCCTTTAGCAGGACTATACCCGCTCTGGAAGGACAGCAGTATTCCGTACATCGGTCCGTAACAGAAAATAAGGTAGAACAAGAGAACGGGAACAAGCATCAGATATACATATTTATTACGTATAATCTCTCTTTTTAAAAAGTGAAACTTGCTCTTGGTTTGTACGGTTTGTTTCACCGCCAAGGGATTATTCATTCCCATGGTTCAATTCCTCCCCTAGTTATGTACGACATTAAACTCAAATGAACCTTAATGAACAGGTCCGATGTAAATAGATACTAAATTCAAGCGCTTACATTGTCAATATTTTGTTTTAAACAAACTTAATGTAAATATTTGCGGAAGTGCATAAAAAGAGCGTAATATTCTACTACTTGATGGCATTGGGGTGTTTTTCAGAGGAAATACGGCTGCAAAAAAGTGATATAAGAGCAAAATTGTGTTCTTGCAGAATCAATTTCATAACTCACAAATTAGGAAAATAGGTTCGATATATGCTTGTTTAAAATAAATGGTTGCATGATGTGCTCTTATAACGACTATAATCTCTTCGCAGATCATAGGGGGTAGCGAGAGGGATGTATAAAAAAAGAGAGCGCCCGATGACCTGTGTCGGTCATGACGCTCTCTGCCGCTTGACTGGCTGATTATCGATTAAGCATGGCCTGGTGCAGCTGCTGCATGGCCTCTTCCAGCATGCTTCGAGGACAAGCCACATTCATTCGCATAAAGCCTTCGCCTTCCTTGCCGAAGTCTGTTCCACTGCTAAACACGAGTCCCGCCTTGGTCACGAGGAAATCAAACAGCTCCTTGTGCTCCATTCCCAGGCTGCGGAAATCAATCCATAGCAAATACGTAGCTTCAGGCATGGAAACCTGGCATTCTGGAATGTTAGTCTTGAAGAAGTTGATCACGTACTCGAGGTTACCATGAATATATTCAAGTGTGCTCTCAAGCCAGGGCTCGCCTTCCCGGTAAGCTGCTTCCGTAGCGGCGATTCCAAAGATATTCATGGAGCCCATCGAGCGCTTATCAACCATATTCTTAAATTTCAAACGCAGCTCTTTGTTGGCGATTACGACACTGGACGTATGCAGACCTGCGATATTAAACGTCTTGCTGGCAGCAGTGCAGATGATGGAGTGCATCTTGGCTTCTTCAGATAAGACAGCATAAGGAATGTGCTTCCGTGAATCAAATACAAGATCAGAATGAATCTCATCCGAGATCACGATCATATCGTGCTTCACAGCAATTTCCATCACGGCATTTAATTCTTCACGACTCCATACTCGGCCTACAGGGTTATGCGGGCTGCATAGAACGATCAGCTTCACTCCATCCTGTGAGGCAATTTGGTCTAGGTGTGTAAGATCCATTCTATACTCACCCTGCTCGTAAATCAGCGGATTCTCTACCAGCTCTCTGCCATGTGTTTTGGCAAGTTTATGGAAAGGACCGTATACTGGAGGTTGGATAATAATTTTGTCACCTGGTTCAGTAAAGGCTTCAATCGCTATATTCAATGCAGGGACAATACCTGGTGTATATACGAGCCATTCCGGCTCGATTTTCCAGCCATGTCGCTTGTCCATCCAGGCAGCGATAGATTCATTGAATGATGGAGCAGGCATAGCATATCCCAGTATGCCATGATCTACGATATCACGAAGCGCCTTGAGCACGGGCTCAGGTGCTGTAAAGTCCATATCGGCAACCCATAGCGGGATGGCATCGGGTGCGCTGAACAGAGACTGAAGTCCGTTCCATTTAACAGAGCTTGAATTCTTACGATCAATTCTTTGGTCGAGCGGATGGTTCGTATCCTTGTTTTGCATGCTGTTGTACCTGCTTTCTCCAAAACGGTTTGATTGTATATGTAACGATAAAAGGATATGGGTGTCCAGTTGTGAATATTATCTAATAAACAGCGGGCTAACGCAATGTGACAGGAGAGTTGTGTTCATGAAGTCTAAAAAAATTGTATTTACCGGCGGGGGCTCTACGGGGCATGTCACGGTTAATTTGGCGTTGATTCCGTATTACCAGGAGCAAGGCTACAGTGTTCATTATATTGGTTCAAGACAAGGGATTGAAGCTGAATTGATCGGCAGGATGGAAGGTGTGAAATACAAGGGAATCGCAACAGGGAAGCTTCGCCGATACTTCAGTGTCGAAAATGCAAAAGATTCCCTGCGTGTGCTCAAGGGTGTAAGAGAAGCCTATCAATATTTGAAGAAAATCAAGCCAGGTGTTGTGTTCTCCAAAGGGGGATTCGTATCCGTACCCGTGGTGCTTGCTGCGAGGATACTGCGTATTCCTATTGTTATACACGAATCCGATCTTACTCCGGGGCTTGCTAACCGCATTGCACTTCCCTGGGCAGATTATGTATGCACGACCTTTCAGGAAGCAGCAGCGCAGCTTAGGAGACCAAATGTGGTTCATGTAGGGGCAATGATAAGGCAGGAGCTGAGAGATGGCAATCGTCAGCGTGGCAGAAGCCGGCTCGGTTTCTCTGATGATAAACCCGTACTGCTCTTTATGGGAGGGAGCTTGGGCGCCAAGAACTTGAATGATGCCCTGTATCAAATTATTCCGGACTTAATTTCTGATTATCAAATTATTCATATTTGCGGTAAAGGACAGCAGACGGGGGCTCCAGTCACTGATGGATATCACGTGTTTGAATATGTGCAGGAGGAACTGCCTGATCTGATGGCCGCAGCGGATTTGGTCATTTCGAGAGCCGGTTCGAATTCTATCTTCGAATTTCTGGCGCTTCATAAGCCGATGCTGCTGATCCCTCTTTCGGATAAAGTCAGCCGCGGAGATCAGATCATTAACGCCCGGTCGTTTGAGGCTTCTGGTTATGCCCGTGTCTTACTTGCTGAGGATCTGACGGCATCCAGTTTGCTGCATGCCATCCATGATCTTGATCGGAACCAAGAGAAATACATTCAGAATATGCGTACTTATCGTACATCTGATGCGATGACGAATATCATTAAGGTGATTCAGCAGGCAGAAGTAAAATAAAAGCAGGAACCCCGCACTTTTTGACGAATATCCACTCTTACAAGATTGATTAATGACTGAATTCTCTAGAAGAGGGGATGAAAGCCGTGAATAGAGTGCAGAAAAATTCGTTGATCGCTTCATTTCATGAATGGCATGATTGGATTCGCAGATGGAGCATGCAGCAGAATGCACCTTGGGATGAGCCAATTGCAGAAGGCAAGTGGACCGCTCGTGAGATGGTGTGCCATATGATGAGATGGGACCGTTATTTTTGGGAGGGCGCCATATCTATCATCGCGTCGGGGGAGAAGGAACAGGTTCAGATTCAGCATCTGGATTATGATCTGTTTAATGAAGCTGCGCGTGAGTATGCCCGTAAGATATCAATAGAAGAGCTCATGCAGGAAACGTTGAAATATAGAGAACTGATTATTAGAAATTTATATGAGCTTGTGGATGAAGATTGGTCTTACTCATATAAAGGGCTGGATGGTAACCCCTTTACATTACAGAGCTATGTAGAGGATTTTATCTGGCACGACAGGCATCATATGAAGCAGCTTGAAGCGATGCAGCAGCTTGAGGCGTAACAAGGACTAGGTTACATTCATCGGAGGGATACAAAATTATGATTCTAGAAAGTGCAATGTTATACATCAAAGCAGGATTAGAGAGCCATTTTGAACAGGATTTTGCCAAAGCATCCGCTATTATTTCCAGCATGTCGGGTTATCTCGGGCATGAATTGTATAAATGTATGGAGTCGGATCATCAGTACTTGTTACATGTCAGATGGGAGACGCTGGAGGATCATACGATCGGATTCAGAGAGTCGGCTGAATATGGAGAGTGGAAGCAGCTGCTCCATCATTATTACGAGCCGTTTCCAGTGGTTGAGCATTTTCAGAGAGTTAATCTGAACCAAGTATAATATGGAAGATGGCGGCTCACATCAAGGGGGAACCGTTTTGAAGAGCAACTTGGATATAAATATTCGTGAACTGCAACATAACGAGTCGATGCCGTATTCCATGCTGCTATTAGCCGATCCTTCACGCACTATGGTGGATGAATATATTGACCGCGGCAAATTATACGTTGCTGTGATCGATCAGGAGATCGTTGGTGTAATGGTTCTGCTGGATACCAGACCGGGTACGATCGAGATTGTGAATATTGCTGTTGCAGAAGACTGGCAGGGCCGGGGCATTGGCACAGCTTTGATTCAACATGCGATATTTGAAGGCAGGCAGCAAGGGACAGGCACGCTTGAGATCGGAACTGGAAATTCGAGTCTTACACAATTAGGTCTTTACCAGCGAATGGGTTTTCGAATGACTGGTATTGACAGGGATTACTTCACTAGGCATTATGAGGAGAAGATTGTTGAGAACGGCATTCCTTGTGTGGATATGATTCGGCTGGCGATGGAGCTGTAGTCAGTTTTTTTATCCATTAGATACTAATATTGAATAGCCGATAACGAAAAAAGAGTCATCCCTTCAGCTGGGATGACTCTTTTTTGTTTGTATATTAATGTGGATTAATTGAATCCTTTGGCAAGGATGTCTTCTGTCTTCATTAATTGAACAAAACGTCCACCGAGCATTTGATTATGGTGCTTGATGATATCTGCGGCAGGCAATACTTTGCTGTCGAATGTACTGTGTGCATCGGAGATCAGCACATTATGATGATATCCTAGACTGTATGCGCCACGTGACGTGGTATCTAGACAGAATTCAGTCTGCATTCCACAAATAACGAGCTTTTGAATATTCAGCTCTTGCAGCTTGGCTAGCAGCTCTGTTTGATAGAAGGCGTCCCAGCTGGATTTTCTGACCACACTTTCATTCGGCTGGGGGGCAATGCTTGGATGAATGTGCCAGGTTGGTTTGCCTTCGCTAAATTCGTCATCTGATGTACTCGTATGCTGTATATAGATGACAGGCAATCCGTCCTCACGAGCTTTTTGAAGGAGGCGCTGGATATTGCTCAGCACTTCTTTTCCATTATGTAAGGGTAGTTCGGGATCAGCAAACATGGCATTCTGGACATCAACGATCATTAAGGCTGTGGATGAAGTCATTATTAGGTCGCTCCTTTGTTGTCAATAAATCATCATTTAATTAGAATATAACAAAGTGAAGGACTTGGGAAGAAAAAAAGCCTCCTTCTCTAAATGAGAACAAGGCTTCGTGAATTAAAAATCCGGAATGACGATCTCGACTTCTTTTTTGGCAGCGGAAGAACGCAGCACCCCGTCAATAATCGCCTGATTGTATAGGATTTGCTCGCCAGGAATAGGCGCAGGCAGTCGTTTCTGGATCGCCTCGGCGTAATCAAACACTTTGGCATGGAACAGGTTGATCTGGTGATGCTGTATTGGTATCGGGCTCTCTGTATGATGGCCGGCGATATCGTGATACAAGGTCATGCTGCCGACACGTCCTTCCCAGCCTCCACTCCAGGGACCGCTTCCGGCGGGTGTCACTTTAAGCCCGGCGTCTGTCCCGAGAAACATCGTAGGGCCTAGAGTGTCCATATGCATAGCCCAGGAAATTTTGTAGCTGAGCAGAATATCGCCTTCAAGTCTAACCATGGCTGCACCAAAATCCTCAACGTTAAAGATGTGGGACTCTGGATGATATTTGGGGTTCGTGCCAAAATAATTGGAGGTGTAAGCAGACACGGTCAGCGGCTTAGGGTACCCGAGTGCATGAAGGACCATATCAAGCGAATAGCAGCCAATATCGGCCATGGCTCCTGCTCCGGCCAGATCCTTTCGTATGAAGGTACCGCCCGGCATCCCGCGTCTTCTGCCGCCGCCTGCTTCTGCATAATACACTTTACCGAGCTGACCGTCCTGTATCAGGCTGCGAATCGCTTGCATATTAGGGTCATAACGAGGCTGGAACCCGACGGACAGCATTTTCCCCGTACGCTGTGCGGTCTCCACCATTTCAATACCTTGGTCTAATGTAACAGACATGGGCTTCTCTACCATGACATGCTTACCCGCATTCAATGCGTCAATGGTAATGCTGTGATGCGAAAAATTAGGTGTACATATGCTGACTCCGTCAAGATCCAGCTCGAGCAGATGCTGATGATCGTCGAAAGCCTTCGCTGTCGGAAGGTTCGTTTGTTCAATAAACAGCGCGGCTTTTCCGGGGATAATATCTGCTACGGCTACTACTTCAACATAATCAAGTTGTTTATAGGCCTCGGCGTGGGCTCTGGCAATTCCGCCGCTGCCAATAATGCCTATTTTAATTATACGATTCAAGCATCATTCCTCCTTTATGCTCCTTACCACCACGAAGCGAATTGAAACCTAATCTGAACGTATACGATAAAAAAACATGCTAATCAGCTGCTGGTGTTCAATTGCAGTGAATAACGGATGTCAATAAATTGTTGTTATTATTCTCCGCTTACCTATCCAAAATATGCAGGCAGATTCTTAGCCGTATGGAGATGTGTCATATTTTTCTTTAATGAAGTGAAAAGCTATAGTAAAATTTGTAATATTCGAGTCAACTAAGGCGTGTCTTAAAACTCTTTTATGTGAGTATTAAGACACACCTAATAAATACTGAAAAGAGTGATGGTTTTGCTCCGCAGATTTTTCTCCTACTACAGGCCGTACCGGCTTCTATTTACTATTGATTTTATGTGCGCAGTTATCGCTGGACTAATGGAGCTCGGATTTCCTCTCGCGGTCAATTATGTAGTGGACGAGCTGCTCCCTTCAGGTAATTTTGAGAGCATTATCGTTGCCTGCACCGGCTTGCTTGCAGTCTATGTTATTACTGCGTTTCTTCATTTTATAGTGACCTATTGGGGCCACATGCTCGGTATCAATATCGAGACGGATATGAGAAGCCGGATGTTTGACCATCTCCAGAAGCTTGGCTTTCGATTCTTCGACAACAACAAGACAGGGCATCTTATGTCACGCATCACCAATGATTTGATGGATATCGGCGAGATGGCGCATCATGGCCCAGAGGATTTATTTATCGCGGTCATGACTTTAATCGGTGCATTTCTGCTCATGCTCGGGATCAACTGGAAGCTTGCAGTACTTACCTTCATTATTGTACCAATCGTCATATGGCTGGCCCTGTACTTCAATACCAAGATGACCAAGGCCTTCCGCAAGCTTTACGGTAACATTGCTAACTTCAATTCCCGTGTAGAGAATACAATTGGCGGAATTCGTGTTGTACAAGCATTTGCTAACGAGGGCTTTGAAAAGAAGCGCTTTGAGCAGGATAATCGTGAGTTCAGGCTGACCAAGCTGTTCAGCTACAAGATTATGGCCCAGAATATTACGATCAGCTACATGCTGACCAGAAGCATCAACTTATTTGTGCTGATCTGCGGAACATGGTTTATTTTACAAGGGGAGCTGACCTACGGACAGTTTGCTGCCTTCTTATTGCTGACCAATGTGTTCTTCCGTCCAATCGACAAGATTAATGCGATTATTGAGAGCTATCCAAAAGGCATTGCCGGATTCCAGAGATACATCGAACTGCTGGACACAGAGCCGGATGTTAAGGACAGTAAGGATGCCAGGGAAGCACCGGATTTTGAAGGCAATATCCATTATGAGAATGTCTCGTTCGGTTACGACGACGGCTCCAAAGTGCTCAATAAGATCAATCTCAGCATTAAAGCAGGAGAGACCGTAGCTTTTGTGGGTCCGTCGGGCGCTGGCAAGACGACAATCTGCAGTCTGCTTCCGAGATTCTATGAGGCTACAGAAGGAAGGATCACTATTGATGGTGTGGATACGTCCAAGATCACGCTGGCCTCCCTTCGCAAACAGATAGGCATCGTCCAACAGGATGTGTTTCTATTTGCGGGTACGGTGCGGGAGAATATCGCCTATGGCAAGCTTGATGCAAGTGATGAAGAGATATGGACAGCAGCAAGACTCGCACAGCTTGCTCCAACGATTGAAGCGATGCCGGAAGGAATGGAGACTGTGATCGGGGAAAGAGGCGTTAAATTATCGGGAGGGCAGAAGCAGCGAATTGCCATCGCACGAATGTTCTTGAAAAATCCGAAGATCCTAATTCTCGACGAAGCGACCTCAGCGCTGGATACAGAAACAGAAGCGGCGATCCAGCAGTCCCTTGCTGAGCTGTCACAAGGCAGAACCACACTCGTTATTGCCCATCGACTGGCTACGATCAAAAATGCAGATCGCATTATCGTGGTTACGCCGAATGGAATTGAAGAGGAAGGAAGTCACGAGGAGCTGGTATCGAGAAGCGGAGTATACAGCCGCCTGCATACGGCACAATTCAGGGAGCTTAGCTGAGTATAAAAACTTTTTAAGTTAGTTAAGATGGAATAGAAGACAAATTTTACAAAATAAAGCCCACATTTCAAAACAAATTTGTTTCTTAAATGAAAGGGCTTTATTTTTTTGTCATCCTCATGACATTTTGATAGAATCAATATTTGCTGGTACAGCAGGGGTTTGAAGTGATTCATCTAAAAAATGCATTGATTACCTTTAAAATTGGAAATGCTCTCAGGAGCAATAGTTTATAGAATAAGGGTAGAATCTTACAGCTTAGAAGCATTATTCACAAAATCCTCCAGCTCGGAGGAAACTCTGGAGAAAGCAGCGATAGATGTTTTCTTCGAGAAATTGATTTATAATTAGAGATTGAGTTTAATTTTATGAAATTAAGAATGAAATTAAGAATGATTTTCCGTCCTGGCACAAACCAAATATTTTGACGGAGGGAACGTTAAATGGCTAACGAAGATGGCAATATGCAAAGCCCATGGAAAACATACTACGGACCAAACTTCGGTTACGTACAACAACAGTTTGAGATTTATAGTGCTGACCCAGAGGCAGTTGATGCTGAATTCCGCACGCTTTTTAAAGAATGGGGACCGCCTCCGATGGATATTGGCCCCGAGAACAATCAAGGACTTGCTTCATCAGTTACAGGGAGTAATGCAAGTTCGGGAGTTGCAGATCTACAGCTGTTACAGAAAGCGGTTACAGCGGGCAAGCTAGTTCAAAATATCCGAAGATTCGGACATTTGGCTGCTGATATTGATCCGCTCCAGCTGGATGTCAAGACAGAAGAGAGCCTGCTCACACCATCCAAACTGGGGCTTAGCGAGCAAGATCTACGAGCTATTCCTGCCTCAATCATTTGGGAGAATGCAGATTCACAGACCATGACTGGATTAGACGCAATCCAGCGATTGCGTGATATATATACAGGGCCGCTGGCTTACGAGTTTAATCATATTCAAGATGAAGAAGAACGCAACTGGCTGTATCAGAGCATTGAGTCAGGTTCATCGGCTGTTCAACTGACCGCAGATGAGCGGAAGTCACTCCTGGCCAGACTTGTGGAAGTGGAACAGTTCGAACAGTTCCTTCACAAAAATTTTGTGGGGCAGAAGTGGTTCTCCATTGAAGGGAACGATGTGCTCGTTCCGATGCTCGATAAAATTATTGAGATCATGGCCGAAGCAGGATCCAGCCATATTCTGATGGGGATGGCCCATCGTGGACGCCTGAATGTGCTTGCGCACGTACTCGGCAAACCATATGGCAAGATCTTCTCGAAATTCCACCAGACGAACAATAAAGATCTTGTTCCGTCTGAGAGCTCATCTGGCGTTAATTACGGATGGACGGGAGACGTGAAGTACCATCTGGGTGCAACGCGCTATGTGAAAAAAGGCGAGGTCGTTCAAGCTAAGATTACGATGGCAAATAACCCGAGTCATCTTGAATATGTGAACCCAGTGGTTCAAGGCTTTGCACGAGCAGCTCAGGATGACCGAGGACAGGCAGGATATCCGAAGCAGGACGTTACTAAAGCAGCAACGATTCTAATGCATGGAGATGCTGCATTCCCAGGAGAAGGGATCGTTGCTGAATCGCTGAACTTGAAATCTCTGAAGGGATATCAAAATGGCGGTACGATTCATATTATCGTAAACAATCGGATCGGCTTCACAACGAACAGTGAGGCATCTCGGTCAACGATGTACTCCAGTGACTTGGCCAAAGGATATGAAATCCCAATCATTCATGTGAACGCGGATAACCCTGATGCGTGTATGGCAGCGATCCGCCTTGCGAGTGAATATCGTAACAAATTCAACAAAGATTTCCTGATCGACTTGATCGGATATCGCCGTTATGGACATAACGAGACCGATGATCCGGAAACAACCCAACCACTCGTGTACAGTAAAGTGAAGAATCATCCAACCGTATGTGAATTGTATGCGGATGTTCTGGTTCAGTCTGGAGCTGGTGAGAAGGATCTGCTTACGAATCTGAGAAATGCGGCTCAGAATCAGCTCAAGCAGGCTTATGATGAAGTGAAGCAAGGAACGGTAAGCCATGAGGAAGTGCATGACAAGGTTGATGCCGGCAGCACTGAACTGCAAAGACCGGAACGGCTGACAAATGCGCAAACGGCAGTTCCGATTGAGAAGCTGCGCGAGATTAACGCTGAGCTGCTCAAGTGGCCGGAAGGCTTCAAGGTATATCCTAAGCTGCAGCGTATTCTGCAGCGACGCCAGAATGCTCTGAACGAAGGTGAAAAAGTAGATTGGAGCTTGGCGGAAACACTCGCTTTTGCTACAATTCTGGCTGACGGTAAACCGATTCGGATGTCGGGGCAGGATTCCCAGCGGGCTACATTTGCTCATCGCAACCTGGTGCTGCATGATTCCGAGACGGGAGATTCCTACAATGTACTTCATCGTTTGCCGCAAGCCAAGGCTTCTTTTGCCCTATATAACAGCCCTCTGTCAGAGGAATCTGTAGTAGGCTTTGAGTACGGCTACAACGTTTATGCACCAGAGACACTGGTAATATGGGAAGCTCAATTCGGTGATTTTGCCAACTGTGCTCAAGTATTGTTCGACCAATTCGTATCTTCTGGACGTTCAAAATGGTCCCAGAACTCGAGCCTGGTGATGCTCTTGCCTCACGCAAGTGAAGGCCAGGGACCTGAGCATACGAGCGCAAGACTAGAGCGCTTCCTGCAAATGTGTGCAGATGATAACTGGATTGTTGCCAATCTGTCCAGCAGCGCGCAGTACTTCCATCTGCTTCGCCGTCAGGCTGCACTAACGGAGACAGATGATGCGAGACCGCTCGTACTGATGTCACCGAAGAGTCTGATTCGTAACCCGCGTGTAGCTTCTCCAGCTAAAGAGTTTAGCGAAGGCAGCTTCCAAACAGTGCTCGAAGAGCCTATTCTTGGAGCAGCTCCTGATAAGGTGGAGCGTATCCTTCTTTGCAGCGGCAAGATCGCGATCGATCTTGAAGAGGCAATTGATAAGGAAAAAGGTGAAGATTGGTCCTGGCTGCACATCTTGCGTGTGGAACAATTGTATCCTTTCCCTGAACAAGAAATTCGTCGCTTCCTCGCCAGATTCCGTAATGTGAAGGAAATCGTCTGGGCACAGGAAGAACCTAAGAATATGGGAGCATGGACATATATGGAGCCAAGACTTCGTGAGCTATTACCTGCAGGTGTTAAGCTTGATTATGCAGGACGGCCTGAGCGTTCTAGTCCGGCGACTGGCTTCCAACATGTACATGTCGCAGAGCAACAGCAAATTTTGTCCAAAGTATTGAAGCAAAGTTCAAAGAAAAATATTCCACTGGGGAGGTAGCTTGCTGTGAGCGAAATTAAAGTACCGGCTATGGGAGAATCCATCACGGAGGGAACAATATCCAGATGGATCGTTAAAGAAGGGGATACCGTCAATCAAGGAGATGTACTGCTTGAGGTCGAGACGGATAAGGTCAACATTGAGATCAGTGCGGAAGAGAGCGGAGTCATTACAAGCATCCTTCATCAAGAAGGGGATACGGTTCAGATTGGTGAGACGATTGCACAGTTAGAAGCAGGAGCAGGAGCCAAAGAATCAGCAGCGGCTTCTGCACCACCAGCACCGGTACCTGCGCCACAAGCTTCAGAAGCAGCGCCGGTCTCGGCACCTGTGAAGAATGAGTCCGCTCCCAAAGCAGAGGATGAAGGCGCCAATGGCTATACAGCCACGCCATCTGCTCGTAAATTAGCGCGTGAACGCGGAATCGATCTCGACCAAGTACAAACGCGGGATCCGATCGGACGCATCCATTCTGATGACGTAAAATCTCATGGGTCTGTACCTGCTGCTCCTGCAGCAGCTCCAAGCAAGCCTGCTAGTGCACCTGCCCCAGCAGCAGAAGCAAACCCTGGGAAACCGGTTGAACGCTCCAAGATGTCTCGTCGACGTGCGACCATCGCTAAACGCTTGGTTGCAGCTCAACAGACGGCGGCGATGCTTACAACTTTTAACGAAGTTGATATGACAGCTATCCTGGATGTTCGTAAACGGCGTAAAGACAAATTCAAAGAAAAGCATGATGTCGGACTTGGCTTTATGTCTTTCTTTACCAAAGCGGTTGTAGGAGCACTTAAACAATTCCCGCTTGTTAATGCTGAGATCGACGGGGACGACATTGTCGTGAAGAAGTTCTATGATATCGGTATTGCGGTATCGGCGAAGGAAGGGCTTGTCGTACCGGTGGTACGCGATGCAGATCGCCTCAGCTTTGCTGAAATTGAACGGAATATCGGAGAGCTGGCTTCCAAAGCACGTAGTAACTCGTTGTCTCTCAATGAGCTGCAAGGCGGAACATTTACAATTACGAATGGTGGAATCTTCGGATCATTGCTCTCTACACCGATATTGAACTCACCGCAGGTTGGTATACTCGGTATGCACAAAATTCAGGTACGCCCTGTAGCGATTGATGATGAGCGTATGGAGAACAGACCTATGATGTATATCGCGCTGTCTTATGATCATCGAATCATTGATGGAAGTGATGCAGTTCGATTCCTGGTTACTGTAAAAGAATTGCTTGAAGACCCGGAATCTCTTCTGCTAGAAGGATAAAGCGAAGGTTCTCTAGAATAAATAAGGACAGGCCGCATCGTTTGCTGCGCCTGTCTTTTTTATACTGTGAAGTAATTAAATGAGAAATATTTCAAGGGGGAGATTGGAAATGAAAAATGATCTGAGGTATCCGATTGGCTTGGAAGTTGAAGATCCCACTACTGAAGAGAACCGTAGGATTTGGATAGACAACATCAAGAGGCTGCCAGCGAGACTGCAGGATGCAATATCAGGACTATCGGAGGAACAGCTCGCTACGCCTTATCGGCCTGAAGGCTGGACAGTGCATCAAGTCGTTCATCATGTTGCAGACAGTCATATGAACAGTTTTATTCGTTTCAAACTTGCGCTTACCGAGAATGAACCCGCTATCAAACCCTATGAAGAGTCTTTGTGGGCAGAGACAACAGATGTATCCAATGTGCATATTAACGCTTCCTTGTCGATTCTAGAAGGCCTGCATTCGCGTTGGACCGCTCTGCTGGAGTCCATGAGTGCTGAACAATATGATCGCACCTTTTATCATCCTGGATTACAGAAGACGCTGACTCTGGGAGAATGTGTGAGACTGTACTCCTGGCATAGTCTGCATCATACGGCACACATCACTTCTCTGCGTGAACGTATGAACTGGTAAAGAAGAATAGCCCTTCTGCTCAATGCAACGATTGGACGGCATTGGCAGAAAGGCTTTTTTGATACTAAGAATACGATCTGAGGCTTTCTTTTTAATAGATGAATCAGATTGTCTGTTGTGGCATCACGTCAGATGGGCTGTTTACCCCAATCCAAAGATACAGAAGCTAGCGTCACTGCTGCACATGCTGCTCCAGCCAATCTACGAGATGCAGCTCGACTTCCTTACGGTTCACTTCGTGCAGCATCTCGTGTCTTCCATCAGGATAGAGCCGATATTGCAGATCGGTAAATTGCAGTTCTCGATAATTCTCAACCAGACTCATGACCCCTTTACCATACATGCCCACCGGATCCCGCTCACCCGAGAAGATATACACAGGCTTATCCTTGGGGATCTTGCTCATATGCTTAGGCAGATGAATCTCCATTAACAGATCGAAGAAGCACCGGAAAAAACGAGTGGTGCATATCGCCCCGCACATTGGATCCTCAACAAATTTTCTAACTTCCTCTTTATCATTGGATAACCAGTCAAAGGGAGTGGCTGCAGGACGAAAGGCGCGGTTATATCCACCAAAAATAATTGCGTTCAAGAGAAGACTGCGATGCTCTTGACCCTGTAGGCCGGCTTGCAGAGCAGCCAGCCGTTGACCAAATTTGAGAAGGCCGCGTTTGCCATTCGTTCCAGACAGGATGTAGCCATCAAACAGATCAGGATATGCATACATCAGCTTCTGAGTAATAAAGGACCCCATACTGTGTCCTAACAGAAATAGCGGCAATTCAGGCTGTTCTTTGCGTATATATTCACCAAGCTCAGCAACATCCTTTACCATCCAGTTGAACACATCCGGACCGCCGTCGCCCAGCATGCCTTGTGCCATGCCTGTTAGACCGTGACCCCGATGATCATTACCGTAGACGATATATCCATGGTCCGTCAATGTACTGGCCAGCTCTTCATAACGCTTCGCTGTTTCACACATACCGTGAGCAATTTGTACGATCCCTTTGACCGGTATATGACCCTCCGGAGTCCAGCGATATACATAGATATTGACTTCGTCACTATCCAGCATCTGAAACGTGGATTCCTGCATGACCAAGTAGCCCTCCTTGATGTCTGGCTTGTTCCAAGCCATTATTTACGGAAGATAAGAGCGCAGCACCGTTGCTTCACCAGATAACTGGTAGCTTCCCAGGCTGGAAGGAATCAAGTAACACTGACCCGCTGTAAGGGCAAGACTTGCTCCGTCATTCCATGCAAGACTGCCAGTTCCGTCACATACGACGAGTATAGTGAAGCTGTCCTCGGTCGTATTTAGATTCCATGTGCCGGAGACAATGCCTTTTTCCACCACAAAATAAGGACATGAAGCTAGAGTAAGCCACTCTCCTGGAACGGCATGATTCGTCTTCATGGATGTTGCCCCTGTGGATTCAAACTTCGTTACATTCAGTGAATCTTCAATATGTAGTTCCCGAGGCTTTCCGTCAAGTCCTGGTCGATTGTAATCAAATATGCGGTAAGTGGTGTCTGAATTCTGCTGAATTTCGGCGACGACGACTCCAGCGCATAGGGCATGGACTGTACCTGCTGGTATAAAGAAGGAATCGCCCGCCTCGACGGATATTTCCTGGAGTGTATCCATTACTGTTCCGTTATTCAGGGCAGAACGGAGCTGATCGTAGGTTACTTGTTCTTTGAGCCCGTATATGATCTTGGCACCGGGCTTGGCATCAAGTACATACCACATTTCGGTCTTTCCAAGCTCTCCCTTTGGAAGTCCTTCATAATCATCAGTCGGATGCACCTGGACCGACAGATCATCATTACAGTCGAGCAGTTTAATGAGCAGCGGGAATCGGCCGCCTTTTTCAGAAACTCCTTTTGTGCCTAGCCATGATTTACCGTATTGCTCTCGAATCTCGTCAAGTCCTGTGCCAGCGAGCTCGCCATTCATGACTTTGGTTGTTCCATTTGGATGGTCGGCGATCATCCAGCCTTCGCCAATATGACCCTCGGGAAGAGATAAACCGAATTGCTCTAAAGCGCGTCCTCCCCAGACTCTCTCTTTAAATTCAGGTTCAAATTGCAATGGGTATGGTGCTGTCATACTGTCCTCTCCTTAACATATGAAGTTTATAATGATTTTACCCGGGGACCATGAGATTACTTTTTCTCAATGGCGATAAGATAGGGGGCTGTTTCTCGCTGCAGCTGTCTATAAATGACCGCTTGTCCAACGTCTGTAGGCAATTGAGAAGCCCACTTAGAGACGCTGGTCGCTTCTTCATCTCCGCCTTGGTGTCCTGGGTAAAGGACTACTGTTAATATGCCTTTGGGTCTGAGAAGTTCCAGAGCGGCTGTCAAAGCCGTGATGGTGCTCGTGGTCTCAGTAATTACGCTATGATCGGCATGCTCTACGGGAAGATAGCCCAAATTGAACATCACGGCACCAATCTGTCCATGCTTATCCGTCGGAATGATCTCTTTCATATCTGCATGGCTGCAGCAGAAGAGGGAGAAGGGAGCGAGCTTGTTCATGTTCGCTGCGTTGTTCAGCTTGGCAGAAGACAAGCGGATGGCCTCCTCCTGAATATCGAACCCATAGATGTGGCCTTTTGCACCTACGGTCTGAGCTAGGAACAAGGCATCTGATCCTGTCCCTAGTGTTGCATCTATTGCATAATCACCGGAATGCAGTCGGGCAGCGATCCATTGATGGGCACAGCTGAGTACCGAAATAAATCCCATATCAAGCTCTCCTCCAATATTTACCCTGCCATGTATCACGTGCACGGAGCTCAGCATCAATGCCGTTTAACACTTCCCATTTTTTCATGGACCAGAGGGGTCCGATCAGCAGATTTCTAGGAGCATCCCCGGTTAACCGGTGGACGATCATTTCTGGAGGCAAAATCTCCAGGGAATCCACGATCAGCTTAATGTACTCCTCCTGTTCCATGAACCGAAGCAAACCAGCCTCGTACTGCTTAACCATAGGTGTCTTCTTCATGAGATGGAGCAAATGGATCTTGATGCCCTGTACGTCCATATGGGCCACCGCACGCGTCGTCTCCAGCATCATTTCATGTGTCTCTTGAGGGAGACCGTGAATGATATGAGTGCATACCCGAATGTTTCGTTTTCTCAGTTTCTCCACCGCATCCTCATAACACTTCGTATCATGAGCACGGTTAATGAGCTGGGAGGTGGATTCATGAATCGTTTGAAGCCCCATTTCAACCCATAGATAAGTACGCTCATTAAGCTCAGCCAGATAGTCTACCACATCATCCGGCAGACAGTCCGGCCTTGTTGCAATGGACAACCCAACGACACCAGGCTGCTTGAGAATGACTTCATAATATTCACGAAGCTGCTCAACCGGCGCATAAGTATTGGTATAAGCTTGAAAATATCCGATGTACTCGGCGTTTGGCCATTTTTGATGCTGTCGGTCTCTTATCGTATTGAACTGGGTAATTAGATCATCACGTCTCGAACCGGCAAAATCACCGGATCCACGTGCGCTGCAGAAAGTACAACCGCCTTTGGCAATGGAGCCGTCCCGATTGGGACAGGTAAATCCAGCATCCAGCATGACTTTAAATACTTTATTATCAAACTGCTCACGCATCTCATGATTCCAAGTGTGAAATCGCTTATCTCCCCATAGCAGTGGAGGAGTTGAAACTGGCATATTCATTAGGAAACTCCTTTGTTGATTCATCAAACTAAATACAGGTGAATGAAAACTAAGGGATACACAACCCTTTTTCCACTTTTTCTATTGTAACAAAAAGCGCTGGTAATTGGGAATTTTCCTGTAGAGGACAACAGCGAAAACTTCGATAAAAAGGGCAAAAAAGATAGCGCTTACCTCTTGCAAAACATTACACAGTTATGTTATATTTTAGCTGAGGTCAGACCTTGAAAAACACACTATTTTTTCGCAGAATTCATACATTTTTTTCGTCTCGGCCATACTATTCGTGAGGTGATTAACATGAATTCAAGTCTAAAATCAGGCGGGCACAAAATCTCTGTCGAGCTTACTGCAGATGAAGCATTGGCGCTAACTGGCGTTAAATTTAACGGAAACCCACAGGTAGAAGCGATTGCTAAGAAAAAAATAAGAAATGCTTTTGAAAAGACATTTGATTTTTCCACCCAAGATAAGGTAGACTATGAACTGTTAAAGTAGTTGGACCCCAATTCCAAATATATTTGAAGAAGGGATCGTGCTGTGCACTCTATGTGCAGCGTGCGATTCCTTTTTCCTTTTCAAATGGTTACAATTTCAATCGTATATAAAGGCTTTACATTTGAACGATATTTAGGCACAATTAATGCCGGAACATTTTACTGAAAAATCGGGGGAGAGACATGCGTTTACGCGGCAGAAAAGGGATTCGCGAAAGTCTGGAAAGTCAAACGGATCTGGTTATATTAAATCCAGAAGAATATAAAGGCAAATGGGCTGACTTATTTGGAAACGGAAAGCCGATCCACGTTGAGTTTGGAATGGGTAAAGGACAGTTCATTAGTCAAATGAGTTACCGCAATCAAGATGTGAATTATATCGGTATTGATATGTACGATGAGCTTGTTCGTCGTGCCAGCGATAAGGCTAGAACAGCTTGGGCTGAGGAAGAGATCGAGACGCCTCCTAATTTGAAGCTGGCTCTTGCTAATATTGAGAACATCCTGGATGTATTTGAGCAGGGAGAAGTGGAACGAATCTATCTTAACTTTAGTGACCCGTGGCCAAAGTCTAAGCATGCTCGGAGACGTCTGACGCATCCGCGTTTCCTGGACAAGTATAAGGAAGTGCTGAACAGTCAAGGTCAAATTCATTTCAAAACAGACTCTGAGACGTTGTTTGAGTTCTCGCTAAATTCGTTTGCGGATTATGGGCTCCAAATGACAAACATCTCCTTGAACTTGCACCGGGATGGGCTGAATGAGGAGCATGTCATGACGGAGTATGAGCAGAAGTTCATGGGTAAAGGGATGAATATTCACCGCGTTGAAGTATTGATTGGTGAAGATGCTCTTAAGGAATATCAAGAGATTCGTCTTAAAAAATATCGTTATCAGGAACCAACTGCATAAATAATGAAGTTGATCTACTGCTAAACACCTTTTCTTCTTGAGAGAAGGTGTTTTTTGATATTGTTATATGAAATGGAATATTAATTCATAGTGGCATTTTTTTTAGCTTGTCCTCATAAATATAAAAAAGGTGCCTTATGTGGGCACCCTTTCTGAGTCAACCAATTCAAGAATGCTTCTAGCACTCTGCATGGGATGTAACTTTTCAATTTCCCGAATATGTTTTTCTCGCTTTTGGACAATATCAGAATAATTATTCAAAAGCTTGTTCATCCATTTTTCAACCACTTGAAGCGAGCTGATGGGCTCTCCGAGTCCTAGATCAGTGAAATACTGACAATTCTCTTGCTCTTGGCCTGGAAGCGGATTATGGAAGAGCATCGGAATGCCTTTGGCCAGACCCTCTGAGCAGGTCATGCCGCCTGGTTTGGTTACAAGAAGATCCGATACTTCCATTAGCTTGTCGACCTCTCGCGTGAACCCCATTACATGAATATTCGGCTGCTGATAAATGGGGCTTTGTTCCATGGCAATTCGTGATTTCTCGTTGTTTCCCAGAACATAAATGAATTGAATATCTTTATGCCACTTGGCCAAGTATTCGTTAACAATTTCGTCCGTCATCAGTCCCCAGCCTCCGCCCATGACGAGCACAGTTGGCATCGGTTTCAGATTAAACTTCTGTCTAATTTCATCATGGCTTGGATGCTCCCAAAAATTAGGATGGACCGGGATCCCGGTTACTTGGATCTTCTCGAGAGTAACACCCCGCTGGGTCAGCTTGTCCTTTACATCTGTAGTAGAAACCAAATACCGATTCACCTCGGGACTAATCCAGGTTCCGTGTACATCGTAATCAGTTATGACGGTACATAACGGCACCTGTAATCCCAATCTCTTCAATCTGGCTATGACTGCGCTGGGAATGGGATGGGTACATACGATGATATCCGGTTTTAACTGCCGTATGATGCTTCGAGTATGTGTATAGAACAGCCTGTGCAGAGCAAGAGTCGTAAAACGGTTGATCGGTTTCTTGTACTGACTCTTATACATTAGTGCGACGAGCCTGGGTTGATTAGTTACGGTTTTTTTGTATGCATTTATGATCAGTGGAGCAACATGGGGATTGAGAAAACTCCCAAGTTCAAGCACTTTCGTCTGCACATCAGATGAGAGTTTTCTTAAACTGCTCGAGAGTGCGTATGCGGCTTGAGTATGTCCAGCTCCGAATCCTTCAGATAATAACAACACTCTTTTTTTACTCACTCTCTGTTCACCTGTTCCTTGCTCTGATTTCTGTCATTCAAAGATACTCTAGGTTAGGGCCACAATGCAACTGTGCCAAATGCGACGGAAGTACCAATGATTGCCCCTGCTAGGACATCAGAAGGATAATGCAGCCCTAAGTAAATTCGGGAAAAACCGACGATGCAAGCGACAGGAAGCAACAAGATGGTCACTTCAGGAAACGTAAACATAAAAGGCATCGTTACAGAAAAGATTGCCGTTGTATGACCTGATGGAAATGAATGATCGGATAATGGATTGCGAAACGTATTCGTTTCCGGCATGGCTAAATAGGGTCTGATTCTCGGATACAGCTTCTTCGCCGCAGCAACTGGAATATGACTTATAGCCAGTGCGGTGAATGCCATGTAACCGGCTGATCCCCAGGGTTCGGGTGCGATAAAGCCGATGAACAAGGAAGCTGTGATCGTAAAGGTGGCTCCACCGAGGTGAGTTAGATAATAGAGCCAGAAATTGAGAAAACGGTTATGTAGACGTCCGTTAATCCATATGAAAATTTTTTGCTCCATCGCCTGAAGTCGTACGAAAAGACGGTCCATTATAAGTCCCCCTGCTTGATGTACTACTGTCCACATAGGAGTCAGCAGGCTGGTAATTTACCGACATGCCCCGTGTAAACCTAAGTTTATCATATTTTTTAATCATGTCCTTATCAAGAATAACCCATGTGTATTATACAAAAAAACGGAAGTTTTGACTTTGAGGTTCAAAAAAATATAAAATGATTCAAGCTGCTTGAGATGGTTTAAAAAAAATTGAGTTTTAAATACTCAAACTTTTTTGTTCTTTGATCCGTTTAAGATATAGAAGTTTGTCCTCTTTATGGAATTTCAACGTGTATGCTTGCTAATAAACAGAAGAAATAAAGAGAGCATCCAAATAAAAATCGTGAAAATGGATGAAAATAAGAACAAACTGCTGTGAAAGAAAGCCTTACCGTAGTTTCTGTCAGGAAATCAGTCCAAAAGAACGTTTTCTTCGCTCGAAGATGACTTTTGGCGATTTTGACAAAATTAAAGAAAGCATACAAAATCGAGTAGGCAGTAAAGAATAAGTGGCAAAGATAAAAACGAAACAAAAAAGGGTCATTAATTTTTAAAAAGAAATGTGTGTTAAAAAAAAGAGATGCTCACATTTAAAGAGGGGGTAGCAGAGAACAAATGTTTAATGCGATATTTGTAACGTTTCAAGTGATCTTGGCGTTCCTAGCTGTGTATCAGTTTGGTTTTTCTCTGTTCGGCTTGATTAAGAAGAAGAAGAAACAACAGTTTCCGCCGAACAAGTCTTTTGCTGTATTGGTTGCTGCTCATAATGAGGCAGAAGTCATTGGAGCTTTGCTGGAAAATTTAAAGAAACTGGATTATCCCAAAGAATTGTACGACGTATTTGTCATTTGTGATAATTGTACAGATAATACGGCTGAGATCGTTCGGGCACATGGGATGAATGCTTGTGTAAGAACAAATGCCGATCAGCGCGGTAAAGGTTATGCAATTGAATGGATGCTTAAAGAGCTCTGGAGCATGCCGAAGCAATATGATGCCGTTGTTATGTTTGATGCTGACAATCTGGCTGCGAAGAACTTCCTTCAGGAAATGAACAATGACCTGAACAGAGGAGCTAAAGTCATTCAAGGCTATATCGATACGAAGAATCCTGAGGATTCCTGGATCACAGCGGCTTATGGTATTTCCTACTGGTACATTAACCGCTTGTGGCAGCTCTCCCGTCATAATCTCAATATGGCTAACTTCCTTGGCGGAACAGGGATGTGTTTTGAGAGCAAGCTGCTCAAAGACATGGGCTGGGGAGCTACGTCTCTGGTTGAGGATCTGGAGTTTACGATGCGTGCTGTAGATCGTGATGTATATCCGGTGTTTAACTATGATGCTAAGGTGTTTGATGAGAAGCCTTTATCTTTTAAAGCGTCGGCAAGACAACGTCTACGCTGGATGCAGGGACACTTTACGGTAGCCAGAAGATACTTCTTCCCATTGATCTGGAAAAGTATCAAGCAAGGCAGCTTGGTGAAATTTGACCTTGCCGTATACAGTGCTAACGTCTATGTGGTATTGCTGACCTTCATCATGACAGCAATCAGCTTCGTAGATATTATTTTGTTCAATGGACCGAACATTACTAATATTTACGGTTACCTGCCGTTATGGGTTGGATTCCTTGCTATTGCGGCGAACGTCGTGACGTTCCTGTTGTCTCTAGCTCTGGAGAAGGTGCGCTTCAAGAAAGTGTACACTTCACTTATCTTGTTCCCGATTTATCTATTATCGTGGTATCCAATTACGCTGTACGCCTTCTTTACCCAGAACAATAAGCAATGGAGCCACACGAAGCATACACGTGTCGTTCGATTGGAAGAGGTTCAGAGTAAACAAGGATAAATTTTATGTAGCTGTTGACAAAACAGTTATGAACATGTATTATTGTTTAGGTGATTGTTTCTGGAATATGGATTCAAAAGTAGAAGGTCCGACTTCTCACCTGATCGGCATTAAGCTGACTGGTAACGATCCAATGATTTGTGAATGAATTTCATGAAGAATTGTTGATTGTTCAGGGATGTCGGTAGCGTACCGGCATCCCTTTATTTTTTATCTGTATAGGGATTATCGATAACGATCTGGAGGTGGACAGTTATTAGTAAAGAACACATGATTAATGATGAAATTCGGTCGAAGGAAGTTCGTTTGGTCGGAGCTGAAGGAGAGCAGATCGGCATCAAGCCTATTCGCGAAGCATTGCAGATGGCTGCAGATCTTAATCTTGACCTGGTTAACGTGGCTCCGCAGGCTAAACCGCCAGTGTGCCGTATTATGGATTACGGTAAGTTCCGTTACGAACAGCAAAAGAAAGAAAAAGAAGCACGTAAGAATCAAAAGGTTGTGGACATCAAGGAAGTGTGGTTCCGTTCGAATATCGAGGAACATGACTACCAAACCAAGCTTCGCAATGTCATCAAGTTCTTGAAGGATGGCGACAAAGTGAAGTGCTCCGTCCGCTTCCGTGGACGTGAAATCGCCCATGCGGATATCGGTCAGAAGATCTTGGAACGCGTGAAAGTGGAAGTTGCTGAACTCAGCAGCATCGAACGTCAACCTAAACTTGAAGGCCGTAGCATGATTATGATTTTGGCTCCTAAATCTTGAGCCAGATAAACTTGGAGGAGGAAATACACAATGCCTAAAATGAAAACTCACAGCAGCCTGAAGGGTCGTTTCAAAGTTACTGGTACTGGTAAAGTGAAACGTTACAAAGCATACAGAAACCATTTGCTTTCCCATAAATCGAAACGCACTAAGCGTGTTCTTGCAGGCAGCCCGGTTATGGCACCTGGTGACGTTAAGCGTCTGAAACAAGGTTTGGCTAACCTGAAATAGTCCACTGATTACTAACATATATTCTCTGGGAGGTCTTTGATATGGCAAGAGTAAAAGGCGGATTCGTTGTTCGTCGTCGTCATAAAAAAGTATTGAAACTTGCTAAAGGTTATTTCGGTTCTAAACACCGTATCTTCAAAACAGCTAACGAACAAGTTATGAAATCCATGGTATATGCATACCGTGACCGTCGTCAGACAAAACGTAACTTCCGCAAATTGTGGATCGTTCGTATTAACGCAGCAGCTCGCATGAACGGATTGTCTTACAACAAATTCATGCACGGTTTGAAACTCGCTGGAGTGGACATGAACCGTAAAATGCTTGCTGATCTTGCAGTAAACGATATTAATGCATTTAACTCTTTGGCTGTTGTAGCTAAAGAAAAGATTAATGCTTAATTTCTTTAAGTGATAAGAGCCGCCGCATAGGCGGCTTTTTTATGGGGAATAAATAAAGTTAAGGGGCTTGCTGGGTCTCTAGCCTTAAAAAAGGGTAATGAAATCAGAGTTACATATTACAAATAATGCAAATGAAAAAGCGGAATTCTTATTCATATGTGAATTTAATGTTATAATATATGACATATAATCAACCTGAATATGTCAATTTTAAACGATAAAGCGCTTACAATTATGAACATTCTTAAAAAAACTAAAAATTAAGTCATGAAAGTGCTGGATTTTAACATGGGTTGATTGTATAATCACCTCTAGTAGGACAGTCCTATTGATTTGTACTTATAGATAATGATTGATCGGACAAGTGTATAATCCGTAAATCTGAAGAACAAAGTATGATATCAGATAGGGAATATTTTAAGGGGGAACAATTCCAAGATGAAGAAAGTACTAAGTTTGTCTTTAAGCATGATTCTTGCAGCTTCCGTTGCTCTAGCTGGATGCGGCAATGACAATGACAGCAGCTCTCAAGGCAGCGGTGAGGGAGGCGGCAGCGCAGCTGAATCCTCTGCAAAAATCGGAATGGTTACTGACGTCGGCGGTGTAAACGATAAATCTTTCAACCAATCTGCTTGGGAAGCACTTGAGGCAGTTAAAGAAGAAACAGGCGCAGATGTTAAATATCTTCAAAGTAAATCCGATGCAGATTACAACACAAACTTGAATACATTTGTTAAGGACCAGTACTCTTTGACTTGGGGAATTGGATTCCAGCTGGCTGAAGCAATCAAGACAGTCGCTGAACAGAACCCTGAAGCTAAGCTTGCAATTATTGACAGTGAAGTCGATGCTCCAAACGTCAAATCTGTAATGTTCGCTGAAGACCAAGGTTCTTTCCTTGTTGGTGTTATTGCAGGTAAAATGACGAAAACAAACAAGGTTGGTTTTGTCGGTGGAATGGAAAGCCCGCTGATCAAAAAGTTCGAAATTGGATTTAGAGAAGGCGTAAAGGCAGTAAATCCGGATGCACAGTTCGTTCCTAACTATACAGGTGCATTTGACAAGCCTGACCTGGGTAAAACAGCCGCTGCAACGATGTACAATGAAGGTGTAGATATTATCTTCCATGCATCAGGCGCAACAGGAACAGGCGTATTTAACGAAGCGAAGTCACGTAAAGATTCCGGACAAGATGTTTGGGTTATCGGTGTAGACAAAGACCAGTCTCTTGAGTTCGGTGATGAGATTACCCTGACTTCTATGATCAAGAAAGTAGACGAAGCCGTTAAGAAGGTATCTCTAGAAGTGATTAACGGAACTTTTGAACCAGGATTAGAAGTATTGGATCTGGCTGCTAACGGTGTTGGCGTAGCTGAGACTTCTACAGCAAACGTACCAGCGGATGTACTTGAGCTGGTTGACGAATACAAAGAAAAAATTATTAGCGGTGAAATTACAATTCCTGCAGAGTAATAATTACGATTGATTGTTTCGTGTGAGAATAATACTGAATTTTACATGTAATGGATGTAAAACAAGGCTGGTTTATATAACTAGCCTTGTTCTTACGTCTAGGGTTAATACCATCAAATCAAATTTATAAGGGTGATCTCATGGGTGCAGCAACTCCTGTCGTTGAGTTGAAGCAAATTACTAAACGCTTCCCGGGCATTGTCGCTAATGACTCTATAAGCTTGCAGCTGCATAAGGGAGAGATTCATGCACTGCTGGGTGAGAACGGCGCCGGAAAATCGACGCTGATGAATATTGTATTTGGTCTATATCAGCCTGATGAGGGCGGAATTGAAGTTGGCGGGCAGCCTGTAATTATTGACAGTCCGAATAAAGCCATCGAGCTAGGTATTGGAATGGTGCATCAGCATTTTAAATTAGTGCAGCCATTTACAGTAGCAGAGAATATTATATTGGGTTCAGAGCCTAAAAGAATGCTGGGCCTCAATATTAACTATAAAAAGGCAGTGGCAGAAGTTAAACGGTTATCCGAGTTATATGGACTTAAGGTCGACCCTAATGCAAAAATTGAAGACATCTCTGTAGGAATGCAGCAGCGCGTCGAAATTTTAAAAACCCTTTACAGAGGCGCGGAAATCTTGATTTTTGATGAACCGACAGCGGTATTAACTCCTCAAGAGATTTCAGAATTGATGGTGATCATGAAGAAGCTGGTCGCTGAAGGCAAATCCATCATTCTTATTACTCATAAACTGAAAGAAATCATGGAAATTTCGGATACGGTAACGATCATCCGCCGAGGTAAAGTCATCGATACGGTGAAGACGTCAGAGACGACTCCTAATGATCTGGCTGAGAAGATGGTTGGGCGCAACGTTACTTTTAAAGTGGACAAAAAGCCTGCTGCACCTAAGGAAACCGTACTCGATATCCATGAATTAACCGCGAAAAATAAAGAAGGCATGGCCGTACTGGACAAGCTGAATCTGCAAGTACGTGCAGGAGAAATTGTCGGAATCGCTGGAGTTGACGGTAATGGTCAGAGTGAGCTGATTGAAGCCATTACTGGTTTACGTAAAGTAAATTCAGGCAAAATTACGCTGAATAACAAGGATATTACGAATGAGCCGCCTCGTAAGGTTTCGGAAGCGGGCGTCGGGCATATTCCAGAGGACCGTCATAAGCATGGTCTTGTGCTGGACTTCTCTGTGAGCGAGAACATGGTGCTTGAATCCTATTACAAGGAGCCTTATTCCAAAAAAGGGTTCCTGAATTTCAAGGCAATTCAGGAGCATACGAAGAAGCTGGTACAGGCCTTTGATGTAAGAACGCCAAGCATTGATACTTTATCACGAGCTTTATCCGGAGGTAACCAGCAGAAGGCGATCATCGCCAGAGAGGTAAACAAAAATCCGGATTTACTTATTGCTGCTCAGCCTACACGTGGTCTTGATGTAGGGGCTATTGAGTTCGTTCAGAAGCAATTGATCGCTCAACGTGACCAAGGTAAGGCTGTGCTGTTAATTTCCTTCGAACTCGATGAAATTATGAATGTCTCGGACCGGATTGCGGTTATTTATGAGGGACATATTGTTGGTGAAGTGCTTCCAGAAGAGACCAATGATCAAGAGCTGGGTCTGATGATGGCAGGTAGCACCGTGAAGAGAGGTGCATCTAGTGAGTAGCGTATTAAAATGGTTCACTAAGGATTCAATTATATATCCAGTTGTTGCTATTATATTGGGTCTTCTATTGGGAGCAGTCGTAATGCTTATTGGCGGATATAATCCGATAACGGCATACGGAGCACTTGTCGAGAAAGTATTTGGAAACACCTATAATATTGGGGAAACTTTGCGTGAAATGACTCCGCTCATTATGACGGGGCTGGCCTTTGCGTTTGCTTCCCGTGCAGGTCTATTTAACATCGGGGCTGAAGGACAATTTATCGTAGGGATGACGGCTTCCGCATTTGTCGGAATTAAGCTGACGGGATTGCCTATGATTATTCATGCACCGCTTGCATTAATTGCAGGGGCTCTAGCGGGTGGTCTGTGGGCAGCAATTGCAGGTTATCTCAAGGCAGCACGCGGGGTGAATGAAGTCATCACCAGTATTATGATGAACTGGGTTGCACTTTATTTGGGCAATCTTGTCGTAAGACAATTCATGCTGATGCCGGGTGAGAATCGTTCCGAAGAGATTCAACCATCCGCCTCTATTGCGATTGGCTGGTTGTCTGAGTTAATGAGTAACTCCCGTGTTCACTGGGGCACACTGATTGCGATTCTCGCAGCGGTAGTGTTCTATGTATTCATGTGGAAAACAAAGCAAGGCTTCGAGCTTCGTGCAGTAGGCCATAACCATCATGCTGCAGAATATGCAGGGATGAAGGTGAATCGCAACATTGTCAAAGCCATGTTTATCAGTGGTATTTTGGCAGGCCTTGGCGGTGCCTTTCAAATTCTGGGTGTATTCGGCTATCAAACGATCCTCCAAGGATCCCCGGGTACTGGATTCGATGGTATTGCGGTAGCACTGATTGGTATGAATCATCCGTTTGGTGTAATTCTAGGAGCCTTCCTATTTGGAGGATTGACATACGGTTCTGCCGGAATGAGCTTCGCAGCAGATGTTCCACCGGAATTGATACGTATCGTAATTGGCTCCATCATATTCTTCATTGCTGCACAAGGTATCGTGCGCTGGGTGCTTAAGCCCTTCTATGCGAAGCGCAAGAAAGAGAAGGTGTTGTAATTATGGATTTCATAACGCTCTCCGGACAGCTGATTAATACGACACTTGTCTTTGCAACAGCTCTTGTATTTGCTGCGCTTGGTGGTATATTCTCAGAGCGTTCCGGTGTAACGAATCTGGGGATTGAAGGATTTATGATCTTCGGTGCTTTTGCTGCAGGGGTATCCGCTCATTATGCTCAAGAAGCGGGGATGACAGGTGGGCAAGCGGCTTGGGTTGGTCTGGTTACAGCAGCCGTGTTAGGTGTGGTTGTTTCCTTGATTCACGCTGTAGCCTCTATCACTTTTAAAGCGGACCAGATCATAAGTGGTATTGTCATTAACTTCTTGGCAGCAGGAAGCACATTGTATATGGTTAAGCTTCTGTTTGACGGGTCAGGGGAAACGCCGCTTATTAATGGATTCAAAAAATGGAATCCAGAATTATTCGGTGTGAAGCTAGCTGAAATTCCGTTCTTCGGTAATGTATTTATTCATCATTATCCATCTACATTCCTAGCTGTGCTGTTTGTAATATTAACATTCTTATTCCTGTACAAAACGCCATTCGGTCTGCGTCTTCGCTCTGTCGGGGAGCATCCAAGTGCTGCGGATACGATGGGGATTAATGTGACGAAGTACAGATATCTTGCTGTTATGGTCAGTGGTGCACTTGCGGGTATCGGCGGTGCTGTTCTTACGCTGACGACTACAAATGTGTTCGCACACAACACAATTTCCGGACAAGGTTATATTGCGATTGCTGCCATGATCTTTGGTAAGTGGAATCCGATCGGGGCATTTGGTGCAGCTCTCTTCTTCGGGTTGTCCCAAGCTGTCCGCAACTATATTCAAATGTTCGAATGGGCTCAGGCTATTCCCCAGGAAATTATTTTCATGCTGCCGTATCTGCTTACTGTCATCGTACTCGTAGCAGCGGTCGGACGTTCAGCAGCACCTGCTGCACTGGGACAGCCATACGATCCAGGCAAACGTTAACGTAATATTTAATTTATCAACAAAGGTGATGCTTGCTCTAAGATGCAGGCATCACTTTTTTTGTACATGCAGGACATTGAAACATACATTTATGCCGACATACGAATAAGATGATTCTGAATCCTACGTAAAGAAGGAGGGAAAAGAATGAATAATTCTGTTAGTCTAAATGACGCAAAAAAAATGGTCGGGCAGCGTATTGTCGCTGTTCGCAAAGATGGCACAAAAGTGACGGGTACACTTGTTAATGTGACAGGGAATAAAATTATGCTCCAGCCGACGGAAGGGAAAGATGCATCTACACGGGCACTCATTCCGCTTGTCCTATTTGACCTGTTGGCAATTGGAACCTTGCCATTTGCAGGCGGATTCGGCGGAGGCTTCGGAGGCGGATTTGGTCCAGGCGGATACGGCGGGTATGGATATGGAGGCAAAGGACCTGGAGGCGGGTATGGAGGCTTCCCTGGATATGGACCTGGACCTGGATATGGACCGGGACCAGGTTACGGACCAGGGCAAGGTTATGGAGGATATGGCTTCAAAAATAAATTTTTCTATTAAATATTTTTATCGCATTGATAATATTTTGTGTTCATTCTTTTGATATTCTAGCTTTCACTTAATACTTTTTCCAATTCGTAGCACCGTCCGATATCAACATAGCGAAGCATCTTATATCCCATCTTTTGATAAAAATTGATTCCCTTTTTGTTTCCTTCATCCACCATAACTTTTGACTTCTTACACCCTCGTGAAGCCGCAAATTGCTCCGCTTTGTTCAGTAATTCTTTGCCATGCTGTTTGCGCTGTTCCTTTGGATAAACGGCCATCATGTCAATGTATAGTAAAGAACCATGCATCATAAAATGTACAAAACCACAAATGCTGGATTCATAATTAGCAGAGGATACCAATGTAATGCCTCGGGCTAAACGGCTTGGAATATCCTGAATAATCAGGTTGATCTCTTGCTTGCTCAAATGTGAGATAGGCACGAGCTGGCTATGAATCAGTTCCATGATAGCTGGATCATCTTGCTTAGGTCTGCGATTGCGAATCATGGATAATCCTCCTTTTTGGGGCATACAATATGGATGGGGTATTATATGCCTAAGGAGCTTGGTCATGTTCGGTATTTCGGACAAAAAATAGCTGATACAGCAAGGCTTGTACATGGATTGACTGAATTTTGAAAAATAAAGTGTTGACTATTTCTACAAATGAATCTTATAATGTTCCTAACATTTAACCGCTATAGTTTATCGGCAATGATGAGGACGAAGTTTTAAGGGCACTTATGTGCAGAGAGTGGACAGTTTTAGCTGAAAGTACCACCATAATCCCTTAAGTACGAGCTCACCTCGGAGCTGTTTTCCTGAAAAGCAAGCAAGGTTCTTGCCTATTAGGGAAAATCGTAAGTCTACGTTACAGACGACAGGTATGAAGAATGGGTAGGTCTTATCTGACCAACATTTCTTACTACTTGCTAAGGTCAGATTCCGTGAGGAATTTGACAAATCTGGGTGGTACCACGGAAGCAGCAACCTTTCGTCCCTCGCGAGGCATATTTTATGTCCGCAGGGATGGAAGGTTTTTTTGTTGTAAAAGCAAGATGAATCAAGGGTCATCAATTACAGATAACCCTTACTTGATTTCTTTTCAACATGTCAGATTAATGTAATCCTTAAGAAGGGGGAGATCTTCATGAATGCGCATAATCCTGAAATGCGATCAACTGATCAACTACGTGAGAAATGGATGAAACCGGAAGTCATTACAGGCTCGGAAATTCTACTTCGAAGCTTGCTGTTAGAAGGTGTTGAATGCGTCTTTGGCTACCCGGGGGGCGCGGTCCTATACATCTACGATGCAATGTATGGATTTGAAGATTTCAAGCATTTGCTTACAAGGCATGAGCAAGGCGCCATTCACGCAGCCGACGGATATGCTCGGGCAAGCGGCAAAGTAGGCGTATGTATCGCTACTTCCGGTCCGGGAGCAACTAACCTGGTAACGGGCATTGCAACGGCCTACATGGATTCGGTACCACTTGTTGTCATTACGGGGAATGTCGTTTCCAGCTTGATTGGTACGGATGCTTTCCAAGAAGCAGATATTACTGGGATTACGATGCCGATCACTAAGCACAGCTATCTGGTTCGCTCAGTAGAGGATTTGCCGAGAGTGATTCATGAGGCGTTTCATATTGCGAACACAGGGCGTAAAGGTCCGGTATTAATCGATATTCCTAAGGACGTATCCGCTAATAAGACGCTGTTTGTTCCACAGACAGAGCCTGTAAATATGCGAGGTTACAATCCAACAGTTACGCCTAACAAGCTGCAGCTTGATAAGCTGCACCAAGCGATTAAGCAAGCAGAGCGACCCGTAATTCTGGCCGGCGGCGGAATCGTATACGCTGGAGCACATGAAGCACTGTTCGAATTTGTGAAGAAGACAGAGATTCCAATTACGACAACATTACTTGGTCTTGGTGGATTCCCAAGCGGTCATGAGCTATGGATGGGGATGCCTGGGATGCACGGTACGTATACAGCGAATCAAGCTATTCAGCAGTCTGACCTATTGATCAACTTTGGAGCAAGATTTGATGATCGGGTAACCGGCAAGCTGGACGGTTTTGCCCCACGAGCGAAGATCGTGCATATTGATATTGATCCTGCAGAGATCGGCAAAAACGTACCGACAGACATTCCGATTGTAGGGGATGTGAAGACCGTACTTGAATTGCTCAATCATGAAGCTGCGCGTGCAGATCAGGCAGATGAGTGGCGGAACCAGATACGGGAGTGGAAAGGCGACCGTTTGTACAACTACAAGGATTCAGATGAAGTCCTCAAACCTCAATGGGTTATTGAGATGCTGAATGACACGACGGAAGGCAACGCAATTGTAACTACGGACGTAGGCCAGCATCAGATGTGGGCAGCTCAGTATTACAAGTTTAATCAACCGCGTTCATGGGTAACTTCCGGGGGACTTGGAACGATGGGCTTCGGCTTCCCTTCAGCCATCGGTGCTCAGATGGCGCATCCGGATCGTCTCGTTATCTCTATTAATGGAGACGGCGGTATGCAGATGTGTTCTCAAGAGCTTGCCATCTGTGCAATTAACAAGATTCCAGTTAAGATTGTGGTTATCAACAACCAGGTACTAGGGATGGTAAGACAATGGCAAGAGCTGATCTACGACAACAGATATAGTCACATTGATCTAGCTGGAAGTCCTGATTTTGTCAAATTGGCAGAGGCTTATGGGGTCAAGGGTCTGCGTGCCACGAATAAGGAAGAAGCGCAGAAGATTTGGTCAGAAGCGCTCGAAACAGACGGTCCGGTGCTTGTAGAGTTTGTTGTTAACAAGGAAGAAAACGTATATCCGATGGTAATGCAGGGATCGACCATTGATCAAATGCTGATGGGGGATGCATAAATCATGAATAGACATACGATTGCCGTACTGGTAAATGATCAGCCAGGAGTACTTCAACGGGTATCAGGTCTGTTCGGTCGCCGCGGCTTTAACATTGAAAGTATCACGGTTGGTCAGTCTGAGGAAGCCGGATTATCCCGAATGGTTATTGTGACACTTGGGGATGAACATCTTCTTGAGCAGATTGAGAAGCAGCTATACAAATTAATTGACGTTATCAAGGTTGTTAATTTGAGCTCCAATCCGATGGTTGCACGCGAGCTCGCACTGATCAAGATCAAAGCAGAGCCTTCGGTTCGTCCGGAAATTATGGGTCTCGTCGAAACGTTCCGTGCCTCGGTTGTCGATATCGGCAACTCCAGCCTGATGATTCAAGTTGTAGGAGATACAGATAAGATTGACGCGATGATCGAGCTCATTAAGCCATATGGTATCAGGGAATTATCTAGAACAGGTGTAACGGCAATGATCCGAGGAAACGTATAAATATACTTTTCGTATTCATTAGCCAGCCTGTCTTAACATCATATTTTAGTCATTTACCGCGACAGGAATTTGCAGTCCTGAAGAATGAGCGGGGGCTTGAGGGGACTAGAGGCTTAGATTAACGGACGGTTCTGCAGTCCCTTGAAACACCCGCTCATTCATGCAGGGTTTTCTTTACAATACAAAGGAGGGCTTTAACAATGGCAGTTACAACTTATTATGAACAGGATGCAGATCTTAGTGTATTGAAAGGTAAAACCATCGCCGTTATCGGTTATGGAAGTCAAGGACATGCTCAGGCACAAAACTTGCGTGACAGTGGTCTAAACGTAGTTATCGGTTTGCGCGAAGGTAAATCATTTGAGACAGCTAAAAATGACGGCTTCGAAGTATTGCCGGTTGCAGAAGCAACTCGCCGTGCTGATGTTGTGCAAATCCTGATGCCGGATGAAACACAAGCTTCCGTTTACAAAAATGAAATTGAGCCTAACCTGAAAAAAGGTGCAACTCTGATGTTCTCCCACGGCTTCAATGTTCATTTTGGACAAATTGTTGCTCCTAAAGACAGTGATGTTATGCTGGTAGCTCCTAAATCTCCTGGGCATATGGTTCGCCGTACATATGTTGAGGGCTTTGGTGTACCTGGTCTAATTGCGATTGAGCAGGATGCTACGGGTCAAGCCAAAGAAATTGGTCTGGCTTATGCAAAAGGGATCGGTTGTACACGTGCTGGTGTTATTGAAACTTCCTTCCGTGAAGAAACAGAAACAGATTTGTTCGGTGAACAAGCTGTGCTGTGTGGTGGTGTAAGCGCACTTGTAAAAGCAGGCTTTGAAACATTAACAGAAGCTGGCTATGCTCCAGAAATGGCTTACTTCGAATGCTTGCATGAGCTGAAGCTGATCGTTGACCTAATGTATGAAGGTGGACTTGCCAGCATGCGTGATTCCATCAGTAACACAGCGGAATACGGTGACTATGTAACTGGACCACGCGTTGTAACTGAAGACACCAAAGCAGCAATGAAAGCAGTCCTTAGCGATATCCAGCAAGGTAAATTCGCTCGCGACTTCATCCTGGAAAATCAATCCGGACGCGCATTCCTGACAGCGACTCGCCGTAATGAAGCGAATCATCCAATCGAGGTTGTCGGCGCACAATTGCGTGAAATGATGCACTGGACTCATAAATAAGATCATAGCTCTCTATTCTCTGAGAATCGTGATGACAATGACAAAAGGCGGCCAAGCTGTAATAGCTTAGGCCGCTTTTTTTGCTGCTTCATTACCACGCGTAAGCGTTTGGCGCATGACCGCCTGGACCTGGGAAGATTTCATCCAGCCGCTTGAGGACTGACTCGTCCAGCTTGATCTCCAGTGCATCTAGTGTGTTTTCGAATTGTTCGAGTGTGCGAGGACCAATAATTGGAGCGGTAACCGCAGGATTCGCAAGGAGCCAAGCCAAAGCGACATTATCCTGCGGCTCTCCAAGCTCACGGCAGAGTGCACCGAACTCTTCCAACTGTGTGCGATGCTGCTCGACACGCTCCGCAATTCCACCACTACGAGTTCCTTCGATCTTCTTGAGTGCATTTCGTCCGAGCAGACCGCCATCAAGCGGACTCCAAGGAATGATGCCAAGTCCAAGCTTATGTGCTGCAGGAAGCACTTCGAGCTCAGGAAGCCGGCAATTCAGGCTGTATTTGTGCTGTTCTGACACAAGCCCTAAGAAATTTCGATTCTTGGCTTCCATTTGAGCAACCGCTATCTGCCATCCGGCAAAATTGCTTGAGCCGACATAGCCGATTTTTCCCTGATGAATTCCAACTTCAAAAGCTCCCCATAATTCTTCCCAGGAGACATTAGGATCGACATGGTGCATTTGATAGAGCTCAATATGATCGGTTTGAAGTCGTTGAAGTGAGCCTTCGAGATGCCGGCGGATTTTGTAGGCTGACAAGCCTGCTTCATCATTGGGTCCATCGTTGCTGTCATGCATGGAGCCGTATACTTTGGTCGCAAGTACGACTTTTTCTCTGCGTCCGCCGCCTTGCTTAAACCATTTACCGATGATCGTTTCTGTCAGTCCTGCATTTTCACCCCATCCGTAGATGTTTGCTGTGTCGAAAAAATTGAGGCCTGCATCAACGGCAGCATCCATAATGCGAAAGGCTTCCTTCTCATCCGTTGCAGGTCCAAAATTCATCGTACCCAGACACAGACGGCTTACCTTGAGTCCTGATCTTCCTAAATACGTATACTGCATCCACTATCATCCTCTCATCAGGGAAATTGAACCATCTAAACAAGTCTATTGTAATCGGATTCTTCCATCTCTTTCAACTTCGTACTGCCTTATAGTCTATACCTATAGACGCGATAGCTTCTATATCTTGGTCAAATGTACCGTGATTATGTTACAAAGGTATATAGCAGATATTATTTAGAATGGAGCGTGCAGTCATGTCAGAAGTCAAAAAAATCGCCGTCATTGCTGGAGATGGCATTGGACCAGAGGTTGTTGCAGAAGCGGAGAGAGTGTTGAAACGAACCGAAGAAGTGTTCGGATATACTTTTGAAACAAATCACGCTTTATTTGGCGGAATTGCGATTGATGAGACAGGAACCCCTTTGCCGAAAGAAACACTGGAGGTATGTCAAAGTGCGGATGCAGTACTGCTTGGAGCGGTCGGAGGTCCGAAATGGGACAACAATTCCAAGGAGCTTCGTCCAGAAACAGGATTGCTGGGGATCCGCAAAGCACTCGGATTATTTTCCAACCTGAGACCTGCCGTCGTATTCGATTGTCTCAAAGATGCTTCTACACTAAAGCCGGAAGTGCTTGAAGGCACAGATCTTATGGTCGTTCGAGAGCTGACAGGCGGAATCTACTTTGGAGAGAAGTTCCGCAGAGAGGGAGAGCATGGCGAAGAAGCGGTAGATACCTGCGTATATAATGTAGCAGAAGTAGAACGGATTGTTCGACAAGCTTTTGAAATTGCACAAAAACGTAGAAAAAAATTGGCATCGGTCGATAAAGCAAATGTGCTTGAAACCTCCCGCTTATGGCGTGAAGTGGTAAACCGGGTCGCTCCAGAATATCCAGATGTTGAAGTTGAGCATGTGCTCGTAGATAACTGTGCAATGCAGCTGCTGCGCCGTCCATCAAGCTTTGATGTCATTGTTACGGAAAATATGTTTGGTGATATTTTAAGTGACGAAGCGGCTATGCTTACAGGCTCAATCGGAATGCTCGCATCGGCGTCTATGGGTGAAGGAAGCTTTGGTCTATATGAACCCGTACACGGATCAGCTCCGGATATTGCAGGTCAGGGATTAGCGAATCCGATTGCGACGATTCTGTCAGTTGCCTTGATGTTCCGTTTGACATTTGGATACAGCGATGCAGCAGATGCGATTGAGAGAGCAGTTGCCCAGGTGCTGGATGCAGGACATCGGACAAGTGATATTGCTGTAGATAAGAGCACTGCGATCAGCACCTCCGAGATGGGAGATCTGATTGTAGCGGCGATTGTAAAATAAGAGTGCATAGAAGCTTTGTAGAATGAAGAGAAGTTAAATTTAAAATGATAAGTCAGGAGTACAGTAGGAGAGGTTAACGGCCATACTGTGCTTCTTTTCTTCTTAATTATAATAATTATCAACAAATAAGGTTTATAATATTGACTTTGAAACTTGACGGTGATAGGATTTTAAATGTGCTCTTTTTTGAGAGTTTCATAAACTCTTCATTAATTTTAAGAGTTTCACATACTCTTCACAATCTAAAGAGAAAACGATTTTGGTTACATAGGAGAAGGAGGACTTTTTATCATGGCAGAACGTTTGGTTGGAAAAACAGCTCCGGATTTTGTAATGGAGACCGTAACTGGTGATGGTAAAGATTTTGGTAAGGTTCAATTGTCTGACTATCGTGGTAAATGGCTGGTATTTTTCTTCTACCCGCTAGACTTCACATTTGTATGCCCAACTGAGATTACAGCACTCAGCGATGCTTATAATGATTTCAAAATTTTGGATACAGAAATTCTTGGTGTGAGTGTAGACTCGATCCATAGCCACAAAGCTTGGATCAACACTCCAAAAGACAGCGGCGGCTTGGGTCAAATTAACTTCCCGCTCGCTTCCGACATTACGAAGCAAGTTGCTCGTGACTATGGCGTATTGATTGAAGAAGAAGGTGTTGCACTACGTGGTCTCTTCATCATTGACCCTGAAGGCGAGTTGAAATATCAAGTCGTTAACCACAACGATGTGGGTCGTTCTGTAGAAGAAACACTTCGTGTGCTTCAAGCTCTGCAATCCGGCGGATTGTGCGCAATGAACTGGAAGCCAGGCGACAGCAACCTGTAAATCGTTATATCGCTTCTAAGTTAAGTAAGCCCTCAAGGCGGTAATTACCGCTGAGAGGGCTTTTTTCACCGTATAGACTTATATTGCTATGTCTACACGAGGAATATTCAATATCCTTAACTAATTGGCGTTTTAAGTCGGTTTTTTTCGTGTTATAACGAGTATAGCCCTTTTTTTATGGAGATTCGATTAAGAAAGAGGAATTGGGATTGTCATAACGAATAGGGTAAAAGAATACGCTATTGAACATAATGTATACAATGCTTCCGGTTTTGTGTCTACAAGGAGGGTGAGCAAAATGAGTTTTTGTTGTGGAGCAAGTATGATCGGGACAAAGGGAACATTAAAGCATTACCGAACGCAGGTCCACAATGTTCCCCTGCTCTTTTGTCCGGTATGTAATCGGGTAGAGGTTCACTATAAGGTTGAGAATGAGTATGAAATATTGGCTGAGTATGCACATGGTGATGGTGCATCTGAGATTGATTTTCAGGATTATGTCATGGAAGATGAAGATACGATTTACGAAAATTGCGTAAACCGGGAGAACGAAGATCCTCTAGAAATTATACAGCGTCAGATCGATACTTCCTTGGATTTGCTATCCATTGCTAAGAGCATAGAAGATCATAAATGGGAGAGCGAGCTTAAACGAAGACTTGCTGTCATGAGCAAGAGACGATCCAAGATCAAGCCAAATCAGACAGGCCGATAACCGAAAATACCTATGCATAAAGATGAAGCCTCCGTTATTAACGGAGGCTTTAGATGTAGGATAAAATGCCATTTTAATTTCTACAGAAAAGGTTATATCTGCTTAATATCCAACAATTCGACAGTATCTTCGGTTGACTCTAATTGGTAAACTTGTCTATGATTAAATAGACATCCCCAAAAACTCTGCATGACGGTAGATCAGCTAAACATAGCTTAACAGCGAGGAAGCAAACGATCAGCGCCCGAAGTTAAACCTCATAGACCTCCATACTGCAGTGATTCATACTTCATTCCAGTTCTTATGTTAATGGTGCCTTATCTGAAGCGTAACGTAGTCGTATGACACGAAAGACCCCTGTGTCTGTATGGTCGACGCTGGTTTAGATCTATAGCGGGAAGCCTCGTCATCATCTATGTGACGATTAGTAGTCCGATCGGCAAGTTCCATTTACGTGTAAAGGGGGAGCCTGAGTATGATCAGTGAGTTTCAGAACACATTGATTTCTGCAAACGACGTATTTCCACTACAGCATCTAGATAACAGCAATTATGAGAATATTCTAGAACACTTGGATAGCGGAATCATGTTATTTGATAGGGATGGGGTTCTTACTTTCATTAATCTGCAGATGGCCAGATTGCTAGAGCTGCCACGCCATCAACTGCTCGGCTGTGATGTAGTTCAGCTCGTACGGCATCCATACATTAGCCGGTTCAAAAAGAAAAAGATTATGAGGATATTCAGGGAGACCATTTTCCATCGTAAGCGCTATCATGAGGTGCTTGACGAATATGGGAAGCATTGGCTCATCACTATGACGTACGGTGATCAGATGGACGGCAACTTTTTGCTAAGTGTAAAGGACGTATCGGATTTCAAACAAATCGAGCAAACCGCGTATCAGAACGATAAGCTGGCCATGCTGGGACAAATCTCAGCCTCCATCGCTCATGAAATTCGCAATCCGCTAACCGCCATCCGAGGGTTTATTCAATTGCTAAGACCTCACCTTATTCAGTTAGGCAAGGATGAATATGCAAGAATTATACTTACAGAAATTGATCGAGCGAATGATATTATTTATGAATTCCTTAATTCATCCAAGCCTTCTGCCCCACAAAAAACCGTGATTCCAGTTCAATCTTTACTCAAAGAAGTGGTGCTGCTTACAGAAAGCGAAGGTTTAATGAAAGGATGTCAAATAGAGATGGACAATGCTGATCATCCGCTATATGTGTCCATCGACGTAAAACAAATTAAGCAGGTCATGCTGAATATGGTCAAGAATGCAATGGATGCCATCGAGAATGTAGGTGAGGATCATTCAGGGCTTATCCAGATTGAAACACAGCAAGAAGGCACTAATGTCGTCATTTCCATAAGAGATAATGGACAGGGAATGGATCACAATACTTTAGTAAGGCTGTTTGATCCTTTCTTTACGACCAAGGAAGCAGGCACTGGGCTCGGACTATCCGTCAGCTATCGAATTATTAAGAATCATGGAGGCACCATATCCGTTGACAGTAAATCTGGAGAAGGAACAGAATTCAAGATTTCTCTTCCTATCGTATAATCTGTGCATCACTTCAATAGATCGGAAGCGTAGCTGCTTCTGATTTTTTTTTGCTCTCTGAACTTTTTTAATTTGTCATGGCGGGTATATGAAAGGAGTAGTATGAAATTAAGGCTATATTTGAATTTGATCGTATTTAATAGCTAGCTGAAGGATGGATATGATGATGAATGTGAAGATGGAAGTGTTATGGAAATCAGATATTCCGATCGAATCGATTGAAGCGCAAGCTGTCATTTGTTTGGTAAGCGAGGCGGAGTGGATTACGGGACATTTTCCTGCGGAATGGAAGGAAGCGATTGCTTCTGTAAAGGAACGAGGATTATTCCAAGGATCTGAAAATCAATTGTTTACCATACCCGTGATGCAGTCAGATACAGCAATAACATTAATATTAGTCGGAACAGGACAGTATCCTTTTACCCCTGAAGGGCTTCGCCTTGCTGCAGTGCGCGCTGCAAAAACAGCGGTGAAGATCTGCGCAGATCAAGTCGTTTTTGCATTGCCTTCCTCTATGCTTACTTATTCGTTGTCCCAAGATATTGCTGTCGTGGCTCATACGCTTACAGAAGGTTTTATACTAGGCACCTATCGACGCAAAACATACAAACGTACACAAGTGGCCTATACTGGCCCAGATCGGCTTATATTTCATCAGGACAAAGTGTATCAGGACGAACATGAGCGGCAGTGGCATATCGGTATGGAGCGGGGGAGGGCTTTTGCAGAAGGAACGATACTAGCCAGAGACTTAACAAATCTGCCTGGCAATATGCTTGTTCCTCATGATCTGGCCAATGCGGCCGTAAGGCTCGCTGAGCAGCATGGACTTGAATACGAAGTGCTGGATGAGAACGAAATTGTTAAGAAGGGCATGGGTGGGCTCTTGTCGGTAGGAGCCGGGAGTGTGAATCCTCCTCGAATGATTGTCCTGAAATATCAAGGGAAGACCTCCTGGGAAGGAGAAATTATCGGGCTGGTCGGAAAAGGCATTACGTTTGACACCGGTGGAATATCACTCAAGCCTCGTGTTGGGATGGAGGAGATGATAAGTGACATGGCCGGGGCGGCTGTGGTACTGGGTGCACTGCATACCCTATGCTTGCTGCGGCCTGAGCAGAATGTGGTTGTTGTCATTCCCTCCGCTGAAAATATGCCCTCAGGCAGTGCTTTCAAACCGGGAGATATTATCACTACACTCAGCCGCAGAACCGTTGAGATCTTAAATACGGATGCAGAAGGAAGGCTCGTGCTCGCTGATGGATTAACTTATGCGAAGGAGCTCGGAGCAACAAGGATTATTGATGTAGCTACATTGACTGGAGCAGTTGTATCAGCACTTGGCGACGTCGCTACAGGAGCTGTATCTAACGACGATCCCTTTATGAATGAATTTATACTAGCCTCTAAACGAACGGGTGAGAAGGTATGGCCGCTGCCCGCCTATCCTGAATTTGAAGAAATGCTGCGAAGCGAGGTCGCCGATCTGCGGAACAGTACAGGAAGATACGGTGCTTCTATTACTGCAGGTCTATTTATAGGTACTTTTGCAGAAGGAATGCCGTGGATCCATCTGGATATTGCCGGAACGGCTTATGTATCGAAAGAGAGAGGTATTCATCCCAAAGGAGCGACTGGAGCTATGGTGAGAACCATTGCAGAATATGTAACAAATGCATAAGTAATTCAGGCCTTGTGATATACAAGGTCTTTTTCATTTGAAAAAACATGCATGGGATATAGGGTTATGGTAAAATCACTTTATTATATGAAAACGTTTACGAATATGGGGAGGTCTTGACATCGTTATGGAATTTCAAGAAATCGCACAAGTAGCGGCCAAGCTTAGAGCAAATATGGCAAAAGTCATTGTAGGTAAAAATGATACAGTGGATTTAATGCTGATCGCCATGATCGCCTCAGGTCATATTCTGCTTGAGGATGTACCAGGTACCGGGAAGACTTTGCTGGCCAAAACGATGGCAGCCTCGTTAGATTGTACGTTTAGACGAGTGCAGTTTACTCCTGATCTATTGCCCTCAGACCTCACGGGGATTCATTTCTATAATCAAAAGGAAGGAGAGTTTGAATTTCGCGAAGGTCCTCTGTTCGCTAATTTGATTCTTGCCGATGAAATTAACCGAGCGACACCGAGAACACAGTCCAGCCTGCTGGAATGTATGGAGGAGAGGCAAATTAGTGTAGATGGGCACACACATGAGCTCAAAAGGCCTTTTATTGTTATCGCCACCCAAAATCCTGTTGATAATCAAGGTACATTTCCATTACCAGAGGCACAAATGGACCGCTTTATGCTCAAGATGAGCATGGGTTATCCAACTCAGGAGGAAAGTGTGGAAATTTTGCGACGTACGGTAAGCGGGGATTTCATAACAGGTGTATCTTCGGTTGTAGCCCAGCGTGACATCGTAGCTGCACAATCGGTTTATACAGCCGTTCGCGTACAGGAAGATCTGATGCGCTATATTATCTCTATCGCTGACGCAACAAGACATCATCCGGATATTGCGCTGGGCGTAAGCCCACGAGGAACACAAGCACTGCTTAAGGCGGCACAGGCCCGGGCAGCCATACAAGGCAGAGAATATATACTGCCTGATGATATAAAGGCTTTGGCGCTGCCTGTATTGTCACATCGGCTCGTATTCAAACATCGATCCAAGCAGCAGGAGGGAAAGGCTGAAGCGCTGCTTAGTGATATCATTTCACAAATTCCTGTGCCGAGCGACAGAACAAGTGTAGAAAGCAGTGTGCAATAACAGATGGAGCTTCTGTGGTTTCTTGTCGTCGGCCTTCTGCTAGTTTTTGCTCAAGGTATCCTGCTTGGGGTACCTGCACTGAAGAGAATTTCGTATCAGCGTGAGTTTGCGAAGAAACAGTGTTATGCCGGGGATGAGCTTGAGATGGTCGAGAAGATTTCGAATGAGAAAAGACTTCCCGTACCCTGGCTTCGCTTAGAGGCAATGATGCCAGCTTCTTTTATATTTCATACAGGTGCTGAACTCGGCATCAGCAGAGGAGATATTTATCAAAATCATCAAAGCTTGTTCTCGCTTAAACCCTATACTCGAATTACGCGGAAGCATTTCTTTACTTGCCAGCATCGCGGTGTGTATCAATTGGAAACGGTGACGATGACAGGCGGTGACCTCCTGGGTGTCTATTCCCATGCGAAGAAGCAGCCTGTATCGGTACAGATCACTGTATTCCCTGCACTCTTGGCTGATCACGAAATGCCAACGAGCTATGAGGTTTGGCAAGGCGAGCTGGAGGTATCCCGATGGATCGTAGAGGATCCGTTTCTTATTCTTGGTGTCAGGGAATATGGAGCGAGCGACCCGATGAATCGGATCCACTGGTCAGCAAGCGCGAGAACCGGTCAATTACAGGTATATAAACAAGGCTACAGTTCGGATCCGCAAACGCTCATTATATTCAATATTCAGGAGTCCAGTGACATGTGGAGTGTTGTAACGAAGCCGGGGATGGCCGAGAGAGGTCTATCCTATGCCGCAACCGCGGTGAATGATGCAGTGAGCAGAGGACTAAAAACAGGATTCATGCATAATGCATACGCTTTAGGATCAAATTCACTCGTGCGGATTGATGCCGACTATGGAGTTCTTCACGCAGAATATATAATGCAAGCCATGGCTGAAGTACAATTAAAGTGCTTGATACCGATGGAACAGGTGCTTATGGATGAGGCTGACAGGCAGCTTGATTCAGGAGAGCGGCAGGATTATTTATTAATTACGCCGTTCGTATCTCCAGGCATGGAGGAGCAGCTGAATCGCCTCAGATTCGGTGGAAATAAAGTCAGCATTGTATACCTTGATTCAGATCCGGAGTACAAGGAGGCAGGGAGATGAGCAATGATCGTGATCAAGCGGTACCTATAAGAGTGTACTTGCTGAGCTTGATGGAGCTCGTCTATATCTATCCTTTAACGGTACTGCTCTCTGTTTTTGCACTGCAAATAAGTCCCGTGTATACTTTCATATTGCTTGTGCTTGACCTCTTTACAGCGATCTGGCTGAGTTCTGCAATTAATAACAAGCTTATGGCTGGATGTGTATCATGGATTGCTGGAATAATGATCTCCGTTGGCGGGACGCTTCTATTAGACACAGAGCAGGATATAACCATTCTCCCTGTTCTTCTGGCAGCAGTGGCAGGAGCCGGAACGGCATATCGCGGGCTTACCCTGGGTAAACGAAGATTGAATTTTGCTCCTGCGGATCGTATGCAATATACGGGACTTATCTCATTGCTTGCATTAAGCCTGATTGCCACGAGAGTACCTAGACTGGACGATCATGCAATGAGTATTTATGCAGCCGGTATCATCGGGTTTCTAGTCTATATCTGGACAAGACATTCTCGTGAGATGAGACGGGCCACCTTAGACATGGATGGCAAGAGACCGCAAATGAAGAGCTTCTTCGAACTGAATCGGCCACGGATGCTTCTCTTCCTAGTCATAGTCATTATCCTTGGGACATTTAATTATCTGTCGGAGTTGTTTAATTACCTGTGGAACGGATTTACGAGCTGGTTTCGTTCATTGTTTGATGGAGAGCCTTCTGAGGAAATACCAGAGACCATCCCTCAGCTTCCTTCAGAAGGACTACTATTCCCTCCCACTGAAGCAGAACCTTCGAGTGATTCATCACCCGTATGGGATTGGGTACTGAACGCGCTGGTCATGCTCGCTGTGCTTGCCTTCTTATTATTCATTGGTTATGGCCTGTGGAGATTGCTCAAGAAGGTGAGCCGATATCTACAATCCAGAAGTAAACCCAAACAGGAGACTCCAATCCCGGAAAAAATAGCTTATATCGATATAACGGAGACGATCGAGAACAGACCGAAGAAAGATTTTTTTCGCATGTTCCGTAAACAACGAGTCCCTGAGGAACCTGAACAAAGAATCCGATATTATTATAAGTCTGTTGTAGAGCAGGTGGGTAAGGAAGCAGGACCACTGCCTTCATCACTCACGCCTAATGAGCTGGAGCAATGGCTGAATGAACACGAAGAAGTCCGACACAAGCACGTTCCGTATAGAGGAGAGCTGATCCACCAGTTAATAACTTTATATAATAAAGTCAGATATGGGGAGGAAAAGGTATCTCCCGAGGAGGTTCAACCGCTTGATCAGGCACATAAGTAAGCTTAATGTCAGATTAGGTCGAGCTTCTCTTTACTTTTCATTCCACGTTCAAGTATCATGAGAGAAATAAAGTAGGCATATAAAGGAGCTTAGCCATGAAGACGATGACAAATCATAGCAAGATTGTAGACTGCACGATTCGAGACGGCGGCCTCGTGAACAATTGGGATTTCAGCGTGGAATTTGTACAGAAGCTGTATGAGAGCTTAAATGAAGCAGGCGTTGAATATATGGAGGTTGGATATAAAAATTCCCCTAAGCTGCTGAAGGGTGCCGACAAAGCAGGGCCTTGGCGCTTCCTGAACGATGATTTCTTGAGAAAGGTCATTCCTCAAAAAGGCAACACCAAGCTGTCCGCACTGGTAGACATCGGAAGAGTAGACGAAAATGACATTCTTCCTCGCAGCGAAAGTATGCTGGATCTGATCCGTGTTGCTTGCTATATCAAGGATGTGGACAAGGGTCTAGAGCTAGTTCGCATCTTCCATGAACGTGGTTACGAAACGACACTTAATATTATGGCACTATCCAATGTGATGGAGAATGAGCTTCTTGAAGCTTTTGAAATGATCAATGAGAGTGTGGTTGATGTTGTATACATTGTCGATTCCTATGGAAGCCTGGATCACAGTGACATTAAATATCTTGTTGAGAAGTTCAAGCTTCATCTGCCCAACAAACGGCTTGGGGTCCACACCCACAACAACATGCAGCTCGCATTCTCCAACACGCTGATCGCTTCTGAGCTTGGTGTTGAACTGCTGGATGCTTCCGTGTATGGAATGGGCCGCGCTGCCGGTAATTGTCCGACAGAACTGCTAATAGCTCATTTGAAAGGAACTAAATATAAGCTCCGTCCTGTTCTTGATGCGCTGGAGCAGCTCCTTGTACCTCTACGTGAGAAAGAAGAGTGGGGATACATCCTGCCATATATGATAACAGGTCATCTCGACGAGCATCCTCGTTCGGCTATGGCACTTCGTAATTCGGAGAATAAAGACCGGGTCGTCGATTTCTATGATACACTTACCACACCTGAAGTGAACTTTGATAAGTGAGGATTGTGCATTAATCCTCTTATAACCGATGAATCGATTCTGGGATGAGCACTAGCCGTTTTGCTCGCATTATTCCCTGACTAGGCACTCTCTACTAAATGGTAGAGGGTGTTTTTATTTTATAGAGACTTAATACCTACAAATTGCGCGTTTATGCATAGATAAGTCAAAAAAATAGTACAAAGTTTGCTGATTAAATGGTATTATAGTCCAGTGGATATTGAAGAAAATGTTGGAATATGTCACATCTTAACTGTAAAATACATGATAACCAATGAAATAAACGTACTTTATGGACAATATTTAGGAGGCATCAATAAATGCTATGAGCATTAAGTTGAGACATCCCAAGTTCTTATGGACTGCGGGTGCTGGTCTTATATTATGTATTTTGAACCCATGGATAATGCCTTCCTTATCTTCATTGCTTAGTCAGGAACTTATTAATTTATTGGGAATGGGCATCTCTCTTTGTTCGTTAATTATCTGCTTCTCGGCGTCTAACCAGGCGAGACTTTTGGAACAGGGGCAGCGAACACATAATGGACAGTACATTGCTTCTGTATTTTTTGCAGCAGGTTTTTTGGAATTGCTATTATTTATACACTATAGTGGAATTTCCTTCAGAAATGAGTTGCTGGTGGATACCTCCGATGTCATACTTATAGTATTTTTGACTCGGTTGCTCTGTGTAATGGGCATGCTTTATCTCGGGTTTTCTTCTCCAAAATCGGCGGAGCGTCCCATCCGCAAATCTATAGGATTAGGTGCTGCCCTGCTATATATGGCAGTCCTGCTTCTCCTTCTACAAAACAACGACAATCTTGATTACTTCTTTAGCGTTTATGACCCCTTGAACGAGATTGTAAATCCAATTCATTATGCGATCCATTTTTCTCTTTTATCTTTTTTAATGCTGGCTCTGTTGGGGCTGTTATTTTCAAAGGTAAAACGAGTAATGAATGTGAATAAGAACCTCATACTTGGTATGATATTTTGTATTGTCAGTCAAGGCTTTATGCTGCAGATTCAAGACGTATCAGATCTCTCTTTTACGCTGTCCATGATCTTTCAGCTGCTGGGCTATTTCATTTTTCAAGAGGTGTATTTCAACGTTTACGTCACGATTCCACTGGAGCGGCAGACCGTCACCCGAGAACAGCTGAACTACATGGCTCATTATAATGAAGTTACAGGATTGCCGAATCGGAGGTCCTTACTCCTACATTTACGTGATTGTATGCATTCTGCATATTCAGAGAATCGGACGGTAGGTCTTCTGGTCATCAACATCAACCGATTTAAGATCATAAATGACTCGCTTGGTTATCAGTTCGGAGATCAACTGCTGAAAACAACAGGAGAACGCCTAAAGCAATATAGAGGCGGCAAAATAGAGGTGTTCTCGCTGGACAGTGACCGATATGCTGTCGTTTTAAGCGAATTTGTTGAAACAAAATTATTAAACCGGCAGGTAAGTGAAATTCTTCAGCATTTCAAAGAGCCCTTACTATTAAAAGATCGTGAGCTGTACCTTACCCCGTCTGCTGGCATTAGCCTATTTCCGTTTGACGGAAGCTCACCTGAGGAATTACTTCGTAATGCGAATACAGCCCTTCATTTCGCGAAGGATCATGGAATGGATTTGAACCGATATGCAGTCTCGATGAAACGGGAGGCACAGAAAAGCCTGCAGATGGAGCATGACATCAGAAAGGGCCTGAAGCGTGGAGAATTCTATTTGGAATACCAGCCGCAAATCGATCTAAGAACGAATGAGGTCGTTGGTGTTGAGGCACTCGTGCGCTGGCAGCATCCGGTCAAAGGGACGATCTCACCAGCAGATTTTATTCCCATCGCAGAGGAGAGCGGGCTTATTGTTCCTCTTGGGGAATGGGTGCTTAAGGAGGCATGTTCTCAGAATCGAAAATGGCAGCAGCAGTACAAACCCTTGTCGATCTCTGTGAATCTGTCCATTCGGCAATTTCAGGATGTGCATCTGACAGATCGAATTCAGCGCGTTCTGCTTGATACGGGCCTTGATCCGACATGTCTTGAGCTGGAGATTACAGAGAGCACGATGCTGGACTTTGATCAGGGAATTGATGTTCTGGATCGGATCAAGAAGTTAGGTGTACAGATTAGCATTGACGATTTTGGGACTGGCTACAGCTCGTTACATTATCTTAAGAAGCTTCCAATCGATCGATTGAAGATTGATCAGTCCTTCGTTCGTGAGCTGATGGAGGACCACAGCAACAAGGCCATCGTATCTACGATAACCTCTATGGCCAAGCATTTACAGCTTAAGGTCACTGCTGAAGGTGTAGAAAATGAAGAACAGCTTCTATTTCTGCAGGAACAGCATTGTCATGAAGGTCAGGGATACTTTTTCAGCAAACCGCTTAAGTCTGAAGATTTTGAAAGCCGATTTTTAAAGGTAGTTGTCTATAATTAGAAAGGCTAGATAGAATGAACATAAGACATACATAAATATATTTAGAAAGAACCAGTTTTGGCTGTGATGCGCTGAAAAATGGATTCGCATCATCGTTGTTTAGTGAGCCTCACAATTGTACGATTTCTTCCTCATAATCTGTGAGTTCATTCTATCTAGAAAGCTTCTAATGCTTCTCTCAGCAAAAAAAGTATTGCATGAATTAACTGTGAGTGATATATTATTAGTTGTCACCAATTAAGTAAATGATACATAACGATGACGGGATGTAGCTCAGCTTGGTAGAGCACCTGGTTTGGGACCAGGGGGTCGCATGTTCAAATCGTGTCATCCCGATTGTATATATGCGGGTGTAGTTCAATGGTAGAACTCCAGCCTTCCAAGCTGGTAGCGTGGGTTCGATTCCCATCACCCGCTTTGTAATTTGTAAGACCTGAAACCCTTGTTCCCGCAAGGGTTTTTCTTTTTGTCCGAATTCGACATACCCCTGTCTACTTTATGCATAAGGGGCAACCCGGGGGGCAATTTTCGGATTAAGTGCCTCCAGTTGATCAGCTGCTGCTCTACTGACTGTTGTAGACTGATGGGTGTATATATCGGCAGTTGTGTTGATCTTCGTGTGACGTAGTCGTTCTTGGATAGTTTTAATATCAGTGCCGTTCTCTCTGAGCAGCATACCTGCTGTGTGACGTAGGCCGTGCAGTTTAACGTGTGGAAGCTTATGTTTCTTTAAGAAGCGGCTCCATGTCAATGTTGCTGTGCTCGGATAGTACATAACTCCTTTACCTCCGTGCCAAATATAATTCTTTTTACCGCCCTTCCACTGTTTACAGATAAGCCGCTGCTTCTTCCATGGCGTGTGGAATTTCTTTAGCTCATCCATATACCACCTTGGCATAGGGACCCATCCCTCTGATTCTTCTGTTTTTACCTCTGCTTCAGTTTTATTGCCTTCTTCGTCAAAAGTAATCTGTTTCTCAATGAAAATAGCATTGTTCTCAAAGTCTAAATCGGTCCACTCTACGGCGAGTAGTTCACCACGTCTGAAGCCCCCGAGAATCGCTCCAGTGAAGTATAAGCGCCATCCATCGGGGAGTTGGTGCATGGCTCTCATAATTGAAAGGACTTCGTCCCATGTGTATGAGTGCTTCTGACCTCGTAGTTTTTTCTTTTCAGCCTTGCTTTGAGTGGGCCGCTTAACTCCGGTGATTGGGTTGTCAGGTATAACCTTCCATTCATGAGCTGCGTCAAAGATGCTCTTAGTTACTTTGAAAATATTCAACTTTGTATTGGTGGCCATTGGAGTACCATCTTTTTTCGTTAGCTCTGCGAAAAAGGTAACCAAATGTAACGGTTGGATCTTATCAATCCTGGTGTCTCCGAACTCAGGCATCAGATATGTTTCAATATATGTCATATTGTTGCGCCGAGTGTTCGGACTCATGAACTGATCTGCATAACCTTTTTTCCATTGAGGGACAAAGTCTCGAAAGGATAATTTATCTGTCCGAACCAGCTTTCCGTTTTCCACCTCTTCCGCATATTTAGCTAGTTCAAGTGTTATCCATTGTTGTGTTTTTCTTGTCGACTTCATAATATCTGCAGGTACTTCGATGTTTTTGGTTACTCTTTTTCGTTTGATATGATTTGGGTCTCTAGCAATTAATTTATACCGATTGCCCCCCAAATGTTCTGTATAAGCCATTGTATTCTCACTCTCCTGAGCTTTATTTTCTGGGCCCAATCTAATTCCATTTACATGGGAATCACCTCCTTACAAGGAACATATGTTCTTATTTTGGGTATGAAAAACCGCCTTGCAGCGGTAAATGCAAGTTACTTAAAAAAAATTATGTACTTCAGGTGGTACTGAACATCTAAGTAGGTATTGCTCCTTGGTTTCTCCAGGTTGCGGATGTGAGTCTGCTACCAGTAACTTTATCGCAAACTGATTGGCTTGTCGCTCGAATTTGCCTGCGTTAAAAAATGATTGTTCGTCGAGGAAGAACCTACTGATACCTGGATGAAGGCGATCATGAGCTAATTCATGAGCGCACACAAACCTCATCCAAGGCTCGCTCAGCTCGTTATGGATTGCTATGTAGCGTCTTCGGAGCTTTCGGTAATACATGCCTCGGGTATTTCTCCCTAAATCAGTGAACCAGACTTCAATATTCAGTCTTTCTGCAATTTCAAAAGGACAGTTTGTCTTGTATCGCTTGATGAGTCCTTCAATAATATGGTCCATAAATCAATCCTCTGACTTTTTACGACCGTATGTTTTTTTGTTTTTCTCTTTTGCGTCCCAGAACATTGCTTCCATTACTCGCTTGAGCTTTTCTTTGTCATCGTTGCTTACGGGTAAACCGTCAAACATAATCGGTTCATCCTCTTCAAGTAATTTTTTGAAGTCTCTCCTATCTTTGGCCGTTGCCCACTCTGGAGCCTGTTGTTCATCCTCAGTATCTTCGTTAGTAAAGTAATCGAGAGGTTTACTAAAGAAATTTGCAATTGCTTGTAGTGAATCTATTTGAGGGTGCTTTGTTTGTCCAGAGAGAATCTTAGTAAGACCTGTATAGGAGACACCAGTTTCTTTAGAGAGTCGGTATTTAGTGATTCCTTGTTCATCCATCAATTCTGATATCTTATCTGCTAAATCCACCTAAAAGGCCTCCTATTATATCTCTAATGTGTTATAACTCTATAAAGTTATAATAAAACAGAAAAGAGAGATAAGTCAAGCGATTCAAAGTAAATAGGAGATAATGTCGGATTTTGTAACTCTATGGGGTTATAACGGCGGTTGAGTATAACACTATGGGGTTATATTATGTATTCAGGAGGTGAGCACGATGGGACAAACAATTGAAGTGAACATTCAAAAACTGATCAATCAAAGAGGTTGGACGATTTATAGACTGTCCAAAGAAAGCGGAGTTGCAGTATCTGCATTGTACAACATTGGTAAGAAAAAACAAGGACCTTATGCTGAAACGTTGGTTAAATTGTCGAATGCATTAGGAGTTTCTTTGGACGAGTTAGTGCGGGGGGAATCTGCTGATGCCGACCACGAGTGAATTTATAGAATTACTGCGCGATGAAATTAAGCAAGATCTTCGGCAAGAGATTCTATCAGAATTGCAGCCTGAACTCGAACGCAGACTGTATTCCAATGTGTTCGACTTCGCTGAAGCCTGCAGGTACCTGAAAGTATCAGACTCAACCTTACGGAGAATGGTCAAATTTAACGAAATTCCATTTATTAGGAATAGAACGTTGATCCACTTTCGCCAGACATCCTTAGATAGATGGCTGGAAGCAAAAGAGAAGTTAAAGGAGGAAAACAATTGACAGGATATTTCAAGGTAACTGAGGCGAGCAGCCTTCACCGCGATTTCATCGCCTACCGTGACAACGCCAAGGCAATCCGCGAACTGGTTAAAGACTTCAGTGCCACACACGCAATTGAATCCACAACTTATTGGCCGACGGATGAAGCACTGTACATCGTACCAACTGAAAAAGATGTCAGCTCACACGGATCAATCCTATGCGCTCCAATCGAGAGTGGGCTGAGAAAATTTAAAGTTAACTCCCGTATCGGGAAATCTTGGCTCAAAGCTTTGAAGGATGCAAATCTGAAGGTAATCAGGAAGCCACCCGTAGCATTTTACTTCCGGAGCTTCAGCGGTGGTCGTATTCGTAGTCGTCTGTTCAGTGTGGATGATCAGGTGTATTGCAGTTTGGATCCTTTTGAAGGAGATCCACCGGAGGGGTTAACCGAAATGAATGCGAGTGAGTTCTTCAAGATCATTGAAGATTCGGAGAGGGGGTGAGAAACTTGCCAATAAAAACAGCTATTCATTACCAAGCCGTCTGCGCTTTTTACTTAGCCCTTGCAGGCCAAATGCGGCGAACAGGTCATATCAAGATCGCGCTTCATGCAGACAAGCAATATCGTACTTATCGTAATTTGCTACAGAAAGAAATACAGCTGCTCGGCTCCTACCCCGAAACAGCTGCACTATGAACCCTACAATGTAAAGCCAGCATAGCACTGGCAGAAAGGATTTGCAAATGAAAGCTACTGGAATTGTGCGCCATATTGATAATCTTGGTCGTGTTGTTATTCCGAAAGAGCTTCGTAGAACTCATTTTATTGAAGAAGGAGATCCACTGGAGTTCTTCGTGGATGGTGACAAGATCATTCTTCGCAAGTATCAACCGGGCTGCATTCTCTGCGGTAATACTGAAAGTCTGCAATTATTTCACGGTAAACATATCTGTACTCACTGTATTAAAAATGCAGCAGAACTTACTAAAAACTAAACCTTATTAGGAGGATTCATATGCAAAATCTTGTTCCGATTCAAATTACACTTCAGGCGGCGAATGCTGCAGATATTAAACATCTTGTTCATGATCTGGCGGGAACTCTTGGCGGAATGCCAAACGGTAGCGTCCCTGCAGAAACAACCGTATCCACCGTTCAGGCACAAGGAGCCTCTTATTCTCCGCAGGCAAACACTCAAGCCCCAGAGCCGCCTGCATCGCAACAACCTAATTACGGACAGCATTACGGTCAGCAACCACAATATGGCCAAGTTCCGACTCAACAACCGGACCCGACGCAATACGGACAACAGCCACAACAAGGACAGCAAGCACCAACAGCAGCGGTACCGACTTCGGCACCGACGTATACTCTGGATCAGCTGGGTGTGGCGGCTCAGCCGGTAATGGATGCAGGTCGCGGCTCTGATCTGATCGGGTGGCTTCAGCAGCACGGCGCAGGGGCTCTTACTCAGCTAGATCCTAAATTCTACGGGGAGTTTGCAACGTTCTTGCGGAGCCTCGGAGGGCGGATCTAATGGCTGAAATCGCACATGCAGAGCGGGCCCATGCCCTACTCTCTGCTAGTGGGGCTCACCGCTGGCTGCACTGTACGCCAAGTGCTCGCCTGGAGGAAACACTTCCTGACACGGAGAGCGAAGCAGCTAAGCGTGGCACACTCGCTCATGAAATTGCAGAGCTTAAGCTGCAGAAAGTTTTCTCTGGATTACCTACTCGTAAATTCAACGCATCGCTGAAGAAGTTTAAGGCTCATGAACTGTATGAGCCGATCATGGACGATCATACAGACGCTTATCTGGAATTTATCCAGTCTATCGTCCATGCTTTCCCGTCTCCACCATTTGTGGCCATTGAGCGGAAGGTGGACCTGACTGATTTTGTTCCTGAGAGTTTCGGAACCTCCGACTGTATAATTATCGGCAGTGGGAAGCTGTATGTCATCGATTATAAGAATGGCCAGGGTGTGCCTGTGCCGGCAGAGGATAATCCACAAATGAAGCTTTACGCTCTTGGAGCCTATAAAGCGTTCAGCTTGCTGTTCCCGATTGAGGAGGTTCACGTGTCTATCGTACAGCCAAAGGTGTGGGAGCAACCTTCTGAATGGGCGCTTCCAGTTATCGACCTACTTGCTTGGGGTGAATCTATTAAACCGATTGCACAACAGGCTTTCAATGGCCAGGGTGAGTATGCCCCAGGATCTCATTGCGGGTTCTGTCGGGCAAAGGGGACTTGTCGAGCCCGAGTTGAGCAGATCATGGAAGCAGGGACTAAGGCGCCTATGAAGCCGCCACTACTCAGCTGGGAAGAGGCTGCTGAAGTGCTGCGGAAGGCTGAGGGTATTGTAAGCTGGTATTCCGATTTGAAAAAGCTAGCCTTGGCTGAAGCTTTGAAAGGTGGGAGTGTTCCTGGGTGGAAAGCCGTAGAAGGGAGAGGCAGTCGTGAATATACCGATCTTGATGCAGCTTTTAAACATCTGCAGGAGAAAGGTATTGCAGAAGCTGTACTTTACGAGCGGCGCCCACTGACTCCACCACAACTGGAGAAGACGCTTGGTAAGAAAGAATATCGTGAGCTGTTAGAAGAATCCGGACATGTCACCAGCCGATCAGGCGCGCCGACACTGGTTCCGGATGGAGATAAGCGTCCAGCAATCACAGATCAAGTTAAACCGGAAGATGTGTTTGGTACACCTCCGGAGCAATCATAAAAACTAATTAATGATAAGGGGATAAATCCATATGACAACAGAAACAGCAGTAACTACAGGTGAAGTAAGACTGAGCTTTGTAAACTTGTTCACGCCACGTGCCAATCAACCAGGACAGGAACCGAAATACAGCACAACCATTCTTATTCCAAAATCCGATATGGCCACTATGCAGCGCATCAATGCCGCCATTGAAGCGGCGACGCAAAAAGGTGTAGCAGGAGTATGGGCGGGAGCTCGTCCGGCGCAACCGAGAACTCCGATTCACGATGGCGATGGCGTTCGTCCGAACGGTGAGGCGTTTGGCCCGGAATGTAAGGGGCATTGGGTGCTGACTGCAAGCAGTAAGCAGCAACAGGCTGTAGTGGCACCTGACATGAGCCCGATCATCGATCAAACCAAAGTGTATTCGGGCGTCTATGGTCGGGTAAACATTAATTTCTTCGCCTACAGCAATAGTGGTAATAAAGGAATTGGCGCTGGACTAGGACCTGTACAGATTTTGCGTGATGGTGAGGCCCTAGGTGGACGTATTTCAGCTGAACAGGCTTTCGGCGGTAATGGTGGGGGCGTAGGTTTTGCATCTGCACCAGCTCCGCAAGGTTGGGATCAAATACCGCCACAGCAGTATGGTCAACAGCCAGGTTATGGCCAAGCACCTCAGCAACCGCAATACGGACAGCAGCCGCCAGCAAATCAAGGGTACGGACAAGCTCCACAACAGCCGCAATATGGTCAACAACCGCAGTATGGTCAACAGCCTCAGCAAGGATTCGGACAACAACAACAACAACCGCCTCAACAGAACATTGATCCGATCACCGGTAAGCCACTTGGTGGAGGCGTATGGGGGATCTAATCCATACGGTGTGAAGGTTTTAAGAGGGGGTTCTTCGGAGCCCCTTAACTTTAACCGTAAGGAGGACCTATGCATCATTTATCCATTGATATAGAGACATTTTCCAGCGTCGAAATCAAGAAAGCGGGGCTGTATAAATACGTTCAGAGTCCTGATTTTCAAATCCTCTTATTCGCTTATTCCTGGAACGGAGGTCCGGTTGCAATCGTTGACCTGGCACAAGGAGAACAAATACCAGAAAACGTCATCACCGCGCTGAGCGATCCGCGCGTTATCAAGCATGCCTATAATGCCGCATTTGAGTGGTACAGCTTGAGCAAATTCTGGCATACACCGCTTGAGCAGTGGCGTTGCACACAGATTCATGGTCTTTACTGTGGGTATCCTGCAGGACTTGGAAAAGTTGGTGAGGCGCTCGGTCTTCCGCAAGATAAAAAGAAGATGGGTGTTGGTGGATCACTGATTCGAACCTTTTGTATACCAGTTAAAAAGCCGGCAAAAGCAAATGGCTATCGAACCAGGACACTTCCGCATCATGAGCCGGAGAAATGGGAGCTCTTCAAGGAGTACTGTGTAGGGGATGTTGTAGCTGAAATGGAGATTCTTCGCCGGTTATCAGTGTTCCCTGTACCCGATCAAGAGTGGCATCTGTGGCAGCTCGATCAGCGAATCAACGTTCGGGGTATCGCATGTGATCTGCAGCTGGTTGATGGGGCTTTGACTGTGAACGATGAGATAACCAAGGAGCTAACCTCAGAAGCGATTCAGCTTAGTGGGCTGGATAATCCGAAATCTGTTCAACAGCTCAAGAAATGGCTGTCCGAGGAGATCGGGGAAGAAATTGAGGATCTAAAGAAAGATACGGTATCCGGATTAATTAAGAATGTAGAAGAAGGACGCGCAAAGCGTGTTCTACAGATCCGTAAAGAGTTATCTAAAACAAGCGTTAAGAAATATCAAGCCATGGAGACAGTTGCTTGCGTAGATGGCCGAGTACGAGGGCTCTTGCAGTTTTACGGAGCTAATCGGACCGGGAGATGGGCAGGCAGGCTTGTACAAGTTCATAACCTTACAAAAAACAAAATGGAGTTGGATTTACTGCAGTATGCAAGGGATCTGGTCCGACGGAAGCGAGTGGACATGCTTAAGTTCGTTTTTGGCAACGTCCCCGATACTCTAGCGCAGCTGATCCGGACAGCCTTCGTATCGCCTGAAGGGAAGAAGCTTCACATTGCGGACTTCTCAGCTATCGAGGCCAGGGTCATTGCGTGGCTAGCAGGTGAGCAGTGGCGGCTGGATGTGTTTGCTACACACGGCAAGATATACGAAGCCTCCGCTTCGGCCATGTTCGGTGTTCCTCTGGAGGAAGTAGACAAGGATCTTCGACAAAGGGGCAAGGTGTCCGAGCTGGCATTAGGTTATCAGGGAGCAGCTGGAGCGCTGATTGCTATGGGCGCTCTGGACATGGGACTTTCTGAAGAAGAGCTTCCGGAGATCGTGACTCGGTGGCGGAACGCAAACAGGCGAATTGTTGACCTCTGGTTCAGTTTTGAACGCGCTGCGATTGAAGTCATGGAGACAGGTCAGCCGGTAGGTGTTCGAGGAGTTATTTTTGCCCGGGAAAGTCATCACGGAAATGGATTGGATTTCTTTACCGTTCAGTTACCGAGCGGTCGAAAGCTGTACTATGTAGAGCCACGCTTGGCTAAGAATGATTTTGGTAAGCAGGCACTTCACTATATGGGTCCAGACCAAAAGACAGGTAAATGGACACTGATCAGCACGTATGGCGGAAAGCTGGTGGAGAACATTGTCCAGGCTATCGCGCGGGATTGTTTGGCCGTCTCATTGCTGAGAGTCGAGCAGGCAGGTTATGACACTGTATTACATGTGCACGACGAAATTGGAGTTGAATCCGATCGAGACGAGGATCTGGATAACATTTTGTTCTTGATGTCTGAACCAGTACCGTGGGCTCCTGGACTGCCCTTGAAGGCAGCTGGATTCTCCACTGAATTTTATATGAAGGATTAAGGGGGTGCCTACTTTGAAGGCGACCGCACGAGTAGCAGCCGACCTGGTCATGCTACTGCAGCGCGAAGGGTTTACTATACAGCGGTATGACAGCAAGACGACGAGTAGCATTTATCTCAAGCTTGACTATGGCGTTTGTAACAGCATCCGGATCGGAGACCACAAGGGCAAAAAGAAATACAAATACCGCTATAACGTGGATATTGGACGAAAGCAAATCAACCGGCACAAGACGTCTGAAGGTTGGGATCGCTGGTATTACCCTGAGACAGCCTTATGGAATCTGCTGATAGATGTAGTTGAGGATCGACGGAAGATTAAAGACAAGCATGGCGAGGTGCATTATCAACTTTTGATGGCGCAATGTGAATTAGAAGGACGTGGGACTAAAGGGTTTTGGGAAAGCGCAAAACTTGTTAGCCCTGACGATCAAGGAGGGGCAAGTGTGGATTACGAGATAAACGAAAAAGCCCGAGAAGCACTGAATAAATTAACGAGCTTACCGGGTATGCACGCTATCAAAGAGCAAGTCGATCAAATGGTCCATTTCTCTCGGATCGCAGCTCTGCGAAAGAAAAATAAGCTTAAAACACAGATCCAATCCAATCATATGATTTTCACGGGGAATCCTGGGACAGGTAAAACGACAGCAGCTCGATTGATCGGAGAGGCGTTTGCTGAGATTGGATTGCTAAAGCGTAGAGGTACTAAAGTTCCTTTTGTTGAGATTCATCATTCTACAATTGCTGCAGGTATCGTAGGAGAGTCAGAAAAGAACATCGTTTCTAAATTTGAATCCGCGCGCGGAGGTGTGCTCTTTATAGACGAAGCTTACTCATTTTGCTCCAGCGGTTCATCACATCGTACAGAGGAGAAAGTGATCGCGGCCATGGTTCAATGCATCGAAGATATGCGGGACGAAGTGGTTGTAATCGCAGCAGGGTATCCGGAAGACATGAAAGAGTTTGTGAATTCTAACCCGGGACTGGCTTCGCGCTTCCCAACCACGATTCATTTTCCGGATTATGCGGTGCCAGAGCTTGTGCAGATTGCTTATCAGATGTGCATCGATCAAGAGTATCAGCCTGATAACGGCTACCTGGACGCGCTAGCCAGTGTGATGTGGATCGAGAAGATTAAGCCGAATTTCGGGAATGCCCGAACAGTACGTAACCACGTTGAACGTTCTATTCGAAAACAATCGATGCGAGTCTCGCAGATGCAAAGTCCTACAAGAAAGGATCTGGCTACACTGATAGCGGCTGATCTGGTTCACTCCGTTGGTGGACTTCAGAACGCGGAGTTAGAAGTTTTGCAGAAACTGGTTAAGGACGCATCGGCACGGATATTTGAACTGGATTTAAAAGGGATTGCTCAGAAAGGTCAAGGAATTGTATGAGTATCGAGCAGTATGATCCGTTATTCGATGATATTCCTTGGGACATTATTACTGATGATAGCGGCAAGGTGATCGGAGAGGTTTATATGATTCTTCCGGATCCGCCGCCAAGGAGGCGTCAGAACAAATGGGGCACTATTACTACGTTACCCCGGATGAATATGCTGAAGCGGCCAAGCTCGGAATAAGGCCCGTTATGCTAGACCGGCGAATACGTCAACAAGGATGGACGAAAGAACGGGCTATGACCACACCGCCGCGTCAGATTACGAACCGGAAACATTGGGCGGCGATAGCTGAAAAGAACGGAATCTCTTACGACGCCTTTATGTCCAGAGTAAAAATCGGGTGGTCAATGGAGAGAGCTACAACTGAGCCGCTTCAAACGCTTGAGCAGAAGAGAGTGTTAGCAGCTAGAGCTAGAGATCGATCTCGAGTATACCCGGAAAAATATCTTCGTATGGCTGAAAGGAATGGTATCCCCTATGCAACCTTTCAGTACCGTGTGCGTTCCGGTGGCTGGGAGTATGAACGTGCAGCAACTGAACCAATCTGGACGCCTCAGCAGAGGGGACGATTTGGTGCCCAGAGATTACGTGAGCGTGAAGGAGATTGGGCGGCTCAAATATTCGGAAAGCGAGGTAAGAAGAATGGAATTAAATCCACTTCAGGAGCTCGTTAAGATATCAGACCAGTTACCACTTGTAGTTTTAAAGGATGTTAATCAAAGAATTGGTGACTGGTTGGCTTCAGGTGGCCAAGAAACGGATCCGTATATAGAACAACAACTGAGATTTGCTAGGAGATTTATAAAAGATACTGATTAAACCAGGAGGCAAGGCGTCATGCAATTTGACAGACAACTAATGATATCAAGCGCCGGGACCAGGCATAGCACCAACTGGCAGACACAAACGGCTTACTGGTCGGAAATTGTGGAGCGCCTGCGGACAGCCGTCAGAGGGACGGAGACGCTGGCGGAATACATGCAGCTGCCAAAGAGCAAACAGGATGATCTGAAGGACGTAGGTGGCTTTGTCGGTGGCAGTCTGTCAGGCGGTCGCCGGAAAGCCAATGCGGTCATCGGTCGTGACCTGGTTACGCTTGACCTTGATAATATCCCTGCAGGCGGGACGGAGGACATTCTTCGCCGTCTGGATGCCTTAGGTTGCGGCTACGCCGTGTATAGTACACGGAAGCACTCAGAGGATAAACCCCGTCTTCGGGTAGTTACTCCACTCGACCGGACAGCCACAGCAGATGAATATGAGCCAATCGCACGGAAGTTGGGGGATATTATAGGTATAGGGTTTTGTGATCCGACCACTTTCCAAGGATCCAGGCTCATGTATTGGCCCAGCTGCAGCGCAGACAGTCAGTACGTGTTCACCTTTGGTGATAAGCCGTTTTTATCTGCAGATGGTCTCTTGGCCATGTATGCGGACTGGCGCAATGTATCTTCATGGCCACAAGTGCCTGGATCGAATCAGACGCACGTTCGCATGGCCGCGAAGCAAGGAGATCCAACTGAGAAGCAGGGCATGGTCGGTGCTTTCTGTAAGGTGTACGATGTGCCGGCAGCCATTGAAACGTTTCTGCCCGGGATCTATACGCCTGTCGATGATGGGAGCGGTCGTCTAACTTACATCGGCGGATCCACTACAGGTGGAGCAATCATATACGATGATGGACAATTCCTCTTTAGTCACCATGCTACGGATCCGTGCGGCGGTCGTCTGGTGAATGCCTTTGATCTGGTTCGCCTGCACAAATTCGGTGATCAGGACGACGAGGCAAAGCCAGGTACTCCGACGAACAAACTTCCGTCTTATTCAGCGATGGTGAGCTTCTCGCTACAGGATGCCGGCGTTGCGGCAATCATGACGCAAGAGCGGTATGAAAAGGCTGTGAATGTTTTTAATCAACATTCGCCAACAGACCGTGAGAATATGGACTGGCTTCAGAAATTGGAGCTGAGTCCAACTACAGGTCGCCCAGCGAAGACAGCGCATAACGTACTTGTTGTTCTAACGCATGATCCGGCGATTCGAGAGAAGATTTACCGTGACACATTTACCGATCGACTGATGGCCAAGGGCCCGCTACCATGGCCGCCAAGAAATAAAAACGATCAGACTTTCAGCTGGTCTGATGCAGATGAACATGGGCTATTTTTATACATTGAACGCGTCTTGGGCTATCGGACGGAAGGGGCGATTCGAAGTGCGTTGGTCTATTGTTCCGAGCAAAACGCCATGAATCCCGTTGAAGAGTATTTGATGTCTTTAGAATGGGACGGGATCCCACGCTTGGATAGCCTGTACGTTGATTATTTGGGCGCTGAGGATCATCCGTTTATCCGGACGATAACCCGTAAAGCTTTAGTGGCTGCCGTTGCCCGTGCAATGGCCGAACAGGTCAAATTCGACTATATGACCGTTGTATGCGGCACAGAGGGTATCGGTAAAAGTACCCTCTTCCGCCGGCTGGGTAAAGAGTGGTTTTCGGATAGTCTCAAGACCTTTGAGGGGAAAGAGGCGGAGGAGTTAATCCAAGGGAAATGGATCGTGGAGATCGCTGAATTACAGGCATTTAACCGTGTAGACGTTAATCGAATTAAACAGTTTTTATCCAAAGTAGACGATCAATATCGAGAAGCCTACGGACGAAATGTCAAAAATCAAGTGCGGCGATCAATTTTCTTCGGTACAACCAATGACCATGAATACCTCCACGATCCGACAGGCAACCGGCGTTTTTGGCCCGTAGACGCCCGGCCGGACTATGCAACCAAGTCAGTATTCAGCGATCTAACAGATTCAGAAATTGACCAGATATGGGCGGAGGCCGTTATGCGCTGGCGAACAGGAGAGCCTTTGTACTTGTCTAAAGAAATGGAAGAAGAGGCAGAGATCCGCCGGCAGGAACACATGGTGCGGGACCCGTTAGAAGGAATTATTGAGGAGTTTTTGGAACGTCCAGTTCCCGAGGACTGGTTGTCTTGGAATTTAGAGAAACGTCTGATTTTTTGGGGCGGCGGTATGCAGTATGATGGAAAACTTGTACCTCGCGACCGTGTGTGTGCAGCTGAAGTATGGAGGGAGTGTCTACAGGAAAGGAGAACGGCTTCCAAGGCGGACTCTAACCGGATAGCTGCCATATTAGCTAAATTGGACGGCTGGGAGCGCACCACATCGATCAGGCCAGGGGCCGATTACGGAACGCAAAGAGGGTTCAAGAGGACGTAAACCATGTATACCATGTAAACCATTAACATTTACTGGAAGGTTTACATGGTATACAAACCAAAACCGGAAAACCCTTGGTGTATCAGGCTTTTTATATGTGTAAACTATGTAAACTATATATATAAATAATAATAGAATTATAGAGATTATAGAGATTAGGGGAATAATAACCCGCCTAATCCGCCTATACGCGATACGTCATATATACGTACATGAGAAAGTTTCAGGGAGGTAATCAGGCAATGAATAAGAATTTACAGCACAATTTAAATCAGATTGGACAAGGGTTCCAAATTAAGCGTATCGACCAAGAGGATTGCCTTTACAAAGACTTGGGCGAGTATGATATCGAGATTAGCGGCGGTCATAGAAAGAACGGACCTTTTCACCTGTACGTCTGGCGGAAAAAGGGGCTAAGAATTGTATACCGCAAATTGGACGTTCGATCGATCTCTAGGTTGAAGTTTGAACTCAATTTGGTTATGGAACTTCACGAGGGAAGTAAACAGGGGATCAAATGGCCAGAGGAGGAGTAGCGGTGAGAGAGAACAAAATCGAAGCCTATTTGCGGCAGAAGGTGAAAGACCTTGGCGGCATTGCCTATAAATTTGTATCTCCGGGTAACTCAGGAGTACCTGACCGCTTGGTTCTACTCCCGGGAGGACGAACCCTGTTTGTGGAACTGAAAGCCCCAGGAAAAAAACCAACTAAGCTGCAGCTTATGCAGCATAAAAGGATCCAAGGTTTAGATCATAAAGTACATGTATTAGACAGCAAGGAGAGTGTAGACGAATGGCTACAGAAGCTTTGAGTGTACGGAATCGATTTGTACCCCATGATTACCAGAGGTACTGTATCAATCGGCTTCTGACCGATGAGGCAATTGGCCTTTTGCTAGATTTGGGCCTGGGCAAGACGGTCATCACACTCACAGCGGTAAACGACTTGAAGTATAACCGGTTCGCCGTTCGGCGCTGTCTTGTTGTAGCGCCGAAGAAAGTCGCAGAGGCTACATGGGGGAACGAGGCGGCCAAGTGGGATCACTTGAAGCATTTACGGATCATAACGGTACTTGGTACAAAGCAGCAGCGGATTAAGGCCCTGAACACGCCTGGTGACGTTTGGGTGATCAATCGTGAGAATGTAGCCTGGCTTGTGGAGCATTACCGGAATGCTTGGCCGTTCGATATGGTTGTGCTGGACGAGCTCTCCAGCTTCAAGAATCATCAGGCTCAGCGCTTCAAAGTGCTGACGTGGGTTCGGCCTCACATCAAGCGCATTGTAGGTCTGACGGGAACGCCGGCACCGAACGGACTACTTGATTTATGGGCTCAAATCTTCCTGCTGGATCAGGGCCAGCGACTAGAAAAACGGATTACCCATTACCGTGAGAAGTATTTCGATCGAAACTATAACGGTCATGGCTATATGGCAAAACCTGGTGCAGATGACGTGATACAGCGTAAGATTGCAGATCTATGCGTGAGCATGAAGGCAGAAGATTACCTTGAGCTTCCAGACTGCGTGACGAATGTAATTCCGGTGGTGCTGGATAGCAAGGCCCAGAAGCAATACGACCAGATGGAGAAGGAATTGCTTCTGGAGGTAGAAGGTACAGAGATTACAGCGACCAGTGCAGCGGCTTTGTCTAATAAGTTATTACAGATGTGCAATGGAGCCATGTATGACGAGGATCGGCACGTCTTTGAGATTCATGACAACAAGATTGAGGCTTTCATGGAGTTGGTCGAGCAGCTGAAGGGAAAACCTGCTTTAGTGTTTTACAGCTTTCAGCATGACCTCATTCGACTAAAAAAGGCACTTGAGAAAACAAAACTACGGATCCGTGAGCTGAAGACACCCCAGGATCAACTGGATTGGAATGCCGGCAAAATAGATATTCTGCTTGCCCATCCAGCCAGTGCAGCCTATGGGCTTAACCTGCAGGACGGAGGAAACCACGTCGTGTGGTTCGGGCTTAACTGGAGCCTGGAGCTGTACCAACAAGCAAATGGCCGTCTACACAGGCAAGGTCAGAAGCAGAAGGTCATCTTGCACCACTTGGTTGTACAGGGTGGAGCTGATGAGGATGTCATGAAAGCCCTCGAGGGGAAGGCAGCCACCCAGGATAAGTTGCTGGAAGCATTGAAGGCCCGGATTGAAAGGATGAGCTGATATGATTAATACAAAGGCAACATGGATTGAGACCCTGATTAGTCAGTATGCTGCAGAGACATATGTTTTGGAGAAGTACCGGAGCAAACTAGATCTGAACGATCCTGAGGCTGCTGAGGAGGCTGATACGGTGTCGGGAATGTTGTCCGATATGAGATATGCCCTGACCTGGTTAAAACGCGGCAGACGACCAGGGAGCCGCCGAGGAGCGGAGGTCACGGACGTATACCGGCAACGTGAGATTTATATCAAGCTTTCTGGCCAGGAGATCACAGATGCTGAACGGCTGAGGCTGGTTGATGCTCTGTTAGCCTTGAGTGATCGAGAACGAACTTGTTTTTTACTTCATATGGCTCAGGGATTGACGCTACAAGAGATTTCGCATAAACTAGATTTATCAAAGAGGTCCGTTCAGCAGTACGTTGATCGAGCCAAAAGCAAGATTTCAAAAGAATTTTTGTGATCTTGTCGTACGTACTGACGTACGTCGTGCCGTACAAACTACCTACCATAAGTCTGTCTATAACAGGGCTCTCCATTGCGGAGGGCTCTTTTTTGCGTTTGAAATTAAAGTTTAGGAGGTCGATTTTATGGACGAAGTAAAGCTGGTTAACGGTCTTGCAACAAGTAAATACACTGAGGTTTATCATGAGAGGGACTATAGCTTCAATGCACCACATCACTTTGAGGTGCGATCAGTTGAGGGCGATGTGCTTGCAGAAGTGAACTTCCAAGACGGCCCCATTAAAGAAGCAGGCATTAACGGCGTTATGAACGAGGATCTGATTGCAATGGTTATTGCTAGGCTGAATGGATTCCAGAACAGTGATTTCCGCTGTCGAGAGAATGCTGTAGCGATTACCAAACTGGAAGAGTCGCTGATGTGGCTGCGTAAGCGAACCGCTGACAGAGAAGCGCGTTGTGTTGAGGGTACCCATACTGTTTAGACCCTAACATGATTCGAAATCGAAAAAAGCCGCATAAGCGACTTAATTTGACGCAGCTTGGATTAGCAAATAAAAGAGCCCGATGCCGATAAACGCAGACAAGAATTTTACCAACAGGGGTTTTCCGATTTCGTTATATAACCGATCTAGCATATATGCACCTCCTTTCGTCTTAGTTCTTTCGACACCAAAAGAGGGGAATCCTTCCTATTTGTCGAAATGTGACAAGGGAAAGGAGGTGTTTGTATGAGTAATAGTGAAGTTACCGCAGGCATTGTTCAGGCGGTGGTAAAAGCAAGAGGTGAGGTACTTTCACAAGGTAGTAATAAGGCTCAGGCCTTGGAACAATATTTGAGTGATGAAGCCGTTGCTAATTTGTACCGAGCCGTCTACAAAGCTGTGCAAGAAGATTGAGTCCAAAGCATCCTTCGGGATGCTTTTTTCTTTTGCATAAATACATAAAGGAGCTGATCACGATGGCATTGACGGCGGGTAGTAGAGATCAGACTGAGAAGCTTAAAGCCTTAAAACTGTTGGCGCGTCATTTAGGAATGGTTGGCCGACTTAGGCGGCCTGTTGATCTTAATGAGCATCATAAATTAATGTGTCTCTTTGCCGTCACGATCGTTACAGATCCAAAATCATCAATAATCAGAAAGATGGCTAGCGCATCCATATTAGATTACTTAATCCCAGGATGGAGAGAATTTATTCCGAAAGAACTCTTAGGACCGGTGATAGAACGAGAAGATAAACTTGTTCGAGCCTGGCGAAAAGGGGTTCTTGAGCGTTGTAATTATCAGTGCGTAGATTGTGGAGCGACTAAGAATCTTGAAGTACATCACATTGCTGAGTGGGCTGAGTATCCGGAGTTGCGGATAGTTGACGAGAATGGCGAGGTATTATGCAATACATGTCATGCGACGAGGCATGAGAACATATCTAGTTTAATTCTAGCGAGAGCGAGGTAACCGATATGGCAGGAGGGCGGAAAAGTAAATATCATACGCACGTTGAACCCAAGCTCCTGCAGATCGAAGCTTGGACGCGTGATGGAATGACACAGGAGGATGTTGCCCGGCGCTTAGGCGTGGCAATGTCCTCCTTTTCGGATTATAAGAATAAGTTTCCGGAATTATCGGAGGCCTTAAAAAAGGGACAGGAAGTAGCCGACATCGAGGTCGAGAATGCCCTGTTTAAGCGAGCTGTTGGGTACCGGTATGATGAGGTAACTCATGAAGCTGCTAAAGAGCTTGACGAAGAAACTGGACAGTACAAGACGGTCATGGTGGAAAGTAAACGGGTAACTAAAGAGGTTCAGCCTGACGTAACGGCTCAGATATTCTGGCTCAAGAATCGTCGTCCTGATACTTGGCGTGATAAGAAAGAGGTTAATGCTGATGTCGCGGGATCGCTGCAGGTCATATTTGATGGGGGGATGACCAAAGATGAGTAAGGTTATCATCCCGTATAAGCCGCAGCCGAGACAGCAGGTGTATCACCAGACTGAAGCTGACGAGATCCTATACGGCGGTGCAGCTGGTGGGGGTAAGTCTGAGGCCACGATCTGGGATGCTTTGAAATACGCCATGCAGTATCCAGGCAGTAGACAGATCATCTTCCGACGTACGTATCCGGATCTGCAGCGGTCTATCATTTCTCGAACACTGCAGGTGTATCCAAAGGAGCTGGGTAAGTACAACAAATCCAAGCATGAATGGGTGTTCGTAAATGGGTCCATCATAGAGTTAGCTTATTGGGACAATGATGCCAACTATACGAACTATCAAGGAGCCGAATACGACGTCATCCGTTGGGAAGAGCTAACGCAGTTTGAGGAGAAATGGTACTTGTATATGCTGTCCCGGCTACGCGGTAGTAAGCCCTATCCGCGATCGGTAAAGAGCACTACGAACCCGGGGGGCGTAGGACATACCTGGGTTAAGAAGCGTTTTGTCTCTATCGGTCCAGCGGAGACAATACAGCAAGTCACTGAGACAGATGACGAAGGGAATACTTTGTTCTGGCCAGAAGGTACACCTCAGGCAGGTCAGCCTATCATCCGCAGTCGTATATTCATTCCGGCGAATGTTCATGACAATCAAGCTCTGGTCCAATCGGATCCGGGCTATTTGGCGCGTCTATTGGCGCTTCCAGACATCGAACGTAAGCAGCTGCTTGAAGGGGATTGGGACGTATTCGCAGGTCAGTATTTCAGTGAATTCAGTCGTGCGGTACATGTGGTTGAGCCCTTTGATATCCCGCGAGATTGGAAGAAGTACCGAGCCCTGGACGAAGGGTACACGGATCCGTTTGTGTGTCTCTGGATCGCACTGGCTCCTGATGGGACAGGCTACTTGTACCGTGAGCTAGCCCAGACCAAGCTCCTAACCAGTGAGCAGGTCGCAGTGACGCGTCTTAATAGTCCGGTACGAGAGCGGTATGAGTACAACGTGGCCGATACGTCATTCTGGAATAAGGCGAAGACGGAGAACATCACACCTGCAGAGATATTTGCTCAGAAGGATGTGCCTCTGATCCAGGCGAAGAAAGAGCGGGTCAATGGGTGGAAGCGGCTGCGTGAATGGCTGAAAGTTGAGAAGGTCATTGATCATGTCACCGGACAGAGTTACACGACAGCTAAGCTGAAGATCTTCAGCACTTGCATAAAGGCCATCGAGGCCATCCCTGCCATGATGCACGATGAAAAGAAGGTCGAGGACGTCGCAGCTCATTCGCTGGACCATATTCCGGATGCGCTTCGTTATTGGGTCATGAGTCAGCCAACGCCAGGCAAAGGTGAGAGCGCATGGGGAGCCAATCCAGAATCTATACCTGCAGGTCACCAGGATGATGAAGATGACGACCTACCAGAGGTCGAAGGTTTTTGGTAATTCAATATTCACTATTTATGCAGTACATGTGTTCAAAATACAAGATTTTGTGAATATGTCTGATCACCCAAACCCTTGATACATAAGGGTTTGTTTACGTTATAGCTCAAAAACAATATACATTAATTATGCATTAGCTCTACAACCCGCATGGTTATAAGATTTCACAGGTATTACCACATGTTAATATATACATCGTTTATGCAGTCAGGAGGCGAAAAAATGGAAATTGTATTTGGGTTTTTAAGTATCATCGTCGTCGCTTTCTTGTTTCTTCGGATGCGGGATCAAGATAGGCAAATCTGTGACCTGTTAGATCGGTTAGCTGCAAGAAGTCATGCGGAGTATGTGGCGACAAAGGCCTACAATGAACGACCGCCGGAGGATAACCCGCCTGACCGGTTAAGTTGGTACGATGATCCGATTGAAGGTGATGGCAAATGAAGCTCCTAGATAAGGTCAAAGGCATCTTTGGCGGTGAGGAAGTTACTGATTCGACGAATCCCAATACTTCAGAACAGCAGCGCATCTGGGATATGGTGAACGAGGATTATCAGATATTCAAAGCAGCTCGGCAACCGGTAGAGGAACACTGGCGTAAGGAACAGCGTTTTTACATGGGTGATCACTGGCATGGATTACGGACAGAAGCAGCATCGAAGCGTCGACCTGATGCCGTAGATAACATAGTGTTCAGTCAGCTTGAGTCTATCGTAGGTAAGCTGGCCGGATGGATGCCTTACCCCGATTTCACGGCTCCTGAGCCCGATGACGAGCCTAAAGCACGTGATCTTAACGATTACATGCCCTATGAGCTACGGAAGATCAAATTCAAACAAAAGCATATGAGAGCCGTGAGACGGATGGTCATTCATGGACCTCTTATCTACAAGACTGTTTTTGATCCAACGGTCGAGGGTGGTCGTGGCCAGAATCGTTATACCGGTCGAAATGATATCCTGCCCGTGGATTTGGCGACATTCTTCCCGGACCCGCGTGTACATGATTTTATTTACCTGCAGCAGATGTCCGCCATCATTCTGCATACTCGGAAACCGCTGGAATACTTCCGTAAACGATGGCCAAGTCAAGGGGCAAAGGTTCAGCCGGATCAGGGTTCTGGAGATATTGATGTTTTCAATGAACCTGCAGATGGCCAGAACCATACGACCGACAAGACCTCTGGACTGATCGAGTACTGGTATCGAGGCCTGCCCAAGATGATGACGTCTGATGATAAGGAATTGTTCAACGACTTGGCGGAGGACGCCCTAAGTCGCGGTGCAGATCCGTCTGAATATGCGGCGAAGGCAAAAGGGCAGATGGACGGTGTGCATTGTATCTACGTATCTACTTCGGGTGTCATGCTGGAACATAAATCCTATGTGTACGATCATGGCCAATATCCATTTACGGCGCGTACATTGTATCCAGAAGAGGGCTCGGCATGGGGCAAAGGCTTTGCTCGGGATATGATAAAGCCGCAGATCATGAAAAATAAGTACGCTGAAATTGCCATTGAAACGTCCGCCAAGATGGGCGGGTCAGCTATTGCTTACGAGGAAGGGGCGATTACTAAGCCTCGGACATGGCAGGAACAACGTGGTCTGCCAGGAGCTATGCTCCCGGTTGCTCCAGGACGTCTCAATGCCGTGAAGGAACTGCAAGGTGTCAATGTGCCATCTACCGTGTTTAACGGTCTGCAGTATTACGATACGATGCTTCAGAAGATCCCCGGCCAGTTTGACAGCTCTAACGGCCAAGCGAGCAGTACAGTGACAAGTGGAGAACAGGCGAAAGCTTTGATGGCTGCAGCTGGGACTCGGCTTAATACAGCATCTGATCTAATCCAGGAGGCGCTGGAAGAGGTGTTCGCTCAGTATATTGAGTTGATGGCGCAGTTCTATACGACGGAGCGAATCGCCCGGGTGACCGGACGAAACGTATCCATGAGCCGTAATTCCATCGTCTCACGGGTCGAAAGTGAATTCCAGACCGGGAATATGCTAGTGGACCCAGAGACCGGAGAAGAGCAGCCTGAGATCTATCCGGTGGAAGAGGAGTATGTCCCTGAGTTCGATATTTTGGTTAACATCAGCGTGGACAAGCCTCAGGATAGAGAGTACTGGCTGCAGCTCGTATTCAACTTGATGAACCTTGTCGACCCAGTTACTCAGTTGCCTTTGGTCGATGCGGAGGCGGTACGCTTCGTTATTCAGACCGGACGTATGGAGCCGATGGACGTTATTAAACGTCGGATTGAAGAAGGTGCAGGTGTTCAACAGCAGATGGCTCAGGCACAGCAGCAAGCACAGGAAGCTCAAATGCAGGTGCAGCAATTGACCCAGCAGAACCAAGCAATGCAGCAACAGCTTGAACAGTTTGGCGGTGAGCAGGCTCAGCGAGATCAACGAGACCGTGAGTTTGAGCAAGGATTGAAACAACAGAAGATGAATTTAGATGCGGCAAAAGTTGCTAGTCAGCTGATGCAGCCGCAACGACCAGGCCAAGGGTGATAGTCCTTTGGCCTATTTATATTGCCGCCAGCCATAGCGGTTAAGGAGGATAAACGACATGAGTAACGTAAACGCCAGCCATAGCGAAGAGGCTCACGGTCAACAGGTTAGTGAAGAGGAAGTACGCGAGTATTACAGCGCTTTTGGTATTGAGTATCCGGAGGATGAAAACCCGGATGGATCCGAAGGAAAAGAAGATGAAGACGATCTGAACGAGGATCCGAACTCGGATCAGGATCCTGCCATAGATCCAGATAACGATCCAGAGGTCAAGGGTCTACAGGTCAAGTACAACGGTCAGGATACGCTCGTACCGGATGAACAGGTCAAGGATTTTGTCGAGAAGGGTATGAACTACGACAAGATCAAAGGTCGTAATCAGCAATACGAGGAAGCTTTGAATCGCCTTGCACGCCAGCAAGGATACAAGGATCATGCCGACTTGATTGCTAATTTGGATCAAATTGAACAGGCGGCTGTAAAAAGGCAGAAGGATCAGTTCGATTTGCTTCAACAGAGTTTACGTGAAGAAGCCCAAAACGCGGGGATTGATCCTGAAGTGTTGGACCAGTACCTAGAGCAACACCCGCTTCTACAGCAAGCTCGCACACTGGTAGACCAGTCAGAAAAAGATCATTCTACTCGTCAAGCAGAGGCTGAGCAGCAAAAACTGGTTGAGGGTTGGGAAGCTTTATTCCGGAAATACCCGGATTTAGCAAATGAAGTGTCGGACGACGGGACAGCTGCTCCATGGTTGACGCAGGATATGCATAATCGTATCCAGCGAGGATATGATCCGATTGACGCCTACGAGCTTGTTCATCGGGAAGCCTTGGCAGCCCAGACGAAGAAGCAGGCTGAACAAACCTTTATTAGGCAGCAGCGGCTGAATAAACGTTCTCAGGTGGAGATCAACCCTGCAGGGAATCTGGATCCGCAAGCGCCGGAAGAGTTACGTTCTGCTTTTGCCATGTTTGGACTTGATCCAAAGGCAGCCCAAAAATACGCTAAGAATTTCGAATAGGAGGTATGTGCGATATGGCACAGGGATTTAAGTACGTATATAACGATTATGGTAAAGATCCAACACGGATCACCACGCTTTTGATGACAGACAACGAAGCAGGTTCTGCAGGTGAGGCGATTAAAATCGTAGCCGGTCGGGTCACTAAGGCTGGACCAACAGACGCCGTTGCCGGTTTCCTGACGGTTAATGTCGAGGCAGGGACAGATAAGCCCACAGAGTTTATCTTGGCTCGTGAGGGAGATTGGTATGACGGACCTTATAGCGGAGTAGCAGCAGTTGAGTTCGTTTCTGGAGTAAATGCAGTGGCTTTGGCGGATGACGGCTTATCTGCAGATGCAGCTACCGTATTAGATGGTCCGTTGTCCGTATTTGATATTAACACGAATAAGATGACAGCTCGGTTCAAAGTAAAGAATCGTCAGTTGTCCTAATTAAAGAAAGAGGGGAATAACCAATGCAAACTGCACTCAGATGGGATCCGCGAGTACTGGAGCCTATTTTTAAAGAGCTCTATTCACTCGCTATGAAAAATAAAAAAGACTTTATTCCGCTATTGTACAACGTCACGAATTCCACGAAAGCGATGGAATCCTATAACGGGATCGGTGGGGAAGGTCTGATGGAAGAATGGGGCCGTTCGAACAACCAGGTGTACTATGAGGATATCGACGAGCTCTGGCAGAAAATTATCAAGAACCGCAAGTTCTCCCAAGGACGAATTATTGAGCGTGATTTCATTGATGATTTGAAACTGACAGAGATTCAACGCCGGATTACGTCGCTTGCAGATGCGGTATATAAAACGCAGCAGCTTCAAGCTGTTGAGTTCCTGAACAACGCTTTTGACGCCCTGGGCTCTAACTGGGTAGGAAGACAAGAGAAGTATGTGGGACCTGATGGCAAACCACTCTGTGCAGCAGATCACCCGTACAGCCCGACTGATGATGAGGATGTGCAGTCTAACCTTGGTAATAAGCCGCTGAACATTGATTCTTGGGATGAAACCGCCGTAGCCATGCAGGAGTGGGTAGATGATAAGGGTAACCTAATGGCTGTTATTCCGGATACACTGATCGTTGCACCTTACAACGCACGTGAAGCGTTTAAGATTGCAGGGTTGCCTGACGCGGATCTGCCGAAGTACGAACCTGGAAGCAACAACTTTGATGCCAATATGTACATGGGTAACATCAAGGTTATCGTCAATCCGTTCATTCATCCGTCTAAGCGGAAAAACTGGTTCGCTGCAGATTCGGCTCGACTGAAAGAATTTAATATTTGGCAGAATCGCCGTAAGGTCGAAAACGGTACAATGACGGACTTCGATACAGAGGCTACAAAATATAAGGCCATTGGACGTTGGGGTTATGGTTTTACCAATTACTCCTTTATTTATGGCCATAAGGTGCAGGATTAAGAGGGAGCTTCGGCCCCTCTTTTTCTGTTTTGATGGAGGTGTATTATGTTTCGAGACGAGCTCCAGGCGCTAAACGCGATACACGCTGAACAGCGCCGCACGAATGAGCTGCTGGCGCAATTGCTGCAGTCACCGGCTGCACCGAAGAAACCCGTAAGTCAGAAGCAGGAAAGGGTGAAGTCAGATGAAAGTAAGTGACGTAGTAGAAGAGATCATCGAGAAGTCGCCACACACGCTGTCGCCAGCATCGATTCTTCGGAAGATCACCCAGGTACGAGACAGGCTTCTACGTAAAGCTGGTTCAGCTCAGCAACAGTCAGAGACCGTTTGTACGGCTATTGATTTGGTGAAAGATCAGAGGTCGTACACGCTACCTTGCCCGCCGAGTGCGGTGACTGAGGTGACGATGCTTTGTGACGATGAATATGTGAGGTTGCCGCTTAGACAATTTCATAACGCTTCGATCAAGCCCTATCATTATTTCCAAGCAGGTCAGATTGGTATTGTGCCTACACCGCAGGAGACGGTTCCCTATGGGATCAAAGTGTTCCATGCGCCAGTGCTATACCCTTTGCGCCTGCAGGACATGGACAAGGATACCGGCTTTGATCCGGATTATGACATGCTTCTGGTGTATGGCGTTCTGCGAGAAATCACGAAGGGTGATGACGCTGAAGAGTACAACAATAAATACGAACAACTTTACGTGGAGTATCAAGCTATCTCGAATGGCTATGAACGGTATTCCGTAGATGAGAGGTGGTAGCCCATGAGTAGATATCCTTGGAGAGATACCAGTACCGATATTTCCGGCGGACAGCCTCCTCAGTGGGAGACGCCTGCTGGCGCACAGAAAAAAGCCGATGACGCTCTTGCTGGGGCTAATGCGTATACGGATCAGCAAGTCGATCAATTTGTTGACCATATCAATAATACAGATGTTCACGTGACTACTGCAGATAAAGCCAACTGGAACAGTAAAGCGGCAGGAGACCATACGCACTCGAGTGCAACGCCGACAGCTCCGGGATTTATGTCAGCCTCAGATAAGGCGAAGCTGAATGGGATAGAAGCTGAAGCTAATAAATATGTGCATCCAGCAACACACCCCCCGTCCATCATCGCACAAGATCAGAATAATCGGTTTGTTTCTGACGCAGAAAAAACGAAATGGAATGGGAAGGCGGAGTCATCTGAGGCTACAGAATCCGTGAAGGGACTTATGTCAGCTGCAGATAAAGCCAAATTAAACGGAATTGAGCCTGAGGCGAATAATTACATCCACCCAACTTCACATCCGCCATCTATCATCGCACAGGATCCAGGCAACCGATTTGTTTCAGATGTAGAGAAGACAACATGGGACAATAAAGCAGAATCAACTGAAGCTACAGCAACCACAAAAGGTCTTATGACCTCCGAGAATAAGACGAAACTTGACGGGATCGAAGCAGCCGCAGAAGTTAACCAGAATGCATTTTCCTCTGTAAACAATGTTTCTGCAACGTCTAAAACTGATACGCTGCAGATTACAGGTGGTACAGGAATCACCGTAACAACAGATCCGAGCAGTAAACGATTGACAGTAACGGCTACTGGGGACGCTACTCCTGGTCCACATGCATCGTCTCACATAACTGGCGGAACAGACATTATTCCAGACGCTGAACCAGGCGGAGATTCAGGCCTTATGAGCGGAGCTGACGCACAATTCGTGCGAATAGATGTGCCAGCTCGCTTTTTGGAGCTTGAGGAGTACGTAAATGAGCAGATTGCAGCAATTCCTCCTATCAATGACGCCTCGTTAACTGGGAAGGGGATCGTCCAGCTTTCAAGCTCCATAGACCAAGATAATGAAGAAGCTGCCGCTACACCTAAAGCAGTTAAAACCGCCTATGATGAAGCGATAGCGGCAAAGCAGCTTGGAGTTGAGCAAAAAGCAAATGTGGTTGCCGCGCTCAACTCCATTGGTGTAGCGGCATCCACAAACGAGGCATGGGACGAATTGATTAGTAAAATAGCTGCTGTTATCAAGGCGACAGGCACTGCAACAGCTGCTCAAGTATTGGCTGGAGCAACTTTCAGTAATCAAAACAGTAGCAGCATTACAGGTACGATGACAAACAGGGGAACCATGACATTAACACCTGGAGCTTCATCCGTTACCATTCCAGCTGGATACCATAATGGAAGTGGGATAGTCTCAGCTGTAACAAACTTATTGGCTGCTAATATTGCAGCAGGGGAAAATGTCGGTGGGGTTGCGGGAACATATACTGCAGACGCCACAGCAATCGCAGGAGATATGTTGTCAGGAAAGACCGCTTATGCCAACGGATCGAAAGTAACTGGCTCAATGGCAAACCGAGGAGCAGTATCACAAAATATAACAACTCAAAACGGATCATATACCATCCCAGCTGGCTATCATAACGGGTCTGGTGTTATTAAGGCCGTATTCGCAAATCTAGTTGCAGCTAACATTAAATCAGGGGTCAATATTGGCGGAGTTACAGGGACATTAAAACAAACCGTACCAGGGCAACAGGCTCTAAACTATAGGAGACAGTCTGGTTCGGCGATCATTACACCAGTTGGACCCTTTGACTTCGTAGAGACCATAGCAACTGTTCCAGCTGGGTGTTCATTGATCTACTTTACGTCCACTAGTAACACAACTACCTACTATTCTACAGGGTATTCACCAGTATACATTGAGCCTGTGTTACGAGACAGTAACGGTGTATATGCTGTACTAGGTAATACGTCTAACACGTCTAACGTTCCTATATCTACAATTGCAGTAGACATACTTAATAAGAAAATCTACACCGACCACAGAGATAGAAATATCCCGAGCAACTTCAATTCGTCAAGTCCAATGACGGTGTGTTTCAGGATATACTCAGCGGCAACTGGTCAGTATGGGTTAACGGCCGCTTGTATGGTTGGTACCCTGATCTATGTATAAAAAGGAGGTCACTCATGACTAAGAAATACGTTATATACAAAGAAGTAACCGGATCTTCTTCCGGGGTAGTATCAAACGTCATACACAACCCATACCCTGAGCAATATGTTCCTAATGGTGTTTTCACAGAATCTGCAATACCTGTAGTCGAGATGCTGCCCCTCAATATCAATGCCAACCTTATGATTAACCTTGAAGACAATACGCTTTACCTGGATTATCAGGAAGCTGTGACAGTTGAAAAAGAAGTTTTAGACCTCAAGACAGAAAATGCAGCACTGTATGAAGCGATGGGCAACCTATTAATTGAAAGTGCGGCAGATAAAGCAACGATTATGGGATTAGAAGAAACAATGGGTAATCTTTTGCTTGAAGTCGCAGCCCTGAAAGGAGGTGCTGCATAATGTGGTATTCAACAGTAAAGAGATTCTTCGACAATGGTCACCCAGCTTACAATGATGAGAGCTTAAAGACGTTTGTTGTAGCTCAGATGATTACTGCTGATCAATATAAGCTGATTACAGACAAAGAATACATTCAGTAACACGCACCGCTATCCGGGAGCGTGTTTTTTATATACAAATTAGAGGGAGTTGATCCCGTGAACATAAATGAAATTATTTCAGAAGCAGACCTACTGGTCCCGAATGAAATGGCAGTTGCCGACAAGATCATCTGGCTCAACGCTTTGAATCAGGATTTCTTCAACGTGGTCAAGATTCCTAAGATTACGAGATTTGAGTGTATATCAGGGCAGAGCGATTACGCTTTGCCGGCAGATGTAAGACAGAAAAATATCGATCTCGTCATGATCGGGATGTTCCCGTATATGAGCTTGGATCGGGGTGAGGTTGCACCGGCACAGAACGCCTATACTTTTGACGATACGACTCGTACGTTATCTCTATTTCCTGCTCCATATGATTCGCTAACTGGCTTTCTGAGATATCACCGAGTGGCCACAACTACATTTGTTTCGTCATCGCTGAGTGTCTCACCTGATGCACCAGAGGAGTATCACTGGACTTTCATTCCAGCACTTTCATCGATGCTGGCCAACAGCCAGGACGATTCCGTGAAAGCAGCTAATTATGAAAACCAGTATAAGGCCGCATGGAATGTGGCTGCTCAGAATTATCAGGCAGGTGGATCATAATGCGACAGATCCAACTTAAAGCCTCACAGAATCAGCCGCTGGATGGTCTCATGCCCCCGATGCCGATTCGGGAGTTTAGAGGCCTGAATACATTTGACCCTTATTCCATCGATGATACTTTCTTCACAGAGATGGAGAATTTGACGACGGATGATTACCCTGCAATCTCCACAAGACCAGGATATACCGTAATAGGAACATTCGGGTCAAGAGTGCTGGGAATGGGCATCTGGAGAGGTCGTGAGCTCCATGTGGTATTTAATGATGGAACATGGAGGCGCTGGTCTGGTTCAGGCTGGACAACCCTCGTGAGCGGTCTGAACACATCTGCAGAGTGGTCGTTTACGAATTTTGACGGCAACCTAGGCGGTGTGAACCTGATTGGCTGCAACGGGGTCGATTCAATGAGGAAGTATAACGGCTCCAGCGTGTCTGTATTGAGCGGTGCGCCCTCGAACGGCAAACATATTACCACCTATCAGAATCGCTTGTGGTGCGCTGTAGGAAACGAGCTGTGGTCCTCTGCACTCGATCAGCCCGAGAACTGGAACACGTTTGCCGGCAACCAGCAGGACAGCTACCGAAAAACGATAGAGTCATCCCACGGTGAGGACATCAACATGTTGTCAGGCAGCTTATATAGGCTGACGATCGGCATGCCATCCTCGATCCATCTACTTATGGGAAGCATCCCGTCCGACTTCAACAGTCGGTTAGTCTCGGATGATGAAGGTGTAGTCAATAACAAGGCTGTGGCTGTCCAGGAAGGCAGCATGCGATTCATGCATAAGACAGGGATTTATGAGTACGCTGCAGCTACAACCCCGGACAAGAGCTCCAGCGAAGTTGTTAGGGAGTTCTATCGGAGAGTCAGTGAGCAAAGCGCTGCCGGTTCGGATGGGCTTAAATTTTATTTCGCTACTCAGAGCGGGGAAACACTTGTTAACGATCCTCGTATCGGAGTATGGTCCCGCTGGATTACGCCTGTGCCGACATGCTTTGCTTCCTTTGGTCAGGAACTCTATATAGGTACTGCAGCTGGCCAGGTCCTTAAACTAAGTGGTAGTACAGATAACGGACAGCCGGTAGCCTGGAAAGCTGTCACAAAACCATTTACGAATCAATCCATAGCGCAGCGTCAACGTTGGCTGAAGATGTGGCTTGTTGCTGAAATGGCTGCAGGTAGTGTCATGAACATCAGTTTATCCAGTAAAGCGGCCGGCGAAGATTGGGATCTGGTCGAAACGATCAATTCATCTTCCATCCAGGCTAAGCGAATCATCATTCCAGTAAGAAAGTTCGCCCTGGAGAACACCGTCCGAATTAAGCTTGAGGGCACAGGCTTTGTGAGAATTCATGAAATCACACGTCAGGTGCGGCAGTTGCCGCTCTATTAAGGAGGAACGCATGAGTATTCAAGAGGTAGCACCCTCATTCAAAAACCCGCCAACGTTTCAAGATTTGGACGAAGTAAAGGTGTACCTTAAGGATGCCATTAGTAAAGTGGCCAGGGCCTTGATGGATATCGATTTTATGATCAATGGCACATTGGATGTAAACAATATCCGAGCTGAAGGAATCGAAGCGCGTAGTATAGCCGCTGAAGCGATCACTACAGAGAAGATCCAGGCAGGTGCAGTTACTGCAGATAAGATTACAGTAAATGAGCTGTCTGCCATTTCAGCCAACTTAGGACACATCATAGCCGGCCTGATCGAATCGGTTGAGATCTACGGCTCTTATATTGCGACTCGTCGTAATGCGTACCCCCGAGCTGAGATGAGCTCTGATAATGATTTGTTCGGGGCGTATAGGGATGCCCTTAATTTCATTGAGATCGAAGCTGAGTTTGGAGGATCTCCTGCAGTTCGATTTATTCAAAATGGTCAGATTAAAGGTAACATGCACATGTTATACGGTGATATAACTCTTGAAGGGTTAAGCGGGGTAACGCTGCGGGCAACAGGAGGTAGAGACATTTTATTGGATGCAGGAAGTGGTTATTTATCCGTTCCTAGTTTCTCAAAAATCATTAGTGATAGTGACCAAAGCTTAGGCGTTGAACTGGACAGGAAAGCGACCGCTGGGACTTCGACAAGCATGTCTGGATCACACAACCATGGGATTGAAGATGGGACTGAGTTACTCACTGCAGATGGACGAACAGTTACATTTCGTGCAGCTCCACAACATTCACACAGTCAGAATAGTTAACCCATTATTCGACAAAAAGTGGTATAATCATCCCAATATATTACAATGGGGTGTTAATAGTGAAGAAATGGCGTGGAGTAGGGTTAATTGCAATAGGATTTTTGATCGGTATTGGGGTTTCTTTCGCCCCTGAATTGCAGGCTGCCTCATCAAAATTGCTAGGTAGTTCTGTAGGGAATGTCCTTCAGGTAAAATTAGACGGAAAAAACATTGGCGAAGGTGGAGTTATCAGTGGGACAACCTATGTTCCTTTGAGGACAGTCGCCAATAACCTTGGTGCGGAGGTAGTAAGAGTGAATAAGAATGAAGTTGTTCTTTCTTCTGGACCAGATGGGACAAATGTAAATATGGATAAAATTAATGTCCAGCGAGAAGCGCTTATAACTGAGATAAGGGACCTTAACTTAGCGGCTGAACGAGCAAGAGAAGTAATAGCTAATAAAGACCGTTCCTTGAAAACTATAGATAGACTAGAAGTAACAATAGAAGGAACCAAAAAATTCATAGCGATTGAAGGATCTGGATATGATCAATCTATTATTGATGGTTACGAGTTGCAAATAAAAGAGATCGAAGATCGAATTAAAACAGCAGAAATCGATCTTCCTGTATATGAAAAGAAGATAGCAGATCTCGAAGCTCAGTTGTCTAAGCTTAAATAGAGTCCATCTTTAAAAGTACTTTAAAAGTATTTTAAAGGTTGAAAGTAGCACAGATGTTTAATAAAATGAATGTAGATACAAAATGAATAAGAGTAGCCGGCCTATGGCTACTCCTGCACAGCATGATTTGCGGTGGGGACTCCTCCGAGTGCAGTAAGCTTCAGACGAAGTGACCCATCAGGCCGTCAACCTGTGGTGGGTCACTTCTTTTTACGATCGATGTATGTCAAGAGCGCAATAACGAAAGTTGCGAACATGATTACGTCGGTAAATGAGAAGTTCATAGGATCACCTCCCACTGGAGGCAAGCCTATCCCCACCACAAATTGGCTGTACAAATAGATTATACCATTTAGAAGGCTCTCATTACGAGAGTCTTTTTTCTATTTGGTGTCAGGAGGTGCAATATGGTTTATGTTACAACCGGAACAGTCGTGAAAAAGAACGAATCTAATAATAAGACGCCTCTCGTCACAGGTGCTGCGAATGCGCCAAAGTCACCTAGTCTAGGGTATGGGGGTGCCAACTATGCAACGGCAAACACTCCCGGTCGGCAGAGCATTACGTCTAACCAGGCTAAGATTAAGAATGACGATGCCTATAGGCAGAGCGAGATTGCCCGAACGTTGGCCACGATTACAAATCGGCAGAATCAGGGTTTGGACACATCTGCTCAGCAGAAGTACTTAAATGTGAACCTGGGTCATCAGAGTGCAATGGGACAGGCGGCTGCCAATACGCAGTCACAGCCTACAGCACAAAATAACTTTGCTATACCCGGAAGCCGAACGGAGCAGACACTAGGCAGCATTAACGACTGGATCAGTAAGCAGGGGCAATTCCAATTCGAGATGCCAGATTCCTTCACCTATGATCCTAGTACCGATCCTGCTTATCAGTCTCAGCTCGCTGAAGCTAAGAAGAACGTAGCCACTCAGCAGGCAGATACAAATGCAGGTCTTCGTGCCACAGGGCAAGGTAAATCGTCCTGGAGTGAGACCGTGGCCAATCAGATCGGAACAGGGGCGATGGAAAGTATTGCGAATAACCTGGTTCCTCAGCTGATGCAGCAGGCTTATCAGCGTTACAACGACGAGGCGAATCGAAACCTGCAGGTGCAGCAAATGAACTACGGTGTTGGCCAAGACGCGATTGGTAATTTGGGAAGCCTATACGGTCTGCAGAATCAGGAGTATTTCCAGAATCCGCTGGCTGAAGCGCAAGTTACAGGCAACTACTTACCTACAGCAGCACGTGACGCAATTAACAACCTGCTCAGTCTGAAGCAACAAGCTGAAACAAAAGGCATCACTGCAGAGGAGCGCACTAACTTGAGCAAGCAGGCTGACTTCATCCGTAGCCAGCTCACCTTTATGGGCATCGATGCGAGCCAGTACGGTGCTGACGTGAATTACAATACAGCAAGCCAAACTCAGGCAGGGATCCGAACGCTGGCAGGGCAACAGACAGATCTTGCTAATCGCCAAGCTAATTTGGACGCGGCACTTCAATACGCGAATCTGACAGGTCGCTTAATGACGCCGCAAACGGATTGGACCGGGTATGCAAGGCAAGCAACCAATCCAGAGACACCGCTCACAATGGCTGGCCAACAACAACAATTTGATCAAGGTCAGCAAGCCTGGAATAACGAGTTTACTCTTGAGCAGTTTGCTTATCAGAAGGCACGTGACGCGATTGGCGATCAGCAGTGGCAAATGCAGTTTGATGAGAACGTGCGGCAGTATGGGCTTAACTATGCTATGGAGGATCTTGCTCAGCGGAATCAAATGGCTTATCAACAGGCTCAGATTTCCATTAGCCAAGATGAAAATGCAAGGGCTTGGCTTGCTTACGGTGACGGGATGAACCAGACCACCTCTCCAAGCTATAGCGGCGTTACAGCGAACCAGGCGTATGAATCGATCTATAGTCAATTTGTTGACAAGGAAACAGGTAAGATTCCATCAAACGCTTCAACAAAGAATTCGATCTATCAGCAAGTCATGTCGATGGGGCTTCCGGATGGCCAGGATACGCAGGTTATGACCATGCTTGGTCTGACTCAATCGGATATTAGTAAGTATGACAAGCAGTATGGGGTCAGTTCGGGAAACTCGAATAGCTCCACCACATTCACATCTCCAAGTGGTGGAGCATACTCCAACTACTTTAAAGCTGAAAAAGACTCGAAAGCGAATCCTAAAAACTATGCAACAGCAAGCAGTGCAGTTTCAAGAGCACTTAGCACGCTTGGTAAACCTGCTGAATGGCTGGCACCAACGCTTGAGCTGGTTGCCCGTGAATCTAGCTTTAACCCGAATGCGAAGAATCCTAAATCTTCAGCAGCCGGGTTATTTCAGTTTCTCGATGCGACGCGCAAGAACTATGGCGGCAGCAGCGTAGATTGGTCTGATCCATATCAGCAAGCGCTGAAGGGGCTGCAGTACATTGAAGATCGGTATGGTGATCCGGTGAAGGCTTTGCAATTCTGGGATAAAAATAACTGGTATTAAGGGTGTGAAGAGATGGCGAGCAGGCATGAGAAATTTATAGAAGAGCAGAGAAAGAGAGCGAACAGCATACGAAGTGGCGCGTTAAATGGCACTTTAAAGCCTACAACGCAGCCCTCATCGAGTCTGACTAGTCGCTCGGATGCCTTCAAACAGTTTACTGCATCGAACCCTATGCCAGCACCTGACTTGAAGGATTTTGAGACACTGCCTGAAGCGATGAGAAGAGTGGGTGCGGACCGCATTACGGAATCCACGTTGTTCCAAGCGACACAAGGGGACAGAGAGGCGATAAATGAATACAAGGCGGCTACAGGCCGAGAGATCAAACCGATTCAGGGGCCGCCTGCCCCTTCCCAACATCAGCTTAATGAGAATGCGATCAACTCCAAAGCGAGAGAAAGCTCTTTTGCAAACTTCGTCGCTCCCTACTCTCGGGCTATGAATGACTTAATGTATGGGAATCCCGTTGGTAACTTTATTACTCGTTTGGGCGGAGCAGCTGGACAGGTTGCAACAGGCACTCCAAGTATGGCTCCAGGTGATACAGGGAACAAGGTAGCCAATATTGCGGCTGATTTAATTGGTGGGGCTGTAGGCTCTGTCACGAATCCCGCAACAATCGGCGCTCCTGGACTCGGTATGCTATCCAGCACAAACCGGGGATCGGATATGCTGGTCAATAGTCAGATAGGGCAGCGAGCGATTAACAATATTGCAAAAGCTCCAAGCAAAGTAATGCCGGCAGATCGAGCTAGACGCCTGACTGAAAGTGCTGCGAGAGAAGGTTTAGCCGGTGCACTGCAGGGAGGAACAGGAGCCTGGGCACGTGGGGAGGACCTTGGATCCATCGCAGCGGATACAGCCATTGGTGCTGGTCTTGGTGTGGGCGGTGACCTGTTATTTAAGGGGATTGGCGCAGGCTATCGAAGTGTGAAAAATGCCTTTAGTGATAGTGGTGTTACGTCTAACCTAATGAGGAAGAGTGGCATTCCTGAGCAAGAAATCAATGAAATTATGGCGTTACCTGAAGGGCGCAGAGATGCGCGTATGTCTGCTGCAGCTAGTCGGTCGAACGTTCCTGCAGGAGTCGATCCTGTGGTAAATCCTTATACGTTTGATTTGCCAGAGGCTTCACCTTCCACAATCGCAAGAGGACGTAATGCGGCGGCAGGACGTTCTGAGCTTCAGAGCATAGACGATGCAGTTAATGAGCTGAACAACCGATACGAGCAGCGGGTCATTGATGAGTACAAGTATCTTAAGGAGTCTCGCGATAGCCGTGCTGGAGTAGCACAAGGCAATCTGCAGCGGGATTTGAACGGAGATGTCATCGGCAGAACGGGCAGGCAGTCCAATAATCCGCTTTGGTATCAGGAGTTCTACAGCCAGAATGGTCGCGCTCCATCGAACAAGGATCTTTATCAGCTGGCTCGGGATCGGGTCGATAATGGCTTCATGGATGAGTCAGGAGAGGTTCCGAGCTGGAGATTGGAGAGTGGATATGATGAGCAAATGTCCGGATATTCATCAGCTCGGGAGACGCTTCAGAACAGTATGAGGGAAATTGATCCCGCAGTAAACATCGTAGATCAGCCGCTTGTTTCTGAGGAGCTGAAGGATTTAAGGCCAAGAACGCCAAGAGCCACTGTTCAAGAGCCTGTGATAGAGCCGGAGGTGCCACAGATCGATCCGGTGGTTGATCAGAATGCAGAGCCTATTCTTCGTCCGGATCAGTTTGAGGAGAAGACCGGTCTTGGAGTAACTCCATTCTCCCGCGTTGGCCCATACGACTCGCTTAAGACGGATACTCGCTCACAGCTCGTAAGCCGTCAGAAGCGTGAGAAGCCTGGGCTCACAGCTCGTACCGATCAGCTTTATACAGCCTTGGTGGATGATCTACATCCGCTTAATCGCCAGGATAAATTACTCGAGTCAGTCATGGGTGAGAAGATTCCAGCCAACCAGCGAATTCATGATTTAGGACTTGCTTCACGCGGGGCAGACGTTGTGGCCAAACGGATTATCACGGATGGGCTAGTGGACGCGAATGGGCAGTATGTCAGTGAATCGCTGAAGAGTATCCTTTCGCCGCTTAAGGCGGCCATGCGTAAGAACAAACATATCTATGTGGATTTCGAGGACTATCTGATTAATAAGCATGCCATTACGAGATTTGACCGAGGAGAAAAAGTGTTCCGTGATGAGCTGGAATGGACACCAGAGTACGGAGCTCAAAAGGTTGCGGAGTTTGAGCGGATGTTTCCAGAGTTCAGAACGATTTCGAAACAGCTCTACAATTTCCAGACGACGCTGGCTCAGAAGTGGCTCGTTGATACGGGTATGATTTCACAGGATATGCTGGATGCGTGGGTTCGAAAAAATCCGTACTACGTCCCGAATAAACGATATTTCTCTGAGCTAGAGAAAACCGGTAAAGGGTTCGGTGGAGGGAAGAAACGTGGCTATGGTAACCAGTCCAATCCGGTGAAATCCTATCAGGAGGGTGGATCCCAGCGCCCAATCATCAGTCCGATTGAAGCGATTATTGAGAACGTAGATGCTTATGTGAAGTCAGCGAAGCGTAACCAGGTCATGCAGCAGTATGTGCGCAATATCCAGCAAGCACCGAACAACTTTTCTCCTTGGGCTACGATTGTGAAGCAGCCAGAAAAGCCGGATGACATTAGAAACATCGTGATGGATGAAGGTGGATTGGAAGAGCTTTTGTTCCGCTTCTCGGCTGACTTCGATAAGGCGATGCAGCGCACTCAGCTCGATAAGGACAACGTAGTACGTGCGCTAATGGACGGCAATCCGGTACATGTTCAGATCAAAGACAAGCAGCTGCTTAGCGCACTTACAGCACTCGGACCTGAACAGTCAGGGAAACTGCTGCAGATGGTTGGTCGATTAACGAACACGGTGAAGCTGTTAACTACAGGAAGCAACCCTGTGTTCACGCTGACTCGTAATATCTGGCGGGATATTCCACAATCATACATTGCAAGTAAGACTAACAATAATCCGTTATCTTTTATGGCTGATCTAATCGCAGCGAGTGTGGACATCGGTTTAAAGAGAGGAGCTTACCAGGACTATCTGAACGTTGGTGGCGGCCACTCCTCGGCTATAGCAGCGGATCGAGATCTGCTTCGTCAGAGTAAAAATGCAGTGCTCCCGCAATCCGGTATTTCACGTATGCATAGCGGGCTTAGAGATGGATACGAAAACTTCCTGAATGCGGTAGAGACAGCGCCGCGGCTTTCTGAGTTTAAACGTGTACGTGCAAGAGGCGGTGACATCCAGGAGGCGCTGAAGGAAGCCCAGGACATCACCACAAATTTCAAACGGCGTGGGTCCTTATCGGGGGAACTGGATAAGGTGTTCCTATACTTCAATGCGGCAATACAAGGGATGGACAAAACGGTTCGGACTTACAAGGATGATCCAGTAAAGGCGATTGTAAAGTCTGTACTAGCCATAACCGTACCAACTCTTGCCCTGTATGCTCTTAACCATGATGATCCGGACTATCAGAAACTGAATAACCGGACGAAAGATTCATTTATGCTGATTCCTAAAGGCGATGGTACTTTCTATAAGATTGCCAAGCCTCAGGAGCAAGGAACGATCTTTTCATCGATTCCGGAGCGACTCATGCGGCAGTTCGCTGAAGAGGATCCTGCAGCTTTTCGGGGCTTCGCTGATCAGATTCGTACAACCTTCTTCCCACCGATTCTATCCGGAGCGACCAAAAGCGGAGGGATTCCTGAGAAGCTCTTAGGTGTTGTGGGGGACACGGTTTTTGGACCGGTTGCGGATGTTGCAGGTAACCGGAACTTTGCGGACGCTCCTATTGTGCCTGGGTATCTTGAAAGGTTGTCGCCTGAGCTGCAGGTCGATGCGAAAACGACGAGCCTTGCTAAGTGGATCGGAGAGAAAACAAACTCATCCCCGAAGCAGCTTGATTATCTGGTTAGACAGTACACCGGGTTCATCGGTCAATTTGGTCAGCCGTTGCTTTCACCCGGTGGCGATGCTGGTTATGCGTTAACTCAGCAGATGGTAGCTGATCCTGTGTTTAGTAACGATATATCCAATGAGTTTTACCGCTACAAGGAAAATCTGGATCAAGCAAAGACCGATGAGGGTGCAGGTAAGGAGCTGCCCTCCTGGTATGACGATGAAATCAGGAAGGAGCTAAACCGGATATCGTCGGATATGGGCGATGTTAGAAAAGAGATTCGTGCAGTTCAGGCGGAGAAGGGTATGAATAATTTATTGAAACGGCAGAAGCTTCGAGATTTGCAGGATAGTATTAATGTACTGGCAGCGGAGGGTAATAGGATCGCTGTTGCAGGAAAGATTCCATATAAGAAGAAGTAGGCCTCCCAGCTCGGGAGGCTTATTTCTATTTGAGCGAGAGGGGAAAGGGAAGGTCATGGGGGAAAAGATAGAGATCCTAATTAAAAGCTTATCAGCCGGGGCGCTGATCGGCTACACGTTTGGAGGTTGGACAGTTTTGCTTACACTTTTGCTAATTTTAGTAGTGGCAGACTGGCTCTCGGGTTGGGCTGCTGCTTGGATCAATGGAGAGCTAAAGAGCAGAGTCGGGTATTACGGAATCGCTCGTAAAGTTGGAATCTTCGTCATGGTCATGATTGCGCATTTAATTGATGTGGTTCTTGGCGATGCTCATTACTTCCGTGACATTGTAATTTTCTTTTATCTTGCCAATGAACTGTTGTCTGTTGTTGAGAATGTAGGACGTATGGGGATTCCTATCCCGAATGTCATTTTAAATGCAGTGAAGATTTTTGAAACCAAGAGTGAACAAGGTAAAGACGATCAGAAACAAACTAAGGAGATGAATTAATAATGGAATGGAATACAATTGCGGAGTTGCTTGATCCACGTCTTATCATTGTTTTGGCGGCTTGTTGGGTAATTGGTTATGTATTGAAACAAACGCCGAGAGTGCCTAATTGGACAATCGTTTATGTTGTCAGCATCTTCTCTATAGGGCTGACCATTTGGATTCTAGGATGGGGTCCTGAGTCGCTTATACAAGGTGTATTAACTGGAGCTGTTGCGATCTATGGGAATCAGCTCTTGAAGCAAGGCGTGAAAGGAGCTGGTCAGTAATGATTAAGTTAGGGCTTGATCCGGGTCACGGTGGAAAGGACGGAGGAGCTGGACACTACTCATTACTTGAAAAGATCATTGTTCTTAATATCTGTTTGGAGATTAAGACGCAGCTTGAGAGAGATTACGAAGGAATTCAGGTTTATTTGACACGCAGCACAGACGTTGCCCTTGAGCTCGATGAGCGCACCGACATGATGAACAAACTTAACGTTGATGCTCTCGTTTCGGTCCATTGTAACGCAGCTGGCGGTGATGGTGGCTTTGAGACGTACCGTTACACTAAAGCAAGTCAAAACTCCATTAAGCTTCAGGCAGCCTTGCACACGGCGATAATGACAGAGCTAAGGCCGTTTGGCGTTATTGATCGGAAACAGAAGGTCAAAAACTTGCATATGGTCCGCGAGAGCAAAATGCCGGCAGTCTTGACCGAGAATCTATTTTTAGATGTCAAAGCTGATGCTGACCGCCTGAAGCGTCCAGAAGTCATTCAGGCGATCATAGACGGACATGTTAAGGGAATTGCATCATACTTCGGTCTTAAACGGAAAGAGACGGCAAAAGTGGCTACAGAAAGGGATATTCATCAGGTTAGCGGGTGGGCAGAGACAGCTTGGGCAGAAATGACAAAAAATGGATACTATGATGGTTCGAGACCCGGAGCAACCCAGACAAGGGAAGAAGCAGCTGTCGTCATGTATCGGCTTAGAAAGAACTTCCTGAAACTCATCGCGAACAATGCAGAGGATATTGCTGATCTTGATAAAAAACTAGCAAAGATCGAAGCAGCTGAGTAAATGAAAGAGCCCTGTACTCACGGACAGGGCTCTTTCATTTATGTTTTATAACAACAGATTGTGTGTCCTTTTTTATTGGAATGTTGCTTGTACATCTACCCCATCAAAAGTAGCCTTCGGAGTATAGACAACTAATAATGCATACCCAGCATAAGCATGAGACTTGTCCATTGTCATATTTGCAACTTTGCCACTGGATTTTTGGGATACAGTAGTAGCATGGACTTTTCCAACTTTACCTGTTTCAAGATCAATTAATCCAAAAACGTCAATTCCAACTGAAGTTGTGATGTCTCTTTTAATTTGAGTAGTATCCCACGCTGTCATGTAAAGTCGCCATGAATTAGTTACAAGAGTATTGTCGTAAGTTATAAAACCTGTAATATTTCTAGTTCCATTTGCTCCTTGAAAACTTTTTCGTTCGGATGCAAAAGGAGTAATAGTGCTTTCGTCATTCAACTTTTGAGCCCCTAACTCATCGGCATATTCAAAAATAAAAGCGGCATCTTCATCAGAAAATGGTTCATTCACTTGATATTTTTCCATAATTTGATCATACTGTATTCTGATCTCTTCTTTTGTAAGATTTGAGTTATTATCTTCTGAGGCAAAAGCGGATGCTGGAAACACAAGTACAGCACAAAGAGTTAATAGTGAGATAATCTTTTTCATGATTTTCCTCCATTAAATTAAGTTAGGATGTGATGAAATGTCGATCAATTGGATGAATATAGCGATTTTTTTGAGTGTCCCTGTTGTTCTTGCAGTCTCTTTAATTCTTGGTGGAGTCTTCTTATATAAGAAAAATAGCAAAAGATGAAAATGTTATCTAATATTAGATATTTGGATCGGCCTATCCAAATTATAACTAATTATTTCCTTGAAAGGAACTAATTGCGACTTAATTGATCATAATTAACCACACTTCGACATATTTTTCCTCATATTTATGCAATAGTTAGACATAGCACTGTTTAGTTATTAATTCTAAAGCCCTGTTCTTATGGACAGGGCTCTATTTCTATTTCAACAGCTTTTTTATTATCTTGAATATATCAAATCTCGTCTTGTTGTAAATTTTGTTATAGGCTGCTTACTTAGGGTTGGTGATCCATCCCATACCCTTTGGCATTTTCAGACCTAGGCTATGTATAAGTTGTCTCTTAATGCTTGTTCTTGCGCTTACTCTCTTCCTTATACTGGGTTTCCTCACTCTTAACTTCACTTTATACCTCCAATTTACAAAATACTCCAAATTCGATATATTCATCATATCACAATAGATCATAGGGGTAATGATATGCGGACATTAAAAGATGATCGAGATTTTTTTTATGCAGCTCTATCCGGTTCAAGAGTGAGTATTTATCAAAATGGGAACTTAAATGATTATGGTGGAACAGTTGAGCGCTATTCCGAAGTAAGTATTAAGATTCGAGGTACATATTACATTAGGAGTTTTTATGAGTTTAGAATAATTTCTTAGCTTTATAGACTTTGTTATAATTTGATAAAAAATGTTGAAATTATCCTTAAAATCAGTCAAAATTATCCTGTTGTCATAGTTCATTAGAATCATAATATGGAGGTCAGTACATTGCCTATTATTAGTTCTTTCACCTACTGTGAAGATGCTAAACAAGAAATTACGCCACAAGGACCAAAACTCATGGTCCTCAATCCGTTTGCATCTATATTACCAGCATTCATTCCTGGTGGTTTTTCTTTTAGTGTTGTTATAGGTATTGGTGGAATTGTTCCTACTGAAGAACAACTGTTACGATATATCTTTAGACATGAGGAGGAAAACTCAGAAATTCTAATTGATACAGGGGATGTAAGATTTACTATGGGGGTAGACGAAAGTCTCAAATTAGTTCCCGCTGAGTATCAGGGAGTTGCGCTGAGTATGGATTTTAAAAACTTAGTTTTTCGCAAAAAAGGAAAGTATATCTCTTTTATATACTTGAACAATCAGCTAGTTGCTGAATATCCGATCATGGTACATGGGCGAGAACAATGAGCAATCAATCGGGGGATTTATCTGTTCAGATTGTCAGCAACCCTGTCGCAATGGATACAAATGATAAAGGCAAAGGGATGTCGTCTCTAGTAATCGCCTCGACTATGTTATTGGGTGTAGTTAGCGGCCTAACACTTACTGGGAGCTCCCCAAATCAGCTAACAGCACGAACCCAATCAATTTCTTCTCAGAATAATTTTCAGTTTAGTGATAGCCATAGCAGAACTGTTAATTTTAGAGGTACTGATAAAGCTTTGAGCAGGAGGGGAAGTGACTATATCAGAGAATCAGCAAGTGTCAGAGTATTTAATGATAGACACGATGTTTCTTCAGTTTATTCCTCATCTATCACAGCAGCTACAACATCTATTATAGACATGCGAGACTCATCTATGAAGGAAGTCATATTTGAATTTCAGCCAGCATATGGTAATATAAAATTAGATGTTGTAGGAAACTTGGAGGGGATTGAAATGGACAATCGATTCTTTGATATAATAGGTGATCGTTTGTATAAGAGCGGTTTTCTTTTATTTGGGGCTGCCTCAATCTTACTTCTAGTTTTGTGGCTCACAAATGTAATTCCTTTTGAAGTCGGCGTTATTGGTTCTGTAATGAGCATACTAGTGGTTATAATGCTAGGTGGAATGAAACTCCTTTTCGGGAGGTTTTCAGATTGGGCTTAGACGCAGAATTAAGTAAGCTGATTTCTCAGTTGGCTTTAAAGGTACTTACGCCAATTATGGCCTTTACAATAATTATATTTTTAGGGACTGGAAATTTTATTTTTAGAGCCGCTGAGACGAGTCAGACGTTTAACTTCGATGCTGCTTTTTGGACTTGGCTTATAGTCTTTTTAGCATTTACGCCTCTTTGTGGAGCTATAATGTGGTTTCAGTCAGTTAAAGCGATTAATGGAGCTAAGACTAACGGAAAACGAAAGAGAAGTAAACCCAAAGTCCCTACACAGCAAGAAACAACTGTATAATAAGAGCCTACCAGTATAAATTACTCGGTAGGTTTTTTTGTGTTGCAACAAGAACAAATGTTTGACTGTAATATACAAACAAACGTTCTTATAGGAGTGATCAACATGTTACCTGACTACGAGAGAAAAGTGCTTGATCTTGTACAACTACACTAGCCAGCGTCGGAGAATGCCAACTGCACATGAATTAGAAGTTAAGACAGGACAGAGCAAGCAACGCATAAAAGAAGCCTTGCTACTCCTGGCAAGTGAGAACTACATACTATGGGAAGATAAATCGAGCCTTGAACGGATCGTGATCATAGAGGGATGGGAGAGAGGTTCCGACTCTCCACAGCAGCCACAAGCTAAACCTAATGCTTAGTCTGGACGGAATATTGATATCCTACATAAATTACATCGTAATTTGGATTGTCATAATTCTTCGAAGTATTCATATAATATTAATGAAACATCTATTTACCTCTAACTGCATAAATCCCCCCATTACCCTGGCTGGACATTAGCCGGGGTTAATGGGTTAACTTTACAATAATTAAAAAAACAGAAAAAACTTCTAAAATGACTTGCACGGTTTTATGCAACTCTGTTTCAAAATATTGATGTACGGTTAATATATTGTGTCGTCGGTCGGAATCCCGGCATAAGGACTCTATACATGGGGATGGTAGAGTCCTTCTTTTATTGCTAACTATCAAAATGTATAATAAAAACAGGGATAAAGCCCATGAACATAATCAATCGGTTAGGAATAGATATATAAAGATCCCTTTCAAAAACGCTGACCTGGGTACTGCTCTGTAAGCTCTGTGCTTACGGAGTTTTTTTGTTAACCATGAGACATTAAAATTACTGAGATAATAGATGCTATAACGAGGAAGACCAGGAAGATAGCAAATAACACAATAATTCTGGTTTTATTTTTTATTTTCATTTTCTTACCTCTATGTAGATCAAGCTCTAGAAACTTGATTTTAGAAATGTAGTTTCATCTCGAGTAGGGTCGTATAGGTCGTGTAACTGTGCACATCTATAGAATTCCCTAAGGAATTATAAATATTCAGAGAAGAAGACGCTACTTACTATGACACTCCTATAATAACTTTCCTTGAGCTGGATTGGTGGCGTGTCAACCAATCCAAGGCAGCATAAGAAGAGGACTCTACTCACCAAAGTGTAGAGTCCTCTTTCGTTATTGATTTAGCTTTTACTTGAGCTGCAACTTAACAGAATATTCTTCTCTTTCATTATCCATATCGAATCCGTCACCCTCAGTTACATACCATTTCATTTTAACCCACTCTATTTCTCCAGCATTACCACGTTCTGAGATCCAGAATACATCTCCCTCTTTTATGACACCTTCTTCAACATATAAAACAAAACCTAGACGAGAAATTAGCAGAAGTTTTTGCAAAAGCTCTGATCAATGTATATGATTTAAGAGCACCTACCAATATAAAAATATCTTCTCCGAAGCATGAGTATGAATTTCTAATAGAATAGTAGTTAAATTGAAAGTAAAAAAAGGGGCAGTCAGGGGGCAATAAGTAGACATTCTACTATTATAAGTGCCGCCCGTGACTGCCTGATTATCTGATAAATCCTTTAGTATCAGGCTTTTGAATACATGTGACTATAATAGAACGGGTGCGATATCAGCCTTCCAAGCTGGTAGCGTGGGTTCGATTCCCATCACCCGCTTCACTAAGAGCCTTGCGATTCTTCGCGAGGCTTTTTTCTATGGGTTATAGATTTGTTTTTTGAAGCTGGAGTATAATGATGGAGGTTTAGATTGATAGATTTAGATACAACATGAATAAAAGGGTGGATTAGAAATGCTGGGGGAATACGTATCTGCAACCGCCGTGTCGACGGCAACGAATTTTATAATGATTCAGGAAACCGCATTCACACGTACATATCGAACGTACATCAAGCTTAGAGAGAACGGGCCGCTGGAAATGAAATTTTGGCACAGCAATGTGGTGGATTCTACTTGGGATATGGGTGCTGTAGCACAAGGGAGCATGCCTGGCGGGCAATGGAAGATTGAGTCGGCGTATGTAGCGGTCAGTCAGGAAGAGCGGGATGGAAGTGTTGTACCTGGATCGGGTACCCCGATCACATTTGAAGGGGAATATACGAAGCACGTACAGCCTGGAGAACAATTCTGGAGTGATGCAGTCACGATTAATGTGCTGCCGGGACGGGACCTGGTATTTACCTGGACCCTTACAACAGAAGCAGCAGGAAAGTCCTTTCCGTACAACACCGAAGGACTGCTTGTATCTGCCTATGCTGCAGAAGGAAGGAGGGCTTCGGAGGAATCGGGAGCATCCTTCACAGCACTGGAGAATCAGCTGGTCTTGCCGGCATTTATTGGGTATAAACGACAAGTGAAGCATCGGATGATCTTCTTGGGTGACTCTATCACACAGGGAGTAAGAACGCGAAAAGATGGCTATGAATACTGGGCAGCCCGTATTGCAGATGGGTTAAATACAGAATACAGCGTCTGGAATATTGGATCAGGCTGGGCAAGGGCCTATGATGCGGCTGCAGATGGTTCATGGCTTGTGAAAGCAAGTCAAGGTGATTACGTGGCTGTGGTGCTGGGTGTCAATGACATCGATATTGGCGCTCGGAGCAGCGAAGAGCTGCTTGAGGATCTGACAGCCATTGTTCGGAAATTGAAACAAAATCCGGAGGCCAAACCGCAGATCATTCTCTTCACCGTACCTCCGTTTAATTTTGTAGAGCAGAGGGAGGAGATTTGGCGTACAGTGAATGAGACGTTACGTACAAGACCGCCTGAAGGCGTGGATTATGTATTTGATATCGCAGAAGTGTTGTCCTGCGCTGCGCCGGATGAGCACCGTATTCAGCAAAAATACATGAGCAATGAATTTGATCCACACCCGAACGGTGAGGCAGGTAAACAGGTAGCAGATGCTTTCTTGAAATGGTTTAAGGGGAAGTCTTTATAATTTTAATTAGGCATTTGCATATTTGCCTTTCTTCAAGATCATGCTATACTAAAAACAATTATGATGAATGAGAGGTAACCACACGTATCATGGAGTAAAACACACGATATCCTGAAGATAACTGTAAACCGATGGTGTAGCAGGTTAGCTGTATGCGGCTGACGTATCTAGGGACAAGTGTGCTTATTTCTATTGATGGGATACGTGTGGTTATTTGTGCTGTCTGTTCCGCGGCCTCGTGCTGGACTTGAACCGGTCAGCTCTGCTTGCTCACATACCGCAGGTGTATCTTTACCTGTTCTCCTATCCTCTAAAGTACGCTTCTTCTATAGATGAACGTCTAAGCCGCAGGCTCCTTGCCTGCGGTGTTTTAGCTTCTGTACAGAAAGAGGGAGATACGGTATGACAACACTTATTCATATGCGTGAGATTAGTAAGGATTGGAACGGAAAGAAATTGTTCGGACATGTCAATATGGAGGTTAATGAGAATGAGCGAATCGCTCTGTTTGGACGGAATGGTTGTGGCAAGACGACGCTGCTAAATATTCTGACAGGCAGTGAACAGCCGACGGAAGGTACATTAACCGTCCATCTTGAGTCTGAAGAAATCGGATTTATGCGCCAAGACTTTAAACCGGAGGAGCACCTGAGTGTTAAACAGATTGCCTATGCAGAGAGCGGAGGGTGGGGAGCCTTAAAAATGGATCTTCAGGAGGTGGAGGGAAGCCTCGCCTCTGAGGCAGATCCTTCTCCCGATTTGCTTCAGCGCTATGGTGAGATACTCGATCAATATGAAGCCTACGGTGGTTATTCGAAAGAAGCTGAGCTTGAGCGAATGATGACGCATCTCGGTATTAGGGAGGAGTTATGGGAACGCCCCTTCTCTTCTCTAAGTGGAGGTCAGAAGACCAGGCTGCGCCTATCTGCACTATTAACGAGAAAACCGAGGCTGCTTATTCTTGATGAGCCGACCAATCATCTTGATTATGAGAGCATGGTCTGGCTGGAAGGCTGGATATTGTCCTATACAGGCACACTTGTCTTTGTATCGCATGACCGGACCTTCTTGGACCGGGTAGCCACGAGCATCTGTGAGCTTACTCCGGAGGGGACTCATAAATATCCGGGAGGCTATGAGGAATACAAGGCGCAGAAGGAGCGCGAGCGCAGAGAGCAGGCGACGAAATATCGTCAGCAGGAGCTTGCCAAGAAAGCACTGGAGGAGTCTATTCGTAAATACCAGGAATGGTTTAAGATATCGCATCGAAACGCAGGGAATGTAACAGAGTCAAGAATTGCAGCAAGTTATTATAAGGCAAGGGCCAACAAAAATATATCAAGATATCATGCGAAGCAAAAGCAGCTTGAAAGGCTTGAGGGAGAACGGGTTGAAAGGCCGCGGGAAGGTCCTAAAGTCAGTGTGGATTTAAGGGAAGGGGAATTTGGGGCAAGGACATTTGTTCAGCTAAGAGACGTGGAGTACACTTACCCTGCTACTCAAACGCCTGTATTCTCAGGGATTAACCTGGTCGTTGAGCGCGGAAAGAGGATTGCTCTTCAAGGCGTGAATGGTGCTGGGAAAACGACGCTGCTAAAACTGATCACGGGAGAGCTGTCTCCACAAAAAGGAGAGGTGAACCTTCATCCTAAGACTAAAATAGGTTATTTTTCGCAGGAGCTTGAAGGTCTGCAGCCGGAGATGACTTTGCTGGACAGCTTGCTCATTAATCCATTCATGACACAGACAGAGGCACGGACCATGCTGGGTAATTTCTTGTTTTCACGGGATGACGTATTCAAGAAGATTGGAGATTTGAGCATGGGTGAGAAGTGCAGAGCAGCATTTATAAGACTGTACTTCAGCGGTTCCAATCTGCTCGTCCTCGACGAACCTACCAATTATTTGGACATTGATACTAGAGAAGTGATGGAGGAAGCGCTGCTGAACTACGAGGGTTCCTTTGTGTTTGTATCTCACGATCGGACGCTTGTCCGAAAGCTGGCTAATCAGCTGCTCCATTTGGGTAAGGATGAGCCTTTGCGCATATTTGATGGAACGGTACAGGAATATGAGGAGCATTTGGCTAGAAAAAATGAAACTCCCGAGGAGCGTGAGGAGGAAGATCTGCGGATCCAGCTGCAGCATCGTTTGAATGAATTGCTGACAGGGTCTAGTTACGATCAAGTGAACTCCGGGCAACAGGCAAATGTCGAATCTTATTATATGGACAGTGCTACACTGCAAGAAATCCGGGAGATTCGCTCACAGCTGGCAGCCTTGGAAAAGAAGGATAAGCGTTCTTCCCAACATAGAGGATAGCCTATTTTGATTACAGGACTTGCGAGAGAAGACGCATTTGCGTATAATAGTGTAGCAAACTAGGCAAGACTTAAAATGAACAAAATGCTTAGATGGAGAAGAGTACACAGTGCTTTTGAACAGGGAGGAAGCGCCAGAGATTGAGAGCGTTTCTACGAAATCAGGCTGTCGAAGTTCGCTCCGGAGCAGTTCCTTGAACATCAGATAGAGTATAGACGGTATGTACCGTATACTTTGTGTGTCAGTAGAGGATACCGGTTCACGTCCCGTTATGAGCGTGCTAAAGTGAGATTGAAATCGTAGAGCGGATATGGCTGAGAATAGCCTTATAACAGCTGTACATGAATCTAACAAGGGTGGTACCACGGTCTTTTCGTCCCTTCATCGGGAGAAAAGGCCTTTTTTTGTTTGATCAAAATCTTAGGGCATTTAAAGGAGGCTGCTGAACGTCATGAAAGAAAGATTGGAAGCTTTGAAGAACGAAGCGCTTGCTGAGCTGGCAGGCGTAAATGATGCACAGGCACTTGGCGATATAAGGGTGAAATATTTAGGTAAAAAAGGTGCGCTTACTGAAATTTTGCGTGGTATGGGCGCACTGAGTGCAGAGGAACGTCCGGTCATTGGACAGGTGGCAAACGACGTTCGTGGTGCTATCGAAGCTGTAATTGGAGAGAAGCAGGAAGCATTTCAAAGAGCAGAAACCGAGAAACGCCTGGCAAAGGAAACGATTGATATCACGCTGCCAGGACGCCGTCTGCCAGAAGGAGGGCTCCATCCATTAACGAAGGTTATCCAAGATCTCGAGGATATCTTTGTCGGTATGGGGTATCAGGTAGCTGAAGGTCCAGAGGTCGAAACGGACTATTACAACTTTGAAGCGCTCAACCTGCCGAAGAATCATCCGGCCAGAGATATGCAGGATTCCTTCTACATTACAGAAGATATTCTCATGCGTACACATACTTCTCCTGTACAGGTTCGTACCATGCTTGCGATGCAAGGTGAATCCCCTGTGAAGGTCATCGTTCCAGGTAAAGTATATCGTCGCGATGATGATGATGCTACGCATTCCTTCCAGTTCCATCAGGTAGAGGGAATTGTCGTCGGCAAAAACATTCGGATGAGTGACCTGAAGGGTACGTTGCTCCAGTTCGTGCGTGAAATGTTCGGTGCACATACAGAAATTCGTCTTCGTCCAAGCTTTTTCCCATTCACAGAGCCTAGTGTTGAAGTCGATGTTACCTGCATTAAGTGCGGGGGAGCTGGGTGTCGTTTGTGTAAACAAACCGGCTGGATTGAAATTCTAGGAGCAGGAATGGTTCATCCTAACGTACTTGAGATGGGCGGCTATGATCCTAAGGAATACAGCGGGTTTGCATTTGGTATGGGTGTAGAACGTATTGCGATGCTGAAGTATGGAGTTGACGATATTCGTCATTTCTATAACAGTGACCTCTCATTCCTGAAGCAGTTTGCCAGATTATAATTACATCTCCACAGGCTGAATTAGAAGCTTATATAAATAGAAGGAAGTGATCGTAACGTGAGAGTATCAACAGAATGGTTATCTGATTATATTTCTCTAGAGGGTGTTGCACCTCAGGATTTGGCTGAACGCATCACACGTGCGGGAATTGAAATTGATATTGTGGAAAATCGGAATCAAGGTGTGACCAAAGTTGTCGTCGGTTATGTAACCAGCAAAGAAAAGCATCCAGATGCAGATAAGCTGAACATTTGTAAAGTCGACGCTGGACTTGAGGAAGAGCTTCAGATCGTATGCGGAGCGAAAAATGTTGATGCAGGTCAGAAGGTTCCTGTCGCTCTTGTCGGAGCAAAATTGCCCGGCGGTCTTGAAATTAAAAAAGCCAAGCTGCGCGGCGCTCTGTCCCAAGGGATGATCTGTTCTGCCAAAGAGCTCGGGCTAAATGACAAGCTCTTGCCTAAAGAGCTGCAGGAAGGAATTCTTGTACTGCCGGCTGAGCTAGAAGTAGGAACACCGATTGAGCAGGTGCTGGGTCTTAACGATCATGTGCTTGAGCTTGATCTTACCCCTAACCGTTCGGATGCATTATCCATGATTGGTGCTGCTTACGAGGTTAGTGCTATTTTGAGCAGAGATATCACTTTACCCGTACCACAAGCAGAGCTTAATGAATCCGGCTCAGCGGCAGCAGACCATATCTCCGTTCAAGTCGATGCTCCTGAGCTGTGTACTCATTACTCGGCTAGATATATTAGTGGCGTAACGATTAAGCCATCTCCGCTATGGATGCAAAATCGACTGATGGCAGCCGGCATCCGCCCGATCAATAACATCGTGGATATTACCAACTACGTTATGCTGGAATATGGCCAGCCGCTGCATGCATTTGATGCGGATCAGCTAGCGGGAGGCCATATCGTTGTTCGCAAAGCCACAGAAGGCGAAACGATGATTACGCTAGACGATCAGGAACGTAAACTGAAAGACACGATGCTGCTGATTACAGATGGTGTTAAGCCGGTAGCAATTGCTGGAGTAATGGGCGGACAGAATTCCGAAGTTAAGAGTGATACAGCTAATATCTTGTTGGAATCAGCTAAGTTTGACGGTACTACAGTTCGCAAGACATCACGCGAACTCGGACTGCGTTCAGAATCCAGTCTTCGTTTTGAGAAAAATGTGGATCCTGGTTCTGTCATTCCTGCATTGAACCGTGCGGCATCACTGATCAGTGCTTATGCTGGAGGAAATGTGCATCCGGGAATCGTGGAGTCCACATCAGGCTCCAATGAAGAACGAGTGATTGCTCTCTCTGTGAGCAAAGTAAATAACTATCTGGGGACATCGCTCTCTGCTGAGGAAATTCATGCGATTTTTGATCGCCTGCATTTCTCATATGAAACGGCTCAAGAGAACGAGCTTCATGTCACTGTTCCAACACGTCGGGGAGATATTACTCGGGATGTGGATCTTATTGAGGAGGTTGCCCGTCTATACGGATACGATCATATTCCAACAACGGTAATTGAAGGACCTACGACTCCGGGATCACTCACGAAGCCTCAGGTCATCCGCAGAGCACTGCGTGGTCTCTTATCTAACGGAGGATATCAGGAGATGATCAGTTACTCCTTCGTTAATCCGGAGAGATCAACACAGTTCTCAGCCCTGACGGCAGGCAGCAAGTCTGTGAAGCTCGCCATGCCGATGAGTGAAGAGCTCAGCGTACTCAGAACAAGCGCACTTCCACAAATGCTGGAAGCTGCACAGTATAACCGTAATCGCAAGCAGGAGAGTCTCGCCCTGTTTGAGATCGGCAGTGTTTTCTATACAGAAGAAGAGACACTGACCAAGCAGCCTAAGGAAATTCCGGTGCTGTCTCTGCTCTTGTCCGGCAATCGAATTGAGAAGCAATGGAATATTACAGCTGAGAAGGTTGATTTCTTTGATCTCAAAGGTGCTGTGGAATCCATATTTGCATATCTCGGACTTGAAGGACGAATCAGCTACGCTGCGAATCAGCCGAAGGACTATCACCCAGGACGCTCGGCTTCCATTTATCTGAAGGTATCCGATGAGGAGCAGTTGCTCGTAGGAACACTTGGTCAAGTCCACCCTGAGCTTCAGCTGGCCTATGATCTAGGAGATACGTATATAGCCGAATTGTCACTTGAAGCCTTGTATGATGGGGCTCTTCCTCCACTTGTCTATCGTGAGCTGCCGCGCTTCCCAGCAGTTTCCCGTGATATTGCCGTGGTTGTAGAGCAATCGGTAGAAGCCGGCGTTTTGATGGCTTCGATCCGGGAGTCAGCTGGTGATTTGCTTCAATCTGTTCAAGTATTCGATATTTATACAGGGGAGAAAGTGGGAGAAGGCAAGAAGAGTATTGCCCTTGCACTAACATACCGTCACAAGGATCACACACTGACCGAAGAGGAAATTACGGCGGTTCATACAAAAGTGCTGACGGATCTGTCCGATAAAACCGGGGCTGAACTTCGCAAATAAGTTTTTTCCTGATTTACCCTTTATTTTTTGAGAAAAAAATTGCAGGAATTGCCCTAAGTCACATCGAATCCTTAAACATCAAGGTTCGATGTGATTTTTTTTCAACTTAGAATCAACAAGACAGACATGAAGGAGGGCACAACTGTGACTACACCTAATCGTACTCGCGTCACCGTAGACATCTACGGGACTTCTTATAAATTGGTCGGCAGCAGTGCCGAATATATGAAACAGGTTGCAAGCCTGGTTGACGAAAGAATGAATGCGATATCCAAGACCCATTCCAGACTGGATACACCGAGACTAGCCGTCTTGACTGCAGTACATATGGCTGAGGAATCCTTGCAGGTTCAACAGATCAAGAATGAGCTGAAGATGGTAACCGGTGAGAAGACTCAGCTGGGAAGCGAATTGTCGAAGCTTCAAGATACTTATGAACAGCAGATGGAGAAATTGAAGCAGCTTGAAGAAGCAAGAGCTGAGCTGGATAAAGAGAAGCAAAATGCACAGCAGGCACTCGCACAGCTGGAGAAGGCGCGTAATGAAGAGCAGCGTGCATTGAAATCGCAATTGGAAGAGGCACTGTCGAAGACACTCCTTCGAGAAGAGGAGCTGAAAAAAGCCGAGCAAAGTTATAACGAGCTCCTTAATCGTTCGCAGCAGAATGAGAAGAAGTGGCAGCAGCAGGCACAGCAGAAACAGAAAGAGCTGACAGAGCAGTTTGAAGCAAGGCGCAAGAATGAAATGGCTGAGCAGGAAGCAAGGCATAACAAGCTTATCGAAGAAGCTGCCTCCAAGGAGCGGGAGCTGCGGAAGCAGCTTGAGCAGAAGTCAGCACAAGCAGACAAGATTCTGCAGGAGCGGAATCAGCTAGAAGCAAGACTACAGTCAGAGAAGGCGGCTCTTCAGAAACAGCATGAGGCCAAGCTGAAGGAACTAACAGACCAAGCAGCAGCGAAGTATGCCAAGCTGGAGCAGCAATTGAATCTCAAAGAGCAAGAGTGGCAGAAGACGCTGAGCTCCAAGGAGCAGGAATGGAAGAATGCACTGAAGGTGAGCGAGGACAAGCTTGGGCAGCTTAATATCAAGATTCAAGAAGTGCGGACAGCAGCAGATGCACGGATCCTCACAGCAGAGGAGGAAGCAGAAGCGAAGTTAAGTGCGTTCAAGGAGGCACAGCTTCAAGAAATCGCATCTGTTAAGGCTCAGGCTGAAGCTGAAGCACAGCAGCAGGTTGATGAAATAACACAAATGCTGCTGGATGAAGAGGCCAAGGGTGCAGAGCTCCTCAACTTCAAGACTCAAGCTGAGGAACAAATCAAGGTGCTGGAGAAATCAGTTCATGATTTGAATCATCAGCTTCAGCAGGCTGACAGTGATCTTGCCGAAATAAAGGAAGCGTACGAGGAACGACTGAGCGAAGCGAAGAGCGAGATGGAGGAACGGCTTAAGGAAGCGGAGAGCTTGGCTGTTCAGGAAGCAGAGCGAGCTGAAGCAGCAGCTTATGAGCAGTATCGTGAAGAGCTCAACTCCGTTAAGGATGAGCTTATGCGTAAGTATATCGAGCGTGAACAGAAGCTCAAAGAGGAGCTTGAACAGCTCCAGCAGCAGCTTGAGGAAGAACGAGCTGAAGCGGATAACCAGCTAGAGGAGGCTCTTGCCCAGCTTGCCGAGGAAGAAGACAAGCTGAAGGAGCTTACTGGCAGATTGGAACAGGAGCAGACCCGCGTCTCCGAGCTTGAATCCTTTGCTTCACAAGGGCAGGATACGATTGCGAAGCAGACTCGCCGAATCCAGGAGCTTGAACAGCAGATATCCGATGTGAAGGATAACAGCTCGTCCCTTCAAGCCAAGCTGCGTACAGCAGAGCAGGAAGCGGCCAAGGCCCAAGAGACAGCTGAGCAGCTTAAGGTCAAAATTCAGGAAGCCATCGATAAAGAAGCTGCAAGCGCTGCTCAGCTTCGTAAGATTCAGGATCAGCATGCGGCGAGTCAGCGTGAGATCTCCAGTCTTAAGCAGGCTGGTGAGAAGGCCGAGCAGGAGCAGCGGCGACTACAGAAAGTGCTGGAGCAGGCTCATGCAGCAACACGACAATTGCAGAATGAGGTTGCGTCGCTGTCGGGCAGCGAGAAGAGCTGGAGAATGGCAGCAGAGCAGCATAAACAAGAGATCAGTGCCCTGGAGACAGAGGTTCTTGAAGCGACTGAACGTTTAGAAGTGACGCAAGCTGAACTTCAAAGTGTGCGCAGTGAGCTGGAGCATATCTCATCAGAGATGAAGCGTGTACAGTCTGAACGAGAAACACTATCCCAGCAGCTTCCTGAACTGCAGGAGCACTATGAAGCGCTTCGAGCTGATTATGAGCAGTCGGTAAGTCAGGAACAACAGTACAAGCAGCTCATTTCCGAATACGAACAAGAGCAGGCTAACATTCGCAAGCAATTGCTTGCGATCGAAGCTGAGCATGACAAAGTCAAGGAACAGATGTCGAAACGCCAATCCCTGCTGAATGAAGCGGAGGAAGAAGCCATTGAATGGCAGCTCAAATACGAGGAGCTTGAAGAAGCTGTATCCAAGCTGCGTGCAGAGCAGAACCAATGGAATGAGCATGAGAAGAGCTTAAAGACTGAGCTCGAGGAGTGGTCTCATAAGGAACAGCATTGGATGCTGCTTCAGGAAGAAGCCTTGCGTCAGAAGCAGGAATTCCAGTCGAGATATGAGAAGCTGGCAGCACAGCAGCAGGAATGGGAAGAAGATCGCAGCAAGTTAGCTGAAGAGGTCAGCAGCTGGCAGAAGCAGGTTGCTGCAGGAGACGGTCGGTTGGCTGAGCTGGAACGAGAGAAGGATGCAGCGATATCGAGCTTGAATTCCTTGCAAGGGGAGAAGAAGGCTCTTGAGTCTGAGCTCCAGGATGTTGTAGAACGATATGAGGTAACAGCACATCAGCTGCGCCTTCTAGAAGTGGAGCGTGAGATGCAGCAGGACAAGTCAGAGAATCTGGCTCATGAATATCGTCAGCTGCAGGATGAATACACGAAGCTTCAGACCGAGTATAACGAATGGATTGAACTGATTGAGCAGGATCAGAGCTGATTCATGCTATAGCAAAAGCCTGTCCTAACATCTAACAAGATGCTGGGACAGGCTTATTTGCTCATTATTCTTCAACTATAATCTTAGATATCATTGTGGAATGACCCGTACCGCAAAATACAGAACAAGCGATCTCAAACTCACCTGCTTCTTCCGGTGTGATGACCTTGGATGTTGTATCTCGATCAAGCTGGAGGCTAAGTCCGGGGACAATAATTCCGTGGTTCCCTTCTGCATTCTCATATACAACACGTACAGGCACTCCTTTTTTGATGCGATACTCTGGTTGATCGAATTCGTAATCTGTTGCTTTAATGACGATCTCGTCACTTGCAGCAACTTCAGGCTCAGTAATTCCGCTGCCTTGATTCTCCGCAGAGTCTTGTCCGCACGCAGCGAGCAAGAAGAGCAGCATCACGGTGCATAGCAGATAGCTGACTTTTTTCATCACGCAAGGCCTCCCAAAATAAAATCCATAATGTACTACCATGATACCTCAGAAGAATAGGGTTGTGCATTTCCTTATGTGAGAATTTTGCAAACAATTTGTAAGCACATCCGATAGTACTCATTAGAATGGGGAAGCAGATAAGTGAGAACTGTATCCAAGAAAAAAAGCCTCCTTATATTGATAAGGAGACTCTTTTCGAGTGTACAGATGATTTCACATCTGTTTCTTATTTTCGATTTCCTTTTGCTGCATCAAACGGGGTTGGTACAAAAATGTCGATAATCCCGATGACTAATGCTGCAAGGATGGCTCCCAGGATGCTGGCGGACACGTCGTCGACGATGTATTGAGACAGCCAGATCACGAGCGCACTCACCAAGAATCCGACGATACCGCGGCCAAAAGGTGAGACTCTTTTTCCGAAGATGCTCTCAATGACCCAGCCTAACAATGCGATGACAACGGCCAATATCAGCGCGCTGCCAAATCCGCCTACTGAGAAGCCCGGAACGATCCAGCCAACAAGTAACAATACGATTGCGGCTACAATAAACCGGACGATAGCTCCTAAAATGTTCATGATTTTGTCCTCCTTTTTTGATGAACAGACTCCGTATGCAATATTATTATGTAACAATCCCGCATTTCTTATGTGCGGCATCATTCTCAAATGGCACAAGTCCTGCTCTTTCGCTATAATACAAATAGAGCCCGAGAGGAGTTGTCACATTGGATTCAAAAATTTTGCATACGTTAGAATATCGTAAAATTTTAAATACATTATCTCTATACACGCAAACAGAGATGGGTAAACACAACGCTGAAAATTTAATTCCGATCAGCGATCTGGAGGAAGTTAAAAATTTGCTGTCTGGAACCGACCAGGCCGTCAATGTGGATCGGTTGAAAGGGATACCTTCATTTTCCGGTATTGTGGATATTCGTTCTGCAGTGAAGAGAGCTCGAATTGGTGGAACATTAAGTCCCCATGAACTGCTGTCCATCCATAATACGGTTCACACCGCACGGAGACTTAAACGCCTGCTGGATGGCATGCAGGAAGAAATTCAGATGGACAAGCTAATCTTCCTGAGTGAGCAGTTGTCTGAACAAAAACCACTTGAGGATGCAATTAAATTATGTATCGATGATTCCGCAGAAGTATTGGATTCGGCGAGCGCTAATTTGTCCCAAATCCGTCGTGAATTAAGAACGGGGGAGTCCAGAATTAGAGAGAAGCTCGATTCGATGATCCGTTCATCTTCGGTGTCCAAAATGCTTCAGGATCAGCTTGTCACGATTCGCGGTGATCGCTTCGTCATTCCGGTAAAGGCCGAATATCGTGCGCACTTTGGCGGGATTGTTCATGATCAATCGGGGTCAGGTGCAACGCTTTTTATCGAGCCCGAATCCATTGTTACTATGAATAACAAGCTTCGTGAAACGCGAATGCGCGAAGAACGTGAAGTTGAAGTGATTCTGCAGAAATTGACGGCTCTTGTTGGAGAACAAGCAGAATTGCTTGCCATCGATGTCGAATTGCTGGGGACATTGGATTTTATTTTTGCAAAAGCACGTCTCGCTCGGGAAATGAAAGCAACCTTGCCTATTATGAATGACCGTGGCTTCATGAAGATCAAAAAAGGTCGACATCCGCTTATATCTATAGATAAGGTTGTTCCAACAGATGTAGAACTAGGAAATTCGTATACATCGATCATTGTTACCGGTCCCAACACCGGTGGTAAGACCGTTACGCTCAAAACGGTAGGGCTCTTAAGTCTGATGGCCATGTCCGGCTTATTCGTATCCGCAGAGGATGGGAGCCAGTTATGTGTATTTGATGCCATCTATGCCGATATCGGTGACGAGCAGAGCATTGAACAGAGCCTCAGTACTTTCTCAAGCCACATGACGAATATCATTCGAATATTGTCGGAAATGACACCGAAAAGCCTTGTGCTCTTTGATGAGCTTGGGGCTGGTACCGATCCTTCAGAAGGCTCTGCACTCGCAATAGCCATCCTTGAACACATTCATTCCACAGGCTGCCGCTTGATTGCAACGACTCATTATAGTGAACTGAAGGCTTATGCTTATGAACGCAAAGGTGTCATTAATGCGAGTATGGAATTTGATGTCAATACGCTGAGTCCGACCTATAGGCTATTGCTTGGTGTTCCAGGACGCAGTAATGCATTTGCCATCGCAGAACGTCTGGGACTTCCGTCTGATATTCTTGATTATGCCCGCGGGGAAGTCAAAGAAGATGATCAGCGAGTAGAGCACATGATTGCTTCGCTGGAGCAGAATCGCCTGACAGCAGAGCAGGAGAAGGAACGTGCCGAGAAGCTGAGAAAGGATCTGGAGCAGCTTCGTGATCATCATGAGCGGGAGATCAGCAAGCTCGAGGAACAGCGGGACAGACGCATTGAGAAGGCGGAGCAGGAGGCACGGGAGATCATTGCCAAAGCTCGCCAGGAATCAGAGCAAATTATTCGTGATCTACGTAAGCTGGCGCTTGAGGAAGGGGCTTCTGTTAAGGAGCACAAGCTCATCGCCGCACGCAAAGCATTAAGTGATGCTGAACCAGCCGAGCGCATGAAAAAAATTAAAAAAGCGGCTCAAGCTCGGAGAATTGAACCTGGTGATGAAGTTAAGGTGGCCAGTTTGAATCAGAAAGGTCATGTCGTTGAATTAGCCGGCAAAGAGGCCTTGGTTCAGCTCGGTATTATGAAAATGAAAGTAGCACTTACCGATTTAGAGTTAATCGATACACCGCAGGCTCAAAAGCAAGGGGCAGGAGCGACAAGACATGTAACAGGAGTCAAGCGTACTCGGGATGAGCATGTCAGATCAGAGCTCGATCTCAGAGGTGCTAATCTCGAAGAGGCTTTGGTTGAGGCAGACCGCTTTATTGATGAAGCCTTCATGGCGAATTTAGGTCAGGTGTACCTTATTCACGGCAAGGGTACCGGCGTTCTCCGTTCAGGCATACAGGAATATCTTCGCAGGCACAAGAACGTTAAGAGCTACCGACTGGGCAACTACGGAGAAGGTGGTACAGGAGTTACCGTTGCTGAACTGAAATAAATAACCTTGTTACAGGAGGCACCCATGAAAAATTTGATCAGGGTTCTGTTTGCTGCGGCTGTCATTTTTTTCGTAGCAGGGGTCGTGTATATGATAAATGGGTAATAGGCGAAGATGAGAATGGGATAAGAAGAAAGGGTTGAAATAGAGTGGAAACTACTGTATGTCCATGGTGTCAAACTGAAATTGTATGGGATGAGGAGCTAGGACCTGAAGAGGAATGCCCTTATTGTAATAATCCCCTCACACTGGAGGGAACGGCTGAAGTCGAAGAAGATACGTTGAAGGAGGAAGCTGACCAGAGCAACTCCAAATCCGAGTCATTAGAAGGATATCGGACGCTAAATGTGACTCTTACCGAGGATGAAGAGGAACTGCTTCATACGGAGTCTAATCAGGCAAACGAATCGGACGAAGATTATAGTAACCTATGGGAGGACGAAACGGATACAATACTTCCAAGTGTAAGAGCACTGGATACGTATGAAGATTCTGGTCTGAACATGGCGAAATATGGAGAGACGGTTCAATCCATATTGGATCAACAAGGGGAAGTCCCTGAATGTCCGAACTGCCGTGAGTTTATGCTCCATGCAGGGGTACAGACGGTGAAGAAGGATCAATTTGCTGCTGCCAAATCTGCGCTTCATCCATTAGAGGCGCCATTTGGAATCCAGATGTACGTATGTCCTGCTTGCTTCACAACGACACATAGTCTGGCAACCGAAGATCGGCTGCGTATGGTGAAGCGGCTTAGCTCACAGTAACAAGTCATTTAATCTCAATTTTATGAACCTAAGCACATGACTGCTTCGACGCAGCATGTGCTTTTTTTTATGCAACCACATCCAATATATAGTAAATAATTGAACAGAACGATTTTTTCACAGGAGAGGACATATTAAGATTTGATTATTTCTGCAGGCACATGCTTGTGCTCTTCAGCTATATAACAAAATTTGTGGAGGTGGATTAGCACATGAGTAAAACTCCTCTCGACAAACAATCACGGCTTCTCCTGCTAATTAATGGACTGTTTGTACTTGCTGGTGCTTTATCCGGAACTTTTCTAAACGTTTTTCTATGGAAGAGCAAACAAGACTTTGCCATGATCGGCTGGTTCACAATCAGTCAGCAGATCGGGCTGGTACTGACATTTTGGCTTGCTGGCAAATGGGTGAAAGAACACAACAAAATGAATGCGCTTCGATTGGGCATCTTATTATCAGGTGTGTTCTATCTACTCGTTCTGGGGCTTGATAAGCATGCAGTGGATTACATCTGGCCATTAGGCTTACTGCTGGGCGCGTCTCTCGGATTGTTTTGGCTTGCCTTTAATGTCGTTTACTTCGAGGTCACAGATCGTGATAATCGTGATCTATTCAACGGCTGGGTAGGCTTGATTGGATCATTGGTCGGCATTGTCGGTCCTTGGATTTCAGGGATGATTATTTCATTGTCTGTTGGCAACCAAGGATATCAATATATCTTTATGATCTCTATGCTGGTATTTGGCATTGGGGTCGTGTTCAGCTTCTTCTTAAAGAAGAGGAAAGCAGAAGGCACTTACAGCTGGAACGAGCCTGTGAAGCAATTAAGCGAGAAGGGGAGTCCTTGGAGATGGGCGGCTCCAGCACTTGCAGCTCAAGGAGTTCGAGAAGGGGTATTCTCATTCTTGGTAAATCTGCTCGTATACATTGCGACAACCCAAGAAGCGAAGCTGGGACAGTTTTATCTGATCACCTCATTGGTAGCATTAGTTAGTTACCGTGTTGTCGGAAAATGGTACAAGCCGGGCTATCGCTATTACGGGACTTTGGTCGGGGCTGCTCTGTTATTCTTATTTACGCTTCCACTGCTATGGACCGTAAGTTACGGAACTTTGCTCCTGCAAGGGGTTGGATCAGCGATCTTCATGCCTTTGTATATTCTGCCCATGATTTCATCGGTATTTGATTTGATGGGAACCAGCGGCGAGAACGTGTCCAAGCGGGTTGAGCTTGTCGTATTGCGTGAAATTTGTCTAACCATCGGCAGAGTGGTCGGCATTGTTATCTTTATTGTTGTTCTTGAGATCAATCAATCTACGCAGACGATCACATGGCTTATGATTATCCTGGGTCTGTCGCCTGTACTAAGCTGGTTTATGATCCGGAGACTGTTACAAGCTCAGCCCGTCAACAAATCTTCGGCAAAGTAAGAACTTGTACATAGCGTACATATTCATTTGTTCGCCAGGACAAGCTACTTAAGGCGCAATATGCAGGATTCCCTGATTGGAATCTATGAATGGATAAGTGGTAAGCAGGGAGTATGAAGACGTACCTACTTAAGGAGGATATTATGCAATCACAACAAATGCAGGCCATTTCCGGTAAAGAGCTCAGTTATATAAGCGATTCTTTGTCCAATGAAAACTTGCTGATTAAGCAGTGTGCTGCGACAGCAGCGAGTATTCAAAACCATGCAATCAAGCAAGTTCTTGAACAGCATATCATGACACATCAACAGCATGCAGATACACTGCTCCAAGCACTTGAGCAGCATCAGCCATTGGCACCGACTCATCCGATGAATTAACGAAGGAGGAATACAGATGAACAACCAGCAAAATAATCCATTGTTTATGCCCGAAGCCGATCTGATGCAATCCATTCTAGATAATCTCAAGAGAACGGTAAGAGAATATACGACAGCTACAACAGAGTCTGCTTGTCCTGTAGTAAGACAGATGTTCACCGATCTTACAATGGACACACTTAAGCTGCAAGGCCAGATATTCAATACAATGCAGCAGCACAATATGTATCAGGCTCCAGGCAACGCACTGCAAATGGATCTGAACAAAGAGATTCAAACGCAAATGCAGACGAAACAGGAGCTCACGCAATTTATTCAATCTAAAAATGTTTCAGCAGGCAATGCCCCTTATGCACAACAGCCCAACATCGAAGCGCACAAACCGAATTATATGTAAAACGAAATTTGTCCAATTGACTCGAAAGCCGTTATCTTCTGTTGATTAAAGGGAGATACGGTTTTTTTATTTGCAGTAATAATAAATTCATGTAATATTATATTTAATCTTCGATAAGAAGTGTTGCATGGCCCGTTAGAGCCGACCCGTATAACCACTGGAGGGAAATGCATGACAGAACTTAATGATTTGAAACTAAAAGTGCTTGATTTACTCAAAGAAGATGCAAGAAGAAGTCCTGCGCTGATCGCGACGCTCCTTGGAGCCTCGGAGGAAGATGTGAAGAGTGCGGTGGCAGAGCTTGAAAAAGACAATGTTATCGTTAAATACGCAACCGTTGTGAACTGGGACAAAGTGGACGATGAGAAGGTAACTGCCCTGATTGAAGTACAGATTACACCGGAACGCGGCAGAGGATTCGAAGGGATCGCGGAACGTATTTACTTGTACCCACAAGTCAAATCCGTGTATCTTATGTCCGGCGCATATGATCTCCTTGTAGAAATTGAAGGACGCAATCTGCGTGAAGTCGCTAATTTTGTATCGGAGAAATTGTCGCCGATCGATTCGGTGCTATCGACGAAGACGAACTTTATTTTGAAGAAATACAAACAAGACGGCATTATTTTTGAACCGCATCAAGAAGATAAGCGGCTCTTGATTTCGCCATAAAAGGAAGTATGAGATATGTTAATTAACCAAGATCAGCAGAAGGATGCACAACCTAGGTCGATGAGTTCTTATCTCGCTCCTCGTGTTCAGCAAATCCCGCCCTCGGGGATCCGGAAGTTTTTTGATCTCGTCGGTGATAACAAAGGAATCATATCACTTGGTGTGGGAGAGCCGGACTTCATTACCCCTTGGCATATGCGCGAGGCCTCTGTATATTCACTTGAGCGTGGATTTACGAGCTATACCTCCAACGCCGGAATGCCGGAGCTGAGAGAAGCGATCAGCGAATATTTGGATAAGAGCTTCCATACGCCGTATGATCCTAAGGATGAGATTGTTGTTACCGTAGGCGGTAGTGAAGCGATTGACCTTGCTCTGCGTGCTTTGATTATTCAGGGAGATGAAATCCTAGTACCTGAACCATGTTATGTTGCTTATTCACCTATCGTATCGATTGGCGGCGGTGTTCCAGTAGGCGTCGAAACCAAGGCAGAGAATAATTTCAAACTGACGGCAGAGGCACTCGAAGCGAAGATCACGCCCAAATCGAAAGTACTTATATTGTGTTATCCGAGTAACCCGACAGGGGCAACAATGACCTATGAGGACTGGCTGCCCATTGCAGAAGTTGTGGAGAAGCATGATCTCATCGTCATATCTGATGAAATTTATGCAGAGCTTACTTACAATCAAAAGCATGTCAGCTTCCCTTCAATTCCCGGAATGCGTGACCGCACGATCCTAGTGAGTGGATTCTCCAAGGCCTTTGCAATGACCGGATGGCGGATTGGTTATATGTGCGGTCATTCCGATCTGATATCGGCGATGCTCAAGATTCACCAATACACGGTGATGTGCGCGCCATCCATGGGACAGGTTGCAGCACTTGAGGCATTAACAAACGGTATGGAAGAGAAGGACCGGATGATTGAGTCCTATAATCAGCGCAGACGTCTCATCGTTCAGGGCTTTCGAGATATTGGACTGGACTGCCATGAGCCGCAAGGAGCATTCTATGCGTTTCCGAGCGTTCAGCAAACGGGTCTAACATCGGACGATTTTGCAGAACGACTGCTTACGGAAGGCAAAGTAGCGGCTGTTCCTGGCGGTGTTTTTGGAGCAGGAGGAGAGGGCTTCTTACGTTGCTCCTACGCTACTTCTTTAGCTCAGCTTAATGAAGCTTTAGAAAGAATCGGAAATTTTGTTTACAAACTTGAGAAACAGGGTTAATAATAATGTAAGCATAACAAATATTTTCCGAAAAATGTCACTTTTATCACTGCTATATGTTAAGTTGTATGTTATAATCCATTAGGATATAGATTCTGGGGAGGGGTTACCTTGTTTTGTGCTGAATATGATTTGCCGACATATCGTGGTCAATATGCTGTTGATAATGAAAGCAGCGGAACTTGGCTCACCAACTCGGAGAAAGCATCTTCTCGTGGTCTTTCTTTGGAAGATGAAATTCATATCCTGCGCAGCAAGATGGAACGAATCTTTCTGGAAGAGAAGTCATTTACTTCAGACGTTGTGATTGAAATCAGCAGCCTGCTGGATTTGAAGATCAATGAATATATGAAGGCATATCCTAAGAAAGCTTAGCTTATTTCTCCTATAGAGAAGACCCGAGTGAGGGTCTTCTTTTTTTGTCCATCTCAATTGTGATATGATGTGAAATAAGGGAAAAAAGGAGGAGTCATACACATGCGAGGCAGATGGAGTTTGGCGGCTACAATGGCATTGTGTGTCGGGATTTTATCCGGCTGTGGTAACGAAGATAAGTTCTCCATATTTATGATTGACAACCAAGGTAACATGTCTGTGATTGCTGAGGAGCTTGAGACCAAATTGCAGGAGAAGCTCGGAGAAGCTCCGGTTATTGAAGTCTCTGCCAGCCCAATGTATTCCAAGGAAAAAATTTTAGTGGAGTATGCAGCAAGGGAACATGATCTTATTATTTTGCCGGAAGAGGATATGAAGATATATGGCGCAGACGGCTCCAACATTCCTCTCGAGAATGATTTTGATCAGGAAGCATATAGCCGCGGCGTATTCGAAGGGGGAATTTACACCCGCGACGAGAATGGCGATCTGTCCAGTGACCCGATTGTAGGGGAGCACTTATTCGGAATACCGCTCGAAGAAATGTCGATGTTCATAGATTTGCAGTATGCAGCGAAAAATTTGTTTGCGACGATTCCGATCTCGACTCAGGATGAGCAAATGTCTATAGAAGTTTTAAAGGCGCTTACAGAATAGGATGTATCATCTGCTCAGAAGGGGCTGTAATTTATTTTTTGAGGTAGGTGGTTTTATAAAATGCTGATTATGGTAACAGGTGGAGTAAGCAGCGGTAAAACCCGATTTGCCCTTTCCTATGCCTCAAGACTAGCCCGTGAAGGGGTATATGTTACAGCAACAGACAATCAAGACAGGCTTGATGAGCTGAGGACACCCGCCAGACTTCGGACAATACATATAAATGCTGAGCATTCACTGCCAGATGTGCTGGATCATATTAATCGTGAATCCAACTTGTTTATAGCGGAGAGACGAATCGTCGTTGTGGACAGCTTGACGGCTTGGCTGGCAGGTGAAATGGAGTCCTGCTGGAATACAGCAGATCGAATGAAGATCAAGGCAAAAGTGGATATGTTAAAAGAGGTTATTGTATCTTATCAAGGGTTACTTCTCATCGTGACAAATGAAATGCATGGAAGCTTCCACCCATCTGAGGACGAGAAATGCTTTGTCAGCTGGATGGCTGAAATGAATCATTTGATCGCTTCAAGAAGTGACCAGGCATTTATGCTGATCTCGGGAATAGCTGCAGATATCAGCAAAGGTCAGATTCGCTATTAATTGGAGGGTTATGATGAAAATATATACCAAATCGGGAGATAAGGGTAAAACATCGGTTATCGGTGCAAGAGTGCCCAAGGATGATGACCGAATTGAGGCTTATGGAACGATTGATGAGCTTAACTGCTTCGTTGGTCAGTCAATCAGTCTGGCCGAAACCGATTCAAAGTATGAGGATCTGTGTGAAGAGTTAAGACAAATCCAGCAGGAGCTGTTCGACTGCGGATCAGACCTGGCATTTGTCAAGCTTGAAGAAGGGGATTACAAAGTAACTGCTGAGCTTGCTGGCCAGCTTGAAGCGTGGATTGATCTCCATCAAGAAGAGAATCCTCAAATTGAGAGATTTATTATTCCAGGCGGAAGCCCATTTGCTTCAGCTCTGCATGTGTGCAGGACGGTATGCCGCAGAGCAGAACGTCGCATGGTGACCCTGGGTTCGCATACCGATATTAATCCAGCTGTAAGGTTGTATATGAACCGCTTGTCTGACTATTTCTTTGTCATCGCCCGTACAGCTAATGTTCGTGCAGGTATTCCGGACGTTGAATATATTCGAAGTAAAAAGGTGTTCCGCAGTAAATGATAACGTATTATGAACCAATTACCTATATCGTAGAGCCAGAAGATGAAGGGATGCTGCTGAAGACGATTCTGCAGCGCAGATTAGGTGTTTCACGCAAGTTGATGTCGAAGCTTAAGTTGACAGAGCAAGGAATTCAGTTGAACGGTGAAAGAGTATATATCAGTGTCAAGGTTCGCAGCGGAGATCTTGTAGAGCTTCGTATGGAGAAGGAAACTTCGACTGATATATTACCGGAGAATATCCCCTTCGACATCTTGTACGAGGATGAGCATCTGCTCGTTGTGAACAAGCAAGCCGGAATCATTGTTCATCCGACTCATGGACATTATACGGGAACACTTGCGAATGGGGTCGTATATTATTGGGCACAAAAAGGGGAACAGGTTCGCTTCAGACCTGTGCATCGACTGGACCAAGAGACCTCAGGCGTGCTGTGCATTGCCAAGAACCCGTATATTCATCAGCATATTTCTGAACAGATGATTGCAGGCACTGTTGATAAATATTACACTGCTGTTGTTTTCGGTCATCCTGTCTCTTCTGAGGGTGTAGTGGATGAACCGATTGACCGCGATCCGAGTGAGCCTCATCGCCGGATTGTAACGGCGGACGGTTATGCTGCAAGGACGATATATCAAGTCGAAACAGTGTATGAATGGGCCAGCAAAGTCCGAATCAAGCTTGAGAGCGGACGCACGCATCAAATTAGAGTACACATGAAGCATTTGGGCTGCCCTTTAATCGGTGATTCATTCTATGGACAAGCTGCACCGAATTGGACGGATACCTCCAAGGAACGGCTTGCGCTCGCTCACACTTGGATTGGGCGTCAGGCCCTTCACGCGAGCGAGCTGACCATCGTTCATCCGATCACAGGCCATAGAATACGTTTTACAGCGCCGCTCCCAGAAGATATACAGAGGCTGGATCAGAAGCTAAAGACAACTATGAATCGTAATAATGAGGAGATTTAACGACATGAGTAAACTGACAGTTTATCAATATGCAAAGTGCGGCACCTGCCGCAAGGCCGTTAAATGGCTGGAAGAGCGCGGACATGAGCTCACGCTGATTCCTATTTTTGAAGAGCCTCCAGCCCCAGAGAAGCTGACAGAGCTGGTTAATAACAGTGGACTGGAACTCAAGAAATTCTTTAACACCAGCGGTGAAGTATATAAGGAATTGAATCTGAAGGACAAGCTGAAAGAGATGTCAAGCCAGGAGCAGATCGAGCTGTTGTCCTCCAATGGCAGATTAATCAAGCGTCCGATTGTTACTGACGGCAGTAAAGTATCCGTTGGCTTCAAGGAAGAGCAGTATCAGGACATGTGGAGCTGATTGCTAAATTTAGCATAAGGAAGCAAGGTTCTTTCCAGCGATTAACCCCCACCAGTGAATGTGGCTGTGCTATAATACGGGGAGTAAAGATTAGCATGGAATAGAACAGGAGCGTTAACAATCGTGAGTATAGAAACAAAAGATCAATCGGTATTATTAGTCGATGGTATGGCAGTATTGTTTCGGGCGTATTATGCCACAGCTTCAGGCGGTTATATTAGACGGACCAAGGACGGTATTGCAACTAATGCGGTATATGGATTTATCCGTTATTTCTGGGATGCAGTGCAGACCTTTAATCCGACACATGTGGTATGCTGCTGGGATCTGGGCGGTGGAACGTTCCGCGGTGAACATTACGCTGATTACAAAGGAAACAGACCAGAAGCTCCCGAAGATCTAGTACCACAATTTACTATGATTCAAGAAGTAATGGACAGCCTGGGCGTACCGAATATTAGTGCTGCTGGTTATGAGGCGGATGATTGCTTAGGAACACTCAGCCGTTCTTACAATGAAGAGCTGGATATGAACGTTATGATCTTATCTGGGGATCATGATCTGCTGCAGCTGGTGAACGAACGAACCAAGGTTATTATTATGAAAAAAGGTCACGGCAATTATAAAGTATATACACCGGAATCTCTGTACGAAGAGAAGCAGCTCCATCCACGGCAAATCATTGATATGAAGGGCTTGATGGGAGATGCGAGCGACAACTATCCCGGCGTGAGAGGAATCGGCGAGAAGACGGCGATGAAGCTGGTTCAAGAGTACGATTCCATTGAAGGAATTCTGGAGCATATGGATGATCTATCTCCGTCCATTCGCAAGAAGATTGAAGCAGATATGGACATGCTTCATTTATCTCGTAAGCTTGCAAAAATTCATTGTGAGGTTCCTGTTGCATGCTCGCTTGAGAGCAGTTTGCTTGTTCTGGATCATGCGCAGATCATTAGCAAGTTTGAGGAGCTGGAGATGAAGAGTCTTTGCTCATTGATGGGAGTAGCGATCGGCTGAGATAGTATTATTCTTGTCGATAAGGTTAAGGAATTAGAGAATAGGGGTGCTGGCTGATTATGGGTCGGCACTCTTTTATATAAAAAATTGTACATTACCAATTGACCAAAAATCGATTTCGGGTAATGATAGTACTTGAGTTGTGTGCCCGGAAGGTTCAAACTTGATGGTAAGCGATTACATAAAAGTGAAATCAAATGATAGACGGAGGCGTTAAAATTGACGAGAGATGCTGCATCTTCCCATGTGGTTTCGTTAAATGTAGGAAGCAAAGTGAAGATGATGAATGGCAGCAAAGAGATATATTCCGCGATATTCAAATCTTCTACAACGGAGCGGCTGTTCTTATCCAGAACAGGCTTTCATGGTGATGAACAGGCGGATCTAGTCAATCATGGTGGTGAGGATAAGGCGGTATGTGTCTTCAGCCATCAAGCATACCCGGTGTATGAGGATTTAATGGGACGCTCTCTCGATCCTGGAGCATTCGGTGAGAATGTAACCGTATCGGGGTTTGGTGAAACCGATGTATATATAGGCGATACGTTTCAGCTGGGTGAAGCAGTTGTACAGATCAGCCAGCCTCGGGTGCCATGCTTCAAGCTTGGACTGAAGCATCAGTACAAAGAGCTCCCGCTTCATTTTCAGAATACGGGATTGACGGGCTATTATTTTCGTGTCTTGACAGAGGGTTATGTGTCTTCAGAGGATTCCTTGACACTGCAATCAAGAGAACAGGATTCCTTAAGTGTAATGGAGGCTAATGTTATCATGCATCACCGAAAGACGGATATTAGCTCCATTAAGAAATTGCTATCGCTCTCAGCTCTTGCGGCAAGCTGGAAAGAAACACTCAGCAAACGGCTGGCAAAGCTGGAGACAACCTAGAACAATAACGGAGGGGTAATCATGGGAGTACTTGGTGCAATAGAAGCTGGTGGAACGAAATTTGTATGCGGTGTAGGTAATGAGCAAGGTGAGGTATTTGAAAGAGTCAGCTTTCCAACAACTACGCCGGAAGAGACGATGGCTCAGGTGATCTCTTTTTTTGAACAGCATGAGATCGAGGCGCTTGGTGTAGGGTCGTTTGGACCTATCGATCCTATCAAATCGAGTCCTACATATGGTCATATAACGACAACTCCGAAGCCTTTCTGGGGTGGTTACAATATCATTGGAGAATTGAAATCGCATTTTCAGGTTCCGATGAATTTTGATACCGATGTGAATGGAGCGGCTCTGGGAGAATATACATGGGGAGCGGCAAAAGGGCTGGACAGCTGCATTTATATTACGGTAGGTACCGGAATTGGGGCAGGAGCGGTAGTATCTGGACAACTAATTCACGGCCTGTCACATCCTGAAATGGGGCATATTAGTGTAAGACGTCATCCAGATGATACTTACGAGGGATTTTGTCCATATCATGGTGACTGCCTGGAAGGGATCGCGGCAGGTCCTGCGATTTCCAAACGTTGGGGCAAACAAGGCATCGAGCTTCCTTCTGATCATCCGGCTTGGAAGATGGAGGCCTATTATCTGGCTCAGGCTTTGGTAAATTATGTGCTTATTCTTTCTCCGCAGAAGATTATTATGGGCGGCGGTGTCATGAAGCAGGAACAGCTCTTCCCTCAAGTAAGAGCAGAGCTGAAGAAGCTGCTCGGAGGTTACGTTCAGCATCCAAGCATTATGGAGCGAATCGACGAATACGTTGTTTATCCTGAACTGGGTGATAACGCAGGGATCTGCGGTGCGCTTGCACTGGCCAAGCTGGCCAAAGAAGACGCCAAAATCGAACTGGGATTGAACTAGACGAATTAAATTTTGATCACACCGCATATCTATTCTTGAAATAATTATCAATTATGGTATGATGTTGACTAACAGAACAGTACGGATTTCATGAGGAAGCACCTCTCTCGCATTTAGATGCGGGAGGGGTGCTTTTTTTGTGGTCTTGTTGTACGTGCTGGGCTGACTTAAGGAGGAGGATGAATAGCATGAAGATTGTATTTATGAACCAGCTTTCAAATACGGCTCCTGGAGCGGAAGTGACTTATGCACAGTTATGGATTGGAGAGGAAGAAGGAATGTGGAAGCTGGGCTGGAACAAGAACAGCCTGGAAGAGGAGATCTCGGACATTTGGTATGAAGGTACATCATGGAATGAAATGATGCATATTTATCGCCTGCAGCTGGCGATCAAGATGAGCGAGGGATATAGACCACTGATTGAAGGCGTGTTTCATGAAGCAGGGGACACAAGAACGAGAAATCAAGGGGCAACCAAGCTTCAGTGCTATAGTGAGCTCTATGGACGTGAGGAATTATATCAGGAGCTGTGTGTATGGCGGAGAAGGAAGGCCCAAACGGAGCGCAAAGCCCCTTATTTTATTGCCAGCAATCGGCTGCTTCGAATGATCAGTGCATATGTACCGCATACCCTCGAGGAGCTTCGTGAACTGCCTGGTGTCGGTGATAATAAGGCGGCAGAGTACGGAGAGGAAATTCTCGCCATTACGGTAAATGAAGCAAGAGAGCATGCATTTCCGCTGGATTGGGTGCATGAAGTTCTGAATGAAGAGGAATATGAATCCTGGGTATTCAAGCAGAAGGAGCAGAAGTATAAGCAAGAGCTGGAGCGTTTTACATTAAAGAAGACTGTACTATCAGGTATTGCCAGCAATCTTTCTCTGGTTGAGATCAGTACAAGCTCTGGATTGACACGAAGAGAATTGGTTGATTTTCTCGAGGAGCTGGAGAAGGGAGGATACGATACAGAGGCTCTGATTGCCAAGGAGCTGGTATGGATGACCGATGAAGAGCAGGAGCAGATTTGGAATGCTTATGATGAGCTGGGCACGGGCTTCTTGAAGCCGGTACTGCAGCGTGTATATGGCGATGATCCTTCTTCTGTAGGGCCGCTGGATCAGCTGTACGAGCGTCTGCGTATGGTTCGTATTCGGTTTAGAAGACAGACAGAGGCAGATCGCCAGGTCGGCTAGTTTAATAATATAAAGGGTCCGGGAACCCTGTCTCAGACAGCTCCGGACCCTTACATCATTCTATTTACAATGTCGAAGATGAGGTCAAATCCAGTCCTTCTTACGGAATATCCAATACATAGAAAGGCCGAGCGCGAAGATCACGCCGATAACGATAAAATAAGCATACTTATAATTCAGTTCAGGCATGTTGGTGAAGTTCATCCCATAGATGCCTGTGATCAGAGTCAGCGGCATGAACACCGTAGTAATCGCCGTGAACACACGCATGATTTCATTGGCACGGTTTGAAATACTGGACTGATAAGCCTCACGTAAGTTCCCCATCAGATCGCGGAGTGTATCGAAGGTTTCAGATATTTTCACCGCATTTTCATAAATGTCGCTGAAATATTTCTGAAGCTGATCATCAATTAACCGCAGATCTTTTTTGTTAAGTGTATTGATGACTTCTTTTTGTGGAGACAGCGCCTTTCTTAACCACAGAATCTCCCCTCGCAGACCAATGATCTCGTTCAGATGCGATTTTTTGGTGTGCATCAGAATGTCTTCCTCCAGCTCATCAATCCGTGCCTCAAGCCGGTCACCAACCGTAAAATAATTGTCAACGATTGAATCGACGAGGTAATAGAGGAAACGGTCCGGTGTGCTGACTTCTTCCTCCCAGAGAATAGGCTTGAGTGTGCGAAGCTCGTTAATCTTCTGCTTGGTAACCGTAATAATATAATGTCTACCAAGAAATAGGTTTACGGCACGTAAAAATATTTCCTCATCATCAAACCGGATGCTGTTTACAACGATAAAATAATGGCTTTCATATATTTCGAGCTTTGGACGCTGTTCTTCCTCACTGAGACAGTCTTCAACGGCCAGATCATGCATGGAGAAGAGAGGCTGCAGCACAGCCAGATCGTCGACATCTGCATCAATCCAGTAGAACCCTTCAGCGGGAGGAGTAATTGTATCTTCAATGTTGTCAAGCGGAGTAAAAACTCCTTCATTCACCAGTCTTATTTTCATTTGTATCCACTCCTTATTAATCTCCCGTAAATGTTATAGGGACAAGCTGAATAACGAAGGAAAGTGAACGCATCAGTGCTGGTAAAGTGAAGGGTCACACAATTTAAGCAGGTATAGAGAAGAGGTCTCGCCCGTAAAATATGCGCTCCCGTCCAACCGGCAAGCTGATGGTACATCCTATATAGTTATATTTATTCGGCTGCCAGCTAGGCCTCGGGTCGCCTTCCATTTTACGTCACCCCATCATTTTTGATATTTAACACTTGACTAGTATAACGCTCTCGAATTAAGCAATCAAGAATGAAAATATTACACTATTCAAAGGCAGTCTATGTATGTGAAGCACATCTGGTGCTTTATTTTCATGAGCTGTCTCCTGGTGCTTATTTTTGACAGCCCAGTTCTTGACGAATAACGATCTAATCATTATAGTAATGGGTATATGACAATAAAATATAGCGAAATCTTATCAAGAGTAGGTGGAGGGACTAGCCCGATGATACCCGGCAACCGGCGAATACGCACGGTGCTAATTCTTGCAGTCGTCTGATCTTATTTATTAAGGCTATAGACGAATTGAGAGATGAGAGAGGCGCATTTTCGAATACGAACAGATGACCTTTCTCGATTACCGAGTGAGGTCTTTTTGTGTTAGGACGAAATATTCTGCTCCCCCATGCTCTCTCATGATATTCGCTCTTCAAACACCATATAAGGAGGAGTACTAATGCCAATTAAAATTCCAGACGCTTTACCGGCCAAGGAAGTACTTGCAGGAGAAAACATCTTTGTCATGGACGAAAGCCATGCGTACAGGCAGGATATCCGGCCGCTTCGTATCGGGATACTCAACCTGATGCCTACGAAGGAAACGACGGAAACACAGCTGCTCCGTCTTATTGGTAATACACCCATTCAAGTTGATGTTGTACTCATTCATCCCAAGTCTCACGTATCCAAGAACACGTCCCAAGAGTATCTGGATATGTTCTACAAAACATTTGATGAGATTAAGAATCTTCGTTTTGACGGCATGATCATTACCGGTGCACCGGTAGAACAGATGGATTTTGAGGAAGTGACCTATTGGGAAGAGATCCAGCAGATCTTTGAATGGACCAAGACCAATGTAACCTCAACAATGCATATATGTTGGGCCTCTCAAGCAGGTCTATACCATCACTTTAATGTACCGAAGGTAGGCCTTCCTGAAAAATGCTTTGGCGTGTTCCATCATACGATCAACAAATCTCATGTCAAGCTGCTTCGCGGTTTTGATGAAGTATTCCTCGCACCGCATTCTCGCCATACCGAGGTGACAAGAGAAGATATTGAGCAGGTTCCTGGGCTTGAGATCTTGTCCGAGTCAGAAGAAGCGGGGGTTTATATTGTAGCTACTGAGGATGGAAAACAAATCTTTGTAACAGGCCATTCCGAATACGATCCCTTATCTCTGAAATGGGAGTATGATCGGGATAAGGACAAAGGGCTTGATGTGAAGCTTCCGTATAACTATTTTCCAAATAACGATCCAAGTAAGGTTCCGCCATCTACCTGGAGAGCCCATGCGAATCTGCTCTTCTCTAACTGGCTTAACTATTATGTATACCAAGAGACGCCGTATGACATTGGACCACAGATTTAAGTGAATTCTACCTAACTTAGAGGAGGATGTTTACGAATGGGAGACAATAAACTAAACATTGAAAGCCGATTAGCACAGATTGGATCAGTGAAAGAGCCGGTAACGGGGGCAGTTAATTTCCCGATCTACCAATCCACTGCCTTCAGACATCCAAAGCTTGGTCAAAGCACTGGATTTGATTACATTCGTACGACAAACCCAACCCGAAAGGTTCTTGAAGAAGCAGCAGCTGAGCTGGAATCTGGTGATGCAGGATTCGCATGCAGCTCGGGTATGGCGGCTATTATGACGATCTTTGCCAAATTCGGACAGGGGGACCATCTGATTATTTCCCTTGATCTCTATGGCGGTACGTATCGTTTGGTGGAACGGATCTTGTCCAAGAATGGCATTACCGCAAGCTACGTGGACACGAATGATATTGATGCACTCGAAAGTGTAAGAAATGAAAATACCAAAGCTGTCTTTATTGAGACACCGACAAATCCTCTTATGATGATTACAGATATTGAAAAAGTGTGCGGCTGGGCACGTAAACATGGGTTACTGTCTATTGTGGATAATACACTTCTTACGCCTTACTTCCAGCGTCCAATTGAGCTTGGCGCTGATATCGTTGTGCACAGTGCTACTAAATATCTGGGTGGTCATAATGATGTACTCTGTGGCCTCATTGTAACCAAGGGGAAAGAGCTGTCGGAAGAGATGGCATTTCTACATAATTCAATCGGAGCTGTACTCTCGCCAAGCGACAGCTATCAGCTTATGCGCGGTATGAAGACACTCGCGCTGCGTATGGAGCGCCATGAATATAACGCAACCAAAGTGGCCGAATTCCTGCTCAAGCACTCCATGATTACAGATGTCTATTATCCTGCTCTTACGGATCATCCAGGACATGATATTCAAAATAAACAATCCAGCGGCAACACGGGCATTCTGTCCTTCAAAGTGAAGGATGCAAGATACGTTGAGCCCATCCTGAGACATATCAAGCTGGTAGCTTTTGCGGAGAGCCTGGGTGGAGTAGAGTCGCTTATGACCTATCCGGCTGTACAGACCCATGCGGACATTCCGGTAGAAATTCGCGATGCCATTGGTGTTGATGAGCGCCTGCTTCGTTTCTCTGTCGGAATAGAGCATATTGATGATATCGTTGCTGATTTAAGCCAGGCATTCGATAAGGCTCATCAAGAGCTTGAGGGAGGCGCAGCACATGAGTAAGAAAAACCGTGACGACTCCTATAAATTTGATACGAAGCTTCTGCATTTCGGAGCAGAAATTGATGAAGGCACAGGCGCTTCCAGTGTACCGATCTACCAGGCATCTACTTTTCATCATCATGATATTTTCGCTCCGCCGGTTCATGATTACAGCCGTTCTGGGAATCCGACTCGTCAGGCGCTAGAAGACTATATTGCCTTACTGGAAGGAGGCGTTCGCGGATTTGCATACTCCTCCGGGATGGCCGCCATCTCCAGTGCGTTAATGATCTTATCTGCGGGAGATCACATTATCGCTACGGAAGATGTATATGGCGGTTCCTACCGTCTGCTCAGTACGATTCTGACCCGGATGAATATTGAAACGACATTTGTGGATATGACGGATCTGGACCAGGTCAAAGCTGCATATCGCTCAAATACCAAAGCCGTATTTATGGAAACGCCGTCGAACCCAACACTTCGTATTACCGATGTCGCAGGTGTCACGGCTTGGGCTCAGGAGAAAGGACTTATTACACTGCTTGATAATACGTTCATGACCCCTTATTATCAGCGTCCAATTGAACAAGGAGTGGATATCGTACTGCATAGTGCCACGAAATTCCTCGGAGGGCACAGCGATGTGCTTGCGGGCCTTGCTGTTGCCCGGACAGAGGCCATCGCCAATGAGCTGAAGAAGCTCCAGAATGGGCTGGGTACGGTGCTTGGTGCACAGGAATCCTGGCTGCTCATGCGCGGGATGAAGACACTGGGGGCAAGAATGGCACATTCGGAGCAAAGTGCGGCCAAGCTTGCCGCATGGCTGACCAATCGCTCTGATATTGATGCTGTATACTATCCTGGTCTTATGGATCATCCTGGAAGAGAGATTCATGAGAGTCAATCTACTGGTTATGGTGCAGTCGTCTCCTTTGACGTCGGGTCGGGAGAGCGTGCCAAGCAGGTGCTGAATGCAGTCAAGCTTCCGCTCGTTGCGGTAAGTCTTGGCGCGGTAGAGAGCATACTCTCTTACCCGGCCATGATGTCGCATGCGGCGATGCCTCAGGATTTCAGGCTGGACAGAGGAATTACAGACGGACTGTTGCGATTCTCTGTAGGACTTGAAGATATCGATGATTTGATTGCAGATCTGGATCAGGCCTTAGCAGCTAACCGGTAAAATTCAATATTGTATATGATTCTAATCATATATATCTAGATCAAAAGAAGCACGCTTATAATAGGTGCTTCTTTTCACATTTAACCTATGTTACGATAGACAAGACAATATTTCTATTTATTGTTACATATTAACGATAAGGGAGGCTGCCGTATGAGCGGAGTAAACCATATCTTAGATAAAGCTTTGAATGGTGAGCGTCTGACTGTGGAGGACGCAACTCTTTTGTTTGAATCGGATGAAGTCGAAAAAATAGGTGAGGCTGCGCATGTCATCATGAAGCGGATGCATCCCGAACCCATCACAACGTTTGTCATCGGGCGGAACATCAACTATACGAATGTATGTGATGTATACTGCCGTTTTTGTGCGTTCTATCGCAGACCGGGTTCAGATGAAGGCTATGTACTCCCGGATGAAGTGATTTTCCAAAAAATTAAGGAAACCCAGGATGTGGGCGGAACAGAAATACTGATGCAGGGAGGAACGAACCCGAACCTGCCATTCAGCTATTATACGGATCTGCTGCGCGGGATTAAAGAACGGTTCCCGGATATTACAATGCATTCTTTCTCTCCAGCCGAAATTATGAAAATGCGAGAAGTGTCCGATGGCTTGACTCTTGAAGAAGTCGTTAGGCAGATTCATGAAGCGGGACTTGATTCTCTTCCAGGTGGAGGCGCTGAGATTCTTGATGACCGTACACGCCGTAAGATCAGCCGGCTCAAGGGCTCATGGCGTGACTGGATGGATGTAATGCAGACCGCGCACAGAATCGGCATGAATACGACAGCAACGATGGTTATTGGTTTTGGCGAAACGATGGAGGAGCGTGCACTTCATTTGCAGCGTGTTCGTGATGCCCAGGACGAATGCATCCAGAATGGCTATGATTCGGAAGGGTTCCTAGCGTTCATTCCTTGGACCTTCCAGCCGGATAACACGAACTTGAAAAAAGAACGACAAACTCCGGAAGCTTATCTGAAGACAGTCGCGATCAGCCGCTTGTTTCTAGATAACATTAAGAATATTCAATCTTCTTGGGTAACGATGGGACCGGAAGTCGGCAAGCTCTCCCTCCGTTACGGCTGTAACGACTTTGGAAGTACGATGATTGAAGAGAATGTAGTTTCCGCAGCAGGTGCTACACACAAAGTGAATATTAATTCCATTCTTGAACTGATTCGTGAGACAGGCAATACTCCGGCACAGCGGAATACGAAATACGAGATTCTGAGAGTATTCTATGGCCCGAACAGCAAAATTGAGAATGATTTTGTAATGCAGAATTAGTTCAAGCAAAAGCGCAGCAGGTACAGTGACCTGCTGCGCTTTTTTATAACTTGTTATGAATTTGGCTCATCCATATCGAAGACAACAGTAGCATGGGGATCAACAGAACGAACGATGGCTTTCAACTGACTCGTTTCAAACACATGTATCGTGTAATAGAGAGCAGGGAGCTGGCTCCAATCCTTTTCATTAGTCCGTTCTAATGGGGAGAGCTCAGGCTCTCTGAGAAGTCTTGCTCTAATTGACTTTTGCAGCTCATATGGTTGTGTACTAATAATGTAGACTCTGCGATTAAAAGTGAAGCCCCTCATTGCAAAGTGGACGGCTTCAACAGCAATCAAGTAAGCAAGAATCGAGTACATGGCCTGCTGAGCTCCAAACTTAATGCCTGCTCCGGTAAGAACAAGAAGATTCATGACCATAATGATACGTTCAAGCTTAATCTTGGATCTCTTTCCTCCAGAGAGGTTAGAACTGATATGGTTTACAGCCAGTGTATCCAGGGTGCCCCCATTACTCAGCACGAGCCCAATGCCAAGTCCTAGAAACAACCCGCCTAATATTGCAGCTGCCAGCGGATGAGTCAGGACTGCAGGCAAAGGATGCAGCATTAATGTACTTAATGAGAATACCGTTAAGCCAAGTACAGTGACGATAGCAAATTGTTTATGAACTCTACCATAAGAAAATAAAATGAATGGCAGGTTAAACAAGAATAAAAATAGTCCAAGCCGCATTTCCATTTGATAGGCGAACATGGCGGATATGCCGGTGACTCCGCCGACAATAAGCTGATTCGGATGCAGGAAAAGCTCCAGCCCGATCGATGCCAAAATGCTGCCCAAGGTCACGAGCAACAGCTTTTTCAACCAGACACGATGAGGCTGCCTAGATACCTTGGATCCCACATGGATGGGACGAGTAGAATGTGGAGGCTGGTTCATTCGATTCCTCCTTTATTCATCATCCTTGCATTTTCAAAGTGGTCGATATTTAGTCAATCGTCTTTTCTTGCAGCATCTCAGACTTTTGCTGCTTCTTCGTGTTCTTGAACTTGAAGACTTTATCCAGCATACGGTAAATGTGTTTGGACTCTTTGGTTAGAAGAGGCCCGAGTATCGCTAGAATAAGCACATAGATCGCAGCAAAAGGCTGGATGATTGCCATAAGTCCGCCCGTTGCGGCCATGTTTGCCAGCAGGATAGAGAATTCTCCACGGGAGACGATGGTCAGACCAATATTGGAGGAAGCCTTTGGAGACAGCCCCGCACTTCGTCCGGCAAGCATTCCCGCTGTAAAGTTGCCGACAAGCGTAATGGCTACCGCAATGAGAGCGAGCCATACGGCTTCTCCGCCAAGTGACAATGGGTCGATCGAGAGACCAAAGCTGAAGAAGAAGATCGCACCGAAGAAATCCTTGAATGGCATAATTAGATGCTCAATCCGCTTCGCATGCGTGGTTTCTGCTAGAACAAGTCCGACAAGCAGGGCCCCGATGGCTTCTGCAACATGAATGGTTTCAGAGAAGCCGGCTACCAGGAATAAGGATCCGAAGATCACGAGTGAGAAGAGCTCATTATTTCGGATATTAAGCAGTTTATTCAAGACGGGTACCAGCTTGCGTCCCAAGATGATAACGATCAGCATGTAGCCGAGTGCAATGAGTGCTGACATAATGACGCCGCCGATGGAAGACGAGTCACTGAGCACCAGACCGGACAGAATGGAAATATAAACGGCGAGAAAGACGTCCTCAAACATGATTATACCGAGAATCATTTCCGTTTCCGGATTAGCTGTACGCTTCAGATCGACAAGCACTTTGGCTACGATGGCACTTGAAGATATGGTTGTAATACCTGCAATGATGAGTGCTTCTGCAACCGGGAAGCCGCCGGCAAAGCCGAGAACGAGTCCCAGTGTAAAGTTAATACCTATATAAATACTGCCGCCAACGACGATGGACTTGCCTGACTTCAGCAATCTGCCGACTGAGAATTCAAGTCCCAAATAGAAGAGCAGGAACAAGACGCCGATACGGCCAAGGAAATCTATAAGACCGGCGCTCTCGATAAAACGAAAGTCGAGATGCCATATTTTAGCTGCATGAGGTCCTACCGCCATACCAATCAAAATGTAGAATGGAATAACGGAGAACCGGAGTTTAGACGAGATCAGTCCGGCAGCCGCGATGAGAGCGATCGCCAGACCGACTTCTAGTACCAAATGATCCACGTTCTCACCATCTTCCATCCTTTAAAATTTGTTTTAGTTTTTGTTGCTGCTGTCTTTCACCTACCGCAATCAGTGTTGAATCGGCCGCAATCTGCAGATCCGGACCAGGACTGATATGCTTCTTGTTATTCTTCTCCATAACGGCAATGATGGTCGCACCGGAATTTTGACGAATATCCAGCTCTCCAATAGTTTTGCCGACACAATTGTAATTTCCATCAATCTTGTACCATTCTATAATCAAATCGTCCAGCGTCATCTCTACACGCTCAAGCTGCTTAGGCTTGTAAGTCATTCCGCCAACAATTGCTGCCAGCTGACGGGCCTCATAATCTTCAAGTGAGATCATGGAGATGCTTTGATCCGGATCTTCATATTCGAAGTGATATAATTCACGACGACCGTCGTCATGAATAACGACAACAATTTTATCTCCACTGCTGGTTGTTGCCTGAAATTTTCGGCCGATACCCGGCAGATCAGTTTCACGAATTTCCATGGTTGTGTTAATGCCTCCTATAAATCATGTTTTAGTTCTAATAGTATAGAGATAGTATAGGCAAGAGCGTGTCATAAAACTCTAGACACGTCCTAGTTAAGCACTAACAAACATAGAAGTGAATTTTATAGGCTTCAGATAAAGCTTTCGCTTTATAAGGCCATAATACGCCTTGAAGGGCGGATTAATAATGAGGTACTCGAACAGCATAAATACCGCCAGCATCACGAACAGGAAATTCGTCTCATTCAGTGCTTTAGGCTGGAATCCTGGTGACTTGATCATCGACTTAGGATGATTGCTCATTGTATTATCCATCGGTTCCTCATAGATCGGCTCGCTATGGCCTTTCATTTTAAGAAGATGGGTCTTGTCAACGTCTCCTTCAATCACCGGATACTGGAATGAGATGATCGGGATAATACAAATAAATACAACAAATATGAATTTATATACTGTTCTGTCGTATTTCATCTCTTATCCCTCCTCGCATGATACTGTTATAAAAATAATAACACAAATTTGTGTCGACTCCAAATAGGTAATTATTTTCTTTTATATTGAGAAAACATGACAACCTTTCCAAAAAGCCGCTTCGTATATCCCCTTCTTGCTGACCATATAATAATTCTAAGAAAGAGAAGGGAGTGAGCCTTGTGGAATTGTTCGTGGTATGGACGGAAGCCCAGGATCAAGATACAGCGGAACACTTTTACCGTTTCATTAAAGATAAGACGAAGGGGTTACATATAAGTAAACAAGGGTTCCGATTCTCTTATCGTCAACATGAGGGCAAGGCAGCCTGGATCTGCAAAGGATATGAGAACCATCCCGGTTTCCAGGAAGGATTGCCGCGTATGTATGAAATTATGGCATCCGGTCTTGCGGATTATGTCATTGAATGCAAAGAAGAGCAGCAGCTGAAGCGATTGATCGAAAGGGAATGCATTCATATGGAGCCCGACGAGCTGGAGCGGGTGAAGCGCATATGTGCACCTCTGTTAAAATCACGGCTGGAGACAGAGCAGGGGACTCGCGAGCTTAGACATGGGAAGCTTACAAGAGGTATTCTAGATACGCTTCAGGACATCCCGGTTGTTCACTTGGAAGGAGCCATTCAATTTCGTCTTCAGGAATACAAGAATGAACTGCATGAGATTGTGGAGTATGCGTTAGACGAGTTCTATATGGATCGTCAGTATGAAGAGTTCATGAGCTTATTGAAATATTTTGTTTATTTTCAGGATCCCAAGGTTCCATTAATTCATGTGGTTCATAAGGGCAAGCATGATTTTATTTTGCTGGATGAAGCCTATAAGCCGATGCCAATGCCGCAAGAAGAAAGTGTAATTATGGAAATGCCGGGTATGGAACTCGAGATGGAAGTCGAGGATATGATTATTAGCCGCTTAATTTCGATTTCCCCTAAAAAAATGAAGCTTCATACAAAAACTCCGGAATTTCCGCTGATCCATACGATCTCTCAAATCTTTGAAGATAAGGTGGAAATCTGCCGGAGCTGTATTCATTGCCGGAATTTAACGGAAGCTGGTTCATTGTCACTTGACGAAGAGGAAACTTTGGAATTATAATACTGCTTATTAAAAGCGATGACAAAGACAAGGGTCTTAGAGAAGGACAGTACAGAGAGAGGGAACATCAGGCTGCAATTTCCTCCGGATACCTGCTATAGACTTACCCCTTTGTAGCTGCAGTTCAGAACGTTTATCCTTATAGGGAAGCTAGTAAGAACCGCCGGAATCATGTCCGTTATCATGCATGCTTAAATGAGGGCTGATCAGTGCAATCCAGACTGAAGCAGCTGAATTAGGGTGGAACCACGAGTATATACACTCGTCCCTTTGCCGGGACGGGTGTTTTTTGCGTTCGCATATCATACACTCTTTCGTCACCGGCTCATACAAGCGATGAGGAGGAAGTAAACATGTCAGTTAGTATCAAATTGCCAGACGGATCAGTCAGAGAGTACGAGAATGGAGCCAGTATTCTGGATGTTGCAGCTTCCATTAGCAGTGGTCTCAAGAAGAATGCGCTAGCGGGTAAGCTGGACGGAATTGTGGTGGATCTATCCACTCCACTTCGGGAAGGTGCCGTAGTTGAGATCGTAACCGGCGATTCATCAGATGGGCTTGAAGTGCTTCGTCACAGCTCTGCTCATTTGCTGGCCCAAGCGGTTAAACGTCTATTTGGAAACAAAGAAGTGCATCTCGGTGTAGGACCTGTCATTGAAGATGGCTTCTATTATGACATGGATCTTGAGCATGGGCTTAACCCCGAAGATCTTCTCAAAATCGAGAAAGAAATGGAACGAATCGTGAATGAGAATCTTCCGATCGTCCGCAAGGAAGTGAGCAGAGAAGAAGCGCTTCGCATCTTTGGTGAGGTCGGTGATCCTTACAAGCTGGAGCTGATCCGCGATCTTCCGGAAGACAGCATCATCTCCATTTACGAGCAAGGTGAATTCTTTGATTTGTGCCGCGGACCTCATGTCCCTTCCACTGGCAAAATCAAGGTGTTCAAGCTGATGAACGTAGCCGGAGCATACTGGCGCGGTGACAGCAAGAACAAAATGTTACAGCGTGTATACGGTACTGCATTCGCCAAGAAAGCTCAGTTGGATGAGCATTTGCATTACCTTGAAGAGGCGAAGAAGCGTGACCATCGTAAGCTCGGCAAAGAGCTCGGCATGTTCACTTTCTCGCAGCTGGTAGGTCAAGGTCTGCCGATCTGGCTGCCGAATGGTGCCAAGCTGCGCCGCACATTGGAGCGTTACATTGTGGATCTGGAAGAAAGCCTTGGCTATCAGCACGTATATACTCCGGTGCTGGGTAATGTCGAGCTATACAAAACTTCGGGTCACTGGGAGCACTATCAGGAGGATATGTTCCCTCCAATGGAGCTGGATAACGAGGCGCTTGTCCTTCGTCCGATGAACTGTCCGCACCATATGATGGTATATAAAAATGAAATGCACAGCTATCGTGATCTGCCTGTCCGTATTGCGGAGCTTGGTATGATGCATCGTTATGAAATGTCAGGAGCGCTCACTGGTTTGCATCGTGTTCGTGCAATGACACTGAACGATTCCCATATTTTCTGCCGTCCGGATCAGATCAAGGAAGAGTTCGCACGTGTTATTGAGCTGATTAAGATTGCATACAAAGATTTCGGAATTCAGGACTATCGTTTCCGCCTATCGTACCGTGATCCTCAGGACACAGAGAAGTACTTCCAAAACGATGAGATGTGGGAAATGTCGCAGCGCATGCTTAAAGAGGTTGTTGAAGGGCTTGATATGCCGTTCTATGAGGCGGAAGGGGAAGCGGCATTCTATGGTCCGAAACTGGATGTCCAAATTAAAACAGCACTTGGCAAGGAAGAAACACTCTCCACTGTACAGCTTGACTTCCTTCTGCCTGAGCGTTTCGAGCTTGAATATGTTGGGGAAGATGGTCAGAAGCATCGTCCAGTCGTGATTCATCGTGGAATTCTGTCCACTATGGAACGCTTCACAGCCTTTTTGCTTGAGAACTTTGCCGGCAATCTTCCGCTGTGGCTGTCTCCGGTTCAGGCCAAAGTTATTCCGGTATCCATTCACTTCGAAGAGTATGCGCGTCAGGTTGAAGATCAGCTGAAGCGTGCCGGTATTTCGGTAAATGCCGATCTGCGGAATGAGAAATTGGGCTACAAGATTCGTGAAGCACAGCTCGAGAAGACTCCTTATATGTTCATTGTCGGGGAAAATGAAATGAATGAAGGCAGTGTATCTGTCCGCAAACGCGGTGAGGGAGATCTTGGGGCGAAGCCGCTTCAAGAGGTTGTGGCGATGCTAAAAGAGGAAATTAGTTCACGTACAGTTTAAAACAATGAAGGATCAATTTCATTACACATGATGAAATTGATCCTTTTTGCATAATATCAAGTTGTTAAGGAGAACCTCAGCTAATGAAAGGGAGGTTCATCTTATGGAATATCGCATGATTCGGCGACGTATGATGTTATTTCAATTTCTGCTGATCTGTTACTCCTTACTGTGCTGTAATCCGCAGGCTGTGGCAAGAGACACCGAGAAAACGGAGGCTGTTCTTGCGCCAAAAAGCGAGCAGGTGCTCCACACGATCAATGTGACAGCTACGGGTTATACGGCAGGATATGAATCAACAGGAAAACGACCGAATCATCCTCAGTATGGAATAACCTACTCCGGGGTTAAAGTACACCGCAATAAAGAAGGGGTTTCAACCATTGCTGCTGATCCTAAGGTGTTTCCGCTTGGCACGGTCCTGTATATTCCTGGTTACGGATATGGGATTGTAGCCGATACTGGCTCTGCTATTAAAGGCTCCAAAATCGATCTGTATTTCCCCACGACAAAGGCGGTATATAGTGAATGGGGAAAGCGGGATGTGCAGGTGCAAGTTGTGAAGCAAGGGAATGGGAAGTGTACAGAGCAAATGATCAAGCAGCTAGGAGAGGCATTAACGGTCAATAAATTTATCCCGGATGCCCTGCTTGACAAAGAAATTTAATATCTGCACGATCAGGCGAGTCCGAAGAAATTGACAGTAAATTCTGTTTATTTCCTCGGACTTTTTTATATATTTATAATTTCTAAGGAGCTGAATAAGATCACATTGATCGTCACATAATACTTTTCGGGGATTGTAAGACACCCCGCCCAGATATCAGCATGCAGATCATTCACTTGCGTGAAAAGGGAGGTGAACCAAGTGAAAAAAGCAAATTCTCAAAACGCTCAAGGTTACCAAACACCAAATGAGAAGTATGATGCAGAATTTGGAGCAGAACAAAATTCTGCTGCACAAAAAGTTCAACAAGCTAAAACGAACAAAGTGCAAGATAACTTCCAAACACCAGATGAGAAGTATGATGCAGAATTTGGCACAGAGCCAAACGCTGCTGCACAAAAAGTTCAACAGTCTAAAATGAACAAAAAGCAATAATGTATAGAGGACAGGCCCTTCGGGGTCTGTTTTTTTACATAAAAAGGAAGGTTCTCCGTCTTGAGACTGAGATGAATTTCATTCCAGCGCCGCTCCTCCATTCCAAGTCATTGACATATAATGAATACATACAAGCAGTGTAATGAAGTGATTCGCTAAGGTAAATCAAAAATCAATTGAGGAGATCAGAGCTATGTTTAACAGGATTATTGGTGCAGCCCTTCTTATTGGCGTTGGAATTATGGTGTTTCTTCAGCTCAGGTATACCGGTGATATCAGCTTGGGATATATCATTTCGACGTTCTGGCCGGTTATCTTGCTGTATCTCGGTTTTATCAATTTAAAGGAAAAAAATAATGTAGGCGGTCTGGTGCTGCTTGCGCTCGGTATTTATTTTATGGGCAAAAATCTAGGATTTGTGTCGCTCTCGTTCGGTGACATGTTCCGGTATGCCATTCCGATTGCCCTTGTGGGAGGCGGTTTGTATGTCCTCCTTAGCCCCCGAAGAAGAGATCGCAAGCATACAGAGAATTCGGAATCTCATCATTCCAGTCCTTTTCCAAATCATATTCCAGCTGAACCTCAGCCTCCAATGTACAGTGATCTGGATCAGCAGTTTGAGCAGAAGTTTGGAAAGATTTATGATCAAGACGACAGCAGCGAAAGTAAGAAATCTTCATTAGAAGAAGAGTTTCATTTCGAAGACAAGCTGAAGCACAAGCATAAACATCACAACCATAACAACAAGCATCATAAAAATAAGCACGAATATAATTACAGCTATGAATGGGACAACAGCGAGAAGAACACGGGCTACGCGTATAATGATGATTCTAAGATAAACAAATCTACATTTATAGGTGAAATTAAGCTGGGAGAGGAATATTATGAACTCAAGCCAACCAACATATCGCAGTTTATCGGTGACACCGTCATTGATTTGACCAAAGCCCAAATTCCTTATGGAGAAACCAGGATTAATATCTCTGCGTTTATTGGCGACATCAAAGTATACACACCAAGAGACATGGATCTTGGCATTATCGTTAATTCCAATTCGTTTATTGGAGATATGACCGTACTGAGTGAAACCAAGAGCGGTTTCATGGGGAATATCAGTGCCCAGACACCGAATTACAAAGAAGCAGAGAAGAAAGTACGGATCGTCGTCAGTGTGTTTATCGGTGACGTTAAAGTAAACTCGGTAGGTTAAGATGATGAAGATGATATTCCGTACAGCCAAATGGGAGCTCTTGTTGTTCTTTGTCACAAACAGTCTGATTACCATCGGAATTATTTATACCACGCTTAGGAGGGGCCATGCTGATTTAACACAGTCTCCATCCTGGATTTATTCCGTAATTACGATTGTGATCACAACCATTGTGATCGGATATATTGCGGGGCTGCGCATTCAGCGCAAAATTGATATGCTGGACTTAAGCATGCTGCAGGTGACCAAAGGGAATCTTTCCACTCGAATGAGTGAAACGGAGGATTCCTCTTTTTCCAGTGTGTACCGCCAGTTTAATACGATGATGGATGCCGTGGAGCACAAGGTAAAATGGGTGCAAAAATGGGGAGAGCAGGAGGTAGTGGAGAAGGAAAAGGCTGCAGAAACCGCAGTGCTTGAGGAAAGGCGGCGAATGGCCAGAGATTTGCACGACACGGTCAGTCAGCAGTTATTTGCAATTCATATGTCTGCTTCTGCGTTGCCCACTTTGCTTCAAAATGGAAATGAAGAGCAAGGTAGGATGGTAATGGATCAGCTGATCACGATGTCTCAGACTGCACAAAAGCAGATGAGAGCCCTCATTGCCCAGCTGCGGCCGGTTGAGCTCGAGAATCGAAGTCTTGCTGAGGCGCTTGAAATCTGGTTTCCGGATTATTGCCGGCAGAATGGGCTGAAAGGTGTTAAAGAGCTGGAGATCATCGGTGATATTTCTGACGCAATCGAGCATCAAATGTTTCTGATCATACAAGAAGCAATGGCAAATATTGTAAAGCACTCGGGAGCCAGCTTTGTAAGCCTGTCACTGAGAGAGGAGCCCAGACAAATCGCGTTCAGTGTAAGTGACAACGGCAAGGGATTTAAGGCAGATGCTTCAGGAAGACAGGGATCGTACGGTTTAATGACAATGAGGGAAAGAGCGGAGAAGCTCGGAGGTCATGTTGATATCATTACACTGCCAGGAGCGGGGACGACCATAAGGGTGCTTATACCCAAATTCCCAGACGAAGCCTGACCCGAGTATCTTCTATTATAAAAGGAGACGGAATGAATGAGCGTGCAGAAGACAAAGATTATGATCGTAGATGATCATGATATGGTAAGAATGGGCTTGAAAACGTATCTGAGTTTGGATCCTTCATTTGAAGTCGTTCTCGAGGGAACGGATGGACAGCATGCTATTGAACTTCTTCGAAACTGTGCTGTAGACGACTTGCCAGAATTGATTCTGATGGATTTGATGATGCCGCGGCTGAATGGAGTTGAAGCAACCAGAGCGATTCTGCCTGAATTCCCGAATGTAAAAATTATTATTTTGACCAGTTTTCTGGAGGATCATCTTGTACTCGAGGCTATTGAGTCCGGGGCTGTGAGCTATGTGCTAAAAACGGTATCTGCGGAAGAGCTGATCTATGCTCTGCAAGGAGCGAAGAGAGGCATGCCTGTTATGACCAATGATATATCGAGAGCGCTGACAAGAGGACTGCGGCAAAAAACCGTCAAGGAAGATGATTCCGGAATGACAGAGAGGGAGAAGGAAGTGCTGCTCCTTATTGCCGAAGGAAAGAGTAATAAGGATATTTCTGAGGAGCTTCATATTAGCATCAAGACGGTAAAGACGCATGTCAGCAACCTGCTGATGAAATGTGAAATGGAAGACCGGACACAACTTGCCATCTATGCTCATCGCAAAGGCTGGGTAAATACATAATCGCTTCACTACCTGTAATAGATCATTACGATCTGTTCTTTCATTGAAAATTATGCGGTTTTATCTCCTTTTTAATTGTTTTTAATGTGTACTTAAGGTTTAAAGTACAAAATAAAGACAGTTAATAGAATATCTCTTCCGTAATATGAGATTAGGAGGTCAAACGACATGAGCGACAATAACAACAATAACAGATTCGGTCGTGAAGATGATGAGCGTGAACAATCATTTAATGAATCCCGCAAATCCGAAAACAGCGGTTCTTACTATTATTCCTATGGACCCTTTCAATCCATGAATACCGATAAGGAGAATCACGCTCCTGAGGCAAACGATGTAGAGGTCACACCTCCTGAACCCGTTAAACCTATACCTACCATGGTTGAGAGAAGCTCAAGCAACTTTACTCGGTCCGGGGGCTCCTTCAACCGTTCTGATAGCGAAGCACAAGCTTCCGGCGGAGGCAGCGGAGATCAGCGGAACTGGAATTATAATCACAAGCCCAAAACGAGATCAAATTTCAAGACAGGCGTATTTTCCTTTATTGCAGGTATGCTCGTTATTGCGGTCCTGATGTTTACATCTGATCGTATGAATTTATTTACCCCGGAAGCAGCGTTATCGAACAATACAACTTCAGCAGGCGAGACAGCCAGCAGCGAACCAGTTACATCTAGCGGCTCGGGTGTAACGACCTCACTGCCTGTAGGTTCACAGGACATATCGGGTGTCGTTAGCAAAGTAAGTCCCGCTGTTGTAGAAATTGAGACCTTCTCAAATTCAGCATCAAGTAATTCAAGACAAAGTCCATACTATAATGACCCACTATATCAATACTTCTTCGGCGGTAATGGCGGAGGAAGCAGTTCGAATAACGGAAATGGAAATGGGAATGGAAATGGAAGCAACGGACAATCCTCCAGCCAACTGACTCCTCTGGGTGTAGGATCTGGATTTATCTTTGAGAAAGACGGTTATATTCTGACCAATGAGCATGTGGTTTCGGGTGCTGATGTTATTCAAGTTACACTGGAGGACAACAATAAACCTTACGAAGCGAAGCTGCTCGGAAGCAGTCCGGAACTGGATCTGGCTGTGCTCAAAATTGAAGGCGATGATTTTCCGGTAGCGGCTATGGGCAACTCCGATGATGTACAGGTAGGTGAATGGCTCGTTGCTATCGGTAACCCAGGCGGATTCGAGCATACGGTAACAGCAGGAGTGCTGTCCGCGAAGGATCGTACGATTACAATTAATGATGAAACAACAGGTGCAGCGAATGAGTACAACAACCTGCTTCAAACCGATGCTTCAATTAACCCAGGGAACTCGGGTGGCCCGCTTCTTAACCTGCAGGGAGAAGTAATTGGTATGAACGTGGCTGTAAGTGCAGATGCTCAGGGTATTGGCTTCGCGATTCCTTCCAGCGTTATACTGAATGTAGTTGATAAGCTCAAAAATAATGAAGAAATTCCAAAAGAGCCAGAACCATTCATTGGCGCTTCCCTGATGGATTTGACTCCGGAAGTGGCGAAGCAGATGGGAACTGATCTTACAGAAGGTTCTGTTGTCATGAATCTGGTTTACCAATCTCCGGCTTATACTGCAGACCTTCGTCCGTACGATATTATTACAGGAATCAACGGAAAGAACTATGCAACTACAACGGACCTCATTGAACAGATTCAAACGCATAAAGTCGGTGATGAAATTACACTGAATGTAAACAGAGACGGGAATAAGATGGATGTCAAAGTAACGATCGGCGACCGTAATGACTTTGACACGACGGATACGCAAAATTCGCAAAACGTAGCGCCGTAAGTGTAACGTATCAGATTGAATATCTGATAAGCTGAAAGCGAAGGGGAGACGCCCTTTCGCTTTTTTGCCTTCTTCGTTTGAGATAGAAAGCCATCGCGATGCCTGATACAATATAAGGAAGAAAGAGAAAGAGAACCATTCATTGAATGGATAAAGAAGGAGATGCTGGGGTGCGTTCGAAGATCTTAATTATTGATGATGACGATAAAATTATATCCATGCTTAGAAGAGGTCTTGCCTTCGAGGGGTATGACGTGCTAACGGCTTCAAACGGAGCAGAGGGTTTACAAAAAATGCTTGAGGTCGAACCTGATGTTGTGGTCCTCGATGTCATGATGCCCAAGGTGGATGGATTTGAGGTCTGCAGACGGCTTAGGGAAGGAGGAAGCACGGTTCCTATTCTAATGCTGACGGCAAAAGACGAAATTGAGCAGCGGGTCAAGGGTCTTGACCTCGGTGCAGATGATTATCTGGTTAAGCCATTTGCGCTGGAGGAGCTGCTTGCCAGAGTCAGAGCACTGTTAAGACGAAAAACGGATACAAATGAGAGCAGTAGTAATCGACTGACATTTGAAGATGTAATCCTGGATTATGATGCCCGTGAGGTGCATCGTGCAGGACAGCGCCTTGATCTGACGGCTAAAGAATTTGAACTGCTGTATTTGTTCATGCAGAATCCCAAGCGTGTGCTGTCCAGAGATTTAATAATGGATAAGATCTGGGGCTTTGATTACAGCGGAGAGTCCAATGTACTTGAGGTATATATTGCAATGCTGCGGCAAAAAACAGAAGAACACGGAGGTAAACGTATTATTCAGACCATTCGTGGCGCTGGTTACATTCTGAGAGGAGACAACTAGTATGTCCATCCGGTTACGGCTGACGTTATGGTATTCAGGCTTGCTTGCTGCCGTACTGCTGCTATTTGGTTCCGTAATTTACGCTCTTGTGCATTATTACGCATATGAAGATGTAGAATCCGAGATTCTTACCCAGACGAAGAGCATTAGTCAGCGCATTAGTGCTGTGCTCGTTCGAAATCCGGATTTTACCGAGGAGCTGAACTTGATTCTTCCAGAGAAGGCGAATCAGCTTGCAGATTTGCAAATTTATGTTCAACTTTATAATTATACAAGCGACAGAGCGGTGGCTTCTGATAATTTACGTGATTATCGGTTTAGCGTGCCTGATTTCAATAAAGCGGGAACGAGCGAAGGCTGGGCAAGAATGACCGTAGATAACTCTCCTTTTCTCGTATATCAGTTTCCATTAGTGCTGCAATCGACGGATCAGGTTATTGGCATGCTGCAAGTAGGTACGATTACGGCATCCGAAGATCGTTTAATGGACAGACTGCTGCTCATTCTGATCTATGTGTCCATCATTACTCTGATTCTGGCAATGAGTGTTGGTTTGTTCCTTGCCCGCAAGTCCATGCGTCCGCTTGTTCATATTATTGATGCGGCAGACGGTATTCAGTCAGGAAATGACTTGAGTATACGAATTGAATATAACGGACCAAATGATGAAATAGGCAAGCTGATCACTACGGTCAATAACATGCTTGCACGTACAGAGGGATTCTTCAAAGAGCTGGAGGATGCTTATGCAGCCCAAAGGAGGTTTGTCTCGGATGCTTCACATGAACTCAGGACGCCACTGACAACGATCAGGGGGAATACCGATTTCTTGAAGAAGCTATGGGACCCAGATCCGGAGGACCGCAAGCCGCTGACAGATGAAATGAAGGAACAAATGACGCTGGAAGCCATTGAGGATATTGCGGATGAGGGCAGACGAATGAGCAGGCTCGTTAATGATATGCTGTCCCTGGCACGTGCGGATACAGGGCAGACCATTGATCTGAATCCAACCCCGCTGTCGATCCTGGTGAAGGATGTGGCACGCAGAGCTCAGCATCTTCCACGTACAGCGGAATGGAAATACAGTGATCTAGAAGTCCTGAATGGCGCATATGTTCTGGGCAATAAAGATTATTTGCAGCAAATGCTGTTTATCTTTATAGAGAACGCCTTTAAGTATACCCCTGAGGGTGTAGTGACTCTCGATGCTGTGGTGTACAACGGACAAGTCGGTCTGCGCATAAGTGATACGGGCATTGGGATGGATAAGAATGAAGTGCCTTATATCTTTGACCGCTTCTATCGAGCAGATGAGTCAAGGGGGATCACGAAGGGGACTGGACTTGGTTTATCCATCGCCAAGTGGATCATTGAAGAGCATAACGGATCGGTGGAGGTTGTGACTAAGCTGGGAGAAGGGACGACATTTATTGTATGGCTCCCGCTTGAGTTGGCTCCCCCTTTGGAATAAGGTATAATACAAAATGCGGAGCTTTTTTCTTAGACGAAAGATTTTAGGCTCCATTATGTGTAAAGAAAGCAGGTGGCAACATGGAAGTACTACGAATTTCTCCTCGCGGTTACTGCTATGGTGTGGTAGATGCTATGGTGCTCGCAAGACAGGCGGCGAACAATTTGGATTTACCGCGGCCCATTTATATACTTGGTATGATCGTTCATAACAGCCATGTGACGAATTCCTTTGAAGACGAAGGCATTATTACGCTTGATGGCCCGAATCGGATGGAGATTTTGAAGCAGGTTGACAAAGGCACGGTTATTTTTACAGCTCATGGGGTCTCTCCTGAAGTACGTAAGCTGGCAAGAGACAAAGGTCTTACGACCGTTGATGCAACATGCCCGGATGTAACTAAGACTCATGACCTGATTAAAGAAAAGTCGCAAGAAGGCTATCAGATTATTTATATCGGTAAGAAGGGGCATCCTGAACCGGAGGGAGCCATCGGTATTGCTCCGGATTGCGTTCATTTGATTGAACGTGAGGACGAGATTGATTCACTAGATGTACCAAACGGCAAAATCATCATTACAAACCAAACGACGATGAGTCAATGGGATATTAAGCACATTATGAAGAAGCTGCTGGAAAAATATCCGGGTGCAGAAGTGCATAATGAGATTTGTTTGGCGACTCAGGTTCGCCAGGAGGCTGTTGCAGAGCAGGCGGGTCAAGCAGACCTCGTTATCGTTGTCGGTGATCCGCGCAGCAATAACTCCAATCGTCTGGCTCAAGTATCAGAAGAGATTGCAGGGACTACGGCTTACCGGGTATCAGATGTAACGGAGATTAAACAGGAGTGGCTTCAAGGCGTCAACAAAGTAGCTGTGACTTCAGGAGCATCCACGCCTACTCCGATTACGAAGGAAGTCATTACCTATCTGGAGCAATATGATCATGACAAACCGGAGACTTGGGAAATCCAGCGGACCATCAACATGAAGAAGCTGCTTCCGCCAGTACGGGTCAAAACAAAATCATAAAACATCAAGAGGAGGGTCGGCATTTTGACGATCTTCCTCTTTTATTAAGAAGTACCCCTTGGAGAAGTGTCACAAAAGGAACGGGATGTACATAAACTAATCTATTATTGACGAATGAGAAATAATGATGTATAGTTGCTTTAACGTATAAAAGCTTAAAAGCGAACAAGCGTTTAAGTGTGAAATAATCTATACAGCGTGTGAGATTATTCATGATCAATTGATTTTAATTTCTTATCGAGAGGCAGGTATCGATTATATATGATCGTTATAACAGGAAACACTACACCTGAGGAGCAGCTTCAGGATATTATTGCCGTTATAGAGAAGGAAGGCCTCCAGGTTCATCTCTCGAGAGGGAAGGATCGAACAGTCATCGGACTCATTGGCTCCGTTGAACCTAAATTAGCAGAACATTTACGACAAATGAAAGGTGTAGAGAACGTGGTCAAAATTTCGAAATCATACAAATTAGCAAGCAGAGACTTTCATCCTGAGGATACGGTCATTTCTATAAAAGGGGTAAATATTGGCGGCGGGGAACTGGTTGTCATGGGTGGTCCATGCGCAGTTGAATCCGCTGAGCAGATTGATGAGATAGCAGGACTTGTTAAGGCAGCAGGCGGTCAAGTACTTCGCGGGGGGGCATTTAAACCACGGACGGGTCCATACAGCTTCCAAGGAGTCGGTGTAGAAGGTCTGATCATGATGGCAGAAGCGGGAAAGAAGCATGACCTTCTAACCATTACTGAGGTCATGACCCCTGAATACGTAGACATCTGTGCTGAGTACGCAGATATCCTCCAAGTCGGAACACGTAACATGCAAAATTTTGACTTGCTTCGCAAGCTCGGAACTTGCGGTAAGCCTGTACTTCTTAAACGCGGCTTCAGTGCTACCTATGATGAATTCCTGAATGCAGCTGAGTACATTCTGGCTGGCGGGAATCCGAACGTGATGCTCTGTGAGCGTGGAATCCGAACATTTGAGACCTACACTCGAAATACATTGGATTTGTCGGCGATTCCTGTGCTTCAGCAGCTCAGCCATTTGCCGGTCATTTCAGACCCGAGTCATGGAACGGGACGCAGAGAGCTTGTGGAACCGATGACGAAGGCTTCAGTAGCAGCTGGAGCAGATGGATTGATCATTGAAATGCATACAGACCCTGACAATTCGATGACCGGCGACGGTGTTCAATCGTTATTCCCGGATCAGTTTGCTCATTTGCTTCAGGATTTGGAGAAGCTCGCTCCGATTGTAGGTAAGACATTTAATACAAAGAAATCACCAATAACTGCAAGTCGTTAATATTGACAAAGACGAATTTTATTGATAATAGGTAAAATATTGATAAAATGACAAATTAAATGTATCATTCTCATGTGATAATTAAGCCTAACTTTCCGGCATCTAAACCGGAGATTTAGGCTATTTGTCTATATTCGTATTTTTTCATTAAAGTGTGAGTATATCTTACACTAGTATAAAAAATACCTGACATAAGTATTGACGATGTAAGATTTGGGATTTATACTTACCTCAGTTGAAAATTCGATTTAATGAACATTCACAAGGCTTAGGTCGTCAAATGTTCGGAAAATTTGGGAGGAAGAACACATGTCTGTTGAAAATGTATTGAAATCAATTCAGGAAAACAACATTGAATGGGTAGATTTTCGATTTGTAGATCTATCTGGCCGCGCTCACCATATCTCTCTGCCAGCTTCTGAAGTTGAAGCAGAAACCTTTGTTAACGGGGTAGCATTTGATGGATCTTCTATTCCAGGCTTCCGCGGTATCGAAGAATCCGATATGGTTATGATGCCGGATCCAGAATCCACTTTCATTGACCCATTCACAGCACATCCTACACTAAACGTAATGTGTGATATTTTCACTCCAGACGGAGAACGTTATGAGCGTGACCCGCGCGGTATTGCTGTTAAAGCGGAAGAATATCTGCAAAAAGCAGGTATCGGTACACGTGCAAACTTTGCTCCGGAATCCGAATTCTTTATCTTTGACGACGTACGTTATGAAAGTGGAACGAACAGCTCTTCTTACTATGTTGATTCCGAAGAAGCAGCTTGGAACACAAACCGCAAAGAAGAAGGCGGTAACCTTGGTTTCAAGATCCGCACTAAAGGCGGATATGTTCCTGTCGCTCCAATGGATACTCAACAAGATATCCGCAGTGAAATGTCCCGTCTTCTTGACGAAGTAGGAATTCGCGTTGAGCGTCACCATCATGAAGTTGCAACTGCAGGTCAAGCAGAAATCAACTTCCGTTTTGATACATTGAAGAAAACAGCAGATAACCTGCTCGTATACAAATACATTGTTCATAATACAGCTCGTCAATACGGAAAAGTGGCAACATTCATGCCTAAACCGCTCTTCGGCGATAACGGCAGCGGAATGCACGTTCACCAATCCATCTTCGACGGCGATACTCCTTTGTTCTATGAAAAAGGCGCATATGCTAACCTGAGTGAAATGGCGCTTCACTACATTGGTGGTATTCTGTACCATGCTCCAGCGCTGATCGCACTTACTAACCCTAGTACAAACTCGTTTAAACGTCTTGTACCTGGATATGAAGCACCAGTTAACCTTGTATACTCTAAAGGTAACCGTTCTGCAGCGGTACGTATTCCGGTTGCAGCTGTAACACCTAAAGGTTGTCGTATCGAGTTCCGTACACCGGATTCTACTGCTAACCCTTATCTTGCTTTTGCAGCGATGCTTATGGCGGGTCTTGATGGAATCAAACGCAAGATCAACCCAACTGAGCTTGGATATGGACCAATTGACAAGAACATCTACGAATTGTCCGATGCAGACAAAGAGAACATCCGCAGCGTGCCGGCTTCCCTGGATGAGGCGCTTGACGCTCTTGCATCTGACTTTGAATTCTTGACTGAAGGCGGCGTATTTACTAAAGAATTCATTGATAACTACATTGAATTCAAACGTGCTGAAGCTAAAGCTGTTTCGATCCGTGTTCATCCGCATGAATACAGCCTGTACTTCGACTGCTAATCAGTACTCATATCACATCATTATTAATCATAAGCCCTCGGGAAATTTAGTTTCCCGGGGGTTTCCCTTATTTGTAACGATACTGCCTTAACTTCGTGTGAAAAACACTTGAAGACACGAACAATTACTGCTATCATACCAATAATCATACGTATCATTAGATGTTATATTTGGGTAGAACAACTTGGAGAGAAGGGCGGTTTTTTGATTGAATAAGAGAGCATTTAACTTCAATGCGGGACCTGCAGCACTGCCATTAGAGGTGCTCACTCGGGCACAGGCTGAATTTGTCGATTATAAGAACACAGGCATGTCGATTATGGAGATGTCCCATCGCGGGGCGGTTTATGAATCTGTCCATAACGAAGCGCAGGAACGCCTTCTGGGGCTTCTCGGTAACCCGGCAGGCTACAAAGTATTGTTCCTGCAAGGCGGGGCAAGCACACAATTTGCGATGATCCCAATGAATTTCCTGTCTGCCGGCCAAACAGCTCATTATGTACATACCGGGAGCTGGGCGAAGAAGGCGCTGTCTGAGGCAAAACTGATCGGCGAGACGAGCATTATTGCTTCAGGTGAGTCCTCGAAGTTCATGAAGCTTCCAGAGCTCTCTGAGCTTGAGCTGAGCAGCAATGCCGCTTACCTGCATATGACTTCAAATGAAACGATAGAGGGTACACAGTTTAGAGAATTCCCGGATACTGGAAAGACTCCACTCATTGTAGATATGTCCAGTGATATTCTTAGCAGAACGCTAGATATGACGAAATTTGATATGATCTACGCGGGTGCTCAAAAAAATCTTGGACCATCTGGAGTTACCGTCGTCGTAGCAAAAGAGGAGCTTGTTACCGAATCGCCTAAACATCTTCCTTCAATGCTTCGTTATGATACATTTGTAAGCAACAATTCTCTCTATAACACACCGCCATCCTTTGGGATTTATATGGTGAACGAAGTTCTGAAGTGGATTGAAGAACAAGGAGGCCTTGCCGGCGTAGAGGCTAAGAATGAAGAGAAGGCAGGCATCCTCTACGATGCGATCGATAATAGCAACGGTTTCTTCCAAGGCTGCGCCCATTCTGCAGATCGTTCAAGAATGAATGTTACCTTCAGACTTGCAGATGAAGGATTGGAGAAGGAGTTTATCAAGCAATCTGAGCAAGAAGGGTTTATCGGCTTGAAAGGACATCGCAGCGTAGGCGGATTGCGTGCTTCAATTTACAATGCGGTCCCGATGGAGAGTGTACAGGCGCTTACTGATTTTATGAAACAATTCCAGAAGACACATGGCTAAGCTTTAATGGATGTTTGGGAAATGCTGGGCACCTCCTGCAAATATTGTGGGAGGTGCTTTTTTATATTATAATTTTATGTTATACGATTGAATCAATTTTTTATTGTATTCTTTTTATTAAATCAATGGATGAAGTAATTCAGAATTTGCTGTATGGTATGGCAGAATTCTGCAGTCCATTATAAGAGGGGATTAGAGTCAATGGCATTACATATCGTACTTGTGGAACCCGAGATTCCAGCAAACACAGGAAATATAGCAAGAACCTGCGCAGCAACAGGAACATATCTGCACCTGGTGCATCCGCTCGGATTTAACACAGATGATCGCACACTCAAGCGGGCCGGGTTGGACTACTGGCATTCCGTCAATATCGAGTATCATGATTCGTTTGATGAAGTTCGGCAGAAATATGCGGATCACCGTTTTTTCTATGCAACCACCAAAGCGAAAAATCGTTTCAGTGATTTCGAGTTTCAAGATGGAGATTTCCTAGTATTTGGAAAAGAGACGAAAGGTCTTCCGCCTGAGCTAATTAATGCAAACCCAGATACCTGCATGCGAATGCCGATGACAGATGCAGTTAGATCGCTAAATTTGTCGAATTCGGCGGCTATTATCGTTTATGAAGCGCTAAGACAACTGGATTATCCTGGAATGAATTAAATCCCAACCTTTGGTAACATACTTTCAAAAAATGGGTTCCTAAAATAAAGTTAATATTTTTATTAATTCTTGCAGGATTCGACAAAAAAAGAGCGAATGTATAAACATAGTACAAATGTACCTACAAAGAAAGAAAAATGAACAGGAGTGTGTACCGTTAATGAAACCTGCTGGAGTGGTACGTAAGGTGGACCAGCTCGGAAGAATCGTGCTGCCGAAATCTTTGCGTAAAAGGTATCAAATGAATGAAGGAGATCCCGTTGAAATTTTAGTGCAAGGTGATCATATTATTCTGGAGCGTTATCGTCCAAAATGTATTTTCTGCGGATCGATGGAAGAAGTAAGTGAGTTCAAAGATCGTTATATTTGTGGTGCGTGTCTTACAGAAATGACAGGTCTTCAAGAGAACGCCTAAACTTAAATCAAGCCGAAGCTAAGCATAGGCTTATAAAGAAAGAAGCTCTCCTCAGTAGAGGAGAGCTTCTTTGGTGAGCCTTACAGCCCCTTCGTCTTGTCATCATTGTAAGAAGAAGTCAATATGCCTCCCAAATACAATACAAGCACCAGGGTGACGATCCAGAAAGTCAACGAAAATGACATGTCATCCACCTCCTGTTACTTTGTAAATCCTATTATACTGATACTTGTCTCAAAAAGGAATCTTTTTCCTGATCCGTAAATGTTTACTCAAAGAAAAGGAAATGGGTTGGCAGCTTCCGCAGGACACCGTCTGAAGGCTTATTCACGACGCGTCCGTTCAGAATCAGCGAAGAGGAGCCGCCGCCATCCAGATTATAGCCATCTTGCACTCCGAGCTTGTACATTTTATTCTGAAGCTCTTGGAGTGTTGCTCCCGAGCTGCCCTTTTCATCGTATCCATCCACAACCATGATCAGCAGCTGGTCATCCTTATAGTTGCCAATGACCGTTCTTGGCGCACGCTTAGGTGTTGTTTTCCATTTGGATGGGATAATCAGCTTCTTGCCGTCTTTAAGGAGCATCGGAACGAAGGTGGCGCCGAATGCAGGCTCCAGCTTGTCCAGATCGGATTGTTTGGTAAATCTTCCTCCAATCAGCTTCCCTTCTTTGCTCAGGCCCACAAAGGAGAGATCCTTCGTGCTGGGATGAAAACCTGTCAGGTATTTGCCGTTAGCTACCGTTGTGCTTAGCGGATACCGACTTCCGCCTGCATCAGCATATCCCCCGGCGTTAATGCCTGCGACCGCACCACTGCGCGAAACAGCCTGCATCGTTGTCTGTGATTTGCCGACACCTTCACCAATCGACATCTTCATGGCACTCGGATCCTTGAGTTTGATCTTCATAGCATAGCCTCTATAAGGTCCTGGATTCATTTTGTATAGTTCAATCTGAATCCGCTCACTGTTGACTTGCTCGATCGGTGTGCCAAGCTTGGCAGATATCCGCTTGTTATAAATGGCTTCGGGTTTCCTTGCTTGTGCTGCGGTCATGTTCGCAATGCTTTCCATCGTTTTAGTCGTATTCTCATACAACTCGGTTGTTTTTTGAATGTATGAAGAGGTCGTCTCGGCCAGCACTTTCGCTTCCGCCAAACCTTGGCTTATTTCCTCCGTCTGGGAATGGATCGTGTATTGTGGAATGTGCTCTTCCTTTGGCGTTAGCGAACTTAAATCCAGCGGTGGCTGCAATAAGAGAAGGTACACAAGCAGGCCGATAAATGGAGCTGTAATCAGCATGAAAAAGCGATTTACTTTTTGGAGTGAAGTCATCATTTTAACAGATCCATCTTCTTCTGCAGCGTATCCAGCTGCTGCTTCACTTCTCTAAGCTCCGAATATAGCTGATTACTGTTATCGGTTGTATTGCCTGCATTGTCCTTTGTGAAGGTCAGCAGCTCATTGAAGGTCTGTACTTGCTCCTGCAAGCTGACCAGCTCACTTGAGATTTTATCCAGCTGTGTCTGATACTCCTGCTTAACGGCCATCAACTGCTGATCGTTGTAGGTCTGAATTTCTAGTACCATTTGTTCTCTTAAATGATTGCTGTATAAATAGGCTGCGGAAGCTCCTAAGGCAATAATAATAATCCATAATACTAGAAATAGACGGACAGATCGTTTGCTTCTCCTTGCAGCTTGCCGGGTGTGATGGCTTGTGTTCTCTTCTGTTGCTGGGTTCATTTCATCACTCCTCGTGTTGTTCCTACAAAATTCTATAAATTTTCCAGTCCTCATTCTATCATGGGGCCGCCTCATACGCAAAAAAGAACTTCTTTAGCGAAAAAAGGAAAAAGAGATTGCATCGGAAGGAAGTCCTAGGATACAATTTCATATATAATCCAAATTAAGGACTTAAGAGGGATGTCTTTTTTGGTAAAATGTGATTTGTTTTTATTCTTTTTGGGCTGTGCTTCCTCTAAACTATTATTGCCGCACATTCTCTCGATTTGTATAAATTATATCTATTAATGAACTAGGAGGAGCTTATATGAGAAAGGTATGGCAGGTGGTCTTGGTTGATATACATCCGACCAGCATGCTAGGTACGAAATTAATATTGGAAGAGCATCAGGACCTATTAGTCCGCGCGATGGTTTCCACTGGGGAAGAGGGGTTGGCACAAGTAAGTGCTTTGAAGCCAGATCTCGTTTTAATCGACTATAAATTGCCTGACGGAAATGCGGACCAATTCATCGTAGAGATGAAGCAGTTCTCTTCAAACACTCATATTGTCGTGATGACGGATGAGGACAATTTGAATCTGTATAAGCGATATATCAGTCTAGGCGCGAGTGGTATGCTGTCTAAGCAATCTTCACCCATGAAGCTTATTCATATGATTTCCGGTCTGCGTGAGGGACTGGCATCAATCCCTTTACAGTGGCTGACTAATGACGAGTGGTCAAACACGGTGGACCAGGAACTAGAACTTCATCTTCAGCTTACAGATATGGAAATTTTCATTATGGAACGGATCGTTCAAGGTGTGACCTACGATAAGATCGCTAATGAAATAGATGTCAGCAGAAGATCCGTTGATAACTATCTCCGCAAAATATATACGAAACTTGGCGTGTCCAGCCGGGCTCAGGCTATCGAACAGTTTACCTTGTATTCCAAATTACATAAGAAGCAGCAGTATGTATAACAAGGCATAATAGATGTGAACGGCGAATAGTCTTTATACGTCCCGATAGAGAGAGGAATGAAGAGATGGGGCGATTACCCGGATAGGGGTGAAATACATGGAATTTTCCTTTGCTTCCCATTCCTCCAGATTGTTGTCTTCGCATGCGAGCAGGGCGAACAGAGTCAAAAGACAAGGTTCATTTATTTCGCTGGCTGAAGAGCTTCCTGCGGAGGAATTTTTCCCAATCAAACGACTGGGTGAAGCGGCACATGCTGTCTTCTCGTCAGATCCTTCAGTTCTGCAATATGGGGAGCCAGAAGGCTTCCTACCTCTAAGAAGCTGGATTCGCAAGGATTGGGAGCTGCGAAAAGGAATCCGTACTACAGAGGAACGAATACTGCTGACGTCAGGCACACAGCAGACCATTGATCTGGTTACCAGACTTCTAGTCGATTCTGGTGATACGGTTGTCGTGGAGAGTCCGACATCGCCCGGATGTCTGCAGGTGCTGCAGATGCAAGGTGCGGTCATAATACCTGTTTTCACCGATACGGAGGGCATTGTCCCGGAACATCTTGAAGAGCAGTTTCAGAAGCATCGTCCGAAACTGCTTTTTGCTGCACCCAGTTTTTCTAATCCAACGGGTATATTATGGACGATTCGCAGACGCAAGGCGGTTTTGGATCTATGTCGAAAATATAGTGTCTTGATTATCGAGGACGATTCGTACGGTGAATTGCATTTTGGAGCAGACGATTCAGCAAATTCCTTCTCTGAGCGTTATCCAGCTCTATATGCGATGGATCAAGTGGACGATGGGAATCATGTGCTGTATATAGGTTCTTTCAGCAAAACGATTGCTCCTGCTCTTCGTACGGGATGGGCGACCGGTGATCAACGTTTGATCCAAGGTATGTCCTCATTGAAGCAGATGGCTGACTGGCAATCGAGTCCGATCAATCAACAAATATTGTACCAATTGCTGGGCTCAACCTCCTTCAATTGGAATGAACATCTGGCGCTGCTCAACCGAGAGTATGAAGTGAGACTTAAGCTGATGTTGGAGCTGTTAAAAAGACCGGGGTTCAAGCATGTAAAATATGACCCGCCAGCAGGGGGAATGTATCTCTGGATTGAGCTCCCACCTGGACTTAGCAGCGAAGCGCTGCTCAAAGCCGTGCTGTACAAAGGTGTAGCAATTCTTCCTGGTGCAAGGTGCTCTCCTGGCAAACAGACGGAGCACTATATTAGACTCAATTTCAGCAGACCTGGCAGAGAAGAGCTGTTACTCGGAATGAATTTGATTAGCGAAGCGATATCCGAATTTACTGGACGGAGTTAAAGAAACATAATGTTGACATCAGGAGAGGGGCTTCCTCTCTTTTTTTTCGTTTTAATGAACTTTATAATAGGAGTGGTGTAGAAATTTGTCTAAGGAAGAAAATTTATATATTGAACTCACTAACATTTTTATATATAATGTTTATTAGTCAGTTGCAATCAGTTTCTTAGTTGGTTTCAAATGACATATAGAGATAAATACATTTATTTAGGGAGAGAATATACGAATATGGCAAACGTACTGTTTATCAAAGCAAATGACCGTCCTGCGGATCAAGCGATCAGCGTACAAATGTACGACGCATTCTATAATGCATACAAGGAAGCAAATCCGACAGACAACATTATTGAATTGGATCTGTTTGCAGCTAACCTTCCGGCTTACGGAAACAATGCCGCAACAGGTACTTTTAAAGTAGCTAAAGGCATCGAGACAACTCCAGCAGAACAAGAAGCTGCTGATCTGGCTGCTTTTTACCAAAAACAATTCTTGGAAGCTGACAAAGTTGTTGTTGCATTCCCGCTCTGGAACTTCACTGTTCCTGCACCGCTGGTTAACTACATTTCTTACCTGAGCCAAGCAGGCGTTACATTCAAATACACTGCTGAAGGTCCAGTAGGTCTTGCAGGCGACAAGAAAGTGGTACTTCTAAACGCACGCGGCGGCGTATACTCTGAAGGTCCTCTGGCAGCCGTTGAAATGGCTGTTAAATACGTAGCTTCTGCATTTGGCTTCTGGGGCATTCAAAACCCTGAGGTTCTGGTAATTGAAGGACACAATGCCTTCCCTGACCGTTCTGCTGAAATTGTACAAGAAGGTCTTAGAAAAGTAGCAGAAACGGCTTCCCGTTTCTAATAGCTACATCTAGACTGGATGCGATAAATTCGCATCCAGTCTTTTTTGGTTGCTTATGGAAGTGGATATTCCTGAAGCACTGCGTAATACTTGTCCAAGTCCGTTCTTCCCTGTTCGCTTAATGTATACCGGCCTCGCTCTATTCTGGTAAACCAGCCATAGTAATTTTTTTGCAGAATGGACGCGGTATTCGTAATTCCTGTCCGTCTGGCAAGCTCGGCAGGAGAGGCGTATGGAATGGAGGCCAGAGCCTGCGCAACTCGAAGTGCGCGCTCCCTGTAGGCAGTGACTAGCTTGGCCTTGTGGCTGCCGCCCAGGTTGTAATCGCCGCTGCGTCCATCAAATTCCTTGAGCAGGAGGTCTTTGCGTCTTTTAATTGTTTTTGAAGAAGTGATGACTGCCTCTGGAACGCATAAGCAATCGACAAGAGCCGGTTTCGTTTTGTACCGTGTTACGGTGATAAGACCCAAACCAAGTTTTTTGCACAGATCTGTAATCTCTCCAAACCGCTGATTGGCAGCCCCGCGCTTCACCCGGTTACGTTCAACAGCAAGATAAACATTACTGCTCGTTTTTAATCTTTGCATTCCTTGCAGCAGAAGCGATAAATTAAAGGTCTTCTTGATTTCCACAATTAACGGGTCAGCCAGATCCTCTCTTACACCCACCAGATCACAATAATTCACTTCGGATTTAATATGGTACCCTTGCCTCTCAAAGTAGGACTTTATCGGTTCATATAACTCTGTTTCATATTGAACGGCCATTCTTGATCAAACTCCTTTGTTGCTGTGCAGCTACTTCTCCGGAATAGGGTTACATCCATGTAGCTTTATCTTTTATCTTTTATCAAGTCCATGTCTAATTTAATGGAGGGGTACATAAACGTATAGATAAGCTCTTTCATAAACATTCCTATCTCAACAAGTATAGCATACGACTTGGAAGGGTTCATTTTAAGATCCATATGTTTTTCATTCTCAAAAAGAGAACCTGTCACAAAAAAACAGGCAACTTATCCGAATTGACGCATAGGTATGTAATACACTTTTTTTAGATCAAATCGTCAAGCTTGAGGGTAGGCGAGATGATTGCATATTTAAACGCTAGTGGGAAGATTTGAGGCAGGGGAGCTTATGAATTGACCTTATTCGGAGTGGATGCTGAATCATTATGGAGCCATGGGAGGTACGAAGGAGCATGAACATTTTTGAACGCGTTGCTGAATTTCGGGCTGAGAGTAATCGTTTATCTTGGTCGGGTACATTCAAAGATTATATTGAAATTCTAAAAAAGGACCCAACACCTGCAATGACGGCTCACGCAAGAGTGTATGAAATGATCAAATCATATGGTGTGGAGGAAACTGGAGGGCATAAGCATTACAAGTTTTTTGAGCAGGAGATTTTTGGACTAGACCGCAGCGTAGAGAAGCTTGTTGAGGAATACTTCCATTCTGCAGCACGGAGACTTGATGTCCGCAAGCGGATTTTGCTCTTAATGGGCCCTGTCAGTGGAGGGAAATCGACACTTGTGACTCTGCTTAAACGCGGCTTGGAGCAATTCTCCCGCACAGATAAAGGTGCAGTTTACGCAATTGAAGGCTGCCCAATGCATGAGGACCCGCTTCATTTAATTCCGTTGGAGCTCAGACCTGAGGTTGAGAAAGAGCTGGGAGTAAGAATTGAAGGGAATTTGTGCCCTTCCTGCCAAATGCGGCTGAAAACAGAGTATGGCGGCGATATCGAAAAGGTACGTGTAGAGCGGGTATTTATATCGGAAGACAATCGAATCGGAATCGGTACCTTCAGCCCTTCTGATCCGAAATCTCAGGATATTGCTGACCTAACCGGAAGTATTGATTTCTCAACCATTACGGAGTACGGCTCGGAATCCGATCCTCGCGCTTATCGGTTCGACGGGGAGCTAAACAAAGCAAACCGCGGTCTGATGGAATTCCAAGAGATGCTCAAGTGTGATGAGAAATTTCTATGGAACCTGCTTTCCCTTACCCAGGAAGGAAACTTTAAGGCAGGCAGATTTGCTCTAATTAGCGCTGATGAGATGATCGTTGCCCATACGAATGAGTCGGAGTACAAGGCATTTATATCCAACAAGAAAAATGAGGCACTTCAATCCCGGATGATCGTCATGCCGATTCCTTACAATTTGAAGGTGTCAGAGGAAGAAAAAATATATAAAAAGCTGATAGAGCAAAGTGACATGCGCCATATTCATATTGCGCCTCATGCTCTGAAGACGGCTGCTATCTTCTCGATTCTCACTCGGTTAAAGGAATCCAAAAAACAAGGCATGGATCTTGTTAAAAAAATGAGAATGTATGATGGGGAAGAGGTTGAGGGTTACAAAGAAGCTGACCTCAAAGAAATGCAGAATGAATATCTGGAAGAGGGTATGACGGGAATTGATCCACGTTACGTCATCAACCGGATTTCAAGTGCACTGATCAAGCAGGATTTGGAGTGCATCAACGCACTGGATATATTAAGAGCAATTAAAGACGGATTGGATCAGCATGCCTCCATCACGAAGGAAGAACGTGAGCGGTATTTGAACTTTATCGCGGTAGCACGCAAAGAATACGATGAGCTTGCGAAAAAAGAGGTCCAAAAGGCATTTGTTTACTCCTTCGAGGAGTCGGCCAAAACGTTGTTCGAGAATTATCTGGATAATATCGAGGCCTTCTGCAATTGGAGTAAAATACGTGATCCTCTGACCGATGAGGAGATGGATCCAGATGAGCGCCTCATGCGTTCCATTGAAGAGCAGATCGGAGTATCTGAAAATGCGAAAAAGGCTTTCCGTGAGGAAATTTTAATTCGGATTTCGGCCTATTCCCGCAAAGGCAAAAAATTTGAATACAGCAGTCATGATCGACTTCGTGAAGCGATTGAGAAGAAGCTGTTCGCTGATCTGAAGGATATCGTGAAGATCACAACTTCAACCAAAACACCAGATGCTAATCAGCTGAAACGTATTAATGAGGTCAGCTCCAGACTGATTGAAGAGCACGGCTATTGCCCAGTCTGCGCAAATGAACTGCTGCGTTACGTGGGCAGCTTGTTGAACCGATAACTTTTATTTTTTTACCTATCCCCTGACAACAAACATCTTAACCCCATCTCATAATACGCTGTCTGATTGCTGCAAATGGTGCACTTCAGATAGCGTATTTTTATCCTTTTACCCGTAATGAGAACAGGAAGAAAAATGCAAAATAGGACTTTAGGATTATGATATTGTGGGTTTAAAGGTCTATAATGATGGTTCGAAGCAATAAAATACTAATATAAGGCAAACTGGTTGCAAGGAGGAAGATTTTTCGAGATGATTGAGGTTTCCGAAGAGCGAGAACAACAGCTGGCCTACATAGGAATTACCAATCTGGAGCTGGAATTGCTTCATAAGCACCGGCCCATTTTTGAAAAAATAGTAGACGAGGTTGTTGATCGGTTATATGACCGAATAGGACAAGTGGAAGAACTGAGAAGCATCATTACGAAATACTCGACAATAGAACGTCTAAAGCAGACACAACGATGGTACTTTATATCCCTGACGGATGGGCATATAGATGAAGAATTTATTGCGAAACGAATACAAATCGGGCTGATTCATTCAAAAATTGGACTGAAATCCGATTTTTACTTGGGTAGTTATATGGTGTATCTGGATGTGGCGACCAGCATTGTACAGCAAATCATGCCAAATGGATGGTATCCAGTAATCCATGCACTGAGCAAGATGTTTAATTTTGATTCCCAGCTTGTGCTCGAAGCTTACGAAGGGAAGGAGAAGCAGAAGATTACCGATATTGCTGATGAGCAGGAGCGCATGCTGCAGGCAATTACAGAGGTGTCTCAGAAGCTGACCGGCATGATTGATGAACTGCATCACAATACGGAGCTGATATCTGAGACAGCGAGACAGACTGCAGCTTCCCAGGAATCAGCCCATAAGCTGATCGACGACCTGAATCAAGAGGTAAAAGAAATTCAAAAGATGGGGAGTCTGATCCGAGAAATTTCAGACCAAAGCCATTTGTTGGGACTTAATGCAGCGATCGAGGCTGCTCACGCAGGAGACAGCGGAAGGGGCTTTGAGATTGTTGCAGGCGAGATCCGCAAGCTGGCTACGGGCTCCAAGAAGGCAATGGAGCAGATCCAGAGCGTGCTGAACAGTATTCGAACGAAGCTGGATCAAGTGCAGAACGAGTCCAATAATACGTCGGATAATGCAAGAAAGCAAGTATTCAGCTCCAGTGAGCTGATGGCCTTCGTTCAAATCATGGAATCTGTATCCGGTGATCTCAAAGAGCTGCAAGCCTCTTATTCCTAACTTCAATGCTGAACTAACCTAAAGAGCAAAAGGCATTACAGTGTCTTTTGTCTCTTCCAAATATCCATTAAATTGTAAATAGTAAGCGCATACAATATAATTCTATGAGGATCGCACCTTTTAGGCTATAATGAATTCATTCATACAAAACCAAGCTAACAAGCATATACAGATGCGTTTTGGACAATGAGAACGTAAGAGGTGATCAAATGGCATCGATCCATGATGTGGCTAAAGAAGCCGGGGTCTCAGTTGCTACCGTTTCAAAGGTGCTGAATGATTATCCCGATGTAAGTGACAAAACACGTAAAAGAGTAAATCTGGCTATTGAGCAGCTGCACTATCAACCGAATGTAGTTGCAAGGGGATTAGTAAAAAGAAGATCATGGACTGTAGGTGTGCTGCTGACCGTCCCCTTCACAAATCCATATGTAGCCGAACTATTAGAAGGAATTAAGACAGCGCTTGAGAACAGCGGATATGATCTGGTCCGGTTATCCACTCGCTTCGATGATCCGCATTATTCATTTATTAAGCATTGCCGCAGCCGCAATGTAGATGGAGTTGTCGTCTTTGGAGTGGAGCGCGATAATCGCAGTATCGATGAATTGATTCATTCGGATATCCCAACGATGTTTGTCGACATGGATATCGTTGGCAAGCGGGCAGGGTATATTACAACAGATAACCAAAATGCAATCCATAAAGGTGTAAAGCATCTTTACGAGCTCGGCCATCGCAAGATAGCCTACATATCCGGCACATTAGGTCCATCCATTGCAAATATGCGGCTTGAAGGATATAGACAAGGCCTAATTAGCTGCGGATTATCTTATTCGACCAGTTACCTTGAGGTATGTGATTATACATTTGACGGCGGAGCGGCTGCGATGAGCAGACTGCTTGCACTCCATGACACGCCGACAGGCATTGTATGCGCTTCGGATCTCTCCGCTTTTGGTGCCATTCATGAAATAGAGAAGCACGGATTGTCCGTTCCTCATGACATCTCCGTTGTAGGATTCGATAATACCTATCATGCGCAGGTATTCAAGCCGAATTTGACGACAGTGAATCAAAATATTTACTCTATCGGCATTAAATCCATTGAATGCTTGATTGCACTCATAGAAAATCGGGATTACTCTCCGCCAGTCATTATGGAGCCTTCTGAGCTGATCGTAAGGCAAACCACAGGGAAGGCTAAGCTTGCCTGAAGCACTGCGGTTGTATAACTTTATTCATAATAACAAGGAAACACCTTCTCACTCGAATCTCATGAAGTTTTTCATGCAGATCGGGCAGAAGGTGTTTTTTCATTCTTTTCAAGATTTTTACCCTTTTATTACGAGAATGACTATCTTATATGTAAGGATGAGCTATATAATGGGACAAGGACAAGTGAAATAGATTCATAAAGGAGTTAAATTTTAATTGAATAGATTAATTAAAGCAGTCATTTTGCTGACTTGTGTCATGTTTGTAGGAAGTGCGTTTGTGTTTGCAGAAATTAAGGGGAGTTCCCTTTCAAATATAAAAAATACAGAAGAACTAAAAATTGAGCCAGCAATGGATCCTGTGGCCGTTATAACGGGTACCGATAATGCTTTATATCCGGTACAAGAAACAGATGGAGTATATGAAGGAATGGCTTTGGCCTGGGAAGGCCGTTTTCTTAACTTTCCGTGGAGAAGCGTGGCCTCTGAGACGCCATCTGCACAATTAATGGCAATGGATGTTACGCAGGATGGGATAGAAGATGCAATTGTATTCTTAACGGCTGCGGATGGAACAGGTGTCTATGTGGAACAGCTTCATATTGTTGATGGGACGCAGATGGTTGAGATTATGATGAAGGATCCCGTCAAGGCTGCAGAGGAATACATACAGGTGAGCACAGAATTGAAGGAGATTGGTCCTGTAACTGTGGGCAATTATGTTAAGTATGAAGTGAAGGGAAGCACTGTGACGGCAACACTGGGTGTTGCGCAATCCTTTTCTCAATATATTGGCGACCTTGTGATTACCTATCAATATAATCCGAAGGTGGAGGAGCTTGAGGCGGAATCAATCCTGTATACCGCATTTTAAATTAATAAATCCGAAAGGACCTGCTGAGCAGGTCACTTTCGGACTCTCTGATCTTATACACTTTGGCTAGTTAAGGAAGTTTTCTCTGCAAATTCAGACAGCTGTCCAATGCTCTTGGAGAGGGTTGTAGCCGATACATCGTGCTTAGCAGCAAGCTCGGATTGACTGATGGTGCTGCCTTGTTTCGTTGCAGTAACATATTCTAATGCACCAGCGAAACCTCCCGGCTTACGATAACGAGGAGCTTCGCTATTGCTATAGCTGTTCCACAGTGAGATAAGTCCACTTGTCTCTTCTTCCGTCAGCTTGTACTCTTCTGCGATTGAAGGAATGGCAGATTCAGCAAGCTCGCGGTGCATGTCGTGTTCCCAAGTCATCTCTGTAAGGTTCAGCGCAGACTTCTGGGAGGTCTGTTCAACTACTTGAGGGGCAGGGGACGTCTTAGAAACAGTGGATACTGCAGATACAGGGCGTCGATTCGTAATGACTTCGACTGATGTGGCCACCCTTACATTGCGCTGCTGCTGTCTGTCTTTCTCGAGGCAGCATTTTTTATATTTCTTGCCACTGCCGCAGTGGCACGGTTCGTTTCTACCTAGGTTGATCAAGTTCGTTCGCTCCTTTAATTCTATCAAAGAAATTCTAATGATGAGCGCAATAATGTAAGGCGCTAACAAAAGTAGATTATATCATATTTTAATGGGTTTAGATGTAATGTAATGCCCCCTATATTTCAATGTACTCCATGAAAAAGCCTGTTTCAACCCAAAAATGAGCGGAAACAGGCTTAATACAGGACAATTGTGTTAATTTAACAGCTTACGGTGGATCTTTTTGCCATCAAATGTAAATTGTACCGGTTTATCTTCGATAATGGTTTCAAGATGCACCGTTCGACCCCATAATTTATATACGTAAGGAAGCGTGCGTTCCATATATTTCAAGTCAAGTTCAATGCCTTCGTACTGATGCTTAAGCATAAGCTCGCCGGTACGAAGATAATCCCCGTCATGCACGACGAGATACGGTGAGCCGCCATTGACTCTGGCATAGATCAGCTGATCCCGGATATTTTCCCAGGATTTATCGGTAATTTTCCATTCGGGGCCCTTCTTCTCAAACACATACAGGTCGAGGTCTTCGACCAGACCCTTTGTCATGTAGTTGCGGATGAAGGAGGTGTCTGAATCGTATTCGCGAACCTCGAACATTTTGGATCTTCCTTGCCCTGGCTTGCGTCCGAAGCGCTCCTGCTCCTCAAGTGTCGGGTGATCCCAGCGGCGTTCGATATCCTCGAAGATTTTGACCCCGAGATAATAGGGATTCAGACTTTGCTTTGACGGCTGTACAACAGAGGCATTAAGCATGGCATATTCCACGGTTTCTTCACTTGTGAGGTCCAGCTCGCGTATAATACGTTGATGCCAGTAGGAAGCCCAGCCTTCGTTCATAATCTTGGTTTCCATTTGAGGCCAAAAATAGAGCATCTCTTCACGAAGCATGCTCATGATGTCTCGCTGCCAATCGGTTAGTGTTTCGGAAAATTCCTGTATGAACCACATGATGTCCTTCTCCGGTTCAGGAGGGAAGCGGTGAACCTTCTGCTGCGCCGGCTCCTCTGTAGATCCTGCAGGTTCGCCGATGGCCCAAATATCGTCATATCTTCCGGGAGGGCGAATGACCTTGGTTTCTTTTTGCTGCTTCATTTTCATTTCCATATAACGCTGCTTGTCGAGTTGCTGAGGCTTGATCAGCTGTGGATCTACATGCTCCTGAATAGCGAGGACCGCATCAATAAAGGATTCCACGGCTTCCGTCCCATATTCAAGCTCATATTGGCTGATTCGGTCTGCCGTCGCTGACATGCTCTCCACCATATTGCGGTTGGAGGCTGAGAAGCGGGCATTGTTTTTGAAGAAATCACAGTGTGCGAGCACATGGGCTACAATGAGCTTATTCTGAATCAGAGAGTTTCCATCGAGCAGGAAGGCATAGCATGGATTGGAATTGATTACGAGCTCATATATTTTGCTCAGACCGAAGTCATACTGCATCTTCATCTTTTGGAACGTCTTGCCGAAGCTCCAATGGCTGAATCGAGTCGGCATACCATAGGCTCCGAAAGTATATATGATGTCGGCAGGGCAGATCTCATAACGCATCGGATAATAATCAAGCCCGAATCCGTCAGCGATTTCCATGATCTCTGCAATGGCATATTCTAGTTCATTGATCTCTTTGCTCATGAAGCACTTCCTCCTTCCTTGTTGTGGAAAAAGGTGCGCAGCGCTTTGTAGACTTCGCCTTTCTCCTTGATTACATAGTACATAAACTGGTCCATCTTAATATTGCGATAGGCGGACATCAGCGTACTGCTGCGGTTATATTGGTTCACTTCTCCATAGCCAAACATATTGCTTCGCTTCAGCAGTTCACCGATGAGCTTCACACAGCGTTCGTTGTCAGAGGTGAGATTATCTCCATCTGAGAAGTGGAAGGGATAGATGTTATAGCTTGAAGGAGGGTAGCGACGGTCTATAATCTCAAGAGCCTTCATATAAGCGGAGGAGCAGATGGTACCGCCGCTTTCTCCCCGGGTGAAAAATTCTTCCTCAGTCACTTCTTTGGCTTCCGTATGGTGGGCGACAAAGACGATTTCTACCTTTTCATACTGCTTGCGAAGAAAGCGGGTCATCCAGAAGAAAAAGCTGCGTGCGCAGTATTTTTCAAAGGACCCCATGGAACCGGAAGTGTCCATCATTGCGATGATAACAGCGTTAGAATGCGGGATCACGGTATCATCCCAGGTCTTGTAACGCAGATCATCCGGACTGATGTGGTGAATGCCCGGGTTTCCGGTTGTGGCGTTCCGTCTCAGATTCTCAAGAATGGTCCGTTTCTTATCAATGTTGGACTGCATTCCTTTTTTGCGGATATCGTTAAACACGATGTTGTGCGTTTCAATTTGCTCTTTATCCTTTTGCTTTAAATGCGGCAGCTCTAATTCGGAGAACAGCATGTTCTCCAATTCTTCAATGCTGATCTCGGCTTCGACAATATCGTGACCCGGCTGATCGCCTGCCTTTTCACCCTTGCCGGGCTTTTGACTCGCAGGATCGCGGCCGATGACATCACCGACCTGGCTGTCCCCGTCACCCTGGCCGACATGCTTCTGCTTCTGATAATTGTACACGAAGCGATATTCATCCAGACTCCGGATTGGAACCTTGATGATTTGCTGGCCATCAGACATGATAATATTTTCTTCCGTAATAAGATCGGGCAGGTTTTGCTTAATGATATCTTTCACCTTCTGCTGATGACGCTGCTGGTCTTGGTACCCTTTACGGTGAAGCGACCAATCTTCTTTGGAAACGACAAACGAGTAAGGATGGCGAGAATCTGGCATGTTAGGCACCCCCCTTGGATTACGCGGCACAGTTTGGCCTGCTGTAAATTATGTATATTCACGGGCAGGGACGTTATGTGATGACATATATAATAAATAGAGAATATATCAAAACTTTTTTTTCAAAATGCCATGGAATTGACGATTCTTGTAAGAAAAAGATTCGCTTTTATCCAAGATAGTAGTATTATGGTTAAAAAGAAAAACAAGAGGTCCAGTGAAACGAGAATTGGGTCCATTATGCAGGAGGGAAATAGATGCAATATCATAGTACTCGAGGACGTGTAAGTGGAGTTGGTTTCATCGATGCATTTCTGATGGGGCTGGCTACGGATGGAGGTCTGCTTGTACCAAGCACCATACCATCGTTATCGACTGAACAGCTGGAGGCATGGAGAAATCTATCCTTTCAAGATCTCATGCTCAAAATTTTCTCCTATTATACAAATGAAGAAATTCCGGAAGCCGAGCTGAAAGAATTGGTGTATGCGAGCTACAGCACATTCCGTGATGAAGCTGTTACGCCCGTTCGCAAGCTGACGGATCAAATATATTTGCTTGAGCTGTTCCATGGACCTACCTTTGCGTTCAAAGATGTCGCCTTGCAGCTGATGGGTAATCTATATACTTATGTTGCGAGCAAATACAATAAACAGATTAATATTCTCGGAGCAACCTCAGGCGATACCGGTGCATCCGCAATTGAAGGTGTTCGAGGAAAAGAAGGCATCAATATTTGCATTTTGCATCCGACTGGCAAGGTCAGCAAGGTGCAAGAGCTGCAGATGACGACAGTACAGGACAGCAATGTATTGAACCTTTCTGTCGAAGGTAACTTTGACGATTGCCAGCGCATGATTAAGCAGCTGTTTGCGGATGTAGAATTCAAGGATAAGCATCATCTCTGTGCAATCAATTCTATAAATATTGTTCGGATTCTCGCTCAGACGGTTTACTACTTCTATGCATACTTCCGGGTTACGGACGAGCGTCCGGAGCTAACGGCTTCACCGCTTCATTTCAGTGTCCCGACTGGAAACTTTGGTGACATTTTTGCAGGATATCTCGCATCCCGGATGGGTCTTCCTGTCGGCAAGCTCATCTTGGCTACGAATGAGAACAACATCCTAGAACAGTTTGTTAATCAAGGGCTGTATAAGCCAGACAAATTCCATACCACCTACAGTCCATCTATGGATATACAGGTTGCAAGCAACTTTGAACGATATCTGTATTACGTACTGGGAGAGGATGCTGCTCAGACGGAAGAATACATGAAGTCTTTCCAAGAGAAGGGTCATATTCAAATCCCGGAAGACACCCTTGCGAAGGTACAGCAGGAATTTGCAGCCTATGGTGTGCTTGGTGAAGAGTGCTTGGATACAATCAAGAAATATCATGAGCAAACGACTTATCTGCTCGATCCTCACTCGGCTTGCGGGGTAAAGGCAGCTGAGCAAAAGGTGGGAGCACAGGAAGTAGTCGTGTCGCTGGCTACAGCACATCCGGCCAAGTTTAATGAAGCCATCGAGCTGTGCGGGATTGAGCAGAAGTTCCCTGAGCAGATTGCAAGACTAACGGATCTGCCGACACGGAAGAAGCTGGTAGATGGAACACTTGATGCTGTCGTGGCAGAGCTTCTCCCTTTTTACAACGCCTAAAACAGAATTCAGTTTAAACCTTATTTAATTGCATAATTACGAAGAACGGCATAAAAGTCTGTTTCCGAAGATAATATCTTGGGAGCAGACTTTTTTATTTATGAATCAAATATGAAAATACAAAAGTGAAAAAGGATGAAAAATAAAGCATTGACATGATACAAAATGTATCATAAAGTAGGTTTTACAATACATAAAGTATCATTATTTTGGGATAGATACACACATCAACAAATAATGTACAGTTATTTGTCGGAAAGGAGACGCTGCATTTGAAGCATTTCCGTGATGATCAACTCGTATTTTTGCTGTGTACGCCCAGAAGCGGAAGCTCACTCACAACAGTGATGCTGCAGAACCATGAGGAAGTTTTCGCCGCACAGGAGATGTGGTATTTGCTCTCACTTGCGGACTTGCAGCTAGCTCCTGTACGCCCCTATGGAGGCACGGGGATCATTCGTCAATTCTATAATGGAATTATTTCAGAAGATCTGTTTCATAGAGCAGCACGCAGCTTTGGAGTGGAGATCTATGAGGGATTATTAAATCAGAACGGCGCACGGAAGATCATCGATAAGTCGCCAAGATATTATATATTGCTAGAGTTTCTGGATGCCGTATTTCCCGAATCGCAAAGAATCGGATTATTTCGCAACCCGTTATCTGTAGCTGCATCCTACAAGAAGGTCAATGCATTTAGCGGAGAACCATTTTCACTGATCGAGGATCTGAAGCAGCCTATTCCTGGCATGAAGATCGTAGACCTTACAGTGGGGCTGTTCCGCTACGCAACGTATTTTAAGGGAGAATCGGCCTACTCCTACAAGCTTAAATATGAAGAGCTCGTGCGGCAGCCTGAACAACAATTACGCAAGCTGTGCGAGTTTATCGGTATTTCTTACCGTGAAGGAATGGAGAAGTACGGCAATCCGGTAAGTGAAGAAAAAGCGGATCTTTTTTACAGTATGGGAGCAGGTGACCCCTTCTTATTGAATCATACACAGGCACATGTGCAGTCCATTGACGCTTGGAAGGATCAGCTTAGCCCTGATGAGGTTGATGCCTATTGCCGAGTGCTGGGAGCACAAATATTTCATGATCTTGGGTACTCTGAAGAACTGGAAGAAGCACAACGGATAACGGGCGTTAGGTACGAACTCTCGCCAGATGAAGCGACGATGGAGCGGATTGAACAGCAATTTTTGAAATCGAGCGGTTACATATGGAAGCCGGACTATGAATTGAGCACAAGCAGTATTCTTACGGGGATACAGCCTGCTGAAGCTGTAGATGATCTAGAATTAGAAGCTATGCAGGGGAATCGGATAAGTGATCACAGACAGGCCTCCGTCCAGATTGCTCAGCTTGAAACGAGAGTCAGGCTGCTGGAGAACCGATTAACGAAGAGCTATATGGAGAAGAACCACGTGGAGAAGCAGCTGATCCAGCTTAGGAGCAAGCTTAATCGAATTAAGTCCATACTGCCATTTGGGAACCGGCTATCATCCTGGGCTCAGGGGTACTTGTCTGGAAGGGAGGGGAAATCATGAGCGCCATCATGGGATGCTTATCCCGCAGAGAACCGATTATGCCTGAAGATATGGACCCCGCAGGAGCCTATTTGACGAAATACAAGTGGGATCGTATTCATACATGGAGCGATGCCCATGTGTTTTTTAGCTGTCATATGCAGTGGGTGACCCTTGAGTCCGTCCATGAAATGCTGCCACTCTATGATGAAAGACGCGATATCACCATTACAGCGGATGCGATTATCGATAATCGCAGTGAGCTGTTTGACAAGCTGCAGATCCCTCTTAGAGAGCAAATCACGATTTCCGACAGCCAATTGATACTGGAAGCTTATGTGAAGTGGGGAGAAGAAGCGCCTAAGCATTTATTAGGTGATTATGTATTTATGATTTGGGATTCAAGGAAGGATCAATTGTTCGGTGCACGTGATGAGTCAGGCCGCAGGTCCTTTTACTATATTGATGATGGTATACATTTTGCATTCTGCAGCTCAATGAACCCGATCTTCCAAATGCCTTACTTCAACAAAGAATTAAACGAGCAATGGCTGGCCGAATTTCTGGCGATTCGAGGAATGTATGAATCGTATGACGTTCATGCCACTGCGTATCGTAATGTAAGACAGATTCCGGCTGCACATTGGATTAAGGTAAGCAGGCAGGGAGTCGAATTACGTCAATATAGCAATTTTAAAGAAATAGAGCCTTTGTATTTGAACTCGGATGAAGAATATGAAGAGGCCTTTCGAGAAGTGTTCGACCAGGCTGTTCGGGCAAGAGTCAGAACATATAAGCAAGTAGGCACGGCCCTCAGTGGTGGACTTGATTCAGGAACGGTTGCGAGCTTCGCTTCACCGATGCTGAAAGCGGATGGCAAGGAGCTTCATGCTTACAGCTATGTACCCGTATCAGGCTTCGAGGATTGGACGTCCAGCCGGTTGATTGCAGATGAAACGCCTTACATTCAGTCCACCGTGAATTTTGTAGGGAATATTCGAGAGAACTACATGAATTTTGCTGGTAAGAGTCCGCTGACGGAAGTGAATGACTGGCTGGACATTATGGAGACGCCTTACAAATTTTTTGAAAATTCCTTCTGGATTCGTGGATTTTATGAACGTGCACAGGAACAGGGAGTAGGCGTACTGCTTACGGGGGCTATGGGGAATTTCACCATTTCGTGGGGGCCGGCGTTAGACTACTACGCTCATTTATTGCGAAGAGGCAAGCTGGTTCACCTTGCAAGGGAGGTTCAGCAATACAGCCGTCTGGCTGAAGTACCGCGAGCAAAGCTGCTGCCGATTATCGGGAGAAAGGCATTTCCCATGCTTCACAGGCAGCGTGCGGTATCGGGGGGAACCGTCCAAATACCCGAACTGATTCACCCGGATTTTGCTAGAAAGATGGAAATGCACGGGCAAATGAAGCCATACGTTGTGAATAAAGAAACGGTCTATATTAACGCATTAACTGCACGAAAAGAAAATATAAATAACTTGGCCGTGGCTAACAAGAATGGGGCAATGGCAACGAAACTATCTATGCGGTATGGACTTATTGAACGTGATCCAACCAATGATCCGAGAGTGGTTCGTTACTGTCTGTCTGTTCCACTAGAGCAATATGTTCAAAAAGGGCGAGATCGCGCATTGCTGCGTCGCTCCACAGTGAATTACTTGCCAGATAATGTGAGACTTAACCAGAGTGTTAGAGGGATTCAGCCGGCAGATTGGATTCAGCGCACGAAGCCGCATTGGAAAGAATGGGTGGCGGAGCTTCAAGCTTTATGTAAGGACACTTTGATATCTGAATATCTAAATGTAGATCAAATAAAAAAAGGACTCACAAAGCTGGAGCATCCTAGACCGGAGCTTGCGTGGGATTCAGAGGTTCGCATGCTGATGCACAGTTTAATTGTCTTTCGATTTTTGCGAAGATTCTAAATTAATTCTATAGCAGCGGTGCAGCAATTGGAAAGGAGGTGAGAGGAATGAATATAGAAAAAAAAGAATGGCAAACACCGAGTTTAGAAGTCCTTGAGATCAGTGAGACAAAAAAAGGTGTCGGATACAGACAAATTGACTGGATCTCTGAGCATGACGGGGACTTGTACAATCCAAGCTAACAGATAAAGTAGGTAATTCATTCTTATGTATGTTGACAGCTTATAGCTATCAGCGAAAACATTCTCACTCGTCTTTCGCTGATAGCTATATCATGATTGCTATTGTAATTTAGTAGTGGTTATTATGTTGGAATTGGAGGATTTCATGTCACAAGCAAAAGGTACTATTGTATCCACTTATACAGCGTTTGGCTTGAACATCCAAAGTGCACTGCCTCTTCCCGAGTTGACTGAAGCAGAGGTGACTGCAACATCCAACATCGATGTGATTATTCACATAGGAGACTTATCTTTGCTCAGCCATGACTGGAATCTGGCACAAAAGAATTTTCAATCTAAAGGGAATCAATTTTTATTTCAAATTCCCGAAGTAGGTATTTTTCATGTCGTGGAAGGTACACGGGTAACCGTCATGCCTTATGCTCTACACGATCTTTCAAGAGTGAGGTTGTATTTACTAGGCACCTGTATGGGCGTTGTTATGCTGCAGCGTAAGATTTTACCCCTGCATGGAAGTGCGGTAGTCATAGACGGTGAGGTGTACGCCTTTGTGGGTGAGTCGGGTGCAGGAAAATCCACCTTATCGGCAGCACTTGTGAATAGAGGCTACAATCTAATCAGCGATGATGTAATTGCTGTTAGCATGAGCTCTTGTAACCCCGTTGTATACCCAGCATATCCACAGCAGAAATTGAACGCTTACAGTCTCGATATGTTAGATATGGAATCCACTTCTTTCCGGATCATACAGGATGAATGGAAGTACGCTGTTCCAAGGAAGCAGTGTTTCAGCCAGGATGAGATGACGTTGGCGGGTGTGTTTGAGCTTGTTGCTTCAGGGAGTGCTGAAGTTCAATTGGATAGTGTAGGCCCATTTGAAGGCATTAACCTGCTCCAAGTACATACGTATCGTCTGCCGCTGGTCAAAAGACTGCAGCTGCTGGAGTGGCATTTCAAAGAGGTTACACAAGTGGCTAATCGCACCCAACTGTACAGACTTCATAGACCGTTAGATCAAGTGACGATTGAGCAGCTAGTTGACACCGTGCTGCAGACAATTGATAAAGGAGTGAATACACCCGGATGACAATGAAAGCAATCGATCAAAACGACGTGTACATTCAGCAAAAAGGCTATGTCGTCAGCGATATGAACGGGGACAAAGTCATGATGTCTATTGAATCAGGCAAATATTACAACCTTGGACAGACAGGGGGACGTATTTGGGAGCTTCTTGTAGAAGGCAATACAATATCTGGTATTTCCACTGTCCTTTCGTCGGAATATTCTGTGGAGCAAGGGACATGTCAGCTGCAAGTAGAGCAATTTATGAATACCCTTCTGAAGGAAGGGCTGATTGTAAGTAAAAGGGATTAGTGTAATGTCAAGTAAAACTTTATTATTTCGTTCATTTACGAAGCAAAAGCCTGCCATGAGAAAGTTGATCATAGAGGCTTTCTTTTATTTGGCCTATGCCAGACTAATGAATCTTAGACCATTTGCTAAAGTAGCCGAGATGTTGAATTGTGTTAAGGATGAATCCGCCTATGACCGAAGCCCTGTCTTGGATCCGATTCGGCTCAGTGTTGCCAAGGCCATTCATATGACAGCGAAACATACCCCTTGGAAGAGTGAATGTCTCGTTACGAGTATCGCCGGAATGATCATGCTGGAACGAAGAAAAATTGACAGCACGCTGTATCTGGGTGTAGCTAGAAGCAACAGTGGAGAGATGGTTGCACATGCTTGGCTTCGAAGTGGGCAGTTGTATGTTGCCGGAGCAGACGGAATTGAGAAGTATACCGTCGTTGGAGTGTTTTCTAAACGAACATCTGAACCTTAGCAAAGGCAAAGGGAGATCAAATCAATGAATATCATAAACCGTGATATTATTGCCGAAACGACGATCGAGTTTCAATTTATGTGTGAATTGCTTGCTGAGGATCGTGTATCGAATGAGGCAATCCAAGAAAGATATGATACTAGCTCCATAGATTGGAATGAATTCAGCAGACTAATTCTACATCACCGTGTTTATCCACTTATATATATAAGACTGCAGACAATTAGCTATTATGTACCGGCTGAAATCATGAATCAATTGCGCGATGCCGTTATGTCCAATACGTTCTATATGATGAAGCTGACGGCAGAGATGCAGCGAGTAGCTCGTATTCTTGAAGAACATCATATCGAGGTTCTGATGCTGAAGGGACCTGTGCTTGCTTATGAATTGTATGGAGATTTGGCACATCGTAACTCAAAAGATCTTGACATGCTTGTGGATATTTCTAAGGTCGAGAAGGCTTTAGGAATACTTATGGAAATAGGGTACATTAAGAAATTTGATTCTCCTTACATTTTAAACAGTTGGAAGTGGAAGGATCATCATATTGCTCTCGTCCATCCAGTATTAGAAACACAGATTGAGATTCATTGGAGCTTAAATCCTTATAATAATTCTCATCAATTAGATTTCAAGACGTTATGGAATAGAAAACGATCTATGGATATTTCAGGATGTAAAGTCCATTACCTTGGATTCGAAGATTTATTTATGTATTTAATAAGTCATGGTGCAAGACATGGCTGGTTCAGGTTACGCTGGCTGTTAGATATTGATAAGATAATTAGATTTAATGGTGCAATTCAACAAAGTCACTATTATATGGAGATTCATGATTGCAAGTCCCTTGTGGGTCAGGCGTACTACCTAGCCTCTCAATTGATTAGAACGCCATTAACCAAAGAAATGAAAGAACTGGCGACTAGTCAAAGATCGATAGAATTGGCCTATTATGCATTTAATCTTATAAAGAAAAGTGAGATATCGGATGCTGAGACATTAAAAAATTATCTGAAACAGATCAAATCACCGAAACGTCGAATGATCATGCTGCTAGGGAGGCTGTATCCGGGTCCCATGGATGCTGAATTATTGCCACTGCCCCGCAAGCTGCATTTTCTATACATACCTTTACGCCCTTTCTTGTGGATATGGCGTCGAATCAGACAGCGCATGGTTCTCAAAGGGAGACATGAATATGATTGAACTTCGAACCTACCTAAAGAAACTGTACTCTATTACAGGTCCCAAGCTGATCGTCAGCATCTTGTTTATGGTCATCATCAGTATATTGGAAGGGTTCGGTATCTACATGCTGCTTCCCATGCTGTCTGCAATTAATGTATTGGACTCTGGTATAAATGATTCAGTCCCGCTGGAATGGGTCACTGTTCTGCTCGGGTTTGTACCGCAGCAATCACAGCTACTGCTGGTACTTTTCATTTTTGTGGTCATTTTGACGGTTCAAGCGTTAATGCAGCGTAATCAGAACATTCTCAGCTCTCAAATCCAGCAAAACTTTATACATACCTTGCGATATGAAACGTACAGACTATTGATACATTCCAAATGGGAGCTTTTTTTAACGAAGAAAAAATCAGACTTTAACCATATCCTCACCTCTGAGCTGGCGCGTGTGAGCCAAGGAACAAACGTCTTAATTCAGCTTACGGCATCGGTCATATTTACAGTCATTCAGATTGGATTTGCCTTTTGGCTGTCTGCCGAATTGACTCTGATGGTATTAGGCTTCGGTGTCATTCTGTTTGTGGTCCTCCGGCCTTTTATACGCAAAGCCAAGGCTTTGGGGGATCACACTTCTGATCTGTCTCAACAATATATGTCTGAGATCGTGGAGCATTTTAACGGGATGAAGGATATTAAGAGCAACAATCTGGAGCAGCAGCATGAAACAGGCTTTAAAGCCTTGTGCAAGCGAATGGAGCATAACATGGTATCTTATATTCGCCTCAATTCGACTACACAGCTGATTTATAGAATTGCTGCGGCGGTTATTATTGCCTTGTTTGTATATGCATCGCTTAACCTGTTTTCTTATCGTGCTGAGCATTTGCTGTTGATGATCGTTATATTCTCCAGATTATGGCCCCGGTTCTCCATGATCCAAACCAGTCTGGAATATATCGGTTCGCTCATTCCTGCTTTCCGGAGCTTGCTGCAGCTGCAGCAAGAATGTGAGCAGGCTTTGGAAATAAGCAGCATGAATACTTCGATTAGCAGTACGGATATCAAGCCGATCACTTTGAAGTCAGGGATTCGCTGTATGGATGTATCCTATCGGTATCCAGGACAAACACAAGATGCGCTGCACCAAGTTAATACTTTTATCCCGGTTAACGGTATGACGGCTATTGTCGGACGTTCAGGTGCAGGAAAAAGTACATTTATTGATCTGCTCATGGGGTTAATTCAGCCGACAAAAGGAACCATTCACTTGGATGAAGCGCCTTTGGAGGAATCGAGGCTGCAAGCCTGGCGTCAGTCGATCAGTTATGTATCGCAGGAGCCTTTTTTGTTCCACACATCGATACGGGACAATCTTCTTCTGGTGAAGCGAGATGCTACGGAGGAGGAGCTGTGGGAAGCGCTGCGATTTGCCTCCGCTGATTTTGTTGCAGATTTGCCACAAGGACTGGATACTATCATCGGTGATCGGGGAGTCCGACTATCTGGAGGAGAGAGGCAGAGAATTGTACTCGCAAGAGCGATATTACGTAAGCCAGCGATTCTCATATTAGATGAAGCAACCAGCGCACTGGATGGAGAGAATGAACTTACTATACAAGAAGCGCTCAAGGCGCTTCAGGGGCGGATGACGATCGTCGTCATTGCACACCGTTTGTCTACCATTCAAGGCGCAGATCAGGTCATCGTACTTGAAGGGGGCAAAGTGATGCAGCAAGGAGCATATGAAGGGCTCTCTACGGATGCAGAGGGTGCCTTCGGTCAATTGCTGTCTTATCAGACGAGAGCATCTTTATAGTACAGGATGCTCCCGTCAAGAGGTGCAATGGGGAACCATTAAGCAAGCGCATGTCTTTGTAATGCAGTGACGAGTAAGGAGACGGACTGCTCAATTTCTTGGTGCTCGGTATCAATAGTGATATCGGGCTTGTTTGGTATGTCGTAACCGGCAGATATACCTGTGAAATTTGGTATTTCGCCACGTCTTGCTTTTTCATATAATCCCTTTGGATCTCGCTGTTCACAGACTTCCACAGAACACTTCACATATACTTCTACAAATTCCCCAGGCTCAAACATGGACTTCACCATTTCCCGATCTTGCTCATGTGGAGAAATAAATGCAGCGATGATATGGGTGCCCGAGTCTAGAAATAGCTTAGATACCTCTGCAATTCGCCTTAAGTTCTCTCTGCGGTCCTCTGGGCTGAATCCCAGGTCTCGGTTTAAACCGCGGCGTACTTGATCTCCGTCCAGCATATAGCAGGGAATTCCTTCTCTCTTCCAAACTTGTTCCAGATGGGAAGCAAGTGTCGTCTTGCCAGATCCAGATAGCCCTGTAAACCAAATGACTCGTGGATTCCTATTGATAGACAAGCCCCTTCTCTCCTTAGAAAATATGTATTTTAGTACAGTTTCGTAACCTACAATTAGATTATAACGGATGAAAGTAATTAGCAAAATACTACATAAAAATATAAATATCTGCTTATATTACGTAAAGTGACAGTTAGCAATGTAGGTTGCCTGCTGTGTTCGAACGACATCGCTCAAGTGAACATGGGCTAGAAATCTATTTGAGAAAAGGAGCAGATCACAAATGAAGAAGATGCTCATCCTGGGCACGATAATTGCAATCCTCGTTTCGGGGACACAGATGGTCCATGCTTCCTCCGTGAAGGACGCATTTCATTTTGGCTTTAAGAAGAGCAAGGACGGACAATCCGCCTCCATTAACGAGGAAGGCTTTAAACATATTCTGGAGAAGCATGGTGCTATTTTTATGGGAGATACGAAGCAAAAGGAATTGTATCTGACCTTCGATAACGGGTATGAGAATGGCTATACACCTGCCATCCTGGATGTATTGAAAGAAAAGAAGGTGCCTGCCGCTTTTTTTGTAACAGGGCATTATCTGAAGGACAAGCCGGACCTTGTACGCCGGATGAGTCAAGAAGGTCATATTGTTGGAAACCATTCCTGGAGCCATCCTGATCTCACGATAACTTCGAATGAAAAAATAAAATTAGAGCTGGACCAAGTCAAGGAAGAGACCAAGAGGCTGACAGGCAAAGAGTATCCTTATCTCCGTCCACCTCGGGGAATCTTTAGTGATCGGACACTCGAAGTAAGCCGTGGTCTCGGATACACCGATGTATTCTGGTCCATCGCATATAAGGATTGGGATACAAACGTACAGAAAGGCTCGCAGTATGCCTATGATCAAGTCATGAAGCAGCTGCATCCAGGTGCTGTAATTCTGCTGCACTCCGTATCAAAGGACAATACAGAGGCACTTGGCTCCATCATAGATGCTGCGAGAGCTCAGGGCTACACCTTCAAAGGCTTGGATGAATTAAAGACCAAGACCTACTGAAATTAATCTGCAAATTTGATGCAAGTTTACACTCTCAACCTATATATATGCATGATATAATGAACCGCTGATCAGTATATACGCTGCCAGCGGTTTTTAATGCATTTTAAGCCAAAGCTCGTATTTTTGTGCTTTTAACCTTGTATACGCTTTATTTCCATTATATAGTTAAAAAGTGGGGTTGATCCTTGAACACATGCATTCGAAAATGAATCATGAATAACAATCATGGGAGGGAAACCGTTTGGATATCATTTGGTCTACTCGGATATTGGATTCATTCATGAAGCGTAACAAGCAATTGCCATGGGGAGATTTTCATTCAAGACTACATTGGAATTATGAGAATGGCTGCATGATGACAGCGGTTGAACGAGTATGGCGGGCGACGAACGATCCTATATATTTTGATTACCTGAAAACGAACATGGATCTATTTATTCAGGATGATGGCCATATTCATACATATCGATTAAATGAATACAATGTCGATCAACTGAATCAAGGAAAGACGTTGTTTACACTGTATGAAGAAACAGGTGAGGAGAAATACCGAATCGCGATTGAGCAGTTGATGACACAGCTTAGAAGCCATCCACGTACGGCTGAAGGGGGACTATGGCATAAGAAGATCTACCCTTTTCAAATGTGGCTGGATGGCGTTTATATGGCCTGTCCGTTGATGACAGCTTATGCAGATATAATGGGTGCAAATGAATGGTTTGACGAGGCTGTGCATGAAATTTTGTTGATGGAAAAAGTATCACGTGACCCAGAAACAGGACTACTATATCATGCTTATGATGAGAGCAGGGAACAGGCTTGGGCCGATCCGGTCACAGGCTGCTCTCCGCACTTTTGGGGAAGAGCTCTCGGCTGGTATGTAATGGCGATCACCGATGTGCTTGATACATTGCCCTTGGATCATCCTAAACGCGGCCAGGTTATCGGAATCTTCTATCGGGTGTGTGAGGCGATTATGAAGGTGCAGGATGAGGCAACTGGCTTATGGTATCAAGTGCTGAATCTGCCTGAGCAAGAAGGCAACTACTTGGAGGCGTCTGCATCTTCAATGTTTGTATGTGCACTCGCAAAAGGGGCGCGTCTCGGTTACTTGGGCAGTCATGCACTGGAAGCTGCTCGCAGGGGACATGACGGCATCGTCAGCCAGTTTGTTAAAGTGCGTGAGGATGGCTCCTACGCATTGGAAGGCATATGCAAGGTAGCTGGTCTCGGTGGTCAGCCGTATAGAGATGGATCATTCGAATACTATATTGGAGAACCGCTGCGTACGGATGATCCGAAGGGATTAGCTCCTTTTGTGATGGCATGTCTCGAGCTTGAGGCACAAATAACCGAAATAACCGTATAAAATATAAGAAAAGAAGACCTTGCAATATAATGCAGGGTCTTCTTTTTCTCTTAATATGATTTAGTGTAAATGATACCAATGGTTTTAGGTCCACAATGACTGGAAATAACACAACCTGCGGTAGCCAGCACAACCTCTTTTGCATTTGTCTTTTCCTGCAAAACCTTTTGCAGATAAAGCGCATCATCCTCACACATGGAGTGAACAACGATGATAATATCATTGTCCATTTCATTTGTTTTGCTCAGTGCATTTGACAGCATCTGATCCATCGCTTTTTCCCGTTTGCCTCTGACCTTGTATGCAGGTGTCATTTTTCCATCTGTTACTTTGATGACCGGTCTGATCTTGAGCAGACTGCCGATCAAATTTTGCATTCCCGAGCAGCGGCCGCCCATATATAGATAATCTAGTGTATCAATAACAAATTCAGTATCGACCTGTGGTCTGATCTGGGTAAGACGGTGAATAATTTCCGGAACGGTAAGCCCTTCCTCCACTGCGCGTACAGCCTTGATCACCTGAAGACCGATTCCTGTTGATAAATTTAGGGAGTCAAATACGGTAACTCTGCCATCTGGATATTCGGAAGCGGCTAGCAGTGCATTTTGATAGGTGGACGACAGCTCTGAAGAGAGGCTGATAAATAGAATATCGTAGCCTTCATCTATGTATGGGCCAAAACAGGCCATAAAATCGGCCGGTGATGGAGCTGCTGTCTTCGGTAGCCGTCCTTCTGTTTTGACACGCTGGTACAGCTCTTCTGGAACGATATCCACTCCATCCTTCAATGACTCGTCTCCGAATACGGCATAGAGAGGGACAATGCCAATGTCATACTGATGGATCCATTCTTTTGGCAAATCACTAGTACTGTCCGCAAAAATTTTTATTCGCGACATCTCAATCCCCTTTATACAAGTTAGTTTCTTCTTCACATCAAACATTATAATGCATATTTGGCGTGTGTAGCAAAAAAGGCAGCAAAAAGGTTAGTCACGAAGAGAAGAAGAGAATTTATTCTAAACCATAACGGTCATGCTGAAAAAGCCGATGACGATTAGCAGGATCAGACCATTTAGAATAAGGCCAACCAGTGGGAATGCTTTTTTTCGATTCTTTAACGCCAATCCGATAATGGAGAGGATAACACCAATGATATTCAGTCCAAGGCTGGCAAGAATCAAAAGTCCGATAACAATCACATAGAAGTTGTTCAGCATCGCCTCAGGATCGGGATTTTCAAGTATTTCAGCTGCGGCAGATGGTGATAGGGCGAGAACAGCGATGTAAAGGACCAGGGAGAGTATGCCAACGATTAGAGATGCAATACCAGGACCTGAATGTTTGATCTTGGCAGGAGGTGGCTGAAAAGTGCCGTAGGGATTGTTTACTTCTTGAAGTTGGTCGTTATTTGGTACTTGGTTATTATCCATGTAGTCGCTCCTTTATAGATTTACAGTTAACTTTTCCATAATTCAAATTAAAATGCAAGCTGTATCTCTCTATCTGTTTTGTCACAATGTTAAAGGGATGTTCACTAGTAAATGGCGCGCATATTAGGTTAAGATAATTTAGAATACATTTCATTGAGGAGTGAGCATATCAAGTGGCGAAAAAATGGATTGCCATAGGTTCGATTCTAGCGATGCTATCTGTCCTGATTGGCGCCTTTGGTGCACATATTATTGAACCGATTATTGGTGAAGAGCGGCTTACCACGTATGAAACCGGCGTACAGTATCATATGATGCATGCGCTTGGAATTTTGATTATTGCACTTATTGCCAACAGCTTCGGTCCCAAGAAGGCATTAGAATGGGCGGCAAGACTGATGTTTATCGGCATTATACTGTTCTCAGGAAGCTTATATGTGCTGAGCATAACGGGAATCGGTATTTTTGGGGCAATTACACCATTAGGGGGAATTTGCTTCATTACAGGCTGGATTCTTGTTGTCGTGTCCGTATTAAAAAAATAAAAAGTAAGGAACGGTCATTCTCACTAGATGAGATTGGCCGTTCTTGCTTATTCCTAGATATACTTCTCGATCTCGGACGTATGGATGGAGTACACCTGCTTCTCATCCACATGATAAATGCTGACCAGCTTGGATAACGCATCGAAATTGAGAACACGGCACGGAATGCTCTTACCTTTGCCATTCTTCTCACGAATATCGAGCCTGATCAGTCTTCCTTCCTTCATTGCGGTCATAAGCCATTTCTCTGAAGGACAACGGTCCACTTCTTCTCTCTTCATCGTCTCGGATGAAGGGATAAGAGAAGATTTATGAATCGGTTTCATGTTTAGATCGGATACAGCCGTTTGTTTCAAAGCTTGCTCAATTCTTGCTCCCAGCTTCAAACCGGACTGAATTCTGAAATCTGCAATTTGATCTTGTGCATTAAAAATTTCGAGAAGGGATTGCAGTGCAAGGGCATCTGACTTGCTGTGAATCATAATGTCAACGTTAAAAAGAAATTCGGTCTCGTTACTCGTGCCTGCTGACGTCGTGTTTTTCATAATAATATTTACCTCGCACTGCTCTTATAATGGAATAATTATGTACATTGATTCTCTAACTATATCATTAAAACGCAATCGTGAATACTACCATAGACGCATATTTATGCGAAAATCCAGGATTTTTTTATGAGAATAATAGCGAAATGCTAGGTTTTAAGACATGGTTCTTTTGGCATTAACACTATCCGCTCCTGTCCACACCATATAGAAGACCCAAGAATAAACTGTCGAGACGCGTTAAGAGAAGGGGGGTTACACTAATGGTGACGTTGGAGCCTGTTCAAGTTGGAGACCATACCCTTGTTGCAGTTGAAGTAAAGCTGCCCAAGACAACACTGATTACAGTCTCGACTTCCAAAGGATACATTATGTGCGGAGCACTTGATGTGAGCCTGCTGAATGAGCGTTTGGCGGCCCGTAACATTATCGCAGCCCGGGCAGTTGGCGTGAAGACCATTGCTGAACTGCTTGCTGCACCGATGGAATCTGTAACAATTGAAGCTGAAAAATTAGGCATAGTTCCTGGAATGAGTGGGGTAGAAGCGCTGCAAAGAATGCTGTGATCGGAAAGAAAAAGTAAGCTGATGAGTATTATGTGAACTAATATAAATAGCAGTCCTCTATTTGGACGATGCGAAGCTAATGATGATATTCTTCATTTCTGAGTCGTATCTCTTTATAGGAGACTGCTTTTTTTATTGAATTTATTACATAGCTTTCCCCAAAAAAATCAATGAATTCACTAAAATGAATACAATCGTGAATCGCCAAAGATTTCATTTCGTAATTTTGCATAATGGAGAGTCTGCTGGATCATGATATTTTTGTCGGAGTTTGCTTCAGTGGATAAAGCATTTAACTTGTTTCATTAAAATCGTACAAGGGTAACTTAGAACTAGTGGCGAAAGATAAATGTGATCATAAATATACGTTAAAGGATGGGATCATTATGGCTAAATCAACAAATAAAACTGAAAACAAAACAACGATTGAACAGCTGCTGAATCGTGAGGTAGCGAATCTTAATGTATTATACGTTAAGCTTCATAATTACCACTGGTATGTTAAGGGCTCGAATTTCTTTACGCTTCATACTAAATTTGAAGAGCTGTACAATGCAGTTACTCTTCAAATGGACGAAGTGGCTGAACGACTTCTTACTATTAAAGGGAGCCCGGCAGCAACGATGAAGGAATACCTGGATTTGGCTTCTATTCAAGAGGCATCCGGCGGTGAAGATCCGAAGACCATGGTTCAAAATCTAATTGAGGATTTCGCAACACTATCCGAAGAATATGCAGAAGGTATTGAAGCTGCGGAGGAAGCAGGCGATGGCCCGACAGCAGACATGCTTACCGGCTTCCAGGCAGATCTGGAGAAACATATCTGGATGCTGCGTTCTTACCTGGCATAAAATAGATAACTTCACAATTCTAAAGTCTGGTCGATAAGACCAGACTTTTTCATTGTATGAAGGAACAATAAAGGTCCGATAATTTCTTAGTGAATGGGGGAAAGATCATTTGATTTGCCTCCTTATTTATTATAGAATGCATAAATATTGGACCACTTAAGAAGCACCTCGGGAAGCTGTGTCTATGTAGTTTGTGTGGACAAGGGTATTTTGTTTACGGCGTCTGTAAACTTTCCCACATAAATCACTTGAGAATCATTGAGAATCAGTTTAGAATTATTATAAAGTGACACTTATCGAGTGAAGCTGGAAATCAAGGGGATACCCTATTAAATATACTTCATGATTTCAAGTGGGAAATTCATTTCTATTGGAGGTAAAGGCACATATGGCTACAAATTTCGTCATTGAAGGACTTAAAGCAGAAATAGAAGGAAAAGAAATTTTGAAGGGCATTAACCTCAATATGAATGGTGGAGAAATTCATGCCATCATGGGACCGAATGGTACGGGTAAGAGTACGCTTGCTTCAGCACTGATGGGTCACCCTAAGTATGAAGTAACTGGCGGCTCTGTTACACTGAACGGTGAAGACGTTCTGGAAATGGAAGTGGATGAGCGTGCTCGTGCAGGGATGTTCCTTGCGATGCAATATCCAAGTGAGATTGCAGGTGTAACAAATTCCGACTTCCTGCGCAGTGCAATCAATGCACGCCGTGAGGAAGGCAACGAGATTTCTCTGATCAAGTTCATCCGCCAAATGGAAGGTAAGATGAAAGATCTTGAGATGAACCCTGAGTTTGCACATCGTTACCTTAATGAAGGCTTCTCCGGTGGTGAGAAGAAGCGTAATGAGATTCTTCAAATGATGATGCTTGATCCGAAGCTCGTTATTTTGGATGAAATTGACTCCGGTCTTGATATCGATGCTCTTCGTATCGTTGCAGAAGGTGTCAATGCAATGAAGAGTGAGGATCGTGGCTTCTTGATTATCACTCACTACCAACGTTTGCTGAACTACATCAAGCCAGACTATGTACACGTGATGATGCAAGGACGCATCGTTAAATCCGGTGGTCCTGAGCTTGCAGAACGTCTTGAAGCAGAAGGTTACGACTGGATTAAGGCAGAACTGGGAATTGAAGACGAAACTGTTGGCCAAGAAGCGTAAAGAATAAGCGGAGGAGGATATCTTAAATGACAACACAAACCATTCTTCCGGTTGATTCCGAAGCGCTTCGCGCGTTATCCGAAGGCAGAAATGAGCCGGCATGGCTTTCTGAAGGGCGCCAAGCGGCACTTGATCTTGCGGGCAGCCTTGCGCTTCCAAAACTGGAAAAAACAAAAATTGAACGCTGGAATCTATCCGCGTACGGACAATACAAAGCAAGCAATGCGATTTCGTTGAATGAAGCACCTGAAGAAATCGCAGACCTCATCAAAGATGAGCAAGATGGAACTTTGCTGATTCAACGGGGCTCCAGCGTCGTGTACAGCAATCTTTCCAAAGAGCTTGCTGATCAAGGTGTAATTTTCACAGATCTCGAAACTGCAGTTCGTGAACATGAAGATCTTGTTAAGAGTCATCTTCACACGGCAGTAAAATCTGACGAACATCAGCTGGCTGCACTGCATTCAGCGATCTGGAACGGCGGCGTATTCCTCTATGTGCCTCGTAATGTGGTGATTGAGAAGCCGGTTCAAGCTATTTTGCTTGCTGAAGATGGAACGGCAACATTTGCACCTCATGTGCTCATTATTGCGGACACAAACAGCTCTGTCGTATACGTAGACAACTATGTATCAGGCAATCTCGAAGCACCTGTCTTCCATAATGGGGTAGCTGAAGTGTTTGTTAAACCAGGTGCGAAGGTTCGTTTTGCTACCGTTCACCAATTCGGAGATCAAGTAACAGACATTACTTATCGCCGCGCATTAGTTGAGAACGATGGTACAATTGAATGGATCGTTGGTGAAATGAACACAGGTAATACAGCAAGTGATACCCTTTCTATTCTCAAAGGCAATGGATCGAATTCGGATCAGAAGACAATTGCTGTAGGTGCAGGCTCTCAGAAGCTGAACTATACGACCCAAGCGAAGCATTTTGGCAAGAGCTCTGCAAGCCAGATGATTACACGTGCGGTTATGCGTGAAGAAGCATCTGCGATCATTAACGGCATTACCAAAATCGAGCATGGTGCAACAAAAGCAGATGGTCAGCAAACGGAACGTGTTCTAATGCTGAGTCCTAAAGCACGCGGAGACGCGAACCCGATTCTTCTGATTGATGAGGATGATGTAACAGCAGGTCACGCCGCATCTGTTGGTCAAGTGAACCAAGAGCAAATCTACTATCTGATGTCACGCGGTATTTCCCGTGAGAATGCAGAAAGATTGATCATCTATGGTTTCCTTGCTCCTGTCGTATCCGACATTCCGCTTGAAGAATTGCGGGTGCAGCTGCAATCCCTTGTTGAAAGGAAGCTGGGACAATGAACGCTCAGGCGATTCGTGAACAGTTCCCCATCCTCCATCAGGAAATTAACGGACATCCATTAGTTTATCTAGATAATGCGGCAACTTCCCACAAACCTCGGGTAGTGCTTGATGCGATCAAGCGCTACTACGAGTGGGAGAATTCCAACGTTCACCGTGGAGTTCACACACTTGGAAGTCGTGCAACGGATGCATATGAAGGTGCTCGTGAGAAGGTAGCTAAATTTATAAATGCTAAACGTACGCAAGAGATTATATTTACTAGAGGTACAACAACGGCGCTCAACATTGTTGCTTCCTCCTATGGTCCTTCCGTACTGAACGAAGGCGACGAAATTGTGATCACTCCCATGGAGCATCACAGCAACTTGATCCCTTGGCAGCAGCTTGCCAAAAGAACGGGTGCTGTGCTGAAATATATTCCTCTTCAGCCAGATGGCAATATTGATCTGGCAGATGTGGAAAAAACGATCACTTCGAACACGAAAATTGTCTCTATGGCTTATGTTTCTAACGTTCTCGGAGTCATTAACCCAATTAAGGAAGTTGCTGAAATTGCGCATCGCAATGGTGCAGTTATGGTTGTTGATGGCGCACAGAGCACCCCTCATATGAAGGTTGATGTGCAAGATCTTGACTGTGATTTCTACGCCTTATCCGGACATAAAATGTGCGGACCGACCGGAATCGGTGCACTGTATGGCAAGAAGGCGCTGCTTGAGTCCATGGAGCCGGTCGAATATGGCGGCGAGATGATCGATGATGTTGGCTTGTATGAGTCTACATGGAAGGAGCTTCCTTGGAAGTTTGAAGGCGGAACTCCAATTATTGCAGGTGCGGTTGGCCTTGGCGCAGCGATTGATTTTCTGACAGAGATTGGAATGGATGAAATCGCACAGCATGAGAGCAAGCTGTCACATTATGCAATGAGCCGTATATCTGAAATCGATGGCATTCAGGTGTATGGACCTAAGAAACGTCATGTAGGTCTCGTAACCTTTAATCTCGATGGTGTACACCCGCATGATGTAGCAACCGTGCTTGATGCAAGCGGAGTAGCTATTCGAGCAGGTCACCATTGCTGTCAGCCGCTGATGCGCTGGCTTGAAGTCGGATCTACAGCAAGAGCGAGCTTTTATTTATACAATACAGAGCAGGACGTAGACCGTCTTGTGAGCGCCTTAATCCAGACAAAGGAGTATTTTGGTGATGCAACTTGATGATCTGTATCGGCGCGTAATTATGGACCACTATAAAAATCCGCGGAATCGGGGCAGTTTTGAAGACAACTCGGTAACAGTTGATTTGAACAACCCGACCTGCGGTGACCGGATATCCCTGCAGCTAAAAGTTAAAGATGGAATTGTCGAGGATGCGAAGTATACCGGTGACGGCTGCTCCATCAGCATGTCCTCGGCCTCCATGATGACTGAAGCGGTTAAAGGGAAGACTATGGATGAAGCTTTGAACCTGGCAGATCGTTTCTCCGCCTTGATGCAAGGAGAGGAACCAGAATTTGACGAATATGAAGATATAGAAGCCCTATCCGGTGTAAATAAGTTCCCTGCGCGCATCAAATGCGCGACACTTGCTTGGAATGCGCTGCGCAAAGGGATAGATGAGGATCACAAACCACAATAACGATAGGGAGGTAGACCCACATGGCAAAAAAAGCGCCAGAAATGGAAGAGTATAAATATGGTTTCCGGGATGAGCATAAGTCCATTTTCCAAACAGGTAAAGGTCTGACGGAAGAGGTTGTAAGAGAAATCTCCCGTATTAAGGAAGAGCCTGAATGGATGCTCGAATTCCGTCTGAAATCCTTGAAACAGTTTGAGAAGATGCCTATGCCTCGTTGGGGCGGTGATCTCGACGGGCTTGATTTTAACGATATTCAGTACTACGTAAGACCTTCGGAGAAGCAGGGTAAGACATGGGAAGAGGTTCCTGCAGAAATCAAGGAAACCTTCGACAAACTGGGTATTCCAGAAGCAGAGCAAAAGTTCCTGGCAGGGGTATCTGCTCAATATGAATCTGAGGTTGTATACCACAACATGCAGAAGGATCTTGAGGATCAAGGCGTTATCTTCATGGATACTGATACAGCGCTGAAGGAGCATCCAGAGATTCTCAAGGAGTACTTCGCAACCGTGATTCCTCCGGCAGATAACAAGTTTGCTGCTCTGAACAGTGCTGTATGGTCAGGCGGAAGCTTCATCTACGTGCCAAAAGGCGTGAAGTGTGAAATTCCACTGCAGGCTTACTTCCGGATTAACTCTGAGAATATGGGTCAATTTGAGCGTACCCTGATTATTGCTGACGAAGACAGCTTTGTACACTACGTAGAAGGATGTACGGCTCCAATTTACAGCACAAACTCTCTGCATAGTGCGGTTGTTGAGATTATCGCTAAGAAAAATGCACGTGTACGTTATACGACGATTCAGAACTGGGCTCCGAACATCTATAATCTCGTTACCAAACGTGCAGTTGCAGAAGAAAATGCAACCATGGAATGGGTTGATGGTAACATCGGTTCCAAGCTGACCATGAAGTATCCTGCAGTTATTCTTAAAGGACGCGGCGCAAAAGGCTCTGTACTTTCGATTGCTGTAGCCGGTAAAGATCAGCATCAGGATGCAGGTGCAAAGATGATTCACCTTGCACCAGATACAACTTCAACGATTGTATCCAAATCAATTAGTAAGCATGGCGGTAAAGTAACGTACCGTGGTCTGGCTTCCTTCGGACGCAATGCAGAAGGTGCTAAATCGAACATCAAGTGTGATACATTGATCTTGGATAACGAGTCTACTTCGGATACGATTCCTTACAATGAGATCATGAACGATAACATCACGCTTGAGCATGAAGCTACCGTCTCTAAGGTATCTGAGGATCAGCTCTTCTACTTGATGAGCCGCGGTCTCTCGGAAGACGAAGCAACACAGATGATCATTATGGGCTTCATTGAGCCGTTCACAAAAGAACTTCCAATGGAATATGCGGTGGAGATGAATCGTCTCATCAAATTCGAAATGGAAGGCTCGATCGGTTAAGCAGAGCTGTTTAACATTGAATAATATATAATACGTGTCCTGGCCTCTTATGGCTGGGCACGTATTTTTTTGTTCACAATGTGAGGAAGCAGCTGATTCATTTATGTTTATAAGATGAGATATACCTTTAGACCAAAGGAAATCAGGCTATAAAAAAATAGAGGCCACCCGTATAGGAGAGACCTCTATTTCCATAAATGTTCTTCAATTGATGTTCTAAGGAAGTATGTACTAGACGGTTCTTTTTAAGTAGTTCTAGCTGAAATAAACGATTAAGACTTATGATGTAACGTATGTTCTAGATATAAATTTCTACGATAGCAATATCTCGTTGTTTAGCCAAATCCACAAAGCCTTGTCCACAACGGACGAGCGGGCGGAAATGATCATTCGGATTATTCATTACAATCGTACCTGTATCTCCTGAAGTCAGTAGTACCTGCTTGCCAATAAAGTTAGGCAGGAGATGCTTGATAAAGCTCTGCGTCACTTTGGCATTGAGCTGTCCGAAGCTGAGTCCGTATAGCTCACATAACACAGATATGTATTCTTGCTTGGATTGATACACACGATGAGTCGTCATCGCACTGTACACATCTGCCACGGCCGCGATTCGGGAATAAGGATGAATATCATCTTTGCGTAATCCGTAAGGGTAACCGCTGCCATCTTCACGTTCATGATGCTGCAAAGCAGGGATCGCGAGTGTTTCATTACCGGTGGACTCTAATATAATGTCATATCCCTGTTTAGCGTGCTTTTTCATCACGCGGAATTCCTCTGGGCTTAGCTTGCCAGGCTTATGAAGCAGCTTCTCAGGCACCATAGATTTCCCTATATCAATGAGGTAACCTGCTTTGGAGATGGTGTAGCAGTCTTCCGGGGAATAACCGAGCCATGAAGCCATATAGTATGTAAGAATGCCTACCTGAACGGAATGGTTGTAAGTATACTCATCATCACGATCAAGCAGCAGGAGAAGAGAAACGACATCCTTCTGCTCAACAAGCTGTTCAGCCATTGGCTTAAGCAGATCATCGACCTCAGTTATGGAGAAGCGGCCTGTTGTGGTAGCTTCCTTGAAGATCGAGGCAGTTCCCATCATGGTAGTGTCAAACATAGGAACAAGCTTAAGCAGTGATTCCCCCGGGGATGATCGGAAGACAGGCGCAGTCTGGGTGGCGGGCTCTGAAATGTCTACATAATCAATACCGTGCATCATCAGTTTATCGATGTCTGAATCATCAAGTAAGGATCCTGCTGACATCAGCTGCACTCCAGAAGGATTAAAAGTATCCGATTGAAGCAATAAACCAGGCTTTAAGTCGGTGACATGTAATCTCAAGACAATTAACCACCTTTAAGTGTAAAGTTTTTAAATTTATCATATCAAGAAAAAAATGGACAGACAACGACTAGTTTTAAATATTAGTCATTTTAATGGGTCCCAGGGCCCGGTTTGATGTCCTTTCCATTCTGATCCGTCCTCCCAAATCTCCTTCTTCCAAATGGGGACAATCTGTTTCAGCCTCTCAATAGCGTACCGGCTCGCTTCATAGGCATTGGCACGATGGGGGGAAGAAACGGCAATCACAACACTTGTCTCGGCAATATCCACTTTGCCTAAGCGATGGGATATCGCACATTGTGTGCCAGGCCACTTCTCATTAATTTCATCGCCAATTGTCTTCATGGTAGATAATGCCATCGGTATGTAAGCTTCATACTCAAGATGAACAGTGCGCTGATCACCGGTCATTTCTCTTGTTGTTCCTATAAAGGTTAAGGTTGCTCCATGGTTGGCTGTGATGACTTTGGCCGAAGTCTCTTCTACCGATAGTGAGGCATATCCAATAGAGTATAGTCCATCATCCGTGCTGTGGATTTGCTGAACGGAATCTGCTGAATGCGTGGGCTCTTCACCACCGGAAACAGGGGGGATCAGCGCCACTTCGTCTCCTTCGTTGATCATCACATGACCTGGCGCATAGTCCATATTTATAGCGATTAATGAGGAGTGGATGAGTGAGGAGGCTTCAGGATACGCCTCTGCAAGCTGCATTTTCAAATCGTTTACTGTGACTGCGTGATCTATATTCAATTCAATGCTTGCTTGTCCAATTCTCTCTGCGACACCAGCGAATAATAATATGGATAGTTTCATATGATTTCACCTCGAACGATGTATTGATAAACCCTTTTAATATATCATATCCTTTCTGAAAATGTTATTCTTATCTTTTAGGTAGATCTTATGGACCAGATTAAGCAAAATGACGAGACTTTAGCGCATCAATCTATGGCTATTAAGTATCCGGAGGAGGAATACAGAGATGACGAACCATAAGTCTAAACAAACCCTGACCATTCTTCATACGAATGATATTCACAGCCATTTTAATAAAATGGGTTCCATCGCTGCAATGATCCAAAGGGAGAAGGAGCAGGCTGGACCCGGAGAAGAAATTCTGGTGTTGGATATTGGAGATCACATGGACCGGATGGCAGTCGAGACCGAAGGATCCATGGGCGGGGCCAATGTAGATGTCCTAAACTTAACGGGCTATGATGCAATTACGATTGGTAATAATGAGGGATTAACATTTACACCGGATATTCTAGATCAGGCCTATGCAGGGCTATTATGCAAGGTTGTTTGTGGCAATCTGATTGATGAACGTTCAGGACAGCCTCCGGTTTGGATGGAGCCATCGACTATTCTGACAAAGGGCGACATAAGAATAGGTATATTGGGTTCTACCGCACCGTTTAGCGCGTTTTATGAACTGCTTGGTATGAAGGTGCTTAATCCAGTCGAAACGTTAAAGACTCAGGTAACAAAAATAAGAGAACAGGCTGATATTGTTATTCTGTTATCACATTTGGGACTTACAACCGATCAGAGAATCGCTGAACAGATCGATGGAATTGATATGATATTGGGAGGCCATACGCATCACGTATTGGAGGAGCCGCTGGAAATAAACCAGACGATCATATGCGGTGCAGGTAAATATGGTCAATACCTCGGAAAAATAACCGTTGAACGATCCAGTGAGGAAGAACATTTTAAGCTGGTTTCAGGTGAATGCCTGCCTGTGGATGACAATCTTCTGCATGAAAATGTGGCGGCTGCTATTATTACACATCGGGAACAGGCCGAAAATAAATTAGGTAGAACCATTGCTGTGACGGACCGTACACTCGCCATTCATTGGGACAGAGAATCGTCATTTGGTAATTTGTTAGCTCAGGCAGTCCGGCAATTTACGGGTACAGATCTGGCGGTTGTTAATGCAGGTCAGCTGCTTGGTGATTTGGAGGAAGGGAATATAACGGAGGGGATGCTGCATGCTTTATGCCCTTCTCCGATTAATGCATGCACCATTCTGTTAAAAGGCGCTGACCTTCGTACAGCTATGGAGGAGAGCTTAATCCCAGAGTACAGGGACCTCGTATTTAAAGGCTTTGGATTTAGAGGTTATCAGCTGGGAGTCCTGTGCATCGATGGTGCTGAGATACACTACGATCCGACTAGACCTCCATATGAACGAATTACCAAGCTGAATATAGGAGAAGTTCCTCTGCATGATGAGCAGTTATATCGAGTGGGGACACTGGATATGTTTACGTTCAATGTGGGATATCAGAGCCTATCGCTCGGTTCAGAGACAGCTTATCGTTTACCAGAGTTTATTCGTGATTTGATTGCTATGGAGCTCAAAAGACCGAATTCGCTTGATGAATGTCTGAGACAGAGATGGATTCTTGACTAAGAAAAATGAAATGCGCTAATAGCATCTGATTTAGGCAGGAGAGATCAATTTTGCGTTTGATACCCATTCATATGCTGCAGCCTGGTATGAGGCTGGGCAAAAGAATATATAATGACGAAGGAATTATTTTGCTAGGCGAACAGGTTGAATTGACCGCCAATCTGATTACTCGTTTAGGTCAATTAGGTTTAAGCTATGTGTATATTCATGATCCGAATACGGACGATATTGAATTTCCGGAATTATTACGTGAAGAAACCCGTATACAGGCCATGAAAGAGATCAAAACACAATTTTCTAAGCTGTCTTCCAGTGGGTCGATGCGGGGCTATTATCCTCATCTCGGCAAAGTATTCGTAGGACTCATGGAGAAGATACTTGAAGATATCAGCTCTCGTCAAGATGTAATGATTATGCTCACTGGAATGCAGTCCATGGACCATGCTTTATACGAGCATTCTTTGAATGTATGTATCTATTCCTTAGTGTTAGGCAAGGCGCTTCGTTATGATAACAAGAAATTGATGGAGTTAGGGCTCGGTGCTTTGCTTCACGATATTGGGAAAACCCAGATTCCTGCGCATATTCTGCAGAAGCCGGGTAAACTCACCAAAGAAGAATATGATATTGTAAAGAATCATACCGTTTACGGATTTAAGCTGCTCAAGGATGAGCCTGGAATCCCGCTTATATCTGCCCACTGTGCTTTACAGCATCATGAACGAATGGATGGAAGGGGATACCCACAGGGCTTGTCCGGGCCCGATATTCACGATTATGGTAAACTGATCGCATTAACTGATTCTTATGATGCAATGACGACTAACCGAATCTATCAGAATGCTCTGCTGCCTCATCAAGCAGTTGAAATGCTTTTTGCAGGATCGGGTACGCAGTATGATCAAAAAATGTTAGAATTGTTTCGGGACTATGCTGCGATATATCCCGTAGGTTTGACTGTTCAGTTATCTACAGGAGAGACGGCTGTCATTGTACGATTGCATCCGGAAGCTCCGCAGAGACCGGTAGTTCGAATCATTATGGATCAGGAAGGCAACACATTAACAGCTCCCTATGAACTGGATTTGTTTCATCGTTTATCGGTGATGATTACAGGAGTGATGGGGGAGTCTTCCTCGGTATTATCCATCGCTGAACAGCCGCAGTTTACATAATGTAGTGTAGTTTAGTAGGACAGCATAGTTCAATTTAGGAAATAAGGTGAAATAAATGACTTTAATGAATCATGAAATGAAGAATATTCGTGCGCTTTCTCCGGCATATGATCCCTGGGATCCGATCATGTCGTTAAGAAAATATGGCAAGCATGTGCTCACCAGCGTTGAAATGACCGTCACTCATCTATGCAACATGCGCTGCGAGCATTGTGCTGTCGGTGAGATGCTGGTTATGAAGGAAGCTCCCTCCATTCCTGTATCTCAAATGATTGAGGCATTGGATCAGGTGGAGCACCTGGAAACGATTAGCCTGACGGGCGGGGAACCGAGCTTCTTGGAGAAAACGGTGGATGAAATGATTCTTCCTCTGCTCAAGTATGCCAAAGCGCGTGGTATCCGCTCACAGATCAACTCGAATTTGACGATGGATATTAGCCGATATGAGAAGCTGCTGCCTTACCTGGATGTTATGCATATTTCATTTAATTATTTGAATGCCTCTGATTTTCATGAGGTAGGATTTGCCAACAGTAATCGACCGGTCAGTTATAATACGGCAGCCAAAATGTATGATCGCATGATGGAAAACTCCTTGAAGCTAAGCGAGCAGGGAATGTTTATTTCCGCAGAATCAATGATTAATTATCGCACACATCAGAAGCTTGGAGAGATTCACAAGCTCATAGGCCAGATGGGAGCAAGAAGGCATGAAGTTCATCCCATGTATGCTTCAAACTTTGCTGCGGCACTGCCTGTCTTGTCACTGGATGATATGCGTAATGCGATCCATGGACTGCTGGACGTGAGAGATCAGGAGATGTGGATGCTCTTCGGAACACTGCCGTTCTATGCTTGCAATGGGGGAGATGAGGATCGTAAGCTCATTTCCCGTCTATACAAAGAGCCGAATGTAACGATAAGAAATGACCCGGATGGCCGCAATCGGGTGAATGTGAACATGTTTACCGGCAACGTATATGTAACCGATTTTGCGGATATTCCGGAATTCGGAAATATCAAGAATGAGCGACTGGATGATATTTTTGCGGAATGGACCTCGAATCATCCTTTGAATCAGACCGTTAATTGCTTCTGCGATGCAGCAAGCTGCTGTGGGCCGAATCTGCTCGTACGAGATATGTATTACAAAGATATTGATTTTAAGACACGTAAGGCTTTTCCTAATATCATCGGATAGATAGTTTGTATAAAAAGGGCTGCCACACCCATGAGGTGAGGCAGCCCTTTATTTGTTATTTGCGCTGTGCTGTTGCATTGCGGATCATTTTAATAATCTCCATCAGAATAACAGCGGCCAGCGCTAAGCCAGCGGCGATAAAGAACTCATTCCAGCCAAATGCATCTGGAATAGAGAAGATCCCTCGCACCCCTGGAATCAAGGTGACAGCGTACAGCACGAAGCATACAGCTACAGCACCAAGGACATATTTGTTCGAGAACAGCCCGACTTGAAAAATCGTCTGCTGTGTTGAGCGTGCAGCGAACGTTTGCAGGGTGCGGGCCAGGATTAAGGTTGTAAAGGCCATTGCAACGCTCATTTCTGGTGAATGGGATAGACCAATATACTGTGATGTGATAACGGCGATCCCGATGAGAATTCCGCGTGTGAGTACCGCGCTAAGTGTTCCTCCAGCAAAAATCCCTTCATTAATGTCTCTCGGCTTACGAGACATCACGTTTGGCTCCGGCTTTTCCATACCAAGCGCAATGGCAGGAAGTGAGTCATTGGCCAGGTTAATGAATAGAAGCTGTATTGCTGTAAAAGGATTGATCCAGTCAACGATGAGCGCAAACAGGATGGCAATGATTGCCCCCAGATTTCCTGCAAATAAATAGGCGATCGCTTTTTTAATATTATCAAACACGGTTCTGCCGACACCGACGGCCTTAACAATCGACACGAAGTTGTCGTCCGTTAGAATCATCGCCGCGGAATCCTTGGCTACATCCGTTCCGCTTCCCATGGCAACCCCGATATCGGCTTGCTTCAGGGCGGGGGCATCGTTAACGCCGTCCCCAGTCATAGCAGCGATATTTCCTTTTTTCTGCCAAGCACGTACAATTCTTATCTTGTTCTCAGGCGATACGCGGGCATAGACCGATATATTCTCAAGCTTCTGATCCAGCTCTTCCTCAGACATCGCGTCCAGCTCTTGTCCTGTTACGGCAATATCATGGTCATCCATCAGACCAATATCACGCCCAATGGCCTGAGCAGTCGTCTTGTGGTCGCCTGTAATCATTACCGTGCGTATGCCGGCCTTCTTCGATTCAATAATTGAATCGTATACTTCTTCACGCGGCGGGTCGATCATGGCAGTCAGACCTACTAGGGTTAGATCATACTCATCCTCAACACCAAGCTCATTTTTATCACTTGGTATTGTTTTATAAGCATAAGCTAACACTCGAAGTGCTCTTTCAGAGAAATTCTCATTCGCTTCCTTGAACTGAGCGAGCAGCTCGTCTGTGAGTGGTACCTGCTCTCCCTTCATAAATACATGCTTACAACGGCTGAATAACACATCAGGACCGCCTTTAGTTAATATTGCTTTTTGACCAGAAAAGGTATGGATGGTAGACATCAGCTTTCGATCGGAATCGAAAGGAATCTCTGCTTCTCTTGGAAATTGATCGCGAATTTCACGATAATGCTTGTTCTTGCTGTTACTGAACGCAATGAGTGCAATCTCGGTCGGATCACCAAGCTCCTTACCTTCCTCATTAATATGAGAATCGTTGCACAATACCGCAATATGAAGAAGCCGGCGTTCTGCATCGTTCCATTCCTGCGGGTTATCAGGAAATTCTTCCTTAGCTCCTTCGGGCAGGAAGTAATCAACAACGGTCATTCGATTCTGTGTTAGTGTACCTGTCTTATCTGTACATATGACACTCGCAGAGCCCAGAGATTCTACCGCCGGCAATTTGCGGATAATGGCGTGCTGCTTTGCCATTTTGTTGGTTCCCACAGAGAGTACGATCGTCACAATAGAAGAGAGGGCTTCGGGAATCGCAGCAACCGCTACGGCAACAGCAAACATTAGCGCGTTCAGGATAGAGCTTGTAACATCTCCTGTATCATCCGACAGCCAGATTCGCCCAGCCTCTACACCGAATATAATGATCGAGAGGATGAGAATAAACACACCCAGCTTTTTACTGAATTTATCAAGCTTGCGCTGAAGTGGTGTTTGCTTCATCTCCGCCGTTTCAATGAGTCCGGCGATCTTACCAATCTCTGTATTACCAGCAGTTGCGGTTACGACAACCGTTCCCCGTCCATACACCGTCAGTGCACCGCTGAATACCATATTACGCCGATCCCCGAGAGCTGCATCTCCTTCGATCGGTTCTGTATGCTTCTCCACGGCTTCTGATTCGCCTGTCAACATGCCCTCATTAACTTTAAGGCTGCCGGATTCGATAATACGTCCATCTGCAGGCACGTAGTCACCTGCTTCCAGTATGACGATATCGCCTGGTACAAGCTCCCTTGCCGGAATGGTCACTCGTGCTCCTGCACGAATGACCTTAGCCTCTGGAGCAGATAAATTACGAAGCGCATCAAGAGAGCTCTCAGCCTTTCGAGTCTGAACGACACTGACGATGGCATTAAGAATTAGTACTAGGAATATAATGAGTGATTCAATGAATTGTCCAAGAATCAGCTGTACAATCGCTGCAATCAGCAGGACGATCACCATAGGATCTTTGAAGTTTTCAAGAAACAGCTTCCAAATAGGATCTCGATCCTTTGCTTTCAGTTCGTTGTATCCTGTTGTTTCAATTCGCTTCTGAGCTTCTTCCTTCGAGAGGCCCTCTAGGCTGCTGTTTACTTCACGCAGAACTTCCTCTTTATCTATTTGGTAGTATTTCAAGCGTTAAGACTCCTTTCCATTCTCCTATTTAAGTATTTGCTCTGCTCCTACAGCCCGCATATGTATGTGGAACCTAGAACGATAAGAGAGCTTGACAGTATAATTTCTCCCTTTTCTCCTTTCCTTATCCTTCGCCAATATATATACCCTTTTTTCCTCAAGATGAAAGATCACAAAAAAGTATAGTACGATGGTCCGGCACACAGAATAAACGGGAGCAAGACCGAAAATTTACATTTGAAAGGTTTACATGTGGGAGAAGGAATGCTTATCATAGACAGGTGGACTAACGACTATACCATTCGTTAATAGCAAACTTATATTAAATAGAATAGGGGATGCGGACTTGTGGAAAAAAGGATCATACTGAATAAACCGGAGGCAATGATTTTTGATATGGACGGAACACTGTTTCAAACGGAATCACTGCTTGTTCCTGTGTACCATAAAATGTTTGATATTTTAAGAGAAGAAGGACATCACGAAGGAGCGACACCACCCGAAGAGCTTATTCTCGGCAGTCTGGGCATGCTGCTGCCTGATATATGGAAGCGGGTAATACCTAATTCAACTGAGGCAGCGAAGCTGCGTGCCGATGAACTATTGCTGCAGCTGGAGCTGGAGGGATTAGAACAGGGGATAGGGGTGCTCTATCCTGGGGTTGTTGATACGCTCAAGGCTCTGCATGACTACGGTGTGAAGCTGTATGTTGCAAGCAACGGGCTGGAGCATTATGTAAAGGGTGTCGCCAAAGCTTATGGTATTGCACATCTATTTGATGATCTGTATAGTGCGGGAGAGTATGCAACAGCATCAAAGGTTGATCTGGTCAAGCTATTGTTAGATAAACACAATATTCGTTCGGCATGGATGGTAGGAGACCGATCCTCTGATGTGGAAGCAGGCGTGGAGAATGGACAGACCGTGATTGGCTGTGCTTATGCGGGGTTTGGACGTGAGGATGAATTGAAGGGATCAAGTGCGCTTCTGAATGATTTTACAGAATTATTGACCTTGTATAAACAAGCTGAATAATAAGAGCCAGCTGCTTACAGAAATGAGTAAACCGCATATGAAATTCCCTTTGGAAGTTGTCAATTGCTTTCAATCTTTCAAAGGGAATGACGTATATGCGGGTTTGTTGTCTCATGTAATAAAAGGTGAAGCCTGGGTCAATTATGAGCTCCTCTGCTTATACAGCCATAGAGAGTACTCCAGCGGTTTCACAATCGCTTGCTTATAAACCTCAGTCTGGCCGATTTGTGAAAATACTTCCCTGGCCGGCTTCGGATTTACCTCAATCAGATATATATCGCCGTTTTTGTCGATAGCAATATCGAGTGCCAGCTCACATAATGCACCATAAGTGGCTTCTAAATATTTTGCAACCTCGACTCCAAAGTTCTCGACAGCGGCACGAACCTCTACTCTCTTATCCGAATCGGTAATCCACTGCGATAAGAGTTCGTTCATTTCTATCGCTGTTCCCCCGCCATGAAGATTGGAAGTGACGCTCTTATGGCCTCCGATCCGACCAGCGCAGCCAGTGAATTCCCATATCCCGTCTTGATTTTTCTGAACCAGCATCCTGTAATCATGCACCCGACCACTGGACAGCTGGAGCTGAACCCCTTCCTGGATAATATAGCGGCTCTTGACTTCCCAATTCTTCAGCAGCTTAGGCAGCAGCGAATAGTGCATCTGTCTTGGCTCCAGAATCTGTCGTTGATGATTTCTGCCTTGAACGAGCAGGAGGCCGTCTTTGTTTAATCGTTCTATTCTGAGAATGCCCCGGCCCCCAGTTCCGTTAATCGGTTTAATATATAGCAGGCTGTGTTTCTTGAGCATGCTCTTCAGTTCAGCATCACTGCTGTACAATTTGGTGTCCAGCAGGTAGGGTCTGAATCGCTGCTTCTTGTGCAGAACCTGATGTATAGTCCACTTATTGCGCAAGGGCCGGTTCAAGAAGAGGAGATGAGCATACTTTTGCCTGAACAGTTTAAGCTCTTGGAAACGGGCACTTCGCTGGATTCTGCACCGATCAAATATCATGTCAGGGAACTTTCTCCATTGTCGAGCCCATCGTTTATGCTCTGTCTCATAAATCAGGGCATGAATCATTTCTTTAGAGGGATGGACATCGGATGGAGTGAATACATATATATCAAGCCCGAGCCGTTCGCCTTCCGAAATCATTCGTTCGTATATTTTCTTTTCTTCAAGTTGCTTTTTGTCGTTGAGGTACAGTGTCAGTATGCCTAAGACAGGTGACGGCATAGAATGATCACCTTCTTTGATAGTAAAATTTGGATGTTTTATCCATTTTGCTTTGCTAGGTGCGTACAGTATTGGATTAACCGTTCAAGCGATCTTTTGCGTATGGCAGGTTCATCGAATTTCATTGGCTTGGAATTGGCTTCAAAGAACCATATGCCCCCGTCCTGGTCAATGCCAAGATCCATCGACATTTCACCCAAGGCGTGACCCGATGATTTCTCAATTTGTCTGGCTATTTCCAAGGCGGTGCTTTTTACATCGTTGAGAATGTTGCTGGCCAGCTGTGTGTCAAATACGCTGCTGAGAAGCAGGATTGGATCTTCAATCGTACCACCGCGCGGCACGTGAGTCGTGATGCTTCTGCGGCCGGCAAGGCGAGCTCCTACACCGGTCATGCGCCACTGACCATTTGCATTTTTTTGCACGAGAACCCGAAGATCAAAGGGACGCCCTCCAAAAGCGGCCAGTTCAATGCCCTGTTGGATAATATATTCGTTTTGTTTTATGTTTCGTTTAATTCTCTTCCATAACGACTCTAGATTAGTGGATTTATAGGTTATGCTCTTGGAATGATCCTGAATCTTGAGCTTATAGGGAAGCTTATCTTCTTCACAATATTGAAGAGTCATTATCCCTTTACCGGCCTTTCCGCTTTCTGGCTTAAGATACACAGATGGGTATGTTTTAAGAATGCTGCTAATTACAGAGGACGATTTGAGCTTTTGAGTATGGGGGATATATGATTTCGTTGACTTCGCTTTACTCAGCCATTCAAACAATTCCCATTTGTTGAAAAAGTAAGGATTATACAGCTTGATCTTGGGATGAGCGATACATTCCTTAATTTTTTTTTGCACTAGCGGCCGGCTTTCATCTTCGCGAAGAGGAATCCGATTGTAAACAATGTTGGGCGGGGGGTATCTGCCTTGGAGCCATTGCTTCCGCTCTGTACTGTATTTGTATCCTTTAATGAAGTCGGCAGACAGGTTCAGATCGCGAACCGTAACGACGTAGACCTGACACCCTAATTGTTCGCCTGTTTTAATAATATCTTTAAAATTTTTGTGATTCCCTCGGAATTTTCTCTTTCTATCATAGACAGTTAATATGGCGATCGTTGGCTTTACGTTTTTTTTGCCTCCAATTAAGAACTTTCCTTCTTCCGGAATTTGCTCAGATACATGCAGTGCGCCAGGATATGCTCCACCGAAGCTTTCCCTTCTGTGCGGAGGGAAGGGTGACGAAAAATGGATCTGCCCGGTTTGGCGTTCGCTTCGAACATCCATACTTGTGCCTCCTGATCAATACCGAGATCAAAACCGATTTCACCGAGAAGATGTTTATGATGAAACTCGATAGCCTCAGCTAATTTAATCGCTGTGTTTTTAGATTTTTGCAGGATTTCTTGTGCTCGGTCACCAAAGGTTTTGCTAAGAGCGTGTTCTGGTGTCATTAGGGAGCCGCCGTTCTTAATATGAGTGGTAATGGAGCCCTTGCCGGCTTTTTTGGCACCAATTCCGACAACAACCCACTCGTTATTTCCGTTCTTATGCATGTGAAAACGAAAATCTATGGGGCAGCCATCGATTTCAATCAACCGAATCCCTTGCTGAACAACATAATCCTTCGTTCTGGACCCGAGTCTGGCCTGAAGCATAGTTGCAAGCTTCTTGAACGAAGTAAATCGGAGAAGAACATTGCCGCCTGGCTTTCTGAACCTGGCGTAATAACCTCTCTTAGGCAAGTAGGTCAGACGAAAAATACCTTGACCGAGACTTCCTGCCGAAGGCTTATAATATACAAATTGATGTCGGTCCAGCATTTCCTTGATCATTTCCATGCTTGGATTCATATGCGACTCTGGTACATAGATGTTGACCGTCTGATCATCCTCCAGCAATCGATAGATATCGGATTTGTTAAAGAAGCTCCAGTTGAAGAAAGGAATGTTCTTCCGTTCAAAACGATCGCGAAGCTGATTGGTCGATTGGGAGAAGTCGGATCTCCTGCTAGGCAGTCTGTTATACACGACGTCAGGAAGCGGTACGTATCTTCTGGAGAATCCACCGCTGCTATTCAGGAAATAACCATAGATTCGTTCATTTCCCCAATCGATATCTTTCGGTGTAAATCCGAATGTATAAGAATTTTGATTACCATGTGTAAGCAATTGTTTTATAAACCCTGTTCGTGAGCCGAACGGTTGTGATGCCGAATTCGGTCCGTCAGACAGAATGCCGATCAGCGGACCAAGCTGAACTTCATCCCCCTCGACACCTTTGATAAGAATATTGCCTGAATTCGGAATTTGAATTGCGTTGCGGACGCTGCTTGATAGATAGATGTGTTTTCCGGATTTCTTCAGTGGTTTGAGATGTACAGGGATACGCTGCTTGCCAAGTCGGACATGAATTGTTTTCTTACCGGATAGCTGGAAGTTATTTATTAATGCATTGGATACATAGATGACCTTCTCCGGCCTTTTTGTAAAGTGCACATTACACAAAGTCAGACTCATTGATTTTATCCTCCTATCCCGAAACGCTGCTGATCTTAAGCGCAGCCAACTCGTCTCAGGCCAGCTGTGCTGGATGTATTCGGCTATTTTAGTGTGCTTATTCGTTTTACTTGTTGTTATTGGGTACGAAGCAGTAAATAACGGGCATATTCAAGAGGCCGGTTGTATGCAAGACTCGTGCTTTCCATATCACCTGCAAGTAGAAAGGAAGATCGACCCGGCTTGGAATTGACTTCAATAATCCACAGCTTCCCATCTCGGTCGATTCCATAATCGATACCAAGCTCGCTAAGACGACCAAACCTTCCTTCTAGTACCACGGGAATGACAGCGGAGAGTTCAGCCGCTTTGTTAATAATGAATTCAGCTTGATCCTTGCCGTATTCCGTTTCCAGAAAGGAGCGGCAGTCCAAGGCTGTTCCGCCTCCGTGGAGATTAGAAGTAAGACTGCCATGACCGCCTTCACGAATTGCTTGACCGCTTAAGCTCCATTTCCCCCTACCATTCTTCTGAACGAGAACACGCAGATCAAACGGTTTTTCCTCCTGATTCATGAGTGAGAGAAATGGCTGAATGATAAATGTTCGAGTGGAAAGGATGCGATGGAGCTGGCTGAGTCCAAGCTCATGATTGGTGAAACGCTTATTGAACATATGGTTGGAGCTGTTGCGTCCTTGAATTATGAGCTTGCCATTCTCAGGCTGCCTGCGAACGAGAACTGTTCTTTTGCCGTGTGTTCCTGCCTGCGGCTTCAAGAATACACCTTGAGGATACCGTATCAGCCATTGTTTTAGCTGTTCTACATTCGTGTAGACGGCAGTATCGGGCAGATGATCTTTTAGCAGAGCGTTAAGGCGAAGGGAGTTATAGACATGCCATTTACCCGGTAGTCCACGGGATAAATATCTGACCTTGTGTGAAGCGGATTTCGAAGCCTTGTTTAGTCTTCGTCTGAATATACCGGGTACAGGAGACAGGCATCGATCATAGATCAGATCGGGCTGTTCTACTGGAAGCAGGGTCCAGTTCCCCTTTATATATTGATAACCGAGATAATTACCGTCTGGCTCGGAGCTTCTGGGGGTCAGCACAACGACATTCATTCCAAAATTTACTCCTTCTTGACAGAGCCGCCTGCAGAAATATTCATCGGCAAATGGAGGTGTTCCCTTCCGTTCATTCACGAGCACACCGAGCGTACCAAGCGGTTTTTTCATGAGTTTGATTCCTCCTTTCTAGTTATTAGAATCCGGCAAGGTAAGCGGAATAATCAAGCATTGTAATGACGGATGGCCGGATCTTATTGTCAGTAAGCGGTGTATTGTCATTCTTGGAAGGCTTTGAATTGACCTCAATAAGCCAGACCTTTCCCGAGTAATCCATCGCAAGATCGATTCCTAGTTCTCCAAAATGCGCTGGAATGGTCGCTTCGATTCCTTCCGCAATACTAAGCGCAGCCTTATGCAAAGAGACGTAAGCATTTTTTTTGACATCGCTCGATAATAAGCTCTTGTTCACGGCTTCTTTTACTGTGCTGAGGGAGCCTCCTCTGGCGAGGTTGGATACAAAATGGCTGCCGCCGGCAATGCGGGCGACAATGGATGTCACCTTCCAGTTACCTGCACGGTTTTTCTGAACCAATGCTCTGAAATCGACCGGTTTCTTGCCGATATCCATGAGATGCAGTCCTTGTTGAATCTGGTATTTGGTTGTCTTCATCTTTCCAGACAATCCTGCAAATAATTTGGTCAGGCTGGAGTATACCTGCTTTTGAACACCGCCAAGCTGAGTGGAAAGGGTCATATATGTTCCATCAGACTGTCTGGATATGCGTATGATTCCTTTACCCAGGCTGCCTCGAACAGGCTTAAGAAATATAACCGGATACGTTTGACACATATTTTTGAGCACAGCAAAGGACTTGAGGGAATGCGATTCCGGTAAGTACCTTCTAAGACTGCTCTCCGATTTCAACGCCTCGAAGACTTCATTCTTGTCGAGAAACTTCTCATTATACGTTACTGTTCCGTAACGCGATTTTACTTCCTTTACAAAATGCTGTACGCTAGGTTTGTTCTCAAGCTTGCGTGAAGTCAGTCGATTATTGACGACATCGGCAATAGGCATCACTCTTTTTTTCCATCCTTCGTCATACACCCAGCCTTCGATTTGACCGGTAACTGAATCGACATGGTCTGGTGTAATAAAGTACACGTATGCTCCCCGTTTCTGACAGGCCCTCACCAGTTCGCTGCAAAACATCGTGATGGAGCCGAAAGGCCGATCAAGCTTATCTGGATGATCGCGACTGATCAGGACACTGATCAGGGGACCGATACGGAGCGTCCGGCTGCTATCAAAATAACGGATCTTCAGAACCGTACGAGAAGTGAGGCCGCATCGCTCGGCTAATATGGGACTCACTCGCATACCTTCAAACTTGGGTACGGAAATAATGGTAACTTCTTGCTTAAAGCTTCCGAATGCAAGCTGGAGCGGACGTCCGGCAGGAATTTTCCAATACTTTAGAAATTTCTCACCGATCATCACGACGTCATCCTGCAGGATGCCTGATCCGCTGATGTGGATCATTACTTTTTTTTGGGACATCGTGGATCTCCTTCCAGGGGGCAAACATGATGTCAGTCGTTTTTGGATGTAAGCTGAGTATGAGAAAGTGCATGTGATTCATCATATGAGGACATATATCCCTTGGTGATTGACCATTTTTTGCAAAATCTGATTTAATTTTGGATTGTTGTACGACAACATGAGGGATGGATGTAAAATGTACAGCGCCACTTTAACGACAGAACTTTAACGACAGAGAGGAAAATGAATAATGAACATTTATGACAAGGCACATGATTTGGCAGGAGCACTTAAAGACAGCGAAGAAGTGAAGGAAATCTCACAAGCGATGAAGCTTGTTGCCGCCGATCCGGATTCGCAGCGTATGCTGGATGAGTTTCGGGTTCGTCAGAATGAACTCCAGCAGCGGATGATGACAGGCGACATGCCTTCTCAAGAAGAAATGGAGACGATGGAAAAATCCTTTGAGGTGCTAAGTCTGAACTTGAATATTCGCAGACTGTTTGAGGCGGAACGACGTCTTAGTGTCATTATTGAAGATGTCAACAAAATCATTATGGAAAGTCTGCAGCATCTATATGGCGGCGAGCTGAAATAATAATTGTGGACTCTTTCTCTAAATTGATTCACATAATCTCATTTTTTCGTTCATAGAATAGATATATAGATTCTAAGGAAGAAATGAGGAGCTGAATGAAATGAGAGAAAAGGGCATGAAGTTTGCGAAGTGGAAGCACACACTGTATATGCTCGTTGCAGGTGGCATGCTGGTCTTTGCATTACCGAAGCTTTCATTTACAGGCTGGAGCGCAGGGTTCAGCATAGCCTGGCTGTTCTTTACACTGCTTGTCATCGGTGCAAACCTGCATTTTATATTGGGCGTGGACGAAGAGAAGAAGCAGTCGCTTGAACGTGTCCGCAAAGCGAAGCTGCGTCAGTGGGAGCTTAAATGGACTGACAATGCGGAACAGGGAAACAAAGTGAAAATTGTGCCTGCGCAGGCCAAAGAGCATTCACAGTAATGCTGCAAAGGGTTGTCTCCTACAGTGTTGGTGCTGTTATGGAGGCAGCCTTTTTATTTGTTGATACTCTTCCATAGTATTGAGGGAGCCCATTCTCTTTTTACAGTTCTAAGGTGAGATGTCCCCCTTATTAATGCTATAATCGGAAATAACTATATTCTTAATTTCTGCAGCTAAGGGTAATATGAATTGATTTTAATGTAGTATATTTGATTAAACTAATTGTAAAATGTTTTTTTCGTCCGAGGGGTGTCGAGTTTGGAAGGATTTGAAGAAGAAACAGTAACAAAGCATGTGCAGCTCCTTCAATACATAGAGCAGTTAAAGATTGGTTCCAAGATATCGGTTCGAGGGCTTGCCAGAGAAATGGGAGTCAGTGAAGGGACTGCTTATCGTGCTGTCAAAGAAGCAGAAAATGTAGGACTTGTCGTTACCAAAGAACGAATTGGCACAGTACGTGTGGAGAAAAGGCTGCGTGGTGCCTCTGAGCAGCTCACTTTCGGGGATGTCGTTGAGATTGTGGGTGGACATGTCCTTGGCGGTAACGAAGGGCTTGGCAAACCTTTGTATAAATACGTCATTGGGGCAATGAAAGAAGAAGCCATGGCCAAGTACATCGATGCAGGCAGCCTGCTTATTGTTGGTAATAGAGATAATGCACATAGTCTTGCATTAAATCAAGGTGCAGGTGTGCTTATTACCGGAGGCTTCGGTACCGATCCTGAAGTGGTAGGCCTTGCGGACAAGCTGAGTTTACCCATCATCTCTTCTAAGCACGACACGTTTACGGTGGCATCCATGATTAACAGAGCGATCTTTGACCGATTGATTAAGAAGAAGATTATGCTGGTTGAGGATATTGTTGGTGGAAAGCCCAAAACCTACTATTTGAAATTGAACAGTACAGTCGCCGATTTCAGCCGTCTGGTGCTCGAAACGGGAGAGCTGCGTTTTCCAGTAATTGATGAATGGAATCGGGTCATCGGAATTATTAGCCGCAAGGATGTCGTAGACCTCCCTGAACATCAAAGTATTGACAAAAGCGTTGTGCGCAAGCCTGTCACGGCAACGCTTAAGACCTCACTTGCATCGGCGGCACAGATTATGGCCTGGGAAGGCATCGATTATTTACCGATCGTTGACCGGAACCGTAAGCTGATTACATCTGTCAAGCGTACAGAAGTTCTGAATGCAATGCGGGACACCCAGAAGCAGCCTCAGCTTGGAGAAACCTTTGATCATTTGATATGGAATGGGTTTGTGGAAGAGAGAGGGGAGCAGGGAGAGATCAAGTACAATGGTGTGATCATTCCTCAGATGGCGACAGACTTAGGCACTATTTCCGAAGGGGTACTCATTCATTTAATGACGCAGGCCGGACATCGAATTGCGCGTGAGGTTACTGGGAATGACCATATGTTGGAGAATATCTCAACCTACTTTGTGCGTCCTCTTCAAATTGAAGATAAAGTGACGATATCTCCAAGTGTGATGGAGCTCAGCAGGCGCAATTGCAAGCTGGATATTGACCTGGTCCGAGATGGACAGCTGATATGCAAAGTGATTATGACCCTGCAATCCATTGATCTGTCTTAGATTTCTAATCTCATTCATCAGAAAAGTCTCCTTATAAAGGAGACTTTTCATTCTTTATCTGGGTGTAATGAATGCGATTTCGAATCCCTGCAAACAGATTGAAGGCACCCAGCACGAGGAACAATCCCTCAACAATGACGGCAACCGTAGAACCGCTGAACATAAACATCTGTATAAGGGCCAGCACGATCAGCATGATTCCCATCCATATGTTTGTCATTGCCTGGTAGAGGCCTCTCTTCAGAGCATCACTGGCTCTGCGTCCACGAATACTTGTGAAGCCGGCACAGACGGTAGAGAGGATGAACAGGGCAAACAGTAAATAACGAATGACATCCAGCATAGAAAGAAGGACAGCTCCTTTATGTTACATAAATATGGAATTATCACTTATTGTAACATGTTTAGAACATTTATGGAGCAGGTGAAATATCAACCCATACCTGTAGAACGCCTTCCATTACGAGCATGGTTGTAATCTTGACGGAGTATGGATGTCCTCGGACGGTATATGTTTTCTTGTTCAGCATAATGCGCGTCATTTTACTGTATTCATCAATATTATAAATATCTCTTCCCCGGAGCACCTCAAGCTCATCACTAAGCAGCTGAATAATCTCCTTCACATATACAGAATCGGGGGTCTTATCGGACTCCTCAGCACGAATATTGATTTCCTTGATCACGGTCTGCCTCTTACTATACTTCTTCAAAGAATTAATATCATCAATATATTGCTCTTCCTGAATTTTGAGATCTTTATTCTCAAGCCACAATTTATTATAACTGGCATGAAAAATCGCATTGTAGACGATACTCCCTACAATCATTCCGAGAACAAATACACCAGACAGCTGTATAAAGGGCCGGAAGCGGCGATACTCGGGCACACGCATATGCTGACTTCCTCCTTACTTAATTCCGGATGGTACACACCCATTTAACCAGCTCAGTGCCCATATGTGCTCCGAGAAAGGCGAATATAAGATAGAGGATCTGCTTAATGGCGGGTGACAGATTCCCATCCAGCATATTGCTTTCAATGACCCGCATCGGGTCAATCGTCCCTCCTACAGCTGCAGCCAGAGCCCATATTTTGATGCGGCCGGCAACATCCAGCATGGTTTGTGTAGGCGGCTGCATGGAAATTACAGCTCCAATGCCGCCGAGCATGGATCCACCTAGAACGATGCCGAAGGCGATAAAGAAATCGAGAAGAACTTTGGACATGAAACTCATTGTTCACTACACACCTTTCTTAAATAGCACTCTTAGCAAGCGGTTCTTCTAAGTGAGATATGCAGAGTCGGCCGGCTTGTACTCTATTCTATGGGCGGAGCCTTGCCTGATATGATAAAATAGTAAAGATAAAATACGTAAATTTATGAATGTAGAGAGGAAGAAATGACGCATGAGTTCATTTGTGCATCTGCATGTTCACAGTGAATACAGCCTGCTAGATGGTGCGGCGCGAATTGCAGAGCTCGTGGACACAGCAGCAGGATACGGGATGGAGGCTCTGGCTCTGACGGATCATGGGGTTATGTATGGAGCCATCCCTTTTTATAGAGCATGTGAAGCAAGGGGAATTAAGCCGATTATCGGCTGTGAAGTGTATATTACAGCAGGCTCTAGGCATGAGCGCGGCAGCCGTAAAGATCAGCCGATTTATCATCTTATATTGCTGGCGCAGAACATGACCGGATATCAAAATCTGATGAGGCTGTGCTCCATTGGCCATTTGGAGGGCTTCCACTATAAGCCGCGAATCGATATGGAGAGCCTTGCAAAGTACAACGAAGGATTAATATGCCTCAGTGCGTGTCTCGGTGGAGAAATTCCACAGCATCTTCTAATGGGACGATATGACGAAGCCAAAAATGCAGCCATGAGGCACAAACAGATCTTTGGAGACCGATACTATCTTGAGCTTCAAGATCATGGTCTGGCAGAGCAGAAGCGAGTGAATCCTCAGCTGATTGAGCTTGCCGCAGAATTGTCCATACCGCTTGTAGCAACGAATGATGTGCACTATTTGTCTCAAGAGGATGCCGAGGTGCAGGATGTACTCATATGCATTGGTACGGGCAAAACAGTGGAGGATGAGGAACGGCTTAAGATTCCCTCAAGCCAGCTATACTTGAAGAGCGGCGACGAGATGGCGCGTCTTTTTCCTCATGTGAGAGAGGCGGTAGAGAATACGCTTAAGATTGCTGACAGCATTCAGCTTGATCTGGAATTTGGACATTCCATTTTGCCTGAATATCGGCCAATCCCTGAGCATCTGACGCCTGGACAGTATTTGCGCGAGCTCTGCCTGAAGGGGCTGGAGGAACGCTACAAGGATACGGATAACTGGCATCATGATGAGCAGAGATCCGAGCTGTATAATCGACTGGATTACGAGCTGTCTGTCATCGATAAGATGGGCTTCTCTGATTATTTCCTCATCGTATGGGATTTCATTGCTTATGCTCATAGAGAGGGAATAGCAACCGGACCAGGACGTGGCTCTTCCGCGGGAAGTCTTGTTGCGTATGTGCTGAATATTACAAATGTAGATCCGATTAAATATAGGCTTTTGTTTGAGCGGTTTCTCAATCCTGAGCGAGTAACCATGCCGGATATCGATATTGATTTCAGTGATGAACGCCGGGATGAAGTGATTGAATATGTCGCTTCAAAATACGGACGCGAGCATGTCGCACAGATCATTACTTTTGGTACGCTTGCTGCGCGTGCAGCCGTTCGAGATGTAGGAAGAGTGCTTAATATTCCATATGGAGAAGTGGACAAGGCTGCCAAGCTCATTCCCGGGCAAGTTGGGATGAATATCACCAAAGCTCTGGAGATGAGCGACGAGCTCAGAGCATTGCATGATACCAAAGCCAAAACAAAAGAGCTGCTCACGATGGCCAAAAAGGTCGAAGGCATGCCAAGGCATGCTTCTACGCATGCGGCAGGTGTGGTTATATCCAAAGACCCGCTGACCGATGTAGTGCCGCTCCAGGAAGGCAGTGAAGGCACCGCACTTACTCAGTATTCTATGGAGAATCTGGAAGCCATCGGACTGCTCAAGATGGACTTCCTCGGTTTGAGGACTCTCTCCATCATTGAACGCTGTATGCGTTGGATTCAGGATCAGCAGAAGCAAGTTCCAGATTTCAAAACGGTCCCTGATGACGATCCGCTGACCTATGAAATGCTCGGTTCCGGAGATACGACAGGTATATTCCAGCTGGAGTCAGCAGGAATCAGAAGAGTACTGAAGGATTTGAAGCCTTCCGTATTTGAAGATATTATCTCTGTGGTTGCTTTATATCGTCCGGGTCCAATGGATTTCATTCCTAAGTATATTCAAGGAAAGCATGGGGAGATCAAGGTCGAGTATCCGCATGCTGATCTCGCTCCAATACTGGAGGACACCTACGGTATCATCGTGTATCAGGAGCAGATTATGCAGATTGCTTCTCTAATGGCAGGTTTTTCTCTTGGAGAAGCTGATCTGCTCCGCAGGGCGGTATCGAAGAAGAAGCGGGAAGTACTTGATAAAGAGAGAGAGCATTTTGTAAAAGGGAGCCTGAATCAGGGTTATAGCAGCGAGGATGCTGAAGCTGTATACGATATGATTGTACGGTTTGCCAATTACGGCTTCCCTCGGGCGCATGCTGCTGCGTATGGAGTATTGGCCTTCCAGACGGCGTATCTGAAGACCCATTATCCTGTCGAATTTATGGCTTCGATGCTGACAGCGGTCATGGGAAATCATCGAAAAGTAGCGGAGTATGTTGTCGAATGCAGACGGATGAATATTCCTGTACTGCCACCCGATGTGAATGAGAGCGGAATACTGTTTACTCCTGGCGGTGGTGAGACGGGCATTCGTTTTGGTCTGGCTGCCATTAAAAATGTAGGTACACAGGCCGTAGACAGCATTATTACGGAGCGGGCCAAAGGACCGTTCGAGAGCCTGCTCGATTTCTGCAGAAGAGTGGACTTAAGAGTCTGCAACAAGCGGGTTATAGAATCTCTTATTCAGGCCGGGGCTTTCGACACACTGCCTGGTCACCGTGCGCAGCTGTTCGCCATGCTTGATGAAGTGGTGGAAGCGGCCACGAAGTGGCGCAAAGAGAGAGAGGATCTGCAGATCCAGTTGTTTGATTTTGTGGAGACCCCGAATTGGGAAATCGAATACCCGGATATACCTAAGTACACGATTACACAGCAGCTGGAATTAGAACGTGAGCTGCTTGGATTATACCTATCCGGTCACCCGCTGGATGATTTCACGGAAGTTCTGGAGGAGCTTGAAGCGGATAAGCTGATGGAGCTTCATGATGCACCAGAGCATGCACAGATTGTTACGGCCGGAATGGTTGTTTCCGTCAAATCGATTACAACGAAGCAAGGGAAAGCGATGGCCTTCATGGAACTGGAGGATCAGATCGAACGAACGGAAGTGGTATTGTTTCCGGAAGTATGGAGAAGAAGTCAGAACTTGGCTGCAAAAGGTCAATTGATTGCTCTCCGGGCCAAAGTTCAGCTTCAGGATGAAGGCTTCAAGCTGCTTGCCGATGAGGTGGATGAGCTTCGTGCAGACAAGTTACAGCGTATGATGCTGCAGCGTAACAGAGGGAGCGGAGGTAAAGAACGGGGAAGCTCAGGAGAAGCTTCAACGCCTAAATCCGGCAAAGTTAGTCGTTCTCCTTCTCTGCCTAACAGTGGACGGGTACAAAATAAGTCAGAACGCCAAGGGGCTGTAACAGATAGAAAGCCCGCCAGGTTCGAGCAGCGAGTATTCATCAAGATCAAACCCGACATAGAGAAGTCCGGGATGCTTACTAAGCTTAAGGTCTTGTTACAGGAACATCCGGGAAATGTAGCCACGATTCTTTTTTATGAAGAAACTAGGGAGTATCGGGCATTAAGCGACAGTTATCGAATTAAACCCTCTCCTGAACTGATTCACCTTATGGAACAAATGCTCGGGGAGGATACGGTTATCGTGAAATAATGAACGTAATTTCATGTGGTATCCGTGATGTGCATGAGCACATTTTACGAACTATTTTTGAAGCTGGCGCATACACTTAGGAACACCCTATAGTATCGATGGTTGCTGTGAATTGATGCAGCCGAGGGTATAATAGTGGGCTTTGAGTCTCGAAGCGAATACCTTAGTTTATGTGGAATTCCTAGTTTCGAAGGATGGGGGAATCAGCGGATGTCATATGAAATTGCGGAAGCGATGCTGAAACGCAGGGGTGTAAGCGTTGAATCCATCGCCAAAATAGTCTATGATCTTCAAAAAAAGTTTCATCCAGACTTATTGGAAGAAGAGTGTGTTACAAGCGTACGGGCTGTTCTTGCCAAGCGTGAGGTACAGTATACGTTATACACGGGTGTAGCACTGGATGAGCTGGCCGAACAAAATCTGCTGCCACAGCCCCTTCAGGCTTTGATGGAGGCGGATGAGCCGCTGTATGGTGTGGACGAGACTCTTGCACTTGGAATTACCAGTGTATATGGTATGATAGGGCTTACAAGCTTTGGATATTTAGACAAGGAAAAGACCGGAATCATTAAGAAGCTGAATGACAAAAATGCGGGTATTCATGTATTCCTGGATGATTTGGTGGCGGGCCTTGCAGCAGCTGCATCGGCTAGAATTGCGCATCAGAACACGAATGCGAAGGTCTATCCGCTGTAATAGGAAGGTTTATATTCTGCTAATATGGATATAACGAATGCTACAGTAAGATGTAATGAAGGAAATTCTGGTTATAATCGTCCCATGCCTTCCTTTCCTTTCCTTGCGGAAAAAAAGTCAGTTATGTTATCATTAACCCATTATACGGGCTTTGAACATGAGGCTTAGGGGGCGTACAATGGCATGTGGACGGTGATATATATTGCACCGACGGCAAAGATTGCTGACAGAATTACAAATCGGCTTGAGGAAGAAGGATTTTTGGTACAGGCCCGTCCCATCAGCTTATCCAAGCAACAGTACGAAATTCTTGTACCCTCCGGAGAATTGGAAGAGGTTCAGGAAGTGTTGAATTCCATTCTGCATTCATAATACTGAAGGCGGTGGAATTCTATTCATTATTTTTAGGACCTGCTTCTAAATTGGACAAGGGTTACGGATACAAAGAGTGAAGCGACTCCCCACATGTGTCATACTTCTCTTTTTTTGCTTATAGGGCACATTTTATAGCTGCTCATGTTAACTTTATTATGCAATGTCGATCATACAAATTGACTGCATGGGCCACAAATTTACGGCTGAAGAGGTGTAGTTGTGTTCAAAGATATTTTCCAGAAAAAACGGAAGTACGCGACCATTCCTTCAGATCGTGCACAGCGCACAGATAATCCTGAAGGTGAAGAGCGACCGCGTCGTGAGATTCCAGAGGGACTCATGAATAAGTGCAGCAAATGCGGCACGATACAATACAGCAAGGAACTTGAGAAGAATTTGAAAGTTTGTCCGTCATGCGGTCATCATATGCGTCTAAATGCAAGAGAGCGTATTGAGATGACGCTTGATGAAGGATTTATTGAGTATGACGCGGATATGGTATCCGTGGATCCCCTGGATTTTCCGGGCTATAAATCTAAGCTGGAGCAGCAAACGATGAAATCGGGTCTGAAGGATGCCGTCGTTACAGGCGAAGGTACGATTGATGGTCATCCGGTGGTCGTTGCTGTTATGAGCTTTGACTTTTTTACAGGCAGCATGGGCTCGGTTGTCGGCGAGAAAATTACGCGCGCCATAGAGAAAGCCACGGAGAAGAAGGTTCCTATCCTTATTTTTTCCACCTCAGGTGGAGCCCGTATGCAGGAGAGCATACTGAGTCTGATGCAAATGGCGAAGACGAGCAGTGCTCTGTCCAGGCATGATGAACAGGGTGGATTGTTCATATCCGTTATAACCGATCCGACGACAGGCGGCGTTTCCGCCAGCTTTGCTATGCTCGGAGATATTAATATTGCGGAACCGGGAGCAATATTCGGGTTTGCAGGCCGAATTGTTATTGAACAGACCATTCGCCAGAAGCTTCCTGATGACTTTCAGACCGCTGAATTCAATTTGCAGCATGGACAGCTGGATATGGTCGTAAACCGCAAGGAATTACGGAATACGCTGGCTAAACTGCTGGACATGCACAGCGCGAAAGGAGAGGTCTAAATTGGCGGGAGAGTTGCCATATGAAGCGCCTCTTATTGAGATGCGCAAAAAAATTGAAGAGCTTCAGCAATTCGGTATCGAAAAAGGCATCGATTTTGCGGAGGAAGTGGCTCGTCTGGAAGAGCGGTATACCAAATTGGAAGAGGAGATTTACTCATCGATTACAGCTCCTCAGAAAATGCATTTGGCAAGACATCAGCAGCGTCCGACTTCGCTGGACCTGATATCACTCATCTTTACGGACTTTATGGAGCTTCATGGAGATCGTCAGTTTGGTGATGATCTGGCCGTGGTCGGAGGACTTGCCAAGCTAAACGGACGTCCTGTTACTGTGATCGGGCAGCAGCGAGGCAAAGATACAAAAGATAATATTGCACGTTTTTTTGGGAGTCCGCACCCGGAAGGGTTCCGTAAAGCGCTCCGTTTAATGCATCAGGCTAATAAGTTTGGCAGGCCTATTATTACTTTCATAGATACGAAAGGGGCATATCCGGGCAAAACAGCGGAGGAACGTGGTCAGTCCGAAGCTATTGCCCGTAATCTTCTTGAGATGGCCAAGCTCTCTGTGCCTGTGCTATGCGTCATCATTGGAGAAGGAGGAAGCGGTGGTGCTCTTGCGATGGCGGTCGGCAATCGGGTGTTAATGCTAGAGCATGCAATTTACTCGGTTATCTCTCCAAATGGTGCGGCTTCGATTCTGTGGAAGGATGCATCCAAAGCAGATCAGGCTGCTGAAGCCATGAAGATTACAGCACAGGATCTGAAAGAGATGGAAGTCATCGAGGATATCGTTCCCGAGCCGCGTGGCGGTTCTCATCGGGACTACGTAGCGACAGCAGCATCGATTAAGGAAGCGCTGGAGAAGCATCTTAATGAACTGCTGCAGATGGACGGAGAGGCTCTTCGTCAGGATCGCTATCAGAAATTCCGTAAAATAGGTAAATTCCAGGAAAATACAGCTAAGGAAACAGTGCTAGAAGATTCTTCGTTAATTAAAGATTAAATATGACAAAGTTCCTATACAAAAGGCGAATTTTGTAGTAGATTTAATTGTTGGAAAAGATATATAAAGAGAGATTTTGAAAACGGAGGAAACTAGAAAAATGCGCAAAACTAAAATTGTATGTACTATTGGTCCTTCCAGTGAGTCGTTGGAAAACACAAAAAAATTGATTATGGCGGGTATGAACGTAGCACGCTTGAACTTCTCCCATGGTGACTTTGAGGAGCACGGCGGACGTATCAAAACGATTCGTGCAGCGAGTGACGAGCTGAACAAGTCCGTTGCGATCCTGCTGGATACGAAAGGTCCTGAGATCCGTACCGGTAAACTTGAAGTCGAGCCTATCGAGTTGGTTCAAGACGAGTACATTACCCTGACAACGGAAGAAATCCTTGGCAATAAAGACCGTTTGTCTATCACATACAAAGAATTGCCAGGCGATGTATCTCCAGGATCAACGATTTTGATTGACGATGGTCTGATCGGACTCACGGTTGAGGAAGTTAGCGGAACGGAAATTAAATGCCGTATCGTAAACGGCGGCACCATTAAGAGCAAGAAAGGTGTTAACGTTCCTGGTGTTGCGATTTCTCTCCCTGGTATTACCGAAAAAGACGCCAACGATATCATTTTTGGAATCGAACAAGGCATCGATTTTATTGCGGCTTCCTTCGTTCGTAAAGCAAGTGACGTATTAGAAATTCGTGAACTGCTTGAGAAGCATAATGCAGGACACATTCATATTATTTCTAAAATTGAAAACCAAGAAGGCGTAGATAACTTGGATGAGATCCTTGAAGTATCTGACGGCCTGATGGTTGCACGCGGTGATCTTGGTGTTGAAATTCCAGCAGAAGATGTACCGGTCGTACAAAAACGTATGATCGAAAAATGTAATATTGCCGGCAAACCGGTTATTACAGCGACTCAAATGCTGGATTCCATGCAGCGTAACCCGCGCCCTACACGTGCGGAAGCAAGTGACGTTGCAAATGCCATTTTCGATGGAACTGATGCAATTATGCTGTCCGGAGAAACAGCTGCAGGTAAATACCCTGTAGAATCTGTGCTGACAATGGCTCGTATTGCTGAAAAAGCAGAGTCTGCACTTAACTACCGTGAACTTTACAAGAAACAACGAATTGCTCAAGAAACAACGGTTACTGAAGCGATCAGTCAATCGGTTGCAATCAGTGCATACGAGCTGCATGCCAAAGCAATTCTTACTTCTACGGAGTCCGGATATACAGCTCGAATGGTTTCCAAATATCGTCCAGAAGCTCCGATCGTTGCTGTAACGAACGAAGATCGTACAATGCGTAGACTCGCATTGACTTGGGGCGTAACACCTGTCAAAGGCGTGCCTTGCGATACGACTGACGGACTGTTTGAAAACGCAGTCGTTGGCGGCAAAAAATCAGGAATCGTTCAAGATGGAGATCTGGTCGTTATCACAGCGGGAGTTCCTCTTGGCCGCTCGGGATCCACGAACCTTATCAAAATCGACCATATCCACTAAGGTTCCTGAAGAATTAAGAATATAGAATTTGTAAAGAAGCAATGAGACACTTATCGTCTCATTGCTTTTTTCACAGTTTTTCCAGGAGGGAAGGTGCAGAAGCATGAAAGCCCAGCAGATAGAACGAACAGCCTGGTATGGAACACGGTTCAGAGTGCGTTATCAGGAAAGTGATCAAATGGGTGTCGTTTACCATGCGAATTATGTGAACTGGTTTGAAATCGGCAGAACCGAAATGATCCGAACTCTTGGATTTAGTTACCGGAGTATGGAGGAGCAGGGGGTTCTGCTGCCTGTAATTGGGCTTGACCTGAAGTATAAGCTGCCTGCGAAGTATGATGACTATATTACGGTGTGGACGCGTATAAATAATTTTAGCAGTATCCGCCTTCATTACGAATATGAAGTACGAAGAGAAGAAAGAGATGCAGAAGTCCAGACACAGCCGGATAACAGAGAGGTCGTATCAAATACCGAGGATTTGCCTGGCGAGCTGCTTGTCACAGGATCGACGCAGCATGTGTGGGTAAATGCAGACTTCAAGCCTGTCAGACTTGATAAATGCGTTCCAAACCTGTACGATGCTTTAAAGAGAGCTCTGTCTGTTGGAAGGGAGTAACCGTACATGCGAAACTGGAAGTGGGCACTTCTGCTGCTCATTCCTGCAGTGGAACTGTTCGGGTTCATATGGGTAAGCGAACAAATAGGAGCAGGATATACTTTACTACTCATTCTGGTTACCTCCATTATCGGGATGGCAATGATGCAATTCGAGGGGCGGAAGGTTCTTCAGGATACACGTAATGAAATGCAAAACGGCCTGGTACCAGGTCGCAAGATGCTGGATGGATTATGCGTGTTTTTGGGTGGCAGCCTGTTAATCATACCTGGATTTGTAACAGATATTATCGGATTTACCCTCGTATTTCCGCTAACAAGACCCATATACCGTCTGTTTCTGCTGAAATGGATCGAGAAGAAGATGAAAGACGGAAAAATTACGTTCTATAAACGTTTTTAAGGAAGGGCGGAGAGAAGCAATTGCTTCTTTCTGCTTTTTTTTACGTTCGAACTTATCGCTATATAAGACTGGGTCACAACATTCCTGATATGTCAATGAAAGTGATTACAAAAAATGCTTTATGGTGTTGAAAAAAAACTTTGATATCCAAATCCATCTCCAAAATGTTCACAGGAGCGACAAAATCCAGTATGATAATTCAAGAAAGGTGTTTACACAGCGTGTCTGATTCCAGTGATGTTTCGTGGATGTACCGTTAAGTGAAATTTTAATCTTCAATAATGTAAATGTTTTCATTCCAGATGTTGTTAATTTTTGATAAAAAGGAGAGATGTTAAAGATGACAGCTACTAAAGGCCTCGAAGGTATCGTTGCAGCAACTTCCTCAATCAGTTCCATCGTTGACGGCGTTCTTACATATCGCGGTTATGATATCGATGACCTCGCTGCGAACGCTTGCTTTGAAGAAGTTGCTTACTTGCTGTGGTTCGGCAAGCTCCCTAACAAGGCGGAGCTTGATCAATTGAATAAGAGCTTCAGTGAATATGCACCGATTCCCGATGAACTGATTGCTCAGATCAAACTCTATCCGCGAGATCTGAATACAATGGCGGCTTTGCGTTCTGCGGTGTCTGCACTTGGGCTGTATGATGCGCAGGCAGAAGACGACTCTCAGGAAGCGAATGAGAATAAGGCAGTGAAGCTGCAAGCGCAGCTGCCAACGATTGTTGCAGCCATTTCTCGTATTCGGGAAGGCAAGGAGCCGATTGCACCTAAACAAGGGGTATCCATCGCCGAGAACTTCCTGTATATGCTTACAGGGGAAGAGCCGAGTGAAACTGCAGTCAAAGCACTTGATCAAGCGCTGGTACTTCATGCAGATCATGAGCTGAACGCTTCCACTTTTGCTGCCCGTGTAACCGTAGCTACCCTTTCTGACATCTACTCCGGAGTTACTTCTGCGATTGGTGCGCTTAAGGGTCCTTTACATGGCGGTGCGAATGAAGCTGTTATGAAGATGCTGAATGAAATCGGTTCCAAAGAGAACCTGGAAGCCTACATTCAGCAGAAGCTGGATAATCGTGAGAAGATTATGGGCTTTGGACACCGCGTGTACAAGAACGGAGATCCTCGTGCAAAGCACCTGCAGAAGATGTCTCGTGAACTGGGTGAGCAGAATGAAAATACAGAGCTGTATGAGATGTCTGTTCGGATCGAAGAACTGATCACGGGTCAAAAAGGATTGAGACCGAATGTAGATTTCTATTCTGCATCGGTTTATACACAGCTTGGTATTCAAAGAGATCTGTTTACTCCGATCTTCGCCATTAGCCGTGTATCTGGATGGACAGCGCATATTCTCGAACAGCTGGCGGATAACCGTATTATTCGTCCACGCGCTGAATATACAGGGCCGACAACCCAAAAGTACATCTCGATCGAAAATCGATAATTTTGATAGGCTCTCTAGGGATTTTAATGAAGAAATATGTATAATAGAATCATAGCATCCTTGGGTAACAGGAGAGGCGCTCTTGATTACCCAAGGCACTGCCATGCTTGTCAGCATATCTAATACTACCCGCTAAATAATAAGGAGGATATTAACAATGCCGAACTTTGAAAAATTCGCACTACCTACTGAGGGCGAAAAAATTACAATTGATAATGGTTCACTTCAAGTACCTAACAACCCAATCATTCCTTTCATTGAGGGTGACGGGACAGGCCGTGACATCTGGAAGGCATCGAAGCGCGTTCTGGATGCAGCAGTAGAGAAGGCATATAACGGTGAGAAGCAGATCGCCTGGTACGAAGTGTTTGCTGGTGAAAAAGCATTCAATACATACGGAGAGTGGCTGCCGGCTGATACGCTGGAAGCGATCCGTGAATATATCGTAGCTATTAAAGGTCCACTTACAACTCCAATTGGCGGTGGAATTCGTTCCCTGAACGTAGCTCTTCGTCAAGAGCTGGATCTGTATGTGTGCTTGCGTCCTGTACGTTATTTCGACGGTGTGCCTTCTCCGGTTAAGCGCCCTGATTTGGTAGACATGGTTATCTTCCGTGAGAACACAGAAGACATCTATGCAGGAATCGAGTACAAAGAAGGATCTGAAGAAGTGAAAAAAGTCATTCAGTTCCTGCAGCAGGAGATGGGCGCGAACAAGATCCGTTTCCCTGAAACATCCGGTATCGGTATTAAGCCTGTATCCTCTGAAGGATCCAAGCGTCTAGTACGTGCGGCAGTTGAATATGCAATCAATCATGGACGCAAGAGTGTAACGCTGGTTCATAAAGGCAACATTATGAAGTTCACTGAGGGTGCCTTTAAGAACTGGGGTTATGAAGTAGCAGAAGCTGAATTCGGCGATAAAGTGTTCACTTGGGCACAATACGATGAAATCAAAGAAAAAGAAGGTACAGATGCAGCGAATGCCGCTCAAAAAGCTGCTGAAGATGCTGGCAAAATCATTGTTAAGGATGCAATCGCCGACATTGCTCTTCAGCAAGTATTGACTCGTCCTGCAGAATTTGATGTCATTGCAACACTGAACCTAAACGGTGACTATCTGTCCGATGCACTGGCTGCACAAGTTGGCGGAATCGGTATTGCTCCAGGCGCGAACATTAACTATGTAACAGGTCATGCCATCTTCGAAGCGACGCATGGTACAGCTCCGAAATATGCTGATAAAGACGTAGTTAATCCGGGATCTGTTATTTTGTCCGGCGTTATGCTTCTTGAGCATTTGGGCTGGCAGGAAGCGGCTGATCTGATCTACAAAGGGATGGAAACTTCCATCAATAATAAGACAGTAACCTATGACTTTGCTCGCCTAATGGAAGGCGCTACAGAAGTGAAATGCTCTGAGTTCGCTGACGAGATTATCAAAAACCTGTAGAGGAGAGCGGATACTGTGACCATTCAGCGTAAAAAGATTACCGTAGTCGGCGCCGGTTTTACCGGTGCGACAACGGCACTTATGTTGGCTCAAAAAGAGCTTGGCGACGTTGTGCTTATCGATATTCCCCAGCTTGAGAATCCAACTAAGGGTAAAGCGCTTGATATGCTGGAAGCAAGTCCTGTTCAAGGATTTGACAGTAAAATAACCGGTACATCCAACTACGAGGATGCCGAAGGTTCGGATATCGTGATTATCACAGCCGGAATTGCCCGTAAACCGGGAATGAGCCGTGATGATCTCGTGAACACGAACGCAGGCATTGTCAAATCCGTCTGTGAGAATATTAAAAAGTATTGTCCTGATTCCATCGTGATCATCTTAAGTAATCCGGTGGATGCAATGACCTATGCTGCTTTCCAGACACTGGGCTTTCCAAAGAATCGAGTTATTGGTCAATCCGGGGTTCTGGACACAGCTCGTTATTGTACGTTCATTGCTCAAGAGCTGAATGTATCTGTTGAAGATGTCCGTGGCTTTGTACTCGGTGGTCATGGTGATGATATGGTTCCACTTGTGCGTTACTCCAGCGTGGGTGGGATTCCCATTGATACGCTGATTCCTCAGGATCGTATTGAAGCCATCGTTAAGCGGACTCGTGTGGGCGGCGGTGAGATTGTGAACCTCTTAGGAAACGGGAGCGCATATTATGCACCAGCGGCTTCCCTTGTGCAGATGACGGAGGCAATCTTGAAGGACAAGAAACGAATTATTCCTGTCATTGCATACCTCGAGGGAGAGTACGGATACAATGATCTATTCCTTGGTGTACCCACTATTCTTGGTGGCAGTGGAATAGAGAAGATATTTGAGCTCGAACTTACTGGTGATGAGAAGGCAGCACTGGATCAATCAGCAGATTCCGTACGCAATGTAATCTCTGTGATCAATATCTGATTTCAGATGTTGAATATGAAAAATTCGTGAATTATGATAGGAAACCCTTTAATTATTTGAGGGTTTCCTTTTCTTTATCCACGCCGATCAAGTATAATTTGAAAGAGTATTACCTGTATATATTCCTTATGGGAATAGACTGATTACAGCATTATTTAAACGGGTAATATGAGGATATTGTTATTAATTCGAAGAAAGGAGAGATCAACGAATATGGGTGCTATCATGTATTTTGTACACATTCTGGGGGCTGTTTCGGTTGGCTTCTATCTGTTGCTTCCTTTTGTTGTTGCCGCAATCAGCAAATTGTCGGTACCTGCACAAGAGGGCAGTATTGCAGCTGTAAGAACATTTAACCGTATCGCTCAATACGGCCTGATCATTCAATTGCTGTCCGGCGGATATATTATGTCTCAAGGAGATTATGGCGTTTCCTGGATGATTCTTGTTGTGGTTATTTTCCTCGCGATGCTGGCGATTGCAGGTATTATGGGGAAATCTCTTCGTCTTGGTATTGCAGGTATTCAGGAGAAGAGAGACATCAGCAGTGAGAAAGGGAAGCTGCGCACATTTAGTATCATTCTGGCTGTGCTCCTATTGGTCATGCTGTGGATTATGGTTAATCCTTGGTAAAATGAAGATACATAATCATGTATTAACAGGGACAATGGTTATTTGCTTAGAAGCAGACGACCATTGTCTTTTTTGTGCTTATATTGTGTTTTATAGATTTGAGAACTGAGATTTAATGAGTCCCATTTGTTTGATCCTGGAAAGAGAGGGTAAATCCATAGTGAGTAGGATGAAATATTATAGCTGAGCTGTATTCGAGTCGTTAGGAATAATGAGGAGAGGAACAGCCATCCTAAACCTGTTAATGAAATGAATAATTGACGTTCGAAAGGAGAAATCAACGATGGGACAGAATCAAGTGAATCAAACTTTGCCTCCACAGCATCAAAATCAGCAGCCGGGAATCGAATCAGAAATGTTTCCTAGGCCCGAATTCGAATCGGAACAATACAAGGCAGCAGGGAAGCTAACAGGAAAGACTGCACTTATCACAGGCGGTGACAGTGGTATTGGCCGCGCTGTGGCAGTAACTTTTGCCAAAGAAGGTGCCGATGTAGCCATCGTGTATTTGAATGAACACGGTGATGCAGAGGAAACGAAGCGCCAGGTTGAGCAGGAAGGTAGAAAGTGTATTCTGATCGCCGGGGATGTAGGTGATCCTGCCTTTTGCCAGCAAGCAGTGCAGCAAACGGTAGAGAAATTGGGACAGCTGAATGTATTAGTCAATAATGCGGCTGAACAGCATCCTCTGCAAAATTTTGAGGATATTACGGACGAACAGCTCGAGAAGACATTCCGTACCAATATCTTCAGTATGTTCTACTTGAGCAGAGCTGCATTACCTCACCTAAAAGGCGGCAGCTCTATCATCAATACGACTTCGGTTACGGCTTATCGCGGTAATCCGACTCTCATCGATTATTCCTCGACGAAGGGAGCGATCACTTCCTTCACACGTTCCTTGTCCATGCATTTGGCAGAGAAAGGAATACGAGTGAATGCAGTGGCACCAGGACCTATCTGGACCCCGCTGATCCCTGCTACCTTTGATGAACAAAAGGTAAGTGAGTTTGGAGCGACCCAGCCGATGAAGCGTCCAGGTCAACCGGAAGAACTGGCTCCTGCTTATGTTTACCTAGCAACAAGCGACTCTTCTTATGTGACAGGTCAAGTTATCCATGTAAACGGCGGCGAAGTGGTTAACGGTTAATAAGATACGTAAAGCTCTGTACAGTATATACGAACTGTGCAGAGCTTTTTTTGAATTCTTAATTTCAATTAGATTTTACATAAAGAACGAAAATGAGCCAGTAATTTATGATATGATCTATTAAAACTAAACATGAATTTACATAAGTTACGCAGAGAGGATCTGTTGCAGCATGAGGTTACTGCACTGCGCTTTACTTCCGGTTTTGAAAAATACATGTTTATCATCCTGCCGCTAACATTTATTATTAGGCGTTATGCTGTCAGACCAGCTGATAACCATTTGCCGGCTCCTTTTACTGCCATATGTTTCCCGGGAAATAAGCGTAACGATGAATAGCAATGGATTTTGTATGCACATGATTAATTACTATTATACGAATCAATTAGTCTTACTGAAGGTAATATGCAATTGATTCATACAAAGGATGATTACTAGCATTTATGAAAAATTTTCGATTCCGACTCACATTGATCATCATGGTGCTGATTGGACTCTCTGTACTATCGTCTGGATTGGCTTTGGGTCAAGTATTTAAAGACCTTCATATCCAATCTCAAGAAGAAAATATGGTAAGAGAGATCAATCTGCTTCATTCTACATTTGACTTTAAAGACACTTCACTAGGCAAGGACGAAGTTGTCGCATATTATACGCAGCAGGCCGAGTTACTGGAGCGCTTAACCGACTCTCGGACGACGTTCATCTTGAGAGATGGGACAGTTATTGGAGATTCAGAGTATGCTGCTGACCAGATGGACAATCATCTTAATCGTGAAGAGATACAAACTGCGAATAATCATGATTCACCTTACGGCCGTTCCATCAGGACGAGTGATACACTGTCACAAAAAATGCTGTATGTTGCACTGCCGGTTACATCTCCCGACCATCACTTTGATGGATACATCCGACTTTCCCTAAGTTTGGACTCAGTTGATGAAGGACTTGCAAGAGGCTGGTACTTAATGGGGTTAACTCTCCTTGCCCTTTTTATCCTTGCGGCTATTGTCTGCTACAGAGTAGCTAGAGGCTTGACCCAGCCAATTGAGCATATAACGAAAGTAGCAAATCAGATTTCTAATCTTGATTATGATGCCAGAGTCAAATTTGCACGAAACGATGAGATAGGACAGCTCGGGAATGCTATTAATGGGATGGCTGACAGCCTGCAGGCTCAGCTGAAGCTGATTCGAGACAATGAAGATTTGGTGCAAAGTGTCATGACCAACATGGCAGGCGGTATTTTGATGATTGATGCGAATCAGAATATAGCGGTATTAAACAGAGAGAGTCATCGTATGCTGGGGCTTCATCCCGATCGTGTGACCGGAAAGCCGTATCATGAATTAAAACGTCACTATGAACTGACAAAGATCGTTGAGGCAAGCACTTTGCAGCGAAGTAAAGTGCATGACGAAGTGCGAATCTACAGCCCGGACGAAATTATCGTTCGCATCGACGGTGTACCCATGTATGAGAATGATGGAAGTTATCGGGGAATGCTGTTCCTGCTGCAGGATATTACAGCCATTCGCAGGCTGGAGAACATGCGCAGTGAATTCGTAGCGAATGTATCTCATGAACTGAAGACGCCGGTTGCCGCTGTTAAGGGTTTTGCGGAGACGCTGCTTAGCGGGGGAGTTAGAGATGAAGAAACAACGCGATCCTTCCTGCAGATTATCTATGATGAAGGGGACAGACTTAATCGATTAATTAGTGACATATTGGATCTGTCCAAGATTGAATCAAAGCGAGCGACACTAGACTGCTCACCTGTACATCTTATGCCTTTTTTTGAAATGATAACAGGAACACTCGGTAATGTGGCAGAGAAGAAGCAGATTCGCTTGATTCTGGATGTGCCAGAAGAATTGTTCATCGAAGCAGATGAGGACAAATTGAAGCAAATCTTCTTGAATCTGGTCAGCAACGGAATCAATTATACCCTGGATGGCGGCAGGGTTAAGATTACAGCACAGATCAGCAAGGATGAGGAGAATGTCATTTTCCAGGTGAGTGATACAGGCATAGGTATTCCAAAAAGTGATCTGCCTCGCGTATTCGAACGTTTTTATCGGGTGGACAAAGGCAGGTCCCGGAATTCGGGAGGAACAGGGCTTGGTCTCTCCATTGTGAAGCATCTGGTGGAGCTGCATCATGGACAACTGGCCGTCGAGAGTGAGCTTGGAGCGGGAACCACATTCACGGTAACTCTGCCTATGCTGCAGGATTCTGTCGAAGAATCAGAGGAAGATTAAGCATTAGGACTTCTTTTTACACAACGATAACAAAAGAGTGCTATGATATGAGCAGATTTAACATAAAGAAAGCAGGGGATATACGATGCCACAACGATTGCTTGTTATAGAAGATGAACCTACACTTGCTAGATTGCTTTCCTACAATCTTACCCAAGAGGGCCATGACGTGACCGTGGAGGATCATGGTTCCTCTGGTTACAATAGAGCTTCTTCACAAGAATTTGATCTCATACTGCTTGATTTAATGCTGCCAGGGATGAACGGATTAGAGATACTCAGTAAATTAAGATCCTCGGGTGTGAAGACACCCGTTATTATTCTGACGGCCAAGAACGGTGAGAATGAAGTCGTTCAGGGCCTTAAGCTCGGAGCCGATGATTATATAACGAAGCCATTTGGTGTATCCGAGCTATTAGCTCGTGTAGATGCCGTGCTCAGAAGAGTTACTGGTGTTGAAGAGACACGCCCCGTCGAGAAGGAAGATGACTCTCGTATTGTTCTTGGTGAGCTCGAGATCTATCCGGAGAAATATGAAGTGCTGCTGAGCGGGCAATCCATTAATTTGCGTCCAAAAGAGTTTGAGGTGCTGTTATATCTGGCCAAAAAGCCCGGCGTAGTCCTTACTCGTGATGATTTGATGAATGCAGTATGGGGGTTTGATTATATTGGGGGGCAGCGTACGGTGGATGTCCATGTGAGCTCTCTTCGCAAGAAGCTGGAACTGGACCCTGAGACAGTGCATATTGATTCGATTCGCGGAGTAGGGTACAAGCTTGTTGCTGGGAAGAAAAAAGTGCATCAATAAAATAAATCACAACATTTAATTTTACATTCCCTTTACAAAATACAAGATCATCCTTCATCACATGTATATAAAATGAGCCTTTAGAACTAATTCTAAAGGGGTAGTTACGATGAAAAAAGATCTGGAAGCTGTGGCCTATTGCCGCCAAATGCCGATGGTACCGCAAGATATGACAGGTAAGTCATTGTTTGCGATGATGAAGCAGGATGAAACGCTCTCTTGTGTTGTCATTGGAGATCAGAATGATTCGATCGTAGGACTGATTATGCGGGATACCGTGTTTCAAAAGTATGCGAACCGATTTGCTGCTGAACTGTATGATCACAGATCCGTTGTATCCTTTATGGCAGAGCATCCATTAATATTAAGCACCGGGCTGTCTGCCGAAGAGATTGTAGATCGGGCAGTAGACCGGGAGGACGAATCTTTTTATCATTGTGTCATTATGCATGAAGAAGGGCGTTACGTGGGTGTGCTTACGGTTCGCGACTTAATGAATATGTCAAGAGATATACAAAAGATTGCAAAAAAGTCACGAACAGAGGTCATCGAGCACAGTCAATCCAAATTGCATGAGGTGGATACGGCCGTTCAAAAAGTAAGACAGGCTGTACTGAAAAATACAGAGGGTATTGCACAATTAACCCAGCTAACAGAGAAGGGCAGTGTTTCCCTTGGGCACATTCAGGAATCCTATCGTTCGGTTCTGGAACAGACGAAGGCTCAGCGCTCACAAGCCGAAGAACAGATGGTTAAGGTCAGCGATATATCTAATCTTACTTCTTCCATTCGCGAGCTCGCAGAGAGCAGTCATTTGCTGGCGATTAACGCATCCATTGAGGCGGCTCATGCTAAGGAATATGGCAGATCTTTTCGCGTAATTGCAGATGAGGTGAGGAAGCTGTCGGGTCAGACAGGAACGCTAGCCGATCAAATCACTGAATTATTAAACCTCATCAGAGACAAAATACATCTGACCGCTCTTATTGCAAAAGAAAGCGCAGCTGAAATCGCCTCAAGCTCTGAAGATATTGCTCTTGGTAATGAAGCTTATAATTCTGTTCAATCTACGACGAGGGAAATGTCTCGTACGAGTGAGGAGATTCTGGCTTCAATATCCGATGCTGCTCATGTAACAGAGATGGTCCACAAAACGCTCACATCGCTTGCTGCTGAATGATTAGTTAGTAAGGTGATAGACGTAAGTGAGACTATATTTTACATAGCGTTAACAATTGTTTATACAGCCTTAACAATAATTTGATACAATGAAGCAGTTTCTGACGACTATATAGATTAATGATTATTTGTATTTCTTATTTTGTTAGGCAGTAAAGGAGATAGCATACGGATGAACACTACCATGATTGATATAAAGAATTTAAACTTGTACTACGAATCCTTTCATGCTTTAAAAAATGTAAATTTGGATATTCCAAAAAACACCGTTACGGCTTTCATTGGTCCATCGGGATGTGGTAAATCAACGCTTCTGCGTACGTTAAATCGTATGAACGATATGATTACAGGAACCCGTATTGAAGGAATCGTTGAGCTCGATGGCCAAAATATATATGGTGAGGATCTGCCTGTAGAGAACCTTCGTAAACAGGTAGGGATGGTATTTCAGCAGCCCAATCCATTTCCTAAATCGATTTATGACAACATCGCTTATGGCCCTCGACTTCATGGGACGACAGACAAGAAGGTCCTTGATGAGCTTGTAGAACAGAGCTTGAGACAAGCAGCCTTATGGGATGAAGTGAAGGATTATCTCAAGAGATCGGCCCTCTCTCTATCCGGTGGCCAGCAGCAGCGTCTCTGTATTGCGAGAGCACTTGCGGTTCAGCCGGAAGTGCTCTTGATGGATGAAGCGACTTCCGCGCTTGATCCTATCTCGACACTCAAGATTGAAGAGCTGGTGCAGGAGCTCCAAGAGAAATACACCATCGTGATGGTAACGCACAATATGCACCAGGCGGCACGCGTATCGGGCAAAACTGTATTTTTCCTCAATGGGGAAGTGATTGAAGCGCAAGATACGAATGAAATCTTCTCTAACCCGCAGGATTCTAGAACAGAAGATTACGTATCAGGGCGTTTTGGTTAAGTAATATTTGTACCAGCTTAGCTTGACTCATCCAAGGGAGGAACTGCAGTATGATTCGTAGAAAAAGTTTTGATCGTGAATTGAATGAACTCCGTGATTTGCTGCTTCAAATGGCAGAGCACGTAAATAAGGCATTAGTTGATTCTATAACAAGCTTGAAAACCTCGGATCAAGGGCTGGCACAAAAGGTAGTAAGTGAAGACGTTAAACTGAACGCCATGGAAGAACGCATCATGGATATCGGTACTAAATTGATTATTACTCAGCAGCCTGTAGCGAAGGACCTTCGCAGAATTATCGTTGCCTTTAAAATTTCAAGTGATCTTGAAAGAATGGGTGACCTGGCACTGGACGTTGCAAAAGTGACTTTACGTCTAGAAGGTCAGGAGCTAATTAAACCGCTGATTGATATCCCTCAAATGGCAGATATCGTGAAAGTGATGATCGACGAATCCATTCAATCTTATCTTGAAGAGAATTCAGATTTGGCTTATCAAATGGCTAAAAGAGATGATGGCGTAGATCAATTGTACAGTCGGATTATTACCGATCTGTACAGCTATATGGCTGATCATCCTCAAGATGCTTCCCAAGTGATGCTGCTGATGCTTGTAGGAAGATATATCGAGCGAATTGGTGATCATGCAACGAATATCGGCGAAAGCACCGTATATTTGGTTACCGGCAAGCGTCCAGACCTGAATCAATAAGGAACAGAGAAAACAGATTTATACCGAAAAAAAAGTTTTTTCAACTTTTTCGGATAAATCTGTTTTTTTATGCTCAAAATTGGGTAATAATACTTTGTCGCTTAAGCAACTCACCAAGCAAATGGATATAGCGGTTAAAACCTGAGCCCGTTATACAACGGCTCTTTTTGTTATTTGCGTGACAATGAATAAGGTGAGTAATTCTAAATAGGGGGAACGTATTTGTGATTGAATTCAAAGGTGTTAAGAAAGTGTACGATGATGGTTTCGAGGCATTAAAGGGAATAAACCTTGAGATTAAGCGAGGCGAAATAACGGTGTTTATCGGACCGTCCGGATGTGGGAAAACGACGACGATGCGAATGATTAACCGATTGAATGTACCTTCACATGGACAGATTCTAATCAATGGCGATGATATTTCCAAGATGGATGCGGTTGAGCTTAGGCGGAAGATCGGCTATGTCATTCAGAGTGTAGGTCTGTTTCCAAATATGACAATAGCGAAAAATGTAGGTGTTGTACCTCGTCTGCAGAAATGGGATAAGGAAAAAATCGATAACCGAGTAAATGAACTGATGAACCAGGTTAGGCTCAGTCCTGAGACGTTTGGAAATCGTTATCCTTCAGAGCTCAGCGGAGGTCAACAGCAGCGAATTGGGGTCATTCGTGCCCTTGCCGCAGACCCGGACATTATTCTCTTAGACGAACCGTTCAGCGCTCTGGACCCGATTAGTAGAGAAGAGCTCCAGGATGAACTCATCCGACTGCAGACAGAGGTCAAGAAGACGATTGTATTCGTAACGCATGATATGGACGAGGCGATTAAGCTTGCGGATACCATCGTGCTTATGAAGGATGGTCAGATTGAACAGGTCGGGACACCGGACCAAATCTTGCGTCACCCGGCGAGTCCTTTTGTCGAGAGCTTCATTGGTAAGAATCGGATGATCTCAAATAGTGACAGTGACTTCCCGAATGTTGAGGAGGTCATGATTGATAATCCTGCTACCGCTTTCCCAACCCGGGGAATTGCTGAATCGGTAACGATCCTTCAAAGACGCAAGGTTGACTCCCTCGTTATTGTCGACAAATCCAAGCGTCTCCTCGGTACAGTTACGATCTACCAGTTAATCAAGCATTATCGTGAGGAAGATAAGAAGATTGCGGATATTATGACTCCTGTAGAGCATGTGGTACAGCGTGGAACTTCGGTTACGACCGCGCTGGCGATTCTGAATGAGCATCATTTATCCAATCTCCCTGTGGTGGATGAACATGGGCAGTTCCTAGGTCTTATTACAAGGGGTAGTGTGGTAAGACTTCTGGCGGATGTGTATACTCCGGATACAGAGGAGGCAGATGCCAATGCAAATCTTTGATGCCATAGCGAATTTCTTTGTATTTGTAGGTGAACGTTACCCTGATATTCTCAGTGCTGCAGGACAGCATGCACTCATTGCGCTGATTGCAACACTGCTTGGGATCGTGGTCGCCATTCCGGTCGCAATTATGATCTCGAGAAGTGAGATCAAATGGGTCAACTCGATTGTGTTTAGCGTGGCAAATCTGTTTCAGACCATACCGAGTCTAGCGCTGCTCGCGCTGATGATTCCGCTCTTCGGCATTGGAATGACACCTGCGGTCATTGCGTTGTTTCTATACTCCTTACTGCCGTTGCTGCGGAACACTTACGCAGGTTTACAGTCTGTAGATCCAGCACTCCGGGACGCATCTAAGGGAATGGGCTATAGCCGACTTCAAAGCTTGTTCCAAATCGAGCTTCCTTTAGCCGTTCCATACATCATGTCAGGAATCCGAATTACGACCGTTTATATTATCAGTTGGACCACCCTTGCAGGCCTTGTTGGAGCCGGTGGCCTTGGCCAATTAATTGTGTCAGGTCTAGGCGTGAATAAGACGGAGCTGATCGTAGCAGGTGCCATTTCGGCCATTCTTTTCGCATTGCTGGCTGACCTCGTGTTAAGCCTTGTCGAGAAAGCATTCACCCCGAAAAAGAATAGTGCCAGAGCAAATGCGTAATAACGCTTCATCAGCAGGAAGTTCACACTTCAAAGCCATGAAGAAAGAGGGAGATACGGAAATATGAGAGCATTAAATCAGAAATGGTTCAAAACGATACGGTCGTTGTTCACGCTGGTCTTGGTTCTTACGTTATTCACAGTAAGCGTTCCAACCAAGGCTGCCGCAGCAGATGTCACCATAGGAACCCAGACATTTACCGAAACGAAGATACTTGCCGAAATGTATAAGGCGTTAATTGAAGATCGAACCGATCTAACTGTAGATATTAAAACGGACCTCGCTGCCTCCAGTGTTGTTCTCCGTTCCATCGCCCAGGGCGAAGTGGATATGGGTACACTGTACTCAGGAGAAATATTTAATGGATATTTTGAAATCGAAGACACCAAGGACCGGGCAGCGGTGCTGAGACAGGCACAAGAAGGCTTTGACGAATTGTATAATTTGAAATGGTATGATCCGCTTGGGTTCGAAAATACGTATACCTTGGCTGTAAGACCAGAGGTAGCTGAACAATATGGTTTAAGTACAATGTCCGATCTCAAAGAGCACGCAGGGAATATGAGTATCGGTGTGGATACAACCTGGCTGGAACGTCCTGCTGACGGTTATCCGGCCTTTACGAAGGAATATGGCTATACATTCGCATCGACTTCACCTATGGAAATCTCGCTCGTATACCAAGCGGTAGCGGATAAGATTGTAGATGTCGTACTTGCTTACACCACTGACCCGGGTCTGAAGGAGTTTAATCTCGTTACACTTGAGGACGACAAGCAATTCTTCCCGCCCTTTGATGCATCGACTGTTGTAAAAAAAGAGCTGCTCGCCGAATACCCTGAGCTCGATGAAACACTATCCTTATTGATTGGCACGATTGATGCCGACACAATGACGGATCTCAATTATCAGGTGGATGTTAACAAAATGGAGCCGAAAAATGTGGCTCTAATGTATTTGGTGGACCAAGGGCTGCTTGATGAATCCAAGCTTCCTGCGTCCGTAATGAACCCGGATGCACCTCCACTGCAGAAGTTTGGATATTACTTAACAGAGAATGCATCCTACCTATGGAATATGACATGGGTGCACATTGTAATGGTACTCTGCGGACTGGGGCTTGCCCTTGTAATTGGGATCCCGCTAGGAATTATAAGTGCGCGTTATCAGAGAACGGGACGTGTAATCATGTTCATCACGAATATTATTCAGGTGCTACCTAGCTTGGCACTGCTTGCACTTCTAATGGTGCTTGTTGGATTAGGCAATGCAACCGTGGTTGTCGGGTTGTTCCTGTACAGCTTAAACCCGGTTGTTCGTAATACCTACGTTGGCCTTTCCGAAGTCAATGCAGGCATTAAGGATGCGGGTAAAGGGATGGGGATGAGTCCGCTTCAGTTGCTGTGGAAGGTAGAAATGCCGCTATCCCTGCCATTCCTGATGGCTGGTTTACGTGTAGCAGCGGTCATTGCGATTGGTGTTGCAACGCTTGCACCGCTTATTGGTGGAGATGGACTTGGCCGTGAAATTTATGCAGGTCTGAACCAGCGTCACAATATCAAGATCCTGGCAGGGGCTATCCCCGCCGCATTGCTGGCCATTCTTGCGGATATCATTCTCGGAAGATTGTCGAATCGTTTTAAAGTTGCTAAGTCTTAGGATACACCTGAGATCGAATATAGGTCCGTCACACTACTCATGTGACGGGCTTTTTCGTGTAATAAACAAAATTGACGCTGTAAACCTAAGTTGATATAGTTGGTATATTATAAATTTTTGGAAGGAAATGTGTATGAACCAACCTTTATATCAACAAATTATTACATCTCTTCTAAATGAAATCGATACCGGCCGACTGCAGCCTGGCGATCAGGTTCCTTCAGAGAAAGAATTAACAGATCAATATCAGGTCAGTCGAATTACAGCCAAAAAAGCACTGGACCAGCTCGCTGAAGAAGGAGTTATTGTAAGAATTCGCGGTAAAGGATCGTATGTCAACGTCTCCGATGCTCTAGCTAACGAAGACGTTTCAGGCAGAGATGGGAAGGAGTCAACAAAATGTGACCGTTTGATTGGAGCGATTTTTCCGAGCTATACGGATGGTTATGGATTATTGCTGCAGTATGCGGTTGAGAAGACCATTGCTGAGCTCGGCGGTTCCCTCGTTATCAAGCGGAGCAATCACTCTGTAGAAGAGGAAGAAGCGGCGATTGATGCTCTATTAGATCTTCAGGTGGACGGCATTATTGTATTCCCTGCAGACAGCAGAGAGTACAATCAGCGGCTGCTCAAGATGATTCTGGATGAATTTCCTGTCGTAGTGGTGGATCGAAATTTGAAAGGGATACAGGCCTGTACAGTACATACGGACAACAAAACCGCAGCCTATAAGCTCGCTGCTCACTTACTGGAGACAGGACATAAGCATATCGCTTTTATATCGCCGGATCCTAATCGAACTTCAACGCTTGAAGATCGGCTGGCTGGTTTCCAGCAAGCCTTCTTGGCCAGCGGGACAAGGCTGTGTTCCGATTATTTGATAACTGACATTCCGAGCGGTTACTCGTGCAAATCGAGTGATACTCATTCAGGAGAGTATAGGCTGATGAAAAAGCTGCTTGAGGAGCATCCTCAAATTACGGCTTTTGTATGTGCTGAGTATGAGATTGCAATTATTCTCTACAAGCTGCTGGAATCCATGGGCTTACGTGTTCCAGAGGATTGCTCGATCGTCTGCTTCGATTGCCCGGATGATCCGTATGATCACTTGAACAGGCCAAGATTTACGCATATCCGGCAGTATGAAGAGAAGATGGGCAGGACGGCAGTCGAATTGCTGTTCGCACAAATTGAGAATAAGGAAGTTCCGAAGCTGACCTTGCTCGGATTTGAATTTAAGGAAGGGCGCTCTACATAAGAGCCGCTCTTTCTTTTTTTTGCTTTGCTCCATTTTGGAATAAAAATATATTTATTCTTAATATTGCAAAATGGAGCAAGGTCTGATATTGTACTGTTTACAGATGACTTAAGTTGATATATACATTACATACTAACTTAACTGGTCTTATTTTTTATGAATGGTAGTAAGCGCTTACAGTTATCTGAACCAAATATGGTAAAGGCGGTGTCAGAAGAATGGCTATAAAGAGGAGCTTGAGCTTGCTTGTTCTGTTATTCAGCACAGTATTGTCAGGATGTGCAGGTGGGGATGCAGACGGGGGATCAGCAGATCAAGAAGGAAAGACAACAATTACTTTTTGGCATTCGATGACAGAGTTGACGGGGGACGCCATAGCAGAAGTGATCAAGGCGTTTGAAGCGGAGCATACGGACATCAAGGTGAATTCTGTCTATATCGCCCAGCAGGGTGAAGGGAAGAATGAGAAGCTGCTTGCTGCGGTCGCCGGTGGAAATGCTCCAGATGTAGCTTACTTTGACCGATTTGAAGTCGCTACTTGGGCGAACCAAGGCTCACTGACGGATTTAACCGAATTTGCAGCAAGGGATCAGATTACCGAGGATGGCTTCTACCCTTTTGCGTGGGAAGAAGCAAGCTTTGATGGCAAGCTCTATGCGATGCCGACGTCGACCGATGCACGACTTGTGTTCTATAACAAGGAGCATTTTGAACAAGCGGGGCTAGATCCTGAAGTGACGCCGAAGACCATCGAGGAACTGGAGGCGGTAGCTGAGAAGCTGACGATCAAAGAAGGCAACCGGTTTAAGCAGATTGGCTTTATCCCTTGGTACGGGCAGGGATGGTTCTATGGCTGGGGATGGGCATTTGGGGGCGAATTCCTTGATGAGAACGGGAATGTAACTGCAGACCATCCGAAGAATATTGAAGCCCTTACCTGGATGGTGGATTACGCTAAGAAATATAACATTGAAGATATCGCCTCTTTTACAAGCTCTCAGGGGACCTCAACGATGGACCCTTTCTTCACCGGGCAATTGAGCATGCAAGTATCAGGGCCATGGACTGTATCTCAGGCCAAGAAGTTCAACCCTGATTTGAAATATGGTGTGTTTCCGATGCCAACCCCTACAGGTGAGAATCACACGACCTGGTCCGGAGGATGGGCAACCGTCATGCCGAAGGGCTCGAAAAATCAGGATGCAGCGTGGGAATTCATGAAATTTTTATCCGGTGAGAAGGGTCAAGAAATTTTCAGCAGAATCAGTGGAGATTTTTCAATCAAGGATAAAGTGAATGAACAGCTTGGGTATAAGGAGGATCCGATCTTCAAGGAATTTATTGATGTGCTTCCCGTCTCGCATGCCCGTCCGGTTATGACACAAGGCTCTCTGTATTGGAACGAGCTGGCATCCGCAGTCGATCTGGCAACACGCGGCAAAGGAACGCCAGAAGAACTGTTGAAGAAGGTTACCGATAATGTATCCAAAGCATTGAATGAATAATTTAGGTTCGTACGCTGCTGCACACCTATCATTCCTCACTTCACTCTAGTTGAACAGGAGGCGTAAATCTTGATTAAATCGGAACCGATCCGCACAGAGCATGTGAATATGAGACAAAAGGGCCGCAGGCTCCATAGAGACAATATATATGGCTGGCTGTTCGCTTCACCGTGGGTCATCGGACTTCTCGTGTTCTTTGGGGCACCACTGGTCTCATCTCTATATTTCAGCTTAACCACATACAGCATCCTGCAGCCTGGTGAATTTGTAGGCTTCCAAAATTATGCATCTCTCATGAAGGACTCTGTGTTCTGGACATCCATCAACAATACCATTTACTTTGTCGTATTTTTTGTTCCGCTCAGTATATTCTTTGGTGTGGCCTTAGCCATGCTGCTCAATATGAAGATTAGAGGAATGGCAGTTTACCGCACGATCTTCTTCCTGCCAACACTGGTTCCGGCTGTCGCGATGGCTGTACTCTGGATGTGGCTGCTTAATCCTGGATTTGGTCTTGTCAACGGTATTCTGGACGGGATGGGGATACAAGGCCCGGCATGGCTCGGATCGGAGACCTGGTCCAAACCGTCGCTGATCCTGATGTCTCTGTGGGGGATCGGTCAATCCGTTGTGATCTATCTGGCAGGCCTGAATGATATTTCAAGTGACTATTATGAGGCTGCTGAGATTGATGGAGCCGGCTGGTTCAGCAAGGTGAAGAGTGTGACGCTGCCACTCCTCACCCCCGTTATTTTCTATAATCTGGTCATGGGTGTAATCAATGCGTTTCAGCAGTTTACGCTGCCCTACACACTAACGAATGGTCAGGGAACGCCAGCTGATTCCATGAAATTTTATGTAATGTACCTGTATGATAATGGATTCAAGTTCTTCAAGATGGGATATGCATCAGCGATGGCCTGGATCTTGTTTATTATTGTGATGGTGCTTACAGCCATAATCTTTGGTTCATCCAAAAAATGGGTTCACTATCAAGGCGAATAGGGGGATGGATATGACAGCCAAAACAGTACGTAATGTAAAACGAATCAGCGCCCATCTCTTTCTGCTTATTGCAGCTGTATTCTTTCTGGCCCCGTTTATCTGGATGGTGTCTACTTCACTGAAGCCGCTGGAACAGGTGTTCACTTTCCCGCCGGAATGGATTCCGAAGCCCTTCATGTGGAGCAATTATGTGGATGCCATGACCTACATTCCCTTCTTTACCTATTTGAAAAACACATTGATTATTACCGGCTTCAGTACGCTGGGCGTAGTCTTAACTTCGCCGCTGGTTGCTTACAGCTTCGCCAAGCTGCAGTGGAGGGGCAGCAAGACTTTATTTCTCATCACCATAGCCGTGATGATGATTCCTGGTCAGGTTACGATGATTCCGCTGTTTCTCTTGTTCGATAAGCTGAACTGGATTGGTACGCTGCTTCCGTTAATTGTGCCTGCTTTTTTCGGAGTTCCATTCTATATCTTTTTGCTGCGGCAATTTTTTATGGGATTACCTAACGAGCTGAAGGATGCTGCGAGAATCGATGGGGCAGGGGATTTTCGGATTTACTGGCAGATTATGCTGCCTTTGGCCAAATCCGCTGTGCTGGCAGTCGGCTTGTTCCAGTTCATGGCGAGCTGGACGGATTTCATGGGACCGCTGCTGTATCTGACCAATCCGGAGTCATATACTTTATCGCTCGGATTGCAGCAGTTCCAAAGTCAGAAAGGGACGGAATGGGGACTTATGATGGCGGTATCGACCATTATGACAGCACCGATTATTATCTTGTTCTTCTTCTTGCAGAAAACATTTATACAAGGGATTACCTTCAGTGGAATTAAGGGATAGGGGGAATATAGCGAATGGACAAAATTCGTTTTTTAATGATCGGAGTCGGGGGAATGGGAAGAGAGCATATACGCCGAATACTACAGCTTCCCGAAGCAGAAATTGCGGCGCTCGCAGATCCCAGTACGGCTGCACTAGATGGTGCTAAGGCTGATTTTCCCGAATTAGAGAAGGCAGGTGTTTATACCGACTATAAAGATGCACTTGCAAAGGAGAAGCTGGATGCGGCCGTCATCGTATCTCCCCATCGAATGCATTATGAGCAGGGAATGGAATGCCTTACGGCAGGACTACATGTACTCATGGAAAAGCCTTTTGTAGATGGCGCCGCGAATGCAGAGGCGATTATTTCCCATGCGGCAGCCAGCGGCAGGCATCTTGCCGTAGCATATCAACGCCATTTATTAGGTCCTTATATGTATATGAAGCAATCCGTGTCGGAAGGAAAATTGGGCCGCATTCAATTTGTGAGTGCATATCAGGCCCAGAGCTGGCTGGTAGATCAGAGAGGCACCTGGCGGCAGAGCCTGGCTTTATCCTGCGGTGGTCAGCTGAACGATTCCGGCAGTCACTTGCTTGATGCTGTATTGTGGATTACCGGATTGCGGCCTCTGCAGGTCTCAGCGGTGATCGACACCAGGCAAACCGAAGTCGACATTGATTCAGCAGTCACCATTCAGTTTGAGGGAGGAGCCATTGGCTCGTTTCATGTAGTAGGAAGCGCGAGCATCAAGTGGCAGGAGGACTTATCCATACATGGAGATCAAGGTTCACTGCTGTTTCGGAATGGCAGGCTCTATGAAGCTTTAGACGGCGAACCGGATGTTCGGGAGGTACCTCCAGAGCGATGGCCGGAATCTAGTAATCCTAATCATGATTTCGTTGAACTGCTGCTTGGAAGAAGAGAGATCGCTTCTGCACCCGCTGAGAGTGGGCTTTACATTGCAAAAGTGACGGAGGCTGCCATGATCAGCAGCGCTGGAAAAGGAATTCTGACACCTGTATCTATTGAATAAACGGGTTTTCACAAAAAAACAAGTAATCAGAGACGTTATTGCGTAATCTGGTTGCTTGTTTTTTTTGGAACAGCAGTTCCCTTGTGTTATCATATAAACAGCAAAAACACAGTGTGAGGTGTCTAATGGAGAAGTTTATTTTAATAGATGGTAACAGCATTATTTATCGGGCGTTTTTTGCAATGCCGCCGCTGACGAATTCGAGCGGTCTACATACGAATGCAGTGTACGGATTCACGACGATGCTGCTAAGACTGCTGGAGGAGCATAAGCCGACTCATATGATGGTTGCTTTTGATGCAGGCAAGGTGACGTTCCGTCATGAAGGGTACGAGGAGTATAAAGGCGGTCGACAGAAGACGCCCCCTGAGCTGTCCGAACAATTCCCTGTGCTGAAGGACTTGCTGAAGGCTTTTGGCATTGCTCAATTTGAACTCGAAGGATATGAGGCGGATGATATTATCGGTACCTTGACCAAACGCGCAGATGAGGCAGGACGGGAAGTGCTGGTCGTTACTGGAGACAAGGATATGCTTCAGCTTGCTTCTGAGCATGTCAATATTGCTCTGACTCGAAAAGGCGTTTCTGAGATCGAAGCCTATGGTCCGAAAGAGATTGAAGAGAAGTATGGACTTACTCCGCTGCAAATTATTGATCTGAAAGGTCTGATGGGCGATGCCTCAGATAATATTCCTGGTATTCCAGGCGTTGGAGAGAAGACTGCGCTGAAGCTCCTGCATCAATTCGGTTCGGTTGAGGCTGTTCTTGAACATACCAGTGAGCTGAAAGGGAAAATGAAGGAGAAGATTGAAACCCATGCGGACGATGCTAGGCTCAGCAAGAAGCTGGCTACAATCTATCGCGAGGTTCCGCTGGATCAATCCTGGGATGACATGGCATTCGATGGATTGAAGGAAGAATCAGCAGCCCCTGCTCTGGGTAAGCTCGAATTTAAATCCCTGCTGGAACGCTTATCCTTTACTGCGAACCGGGTGAATGACGATTTAGAAGACGCTCCGGAGGCTGTTCAACTGGACGTTGTCATTGTAAATGAAGACAACGCCCAGGAGCTCGTCTCGGCGCTGGAAGAAGTGAAGGTTGTCCACGTAGAAGCCCATGGGGACAACCCTCATCATGCAGATATCATTGGAATCGTAATCTACACACAGGAGCGTTATTACTTCCTGACACCAGAAATACTGAGATCGGATGCTTGCATTCAAATTAGAGAATGGTTTGCTGATACGAATCAGCCGAAGCATGGATATGATCTGCACCGGGTAGATCTTGCTCTACATGCGAGCGGCATTGAATTTGCCGGAGCAGCCTTTGATGCTCACTTGGCAGGATATCTGCTTGATCCGACCGACAGCGATCAGACCCTGACAGGACTTGCTGCCAAATATGCACTGCCGCGGCTTGCTTCCGATGACGAAGTGCTGGGTAAGGGAGCGAAGTATAAGGTGCCTGATATGGAGGTCCTGGCCGATCACTTGTCCCGCAAGACAGCCTCACTGCTGGGGATCATCCCGCTTCAACAGAAGGATCTGGAGGAGACAGGCATGCATGAGCTGTTCTACGATTTGGAAATGCCGCTATCCAGAATACTGGCTGACATGGAGAAGCAGGGAATCAAGGCGAGTATCAACGATCTAAAGAAACTGGGCGCAGAGTTTGAGAAGACGATCCGCGGCTTGGTGGAGAAGATCTATGAAATCGCAGGTACGGAATTTAATCTGAACTCTCCGAAGCAATTGGGCGAGATTCTATTTGATAAGCTTGGGCTGCCTGTGATCAAGAAGACGAAGACCGGTTACTCGACGGGGGCAGACGTGCTGGAGAAGCTGGCTCCCTATCACGATATTGTGCAATATATATTGGAATACCGTACGATTGCCAAGCTGCAATCCACATATATTGAGGGACTTCTCAAAGAAATTTCTCCGGAGACCAGCAAAGTTCATACTTATTATCGTCAGACCATCGCGGCTACAGGAAGGCTGAGCAGTCAATATCCGAATCTGCAGAACATTCCGATTCGTCTTGAAGAAGGACGGAAGATTCGTAAAGTATTTGCACCTTCGGAGGAGAACTGGTACATTCTTGCTGCCGATTACTCGCAGATTGAACTGCGGGTTCTGGCTCATATCTCGGACGATGAGCGGCTCAAGGAAGCTTTTGTGCATGACATGGATATTCATACGAAGACGGCTATGGATGTATTCGGAGTGGACAAGGATGCCGTAGACAGTAATATGAGACGTTCTGCCAAAGCCGTCAATTTTGGTATCGTGTACGGAATCAGTGATTACGGCTTGTCACAAAATCTGAAAATTACACCTAAAGAAGCTGCACAATTTATTGAGCAATATTTTGCCGTATTCCAGGGCGTTCGCAGGTTCATGGATGATATTGTAAAAGAAGCAAGAAAAGACGGCTACGTAACGACTCTGATGGGTCGACGCCGGTATCTGCCTGAGATCAACGCAAGCAACTTTAACCTGCGCTCCTTTGCAGAACGGACTGCAATGAATACACCAATTCAGGGTACAGCTGCAGATATCATCAAGCTTGCCATGGTTCAGATGGATGCTGCTCTTGCCAAGCAGGGACTGCAGAGCCGGATGCTGCTTCAGGTGCATGACGAACTTGTATTTGAAGTCCCAGAAGAGGAACTGGAAACGATGAAGAAGCTCGTTCCGGAAGTGATGGAGCAAGCGCTCCAGCTGTCGGTTCCGCTCAAGGCAGAGGTTAGCTACGGAAGAAACTGGTACGAGGCGAAGTAATCTAATTTTAGGTTACAAGTCTGTACAAACTTCCGGTATAATGGTACGTGAGGTGAAGACATCATGCCGGAACTTCCGGAAGTAGAAACCGTCAGAAGAACATTAAATACACTCATTGTCGGAAAGTATATAGATCGCGTTACCGTACATCTGCCGCGTATTATTCAGCGGCCGGATGACATTGAAGCTTTTGCCATGGAACTTGCAGGCCACACGATTCAAGGGGTAGAGCGCAGAGGCAAATTCTTGCGTATTATGCTTGACGGCCTCGTGCTTGTTTCTCATTTGCGAATGGAGGGCCGTTATGGATTGTATCAAGAGGGTGATCCGCTTGAGAAGCATACCCATGTTGTGTTCCACTTCTCAGATGGGACAGAGCTGCGTTACAAGGATGTAAGACAGTTTGGCACCATGCATCTGTTCAAGATCGGCGAGGACTTGGCGAATAAACCACTTATGAAGCTTGGTCTGGAGCCGCTTGATGAGGCTTTTACACTTGAGTCTTTTATCAAGGTCATCGGAGCAAGAACGACGAAGATCAAGATTGCGCTGCTTAACCAGGAGTATGTGGTCGGAATTGGAAATATCTATGTAGATGAGGCATTGTTCAGGGCAGGAATACATCCTGAGCAGCCAGCAAATACCCTTCGTGAAGAGCAGCTCGCTTTGTTGCATCAGTCCATTATTGATACACTTCTTGAAGCGGTGCAAGCCGGAGGCTCATCCATCAAGTCCTATGTTAACGGACAGGGTGAAATGGGGATGTTCCAGCATCAGCTTAAGATCTATGGAAGAAAAGACGAGCCTTGTACGGAGTGCGGTACGATCATTGTCAAGAGTGTCGTCGGAGGACGCGGTACTCATACCTGTCCTAAGTGTCAGGTTCTTGTTTAGCAAGTCATAGAGAGCAAATGCATGAATAGGCACCCTTTAGACCAGGTTCCCATATACTGCTAGGGCAACGCAGTTAAGGCAAACATTCGCTACCTTTAAATTAGAAAGAAGGGTAGATGTAACTTGAGCCGGACGGGAGGAATGGAGGGTGCCTCATTTATTAACTCTGCTAATGCTCGCCTTTGCATTAAGCCTTGATGGATTTGGTATAGGTATTACATATGGTCTTCGAAAAATGAAAATACCTTGGCTGTCCATCGTCATTATATCGGTATGCTCGGGTCTTGTGATTGGACTGTCGATGCAGCTCGGTGTGCTGCTGTCGCACCTCGTATCTCCTGATGTTGCTTCATATATAGGGGCTATTATTCTTATAGGCATGGGTGCGTGGTCGCTTATTCAATCACTGAGGGCATCAGCGCAGCCAGGGCAGGAGGAGACTGTAAACGGCGCGCCTGTTACAGAGGAGCAAGAATGGGATGAAGACGAGCAGCATATAATGAAGGAATCGAAGAAGACGGTGTTTTTACTGGAAATCCAGAAGTGGGGCATCGTCATTCAAATCTTAAAGAAACCTTCAGCTGCAGATATGGACGACTCTGGCAGTATTTCGGGATATGAAGCGATGTGGTTAGGTATTGCCCTGTCACTAGATGCATTTGGAGCAGGGCTTGGAGCAGCCTTGCTTGGACTGCCGCCCCTGCTGACATCTGTGATGATCGCACTTTTCAGTGGTACATTTCTTGTGTTAGGGTTAAGAGCAGGCTTTCGGTTTGCAAGTGCAAGCTGGATTCGTTCATTCACTGCTCTCCCGGCCGTGATGTTGATTATTATGGGTCTATTGAAGCTGATTTGAGGTGAAACACATGAATATAGGACTTACAGGCGGGATTGCTACGGGTAAGAGCAGTGTTTCCAGGTATCTTGTGAGCCTCGGAGCCATTCTTATTGATGCCGATCAAATTGCCCGGGAAGTGATGCTTCCCGGGCACCCCGTGCTCGCTGCTGTGATTGAAAGATTTGGACAAGCTGTTCTGAATGAGGATGGAACGCTGCATCGAAAAAAACTGGGAGAAATCGTATTTGGGAATTCTGCCGAATTAAAGGCACTCAATGACATTACGCATCCTGCCATTCGGCTAGAGATGCAGGAACGTATGCGGATGTTTGAGCAGGAACAGCCTGATAAGCTGGTTGTTTCCGATATCCCATTACTCTATGAGTCTGGACTGTCAGAGCAATTTGAGCAGGTGATGGTGGTCTATGTACCCGCTGAAATTCAGCTGAAGCGACTGATGGAAAGGGATGGAATCAGCGAAGCGGATGCTCTGAGCCGATTGAATGCACAGATGGATATCGAGGAGAAGAAGCGAAGAGCCGATATTGTGATCGACAACAGCGGAACGATGGAAGAAACGAAGGCGCAAATAATCAAGTTTTGGCATGACAAAGGCTTGTCATGAAGCTACTACGCAAAAAAAGAAGCCTGCTCGTCCTTTTTATTGCCTTTGTACTCCTGCTATTTTTAAATACGAACTGGATGTCATGGTTCTATCCTATCCATTATAAAGAACAAATTCGCACCCATTCAGCGAACTATGAGGTGGATCCATTTTTGGTCGCTTCCATCATTCGAGTAGAATCCAACTACAAGCTGAGCAGGGAGTCCAAAAAAGGTGCGATCGGCTTAATGCAGCTCATGCCCGACACAGCTAATTGGATTCTGGAAACAGCAAGGCTGGACAATGTTACACTCGATGAGCTGAAGCATGAACCGGATGCCAACATCCAGATGGGAACCTGGTATCTTGATTATCTGTCAGACCATTTCGAAGGCAATCCCATCGCAGCGATTGCTGCATACAATGCGGGCCAAGGGAATGTAGGAAGCTGGATCAAGGAAGGCAAATGGGACGGTCATCTGGACACCATTGGGGAAATTCCGATCGGTGAGACGAGACACTATGTTCAGCGGGTCGTTTATTATTATAATCAGTATAAGGACATTTATAAGGAATTTTAAATTCCATTGTGAATAGCAAAAGAAGCATTGGACAGGCTTAATCTGATTAAGCCGCGCCCAATACTTCTAATGAAATCTAATTAGTGAAATTGTCCAGCTAGTTGTTGTTCACCGATTGTTACAAGACGTTTAGTGATGTAACCACCGATAGAACCGTTCTCATAAGATGTCATGTTACCTTGGTAACCATCTTGTGGGATGCTGATTCCAAGCTCTTGAGCAACCTCGTACTTCATTTGTTCGAGAGCTCCGTGTGCTTTAGATACTACCAGGTTGTTGGAGTTATTACCTTGTGCCATTGCTTTCACCTCCTTGCGGGTTGGTAAAAGTATTATGTCTCGCAACTCGAATTTTCATAACATTTTATTTTAAAAAATGATTGGTAACTATATACAATTAAGGAGGTGAGTGAGCTTGAAGTGTCCGTACTGTACATATAGCGGTACCAAGGTGCTTGATTCTCGCCCAGCCAATGAGAACAAATCCATACGCCGGCGCAGAGAATGCGAGAAGTGTAATCGAAGATTTACAACCTTTGAAACGATTGAAGAGACACCTTTGATCGTAATCAAGAAGGATGGAAGCAGAGAGGAATTCAGCAGAGAGAAATTGCTGCGAGGATTGATTCGTGCCTGTGAGAAGAGACCTGTTTCCGTGGAGCAGCTTGATTCGATTGTGTCAGAAGTAGAGAAGTCTCTACGTAATACAGCGGTTGCCGAAGTGGAGAGTCGGGAGATCGGGGAGCTCGTCATGGAGCAGCTATATCCTGTGGATGAGGTTGCTTACGTCCGTTTTGCTTCGGTCTATAGACAATTTAAAGACATCAATATGTTTATGAAGGAATTAAAGACGCTGTTGTCTAAGGGTGTAAACGAAGACTAGATCGTAAAGCTATGATAATGAATCAGGTGAAAAATAAGCAACAATTCAAGCAACTAAAATAAAAGCCTTCAGACTCATTATTATGAGCTCCGAAGGCTTTTATTTTAAAGGGATTGATGTAAGTCTTATACAACGTATTTATCAAATTACTTCTTAATAATTTTGACGTTGTCCATTGCCGATGACTTGGCGGGAATAGCCTTCCTTTTTCATATGGCCTTGATAAACGTTAGCGCCTTGCATACTTTGAGGACCTTGCATCATATGACCTTGATATCCTTGCGGAGCCATCATGTGGTTGTTGTAGGAAGTACCCTGAACTCCCGTTTGCGGCTGATGGTACTTGTTGCAGTCTGCAGGAGGGCCAATGACGGTCGTATCCTTGATGGGAGCCAAAGTTTGTTTCAGCATGGCTTCATCCAGACAATAAGTATGGGCAATCGTGTTCGTTGGCGCTAGGCGCAGGAAATCAGATATTCCAATAAATAGCGGTTCCGGCGCATCAAAAATGGCAATGATTTTTGTATTGTCCTGTGATGCGACTTCCCAGTGAATCCATCCTTGAGGCACTAATACCGATTGTCCAGGTTTAGCCGTAAAGTTAAGAACTTCTTTGGTAAAAGGATTAACAAAAGATACAATCGCTTCTCCCGAAACAACATAGACGAGTTCGGAAGCATTCTGATGAACGTGAGGCTCAACGACATTTCCTCTAGTGAGCGTAATATCCAGCAGAGAGGCATTACCCAGTGTATTCAGTTGTGTTCGGCCAAGAACATTAATGTAGTTACCACTGTCTTTGGTAAAGAACCGGTTTTTATTGACATCATCAAAAAATTGCACATCCGGGGAAGTAAAATCCATGTAAGACACTGCCATTGCTATTCATTCCTCCACTTCGATATTATAATCCACGAGTTAAGTTATTCAGCTTAGCATAGGTTGGTGCCTAGAGTTTCAGTTGAGAATTCATTCGTATATATGTGAACACTTCAGCATTCTTATCAACAAGGAGTTTGGGTACTTTAGGAAGAAGTAAAAAAGGCAATGTATACTGTAGAGGAGAGCATTCGTTATGAAACCTTATATAACCGTACTAACGCTTGGAGTGAATGATCTGGAGAGATCGCTTGAATTTTATAGGGACGGACTCGGATTTCCCACTGAGGGGATCATAGGCAAGGAATTTGAACACGGAGCGGTTGCCTTTTTTGAATTGCAAGGTGGGATGAAGCTGGCAATTTGGGATCGAAGGGACCTTTCTTATGAAGCTAAAGTGCCGCTAGCTCCTCCTAGCTCGACTGAAATGACGATTGGACATAATGTGGGCAGCAAGGATGAGGTGGATTCTATAATGGAGCAGGCACGTCAAGCCGGGGCCACGATCTGTGATCCTGCACATGAAACGTTCTGGGGAGGCTATTCCGGGCACTTCATGGATCCGGATGGTCACTTGTGGGAAGTGGTCTGGAATCCTGCTTGGGATGTAAGAGAGAGTTGATAACGATGAAAATAAAAAGTAGGGTGACATATTGCCTAAATATACCGAGTTATGTTACACTACTTTTTGTGTACAAGATGAATGATTTCATATGTGTCTTGTATGTATTTAATTTGGCGGGGCCTTAGCTCAGCTGGGAGAGCGCATCGCTGGCAGCGATGAGGTCAGGGGTTCGATCCCCCTAGGCTCCATAACCGTAGAAAATCCGCAATCCGATATGGGATTGCGGATTTTTTCCTTTACGCAGTCACAGGGTGACACTCTCGGTGGGTGGGTTCAAGAATTGGACATTCCAAAGGGATTAGAGCGGGCTCGTTCTTGCTTTGTCATAATTCAGTCCTAAATGATAAGCTTGCGTAAGCAGTCTCTCTTGGGTTTCCGAGTTAGAATCCAAGGTATTATATAGAATTTCAACCCTGCTATTTAAAATTCCACAGTAACCAGCTATTGCGATGTTCAGTTGCTGGTTCATCATTTTCTCGTATTGTCTCTTCTCCATTCCTTCCTTCGAATCTGCTGCTAGACCAAGCCAGAGTACTTGTTTATGATGGAGTTTATTTGAACCGTATGCAAAACCATTGTTCCAGACCCGATCAATATATCCTTTGAGCATAGCCGGTAAACTATACCACCAAACTGGGAAGATGTATGCGAGAGCATCATGGTTCTTCATACGTTCCATTTCTGTTTCTACTTCAGGCGAATACACCTTATGATCAGACGACCAATCTGGCTCATCTGCTTCTCCAAGTACGGGATTAAATCCGCTGCGATGCAGATCCAGTACTTCCGTTTCGTGACCTCCATCTATGAGACCTTGCGTGAATTTATGAGCAACAGAAAAGGTTAAGGAATCCACCCTTGGGTGTGATACAACGGTCAATACTTTCACGATTTGTCACCTTCCATTCTATGTTTATTACACTCTCCTATGATAATATTTTAATTATGCAGTACGATGTAAAATAGAGGAATAACGCACTTTTTTGTTCTTTTAGAACCATTAGGTGCTATAGGTACTGAAAGGTAACTACTATATTGTATTAAAGGACTGTGGATAATGAAGAAGCAATCGACTCAAGTCCATAATATCCCTGCAGAAGCGACCTTGGAGGTCATTGGAGGGAAATGGAAGCTGTTGATCTTATGTTATTTAAATTGCGGATCAATGAGATCGAGCGAGTTTAGGAAGGAAATCCCAGATATATCTCAAAAAATTTTAACCCAGGTGCTTCGAGAACTGGAGGATGACGGACTCATTACTCGGACGATATATAATCAAGTACCGCCGAAAGTTGTCTACGAAATGAGTGAATTAGGGAAATCATTGAAGTCAATATTAGACCAACTGGGTGAGTGGGGCGAGCACTATATTAGTGTTCACTTAAACAAGAATCCAAACGGAGATAAGGAGGGGGATCCTGCCTGAATAGATTGAAGAAGATAATAAGAAGCAAAACCTTTATGATCTTAGCCGCACTCGTTATCTTAATTTATTTGAATAATAGTTCCCTGTTCGTAAAACAGGGAAGCGGAGAGCCGATACTTCTAGCACATCGTGGACTTGCACAAACTTTTGCAATGGAAGGCATCGAGAATGATACTTGTACGGCAGAGCGAATTCATCAGCCAGAGCATCCATACTTGGAGAATACGATCGAATCCATGAATGCTGCGTTCCAAGCAGGGGCAGATATCGTTGAATTTGACGTGCACATCACTAAGGATGATCAATTCGCAGTATTTCATGACTGGACGATAGGCTGCCGAACGGATGGGGAGGGAGTTACCCGAGATTATACAATGGCTGAATTAAAGAAGCTCGATATTGGGTATGGTTATACTGCTGACGGAGGACAGACGTACCCTTTTCGGGGAAAGGGAATAGGTCAGATGCCATCAATGACAGAAGTGTTAGAGCAATTTCCGGATAAAGCGTTATTAATTAATGTCAAAAGCAGTGATCCGGCAGAAGGAGAGCTTCTGGCAGCGTATTTATCCAAGCTTCCTAAGCAGCAGCAAAACCTGCTTGCGGTTTACGGAGGTGACGAGCCCATTGCCGCATTGAAGGAAAGGTTACCTGAGCTTCGGGTGATGTCGAAGGACACGATGAAAAGTTGTCTGCTGTCTTATTTGTCTGTTGGCTGGACCGGTTACATGCCTGCCGCCTGCGAGCATACTCAGCTCCATATTCCGAATAAGATTGCACCTCTGCTGTGGGGGTGGCCTGACAAATTTCTGAGCCGGATGGAACAAGTGGATACACGGATTATGATCGTCGCGGGAGATGGAAGTGACTTTTCGGGAGGATTTGATACACTAGAGGATATTAAAAAACTTCCGGATCATTATACTGGAGGTATATGGACGAACCGTATTGATCGCATTGCTCCACTTTTTAAATAAAAATGCTTGATTATTATTTATTATCTGTTATAATAGATTTTACTGAGTTGTTAACATTCATGAATGTAACAACTGCCTTAGCGGCATGAGCTTACGGACTCTTAGCTCAGTTGGTAGAGCAGTTGACTCTTAATCAATTGGTCCAGGGTTCGAGTCCCTGAGAGTCCATATATCTGACTAAACCCTTACGTCGAGTAAGGGTTTTTTTATGTTTTATACTAGATAATCAAATGGTGTTTGAGTATCTTTAGTTTTCTGCGCGTGCGTTTATATGTTGCTCTTACACCAATTCTCGTATCCCAATAGTCATTGCGGCTGACAGTACATAATGGGATGCTCAGGTCATATATATTGCTTAGCAGTGATGGCGTAAGGTTATAATAAAGCAAACTTATCATTCGTAATGTGTAAATATGCATTAATCTTTTCCCTTATTTCAGGATGAAGTGCAGGAGGAATAAGACATATGAACCCTCAAGTATTGATTGTCGGCGCCGGTCCAACCGGCTTAGTGATGGCATTGGCATTGCAGAAGCAGGGAATCCCGTTTCGAATTGTTGACAAAAACAGTGGAACGGGGGAAGCCTCTAGAGCGATTGTCGTCCATGCGCGAACACTGGAATATTACCAGCAGCTTGGACTTGCAGATGAATTGGCACAGCGGGGAATACCCATCCAGGAACTACAGATTCGTAAAGATGGGGAGCTTAAAGCGAGCATGAAATTGGGGAATATTGGTCTTGGGATCAGTCCCTATCCTTATGTACTTAGTCTTCCTCAGGATGAGCATGAGGCCATTCTGGAAAGTGCGCTGAAGGAGCGAGGAGACCGTGTGGAGTGGAATACGGAATTAGTTTCTTTCAGAGAAGAGGGAGAAGGGGTTCGTGCGGTTCTCGAGAAGCAAGGAGTGCGCGAGGAGACCGTATTTCAATATATTTGTGGCTGTGACGGGGCTCATAGTACCGTTCGTAAAGGACTGGGGCTTTCCTTTGCCGGCGGAACCTATGAACAAATGTTTTATGTGGCGGATGTGAAGAGCGCTGTCCCGATCCAGGGTCTGCATATAAGCTTTAACGATGACGGATTCTGCCTTACGGCACCGGTGCGCACAACCGGCTATGTCAGGTTAATCGGTATTATACCGAAAGCGGTACTGGAGCAGGGTCTCCCGGATGATTTTAATGTCATTGCCCCCTATGCGTCACCAAATACGGAAGCAGATATTCAAGAGGTGAACTGGTTCTCTACCTTCAAGGTTCATCACCGGGTCAGTGAGCGTTTCCGAAAAGGGCGTATTTTTATTGCAGGTGATGCAGGCCATGTCCATAGTCCCGCTGGAGGACAAGGGATGAATACAGGCATTGGGGATGCGATGAACCTGGCCTGGAAGCTCGCCGCTGTTCTTCAAGGAGAAGCAGACGAGCAAATTTTGGATTCCTATGAAACAGAAAGAATCGGATTCGCGAAGACCCTTGTAGCAACGACAGACCGCGCTTTTCAGATTATGGTGGGCAAAGGGATAAACTCCAAATTAGCCATGGAAGTCATTATTCCGTATTTTGTACCTGTTCTGTTCCATCTCCCGCCGGCCCGGAGAAAAGCATTTGAAATCCTGTCCCAAACGAAGATTCATTATCCGGACAGCCTCCTGAGTGAAGGCAAAGCCGGCCATCTGCAGGCAGGTGACCGTTTGCCATGGGTACAGATGTCAGAAGATAATTTTAAGCCGTTACAATGCATGGAGTGGCAGCTTCATGTCTATGGTCAAGCAAATCCGCAATTAACCCTGTTTGCTGAAGATAACTCCATTCCATTACATGAGTTTAATAACATCGTGGCTATTAAAAAAGCAGGCATTCCTCTGGGCTCCCTATTTCTCGTCCGGCCGGACGGATATATCGGCTTTGCACAAGCGGAGCAAAATGTGGAACAGCTTGTCGCCTATCTCAACAAGATAAAAATAAAGATATCGAACTAACGAAGCACAGCTAAACTACTCGTCTCATAAAATCCTTACACTCAGCGGATAGACATACGGCTGATCGGGGGCTGCGGATTCCTTCCATTCTGTGATGCGTATCATGGGCAGCCTAGTTCCGTTATGCACCGTCGTATCGATGACACCGGTTGCTTCAATCCATGTATCCTCGTCAAGCCGGGCTGCTTGCGGAAATTCAGCCAGAAATCCGATCAGGGCCGCATCTGCAATACAATGGGTTATTAAAAATCTCGAAATAACAAGTTGATTGTCCGAAAGCTCCTCATCTCGAAATACAAAACCGGATAGCTGGATGGATCTGCCCGCGTATTCATCCGGCGTGTTAGCAATACGTTCAAAATATGAGGCGAAAATATGCTCCTCCATTACTATGGATTGTTTGTCCTCCAAATCCGACATCATCTGATTAAACTCATCCCTCGATACGGTGTTCTCCATTACGCCTTCGTCCTCTGCATGTTCATCTGTGACTGCCTCTTCATATCCAGGGAGCTCAATAAGATCTGTGGGCTGAGTATTCAGGGCAAGCTCTCCATTTGACGCTGTGGATTGAGTTGTTTCTGTTGCTTCGGAATTCTGCTGTGAGCCGGTTAACAGCATCAAGCCGCCTTTCTTATCTGCAATGGAAGCATTCAGAACTTGGGGAGGCACAAGAAATCCTGCAGCCAGCGGGAAGATAATAATGGCATAGGTGATGAGTTTCTTATAATTGAGCTTTCCATCTCCATGATCGTGATGACAGTGGTCATCTCCGCAATGGTGAGGTGCATGCCGCTGCATTGAATCGTCTTGATTTTCGATAGAAGGGTGATGAAGGTGCTCATGATGTTCATGCTCATGATGGTTATGCTCATGATCGATGTGCTCGTGATGGCCATGTTCATGGAGATTGTGCTCATGACTTACCTCGTCCCAGCCTCTTCCGAGCTGAATCAGAAATAGGCATGCAAATAGGACAGCAGCGCTAAGACTGAGCGGCTCATACTTTGGATTAACGAATTTCAATATTTCCCCGGTGAAATGCAGCTGAAACAGCATGATGGAAAACAATAGCAGGATGCCAGCTCGAAAGAGCTGTTGTCCGTTCCATTTGATGTTCATATGCAGGACGTAACCTCCTTATATATAGGGTTGAAGCAGCATGAGTGTAGTAAATATAGTCAGCACGACAAGAGCAAGAAGGCAGACAACAAATCGGGCCCGAAATACGCTAAGCATCATTATGGTGTTCTTCAGGTCCAGCATCGGTCCGAAGATCAGAAATCCGAGAATAGGCGTTGTGCTGAATAAATGACGGAAGGATGAACCGATGAAGGCATCTGCTTCAGAGCATAGCGACAGAACATAGGCTAGTCCCATCATAACAAGGGTAGAAGAAGCCATACCTGTACCTATATCGACAAGGGATTTGGCAGAGACGAAGGTCTGAACCGCTGCCGCGATGAAGGCTCCAATAATGAGAAACTTCCCCATGTCAAAAAATTCGTCAATAGAATGATGAAGCATATGTTTAAAGCGAGCAGTGAAGGAAGGGGAGGTATGCTGCTTGTGAGCATGCTGATGAGCTGTGGATGTGGACGATGAGGAAGCGTTTCTCAATTGAGTTCCTTGAAAAGACATGCTCACAGCAAAAGTAATCAGTAATGCAATCAAGAATCCGATGCCCATACGAAGTCCAGCCATTTGCAGATCGTTGCCAAAAGCCATGTACGTTGAAGCGATGACGATCGGATTAATGAGCGGACCCGTCAGCATAAAACCAACACCCGCATAGAGCGGGACCCCTTTTTGAACAAGCCGTCTTGTAATCGGTACAATGCCGCATTCACAGGCGGGAAAGAGTGCCCCGATAACACAGCTCATGAGTATCGTGGCAGGCTTGCTGCGGGGAAGCCATCTTCGAATATGATCTTCTGTCACAAAGATTTGAATAACCCCAGCGATCAGCACCCCAATGAGTACGAACGGTAATGCCTCAATGAGTATGCTCATGAAAATGGTGTTCAGCTGAAGAAGACTTGATGGAATATGAAGTGCTCCCTGCCACATGGAAACAACAAGAACCAGCAATAATGAGAAACCGAGCAGAAGGATTCCGCTGATTCCTGCATATGAAATACGTGATAGACGGTACATAATTACCTCCCTCTTAAAAATATTGACTCTATTAACTTTTCTATTATTCCACTATATGTTGGTCATACTAGAAGAAGAACTACGAGATTCTCTTAAGAAAGAATTAAGAATTAATTCCCTTGATCTTAAAAAGATTCGTATATTGTGTATTCCATAAGGAATTCACGTGTACAACAAGGGAGTAATGATTATGAAACAAAAAATCCATTTCTATCCAGTACTCATACTAGGTTTGCTGCTGTTCTACTCTTATGTAGTGATCAAGGTCATTTTGTTTAAATTCGGAGCTGTTGATGTCAGTATATTGGGCCAGATGTTATCCAGGGTCATAGAGAATCCCGCTTCGCTGAGTCAAACGATGAGCTATAGATCCAATATGATATTGCTGCATACGATAAAAGACAGCTTGGAACATCCGACAACGCATAATTTAATCAATTTGTTTGGCAATGTTGCGATTTTTATCCCCTTTGGATTTTTGGCTGGAACGATCATCAAACAGCTGAGCTTTGTCCTCGTCATGCTTCTATCCTTCAGCTTTAGCTTGCTGCTCGAATGCGCTCAGATTGTTTTTAGTATGGGGACCTTTGATGTGGATGACCTGCTGCTTAACACCTCTGGGGCGTTTATTGGATATTTACTCTGGAAGCTGTGCAGAGTGTTTATCAAGAAAGAGTCACCATCAGCAGCTTCAAATCAAGTAGTAGAATGATGAATGCAAGAATAAATCCATCTGTCAGAAGAAGTCCCTAGTATGGGGCTTCTTTTTTTGCATATGAGAAAAAAAGCTTTCGTTTTCGTTAAATGTTAGTTATTATATTAATAAGTTAGCATTTATATTACTTTATTGATTGCATATGCATTAAACGACTGCTTTTTTAATTTTCTATTATGACAAGACAGGAGAGCTGCAGCATGATAAAGAACGAGCAACTAATCGCACATTACAAGTTTGAGGACGAGACAAATGCAGGCAAGGATACGACAAATAACGGTAACGACGGTGTGCTTAAAGGGAGCAAGCTTCCTGAAATACATAATGTAGACGGCAGGTCTGCACTAACTTTGGCGGGTGGCAGCAATGGAACATCTTATGTGGAGCTGCCATCTGATCTGCTGAAGGGAGTTAGTGATCATACGGGGATTACGGTAGCTGCCTGGATTCATCCTGGCAAAGTTAACAGTGTGTGGGAGCGTATCATCGACTTTGGCGGTGGCGAGGGAAACCCATATCTGTTCTTGACCCGCAACCTCAGAGGAGTATGCTATGCCGGGAACGAGATTGTCGCAGATCCAGGCAAGATCTTCCCAGCGGGTGAATGGATGCATGTTGCGATTTCAATCCGGGGTACCGAGGGCGGTACACTCAGCAGTGCCGGTCCTGTCGTATATGCTAACGGAGAACCGATTGGGGACGGAACGATCAGCCAGACCTCCAGCGGAACCTATGCGAAACTGAGAGCATGGTTTGATACGTTTACAAATGGTACGAACTATAATCGAAACTTCATTGGCAAATCTCAGTTTAGTGTGGATGCCGATTTCCAGGGATCTATATCCGATGTGCGCATTTATCAAGCAGCGCTTACAGAGGATGAAGTCATTGAGGTCATGTGCGAATCCCTGTCCGATGAACAGATTGTCAAGCTGGCCAAGAGCAAATATTTAAGTGCACCGAACTCTATTATCAAAGCCGATATAGAGCTTCCATCTTCACTTATGGGGGGCAAAGTCCAAGTAGAGTGGAGCTCCAGCAATCCGGAAGCGATTACGAATCAGGGAAAAGTAAACAAGAACATCCAACAGCCTGCTGGTGTTACACTTACCGCTAAACTTAGCGCTGGCGAGCATGATGCTTCCCAGAGCTATGTCGTTTCTGTGCTGCCTGAAGGTGTCCCGGACCATACGCTGACGATTGAAGGAAATAACGAGGTCGTCGATATCAGCGAGGTCATGTACGGATTGTTCTATGAGGACATCAACAATGCGGCTGATGGAGGGATCTACGCAGAGCTGGTGCAGAACCGCTCCTTCGAAGCGTTTGAATACGACAGCTACTCTCATGTATGCGGCGAGTGCGGCGTCTCTACAGGACGGAACCGCGATGCTCTGTTTGCATGGTATGGCGACACAGATAAGCTCACGGTTCATCACAGCGGCGGACTTAACGAGCATTTTGATATTCAGGACAAGGATGTTAACAGCTATTATGTGACTGCAGCGGATGGCGCTGTCATTTATAATAAAGGGTTTAACGATTTCAACCATAACTGCGCCATGTCTATTAAAAAAGACGAGGAATATTTGTTCTCCATTTGGGCCAAAGCAGGCCGATCGGGGAGCATTACGCTTCAACTGCTGGATCAGGATGGAGACGAACTCAGTGACCAAGTCGTTATTCACGTCGAGGCAGGGGGCTGGAAGAAATACGGAGCGGAATCACCCATCGTACTTCAAGGAACGAAGAATGCGCTGGGGCAGTTATCGCTTCATTTCAGTGGAGAGATTTCGATTGATATGGTCTCGTTATTCCCAGCAAATGTATGGGGTGCTGCAGAGGAAGAAAGCTCTGCTACTGCACATTCCAACTATGTAGGGAACCCGAACTATCGTCTGCGTAAGGATCTGGTTGAGGCACTGGTCAATCTGCACCCTAAATTTCTGCGTTTCCCAGGCGGTTGTATCTCCGAAGGCTCACACATTTGGGAGAATGTTTATGATTGGAAAGAATCCGTCCGTGATGTAGAGCTGCGCAAGGAGAACTATAACGTTTGGGGCTATATGATGACGATGGGCCTTGGCTATATGGAATACTTCCAGCTGGCTGAGGATTTGAATTCGACTCCGCTTCCAGTTATGGCCTGCGGTGTGTTGTGTCAAGCACGTTCTGATTATGCAAATCCAGCCGGAGGAGCGCTGAGAGACTACTATATCAGTAATTTTACAGATCTGATTGATTTTGCGATCAGCACGGATTATGAGAATAATGAATGGGCTGCTCTACGTAAAAATATGGGCCATGAAGCGCCGTTCGATCTTCGATATCTGGGTGTAGGGAACGAGAACTGGGGAACAGAATTCTTCGCTAACTTTGAAATTTTCAAAGCGGCGATTGATGAGCATATGCAGAAGTACTACCCGGACCATGAGCTTCACATCATCTCTACCGTTGGGGCACAGGCGGACGATGACGCTTACCAGCAAGGGTGGAGATTCCTTAGCGGAGGGCTCGAGGGCTCAGCTCAAGTAAGCTTTACCGATGGCAAGACAAGTATTGAAGAGACCATCACTTGGTATGGCAAGCAGCCGAATTATATGGATACCATCGCGGATGAGCATTATTACCGTTCCAATGAGTATTTGCTGGAAAACGCCGACCGTTACAATTACTACTACCGTGCTTACAACGAAGATGGCAGCTTGAACGAGGCCGAGACGTCCAAAGTGTTTGTCGGAGAGTATGCCTCCACAGATAAGAATACACTGGCGGGTGCGGTAGCAGAAGCAGCGATTATGACCAGCTTCGAGAATAATGCAGATGTTGTCAGACTTGCGGCGACCGCTCCATTGTTCAATAAAATACGGACAGACAATCTGTATCGCTGGACGCCGGACTGCATATGGTTTGATGATGAAACGGTCTGGTATACGCCGAACTACTATGTGCAGCAGCTCTTCGCCAAATATATCGGTACCAAAGGGCTGGCCACATCATTCACAACCTATCGAAACGGGGAGAAGACTAAGCTGATTCCGCATGGTGGAATTGAAATTTCAGCTGGAAAAGCAGAGGTTCACGTGAAACGGGTCGTCGTTACTTCAAACACAGACGGCAGCGTTCTGCTGGATCAAGATTTTACGAAGCCGCTGAACCCAGAATGGCAGGTCATTCCTGGCTCTGCAGGTTATGAGCTTGATTCCGAGGAGGGGCTAGTCCTCCAAGCTCAGCCAAGCGGTCGCAACGGTATCTACCTCATGAATGAGGCTTGGACGAATTATACAGTGGAAGTTACGGCGAAGAAGGCGCCTGGGGATGATGGTTTTTACATTGGAGCAGGACTCACGGATATTACAGCAGAGCATAAGAATGTCATTGAATACGCGATTGGCTATAACGGAAATGCAACCGGCGTCAAAGTGGTTAAGAACGGAGTTGAAGCCTACACGCTGGGTGACTATTCCTCCAGTACTGCAGCAGGTAATTTGCGTGCGGCAAGCTACGAAGAGCTTGCAAATGACACCGAATATACCATTACGGTGAATTATGGGGGCAATGATGGCAAACACCTCATCTGCTTCTATACAGACGGGCATACGGTGAGCAAAGTGCTGGATTACAAGCTGGAAGCTTATAACCGAGAGGTCTATCATTCAGTAACGAAAGACGAGAAGCATGTCTATGTGAAGCTTGTGAACCCGGATGCATCAGGTAAGTCAATCAAAGTTGATCTGAACAGCCTAAATGTATCGTCCAAAGCACAGTTAACCGTTCTAACTGGGGATGAGTCCTTGGTTCATGTTCCTAACGTGAACAAGAGAGACGATGAGAAGATACAGCCTTATCAAACGGAGGTTGAGGTAGCACAAGCCTCTGCGGTGATCTCCCTGCCGGCAAGCTCTGTCAATATACTAGTATTAGAACTCATATAATAACAAAGAGGAGGAACCGAATGGTTCGCTCCTCTTTTTTTTGCAATAAAATCTATAATTGACGCTGTCTATAGGGTGAATGTTAAATAAAATTCTGCATTGTGCTAATTATTGTTCAGCACTGACTGTTGGTTCGATGACTGTCAGTGTGTTCTCATAGGTGTTTAAATTTACCGTCGCTCCTATGGGAATTGCGGCTTTGTATAATCCGTGAGCGGTTGTCACATTAGTCATGAGCGGTTTGCCTAAGGGGACGATGACTTCTTCAATTAACTGCTGGTAGGAGACTCCATAGGCTTCCATGCATCCAGTGCATTCCCCCATCACAATTCCCGCACATTCCTGCAGTTTATTTGCCAGCAAGAGGTGGTTTAGATAACGATAAATCGTATTTGTTGGTTCATGCGTTTCTTCAAGCAATATGATTTTGTCCCGCACATCAATCTCATAGGGGGTACCAATGGAATCCATGAAGGAGGCTAAATTCCCTCCCACAAGCGGTCCGGTCACATTGCCTTGAATTCTGCTGATTTGAGGAATGCCTGGAGGATTCGTAATTTGTCTTGTGAGCTGAATAGTAGAAGTCGCGTTAAAAAATTGATCGAAGTTATATGCAGGTGTTTGTGGTGCAAAGTCAATAAGCATGAGGCTCTGCAGTGTAATAAGATCTGCGTATTGATAGAGGACATTCAGCAGAATCGTAATATCACTATAGCCGGATACAATTTTAGGATTATTGCGAATTACATCATAGTCAAGATAAGGGAGAATGCCGGCCACCCCGGTTCCGCCGCGTGTAGCCAGAATTAATTTGACCTCTTCATTCTCAAACATGCTCATCAGGTCGGATGCCCGCTCTTCATTTGTACCTGCGAGGAACCCGTCCTGATCATATACATGATTGCCAATAACCACATTGAGCCCCGTTGTTCGAAGGACCTCGATGCGGGCATCAATCGTGGCGGCGCTTAATGGGCTGCCTAATGTGACTAGACCCACAGTGTCTCCTGCTTGTAAAATAGGGGGAGCAACAGCCATATTTCGACCCTCCTTTAAATCCCGATTCAAGTGTGTATTTAAATGATGTGTATGGCAATTTACGATAAATTATGTTCTTCCGTCTTCCCGATGAGGATTAGTTTAATTTACGAAAGTAGGAGATTTATGACAACACTACAGCAGTTAAAATACGTTATTGAGGTTGCGAACCGCGGTTCCATGAATGAGGCCGCCAAGCGGCTGTTTATATCTCAGCCGAGCTTGTCCAAGGCGATTAAAGAGCTGGAGGAAGAGATCGGCATTACTATATTTGAGCGGACAAATAAGGGGATTACGCTGTCAATGGAGGGTGCCGAATTCATGGGGTATGCCAGACAGGTGACCGAGCAGGCAGAGCTGCTGGAGAGCAGATATCGGAACGCCAAGCCGTCTCCGCAGCATTTTTCAGTCTCTACCCAGCACTATGCCTTTGCCGTCAACGCTTTTGTGAAGCTGGTGAAGGAGCACGGATTAGATGAATATGAGCTGGCGCTACGGGAAACGAAGACTTATGAGATTATTGAAGATGTCAAAACACTGCGCAGCGAGATTGGGATCTTGTATTTAAATGAGTTTAATGCCAAAGTTATCAATCGACTCCTGGATTCCGCCAATTTGCAGTTTCATAGCTTGTTTGTAGCGAAGCCGCATATCTTCATCAGTATTCATAACCCGCTCGCGAAGCAGTCCATAGTGACCATTGAGGAGCTGGAGGAGTATCCTTATTTGTCCTTTGATCAAGGTGAGTACAACTCTTTTCATTTCTCCGAGGAGATCTTAAGCACGCTGTCACACAAGAAGAGTATACGTGTCAATGACAGAGCAACACTGTTTAATCTGCTAATTGGCCTGAATGGGTATACGATCTCAACGGGTGTACTAAGTGCAGACTTAAATGGAAATGATATTATTCCCGTTCCGCTGGATTGCAAGGAAACGATTAACGTGGGTTGGATCGCTCATAAGAATGCAATGATGTCCAAGCTGGCGGCTGCCTACGTAGATGCGCTGCATGAAGCGATTTTATAAAATGTAATTGAGTTGAAGGAGAAGGTCATAAGCGGTTGTTTATAGGTTTGCTTGGTTGATCTGCTCCTTCTCTAATGTTAGATATAACCGGTCGTTCACAAGAATCTATTAAATTTTGCTGAATAACTTGCAATGTATACCTTTAATCGCTATAATATGAGAGTAGTCAATTAAATATGCGGTCGTGGCGGAATTGGCAGACGCGCACGGTTCAGGTGAACGCGAGAACCGCGTAAGCCTAAGCGGAAGCCTAAACGTAAGCCTGACGCGGGTTTGCGGAATCTGACGATCGATAACGAAAACGCACGATACGGGTTTATTTACGGTTCCGTACGATGCGTAAAAGCTTGTCCTGTACGTACATATAACGAATGATATAGCGCCTTCTCTACGCGTAATAAACGCAAGAGGGGGCTTTTTTGTCGTGACGAATGGCAAGCGGACAAGACGTCCGAATATTATCCGCGCTGAGGTAGCGTTGGACGGCGAAAGTAAATATCCGTTAGAGGCGCTAGATTATGACGTCGCGATTGAGACGTTTCTGCGCGATTGCCGCGTGAAGAATTTGAGTCGCGCGTCGATAACGTATTACTCTAATTCGCTTAAGGAACTCGTTAAGTTCCTACGCATAGTTGGCGTACAACGTCCGATAGATATAACGGAGGATAATTTTAAAGCGTGCATACTGGCGAAGCAAGATAGCGGAGTTTTAGACTCGACGGTGAATACGAATCTTAAAGGGTGGCGAACGTTTCTGCGCCATTTAAACGAAGAGGGATACTTGCCGACGAACCCGGCGGAGAATGTACGGTTACTTAAAACGGAGCGCCATATCATTCCGACGTTTACGCGTGAGCAGATCAAGTTATTGTTATCGCAGCCGGATTTATCTACGTTTACAGGATTCCGCGATTACGTATTCTTGCTGACGTTATTGGAAACGGGCATACGGATTTCCGAGATTGAAAACGTAAATGTATCGGATATTAAATGGAAAGAGCGCGTCATAAAAGTTATGGGTAAAGGGCGGAAAGAGCGTTATGTTCCGTTTCAATCTACGTTGGAAAAAGAGCTTAAAAAATACGTTCAATATCGCGGCTTACTCGATCATGACGCATTATTCGTTAATATCGATAATAGTCCGATGAAGAAACGCACGATGCAGCAGAATATGCAACGTTACGGTATCGCGGCCCAAATACGGGGAGTTCGCGTGTCACCGCACACAATGCGCCATACGTTCGCGAAGTTTTATATCATGAACGGTGGGGATGCGTTTACTCTACAGAAGATACTCGGCCATACTACGCTGGAAATGGCGCAGACTTACGTATCCATATTCGGAACGGATATCGCTAAGCAACACCGCAAGTTTTCGCCGCTTGAACGGTTAGACGATATAGATTAACGGAATACAAACGCTCATCTCTACGGAGGTGGGCGTTATTTTTTTTGCGTTGAATCCGCAGAAAATTGTACGAACGGAAAAGTAACGGTAAATATATCGGTATAGGCGCCGAAAAATATTTGCGCAAAAGACAAAGACGGAAGGAGGTAACGGAATGAAGAAGCCAGCAAGTAGGTTAGAGGAAATGCAGGAATTACTTGATGCAGGATACTCCCCGAGCAAGGTAGCTTCGAAAATGGGTATTCACCATATGTATGTTGATAGGGCTATTAAAAGGTGCAAATTAGAGATTTATGTGCCTTTTGATGAACTACTCGACAAAGTAGAATCGTGTGACATACGACTAGTGCCGTACGACGAGTGGGATTGCGAGGACGCTTTAGATGATATCGTACGCAGATCTTTTCTTTTTGAAAAAGTGCACCTGAACGAATACGACGAAGTTCATCGACTCTCGGCGTATGTCCGAGATAAGTATAAAACTCTCAAAAGATATCTTAGATTTAAAAAGGCAACGTTTGCCTACGAGCATGTTTATAGTCAATGTTCGGTGTGCCGGCGTGATCTCCCTTTAAGTGATTTCCACGGAAATATCGATAGTCGACTCGGTATTCGAGCTAAATGTACAGAATGCAGTAGACACATCACAATCGCAGCCGCTCAGAGACGTAGGACTCGAATTAATTTCTTGCGAGATGACTTCTCTCCGGAGGATGCACTTAAGCTTCGTAGCGATTTCGGAGGAAGATGTGTATTCACCGGATCGTTAAAGTACGCTTTAGACCACGTCATCCCAGTTGTATCGGGTCACGGAGGAACTTACTACGGTAACTTGATACCATTGAGGAAAGACCTAAACTCCTCCAAGAACGATAAAAACATCTTCGAATGGTTCGAAGCGAATAGGCAACGCTTTGAACTTGATCAATCTCGGTTTGACTCGCTAATCGCCAAATTAGCGGAACAAAACGACATGACCACCGAAGAGTATCGCGAATACGTTTACTGGTGTCATGATAACCCAGCGAAGGAGGACGCAGCATGACCGATCATCAACGTCTCGTCAGCGTAGAGTCCCAAACGGAATATTCCGTAACGTCAGGCGCTACCGAAACGCGCATCTTCGTTAAAATGTACGTCGATGCCGCTAAGGCCGGACTTATAGCGGATATGGGAGCGCAGAACTGGGCGACACTTTGCGTTATCGCTTCGTTTATGGACGCGCAAGGTAATTGCTATCCTACGCAAGATCAGATCGCGAAGTACCTCGGAGTCAACCGCACGACTGCGAACAAGTACGTAAGGCGGTTAACGGAATATCGCTGGAACGGGCGTCCGGTGATACACGCAATAAAAGATAGGGCGCCCAAAGGTACGTGGCAGAATACGCGGTACACGGTACTTCCGATCAGTCAACTTGCGATATTTGATGCGGAGCCAGATACGTTAGATAGCGGATAGTAACCATGTCTGCAACCTTCAACATGGTAGATGCCAACATGGTTATATGCACACTAACTATAACCATCTTTAACAAGAGCCATTAATAACTAGATAAAACATTGCACGTCGTCATTCGTACCTCATTCCTAGTGCGCGTATCAATATCTAAATATCTATTAACGCGTATAAATAGATACAACGGAACGATAGTGACGGCGAGAATGAGCGAAGCGAATCACGAGCTTATAAACAAAGCAAATAGAATATTCGGAGGTGTTTATATGAAAGACGTAGTTTTTATCGAGTTAGTCCTCGAAAATTGCGAATCAATTGAAATTGTAGCGGAGCATATGCGTGAGGTCCGTATTTCCGATATTACACGCTCAATCCGTAGAATCGCATGTAATAGCGTTAGTGAAACGGTCGTTTGCGAACATTTTTTCGCAACAATTGAACCGCAGGCAAACGTAGGAACGGCGTATACGTTTTGGAGCGGAGATACTGCTTCCCCATTCGGACGTTTAACAGAGCACAGCGATATCACAGCGTTAAGTATCCGTTATCGCGACGGCAGTTCCGAGTATATTTACGTACCGTGGGGCGGCGACTACGACTATATAAACGATTATCAGCGCGTAGTTCTAAATGATGACGGCAGCCTTACGATCACTATTGACGCGAAGGAGGACGCAATATGAACGCTATTCAACTAAACGAAAATTTCCGCTTAACCGCAGACAGCGCGCAATTCATCGTCAAGCAACGCAAACTCGTCGATCCCACGAAAGCGCCCGGCTACAAACCGGAGGAAAACGCATCGACTCCGGAATTAAAAGAACGCTGGGACGACGCCGGCTACTATCCGCTCACATCCACCGGCCTAACCGCAGCGCTCGACCGTGTCCGCATGAAGTCGGCTGCCCTATCGAACGCGACGACGCTCACCGAATTGATGGCGGCATTGTCCGCTGAGACCGAACGATTAGTCGACGCGATTAACGCCGCGAAATTGCCGGAAATTACCGTGAAAATAGGCGCTTAAGGCGTGCGGTAGGGTTAACGGAGGGGTCGGCGAGTAAGGCGATAATTTAACGTAAAGGAGACGGTAAAATGGACGGAATGCAGGCGGAGATTAACGAACGCCGACTTAGCGAGATTACGCAAATAACCTCTAAATGTATCGGAGGATTTATCGGACCGAGAAACGCTATCCATTTGATTGACGAAGTGTTAAGGCGTAAATATTTGACCGCTGAAACGGGCGAGTTGCATGTCGATGGCGAGTCGGTGTCTATGTCGAATCTAATCGTAAGCATACGAGGGGAGAGATCGCAAAGTGAATGTTTTGAATACGTACGAGGTAGCGGATACGGTCGGAATCATATTCGTTTGGGTCGCGAGTATAGCGGCGGTGTTTATGTTCTTTATCAGCATACTCCAGTCTGAATTTAAGCACGTTCTTCAAGGGTTAGCCGGTGCAGCTTGGTTCGCATTCATGGCGTTTATCTTACACGCGAATTTAGATATAACCATCCGCCATGAGGTCACTCTGCAACCGGGCCACGTTATCGACGCGACCAAGTACGAAGTAGTCAAATCGCGCGGTGACATCTACGTTATCGAAAAAATAAATTAACGATTAGTGTGGGATTTTACCTCGCTTGTCCATATCTATATATATAGGAGGTTTTTCGATGGATCGCAATCAGATTATCGCTAAGTGGAACGGAATGTCTCCGCGTGAACGTGACGCGTGGGTTGCTAGAGAGGTCATGGGCTGGCGCAGAATTTCGCGACCTGGAGGAGGAGGAGGGTGACGTTGTCTGGATGGACACGGATGGGCTAGTTGTTGCTTTGGAATCGGATTGTTCGCTACATACTGGTCCGCAGGATTGGTTCCGTCCGTCAGTTGATATACGGTGGGCGTGGAAGGTTCTCGAAAAGCTGGATTCCGGAGGACTAACGCCAATATGGGCGATATACCCAACCGCAGATGGTTATAACGTAGAGTACGCGCACGGACATGAAGTCACGCAAGCAAAAACGGCGCCAGAAGCGATATGTCTCGCTGCAATTATCGCAAAATTAACGGATAGCGTGTGATTTCGCGCTAGTCCCGTATATCTATATAAGCGGAGGTTTTACGGAATGGAACTCGTAACAGTTGACGATATCATCGAATATTACGGAAAGGGTGAGCGGAATGAGTAACGTTAATAAACCGGTTATACCCGCAGAAGTTGCGGAAGTTATCGAACGGTACCGAAGTCTCGGCGAAGATAACGCCAGTATTATACGAAGCACGCTACACTCAGCGCCTAGCGGTACACTTAAGTCAATTCCGTTCGACACATTGCTCGCAGCGCTGGTTAACGGGTATGAGCGCGAAATGACCGAAGAGGAACGGAAGATTGCGACTATTAAGGAAGCGTGGCTGGTTCGCGACAATGACCGCTGTTTCCAGTATGACGACGGTTACGCGGACGGAATAGAATTCGTGCTTACGGAACTCGGAATCCAAATCGAAGGGGTGAATGCATAAATAACCAGTTAAAATTGTCAAGTATAAGATGTTAATATTCACATAATTGTCATCTTGTGTTCGTGTCAAATACGAACATTTACTTTTGATTATTGAGGTATTACACTAAAAGAGGAGGCGGACAAATGAAACGAAACTTACACGCTGACTTTACGCTATGCGAAGCGGCAACGCCCGGGCCATGGTTCGCACAGAACAACGCAGATACTTGGCAGTTATTCGGCGGTACTCTCGGCGTTATGCAACTTATCAAAGCGCCGAAACACGGAACTAATTACGCGGAATATTGGCCGGAAGAAGCAGACGCAGAGTTCATCGCTCAAGCACGCGAAGGTTGGCCGGAAGCAGTGCGGAGGGCAATCGAAGCTGAGGCGGAGGTCGAACGGTTACATGCGTTCATCGAACATGAATCGGAGGTTGCGATTGACGTTACGTTAGAAATTGAACGTTTGAAGGCGGAGAATGCGCGGAACGTAGGTACGGTATTCGAATTAAGCGGAGCACTCGCGGGTATTATCGGATTATTCGATCACGGCCGTTTACATTCAACGAAAATGTCCATCGGAGTTGATAACGCTATTTACAAAGCAAGGGAGGCACTGCGAAATGCCAAAGCCGAAGGTTGACCGCAAGGACTGGCGCAATCTACCGTATGACAAGTGGAACACCGCGACGGTACTGCAGATGTTTGCAGACCTAAACAGAGAACATTACGGAGTGGAAACGTACTTGCCGATGCGCAATTGGGCGGCCGAACGCGGCATGATCAAACGGGCGCTAGACGAGTACGGCGCGGAACTATTACACGAAGCATTTACGCAGATATTTAGGGAGTACCGGCCGAACGAGCAGTATCCGATCCTAACGGCGGGCTTTGCGATAAGCTACCGGTTGAACACGGTTATGCCGCGACTCTTGGCGGATAGGCAGCGTCAAGAGAGAGCGAAGCAGACGCCGGATAACAGCGGGATGACTGCGGAGGAGCTTGCGGAATGGCTGTAAAAAAGTTTTAAAAAATAAATCGGAAAATCACACTTTTAATGTTTTTTATAGTCTATATTCTAAATAAGGAGGTACGCAATGTCCCACGCTGACAAATGCATATTATCGCAACACTGTTCGCTCGCCAACGGACCGAAGTGTAACGCAATTTGCGGATCGTACATCGCGCTACACGGCCATAACGGAGCAGGAGGCCGCACGACAACCGCAGGCGTTCCGGCTGACTATCGGATGGTTACGCTGCAGAACTCGCCAGCCCGCGGGGATCAACCGGAGGCCTATGCTTTAATAGATAAATACGTTACCACGTTCAAACGCCAATTTGACGAAGAGGGTGAACGTATCAAATCGCTGTACCTCTACTCGGACAGTCCCGGCACCGGCAAAACAACGTCGGCTGCCGCGGTTCTGAACGATTATATGATCCGCCATTATATCGGAAGTATCCAACGGAATAGGCAACCGTTGGAGCGTCCGGCATACTTTCTCGATGTAAACGCGTGGCAGACGTTGTTCCTCGGATTTAATCGCGCCAACGTGCCGAGAGAAACAGCGGAACCCCTAGCCGCTCGTTATTACGCGATGGAAGCGCAGGCTAAATCGGCCCCGTTCGCTGTACTCGATGATATAGGCGTTAGGAGTGCGAGCGAAGCGTTTCGTGCGGATATGCATGCGGTGATTAACGAGCGTGTAACGAGCGGACTGCCAACCGTATACACGTCTAACGTTAAGATCGAGGAGCTTGCGTCGGTATTTGACGCGAGGTTAGCGGATAGAGTGCGCGATATGTGTATAACGATCGAGTTTAAAGGCGGGAGTAAACGGGGACTAAGGAGATCTGCTTCCTGATTCTTAATCAGTCGCGTACTGATTGTTAATCACTATATGTAGTATTTTAACGCCTGAAACGTAAGAAAAATCAATATATTGTGGTATTTTTATTGTTATTACTATTACGTTGTGTTATGATGCTGTCTGTAGAAGATGATACAGAGGGTATCATGGCACTTGAGAGGGTGAAACAACTTGAGTGCAACTGGTCAACTTTTAATATCGAAAATCATCAACGCAGGCAACGCCACCGATCTAATAACGTATAACATCAAACCAACGGACTTCGCCACGGAAGCAGAGCGCAAATGTGTCCAGGCCATCCAGAGATACGCAGACTCAAACGAGGGGTGCACGCCATCTTACGCTATACTTGCCGCAGAGCATCCGGACATTGTGTACGTACCGGACGTATCCGATTCTGTCGAATATCTGGCCGGCAAACTTAAGGACGAGTGGGGCAAACGGCGCATCGCGGAGACCATCAACGGACTTGACGCTCAATTCCAAGAGAAAAACTCCGCAAGTTTTATCGAATCATTGACGGAAACGCTCGATGGGATTAAAATGGAAGTTACCGGAACAAGTGTTCGCAAAAATACGAACGCACTCGTAACGATCCCGAACAGGTTCCGTGAAGAATACGAGAAACGTAAAGCCGGAACATCGTTCAAACTGTGGCGCACTCCTTTCCCGTCACTTAACGAAGAAATAGGCGGTCTCTATTCCGGCGACATTTACGGAATTATGGCGGAGAGTGGTCGCGGCAAGACGTATTTGTCCGAAGTGATCGTGGACGAATTACTACGCCAGGGTGCGAAAGTACTCGTTAAGTCGTACGAGGTGAAATGGTATCCGTGGATCAGCCGCTTGATCTCGATAATTACTGCGCGAGAAGAGGCGATTAGTTCCGACGAGTTCGAGGTTAAAGTAGGGCTGCCGAACAAAGCGATATTGTCCGGACGATTAGCCGACGAGCTTGAAACGTATTTATTCGATATCGTCGATAAGCTTAACGAGTACTATCCGGGTACGCTGATTCTGCAGGCGAAAGGGGATGCGGACTTAACGCGAACGCTCGACGATTTAGACCGAGAGCTGCACGCCATAGGCAACGTGGATGCCGTGCTCGTTGATCCGTTCTACGGACTTTCGGATGTATACGGCCGTAACTCGAATAAGACAACGGGTGGAGCTGCGGAACAAGCCGCGCGTAGGTTCGAGGCGATAATCGGTAAGCACGATGTTGTCGGGATGTTTACGATACAGGCGCATACCGAACGCCAGGAGGTTGAAGACGGGCAGCAACGCGAGATTAAACTGCCCAAACGCGACCAAGTCAAAACGACGAAAGCGGTATTAGAGATAGCGACTAACCTATTCGTGTTCGACGCCGTAAACGGTAATGGAAAGATCGGCGTTGAAAAGGGCAGAAATGGTGGCGAAGGCTTTACCGTAGACCTTATCGCTCTCCTAGATTACGGGGTGTTGCGCGAGTTATGTATGCGTGAAGAGGCTCAACAATTTGCGGACGTGAGTGGGTTTTAAACTTGCTCACTCTCGTCTGATCTTCCGTACAATGTCTCAATTGACACACTGAGTGCGTCTGCAATTAAAGGTACTAAATCTACAGGAACTTTTCTTCTCTTTGTCTCATAATTGTTTAAAGCTTGCTTAGTTACATTAATTGTATCTGCTAATGCTTGTTGTTCCAGTCCTCTTAATTCTCTATATTTCTTAATGTTTAAAGCCAAAATTTCGCTGTAAGGCACTATGTATTCCTCCCCAAATAATAGCGAACATTCTTTATATTGACAGTAAACGATTTGTGTACTATCATCCAATATATGACATGATACAATATGTATACTTTGAATCATACCAACACTCATTATAGAAATCAATAGGGAGGTGGTAATACATGGAGGTTAACGTTGATGCGTTTTTGAGCACAGTCGAATCACATGACTGGCGAAATAGGCGCGCACATCCAACGAAACTGATAGCGAGTTCGCCCTTCCGCGATCGGCCTGACGAAACACCATCGTTTTACATAAATTTAGATACAACGTCAGAATACTTCGGTTGTTGGTCCGATAAGGGAGCGATAGATCCGGATTGGGCAAGCGGAGGGCCGACGAAGTTAGCCGCGTATATTTTGGACATTACATACGAAGAAGCACGCGAGAAATTATCGTCCGAAGAAGTCGCGGAAGAACAGCCGCGCATACGTATAAAGCTAACGGAAACTCAGGCGCTCTCACGTCCGAAGCCGATTGACATAACCGAATATCTTAACGGTGAGGTTTCGTATCTAACCGGACGCGGAATCTCGCCGGAAATACAGCGCATGTTCGGAGTTGGTCACGATGCTAAACGAAAGGCCGCAGTTATGCCGTGGAAATCTCCGCAAGGGGACGTCTTAAACGCAAAGTTTCGCGCAACGTGGGGGAAGGCTTTTTGGTACAGTACGCGAGGGGCGCCCGTTAAATCGATGATATTCGGTATCGACGTAATCTATGCGCAAGGAATTAAGAGGGCCGCCGTAGTCGAAGCCGAGATTGACGCTATGTATCTTTGGTCATGCGGAGTACCGGCGATTGCGGTAGGCGGCGCAGAGTTTACGGACGAGCGTGCGGATATGTTGAAGCGGAGTCCGATCGAAGAACTACTACACGGTGAGGATAACGATGCGGCTGGCGCCAAGCTTAAGCGACAGATTAGCGAGAAGATGCGAGGATATTGCGCTCAGTATGACGTGGAGATACCGCGCGAGTATAAGGATTTCAACGAGATAAGAGATGCGGAAAAAGTTCGGAGTATTTGCGGACAAGCGCAACTAATCGAGGATACAGTCCGTCTAAACATTCGGGAATTCCCGAGGGTTTAAGGGCACGAGGGCTAAGCCAACGCGCACCTGCTCGGGGTCTACCTAATTTTCTTCCACTTATACAACATAAAAGGTGATTCAAGTTCAAGTACCTCTGCTATTATCTTAGCTTTGTCTAGCCCCATTATGTTCCGCAGAGATATGTAGTCGTGAATCATAGTCTCTCCTATCCCAGTGCGTCGGGACAGTTCAGCTTTTGTCATTTTCTTTTCAGCAAGTATCTCTCCGAGCAGGCATTTAGTGACTGTATAAGCCATAAATGCCTCCGAAATTATTTTTATAAAATTTTCTACCAAAAGTGTACGAACTAAAAAGTAGCGGTAAATAAATAAGTATAAGCACATGAGGAGGTAAATGAATGCAACAAACAATTGACGAACAGCAAAAATTCAGTGAAGCTTACCGACAACACAGATTCTTAATCCTCGCAATTTCGAAAGAGTTTAGCCGAAGGAGCTTCATCCCAATCCAGGAGTTTGAAAGTCAATTAAGTGAAGAGTTCTGGATACAGTACGGAAAATATGACCCGACCAAAGGAGCGAGCCTAACAACTTGGTTAAACAAAACGCTTAGATCGAAAGCATCACGAATCACTAAACGACGAGAAGGAACCTATGCGCGACGAGTCAAACTGCAGCCGCCATCCCGGGATTCAGAAGGCGAAGAGAGCACGCCAACTCTCATTGAACTTAAACTGAATCAAGAACGGGGAACCGAAGCCCAGTTCGAATCAGACGTAGTTGAAAGTATCTGTAAAAAGAATAAAGACGATCAACGCCAATTGATCGCCTTCATTCTAGAATCCGCGAAGATCCATAATGACCCAGTGATGATGTCCGTCATCAAAGGGTTTGAAGAAATTGCTGAGAATGAGGATGTTAAACTCGGAACACTCGCCAAAGTGTTAGGAGTACACCGCAACTCAGTTGACCGCAAGCTCCGCAGTCTTGCTCGCCATTTTAACTCTACCCAACATGGAGACTTATTACATTACTTACCCAATGGAGTAGAAGTTAAACGCGAATTTGTAACTACAGCTTCTTAATTTTGAAAATTATAGAGATCGTAAGTCGGGCTTTTAGGCATGAAGTCCGACTAACAGCCTCTATATACATTTTAACATAGGTGTCAATCTAACATGCAGTTACTTATTAACCATTTTATGTATTATTTTTGTGAAAATGCAAATTCACTGGCGTAACGTTTTGTAACGCATTACATTTAATCGCTCACAACGTGAATTGTAACACGTTACAACCGCTTTTGCCAATATTTTTTAGGAGGATTATGCCCATGGCACGTTACATTTACGGTATTTTACGTTCAAATAACAACGAGGTTTCGCGTTTTTATTATAAAAGTAACAATTATCACCGCAATCAAGCGAATTACTTTTACGACGGAGCAGTCGAGCCGTACGAGGACTCCGCTGACTATATCGTTACCAAATCGCTGGCAAAGGCGGTGCGTCTCGCATGAGTTGCGCAATCGACCCGAAGGCCGGCACGCACTTTGTCGGTAAGATATTCGTTTCCCCTCACGCTTGCGATCGCGCTACGGAACATTTCGGCGTCGAACGCAGCAAGGCGCCAATGTACGTAATGGATTTGTTGCGTAAAGCATCGCTAGTATCTGCGCACGTCATCGACGAAGAGGGCAAACCCGGCCGCATGTTCGCGTACAGACGCACGGTATTCATCGTTCATCCGACCGAATCGACCGTTTATACGCTGTATCCGCAGCATAAAGCGAACGAAATCGTACGCAATCCGATTGAGCGCATTATTCAGCGCGCCATTAACGCGGCTGAACGAAAAGAGAAACGCGAGATTAAACGCATTAATATACGCAAAGCCGAGCTCAGTGTTGAGCGCGCCCAGGCGGAGTTGCGCCGAGCTAAATCGGAATCCAATCGTGTTGTATCGGAAATGGCCGCACGCATTGCGGAGATTGACCGTGAAATTAGCGCTTTAGACGCGGAATTGATCCACGTTCAGCGCGAGAAAACGAACGTAATGAAAAGCGTTGTAGCTTACGTGTGAACTAATCGTTTCCTATTATAATGCCGGTCCTCCTACGCCGGCTGCGCGGTGTTAACGTGAACTTGACCGTTAGTGCCGTGCCGCGAGCGTAGGAACTAAACGTAAGTCGTAGACGATACGGAGTGCACACGTATCCGATACGCAATCCACGCTCGAACATTAAAACCGAGGAGAGTGTTGTGTTAATGTCAATCTTCGCGAGTAAAGGGCAAGCAGCGGTCCAGGCTTCTAACAATGACGGAGGGGCGCAAGAAAGTCCGATCGTATCGTTCAAGTCGGGCAGCACGTTTAAGGTCGGCGTTAAATCCGTGTTCGATGTCGCTGAGTACTACGGATACAGCATCTACAAGAAAGTAAACACGTTTGTTCCGACGGTGCAGGCTAAACGTAACGCTCGCGGCTTCGTTGAGTCCGACCCGTCCGTATGGGACCGCGCATCTGAGCTCCTTTATGCCGACGCTAAGAAAGCGAAGGAAGCCGGCGCCAGTGAAGACGCAGTCAAAGAAATCACGGACGAAGCGTATTTGTACCGCGGCAAGCAACGTTTCTTACGCGCATTCTTCGACTTAGAGACCGGTAAGGACATCGTAGTGGACCTCTCGCCTAAGCAAGAGAAGACGCTCAAGGCCGTCATCGAAAAGTACGCGAAGAAACTCGATAGCCTGGCGTTCGAACTTTCGAAGTCTGGTACCGGCACAAACGCAGTCGTCGCGCTATCACCGATCATCGATATGGACGAAGACTTATCGGATGCCGAACGCAAGAACTTCGCTAAACTCGGCGAGAAACCGTTCGATATGGAATCGTTCGAATCGTGCTTATTCATTGCGGACGAGGACGAGCAAATCAAGAACCTCGTAATCGCCGGATTCGATATCGCGCGCCTCGGATTATCAATCGGAGCTAACGCTACTAACAACGCGCCGGAACCCGCAGGTGATGACGCACCAATCGATATCAGCGACGAAGAACTGCCGTTTTAATAACGAAGGGAGGGACTGCGCATGAAAAACGCACTTACCGCGTTACTTTACCTGGTCTTATACGCCGGCTTCTTCGCGGCCGTATCGTATGTGCTATCGCTATTGATTACGTTCGTATTCGAGGTGGACTTCGGTCTTATTAAAGCGGCTGCCCTTATCGTTATCGTATCGATACTGGGCGGTGCGGCCGCAAGAACCGCAACTAACTAAACGGAGGTGTCGCGGCATGAGCGATCCAGGATTTCCGCTAGGACCCGAAGGACGCACGCTTTCCATCGGCATTAACGTAGACGCTGCGAATAAGCTTCCGAAAGTCGGCGAATATGTAGCGAAGTTCCTAACGAATCTAACCGATCAACACGGACTCTTCACGGTAAATATCGCGGTCAGCGTTGAGCCTACCGAGGCCAGCGCGATCGGACCGATAGAGTATCCGAAGACTGACGGCGGACCCGGCGAAATGGAAATCGTATTTATACCCGAAAAGGAGGGCGAATGAATGGCGCATATTACGGAAATTACGGGTACCTATTCCGAGCTAATCGCACGAGCTGCGTTACTCGCGAATGGATGGACGGTGTACGAATCGGAGACGGCCGAAGCGCACGATATCCTTGCGCAAGATCCGCTGTCCGGAGCGTACGTTAAGATTCAAGTGAAGACCATTAGGCAACGGTCCGACCGCAATAACGAACTCGTTGTGTACGCGAAGAAAGGGAACGGAGAGCCTTACGCTAAATCCGATGCTGGCTACATTGTTGGCGTCTGGGCGCAAAATGGCGAGGTTCCGCGCGTGTACATGTTCGAGAACAAAGGTTACGGAGAGTACTGGGCGTCCGAAGCATCGGCGGCTAAACGTTGGGTGGAGCTAAGTATTTCACTAGACCGCGAAGCTTTTAGTACTACCGCTGCTGTAGCCGCCTAATTAACTGAGTTTTACGCAAGTCCAATTCGAATATAAAAGGAGACGATTATATATGGCGAAATTGAACGTAATTATTCCGGTGGCAGACGTAGAGATTAACGGTGCGAAATACCGTAAGGTTGACCGTAGTGCGCAAGAGGGCGACGTTATCCGTATTACCGATGAGGATGCGCCTAGATACGTAGTCAATGGTGCGTTTTATGCGGTTGACGAAGTAGATAGCTGCGGGGACGCGCAGATTACGGATGAAGACGGAGATGGTTGCGATACTTGTAATCTGTCCTTCGAAGTCTACGAGAAGGTGACGGAACTGGCGCCGCAACAATATCGCGAGGTTAAACGGAAGGCGACAGTTGGTGAACGCATCCGTATCGTCGATAAAGATCGCAGCGAAGACGGCTACGAAAATGGCGCAGAGTTTACGGTTACTGACGCGTATTACGGCGGCGACCTGTACGTAAACGATACGCAATTCGTTTTGTACCGCGAATACGTCGTACTCGAACCGGTAGCCGCGGAGACTGCAACGCAACCTGCGCAGCCTGAACGCCTGAGAGTCGGAGAGTATGCGAAGGTAATTAGCGTGGGAGTTATCGACGACTCTACACCGGAGTCATGGGTAAAAGTAGGGGATGTTTTTGAGATTACCACGGACGACGGGAGCTCGACACCTTTCCGCGGTAAGCAGGTACTTAGCGGAGAAACCGCATGGTTCAAGGCGGAGCGATTTGTCCGAGCAACTGACGATGAGGTCGCCGCAGCCAAATACGCGTTAAAACTCGGCGATTTTAAGGGCGGCGGCTACGCGGTGATCGAGAACCCTTCGGATGACAACGCAAGTACCGGCGTGAGGTTGAGCAAAGGTAAATACGTCATAGTATCCGAATTTGGTCCGGAAGGAGTACGCGCACTTACGATTGAAAATCCGGATAGCACCACACTTGGATTCGCAAATGCGGACGCCTTGCGCAAGGTTACGAAAGAGGAGTTTGACGCTGCCACTGCGCCTAAGCCAACGTTTGAAGTCGGCGACACCGTTAAACTTTCGCTCACTGAAGGGCAGCGTCCGAAACACGGATTCGGTGAGGTAGAGAACGGTGATATCGGTAAGGTAGCCAGCGTGTCTAATTCGTTAATCACGGTGGACTTCCCGTCTCAATCCGGATGGAGCGCGAAGCCAAACGAACTAACGAAGCTGACTGCGGAGGAATCAGCGGAAATCGAACGCAATAAAGCGGAAGAAGCTGCGCGGGAAGCCGAGCGCGCTAAATGGGCGAAGATTGGACGCGAGGTTAACGAGTTTAAGCGCGGCGATATCGTTGAGGTAATGGAGAGCGGTAGTAGCGGTTATCGTGTAGGACTGGTTGACGTGGTGACACATGGTGATGATGATGTTCTACGTTTGTCAACGGGAACAGATAGAACTTGTCCGTGGATTGTGTCGAGGCGCGTAAAACTAGTCGTACCGGTCGAGCAACGGTTCGACCAGTCGGCGTAAGGAGGCGGTTATTTGGACGTAAAACTCACGTTAAATATACGTCAACCTACCACGGATACCGACGCAACTGAGCGTGTAGCCGCCGCAGTTAAACGCAAGAAAGCCGCGAATGAAACTGTGGCCGAGTCGTGGACGCGCATCTTAGCGATGAAGAATACGGACACGGATCGCGAAAGGTTACTCGCAGTTAAGTCCGCAATGGAGACGGGTGTAATAGGCAGACACCCGTCCGATGCGGGCAAGCGGTTCAGTAAAGCGGAGGCTATGCGCTTATATACGGAATTGCAAGAACGTAATAAATCGGAGACTTTACGTAGGATGGTCGAAGACACGCCGAAAAACTTCTTCCTAATTAATAACGAGAAGCTACTATCGCGTCTCATCGTAAGGCTGCGTAACGAAACCGAAGTCGCTGTCGATACCGAGACCACCGGAGTTGACGTTTATACCGACGAGATTGTCGGCTTGTCATTAACGTTGCCATCCGTAAGCATTCCGCCTTTAACCGAAAAAGGCATGCACGTGTATATTCCGGTCATGCACGAAGATGGCGAACAACTATCGCGTGATTACGTTCTATCTGAATTGCGTTGGTTCCTATATAGCGAGGACATCGGCAAGGTTCTCCATAACGCGATATTCGATATAGCGATGTTTAGGCGGCACGGTTACGATCTGCGCGGCGTAACGTGGGACACGATGGTTGCGATGCATTTGCTCAACGAAAATGAACCGTCGTTCCGCTTGAAAGACTTAGCGCCACTATATCTCGGAGTGGAGTCGGACACATTCGCGGAGTTATTCGGAAAGACACCGTTTAATCAAATACCGCTAGACATCGCGTTGGCATATGCGGCAAAGGATACGGATTTAACCTGGCGTCTATATCAGTTCCAACGTAGGCACTTCGCGGAGCTTCCGACCGTGCTCGAATATTACGAAAAGGTCGAAGTTCCGCTTCTCTACGTAATCGTGGATTTGGAGGCCAACGGATACATTCTCGATTTAGATTTCGCGAAGGAATACGGTGAGCAACTGAACGCTCGGGCCAAAGAGCTGCATGCGAAGCTTATCGGAATATTAGCGAAATACCACGACGGTGACGGCGAAATCAATCTCAACTCTACGCCACAAATGAAGGCGGCTTTATCGAAATTAATCGGTAAGGAACTTCCGAATATGGACGCGAAGAAGACGTTAAAGCCTCTCGCCAAACAATACGAAGTAATCGCGGACCTACTGGAATACCGGAAGATAACGAAGTTGAGCGGAACTTACATTGACGCGTTGCCCACGAAACAGAATCCGACGACTAAGCGCTGGCACTCGCGATTCAATCCGATTGGAACCGTTACGGGGCGTTTCAGTTCGGGCAAGGACGAGGACGCTGCGGATTCCAACCAGTTTAACGTTCAGAATCAGCCGGAGGATGCGCGTAAAATGTTCGTGGCTCCCGACGGTAAAGTCTTGATATCCGCGGACTTTAAAGCGCAGGAAATACGTTGTACCGCTTACCTATCCGGAGAACCGGTCCTAATCGAAGCCTTTGAAAAGGGAATCGATCCGTACGCAAACATGGCGAGCATGTACTACAAACGACCGTATCACGAAGTTAATAAGCTTCCGAACGGTGAGGACACGCCTGAACGTAAAGCGATGAAGGTTGTCTGGCTCGCGACACTTTACGGAATGAGTGATTATTCTCTCGCGGAAATGCTCGGTTTATCGAAAGCGGAAGCGACCGCGTTTAAGGAAGAGTTGTTCGGCGGCATGCCTAAGTTATCCGCTTGGCTTAAGACGAATGAGGAACACGTCGCTAAGTACGGATTCGTATGGGCGGATAAGCAGCAGCGTAAACGGCGGTTGCCTGACGGAAAACTTAAGCGCAAAGAGATACCGTACGGTAAGTGGAACGATCCCAAATACGATGAGCTGCGCAAGCATAACGCGAAGATAAACCGGGCGATGCGTCAGGGTACGAATGCTCGCGTACAAGGGAGTTCCGCCGTCCAGACGAAAGTAACGATGATCAAGGCGCACGAAGAGTGCCGCAAGCGCGAAGGTTGGGCGCTATGGGGAACGATACACGACGAGTTAGTATTCGAGATTCCCGAGAACTTTACGCGTGAAGATATTGCGGTCATTGAGCGGATTATGACGCAATCCTATTCGTGGGGCAGCGTCGCTAACGGTACGGATATCGCGATCATGCGGCGTTGGGGCAAGGGAGTAACGCCGGAGGAATGGTTCGCTAATAAAACGGAGGAGGCTGCGTAAATGGAGAACGAAATCGTAACGGTAATTGACATCGAAACAACCGGACTTGATCCGCAGCATGATCACATTACGGAAATAGCCGCCATCCGTGCGGAAGTTGGTCCGGGTGGTTATATACGCGAGATTGGGCGGTTCCAGACATACGTTTCGTTGCCACCGGGCGTAGAGATTCCGGAGTTTATTACGGAGCTGACCGGGATTAAGGCGGAGGACTTGCGCGGTGCTCCTCACATTGCAAGCGCAAAGACTTCACTCCGTAGATTCTCACTTGAATCAACGGTCGTCGCTCACAATGCTCCGTTTGATCTATCGTTTATTCCATTACCTTTGTTCACGTTAGGATTCGCATGTACTCGCGCCATGTCACGCCTAATCGATCCGGACGAGAACGCAAGTCTTGCGCCGTCGTGTGAGCGTTACGGAATTCAGCTTAACGGACACCACCGTGCTATGAACGACGTGGAAGCTACGCTGCAGCTTTACGCTGTCCTTAAGGAGAAGGCGGAAGTTAACGGAATCACCTACCGCAATGTCGTCGTTGATAGTCCGGAGCGACCGCTTACTTATACGCCACCTGGCGCAATTGTACGGACGATTATGAAAACTAAGGAGGCGGTTTAAATTACGGACACTAACCGACTAATCGCAAATAGGATCGCGGAGCAATTTACGCAATTCCTTAACGCTTGGCACTCCGCGCCAGAAGTGTATGACGACGCTCTCGACGCGCAGATCCATAAGTGGTACTACGATTTCCTTACGGACCCTAAACGCAAAGTCTGGCCGCCGCGAAACGTACCGTACTTCTCACCGTCTGCAGCTAATTCGGATGCGCGTGGTCTGTACGAAAAGATGCGCGGCGCTAAGAAGGAAATTACGTCACGACCTCCGCATCAAGGGCGCTGGACCCGTTTGGGGACGTCAATAGGCGACCTAATCCAACGCGATATCCTCTTTGCGGAGAAACATTACGCCAGACATAACGGAGAGAATCCGCCGTTTAGGTTTGACCGCAATGACCTCGGCGAGCCAGTATTCGAAGACTTTGCGAAAGTTGCGAAGATCATCGAACATAACGGACAGTCCTTCGCTCTGTACGGAACCGGCGACGGAATCATGCGCGTTTATGTGCCGGAGCTTGGCCGTGAAGTCCGCATCGGGCTCGAAATTAAATCGAAGCAAGGAACGTATTCTCAAACGTCCGGTTTCTCTGCGCGAAAGGGACCGAAGGAAGATCACGTTAAGCAGTGCGTCTGTTACTCCGTTATGTATGGCGTTGACTACTACGTTATCCTCTACGTTAACGGTTCGAAGAAGGCGTGGAATATGACGGAGGAAGAGTTCGATAAGAATCCGGATATCCTGGCGTTCGGCCTGTACATTACGGACGAAATGCGCGAAGAAGTGCTCGATCGTTTCGCGGATATCGTAGACATGGCGAATAAAGGCGAGCCGCCTGCGCTTGACCTCGATAAGTGGACGTTCAACGACTTCAAACGAGCGATTGCGTTGTCACTTTCCGAAGATGAACTAGCGGCGTTACGGAAGAAAGTTGCGGCTATTCTGCGGTCGAACCTACCGGACACGACGAAAAGGACAGCGGCCGGTGCGCTAGATTACATCGAGTCTACGCGATTATTAGAACAAGCGAAGGGGGCTGCGTGAGTATGATTAATTTTATCCATAGAGTACTTGTAGGTTTGACCTTTTTAGGGATAGGAACTGCCGTAGCTATTGGACTTATGTATGTTGTTTTTCAACTATTCTTTTCTGACCATCCGGTTATAACGCGTCTACTTATCGGGGCTGCGGCGCTTTATATGTTCTTAGTCGGATACTTTTCCGAAAAGGAGGTGCGCGACTCTGACGAAATCAACACGCAGTAAGACGCCAACTTACCGCATACTCGGACTCGACTTATCGTTAAGTCCCGGCATCGCAGCGATTGAGGTACGTAATAGGCAACCGTACCTCGTCGCATGCAACTCCGTCGCCACCACAACGGAAGATCCGGACGCGCTCCGCAATTATATCGTAGAGTCCTTCGTCTCCACGTTTGTTCGCGAGCACCGACCGTTCGATATCGTTGTACGCGAGGATTTTACGTCAGGCCGTAATAAACGCGCAACTCAAACGGTATTCAGCGCATGGGCAGCTGCGGATAAAGCGCTACATGAGTTCGGATATAAAGCGGAGGACTTAAAGCCGGCGTTGTCGCCGACCTCCGTTAAGAAGCTCGTTACGGGCAACGGTAAGGCGGAAAAGGACGTTGTTGCGGCAAGCGTACGTAAGCTACTGCGCCTATCTGACGATTACGCGTTCCGTCCTGGCTACGATGATAGCGATGCGTTAGCGGTGTGTCTTGCGTATGCGATACGCGAAAAACTAATCGGGGAGGTTGTGGTATGAAACGAGTTGTGTACGAACACAGCGATATTGTCCAGCGTATACGAATAGACGGAAAAACGTATATTGACGGCCAGCAGTTATCCGCGACAGACGTACTTAATGCTCTAGTAGCCGGCGGCATTATAACGTATGACTCAGTGCGCGTAGAAGACGACGAGTTATGACGCCCGATACGGAACGCCGCCTCCACGAACACTTGCGCAGAGAAGTCGCGTCCTTACAACGATCGGTCGATATATTCCGCGGTCTTACGAATGAATATGAACGGAAACTAACGGAAGCCGAACGCCGGCTATCCGAACACGAAGAGAAACGGAGCGATGACTTATAAATACGACTATGACCGTAAATAAACCGAATAACCGCCGTATGGTGTTCGAACCCGAGAGAATTACCGCATATGCTGACCGTGTTCTTTCCGGTCTGAACGGAGTCACCCACGACCGTCTCGTTCGCGGAGTCACATCGAAGTTGCGCCATGAAACGGTATCAGCCGAAGACATTACGCAAGCATTCATTATGTCAGCGCTAGAACTCGTAACACGCGAGGAACCAGAATGGAAATACGCTGCAGCTCGCGCTTTGTTGACGTCGTTATATAAGAAGGCTGCGGTTAGTCGGCGCTATAAATCGTATATTGACCGTCCATACGGTGCCTTCTATCCGATGGTTGCGGACTTGGTTAATCGTGGCCTCTATCGCAAGGAATTAACGGAATTTTATACGAAGGAGCAAATCGAAGAACTCGGCGCAGTGATCGATCCATCGCGCGATTTACTATTCGATTATATCGGACTGTTGACGCTGACCGAACGTTACCTTACGACGGATCTCGATAGGAGAACGGTCGAGCTTCCGCAAGAACGCTATATGATAATCGCGATGTACCTCATGCATAAGGAGCCGGCCGATAAGCGCGTCGAACTCGTTAAAGAGGCGTATTGGGCGATGAGTAACTTATATATGACCGCGGCTACACCGACGTTATCGAACGCAGGCAAGGCGACGGGCGGTCAGCTATCATCGTGCTTTATCGATACCGTTGACGATTCGCTCGAAGGAATATTCGATTCCAATACGGATGTCGCGCGTTTGAGCAAAGGCGGTGGCGGAATCGGCGTCTATCTCGGAAAGGTGCGCGCAAGGGGATCGGATATCCGCGGCCATAAGAATACGAGTAGCGGCGTTATTCCGTGGATTCGCCAGCTCAATAATACGGCCGTTAGCGTTGATCAGCTCGGCACGCGTAAAGGCGCAATCGCCGTATATCTCGACGTATTCCATAAGGATATACTCGCGTTCCTTGACTTGAAGCTGAATAACGGTGACGAGCGTTTAAGAGCGCACGATATCTTTCACGGCGTTTGCTTACCGGATCTGTTTATGGAGACGGTAGAAGCGCGCGGAGATTGGTCGCTATTTTGTCCGCACGAAGTTAAGTCCGTAATGGGTTGGACGGATGATAACGGACGAGCGCTCGGACTCGAAGATTTCTACGATGAGAAAGTCGGATATGGATCGTTCCGTGACCGTTATGCCGAGGCGGTGGCTCATCCGTTATTGCCGCGAATCACTGTGCCGGCCATCGATATTATGAAGCGCGTAATGAAATCGCAGCTTGAAACGGGAACGCCGTATATGTTCTATCGGGATACGGTTAACCGCGCTAATCCGAATAGTCATCGCGGAATGGTGTATTCGTCAAACTTATGTACAGAAATCTGTCAGAACCAATCACCAACCGTTATCGAATCGGAAGAGCTCGTTACGAAAGACGGGAAGACGCGCATTATCGTTACGAAGGTGCCCGGCGATTTCGTCGTGTGTAACCTGAACTCGATTAACTTGGCGCGCGCTGTTCCGGATCAAGTACTCGAACGTCTTATTCCGATTCAGGTGCGAATGCTCGATAACGTCATCGATATCAATACTATCGAGGTTCTGCAGGCGCAGTATACGAATCAACAATATCGCGCGGTCGGACTCGGTACGTTCGGACTGCACCACTTGCTCGCGCTAGAAGGTATCCGATGGGAATCCGAAGAGGCTGTCCGCTATAACGACGAGTTGTACGAGCGAATTAATTATCTCGCGATTAAGGCAAGCGCTGACCTAGCGGTTGAAAAAGGCGCTTACCCAGCGTTTGAAGGCTCCGATTGGCATACGGGCGAATACTTCTTTCAACGTGGCTATGCGGATCGCTACGTGCCAAACGAGTGGAACGCGCTGTGTATGCAGATTCAAACGACGGGTATTCGCAACGGCTACCTCATGGCGATTGCACCTAACGCCTCCACGTCCATTATCGCCGGATCTACCGCAAGTATCGATCCGATATACGAACAGCTCGCGTACGAGGAGAAGACAACGTATAAGATTGCGAATCCTGTTCCGGACTTATCGCCGCGTACATTTCCGTTTTACAAGACCGCGTTCACTATCGATCAGCACTGGTCGATTAAAGCAGCAGGCGCTCGTCAGCGTCACGTAGACCAAGCGCAATCATTCAATTTGTACGTAACGCCGGATATTAAGGCGTCCACATTCCTAGCGCTACATATCGACGCGTGGAAGAGCGGAATAAAGAGTACGTATTATATTCGGAGCCGCGCGCTTACGATTGATGAATGCGAGAGCTGCGCGTCCTAATGGGCGCCGGCTTTACGTTTAACATATACGATTAAGGAGCGTGATTACTTGCAGTTACAAAAGATATTCAATACGGAAGCACCGAATAAATCGACGCGAATTATCGAGGGCGAATCGTCCGGCATCCTCAATTGGGACGACATCCGCATGCCGCATATGTATAAGCTCTACAAAGTACTACTACTCAACTATTGGATCGCGGACGAAATCCCGATGAGTAAAGACGCGCAGCAATTTCCGCTATTAGATTCGGAAGAGCAGCGCACGTTTAAGATTAATATCGGACTTCTCGCGGTTCTCGATTCGATGCAAACGATGTTCGTCGGTGACGTTAAGCGTTATTTCACGGACAGCTCACTCGAAGCGGTATCCGCAATCATCGCGCAACAAGAAGTCGTACACAATCAGTCGTATTCGTACGTGTTGTCATCGCTTGTCTCGCGCCAGGAACAGAACGAAATATTCGAATACTGGAAGCACGATCCGGTCCTACTCGAACGGAATACGTTTATTGCGGATATCTATCAGGAGTTTCGTGACAATCCGTGTCCGCAGACGTTCTTCAAAGCGATGGTTGCCGACCTCATCCTCGAAGGTATTTTCTTCTACAGTACGTTCGCATTCTTCTATAACTTAGCGCGAGATCAGAAGATGCTCGGTACCTCGCAAATGATCAGCTATATACAAAGGGATGAGAACCAGCACTGTTACTTTTTCGCGGAAGTATTCAAGCAGCTACGCGCAGACTTCCCGGAACTCAATACGCAAGAGAACGCCGACTACGTTTACGCAACGATTGACCGAGCGGTCCAACTTGAGACGAATTGGGCGTACTATACGTTATCTAACGTGCGAGGTATCGACCTGTCCGAGCTGTCTTCGTACATCAAGTATATGGCGAATATGCGCTTACGTTTGATGGGGCTTGACAAGGCGTATGTCGGCGTGGATACGAATCCGATGCCGTGGATACGACCGTTTTCAGACGAAGCGCTCAACGCGACTAAAACAGATTTCTTCGAAGGGAAATCGCGTAACTACGGGAAAGTATCGGAGGATAACGGATTTGACGACCTATAAGCGGAGGGCCTTTCGGGGCTTCTCCGTTTTTTTTTGAAAAATTGCGCCAAATTTGTACGAATCGAAAAGTAGCGATAAATATTTAAGTATAAGCCAAACGAAGGAGGTGAGCGGATGTTTAAGTTTTTCGCAATTTGGTACGCAGTCAACGCAGTATTACTCGCGGTTGGTGTACTCGAACCAACACCGTTAAGCTCAACGCTACTCTGCGTATTGCTGGCGATTATATTTTACACGGAATCACTAGAACGCAAAGGAGGCCGCTAATCATGCCGCTACCTAAAGACTCGATGTTCTTCGGATTCGCCGATAAGCTGACGCCAGAACAGCGCATATATGTCGATTCGATTTTCGATAATCGCGTAACATTCGTAAACGCGGCTGCAGGCACCGGAAAGACTACGCTCGCGGTTGCGGTAGCGAAATTGCTAAATAAGCCGCTAGTCTACGTAATCAGTCCGGTCGAAGAGAAGCGCATGGGCTTTCTGCCCGGCGGAGTTAAGGCGAAAGAGTCCGTATATTTCACGCCGTTAGAGGACGCGCTATACGAGATCGGCGAGGACCCGCGCAAAGCGATTTACAACGAAGATAATCTCGAAACGCAGAAACGCGGCGACGTTTGGGTATATCCGAAGTCACACGTTTATGTACGCGGAACTAACGTAAAGGGCAAAACGGTCATCATTTCGGAAGCGCAGAACTTTACGCGCGGCGAGCTCAAAAAGGTATTAACGCGTTTGCACGATGACTGTACGGTAATAGTCGAGGGGCATGCGCTACAGTGCGATTTGCCCGATCCGAAAAAGTCCGGATTCGTTCCGTATCTCGAACACTTCCGCAGCCAGCCGTACGTTAACGTATGCGAACTAACCGTTAACTTCCGCGGCGAAATATCAACTCACGCTGATAAACTCGCGTGGTAACTAATTTAAACGGAGGCGATTGTATGAGTCAATTCGTAGAGGTATCGCGCACAGCAAACGTAGGTGAACGTATTAAAATCGTAAACGCTTGGGGAGCGGATGGGTATAAGACCGGAGACGTACTTACAGTTGTACGTGTGCACGGTAACGGCAGCGTAACGGTGCGTATCGGCAGTGGTACAACGTACGTATCCTATCGCGAATACGTCGTACTTGAATCGGTCGCACCGCAATCCTTCTTCTCAACGCCAATCTTCGAAAAGTTCGCGCAGTTCCTACGTGATAATGCGGATGAGGTGCGCAAGATCATCGAAGAGGAATCGCAGGTCGAACCCGTCGTAACTACGCCTAACAACGTATTAACTCGCGCAAAGGTAATCGCGCAGGCTAAGGCGGACGTTGCCGAGTTGGAGCGGATTGGGCGCGATATCGACGCGAGACTTCCGGAGGATTCACCGTTTCACACGATGTTCTACCGCGTTGAGTTCCACGTAAATCGCGAGAAGAGAGCGGTAACGGCGTTAGTTCACCGGACTAAATACAACGGAGTGATAACGGCGCGTAACTTCGGAAAGAACACCGCAAAATGCGCGCCGGGCGAAGTGTTCAACGCTGCTATCGGTAAAGCGATCGCACTACGTCGCGCACTCGGATTAACGGTGCCTAACGAGTATCTAAACGCGCCGCAACCGGATGAGCCACGAGTGGGTGCGGTATTTACGCCGAAGAAGACGGGCTTAACGTGGACGTCTGCGCTTAAGAAGAGAGAAGCATATTACGACGGAACGAGATACGGTAAAGCGTGGAAGCATACTTACGGCAGCGGTTGGGTTGGCGAAAATCAAATCGAGATCATCGACGACACGGACGTTGACTATGCGGATGGAACGGAGGTGGCTGCGTAAGTGAGCGCCGTTAAGTCAATTTCTCTAACCAAGGGAGCTGTCTCTCTTATAGACAATGAGGATTTTGACGCCATCAGTAAATATAGTTGGCATCTAACTTCTAGTGGTTATGCTGCAAGGAGAGAATCTGGAAAGATAATTCTCATGCATAGACAGTTGTTAGGTATACACGGCAAGGGGAGTAATATTCAAGGCGATCACATTAACATGAACAGATTAGATAACAGGAGAAGCAATCTTCGCGTGGTAAATAATCGAGAAAATAACCTGAATAGAGGAATTCCATCTAACAATACGTCAGGGTATCTTGGGGTGAGTTTTTGTAAGAGTAGAGGCAACTGGGAGGCATATATCACTAATCACGGGGTTCGGAAAAGTTTAGGCAGACACTCAACTGCTGAGGAAGCCGCAGTGGCATACAACAAGGCGGCAGTTGATCTTCACGGAGATTTAGCCAGAATCAATAAAATAAAGGAGGGAAAGTAATTGAGAGTTAGAGTGAAAAAGCTACATTCTGAAGCCTGTATCCCAAGGTACGCGAACCCACAGGATAGTGGATTCGATTTAGTCGCGACCGAAGACGTAATCATCGCGCCTGGTGAGACCGCGTTAGTACCGACGGGCCTTGCGTTCGAGATTCCGGATGGCTACGAGCTGCAGATACGTCCGCGATCCGGTGTGAGCTTGCGCACTAAACTGCGCGTAGCTAATACGCCAGGCACCGTAGATAGTTCGTACCGAGGCGAGGTTAAGGTGATCATCGATAACATTGCGCAGCTTGACGAACTATCGTATTACTGGACGTTTATTGATGCCACCATCCAACCGATTGATAACGGCGCTCAAGAATGTCCCTACGGGACGTACCTTATCCGCGCCGGCGACCGCATCGCACAAGGCGTGATCGCACCGGTAGTACGCGCTAATCTTGAAGAGACAGACGGTGAGCTTGCGGATACTGAGCGAGGATCGGGCGGCTTCGGGCATACGGGAGTGAGCGCATGAATAAATCCGCGCTAATATGGACCGCAGTCCTGACGTATTGCTTAACGTTTTGGGTCGTAGTGATTGCGCTGTTTGCGAACTAAGAAGGAAGAAGGTGTAGGTCGATGAGGTGTCGAGCCTGTAGGGAGTGTGGAGACGAGTTTCAGTTGTTTTCAAATAGACGAGACCGTAGATATCTCTGCGCCTCTTGTAGAAGGGCGGCGTTAGGAGCGGGGAAGTTACCTGGATCTCAAAACCCCAATTGGAAAGGCGGCGTTAAACTAAGTACACAAGGGTATGTTCTCGTTAAGGACCCAGCTTCAACTAGGAGTGACGGATATACCTTAGGTCACCGCCTAGTAATGGAAAGATTCTTAGGAAGAAAACTTCTAAGCTACGAAGATGTTCATCACATCGACGGAAACAAGAACAATAATCGTATTGAAAACTTGAAGGTTCTAGTTAGAACCGAGCACATGAGGCACCATGCCTTATTGAATACCGAAAAACGTAGGAGGGATTGCCTTGGTAGATATGCATAGGATCACCGTGCTAGACGAGGGGTACGTTAGGCTTGTTGATGTTATGGGCTCTGACTTGACCGTAGTAAACGCGGCCAGAGTTAGCTACTCGAAGGAGTCGAAGGAGTTAACTGAACGGGATGTTCGTCTGATTAAGTTCTTAGCACGTGAAGGACATTCGTCCCCGTTTAGACATGCGCTCGCCCAATTTGAGATTTATGCGCCACTAATGGTGGCCCGGCAGTGGCACAAGTATATTATCGGATCTTCGCATCAGGAAGCGGTTGGAGACAGTATGAACGCATGGAACGAGTCGAGCCGCCGTTATATTACCGAGGAGCCAGCGTTTTATATTCCTAATCCGGACGAGTGGCGTAGCGCACCTGCGAACAGTAAGCAGGGGTCGGGCGATCCGATTAACCGTGATGACGCTTATGCTTTCTCGCTTCAACTCGAAGATTACATTAAGCAAGGCGAGGGGCTTTACGCACACGCAATTGAGTACGGAATCTGCGCAGAACAAGCGCGCCTATTCTTGCCCGCTTACGGAATGTACGTCCGTTGGTACTGGACCGCATCGCTTCAATCCGTATGTCACTTTCTCGCGCAACGACTCGAACACGACGCGCAGGTTGAAATACAACTTTACGCAAAGGCGGTTCTAACGCTGATTGAATCGAAGTTCCCCGTATCAATTGGCGAATTAATTCCGGTAAAGGAGGCGTAATATGAGCGATCAACATACGCAAGAACCGCATTTGGCGGAAATATTACCGTTCACTCTACGCAAGTCACCGGAACAACTCCGCCAGGACGCTGTCATCGAACTACTCGAATCGTTCGCGGAGATGGCGCGTGAGGGCGCGATAACCGGCGTAATCATCGCAGCCAAAACGGAGTCCGGCGTCATTGATGGCGATATTCATGCGGACTATGCCGGCGTGTCGTATCGTGAGCGCGTCGTAATGCTCGGCGAGTTAACGGAAATGCACGAGTACGAACTGTAGTATCCGATGACATAGGCAATCACCGGATCGAGAACGAGGGCCGCCGCGCCAACGGTAGAAATGACGCGTGAGCCACACGAAAATTAAACAATAAGGGAGCGGATTAAATGAACACAACGCCATCACGCGCTCTACGTACACTATACCTAAATCTGCCGGACTTCAACAACAACCACATAGCGGTCTATGACGTACTACTGCACTACCTAAAGTGCGGATACGCTTGGCCGTCGATGGGTGATATCCAAATGGAGGCTGGCGTAGGGGAGACGACGGCAACTTCGGCAATTAAAACGCTGCGGAAATACGAACTCATAAAGTCGTTCCTACCAAACGGAAAGAGCCGCACGTATAGCGTCAAAGTGCCTATCGATGACCCGGATGTATTTTACGCCAAGTATCCGGAAGCTCTCGCTGAAAGAGAGAAGCGTTCGCAAATAATTCGGGAACGGTCATCGCGAACATCACATAGGCAACGTAATAGGTGTTCGTGTGGAACCCAAGAAGGAGGGGCATTCCGTGAAAAACGCCTATAAGATTGTCGATGATACGGTCCTCATTCGTCTTAATTCTATAGATGAGGAGTACGGAGTACATGCGTTAGTCTCTTTGTCAGATCTACCAAAGTTGCTGACTTTTGGGTGTAAGTGGTCAGAGAGAAAGACACCTTACGGTAGTTATGCTCGTGGATACCAAACAGGGTCTGGTCGAAATGCTCTAAAGGTACATCTTCATCGCGTTATCACTGATTGTCCGGATGGTATGGTTGTTGATCACATCAACGGCAATGGACTAGACAATCGTCGGGAGAATCTTCGGGTTTGTACTCAACTTGAAAACATGCAGAACATAACTAAGGGCGGGTCCGGAAAATACAGCAAAGAGCGCGGTGTATCCTTCAGTAAACACCATAACCGTTGGACTGGCTCGTTCTACTGTAATAAGAAACGCGTTAGTATCGGATACCACAAATCCGAGCAAGAAGCAATAGAAGCGATCAGAGCCGCTAGAAAATTACACAAGGAGGAATTGACAAATGGCTAAACAAGAACTATCCTCACGCCCAGCAGCGGAACAATCCGCTGAGATTATCGCAACATTAACCGCGGAAGTCGAATCGCTTAAGAAACGTGTGTCTGCGCTTGAGGCTGGCGCAAAGGTACGCCCGGCAACTGACGCAGAGGTGGCGCAAGCTGTCCGTAAGGTTAAGCGCGGTATTACAGCAGCGGAAGTTAACGCGGACTTGCAGACCTACGCTAAGGAATCGCGCCAGAGAAAACGTGACAGGATCGTTGAGCGTGCGAAGGCTGACGTTAAGGCTTTTGCGGAAGATAACGTCGAGTTCATCGTTAATAAAGACAAACGTACAGTAGTAGTTTTGCGCAGGAATCGTTCTAACAAACGTGTGATATCACGAGGAGTTGCGAAGTGCGTGCCAGGTGACGTGTTTAACGCGTGGATCGGCAAAGCAATAGCGGCTTATCGGATGTTCGACCTAGACGTGCCGGCGGAATACTTGAGCGTGCCGAGTCCGACGGAGGTGCGCGTGGGCGACGTCGTGTACACGGCATGCGATTACGGAAACATGACTGTCGCGGATAAAACGGACATTAACACGAAAACAATTAGCGTACTGGCTTACGGAGTGCTTACAGCGAACACAGAATACGGTAGTCCACGTATTATTGACGACACACGCGAGGAGGTGGCGGCCTAATGGCGGAACAACACGCAGTATACGTAGTGTACCGCGACGGCAAGCCGTTCTCAACTCCGCGAGCCGCTTATTATTCGCGAGGTGACGCAACCGCCGCGGTAACTCGTTCGGTCGAGGCAATCGTAGGGTACGGAGCGCGTGCGGAAGTCAAAGCGGCGGCTCGTGCGCGGTTCTCGGTTGAGGCGTATACAAAAGCGGAGGTGAGCGCTGAATGACGTTACCTAACATCGGATTAATCGGCAAGTTGCGTAGTGGGAAGTCCGCCGCCGGCGATTACCTAGCGTCAAAATACGGTTACACTCAATTCGCATTCGGCGATGAACTCAAACGTTATTATCACGAGTTGTTCGGCGAGACTGACGCAAAGCCGCGCGAAGGATACCAGTGGTTCGGCCAGACGATGCGTGAACGCGATCCGGATATCTGGCTACGCAAATGTCTCACTAACGTCGATTGGTACGCGATGGATCGTGCTGCGTATAACGCTTATTTACGGGTACATGCGCCGCATTTTCCGGTGATACCTTTCCGCGCCGTGATCTCCGACGTCCGCCAGCTAAACGAAGCCTGGCGCCTGCAGTCGGAAGGCTACGTACTCATTCGCGTCGAAGCGCCGGACGCTATCCGCATCGACCGCGCCGTTAAATCGGGCGACAGGTTCGATTACGCCGACCTCATGCACGGAACGGAAACGGAGCTCGACGATTGGCCGGCGGATTATACGATCGCGAATGACTGCAGCCTGGACGAGTTGTACGCGAAGGTTGATGCGGTAGTAGCTGCGCTTAGGGAAGGCGGTGAGGCTGCGTGAGTGAGGCGGCGGACACGTATAAGATGGCGTACGAAGCCGGTTACATGGCGGGGCGTTTCGACCAAGCGATGGGCTGTCCGTATGATGACCGGACACCGTTAACTAAGCGTAAGGAAGCGGAAGGAGGCGATGCTTTATCGGAAAGGCTGACCGTAAACGATGGGACGGAAACGTCCGCTCAATGGCAATCGTCGCAAAGCCACGCGAGGAAATAACGGAAGAAGATATCGCATTCTTACGTGAGAACTATACGTCAACTGGCGGACTTCTACCGAATGCTTACGCTGGAGGCGCGTTCTATACACCGACGCACGTTGCGCGTTTTGTTATCGAGGCACTGCGCGGGCTATCAGGCGGAGCATTTGCGCCGGGCTCACGTTTCCTAGAACCGTCTGCAGGCAGCGGAGTGTTCATCGAACATCTACCGCAAGATAGCGAAGTTACGGCGCTCGAACTCGATGAGACCAGTGCGAAAGTTACATCGCTAATTTACCCGCATGCTAACGTGATTACCGGTGACGCCTTCCGGCATGATCGGCGCGATTATTACGATTACGTGATCGGCAATCCGCCGTACGGAGTCAACCTCGATATTGACGCGGCGGAGCTTCCGGACAGTTTTGATACGTTAAGGATTACGAAAGGACGCGCAAAAGGGAAGTCGGAAGTTGCGTTTATTGAACTCGCGATTAAAACCGTTAAGCCTGGCGGATACATCGCGTTTGTGCTTCCGTTGGGACTCGCGTACGCAAACTATGCGGAGAAGGTTAGGCGCATGCTTTACGAAACGTGTTGGCACGTAGCTACTATCGGACTGCCCGGCGAGACATTCGCACTAACCGGAACAACGATAGCGACGCAAATACTTATCGTTAGAAAGGCGCCGCCAGGAACTCCGCTCGTACCAACGGTAGAGAAACGTTGGGGATCGAATTTTAAGCGCGGCGGATACGACGATATAACGGAATTTAATGCGAGATTCTTACTCGGCCAAACGCCGGCCTATTTCGCGAAAGTTACGGACATCGGCTACGACAAGGACGGAAAATCGACGGATAAATGGGGCGACGGCTCAACACAATTAGACGAGTTACTCGACGATCTAACGGACACACTTATGCGTGAGAATTTATATCCGCACATTCCTTCGTGGCATTCGATAAAAGACGTTAGTGCGTTCATGTTTCAGCATGCTAACGATTCCGGAGACGGGTATCGTGAAGCTTCGCATGTGTACGCTGACGGGCCCTACCGCTGGAACGAATTGACGCTCGGTGCCGGATCTGAAATTGACGGAGTGAGTACGTTCGATTTCGAGTGGCAAGACCGGATCGTTGCGGAGTATTACGCAGGATCTGCGTTAGAGGAGGCGGCGTGAATGATCGACCTCGACCGTTTCAAGCCACCGGATGAGCCTGAAATTATCGTATCTTGGTGCGCGTATTGCGGCGTTGAGATATACGAAGGTAGCGAGATGACGACGTACAGTAACGGAGACAAGACGCATGATGGACATTGCGAGAACGAGTACGTGAAGGCAGAACTCGGTATCGAACGGGTTATTGCGTCTGGATATTCGCAAATGTCAACGTTTGAATAATTCGAAATAGTTGAGAGGTGGGGATCGGATGGGTTCAGTTAAGATAGATGTCGATAAAACAAGTCGCAAGTATCTAGTGAAATATTGTCTAAACGACGTCGCGGGAGTTAAGTCTTTGTTGAGAGATCGGCACAAGATATCATCGGCAAGGTACAAAGGCGACACAGATGCAAGTTGCCTGCTCATCGATCTCAACTCCGCAATCTACAACGCTGGCCTCACGGAACGCCAAACGGAAGCCATCGCGTTAGTATACGGGTTCGACGTAACTCAGGCGCAGGCCGCTACCGTTATGGGAATCGCGCAAAAGAACGTAAGCGAAACGATTGATCGCGCAACGGAAAGTATCGCGGCTGTTTATCGCAAATGGGAATACGAAGACGTTACGGTTGAGTACACGCAAGATATCGAAGAGGAGGCGCACGCGGCATGACTGAGGAGAAGCTGGAGTTGTTGACTAAACGCCTCGCAAAACAAAAGGATCTTAGTTGCGACGAACGTATTCAAACGGTCTCCGCCTTGATTTCCCAGTACATTGAGAGTTCCGGGCAAACGCCCGACTCTCGTGTATTAGAGAAGGCGGCGGATTATATACTCTATGACGATTTGAGTGATTCAAACCCACACAAGGTATTCCATACTGAGTATCCCATTCTAAGTAAAAGCCAGGTCAAGTTTCGGTTTTCCTCTGAGCTTCCTCTTCATCAAGTAGAAGATGAACTGAGATTAAGCGATACAACACTCTACAGATATGCAAATCCCCGGGAAGACTTAGCGTTAAAAATACGCAGAGAAGTCAATCACTACAGTGACTTAAACAGCAAGCAGCCAGTAATTTCTTACAAACTGGAGGCTGATGAACTCGCGTATTATAGGGAACTACCTATGCCCAAGTTTATAGGTTTCCGAGGTAGAGATCATGCGGAGTGGTCTTTAGATGTCCGGAGAAGGGATAGTTTCACTTGTCAACAATGTGGCAAACAAAAGAGGGTAGGGCTACACGCACATCACATTGAGTCGTACGATACAGCTATAGACCTCAGGTACGATATCGATAACGGAATAACTCTATGTAAAAGGTGTCATAGTGAATTTCATTCTATATATGGGTACGGTGGAAATAACCGGAGGCAATTAAACGAATGGATGAGAGGGGAAATGATCATTGACTAATTATAGAGAGAAATTAGTAAAGTCCGTCGAAACTATTGAGAGACTAATGCGCGATAACTTCAAAGCAAATGAAACGCCAATCTCATTTACTTATGGAGTCCAAACATATGACCTGCGTAATAGGCAAGCGCGAGTCACTGTGGCCGGTCTCATCTCTGATGATTATGCATGGCATCACGCCGAGTTTAACCATACAGTTAAAGCCGCTTATTACTCAGGTGGTGGAGGCGGTGAAGGACCTGTAACTGTTCCGGTTGATTCCGCGTTACTTGACCGATTATCTGATATCTTATTATACGAAGAGTTGACGGATACCTCAAAGAATAAGATGACGCGTGAAGAATATCCGATAATGTCGGAACATCAAGAGAACCGTCGTCGTGATAGCGAGTATGCTGAAGTACTCGCGGATTCATACGACTCTAACGGTGTAAATCAAGCGAAGCCCGAACGTCGCCACCGTACAGAACGCGATAATCGATTCGTAGAAAAAGAAGCGCGCACAAAAAACCGCGCTAGGAAAGCTCAGTACCTTAAGGATACGTCGCCGGGCGCGGTCGTTACGTACAATTTATACGATACAGGCGGTGTACTATCGGACGAGTTCGTTGACTGCAGCGGGTTAGGCAAGCGTTGGTTCGACGAAATGAGTGCGGTAAACGAGACGGAGATTATACCGGGTAATAACGAAGAAAAGGCCGCAGCTTAATCGCGCGGCTCTTTTTCTAGCGTGAGTACGTCCGTAATCTCAACGTTGAGCACTTCGCATATTTTCGCGAGATTATCAAGCGGGAGCCGCACCGTCTTGTTTGCCCGCATCTCTCCGATAGATGGATAACGTATTCCGGTCATGCGTCCGAATTCGCGATCGCCTATGCCGCGCTCTTTTAATAGATCGTCGAGCTTGAGGCGGACTTTATACGTGGTCATATTACGCCACCTCCTAACGTTTAGTATAGCGCATAAGTTGTTACGTTAAAAGTATCAAAAAGATATTGACACGTTAAACGTAACGATATATTATAAGGATAACAAGTGATACGCTAAACGTAACGATAACAGGAGGCGGAAAAGAAAATGACCACGCAAATTAAACGAAAGCTTATCGAAATCATGTCGCTTAGTTACGATTTAAACGCCGGCACGGATCTGGCGCTGTTCTTCGACTTTCACGGTCATGTTAACTTACTATCGTTGCGCATACTCAGCGATAAGAATATTAGCGCAAATCGCGTGGAGATCATGAATAGGCGGATCTTCGTTAAACAGGCGTTCGTAGACGACGAACTCGACGAAATGCTCGCGCTACTTCAACGTTTGGTGACCGCCCATGACTTGCGCACGCTGTAACGGAACCGGCCGCTATCGTAACGGGTCAAAGTGTTATACCTGCGAAGGTAGCGGTCAGCATACGCCGGGCTCACGTAAGTATCGTGCGCTAACTTGCGTTAAGGACTTCGCTAAATACGGATTTAACGAGGGCGACCGTTGCTTCTCACGACCAACGAGTCCGGCGCTGATTACCGATGAGCCACGAGAACGCCTCGTAAATAAGCGGACGGGGCGCAGCGCGGATTTGCGGACGGTTACAATAGACGAATATTTTGCGGAGAAGCCATAATCCAAGTAAGGGAGAGATAACAGGGATGAAATACAACGTACTTGCTATATGTAAAGCTTGCCTTGATGCAGAATTAGTAAACCGTAAAGGCTATTGTTCTGGATGTTGGGAAGATGTAAAAGACGATTGTCTGGAACCAGCTAAAGGGGAGGTTAAAGACGATGAGCAAACTGACGTGTAATTGCGCTATGAAGCGCGACATGGCGAAGATGGGCGCTTACGACGAGTTGTTATTCCTCGTAGATGGACGCGTATTTGCGGTAAGGCTCGCGAAAGAATCCGAAGTGGAAGGAGCACTAAATAAATGACTCTAATATATGCAGGCAAACGGATGGGCGGCCGCTTGTATGTGCGGACTGCGGGCGGCAACTGGATCGCGATTCAATCGTTATTAAACGTTTCGTAACGGTTAAAAACCGCTTGCCCTTCGTGGAATTAGCGGTTTTCGTCGTTATACCGCATATTTAAACGTACAAACTCCGCGCATAAAACGCTCACCGCTTATCTTAACGCTAGTCTCCGTTATATCCTCGATTACGCCGCTGCCGACTAATTCGCGCTCAATAAACACGACGATGGGCGCACGCTCCATTTTCGCGGTGTAAAAGTGGATATCGGAGGTCAACGGTCTCATAAACTTCATATAAACGTAGTCCTTTCGTAGTAGGCTGCGTATTCACTTCGACAAATTGGCGGAATTTTCCTTTAAATATTTTCCGTTTCCACCGTATATTTCACACCAAAATGTACCTACGTAAATGAAAGGCCGCTTTTATAGCGGCTTATTCCCGTTTGGGAACGAAAATACAACCGAAAAGGGGACGATTATATGGCGGGTAAAGACCTTACCGTGCGAATTAACGTTGACGTATCCGAAGCACTAACCGGACTTAAAGCGATCCAGCGCGAAGCGAAGAAAGCTACGCAGGCATTGCGCGAACTTGAAGCTGCACAACGGGAGGTGCGCGATTGATGAGTAACGCACTTAACGGTAAATGGGGAAGTAACGCGAGAGCGGGGCGCTCTTTACACGATAGAAAAGGCGAAGTATTCACGACTACTGACGGCGACGTAATCATAACGGATGAGCCTTATGCGGCGACTGACACAGTAACTATCGTTGTTTATGCTGAGAACGAGGCGGATTACGTTAGACTATCGATGCCGCTTGCTAGACATATTCGCGCTTTATCAAATATATTCGGTTACGAAACGCTTAAAGATTCCGTCGATAACATGCCGGAGGAGGTGCGCCATGCATCCGGAAATTAGAACGCACAAAAACGCTGAGGGACATTGGGTTCACGAAGTTCCCGTCGACGGCTTTCGTATAGAGTCCGAAGAGGATATCGCACGCAAACGAGAGTACGCACAGCGTGAGGACGCGCGCAAACGGAATACGAAGTACTACGTAACGTCTTACCACGAACCTGTACGCGGCTTAACAACGATGCTCTCTCTTAACGAGCTGGGCGCGGTTATGAAGCTGATACCGTATATGCACATGGATAACGCGGGTGACTTGTACCTTAACGGGAAGCGCATGGGCTCCGCGGAGATATCGAAAGTAATCGGAAAGGCTGCGCGTATGACCGCCACTATCGTCAACTCACTAGTCAAATACGGAATACTTACGGAAGATAAGGATGGCAGGCGTAAGGTGTACGCAATCCATCCGGAGTATCACACGATCGGACGCGCACTTAAACAGGGCGAGTCATTTACGAAGATATATCAAATGAAAACGAGGTCTGACGTAAAGAATCTTTCGATTCAAGCGGCAGGCCTTTTATATTGTATGATTCCGTTTTTCCACTACCGGCTCTGCTACTTATGTACGAATCCGGACGAGAGGAGAGCGGACAGACTCGACGTTATCACACAAGCGTCACTCGCGCGTTTTCTTGGCGTTGACGATCAGACGGTGCGGAGAGGGTTACGGGAGCTAAGTAAGAACGGCTTTATTATGCGTTCCGAATCGTTAGGAGTTACCGTGATCAAAGTTAATCCGGACGTAATGTACCGCCAGAAGTTCGATAACGACGAGTATACGCAGGCTTTGCGCTATGACTTCGAACAGCACCGGAAGGCTTCCGAAAGTGGACACGGACTGGATGACGCGGATCTTCCGTTTTAGAGGGGTATCAAATATTGCATAGTTAGAGCGTTTTACCTATCAAATATTGCATAGTTCAAAAGTGGCTTGAGCCTTAGAGCGGCGCGGGATTTCGGCGTTTTAGGGCTTGAGCAACTCTTTATCTTGTATAACTCCGTAACAAGATACGGAATAAAACGGGCAAAAGCGGCCCGACACTGCGGACCAAAGAACATGGTCCTTGTGCACATATTTCTATTCGCGTATAGATAAGTCGGAGCCGAAAGGCGACGGCAAGGGCGAAAGCCCGAAGCTTATCTCTTTTTGTTTGTTAGATACAAGAAGCATATTCAAAACGAAGTATCTCATGAAGGCGAGGATAAGCGCATGTTAAAACGTATCAATAACGCGTTAATAGCGTTAGTATTAAGCGTTTATATCTATAGCGTTAAATGGCGCGGATTAACGGATTTAAAGCGTTAAGCGAACGTACAGTGAGCGGAGGGAATGCGTAATGATAAACGTTCTATTCGTTATATTAGGCGTTCATGTTACGTTAATACTCGTAGTTCTTACGCATTATATTCCTTACGCTATTCAATCGCGTAGTGGATTCGTAGAGGTAGCGAAGAGTCTCGCGTTAATGGCGGTAATACCGTATGTTCCTGCGTTATTTATTATTGCGTATAGGATCGATCAGTTTGACGAATGGAGGCGTTGATTAAACGTTATGCCTAGACGTATTAATCGCGTTAATGTAAACCGTTAATTTAGCGTATGGAATGCGCGCTATTATATGAAGCGAAAGTTTAGCGGAAGGGTTTGCGCGTGTTTACGTTGATAGCGCATTTCAGCTACTAGCGACTCGGACCGGAGACGCCCGCCTAAACTCACGGGGTCTCAGCCGCTCGCCTCCGTCTAACTTCGCGAATCAGCGTAGATTTGCTAATACCCATTTTCGCGGCTACTTCGTTATATGAATTATCGTTTAATAGCGCAATCGCGTGATCGAGCTGTTTCTTCGTATAGGCACGCGGTCGCCCTTCGGTGAATCCGTCCTTCTGGCGCGCAATAGCCTTGCCTTCTTGCGTACGTTCTACGATCATATCGCGCTCAAACTCGGCGAATCCGGAGAATATCGTAAGGATTAGGCGGCCAGTTACGGTGTCTTCGATAACGCCCATATTGAGTACGTGTATTTTAACGCCGCGATTAAATAGCTCCTTTACCGTAGTAATAGCGTCCACTGTCGAACGTGCGAAACGGTCCAGCTTCGTGACGATAAGCGTATCTCCGGATTGAAGAACGCTCAGTAGGCGGATGAACTCCGGGCGGTCCTTCTTGGTACCGGTAAACTTTTCCGAGTATATAACGTTAGCGCCGTTAGCCTTAAGCGCTTCTATCTGCGAGTTTAAGTCCTGGCCGATTGTTGAGACGCGAGCATAGCCGTATATCATACATATCCCTCCGTTGATTTAGAATATAAGTTATGACACCGTTTGATGCCTTGATTCTACGCGTATTAATGATCGGTGTCAATACTTTTAAGTTATGACTACGATAATCCGCGGCCCCCCCAAGCCGGTAGCGTAAACGGCCCCGACAGCTGTATACAATTCGCGAGCAAAATTTTGAACTCGGGTAGCGGAATCAGCACGTAAAATGACGTAGAATTACCGTTAAATTAGCGCGTTTCATAGGCGAATGGGGCAAACGTACCCCTTGCGTGTGATACGCGCTGATACGCGCTAATTTCACGTGAAAACGAAAGGAGAACGCAAGTATGGCGGATAAACGAAAAGCAACGCTCGAAGCGAAGTTAGACCCGCGCCAAATTATTGCAGCGCTAAAATGCGTAGAACGCGAATTTACAGCGGAGAATGAGCGCGTAAGTTTTGATGAGATTGCGGACGAGGTCGGCGTATCGCGCCAGTCACTATATAAGTGGCGCACGCAGAATCGCGCATTCATTGATTACGTTAATTACTTGGCGGACGAGTTCCTCGAATCTGAGCGCGCGTATGTATATCGGCAGCTCATGAAGACGATAAGCGGATCGCAACCGTCGATTAAAGGTATCGATTTGTACTTTAAGCGTCACGGACTTATTACGCAGAATGTTTCGGTAGAGACGAAGGAAGCCGGATCAGCGCGTACGAACGAAGATATCGCGCAAGAAATCGCGGAGCTAGACGAGCTATTAAACGACGAAAACTAACGGAGGAGGTGCGTTCTAATGGCGTATGTTAACGGTGAATGGCTCGATAAGACTGCGCGAACAGAACGTATCCGAATCGTTAGTGAACGGGCGAAGAAATTACGCGCATTAATCGAAGCCGGACGAGCAACAACGTATCATCAAGAGGGATTTCGCGCAGATGTGGCGGAGCTGAAACGGTTAAAGCGTATTGACCGCGCTGAGGACGACGTCGCGTTTTTTACGTACGAATACCTGTCGGACGGCGGCAATCCAGAGAACGAGGATAACATTGTTCGTAACGCGGAGGACGGAACGCCGCACGATCCACTCGAAGAGATAGCGCCGATTCACCGCGAATTCTTTAACTTATGTAACCACGTAGATCACGTAGTTAGAAATGCGCGGCTTGCGATTGCTGCAGCGCGGGGACACTCCAAATCCGGTAAGTTCTCGAACGGATTTCCGTTGCATCAGATCGTATATCGAAAGCGCAAATACATCCTAGTTATTTCCGAAACGGACTCGCTCTCTAAGAAGCTTATCGGGTGGGTTAATAAGCAGCTTAAGTTCAACGAGAAATTACGCGAAGACTTCGGTAATCTACTAAACGAACGGAACAACTTGAACGAGAAGGACAACGAAGAGGCGTTTATCACCGCGTCAGGCACGCTTGTCGAGGCGTCATCGTCCGGTAAGCAACTCCGCGGTAAGCGTCACGGTTCTTATCGGCCTGACCTCGTTATAGTCGATGATCCATCGTCAACGAATAACGAAGGTACGAAGGAAGCGCGGGAAAAGCTGATTCACTGGTTTAATTCCGTAGTCGTGCCGATTGGTACGAAGTCGACAGCGATTATTCTCGTCGGTACGATGGTCAGCGCGACAGGTCTACTTAATCACGTTCTCAAGCGGAGAGACTTTGAATCGTCGTTTCACGGTGCGGTCGTATCCGAACCGTCGAATCCGCAGCTATGGGATCAGTATTGCGAGATATACGCACGATCCGAAGATATGGCGGAAGCGGACGCGTTTTACGGAGCGAATAAAGAAGCGCTAGAGGAAGGCGTAGAACTTGCGTGGCCTTGGCGCTGGACTTATCGCGCGCTAATGCATGAGAAAGTCAATATGGGAACGCGCGCATATAACTCGGAGTTTCGTAATCTGGCGTTTAGTGAGGACGAGCAATTCTTCTTCCCGGACACATACGGTTACTTTCGTTTTGAATACGAGCACGGGCGTCGCTACATTCGGTATGAAGACATGAGGATTCCCGTTGAAGAATTAACGATAAGTGGCGCGTGGGATATAGCGCAGGGAAAGAATGCGCGGTCGTGCTATAACGCAGTAATTACGGTTGGTCGACATGAGAAGACCGGTCACATTTTCGTCTTGGACGAGTACGCGTCGAAAGAGCAGCCGCACAAGTACATCGACTTGATTATCGAGAAGATGAAAGAGTGGAAGCACAACGTTTTCAGCGTAGAAACGATTAACGCGCAACATGAATTTTATCGACAGCTGCAGGACCGAATGAGAATCAGCGGCATACACAGAACGAGGCTCAACGATATCAAATCCTACAAATCCTCGAAGGAGGAACGGATTGAATCGTTGGAGCCTCTTTTTCATAACAAAACGCTTATCCTTAACGCTTCTCATACGATGCTTATCGATCAATTAGCGCAATATCCGCACGGAGACTACGTTGACTCTGCCGACGCCTTGCAGCTAGCGGTTGAGAACGTGGCTAAAGCGAGGAAACAGATTCGCAATAAGCCGGCGTGGATGTATTAACGAAAGGAGGTCCGCAAATGACGGAATTTTACGATATCAAGGAAACGAAGTTGTTTTATCCAGGCGCTCAATTCCCGCCGCCGCAAGATATTCCGCGATTAGCGAAGTATAAACGCGGCAAAGCGATATATTCCGGACGACACGTTGAGATATACGATCGTGCGTCCTCACTTTTGAAAGATACGCCATTCGCACCGCAGCTCAAAACGCTATTTATCGCAGTCAACGTTATGGACGCGCTACTTACGAAGCCGGCGGACTTGATGGTCGGTGAGCCTCCGACATACGAGAGCGGCAAGGGACCGGAATCACGCGAACAGAAACGGTTAAACTCGATTGTCGAAGAGAACGATTTAACGCAGCTCGTACACGAATCCACTATCGGCGGCGGCTACCGTGGCGACTCGTTTATCAAAACGTATTATGCCGCGCGTGCTGACGTTAGTGAGGTCGAACAACTCGGACTTACAGCGCCGGAAGTGACGCTTGAACCGATTATCGAATCCGTAGACGCTTCGATTGTGTTTCCGGAGTTATCACGCGGTTCAAAGAAACGGTTCAAAGCGATTAATATCGCATGGGTCGAATGGGAAGTCGAATCATCTAGCGCGATTAGGTCGTTTTTCAGCGGTATTCCAACGACGGAAACGGCGTACTTAAACGTTGAGCGTCATATACCCGGCTATATACTGCATGAGCGTTATAAGCTTACGGAAAACGGAGTAGATACGGATTGGGGCGTGCCGATTTCGCTTTATACGATTGGTGAACGCGTACCTACGAACAAGAAAGCGGAAATTGAGCCAACGGGGATGCCCGAAATGCTCGTCGAGCACATTCCGTATAAGACAACGGATGATGACTGGCGTGGTGAGAGCGGAGTTGAGAAGTTGGAGAGCGTGCTGGCCGCGATTAACGACCGCATGGTGCAAATCGATTATATCTTATGGAAGCACAGCGACCCGACAGCGTACGGTCCGGACTGGTCAGACGATGAGAGTACGGCGCGATTCGGTGGCCGTTATATTCCGCTCGAAAAAGACGACCCGACGCCGGGTTATATGACGTGGGACTCGCAATTAGAAGGCGCGTTTAAGGAACTCGATATATTACTAGGACTCGTTTATCAGATTAGCGAAACGCCGCAATGGTTATTCGGTACAACGCTCGCCGCGGATAAAGGCGGAACAGGTACGTCTCATACGGATGCCGGCGCAATTAAAGCGCGCTTCATGCCGATCCTTTCGAAAGTAAAACGGATTCGTACGCATGTTGACCGTGCGATTCGTAATGCGCTCTGGAAGGCGATGAAACTCGAAAACTTCGCGAATAGAGACGTAGAGGGATTCGAAGCTTATGAAGCGGTCTATCCGAAGATCAGTTGGAGGGACGGCGTTCCTACGGACCCCAAAGCGGAAGCTGAGGCGGCGCAGATACGAACTGGAGGAAAACCCACTTTAGATGTGCGGAGTGCAATTAAGCGGCTTGACAGCACTAACGACGATGAGGCAGATGAGATCGCGCGTAGAATCGATGAGGACGAGGCACGTGTTAGTGGGACAGTAGATGCAAGTATATTCAACGCTCCGGAGGTCTGATAAATGGCTAGAAAGAATAAATGGAGCAGAGAACTAGTAATTTCAGCTTTAGCTGAGCGACACAAACAAGGAAAGTCAATGACATCTTCTGCTATTCGAAAAGAAGACCAGTCATTACGTGGCGCTATGGAGACTTATTTCGGGAGTCATTACAAAGCCTTAGCTGAAATCGGGCTAACCAAAGAGAATGTCTCTCCACTCACCTTTTGGGATCGGGATATGATAAAGAGAGAATTCCTAGTTGCGTTAGAAGACGTATCCTCAATCTCTGAGCTGTCCCGAAAGCATAAAAAGTTGGATCACGCAATACGAAAGCACTACGGTTCATACGACGCTCTCTGTGATGATTTAGGTATGGATGTTAGTGTCATAAAACGGCAGGTGCGTGAGTGGGCCGGAGAGGATTTACTGGATGTGTTGCGTGAGATAAGAGACGATGGAGGGCCACTTAATATAACAAGTGTGAAGACCCGCTTTCCCACGGTTCATGAGGTCGCCGTTCGTTGTTTCGGTAGTTATGAGAATGCGTTGTCTTCTGTAGGTGAGAAACTGGATGATCATATATGTGCGATGAAATACGATTCTCATTTAGGAAAATCATTTGAGCGATTGCTTTGGCAAATGTATCAGGATCTCGGATATAATTTCTCATACCAAAAGAGACTGTGTAATAACACAATTATGCCAGACTTTTACGATGAGGATAATAACATATTTATTGACGCGAAACTGTCCTCTTGGACAGTTTTTTGTTCTTCATCAATAGAAAAGTATCTTCCTCATTGTGACGAGTTAATTGTAGTTTATTTACGTGGGAGTGATATTCAGCACGATACGCCACGACTAAAGTTACGTCATGTAAGTCAGTATTACGGAGAGTTGGAAGATGCCGGACTTACTCACTACATCGCTGAATTTGATCGGCTTCTAAGTAAAGCGGACAACCTCGGGGAGAGGAGTGCAGCGTAATGTTTCCGGAGCCGAATTACGACCGCGACATTGAACGCCTTATCGCCGCATACAAACGGGCAGTACGTGATATTACCGCCGAATTATCGCGTCTGGACCTAACCGATATGTCTCGCGCACAGACAACGGCAGCACTCGCAGAGGTCGCCGCCATCTTAACCGCACTTAACGAAGAGTCAGCGGAATGGGTTTCCGCCAATATTCCGATTGCCGTAACGGATGGCGTAACGCGGACCATCGTCGACCTCGGCGTAGTCGCAACGGTTGAGGAAGCGCGCGACATCGTTAAGTTTAATCGGACTAATCGCGAGATGGTTGCGGCGGCCATTGCGGATACTCAGTCCGATTTGCTCGCGGTGACACAAAACGTGGACCGTCGCGTTAGACAAGCGGTGCGCCAAGCGACAGCCGACGCAATGCGCGCGAACATGGCCGCGGGAATAAACGGACGACGAACGATAAGCGCCGACATTCTGCAGCGGATGAGAACAACGTTGAACGGTGCGGTTGAAACGGGGATTATCGATGCAGCGGGCCGGCGTTGGAAGCCGGAAGTTTACGTTGAGACCGTTGTGCGAACGAAGATGATGCGCGCACAGATAGACGGAACGATTAACGAAGCGCTCGACCGTGATGTGATGTACGGGCGGATATCGAGCCATGGCGCAAAGGATGCGTGCCGCAATTGGGAAGGGCGTATCGTGAAATTAACGCCGGACGCTCCGGGAGATTATCCGGAGATTGGTGCGTTACCGAGGCGCGAGATATTTCATCCGCGTTGTAAGCACGTAGTGAGTCCGGTGAGGCGTCCAGATTAATAGAGAGGGAGGTTAGAAAGAGTGACTAAAAAGATCTCATATTATGACATAACTATTCCAGAGAATCCTCAACTTTTCCAGCAACAGCTAGATCTATCTTTACTAAATGAGGATAGGCAGGAAGCAAAGTTAAACACATTTAATGAGAGTTTGGAGATAAACCGAATTGACTATAGGCTATACCAAGCGGTGCTTCAAAATCCATTGGACATCCCAATGGTGCAGGAGCAAATGGCAATTTATATTGTATTTAAAAAGGGTGAGTGTGCAACCACAAACTATATAGAGGTTTACGATAGTAACAACGATCTAGTACCTTTTCAATGGGAAGCTGACAAGCACCCTAATCCTAGTATAGACGATGACTTTGGAAGTTACGACGATGGATCACTGAAATGTGGATATCTTTGGCTTATAGCTTCTTTAAGTCCGGGGGAATCTAAGGTGTTTACAATCAGGGTCTATGACAAAGAGCGTTTAAATACGTACCCTGAAAGAGTGCTCCACAACGTCATTCAGTCAACTCCAGGTACAGTTCGCGAGGAATTAATAGCTAATAACGTTGGGTTAAGGTTCCATGAGGATCTTGGTTTCTTACTGAGGCATGTTTTTGTAAATGGTATAGACTTGGTAGGCGGGACAGTACTCCAAAGAGTGGCAATAAAAAACAATACTTATTCCGATATCAATTCCAATGTAACCACTGAAACAACTAACATCAATAGGACCGTAAGTGGGTCCGGTGTGGTTTTTAAGGATTATATTTCTTCGTTCAAGTATAAGTACAACGAAGGAATTACTGTCACATCAACTGTCCGATTGTGGGCTAATGGAAAGTTTGATATGCATTTCTTTGTAAGAGCAGATGCCGATATTGCTGCCGGAGTTCTAAATGGGGTTGCATTCAAACTAGCGATGCAAAAATCGGGTGAAGTCAGTGGGGAAGGATACAAAGGTATAAAAGTCGGGGATACGTCTCTTCTAACTCAAATTAAATATTTTCAATATATACCAGACAATAACCCGGCAGAGAATAGATACTCCGCGCAGGTACTTAGTTCTAACGATGCGGGCTTTACTTATATGAATGCAACATGGTACAACACTTCTCCTAAAACCATGAATATTCCTAACGGTAGCTATTACAGTGCGAAATTTCATTTTACTACAGGGACTGATGTAGCTGTAAGTAAAAATGTAACTGACACGGTTAATAGGCTTATGAATACACCAAGAAGTGTTGCAACAAAGGAATCTAAAGAAGTTCTTAGACGAAAAGCTATTGCACTTTCTAAAGTGTTCATAAACTTAAATGCTGAAAAAGCCTTGACCGAGACAAACTTCCCTCTGCTAAGATCTCTTATTCATTTGGCGTACGCTGAGATAAACGGAATAGACAACTTTGATACTTCATGGGGTCTGTTTAAATCCGCACTAGATGTTACCTATGGAGGCGGTACAGTAACGGGGATTTTCGGTGTTTATCCAAATCGAGGTCTTGAGTACATTGGGAGAGATATGAGCGCCCTTGAGTACTTTAGAGCTAAATGCGCTCAAAAAGGAAAAGTTAAGGAGCTAGAATTTGTAGAAAGTGTTATTCACGCTTTGGCAGACGCAATCGTCCTGATGGAAGAGTTTAGTGGGGGAAATGGTAAAATCACGCTCAGCACTTTGGTATCGGATAACATGAATGCAGAAGCTTGTGCACTGAGGTATCTAAAGAGTAGTTTGAACCTCCAGAAGAATCCAACCAGGGAGGCTGCCTACAATAGAGTTAAGGTGAGATTTGAGAGTGGGCCTCTCTATAAAAATATCCTTCCTTACGCTATTGGGCAAGAAGTATTCACACAACAGCTCTCTCATTACCACGGTTTTAGTTTATTTGATTACACCAAAGCTGTATCTATACCTTCGTTTCATATTTATAATTACTTACTCGATTACTCTACGCCTGCCGGGTTCATAAAAGAGGTCGGATATAACTATATCAACTCAAGATGGGGATTTGTTCATACAGCTTTTTATTCAGCGGTTGTCCTGTATAGGGCGGGCACAATCTCAAGTCTACAACAATCCTGTGCGATACTAGAGCACGTAATTAGTAGGTGCTACCCGAATGGGTACCATGAATACCCACTTGACGGGTGGAAGCCGAATCAAGAGTCGTCAGTAAGTATTGAGTGTCAAATTGTCTGTGAATTAGTCTTGGATGAAATTCTTCTTTATACTAATAGGTCCGTACGCTAAGACGTTAAACTAAGCGGTTTGCTAATCGATAGCCGACGGGCTTTAAACGGGAGGATATACGATGAAAAACGTTAGATTTCCGCTTAATCTTCAATTGTTCGCAGGCGAACCGGACCCGACTCCGCCACTAGATCCGCCGGCTGATCCGCAGCCACCGAAGACATTTACGCAGGACGAAGTTGACCGGTTGATTACCGATAGATTATCGCGCGAACGGAAGAAATACGGAGACTATGACGATTTGAAAACGAAGCTTACGGAATTTGAACAGGCGGAAGAGGAGCGTAAGAAAGCGGAGATGTCCGCACATGAACGACTCGAAGCCGAGAAAGCCGAAGCGCTTAAGGCCGCAGATGAAGCGAAAGCCGAGCGTGACCAGGCGTTAACAGCCGCTAACCAGCGCTTGATTAAAGCGGAGTTCCGAGCGCTCGCTCGCGAACTGAACGTACGTAAAGATGCGATCGATGACGCGTTGAAACTCGCCGACCTATCCGCGGTAACGGTCGATGACGAGGGTAACGCAGTCGGCGTAGAAGACGTAGTTAAGGCGCTGATCGAAAATAAACCGTTTCTCGTGGAGCAAACGAAGTCGAAGCCGGACCCGATCGGTGGAGCAAGCGGTGGCGAACAGAAACCGGAGAAAACGAAGGATCAATTACTTGCGGAGATGGCCGAGAAAGTTAAGGCGAATCCGACACCGGGCAACATCGCTAAGTTTACGCAGCTTAAACGTGAACTAAATAAGTAACACGAGGACACTTTTAAAATTGAGTGTCCTTTTTATTTTGCGCTTCCGAAACCGGAGGCGCTTTTTTAATGCCCAAAAACTTACCTAATGGGGGAATAAGAGAATGTCTAAAATTTTTAATAACGATTTGATTGGTAAACGCGAGTCCGTAACAGACGAGCTATTGCTCCTTAATCCTTATCAGACGCCAATGCTTTCTATGCTTGGATTTTCTAATCCAGTAAGCCAAGTTGAGCATGTATGGTTCGAAGATTCTATGTTCGCAACTGAGTCCGTATCCGGTGCGGAAGTCACTGCGGCAGGAACAGCGGTCGTTGTTGCTTCCGTAGAACCATTCCGCGTTAATGACGTGATTAAAGTTGGAGAAGAGCTGCTTAAGGTTACAGCTATTAATTCCGGAACTAAGACTCTTACAGTAACTCGTGGATATGCCGGAACTACAGCGACTGTTATCCCGTCCGGTTCAACTGTGTCCTTCCAATTTACAGAAGGCGTTGAAGGCGCGGATGCTCGTGACGCTCGTTACAAGGCACGCGTACGTAAATCCAACCTGACGCAAATCTTTACTGACACTGTAGAAATCACGGGCACTGCTGCAGCGGTTAACAACTACGGTATTGATGACATTTACGAGTACGAAAAATCCAAAAAGCTGTTGGAGTTGGCTCTGCAGTTGGAGAAAGCTGTTATCGGTGGTATCAAATACGAAAACGGCGCGATCCGTCAAATGGGCGGCGTACGTTCCTTGATTCAAACCAATGTCAAGGATGCATTTGGTGCGGCACTTACCCTTGGAATGATCAATGATAGTCTGCAGGCCATCTACACTAAAGGTGGATTTGCAACTGGCGGTAATTATGAGATCATTGTTCCGGCGAAGCAAAAACGCATCGTGTCTAGCTTTGGGGAAGCTTTGGTGCGCATCGACCAAAACGATCCGCGTCGCGGTACTGTTGTATCCCGATTGACTACGGATTTCGGTGAGTTCCCTGTTTCCATTAATGACAACCTCGCTTCCGGCGAAGCTCTTATCCTGGATAAAAACCGCACAGAGATCAAAGCCTTGAGCGGTCGTGACTTCGCGCATGAATACCTCGGCAAGAAAGGTGACTACTACCAAGGTATGATCGTCGGCGAATACACTATCGAGCTCCACCAAGAGCAAGCGCACGCACGTATCAAAGGTTTGGCGTAAGCCGACCGCAAATAACCGGAGCCTAGCGCTTAACTGCGCCGGGCTTCTTTTTATAACGGAGGTAACACGGATGTCAAAGAATTATACTTCGCGCTATGCCGAGTTATCGTTTTACGTTGACGGCGTTGAGCGCAAGTTTAAGGATGGCGTATACGCAGCGAAAACACCGGAAGAAATCGTGGTACTTGACGTATTGTCCGACGCAGTGCCGGTAGACGAACCGCAAGAACAACCGGAGGAAACGGTTAAGCCCGCCGCCAAACAACCGCGTAAAGGCGCCGCCAAAGCCTCCGAATAATAACGGAGGGAACGGTGATAGGCGATGGTTAACGTAGCAGACGCAAACGATTATATCAGCGCGAATTGTATCGATATCGAGGATTGGACGGACGCAGACGAGGCGAAAAAACAACGGATAGTTAACGTCGCATCTCGCACGCTTGCCGTGAAATATCCGAGCTATACGATTCCTGACGCGGCTGTATACGAATTTGCGAATGTGCTCGCGATTGTGTTTAACGATACGAATCGGTTGGCGCAGCATGGCATTACGGGGTTTACGATTGATAAAGTCGGCAGTTTTGACTATAAAGACTCGACAGTATCCCGACCGGATCGCGACTTGTCTAAACTTATTCCGCAGACGGCCTACGACATTATCGGAGCGGAAAACGGAGTTAAGCTAAATAAGCGCGCGCCTAAATGGACGGTGATGTAATGGCGATTATACCGCTGAAACAAACGGTTATCGTTACGAAGCCGGGCACGTCAGACGGTTGGGGCGGTTCGGTCCCAGGCGTGAGTATTACGTATAAGGTGCGCGTATCTGAACGCACTGAAATCGTAAAGAATCAAGTCGGCGAAGAGGCCGTATCAAGCATGACGATTATATTCGATAAGCTTCCGGACGTACGTTACGACGACGTCATTACGTATACGAACGAGTTGGGCGATACGATCGAACGGAGTCCGCTGGCTATCGAACCAAAACGCATGCTAAACGGTAAGCCGATTATTACGGAGGTGTACGTGTAATGTCGTTATCCTTCGAGTTTGATATTTCGAAGCTCGCGGAACTTATCGAGAAGTCTCCGGAAGTTGCCGCTAATGCTGCGCGCATCGGATTACACGACGCACTCGACGAATGGAGAGCGGAATCCGTTGATATCGCGCCAATTGACGAAGCGACGTTACGCCGTTCGATTACGGTCGGGGACATTACGGAAGAAGGCGGCCTCAACATGACGGGCGAGATTAGCGCGAACGCTACGGTCCAGTCGAAGAGCGGACGCTTTAACTATGCGTACTATATTCACGAACATGATGCGGGCGGTAAGAATCTTCTAACGCCGGGCACGGAGAAGAAGTTCCTGGAGATTCCGGGCAAGAAGAACGAGCGTAAGTGGTCCGCGGATATCGAAAAGGAAATACGCGACGGTCTTGATAAGGCGGGGTGGTAGCGGTGGCATTACTCGATGAAATAGTCGCGATTGAAACGTTTATTAAAGCGAAGTATCCGGCGGCAAAGTACGAGAAGCAAACGGTGCCGGACAAACCCGTTAATGATACGTTCGTCATACGGTTCCTTGACGATGACCGCGAGAAGGAGACCGGTGTACATTACCGGATTGATCGCGAGTATCAAGTCATCTATTTCGCGCAGACTCCGCAGGCGATATTACCGGTGATGGATGCGCTAAGTAAATACGTTTATGAAACGGACTCTATCGGAGCTTTCCGCGTAGAGTCCTTCGCTTATTCGCAGCCTTTTAAGATGGAGAGCGGAATGCACGCGTGTATCGGGATATTAACCGGCAATGTGCGCGAGGCAATACCGCAGAAATCGTGGCAGAAGATCAACCACATAGACACAAGATTTGAATAGACAGAAAAGAGGGCGTCCATCATGGGCGCTCTTTTTAATTTTGGGAGGGAAACGAATGGCAGGAACTTGGGACCCAACGGCACTACCGATTCGCCCAGGTATTTACGCGATCTTTAAATCCGCAGCGGCAGCGCAAATCAGCGGAGGAGCACGTGGTACAGTCGCAATTCCGCTGTTAAATAGCGGCTCAGCTACGAAGAAGGCGTTCTTCACGGTTTCAACGGAAGCGGAAGCGACTGAATTGTTCGGCTCTGCGAATATCGGCTCGATTCTACTCGCGCTACAAGGCGGCGCTAAGGAAGTTCTCGTTTATACGATGCCGGCGTCACCGGCGACTGCGGACTACACCGCAATGCGCGACGCTTTTGACACGCGACCGTTCAACGTATTCGTGTTCGATGGCGAATCGACCGTATCGGAACAGGCGGCGACGAAGACGTGGGTAATCCGCAATCGCGACGAAGGTAAACACTTCATGGCGGTAATCGGCGGAACGGCAGCTAATGACGCTGACCCAACGGCGGGCAACGCGCGCACAACGCTGAATGCGGATGATTACATCGTTAATCAAATCGTTGGCGGCGTAGTTAACGGCGTAACGTACGAATCCGCTAAATATGCGCCATGGCTTGCGGGCGCCATCGCAGGCACAGCGATTAATGCGGCCATTACGTATAAGCAAGCACCGCTCGATGACGTCAACAAGCGTCTGACAAATGCGCAAATCAACTCGGCTCTGCAGGCGGGTTCTTTGGTGTTGGTTCATGACGGCGAGAAAGTCAAAGTCGAGCAAGGACTGACCACATCGAAGAAGAAAATCCGCACAATTCGCGCACGCCAAGCGATCCTAACGGACATTGCAAAAACGGCTGCGGATAGTTACATCGGCAAACTCAACAACAACGCAGACGGTCAGGCAACGTTAATCGTCGCGATTAAAGCGTACCTCGAAACGCTTGAGCGCGAAGGCGTACTCGCAGATCCAGTTGTAACGCTTGATCCGCAACGTCCGAGCGTTGGCGACTCCGTGTTCCTTGCACTTAGTTACGTTGAGATTGATTCGATGGAACGTATTTTCCTCACTATCAACATTTAAGGAGTGATTAGATGCTGGACCCATCTAAAACTATTGACGGCAGCTACGGGAAACTCCTGGATGCTGACGGTAACTGGATGACAAACGTGACGGGTGTTACCGCTGACGTTGCTATCGGCATGGAAGAGATTCCGATTGCCGGAGATCGTTGGTTAGGACACAAGCCGACGACTCTTAAAGGCTCAGGTTCAATTAATGGATTCCTAGTAACGACGACATTCATGGAGAAAATCATGGCAATTACAAATAATCGGAGCGCGCCATTCTTTACCGAGCTAATCGTTACACTCGATGATCCGGCCGCTTACGGTGCCTACCGTGCTCGCCTGAAAAACGTCACATTCGACAAGATTCCGCTCGCGGGATACGAACACGGAACAACCGTAAAACAAGAGCTCACGTTTGTTTTCTCGGGCTCTGAGCTACTCGATAAAATCAACGCTTAATCTACGCGGCGGGCTTCGGCTCGCCTTTTTAATTTCGAAAATAACCGGGAGGTTGATTATAGATGGCATCAGCATTACAGGCGCTACTAGGCGCAAGTAAGGACATTAAAGAAGAGGTAAACATGAAGCGGTTAGGCGTTAAGTTCACGATTCGTCCGTTATCTTTTGAGGAAATTAAGCGCGCTGGAGATCAGGCAACAATTGGCGATAAGCTCGACGATCAGCTTCATAACGCCGCAATAATTGCACTAGGTTGCGTTGATCCGGCATTCAACGATAAGAGCCTTCGCGAACATTACGAAGCGACTGATTCGGCGGATTGCGTAATCAAAGCGTTAATGCCCGGTGAAGTTACGAGACTTGTCGGAAAGATTCTAGCGTTGTCCGGCTACGGAAAAGAAGAAGAGACAATTGAAGATGTAAAAAACTAATCAAGGCGGGAGGTGAGGCCGGACTGTTGCACGCAATATTCCAGCGTCATCATATTCCGCCGGATGAAGTTTATTCAAAGGATCGCCGGCACCAACTCTTTATGTTTGCGTCAATGCAGTTGATTTTTGAAGAAGAAGAGGCAGAAGCGCGACGAATTGATGTGGAAAGGAGGAGACAACAATAGCATTTGATCTGATTGCGAAACTCAAGCTTAAGGACGAAATGACTTCTCCGCTTAAAGACGTTGAACGGCAACTCCGCCAAGTTAAACAATCGACAGATAATTACCGTAATACAACTGATAAATTACGTGATTCTAACGCTCGTCTCACGCAGGATACGAGTAGATCCGTTAACGCGATCAACAAACAAAAAGCTGCACTCGATGGACTCGGTAACGCAGGTAAAAACGCGCTTGGCATGCTCGGACGCTTATCGAAAATGGCGGCAGGCGGCGCGTTAGGTATCGGAGCTATCGGCGTCGGAGCTGCCGGTTACCTCGGTTATTCATCGTTAAATAAGGCGATGGATTTTGAAGCGCAAATGTCTACGATTAAGGCGTTAACTGGCGCGACTCAGGCGGAAATGAAGAAGATGCAGGCGCTCGCACTCGAACAAGGCGCGCAAACGAAGTACTCAGCGCTAGAGGCTGCGAAAGGTATTGAGGAACTATTAAAAGCGGGAATAACGCCGGCGCAAGTTCAAGCGGGCGCTCTTAATGCTGCGCTAAACCTCGCAACGGCGGGCGGTCTCGAACTTGCGGAAGCCGCGGAGATTATGTCGACGTCACTTAACGCGTTTAAGAAGGACGGATTAACTGCGGCCCAAGCATCGGATATTCTCGCGGGAACGGCGAATGCGTCGGCAACAGGCGTACACGAACTGCGCTATTCACTTGCGGCAGTCGGTGCGGTCGCCGATGGCGTCGGGATGTCGTTTAAGGATACGAATACAGCGTTTGGATTGTTTGCTAATAACGGTCTCAAGGGATCGGACGCGGGTACGTCGCTTAAGTCGATGCTCCTGAATTTATCGCCGGCTACGAAGAGAGCGCGCGAGGCTATGATGGATCTCGGCATCATGACGAATAAGGGCGCTAACCTGTTTTACAACGCTTCCGACGAGCTTAAGTCGCTTGACGAAATTGCCGGAGTTTTGCGTACCACTTTAAGCGATCTAACCGCACGTGAACGCCAAGACGCATTGCGCGATTTGTTCGGAACTGACGGTATTCGTGCAGCAAATATCCTTTATAAAGAAGGTGCGGCGGGCGTTAAAAAGTTCTACGACGAGATGCTTAAGGTAACTGCGCTCGATGTCGCGAGAGAGAAAATGAATAACGCAGCCGGTGCGGTTGAACAGTTTAAGGGCGCATGGGAAACGTTACAAATTTCCGCTATGCTTCCAACATTACCGATCGTTAAGGATCTCGCTAATGCAGCGGCAGACTTCATTAACAAATATTCGCCCGCGATTACTAAGGCAATGGAAGATGCGGTCAATGGCGCTAAGAGATATCTAATGGAAAACTTTATTGATAACCCTGAGTTCCGTAATTTGCCTACACTTTCAGCAAAGGTTGATTTTACTTTTGGTAAGATCAAAGACTTATTTGACGACTGGTGGGCATCTAGCGGTAAGGCAGGAGTTAGAGAACTTACTGGTGATGTGACAAGCTTTATGCTTTCAACACTTGAAGCGGCGGTTCCTCGAATTGCAGCTATCGGTGTAAGCATGGGTACTGCGCTCGTAAAGGGCATATTGGATGGGATTGGTCAAGCACCTATTACTGCTGTAGAGAGCACACTCAAGACCGACGTAGTTAATAAGGTCTTTGACTTCACTGGTGACGTGCTACCTGAATGGATGGGCGGTTACGCAGAAGAAGACAGCGCTCGTCTTAAAGCTGAGCGTAGAAATAAACTCGGTAATAAGAGCGGCACACCACTCAACATGCTTTCAGAGCCATCGGCCCAACAGATCACTAAGTCGAACTTGAATTTTATGAAAAATGCAATACCGCATTCCGGCGGACTTGACCGCGTTCCCTATCACCGTTATCCAGCGTTATTACACAAGGATGAAACGGTACTTAACGCAACCGAAGCGCGCAAATATCGCGGTGACGGTGGCGCAGGTTCGGGTCATGGTGGAGGCGTTGTCGTTAATATGTACGGAACGGTTATTCGCGAGGAAGCGGACGCCGAACGACTGGCTGACGCAATCGCACGAAAACTCGCAGTGTAAAGGAGGACGGTAAATGACGGTAAGACAGCGGCCGCAGTTTTGGCTCAAGTTTAATAATAACGCAGAAGTATTTTGGTTGCCGGTTAATCCCCGGTCACTATCCGCAACATCAACGCACGGATTCACGGACATAGACGTTACGCAACTAGGCGAGTATACCGTTATCGGAAATAACCGATTGCGCGAATACTCGTTTTCTTCGTTATTCCCACGCGATTATAATCCGTCCTTCTGCGAGCATCCGCGTTTAAAAGATCCGTGGGAGACCGTTAAGATGATCGAACGTTGGCAACGGTCAGGTAAACCGGTGCGCTTCATCGTAACGAATACGCCGATAAATCTCGCGGTCACTATTCGGAGTTTCACATACGAAGAACGCGGCGGTGAGCCTGGCGATATCTACTATACGTTAACGTTGAAAGAGTACGTATTCGTATCGTTCCGTAAGACTTCGGATAGTACGGCTCAGTCAACGTCTTCCGCCGCGAAGAAAGCGGAGAAGCAGCGTCCTAACGAGAAGACGACGCCGAAGTCGTATACGATTAAGTCCGGTGACTCACTGTGGAAAATCGCGCAGAAAGTCTATAAGAACGGAGACGACTGGCGCAAGATTTACGACGCTAATAAATCCGCAATCGGCCCGAATCCTAACGCGCTGAAAGTCGGAACGAAGCTGGTGATCCCGTAATGGCAACGGAATATAACATTGAATACGGCGGTCGCTACATCGATCCCATCGTTCAGAGCGTCAAGTGGTCGGGCGACATTCCGCTTCCTTATCGTACGCTTATCGTTACGTTATCTAATACGATTAACGGTAAAATGCAGGCGGTAACGTTCGAGCTCGGCAAGGAAATACGATTTCACGTAAACGGCGCGGAGGTCTTCCGGGGCGTTATTTTTAGTACTACGATTGACCATTCCGGACGCATGTCGATTACCGCGTACGATGAGAACGTGTATCTTACGAAGAACTCGGATACGCGCAAGTTTACGAAGATGACGGCGACGGCTATCGCAAAGCAGTTGTGTCAGGCGTTTGATATTAGCGCGGGTACTTTCGCAGCGTCCGGCTACGTTATTCCGAAGCTGATTCTACGTGACATGACGTTATGGGATATGCTCGTTACTGCGTTTACAGAGACACGTAAGCAGAACGGCAAGCGTCTATACGTGTACTCGCGTAAAGGCAAACTCTACATGGCCGAGCGCAAGGACATTATTGTCCGTTGGATACTCGAAAACGGCGTTAATATAACGGGTGCCTCACGGACTCAATCGATAGAGGAGACGCGTACCGTCGTTAAGGTTACGGGCGGCGATAAAGATAAACCGCTGACAGCTACGGTTAAAAACGATAGCGCGGTTAAGTTGTACGGAACGATGCAGCATCCGGAAACGGCCGATTCGGACTCGAACCAGTCGCAGATCAACCAGCTCGCAGCGCAGAAATTAAAGGAACTCAGCAAACCGAACGAAGAGGCAACGGTAACGGCGCTCGGACTTATCGATGTGGTAACGGGCTCATCCGTTTATGTACTCGAAGATATGACGAAGCTTATCGGCGGCTTTTACGTAACGGCTGATACACATACGTTCGAAAACGGCACGCACTTGATGGACGTTACGATATCGAAAACGGATGACTTACCGCAACTTGATTACGTGGAGGTGACGGAGGATTGAACGAAATAATCGAAGGTTCCGGATTTGCGAAGCTCAGCGGCGTAATTAAAACGCTTGGCTACAACAAGGACGTAGATATCGAACTCGCAACGGTAATCGCGCCGCTTCCGAATCTGCGCATTCAAATCGACAACATGAAGATTGAACTCGAAGCGGACGACGTGATTATCGCTGAACACTTAACCGACATTGAACGCGAGATATCGTTCAGCATTCCGGTTAGCGGAAGCACCACAAGCGCAGGTTCGCCGTCTCACTCTCACGGACTCGGGAACATCGCGGCATCTTCCGTTAAAGTCACCGTTAAGTCTCCGCTTAAAGCCGGAGATCGCGTTATCGTAGCGTCAATAAAGGCCGGCCAATCTTACGTTGTACTCGATAAGGCGGTGATCTTAAATGGCGCTTAGTCCAATCGCGGAAACTGCGGTTACGGCGTTAGAAACGGAGAGCTCTACGATAGTCCAGACAAAAGCTCCGTCAAAGACGTATTCGCTCGACTTTTCGAACGGAAATATTGGCGGAATGGTTGACGGAATCGAAGCGCTCAAACAATTCATACTCAAAGCGATCCGCACTGCGCGTGGTCGCTTTTTAATTTACGACGACGATTACGGATCTGAACTCGAAGACGTGCTCGGCGGTGATTCATCGTTTGAATTACTAGCTGCGGAAATACCACGCGCAATAACGGAGGCGTTAATATACGATGAGCGAATTAGCGCGGTGGATGATTTTGTAATAACGCAGGAAGGCGACGCCGTGTACGTTGAGTTTACGGTAACTTCCGTTCTCGGCGCGTTCGGCATGGAGGTGACGTTATAATTGGCTTTCGAATCGGAAACTAATTCGGAAATTTTAGCGAGGATTCTTTCCTCGTATGGCGACGAGTTTGATAAGCGTCAGGGCTCGGTTGTGTACGATATGCAATCGAAAATGACGATTGAATTAGCGCGAGCCTATATCGCATTGGATACTGTGCTTAATCTCGGATTCGCCCAAACATCATACGGTCCTTACCTCGAAATGCGCGCGAGGGAACGTGGCCTGACGAAGAAGCCAGCGGTTGTTGCCGTTGGTTTTGTTGCGTTTACGGGTCCGGAAGGCACGGAGATTCCGGAGGGAACAACGCTATCAACCGGAGGCGAAACGCCTGTCGCGTTTGAGACAACGGAAGCGGCAACGATCGGAAGTAGCGGCGCAGTTACCGTAATGATCCAAGCGCAGATAGGCGGCGTGTCCGGTAACGTCGGTCCCGGAACAATCACGCTTGTTAATGGCGAGCTTAACGGAATTATCGCGGTAAATAATCCGCAACCACTTAGCGGTGGATTCGATGAGGAGACGGACGAAGCGTTTTTACAGCGCTATCTCGAAGATGTACAGACGCCGGCCACAACCGGCAACGAAGCGGATTATCGTCGGTGGGCGAAACAAATTGCCGGCGTATTTGATGCGCGTATATTCCGAGCATGGAATGGTCCTGGCACCGTTAAAGTATCGCTACTTGCGGACGACAAGACCGCGCCGAGTCAGAACGTTATTGACGAAGCAGCCGCGTATATCGAGAGTCAGCGTCCACTTAACGCAGCGGTTACGGTCGTTGGCGTTGAAGAAGTGCTCGTTAACTTGCGGATGGTCCTTACGCTAAGAGACGGAGCAGACGTTAATACCACCGTTGAGCAGGTCCGGTCGAATGTGCGCGCTTATCTCGAAGGGCTCGCGTTTAACGATCGAGTTGTCCGGTATTCGAAAGTGGGCGAGGCGATACTTAATGCGGAAGACGTAATCGATTACGAGAATCTAACGATAAATAACGGAACGGGTAACGTCCTAATCGACGAGGATCAAGTCGCGGTTATGGGCGCTATTGTCGTGTCCGAATAGGGGGAAATAAGATGCCGGGAATGTCCGATTATCTTGAAAATAGAATCCTTAATCACGTTTTGAAAGGCACAGCGTACACGGTTCCGGCTGGAATTTACGTTGCGCTTTTTACGTCTGATCCAACTGACGCCGGTACGGGAACGGAAGTAAGCGGAGGAGCATACGCAAGGCAAGCCGTTACGTTTAATACCGCGACAATCGGAGCGACAGCAACGGCGGCCGACGTATTGTTTCCGGTAGCTACTGCCGCGTGGGGAACGGTTACGCATATCGGTCTTTTTGACGCGGTAACTGGCGGCAATCTCTTATTTTCGTCCGTGCTGACTACGAGTAAATCCGTACCGGCCGGCGATCAGATTAAGATAAACGCGGGCGATATCACGGTGACGCTCGACTAAGGGGGCGTTATAGTTGGCGGAAATTACTATCGCAAGTAATAGCGTATCAGAGGCGACTTTAAGCGGTCGCCTTATTCGCGTTACGTCCACAACTGCCGCGGCAATATCTTCGGGAACAGTAGCGGATTCAACCGCTATTAAGCGTCAATTCGCGAAGTCAAGCGTTATCACCGCTGCATCTATCAGCGCTAAACAGACGAGAGTTGTGCGCATTGCTTCCGCGAATACATCCGCATCCAAGGCCGCGGTTCTTGACGTTAAGAAATACCGCACGATTAGCGCGAAAATAACCGTTAGTACTCGGATGGAAGCGTATCGTACTGACCGTGATATACGCGCCGAAATGACCGATTATTTGCCGCGATATTACGGTGATTTTCCGGTAGTCAGCGCAATGATCCAGGCGGAAGCAAGCGAGGCGACGCGCCTACATGCGCTAGTTGAAGCGTTGGTGTTCGAGTTTTATCCGGAGACTGCGACGGACATCGGTATTACGCGGTTTGAAGCGGAGTGCGGAATCGTCACGGACCGGACCAAATCGCTTGAAGCGCGCCGGGCCGAAGTGATTAAGCGTAGACGCGGAATCGGAACCGTAACATTGCCGAAGTTTACCGAGATCGTTAACGAGTTTTACGATTGCACGGTCGAGGAGAAACCGAATGAATTTCGCGTGGCAACTACGATATGGAGTAGGCGCGGAGTGCCGGATAATATCAGCGAGATGGAACGGGAAGTTAACGCGGTGCTGCCGGCGCATCTTGAGCACGAGTTCGTTCCGACTTATCTACCGTGGGAGGAAGTTGAACTCTCCGATTTAACTTGGGAACAGGCTGAACAATTTACATGCAGAGAGTTAGAGGAATCATTCCTAATACCTTACGAAGGAGGGGACTCATTTGAGCGGCGGAAAAACAAGTAACCTAGGGTTGCACACTTGGTCTCAGGTTGACAGAGTGAAATTTAATGAGTTTAATGAAAATTTCGACCTTATCGATTCTGCTATTCCCTTAGAAAATATTAATGCAATGTTATCTTACAGTAAGCCGAGATCGGGTAGTGTTATGCATACTAATGGATTTTACACTCCTGGCGATGGAGGTGCGGCAAGCTACAAAATAGTATCGGATGCCGGAAGAGTCAGCAATGGTGCTACGATATTCGATATTAAGGATGGTTTAAAAGCTGTTCTTATCCACAATGGGAGAGTATTGGCAGAACAAATTGGTATGCGGAGTGACTTTCATTTTGATAATGCCCCTATTCTAGCTATAGCACAAACTGATGTGGATATTAAAATCATTGAATTTCAAGAAGGTAAGTACGAGATGAAAGAGGGGTTTATCAACAAAGATAGTATTAAATTAGTTGGTGCATCCAAAATTTCATTTGGTTACGGCGGTCGTTTTAGAACTTATCTATCGCCATATGAGACAGGACAAAGATTCACGCTCAAAATGGGAGGAAGACAGGATTTCTCAGAACCGCCTAATGCTGTTACTGATGAAATATACAATTCGAGCTTAATAGATATCGGGTTTGATGATACGGGCAAGCCGACTTCTGTCGCTCAATTGTGTCTTGAGTACGTATATGGGGCTACTTTTGATATTGGCTTCTATAACGCACAAAGTAGAGGAATATATGCTAAGAATATATGGGAGATAGACATTAGTCGTTTGTACATCCGAGATAGTTATACGAAAAATTCAATGATCTACATCGATACAGTAATGCAAGACAACATGTCAAATACTTCTCGTATCTTGATTCAAGATTTAGATGTAGAAGGCGTTAGCGGCACGATTTTGGAGACATCAAACGGAGCACTAGCATCTAACATCATTATTGTATCCATGAGTTATGAACATAATTTTACACATGCCTATTCTAATATCGGAACACACATCAAAACTAAGTCTGAGTTTGACGGACTAACAAAAATCCCTTTGTTCAGTCTAGGATATATTGATGGATTAACTATCGGGCAAATGAATTTGCATGGAATGAGTAAACACAAATTCACTGACGGAGTAACGACATTTACAGATTCATTATTTCGTTTTAATGGGTTTTATAACATAAGTGTTTCGTTGGTTAACGTAAATGATTCAGGTGCATTCTTTCAGGTTTCTGATGGGCCTGGTGCGGCACATTCCATACTCCGCATCTCTTCTGTAACCTCATCTTTCAAAAATAGACTGTTCCAAGATGGTACGGTCCCATCCCCTAAACTACAAATGATTGCAGCTACCGCATTAGGCTCTGTGGAGATCGACTCAAATAGCTACACTCTTTATGAAACACCGTACTTAATACCGGGAAAATTATACTCGGGTTCTGATTTAGTAAAGAATTGTCAAGGAGTCAAAACATCATTCACCGCCGCCTATGATCCAGACTCTATCACCGGAGGCTATGTATTTAAACGAACAGCAAATGATTTTATGACTTTGTTTAGATTTAAATACAAGGAAGATCTCCAGGTAAACTTGAGGATCAAATCAAGTGATACGGTTTTACAAGTGCGCATTTTAGATATAGTCGGGGGAGTACTGAAAAATTTAAACATTCCTTTATCCGGTGATGGAGGTGTTTATCAGACAGTAAGTGTTTCCGTACCTAAATCGGGAGCAGATGCTCTAAGTATTGTCGTACCGTATACAGCAGTGACGATGATAGACTATATCTCTGCTGAAGCTTATAAACCAATGGTCCAAAGCAATACTGTTACAACTGGATCGGCAGACACTTTCACAACAATCACTTTCCCGAAACCCTTTGGTGCTAATATACCGAATATAGTAGCGACACCAATGGGAAAATCAGCAATAATCACTTTTGCTGAATTATCTTCTAACTCGTTCCAAATAAAATCATCGGAGCCAAATACCGTTATTACCTGGGTTGCTGTCGAAAAAATCTAAAGATGGAGGGTGATTCTTAGTGCGGACTTCAAACAAATCAATTTTAGTGACTAAGTCAGTTCAAAGCAACGTAGTTGTATCTTACGAAACTTTAGAAGAAATATATGAATCAAAGCCATCATCCAGGATCGATGTGAGGATCGGATACTATAGCGAAAATGGTGAGCTATTAAGGACTCAAAGCATTACAATTTCAGGTGATAATTATATGCTATTAATGTCCGAATCCCCTAAGTTTGCTCCAGGCAAGCCCGCTAACGAATATAGGGAAGCTGATCTGTGGCATGTAGTGGATAACATATTAGAGGAGGTGTAGACGCTGGATACCGCACTCATAAACGCTGCTCTTAAGGACGGTATATTCGCCGTCCTTTTTGTTGCGCTCTTTTTGTATCAACTACGCGAAGCACGCCGCTTGTCAGACGAAGCGAAAGCGCGCGAAGAACGCATTCAATCGGAAGCACGCGAACGTGAGGTCCGCATCCAAGACGAAGCAAAAGATCGCGAGGACCGCTTAATGACGCTCGCGGAAGACTTAACGGCACGCTTTGAAACACTCGCAAGTCAGTACGAAACTTTGGCGCTCGATGTTCACGATATCAAATCGGTAGTAAACGGAAGGGAGGGAACGCGATGAAAATCGTAATCGACGCCGGCCACGGCTACTTCACGCTAGGCAAGCGCTGCCCCGACGGTTCCATGCGCGAATGGGAATTTAACGCAGTCGTTGCGAATTATGTTGCGCAAATGCTCGCGGCATATGACGGTGTCGAAACGAAATTTACGCACGATGTAACGGGTAAAACGGATGTTCTATTGAGTACGCGGACTAAAACCGCTAACGCTTGGGGCGCGGATATTCTCGTATCTATCCACGCGAACGCAGCGGCTGGAACGTGGGGAATCGCGGAAGGAATCGAGACATTCATTTACTCCACGAAATCGACCGCGTCTGTTAAACTCGCGAACGCAGTCCAGGCGCAACTCATTGCGAAAACAGGGCGCCGTAATCGCGGAGTTAAGACGGGCGACTTGCACATGGTACGCGAAACGAAGATGCCGGCAATCCTCGTCGAGTGCGGCTTTATGGATAATCGCGAAGAAGCCGCGCTACTTAAAACGGATGCTTACCGCCGAAAATGTGCGGAGGCAATCGTTGCAGGCATCGTTGAAGTTTACGGATTAAAGGAGGCGGATGATGTGCGCGTAGATAAAGCGAACGTAGTCATCGACGCGAAGAAAGCGAAGGACGGCGTATTAATTGACGGAACAGTCTACGTACCCTTGCGCGAAGTTGCGGAGTATTACAGCGCAGATATCGCGTGGGATAACAAAACGAAGACAGCGACTATTACGACGAAAGGGGCACGTTAATATGTACGAAATTGGCGTAGTTGTAGCGGTAATTATTGCGATCGGAGAGTTTGCGAAAATGTACGTTGACGCGAAATGGATTCCGCTATTATCGATGGCGCTCGGCCTAGTTGCGGGGCTTTTGTATATTCCGCATGAGACGGTTGCGGACGGAGTTATGACCGGAATTATGGCGGGTCTTGCTGCGTGTAAACTGTACGATATCGGTAAAGGCACGTTCAGTAAGGTGAAAACCGAATAAATAATGACGCCCACCAGCGGAGTCTTGCTTATAATAACGTAGGACTATCGTAGGTGGGCTATTTTCTTTTTATAGGATAAATGTTACAATTTGTATACATTAAATGGGCGGTGATCAGCGATGGGTATCGGAAAAGATTGGGAAGTCAAAAATGACGTAAGCATAACAAAAGATAAAGTAGAGAGCGAACCGACTAACAAGCGTAAAGGGTACGCGGGCGGTTTTATATTCGCACTTATCGGCTGGGTCTGTGCACTTATCTCGTTCTTACCGTTTACCGCGTTTATTGCTGCGCTCGGTATCGTCTTCGGGTTCTTATCGTACAAATTGGAGAAGCGCGAGATACAAGGCATCGTCATTATGATTATTTCCGCTGCAGGCGGATTCTTCTAAATTTATTCGGACACGCATTTAATACAAGCCCGGATGCATACGCTGGGGTAAAGCGATCGCCTACGCGATTGCGCTAGGGAGCGACCTGGAAACGGGTGGCTCCCTTTTCGTCGTTTAAGGACGGCTACAACGTCCAGAAGTCCGCAGCTTTCACGTCATGTCCACGTTTTCTGAGCGCGCTGATTACCTTGACCATCGTATTCGGATACGGGTTAACCTCGCGCCCATTTCCAGCGCATAACTTACCGACCTCATTGCGGCTCAGGCCCGTCCACTCTTCGAGATCCTTCTGTTTAATTCCACGCTTATCAATATACGTGCCCAACTTACTCCGCGGCTTTCCTAGTCCCATGTTTATCCACTCCTTTACTAGTAAGTGTGGACAACTCTATGAAAATTAATTCAAAACTGTGGTCATTTTGGTCAAGCGGTCCGCCATAACATCAAACATACGTAAAACGTAGGAGGCGATCGCAACATGACGATGAGCAAAACGCTACTTAAGAAAATGGCTGGAGAGGTTTCGCAACCAATACTCGGAGGGCTACTCGCTGATTATGCGCAGCAGGTTATCGAAGCGGAAGACGTAACGGAAGAACTCGCGGCGGCTATCGAAATACTTTCCGCAGAGTTAAAGTCGCGTGTAACTGGCGCATCAAATTCGCAACGCACGCGCAGATCTCGCGCTAAGAAAACGGAGGAAGCAACGGAAGAATCACCGAAGTCGACAACGCAAAATACACCAGCTCCACCGCGCAACATTAACGCAAGTATCGGAGGTATAACGCATGAGTAATTACGTGAGAAAGGGCGTTAACTTTAACGTTGATAACGCGCACCAAAACGAATTATTAGCGTGGGTGATGGCGGAGAGTGCGAACAATTTTAGCGGATATGTAAAGGCGGTTTTATACGCGACAATGGTAAATAAAAAAGCCGGGTTAAATTCCCGACTAAACGAAACAGTTAACGATAGCGGCGATAGTACCGCCGGCAATTAGGCCAAGAACGAATATCATACGCGCTCACTCCCCGATGGTTTTGTCGTTATTATTACCGACATCGAAAGGATTGATACACGATGAGTAAAACGGAAGTACTCGACTGGTCCGCATGGTCCGCCGGCAACATTGTCGCTAAGAATAAGCGCGATTATAAAGCGGTAGTTACCGCAGCTTCGACCGTACATTTAACGTTAATGCCCGCGACTGTATTCGCAGCGAGCGGCGGCGCTGATACGTGGAATAACGTATTTCACACCGTATTAAATATGGCGGATTGGTTGTGCGTCGGCATCATTACGTTTAGCGGTGTTACGTGGATGTTCGGGAATCGCACGAAGGCGCTCGAATTTATTATGGGCGGAAGTATCGGCTACATTATCATTCGGCACGCGGTCGATATCCGTAACTGGCTCAAAACGTTATAGGAGGCGGACGATATGATCGTAAGAATTAACGGAATGATAACGGAGCCAGAAACCGCGCTTAATCCGTTTGAAAATAGCGTAGCTGGCAAACTCGTCGAGCTAATCGCCAACTCGCTCGGTAACATCGCGTCAGACTTTGGCGTAGTGCTCGGCGAATTATTCCGCAACTGTATCGCACTCCTTAACGACAACTCAGCGGAAATCATTACGCTCGGCATCGTAACATGTGCGGCCGGCATGATGGTGTCTCCGCTGGTTGGCGATAAGAACCCGTGGATCGGTCGATTGTTCACGACATTTTGGGTCGGCGTAATTTGGCGCGTACTTATATAGAAGGGAGGGGAACTATATGCGCGCCGTCTATCGTATTATTCCGCACTCATCGGTACTTAATTCGGCATCACGTAATTTTCAGCGTTCACTATATGAATTGTTCTCCGTAAAGGAAACGAAATCACTCCGCCTGTTCTCGCAGCCGAGTCCGGACTTCTGGTGGATTACGCGCTTATCAACGGAGTCAATCGAATATTACTGCGCGATGCCGCCGGAGTTCGCGGATGCCTTCCGGATTAAATTTCGCAATCACGAGCAATGGCGTAAATCAACGCTCGAACTCGTCGATGACTTCGCGTTTCCGGACGCAATGGATACGGATCTATACGCGCTCAAGTATCGCCGTCACGATATATTCTCGCTGGACTTCCGCTATAACGAGCAAAATACGCCGGTTCGCGATTTGCTCGGCGTGACTAACGAACTGAGCGCCGGTGACGAAGTTAACGTATTTATCCGTACGGAATCAATCGCGCGGAATAAATGGAAGAAACTCGCCGACTACGCGTGGGAAACGTGGGATAGAGGCGGTGTCCCGTATCGGCCCGGCTTCGATCCGCTGCGCGCTCTCCGAACAATCGGCGGACTCCTAACGCATGTATTTTACGAAGCAAAATCGCTAATCGACGACGTACTTATCGGCATCGAGCGGACGTTCTATCATGGCGCGTCGGAATCACGTAAAAATACCGTGAAATTAGCGCTTCCGAATCCAGACCGTGCCGAACTATTAGTTAACGGTGAACTCTCTAATTTGACGCGAAATAAGCGTAATTTGCCTGCGTTTAACACGACGATACGATATGCGGTAACAGCGGCCGATCCAATTAAGCGCGGAATGCTTGCGCGGTCAGTAGCTAATGCGTACGGGGAACTGGCGGGCGATAATCGTCTCGAACCCGTTAAGATAAACGTTAGAGGACGCGCTGAAATCGGTTGGAATATGCGCGAGTTTAATCCGAATATGATGAGCGTTGATGAGGTCGGCAAGCTAACGCAATTACCAACGGCGGAGTTGCAGGCGGAGTTTGCGGATCAGTTGCGGTCGAATCGGCGCATTGAAATTGAGTTACCGGCAGCCTTCCGAAATGAACGCGGCATATTAGCGGGAACGGCTACGGATCGGGGCGCGACTCTTAACGTTCACATTCCGACGAATCAACCGGATAAACTGTTCACGCCACGCGTAGTTAACGGGTCGCCGCGTATGGGCAAGGATCAACACATCGTTAATCTTATCGTTGAGGCGAAGCGCAAGCACGGTATCGGCGCGGTCATTCCGGACTTTATCGACGAGCAGAATCGGGATAGCTCCGGTAACTGGCGCGGCATGGCTAACGCTGTGCGCGATCACTTGGACCCGGATGACGTTATCGACATTAACTTGGCGGATACGAGTTACGCGCCATACTTCGGACTGCAATCGATATTCCGCAATATTAGCGACGAGCGCGTTGCGGCCGATGTGATAGCGGAGTACTTGACGGATTTCTTACTCGCGGATGGTGACGAGGATAAGTTTCAAACGGCCGACTTTACGCGTTCAGCAGCGAAGGTATGTCGCGGCGACTTTACGGATATGAAGGCGATGTTCCAATCGGGTAAATTCCGTAAAGAGATGATCGCAGCTAACGAGCACCTATTCGATATGGATACGTGGCGCGATTTCGATAAGATGACGGAAGGGAAGCAGGGGCAAATTTACGGGCCGGTCTTGCGGCGAATCAGCCAGATAACGGGGAGCGAGTTTCTTAAGCCGATGTTCGCGCAATCAGCCGATAAAGCGATGGATCTATACCGTTGGATTAGCGAAGGTAAAGTCGTGATTATACGTTGCAAAATGCCGGACGGTATTCCGATGCCTGAGCGCTTAAAGGAGATACTCGGTTATTGGCTCGTCATGTTAACGTTTCTTATTAAACTAGCGCAGGATGGGCGCGGCGCCGGAACGTTCCTCGTACTCAACGAACCGCATCAATTCTTATCGCGCGGCCTCGTCCACTTTACGAAACGGATGCTGCGTGAAGGTCCGAAGTATAAGCTCGCGCCAATTATCGCGTTCCACGATTTTAGCGCGTTCCAGGCGTATCCTGGATTCGTCGATACGTTATTGTCCGCGTCGGTTAATTGGCACCTTTTCCGCAATACGCATCTCGATACGTATAAACGGTTGCTCCCGTATCTGTCCAAAACTTTCGCCGATCCGCAGTCTGCGTTTGAAGCAACGAAGCAATATCAGTTTATAGCGTGTTGGCTCGTTGAGGGAGAGTACGCGCCGCCATTCGTATGTGACGCACTTCAACCGGTCGGCAAGCGGTACAGCACGGCTGATAACGCGAAACTCACGCAGGAACATGCGCGATTATACGGGCGACCAATAGCGGAAGTACTCGCGGAAATTAAGCAACGTGAGCGCGCGTATCGTTAACGTTTGATGCGGAGAGATTCCGGTATTACAACGTTATCATATTGCGAGATGTCGAGGCCGAGATACTTGCGCATGAGTATCGCGGCTTCTGGCGCTATAAACGCCCATCTTAACGACATTTGACCGTGATATCCGCGGCATTGAAACTTCGCGTGTACTGCGTCGGGATCACGCGTCAATTCGTATACTTTGATTCCGCGACTACGGAACAAGCGCTTAATCTCCGTTATGTCATGCGTAACAATATTCATCGCGAGTTCGATGCTCTCAACGTACGGCTCGGGCGTCTTAAGCGTTTCGCGCATAATCGCCGCGTCGCGTTCAAATGCGGTTAAGACAAGCGGGAGGATAACGTGATATTTAACGAGCGTCCGTTCATCATCGGTTATTTGTGCGGGTGTAGCCATTTCGAGTCATCTCCGTTTTACGAACATATATTCGTATTATATACCGAGTTAGCAACGTACACAAGACCGGCTAGTGCGCAGTGATTGCGCTCTCTTATTTTGCGTTGACACTCCGTGTCGATTCGTGGTATATTTTTTCTTGCGTGGTTGAGGCGCGCACGGATTTAAAACGACGCACGAAACGGAAAAGCCTAACGTCAAGCATACGTAAAGCCTACCGTGAGCCGTCCGAAAAATCCTTGCGAATCAATCGGAATATTACGCACAGGAAAAGCGGGTAAAACCGCGCCAAATATGCGGTCGTGGCGGAATTGGCAGACGCGCACGGTTCAGGTCCGTGTGGGCTAACCCCCGTGGAGGTTCGAGTCCTCTCGACCGCATCCTATCCAGACAGGCTTCCGGAATACCGGAAGCCTGTTTTTGTTGTACAGATGCCGAGCTGCATTGCCTCAATACTTCCATTTTATAGGAATTATGGTCTTAATTATGAATAGGGATTCGCATATAATGAATGTAGAGATTAAATTCGGTTATACAAGGGGCTTAATATGAAGATCAAAGTATTGATAGCAGATGATAATTCCTTTATTCGCGAAGGAATGAGAATTATATTGTCCAGCTTTGAGGAATTTGAAGTCGTGGCAGCGGTCGAGGATGGTGCTATGGCTGTGCAATATTGTCAGCAGCACGAAGTGGATGTGGCCCTGCTCGATATTCGGATGCCGAATCTGAATGGAGTCGAAGCCACAAGGAAGATTGTACAGCTGACACAGACAAGACCGCTCATATTAACGACGTTTGACGATGATGAGTTTGTCTTTGAAGCGATACAGGCTGGGGCTAGAGGATATCTTCTCAAGAATAATGACCCAGAGCAAATCCGAGATGCGATTAAAAGTGTCAACCGGAATCATCATGTGCTGCAAGGTGCTGTACTTGATAAGATCAAGTCAAGCTTACCTAGCTCAAGCCACCCAATTTCAGCCCATCAGAAAACGATCCCGGAATCTGTATCCATACCAAGTCATACGGATCATATAGACCGTAGTTTGTTTACGGACCGCGAATTAGATATTATGGGCTGTATCGCAAAAGGGCTGTCTAATAAAGGGATCGCCAAGAAGCTTTTTTTATCGGAGGGAACGGTGGCTAACCATATTACTTCTATATTAAACAAGACGGGACTTGCCCATCGAACGCAAATTGCGATTTACTATTTAACTGGTGAAGTACGGGTTTCAGATGAAGAGCTTTAATTATTACGAATTGTGGATGGTCGGCTGCAGGCTGATTCTGCTTGTCTATATTTCAGGCACGGTGCTCGGCGCTGATCAAGATCAGAGATGGTTTATTTTTTCTGTGCTGATATACATATCTCTTAACTGCATGATGCTTATTCTAAGGAATCACAAATCTATACTCTGCCTTCATGCACTAACCATCGGGTGGATTATCGGATGTGCAGTATTTATTCATGTTTCTTTTCTGCTGCTGTTAGCAATCAGCCTCTATGAGATATCCATCTCCCTGAAAAATCATTCGGTGTATCCGTTCCTGTTCTTTCTTATAACACTGGGCTTAGTTCCAAGCTCTATTCTGTTTCATTATTTGCTCACCTCAGGATTCATATTTCTGGCTTATTCTGCTGTCAGGCACTATAAAACGGTGGTGAATAATCAATTCGAGAAATACGAATCAATCCAGGCTGATATGGACAGGCTGAGGCGATCCTTGCAGGAGAACCAGGAATTCCTTAAGCAATCGGAATATACAATTAAGCTGGAAGAAAGGAACCGATTATCACAGCGCATCCATGATGAGATTGGTCATTCAATGGCTGGGGCACTCATTCAGATGGAGGCAGCCAAAACCATGCTAGTCAGCCATCCTGCCAAAGCGGCAGAGCTGCTGGACAATGCGATCGGGATATCAAAAGAGGGACTTGAACAAATCAGAGTTACCCTGAAGGAGATGAAGCCTAGGCCTGAAGAAATGGGGATGAACCGGCTGCGGCTGTTTGTCGATGAGATAAGTGCAAAGCATGGGATTCATACGTCGTTTATGCATAGCGGTGATCTTGAGCATATTACGCCTCTTCATTTTCGAATCATACAGCAAAATATGACGGAAGCCGTAACGAACACGATTAAATATGCGAATGCGGATCAGATTCATGTTGAAATCCAGGTGCTCAATCAGCTGATCCGGGCTGTCGTTTCCGATAATGGAATCGGCGCTAGCCGGATTGTAAAAGGGCTCGGTATTTCTGGAATGGAGGAAAGAGCAGCAGCGCTGGGAGGGACGGTCGTCGTGGATGGCTCGAACGGCTTCAGCGTCATTACTCTGCTGCCTCATGGACAAGCGCCGGAGAATTCTCATCTTCGTTCTTCATGAAACTTCTCATATCAAAGGATGAACTTATGCACTGTTGTAGGTTCATCCTTTTTCTTTATGCTATAGAAAGAAAAGGAAAGCAAGATTCAGGGAAGTGGGAGTGATTGCATTGAACGTTCTGGAAATTGAGGGACTTACCAAGAAATTTGGGGATTTTGTAGCTGTAGATCATATGAATTTAAAGCTTCGTGAAGGAGAAATATTTGGTTTTCTCGGTGCCAACGGTGCGGGAAAGAGTACAACAATTCATTTGATCTCTTCTCTGCTTCGTGCATCCAAAGGTGAAATTCGTCTGCTCGGTAAAAATATTGCCAAAAACAGCAGGTTTGCCAAGATGAATATTGGTATCGTACCGCAGGATATAGCCATTTATGAGAATCTGACCGCGTATGAGAATGTTCATTTTTTTGGAGGCTTGTACGGTTTAAGGGGAAAGGAGCTGCAAGAGAGGTCTTTGGAAGCACTAAATTTTGTCGGACTCACGGATAAAGCTAAACAATATCCCAAAAATTTCTCGGGTGGTATGAAACGCAGATTGAATATTGCCTGTGCCATCGCTTATCAGCCGAAGCTGATCATTATGGATGAGCCAACGGTGGGTATTGATCCGCAGTCCCGAAGCTATATTTTGGATTCTGTACGGAAGCTGAATCAGATGGGCTGTACAATCATATATACGAGTCACTATATGGAAGAGGTCGAAGAGATCTGTACCCGCATCGCGATTGTAGACCATGGCAAGATCATCGCGGAGGGAACGAAGGAACAGCTTACTTCAACCATTACAGACACGAAGGATATTTGGATCGGATATAAGTCGGCTCTTCCACTTGATATCGAGTTTTTGAAGCAGATCCACGGAGTGATCGAGGTGGAGGCAGACGATCAAATGATTCAAATCAGGTCTAAATCCGAAGTAAATAATCTCAATCAGCTGATTTATCAATTAATGACTCATGAAGTTGAGATTCGCTCTGTTGAAGAGCAGGCTCCTAATCTGGAAACCGTATTCTTAACCTTAACAGGTCGTAAACTGCGGGATTAGGGGGATAAAATGAACATTATTCATATCATTCGGAAAGAATTGCTGACAGAGTTAAGGGATTTTAAAACGTTTATATTCATGATCGCCTTCCCCATCGTTCTGATGCTTATTCTTGGGAGTGCATTAACGAATGCCTTCTCCAGCGATTACGAAATGGACTCTTTGAGCTTGATGTATACAGATCATACTAGTGAAGAACAGCTGAGTGCTTCCTGGTCGGGCTTTATGGATGCGCTTGAGCAGGAAGGGGTAGCGATCACTTTAGCAACAAAAGAGATCGATGGTCAGAAGTTGATGCAGGAAGATCAGCATACCGCTTATGCAGAGCTAACCAATGATGGGATATTGTATTTCGGTAATCCGACAAATTCTATTGAGAATAACATTGTCCAGGGGATGCTTACCTCGTTCGTGGATCAGTATAATCTCTTCTCTGCAGTAGGAAAGTCTGACCCAGCGGCGCTTGAGCAAATTATAGAGGCAAAATACGCTTATGGCAGCTTCATTCAGGAGGCCTCATTAATCCGGGATAAGCAACCCAGCTCCATAGATTATTACGCCATTACCATGTCTACGATGATTGCTCTCTACAGTGCATTATCTGCAAGTTATTTAATTCGAGGCGAAGTGTCTCGTCGAACTTATATTCGCTTGTACGCCTCTCCTGTTTCCAAGAAAGCGATATTCACAGGCAAAATCTTGTCATCTACGTTGATAAACTTTCTATGTGTTGCTGTGGTTGTGTTGTTTAGCAAGTATGTATTCCAAGCAGATTGGGGCTCAAGCTATACTGCCGTATTTGGACTGTTATTCACTGAAGTTCTCCTCGCGGTCAGTTTGGGTCTTGCTTGCAGCTATCTGTTTAAAGATGGAGCAAGTCATGCCATTCTGGTCATCATCATCCAAATTGCCTCTTTTGTAGGGGGAGCTTATGCCCCGATCCATACAGAGAATGGTCTGCTTAGCTATATTGTTCATTTCTCGCCTATTTATTGGTCTAACCAGGCACTAATGCAAGTTATATTTGCAGGTAATGCAGCAGCCGTTATTCCGGTTATTGCTCTTAATGTGGGCATTAGTGCTCTCCTGCTTGTGTTTTCAGCAGCATTTATGCATAAGACAGGGGGAGAATAGAATGAAGGATCTGCTATGGCTGACGAGAAAAACCATACTTAGCGTGCTTCGAAAAAAAGTGAATATTTTAATTCTGTTTGTTCTTCCTATAGCAGCGGCATTAGTCAGTATGGCGATTTATGGCGGAGGCAGCGGTGCTCCTCTGCGGGTGACCCTCGTTAATCTGGATGGAGAGCATAAGGTCACACAAGATACGATCTCCTTTTTACAGCAGCTAAACAAGGTTCAGATTACAGTTACGGATGAAGAGACCATGAAGAAGGATATTGCAGCGGGAAATTCAGATACTTCGGTCGTCTTTAAGCAAGGCTTTGCAGCAAGTGTCCAGAAGGGTGCTCCGGATCATATCGAAATGATATCTGTAAAGGGAGCCGAGGTAACCGCCTATGTAAAATCCATGCTTCACAGCTATATTAGTAATGTTGCAGCGCTCGGAAAATATGCTGCAGGAGATCAGGAAGTCTTCATGTCGCTCTACGAGGATTACAGTACTCAGCGCTTTAAGCTCTCTTCCGTGAAGGTAGAGGATACGGCGGCAGTTAAAAATGCGACGTACCAAACGATTGGCTTCCTCGTTGCGCTTATGATGTTCTCCTCGGCTAACTTGACTTCTTTTATTTTAAAAGAGAAAGAAAACAGGACATTTTTCCGGATCATGGCATCACCGATATCATCCAAAACTTACGTTTTATCTAATGTGATCGTTAATTTTATCATGTTGTTTGTGCAGATCATCATTACAGTGTTCTTCATGAAACAAGTGCTGCACATTGATTCGGGAATACCTGCGATACAATTTGTTATCATTATGATGTTATTCGGTTTGACCGCCATCGGTTTAGCACTCCTGATCATCTCTTTTGCCAAAGGGGCCAGAATGGCAGGAGCACTCCAAAATCTGATTATTACACCCAGCTGTCTGATTGCCGGATGTTATTTTCCTCTCGAGATCATTCCAGAGAGTTTCAGACAGCTCTCAGGCTTCATGCCGCAATACTGGCTTCTGGAGACTGTCAACAAGCTGCAGAACGGAGCTTCGCTGGCCGGACTATATTTGAATTTGCTTACTCTGATCGGTTTTGCTGCTGCACTTACGCTGGTCGCAATCTATAATTTCAGTCGAAACAATGATACAAGAACCTTTATTTAAATTCAGGATTTCGCCTAATCTCGAGAAGAACATCAATAACCCTGAGTTAAGCTGGGTTCCTGAATAAGAGACAGCATCCTTGCTGTCTTTTATTTTTGTTTGACAATTTGTACGTACATATTGGAAACTAGGAGTAGAAACGAGCATACAGGAGGTTTGGATGATGGGTATAAGTTTGAATGAACGTATTGCAGAGTGGAATAAGGAAGCAGGTCAATGTACATGCGGTAATCCGCACCGTACGGTAGAAATGCATATATGTCTGGAGGATGGGGCACTTGCGCAATTGACCCCTTATCTTAGCAAGCAGAATTATAAAAAAGTGACGGTTGTCTTTGATGAGCATACCAAACAAGCTGCAGGCGATGAAATCATCACTTATCTAAAATCAGCGGGAGTCATTACTAAAGAGCTGTTCCTGCCTGGAAACACTGGAGGTGAGGTTGTCGCAGACGAAGCATTTATCGTTAAAGTTCTGTTAGGTGTCTCGAAGGATACCGATGCGGTCATCGCAGTTGGCTCCGGTACGATTCATGACCTTGTCCGATTTGTTTGCTTCAAGATGAACAAGCCTTTTGTATCTGTTCCCACAGCGGCGTCTGTGGATGGTTTCACTTCCGCAGGTGCCCCTCTTATTGTAGATGGTACGAAACAGACCTTTCAAGCGATCCCGCCGGAGGCGATCTTTGCAGATTTGAGCGTTTTGGCGAAGGCTCCACAAGTGATGACGGCTGCTGGCTTTGGTGATATGCTCGGTAAATTCACATCCCTTGCCGACTGGAAAATATCACGTGATCTTGGAGAAGAACCGTATTGTCCGCTTGCCTACCGGATGACGGAAGAAGCGCTGATGGAGTGTGTTCATCACGTGAATGAGATCGCCGAGGGCAGCAAACAGGGAGTTAGAATTCTGATGGAAGCGCTGATTGCTTCTGGCATCTCGATGCTGATCATTGATCACTCCCGTCCAGCCTCCGGAGGGGAGCATCATATTTCTCATCGTCTGGAGATGGAGTTCCTTCAGCAGGGTAAAAAAGCAATTCTGCATGGAGCAAAAGTTGGCGTTGCATCAGCCCTGCTCTCAGATGTATACCGTTCGCTCTATGAGAGCGGGCAGGAAGAAGCATTTGATGCTTACAAGGATTTGCCTGCGAGAGAGCAAATGCAGCAATGGCTCAGCCGCACAGGAGGCCCCTCTACGATCCAAGAGCTCGGTGTAACCGATGAACAACTGGAGCGTGCGATGAGGACCGCGCATACCTTAAGAGCGAGATACACAGGGCTCAAATATTTAAATGAGATAAAGACAGGGCACGAGGCATAGTCGGGAATTTGCAGGCTGTAATATCAGCAGCGAGGACCTTTTCTCCTAACTACCGAAGTTGAAAAGGTCCTTTATTTACGCGAATCTATAAATTATAGAACCAATAGGTTAAGAACAGTTAAATTGTACGTACAAATTTATAATAGATGGTATTGACATAGGAGTTGAAGGAGAAGAGCGAAATGTGCGAAGTGAGCGAAAAATATACGATCGGTATTGATTATGGAACGGAATCGGGTCGGGCAGTGCTTGTGAAGCTGTCTGACGGAACCGAAGCAGCTGCTCATGTTACTCCATATCGGCACGGTGTTATTGATGAGAGGCTTCCTGTAAGCGGTCACAAGCTGGAAATGGATTGGGCACTTCAACATCCTGCGGATTACATGGAGGTGCTTATGACCTCGGTGCCGGCAGTTATGCAGGCAGCGGGTATAGGCAAGGAAGACGTCATTGGAATCGGAATCGATTTTACCGCATGCACCATGCTGCCTATTGATCTGTTAGGTCAGCCCCTCTGTCTAAGGCCCGAGCTCGCAAGCCATCCGCACAGCTGGGTAAAGCTCTGGAAGCACCATGCGGCTCAGGGTGAGGCTGACCGGATTAATGAGACTGCAGCAGCGCGCGGAGAAGTCTTTCTTAAGCGATATGGCGGTAAATCTTCATCGGAATGGATGATCGGAAAAGTCTGGCAGATCCTAAATGAAGCACCGGATATTTATCAGCTTACAGATCGATTTGTTGAAGCGGGAGACTGGATAATCATGCAGCTGTGCGGTGAGCTGAAGCGCAGCCAATGTGCAGCAGGCTACAAGGCGTTCTATCATCACGATGAAGGATATCCGGACCATGAATTCTTCAAATCTCTCGATCCAAGACTTGAACATGTGATAGAAACGAAGCTGCGAGGCGATATTCTTGAACAGGGGAGCTGGGCTGGCGGATTATCCCGGGAGATGGCGAACGCCATGGGCCTTGCCCAAGGGATTGCGGTAGCTGTCGGGAATGTGGATGCTCATGCGGCAGTGCCTGCTGTAGGCGTTGTGACGCCGGGTAAACTGGTGATGACAATGGGTACTTCAATCTGCCATCTGCTGCTCGGAGAAGAGGAGCTGGAAGTAGAGGGTATATGTGGTGTCGTTCGAAATGGTATTATTCCTGGATACTATGGCTATGAGGCCGGTCAGACAGCTGTAGGCGATATCTTTGCCTGGTTTGTAGAGAACGGTGTGCCTTCTGAAGTGAAGGAATGGGCTGAAGAGGAAGGACTCACCGTACATGAATGGCTGGAGAATAAAGCCTCTTCATACATGCCTGGAGAGACCGGGCTGCTCGCCCTCGATTGGTGGAACGGCAACCGATCCACCTTGGTGGATGCCAATCTGACCGGACTGATTATAGGGTATACGCTGCAGACGAAGCCGGAAGAGTTGTACAGAACATTACTTGAAGCAACGGCCTTCGGTACTCGCAAGATCATCGATGCATTTGAGCGTGGTGGTTTGAATGTAGATATCGTATACGCATGCGGAGGGCTGCCTCAGAAAAATAAACTTCTCATGCAAATATATGCAGATATCATTGGACGTGAGATCAGAGTAGCTGCTTCAACCCAAACGGCTGCTCTAGGAGCAGCTATGTTCGCAGCTGTTGCCGCAGGAGCGAAATCAGGCGGATATGATCGTATTGAAGACGCAGCGGCAAGGATGGCGAGAGTTCGAGATGAGACCTTCAAACCGATACCAGCGCATTCTGAGGTTTATGAAAAAATATATGCAGAGTATAATCGACTGCACGATTATTTCGGTCATGATCCCCATTCTGTGATGAAGAAGCTGAAGTCTCTTAAGGAAGAAGCTGCTGGGCAAACCGTACGTGTATAAACAAGGTAAGAAGGTAAAAAAAGAGCATTCCTTGCAGAAGCAGTCAGCTCATGCAGGGAGTGCTCTCTTACCCATAAGGGAGATATTATGAATTCTGTTTTAAAATGATATCAGCAAAAAGAATCGATTTTGGAACTTTGAAAAACTGTTCTGCTTGATCCTGGAAAGCCGAAGAGGGCATCGTTCCTTGATGAAGCCATTTACGGAATGTTCCCGGGTGTACTCCAATCCAGTGACTCACATCTGTAACGGATAAGTCATGAACCATGCATAATCCGGTTAAGATCCGATTGCTCACTGGCGAGCGCGTAACCGTTCGCTTCATAAATCGGGATGGTTCCGGCTGACAAATGACAGGACTGCTTCTAATGACATCTTCATTAAACAAAATATGGCGCGGATAACCGAGTAATTGACATACTTTATCCAGATTAGTGCTTCCAGGAATTCGACCTTCATACACCCATGCGCTGACACTTCTTGATGAGATCGAGAGATCTTCAGCCAACTGTGATAATTTGATGTCGTTTGCCATGAGCACGGCAAGCAATATACGGTTGCGAACCTGACAGCGTGTCGGCCTGCGGAATCGCTTTACGCGTACGCCTTTTCCCAGATATTTGCGGTTGATCAGAGACCACGCCTGGATCGAATGTTGTTCTTGTTGTTTAGGCATATTTCCTCCGATTTTTTAAACAAATACTACAACAAAATAAGCAGTCGTTTCAAGTGTCGACATAACCACCTTTGAAAGCATATTCATATACGAGGAGCCTTGTTAAGGGAAAATCGGACTATGAATCCGCTCGTTTTTCTCCTATTAATTGTATGTGGAGTTAGTATAGACCAACGAAAACAGGGTAAAGCCGATTAAAAATAGGCCTAAAGACTCAAAAATGGACAAACATTTGATTTCATAAAAATCAAATATAATCGTGTCATCTTTCCATAATTTTCATAGATTAATAGAGAGAAAAAGAAGAGGAGGGGGCATGATGAGTCCGGCATTAATCAATATGCTCCTCGGATTCGTAGGGGCATTCTTCACCTTTGCGTTTGGTGGATGGACACAGCTGCTTATCCTGCTATGTATTGCGATGGCCATTGATTATATTACCGGGGTTGCGGCTGTAATCCGTACTGGCAGCAAGTTGAACAGCAAGATTGGATTTTGGGGATTGACTCGCAAAGGTCTGATGCTGCTTGTTATTTTACTTGCCCACCAGATCGATCAGCTGATTGGAACAGATGTCATTAAAGGAGGGGCGATGTACTTTTATCTGGCGAACGAATTGATCTCCATTACCGAGAATTACAGCCGAATCGGGCTTCCACTCCCCGCCAAATTAAGAGAGATCATAGAGCTGGTTAAGAAGCAGGCAGAGGATGATGAAGAAGCAGCATTACGCAGACGCGCAGAGGAGGATGAAACGACAGATACCACCGGACCAGATCCTGAAGATGCAGAGCTTGAAGCAGTCAAATACTCGGTTGACGAAGATATATTAAGTCAATTTGGACCGCGGAAGGATCGAAGGGAGAATCAGGAAGCAGAATCACAAGGGCCTGAGCAATAGAGGCCTTTTTTTTGCTGGAGTAAGATCTTGGACAAGTTACACATCAGAAAACGATCAGTGATTCATTTACCACTTTATTCGTGTTTATGTTATATTTTTTGTAAACGGAATCAACTCTATTAACTCATGACATAGGATAAGGAGCTATTATAATGATTAAACATATTGTTTTTTTCAAATTAAAGGACCGCTCAGAGGCAAGCATTCAGGAGACAGCTCGTATACTGCGCAGCATGGATGGCAGAATTGAGCTGCTGAAATCATTGGAGATTGGAGTGGATGTCTTGAAATCGGAGCGTTCCTTCGACATTTCTCTGACCGCAGTCGTTGATTCCTTGGAGGCATTGGAGGCCTATCAGGTTCATCCCGTTCATCAAGAGATTATTAAGCACATGAGTGTTGTGAAGGATTCTTCTGTTGCAGTCGATTACGAAATCTAACTTACAAAGGGGAGTAGCAGGTGGGCGATTTAAAAGATGTAATGGAAACGATGTTAATACTGATCGTCATTTTAATTGCATGCCCGGTAATGTTCTTTTGGCTGAAACGAAAAAATAGACGTAACTGATTACCGACGAAACGGATGTGAACGTATTGTACTATGTAAATACAGATCAAATCGAATTACGCTTGTCAGCTATTCCCGAGATTACAGCTGGACTCCGTCATGCACAGGAGAACTGGGATGGGGGAATTATCCTTGGCTTCGTTCAGGAGCGCTCCCTGCATTTGGCTCTAGAGATTGTAACCGACGTAGGCAGTTATCTGATTGATGGATTTATTCTCCGGGACGCGAGCAGCTACGAAGACATCATTGAAATCGTTCATGAAGCAGGGGCATTTGATGAGGAGAGCTATAAGCTGTTTATGGAGCTTGTGCCGCTGCGGAAGCCGCTCGTACAGGATTATTATGCATGGGATCGGACAAGCCTGCATAAGGTAACCCGGACGCTTCCTGATGTGCTGGATCGGTTCGCAGATCAAATTCGCTTATATCTTGAAAAAGAACTCGGACCGTTCCAACAATCACGGAACTAGAAATAATAGATTAAAAATTTCTAGTTGTATCAAATTTTTGTAATATCAAATTTCGTAATGTAATGGATTCACCTATTTGGTTTGGAGGATATATCATGTCAGATCGTAAGAAAGACAACTCCGGATTTCATCCGGTATATATGGCCGAGCTTTTATTCAAGGACATGCCTCAGCTGGAAGAAGAGAAGCTGATGGAGGTCATGAAGCGTTTGACCGGGAAAGCAAGAGTGATGAAACGACCTGTTAACAAGGACGCCGTGAGTAAGGCTCAGAATCAGGCCGAGGCAGCAGATAAAGAACAGGATCTTCTGGTCATAATGCATATGGAGCATATGGTTAATTTTGAAGACGGGACCGTTCCTGCACAGACCTGTATTCTGCCTGTCCACAAGATTCAAGACAAGAACCGGTTCAAGGGTGCTGTGGAGCAGTCCTGGCATTGGAGCGAAGCAAATGAGGTTACGGGCCTGTGCCAGTATCAGATTCGCATCCATGATATGTTTACGGCGGGCCTGCCGCATAAAGAACGACTGAAGCTGTTCCAGCAGGCGTTACTCGCTATTTTAGAAGTTACGCCTTGTGAAGCGGTTTACTTTTACGGCAGTGACAAACTGGTGAAGCCTTCTGCTTATGTCAAAGCGCTCGAAAATGGGGATCATCTATATGGTGCGATGAATGTAAGGCTGTATCAAGCGGGAGGCAGTGAAGCTAGACGTGAGCTGGTGATGGATACGGTTGGTTTATCCTCACTAGGGGTGCCTGATTTTCAATGTCATTTTGCAGGAATGGATCCGGACGTCGTAGCACGTACCTTATACGGTGCGGCTTATTATATATTTGATCAGGGTGATGTGATACAGGATGGTCAGCTGCTGGGCTCATCCGGGGAACAACGCTGGCGCTGTGAACATCAGGAATCATTGGTTTCACCTCTACGATATGTCATTGATCTGGACCCAGGAGCACCCTATTACGCCGGGAACATCTCGTCCTAATCTGAATGGTTTGTGATCTATTGAATTTTGTTGTGTCAATTCAGACTCCTCCTGCTTATAATGCATTAACTAAAAAATGGGCGTTCGCCCGGTTAGCAGGAGGGTTGGAACATGATCGCATGGAGTGTAGCGCTGATGGCAGGGGCTTTTGTTATCCTGGCAGCGGCCGGTGTACTGGTGCTTATTGAAGCAAAAAGCTTGATGAAGCAGGTTAAACGCAGTGTAAGTCAGCTTGAAGAGAAAACAGATTTACTCGCTGCAGATACCTCAGCCATGATTCAAGGTACGAATAAAGCGATATCGGATATGCAGGGACATCTGGAGAAGTCAGCCCCTCTCTTTGAATCGATTGCTTCGCTTGGAATGGTGCTGCAGCAGGTAAGTCGTACAATGGATGAGATCAGCCTCAAGCTGTCTCGTTCAGCGCACAAGCATGTGGATGGTGCACACCAGGACAATGAACAGCGTCTGGGGCAAATGTTCCGATACGTTGATGCGGCCATGACGGTATGGCACACATGGCAGCGTAATACTCCTGCTCCGGGCGCTTCCCGCCCGCTTGAGAAGGAGTGAGCAGGTATGAAAGATACGAACAAGAGCTTGTTATGGGGTACACTGATTGGAACGATTGCTGGATCCATTACAGCGCTGCTATTTGCCCCCAAATCCGGAGCAGAGCTTCGCGAGGATATTGCGGATAACGCCAAGCTGGTTACAGAGAAGGGGCAGAACCTGGCCGACAAAGTCAGCGAGCAGAGTGTAAAGATTGCTTCCAAAGTGAAGGAATCGACAGAAGTCTTTTTGCAAGAAATCCGTGGCGTCAGTTCAGAAAATGAGGTCGCTAAAGTGTCTGGTATCAGTGAAACTGCAAAGACTGAGCAGGCTGCTGACGAAGCAGCAAAGGATGATACAATATAGGCGTAAAGATACGTGGTAAAGGCCTTACTGCCGTTCCCTTGTAAGTATAGGGATGAGGCAAAAGGCCTTTTTGCGCTGAGCTTGGTTTACACGTCTATACTAAATCGGGTAAGATGTAGGTACCTTTTTGCCGTCCGAATCATAGGGTAGGATTGAAAAGGGATGGAAATATGTAAAGAAGGAAGCGGTGTGTTCGTGCAACAAGCTATCGCAATTTTAGATTCTGGTGTTGGGGGGCTGACTGTAGCCAAAGAAGTGATGCGTCAGCTTCCGCGGGAAAAAGTCATTTATTTTGGAGATACTGCCCGCACACCATACGGACCCCGATCGTCCGAGGAAGTAAAACAATTTACTGAACAAATCGTAGATTTTCTTATTCAATTTGACCCAAAAGTTATCGTTATTGCCTGTAATACGGCAACAGCAGCTGCGCTGGACCATATATCCCAGAAAGTAGATATTCCGGTGATCGGTGTCATTCATCCTGGTGCCAGAGCAGCAATAACGGCCACCAAGACAGGTAATATTGGAGTCATCGGTACGATGGGTACAATCAACAGCGGAGCGTATACCACAGCACTTAAGCAGCTGTCTCCATATATCAACGTTATGAGTCAGGCTTGTCCCGCTCTTGTCCCGCTGGTAGAGCAGGGGGATTTCAGGTCCGAGCATACGAGATCCACTGTCAGTGAGTCCTTGAATGGCATGAAAGACAAACCGATCGACACCCTTATACTAGGCTGTACTCATTATCCGTTCTTGATGGAGACGATTGGTCAGGTAATGGGTCCTCATGTCAAATTAATTAGTTCTGCGGATGAGACTGCTAGAGAAACGAGCACGATCTTATATGACAAGGGAAAGCTCGCCATTGGCGATGAAACGCCAGTTCATCAGTTTTTCTGCTCAGGTGATCCGGTCATGTTTCAAAGCATTGCAAGATCCTGGCTAGGAGAGCAGATCCGCAATACCCCGGTCGTATGGCAGGTATCCAAACTGTAACGCTTGAAGAATAACACAGCCTTGACATTGAACTGCAGAGTTCAAAGAACAAGGCTGTCTTTTTTATGCATATTTTAGTGACATCTCAATTCCTCCCTAGGGATTTATCACGAATATAATGAATAGCAGCATATACTGCACGTAAATATGGTTCTTGACCTTCACTTAGTTTATAGGAGGAGATAAGGGATGAATCTATACGGGTATCATGAGCTTGAACAAGACCTTGATCACATAAAAAGCTTAAGAATGTCGATGAGTGAGCTGGGGACTATGGGCTGCAGTGTGCTTGGAAAAAAGATACCATACATCAGGATCGGAAAGGGCCCGATTCAGCTTCACGTCAATGCAGGTATGCATGCGAATGAGTGGCTGAACGTTCCTTGTCTGATGCAATTTGTCAAAAAATATATGACCGCTCTAGAAGAACAACAGGATTGGCAGGGCTGCTTATCCGATGGATGGTCTGAACAAGTGACCCTATGGGTGGTGCCGATGCTTAATCCTGATGGCATAGAATTGGTTCTTAATGGACCAGATGCTCATCCCTTCTCCACAGAGCTCCTAGAAATGAATGGCGGCAATTCTGACTTCTCGGGCTGGAAGGCGAACATTCGGGGCATAGATCTCAACGATCAATTTCCTGCTCATTTTTACGAAGAAGCGAGACGCCGTTCCGTCACTTGCCCTGGACCAAGAGATTATGGAGGAGAACATCCCCTGACTGAACCAGAGTCCAGAGCCTTGGCAGAATGGACGAAGGATAAGAAATTTGACATGATTATCGCACTGCATAGTCAAGGGGAAGAAATATACTGGAACTATCGTGATTACGAGCCTGCGTTCAGTGAGGAATGGGCACAGCAGCTTGCTGCAGCAACAGGGTATGCTCCGGTTAAATTGACGGAAAGTGATGCAGGATATAAAGATTGGTTTATTCAGGAGTATGGCAGACCGGGCTTTACCGTTGAAACCGGACTCGGGACTAATCCGCTGCCGGTTAATCAATATACTCCGATTGCTGCTGAGGTCGAGCGTCTTATGGTGTCTGCCATCCGCTTGCTTCTTCGCTGATCTCTCGAGTTAAGAGCAATGATCTAAGGGAGGTATGGAAACCTCCCCTGAATTTACACGTATGTTATGATAGTAATAACCCGGAAGGAGAATGATCATCATGAAATGGAAGAAGCTGCTTTCACTAAAGTCGTGGTCTCATGTGTTTAAAAGGATGCCTGCTCTTCTAATGTCTTCAGAAGTTAAATTGCAGGACAAGCTTCTCTTCTTGGTTCCTGCCGCGGTATATTGGGTTATGCCTGATGTGCTGCCACTCCTCCCGATTGATGATATCGGGGTCACGATGTTTCTCATGAACTGGTTTGTTCAGAGGGCAGAACGCAAATATCCTAATGTAGCAGTTCGAAAATAATTGATGAATGATGAAATGGATTCAATCTGCAGATATTGCTAAATACACGCATCTTGATTAAAATATAGGGTATTGAAATTGAGCCAATTATAAATTGCTAACAGTTTCTATATATAGATGACACTAGGAGATGAAATTATAATGAAAGCAAAAATTACTCGTAATGCCGCTAAAGTGCTTAAGCGTGAGCTGGCACTTCCTGAGAATGAAGGTAAATATGTACGCGTCCTGATTACGCTCGACCATGGAGATCATGTACACTATGGAATTGACTTTGATACACCTAAAGAGAATGATGAGGTTGTATCTACAGATAAAGAAATCGACCTGATCCTTGAAACTGGCAAGCCGATGCTGGATGGCATCAAAGTGGATTATTTGTACTTCCCTAAAGAAGGTTTTGTTATTACAAATCCTGCGCAAGGGAATCATTTCCACGACTAATTGTTAAGAAGCCGAATGATGTTTTTCTTGTGAGAAGGGGAGTACATGGCTAACGATATTCGAGTATGTGATAAATGTAAGCATGTCAAATTAAAGTCTTTGGTGCCTAAGCTTCAGAAGATGGCTCCAGATGCCGAGATCAAGGTAGGCTGCAAATCCTATTGCGGACCCTGCGGCAAAAGAGCTTTTGTATTTATTAATGGACGATACATCAGCGCACCGACAGAGGAAGAAGTGCTTGCCAAGGCAGCCCCATTCATTAAAAATTAAGTTCTGTGCATAACGACCTTTCTTAATATCCATGCTAACAGGTGTAGCAGGGACTTTGAGAGAGGAGTGTGCTTCGATATGAAACACGATCATTCCAGTCTGCAATCCTTCACGACGGTGGCGCAAGCCTCCAACTCAGTAAAAAAACTGCATCATGCGGTATCCCAAGCGATGTCGCATCCTACACCAGATATGCTCGATCAAGCGAATAAGCGATTGCTGCGTGCAGAGAATGCAGTAGCGGTAGCCCGGCAGCAGCTGAACTACAGCGGTACTGAGTTTGCAGAGGAAATCCTCTCAGAAGAAAAGGAACGTCTCACATCACTCCATGCCAGCCTGGCATCGAAGAAGCCGGAAGACAACTGACCTGCATACCAATGAACCCCCGTTCTCATCAGAGACGGGGGTTTGTTGATGATCGATATTAAAATCAGTAGCCCTTACTTCGACGAATCACGAAGCTTCGCGATGAGGTCATAAGTAATTACACGATCAGATATTGACAGCTGGTTCTTTGCTTTATCAAACGTAGCTTCGCATGCGTTTACGTTTGTTTGCTCTCCTGACTCAGCATCATAACAGCCCCCATGTTCAAAGCGGTAATCGTCTGAAGGGATGTAATACAATTCCCTTGTAGCGAAAGCGCCTGTACGAAGTACAACCATCCGATTTCGGCTGTTCAGCAGGTCATTCCCCATGAAATACTTCGAATCTGTCGGTATACCGAGCAGATGAAGAAGGGTTGGTGCGATATCCATTTGACCTGCTGGCTCCAGATATACTCCAGAACGTGCTCCATCAGGTAGATGGAGGAGAAGTGGCACCTGGTTCATGATTTGATGCATCTGGAGCTCATCAATCCTCTTGCCGAGAAAGGCCTCATAGTTGGATTGCTCCTTCAGAGAATTGTCATGATCGCCGTAGACCATAAATAGGGTATTTTCCCACAGCCCCTCCTTCTTCAGCCGTTCAATAAGCTCTCCGAGTGCCGCATCTGAATAATGTACGGCCTGAAGATAGTCCCCAAACAGAGTTCCGTTAAACTGGCCCACATCCAGCTCTTGTATAGATTCTGGAAGCGTATAGGGATGATGGCTCGTTAATGTAATCATAAAGGAGTAGAAGGGCTCTTCATTGGTGCCAGTCAGTTGATCCAGCGATTGCCGGAAAAAAGACTTGTCTCCCAGCGACCAGCCGATCGGCTCGTCTATCGTGTAATCATTTTTGCTCATGAATTCGTCATATCCCATGTGGCTGTACATCGTATATCGGTTCCAGAAGCTGCTCTCGTAAGCATGATAAGCGCCCGTGTAATACCCTTGCTCTCCGAGAACAGACGGGAGTGAGTCATACATATGATCCGGGTAGCGGGTGAATACAGAGCCTGTCGGCAGAGGATGCAGCGAGATGTTGGCAGATAAGTCAGCATCGGAGGTCCGTCCTTGACCGGTCTGATGATAGAAATTTTTGAAATATAAGCTGTCCTTCATTAATGCATTGAGATGCGGGGTGACCTCCTGACCGTTTATACTTTTGTTAATCACAAAATTCATCAAAGCTTCAACCTGGACAAGCATGACATTCTTACCTTTATATTGGCCAAAAGTGTCCGATGAGGCGGCTTTTAGCGCTTGCTGCTGCTTATGATCAAAGTATTGCTTAACCTCGTTCATTTCCTCATCTGTCAGGCCTGCTTGGCTATTCTGCCGCTCCTTGTTATACCGGTATAGATCGTAGCCGTGGAATCCGAGCAAGCCAGTCACGTTATATAGGCTGAGGTTCCACCAGTTGCCTGTAAACAAACCGACCGCCCATGTGCGATTGTAAAATTCAATGGGTCCAAAGGTAAGAACTGCACCGATCACAAGTGCAAGAGTGCCGCTGAGGAATCGCTGCCACTTAGGTGCATATTCTTTATGTGCGCTTCGTGCTCTAACTGTGCGCTTAGAGAGGAGGAGAACGCATACAGAATATACGGCAAGCAGCAGTAGATCTGCAAAAAACCACAAATCAGCGAATCTCAGAAGTGAGAAAATACTGTCATCCACCGAGCTTAATTGACCAGCCTGCAGCAGTACAGGAATGGTAATGAAATCTTGGAAGTACCGATAATAGACGAGGTCGGCATAGATGAGTGCACTGAGCAGCACATCCAGGACAATCAGGGCGATCATTCTTGCACGCTGCGGGAGCCATAGCACCCAGAAGGAGACGAGCAGCAAAGATCCGAAACTAATCACATAATCGAGAAAATTCATATCAATATTTCTTGCATTAAGCTGGCTGTGGAAGTATCCCAGCTTGAGAATCATCAGGATCACAAATATGAGGTAATAGAAATAACGTGAACTCCTCCACTTTATGTATCGGGAGGATGTATATGAAGGTGTGTTAAATCGCTTGGACAAGCATGGTTCCTCCTTTGAACGTACATGATACAAGTTACATTATATCTCTCCGTACAGTTGTTTATGAAATTCGAATGATGCACCATACTGAACACAAAAAGAGTAAACGTCATAAGGTTTACTCTTTTGTGTTCAAGATGCATGCATTAGTTTCGAGCGGGTTTGGGAGGCAGAGGACCTAAGAATTGATAATACTGGGTCTCGATACGTCCGTTGAACAGCTTTCTGCGCTTATCGGCCTTCTGATTGAAGTATCGTTCAAACGATTTGGTTGACGTAATGGCAAAGAAGGACCAGGTCGGTACCTCGGCTGCCACTCGTCCAAGCTGACGAATGAGCTTCTCTACCTCAGCTTGTTCTCCAAGCCGTTCACCATATGGCGGGTTGGTAATAAGACATCCGTACTCTCCGGACAAGCGGACTTTGGCTACAGGCAGAACATCGAGCTTAATTTCCTTGGCGAAGCCGGCACTCTTGACCGCAGCTTGAGCAACCTCAATTGCTCCCGGGTCTACATCGCTGCCGGCAATCTGCAGAGGGATGTCATCTTTAACCGAGTCAAAAGCTTCCTCACGCGTTTCATCCCATAGTTCCTTGGATACGAGCGGCCAATGCTCGCTATTAAACGAACGACGAAGACCAGGAGCGATATTCCAGCCGATCATTGCCGCTTCAACAAGCAGTGTTCCTGACCCGCAGAATGGATCGTAAAAGGGACGGTGCGGGCCCCAGCGGCTGAGCTGAATGAGAGCAGCAGCCAATGTCTCTTTGAGCGGAGCTTCTGTAACCAGCTTGCGATAGCCCCGTTTGTGAAGGCCTGCTCCGCTTGTATCCAGGGTCAGAAGTGCGATGTCGTTATGAAGGTTAACTTCAATGACGAAGCGGGCGCCGTTCTCCGGGAACCATTCTGTATGATAGGTCTGCTTCAGCTTCTCGACGATTGCTTTTTTGACAATCCCTTGAGATGCAGGCACGCTGCTAAGCTGAGATTTATGAGATCTTCCTTCTACGGGGAACTCGCCGTTTTGAGGGATCCATTCCTGCCATGGAAGGGCTTTGGTTCCTTCGAATAATTCATCAAAGGTGGTAGCCTTGAACTCGCCCATCTTAACAAGTATGCGGTCGGCGCTTCTAAGCCACAGGTTACACCGGGCAATATCGATGAAATCGGCCGCAAAGGTTACTCGACCGTTCTCTACAGTTATATCTTCATAACCGAGCAGTTTTAATTCTCTAGATACGACAGCTTCTAGTCCCATCGGTGTTGTTGCGATTAATTGCAAAGGTTGCATTGAATTGCTTCAGCTCCATCCTGGTGACATTCTATTTGAGTTCAATTACGAATAGGATGCCCCAATATATTTTCAGCAAGCCTTGCTTGCCAAGGCTTGTACCAGTACAATAAGGTACGCACCGTTCTCAGCTTAATTAAACAAACATTTATTATAAATTAATTAAATGAAGAAGGAAAGTTATTTAAGGGGGATTCCATATCCGATGATGATTACACCAGATGATTATGTATCTAAATTATATGAAGAGGATGAAATGCTGAAGGAAGTGCTTGAAGCCATTAAAGAGCGCGGTATGCCTGAAGTATCGGTTGCAGCGGCATATGGGCGGCTCCTCACAATGCTTGTACGGACCTCGCGTGCAGAGCAGATATTGGAGATCGGTGCACTGGGTGGCTACAGCGGCATATGTTTAAGCAGAGGATTAGGGGAGACAGGCCGATTAACCTCACTTGAAATTAAAGAAGAGTACGCTGCGCTGGCTTACGAGCATTTGAGCAAAGCAGGCTTCGGTGATCGAGTGGAATATCGAATAGGGCCGGCCGCAGATAGCTTGGCACGCATGAAGGAGGAAGGGAAGAAGTTTGACTTCTTTTTTATTGACGCTGATAAGCTGAATTATACGGTTTACTTAGAATATGCAATTGAATTGTCAAATCCAGGTGCTCTAATTGTTGGAGATAATTGCTTCCTGCGCGGAAGAACTTTAAATCATGAGAAGAATGGTCCTTCGGTCCAGGCTGTCAGAAGATTTAATGAGCTGATGGCTTCGGATGACCGATTAATCAGTACATTGATTCCGGCATATGACGGACTTGCTATTGCATATGTAAAATAAACAATGACAAAGAACACCCTCGAATGCTTGTTATCGAGGGTGTTCGTTCATGTATAACAACGGATAAGAAAATAATGATGCCGATTATACTTCGGATTTACCGTAGGTTTCAAACCAGCCTTTGATTGTATCGAAGTCATCTGTGAATGCCAAAGAGAGAAGCAGCAGGATGCGAGCATGCTGCGGGCTGAGATTATCTCCCGATATGATACCCTCGCCGCCGCTATAGACGCTTCCTGAACCGGTACGAGTCGTGGTTACGAAGACAACGCCTTCCTCAATGGCTGTTTTTCTCTCGGCACTCATCGCACTGGAGATTCCGCCTGCACCTGTTCCGGAGGTGACAATACCCTTGGCTCCGTTCGCTACGAACCCGCTGATCGCACCAGCTCCTGCTTGTTGATAAGAGATCGCGATCTCAACTTTAGTATCGGCCAGCTTTTCTTTTGAAATTTTGGAAAGGTTGAAGACAGGCTTCGCTGTACCTTCCGGCTTCATTGCCCGGGCAGGAGCACGATAGATACGGATATTATCTCCATCTATGTATCCGAGAGCGCCAAGCACCGGTGTCTCAAAGGTGTCGGTACGATAAGCATTCGTTTTGGTTACACCTCGTGCAGAATGCAGCGTATCGTTGAGCATCAATACAGTTCCAAAGGAAGTTGTGCGTCCGCTTGCAGCCAGCTTAATCGCATTGAACAGATTGGCTTGTGCATCAGAGCCGATAACTGTCCAAGGACGCATGGAGCCTGTAATAATAACCGGCTTATCGCTTTGAACCGTAAGATCAAGGAAGTAAGCAATCTCTTCCATGGTATCGGTACCTGTTGTAACCACGACACTGTCATAGGTTTCAAGCGCTTTATCTACCGACATCGACAGATCGTATAGGTCGGGTATGGTATAGGCAGAAGAGCCTGAATTGCCAAATTGCAGCGTGTTCACTTCAGCCAGCTTGTCCAGGTTAGGAAGAGAGCCCACCATGTCACCGATCGCAAGTGAACCTGCCCTGTAGCTGGTGAAGCTGGTCTCATCAGTAGATTGTCCTGCAATCGTACCGCCTGTTCCAACGACAAGAACATTGGGTAATTCGGAGGCTTTGGCAGCCTCAGTGAGAGGAGGGATCGTCGTATTGCGGATCGGTGTAGTGGACTGAACAGGAGAGGTTGTTCCTTGCACGACAACGGTCGCCGCGCTGGCAGTAGATGGGATGGGGGATAGAGACAAGGTTAAGGCGGTCAATGCGGCTAGGGCAAAGTGTTTACTGAATCTGTTGTTAGGTTTCATTCCGTTACACTCCTCTAATGCAAATTTTGGTATGTAGTCTTGAGGAGTATTCTATATTCATGTTAGATAAAATTACAAACTATAAAAAACAGAGTAAACATCTGATAACTATAGAAATTAAGAGATAATACCATAATAGTTAAAGAAATCTAAGGAAAACAAACTTTGTTTCGAATGTTTTAAGTTTCAATCAAATCGATGAATGCGAGTTTTGTGTTATATATCCTCACACAATTTATGGCGAGATACGTATACACATAAAAACGACATTCTACTCTGATAACTTGCAGGTAGAATGTCTTTTTTTGATAAATAGCTATGTTTGATGCTCTGCTATACAGATGACTTTTTCCGTGAGTACAGCTTCATCCGCACCCAGATCACATTGACCAACAGAAGCGAGCCCGAGATGATGAACAAGCCTTCAATGCCTATAAAGCCTGATAAGAAGCCGCCTGCTACAGCACCTATCATATTTCCTAACGCCAGAGTGCTGCTGTTGAACCCGAACGCACGGCTCTCCATTCCGTCCGGTGTATAGGAACGAATCAAGGAATTGACACTTGGCAGAAGGCCGCCCATAAATATGCCCATTAAGAAACGAATCACGATCAGCTGACCGACATTTTGTACAAAAGCTTGAGGTATCAGGGTCAAGGCTGCTCCGATAAGGGCAAAGGTAAGTATTCGATGCGAACCGATCTTGTCACTCAGCTTCCCAAGGAGGGGTGAAGCGATCATATTGGATATGCCTGCAACAGCGCTGACCATCCCCGCAAAGAAGGCGAGATTCTCTACCGTACCATGCAGGTGAAGTACATATAGCGGAAGTAAAGACATGGGACTGATCATAGCAAATTGCAGCAAGAAGGTGACGGCGAACAGCGCCGGCAGCTGAGGCGTTTTGGTCAGCTGGTGCAGTCCTCCCAGTACCGTCTGTGCTGGCAATTGTGCAGCCTCTTCACGGTCAAAGTTCTCTCTGACAAGAAACAATGCCAGCAGTGAAGCAGAGAAGATCAGAATGCCTGTGATATAGAAAATAGGTCTAAAGCCCACGAGGTCAGCTAATATGCCACCGATTAAGGGGCCCAGAATAGTTCCAGCAACCTGACCTGATTGAACAGTTCCCATGGCAAATCCCATTCGGTCTTTTGGTGTCGTTCCCGAAATCAGTGCGACGGCTGCCGGATTGAAGCCTGAGATTGTTCCGTTCAGTAATCTAAGAAACAGCAAATGCCATGGGTTTTGTGCAAAACCCATGAGGGTAATAACAATGGCCATGCCAAAGCCTGAGCGCAGCAGCATGATTTTGCGGCCGTATTTGTCAGCAAGCTTACCCCATAGGGGCTGAAATATAAAGGAGGTAACAAAATTGGCTGCAAAGATAAATCCCGCCCACAGTCCGATCTCACGTTCACCGGTTACTCCCAAATCCTGGGCAAGGTATAATGATAGAAAGGGAGTAACCATTGTCATGCCGGCATTTACTAGAAATTGTCCGAACCATAGCACGATAAGGTTAATTTTCCATGATTTCAATTGATGAGGGTCACTTCCTTTCTGCCGCTTACGTACGGTTCAATTGTTGCCATTATTTTAGTATAACACACTACAGGAAGAGTGGTTTTTGTGCGGTACTTGATGAATCATTGCTTTATCGGTTCTTCAGATTGCATTCATTTGCTTAAGGGAACCTTCATCCAATTGTCAATGGATGTTCGATTTCGCTTACTTGTTAGCTGGTTTTAAAAAGGGCATAATGGAAATTAAAGAAACGACATTATTGGAGGCCAAGAAATGGCATATAACGATAGGTTTATTAGAGCAGGGTATAAGCAGCCTGTAGATCAGCTTCCCGTATGGTATATGAGACAAGCTGGGCGTTACGATCCCGAATACCGCAAGGTCAAAGAGAAGTACACTTTACTTGAGATTTGCAAGCAGCCGGAGCTCGCTGCAGAAGTAACCCTCATGCCTGTACGTAAATTGGGAGTAGACGCGGCAATTTTATATTCAGATATTATGAATCCGGTCGCTTCCATCGGTATTGATTTTGATATTGTGAAGGATGTAGGTCCTGTTATTCACAACCCGATCCGTTCTTCAGCCGATGTAGAGAAGCTTCGTCCAATTAATGTTGAACAGGATTTGTCGCACATTATGGAGACGATACGTATTCTGGATAAGGAGCTCACGGTTCCTCTCATCACTTTTGCCGGCGCGCCGTTTACCATTGCCAGCTATTTGATCGAAGGCCGCCCTTCAAAGGGGTATATTCGAACCAAAGAAATGATGTACAGCGAACCAGCAGTTTGGTTTCAATTGATGGATAAGCTCGGCGATATGGTTATTACTTATGTAAGGCATCAGATTCAGAATGGCGGTAAAGCATTCCAGGTATTTGACAGCTGGGTTGGGGCCTTGTCTCCTGCCGATTTCCAAATTTACGTCCTGCCAACCATTACGCGCATCTTCGAAGAATTATCTGATCTGGACGTTCCGAAAATTTATTTTCCAGGCGTCAGCTCGGGCGAGCTGCTTCCTACACTTTCAGACATCAAGGCAAATGTAGTGGGTTTGGATTGGAGAGTGTCCATTAATGAAGGTCGAAGAAGACTGGGGAATAAGTTCGCTGTTCAAGGGAATCTCGATCCTTACGTACTTACAGCACCTATTGAAGTCATTAAGAAGTATGCAAAAACTATTATTGACGAAGGAATTCAGCAGCCTGGATACATATTTAATCTGGGGCATGGTCTGTTTCCCGAGGCTTCTATTGACAAGCTCAAGGAGCTGACAGATTATGTGCACGAATACTCAGCTGAAGCGCTGAAGGTTCAGAATGCACACCTATAAACATATAGAGACAAGGTGGGAATTACTATGAGCAACCAAGTAGGCGTGCTTGTCATGTCGTATGGCACACCACAAAGTATGGAAGATATAGAAGCTTATTATACACATATTAGAAGAGGCAATAAGCCATCTGAGGAGCAGCTTCGCGAACTTACGGAGCGATATGAAGCCATCGTCGGCGGGGTCTTCCCTCTCCGCGAGCATACGAACAATCAGGTGGAATCCCTTGAGAAGACGTTAGCGCAGGATGAGAGAGCCTCCGGGGTAGAATTCCGATGTTATCAAGGCTTAAAGCATGCAAGTCCGTTCATTGAAGATGGTGTGGATGCAATGGCTAAGGACGGCATTAAGAGAGCGGTAGGTATCGTTCTAGCCCCTCACTACTCTATGATGAGCATTGGGTCCTATATCAAAAGAGCACAAGCGAAGGCTGAAGAGCATGGGATTGAAATGAGCTTTGTAGAATCCTATCATCTGCATCCGAAGCTGATTGAAGCATTGTCTATACGCGTTAGTGCGAAGCTCGATCAATTTGAAGAAGCAGGAGCGAAGCGCGATTCGGTTCGCGTTCTGTTTAGTGCGCACAGCCTGCCGGAGAAGATTGTAGAGATGGGAGATCCATACCCGGAGCAGCTGCTGGAAACCTCCAAGGCAGTTGCCAAGCAGGCAGGTATAGAGAACTGGCAGTTTACATGGCAGAGTGCCGGTCAGACAGCTACCCCATGGCTCGGACCAGATATTCTCGACACCCTGCAGGTGCTGAGCAAGGAACAGGTTGAGGATGTTCTCGTGGCACCGGTAGGTTTTGTATCTGATCATCTTGAAGTGCTGTACGATCTGGATATTGAAGCGAAAGCGATCGCGAAGGAGCTCGATATGCGTCTAATGCGGATCGATTCACTTAACAATGATCCATTGTATATGGAGACGCTGAGTGACTGTGTCATTAAATCATGGCAAGGAATAAACTGAGCTCTTAGATAATACTGTAGGGAGCTTTTATAAAAGGTCTGCTAGACTATGAGGGCTTGCATCCACTCCGGATGCAGGCTCTTTTTTATTGCTGATCTATCGTCAGCCTGAGTATATAGCCGGATTCAAGAAATATCCTTTTACTGGTATAATAGATTTGGATTTTATTAGAATTAATTGATTCATTAAGAACAGGAATAAGTAGAAGGAGAGAGTATGCTGCCGTCAAGATCAGAGAAGCATTCGGCTGCGAAAAAAGCGAAACAGCGCAGAAGAAGCAAAATGTGGGTTACATTGAACGTTGTCCTTATTTTATGTATCGCAGGTATTATCATATACTTTAATTCAGTAGGGGGTCTGACAGGTCCTGCGGAAGATCCGGGCGTATCCTTATCCAGTATTGAAGGGAACCAGGATGAGCAGGAGTCGAATGAGACTGGGAATACAGCAGAGGTTGACAACAGAGAGAGGGCCTCATCTGAATCCGAAGAGGATAATTCGAACACTTCATCATCAGAAGATAAGGAGCTGAATGAAGCTTCAGAGGATACGACTTCCTCGACCGCCGAGCAAGCTGAAGAGCAATCAGACCCGAAGACTGGCGAAGGTGATTCTGCCGATAAGTCTGCTGAACCTGCGGATGGTGAATTCGTCGTTATGAGCTTTGCGGGTGATGTGCAGTTCTCAGGTAAAGTCGAGGAATTGCTTGAGAGAGAAGGCTTTGATTATCCATACCTTCATCTAGGCAATCTTTTTAAGAACGATGATCTTACGTTCATCAATCTGGAAACACCGGTGACAACAGGAGGAGAGGCGGCACTCGGCAAATCTTACGTGTACAAATCCTCTCCTAAGGCCCTTGAAGCGATGAAGGAAGCAGGAGTGGACATCGTTAATCTGGCAAACAATCATATATTGGATCAAGGGCAGGCAGGACTTGCCGATACACTCAAATATTTGAAGGATTATCAAATAAATTATGTTGGTGCTGGATTGGATCGCAAGACTGCCTATGCTCCCGTCTATTATGAGGTCAAGGGAATGCGCATAGCACTGCTCGGCTTCACAAGAGTTATTCCTGAAGCAAGCTGGCGAGCTGAATCAGGAAAACCAGGTGTTGCAGATGCATATAATAGTACAGATGCTGTTAAGGCGATAGGGCAAGCGAGAAAAGAGGCTGACCTCGTCATTGTCATGTCTCATTGGGGCGAGGAGCGTCAGACGATGCCAAACGATATCCAAACACAGCTGGGACATGAATTTATTGATGCAGGTGCAGATCTGGTCATTGGCGGACACCCTCACGTATTGCAGGGACTGGAATCTTATAAAGGAAAATGGATTGCTTACAGTACAGGCAATTTTATATTCTCAAGATCCACAAATGAGGAGACATGGAGAACCGCCGTATTCCAGGCCCGCTGCCAGAAGAATGGGGCCTGCACGATGAAGGCCACCCCTTATCATGCCGAGCTGGGGCAGCCGGTCCCTATGGAGAATAAGGATGGGGCTGCTCTTTTGAAAGAGCTGGAGCTCAGATCGTTTGACGTAAAGGTAGGAGCAGATGGCTCCATATCGGCAGCAGATTAAATTATAGGTGTAAGGAGATGGAGATGAACAATCCTTGTGTAGCACACCGTGGTTATTCCTCACTTGCTCCGGAGAATACGATGGCTGCCTTTGAGCTTGCAATGGAGCAGGCGCAGGTTCAATGGATCGAGCTGGATGTTCAGCTATCCCGGGACGGCTATCCTGTTGTCATCCATGATTATCGGCTCGAGCGAACGACAAACGGCAAGGGGTTTGTGAAGGACATGACCTTGCACGAGCTTAAACAGCTGGATGCAGGCAGCTGGAAGTCGAAGAAATACGCGGGCGAACGAATTCCAACTCTGGCTGAAGTATTGGAGCGGACAAGGGGAAGGGTCAAGCTGAATATTGAGCTCAAGACGACGGGGGATATGTATCCTCACATGCCAGCAGCAGTGTTAAGGGAGCTGTTCGGCAGATGGAACGAAGCAGATTATGTGATTACTTCATTTGACCGCAGATCACTTGTTAAAGTAAAGTTAATTCATCGGTTTGCTCGAACAGGACTTATCATTAATGCATATCCGCCCGATCTTGCACGTCAACTTATTGAGCTTAAATGTGATCTGCTGTCTATAGGTTATCCTCATGTGAATAAGCAGCTCATAAGCGACATGAAAAAAACCGGAATTGATGTCATGGCCTGGACCGTAGATTCGTCCAGAATTATGCGCAATTTGGCAGTAATAGATCAGGATATTATGTTGTGTACGAACAATCCGGAATTATGGCAAAAGGCTTTTGCTAAAAAAGCAATGAAATGGTTTAAATCTTAAATTAGACATTAAGGCGAAAGGATTACGATGAAGATGAATTCACAGATCAGAAATGTCTATTGTGTTGGCCGCAACTATCGCCTGCACGCCGAAGAACTAGGAAATGCAGTACCTGACGAACCTATGATATTTATGAAGCCCTCCCATGCGGTCGTTCTGATGGAAGATCAAGAGCTTACTCTTCCAGGGGGCCGAGGTGAGATCCATTATGAGGCAGAGCTGGTTGTGAGAATTGGAGCAGACCATACTCCCGGTATGAATGTTGATGAAGTCATCGACGCATATGCTTTCGGAATCGACTTTACACTGCGTGATGTACAGTCTGTGATCAAACAAAAAGGTCATCCATGGACAGCAGCAAAGGGATTTAAAAATTCAGCTCCGATCTCCAAATTCGAGCCTGTCCAATCTATTCAGTCTTTAACCGATTTCGAATTTACACTGAATAAGAACGAGGAAGAAGTGCAGCGCGGAAACATTCGCGACATGATTTTTACCATTCAAAATATAGCGGATTATCTATCCGAACATTATGGACTCGGACCGGGGGATATTATATTTACAGGAACTCCGGCTGGTGTTGGTCCTGTTGAGCCAGGAGATCGACTGGAGTTGACCTGGGCAGATGAAGCTAAGGGAAGTGTGATCGTTCGTTATTAATGCACAATTATGAAATAATTAAAGAAATTATTGTGTTATCCTTGTAAGAAGTTATAGACACGCTTATCTAATCCTCCTCAGGATTGTATATGACGTGTCTTTTTGTCTATATCACGGGCTGCACATGGTATACTATATTTAAAATAACTATAGAATCAGGAGACGGCAGATGGATTGGATTATTGGAACGCTGTGTGCATTCCTTGTCGCCGGTGCTGCATATTACAAGCGGTCGCTCACTTTATCGGGCAGCATAGCTGCGGTTATCATGGGTGCCGTGTATTATGGGGCAGGCGATCTCATGTGGTTTGGAACGCTGCTTCTCTTCTTTATAACGTCGACGGTACTATCCAAGTACAAGAAGCGGGAGAAGCAGGAGCTCGAACAATCGTATGCAAAGACAGGAAATCGGGATGCAGGTCAAGTACTTGCGAACGGCGGGCTTGGGATGGTGCTGGTTCTGCTGCACGCCATATTTCCCGATCCGGTTTGGATATATGCCTTTATCGGCATCATGGCGACTGTTACGGCAGATACCTGGGCAACGGAGATCGGCAGCTTAAGCTCCAAGCCTCCTCGTTCAGTGAGAACATGGAAGATTATTCCTCCGGGGTCATCGGGAGGTGTCACCGTAACGGGGAATGCAGCTGCCGCAGCTGGAGCCCTAATGATTGGGGGATGTGCTTATCTGTTTCTGGTATTAAGCTCTGGAGCAGAGGGATCATTGACTGCACTTATCGCATTTGCGATCATCGGAGTGGTATCCGGCTTCATAGGAGCGTATGCCGATTCTCTGATGGGAGCGACCATTCAGCGCATGTATCACTGTAATGTCTGTAGCAAGGATGTAGAAGTTCATCATCATTGCGGACAGAATACTGTGCGGGGCAAGGGGCTCAACTGGATGAGTAATGACCTGGTCAATCTGTTCAGCTCACTCATCGGTGGAGGTATCGCCATCCTGCTGGGATGGTTATTACTATAAATTTCATCAGGTACAAGTTGTGTTTTATCATCGAATCATTAGGTATTAAAAGAAACGGATTCCATCCATAGAAAAGAGTAGGGACATAGATATGAATATAATGACAGTTGAGAATTTATCTAAAAGCTATGGAGAGAAAATTCTCTTCAAGAATGCATCCTTTGGAATGAGCGATCAGGACAAGATTGGGATTGTAGGTGTTAACGGCACAGGTAAATCGACCTTTCTTCGCGTTATTGCGGGGCTTGAACAGCCGGATGAAGGAAATATTGCGATTGGTAATCAAGTAAGGGTTCAAATGCTTGCCCAAAATCCCGACTTCGATTCAGATATGACTGTTCTGCAGCAAGTGTTTCAAGGGGATACACCTCAAATGCAAGCCGTTCGTGATTATATGGAAACGATGGAGCTGCTCGCGCTCAAACCGAGCGATGAGGCTTTACTTCAGCGGCTTACAAAGCGGAGTGAGCAAATGGAAGCCTATGATGCCTGGCAGCTTGAGAGTGAGGCAAAAACCATTCTATCCAAGCTGGGGATTACGCAATATGATGCGAGAATGGGCTCATTATCTGGTGGACAGCGCAAAAGAGTAGCTCTGGCGGCGGCACTTATCCATCCTTCGGATCTGCTCATTCTGGATGAGCCAACGAACCACATTGATAATGATTCAGTGGAATGGCTCGAACAGTACTTGCAGAAGCGCCGCGGTGCACTACTCATGATTACGCATGATCGTTACTTCCTTGATCGTGTGGCTAATGTGATGCTGGAGCTGGATTATGGCCGTTTGTTTCGTTATGAAGCGAATTACACCAGGTTTCTTGAGCTCAAGGCAGAGCGTGAAGAAAGAGAAGCGTCTTCTGAACAGAAGCGCCAGAATTTACTGCGAAATGAGCTCGCGTGGATCCGCAGAGGAGCTAAGGCAAGAACGACGAAGCAGAAGGCAAGAATTGACCGGTATGAACAGTTAAAGGATCAGGAGGGTGTACAGCGTTCAGGTAATCTGGAGATGTCTGTGGCATCAACCCGGCTCGGCAAGAAAATTCTTGAAATTGAAGGCTTGACCAAGCGTACAGAGCACAAGAAGCTGGTAGAGAACCTTAGCTATATTGCGGTGCCAGGGGATCGTGTTGGCATCGTGGGCCCTAATGGAACCGGTAAATCTACGCTGCTGAATATGATTGCAGGTGGAATTCAGCCGGATGCCGGTGAGATCATCCTTGGGCCTACCGTCAAGCTGGGCTATTTCACTCAAGAACATCAGGAGATGGATGAGAATCTGAGGGTCATTGAATACATCAAAGAAGAAGCAGAAGTGATCCGAACCGGAGAAGGGGAGACGATTACTGCTGCACAGATGCTGGAACGATTCTTATTCCCTCCTGCGGCTCAATGGACTTACATTTCAAGATTATCCGGAGGAGAGAAGCGCCGTTTGTATCTGCTCCGTGTGTTAATGTCTGCGCCTAACGTTCTGCTCTTGGATGAGCCGACGAATGATCTGGATATTCAAACGCTAAGTGTGCTTGAGGCGTATCTGGATGATTTTCCGGGTGTTGTATTCGTGGTATCCCATGACCGGTATTTCCTTGACCGGACGGTAGATAAAGTCCTTGCTTTCGAAGGAGAAGGTCAGGTACGCGTGCATGTAGGGAACTATTCGGAATATGCCGAGTGGCTGTCTAAAAACGCACACAATCAGCAAAAGCCGATTGGCAAAAAGGAAGAGGCAGTGAAGCCCGATTCATCTTCGTCAGCTGCACCAGAGCCCCCTAAAGTGAAGCTGAAATTCAGCTTCAAGGAACAACGTGAATATGAACTCATAGACAGCCAGATTGAGGAGACTGAACGTAAGCTTGAGGAGATTACTGCACAGATGGAGGAAGCATTCAGTGATGCTTCCAGGCTTCAGGAGCTTATGAAAGAGCAGGCCGAAACAGAGGGGCATCTTGAATACTTGATGGAACGCTGGACTTATCTTAATGAGCTTGCGGAGCAAATTGAGCTTAGCAAGAAGTAAACGACGGATATCGAACAGGAGGAGTCTATGTACCAGGAAGTGAATGAGCGACTGGCATTTCTGAAGGAAAAGGGAAGGCTCTTGTCTAAATGGAATTCCAGACTTGACCATTTGAGAGAGCTTGAGCAGCAAAAAGAAGAGTTGGTGGCAGAACGTAAAGTGCATCTGGCTGCAGAACAAAAGGATGTAGATGCGCTGACTCGTACCTCAATTTCTTCTGTATTCTACAGCATTGTAGGAAAAAAAGAGCAAAGGCTGGAAAAGGAAGAGGCTGAGCTTCTCGAGAGCAAAGGACGGTATGACGAAGCTGTCCATGCCTTGAACAACATCCGTCAGCAAATGACAGTCGCAAGCGAAGAGCTGGCCGCATTGTCAGAGTGGCAGAACTGGGAGCAGGAATATGAGCAGCTGATGAATAAGAAGCAGGATACCCTGCTGGATACCTCTCCGTTCATTCTAACCTCGCTTGAGCACGAAGCTAAGCTGAAGGGTCAGATCAAAGAGGTTGATGAAGCAGAGAGGGCAGGACATAGAGTGCTGCATAGTCTTCATGAGGCTGAGGAAGCACTCCGTTCCGCCGGAAATTGGGGAACCTATGATATGCTCGGCGGGGGAGCATTCTCGACCTATATTAAGCATAGTCGTGTGGATGAAGCTGAATCTCATGTGCATTCTGCACAATATCATTTGCGTGAGTTTCAGGAAGAGCTGAGAGATGTAGATCTATCCATTCAAGGTCAGTTAAAGATTGACGGTATGCTGAGCTTTGCTGATTATTTTCTGGATGGCTTCTTCACAGATTGGCTGGTACAAAATAAAATTAATGAAGGTAAAGAGCAGGTTGGCCGGGGCGTGAGGGAGGTTGAACGTGTCCTGTCGTCCCTATCTTCCACAAGAGACAGTCTCAAGCTTGAACTTGATAAGTTGCAGCAGGAGCGAAGAAGCTTTGTTGAAGAGGCTGAATAGCCGGCAGCTGCTGATGATGAGACCAATTTAGTTATATTTAAGAAGGACTCGCCGATATAGACCCAAGACAGGTCTGCGGCGAGTCCTTCTATTTTAACGAATGAATGAATTTGTTCTGGTATATCCAATTAGCTGGTAATGTATGCTCCTAGGAGTCGGGCTGTATTCAGAACAGCCTGCTTATGCGTTCTCTCCATCGCATGAGAAGCATGTACACCTGGACCAACCAGAGCTGCTCGTATATTGTTGCCTCCACGCAGTGCAGCAGATGCATCAGAACCATAGTGAGGGTAAATATCCACGGCATATGGAATGTCGGCACTCTTAGCCAGCTCGATCAGACGGGTCGTCATCTCATAATCATATGGACCGGAGGAGTCCTTGGCACAGATGGATACATCGGTCTCCTTACAGCTTAAATCGTCACCCATCGCACCCATGTCAACCGCAATCATCTCGTCGATATCCGAAGGGATATAAGCCGTTCCATGTCCGACTTCTTCGTAATTGCTGATCAGTAATTTAACCTGATGCCGAGGCTTCCAGCCTTCACGCTTTGTGGATTCAAGCAGGGCAAACAAGGCAGCGATACTGGCTTTATCGTCAAGATGTCTGGATTTGATATAACCGCTAGGTGTGAATTCTACACGGGGGTTAAAAGAAATGAAATCACCCACCGCGATTCCGAGCTGAAGCACATCCTGTTTACTCTCGACCACTTCATCAATTCGAATTTCCATTACGCTCTCTTCACGTTTGAAATCTCTTGCTCCACTGTACACGTGTACGGATGGCTGAGTAGACATAATAGTACCGGTGTATACTTTACCGCTGCGAGTATGAATTTGACAGTATTCATTTTCAATGGATTGCATCATGAAGCCTCCGATTGAAGTGAGCTTCAGTGTGCCGTGATTTGTAACCGAACGGACCATTGCGCCTAGCGTATCTACATGTGCACTTAGCGCGATGGTACGACTGTTGTCTTCTCCAGGCATAGTAATGATGAGTCCACCTTTGGCATTTCTTTCATAAGCGGCATCTAAACTTTTTGTTTCGGCTTCCATCAGCTCCATAATGTGGTGAGTAAAGCCGCTTGGACTAGGTGTCTCCAACAGCTTTTTTAACAAATCCAGTGTGTATTGCTCATTCATTTGAATTGTCATCGTCCGAGATCTCTCCTTCATGTGTACATAATCAAATCCCTTGCCGTTATGGGCAAGGGATCATAGGATTGAAGCTTTATTTAGTAAGCTGCTCCATTTGCGATATAACATCTTCGAACACAGTCATAGCTTCACGAATTGGCTCTGGAGAGGACATATCTACGCCGGCTTTCTCCAGAATATTGATTGAATAGTCACTGCCGCCGCTCTTCAGGAAGCCAAGATAGCGATCAACAGCCGGCTCGCCTTCTTCTAGAATTTGCTTCGCAAAGCTGGTCGCTGCTGAGAAGCCTGTTGCGTATTTATAAACGTAGAAGCTGGTATAGAAGTGAGGAATACGAGCCCATTCCATCTCAATATCCTGGTCCACGACCATTCCTTCACCATGGTACTTTTTGTTCAGATCATAGTATATTTCAGACAGCAATTGAGGAGTCAGAGATTCCCCTTGTTCTGCCCGCTCATGAATGATTTTCTCAAATTCAGCAAACATCGTTTGACGGAACACCGTAGTACGGAATTGATCCGCATAATAGGTCAGCAGATACAGCTTCTCTTTGGGATCTGTTGATTTGTTAAGGAGATAATCCATTAGCAATGCCTCATTTGTTGTAGAAGCGACCTCTGCAAGGAAGATGGTGTACTGTGCATCTCTGTATTTCAGAGCTTTGTCTGAGAAATAGGAGTGCAGCGCATGACCCATCTCATGCGTCAGAGTAAACATGCTGTTCAGATTATCCTTATGATTCAGCAGCACGTAAGGGTGAGTGCCGTAAGCACCCCAGCTGTATGCACCTGTACGTTTGTTCTCATTCTCATATACGTCGATCCAGCCGTTATCATAGCCTTCCTGAAGTGCAGTCAAGTACTCTTCTCCAAGCGGCTTCAGACTTTCTTTAACTGTTTTCTTGGCTTCATCATAGGTGATGTCCATCTTGTATTCCTCGACCAGTGGTGCGAACAGATCATACATATGGAGATCGTCGGTACCCAGCAGCTTTTTACGCAAATTCATATAACGATGCAGAAGGGGCAGACTCTCATGAATGGTATCGATCAGGTTCGTATACACTTCCTTCGGAATGTTGTCCCCGTATAGAGACATTTCCATGACGGAAGGATATTTACGTACTGTGGAATAGAATATATTTTTGTTTACATTCGCATTCAGTGTAGCGGCAATTGTATTCTTGTTCTTGGCGTAGGTGCTGTACACTGCCTTGAATGCGCGTTCCCGGACTTCCCTATTTGGGCTCTCAAGAAACTGAATGTAGCTGCCGTGAGTGAGATCCACTTCATTGCCGTTCTCATCCTTGATCTTCGGAAATTTCATATCTGCATTGTTCAGCATGCCAAAGATCGTTTGCGGTGCCTGAGACAGGTTGCCGACTTGTGCAAGCAGCGCTTCCTCTGTCTTGGAGAGAACATGTGCCTTCTCACGTTTCATCTCAACGAGCGTAAATTTAAATGGTTTGAGTGTAGGGCTGGCAATAAATGCGTCTAGTTGATCCTCGGGCAGCGCCAGAATTTCCGGCACAACAAACGACAGGGACTCGCTGACCTGAACACTTAATTTTTTTGCTTTTTGCAGAAGGGATTGATATGTAGGATCGGCTGTATCTTCATCATGATGCATATGAGCGTACACGTACAAACGCTCGGTCTTGAGTGAAATGTCATCCTCCAGCTCGAAGCAGGACTTTATGCTGTTCTCATTATTCAGCTTCCCTTGATATTCCCCAGCCTGCTGAGCCAGCTTCTTGACTTCTTCATATTCCTTGTCCCAGGCAGCTTGACTCTCGAAAATATTACTTAGTTTCCACTGGTTCTCTACAGGTACTTCACTGCGTTTTAACACTTTACTCATATTCATCCTCCTTTGATGATTATACGATAACGACGGTTCAGGTCGGTCAGTCTGTGCATAGGCTGAAGCGGTCTGAGACAAGATGCATGCAGCAATGACAGCAATGGAGATGGTTCTTCTCGCATTCACTAAAGCGTATCCTCCTTATAATTAAGGCACTAACGCTTAGTATGACCGACATGATACTGAAATATTTGAAAGGGAGCTTATGTATATGACCAATCTGAAATTCAGAGGTTAGCTCCCGAGTGATACCATGCTGTATACAATGAGGATAAAAGCGAGCACGACCATTAACAAGGCAGCGATGGCAAGCGGTCGCCGCAGCTTATCGGGTATACTGTCTCTCTTCGTGATAATGACAAAGCCCAGCAAGAAGGCCGCAACAATAAAAATGACATAGCTCATGCCAACATCCATTTATAGTTACACCTCTTTGAAGGCTTTCATAATCTCGATCCATTCTTCTTCATTATCTGTATAGTTCTCCTTAGGAAAACGGTTCTCAGCCCATTGCATAAGTGCGGGTCTGCTCATAAAGGTGTGGGTTTCCTCGCCCCATTGATCTGAGATTTCACGAAGAACGAGGTAACGTCCCTGAACCTCTACAGTCATCATATTCCACTTGTCTTTTTTGTATATTTGATGTTTTTTAATCATGTGCATTTCTCCAATTTGCGGTTTTGGTAAAATGATACCTTACCCTTGATGCCAAAGCAAATTATTTTACGGAAACCGAAAAAGTTTAATTGCAAAGTAAAAATCAATAAAGTATAATGTAGATATTCGCCATAGATGGCGGCATTTTTAGGAGGTTGTTCATTTGAAAGGTACAGTTAAATGGTTTAATGCAGAAAAAGGTTATGGCTTCATTCAAGTAGAAGGCGGAGACGATGTATTCGTTCACTTCTCAGCAATCCAAGGTGACGGTTTCAAAACTTTGGAAGAAGGTCAAGCGGTAGAATTCGAAATCACTGAAGGCAACCGTGGTCCTCAAGCAGCTAACGTAATCAAACTGTAAGAATTGTTCCGGTTACCGGATTTCTTATACAAGTTTGTATGAAAGCGAAAATTGAGAGCACAGTTCCCCACTTGGGGGACTGTGCTTTTTTGGTCTTTGCTGTGATTTTATTCACACAATCTTCACATCTATGTGATTAAGCATCTATGGATTTGTTCGGTGATGATTTTGATTGTAAGCTGGGCTCGCGATTCGTTCGGCGAATAACCATCCATACGATCAGCAGTTCTGCAAGCAGGCCGGTGGATTGAGCGACAGCGCCTATAACACCGTTCAGCCCTGGAGCGGCAAGAACGAGGATAATGAGCACGATCGTTGTGCAGATGGCATTGGCTGTCTGCGATCGGAACATGGTCTTGGTTTGTCCCCGCAGCAGGATGAGCCCATTACTGTAATCCAGGAACGGTGTGATGAGTGTGAACGAAATAAAGGCCCGTAAAGTGCGCAGGCTCTCCTCGAGCAGCTCACCGCGAACATTCATTGCATGTTCAAGAAACCAAGGACCCAGCGGGGTGTAGGCAACCGTCAAAGTTAAGAGAAATGGAATGAATCCCATTGTAAGGGCAAACTGATTTACCTTTCTAGGATAAGCATTGTAGAAATTCAGTACGATCTGATGAATATAGGTGAAGAAGCTCAGCATGAGCTGCATGATGCTCCCTGCAATAGCGAATGAGGAGATCGCCAGGGCGATGCCCTCGGTTTTTCCAAGCATGATATTAATGATGGGGCCTATAAACATAGCGACAAGACTGGATAAGAGCAGCGGCTTATAGAAATAGAATACCTGTCCCTTCGTCTTAATGTGATGCTCTTCTATTTGTTCCGGCATGTGCTGTACTATTTTACGTCCTTCCAGATAGCTGACTGCGGCTTCGATAAGCATGCCTGCGGCGAAAATAATCGCACCCACTGTACCGCTGGTTACTGAATCGGTCCATATAAAGTACAGCGATAATGAATACATGCCAGCGAGCCGAATTATCATTCCGATCGTCAGCCATTTGGTCTTGTTATTAGTAATAATAACGCCTTGATAGATATTGCGTATAACTGAGAAAATGCTGACAAACATGAGAATTTGATAGACCTGGATAACCGGTTCGAGCAGAGCTTTATCCACACCAAACAAGTACTTGAAGATTGAGGTTCCTATAGGTGTGTATACGATAGCACCGCCAAGCAGCAGCACAGCTGCAAGAAAGATTTTGGTTACATAAATGAGGGCCTGAAAAGAAAGCCGGTCCCTGACCAGTGCGGAGCATGTTTGGCGCAATAAGGTAGAGGGCCGTTCGGTAACTGCGAGCAAACTTCCAGCCAGTGCATAACTTGCAATGACGACCTCGGCTTGGTCGGATCTCGCCAGTGTGCTGTTAATAATGACATGAGAGATGGTCACAAGAGAGGCTGATATTCCTAGAGGAATGAAGAAAGCGAGCAGTCTTCTCCACGACAGGGGTTCATCGGATGACATGTTGTGTAAACTCCTTTTTACATTGAAATATGGAAATTATATCATAAATAGTCACGGCGACAACCTAATTTTGATACTTCATTTTCGAACCCCCAATGCATGAGTTATGCGTTTTCATTTATAGAATAAGAAGCGGTATGGATTTTGCGACCTATTGTTTCTAAAAAATGTATTCGCTTTATATGGTAATATGGACTTTTTCCTATCGTTTATTTGTACAAATTCACATGTCATATTATAATGAAAGTGGTTTGAACAGGTATGAATATGTAGATAACATAGTGGAGGCACCGTTATTTGATTAAACAAAAACAACATAATCGCAATGTTCCACGGGGGCCCATCGGATTGATGAATCGGGTGTATAAATATATACTGCCTGAAGCAAGAAAAGAGCTTAAACTAATAAAGACGAGAGCAGAACAAATTCCTGACCAAGAGCTTAGAACCCAAGCGCTTGCAAGCATAGCAAGCAAACAGTTCCACTGTGAGGGCGGCTCCATTTATGCAGCTGTTAACTTGCCAATGCGGAATGTGCTCATTCCTCTTATTGTTTCTTATCAGACGATTAGTGACTACCTGGACAACTTATGTGATCGGAGCACTTCCATGGATGAAGGAGACTTCAGGCTGTTACATAAATCAATGCTTGATGCGGTTAATCCTGAAGCAGAGCTGACGAACTATTACGCTTTGCGTGACGAACAGGTAGATGACGGATATTTGCATAGCCTAGTACTTACCTGCCAATCCTGCATAAAGAAGCTGCCAGGTTACAATCAAGCGCAATCGTATGTAACGGATCTAGCCGGTCTGTATGTAGATCTGCAGGTGTACAAGCACATTCATCCCGAGCTTCGCGAGAAAGCGCTGCTTGAATGGTGGGAGCTTCACAAGCACCGCACACCTGAGCTGAACTGGAATGAATTTGCAGCAGCTACGGGTTCCACACTGGGAGTATTCATGCTATTCCTTGCTGCTTCAGACCCGCATCTTGATGATGATGGAGCATCCTCCATACATGCCTCTTATTTTCCGCATGTGACGGGACTGCACATCATGCTGGATTATTTGATTGATCAGGAAGAAGACAGGCAGGGCGGTGATTTGAACTTTTGTAATTATTACGAAAGTGAGAATGAGATGATCGAGCGTATTGCCTACATTGTTGATAAGGCGCAGGAGGATGTTTCAGCTATCCCTGCAAGCTCTTTTCATCGTATGATCATAGAAGGGCTGCTTGCCCTGTATTTATCTGATCCTAAAGTCAGTGAGCAGCAGGAAGTTCGTTCCGTATCCAAAAGATTGCTGAAGAACAGCCCTGTCACAAGGCGCTTTTTTCTAGCCAATTCCAAATGGATTCGTAAACATATGTATTGAGAATTAAGAGGAGGAAGTCATCAATGACAGCAGTCAAAAGAATCGCAGTATTGACAAGTGGAGGAGATTCGCAAGGGATGAACGCAGCCGTTCGTGCTGTTGTTCGCAGCGGTCTGTATTATGGTTTAGAGGTTTTTGGTATCCAGCGTGGTTACCAGGGCCTGCTGAACAATGACATATTCCCGATGGATCTGCGCAGTGTAGGTGATATCATTCAGCGTGGAGGAACAATTCTTCAATCCGCTCGCTGTAAAGAATTTATGACGCTTGAAGGCCAGCAGAAGGGTGCGGATGTTTTGCGCTCGCGTGGTATTGATGGCCTCATCGTTATCGGTGGTGACGGCTCTTATCAAGGTGCTAACAAGCTGAGTAAGCTGGGCATCAAAACAATGGGACTTCCAGGCACGATCGATAATGATATTTCTTTTACAGATTATACGATCGGTTTCGATACAGCCGTCAGCGTTGTAGTGGATGCAGTGAACAAGCTGCGTGATACGATGAGTTCTCATGAACGCTCCTCCATTGTTGAGGTTATGGGACGTCATTGCGGTGATATTGCGCTGCATGCAGGACTTGCTTCGGGTGCAGAAACCATCCTCGTACCTGAAGTTCCGTTCGATATGGATGAGGTTGCTCAGCGTATGCAGTCGAATTTTGAGCACGGTAAGCGCCACAGTATCATTATTGTTGCCGAGGGTGTGGGTAAAGGTGAGGATGTAGCCAAAGAGATTATGGCTCGCTGCCCATCTTATGAGCCGCGTGTTACGGTGCTTGGACACATTCAGCGTGGTGGTACTCCGACTCCGTTTGACCGCAATCTTGCAAGCAAATTAGGTGATTTTGCTGTACGTAAGCTGATTGAGGGCGAATCGGACAAGGCTTGTGGTATTATTAATAATCAATTGACGCTTACGGATATCGACCTTGTTGTTAATACAAAGAGCTCTATTGATATGGACATGTATGAGCTAGCCATTCGTCTTTCTCAATAACACATCAATAAAAAAGCTGATTCGAATTACCTCTGCAGGTATCAACGAGTCAGCTTTTTTTGATTAAGGTTTATAAATTTAACGATTCTTCTGTGTGCTGAACTTAAGCTGAACGGCGATCAATCTCCACATTAGAGCTGCAGCACCTACCGCGAGCCCTGCGATTAATCCGATCCAGTACCCGTATGGCCCTAATTCTGTATAGGTAGCTGTCAGATGTCCGACAGGCAGTCCGATCAGCCAATAAGCGACTAGTGTGATGAAAAATGCAGGATTCACGTCCTTATATCCACGCAAAGCACCTTGAACCGGTGTCGCCACTGCATCCGAAATTTGAAAGAAAATGGCATAAACAAGAAAAGGCTGTATTAGTTCAATGACGGTTCTTTCGGTAGAATATATTCGAGCCACTTGTTCGCCGAATACCATCAGAATGACTGCTGTGACAAGTGATAGTATGATCGCTGACCCGATGCCGATCCTGCTGTATGTTCTCGCATCCTTTGCCCGTTGTGCCCCGACTTCATATCCGACAAGTATCGTTAAAGCCATGCTGATGCTCAGTGGGAGCATATATAGAGTTGAAGCAAAATTCAAGGCAGCCTGATGTGCTGCTATCGTATTCGTGTCAAATCGGCTCATTAGCAGGGTAACAGCAGAGAAGATCGAAGTTTCAAAAAAAATAGCAAATCCAATGGGCACTCCAATCTGCGTTAATTCTTTCCATTTCTGAATAGAAATTTTGTGCCGTTCACGAAATATACCATATTGAGCAAACGGCTCAACCCGGTGGACAAAAAAGATAGAAATGATAAAAATAACCCAATAGGTGACTGCCGAAGCAATACCGGCACCAATCCCACCAAACTGAGGAACACCTAAATTTCCAAAGATGAGCACATAGTTCAGTAAAATGTTGACGGGTAATGAAATCAGGGTAATCATCATTGTAATTCGAGTTTGTCCCAAAGCATCCATGTAATTTCGGAGTACCGTGTACCCGAATAAGGGAACGATACCGAAGGCCATGGCAAACAGGTAATAGAAGGCGACATCCTCGACCCGTTGCTCTAGGTTCATAAACTGAAGAACGGGATTCAGCAGGATCATGCCGGCGGCAATGACCACGATTCCGAGAGCGCCAGCAAGATACAGCGCCTGTATTACATTGTACCGGACTTTATTTTTCTCACCACTCCCCACAAGCTGGGAAACAATCGGGGTGATGCCCAATAAGATACCGCTGAGGCCTGTTTGAATTGGTATCCACAGACTGCTTCCGATGGCAACGCCGGCCAGATCCACCGGACTAAAATGTCCGGACATGTTCGTGTCAAAGAACGTCATGGCCGATAATGAGATTTGGGTAATGAGTATGGGAAGCAATATAACGAAGAATTGTTTCCACTTTTGAGCATTGTTAAGTGTTGGTTTCATTTGTTGATCTCCATGCGATAAGTTATAGTTCACTAATGAATTGCACAAAAAAATATTTTAAAACATAACGTTTGATTTGAACAGTTTAATTTATGGAGGTTAGAGAGAGGGAGAAGATGAGCATTAAAAAACCGCTCCCCCGGCAGCGATGTAGCCGAAGAAGCGGTGGTTTTACTTATAAAGATTATTGAAGATAGGAGTCGTCTTGATGCTCGCAGATGCTGTATTGGATAATTTCCATTGCATCCTCTGCTTCGAGTAATCCGAAACCATCCCTCAGCACAATGAATGAATTCAGTTCGTTCTGCCGAAGGGTCGGAAGCATTTCCGGATACCATTTCATGACGATTTCTGACAGTTTTACCCTTTCCATTTCCACATTAATCACCCTTTCCTAACTAAGAATCATTCGAGAAGAATCATTCATTGCCTCGGAAAAGCCATTTGCCTGTGAAATACCCGGATAAAAAAGGTCCTCATGAGAAGGCTTGCACTTAATAGGAACGACGCACCATTATTATATCACAAAAATAATTAAAATTATACTTGACAAATGATCTAATTTCTTCTGAACGAGCCCATTATTCCTACTGTTTCTACGATGTTGACAAAAGCTTTGGGATCCGTAGCTCTTATGATCTGCTTGACCTCATCGAGCTCGTATTTGGTAGTAACCGTCATGAGCATGTCCTTTTCATGATCGGTAAATGCACCCTGGGTTTTAATCTTCGTTACACCTCTTTGTCTTGGTAACAATTGTTCAAGCATTTTATCTGTCTCATTGGTAACGATAAATAGGGTAACCTTCACATGTCCAATATGAATTAAATCAAGCACCTTACCGGTAATGTAGATGGAAAGCACCGAGATCAGAGCGATATTCCAGTCGTTGTTCAAATAACCGGCGAGCAGAATAATCATTCCGTTCATGACGGCAATGACGGCTCCGACGGGGAAGTCACGAAACCGTGTAATAATGGAAGCGACGATATCGAGACCACCGGAAGAACCGCCGGCACGAAATGCAAGTCCTGTTCCAGCTCCAATAAGCACGCCGCCGAACACAGCCGAAGTCAGCTGATCATGAGCAATTGCAGTAACGGGCAGAACGTTTAGCATCCAGGTCGTAGCAATAACGTTTATAATGCTGAAGCTGATAAATCTTCGGCCCAGCAAGAACCACCCTGCAATAAGCAGTGGAATGTTAAAGACGAAGTACATGACATTAAAGTTAAGCGGAGTAAAATATCCGATGAGCATGGATATACCTGAGATTCCTCCGCTAAGCAGCTCATGTGGCAGCAGAAACAGGTTGAATCCTGCTGCAATAATAGCACCGCCTAGAAATACGATTAGCGATTTTGTAGTTAATTTTAGCACCAATTTCACCTCAGAAGTATCATACTATATTGATTACTGGTAATTGTAAATTGTTTTGTGATATAATATTTTGTGGATGTTCTTGAGTAGATCGCCTTTTTTCGAAAAAAGCATGTTTTGTTTTCAGTAAGTTTCAATAAACATCATATGTAGTTTAGACGATTTGGGAGAGAATCTATTCTCTCTATAGTGAAATTGTGAGATCATGCAATCCCATTTTTATCGTGCATGATGGGACAGCCTATATATTAACGCTACTTAAGAATACAGAGAAATGCAGTGGATTACATGTCCACCATAATAGAAGGAGTTTGAATAAATTTGACAACTTTCTCAGAATTTAATCTGGAACCTAAGGTTCTGCAGGCAATTACCGAGCTTGGATTTGAAGAAGCAACACCAATTCAAGCAAAATCCATTCCCGTTGCTCTCAATGGAAGTGACTTGATTGGTCAAGCCCAAACAGGTACAGGTAAAACGGCAGCCTTTGGTATCCCGCTTATCAGCAAAATTTCCAAGACGGATGAGAAGATTCGCGCCCTGATCATGGCACCAACTCGTGAGCTTGCCATCCAAGTGGCAGAAGAGATTGAGAAGCTATCCCGCTTCAAAGGTATCCGTACACTTCCTATATACGGCGGTCAAGACATCGTTCGCCAGATTCGTGCATTGAAGAAGAAGCCTCAAATTATTATCGGTACACCTGGTCGACTTCTTGACCATATTAACCGCAAAACCATCAAACTTGAAGACGTGCAAACTGTCGTGCTGGATGAAGCAGATGAAATGCTGGATATGGGCTTTATGGAAGACATTCAGTCGATTCTGAAGCAGGTTCCTGATGATCGTCAAACGATGCTGTTCTCTGCAACGATGCCTCCTAACATTCAGAAGCTCGCTCAGCAATTTTTGCAAAATCCAGAGCACGTTTCCGTTATTCCGAAGCAAGTAAGTGCACCACTTATTGACCAGGCTTATATTGAAGTGCCTGAACGTCAGAAATTTGATGCACTCAGCCGTTTGCTGGATATGGAATCTCCTGAGCTTGCAATCGTATTTGGTCGTACAAAACGCCGTGTAGATGAATTGTCAGAAGCACTCCAAAAACGTGGTTACTCTGCGGATGGACTTCATGGTGACCTGTCTCAGAATCAACGTGATACTGTAATGCGCAAATTCCGTGATGGAAGCATTGATGTACTCGTTGCAACGGATGTGGCAGCACGTGGACTTGACGTATCTGGAGTAACACATGTTGTTAACTTTGATCTTCCGCAAGATCCGGAAAGCTATGTACACCGTATCGGCCGTACAGGTCGTGCAGGTAAAGAAGGAGCTGCATGGTCCTTTGTAACACCTCGTGAGATTGACCACCTGCATTTCATCGAGCGTGTAACACGTCATCGTATTCCACGCAAACCGCTTCCTACACTTGCTGAAGCGATTGAAGGGAAGCAACGCGTTACAGCTGAACGTCTTCTGGAAATTGTACAAGACGGAGAGCTTAACGAATACAAAGGTATCGCTATTCAGCTATTGGAGCAATATGATTCCGTGCAGCTCTTGTCAGCAGCTCTGAAGCTGCTCACAGGCGACAAGAAGGATGCAGCCATTGAGCTGACTCCTGAGGATCCAATCCGTGCTAAACGCCGTAAGCCAGATGTTCGTTCTAGCGGACGCAAGCCTTCTGGTGGCTATGGCAACCGTAGTGGCGGTGGATACAACAGAAGCGGAAGCGGAAGCGGTAATAAAGGCGGATACGGTAATCGTAGAGATGGGGGAAGAGATGGCGGAAGCGGTGGTTACAATCGTGACCGCGATCGCGATCGCAAATCCCGTCCTTACAACAACAATAACGAGAATCGCAGACCATCAACACGTCGTGACGACAGCTCGTTTCAATAATTAATACAGAGACAAGACGAAGCACCCTATGCTTCGTCTTTTTTTGCTGCTGCATTTGATTATTTAGCAGAAGAACGTTTTGGAAATGATGACCAGCAGAATGAACAACACGAGAATTGTTCCGAGAGAGAACCATCCATCGTATCCACAGCCAGTAGAAACACCACCAACCTGACCTCCGCATCCGTATCCATAGGACATTGCGGTCACCTCCTTTATAAAGTGAAGTGGCTCATCGACTACGCCATATCCTATGGTAGAACTGTACCGATTGATTAGACGCCTGCCCACAAATTCATGAAAATAGGCTGTTATCCTGATCGTCTCTTAAAGGGATATATTTAAGCCGAGATTTCCGCGTTGGTCTAGCTTTTGCGTGCGGTTATGCTGTATAGTTATAGTTAGGTTAAGTTAATGTGAATTAGCGAGAGATAATCACCTAAGATGATGCATACAGGCGAGTGGAATGAGTCTCGCGTATGTGTTAAGGAGGAGACGTGTTTTGGAATTTAAAGGAGCTATGGGTGGTATATATCGCCTGACGGAGTGGATAACAAGATTCGCAGCATCGAACCTATTGTGGGTACTGTGTGCCTCGCCATTTTTCTTCTTTTTGGTGATCAAGGTTCTTGTTATGGGTCAAGGTATGACGAATGAATCCATTCAAATGAACTGGGCATTGGGGATTGTGGCACCGTTTACATTTTTCCCTGCGACATCTGCGCTGTTTAACGTAGTTCGTAAATGGGTCATGGGTGATACAGATGTGCCGATAATGAGAACATTTTTTACAGGATATAAGGAAAACTACAAACAGAGTATGATCGGCGGTGTTTTCTATACACTGCTGGTAGTCATTATGTATTTGGATTATACAGTTTATATGACTCAGTTCGAGAACCTCCAGTTAATCGGAATTATCATGCTGATCCTGCTGCTCCTGCTATGTGTGTCAATGTTCAACTTTTTCTCGATGGTAGTACATTATCATATGTCCATTGGAATGATCATTAAAAATGCTGTACTGATTACATTGATTCGGCCGTTCCGCGTGTTTTCATCATTGCTCGGTGCCGGACTATTATGCTACATCGGCATGCAGTACCCTGCATTGTTCTTTTTCTTCATCGGAAGCCTGATTGCATGGTTTGCTTTCTTTAACTTCTATGCCACTTTCACTAAGATGCAGGAGCAGGCTGAGAAGCTGCAGGCCAGCCGTGAAGAAGAAGGCGAGTCACAGGAGAGTGATTCGTTAGAGACGGCCTCCAAGCCACAGGACAATACAAAATAAAAGGCATTGCTTGTACTTGTGTTTAACTGCTTAGAAGGATAAATGATTTTATCCCTCACGAGAATTTTAGCAATTGCTGATCATACATTTACTTTTTTGTAGAATAGCGATATAATGTTTCTACATCCTGCGATGTTCGTTTCGGTTATTCGTTGTTTTGAACCAATGACTATGTCTCGGGAGATCAACACGAAATGCAGCTGACATGCCCTGTCTATATGACATGGGGACTTCATAACCATTTCTGCGGTCACCCACCTGCTACAGCAGGTTCAGAAGACAATATAATCGGACGGCATTAGCGGGTATCCTTTTTGGATGAATTTTAGAGACATCTCACACGTACTCTACATAAGGGTGCATTTGGGGATGTCTTTTTTGTTGTTATCAGCAGTGATGTGTCTCTAGCGGGAGAATAGATTATGTCTTTTGCTAAGGAGTTAACAATGATACACTAAAGAGAGAATATAGGTACGGCTACATACAAAGGAGGAAGGGTCTTGTCACTCAAAAGAACACTAGTCGGCATTGTTCGCAGTATGGAAGGAACAAGTGACCGAGCCAAGGATCCAAAAATGAAGACACGCTATTATAACTTGTCCAAGGATAAGGCGTGGGAAGAAATATCATCGCTGATGAAGAAGGTTCCTGGATTCAAAGTTCTTCATGAAGTACCCTCAGTTGGGGAAATTACCATGGAGAAGCGCACATCGTTTGGACGTACACTAGATATTACCGTGTCCATTATTCAGGTCACGCCTGTTCGAAGTGCCATTGATATTTATTCTGCTTCAAGAGGTTCGCTGGGGGATCTGGGGTCCAATTATCGCATTATTCTACAGTTGTTCGATATTATAGATAAGAAGATCGGCAAACACAAGGTTGTAGGCGAGTAAGATCCAAAAAAAGCGAGATAAAGGCACGTCCTTTTCTCGCTTTTTGCATGTATTGCGTGGGGTTATCCCGTTTCGCTGCGTAAATTAAAGCAGTTCTTTAACAGCTGCAATCGCTGCTTCGTAATTCGGATGCTCTGACATTTCAGACAAATATTCCACATAAGTTATCTTGTCGTTAGCGTCAATGACAAAGATGGAGCGCATGTCGAGCTGGAATTCTTTGATCAGTACGCCATAAGCTTGGCCGAAAGACTTAGACTTATAGTCAGATAAGGTGATGACCTTATCAACTCCTGCTGCACCACACCAGCGTGCTTGAGCAAATGGAAGATCTGCGCTAATCGTTAGAACAACAACATTGTCGCCTAGATCAGCCGCTTCTTCATTAAAACGACGAGTCTGTGTATCGCAGACCCCTGTGTCAAGAGAAGGGACCACACTAATTAGTTTGATTTTGCCGGCATAGTCTGATAAATGTGCTTCTTCAAGCAGATTCAGATTAAGTGTAAAATCCGGTGCTTGGTCACCAGCCTTAAGTTCCGGGCCGATCAGCGTAATGGGATTTCCTTTAAAAGCGGCTACACCTGTACGTTCTTGAGTCATCTATTATGTACCTCCTTGAGATTGGTGATCTTGGACACTATCTATTATAATCTTTATAGGAAGCTCATGTCCAACACAGGACAATGGAAGGATGAGGCCATGATTTTTTTACGATATGAGAACTGGAAAGGGTATTTGCGATATTACCCAATAACTTCAATACTGCTTGCAGCGAATATTATGATGTATGTAGTGCTGTTAATTGACGGTGGGCCTAATAATGCGCTTACTCTTATGAAATATGGTGCACTGACCAATATTCCACCATGGAATGAAGAAACATGGCGTTTATTTGCTTCGATGTTCCTTCATTCTGGCTTTTCCCATTTGTTGTTCAACTGCTTTGCTCTTCTTGTATTTGCTCCGCCGCTTGAGCGGCTTCTTGGCTTCTGGCGGTACGCAATACTTTATATCGGAAGTGGTTTGGTAGGAAATATCATTTCACAGGCTTACTATAACAATTTAACGAATCCTACTCTGTCCATTGGGGCGTCGGGAGCAATCTATGGAGTATACGGTGCATTTCTCTATATCGTTCTGTTTCAACGCAACCTAATGGATGATGCATCGAGAAAAACGATCTATACCATTCTTGGGTTTGGTATTATCTTTTCACTGGGTGTGGCCAATATCAATATGGCTGCCCATTTAGGCGGACTGATCGGCGGTTTCTTCCTTTATGGTCTGATCATCAGACTGTTAAAGCGCCGTTGATTCATTCTGGTTGTCATGATACATTAAAGACATGAACTGCTTTCCATGGAATGACTTGGGATTGTTTTAAGCAGATTGGAGCGATTGATCGAGTGGAACTTAGACAGTTGCAATACTTTTTGAAAGTTGCGCAGAAAGAGCATGTAACACAGGCTGCGGAGGAATTGCATGTAGCGCAATCCGCAGTAAGCAGGCAAATTCATCATCTAGAGGAAGAACTCGGTATCGACTTGTTCATGCAGAAGGGGCGTAATCTACAGCTAACCCCTGTCGGGCAATTGTTTTGCAAAAGAGTTGAGGGTATTCTGAAAGACCTGGATCGAGCTGTTGGTGAGGTTCATGAATTTCTGGATCCGGAAAAAGGCGAGATTCGAATCGGGTTCCCACACAGCCTGGGAATTCATTTAATTCCCACCATCGTATCAGAGTTTCGCAAACGCTATCCTAACGTTAAATTTAAGTTTAAGCAAGGGATGTTCCCGACTTTAATTCGAGATGTATTATCTGCTGAGGTTGATCTGGCTTTTGTGTCACCGTTCCCGGAGAAGCATGATCAAATTACAGGGGATATCGTATTAACAGAAGAGCTGTTTGCCATTTTACCTCAGAATCATCCTCTCGCTACAGAGGAATCGATTACCTTAGATCAACTGAGAGATGATAAATTTATTTTGTTCAGTAAAGGCTACTCGTTAAGGCCTATTGTATGGCACGCGTGTCTGGAGGCCGGATTTACACCTCGAATTGCTTTTGAGGGTGAAGAGACGGATACCATTCGAGGCCTCGTTGCGGCGGGGATGGGGGTAAGTGTATTGCCGGAGATGGCTTTATTTCAGACGAATCCGCTTCAGCCTGCAAGAGTTCGCATTAAGAGTCCAACGGTGACGCGAACGATTGGGCTCATTCACCGTAGTGATGAGAAGCTGCCGTTAGTAGCACAGTCATTTCGAACGTTCTTGCTTGACTATTTTGGACTAGACAACAGCAAAACCCCGGTCAAATAAATGACCGGGGTTCTTTATGCGGTTCTATTCGCGGTTGCTCGTAAAAATTCCAATGTAGCGAATGAGTTCAAGTAACGAAATCAGTGCAGCTGCTACATAAGTGAGCGCTGCGGAGTTAAGCACTTTACCTACACCGCGTTCTTCTTCACTTCGTACATAACCTTCTTCGACGATAATACGTCGAGCCCGGTTACTTGCATTAAATTCGACTGGCAGGGTAACGAGCTGGAAGGCTACAGTTACGGAGAAGAATATAATACCTAGACCAATCAAGTTAAATGCGTTGAAGATAAAGCCTGCCAATAGAAGAAACGGAGCAATACCGGATGCAAAATTAACGATTGGGAATATCCGGTGACGAAGCGCCAGCATCGGATAATGTTCTTTGTGCTGGATTGCGTGTCCTACCTCGTGAGATGCAACAGCTACAGCGGATATGCTTCTCTCATAATATACTGGCTCAGATAATCGGACGACACGGTGGATTGGATCATAGTGATCTGATAAGGCTCCTCTTACAGGTTCAATCGGAACATCATGCAAACCGTTCGTGTCCAGCATATGTCTAGCTACATCATAACCTGTTAAACCGGTTGAGTTATCTACTTTAGCCCATTTCTTAAATGTCCCTTGAACGCGGAATTGCGCCCAAACCGACAGTATGATGGCTAAGATCAGCAATACAAACATCATTCACACCATACCCCCATACTTCTATTAAGATGAAATTACATCATGGAGCTCTCAAGCATAATTTTTAGTGCTTCCATGCAAGCGGCACTCTTGGTAAGAAGAGCAGTGACGACTTTACGTTGTTGAGCGGGCTTCATTTCCTCGAGAAGAGGCTTGAGCTCATTCATCTCACGTTCAAGCTGCTCTACATGAATCTCCAAGCTGTTAAGCTTGCTGGTTACTTGTTCATTAGCCGAAACGTTACTCCACTTATCTAAAGAATTCTTAATCTCTTCGAGACTATATTTCTCTAGTTTCATCTGGATAATACGTTCAATTCGGTTTAAGGTTTCACTATTATATAATCTATAATTTTTTTGAGTACGCTGCTCTGGAGTAATTAATCCGAGCTTCGTATAATAGTCAATTGTACGTTCGCTGACACCGGCAGCCTTTGACAATTCACCGATTCGATACAGCTTCATATCCCCATCCCAAAACACTCACCTTTCCATATACTCTACATAAACATGATACATGATCTAGAACCATACAGTCAAACGTGACGCTTTTTCTGTGAACAGCCAGAGTGCAGCTGGATTTCGGTGGTTAAGGCTGGATCCGGAGATTAAGATGACTGCATCGCAATAACATGATTTCTTCCAAAAATGCCCTTGTCAATATATTGGTGTTCTTTTATAATTGCAATGGGAATATATTTTTCATTATATGTTATAAAAATTAACATTAGAATACACATGATTTCTTTTGTTCTTGTTTTACATGTCAAGTGGTCCCAATTATTAATACCAAATGTGTAAGCTAATCTTAGTTATATTGTCATCTTAAACACTAATTAGAACGACACCTTTTCGGCCTATCATGGTATGATGAAGAGGAACACGTCTAGGGGGACAGAACTATGGAACCTCTGAAATCTACGGGCAAAGCATTCTTATTGGATGATTTGAAGAATGTGCAATCTATACCTGCACTGAAACAAGCTCGAATGCAGAAGCAAGAGGAATTGCAAGACCTAACAGCAATTGTATCTTTGATTGAATGGTATCAAATGGTAAATGATTTGCATGATTATATTGCCAGACAAGTCATAGAAATATGCGAGAACGAGATGGAAGCCGAAGGTTATGGGAGCCGGCCTGTCCCTTATGCATTTGTTGTATTTGGGAGCTCTGGCAGAGGTGAAGCCACCCTGTGGAGTGATCAGGACAACGGTATGATTATTAGTGACTTGCCTCATCCAGGTAAAGAGGCGTACTTTGAGGAGCTGGGCAAAAGGATATCCGATTCACTCGAAGGTGTAGGTTATGCCAAGTGTGAAGGTAAGGTCATGTGCTCGGAGCCTTTATGGAGACGTACGCTTGCCTCTTGGAAGCAGCAGCTTGCGGATTGGACGGACGATCTGAAGTGGGAGCCTGTTCGATACTTGATTATCGCAGCAGATTTAAGGCATGTGGGAGGAGACCGCACACTATCGGAGGATTTTCGCAGTCACTTTAGTCAATTGTTTCAATCCACGCCAGATCTTGCCTCAGCCGTATTGAGAAATACGGTAAAGCACAAAGCAACTTTGAACATCCTTGGACGGGTGGTAACCGAGAGATTTGGTGAGCATGCGGGCGGATTTGATATCAAATATGGCATGTATATTCCGCTTGTTAACAGTGCTCGTTACATGGCCTTGCTGAATGGCCTGAAGGATACGAATACGATTAAACGTCTTACCAAGCTTGCTAGACTTGAAGCAGTTCCTCTTCATTCAGTGGATGCATGTGAAGATGCCTTTAAAATTGCTCTGAAGCTGAGGAGAGTTACTGAGGTTGAAAATGAGAATGGGATCATTTCAAGCAGCGGCTACATTGGCGAAGAACAATTAAAACAAAGAACGATTCTGTATGAGCTTAGGGAAGGCTTGAGCACAGTGAAAAAAGTGCACCGTAACCTACAGCGACAGCTTCGATTTGTAGAGAGGAGACGCTCATGAAAGACCCGGTAAGGGGCAATAACGGTTTTTGGAACTCGTTTAGGCAGGGAGGGGTGCCCTCGGCAATCGCTTCTATGCTCGGCGCCCCTACCGCACAGCAGATGGCCTTTTTACGTTCATTGATGCGGGAGAATCGTAAGCCAGAAGCGCTTAGAACACCTTTATCGGAGCTGGATGCGGTTGTATTTGATCTGGAGACGACAGGCTTTGCGCCCCAACATGGAGACGAAATCTTATCCTTCGGTGCAGTTCGGGTTGTAGGCGGTGAGATTATTGAAGATGAGCAGTTCTATACGCTGGTCAGACCCAAAGTCCCTATACCAGAACATATCACTGAATTGACAGGTATTACACCTGATATGACTCGTGATGCACCGCCTATATTGGAGGGACTGCATGACTTTATGTCCTTTGTCGGTGGGCGTGTCCTGGTAGCTCATGCCAGCGCACATGATAAATCCTTTTTGAATGCGGCATTATGGAAGACATCTAGAGTAAGGCTTAGTCATCGGGTTATTGATACAATGATGCTGGCCAGATGGCTGGAGCCTCAGCGGAATGGATACGGGCTTGATGAATGCCTGGAATCTCGGGGAATTCCCATTCACGGAAGACACCATGCACTTAAGGATGCCATGATGACGGCTCGCTTATGGGGTTGTTATTTAGATGATATTGCCGAGATGGAGGTTCATACCCTGTCTGATTTGTATGACCATTTAAGTCATGCTTAGTGAAGATTCGTTAAGAGTCAGCTGCTCTCCACTTTTTTGGATCGTGTATCCCTTGAGCTCCATTTGTTTCTTATCGTAAGTTAGTGAGCCTATGAGGTATGCCTTGAGCAAGGTGCCATACTGCTGAAGTGATTCCAAATCCTCAGGCGAAGGATAAGGTGACGAATTAGGATGGCTGTGAAATATGCCTATCATATTGGCTGTGCCAAGCACGTGTTTCACCCAGATGCCTGGATCCAGCTCGAAATGGTGTAATGGGTTAGGTGCGGTGTTCGGTATTGGGATATATTGAAGCAGGCGAATGACATGATGCTGATCCATATGGCCGAGAAGTATGCCGCAAGCTTCATAAGGGTGCTTTTCAAAGAGATGCCTTTCCAGAGCCGTAAATACTTCTTGTGTAATAATCATCTATACTCTCCTAATGATTCGCTATCATGATATCATTTTTTTCTGATAAGGCTCCTGAGCAGGAGCTTTTTTTATTTCACCTCCATCCTTCTTTTGTCAGTTGGATTGATACAATCTTCAAAAAAAGGGTAGAATGATAAAAAATGAACAACAACCATTTTGCATAATATACCCTTAAATGAAGCAGTTCAGGGTATGATGAGATGGATTCATGACTTTATAATCAATGAAAAGGGACGGACAAATGAAACGTAACCTATACATTATCATCGGAGTATTGCTGCTCGTTGGCATTGCGATATGGCAAGCCGGCGGAGGGAGCAGCCTGATTCAGCTTCAATCTGTTTTTCAATCAGAAGAGCCTGTGCCGACAGAAGTAGGAGCAAAAGCCGGGATGCTTGCGCCCTCTTTTCAATTAAATGGAATGGAAGAAGGCACATATAAAGTTGGCGGGAAGCGTGAAAAACCTGTGATGCTGAACTTCTGGGCCTCATGGTGTGAGCCTTGCAAAATGGAGGCACCTACACTGAATCATCTATCTGAAACATACAAAGATGAGCTTGATGTTTACGGGATTAATGTTACTAAATATGACACCGAAAAGGATGCTGCTGAGTTTGTAGATACCTTTCATGTTAATTTTCCAATACTGATGGATAAAGACGGCGCAATTTATGATTTGTACAAGGGAATGGCGTTTCCTACCAATGTATTGATTGATGAGAATGGAGTCATTCAGGAGGTCATTCTCGGCATCCTGTCCGAAGAAGAGCTTGAAAATAAAATCAAGGATTTACTGAAGTAACCCTATAGACCATGAACAGAAAGAGGCTGCTGACCATCTCAGCAGCCTCTTTTCTATCATGCTTAATGATTGACCATTCCTTGAGCCAAGGTATCCGGTTCTACAATCTCTGAGGGTACTTCGTCCAGGAGCGCATATCTAAAGCTGTCAACGAGTGCTTCCCAGCTCGCTTCAATGACATTCTCCGATACCCCAATTGTATTCCAGCCGTCGCTGAAGTTCTTTGATTCAATGAGAACTCTTACTTTGGCTGCCGTCGTATCCTTATCATCAAGCACCCGAACCTTGTAGTCGGACAAATGCATTTCCTGCAGAGAAGGATAGTATGTCACAAGAGCTTTGCGAAGCGCGTTATCCAGCGCATTTACCGGCCCGTTGCCTTCCGCTGCTGTATAGTGACTTCGACCGCCGACGCTTAATTTAACAAAAGCTTCAGATACGACGGGCTTTCCTGCCGTTTTCTCAACAAGCATTTTGAAGGATTCGAAGGTGAACAGTTCCTTGACTTCTCCATTGGCCTCCCGGATTAGAAGCTCAAGAGATCCATCTGCCCCTTCAAATTGATAGCCCTGATGCTCCATATCCTTAATTCTGTCAATCACTTGGCGGGAGTGGGAGCTGGTGGGATCTAATTCAATGCCCAGCTCCTGGGCCTTGGATATAATATTACTCTGACCGGCCAGTTCAGATACAAGAATCCGCTGCTTGTTCCCGACCTGCTCTGGGGCAATGTGCTCATAAGTACGAGAATCACGTAAAATGGCTGATACGTGTATGCCTCCTTTGTGCGCAAAAGCTGCACTGCCAACATAAGGCTGATTCACCGGCATATTGACATTGGCGATCTCACTGACATAACGCGAGACATTGGTTAGCTGTGCCAGCTTGTCTTCCTCAATACAATGATAACCTAATTTAAGCTGCAGGTTCGGAATTACAGAGCATAAATTGGCATTACCACAGCGTTCGCCGTAACCATTTATCGTTCCCTGAACATGTCTGGCCCCGGCAGAGATGGCGGCTAGTGTATTGGCAACGGCTAACTCGCAATCATTATGCGTGTGAATGCCAAAGTTCGCTTCGGGAAGATGAGATACAACGGCTCTTACGATTTCCTGAATTTCATGAGGCATCGTTCCTCCATTTGTATCGCACATCACGAGCCAATCCGCACCCGCTTCGTAGGCTCTTGTCATTACAGAGAGCGTATACTCGGGGTTATTCTTGTAACCATCAAAAAAATGCTCGGCGTCAAAAATGACTTCTAAACCGTTTCGTTTCAAATAATGAATCGAATCATAAATCATGTCGAGATTCTCTTCCAAAGTCGTCTGCAGTGCCGTATGAACATGAAAATCCCATGACTTGCCGACCAGTGTAGCTGCATCCGCACCGGATTCAATAATTCGGTTCAGGTTAGCATCGGTCTCGGCATTTCCGCCCTTCCGGCGAGTACTGCCAAAAGCAACGATCTTCGAGGTTAAACCCAATTGTTGAACACGCTTAAAAAATTCAATATCTTTCGAATTGCTTCCCGGAATTCCGCCTTCAATGTACTCAACGCCCAGATAATCGAGCTTCTTGGCAATGTTCAGCTTATCATCAACCGATAGACTAATTCCCTCCCCTTGTGTACCGTCACGAAGTGTCGTATCGAAGATTGAGATGTTCTTAGACATGTTGATCCCCCTTTGGAAGTCCACTAAAACCGTTTTTAATAATTTATTATAGCAGTTCTCACCTGGAATGTAAGATGGAAATTTGATAATTTATAATTATAAAATAATAGAATCAATTTCATAATACCTTTGGCTGCTTCAATCAAGAGTATATAGATCAAAAAGATTATTATGATTTATGAAATTGATTCAATAGATTGAAGCATCGTTGTATTATTATATAGAATGAATTTAAGTTTTATTATTCTAAAGTGAGCAGGAAATTTGATTAAATAGACAGAGGGTATGTGATGTGAACAACGTTAACGATTATTATCCTGCCAATGGACGCGTTATTTTACACGTGGATATGAATGCTTTTTATTGCTCGGTCCATGCCGCAGAAGAACCGAATATTTATGCAGGTAAACCAACGGCTGTCGCAGGAAGCAGTGAACAGCGCAAGGGGGTAATAGTCACATGTTCATACGAGGCAAGAGGACGTGGAATCAGCACGGGTATGGTGGTCAACCAAGGACTACGTCAGTGCCCTGAGCTCATGATCATTAAACCTGATTTTAATTTGTATCGAAAATACTCTAAAGCCTTCATGAGCATTGCTTATGAATATACCCCCCAGCTAGAGGCGACTTCCATTGATGAATGTTATCTTGATATTACCGGTTCCAAGCAATTTGGAACGCCGATGGAGATTGCAGAGACGATTCAAAATAGGATTAACGAGGAGCTGGGTATCCCATGTTCCATCGGAATTGCTCCGAACAAATTGCTTGCCAAGATGGCTTCAGATATGAAAAAACCAAATGGAATTACGGTGCTGCGGCTGCGGGATGTCCAGAAGAAGCTGTGGCATCGACCATGTGGTGAGTTATTCGGTATTGGCCGCAAAACAGAAGAGAAGCTGCGCAAGATCAACATCCATACGATTGGAGAACTCGCAAACGCGGAAGAGGGCTTGCTGAGGGATTACTTTGGAGTGCTCGGAACGTGGATGAAACAGGCAGCTCATGGGATTAGTGATTCTGAAGTGAGTCCGGTGCGAGAGCCAAATAAATCCATTGGCCATACGACAACACTTCCTGAGGATATCTCGAACGAAGAAGATATTAATCGTGTGCTGCTCAATATAAGTGATCAGGTGACCCGAAGACTTCGCAGGCATGGCATGATGGCAGAGGGAATTCAAATTACGATCCGCACCCCTGATATGAAGACAATGACCCGCTCTCAAATGCTGCATACCCCGACCGATCATGAGCAGGATATATATAAAGAAGCAACTTCTCTGTTCTATCGCCAATTTGGAGCAGGCAAGCCGCTTCGACTGCTCGGGATTACACTTCACAGCTTAATTCCAAAGAGTGAATCCGCCGTGCAATTGGATCTGTTCGACTATGAGCAGCAATTCAAGCGAGAGTCCTTAACCCATGTTATGGACGAGCTTCGGAACAAGTTCGGAGAGAATGCAGTATTAACTGCGGGCATGTTAGGTAATGACCCTTCGGTGCTGATCAGAAACTATAAGGAACGTGGAACTTCCTTGCAAAAAGACAATCTCCCGAGACCAGAATAGGGTGGATTATAAGAGGTATAATAACCCAAAATGATTTGTATTTGTTTTCACTTTGTATTAATATGATTGTTAGCATAGTTGAACCTACTGTTTGGTGTTAATTAATAGGAGGCAGAGAAGAAATGGCTAAATATACTTGGGTAGAGAAAGATACATGCATCGCTTGTGGAGCTTGTGGAGCGACTGCACCTGATATCTACGACTACGACGACGAGGGTCTGGCGGAAGTTATCTTTGATGGTGATTCCAACCGTGGAATTATTGAAATTCCTGAAGATCTTCATGATGATATGCAAGATGCTTGTGATGGTTGCCCTACAGACTCCATCAAAATTGCGGACGATCCTTTTAACAAGGAAGGCTAATATACGTCCTTCATTTAAGGCCTGATACCGATGCGGTATCAGGTTTTTTTTGTTTTATCCGATATATCATTCATAACCTATATCAAGGGGAGATAAGACATGCGCATGCCGCACGATCTGAAATCCTACGTTCAGAAGCATCCGGATAATCAAATGGCCTGGTATCTGCTGGGGAAGGATTATGAACGATCCGGTCAGACAGCGAAGGCTAACTATTGCTTTGAACGTTCAGGAGGAGTATATGAAGCTTTTGAGCACAGCAAAGCCCCTGCCCAGGTGTGGATCGAATATCAGCATAAGCTCATGCAGTTGGAACAGCAGCGAAAAAAACAACAGTTCAAGCGCAGATCTGCGGCTATAATGTTATGGCTGTTGTTGCTTGGCATTGTTCCTTCAGCGATGGCACCTGATGCCATGAATATTGACGTTGTTACAGAGCCTGCAGATGAATCATCACCTGAACAAGGACTTGAAAGTATAGATTACACCGATGAGCAGGGTGCAGCACATGAATCTGAAGCAGTTGAGGCAGGTCCAGAACCACCTGTGTTTACGGGAATTCCCCTGATCAACGACGAGATTACGGATGAAGCTGCAGGCAGAATGATGAATCAGCTGCGACATACGGATGCAACAATTATAACGCTTGGTCTGGAGCAGGAGAATGAATTTCTCTTATGGGGCACTTCGCCTGCAAAACCTCTGATGTATCAATTCCGTAGTAACGGGGAGGGTGAAGTGACGAGTCAATCCTTGCTGCCCGAGTGGTGTAAATGCACGCCTGATGATCTTAAGGGTCTGTCTGCAAGTGCCATAGAGTGGGGACAAAAAGAAGAGCAGGCGATCGCTCTACGGAGTGCAATAACAGCATACAAACAGTTAAATGGTGTGTATCCGGAGCGTATCGAGCAGTTAATGAAGCCTTTTCCGAATAATCACATTGGCGGTGTAAATTCTCCTATGCGGGAGCTGTATCCGGAGATGCTGGGTTATATCCAATCTCTTGCAGGAGACTACAGGGATTCTGAGTCTGATCCTACCATCGGAGAGAGGTCCAGCGAAGACGGGCCGTTACTGCCCAGCTTTGAGGATACCTATGGCGGTGAACCTTATATGAAGGAAGCTCTTTCTATCATTGTAAATAAGGAGACCCATCGATTGACGCTGCTGAGCGGAAGCATCGTATTACGAAATTATGAAGTTGGCCTAGGAGGCAATAAAACTCCCGAGGGAGATTTTGTTATATCAGACAAGGTAGTGAATCCGAATGGACGTTCAGACGGTGAATTCGGTACAAGAGGCATGCAGTTGTCAGATACGGATTATGCGATTCATGGCACGAACGATCCGGGAAGTATCGGGCTTGATGAATCCTTGGGCTGTATACGCATGCATCAAGAGGATGTAGAAGAATTGTTTGCGCTTGTACCGCCAGGTACTCAGGTTACGATTAAAGACAGCGCCAACACTCCAACACAAATCATCGCTCCGGAACAGGCCGGGGACCGATTTCAGCCAGAGCTTGTCCCCGGACAGACGAATCCGGACAAAATATATCACTGGCTCAATTAAGAGGTTGTCATTTCTCCGATAATAACGAGTGCAACAATGAGAATGATGAGCAGCAATACACTGAGTGCGGTCCATAAAACAGCCTTGCGGTTCACTTCTTCTTTTTTCTGCTGTAATGAGGGCTTCTGACGTTTGGTTGCCATGTAAGGGGAATCTCCTTTCTCGTATTGGAAAAATGTTAACAGACGTTTAAATACATAAGTTTCTACGTTTAAAATGGATGGTATACTTCATTGTAGTCAATTTACTGAGTATTTTCAAAGCTGCGTTATTCCCTTGGGTCCTTCTCCCTTTTCTTTTAGAACGAAAACAGCTAAACTGAAATTTAGAAGGAATACTGCACGTAAACGAACAGGACTTAACATGCATTCATTTCATTGATACATTTAGTGAATGTTTCCTTTTTCGAGAGCGCAGTTTATCCATAAGAATATGTAAACGGAGTGGGTCATTTGCTGTATCGTAATATTGGTAAACCTCTATTCTTCAAAATGGATCCGGAAAAAGCACACCATCTTGTAATAGGTGGAATGAATCAAGCAGGCTCATTTCCCGGAGGCACCAGCCTTCTCAAGACCATGTACGGTGTTAAGGAAACACCGGATCTTGCGACCGATTTGTTCGGATTACACTTCCCTTCACCGGTAGGGCTTGCAGCTGGACTCGACAAAAATGGGGAAGCGGTGCCTGGGTTTTCTTCCATCGGATTTGGATTCATGGAAGTGGGAACGGTAACACCAAAGGCGCAGCCGGGGAACGAACAGCCAAGGCTGTTTAGACTCCCGCCGGATGAAGCACTTGTGAACCGTATGGGCTTCAACAATCATGGAGCGGAAGCGATGGCGGGAATCTTATCTAAGCTTAAAGATGTTTCCATTCCGGTTGCCATCAACATTGGTAAAAATAAAGCTACCTCTAATGAGGATGCTCCAGGAGACTATCGCAAATGCATCCAGATTTTGTATCCGTACGCAGACTTTTTTGTCGTAAACATCAGTTCTCCGAATACGCCGGATTTAAGAAGCCTGCAGCATGGAAGTGAGCTGACGGAGTTATTATCCGCGGTAATGGACGAAATGGAGCAGCAGTCGCGTGCCTATGGGCGTTCCAAATCGGTGCTGGTCAAGATTGCGCCAGATGTGACAGAAGCTGAACTAGAATATATGGTTGATACGATTTCAAACAGTGGTGTTTCGGGCATCATAGCTACCAATACGACCATTAGCCGTGACGGCTTAACTCATGCGAATGCCAAGGAAACGGGTGGACTCAGCGGCAAGCCCTTGCGTGAGCGGTCTACTGAGATAATTAGCCGCGTCTATCGTCAGACGGGGGGAAGCCTGCCCATCATTGGGTCCGGAGGAATCTTCACGAGTGAGGATGCTTATGAGAAGATCAAGGCGGGAGCCAGTCTGGTTGAAATTTATACGGCATTAATTTATGAAGGTCCCGAAATTAATCAAAAGCTTCATTCCGGATTACGTGAACTGCTGCAGAGAGACGGATATCGTCATATATCGGAAGCCGTCGGCGCTCTGCACAGATAAAGATGCGGGGATATAAGAAGGTTTGAAGCAAAAGACAGGAGGCATACTTATGGACGGTAGAGATTGGGGGACATTTTTGCTTCCTTACGAACAGGCCGTAGAAGAACTTAAAGTTAAATTTAAGACGATGCGGGCAGAGCTCAAAAAACGTGAAGAATATGCCCCTATAGAATTTGTGACGGGAAGAGTCAAGAAAATATCGAGCATACTCGATAAAGCCAAACGTCTCGATGTACCTATGAACCAGATCGAAACCGGCATTGAGGATATTGCAGGCATTCGGATTATGTGCCAATTCGTTGAAGATATCCGAAGAGTTGCCGAGTATATCCGGGAACGCAAAGATCTGAAGGTGTTGTATGAGAAGGATTATATCACCAATTTCAAAGAGAGCGGCTATCGCAGCTTCCATATGATTGTGGAGTATCCAGTGCAGACAGCGCTAGGTCAGAAGCATGTATTGGCCGAGATTCAGATTCGGACACTGGCGATGAATTTTTGGGCGACGATTGAGCACTCCTTAAATTACAAATTTAGGGACTCCTTGCCCGAGGATGTAAGAGGCAGATTGAAGAAAACAGCGGAAGCCGCCTTTATTCTGGATAATGAGATGTCAGCCATCCGGCTTGAAATTCTTGATGCACAGAAAACATTCGAAGATGAATCCAACATCATTACCAAAACGCTTGCCATCATACACCAGCTTTATTTCTATCACCTTATTGATGAAGCTATTGACGCTCAGGCCAAATTCAACGAATATTGGCAGCAGCATGATATGGAAGCCATCAAGCAATTGTCTGATGAAGTGAAGGAGCTGCTGAACAAGGCTAGAAAAGGCAGCGACAACGGCGATGTCTAAATACGAGGCCCTCTATTTAGATTATCTGGTGTATTTTAATCGGGACCAGGATTATTTCGAATGTCATGAAGTGCTCGAGGAGCTGTGGCTTGAACAGAACAAGGAGCCCGTCTATAAAGGCTTGCTGCAAGTCGCCGTCGGCATGTATCATTTCCGTAATCAGAATATACGCGGCGCCTATATGATGCTTGAGAGCGCGGTGGAGATTCTGGAGAAGTACCCGGCGCAGACCCTGGGTATTGAGCTGGAGCTGCTGGTCGACACAAGCCGCAGTCTTGCGGAGAAGCTTCGGAACTATGACAGCCATCCGATCTCTTATCAGGATTTCACGATTGTGATCTGTGACGATGAGCTGGAAGAAGCTGTTCGTGCAAGGTCCCAGACAATTAAGCCTAACATTCCTCAAAGGCGGAGCCCAACACGGGGAAGAATATATGAAGAACGAATGAAGGCTTTAGGTCAGAACTTATAATGTTAATCTAAAATCATAATGCTTATCTACAAAAGTAAATCCCCCGGTGAATGGACATTTTGTCCAGCCAATCACCGGGGGATTATTTACTTATATGACAGGATGCACTTCACTAGATGTAGGAGCCCCATCCGGGGCATACTTATCATCAATGAACTTCTGGATTTCTTCGATGGACTTGCCTTCTGCCTTCAGACGAGCGGCATCCTTAACCTCTTCCAGGCAGATGCCGCATTGCGCACCATGATCAGTCCATGTTACTTCGGTCGATGTTGTCGATGATATGAAGCACCGATAGAGCGAGTCATGGGCTGCTTCATAGTCCATACAGCCACAGTAGCAGTTTAGCATTTTGAGCTCTTCCTGCACTTCGGATACAAGCGCATAGGTTGCTTGAGTATTATCCGTGTATTTGGCAAGGAAGGCCGGCATCTCAGATATAGAGGCACTTGCCTCATATTGTTCATTATCTTTACCGTGCATACTGTGATCGTGGGAAGCTCCCTTCTCACCGCAGGCAGCAAGCACCAAACTGCCTATCATCAGACCTGTAAACAGAATTCCATAAGTTTTTGGCTTCATTCCGCAGCAGTCCCTTTATATTTGGTAAAGAACTCTTCAATTTGTTCAGCAGTATATCCTGCGCTTGCGCCTTCGGCCTGCATTCCGCCTTCCAGGCGATCCTTCTCTACGCCATTTTCAAAATAGACGAGTGTTGGTGTAAACTCGATATTGTAATCTCTCCAGCCGTCCTCAAATTCTTTGAGATTAAATTGAGGAAGATCGACGCCTGCTTCATCAGCAATTGGCATCAGCTGCGGTGTGGTTGCCCGGCAGTGAGGGCAGTCAGAAGCGAAAAAGTAAGTAAAGAAGCTTTCTTTGTTCGAAATTTTAGTATCAAGCTCCTCAGGTAATATGATATTCTGATAATTTGGATCCTCTAAAATTTCACGTGTTGCAGGAGCAAGATCTGATTCTGGAAGACCATACACTTCATTAATGTTATTTTTATTCAGCTCATTCATGGTAATCAGTGCACCAATCAGGATGACAAATACGGCAATAAAGGCGATAATGGCCTTGCTTGGCTTTTTGTTAGCCTTGGTATTCGATTTTGCTTTGGAATTTGTGGTGCTTTTCGATTTTGAACTCATATCCATCCCCCGTCATAATTAATACTAAGGACAAGCCTTAGATGCCATTCATTATACAACATTACACTGTGTAGTGAAACAGGGGAAGCAAGTTATATTTGTGAACTACATCGATGAATCATAAAAATGATGAACTAAGTCAGAACAGGATGATGAAAAAATGGCGATACGCCTGCCTATACAATTTGCTGAACGAATGAAGAAGATGCTTGGCGATGAGTATGAACAATTTGTGAAGTCCTATGAGAGTGCACCTCGTGCAGGCATCCGTGTTAATACGTTAAAAATAGATCCTGCTTCATTTGCCGAGATCTCTCCGTTTCCATTGAAACCCATCCCATGGTGTGAGACAGGATATTATATTCCTGCAGGCAGCAAGCCGGGTCTCACTCCGTACTACCATGCAGGTCTGTATTACGTTCAAGAACCTAGTGCAATGGCACCCGTGGAGCTGCTGGAAGCCAAGCCGGGTGATCATGTGCTTGATCTATGTGCTGCCCCTGGGGGAAAATCGACTCAAATTGCCGCACATCTAAAAGGAAGCGGGGTACTGGTGACAAATGATATCAGTACAGACCGGACCAAGGCGCTTGCCAAAAATATAGAGATGTATGGTGTTCGAAATGCAGTGGTTCTAAATGAAAGCCCAGAGCGCATAGCCGATGCGTTCCCGCATTATTTTGATAAAATACTGATAGATGCACCTTGCTCCGGGGAAGGAATGTTTCGTAAGGATGAGGACATGGTGCGGCAATGGGAGCACCACTCCATAGAGCGGTGTGTACTGATGCAGCGCGATATATTAGATACCGCTGCGAGGCTGCTTGCTCCTGGGGGAAGAATCGTCTACTCAACCTGTACATTTGCACCAGAGGAGAACGAGGCAATGATTGGAGAGTTTCTACGGCAGAACCCATCGTTCCGAGTTGTTCCTATCCGTAATGTGAGTGGAATATCTGGTGGACATCCTGAGTGGATAGAGCAGGCTGCAGCTGAAGAGCAATTTGAGGGACTTCAGATCGAGCCTGTATCGCAGGAAGAACATCCTGATCTGTATGCACAGCTTCAAGGCACGGGCAGATTATGGCCGCATTTAGTGGAAGGAGAAGGTCATTTCGTCGCCGTGCTTCAGCATGACGGTACTCCTCTTGATAAACCGGCTGATCAGCCATTATATGTGCACAGTACAGTGGAGAAGGAAGCCGCTCACGGCAGAAACATTAAGAGTAAAAAACAGAAGCACAACGAGAAGCACGGGGGAGCAAAGCACAGAAATCGGTCTGATCAAATGCCGATGGATGCGGAATTGGTCTTTCGGTCATTTGTCGCTGAGCAGCTGAGTGTGGATCTGCCGGGACAAACGGTATTGTATGGAGAGAAGGTATACCAGACGCCCACCCAGCCGGAACGGCTGGCAGGGCTTCGGGTCATTCGCGCAGGCTGGTTTATGGGATCGGTTAAAAATGGGCGATTTACGCCCTCCCAGGCACTGGCATCTGCTCTGAACGCAGAGGAAGTGAAGCGGAGTGTACAGCTTATTACAGAGAGCGGCGAGGCAGTCAAATATTTAAAGGGCGACACACTGGAATTGGATGAGGATCGACTGGTTAAGTCAGGCACTGCTTCCCCTAAAGGATACACTCTCGTGACCGTTAACGGGCATTCCGTTGGCTGGGCGAAATGGCAGGATGGCAGACTCAAAAATGAATATCCGGCAGGATGGAGGTGGACCTCGGTATGAGTGAGAACACGATGAAAAAAACAGTCAAAAAGCTGCGGATTGATAAAATACTGAGCCACATGGGGTACGGGACCCGATCTGAAATTAAGAAAGCTGTTAAGAATGGCTATGTTACGGTGAATGGTCAAACGATTAAAGACAGCGGTATGCAGGTCGATCCAGACTTTGATGTTGTGGAAATTGATGGGGAAGTCGTGAAATATAGAGAGTTTATCTATTTGATGCTGCATAAGCCTCCTGGAGTCATCTCGGCTACAGAAGATTTAAGAGAAGAAACAGTTATTGATTTATTGGATGAAGAATACGTCATTTTTCAGCCCTTCCCTGTTGGAAGGCTGGACAAGGATACGGAAGGTCTTCTGCTGCTCACGAATGACGGACAGCTTGCACATAATCTGCTATCTCCAAGGAAGCATGTTCCGAAGACGTATGAGGCAAAGGTCCTCGGAAGCATTGGAGATAAGGAAATTACAGCCTTTCAGCGTGGAGTTACGCTTGATGATGGTTATGTCACGAAGCCGGCAGAACTGATGGTTACCTCGGAAGAACAGACAGATACGGGAATGATCTCATATATTCAGGTGACGATTCATGAGGGCAAGTTCCATCAAGTCAAGCGGATGTTCGAAGCCGTTGGCTCTAAAGTGCTCTATTTAAAACGGATTTCGATGGGAAGTCTTATGCTCGACCCGGAGCTTCCGATGGGATCCTATCGTGAGTTGACAGAAGAAGAACTAAACAGTCTTATCAATTGATTTTTGATGTATTTTATAAAATAGAGAATAAGGATGGATAGGTTATGACATATCGATTAATCGCACTTGATGTGGACGGAACGCTGTTAAATGACCATCATGAATTGTCAGAGGCAAATAAGAAAAGTATACAGCAGGCTGCCAAGAACGGCGCAGAATTTGTTCTATGTACGGGCAGAGGTCCTGTGAATACGATTCCTATTATGGAGGGTATGGGACTTGGTGGATACGTCATTACTCACAATGGTGCAGCAACGGTGGATATCAAGTCTCGTGAAGTGGTCGATCAGTTTCCGATACAGGCTGAAGAGCTGATGCCATATATAGATTACTGCCGTGATCATGGCATTCATTTTGATGTGAATACCGCGTTCGGGCTGTATGTTGACCGTGCAGACGAAATGACGCTTGAGGTTCGCAGCATGTATGAGGCTGTATTCCTTACACCACTGGATCTTCCTGTATGGGCTGATCTAAGAGAGCCTGTCGTGAAATTCTCGGCCTTTGGAAGCTTAGAAGCCATGGATGCACTGGAGAAAGAGTGGAGAACGTGGAACAGTCCATTCTATATGGTTCGCAGCGGGGATTTTTTCCTCGATCTGATGCATAAGGATGCTTCCAAAGGAGCGGCTCTGCAGCGATTGGCTGAGAAAAGAGGATATCGCCCAGAGGAAGTGCTCGCAATGGGGAATTATTATAATGATATTACAATGCTCACCTATGCGGGTAAAGGGATTGCAATGGATAATTCACCTGTCGAAGTGAAGGCGGCAGCCGATGAGATTACGTTGTCTAACAATGACAGCGGGGTTCATCATGCGTTAGTTAAGCATGTGGTCAATGTGTAAGTAATATTCTTCCTCTCATTAGGGCATTCTAGATGCATAGCCAGCTAACACATGGTTACAGTTATAATTTCCGGCATAATAGGAGGTAGTTAGATCGTGAGCTATCATATTCGGCTAAGACCTGATCTAAGAACATCGAATGGTGAAGTCCATGACATCATGGTAGAACATCAATATGCAGGCTCACTAATCCTTGTATTCCGGGAAGGACAAAGACTGGCAGGCAGTGTCCAGTTGGATGCAGAAAGTATTCCCGGAGATGCTAAGGATGAGATTATTGCCTACGTGCAAGAATATGTGCTTCAATTCCGTGATGCAGTAGCCGCTGAGCACTTTGATATTATGTTATCGTGGGGCAGGGTTGAGTGCGTTCTAGGTGATGAAGAGGTATACGAAGAGTATACGCTTGATGATGTTATGGATGAGAGCTCTGAAGAAGGCTTGATTGAGCATGGGGCTTTTCATACGGAGGAGCCATCAGTTTTTCGGTATGAGGCTGAGACTGGTGAAATGCAGATTGAACTGATAAGTAGTGGCCGGAACGTGTCCTCATATGAGCTGCAAACAGGAAATGGCTATAGGATTGCTGAAGCTGTGCTTAAGCAGTATGGGACAGATATCAAGGGAATGGTGGACTGGCTCATTGACCCTGACGAAGAGGACCTTGAAACTGCGGAAGAGCTGCTAGTATCCGAGGTTAACGATGAAGAAATTGATACAATAACGATAGATATGCAATTTGAAGGTCAGCGCGTTGCGCTGTTAGAGCTGGAGCATCGGGATTTCGTTGAGCTGGATGATGAGGAGACTGAAGAGGGACCGGATTGGGATGAAGACGGCATGGAGCTGAATATGACGGTTCACGAATCTGTTAATGAGAACTGCTACGCCACTCTGATTCGTCATGACCGCGATATCCTGACATATGAGCTGTTTTTTAAGGAAAATGGAGGATATCCGGCAGCAACAGCGACGGTCGATATTAGTGATGATGAAATCTCAGGATACATCGACTTTAACATCCATCCGAGTGAAGAACAGCGTGAACAGCTGTTCCTGCTCATGGCTCGGGAGCTTGACAAAGAAACGGATGTTAATAAGCTTCACCTGACGATGCTCTACCGTAATGCGGTAATTGATGAGATTGAGCTTGCTGAGTTAGATTAGAAATTGATTCGAAGCCAAGCCCAGCATCATCTATGGATATAGTCAGTTATAGAGCAAACAGCATTCGATCGGGCCTTCCCCTGTAGGGGGGCAAAGTCCCGTTCGAGTGCTGTTTGTGTTTTGAGTAGAGAGATATCTTGTCTCTGAGCTGTGTAACAGCTGCTTATAAGTTTATACGCAGACCCTTAGGTCGTTTATTCTTAAGCTGACCGCTGCTTGCTTTTGCCCAGCCGACAGGGTAACCCTTCGTCGTCACCATTACCCAGCCTTGAAGGTGGGCATCAAGAGTAAGGGTCTCACCGCGAAGATAAGCCAACAGCTCCGTGGAGTCAGGCGGAAGATCATAGGACAGCAGTGCCTGTTCAGGAGCAGCTGACATCGCCAGCGCATGTGCTGGCTCGAACCTTCCCTTCTTCCAATCTCCGAGATGAAGGCCAGGGCGGGGAGTTTTTAATCCCTTCAGTTGTTCCTCTGAGATGCTCAGCTCACTCGTTTCGGGCAAATAGTATAGTGCTTCCCCATAGAGGAGAGGCCTTCCTGGCTGAAGTGAGAAACCAGGGAGATTCGTGCCCGCCCATTCTTGATATCCGGCCCAGGCTTCAGTAACTCCGGCTGCGGCGTTCTTTTTTCCTCTTTTACGAAGCTTGGCTGCAGGCAGCTGTTCATGGGCTCGTTCGTTTCCTTCACTTGCGGCCTTTTTCTTGAGCAGAGCAACAAAATGTCCCTCTCCTTCACTCCGATGCGGCCAGATTCGTTCGGTCCGGACCCACTCCATATCCTTATATTCGTTTATGAAACGTTCTACGGTATCCTCATTTTCCTGTCGGTTAAAAGTGCAGGTGGAATAGGCGAGATGTCCTCCGGGCTTCAGCATCTTATAGGCCTCCTGCAGAATGTCCCACTGGCGGGCAGCACACATGTGAACAGAGGATAGAGACCATTCGTTAATGGCTTCAAGATCTTTACGAAACATGCCTTCACCAGAGCAGGGCGCATCAAGCATAATCCGATCAAATGCTTCGGGAAACCGGGCGGACAGCTCGTCAGGAGCGGCATTCACGACCACCGTCCGGGTCAGGCCAATTCTTTCTACGTTTTCCGCAAGGATTCGTGCCCGGCCGTTATGAATTTCGTTAGAGACGAGCAGGCCCGTATCCTTCATTTTGACAGCCATATGCGTCGTCTTGCCGCCAGGTGCTGCTGCCAGGTCTAAGACCGTTTCGTATGGCTGAGGATCGAGCAGCTCAATCGCGGACATTGCTGAAGGCTCCTGAATATAATATAACCCGGCAGTGTGATAAGGGTGCTTGCCAGGTCTTTCTTGACTATTGTAATAGTATCCTGTGCTGCACCAAGGAACCTTGCTAAGCTGGAACTGCTGGGCAATGAGCTGTATATCTTCTTCCTTGAGCTTCAGGGTATTGAGCCGTAGAGCTTGGGTGCGCGGCTTGTTGTAGCTATCAAGAAATGCAGTAGTCTCCTGCCCGAGCATGGATTTCATCTGTTCGATAAAGTCCTGGGGCAGTGTTTCCTTACTCATGTTTTTTCAAATCTCCTTCGTATCTTCTTTACTGGAACATATGAGCTAATATATCATGATTACAGACTTGCTTTCAAAAGAAACCACGAAAGGGGCACTATAGGATGCGATTGCTCCAAGCTTTATTTTTCCCTCCTGAGCAGCCAGGGGGAGTATCATCTATGATTCCTTACCTGCAGGAACGCTTCAACAGCCCGAGATGGGAGATGGAGCTGTTCTCCCTTCCGAAACGAATCCGCAACAAGGGCAGTGAAGAGATCCGCTTTGACACTTTTGACTGGACGCAGTACGGCGAGAGTCCGATCGTTCAGAAATATATCCAAACCTTCCGGGATTATTTATGGTGGATCAAGCTTCGCATACATAAGCCCTATGATTTGATCCATGCACATCATCCGATCGCAGGACTGGCGATGAAGAAGGCTTTTCCAGCAACGCCGCTGATTCAAACCATTCACTCCAGCTATGAGCGGGAACTGATCCTGAATGGCAAAATAGAAGAGAATGGGTTAGAGCATCGCTTCTTAACCTCTCTCTATGGTGAGCTGGAACATGCGGCCGATTGCATGTTAACCGTATCCGAATCGTTCCGCACATATATGTCGCCCTATGTTAAATCCCCTGAAAAAATTGGGATCGTGCCGAATGGCTTTGATGAGAAAAGATTCAAGCCGATTCCTCATGAGAATGAGGTGCCCCAGCTGGTAACAGTGTGCCGTCTCGTTCCGGCAAAAGGGATTGATGTGCTGTTTGAAGCTTGCTGCGAACTGAAAAAACGGGGTCATGATTATGTACTTCATATCATTGGAGATGGTCCGATCCGTTCCGAACTGGAGGAATTGGCCCAGCAGCTCGGTATTTACAATGAAACGATATTTTATGGCTACACCCTTCATCCTGAAGAGTTCGTCCCCTTCTTTGACATCTTCGTCCTCCCATCAAGAGCTGAAGCGTTTGGTTCCGTATTTGCCGAGGCAGCACTGAGCTCACTGGCGTTAGTTGGGACTGATGTTGGGGGTATAAGCGAACAAATTGAGGATGGTGTTAACGGGCTGCTCGTTCCCAAAGACAATGCTGTAGCACTAGCAGATGCATTGGAGAAGGTCATCCAGGATCCTCTATACCGCTATGAGCTTGCCCGATCAGCGAGCGAAAAGGCGAAAACTGAATATTCTCTAAGAAGGTCTGTTCATATGCTGAAGAAGCTGTATTTGAAGTTTGAGCCTGCGAATTGACACCAGCTGTGTTAGTTATTGTCCTTATTCTTGAAGGACCCGAGCGGGCTCTTGATCAAATGAGCTACCCATACGACGGCCAGCGTTCCATAGATCGGGTATAAGATCGACAGAAGTGAACTGAAGCCGAATTGGCTGAGCAAGAAGCAGGACAGCATAATAAATAAAGTGATGAGCTTAGGCGATACTTTGAGATGCTCCCGTACCTGTAAGGTTATCCCGTAAATATCGGCAACAAAAGTACTGAAGATTTCCATGAAAATCAGAAAAATATACATGAGCTGTATGGCTGCGCCGAGAGCGAATGCAATGCTTCCCATGGGAACTTCAAATTGCTTGATGCCAGGCATATACGCCGACATGGCAAAATGGGCTGTCATGAGCATGAACCCAATTCCGATTCCCCCGAGTATTCCGCCATATTTAATGACGCGTCTGTCGGTGATCTGACTGCCGAGCGGTACAAGAATGGCCTGTGCCATAGCTAGATTGAATGAGCTGTACAAAATGGGTGACAGCCAAGTTGCGAACATGCTGCGATCGGGTTCCAGCCTCACAAAATTGGCTGCGCCCGGATGACCCGTGGTGTGGAAAAGGATGAATAAAGATAGTGTCATCATAAGCGGGACGACGATGCTGTTCATCTGCAGGATGGCATGAATTCCTCGTCCAAGCAGAAGATAGGTGCCGACAAGCGTAATTAACAGTCCGGTTTGATAAGACAGATGCAAATGCTCCATAAACACCGAGCCTGCTCCTGCAAGAATGACACTATTAACGCCAATCAGCACGAACAAGGTGAAGAAGCTGATCCATTTTCCTGCATTTTTGCCAAACAAGTGGCTGTTTAGATCTTCGTATGATTTAGCTCCGGTATCATGTGCCACCAGCATCATTTTGGTACCCAGCCAAACGAAGAGCAGGCAGGACAGTAATATTGTAAGAGTTGCCCATTTCCCATATTCGGTAAAAAACTGCAATATTTCTTGTCCGGTGGCAAATCCCGCACCAACAATAGTTCCAACATAGGTGAATGCGACTTGCAGCACCTTGGTACTCTGTCTCATGCTTCTCCTCCTTGTTATCTACAAATGCCAGAGCAGCACCTTCATGGGTGTAAATACGCCCTCTTACAAGGTATGCACTTGTCCACTTGGACATGACCCGACTCTGAAATGAAGATAAACTTCTTGAAAGAAGCTGGTGAGGTGTGATACTTTTACGTCATAGGATAGGCTGGGAGGTCATATGCATGGAAATATTAAAACAAAAAATTGTAGAGCAGGGTGTTGTCGTATCGGATCAGGTGCTGAAGCTGGATGCTATACTTAATCATCAGATTGACCCTGAATTGACGATGGAGATGGGACGAGAGTTCGCTCGGCGTTTTGAAGCGGAGGGCATTACTCGAATTGTCACTGTTGAATCTTCGGGAATTCCGGTGGCCTTCGCAACAGCGGTTCATATGGGAGTACCGCTTGTGTTTGCACGAAGAAAGAAGACGCTGCTGGCCGATCCTGACGCCTATTGTGAACGGGTGCCGTCTTTTACGAAGGGTATTGTGACCGATATTATGGTATCGCGGGAATTTATAGATCCGAAGGATCGAATATTATTTATAGATGACATTATTGCAAACGGGGATGCGGCCAAAGGGATCATCAAAATCGTTGAGCGTTCCGGTGCATCGCTTGCCGGATTTGGTGTTGTTGTCGAGAAATGCTTCCAGTCCGGAGCGAGTGCGATCCGTGAACAAGGGATTCGGGTTGAATCTCTTGTGAAGATCGAATCACTCAAAGACGGATTCGTAAAGTTTGCTTAAGTTCATATATGGGTAATTTTTATTAGAATGGCCTAATTTTTGCTCATTATCTTTGCACGGGGCAGGATAATGGCTTATAATGAAATAAGAGTAGGGAGAGGAGGCAACAACAATGGGGAAAGAAGCAAACGAACAGTTTTTCCTTGACAAGTTAGTCAAATCCAAAGTTCATTTTGAACGGGCCCTTGATTGTAAGCACACGGAGTTTGATGACCTTTATCCCTATATGCTTGAACATCCTCAGTTCTTCTGGTATAAACGTTACGTCGCATGGTCGGAGCTTCTAACAGTAGTGAACCTGTGTGAAGAATTATCCTTCTCATGGAGAGAGCAGTTTACACCTCATCAGATAGAGTATGTTGAGCAACGGGTAATGTCGGCGAAGGTGCTTGATTTCTGGTTTGAGAAAAATGACAGTAAAGAGCACGCTTCACGTTAAGCAATATAAGGTTTTATCACGTAAATAACAACGTAAGACCTAAATGCGCGCATTTAGGTCTTTTTTTGTACAAATAATAGGGATGTATTGGAGGGGATACTCATGATAAGTGATGAGGAATTAAACCATTTGCGTGAATCAGGTGAGCGAATTCGTGTGGTGAGGGATGATCTGGAGAGTAATGATGTCATCGGCATTATTGTTGCCTGGAGCAGCGACCAGATTCTTGTTCGCCGGCGTAACCGCAGAGTCGTTAAGCTGGATCGAAATTATAGCATTCAGCTCTATTCAGAGCCCAGACAAAAACCGACCGAGCTGTAAGCTGCAGATCAGTCCAAAAATTACCTCGTCAAAGATCGGCATAGATATAGTCCAAGTGGAGAAAGTACCAATGATACGTCTATATAATTCTTTTGACGAAGGATGTGCTGATGTGACATTAATCAATAATAAGGTTCATGCGTATAAGGATCAAATCGGGCACTTGTCAGAGACGCTGCCGGATGTCCTGAAGTCCTATCATGATTTTACGGGAGAATGCTTTAAGGAAGGCGAGCTCGATTTGAAGACAAAACAGCTCGTTGCGCTCGGAATCGGCTTGTTCGCCAATAATGAAGTGTGCACCCTATATCATGTGCAAGAAGCGCTCTCCAAAGGGGCCAGCAAGCAAGAAATTATGGAGACGGTTGCCGTAGCTGCTGCGATCGGCGGTGGACATGCTTTATCTCAAGGCGTTATGCGTGTCCAAGCTGCATTGAACAACTAACAAATACCACCGAATCGATGCTCAACTCAAGTTTTTCTTGAGTCGCAGGCATAGATTGCGGTGGTTTTTATTATAAAATGAGGGGTATGCCTCCTAGATATATTTGCATCCGTTTATACAGCTCATCTTTATATATGGTCCATGGAATATGGATGTGAACGTGATGTCCCCGTATAGAAGCCAATGCCTGAATTTCACCATCGTATAAATTGACTCTGTTCAAATGTATATCCATTCGTCTAAATTCTTCCTCTACTTCTTCAAGCAATACAGCTACACGAGCGATGCCCGCCCGGATAATCTCCATATACAGCTCAGGGGTCTTCAAACCCGCATGGCTACTCATCACCTGAAGATCGCGGTTAAAAATTTTGATGACCATCAAGAGCTGAAGATAGCTCTTAATCAGTGTATGTTCTTCCGGTAGCATTTCCGATGTCATCAGGGTCCCTCCTTGTTTGCAAAAGCGAACTTATGTTCTTATTCTATGCTAATGAGCTTGGTTTTATCAACTTCATGCCTGCATTATTTATAAAAAATCTCACATAATTCGTCTTGTTTATTCAAATAATGTATATATCTTCAATAATTTAGCGCGAAGGACTGTTATAGCGATGACAATACGCAAGCAAAGAAGAAGAAGATTGAAAAAGAAAGTACTCTCTTCCTTTAAATGGGGAAGTTTGCGAATGATCGTGATAATGCTCACTGTAAGCATGGGATGTATCAATGTGGACGGATTTGCTGCACATGCTGAGCCTCTGAAGAAGGTAGCGATTATTATTGATGATTTGGGAAACGGGATGAAGGGGACACAAGAAATCATGAATTTACCGGAGAAGGTAAATGTCGCAATTATGCCGTTTCTGCCTACGACGAAAAAAGATGCTGAGCTTGCGCACCAAAAAGGGATTGATGTGCTCGTTCATATGCCGATGGAGCCGCATAGAGGCAGGAGGGAATGGCTCGGACCAGGAGCGATTACTTCAGATCTGTCAGATGAAGAGGTACGGAAAAGAGTAGAGGCTGCGATTGATAATGTGCCTCATGCCATTGGAATGAACAATCATATGGGCTCGAAAATTACGACAGATCGGCGTATTATGTCCATCGTGCTTGATGTATGTAAGGAAAGAGGTCTGTTCTTCGTCGACAGCAAAACAGATCATAAGTCCGTTGTGGCCGAATTGGCTGTACAGAAGGGGCTCCCGCCTGTAGAGAATCATATCTTCCTGGATGATCATCACTCGATTTCTCATATTACTGGACAGATGAAGCTCGCAGAACAAAAGCTGGAGACTCAGGACACCTGTGTAATGATCGGTCACGTAGGAACGCAAGGTCATTTGACAGCAGGTGTGATCCGAGACTCCATTAATCGCTGGTCTGGTCAGATTGAAACCATGAGTATCAGTGAGATGGTCAAGCAGGTCTGGCAATGGACTCCAGAATCTACATTACCGACAAGTAATAAATAATGCCTGAGCTAATCGCTTGGGCAATCTTCTTTTGACCTGCTTTGCTGCTTAGGACAGAGCGGTCTTCAGGATTGCTGATGAATCCGGCTTCCACAATAACAGAGGGTTTATTCACATGATTAAGCAGGTAAAAGGGCTTGCCCCATTCAACTTGCCGATTGGTATCATACATCTCGTTCAGTGATTGCTGGATAGAATCTGCTAGCATATAGCTTCTTGCTTCCTGCTGATGCAGCACAATGGGTCCATGGGTGCGAGATTTCTTGCTCCAATTGACATGGATGCTCACAATCGAATCGGAAGGCACATGATCACTGAGGCCCTTGCGCTGTGCCAGATCTCTCATATGGCGTGAATGACTCCGCAGCCAATGATTATCATCACTCAGCGCATAATCATCGTCCCGATTAAGCACAACAGGATAGCCTTTACTTTTAAGAATCATGAATATTTTTTGTGAAATGGCAAGGTTAATATCCTTCTCCAGCAGATCCTCAGCAGAGGTTCCTCCATCAATGCCGCCGTGACCGGCGTCGATGATAATAACAGGATGGCGAAACAAGTGATTTGATATTTCTGGCTCCTTGCTATGTGTCGGTTCCGCAGCCGCTAATGATGATTCCTGGAGCAGCAAAATACATAAGATCGCAAGCAGAATGGACGATTTGCTAAATGTAATCACGCGGCTTTCCCCCCTTCCTGGCATATGAATAGACTGTGCAGATTTATGGGTTTCATTCAGGTATGAATGATTTGCATATGTTTAATCCGGGTTATTCCCGTACACACTAATATAGAGAAGCTTCGAATACACAATCATGTGGAAGGATGGAACAGGTCAATGGCCAAGGGAGATGAGCTTGTAAGATATATTACTGAGCAGGTTGTCGTATATATAGGAACACCAAAGGAAGAGCGGAAATACAAAAGGAACAAAGTGAAGGAACCGTGGCATATGAAATGGTTTGGCATGATGCCCATGGGCGTATCAATGTGGGTGAAGGATATCAAAAAACCAGTTAAGCGGAAAAAGATGGACATGGACTCGAAATGATAAAAAACAGCGCTTAGATTGAACTGCACCTCCATTGATAAATGGTCAAATGGAGTTTACAGTTCAGATTTCGGCGCTGTTTTTTTCATTCTTCATTATGTTGTGCAGGTACATAAAACGAGCCACATCCGAGCAGCTTATCTATTGGAATATAACGTATTTGTGCTGAGGAAGTTCCCGTTCGAGCGAAGGTTAGAGCTTCATCTGATTGCTTGATATTCCAGGAGTGATACCCTGTAATTGCCAGTGGTCCACTATACCACATATTTTGCTTGTGCGCAGAAAATACAAGCCGCTCATGGCGATCGAGCTGTTTCATTAGCCCTGCAGCATTGTGTATCATTAATGGATCAGAGACCAGCCACAGCAAATTAGAAGATGGGTTGAAGGGAATTGAGGCAAGCTCCAATTTGCCAGGCTGATCTTCAGGCTGAATGCCTTCGAGGCTCTTGCTGATCGTAATTGGGGAGGATGCATAGGAGACAAAGTCTGGAAGCTGATCTCCATTCGATGCATCGATATGAATGGAATGCCCATCATGGTCTGTTACTTGCCAATAGGCGAGTGTACCATTGTATTTCATGAACCGTGAATCATGCATGTCTGTTGAAGATGTCATATCTTTGGGATAGAGCAGAGAGCTGAACAATGGAGTGCTGCCTGTACCATATTCGGTAACAGCATAACCACTGGATCCGGTGGCTGTTATAATAAGATAACCTACCGGCTCAGCCGATTGAAGAATATGTACGATATAACCGTGTGTTCCTGGACCCAAGGGCATGATGAGCAGTTCCGCATTGGCAAACGAGCTGAACTCTAGTTCCAACGAGAGCTTGGACAATGTGTCCTGTGCCAGTTGTTCGACTGCAGCTGGAATGTTCATATACTGCTGAGCTGTGAGCTGGGCTGAAGCATAGAGAGGTGGAACATTCGTCATAGAGCATGAGATGATAAAGCTGGATACTACCAGAGTCATACGTTGTAATATACGTTTCATCAACGTTATAATACCCTCATTTCTTCGGATACTGTTATAGAAGCGGGTTAGAAGAATAAATAACAGCACCCGTTTTTCATAACCTAATTGTAATAATAAGGAAATAAAAAGGATGCTGTATGGTGTTATAAAATTACGCGGACAAGCACTTTTTTTGACGAAATAACCTATTTATTCAATTAATCCAGCACTTGAATCAATTTCATAAATCATAAAAGAGGTGAATTTTGATTGAAGCAGCCAAAGGTATTATGAAATTGATTCACTTTAGATGAAAAATACCGCAGCTGATCGTATTCACATGAATCTTGGGTTCATATTGCCATATCATCTCACTGCGTCTGGTATTGTACTGATCCTGTACAGCCTGTTTCTTCTCTTCTTCCTGCTCCTCTTTCAGCAGATCCTCATAATACATATCAACAACAGCCAGCTCTTCCTCAAGTCTTTGCTTCGCGGCATCTGCCCAGCTGTAATCGACAAGTTTTAATCTCGCATAGATGTGCTGCTCCAGCATTTCTCCTGCTGCTGCCAGCGGAATTCTGGATGCTTGTGCGTGCATATTCTCGGGAAGACGAGGACTGAGCTCCTTCTTACTAAGCACTTGACCAAAATTCTCGACAATTCTTCCCGTCATCAGGGATACACCAAGAAAATGAAGCTCTTCCTTACGCATATCACAGGAAAACTCAATCTTAAAGCAAACCCCAAGCCAAGGCTCATAGGATTTGGGGGTGGAGGCACTAATTTGGCGCTTGGAGGATTGCTCAAACAGGTTAACGTAAGCACCGCCTTCACGGGATGCCGTAAAAATCTGCTTTAGTCTCGAGCTTCCATAGGCGATGTTCTCGCGCAGCACTCTTCCTGGACCAATCTGAGGGAGGGCAGGGACGTGGCCAAAATAACGACCCAAGATGCTGTCTTTCCCTTCATTTGATACTTTTCCAGATGCTTTGGCAGTCTCAGCCTCAGCCTTCTTTTTGGCTGATTCCTCTGCCTGAAGGTGAGCTTCCGCATCAAATATAAATGTAAACGACATGGTTTCTGCAGGGGCACCGGTTCGGTCAACAAATCCCCAATAATAGGGACGGTTCGTCAGTGCTTTGTCTGCTTCAACGGACAGTTTCACGGTAACATGAGCAGGGGACTTTTCTAAGATTTGGCACTCCATCGCCTCCAGATAAGTTACAACATAGGAGTGAACCTCTTCTTTGGACATGGTCACTTCAGTAACCCCCCTTTGCCTACTGCTTTTTTGACGGGAGCAGTATCCTCCATATGTTCAACTTCCTGTTTAATCGAATTTAAGTTTTGTGAGAGCGACTGCATTTTATGATGAATCTCTTCATCACTGCTGGATTCCAGCATGATCTTGGTCAGGCTCTTCTCAAAGGATTCCTGCTTCTCAAATCGTTCGAGGATGACATCCAGACCGCCAATGACCATTTCGAACATGTTGATTTTTTCGTGAAGGAGATTCAGAATATGCTCCTCAATGGTTCCTAACGTTGCTAGATTATAAATTTTGACATCATTCTGCTGTCCTAAGCGGTGTACCCGGCCGATTCTCTGCTCTACACGCATAGGGTTCCATGGCAAATCGAAGTTGATCATGTTGTGACAGAACTGGAGATTGATGCCTTCGCCGCCAGCCTCTGTCGCAATCATAACCTGCACCCGTCCGCGGAACAGATCCATCATCCAGTCTTTTTTGCCGCGATTCATTCCGCCCCGGTAAGGTACAGCCGTCAGTCCGCGTTCACGGAAGTAATTGAGCAGATATTCCTGCGTAGCCCGGTACTCGGTAAAAACAATGACTTTCTCATTCATTTCTTTGATGAGCTCCATTGTTTTTTCCGCTTTTGTGTTAGACTTGATCGCTTTGATATTGGCTACCAAATCCCATATTCGATCTCTCCAGGGAGAGTCCGGCGGCAATTTTTTAGATAAATTGACAAGGGTGACGAATACAGCATCACGACTGCTGCAAACCTCTCTTTGAAGGGTGACCATAGAGAACATACTGCTCAAATTCCCACCCGCGGAATGGAACTGGTCCTTCACGAAAGACGTTACACCTTCATATAGTGCTTGCTCCTCAGGTGATAGTGTCAGATTAATATTCGTTACCTTACGCTTCGTAAACTGAACAGGACCTTCACCACGGCGGTTTCGAATCATGACTTTGGCGAGCTCGTCCTTCAATTGATCCTCGTTCTTGGCCAGCCGCTTATCCACTACAAAGTTGGCTGCGAAGTCACCTTGTCTTCCGAGCTGACCCGGCTTCAGCAGTGTAATCAAATTGAACAGCTCACTAAGGTCATTTTGTACCGGTGTTGCGGTTAGGAGCAGACAGTATTTTTTACGCAACTTGAGCATGAACTGATAGTTGGACGTTTTTTTGTTTTTTAGCTTATGCGCTTCATCAATAATGATCATGTCATAATCATTGCTTAACAGAATCTCTTGATGTGGATCTCGCTTGGCCGTATCAATCGACGCAACGACAACATCGTTTTGCCACGAATACGCTTTCTTTTGGGCAACGGCAGGTATTCCGAATTTGGAATTTAATTCTCTGACCCACTGCAGTACGAGTGACGCTGGAACCAAGATTAGAACTTTGGAGACGAGTCCCCGAATCATATATTCTTTTAAGATCAGACCTGCTTCGATCGTTTTTCCGAGTCCTACTTCATCTGCCAAAATCGCTCTCCCTGACATTTCAAAGAGTACTTTGCGCGCAGTATCAATTTGATGGGGAAGAGGGGTCAGATCGTGCAAATGCTTCAGGCATTGGATATCATCGAAGCTGGGGACCAGCGATACCTCTTCGGCTTTTACAGCAAGCTCAAATAGACGGTAATCTCCCCAAGGTCCTCCTTTGTTAAGGCGTGTATTGAGTTCTGAAAGCCAATTCTGATTAAAGTGAACAGGAATCGGCAGCGAATGTGCTGCTTGTTGAGATGGACTTGCAGTTTGTTTTCTATTCATTTTAACGAAGCTAGCCTCCCCCGTTATATGTTTAGCTGATTTGCACTTTTCATAGTATGTACGAAAGAGAGGATATTCATAACTGAGATCAAGGTAACGCTAGAAATCATGCTGTGGCTTCGTACTGTGACGGGCCTTTTTTGTGATAGCTTGTTTGAAACAAAGTGGAATTTTCATTGCATATTTTCATTATGTCATCTTATAATGTTATGAAATGGTTTTCCCATCCTACGAAAATGGTAAAAGGGGCTATGCTTAACTTGGAAAAAGCAGCTATAAATCAGATCGTTTCAGAACTATTGTTACGCTCGGGCAGCAGTGCTGCCGTTACTATAGAGACATACTTCCCCGGTGGACGCCTGATCGGTGGAAAATATAGCTTGAATGCTCATTGCATCACAATGTACACCGAAGTGATTAAACAGCAGTGCCAGCAATTGTTTGGCTCGAGTGAACGAGTATATGATTATTTCAAGGTCGTGCTGGCTCATGAACTAGGTCATGCCGCAGATGTTTATTTGGCTTCGCTGAGCAGAGAATTAGATCTTGCTGACGATGTACAAGGCAGGCAAATTGCGCTTCGAATTGAAGAGAATGCTTGGGAGAACGGACTGAAATGGATTGAGGATATTGAACCTGGATTTATCAACATCATATTAGAGCAATCACTGGCCGCGTATCGTCAAGATGTTCAATATGAAAGTGCTTAAACTTGACTTCGGGCAGGCGCGTATACATAATGGCTTCATACTATATAATTGTATATAATGATTAGCCATCATGAAGGATTTGTTCGTGCAGCAAGTAGGAGGGAAACACGTGAACACACACAAACAGGAATCATTAATTCAACATCATGTGAATTTATCATCTTATTCAACTTATGAGATTGGTGGCAAGGCAAAGTACTTGGCCGCCCCTGAAACCATTGAAGAGTTAAAGACGGTTCTGGAATATGCAAGACAAGAGAAGCTGACTCCATTCTTATTCGGAATGGGCTCCAACATTTTATTTCCGGACGAACCGAAGGATCAAATGTTATTTATCAGCCTGAAAGAGCTGAGAGAAATGAAGATTGACGATAAAGGCTGGTTTGTATCTGCAGGCATACCGATGTCGCATCTTGCCTTGATTGGATTATCTTCAGGCACTTCAGATTATGATTTCTGTTTCTTGCTTCCGGGTACACTGGGCGCGGGAATTTATATGAATGCCAAATATTACAACCGGCAAATTTGTGATATTCTGGATACCGCTTTATACATTGATATGAACGATCCGGAGTTCAAGGTACAATCCATACATGTGGATACCTGTGATTACAGCTATAAGAATTCGATCTTTATGAAAAATAACTGGATCATCGTCGGCGGCTACTTAAAACATCCTGATTATGAGGCACTTGCCAAAGGAATGAAGGAAATATCCAGACTTGAGAAGATCGTTGAATATAAAAATCCGTCACAGCTGCCCAATTTCTTCAAGTATTATACAACGCTTGCGAAGACATGGGCGGAGGAGAATAACGGAGTAGTGCCAGAATCGTTTGATAATGTCGTAAAGGACCGGGGAAGCAAATTTCACTTTGACTATCCTTCTTGCGGCTCGGTATTCAAGAATAACTACGACTTTGGGGAGCCAATGGGCAAGGTTGTAGATCGCTTGAACATGAGAGGGACAGTTTACGGCGGAGCATCCATATCCGCTTGGCATGGAAATATGATTGTAAACCAAGGTAAGGCGAAGGCAAAGGACATCATCTACTTGGTTGAGCAGATTAAACATTCCGTTAACGAAGCCTTTGGGTTTGTGCCAGAGGAAGAGCTTATAATTGTGGACAGCAAATCATAAGTGAATGTGCAGCTTGCATGGATACTCAATTTGTTTGAGACCATGCAAGCTTTTTTATTATGCCTACATCGATTTCAAGTATTCTCATAGGGCCTCACATAAACGACTTGATCTTTGCAGGGAATTCGACTTCCATCTGAACCTGTAATTCAAGCTGTCTGATAACTTTACTCAAGCGCTTGGCCTCCAAGTCCTTTAATATCTCTAAAGAGGAGTATTGCGATGAGGCCAGCTCTTGCAGCAGCACAGATAATTGATAGGCATCTTCAAGCGCTGCATTCACTCCGAAAGCGCCCGTTGGAGTCATTGTGTGTGCAGCATCACCAATCAGCACAATGTTATGCTTGGTCCAGGTTTCACTTAAACTGCTGAACACCGGGAGTAACACGAAGTCGCTCCAGGAATGTATATTCGCCGATACACTCTGTGCAAGCGCAGGGAAAGCAGCAGTAAGTCGACCGATGTAAGGGGCAAAGCTTCCTTTACGTATCTCAGGATAGCTCCCTTGAGCGATATTCCAGCCGATCTGTACGTAACCGTCTGTTTGCGAGAACAAAGCGAGCTGCTGTTCATCGATGAGTGCCATTCGTGTAGCTGGAATCCAGTCTGAGGGCTCAGGGATTCGTGCCCATAATACATCAAATGGTCTTAGCTTGATTCCCGGCTCAATCCCTGCCTTGTTCCGGACATGGGAAGCTCTGCCGTCTGCGCCTACGATAATTCGGCAATGGATTGAAGTCATTTGCCCTTGAATTTGTGCAGTAATCCCGATAATTTGATCGTCAGAATCTACAATATAATCCTTGAAGGCCGCACCAGTGTACATCTTCAAATGTGGAAAGGCTCCTGCCTTATGAAGAATGGCTTGTAACAAATGGTCTTGCGGCACATGGATTCCTTTGTGTACTTCGTCATCGGTTGCTGCGATTTGATGAATGATATTACCACTGTGCCAATATTCAACGGTTTGAAGGGGAAGAAGTCCCAAGGACTCAATTTCTTGATAAACATTCGCCTTTTTAAGTAGGGACTCACCGTCTGTATTAATCAGTTCGCCGCGAAACCGCTTATGGATGGTGGATTGCCTTTCTAACAGGATGACGGATATTCCTTGTTTCACCAGCAAATAAGCAAGAAAGCTTCCAGCCGGTCCAGCACCGACGATGCAGACCTCTGTGTACATATTCATAAACTTTCACCTGATATCAATATATTATAGTTACTGACTTATTAATAGTAACTTATGTTATACTACTATAAATTAAAATGGTCTAGTCGGCAATCCTTTTAAGGATATACTCAAAAAAGGATATTGTTCTACTGGGGATTAATTTCTATTTCTACTCAGATAGGATATGATAGGCATAGAACTATTGGGGAAAAGGAAGTGAGTAGTCATCATGTCACTTGAAGAAGAACTTCAAGCACAAGAATTGGAAGCCTTTGATCATTTTCTGACGACATTTGTGCGTTATAAGAATAAAGTGTATGCCCAGCATCAAAAAGACCTGAATCACAAGCTTAATGCAACGAAAATACAAATCATTTATATGCTGTCTCGTGAGCGGTTAATGGCAGTTGACATTGCCAAGAGACTTCAGCTGTCGTCAGGAGCGACAACCATCGTGCTTAATCAGTTGGAGACGGATGGTTATATCATGCGGGAACGGAGTGCTGAGGACAGAAGAATCGTTTGGTTATCTTTAACGGAAGAGGGAGCATCAACAGCGGATACGCTGCGTGCCAATCGCAGACATTTCAATGAGGAGCTGCTTGGCTTGTTAACACAGGAGGAACGCAGTCAATTCCTGGATATTGTGAAGAAGATTGATCTCCGAATGATGGATGTCTTGAAATAACAAAGCGGCTGAACTCTTGAGGCGTCATAAGCCTCAAGGGTTCTTTGTCATTACTGGTATCTATAGCCGGAATCTTTCAATATGCTCATCGAGCTGTTCTTTTTGCAGAATTTCTTTCTGCTTCGGACCTAAAAGATCGAAATGCGGAAAAGGATTGCGCTGATGAATGTATTTTGGATTCAGACCATGTTCGATACACCAGCTCCGTAATCGTTTGAGATCTGAACAGCCCACCTTGGTGACACTTGTAATGCCCGGAAAGCGCGGATCAATCCAATAGTGGGTTAGATAAGCCAGCTTCCCGGATTTCACCTCATGCTTCCATTTCTCAAGCTCCTGCCGTGATATGCCAAACGCCATTTTAGCTTCATCCTTATCTGTGAGTGATTACGAATTGTATTTTACTCTAAAAAAGAAAAGACGTGAATGTCCAATCCCCATAATACGAACAATAGGCTTTAAGTGACGAGAAGGGAATGATGGCATTTTGGAAGTCTTTATTACGATTTTGATCTTATTGATTATTATTGGCTTATCTAATATCTTGAATCGATTTATTCCATTTATTCCGGTTCCGCTGATCCAGATTGCACTTGGGGGCGTATTTGAGTTCGTTCCCGTTGGAGTCCATTTGGATTTAAATCCGGAAGTATTTTTTGTCCTCTTTATTGCACCTCTCTTATATAATGACGGCCGCAAAACACCAAGAGCAGAATTATGGAAGCTTCGAAAGCCAATTCTCTTATTGGCCCTTGGGCTGGTTTTTTTAACTGTACTTGTTGCCGGATACGGCATACATATGCTGATCCCAAGTATCCCGTTACCGGCAGCCTTTGCTCTTGCGGCTATTCTGTCACCGACCGATGCAGTGGCCGTGGGGGCGATGGCGGAGCGCGTGCATCTGCCCAAAAATATACTTCGAACACTCGAAGGCGAAGCACTGATGAATGATGCATCAGGTCTCGTTGCTTTTAAATTTGCGATTGCAGCTACAGTAACGGGCATATTCTCCCTGACGGAAGCGACGTTCAGCTTTTTTGTTATTGCAATAGGGGGACTCTTTATTGGGGCTGTGATGTCCTTTTTGTTCCGCAAGCTCGGTATGCTGCTGCGAAGATGGGGAATGGAAGATGTAACGGTCCATATGCTGATTCAGATCATAACTCCATTTATCATTTATTTGACGGCGGAGCATCTGGAATTTTCCGGAATTCTGGCGGTTGTGGCTGGAGGGATCATTCATGCGATTGACCGTGATCGAGCTGAAACACTTCAGCCCAAGATGCAGGTGGTGGCCGAGAGTACGTGGTCTGTGATGGTCTACATATTAAACGGATTAGTATTTGTTATTTTGGGGCTGCAGCTGCCTCTCGTGCTGGGTGCAATATGGGACAATCCGGTATTTGATCATATGGATGTATTATTCTATGTCTTTGTCATAACGCTGCTTCTCTTGGTCCTGCGTTTCTTGTGGGTGTATGCCTTAGAACTGTTCGAGTGGAAAAAGGACAGGCAAGACAAACCGGTATTCAGGAACATGGCGCTGATTACGGTCTCAGGAGTTAGAGGCGCCGTAACCCTTGCAGGGGCATTTTCAATCCCTTATGTGCTGGCAGATGGAGCCCCTTTTCCTCAGCGTGATCTGATTATCTTTTTATCGGCTGGTGTTATACTTCTCACCTTAATTCTGGCGAGCCTCTTATTGCCGATCATCGCCAAAAAAGAAGAAGGTGAAGACAAAGAAGTTCTAAAAGTACGGGCTCTAGCCAAAATGTTCCATACATCCATTCAAGCGGTCAAATTGGAAGCGGATGAGGATACCAAGCCGGCTGCACTATCTGTTATAGCGGAGCTGAATCATTGTTTGTCCCGGTACTCTGCAGGAAGTTACGGAATGACCGCTACCGAGCTTCAGAAACAGGAGCTTGAGGTTCGATTGAGAGCACTCCAGGCAGAGAGGAAAGAAATCATTCACTTGATGAATAAAGGGATGGTGTCTGATGAAGCAGGCATGTTTTTCTTGAAAGTGCTCGATCGACGGGAGATCCGCATGTCCAATCGGTTTAAAGCACAGCTGTGGTCGTCCCTGCGCAGCATCGGCAGAGTTGTGGCCCGCTTCTTCGCTATAGAAAGATCTGAAGCGGCTGCTCCCATGAAGGACTGGGCCGAGGCTGCCCGAAATCTGCGGATTCATACCAGCGTGAGAGCAATCGAAGCACTGCGTGCACATATGAATGAGACAAACCGAGCAGCTTCGATCAGGGTGATCTCTCAATATGAACGGCTACTGAGCAGGTTAGAGCAAGGAAGCAGTGAGCTGGATGATAACGCTTTTAACGAGAAGAAAATGGAGCTTCACATGAAGGCGGTTCAAGAGCAGCGAAATACAGTTCAGGAAATGTTTGAAAATGGAATGATTAACCGAAGCATGGCAGCGATCTTGAGACAATATGTGAATCAGCTGGAATCACACCTGCTTCGTGAGGAGTAGCTGCTGGATACCGGGTTATATATTTCTTGAGCATAAGAGATAATAAGACAAAAATTGATTACAGTACTAGAAGAGGTATGGGATGAATCTTATCGGATTTAAAATAGCAGTGGCAGCAGCAGCCTTCATGCATCTCGTTTATCCCATGATGAACCACAGCACAGCTCCTGTTGTTAAAGACCGTGCCTATTATGAAGCAAGAGGAGAGATCGTCTGGGAAGCCCCGATCAAGGAGAAGCTGATTGCGTTAACCTTCGATGATGGTCCGGATCGAAACGAAACGGCTCAAATTCTGGATATTCTGAAAAAGCATAAAGCAAAAGCGACTTTTTTTGTGTTGGGCAAATGGGCGAAAGAAAGACCAGAGCTGATTGCCAGAGAAATTGCCGAAGGACATGAGGTAGGCAATCACACCTTTTATCATACCTTTGGAGACCAGATCCAGGATGAGGATTCGTATTTTAAGGAGCTTGCAGATGCGGATCAAGCCATTGAGGATGCGGGCGGTGTCAGACCCACGCTTTTTCGGCCTCCTGGAGGAGTGTACAATGATGTTGTGGTAAAAAGCGCTCAAGCGAGAGGGTACTCGATCGTTCTATGGTCTTGGCATCAGGATACGGGGGATTGGAACCGTCCGGGAAAACAGCGTATTATTAACAAGGTGCTGCGAAATGCTCGAAATGGAGACATCGTGCTATTCCATGATAATGTTCACGGCAAGAGTCAGACGATTGAAGCATTAGAGCATATTTTGCCTGAGCTTATGAAGCAGGGTTACAGATTTGTTACGGTATCCGAGCTGCTGGAGGCCAAGCAAAGAGAAGTGATGGAGCTTCCTTAAAGCGCTTAATGAGTGACATTAGGGAGAGGGAAGGGGAATCTCAAATGAATGGTAATCATCGTGCAGACATCAAGCCAGGTCTTGAAGTCGATATTGTGTTAAAGCAGGATCAGAGAACAGGCAAGCTCACCAGGGGAACGGTAAAGGATATTTTGACGAATTCACCAAATCATCCGCATGGTATTAAAGTTCGCCTGCAAAGTGGAGAAGTAGGCAGAGTTAAACATATCATTCAGCCGTAATACCTCATTTCTGCAGGATGTAGAAGTGAATGGATCACCGGATCGTCCAATCCTGACGGAGTCTTTAAGCATAAACTGCTATATGTCTAATTTAATGATGACCAAAAGACATATAAGGGGGAATGCGGCTCTTGGGCACAGATGAACAATTTAATGACATGGACGTACAGGAATATGATGCCGTGTTTAGTCTTGGATCCAATTGCCAGACTGCGTATCAGCTGAGAAGATTATCGCTTCGCCGGGAAGCAGGTCCACTCGACTGGTTTGTATCCAAAAACATTGATCAGCTCATCAGATTGATAGACGCCAGGTTTGCAGGTTTTATGGACTTAGGCAATCTGGAGAAGATAAGTGCATTTAGGACTTGCTACTGTGTGCGCGACACAAGATATGGAATTTTGTCCTATCATGATTTCCCTATTACCGAGAAGGAAGCGGATTGGGCACTGGCATATCCTGAATTCAAGTCTAAGCTATGTCGGAGGACGGAGCGAATGCTGCAGGCATGGGAGACAGGGGAGAGGCTCTTGTTTGTTCGTGTCAATGGTGGACAAGATGATGGTGATCGACTGTATTATAGTCTAAAAAAACAAGTCAAGCATTTCTTTGATCTGATCATTATAGATACGCTTGCCGATGAGAATGCACCTGTGTCCAGTTGGGCCGAACCTTCTGGATGCATCAGGTATTCCATTCCAAAGGGTAAGGACTGGCGTGGATCTGATGGGGCATGGAATAAGCTTCTCGAGTCCATTAGGCTAAGACATCGACTTAGCGATTAAATTAAATAAGAGCCGTGATGTGCACGAGGATGAAGTACTCGCTGTCAATTAGACAGAAGTACTTCATTGCACAAAAGCGGCTCTTTTTGTCGTCACATGAGGTTAATTCAGCTATAAGCTTCTACATGAGCAGAATCGCAACAATGGTTGCAGCGGTCAGTCCGCTAATAACAGGAATTAAATTACGTCTTGCAAGCTCAAATGGGCTGACGTTGCAGATCGCAGCAGCAGGAATCAGTGCCCATGGAATCAGTGTACCTCCGCCAATCCATATGGCAGCAATCTGACCAAGTGCCGTGAGCATAGGAGTCGAGCCAATGGATGCAGAGAACATCTGAGCAATCGAGCCAACAAGGGATATACCGGAGAATCCAGATCCATCCATCCCTGTTATCGCCCCGACGATGGTCATGCTGATCGCACTGACAGCTTCATTTATCGGGACCACATGTGCGAGTGCGAGGCCCAGGTCGTTCACGATCCCATGCGAACCTTCAGGCAGGGGGTTAGAAAATAATGCGGTGAGAGCCGCGTCCCCCAGATAAAAAAAGGCAGCGATGGGGATTACAGGACCAAACACCTTAAAGCCAAACTGAAATCCTTTAATCAAATAATCTGTCGTTTCCTCGAGCCCTTTATTTCGGTGGGCAATCATCGTAACCAGGATTAGGATTACAATAGCTGTACCACCGATAAGGGCTGTTGCATCTCCACCTTGCAGGTTCATAAGGTACATGGCCGCCAGGTCAAGTACAAAGAGCAATGGGATGGTATAAGCGATAATCCGTTTGGTCCGAAGAGGAATTTGGATGTCATTTGCTGGGGACAGATCAGAGGGTGATGCTGGTTGAGAAGTGGCTGATTCCTTGGTAATGGTACCGCGGCGCATATCTCTGCGGAGCATGATGTAGGCTGTGAGGGTAGCAACGAGGCCTGTCGTGATAACTAGGGGGATACTGGCGGTCACAACATCAGAGACGGGGATTCCGGCAGCGTCTGCCGTTAATTTAGGTGCACCCTGGATTACATAATCACCTGACAAAGCAATACCGTGTCCGAACAAATTCATGGCCATAGCTGTGCCAATCGCCGGAAGGCCGACTCTTCCCGCTACGGGAAGCATGACAGCTCCGATAAGAGCGACGCCGGGAGACGGCCAGAAGAAGAAGGAAACGATCATCATAATAATGCCGATTCCCCAGAAGGCGAGAGCCGGTGTCCTCAGCAGCTTGGTTAAAGGTGCTACCATAATTTCATTGATCCCGGTGCGGATGAGTACTCGGCTCATGGCTACAACGATCGAAATGATGAATATGGTGCTGATCAGTTCCTTCGCAGCGTAGATGAAGCTCCCGAAGATCCCGGAAACGGAGGTTACGATGCTGTCCGAGGCGAGAAAACCTAAGGCAATAATACCCAAAATACAGATGACACTCGTATCCCGTCTGCGTATCAATAAGATCATAATAAAGATAATGAATGATAAATATACGTAATGGAGCGGTAATAGATGAATGTCCATAATGCTTCACCCTCTCGTACGATACCAAGTATGCTTGTGTTGTATCGTATGCTGCTGCCAAGGCGGGTGTTCTCCTACTTTTTCTAACAGCATAGAATGTAAGGTCACAAATAACGAGTGCACACAGGGAAACGAGGGGTTAGTCTAATGAAGCATTCTTCACAAGAAATCATGAATAAGACGGAACGTTTTGGAGCCCACAACTATCATCCGTTGCCTATCGTTATCCAACAAGCTGAGGGTGTATGGATAACAGATCCAGATGGGCATCGCTATATGGATATGCTGAGCGGTTATTCCGCATTGAACCAGGGGCATCGTCACCCCCGTATTATTGCTGCTCTAAAACAGCAAGCCGATGAAGTCACCCTTACATCCCGGGCGTTCTATAACGCGCCTTTGGCAGAGCTTATGGAGCTATTAAGCGGACTTACGGGGAAGCAAATGATCTTACCGATGAATACGGGAGCAGAGGCGGTCGAAACGGCTGTAAAAGCAGCAAGACGCTGGGGATACGAAGCAAAGGGAATTCCTTATAATCAGGCAGAGATTATTGTCTGTGAAGGGAATTTCCATGGAAGAACGACGACGATCACTTCCTTTTCCTCCGATCCTTATTATCAAAAAGGCTTTGGACCATTTACACCGGGTTTCCGGATCATACCTTATGGTGACATTACTGCATTAGCGTCTGCCATCCATCAGAATACGGCTGCGTTCTTGGTTGAACCTATTCAAGGGGAAGCTGGAATCCAGATTCCTCCAGAAGGGTATTTGACAGAGGTTCGCAAGCTGTGCAGTGAGAAGAATATTCTTCTCATGGCAGATGAAATACAGACCGGATTCGGAAGAACAGGGCGAAGATTCGCATGCGACTGGGAAAAGGTCGTCCCGGATATCTATATTATGGGGAAGGCGCTTGGCGGAGGTGTGCTGCCTGTGTCGGCTGTAGCGGCGGATGAATCGATTCTTGGCTTATTCGAACCAGGTTCACATGGTTCAACCTTCGGAGGAAATCCGCTTGCGAGCCGGGTTGCTATTGAAGCACTTAAGGTAACAGAAGAAGAGAAGCTCGCGGACCGTTCTTTTGTGCTTGGAAATCGAATGCTTCACAGACTGAAGCAGATCACCTCCAAAGATATTAAAGAGGTGAGGGGAAGGGGCCTGTTCATTGGAATTGAATTAAGAACACCTGCCCGGCCCTATTGTGAGCGGATGATGCAGCAAGGATTGCTATGCAAGGAAACGCATGATACCGTCATTCGGTTTGCTCCCCCGCTGATCATTACGGATCAGGAACTGGAATGGGCAATCCAGCGTATAGAGCAAGTGTTTACGTAATATTTATGATGGTTAACTGACATGGTTTGACCCATGACGACAGCATGGAGAATCGTACAGAATAGTGACGATTCTCTGCTTCTATCCAGCATTAGGGTTCGACAACTACATTCGGGTATTCCGGGGGAATTATATTTTTTTCGACTCATTTAACCTTTTTCTGTGGAGATCTGCTCATATTCACCATTGAATTGGATTCAGCTATGACTTCATTGTAACTGCTGAGCAGTTGATCAAATATAGGAACCCAGGAGCGATTCAGGCAGTACTCTCTCCCTGCTTCCCCCAAGCTCTTGCTCAGATGAGGATGATCATATAGACGGATGATTGAGTTCACCATCGAAGAAGGTTCTTCCGGCGGGCACAATATGCCCGTCTTTTCATGTGTAATGATATCAAGCACGCCGCCTGCGCCGGCTGCAATAACGGGGAGACCGCTGGCCATCGCTTCAAGAATAACATTGCCAAATGTCTCCGTAGATGAAGGGAATACGAATAAATCAGACATGGAGTAGATATCTCGAAGCTCATTTCCTCGCAAATATCCCAGCCACTGGATGTGTTCCTCTGAAAGGTTGTGGGGTACGGAGGGAGAATGACCATACAGGGGACCATCCCCTGCAATGAGGAGCCGGGACTTATCTAGGATACGGGAGGGGAGAGAAGCAAAGCTGTTGATTAGGTGTTCGATATTTTTTTCTGGAGCCAGTCGTCCGACATACAGCATATAGGTCAGCTCCGGATCCAATCCACGGTTACGAAGAAGACTTGCGCGTTCCTCGGCAGACACCGCTGGCCGAAACTGTTGTGCATCAATTCCACGGCTCCAAATACCTACATGCTTCATTCCTTTTTCCTCAAGCTTGAGCTTCGTTGACTCCGAAGGTGCATAGATCCGTTTACAGTTCCGATGAAACCACTGCATGTATTTCCACAGTGCCTGCTCCATCCAAGCTAGCTTGTAATGCTTCAAATATTGATCAAAGTGGGTATGGTAGGATGCCACAAGAGGTACTCCGTGCTTGGCAGCATATCCTGCTCCGAGCAGACCTATAGCGGCTGGAGTAGCGACATGAATCAGTGTGGGCTGAAAATTGTGGAGGATTCGCTCTGTTCGCATACGACCGGGCAGAGCCAGCTTACATTCTGGATAGAAGATCAGAGGAAGACTGAAGAATCGCTCAACATGTCCGCCTTCTGTATTCACTAGGCTTCCATACTGGGGAGCGAACACAAGGACAGGAATCGAGCGTGCACGTAAATATTCGACCCATTTGCCAAGTGTATTTGCCACTCCATTAACCTCGGGTAAAAATGTGTCCGTAAATATAGCAATCCGCATCTCGATCCGCCTCCCAATCATTATTCCTCTATATCGTACAGTGGGATCCAGCGGGATATGTCTGTTCTCGGCCGTTTTAACACAAATCGCGATAAAGCAGAGTCAAGTTAATTTTGATTTAATTTTCCACATAAAACGCTTACAATAGTCACATCGACATCATTCTACGAGGTGTATATTCTACTATGATCAGATATTCCTTGTTTACGAAGATTGTATTGCTGATTATTATCATGCTTATTCCTGTTGTGTTCTTGTACAGCTATTCCAACAAAATGGCAACCGATACTATAGTCAGTGAGCTGAACAAATCCAGCAGTAATCAGCTTGCCTTTTTTCAAAGTCAGGTGAACACAAGCATCGAGGAACTATCCTCCTGGACGAATCTGCTGATCCATGATCCCGATATTGAGAGCTTCAAAGATATTTATATGGACAGCGATTATTTGAATCTGGATCTCATTAATCAGGTCAAGCGGGTGCAGAACAAGCTGGGCATTCAGGAGAGCTCATCCAATTGGCGCAGCAGCCTTACCTTCTATTCCCCCTCCATGGAGAGGATGATTACGGAAGGCAATGCTAAGCGGTACGATCCTAAAGAACTGAAAGAAGAGATTAAACCGGGGTGGCAGGTGGAGAAGGTGCAGCGACTCAACAGTGAGCAGTATCTTTTTTCTTGGTATACGGTTTCGCCATATTCGGTTCAGGATCTCGCGAAGGCAAACAGCATCGTTAAGATCGAATTTGACAGCACGAACTTACAGGATATGCTGGACAAGTTTAAGAGTAATGGAAGAAGGGACCCTTTCTATTACAAACCGGGCACCGGTGTTATTTATAACCGAACGCAGGATATTGCACAAAGTGCCAAACTTCTCACTCAGCTGAAATTTCCCGAGATGAATGATGTCGATTACCGGACGGTAGAGATGGATGGAAATATCTATAGTGTTCATACGGTCTTATCCCAAGCTACAGGATGGTATTTGGTGGATTATATCCCTCTAACGGATGTGCTTGCACCGATTGAGAAATCCAATCAGCTATTCTATGGGGCCGTAGGAACTCTACTGCTCATGAGCTTCTTAGCTGCCTACTTACTGTACGTACAGGTCCAAATTCCCGTTAAAAGTTTGATTCGCGGTTTTCAGCGGCTGAAGATGGGGGACTATTCCGTGCGAGTGGTATCTAAGGGCAGGAATGAATTCAGTTTCCTGTCAGAACGCTTCAATTCCATGGTAGAGCAGATCCAGGAGCTGTTTGAGCATGTATACCTGGAGCAGATTCAAGTAAAAGAGGCGAGGCTGAAGCAGCTGCAGTCTCAAATTAATCCCCATTTCTTCTATAATTGCTTCTCCTTCATTACAAGTATGGCAAAGCTCGGTAAGATGGACGCGGTTGTGGCCATGTCCCATAATCTGTCCCGTTACTATCGGTATACCACCCGGCAGGAGAAGGAGCTGGTCACTCTAAAGGAAGAGATGGATTTTGTAGTCGCATATCTCAAGATACAGAAGATGCGCATGAATCGAATTGACTATGTGATCGAGATTCCAGACGAGCTGCTGGATCAGCCCATTCCACCATTAGTGATTCAGCCGCTTGTAGAGAATGCTGTCATTCACGGTATCGAACGGTCTACGGATGCCGGGTTTATACGCATCGGGGCTTGTCAGGATCCGAACGGAATGATGCGAATTGTAGTTGAGGATGATGGTCTCGGCATTTCTGAGAGCAGACTTCAGGAATTGAGGGGGCGCCTAACGAAGCCCATGGATGAGAACTCAGGCTGCGGCTTATGGAATGTAAATCAACGAATGCAGTTAAGGTACGGAGACAGCAGTTATTTGTCCGTTGATACATCCGCGATGGGCGGGTTCAGTGCCAGCATTCAATGGGAGAATACGACTAGATATGAAAGGAACGATCATAATCATGGACATCTTGTTAGTTGATGATGAAAGCTATGTTACGGAGAGTCTGGAGGCGACCATTCCATGGGAGGAGATGGGCATCAGGCATGTGTACAGAACAGATTCGGCGGCAGGAGCACTTCAGCTGCTGCAAAGCCATCCCGTAGATATATTGGTGACGGACATTCGAATGCCTGGAATGGATGGTCTTGAACTGATCGAGAAGGCTAGTGAAAAATGGCCGGAAATACGATCCATTCTGCTGACAGGATATAGTGACTTTCAATATGCCAAAAAAGCGATTCAATTACAGGCTCAGGACTACATACTTAAGCCAGTAGACGATGAGGAATTTATAAAAAGTGTGAATCAAACAGTTGAGGCCATCAAGGAAAGAGAAAAGGAAACGGATAAATACCATCAGCTCATGTATCAGCGCAAATCAGATTATGTCCTGCTTCGGGAAAATATGCTGCAGGGCCTGCTGCTTGGGACACCACATACCTTGTCGCGGGTCAAGCAGCAGCTGCAGGATTATGAAATACCTCTGCAGACGGATGTTGAGTCCCTCATGATCCTGGTTCAGCTGAATCAAGGATTTATGGATCTGGATCCCAAATCCCGGGTGCTTATTGAATATGCGATCGGAAACATTTCAGAAGAGATCCTCGGCACGAACTATAAAGTATGGCAGGGAAGAACACCCCATCACTGCTTGGCTGTCCTCATTCAGACAGACAATACCGCCGGCTTAGAGATGGAAATGGAAGATAAAGACCGAAGACAGCTTTATTCGCTTCTAAGGACTTTTCAAGAGAATGTCAGACAGTACTTACATGGAGATGTGTCCGTTATTATAAGCTCCAGCTTTCAGTTTCCGAATGATACCAGCACGGTCTATCACCAAATGTTAAATTCAATGTACCTGGCAAGCACAGATGAAGAAGCAGCGGTGCTATATTCTCCCCAGGATTCGTATAGGGCCCTTTCAGGCGCTTCGAAAGAAGTGTTTAACCTGCTGTACAAGCCGCCTGTCCTTCAGCAGCTGCTTGAGCTTGGACAATGGAGATCTGTACGGGACAAATTGGGCGAAGTATTTGATGTCATTGATCGACATCCAGTTTCCAGAGAGCATATGTATGAAATTTATCTGGCGATCATAAACGCCTGCTTATATATCACGCATCGGACGGATATTCGGATCAGCGAGCTGGACGTTCATGGCATGGAGCCCCATCATGTGGAGAGACTGATTCAGTACCCGGCTGAGCTTCGAAATTATACTTTTCGGATACTAGACAAGCTGGAAGAGGATCAGCAGAATAAGCCCTTGTCCAAAGGATATATTGTCAAGCAGGTTAAGGATCTGGTTGCATCTGAATATGGTTATGAGCTGACCGTGAAGATCATAGCAGACCGGGTCTTTCTGCATCCGGTGTATTTGTCCAAAGTATTCAAGGCAGAGACGGGGGAAGGCCTTAGTGAATACTTGATTCGAATCCGATTGGAGAAGGCGCTGTACCTGCTGAAACATACGAACAAGAAAATATACGAAATCACTTCTGAACTTGGATACCAGAATCCGCAGTACTTCAGCAAATTGTTTAAAAAGCATTTTGGCATGTCGCCAAACGAATTTCGAGAACAATAAGTTGAAAAAGGTGCAGAAACCTTAATTTAGTATCATAGGAAGAAAGACCGACACCTCTCATAATAAAAAGGGTAAGGATCAAGTTCTTTAAGGGGGAACTCAAATGGGGTTTAGATGGAAAAGATCAACGCTATCCGTTCTTGCAGTGACCATGGCAGCTAGTGTCGGTCTCATGGGCTGTTCGGGGCGGGGAGCAGAGAACACAAACGACAGCGCAACAGCGCCGGTCACTGCTGAAAACGTATACAAAGAAAAATATGATCCAGAAGTAACCATATCCACCGTGTGGGGAATTGATCCGGCGGTGACGTTCAAGAACGGTGAAACCATTGAGAACAGCGTAGCAACGAAATGGGCAAAAGAGCAATTCGGAATTAATATTGATTCACTTTGGTCTGTAACGGATACGAATGGTGCCTTCGCTACAAAAGTGAGACTGTCCATGTCTTCAAGACAGGACATGCCGGATATATTAACGATTGGTGCAGATCAGACACAGCTCGTTCAAGACTTGATTGAATCTGGAATCTATGGCGAGGTTGGCGAGCTGTTCGACAAGTATGCTTCAGATACATGGAAGGAAGCAATGAATATCGATCCAACCGTTTGGAATGCATATACGCGTGACGGCAAGAAGATGGGAATTCCGGTTCTCGATTACGCTTATAACAATGACTACCTCCTGTGGATCAGACAGGATTGGCTCGACAAGCTGAATTTGAAGGCGCCGACAACGATTGATGAGCTTGAAGCGGTGATGGAAGCCTTCAAGAACAATAATCCAAGCGGACTGTCTCCGGATAAGGTCACACCGCTTAGTATCGGAATCAAAAATTCGATGAATACATGGATGGCTGATCCATCCTGGATCTTTGGAGCCTACGGCACTCTTCCGCAGCAATGGAATATTGGTGAAGATGGCAAGCTGGAATACGGATCTGTGCATCCAGGAATGAAGCAGGGTCTCCAGAAGCTGAGCGAGTGGTTTGATAAGGGCTATATCCCTCAAGAGGTTGCACTATGGGATGAGAACAAGACGGCGGAGCCTGCCGTAGCCGGGACAGCAGGAATCATTCCAGGTCCATACTGGATGAGCGGATGGCCGCTGGTGGACACGGTCAAGAACGACCCAGAAGCCGTATGGAAGCCTTATCCGATTCCTACGGGTGAAAATGGAACTGCCATGCGTCATGGAACGCATTTCTCAAATGGAGTAACGCTGATTAAGAAAGATATGGAGCATCCTGAGGCTTTCTTCACATATCAGAATTATTTGTTTGACCATTTTGCAGATCCAGCTGCCGGCAGTGAGCATGACTTTGGCTTGTTTGAAGGCTATGACTATCAGCTGGACGCAGACGGCAAACAGGTGAGATACGATGAGATTGAAGGCGGATATGTCAATGTGCTGCGCTATCTTCTCGTGAGAGACGGAGCCAGAATACCGGATGCACAGATGAAGGCGCTCCTTAATTTGGCAGACGGCAAAGAAGCCGAAACAAGGCTTGAGCGTGAAGTGAAAGCCAACTACGGGCTAGAGACACCTCAGGCAGCCAAGGTGCTGATGTCTCAAGAGGATATCTCCTATAAGGATATGTTCACAGGTCCTCCGACAGAAACGATGAAATCCAAGCTCGACTATCTCAACAAAATTGAAAATCAAACGTTTAACGAAATTATATATGGCAACAAGCCTGTCGATGCATTTGATACTTTCGTCGAAACCTGGAAAACTGGCGGAGGAGATCAAATTACCCAAGAAGTGAATGAATGGTACGACAGCGTAAAATAAAGCGTGTGAGATGAAAGCAGCATGCAATCATGTATGCTGCTTTTCTATACCTTATTTCTAGAGAAAGAGTCATTTTTAATTGTAAATAGGAGGGATTAGGATGAGAACATTCAAAAAAACATGGCCATTTCATATCATGCTGCTGCCCGCCATGGTATTTCTATTCCTGTTCAGTTATCTGCCCATGTCCGGAATTGTCATGGCATTCCAGGATTATAAACCGTGGCTCGGAATTGCTGGCTCCGAATGGGTTGGGCTGGATAATTTCCGCTACCTGTTTGAACGGGAAGACAGTATGCAGGTCATTTGGAACACGGTAATTATTGCTGTAGCCAAGATGATCTTCAATCTGCTTGTACCGTTCGTATTTGCCATCCTGCTTAACGAAGTCCGGAAAGTAGGACTTCAGCGCTCAATCCAGACATTAGTCTACTTGCCACACTTCCTGTCATGGGTCATTCTTGGCGGCATCCTGGTGGATCTGCTCGCTCCCGCAGGACTCTTCAATCGAGTTCTAGGCAGCTTCGGCATTGATCCGATCCTATTTCTCGGAGACAACAACTGGTTTCGATTGACGGTTATCATCTCTGATGTATGGAAGGAGTTCGGATACAACACGATTATTTTCCTGGCAGCGCTGGCGGGAATTAACCCTGCACTCTATGAAGCGGCTGAGATGGACGGCGCAAGCCGTTGGAAGCAGACGATGCACATTACTGTACCTTCACTAATACCAATCACCGTTGTTGTCGGTACGCTTGCACTTGGGAATGTCCTGAATGCAGGCTTTGACCAAATCTTCAATCTATACAATCCTCTCGTATATGAAACGGGCGATATTATCGACACCTTTGTGTATAGAACCGCGATACTTAATGGAGAAATGGGCTTTGGTACTGCGATTGGGCTGTTCAAATCGGTCATCAGTATGGTGCTGATTCTCATATCCTACAGGCTAGCCTACAAGTGGGCCGGTTATCGTATCTTCTAGATTATATGAACCTGAGAGGGAGGGAGAAACCATGTATCATAAAACAAGATCATACCGCATATTCAGTGCGTTCAATAACCTGTTTCTGATATTGCTTGCCATTCTTTGCATCATACCGCTGATTCATGTGCTTGCCGTATCATTTAGCAGCAAAGCGGCGGCAGATGCCAATCTGGTCTCGCTGATTCCAATCGATTTCTCACTAGAGGCTTACAAAAAGACGATTAACAATCCAGCCTTTCTGCATTCCATCTGGGTCTCTGTGCTGAGAACCGTCATAGGTACAGCCATCACCTTAATCGTGACTTTTCTTGCGGCCTATCCGCTGTCCAAAGAAAACTCCGCTTTTAAAGGAAGAACGCTGTACTCCTGGATCTTTGTATTCAGCATGATCTTTAACGGAGGACTTGTTCCTTTCTATGAAGTCATTCAAACGCTTCGTCTCATCGATACGTTCTGGGTACTCGTGCTTCCGTCGGCAGTGAACACTTTTCTAGTCATCTTGATGCTGAATTTCTTCAGAGGGATCCCGAAGGAGCTTGAAGAAGCTTCACTGATTGACGGAGCGGGTCATTTCAGGACATTACTCTCGATTTATCTGCCGATATCGCTGCCATCCATTGCGACGATCAGCTTGTTCAGTATGGTATTTCATTGGAATTCATGGTTTGACGGCTTGCTGTATTTGAATGATTCCGGGGACTTTCCGCTGGCAACCTTTCTCCAGACAGTCATTATTCAGCGGGATATGAGCACAATGGCCATGAATCCGCAGGAGATGGAATTGATCAGCCAAACGACGGTAAAATCTGCACAGATCTTTATAGGTGCTGCTCCCATTCTGCTTGTATATCCTTTCCTGCAAAAATACTTTGTTAAAGGGATGACCGTCGGTTCTGTAAAAGGTTAATTTTATGAAGAGTGGGTCATGCTTTCGGACGAAAGTTGTTCGGATCTGCTTCAAAGTGTAAGATATAGAACAAGGATGTAATCGTTTTCATTGGAGTGAGGGTAAATTTATACGATCGTGAGGAGTGGCAAGTATGAATAAGAAATATTCACCGTTATTTGCGAAAGCACCTGTAATGCTGCATGGGGCAGACTACAACCCGGAGCAGTGGCTGCGGTATCCGGAAGTGCTGCAAGAGGATATCCGGCTAATGAAGCTTGCCAATTGTAATGTGATGTCTGTTGGTATCTTCTCCTGGGTATCTCTGGAGCCCGAAGAGGGTGTATTCACCTTTGAATGGCTTGACCAGATTTTGGACACCTTTGCCGAGAATGGCATATATGCACTGCTGGCAACACCAAGTGGTGCAAGACCAGCCTGGATGTCTCAGCAATATCCGGAAGTGCTGAGGGTAGGCAGGAATAGAGTGCGTAATCTCCACGGCTTCCGCCATAATCATTGTTACTCTTCTCCGGTTTACAGAGAGAAAGTACATATGATGAACAGCAGGCTTGCTGAGCGTTATGCTCATCATCCTGCAGTCATCGGCTGGCATATTTCCAACGAGCTTGGCGGGGACTGCCATTGTGAATATTGTCAGGCGGGATTTCGGGAGTGGGTCAAGGAGAAGTATGGAACACTGGACGAACTGAATCATGCCTGGTGGACAACCTTTTGGAGCCATACGTATACGAGCTGGGATCAGATTGAGTCCCCTGCTCCTCATGGAGAGACTCAGGTACATGCGATGAATCTTGATTGGAAACGTTATGTGACCGATCGGACACTTGATTTCCTCCAGCATGAGCTGGCTCCGCTCAAAGAAGCGAATCGCGAGCTGCCGGCAACAACCAATTTCATGAGCTACTTTGATGGTCTTGACTACTGGAAATTCGCAGACGTACTGGATGTATTATCATGGGACAGTTATCCAACGTGGCATGATGCTCAGGATGACAGTCATCAGGCAATGACCGTTGCACTCATGCATGATATCGTTCGGTCTATTAAAGGCGGCAAACCATTTATGCTGATGGAGAGCACGCCGAGCATGACGAACTGGCAGGAGGTCAGCAAGCTGAAGAAGCCGGGAATGCATCTGTTGTCTTCTCTTCAGGCTGTGGCGCACGGTTCAGATACGGTTCAGTATTTTCAGTGGCGCAAGAGCCGGGGCTCCAGTGAGAAGCTGCATGGAGCTGTCGTCGATCATGTAGGCAATGAGCACACCCGTGTATTCCAGGAAGTGACCGAGGTTGGGGAAGTATTAACCGGGCTTGAAGAGGTTACAGGTACGAGTGTGCCTGCGGAAGTGGCAATTATCTTCGACTGGGAGAATCGATGGGCGATCCAAGATTCACAAGGACCTCGTAATGTAGGGATCAAATACGATGAGACGGTACAGTCCCACTACAAGACATTTTGGGAAAAGGGAGTATCGGTAGATATCATCAACATGGATGCTGACTTTGCCAAATACAAGCTGCTCATTGCACCCATGCTCTATATGGTAAAGCCTGGTGTCGGTGAACGAATTGAGGCGTTTGTACAGAATGGAGGAACCTTCGTTGCCACCTATTGGTCGGGTATAGTCAACGAGAATGATCTCTGTTTCCTTGGAGGCTTTCCCGGACCGCTTCGCAAGACACTCGGCATCTGGTCAGAGGAAATTGACGGGCTGCATGATGGGCAGGTTAATAAAGTCATAGCGCTAGAAGACAATGCCCTTGGACTCACCGGAGCGTATGAGGCGATAGAGCTGTGTGATCTCATTCATCTGGAGACAGCAACCGCAATCGCGGCATATGACAGTGACTTTTATCAAGGGCGCCCGGCACTTACCGTAAATGCACTGGGATCTGGCAAGGCGTATTACATTGCTTCACGCAATTCTGCTCCTTTCCATCAAGACTTTTATAATCTAGTGATCACAGAGCTTGGCATCACGCAGGCGATTAGCGGGGAATACCCTCAAGGTGTAACAGCCCATGTCCGAACAGATGGTCAGACGGACTACGTCTTCCTTCAGAACTACACAGATGAGATCCAGTTTATGCCTTTGGATGAGCGCTCCTATACGGAGATCGGGACTTCATTGAACGGAACAGAAGGAGAGGACACGTTCACAGAGGGAGTAAAATTAGCCCCTTACGGGATTCGAATTCTGAAACGTCCTTCAAGGCAAATGGATTAAGTTGATTTATAAAAAGAAAAGGGCATTACGGCTCTCTAGCGAACAGCACTTACTTTATCATGTAAGCTGCTGTCGAAGGAGAGCCTTTTTTATGTAAGGATAGCAGGAATATCAAGGCTGTGTCTCGAAGTCACAGTTGATGAATGCCTTGACTACATCTCACGGGAGGGACTCGCATGATACAGCGCAATCTTGACGGAAACAGCATTATTATTCGGCTCGAAATGAAGACCAAGACCATTAATTTTGGTGAAGTGGCATCTGCAATCTCGCAGGCTGGAGGAGATATCGTTGCCATTGACGTAATTTCAACTAATCAGGATATCACCGTTCGAGATTTAACCGTTGCGGTTTCTCATGCTGATGATAACAAGAAGATTGTAGAGACAGTCCGAAATCTTAATGGAGTATCCATTATCAACGTATCCGACCGCACCTTTCTGCTCCATTTGGGGGGCAAAATTGAAATCGCTCCCAAATCCCCGATTAACAACCGGGAGGATCTGTCGAGAGTATACACACCGGACGTGGCGAGAGTATGTAATGCGATTGCCGAGGAGCCGCAGAAGGCGTATTCATTAACGATCAAAAGAAATACGGTAGCTGTTGTATCCGATGGAAGTGCAGTACTCGGTCTCGGTAATATTGGCCCGCGTGCTGCCATGCCTGTCATGGAAGGTAAAGCAATGCTGTTCAAGCAGCTTGCGGGTGTAGATGCTTTTCCGATCTGCCTGGAAACACAGGACACCGAAGAGATCATTCGGACGATCAAAGCGATATCGCCGGCTTTTGGCGGTATTAATCTCGAAGATATTTCTTCTCCACGCTGCTTTGAGATTGAACGGAGACTGAATGAGGAGCTGGATATTCCTGTCTTTCACGATGATCAGCACGGTACAGCGGTCGTATTGTATGCAGGACTGATTAATGCACTGAAGCTGGTCGGCAAGTCGCTCGAGAACACGAAGATTGTTGTATGCGGTATTGGAGCCGCTGGGGTTGCCTGCAGCAACATTTTGTTGTCTGCTGGAGCCAAGAATTTAATTGGGGTTGATCGTGAGGGAGCTCTTGTGCGAACAGAAACCTATGATAATCCGATCTGGCAGGATTATGCGGAGCGGACGAACCCTAATCTTCAGACAGGCTCGCTTTATGAGGTTATTAAGGATGCGGATATCTTCATTGGCCTCTCCAGAGGGAATCTGCTTACAAGAGAGCACATCATGACGATGGCGAAGGACCCGATTGTATTTGCTATGGCCAATCCGGTACCCGAAATTATGCCGAGTGAAGTAGAGGATATTGTAGCAGTTATGGCGACAGGGAGATCTGATTATCCAAACCAGATTAATAATGTGTTATGCTTCCCTGGAATGTTCCGTGCCGCACTGGACTGCAGAGCCAGTGAAATTAATGAGGCGATGAAGCTGGCAGCTGCAACGGCCATTGCTTCCTCAATATCGGATGAGGAACGGACGAAGTATTATATCATTCCTAGTGTTTTTAATGATCGAGTCGTTAAATCCATTCGTGAGCGGGTCATTGAGGCGGCTCTTCAAACGGGAGTGGCGAGAAGAGTGCCAAGGAAGAGCAGTGATATTTCTGGATAATCGATCTGAAGTTATTAATCCTAATATATAAGAAGAGCCCAGGCTCCCCTGCAAGTGCTTGCAGAGGAGCCCGGGCTCTTTTCGTATTCTTAGGCAGGCTATAGATTAACGGTGATTTTTATCTGATTTGTGAGCCTGCGGGCTGTCCATCAGAGACATTACACTGTAATCTTCTTCTGGGTAAAGAGAGAACGCGTCCGCGATGAGCCAGCTTCCATCCTCTGTTTTCACCATATAGTACATGCCTGTCAGCTCACCTTCAATATCTGACTCTTCAGCATGAACGATAGCAGTATTTCCATTATACTGAACAACGTTAATAGAAGAAGCGGAGAGATCATAGTCTACTTCGTTCAGATAGCCGGTATCAAACAATTGTTGAAGACTGCGATAAATCCATGTGGATTGATCATGGGTAGACAATACAAGGTCTGCATCCTTGTTATTGTATCCATCATACTGAGCTTGCAGTGTTTCTTCGATGCTTGTTTGATCCTCTTGAGGAACGGCCGGTGTCTGACCGATCAAGTCCAGTGCATGATAATAAGCGTAACCTGGAATTTCATCATTCAGCTTCAAGCTTCCATCTGACGATTCGGTCAGGAACAGCCACAATTCATCTTGAGTGAGGTCGAAGAAGAATGGACCTCCGGTCCAAATTTCGGTACGGGTGACTGAGGCAATAATTTCGCCATCCTCTGCACTCACGATCTCGACATTCGAATAGGTTGTATTTCCTTGTGACTTAAATAGTTCCTCGTAATATTCAACGAAGTAATCATAGTAGTATGAGTCCGTATCGAGCATGGATTTAACTTTATTAAGATTGCGCTCACTTTCGGCAGTACCAAACTGTTTAAGGAAGGCATCTACCTTTTGCTGGTTCTCTTCTTCTCCAGCTGAGGTAGAAATATGAATTGTTTTGCTGCTTTGATCCCAGGACACAGTGTAGCCTGTAGCTTCAGCAACGAATCGGAGCGGAATCAGCGTGCTGCCTTTCTCTATGTAAGGTGCGGCAGGAAGGCTGGTTCTTTGACCATCAATATGGGCTGTAGTCTTACCGGCGTAGAGCTGGAGTTTCACTTCGCCGTTGTCCGCGTTAATGCGTTTCTCTGCATTGTTCCATTTCACCGAGTAATCAAACGCTTCGAATAATGCTCGGAAGGGAACAAACGTTACCCCTTTCTGAATGGCAGGTGTCACAGGGAACGTCATTAACTCGTCGTCCAGGTATACCTTGATTTTTGGTGTCGCTGCGGCTGCGGATACGACTCCACCCATAATGGAGAATACCATTAGGAAAGCGAGTGTCAGCAGGCCAAGCTTCTTTTTGAACATGTTGTCAACCCCTCTAAGCTGTACAGTATTTTACTATAGGAACAGCAGTCCTCCTGCCCAAAGAAATATTGGAAATGTTCCCATGTGAAACCATATTACTTGGCTTGGAAAAGTTAAGCAATCGAGGTGGAAGGGATTTACCAAGGTAATTAATTACAATATGCGAATAGCTCTATTAAGCGAAGTGAACGAAGCTGTCATTGATTTGTTACAAATGTGCTCGAAAGTTCAGGAAAGTCATGGTACAATAAATCGTTCATTTGAGAAGAACAGGTTTACGTAATTTGTGGTTTTGGGGTAATAATACAAAAATATCTAATCATGATTCCTAGAAGGAGGCTTATAGGGATGTCTTTCGGCGCTCGGGTGTTGAAGACCGGGATTGCAGTTACTCTAGCTTTATATATAAGCATGCTGCTGAACATTCCCCAGTCGCCTGTGGGTGCGGCAATTGCAGCTATTTTTGCAATGCAGCCCTCTATATACCGATCCTGGCGATACTTTCTTGATCAAGTGCAATCTACGACGCTTGGCGCCATCGTTGCGCTGATTGGAGGGATGGTGTTCTCCAATGAACCCATTGCTGTCGGATTGGCTTGTATACTGGTCATCAGTATCTGTCTTAAGTTAAAAATGGGCGATACGATCGGTCTTACGCTCGTCACGGTTGTATCTATTATGGAAGCCTCCGGGGACTGGCACTATGCAGTGGACAGATTCATTCTGACATTGATCGGTATCGTGTCTGCTTCGGTAATTAACGTCACTGTATCTCCGCCGAAGCCGAAACTGCAATTTGTAATGCAGATCAGAAGTGTCTTTGACCGTATGTCCTTGCTGCTCAGAACCTCTATATCGGATGAGATTAAAGAATCGGTGTTTCGTGATGAGAAAAATGATCTTGAAGGCCAGATCAAATCCCTTGTCGACAAATATCATCTGTTTGAAGAAGAACAGCAGAAGCTGAGGCGGGCGAAGTTCAGTTCAACAAGGCAGATGGTTGTCTACAAGCTGATGCTATCAAGTCTTCAAAAAGGTTTTGCAGTGCTGGATGCGGTGGATCGACACTATTTTCAGGCGGAACGATCAGACCGAACGGATCAATATTTCGATGAGCATTTGGAGAAATTGATCAAATTCCATGAGCATGTCCTGCTCAAATTTGAAGATAAGCTTAAGCCCAATGAGCAGGAAGGCGAAGAGCTGGTGCGTACCAATGTGGAGTTCATGGAATCTGCGATTGAGGGCATTGATTTTGAGCGGGAAGGAATGCTTCGGCTGTCGATCGTTGCTGCAGCAATGTATGATTACGGTTATCAGCTCGAACGTTTAAACCGCTTGGCTGACCATATTCTAGACTCTGAAGAAACGAAGGATAGCTCAGAGGGGCTGTCAGCATGGCTGAAAAAATAAAGATGTGGTGTAAAATGTACACTTGCGCGGACGAAGTAAATTCGTTTATGATCATTACAATATCTAATTCGGGGTAATTTAGTAGACTTTGTACTGGATCATCATCCTGAATACTTATAAAGAAGGTGTGTTCCGTGAAGAATAAAGTGGATGTCATTATTATTGGTGCAGGAACCATGGGTCTGAGCAGCGGCTACTATCTTGCGAAGTCAGGGAAATCCGTATTGATGCTCGATGCTTATGAACCGCCGCATACCCAAGGAAGCCATCATGGGGATACTCGATTGTTCCGTTATGCATACACTGGTGACCTTGTATACAACGCAATGGCAGTAAGAGCCCACGAACTGTGGAGTCAGTTGGAACGAGAAAGCAGCAGTACGTTGTTAATTCCTTCAGGGGTGCTGAATATATCGCCTGATCATGATCCATTAGCGGAAGAGAAGTGGAATAATGCACTTGCCTTTAATCTATCGGTAGAACGCCTCAGCACGATGGGGATCAAGCACAGATGGCCGGGTTTTCATTTGCCAAAAGGGTATTCAGGTATTCTCGAGCGCAGGGCAGGATATCTGCTGACGGAGCCTGTACTCCATGCCTATAAAGGACTTGCCGAGCGGCATGGCGCAAGACTTGTTACGGGTGCCAAGGTCCTTCACTGGGAATCCTCAGGCTCAGGATACATTGTACATACGGCTGCAGAGAAATATGAAGCAGACCAGCTTGTAATTACGACGGGAGCCTGGGCTTCAGAAACCGCGGAATCGGTCAAGCCGCCTGTTGCAGCGGTAAGACAGGTTATTGGATGGTTTGAGGCACCTGAGCTGTTTGATGTATCTCAATTCCCTGGATTTACACTAGATACAGAGAATGGGCTATATTACGGGTTCCCCAGCAAGGACGGATCTGGATTAAAGATCGGCCGTCATGATTGGGGAACGGATATAGATCCGAGTGCTCCCCTGCTTCCATTTCAGTCGGGTGGGGAAGATGAAGAGATTCTTCGTCAGGCTCTTCACAAATATATTCCGGAAGCGAATGGGAGGCTCATTCGGGGGGCAGCATGCAAGTATGAGAACACGCCGGATGAGGATTTTATTATCGATTATCACCCTGACCATAAGGGAGTGGTTCTGGCCTGCGGGTTCTCTGGACATGGATTCAAGTTTGCCAGTGCCGTAGGGGAGCTCATCTCCAATCTTGTGAACGGTGATTCTATCCGTTATAATTTATCCGCTTTTCGATTGGACCGATTCCAACACCTGCAAGATCATGAAGCAACAACCTAATAACTGATTCCTGTTCATTTGCATGATAACCAATGATTGGCTACAATAATAGAACAGCCCGGGCTACTGAGAAAGTCGCCCGGGTTTGTTCTTGTTGTTTGGTCTTTTTAATAATGAGCATATGGATATTTTACTTAACACCGGAAGATTGAGAATGCAATATGGGGGAAAAATATGAATAAAAATATAGCGATCCCTGAACCCTTACTAAAGCTGCTGGATGGAGAACGCCTTCCATCTAAACAGAATGAAGCCTTTATGCTGCAGACAGTATCGGAGGATGGCTGGCCGCATACAGCAATGATCAGTGTCGGTGAGATTGTAGCAACGGATGAATATACACTAAGGCTGGCATTATGGTGTGGTACGACGACTTCTAACAATATGATTCGCAGCGGCAAAGCTGAACTCGTTATTGTGTATGGAGGGAAAGTCTATTATCTCAAAATGGCTGTTAAGCCTCTTGCTCCATTCATATCTGCCACACATGAAAGAGACAGGTTCAGCGCGCATATTCATGCGTTAAAGATAGATCAGGCCAAATATGCTCATATTGAAGCAGGTATACGTGTGCAGTTGATCGATCCAGATTCCGTCATTACACGATGGACGAAAACGGTGGAAGAGCTGAGGATGGACTAATATATTGTTTCATATTTTTAATTCCAAAATGATCAAGAAGGAGCGGATCACTTGAGTACGGACAAGGAATGGCTACTCGAACAGACTAGAGTAGATGAAGTTACGGAACAAATTCGGCAATCAATTACCAAGCTTGAGAGTGAAGTAGGTTCAGTTCGCGGAGAAGTGGTTGAGATGCGAAAAGAATTTTGGGATGAAGTCACGATTAACTTTAGTGAAGCAGATGATGTCGGGGAGACTTCTACGAACTTAAGACAGCAATCCGAAGTATTGTCTGAGCGGGAACGAAGCCACAAGAACGCATTTAATGCACTTAAAAAACTGAATAAGCTGGAAGGAAGCCCCTACTTTGGACGAATAGATTTTGTGGAGAAGGGATCCGGTACAGCAGAACCGATATATTTAGGGATTGCCTCCTTTTTATCAGAGCAGGAGAACGAATTTCTTGTCTATGACTGGCGTGCTCCGATATCGAATCTGTATTACGACGGGGCACCGGGGCCATCTTCCTATCGAACACCATCGGGGATTATCGAAGGAGAGATCACGTTAAAACGGCAGTTTACCATTCGTGATGGGGATATCAAGTTCATGTTTGATACTGGGGTTACCATAGGCGATGAGTTATTGCAGGCTGTGCTCAGTCAAAGCTCTGATGCTTCGATGAAAAGTATTGTGGCCACCATTCAGAGAGAGCAGAACCAGATTATTCGAAATGATACAAGCCGTTTGTTAATCGTTCAAGGTGCAGCGGGCAGCGGAAAAACATCGGCAGCGCTGCAGCGTGTTGCCTATCTGCTCTATAAAGATCGGGAATTTCTGAAGGCGGATCAAATGATTCTGTTCTCTCCGAATCCGATGTTTAACAGCTATGTATCCACCGTATTGCCTGAGCTTGGCGAAGAGAATATGCTGCAGACGACATTTCAGGAATATTTGGAACGAAGAATCGGCAAAGAATATCAGCTTGAGGATCCCTTCGTGCAGCTGGAGTATGTCTTATCCCAACCTGACGATCCTGGTTATGAAGCTCGAATTCAAGGCATTCAGTTCAAGTCTTCGCCTGAATTTCTCGATTTGATTCTGAGTTACAAAGACCGGCTGGCACAGTCGGGAATGATGTTCAAGCCGCTTTGTTTTCTTGGTAGAGAGGTCATATCAACACAGCAGATTACGCAGAAATTTTATGAATTTGACAAGGGGATTCGAATCGCGAGCCGGCTTGAGCTTCTCAAAGAATGGATGCTGAAGGAGCTTGCTGCCTTTGGCAAAGGGGAACTTACTGCCGCATGGGTAGATGAACAAATCCAGCTGCTTGGCACAGAGGATTATCACCGGGCCTATCAGAGATTACGGCGGAAGCAGCGAGGCAAGCAGGATACATTTAATGATTTTGACGTGGAGAGAGACATATTGGCCAAAATGGTGGTCTCCGATCGACTTAAGCCCCTTCGCAAATGGGTGAAAGCAACGCGATTTGTCGATATGAAGGGACTGTACCAAGCTATATTCAAGGAAGCAGAGGTGGCTTGTGGAGTTGATCGTTCACGGCTTCCATCTGCTTGGGATGATATATGTAAATTTACTATTGATAAAATAAATGCCCAGGAGCTTGCATATGAGGATACGACTCCGTTCTTATTTCTAAAGGATTCATTATTAGGATTTCGTGTGTTTACGAATATACGCCATGTTATTGTGGATGAAGCTCAGGATTATTCACCATTCCAGCTTGCCTTCTTCAGACAAATGTTCCCCCGTGCGAAGATGACCGCGTTAGGAGATTTTAATCAGGCGATCTATGCTCATTCATCCGTACTTAGTGGGACAAGTGAGCTGAGAGATATCTACAGCACGGACAAGGCGGAAGTGATAAGGCTCACGCGCAGCTATCGTTCAACGAAGGAAATCGTAGAATTTACTAAATCCTTGCTTCCTGACGGAGAGGCCATCGTTCCATTCAATCGTGAGGGAGAGAAGCCTTACGTATATAAATTCGGGAAGCGAGATGAGATGGAGGAAGCTATGGTATTGAAGCTTGAGGAGCTTCAGTCGCAAGGATACGAGTCCATCGCCGTTATTTGTAAGTCTGCAGGTCAGAGCCTTAAGGTACATGAGCGTCTTCACGGCAAGCTCAGCACAGTGCCAAAACTGATTAAGAAAACGACGCTTGGTTTCGAAAAAGGAGTACAGGTCATTCCGGCATACCTGGCAAAGGGCGTTGAATTTGATGCAGTCATCATTTATGACGGTTCGGCCAAAGCGTATTCAAGAGAAAGTGAACGCAAGCTATTCTATACGGCGTGCACGCGTGCGATGCACTTACTGTACATTTACTCTATAGGTGCAGTTAGTCCGTTTATATCAAAGGTTAATCCTCAGCTGTATCAGCATGAATTGGAGCACTCAAAGTAACCGCACAACAAGTCAGCAATACAGCATGATTAGTGTACTTGTCCAGCAGCACATTCTCATACGAGGATGGTGCTGCTGTTTTTTTGGAACAAGGATCAAATTGAATATGATTACATATAATGAGAGATTATAGGGAAGGTGATGTAAGGAAATTAGGTTTTTTCAAATCATTTCCTGAAGAATTATAAACTCTTAAGTCAATTATGTTTACATGTAACCTGTAGACTACTATAATCATAAACAATCTACTTTTTTTACGGTGAATGGGGGAAGTTCAAATGAGGATAAAACAATTTGCAAGACCGGCTTTGGCTGATTGCGTGAAAGAACTGGTGGCTACGGCTCGAGGGGATTTAAAGGCTTCTCTTGTGATTCAAAATGGGTGTTTGGTCAACGTTGTGTCAGGCGAAATATTGAAGGGCATGTCTGTTGCTGTACAGGGCTCTCGCATTGCATACGTAGGCAAGGATGCTTCCCATACCATTGGACCGGACACAGAAGTTATTGACGCCAGCGGGCAGTATATTGCACCAGGACTGCTGGATGGTCATTGTCATATTGAGAGCACACAATTAACTGTAGCCGAATTTGCAAGAGCCGTGCTTCCGTTAGGAACAACGGGCGGATTCTTCGATGCGCATGAAATTTCCAACGTGCTTGGTCTGAACGGACTTAAATATATGCTCGAAGAGGCAAGAACGACGCCTCTCGCAGCATACATGCAGGCACCTTCCTGTGTGCCATCTACAAGCCCTGAGCTCGAAACGACGGGAGCCTATATTGGTGCTGAAGAGGTTGCCGAAGCATTGAGCTGGGGTAATGACATGATTGGCTTAGGGGAAGTGATGAACTTTCCGGGTGTTGTATATGGCGAGGAGAAGATGATCGGAGAAATAGAAGCCACACTGCGCGCGGGTAAAGCGGTGGATGGTCATTTTACCTGGGCGGCAGATGATTGGAGACTTCCTGTATATGCAGCGGCAGGTGTGACCGGAGATCATGAATGTGTAACCAAAGAGGATGTACAGGAAAGAATACGTCTGGGCATGTACGCCAAAATGCGGCAAGGTTCTGCCTGGCATGATGTAGCAGAAACGATTAAGGCGTCAACCGAGCTCGGGCTTGATACAAGACGGATGATGCTCGTGACGGATGATCGGAGCTCAGAATCCCTGCTGAATGAAGGGCATATGAATTACGTTGTGCGTCTGGCTATCTCCCAGGGAGTTAAGCCCGTAACGGCTTTTCAAATGGCGACGATCAATACGGCTGAGCGGTTCGGCGTTCAGAGAGATGTGGGTTCAATTACACCGGGCTCGATCGCCGATATCATTCTACTGGATGGAAGACTCGCTGATGTGAATGTGCACACGACCATTGCCGCAGGCCAAGTGGTTGCGAGGGAAGGGAAAATGGCGGCTTCTTGGGATAAGTATCAGTATCCTCAAGATGCACTGGGGACGGTTCAGTTGGAGGCTGATATCCAAGCGGATCATTTCGTAATTAAAACACCTGTTCATGAGGGTGAGCTTAAAGCCCGCATTATACAGGTGACAGAAAATCATGTTGAGACGAAGGAAGTGTTCAAGACCGTCCGAGCAGAATCAGGCCAAGTAATTCTTAGTCAAGATCAGGATGTATGCAAAATTGCTGTTATTGAACGACATCATAGAACAGGCAACAAGGCAGTAGCTCTTGTTAGTGGAGTTGGCTTTAACCGGCCTGCCGCGATTGCCATGACGGTCGCTCATGACAGCCATAATCTGATGGTGATCGGAACAGATGACCATCTGATGGCCGAAGCGGCTAACCAGGTAGTGAATATGCAAGGCGGGGTCGCGGTGGTAACAAATGAGGGGATGACAGAATTTCCGCTGCCGATTGCAGGTTTAATGTCCCCGGAGCCTTTTGAGATCGTAGCTTCACAATCTGAAGCCATCAGCCAGGCACTAAAGGCCTCTGGATGCTGCTTGAACAATGCGTTCATGACTTTGTCCTTATTGGCCCTGGTGGTTATACCTGAGCTGCGGCTATCCGACAAGGGACTTGTTCGTATCTCTGCAAATGGAATTGAGCTCGTTCCATTGTTTGAACAATAATGGATAAGTCTTAAATATAGTTATGATCTGAAATAGGTAAGCAGGCATCTGTCTGCTTACCTATTTTTTCGTTTGAGTGAAGGAAAAATAGTTCGAAATCATTAAATGAGTATAAAGTCCTATAAAATGCTTTCGTATTTCTCCGAAAATAATAAAGTAATACTTTCGTCCTTCTAAATTTGTCGAAATGTAAGGCTAAGGTAATTGGGTAATGAGACAAATGGACGTTATTGTATGCGAATTGGAGGCAAATTTGCTGAAAAGCAAAGACGCAAAGCCATGGGTCTAAGGTAAGTCTAATGACTTATGATGACAGCCGGTTGCCGATTTATTAATAGAGAACGAGCAGGACATAAGACATCGTTCCTAAAATCGAAGGAGTGTACATAAGAGATGTGGAAGAAGACAGGGAGAGTGGCAGCGGTACTGCTGGCTGCAGTCATTATGGCAGGATCAATGACAGGGGGAGCAGTAGATGTAGAAGCTACAGCCTACTCCAGTAAACAAACAGGAACATGGCTATGGGATACAACCCAGATTAAAAGTGAGCCCGACAAGATACTGGATTTTGCAGAAGCACAGGGAATCAACGCTATCTATTTGCAAATAAACAGAGATGTGGCTGTACCGTATTATAAAGATTTTATCAGCAAGGCTACTGCGGAAGGTATTGAGGTTCAAATCTTGGACGGAAGAGCTTCCTGGGGCCTGTTATCAGGGCGTGAAGGATTAATGAGCTTTGTAGAGTGGATAGAAGCATATCAGAATGGAGCTGAAGAGAACGAGCGGTTCTCGGGAATACATGTGGATATTGAGCCCCATGTGCTAGCAGAATGGAAATCAGATCGTGACAGTGTTGTTGCTCAGTGGCAGTCGAATGTAACCTATCTAACGAATGAAGCGAAGCGAATGGAAATGAAGATCACAGCCGATATTCCTTTTTGGCTTGATAATTATACCGTGCCTGGCGGGGACATGAAGATTAGCAGCTGGATGATTCGCCAGTTCGATGCAGTTGCAGTTATGGCATATCGGGATACAGCAAGTGCCATATACAATGCAGCAGCCAGCGAACTGAAGGAAGCGTCCGAGCTCGGTAAGAAAGTATCTATCGCTGTTGAGACGAATCGAAGCAGTGAGGGGAATTTTATTACGTTCTATGAAGAAGGCTGCGAGTACATGCGTCAAGAAATGCAAGAGTTTGAGCAGATGGCAAGCGAGCATGATTCTTACATCGGAATTTCGGTGCACGATTATGGAAACTGGTCTAAACTAGCGAGTCGTTAATCATAAACAAGGGTGATCTGGTAAGAGCAAAGTGTTCTCACCAAGTCACCCTTGTACTGTTATTTCTAGGATACGGAGACCGGCTCCAAAAAAATTTGTTCAAAGAATTGCTTGCGATATTGGGAAGGCGTCATCTTCTTTTGTTTTTTGAACAGAGTAATAAAGTAGCTTAGATTGTCATAACCAACTTCCATCGCAATATCTACTACTTTATAGTTTGTATTTTCCAGCAGCTTGCATGCTCTTTGGATCCGGTAATGATTAATGTAATCGATCGGGCTCTTCTGGACCATTTGTTTAAAGAAGCGGCAGAAGTGTCCCTCACTCATATTAATGTGTGCAGACAAGTCCTTCAGTTTAATGGGCTCACTATAATGATCGTGGATATAGCCGAGTGCCGTCTTCAGACGTTCAATCTTATCTGGACTGCCTGCGGCAATGTTGCTTCCTAAATCTGCTGCCTGCTGCATATAAGCGAACATTTCTGCAAGAATCAGATACAAGTGTGCCTTGGTCGAAATTTCTATCGTCGGCTTCATTAGCTCATGCTCAAGCAGAATCTGATCGATATGTGTAAGGACCGATTTGCCCCAATCCGTATGACGTGAAATATGGCGGGGAGGGAGCAATTTCCGCTTCAATATAGGGTCCATCATTTTCTCCTGCAGGGAATCAAACGAGGCGCTCGACAGCCAGGCTGGGTCAAATACGATGGCTGAGAAGACACAGCGCTCCTCCCCCTGCAAATATCCCGCATGAATTTCGCCGCTGCCTACGAAGATCGCATCTCCTGCTTGTGCTTCGTAAATATTCATATCGATATGGAAGATAGCAGAACCGCTTTCAATAAGAATCAGCTCCATTTCATCATGCCAATGACAATCAAGAATGCTGTCTCCATTGAGCTGGTCTACTGACGGATAGACACTAACAGGGAACATAGGGTTGCCATGTACGCGATTCTCTCTCAATAATTCTTTATTCATTTCACCAAGCTCCTTGTGCATTCTTCTTCTATATAATAGGAGAAAAAAACTTTACTAATTGAAATCGCTTCCATAATAGGCGCGTTATGTTAATATAAAGTGACAAGTTAGATGAAATTATATCAAAATATTGATACTATTCATCAAAATAACGTAAGAAAATCAAATAAAATATCAATATTATTATAGTATAACCGAAGGGGGAAAGAAAACATGAAATTTACTGATGGATTCTGGATGACTCGTGAAGGGTATCATATTCAAAACCCAACTGATATTCGTGATATTGTTCAAAAAGATAATTCTCTAACCGTTCATGCGGCTACTAAATATATTCGCACCAAGGGTGACACTCTGAACGGTACCTTGCTGAAAGCAACTTACAGTTCCCCAATGCCTAACGTAATCCGTGTAACACTGAACCACCATAAGGGCAGAGTGAAAAAAGGTCCTGAGTTCGAGCTGTTAAATCAGGATACTAATGTTGAAATCTCGAAAAACGAGCAAGGCGCTGTATTGAAGAGCGGTAATCTGGAAGTTCAGATTGATAAAACAAACGGCTGGGACATCAGCTTCCTCTACGGCGGCAAGCGAATCACAGGAAGTGGTCATAGACAAGCAGGGTATATTACTGGGCCGAACAAGGAAGCTTACTTCCGTGAACAGCTGGATCTGGGCGTAGGTGAATATATTTACGGTCTTGGTGAGCGCTTTACTCCATTCGTTAAGAATGGTCAGATCGTTGAGACATGGAATGAAGATGGTGGTACAAGCAGTGAGCAGTCCTACAAGAACATTCCATTCTATCTATCCAACAAAGGCTATGGTGTATTCGTAAACCATCCTGAACGTGTATCCTATGAAATAGCGTCCGAGAACGTGTCCAAGGTGCAATTCAGTGTTGAAGGGGAGACTTTGGAATATTTCATCATCGGTGGTGACAATCCGAAGGATGTGCTTGACAATTATACGAAATTGACAGGTAAACCTGCACTTCCTCCTGCATGGACTTTCGGTCTGTGGCTGACGACTTCCTTCACGACAGATTATGATGAAGGAACGGTAAATCACTTTGTGGATGGTATGGCTGAGCGTGATCTTCCTCTCTCCGTATTCCACTTTGACTGCTTCTGGATGAAGGAATATCAATGGTCTGATTTCGTATGGGATGAAGAGATGTTCCCGGATCCAGAAGGCATGATTAAGCGTCTCAAGGACAAAGGACTTAAAATCTGTGCTTGGATTAATCCATATATCGCGGAAAAATCCTATTTGTTTGATGAAGGTATGGAGAACGGATATTTGGTCAAAACAGCGGACGGAAGCGTGTGGCAATGGGATATGTGGCAGGCTGGCATGGCTCTTGTTGACTTCACGAATCCCGATGCCGTTAAATGGTATAAGAGCAAGCTGGAAGTGCTGCTTGATCAAGGTGTAGACTCCTTCAAGACAGACTTCGGTGAGAGAATTCCGACAGATGTCGTTTACTTTGATGGTTCTGATCCGGTCAAGATGCACAACTACTATACTCAGCTGTATAACAAAGCTGTATTCGAGCTGCTGGAAGAGAAGCTCGGCAAGAATGAAGCTGCATTATTCGCTCGTTCTGCGACAGCAGGCGGTCAACAGTTCCCTGTACACTGGGGCGGTGATTGCTCATCAACTTATGAATCCATGGCCGAATCACTTCGTGGCGGCTTGTCACTTGGATTGTCCGGCTTCGGCTTCTGGAGCCATGACATCAGCGGCTTCGAGAACACGGCGACACCAGATGTGTACAAGCGCTGGGTCCAATTTGGACTTCTGTCCTCCCATAGCCGTCTGCACGGCAGCACATCCTATCGTGTGCCTTGGCTCTTTGACGAAGAGTCCGTGGATGTCGTACGCGACTTCACGAAGCTTAAGATCAGCCTGATGCCTTATCTGTACAATTCTGCACAAGAATCGTCTGCACGAGGCATTCCGATGATGCGTGCCATGATGCTTGAGTTCCCAGAGGATCCTACAACCTACAGCCTGGACACTCAATATATGTTTGGTGACTCGGTTCTGGTTGCGCCGATCTTTAATAAAGAGGGCGATGTCACTTACTATCTGCCTGAAGGAACCTGGACCAACTTCCTTACAGGAGAGAAGATTCAAGGTGGACGTTTCGTACGCGAGAATCACAGCTTCCGCACATTGCCGATGATGATCAAGCCGAACAGCCTGATTGCAGTAGGCGCCGTAAATGATGTAATTGAGTACGACTATGCTGAGAATGTGTCCTTGCATTTGTTTGAGCTTGGTGAAGGAAACAAGGCGGAAGCGAATGTGGTAAGCACGCGTTCTGAACAAGAGCTGAATGTGAAGGCCGTTCGTTCTGGAGACCGTATTGAAGTAACGACAGAAGGAACAGGCAAGGCCTGGACACTCGTTCTTCGCGGTATCCAGGAAGTATCTGCTGTACAAGGCGGATCGGCTGCAAACGGAGAGCATGGTGTTGTCGTGACTCCTGACGCATTTACTGGCAAGCTTACAATTACACTTTAATCAGTTGACAAAAATACGGCGGTGCCACTGGCACCGTCTTTTTTACACTTTAAAAGCCCCGCCAATACACTTCCTTTTCAGTAGCTCCTGGTTAAAAGCACGTATAATTTAATCATGAAACAGCCACATTAACATAGTCGCAATTAGATAAACCTCACATAATGCTGTGCTTCTTGGTAAGCACTTATTGCATTTTCCAACTTAATAAAGGTGGGTAAATATCCAATGGAAAACAAGAAGCTCGATCTGGCAGCACTTTCATCCATTCCTCTAATTATGACTTTGGGTAATTCAGCATTAATCCCGATCCTGCCGCAAATTTCGAGAGAACTTAAAGTGTCGACCTTTATGGTTAGCATGCTTATCACCGTCTATGCAGTTGTTGCCATTATACTTATTCCCATTGCAGGGTATTTGTCGGATCGGTTTGGCCGTAAGGCGGTCATTATTCCGAGCCTCATCATCGCTGCTGCCGGAGGGGCTGTATCGGCTGGTGCTGCCTGGTGGCTGACGAATGGTGCAGCGTATTGGGTCATCCTTGGCGGCAGGCTATTACAGGGCGTCGGAGCTGCCGGAGCTTTTCCCATTGTGATACCGCTGGTCGGAGACATGTTCGAGGATGAAGAGCAGGTAAGCAAGAGCCTGGGTATTATTGAAACGTCTAATACATTAGGGAAAGTGCTAAGTCCTATCATTGGTGCAGCTCTTGGGGTATGGCTGTGGTATGCACCATTTATGATGATTCCTGTTCTATGTCTAATCTCAGTGCTCCTTGTCATCTTCTTAGTAAAAAGTCCAGGCACCAAAAAGGAAGCGCCTTCTTTTCGGGAATTTATCGGATCATTAAAAGACATTCTCGCTGAAAAAGGGCGCTGGCTGTACGCCATCTTTGCTGTAGGCTGCATTTGTATGTTTGTTATATTTGGGGTGCTGTTTTATCTGTCCGAGGTTCTTGAATCTCGATACGATATCCATGGAGTGACCAAAGGTTTCATCCTGGCGATTCCGCTTGCGGCCCTGTGCCTGTCTTCTTATTGGAGCGGGAAGATGATCGGTAAGCATAAAAAGCGCATGAAATGGATCGGCTGCTTTGGACTTATCCTAATGACTGCATCGCTTGTTGTCATGGGCTTCTCAAGTCAGATATATTATGTCATTGGTGTATTTACTGCCGGTGGAATCGGCATAGGGGCCGCGCTTCCCTGCTTGGATGCGCTGATTACCGAAGGGATCGAGGAGGAGCAGAGGGGAACGATCACGGCATTGTTCAGCAGTATGCGGTTTATCGGGGTGTCCTTAGGTCCGCCCGTCATCTCGATTCTGCTGAATACATCGCATTTTATTCTTTTTATGACCCTTGCCGCTGTGGGCGCCGCAGGTATTCTGCTTACCTTGTTTGCCATCAGGCCCTCAGAGGATAATAGCGATACGAATGGCAATAGCAAAAAGTCCAAAAATGTACATTACCGTTTAGGCGGAAAAAGTATGGTCAGAGTGAAAAGAAAAGTCTAACTAAAAAAACCGCCTGCATTAGTTTATAAATGCAGGCGGTTTCGTCGTATTATCCTTCTTGTACAGCTGCACGCTGTTTGGCCAGACGCGAGTAAATGACGTAGATGACCAGCATCAGCACTATAAATAGTGAGGAGTACCGATACATATCCGCATAGCTGGTAACAGAGGCGATGATGCCAAGCAAGAGCGCTCCGATGGCAATTCCGAAATCCAGCGTATTCAAAAACATGCCATTGGCCAAGCCGCGCTGAGAAGGGTGTACCACTTGAATCATCCACGTCTGGAAGGTCGGCTGCAGCGAGCCATAACCTAACCCAAACAAAAAAGCGGCGAAGAATAGACTGAGTGTAGAGCTAGTAAATGATAATATAACGAGTCCAACAATAATGAGTATAGAGCCAGGAATAATGAGAGCACCATGTCCTTTTGAATCATAAATACGGCCTGCAATCGGTCGAATCAACAAGATTGCTATGGCGTTGAATAAAAAGAAGAGCGCCGGATTAGCTATCCCTTGCTCTGCACCGAAGATCGCAATGAAGCCGACCAAGCCTCCATAGGATACGGCCATGAGTCCGTTAAGTATAGATGGAATGACAAGTGCAGAGTTGAAGCCTTTTTTCTCAGGTACTGCGAATGGATTGCTCACCGGCTGCGGCTTCTGAACTTTTTTGGAGGTGAGCATATAACTAAGCGGGACAATGACAACAATAATGATTGCAGTGGACCAGGTAAGCAGTCCAAATCCGTAAGAGTTAAGCAGTGACAAGCCGACAATGGGCCCGATGGACATCGCGAGACTCGTAGACAGACCAAAGTAACCCATTCCCTCTCCCATCCGTTTTAAAGGAATAATATCTGAGGCCATCGTAGGGAAGGCGGTACTGCTCATGCCGAAGCCAACGCCGAATACCATTCGCAAGACGAGCAGAGTACCCATGATCGCAGCAAAATGATAGCCAAGAGTAGCGAGCAAAGCAACGAGAATCCCAAAGTAGATCATCGAGTTGCGCTTTCCTTTTTCTAACTGCTTGGCAGCGAAGATTCTCGCGATAATGGCGCTGAGGGCAAACAGGGTGGTAAACAGGCTGACTTGAAAGGAATTGGCGTTGAATTCGCCCTGCACATAAGCCGGCAGGGTAGAAACGATCATATGTAGCTGTAGAAACAGCAGAAAATTACACAGGGTTAAAATAACGAATTCCTTCGTCCACAATTTCGTTTGTTCATGCTGCATTTGTTTTGTTAAACTCCTTCTGTGTGTGAGATGCTGCGGTATAGCTAGTATTACTTCGTTTGAGGTTCCTTCTCTAGAAGCGTATCAAGATAAGATCCCATCTCGGATAGTACCTTCCAGAAAACATCCATTTCTTCTTTAGGGATAATCTGAGCAATTTCTTCATTAAATTTGTTCTCTAATGGCACTAATGTGCCGGAGAGATCTCTGCCTAGATCTGTGAGAAACAGCTCGAAGGCACGGCGGTCCTTTTGGCTTGGCTTGCGGATAATCAGATTCTTCTTCTCCAGCATATCCAGTATTCTTGTGGTAGTGGGCTGATCTTTATATGCTTTTACGGCAATTTCGCGTTGATTGAGGCCTTCGTTCATATAAATTTGCAGCAGCACAGACCATTGCTCTGTTGTGATGTCATAGGATTTGAGTCGATGGGTCATTACACTAACTGCACGTCTATGAATAACACCGAGCATGAAGCCGATGGAGCGATCAGACAGGGATGTGTTCAATGGAACAGAACTCCTTTCAATGTAAACCTTTTTAGTCATTTTACTTGTCATGCTAATATTATTAAATGTGATAATATCTGTCAATGGGTAATTTGATCTTCTAACTATAACGAATCCTTTATATGTCAGCATGACAAAGAAATGATATATTTAAGAAGGTGATTATGAAGGAATCAGAGGAGGTGCGCTGATGGAATTATCGAGCAGACAACAGGAAATTATTGATCTGGTCGCACGTTACGCTCCGATTACAGGTGACCATATTGCAGAGCAGCTCGGTTTAAGCCGTCCTACCATCAGGTCCGACTTGTCTATACTCGTGATGCTGGGGTTGCTCGATGCGAAGCCTAAGGTTGGATATACTATTGGAACGGCAGTGAGTGAGCTCAGTCAGATGAATGAACAGGTATCCAGACTGACCATTAACGATGTACTGACACCGCCGATCCTGATTCAGGAGCATCGATCTGCATATGACGCAGTTGCCCTGTTATTTCAGGAGAATACAGGAACTTTGTTTGTAGAGAATGAAAACCTTGATTTTGTAGGCATTGTATCTCGAAAGGATCTGCTCAAAGTTACACTCGGGCACGCAGATTTAAAATCCATTCCGGTCAGCCTTACGATGACGAGACGAGCGCAAACCGTTGCACTAACACCGAGTGATCCGGCTTTTCTCGCTGCCCAGATGCTGATCCGCTATCAGGTCAATTGTCTCCCCGTCATACGAGGTGAAGGAGAGTCGAGAGAAGCAGGGGAACATGAAGTCATAGGGAGAGTTTCTAAGACGACTTTGCTTCAGTTATTCATTGAGCTGACAGGAGTCTAGCCTATAGAGGTAACACATATTTAATCTTCAGGTGGAATGTACATAAAGGGGGCAGATAAGTGCACTGGATAGCTATGATCACGATGCTGATCGATCATATAGGAGCTGTGTTTTTTCCAGAACACAGCATTCTGCGTATTATAGGAAGGATTGCTTTTCCCGTATATGCATTTTCCATATTTCTTGGTTACAAACATACACGTAATGTGAAGCGATATACCATCCGGTTGTTTATCATTGCAGTTGTATCACAGATTCCGTTTATGGCTGCATTCAACCAATCCACATTAAATGTCGTGTGGACCTTACTGGCTTCGCTTCTTGTATTACTAGCGCTGGATAAAGTGAAGAATGAAATTGCAGCCGTCTTCATTGTTATTGCTGCTGGATTCCTTATGGAAATATCGACGATGGATTACGGAATCTATGGTTTGTTACTCGTGCTGATCTATAGGTACACGGAAGGCTTCGTGATGGTGTTCGCACATCTGTTCTTGAATATTATAGATATGGTGCAGTCCCAAATTCAGATATGGAGCACGATATCTACCTTATTTATCGCCTTCGCCATTTACAGGGGGGCTTCATTCAGATCTTCCGTTCCAAGATGGTTATGGACAAGCTTCTATCCTCTGCATCTCGCCATTATAGGAATTGTCCGAATTTATATAAGATAAAGACGATAATCGGGTAAGCAGATGGAACAAACCGAGTTATTCCTGTATAATAATTCAAAATGTCAAATCTCAAAACTTATAGAAACGGAAACGTAAGAACATATATTCCATACATGACATGAATCGGTTACAATAGTATATAAATGCGAACAAGATTGGGAGTTGAACTCAAGGTGGATTTAAAACGTTTAGCTGCAGAGAGAGCAGTAGAGTATGTTAAAGACGGAATGAAGGTTGGACTAGGCACAGGCTCAACGGCTTATTGGGCAATTCAACGCCTTGGTGAGCGGGTAAAGAATGAAGGACTGCAAATTGAAACGGTAGCTACTTCCCAAGCATCAGAGGATCAGGCAAGAGAGCTTGGAATTCCGCTCGTCCCGTTCTCCGAAATCGGAAGGCTGGATATTACTATTGATGGAGCAGATGAAGTTGATGGTCGTCTTAACCTGATCAAAGGCGGCGGAGGTGCGCTATTACGTGAGAAGATTGTTGCAATGAACAGCCGGCGTCTCGTGATTGTCGTTGACGAGAGCAAAGTAGTACATACACTCGGGAAATTCCCACTGCCTGTAGAGATCGTTCCATTTGCTTGTGAATGGACTTACCATGCACTGGATCAAATGGGCTGCCATCCTGCATGGCGAATGAACGGTTCGGAGAAATACAAGACAGACAACGGAAATTACATTGCCGATTGCAAGCTGGGCCGCATCTCTGATGCAGAGGCGTTGAATCAGAAGCTTAACATGATTCCTGGTGTCGTTGACAACGGTTTATTTGTAGATATGGCAGATACAATCGTTGTTGCACATGCAGATGGAACGATAGAAATTAAACGCAAGTGAATCCATCTCCTATGAAATAGATTTATATAGAGGAAGGAAGTCCATAGGCAGGGGGGTGATAACTTCATTTCAGCAATGGGGTTAATCAAACTTCATGTGGATTATAGTTACTGGAGGCAAAGTTATGTCTAATATTAGCGATGACAAAGATTTGTCGCTTCAGCTGTTTGTGGTGCTTGCAAGAGCATACAACTCAGTCACTGCAAGATCCAACCGTGATATTCAAAGTCATGGCTTGAATACGACAGAATTTGGTGTTCTTGATCTCTTATATCATAAAGGCCCCCAGCCGCTTCAAAAAATTGGGGAGAAGGTCTTAATGTCCAGCGGCAACATTACTTATGTGGTGGACAAGCTTCAGAATAAGAAGCTGCTTGTACGCAGAGCCTCTATGGAGGATCGAAGAGTGATTTATGCGGAGTTAACCGAGGAGGGAACTGCGTTCTTCGAGCAGATATTCCCTCAACATCACGAAGTCATTATCAGTGCGGAGCAAGGACTCTCGGAGGATGAAAAAAGAGAAGCCATTCGTCTTCTCAAGAAGCTCGGTTTATCAGCAAGCGGTAAGCTGTCAGAAGTGAACGAAAGTATATAATAGGATGGACCCTGTTCATAGGGTCTGTCCTTTTTGCTATTTATTGCGATGCTTGCATGTGTAATCATCTTATGGGACAATCGAGTAATCATGAGGTGCATGAATTTTAGGAGTAAAAGGAGTGCATTCATTTGTACATTGTTCAATCGATTGTCGAGGTTCCAGTTGATAAAGTAGAGGAGGTCATCGGTCTCTATCAAAACCGAAGCCGCTCCGTGGACAAGGCATCTGGATTTATCTCATTTCAGCTGCTGCAGAACGAAAACAAGCCGGGAGAGCTTACCGTTCACATGACTTGGGAGGATAAGAAGGATTATCTTGCTTGGGTGACGAGCTCCGACTTCAAACGCATTCATGACTTGGAGCGGAAATATCCGGACCAAGAGCTGGCTAACATCAAGCCAACTGTAAGAAGATATTCGGTACGGGCAGAATAGTAATCATTTGAATCATAGAATAATGCAGATAGAATAATGCAGATAGAATAATCTATTTTGTTTAGAAGCACGGAAGGAGCTGCATGGGTTGTGAATTCAATGCAATATGCAGCTGGTGAGGCGTTATTAAAGGATGCTGATAAGCTGGCTGAGCGAATAACCGATAGACAGTATGAGCTTCAGCCTGAGCTAGACCAAAAGTTTGGACAATCTGGACGGATCAGAACGAAGCAGGATTCATTATACAGCTTGAATTTCTTGGCTGAGAGTGTGATGATGAGAAGCCCTGTTCTGTTTACGAATTACGTGTCCTGGCTCAAAACATTGCTTAAAGGTTATCGAGTTACGGATGAAGACATCAGAATTAATCTCTTGTTAATTAAGGAAATGATTGAAGAATATTTTGAATATCCAGACAAGGAGCTTGTTCTAGAATACTTGGAGCTTGGGTTGATAGAGGTGGAATTAGCAGAGCCTTCTCCGAAGTTTGTAAGGGAGGAGCTTCCTTATTACACCGAAGCCAAGCTCTACCTGGATCAGCTGTTGTCCGGTAATCGACTCGCTGCTGCCGCGATTGTTGAAGATATGGCTGAGGATCATACACCTATTAAAGATATATACACTTATATATTCCAAATGACACAGTATGAGATCGGAAGGCTATGGCAAATAGGTGAGATTACAGTTGCACAAGAACATTTTTGTACAGCCGCTACACAGGCAAATATTTCAAGGCTATATCCGTATTGGCTCACAAACTCTGCAAAAGGACATCGTATCGTATCGGCTTGTGTTGGCAATGAGCAGCATGAGATTGGTCTTCGAATGCTAACCGATCAATTTGAAATGGAGGGATGGGATACTTATTATTTGGGAGCAAATGTACCCAATCCCAGTCTCATCGATTCACTCGTCAAATATAAAGCGGATGTTTTGGCATTATCTGCAACCATGACCTATCATGTGCATCTTGTCCGAGAGCTGATTGTACAGGTTCGAAATCATCCGAGTACCGCAAGAGTAAAAATATTGGTCGGAGGCATGCCCTTTAATACAGTTTCAATGCTGTGGAAGGAAGTAGGAGCAGACGGATATGCAGAAGATGCGAAAGGAGCCATCGCTCTAGCTAACAGGCTTATATCTGCCAAGTAATACAAGAACCCTTCGTGTCAAGATGAACGTATAAAGGAGGGATATTATGAATTCTGATCACGATTTAGAGATGACTAGACTGCGGCACCTCATTGAGGATCTGAATAAAGAAATCATCCGCAGCAAGGAGCAGGAACAGCGGTTGCTCCAAGAATTTTCAAGCATGAATAACGAGCTGGTAACACTTCAGCGTGAGCTGACAAAGAACAATTTGAGATTAGCAGAGGCAAGAGAGGATGCCGTGCATGCAAATGAAGCAAAGACGGAATTTCTTGCACTTCTGAGTCACGAGTTTAGAACCCCGCTAAATGGAATTTTAGGCATGGCTGAAGTGCTTTCCTTATCCGAGCTATCGGAGGAGCAGAGACAGTCTGTGTCGGTCATTCAGGAATCTTCTCATATACTACTCCATCTTATCAATGACTTGCTGGATCTATCCAAATTAGAGGCTGGCGAAATGAAGCTTAACCCTTCTTCAATGGATCTAAGAGCCATCGTTAAGCATGTAACTCTTCTATTATCCCAAAAAGCATTAGACAAAGGTAATCGGATTGTTGCCGATATTGACAGCTCTATATTCGAACGGTTTGCAGGTGATACAGCACGGATGACTCAAGTGCTTACGAACCTAATGGGCAATGCGAACAAATTCACCAAAAATGGTTTGATTCGAATCCGCATCATCGTCTTGTCTCAAACGGAACAAGAGCAGAGATTACGTATCGAGGTAACGGATAATGGTATAGGCATATCCCAAGCGGAGCAGGACAAGCTGTTTAAGCCTTACTCACAAACAAGAGAAGGGCAGAAGTCAGAGCATGGCGGAACAGGACTTGGGCTGTCCATTTGCAAATCCTTTGTTGAGCTTATGGGAGGTAAGATTGGTGTAATCAGTGAACAGGATGCAGGCTCAACATTTTGGATTGAAGTCAGCTTTCCATCAGAGAAGGTAACAGGAGAGGCAAGCGAGGCTGCGACATATAGTATGCGGCGTACGAATTCGCTGCATAGAGCAGAACAATCTAAAATACAACATCCGATTCTTCTGGCAGAGGATAATGGAATCAACCGCAAAGTCGTGCTCGTGCAGCTAAAAAAGCTGGGCATTACCAATGTGGAGACGGTAGAGAACGGAGAAGCAGCCGTATCAGCATATTTAAGTAAGCCGTACTCGCTTATTTTGATGGATAACCTCATGCCGAAGCTCGGCGGGATTGAGGCAGCGGAGAAAATACGCCAAATCGAGCGTGATGAGATGAAGCGTCATACGCCGATTATCGCTCTTACAGGCAATGTGTTTCCTGGCGAGAGAGACAAGTGCTTGCAGGCAGGTATGGACGATTACATCGCTAAACCGATCTCTCTGGATGCGCTGAAGGAGATTATACAGCGATGGATTACAGGCAGGGATGATCAAATTTTAAATCAAGAAACGATGGCTGAGCTAATGGACCTCGGGGATGATCAGGATAGTGAACTGTTATCGACACTCCTCGAAATGTATCAAAATGATACACCTGACAAAATTAATCGGCTGATTCAATATGTAAAGGACAGAAATTACAGCCGTACAATTGAAGTTTCACATGATTTGAAATCCAGCAGTTTAAGTCTGGGTATCCATTATTTGTCTACCTTGTTTGCAGCAATAGAGGAGGCAGCTAAGTCAGGCTGCTTGGATTCAATAGATGGCTTGCTTGAGGGGCTGATGCCTGCTTATCTGGAAGCGTGCACAGCAATGGAGAAGCACTTGTGATCGACTCTTCATGACTGTTATCAAATGGTGAGGTATTCTTTAGTGGAATACCTCATTTTTGTGTGACGATAATTAACATAAAAACATTCATTATGTAATAAAAAGATATTAATGGTGACATATATAAACACTATGTGTTACTATATCTAACAAAATAAAGTTGAACATCGTGCTCTTGCTGTAAGCGAATGGGATATTGTCTAACTTGAGGAAGAGGTGCTCATGCGATGGAGTATTTTATTCAGCAATTCATTAATGGAATATCTGTTGGAAGTATCTATGCTCTCATTGCACTCGGCTACACAATGGTATACGGCATCATTAAGCTCATCAACTTTGCACACGGTGATATTTTTATGGTCGGCTCATTTATCGGTTTGTACAGTGCCCGATTATTTGCGGCAGCAGGCCTTCCTCCTGTCATTATTCTGCTTCTTTCTCTTGTATTCTCCATGGGGATCAGTGCTCTGCTCGGCATGCTGATTGAGAGACTCGCATACAAGCCTCTTCGAAATGCTTCTCGTATAGCCGTTCTGATCACTGCGATCGGTGTATCGTTCCTTCTAGAAAATAGCGGCATTCTCGTCCTTGGCCCTCAAGCTCAAGGTTTCCCCGAAATTCTTCCTAAACATCAATTCACACTATTCGGTGACGTCCAAGTGGATACGAATCAAATCATGATCTTTGTTATCACCATTATTCTAATGATACTTCTTCAGTATATTGTGCATCAAACCAAGATTGGCAAAGCCATGCGAGCAGTATCCTATGATCTGGAAGCTGCTAGGCTTATGGGCATTCATGTGGATCGGACCATATCAGCAACATTTGCAATAGGTTCCGCGCTTGCGGCAGCAGGTGGTGTCGTCTTCGGTATGACCTACAATGCCGTTGATCCGTTAATGGGAGTTATTCCGGGCTTGAAAGCCTTTGTAGCAGCAGTTCTTGGAGGTATTGGGAGCATTCCTGGTGCCCTCGTTGGAGGCTTACTGCTTGGAACAATTGAGACCAACGTTTCATCTATCGGTTTTTCTTCTTGGAGAGACGGGGTTGCTTTTGCTGTGCTGATCCTTATTCTTATTTTCAAACCATCCGGACTGTTCGGCAAGAACACCCGCGAGAAAGTGTAGGTGGGATTCATGCTTACCATAAAAAGACGCTCGTTCTGGTTAGGAATTGTTCTCTCACTCGTCATTTACGGTGTAATTCAAGTCTTATTATCGTCTCGGGTGTTGAATGACGTAGCAGAATCCACACTCATATTGATTGGTATCAACATCATCCTAGGTGTGTCATTAAATCTAATCAATGGAATTACAGGCCAATTCTCAATTGGGCATGCCGGATTTATGGCGGTTGGCGCTTATATGTCGGCGATTATGACGCTTGATTTTGACATGCCGTTTCTTATTGCCATGCTGCTGGGAGGTTGTTTGGCCGCTATATTTGGCTTATTGATTGGGATACCGACTCTTCGCTTGAAGGGGGATTACTTAGCGATTGCTACACTTGGGTTCGGAGAGATCATTCGGATTATTTTGCTTAACACGGAATATGTAGGAGGCGCTTCAGGTCTCAGTGGAATTCCAAGTGAAACGACTTGGACATGGGTATTTGCGGCCATGCTTGCTGCCACCATTCTTATCAACAATTTTATAAGATCGAGTCATGGTAGAGCCTGTATAGCGATCCGTGAGAACGAAATTGCCGCAGAAGCGATGGGTATCAACACAACACTCTATAAAATCATGGCTTTTGTGATCGGTGCCTTCTTTGCAGGAATTGCCGGGTCGTTGTCAGCTCATATGTTTTACGTAATTAACCCGAGCAGCTTTAACTTTCTTAAATCATTTGAAATTCTCGTCATGGTCGTGCTGGGAGGGCTTGGCAGTACATCGGGAGCGATTATTGGTGCGATTGTGCTGACTTTATTATTTACTCTACTTCAGGATTATCCGGAGATTCGGATGGTCATATATTCTTCCTTGCTTATTCTGATGATGATTTTTCGGCCGAAGGGCCTGCTTGGAACAAGGGAGTTTTCATTTGATTTTTTAAACAAAAGAGGAGGGAAGGCAGAGAATGAGCACACCGGCACCCATTCTTCTTGAAGTGAATCATGTAAGTAGAACCTTTGGCGGTCTGCAGGCTTTGAACAATGTATCTATGTACATGGCTGAAGGAGAGTTGGTTGGACTTATTGGCCCTAATGGAGCAGGAAAAACTACGTTGTTTAATCTGCTGACCGGTGTCTATGAGCCTTCTGCCGGGAAGATTCATCTGGCAGGTGAGAAATTGAATGGGCTAAAGCCTTATCAGATCAATCAGAAGGGAGCGGCTCGGACTTTTCAAAATATCCGCTTGTTCGGTCAAATGAGTGTTGTGGATAACATTAAGATGGCATTCCATCAACATGCCAGGCATTCTGCTGTGTCCTCGATGTTCAGACTGCCCATGCACTTCAAGGGCGAGAAGGAGATCAATAAAAAAGCAAACGAAATCCTTGAAATCTTCAATCTCAAGGATCGTGAACATGAACTTGCTGGAAATTTGAGCTATGGGAAACAGCGGCGTTTGGAAATTGCAAGAGCGCTCGCGACAGGTCCAAAGGTGCTGCTGCTGGATGAACCCGCGGCGGGGATGAATCCTCAGGAAACAGCGGAGCTCATGACACTGATTAAGTGGATTAAGGACAACTATAAACTGAGTATTCTTCTGATTGAGCATGACATGTCACTTGTCATGAATGTATGTGATCGAATCTACGTACTCGACCGGGGAGAGCGAATAGCAGAAGGTACACCGGAAGTCATACGTACCTCTGCACAAGTCATTGAAGCTTATCTGGGTCAGGACGCTGAGGAGGAAGGCCATGCTTAACATTGAGGGTTTGAATGTATATTATGGAGCCATTCATGCTCTAAAAGATATACATCTTCATGTCAGCGAAGGAGAGATTGTGACCCTGATTGGCGCGAATGGTGCCGGGAAGTCGACCTTGCTCAGGACCTTGTCTGGACTGATCAAGCCAAGAACGGGAATCATTCATTTTCAGGGGATGGCTGTTCAAGGACAATCTCCCCGAAACATTACAATGAAAGGCCTGATTCATTGCCCAGAGGGAAGAAGAATTTTTGCGAATATGTCGGTTGAGGAGAACCTTGAGCTAGGCGGATTTCTGCAGCGGGATCAGAAAGAGCTGCGATCTGATATCGAGAATGTATACTCTACCTTCCCCATACTTGCTGAACGCAAGAAGCAGATGGCGGGCACTTTGTCCGGAGGCGAACAGCAAATGCTGGCTATTGGACGGTCACTTATGGCAAGACCGAAGCTGTTGCTGCTGGATGAGCCATCAATGGGACTTGCTCCACTTCTTGTAAAAGAAATATTCAAGGTGATCCAGACGATTAACGCAGCGGGAACGACCGTAATGCTGGTAGAGCAAAATGCTCACCAAGCCCTCAAGATTGCGGACCGTGCTTACGTATTGGAGACCGGGAAGGTCGTCATAGAAGGAGAAGCGTCGGAGCTCGCTGATTCCGATGAGATCAAGCTTGCTTATCTGGGAGGTCATATCTGAGAGAAGGGAACCTATAAGCTAGGATGCCTCTTCTACCAGTTGGCAAATAGATAGGAAAATAAACGATACGGGGGAGTGTATTGTCGATGCGGAAACCGTGGTTTAATCTACTCAGTACAGTATTGATTTCAGCAGTATTCTTAAGCGGATGCAGCGGCGGAGAATCAGGTAGCCGTGCTGAGAGTGAGAATGAGAATGAGGGCACAATCAAGATTGGTACCAACTACGAGATGACCGGAGGACAATCCACCTTTGGAAATTCATCTGTCAAAGGAATTCGCTTAGCTGTCGAAGAGATCAATGCAGCTGGCGGAGTGCTCGGCAAGCAGCTTGAGCTAGTGGAGGCTGATAATGCATCTAAGCCTGAGGAATCAACACGAGCTGCCCAGAAGCTGATTACCAGTGATAAGGTTGTTGCGTTACTAGGCCCATCAACCTCCACTAACACTCTCGGTGCTGTGCCGATCGCTATGGAAAAGCAAATTCCGATGATAACAAGCTCCGCAACGAACTCCAAGATTACAGTCGATGAACGAACTGGGAAAGTCAACGATTGGATCTTCCGTACTTGTTTTATTGATCCATTCCAAGGTCAGGTGATGGCTTCATTTGCTAAGGATGAATTAAATGCAGCCACCGCAGTTATTTATACCGATACGACGAGTGATTACTCCAAGGGTCTACAGGCCTCCTTTAAAGAAACCTTTACGGCAGCTGGCGGAGAAATTGTAGCTGAAGAATCGTATGCTCAGAAAGATTCAGACTTTAAAGCTGTGCTCACTCGGATCAAGGATAAGAACCCGGATGTAATTTACCTGCCTGGCTACTACGAAGAGGTTGGTAAGATTGTGAAGCAAGCGCGGGAAATTGGCATTACGGTTCCTTTCCTAGGCGGAGACGGCTGGGATTCACCTGAGCTTGTGAAAATTGCAGGTGAAGACCCGCTGAACAATACGTATATCTCCAATCACTATTCATCAGAAGATACCGCGCCGGAAGTTAAATCCTTTGTGGATGCTTACAAAAAAGCAAATGGTGACGAAGCGCCCGATGGCTTTGCTGCGCTCGGCTATGATACAGTGAAGCTGCTTGCCGATGCCCTTACCCGTGCCGGCTCCACGGAGCCGGAGAAGGTGAGGGACGCACTTGCATCAACGACAGATCTGCAGCTGGCTACCGGAACTGTAACGCTTAATGAATTTCATGATCCCGTTAAATCAGCAGCGGTGCTTGAATATGTGGATGGTAAACAAACCTTTGTAACCAAAGTGAATCCGTAAGCAGGAACACGTTGAACAGCCGGACGCCAATAAGGCAGTCCGGCTGTTTATTTTGTTATACTTCATATTTAGGTGTTGGCATTGTATAAAATGGAAAGTCGTTATAGAGTGAATATGACAGAAAGATAGATCGTTTGGATAAGGAGAGAGTTTGGAATGTGGTGGATTGTTATTGTTGCTCTAGTTGTCATTGCTATCATGGCAGTTATCGTATCACACTTTTATAAAATGGCTGTTAAACGTGCGCCAAAAGCTTTCCTGGCGGGAAATGCAGATCAGGCAGCCGGTGATCAAGTTGTTTCTTCCGGGCCTGATTATGCCTGGATCCGTTCGCAGAAAAGAGAGGAGCTTGAGCTGACCTCCTTCGACGGGCTGAAGCTTAGGGCCACATGGATTGAAGCAGAAACCAACACAAACACAACGGTTATATTGGCTCACGGCTATACGGGAAGAGGCTATGACATGTCTGCCTTTGCCAAATTCTATGTAGAAGAACTCGGCTATAATGTGCTGATGCCGGATGATCGTGGACATGGGGCGAGTGAGGGTAACTATATCAGCTTTGGATGGCATGACCGACTGGACTATATCGACTGGATGCAGACCGTTATAATGCGGACAGGTGCGGACAGTGAAGTTATATTGCACGGCATATCCATGGGTGCGGCAACCGTTCTGATGGCGAGCGGAGAGAAGCTGCCTCCACAAATAAAGGCGATCATTGCGGATTGTGGATATACCTCCGTCCATGCAGAGTTAACTTATCAATTGAAGCAAATGTTTAAGCTGCCTCCTTTTCCATTTATCCCGCTGACAAGCCTATACACCAAGCTGAAATCAGGCTATGGCTTTAAAGAGGCATCTGCTCTGGAGCAAGTAAAAAAAACGCAGCTGCCTGTTCTATATATTCATGGGGAAGAGGATGATTTCGTGCCTACCACCATGGTATATGAGCTCTATGAACACAGTGGTGGAGACAAATATTTGTTCACCGTTCCCCATGCTGCACATGGAACCGCATTTGTTATTGACCCGGATGGTTACAAGCAGGCCGTACGGGATTTCCTGGCCAAGTATTTGGAGAAAAAAGAAGAGGCTGTCTAAAGGGAGGGGGTTATTATGAATCAAAAGCGTAGTTGTGCGGGATGCGGGGAACCACTTGACGAACATGCCTTTAAATGTAAGAACTGCGGTGAGCTGGCCGTAAAGAAACAAAAGTCGCTGGACATCAACGAGCTGCCAGGTGACGAGTTATTCTATGTGGATAGATATTCGGCTGTTCTGCTGGTCATACTGACCATTGTATTATCGCCCATTGCTATCTTAGTGGGGACATTTCTCTTGTTCCACGACGATGAATATCGCCGGGACGTAGGTCAGATGATGGTAACCGGAGGTCTGATCGTTACTGTGGTTTGGGCTATCGTTTATTTTGGCTGGCTATAAAGGGACATTCTTTCGTATGGTAGATATTTTTCCATGCTGAATTAGAAGTTTGTAAATGGGTTAAAGAGTAAATACATCCTACAACGAACGATAACGGAGGTGTCTACTCGATGGATAGACAATTTGAAGAAGCTCGTAAAATGGAAGAGAATTACCATAAACAATTTTATCAAGAGCATGATATTTATGAAGAGGGAACTTGGATGGCCGGTCCAATGCCGGTTGTCATGGATAGTCTTGCGCGGTTAATGCGTTTGAAGCAGGACTTGACCATACTGGATCTCGGAGCTGGTGCGGGGAGAAATACGATCGCCATGGCGGAAAAACTAAAAGGAACAAGCAGTGAGCTGATTGCTGTTGATCTGCTGGAGGAGGCTGTTCAAAGCCTGGTTGAACATGCTAAAGATTATAAGGTAGATCATATGATATCAGCTGAACAAGCAGATATTGAACATTATGAGATGAGAAAGAATCGGTATGATTACATCGCCGCGTGTTCCTGTCTTGAACACTTGTCTTCTGAGGAGGCACTAAGCAAAGTAATTCGGAGAATGAAGGAGGGCACGAAGCTCGGAGGAATCAATCTGATCACGATGAGCACGAATGTAGAGGAAGTGACAATTCAGGATCATAGGCCTAGAGAACCCTTGATTGAGCTTAATCTGCCTACCTTGCATGCTGAAGAAATACTTGCAGATCAATACAAAGACTGGGAAATATTATTCACAGAGCGAGTTACACAAGCTATTCCTGAACAAAAATATGATGAGTCCACTGAATTCCGCTGTCAGCTGATCCGTTTTGCAGCCCAGAAGCGGTCAGAATAAAGTATGCAGCAGGTTGTTATCAGCAGACGATCTGCTGCTTTTTAGTTACGCTAATTAATCTATTTATACAGCCAGCCTCATCAAAAGATCACTTGAGTTGAACCTATTCTAATATGTAAAAAAAGCACAAACTATTCATTGAATGCCTATGAACATATGGACTATAATTTATATAGCAAGGAGGGAATTGAATTTTGAATTTAAGCTATGAAGAGCAGCTGTATCAGATCATGAAGGATGTTCAGGTGATGGATGATCTAAAGCGTGTTCGTGAATTAGGGCTTCCTCAGGGCTGCATCGCTGCAGGATATGTCCGCAACCGTGTTTGGGATGTACTCCATGAATACAAACAATATACACCCCTTCATGATATTGACGTCATCTATTACGACCCTGACCAGACGGATGATTGGGTAGACAAGCAGTATGAGAAGCAGCTTGAATCCGGCCAGATCAGGCGCAACTGGCAGGTGAAGAATCAGGCACGTATGCATGAATACAACAATCGGACGACTCCATACCAATCGGTAGAGGATGCAATGAGGTACTGGCCCGAAACCGCAACCGCCGTGGCCATCAGACTGAATGATCAGGATGAAATGGAGATTGTCAGCCCATTTGGTCTTCAAGATCTGTTTGAAATGAATGTCAGGCAAAGTCCCTATTTCCTTCATACCGGGCTGTTTAAGCAGCGAGTGTTTGAGAAGGAGTGGCTGGATCACTGGCCTTTGTTAATTTTGCACGGCTGATTTGATGCATTATAGCGAACCCACCTATAAGAAAACAAGAGAGAGACAGCAATAATAAAAAAGGGGAAAAGTGGGGAATTATTATGCCTTGGCCAATGGTTCATTTAACGATTGCCCATCTGGTAAAGCAAGGGCGGCCCTCACCGTCTTTTGTACTTGGCAGTATCGCACCCAACGCTTTTCGAGTTCGACAGGGCGCGAATGAACAGATGAAGTGGGCGAGTCATTCCTGTCCATCTGAAGGTGTGCTACCCAGAGTAAGAGATATTCAGCTGTTCCATGCGGCTCATGCAGACCGAAGCTTGGGAGAAGAATACAATGAATATTTATTGGGATATGCGGCGCACTTGTATGCAGATGTGAGGTGGGCAGAAACGGTATACAAAGGGATAGAGAATTACGTACAGCGATTCATTGTTTACCGCTGGTACAGTCAGATTAGATCGTTTCAGAGCTTATACCAGCGCGATGTACTGCAGCTGGAATACATACTTATGGATATACATCCGGAAACCAAGGATTTACTGGAGGCGCTGGAGGTCGCTCCTGCGTTATCAATGGGAGCCCTCGTTACCATGGAGGAAGTCGATGATTATAGGTTTGAGATATTAAGGAAGCTGGAAGAACCCGTCAAGCCCCGTACCCTTCGATTCATGGATGTGGAACGTGTGGAGCAGTTCATTCAGGATACGGCTGAGGAACTGAGCTGGCTGCTCCCCTCCTGGCAAGCGCAAAGTGAGAATGATCAGCTTACTTATAAGGAGATAATTCATGAACAATAGAGATAACATCGTGATCGGAATTGACGGAGGAGGAAGCTATACAAGAGTCACGGTTGCTGACTTTACAGGACAGATTCTGGCTCAGGTGCGCAAAGGCGGTACGAATCGCCTGCACAATATACAGGCGGAAGAGCATCTTCGCACCGGTATTCTTGATGCCTTAAGTGCAGCAGGAAGACAGCTGGAACATGTCGCTTCGATTACGGCCGCACTCGCTGGGATAGATCAGCCTGGAGACGAGAAGTGGGCAATGGAGGTTCTTCATGAGCTAGGAATCTCCACTCATGGTCAGGTGGTTAATGATACGCTGGCTGCCCATCGATCCATTTTTTTAGGACGTCCGGGAATTGTAGCGATTGGAGGAACAGGATCCCTTATTTTCGGTATAAATGAAGAAGGCAGAATGGTGCGAAATGATGACTTTGCCCATTACGCCCGTGTCGCAGCCCGATTCATAACCTATGAAACGGTGTATGCGATTATCTCCGGCTATTATGAAGAAGCTGACCTGCCTTTAGTCGGCCTAATGCTTCAGCACTTAGGATGCTCATCAACACAGGAGCTGGCTGAGCTGGCTCTCCGCGGATATGGAGTGGACAAACGCAGCCAGAACCGGATGCTCGGGGATATGGCACATCTCATTACAGAAGCCGCTGACACCGGTATCCCGCTGGCTGTCAACATATGCAACGAGGCAGCTAGACAAACAGCCGTCGGCATCCGGCTGATCGGTGCTACGTTCCGCGCATCTGAAATTCTTGTATCATTCAGCGGAAGCTGCATTACTTCACCCTATATGAAGAAGGCCGTACTTGCACAATTGAAGAGCGGCAGCGGAATAAAAAATGAGACGGATCCTGAGTTCGTATACGTTGAACAGAGGCTCCCAAGTGATATTGGTGCTGTCATGATGGCCTATGAAGCAGTGGGCAGAAGAACAACTGACTCTATGATGAATAAGCTTGGGCAGCCGTATAATATCAATAAACTTGAAATCTAACGCCAAAAGTCCTAAAGTACGTATAGTTAAGGATATTAGGACAGGGAGGATTTCATTTTGTTAGTTTCTATTAAAGATCGTATACATGATGCCATCGTAGAGGAGCTGATCGGATATTCGACACTCCCAGAAGAATCTCATATTCAAGCAGCACTTGCGATGTATAAAGATAATGATTCCGCGCAGCTGCTCGGACTAGAAGATGAAGGACAGCTCGTTGCACTCATCGGACTTGAGCAGGATGGGAGTAAAGTGATGATTAAGCATTTGGCTGTACTTCCCGAGAATCGGGAAAAAGGATATGGCCGCGGAATTATCTCAGAAATGATCAGCAGTCTTCAGCCTGAGACGGTTATGGCGGAAACCGACGAAGAAGCGGTTGATTTTTATCGCAATGTGGGCTTTGTCGTTTACAGCCTGGGAGAGAAGTATCCTGGGGTTGAACGCTTCCGCTGTGTCTTTGAAACAGAGGAAGAGGAATAAGCCTAGTTGCAGACAAGGAAGCATTAGCAGTGTTTGAAGGATAACTCACAAGCGAGGAGCAGAGTATATTGTCAACAGCAGTGTACAGAATCATAGGTTTATTGCTTGGTCTAGCGGTTCCTTTTTTAGTTTTGTGGCTGAAGCTCATTATGTTCGTGCTCTTTCTTGCCGTTGTGTATGCTGAATTACGCAAGGTAAAATTTCCTCAGAGCGGCGTCTATTTTATCGGGGGCATGCTGGTCGGAAGTATTGCTGCTTATTTCATTTAAGCTTTATATTCATAAGAATTCATTTCTTATTAAGAGAACACATGCTGAACGTTTCGGAGCCTTTATTCGATTCGTTCGTATGTGTTTTTTTGTGAGAAGGAAGCCTTCTCAAGGACAACTTGCCGTGCCAAAAGCCTGAATTCCACCATAAGCTAGAATAGATCAGCAGCAAAATAAAAGGAGGGAAATCATATGGTGTACCGATATTTAGCCCTTGGAGATTCACTCACCGTTGGAATCGGTGCATTGTTTGGCAGCGGATTTGTACCTCTCTACCGAAAAAAACTAGAATATCATTTAGGCAGCATGGTGCTTGTCAGCAATAGAGGAGTGAATGGATTAACCTCACGAGGACTGTTGTCCATGGTAAAATATGATGAGCACTTGCGCTATTTAATTAAAGAGGCCGATGTGATTACGATTTCGATAGGCGGTAACGATCTGATTCGGGCAGCGCGTTCAGCTAGAGGGAATTTGCTATCCCCAGTGCTGATTGAAACGCTTGAGTCTTGTGAGAAGCATGTGTCAGATATTATTTCTCAGATTCGACAGCTCAAGAAGAAATCACATCCCTACTTTATTCGTCTAATCGGACTATATAATCCTTTGCCGCGAAGTGAAGCAGCATATCAATTTGTGAGGCAGTATAATGAATTTTTGATAGGCTTTACGAGCAAGAATATTGCCACAGCTCCGTTATTACAAGCTTTTCAGGGGAGAGAGCGCGAGCTGCTGTTTATTGATCAAGTGCATCCAAGCAGCAAGGGCTACCGTGTCATTGATGACCAGCTTGCTAGACTGGGTTATGATCCTTTAGCATCGATAGGAAATATAAGTGTTCGAAGGAAGTAATAGGAGTAAAGGGGAGCACAGGTATTGCAGCTTGTGTTCCTCCCAACAGGAAGTGCCTGAACATAAGGAGAGAGTGATGTATGAGTATGGACAAGCCTAAACAGGATGATGAACTTCATATCCTTCAGGACATATGGAGCAGCTATTTCGCTGGACCCGATCATGAAGCAGCAGCAGAGCCAAGCATTACCCGACTTCGTGGTGGAATGAATAATTCATCCTATCGATTAGGAATCAGGAACCAAGAGTATGTGCTCAGGCTGTATGAATCACATCAGGATCAAGACAAGGTTCTGTATGAGCATGCGGTGCTTGATTCTCTATCACGAATAGAGAGAAGATTTGAAATTCCTGAATTAGTACATACACCGCAAGGGAACACAATTACTTATTGTAATGGTAAAATAGCGGCTCTATTTCGATATAAAGAAGGCCGGAATCCAGAGCTTACAGCACCTCAGCAGTATGAACAGCTCGGTCTACAGGCGGGTCAGCTCTCTGCTGCCTTATCGCGTGTAGAATTGACCCATACTCCCGTATATCCGCCTTATTATAGGCTTGATATTTCGTATCCGGAATGCCCGCCTGCATATCTGCTCTCTTTTCTCAATCAGCCTGATCCGGTCTTTCAGCATCAAGCTCATCAGATGAAGGAGATGGCAGAGTCAGTTGCTCAGCTATTTGAAGCCCTTCGTTTCATCGATCAGCTGCCGCATCAAATCGTTCACGGTGATCTTAATGCTTCTAATGTGCTGGAGAATGATCAAGGTCAAATTTATGCCATTCTGGATTTTGAGTTTGCGACGCTTGATGCGAGAGTCATGGAGCTGGCTGTTCCATTATCGGATATGCTGGGTCATGAGGAAGAGGAGATGTGGGAGAATTGTATTGCACTCATATCTGGCTTCACTTCGGTGATTGAGTTAGGAGAGGACGAGAGAGCGGTAATACCGCTGCTGATTCTGCTTCGCCGGCTTGATGTTGTAATGCACTTCATATCCAGGTGGAGAAAGGGCATAGACTCATATGCTGTAGTGGAGCGGCAATTGGAGGAACTGTATGCACGAATGAAATGGATGGACAAGAATAGAGATCAACTGGCAAGCATTTTGAATCCATCGAAATAGACAAGAAAAAAGCTGTATTCCACAATTCTGGAGTACAGCTGATTGTAATTGGTATAGAACATTTACTAGTGAAGTGCAATAAATTAGTTCATCATTTTGCGGAATAGGCTGCGCACCGCCCAGCGCCGTTCTTGGCGCTTCTTGTACTTCGGCAGAGATCGATAGACCTGAATTGACTGATTGAAGGCCTCCTTGGCTTCAGCCGGCTGTCCCAGTGCACGATAGACCAGGCCAAGGTAGTAATACGATTCGCTGGAAGAAGAAGAGATTTCCTGGAATTGTTCTACATAGCGAAGGGCCTTGCTGTGTTCTTTGTCTCTGTAAGCAGAGGCAAGCCGCAGATAAGGCTGCCCGTATTTTACTCTTGGGTTGATCTCAAGCGCTCTGAGAATATTTTGTTCTCCAGATTCAAGCTGTCCAAGGTGAAGTTCCGTCGTCCCTAGTGCATCCCAATATTCAGCCGAATGCTCATAGGCTCCTTCAATGGATCGCAGCAGTTCATTCCCCTCTTTAAACTTTTTGCGTTCAATGAGTAGTCTCGCAAGATCAAGCTTTGCCGTCACATCATTTGGGTTCATCGCGATTTGCTGGCGGTTTTTGGATATATTCCGCATTCGTTTATACGGCTTGGTCAGGCTTGGGAACACACCGACAAATCTGCGGTCTAGAAAGTAAATGATGAGCAGCAATACGATAATAGCAACGAAAGGATTGCCGAAAAGGTAAAGCAGAAGTCCAAAGCCTAAGATTTTGCTCATAAATCTCCTCCGTATAATTTCTATCTAATCTACTGTTATGACGAACTGATGGCATTGCGAACCGCAAGGATGTAACGTGACTGATCCCGTGGATCAACCCCCCGTCTTTTACGAGTGGCAATGATGCCTTCGGGGCATGCCTGATATCCCGCGTAGCTCGTCGTCATGATTCCGCTGCCTTTCGTCTCTGAACGAAGCTGAATCGGATAATTCAGGGATGTGGCTACCGGAATAATCCCTTCTACGGTGCATCGTCCGTGTGCGATATAAGGTGCTTCAAACACGGCCCGCATATGAACCAGTTCACTAAGGACCTTACCGCCGTTCTCTTCCGGCACGGTAATTCGAAAATGCTGCATCGGCTCAAGCAGCGTCGTTCTCACTTGATCTAATCCATCCATAATGCCCATGGGAGTTGCGACTACAAAATCGAGCGGATGCGTGTGCCACACATGATGCTCTCCATATGTCAGTACGACCTCAAGATCTGTTACTTCCCAGCCAGACAATCCTTGCTCCAGCGCTTCTGGCACACGGCGTGCCACTTCATTCTGATAGCGCTCCAATAGATGGTCATAACGAACCTCTGAGCGATAGACAAGACCACTGCCACGAGGAAGAGGCCGAATGGCAAACCGAAGTACAGCCCAGCAAGGCTTAGGCATGGTATAGGCGATGAACCCTTCTCCTTCAGCTGCTGGCGTTTCTTTATAGATAACAGATGGTGGATCAAAAGTGACAGCAAGCCCGAATCTGCTCAGCAAAATGCTCTCCAGGATCTCGAGTTGAATGGATCCCATTACTTTCAGATGAAGCTCCCGTTCATCCTTGAGCCATGTCAGGCCAAGCAGCGGGTCCTCATCTGATAATTCCTGAAGGGCTGCGATGAGGGAAGGATACTGTGCATTGTCCTTGCAGTGCACTTGAACGGTGAGCAGCGGGACGGCCATTCCTGGCAATGGAGGAACGTATGACTCACTCCCGATGATGTCTCCGATCTGAGCTTCATGAAGGCCGTAAACCGCAGCAATGTCCCCTGCCTCAAATTGGCCGAGGTCAATCGCTTTTCTTCCTTCGAGTTTGCGGATTTGAGTTACTTTCTCCTCCAAGCCCCGGTTCATAATGGTGACGGTATCCCGAGTATGTAATTTCCCATTATAGAGTCGAATATAGACGGCTCTTCCCATTGATTTGTCCCGTTCTACTTTGAAGACGACACCCGAGAGAGGGCCATCCGCATTGCCAGCTGGTCCAGGCAGATAATCGATGATGGCTTCCATTAATTCTCGAATTCCAATTCCTTTTTGAGACGAGCCAAAACAGACAGGAAAAGCATTCCCATGCCTTACTTCGGCCGCGATTCGCTCCTGGAGCTCATCTGGTGGAATTTCCTCACCCTCAATGAATCGTTCCAGAAATTCCTCATCCTGATCAGCCAGCCATTCAGCAATGATGTTATGTTCCTCACGAGCGTCAATTCCATCTTCAGTGAAAATGGATACCGCCTCACGCAGCACCTCATGATCGAACTGAACCTGCTGAACAGGCAAGGCCGCTGGTGATAAGAGTGAAGTTATATTGTCCATGATATCCGTGAGAGAAATAGCTGGCCGATCCATTTTGTTCACATAAATGATAGTAGGAATATGTAGTTTGCGAAGTGCTTTCCAAATGGTTTCCGTCTGCGCTTGTACCCCGTCGGCAGCGGATATGATCAGGATGGCTCCATCCATAACCCGAAGACTGCGTTCCACCTCAGATATAAAGTCAATATGCCCAGGCGTATCTACTAAATTTACCGTACAATCCTTCCATACAAAAGAGGTAGCCGCAGCCTTGACAGATATTCCTCTTTGTTTCTCAATGTCCAGCGAATCGGTGAATGCTGTTCCTTCATTTACACTGCCCAGCGCACGGATAACTCCGCTTTGATACAGTATTTGCTCAGTTGTCGTCGTTTTACCTGCGTCGACATGCGCGAAAATACCAACATTACGATGATGTTTAGCCACGATCAAACCCCTCAGTATTTCAGCTCTAATGCAACAGCCATTTTTATAACATAATTATACCACAGCAGTTTGATGATGAGAGGCTATAATCCAGCAGACAACCTTATCCATGTGCTCAGAACTTGGCTTCAATAAACCCGGAGTGGTATGCTTAAGAGCAGGACATAGATGAAATATGAATTGATGAGCAGGATAAGGAGAATGTAACAGTGAGTATAGAACGAGTTGCCAAACAAATTGAATTTATTCGCGAGATTGATGAGCTTAAGCATGTGCTTCGCCAGTCGTATCTGATGAACGGCTCACGGCGGGAGAATGATGCGGAGCATACCTGGCATATCGCTGTCATGGCTCTACTCTTGAAAGAACATGCGATTGATGATCAACTGGATCTGAAGAAAGTAGTTCATATGCTGCTGATTCATGATCTGGTTGAGATCGATGCAGGAGATACCTTTGCGTATGATGTCAAAGGCTATGAGGATAAATGGGATAGAGAGGTAGCGGCGGCCAAGCGGATCTTTGGATTACTTCCGGACGAACAAGCAAGCGAGTGGATGAATCTGTGGCTTGAATTTGAAGAAGGGCTGACGAATGAAGCCAAATATGCTGCGGCAATGGATCGTCTTCATCCGGTGCTGCATAACTTCTATACGGAAGGAAAAGCGTGGAGAGCACATCAGGTATCCGTCAGCGCAGTAAAAGCACGTGTCGCAGTCATAGCAGAAGCCTCTCCTGTACTTGCTGACTATGCAGCAAGCCTGCTTGAGCAGGCAGTAGAAAAAGGATACTTACTGCCTGAATAGGCTGCGTATATACAAATAGTTGATTGCGTGGGCAGTTCTGATAAAAAGTCCGGAGAAGTGGAATTTCACTTCCTCCGGGCTTTTTCTTTCCATAAACGGCTTCCTCTCGCAAAGGTACGAGTTGGTTGGATCGGCGTCGTAGCTACTTCCGTATACTTTTTCGATAGTTCGCCGGCGTCATCCCCGTATGTTTCTTAAACATGCGGTAAAAGTGAGGAAGACTGTCAAACCCGCAGCTCTCGGCAATAACGGCCATCGTCTGATCGCTATGCATCAGCTGTTCCTTGGACAGGATAATCCGTCTTGCACAGATGTAGTCTGTCGGCGTCATTCCCGTAAATTGCTTAAATACGCGGCTGAAATGAGCGGGCGACACCGAAGCCTCCTTAGCCAAATGGGCAAGCGAGACCTTGTCACGCAGCTTATGCTCTATAATGGATAAAGATTGAGTAAGCCATTCAGGGCCGGACATTATCGCTGGTGCTTGATCTGTGACGGAGCTGAGCCGGGTTAAGTAGATGAGCAGAAGCTGTAAGTGAAGGAGCGTGGAGTACGATCGCATGGACTTGCGGCTGTTCATTTCGTTATAGATGTGATCGATGATTTGACTTACATCGTCTAGCTCCAGCCTGCTGAATTGCCGCTTATAGATTTTGGATTGGCGGTGCCTCTCAAATAGCAGCAGAGTTGAGGCTGCTTCATTTCCCATACCGTGAAACAAGGCAGGGCTGATATAGAAGGCGGTGGAGGTTAGAAGATTATCCGGATCAGGAAAAATTCGATGAATGGTGTTACCTGGAATAATAATCAGATCACCTGGCCCCATATCGAGGCTCATATGATCGATAAATATTTTACCCCGTCCTTGATGAACACAGATCATTTCATGCCAATCATGGAGGTGGTCGGGAAGCTCGTGCTCGTAAGGCTTGGTCTCATGGTAGAGCATTCGGAAGGGCAGCTCGATATCCGCAGGTATACGAGTATCAACAGGTGCGTTCAGTGAGTTACGCATAGGGAATCGCCTCATTTTCCGTTAATATCAAATTTGAGTATATATTTATCAAAATCAGCAATTTTACTTCTTTATATTGATGATACAATGATCAGTATCAGGAAACAATATGTCATTGATTAGAGGAGAAGTGAACCATGGCGGTAAGCAATGATCTCCCTAGACTGGGACGGAAGCTGGAAGGTGTAACCGACAGCGCGAAGCTGGCTAAATTTCAAGAAATGCCGGTGAAGGTGCTTCAGATCGGCGAAGGAAATTTCTTGAGGGGATTTTTTGACTGGATGATTTATGAAAGCGCTATACAAGGGTTGTTTACAGGTAGTGTCGCCGTAACACAGCCAAGAAGATCGGGTCGTCACAAGCTGCTGAACATCAGAGAGCAGGATGGTTTATATACGCTGCTGACCCGAGGCATTGAGAACGGAGCAGTGGTAGAGCGGGAAGCCATTATTCCTGTGCTGTCACATATGATTGATCCTTATGAGGAATGGAATGAATTCCTGGCTGTGGCTGAAGGACCCGAGCTGGATATTGTTGTATCCAACACGACGGAAGCGGGACTCGTGTATGAGAAGTCGGAGTACCATGAGGGTACGCCAGTGAATTCATTTCCCGGGAAACTAACCGTGTTCCTGCATCATCGCTTTCAACATTTTCAAGGAGACACCGGAAAAGGATTAATTCATCTTCCGTGCGAGCTGGTTGAAGGCAACGGTGATTTATTGAAATCCTACGTTTTAATGCATAGTGAAGATTTTGGATATTCGGAGGAGTTTCGCGAATGGGTCAAGAGCAGCAATCAATTTCTGAACAATCTGGTTGACCGTATCGTAACAGGTGCACCCTCTAAGTCCGAAATCAGGGATATTGAAGAGCGGTTAGGGTATAAGGATTCACTGATTAACAGTGCAGAGCCTTATCATTTGTGGGCAATCCAAGGAGACAGTTCGCTTGCCGACAAGCTTCCGCTCGCACAGGCAGGACTTAATGTGCATTTCACTGATGATTTGAAGCCATATCAGCTTAGAAAAGTCCGTATTCTAAATGGTGCTCATACGCTCATGACACCGCTCGGTATATTGCAGGGTAAGCGCTTCGTTCGGGAAACGATGGAGGACAGCCACCTTGGGGATTGGGTGCGCACAGCTGTTTATGAGGAGGTCACACAAGCGCTGGATCTTCCGCAGGAGGAGCTGCATGTTTATGCGGGTGAAGTGTTTGAGCGGTTTATGAATCCATACATTGATCATCGACTGCAGGACATTATGCTGGGCAGCTTGAGTAAATTTAAAGTTCGATTGATGCCAACAATGCTGGATTACTACCGTAAGAACGGAGAGCTTCCCAAACGGATTGTGACAGGCTTTGCTGCTCTGCTTCGATTGTATCGGACGGTGAAGACTGAGGAAGGATTCATGACGGTAACCTATAGCGGTGAGTCCGTTCTGCTTAAAGACAATGAAGCACATCTTGAACGATTGGAGAGACATTGGGCAGAGCTGGGTCAGGGCAAATCTCTTGATCGTGTGATTACTCAGATCCTGGCAGAGGAGACGATCTGGGGACAGGATTTATCCTTACTGCCTGGACTTACTGAGACTGTATGTGAATCGATTAGAGAATGGGAAGGGGAAGAGGTATGAGCACCATTCATCGAACACAGGACTTCACCATCATTCGGGAGAACGATGATGTAATTATTGCTCTTCGTGATTATAAAAAGGGAGAAGTGATTGAACGGAATTCTTCCTCAACCATTACTTTGACGGAAGATATTCCGAAGGGGCACAAAATCGCTGCCCGGCAGATCCTGGCAGGGGAGAATGTGCTCAAATACGGCTACTCTATCGGCGTTGCCAAAGAACAAATCTTGCCGGGCTGCTGGATTCATACACATAATCTCGCAACCGGTCTATCTGGACTCCTCGAATATGAATACGACAAAACCGAGCCAGAAGCGCTTCCCGCACCGCCCGCTCATCTCCTGACGTTCGACGGTTATTTGCGTCCGAACGGCGAAGCCGGAATTCGGAATGAGATCTGGATTATTAATACGGTCGGCTGCATCAACAAGGTATGTGAAGCATTGGCCCGGATGGGAGAAGGCGAATTCAAGGGACGTGTTGACGGGGTATATCATTTTCCTCATCCTTTTGGCTGCTCACAGCTTGGCGATGACTTGAAGTATACACAGCAGCTCCTTGCTTCACTCGTTGTACACCCGAATGCAGGAGGGGTGCTCGTTATTGGTCTAGGCTGTGAGAACAATCAGGTCGATGATTTCAAGACGTTTATCCCTGCGGAGTATCATCATAAAGTGCGTTTTCTCAAAGCACAAGAAACGGATGATGAGCTGAGCGAAGGGATGAGATTGATTGAAGAGCTGGTGGAGCAGGCTGAGCATGTACGTCGTGAGCCGCTGCCGTTATACAAGCTGAAGATCGGTCTCAAATGCGGTGGCTCGGATGGCTTCTCCGGTATTACGGCCAATCCACTCGTTGGTGTCGTATCTGATCTGCTTGTAGCAGCAGGAGGCACGGCTATTCTAACAGAGGTTCCTGAAATGTTCGGAGCTGAAACCATCCTGATGAACCGTGCTGCTAACCAAGGGGTATATGATGAACTTGTTAAGCTGATCAATGGGTTCAAGCAGTATTTTGTAAACCACGGTCAGAACATTTATGAGAATCCATCTCCAGGTAATAAAGCAGGAGGTATTACTACTCTGGAGGAGAAATCACTTGGTTGTACTCAAAAAGGCGGGCGCTCAGAAGTGGTGGATATTCTGTCTTACGGGAACAGGACGACCAAGCCAGGGCTGAATATTGTCGAAGCTCCTGGTAACGACCTGGTCTCCGTTACGGCACTATCCGCAGCGGGTGCGCACATCGTTTTATTCACGACAGGCAGAGGGACGCCGTTTGGCGGACCTGTACCTACGGTGAAGATCGCAACCAATTCCGACCTGGCTCGCAGGAAGAAGCACTGGATTGATTATAATGCAGGGCAGCTGCTCGAAGGGATCAGCATGGAGGATGCAGCCGTTCAGCTGTTAAGCCAGCTCGTGGATATTGCATCAGGTCGTGCAGAGACGAACAGTGAACAGCATGGTTTCCGTGAAATTGCCATATTTAAGGACGGCGTAATCTTGTAGCACATCGTTAGATTCGCCAAAATAAGCTTCCGGCTGGTTCTGAGCTGCCGGAAGCTTATTTCTTTGTTATATTCGGCCGTAGCTCGAGAGTGTCTTCAGCCGCTCGATCGTGAGATGGCCCCGCCATTCGTTCTCGGCTGCTGAGCTCAGTGGTTCCCATGAGATCGGCCACCCGCCATCATCCTGTTGTTCAGAGATGAGATGATCTAGATGGAGTGAGAGGATCTGCTCAGGGACGAACTGGACGGCATAACTGGTTGATTCCGGTGCCCAGTCGAGCACTTTTTGCACATACCCTCCAGCCCTAGGATCAAGTTCAATGACACCCGGCTCGGATAAGTGCTGATCTACTCTGGTCTTCAGTGCTGCAGCACGGAGATCACCTGTCTGCTGTTCGAGAAAGTGAACAGCGTGGATCCAGTTGTGGAATCCTGTTAGATCGGTACTCTCTACAGTATCCCATGTATATTGAATAGCTCGGTTCAACCATTTCTCTTTGAGAAAAGGATGCCAGTCTCTTGATTTCAGCAGGAGGGCTGCAATCGAGCCGGTAGGATTAATGGAAGCCGTATCATCCGATTCCGTAGTCCACCAAGGAGTATGAGGATGCTCGTTTATGCTGCGGAAGGCGTAGGGCCATCCCCCTGTATGAGGATTAGAATGTCGTTCAAGGAATTGTCCTAGCCCTGTCATTAAATTCTCCGGAAAAACTCCTGTTTCGTCCATCAAATGCAGCGCAAATTCTGCTCCCTGGGGCTGGCTGTACGGACTGCGGATATCAGGTTCAAGAGCATTCCCCAATCCCCCGTCCTTGTTCTGATATGCGGCTAATGCTTGCATAACTGCTTCAGGTGATCCCTGTCCACTAAGATGTGCAAATCGGAGACGATCCAAGAGACGGGCGTTCTTAAAAATAAAGTCACTTGCTTGCTGTACGATAGGGTGAGACATATCCAGCATAGGATACTTTCTCATCACAGAATCAACTCCTTAGGAAATCTGAATTAAGGAATGGGTTGCATATAGCAGGCTATAGAAATAGAAAATATTGCAGCTCCCAGATGTATTCCTTACTGCATTCTGATTTTCCTTCCCGATTTTATAGGAAGAAGAAATATCCCGTATCCATAATGGACACGGGATAACGATTGCTTCTTACTGATTATTTGACTTCCAGAATGTGAACGTCTCGTCCTTCAATAGATACTGTGCCGCTCAGCTGATTGCCACTGATTAGGTCCTCAGCCTTTAATTGGCCTAGATCATAGGATACGGCCTCCGTATTATGATTAAGCACAAACAGATAGGAGATGCCGTCCTTAACACGGCGGCTGACCTCAACACCTGATGGAGCTGAGAGGTTAGGCTGAATTCCTTTATCCGTTGTAATCTTCTCAATCAGTTCATCGAGGAAGCCTTGTTCTGGATCGGTTGCTACGTAATACGCTTCGCCTTTGCCAAACGTATGCCTAGTAACTGCAGGCATTCCCTTGTAGAAATCTTCGCCGTATTCCGCGATCACCTCAGCACCTTCTGTATGCAGGAGATCACATAGCATTCCGCATTCGTAGCTGCCTTGAAGCTTGCCGAACTTGTCTTTCAGCACAATCTTATTCTTCTGATCCGGGAACAGGGCATCAATCTCCTCGACCCAGATGCCCAGCATTTTCCGCAGCTCTCCCGGATATCCGCCGACCGTGACCAGATCATTTTCGTTTACAATACCGCTGAAGAATGTCGTCAGGAACGTTCCTCCATTCTCCACGAAGGCTTCCAGCTTCTCAGCGAATCCCGGCTTAACCATGTATAGAACTGGAGCAACAACAAGGTCATATGCACTCAGATCGGTATCCACACTTACCATGTCGACCTGAACATTGCGGTTGTAGAAGGACGCGTAATATTTGTGAATCTGTTGTACATAATTCAATGCGATCGTTGGACCGCTCGATTTCTCAATCGCCCACCAGTTGTCCCAATCGAACACAATGGCGGCTTTGGCATCAGCGCGCGAATCTAAGAGGCGGTCTCCGATGCGCTGCAGCTCCTCACCAAGCTGAGCTACTTCACGGAATACGCGTGTATTCTCATGCCCGACGTGCTCAATAACAGCCCCGTGGTACTTCTCACAGGCACCGATGGATCTGCGGAGCTGGAAGAACATGACGGTATCTGCGCCATGCGCTACAGTCTGATAGCTCTGCAGGCGCATGACACCCGGACGCTTCAGCGAGTTGTACGGCTGCCAGTTCTGCTGGCTTGGCGTTTGCTCCATCAGCATGAACGGCATTCCGTCCTTGAGTCCGCGCATCAGATCATTCGCCATGGCAGTTTCGCTCGGCGGAGTCGTTAGGCTCGGATAGCTGTCCCATGAAATAATGTCCATGTATTTGGCCCACTTGAAGTAATCCAGCTGCTTGAAGAAGCCCATTAGATTGGTAGTCACAACAGATTCAGGCACATGCTTCTTAATTGCGTTGTACTCCAGCTTGTAGCAGTTCAGCATGCTGTCAGAATTGAATCTGGAGTAATCCAGAGAGATGCCTTGGAAGTTCGTGGAACGATCTCCCCATTCCTCGCTCAGGTTGCTTGGCAGCACGATTTCATCCCAGTCATAGAACGTATGTCCCCAGAATGCCGTATTCCAGGCTGTGTTCAGCTGATCAAGTGTCTGATATTTCTCCTTCAGCCAGACACGGAATGCACGTTCACAGTTGTCACAGTAGCAGTCGCCCCCATATTCGTTCGACACATGCCATACGAGAACCGCAGGATGATCCTTGTAACGTTCTGCCAGCTTGTCCGCAATACGCTCGGAGTAGAGCCGGTAAGTCGGACTGTTCGGGCAGGAGTTATGGCGACCCCCAAATTTGCGTTTACGTCCATCCTTATCTACCCGAAGTATGTCTGGGTATTTCGTTGCCATCCATGCGGGATGAGCGCCTGTGCTCGTGGCAAGACATACATAGACACCGCTTTCATAAAGACTGTCGATCAGCTCATCGAGCCATCCAAAATTATATGTGATCTCGTCAGGCTGATTCTTGGCCCAGGAAAAAACGTTAATTGTCGCAATATCGATACCTGCGAGCTTGAACATGCGCAGATCTTCTTGATGTGTAGCCTGATCCCATTGCTCAGGATTGTAGTCTCCGCCGTAGAACATTTTAGGAAGCTTCGTACTAATCAAGTGAACTCACCTCTTGTATAAGAATAATTCAATCATATAATATGAATTATATTTTTAAAATATAAGAATTGTTATGGATGATATAATAATATGGAAGTAGAGGTACCAAAGATATGTGGCTGAGCAAAGACCATCAGCGTTTTTTCATGACAGGGAAGGAGCAACCGCTGCCTTTGTTTATAGAAAGCATAGGAGAGAACAACAATCAGGAGCCGATTGAAAGGCCTGCTGGCTATCCCTGTTATCACTGGCTGCAAACGGTAGACGGCGAGGGGGCATTCTCATTTGAGGGCAGAACCTATCCACTTCCTAAAGGGACGGGAATCCTGCTGGCTCCTAATGTGCCGCACCATTACAGCGGGAGAGGTGAAGGCTGGTCAACGATATATATTACCTTCAGCGGTCCGCAGGCAGCAGCGATCCTATCCTCATTGGACTTGCAGGAATCTGCTTATTATCAGTGGAAAGTGAGCTCGGAGCTCCAGACTCATGGCAAAAGGGTTCTTGACTCCATCGGCAGCGATTTTGATCTAACGGGGCTGGACGCGTCAGGAGACATCTATCGATTCTTACTGCTGCTGAAGAAGCATGGGACGACGGGCAATACGCTCTCCCTCTCACATGCTATGGATCGATTGGCTCCCTTGCTGTCATTTATGGAAGAGAAGATAAGTGATCCTGGTGTTGGGCTTATGGAAATGGCGGAGGTGCTCTCAGTTTCCCCCAGATATTTGAATATGATGTTCAAGCAGTCATTTGGCATTACAGCGTACAGCTATTTTATTCTGAAAAGAATACGTAAATCCAAGGAGATCATGACCTCTGAGCCTCATCTAACCGTAAAGGAGACGGCTGGCAGAGTAGGCTTCCGTGATGCGAGTCATTTTGTTGCTACTTTTCGGAGAATTGAAGGAATTACCCCCGAGCATTTCCGAACGCTCTACTAGAGCTAAAATAATGATTGATGAAAACGATTTAATGTAGGATGATGAATGAAAATTATTCTTTTATTAGATTTGGAGGGATGGCTGTGCAATCTATAAATCTATGGTCTGGAGTGCCGCCGTATGCTGCCGCTGGATTGGAAGATGATTCTCCCACATTAACACCTTATCTGGTGGAGGGAGCTGACAGCTGTGTTATCGTGTGTCCTGGCGGCGGATATTGTCATTTAGCTGATCATGAAGGCGGGCCTGTTGCGGAGTGGCTCAATCAAGCAGGCATTTCGGCTTTTGTCCTTAAATACCGAATTAACCCTCATCGTCAGCCAGCAGCACTGTCAGATGCAAGGAGAGCCGTTCAATATGTAAGAGCGAACAGTGATAAGTATGGGATTCTCCCGAACAAGATCGCGATGCTCGGTTTTTCCGCTGGAGGTCATTTGACGGCAAGTGCAGGAACGATGTGGGTGGAGGGAGATCCAGAGAACGTTGATCCGCTCGAGCGGGTTAGTTCAAGGCCGGATCGCATTGTGCTGTGTTATCCTGTCATAACCATGGAGGAATACGGTCATCAGGGATCAAAAGATGCACTTCTTGGTGACAAGCCGGATGAGGAATTGGTCAGACAATACAGTACTGAACGCCAGGTAACAAGTAAGACGCCGCCTGCCTTCATATGGCATACCCACGAGGATGCGGCCGTTCCGCTGCAGAACAGTCTGGAGATGTCACTGTCTTTGACCAAAGCAGGAGTGCCTCATGAGCTGCATGTATTTGAAGCAGGACGTCATGGCCTCGGGCTCGCAGAGGAGATGGAAGAGACTACAGGCCGATGGAAAGGCTTGTGTATATCCTGGCTTAAGCAGCAGGGCTGGTAATTTTCTTCTTGAGAAACACAATACTGTAAACGCTGCCTTAGTCTATTTGCTTTACTGCAAGTGATTTACATAAGCTGTGATTTAATATTGGATAGGGAGATGGAAGGTATGAAGTTGGCTCAGAACGATAAATTGGTCTTTATAGGGGATTCGGTTACGGATTGCGGTAGAACTCGTCCCGTAGGCGAAGGAAGCATGGGGCTTGGAAATGGGTATGTATACAATGTGGATGCTTTGCTCCAAAGCGTATATCCGGAATTAAATACTCGTGTAATCAATGTAGGGATAGGCGGAAACAATGTTAGGGATTTGAAAAATCGCTGGCAGGAGGATGTACTTGATCTTCAGCCGGACTGGCTGTCTGTAATGATTGGGATCAATGACGTATGGCGTCAGTTTGACAGTCCGCAGCGAAGAGAGCTTCATGTGTTTCTGGATGAGTATGAGGCTACTCTACGTGAGCTGGTTGCTTCAGTGCGTCCTCAGGTGAAGGGTCTTGTCCTAATGACACCTTATTACCTGGAGCCAAGTGTAGAAGATCCCATGCGCTCGACGATGGATCTGTACGGCGCTGCTGTCAAACGTGTTGCTGAGGAATATGATGCCGTATTTGTAGATACACAGGCTGCATATGAACCCATTTGGAAGCAGCTGTACCCAGGAGCTATTGCCTGGGACCGCGTACATCCTAACCACACGGGACATATGGTTCTGGCACGTGCCTTCTTGAACAGCATCGGTTTTGATTGGAATAAATAAGGAGGGATTGGATGACAGAAGTAGAACTGGTCATTGACGCAAAGGCAAGGCTTGCAGAGGGACCAAGCTGGGATGCAGAAGAGAAACGCTTGTATTGGGTTGATATTGAAGGGTATAAGCTTCATATTTATGAACCGGATTCCGGAAAGGACACGGTGCATGAGATGGGTCAGCATATTGGTGCCGTTGTTCCCTATGATCGAGATCATGTTATGGTTGCCTTAAAAAGTGGGTTTCATAGGTATGATCTGACTTCGGGGAAGCTTACCCTGCTTCACAATCCGGAAAGTCATCGGGACGATAACCGGTTTAATGATGGAAAATGTGATCCGAACGGTCGGTTTTGGGCAGGGACGATGAGTCTAACTGACAAGAAGAATCAGGGCGCATTGTATTGTCTAATGAATGATGGTCAAGTCAAAACCGTGCTAACGGAGGTATCTCTCTCTAATGGTCTCGGGTTCAGCCCAGATCATAAGAAGATGTACTATATTGATACACCGACAGGCCGTATTGATCAGTTTGATTTTGATCTTGATACCGGTGAAATTTCGAATCGTGTAACCTTGTTCTCTCTGCCGGAAGGAACCGGCTTCCCTGATGGGTTGACGGTAGATGCAAAAGGGATGATATGGGTGGCACACTATGGCGGTTCCCAGGTATCTCGCTGGGATCCGAACACAGGCAGCCTGATTCAGCATATCGAAGTGCCGGCTTCCAATGTGACCTCCTGCTGTTTTGGAGGAGAAGAACTGGATGAGCTGTATATCACGACGGCTCGTAATGGACTTAGTGAGGAGCAGCTGCTCAAGACTCCGCATGCTGGCGGTGTATTTCGAGTGAAACCCGGCGTGAAAGGACAGCCGACTTACCGTTATAAGGGTATAAAATAGAAACGGTTTCCATATAGGTGCGTATGGATTGATATGTGGTTCAAAACCTAATGGAGGTGGAGACCTATGAATGATCCGCTTCAGGAACAGAACAGGCCCTATACGGAGCCGGCTGATCCCTATAGTGCAAAGGCCAATTTTGAGATTAAACAACAGGAACTGCATGAAAAAGGTTATCCGTCACTATGGAGAGAAGTATCTAATCTGTTGATTCTCTTGGCAGTCATTGGTGTTATCCTCTTCTTAAGCCGTATTCTTTGATTTACTGTTGATAAGATTGAGCCAAGACCCGTTATTTTTAAGTTAGTATCAGCCAAATAAAAAATAAAAGCCTGCCAGGCGTCCTGGCAGGCTTTTATTCGGACGCCTCTTTCGAGACGTCCTATCATGGGAGAGGAGAAACCGGACGAAGAGCTTATGGGGAAACGTAAGTCTTCTCCGCGGTTGTCTACGGCACTTTTGATGCCGATAATTACATCATGACCGCCTGCCCATCAGTTTATACATTGCTTGGTTAATATTTTTTACTCCAGACTTTTTACGCTTTCGTTATTTTCACATCTTACATAGATTGTGGTACGATATCGATATATAGCACACTTACAAAGAATGAAACAGGGTGAAATCAAACGTGAGAGTAATATCAGGCACTGCAAAAGGTAGACCGCTTAAGGCTGTTCCCGGAACCGGAACCCGTCCAACAACCGACAAGGTTAAGGAAGCGGTCTTTAGTATGATTGGTCCTTATTTCGATGGAGGCGTCGTGCTGGATCTGTTTGCGGGAAGCGGCGGTCTCGGCATAGAATCGCTCAGCAGAGGTTCGGACAAGGCTGTATTTATTGATCTGGAACCGAAAAGCATTGAAATTATCCGCGCCAATCTGAAGGCAACGGGTCTGGATAGCAAGGCAGAAGTGTTCCGGAATGAAGCAGGCAGAGCCCTGAAGCTGCTCTCCAAACGAAAATATACATTCGATCTCGTCTTTCTAGATCCCCCGTATCGGATGAAGAATGTGGAAGAGTATCTATCCTGGCTTGAAGAACACAATATGGTGAATGATGACGCCATCGTTGTTGTAGAACATGATGCCGATCATGAATATGGAGAGAGAATAGGCTCCTTTGAGCAAATACGCAAATCTACATACGGGGATACGGCAATTACGATATACGAGTATTCTTCAACCATAGATGAGCAGGATATCACGAACACGGACGCAAACATTGATGACAACATTCGGGAGGATTTAGGCAGATGAGTGAAGCAGGAAATAAGACGGAGAGAGTAGCTGTTTATCCCGGGAGCTTCGACCCTGTTACATTGGGCCACCTGGATATTATTACGAGAGCCTCCAAACAATTTGATCGGCTAGTTGTAGCTGTGCTTAATAATAAGAGCAAGAATCCACTGTTCACGGTGGAGGAACGTGTCGAGCTGCTGCAGATGGTTACAGCGGACCTGCCAAATGTTGAAGTGGACAGCTTCCGTGATCTAACGGCTAATTATGTGAGAGTCAAAGGTGCACAGGTCATTATGCGTGGAATTCGTTCGGTAACTGACTTTGAATATGAACTTCAGCTGGCATCCCTTAACAAGAAGCTTAACAAGGATGCAGAAACCATCTTTATGATGACGAATCCTAAATATTCGTATCTCAGCTCCAGTGTAGTGAAGGAGATTGCAAGCTTCGAAGGGGATGTCTCCGAGCTGGTGCCTGCCGAGGTAGAGGATGCACTCAGACGTAAAGTTATCGAGAAGAAGAATGGCGGGTAGACTGCCATTTGGCGATACACACGGAGATGACGATTAGAGATGTTAACAGTAATACATGGAAGAGCCCCAAGATAACGGCTGCTTGAAGACCTCCTGGTGAGTATTGGGCTTGAATTAAAGGATTTTGTTCGTTATGAAGAAAGACGGCTTTGGAATGATGGAGCCAGCTCTGAATTGGGGGCCACAACAGCAGGACAAGTCCGTAGGAAATACCAGCATGCAGTATACGCCCTATTGTAAAAATACGCGTGTTTATTCCGTATGGAGCAAGAAGCGCAGTTGACTGTAAATGGGAGCTGAGTCCACCCCAGCCAATGGCGGCTGCAAGAAGTGCAAATCCGACTGCATGTGCGGTAATATCAAGGGAACGCATCGAATAAGCTCCGAGGTGAAGCTCGAAAAAAGAGGCCCAGATCCATTCAGGAAGAAAAGGTGTTACATATTTGCCCAGCAGCCGGATGAACACGGAGAAAATGATCATATAGCCGCCGGTCATCATTAAGACTTGAACTGCATGACTTACCGTATCTCCCAGCAGTCTGCCAAAGCTTCTTCCATCCTTTTCCTTGGCTTTCATCATCGCTTCGAGTGCAGAAACAGGTTCGGGCTGTTCATGCAGCTCGGTTGTTTTTGTGGTCTTTTTCGAGGAGAGAGTAACGCGTCCGAGTACAATACCTGCAATGATCCCGCTTATTCCGTGAATGCATGCTAAAATATACCCAACGGCAGGCGCTTCATAGAATGCAGCCCCAATAACCACGAATAACGTCATAGGACTCGCAAAATGGGTGATGGAGGCAAGAATGGCCGCTTCCTTCCCCGTGACAAGCTTCTGCTGGTACAGTCTGGCAGCGGTATCTGCACCAGATGGGAAACCTCCGGTGATCCCGACAGCCAGACCAAGTCCCGTTACACCGGGCAGACGAAAGCCTATGCGCATTAATGGCTCTAAGAGCACGCCGAGACCATGGGTGAACCCGAAGGCAGTCAGCATTTGCGACAGCATAATAAAGGGCAGGAGAGCTGGAAAGACCAGCTTCCACCATATTTGAAGACCTTGCATCGAGGCGTCAAACGCTTCACTTGGAGAAGTGACAACAGCAGCGACGACCAGCAGGGCGCTGATACCGAGAAGCATCGTTTTTACATAAGAGGGAACGTTATTTTTTCTCGTTATTTCCGAATTCAATGGATCTTCACCCCGATCAATAGCTTAGATGGCTGGAATGATATCAGGAACAGCCTGTACTTATGCATTTATATGTGATGAGAAGGGAAAGAAGAACAAGCAGGCAAGCAGGGAGGAGGCCAGAGATTGAGTAATATCACCAAAAGAAGCGGATTTCGCACCGCCGTATATATCTTAAGTTTGGCTGTCGTTGTGTATGTGCTCGTGTATATGCCGACTCCTTATATTGTCACTCAGCCGGGAACGGCAGAATCGGTTAAACCCATGGTATCTGTGAAAAATGGTGATGAGGAGGAAGACGGCAAGTTTCTGATGACAACCGTATCCGCCAGCTATGCGAACCTCTCGCTTTTGTTTATTTCCGCATTTAATGAACATGCACAGATCGGCAAGAAGGAAGAGCGTCTTGCGGGCAGAACTCAGGAGGAATATTCAGCAGAGCAAGTGTGGTTTATGAGTGATTCGCAGTCAGCTGCGATGGAAGCGGCATATGAACAGGCTGGCATTGCTTATGATATTGTTCCAGAATATATCTTTGTCCTCGGTCTATCGAAGGATTCACTGCCAGAAGGAGATATCAAGCCTCAGGATAAAATATTGTCGATTAACGGAGTGCCTACTCCCGACAATACGGTACTGGCGCAGCAGCTTGAGAAGAAGCAGGTCGGGGATACGGTTGAGCTTCAGCTGGATCGCAAGGGAGAGACCATTACAAGAGAACTGAAGCTCGTCCCGATCAAGGACAGTGAAACAGGAGACACCAGGCCTGGACTGGGTGTAATGATCGGTACCCTTCAAACCGTAAAGCCTAAGGATCCTGCACATCAAATTACTTTTACCAATACGGAAATTGGCGGACCGTCAGCAGGCTTGATGTTTACGCTGGAAATATACAATCAGCTGACCCCTGGAGATTTGACCAAAGGCCATGTTATCGCAGGTACTGGTACTATTAATAAAGAAGGAACCGTCGGTCCCATCGGAGGTGTCGTTCACAAGATCGTTGCCGCGGATCGTGAGGATGCCGAGGTCTTCTTCGTACCAGAGGCGAATTATGAGGAAGCGAAGAAGAAGGCAGAATCCATCAAGACGGACATGCTGCTTGTCCCTGTGGAAACTGCGGACGATGCACTCGATTATATCGAGAAGCTGAATGTCAAAACAGAGGTGTAGTCGCTTTATTGGCATGAACAAACGGAAATGATGTAAAGCAATAGGAGCCTGCGCTTGAGAATGATCAAGTACAGGCTCCTTTATCTGTGCCCATGAACACTAGACTCGAATAGGCGATTGATAGTAGTCTCTGTACATAAATTGGCTGTCAGCCGATTCCATGCCTAGACCATATAGAGCAGTCGCCTGAATGTCTCGGGTCAGCTGAGGGTGGCTGAAGGCTGAAGGCTTGATTACGACCGGCAGGGATGCTTTTTTCTTCATATCCTTGAGCAGCTCCTGTCCTCTGTTGTTAAAGCCAAGAACCCGGATATAATGCGGCCCCTCGGCCAGCACAGAAGGCATTAATTCCTCTTTTTTATGATGCAGCAGAATATGAATCAGCATGCGCTGGAGCTTGGTGCGTGTATAGCGTTTTGTTTTTAATGCTTCAAGGAGTGAGTCGACGGACAGCTCCGTGAGCTTGGGGAGCTGGCTCATTATGCGATGCTCAAGCCCTTCGGTCACCTCCGCATATTGGGCCAGCTCTGCTGCGCTTGAGGTGACCAGCTGGGCAAGCAGGGCATCCTTGAAGCGCTCCAGGTGAACCGGAGCGCGTCCTTCCTGCCATTCGCGCCGCAGAATGGCAAGCGTTGCAGCCGGCACGTAAGGCGCCGCTGCTTCGGGTCCTGCGCCGAGGAGCAGCCGGCGCACGGCCGTGGCACTGGCGATGCTGCCGGGTCCCGGCATCGCATCGTGATAACCGGCGCCGGTGCGCTGCGCCGTGAAGGGCCGAATCGCGCTTCCGAGGCGCCTCAGCGCGATCATATAATGCAGCCCAAGTGTATTGTTGGGCTGCTTGAGCAGTGCCAGGGCCCCCGCGGCGTCACCGCCGGGGACCAGCTCTGCCGCAGCCGCTGCGTAGGCTGCGGGGTAGCTTGCGCCTTGCTGCAGCTGCCGCTGGATAGCCTCCGACAGCGCCTTCGGCTCGCTGGCGAGGAGGTCTGCCATGGCAGCAAGCGGCGCAAGCTCTCCGGATTCGCTGCCGAAGCACAGCGAATCGACAACCCCTGTATGGTGCAGTGTAGACACAGCACCATGAGCGAACCATTCTGCCGGTCCTACCGCATAGGAAACCGGCAGCTCAAGCACGAGATCGACGCCCATGGCGAGCGCCATCTCAGCCCGGGCCCATTTGCTCAGCATCGCAGGCTCGCCTCGCTGCAGAAAGTGACCGCTCATTACGGCGACGCTTGTATCAGCACCGGTTATTTTTTTGGAGGCTTCCAAATGGTATACATGTCCGTTATGCATCGGATTATATTCCACGATCAGGCCCACGGTTCTACTCATAATATATTTCACACTCCCTGTTGCATTCGGTAAGGCTTATCTGATAGGTTTATAGAGTCTATTATATCCAAGTTGCGGCGGGTCTGATGAATGAATTGCTCAATTCGTGACGGGTGCGGTGCATTTTGCCTGGATAAATGGATATGCAGGGTGTAAAGTTTAAAGTGTTGACAAACCTCTTTCAAAATCGGTATAATGATTTTTGTTTGTTAGACTGTTTTTCAACATAACTAGCGCTGTATTTGAAGCATACTACAAATGTTGTTAAAATGGTTTATCGTCTGGAGTGATGAACGTGGAAATGTCATTTCGCAAGATGGCCTCGGCTGCTGGACCGATGAAGCTTACAGAGTCGCTGGATATCAGCCATCTAATTCGAAACAACAAGGAAATCACAGCCGTATCCCCGATGCAGGTGGAACTCACATTTACTGCATTGCCGGAAGGCGTGGTAGATGTTCAAGGAACGTTATCAGCCGAAGCAGATATGCTCTGCTCTCGTTGTCTAGGAAATGTCCATGAGCATTTAAATATGAAATTCGCCGAGCAGTTCAAGCATGGAACAGAGCCGGAGGAAGTTGAAGAAGAGGATGATACCTTATATGTGGAAGAGGATACAGTGAATTTGGTTCCTTTCCTGGAAGAATATTTCCTGCTTCATCTTCCGTTTGCCCCGCTGTGCAAGTCGGATTGCAAAGGGCTGTGCCCGAGCTGTGGAACCGACTTGAACGCGAGCAGCTGCGATTGCGACAATACGCCAATCGATCCACGGCTTGCAGGGCTTAAGGATTTCTTTAAATAAGAACAAGAATATTTCTTTTTCTTAAGGTTTGACTTTGATAAGGAGGTGGGAATTGTGGCAGTACCTCAACGGAGAACATCCAAAACTCGTCGTGACAAACGTCGTACTCACTTTAAATTGGCTGTGCCAGGCATGGTGAAATGTGAACAATGCGGAGAATTTAAGCTTGCTCATCACGTATGCAAAGTGTGCGGAACGTACAAATCTAGAGAGATCATCTCTCAATAATATTTTTGTTCAAAAGTAGCGCTTCATCTATTGCGGATGAAGTGCTATTTTTTTGCGAAAAAGTGACCGCCCCTTTCTTTTTGGTGCTACATGTTTTATACTAAGCATTAGTACCTGGTTCTAACCAGTGTATCTTTTTTATTTCATCCTTATTTTTAATACAGTTTGCGTACATACGAACGGGTGCTGGACCATTCGGTCATTTCATTGAAGAATGGTTCACTGCCAGAGCATAGAGAGCTGTACGCTGGTGTCGTATAGATGACTTATATAGAGTTAACGGGTCTTTTTAATGTCACATAAGCAGGGGGTGCTTGATCATAGAACGAATACCGAAGCGACAAAGACAGCAGCAGCTCACTCAAATGATTGAGGATAACCCTTTTATTACAGATCAAGAGCTGACAAGATTACTTAAGGTGAGCATTCAGACGATTCGACTGGATCGGATGGAACTGGGCATACCTGAACTTCGTGAGCGGATGAAGCTGATGGCTGAGAGATCGTATGATCAAGTGCGCTCATTGCCTTTGCATGAAATCATCGGGGATATTGTAGACCTTCAGCTGGATAAGAGCGGGATTTCCATTTTTGAGATTAGAGAAGAACATGTGTTTTCAAGAACAGGAATAGCTCGTGGTCATTATGTTTTTGCACAAGCCAATTCACTTGCTGTTGCTGTTATTAACGATGAGATTGCGCTGACCGCTTCTGCGGACATCCGGTTTGTAAGACCGGTGCATCTGGGGGAGAAATGTATTGCTAAGGCATATGTGCGTTCTACTCCTGAGCAGAAGGGCAAAGCAAAGGTAGAAGTGTTTGCTTATGTCGGAGAGGAAATGGTGTTTCAAGGAAACTTCGTCATTTACCGATCCGCCGGGCAAGATAGTGACGAAGGGGGAGTACATCATGAAGATCGTCATTGATGCAATGGGAGGCGACCATGCACCGGAGGCAACCGTCCAAGGTGCAGTGCTTGCTGCAAAGGAATGGAACGATACGGAGATTGTACTGGTCGGCGATGAAGCGAAGATCAGCCCTTTGCTGGGAGCAGATCGCCCATCGGGTATAACGATAATACATGCTTCAGAGGTCATCGGTTCAGATGATGAGCCTGTAAGGGCGGTTCGGCGGAAGAAGGACGCATCTATGGTTGTTGCCGGGCGTATGCTTCGAGAAGGGCAAGCAGATGCAATGATCTCTGCCGGCAATACGGGCGCGCTGATGACGACAGGGCTCCTTGTGGTGGGCAGAATGGAGGGCATCGAGCGCCCGGCACTCGCCCCAATGATTCCTACGATCGACGATCGCGGAATGCTTGCTCTGGATCTTGGCGCGAACATGGATGCCAAGCCCGAGCATTTGGCTCAGTATGCACTTATGGGAAGCTTATATCGGCAGAAGGTGCATGGAATTGATCAGCCTAGGGTAGGGCTCCTCAATGTAGGTACCGAAGAAGGGAAAGGAAATGAGCTCACCAAGCATGCGTTTCCACTTTTGAAGGAGCTGCCTATTCATTTTGTTGGTAATGTGGAATCAAGAGAAGTGCTGATGGGTGGATGTGATGTACTGGTATGTGACGGCTTTGCCGGCAATATCATGCTGAAGACGCTTGAAGGCACGGCAGCGGGCATTTTTTCTTTACTAAAGGAGCAGTTCTCCTCGTCGCTTAAGAGCAAGCTGGCAGCTGCAATGCTGATGCCGGAGCTCCGGGCGCTAAAGGGCAAGCTTGATTACAAGGAGCATGGAGGTGCGCCGCTGCTCGGTCTTAGTCGTCTAGTCGTGAAGAGCCACGGCTCGGCTGATGCGAATGCAATTAAGAATGCGGTGCGTCAGGCAAGACTGGCCATTTCCAACCAGTTGGTCGAAAGTATATCTAAGGAAATAAGCGGGAGAGTTGAGTGACATGATGAATACACAATTGCGTCCAGTCGGTGTCATTGGTACAGGTAAATACGTACCGGAAAAGATTCTGACGAATCATGATATGGAAAAAATGATGGATACCAATGACGAGTGGATTGTCTCCCGTACGGGAATTCGCGAGCGTCATATAGCGGCCCCTGAAGAAGCGACTTCGGATCTTGCATATGAAGCGGCCAAAACAGCAGCTGCATCTGCAGGCATTTCACCAAGCGATATTGAGCTGATCATTGTTGCGACCATAACTCCGGACAGTGCGTTTCCTTCGACGGCTTGCATTTTGCAGGATAAGCTGGGAGCCAAGGGAGCTGCTGCGTTCGACTTGTCTGCAGCCTGCTCCGGCTTTGTATATGGCCTGGCTACGGCAACAAGCTTTATTCAATCGGGAATGTATAACAACGCGCTTGTTATCGGTGTTGACTGCTTGTCTCGCATTACGGATTATACAGATCGTAATACGGCTGTTCTGTTTGGAGATGGAGCGGGTGCTGTTATCTTGGGAGAGGTTCCTGAAGGCCGTGGATTCAAATCCTTCGATCTGGGTGCAGAAGGTGCCGGCGGGCCGCTGCTCAATATCCAAGCGGGCGGTTCCAGACTGCCAGCATCTGAGACTACGCTGGCTAACAAGCAGCACTACATTTATATGAACGGTAGAGAAGTATTCAAATTTGCAGTACGAGTAATGGGAACAGCAACGATTGATGTACTGGACAAGGCAGGACTAACCAAAGAAGATGTCGACTTGTTCATTCCGCATCAAGCCAATATCCGTATTATTCAGTCTGCAATGCAGCGTCTTGAGCTTCCTGAAGATAAAGTCGTCATTAACGTTGATAAATATGCGAATACTTCCGCCGCCTCCATTCCATTAGCACTGGTAGAGGCGGCTGAAGAGGGCCGGATGAAGGCAGGAGACACCATTCTAATGGTTGGATTCGGCGGCGGTCTGACTTGGGGAGCCTCCGTGCTTGTGTGGTAATAACTTACCATCAAGGCATTACAAGGTGCTCACTGCGAGTTTTTTTACTCTAGATCGATAAAGGAGCAATGAATAGATGGGGAAAATCGCTTTTGTATTTCCGGGTCAAGGCTCACAGGCCGTTGGGATGGCGAAAGATGTATATGATAACGTAACGTCCTCACGCCATGTCTTTGAGACAGCGGACGAGAAGCTTGGTTTTTCGCTGAGCTCGCTGATCTTTGATGGTCCGGATACCGAACTTAAACAAACGAAAAACACACAGCCAGCACTTTTGACAGCAAGTATTGCTTTATATGAAGCTCTGCGTGAGAAAGGAATTACCGCTGATTATGCAGCTGGACACAGCTTGGGTGAATACAGTGCGCTGGTCGCAGCGGGCGTGATATCCTTTGAGGATGCAGTTGCTGTGGTTAGGGCAAGAGGGACTTTCATGGAAGAAGCCGTTCCGGGCGGACGTGGAGCTATGGCTGCCGTGCTCGGGGCTGATCGTGATCAGCTTGCGCAGCTATGTGAGAAAATTTCCGCTCAAGGGAAGGACTCTCTCGTAGAGTTGGCGAACCTTAATTCACCGGGACAGATTGTGGTATCCGGTCTTAAAGACGGTGTGGCACAGCTGATCGATCGTGTGAAGGAAGCTGGAGCGAAACGAGCTATTCCTCTTGAAGTCAGCGGTCCTTTTCATACTTCACTGATGAAAGAGGCAGCCGCTAGACTTGGCGATCAGCTCTCCTCTGTAGAGCTTCGTGATGCGAGCATACCTGTGGTAGCAAATGTGACCGCTGAGCCCGTAACGGAGGCTGAAGTGATTCGTGAGCTTCTGGTGCAGCAGGTATATTCTTCTGTCAAATGGGAAGATACCGTGGAATGGCTGATTGATCAGGGCGTAGACACTTTCGTGGAAATTGGCCCTGGCAGCGTACTCAGTGGACTGATCAAGAAGGTAAGCAGAACAGTTACAGTATATAACGTAAACAGCCTGGATAGTTTGAATGCCCTTGCTGCTGAGCTGAAATAGTTAGCACAACATCATTCTAAGCAGGTATATTTGGGGAAAGGAGGAACAACAAGATGACGACTACACTACAAGGCCAGGTTGCTCTAGTCACAGGTGCATCCCGCGGAATAGGGCGCAGTATCGCTCTAGCTCTGGCAGATGCAGGTGCTGATGTTGCGGTGAACTATGCGGGCAACGAAGCCGCTGCGGCCGAAGTTGTACAGCTTATAGAAGCCAAAGGGGTAAGAGCCATCGCGATTAAAGCGAATGTAGGCATTACGGCTGAAGCAGACCAATTGGTGAAAGAAACGCTGGACCAGCTGGGCAGAATTGATATTCTGGTGAATAATGCAGGTATTACTAGAGATAATTTAATCATGCGTATGAAGGAAGAGGAGTTCGATCAAGTGATCGAAACCAATTTGAAGGGCGTCTTTAATTGCCTCAAAGCGGTGACTCGTCCCATGATGAAACAGCGCTATGGTCGAATTATCAATATTTCATCTGTAGTGGGTGTGCTGGGTAATCCAGGTCAAGCCAACTATGTAGCTGCCAAGGCAGGAGTCATTGGTCTTACTAAATCCTCAAGCCGGGAGCTGGCTTCCCGCGGAATTACGGTGAACTGCATCGCTCCTGGATTTATTGAAACCGAAATGACACAGGGCTTGTCTTCTGAACTCGTAGAAGGTATGCTGTCAGGGATTCCGCTCTCAAGGCTTGGACGCCCTGAAGAAGTGGCAGGAGTTGCTCTATTCCTTGCTTCGGAGTCTGCATCCTATATGACAGGTCAAACCCTGCATGTGGATGGCGGTATGTACATGTGATTTTGCCCGTAATTGAAGCATAGATGAAGTGCTTGTTCGCCTTCAATTCGAAGGTGATGTAGGCTCTATGGCATTTTACGATTGATTCTCGTATAATACGGAAAGGGAGGTGAACCGGATGTCCGACGTATTGGAACGCGTAAAACGTATCGTAGTAGATCGTTTAGGCGCTGACGAAGCTGAAGTAACATTGGAAGCATCATTCAAAGATGATTTGGGTGCTGACTCTCTAGATGTTGTTGAATTGGTGATGGAACTCGAAGACGAGTTTGATATGGAGATCTCTGATGAAGATGCAGAGAAAATTACGACCGTAGGTGAAGTTGTAAACTACATACAATCTCATACCTAAGTCATTTAGAGGAGGCTCCGTGAGTTAAGCAGGTCTTATCTCATATGGAGCTTCCCCTCCAATTTTGCAAACCAAAGGCATAAAGCCCTTATGAAGGCCCATTTTATAGGTGTTTGTTATCTTAACGACATGTATAGAATGGGTTTCATTACATTAAAATCTGTTAATTGCATAGCAATATGCAGTCGATATAGAGGTGAAATGAATTTGAAACAAAGAGTTGTGATTACAGGCATGGGTGTAATGACCCCGATTGGTAAGGACCTGGATACGCTATGGAACAGTCTGATGGAAGGTAAATCTGGAGTATCGCTTGTCGAAGCCTTTGATGTGAGCGACTACAACTCCAAGATTGCAGCTTCTATTAAGGATTTTAATCCAGAAGATTACATGGAGCGTAAGGATGCGCGCAAGATGGACCGCTTTGTTCAATTTGCTGTTGCAGCCGGAGGTCAGGCAATACAAGACAGTGGACTGCAAATCGGAGAGAATATAGATGCTGAACGAATCGGTGTATCTGTAGGCTCGGGGATTGGGGGTCTCGGTACTTGGGAGGACCAGCACAATATCCTTTTGGAAAAAGGCCCGAAGCGGGTAAGCCCATTCTTCATTCCGATGATGATTGCGAATATGGCATCAGGTCAGCTGTCGATCAGCTTTGGTGCGAAGGGCCCTAATACAACACAAGTCACGGCTTGTGCTACAGGAAGCCATTCCATTGGAGATTCCATGCGAATGATTCAGCGTGGAGATGCCGACGCCATGATCTGCGGCGGGGCAGAAGCTACCATTCGTCCAACAGGTATGGCAGGATTTAATTCCATGCGTGCGATGTCAACCCGTAATGATGAGCCGGAAAAAGCAAGCCGTCCATTTGACTCGGATCGCGATGGCTTTGTCATGGGAGAAGGCGCTGGAATTCTGATTCTTGAATCCCTGGAGCATGCGCTTGCACGAGGTGCTCGTATTTATGGTGAGGTAGTCGGTTATGGCCTGTCTGCGGATGCGAAGCATATGACGGATCCAGATCCGGAAGGCGGCGCACGCAGCATGAAGATGGCGATCAAGGACGCTGGTATCAGCCCTGAGGATGTTGATTATATCAACGCTCATGGAACATCAACGCCGGTTGGCGACAAATCCGAAACAGAAGGCATTAAGCTTGCTCTCGGTGAACACGCCTATAAGGTGGCAGTGAGCTCTACCAAATCGATGACAGGTCATATGCTTGGAGCAGCGGGTGGTGTTGAAGCGATCATTTGTGCACTGGCACTTCAGAATCAGAAGATTCCTCCAACCATTAATTTGGAGAATCCGGATCCTGCTTGTGATCTGGATTATGTACCGAATGTTCCGCGTGAAGCTGAACTGGAATACACGCTTTCCAATTCCTTCGGATTCGGCGGACACAATGCAACTGTAATTCTCAAAAAATATGAATCATAAGGGGTCCGATTCGATTGAATGCAGATCTGAAACAATTAGAGCGCAAACTTCAAATCGAGTTTAACAATCGCAAATTGTTAAAGCAGGCCTTTACTCATGCTTCATATGTAAATGAGCACAGATTCAGTCAAAGCCAGGATAACGAACGACTCGAGTTTCTCGGGGACGCTGTACTTGAGCTGACGGTATCAGAGTATCTATACAATGAACATCCTAATCGTCCGGAAGGAGAACTCACCAAGATGAGGGCCGCACTTGTACGCGAGCCCTCACTCGTGAAATTTGCTGAGGCTTTGGAATTCGGCAAATATGTACTTCTGGGCAAAGGGGAAGAACTGACAGGAGGCAGGAATCGTCCTGCTCTCCTGGCAGATGTCTTCGAATCATTTATCGGTGCTCTTTATTTGGACCAAGGCCTTGCTGCAGTGAAGAAATTTTTGGACAAGCACATCTTTGCCGGCCTTATTGTGGAAGGCGAACTCGTGCTTACTGATTTCAAGACTGAATTACAGGAATTGACTCAGCATCATAATATGGGTGTGCTCGAATATCGAATTGTTGAGGAAAAAGGCCCTGCTCACGAGAGGGAGTTTGTCTCCGAAGTTTATATGGGCAGTCAGAGATTAGGCCGTGGTAACGGCCGCTCGAAAAAGGAAGCTGAGCAAAAGGCGGCACAAATCGCATTAAGTACACTGAAGCTGCCTTAGGAATCGATTGGCAGACTGTTTTAGCGGATTCTTAAGGTATAAGAAAATCTAACGAAGCAGTGAGATCTTCTTATATCTTAAGAACAAGAAATCAGCCGTTTATTTGGCGGCCTGTCTTTTCTTACAAACGAAGAGCAAAGAGCAGCCCGCTTTAGTTGTCAGGCTAATGATGAATGGGAAGGACTGCTTTTTGCTCTTCTTTTTGTTGCTTTGAGGATGGTGGATTCATTCCGAATGAAGATATGTTATGCTCGTAATATGTAGAAGAAATGGACTTCAAGAGACGTTTCCCCTACAATAATAACGGATGTACATACCCGTGTAGGACCGTGGCAAGAAGCTTGGAGGTGTCAAAAACAAGATGTATTTAAAACGTATAGAGCTGTCAGGCTTTAAATCGTTTGCCGATCGAACAGAGATGGAATTCGTTCGCGGTATAACCTCTGTTGTAGGCCCCAACGGGAGTGGGAAGAGCAACATTTCTGACGGCATCCGTTGGGTTCTTGGAGAACAGAGTGCAAAATCACTGCGCGGCGGCAAGATGGAAGACATTATTTTTGCCGGCAGTGATACTCGTAAGCCAGTAAATTTTGCCGAGGTATCACTGACCTTGGATAATGAAGATCATGCCTTATCTCTGGATTTTGGTGAAGTCACGGTAACACGCCGTGTTCATCGCAGCGGGGATAGTGAATATTTTATTAACAAACAGTCCTGCCGACTTAAGGATATTACGGAGCTGTTCATGGATACCGGTATTGGTAAAGAAGCTTATTCGATTATCGGACAAGGGCGGATTGAGGAGATTTTGAGTACGCGCTCCGAGGATCGCAGAGGTATCTTTGAAGAGGCATCCGGTATTGTTAAATATAAATCACGTAAAAAAGATGCCGTGCGGAAGCTGGACGATACAGAGCAGAATTTGCTGCGGATACATGATCTGGTGACGGAACTGGAGGATCAGATCGGACCCCTCAAGGAGCAGTCTGAGAAGGCGAAGCATTATAAAGAGCTCAGAGCAGAATTGAAGCAGCAGGAGCTGTCTTTATACGTGTATCAGATCGAGCAGATTCATACGGCCTGGAGTGAAGCGACGGAGAAGCTGCAAGAGCTTAAGGAACAGCAGCTGGAATTATCTACGATCGTATCTAGACATGATGCCATACTAGAGCAGGATCGGACAGAGCTTCGTCAGGTAGAAGAGGCCGTGGAGCGCCTGCAGGGCGAGCTGCTGCACTACAGTGAGGCTACCGAGAAAAGTGAAGGGTACCGTGAGCTGCTCAAAGAACGGCTGAAGAATCTCGAAGCGAACCGGGAGCAGCTGCTCAATTCCTTGAACGGAAGTGAGGAGCGCTATGCGGAGCGTGAGGCTGAGCTGGACGGTCTTAAGAGCAAGCTGGCTGGACTGCAGCAGGAGCTTGATGAGCTGCGTGAACAGCTGTCTGCCGAGGAAGCGAAGCTGGTTGGCGTAACTGGAGGGATCAGTCAGGAGCAGGAGGAGAGCCTCAAAGGTAACCTCTTGGAGCTGATGAACCAAATGGCTCAGGCACGTAATGAGATTCGATATGCCGATCAGCAGAAGGAAGCAATCGAGCGGAGACTGAACCGTGCTGGTGAAGAATCAGACAAGTGGGAGCTTCAGAAGACAGATCTTCTTAAACGCAAGGGAGAGCTTACTCAGCAGATTGAGAAGATGGGTGCGGAGATCAGCTCATTGCGCAATGGATATATTACGGAAAGTGAACGGCTTCAATCGCTGCAGAAGCTCTTATCCGAGAGTCAGAGCACGGTTCGAAAATGGGAGCAGAAGCGTGAGGCACAAGTTTCAAGACGCGATACAATGAAGGAAATGCAGGATGACTTTGATGGGTTTAACACGGGTGTCAAGGAAGTTCTCAAGGCATCCAGAAAGAATGTGCTTCATGGTGTCCATGGTGCGGTTGCAGAACTGATCAAAGTACCTGAGCGAGTAGAGATGGCCGTTGAAACTGCGCTTGGAGCATCGCTCCAGCATGTGGTCATGGAGAATGAAGCTGTCTCCCGCCAGGCGATCTCCTTCCTGAAGCAGCGTCAGCTTGGCAGAGCGACTTTCCTGCCGCTGGACGTAATCAGGCCACGCGCAATCGGTGCTTCAGATCGAAATATGATCTCTGAATTGCAGGGGTTTGTCGGCGTAGGTGCCGAGCTCGTGCAGTTTGATTCAAAGTATGAAGCTATTGTAGGAAGCTTGCTCGGTAACGTAATTATTTCGGAGAATCTGGAAGATGCGAACCGAATTGCGGCACGCTGTCAGTATCGTTATCGTGTCGTTACACTTGAGGGTGATGTGGTCAATGCAGGCGGCTCCATGACCGGGGGCAGCCAGTACCGTAAGAATTCAAGTCTCTTGTCCCGTAAACGCCAGCTCGATCAGCTGGATCACGATATTATGGAGACCGAGAATCAGATTATTAAGCTGCATCGAAGTCTGGAAGAAGTGAAGGCGCAGATGGAGCAGTGTCAGATCAGTCTGGACACGCTTCGTCAGGATGGCGATGAGAAACGGGCAGAAGAGCAGCAGGCCTCACTGTCGCTCAAACAGCTTGAACATGAGCTGGCGCATGTGCTTACCCAGGTTGAAGCTGCAGGTGCGGAGAAATCTGGCTTCAAGGACGAAATCAAAGCACTTGAAGATACCCGTGCAGCTGCTGAACAGTTGCTGGTGAAGCTGGAGGAAGAGGAGAAGGCGACACATCAAGCCATTCACGCTGCCGAGTTTGCGCGCAAAGCGAATGAATCTGCCAAGGAGGAGCTCCAGAACTCGCTGACGATATTGAAGGTTCGTGAGGGCAAGCTGGATCAGGAGCGCTTCTCTGTAGAAGAGCAGGTCCGTAGAATGGAGCGCGAATACGAGAATTCGGACAAGGAACGGTACCGGAATCGTACGATGCTGGCCTCTGTGGAAGCAGATCTCAAAACCAATGCAGAGGAGAGCGTCAAGCAGACGGAGGACTTGAACCGCTATCGCCTCAAGAAGGAGGAAGCTTCCAAGGAGCTGGATTTCAAGCGTGCAGCCAGAGCCCAGCTTACGAAGAAGCTTGAGCTTGAAGAGAATGAAACCAAAGAGCAGCGGATCAGCCTGAAGGCCTGTGAAGATGAGCTTCGTCAGACGGAGATCAGTGTCAATCGTCTGGATGTGGAGCTTGAAAATATTTTGAAAAAGCTGAATGACGAATACGAGCTGTCTTATGAGCTTGCGAAGCAGCACTACTCCATTCCGGAAGATATTGAAGGCAGCAAGGCGGAAGTGCAGAAGCTGAAACGAAGCATTTCTTCGCTGGGAGAAGTGAATCTCGGCGCGATTGAGGAATATGAACGTGTTAATGAACGTTATCTCTTCCTCAGCGAGCAAAAGGATGATCTGGTTGAAGCCAAGACGACACTTTATCAGGTCATTAAGGAAATGGAAGATGAAATGTCTAAACGCTTCAAGACGACATTTGATGCAATTAAGCGTGAATTTGGCACGGTGTTCTCGAAGCTGTTCGGCGGAGGTAGAGCAGATCTGATTCTGAATGAACCGGACAAGCTGCTTACGACAGGAATTGAGATTGTCGCACAGCCGCCGGGCAAGAAGCTCCAGAATCTGCAGCTCCTCTCTGGTGGCGAACGAGCCTTGACCGCCATGGCACTGCTGTTTGCGATTCTCCATGTTCGCCCGGTGCCATTCTGTGTTCTGGATGAAGTCGAGGCAGCGCTGGATGAAGCTAACGTCGTTCGTTTCGCTCAGTACTTGCGTGAATTCTCGGAGCAAACCCAGTTTATCGTTGTAACGCACCGCAAAGGAACGATGGAGGAAGCGGATGTGCTGTATGGTGTTACCATGGAAGAGGGCGGCGTATCGAAGCTGGTCTCGGTGAAGCTGGAGAATGAGGAAGCAGAAATTGCTTAAGTACGGAATCCAATTCATAATTCCTTCTCGTGATGAGTTATGTATTGGATAAAAGTATTGTAATTCTAAGTTGGAGGGAACCTATGAGTTTCTTTAAAAAGCTGAAAGAAAGTATATCAACAAAAACAGAATCGGTAACGAATATTTTTAAAGATGGTCTCGAGAAAACACGTAAAGGCTTCGTTGAAAAGGTATCCGATCTCGTTATCCGCCGTAAGAAGATTGATGAGGAATTCTACGAGGAGCTTGAGGAGATCCTGATCGGTGCCGACGTAGGTGTCAACACGGTTATGGATTTGATTGATGATCTGCGTGCCGAAGTGAAGAAACGGAAGATTCAGGATGCGGCTGAGCTGCAGCCGGTGTTGTCCGAGAAATTAACTGCGCTTCTGCGTTCAGAGCAAAATAACAGTCTTAACATGAATAAGGATGGCATCACCGTAATCCTCTTTGTTGGTGTGAACGGTGTAGGCAAAACAACGACGATTGGCAAGCTGGCCCACCGCTTTAAGAATGAAGGCAAGAAGGTTCTTCTTGCCGCAGGAGATACATTTAGAGCAGGCGCTATTGAGCAGCTGGAAGTATGGGGACAGCGTGCAGGCGTGGATGTGATCAAGCAGCAAGCTGGATCTGATCCAGCGGCCGTTATGTTTGATGCGGTTCAGGCGGCGAAGCAGCGCGGTGCTGATGTTCTTCTCTGCGATACGGCGGGAAGACTTCAGAACAAAACAAATCTGATGGAAGAGCTGAACAAAATCTTCCGTGTCATTCAGCGAGAAATTCCAGGTGCTCCGCATGAAGTGCTCATGGTCCTTGATGCAACTACAGGACAGAATGCATTGAGCCAGGCCAAACTGTTTGGAGAGAAGAGCGGGGTTACTGGTCTCGTACTCACGAAGCTGGACGGCACTGCTAAGGGTGGTATCGTTATTGCGATTCGTCAAGAGATGGATATTCCCGTCAAGCTTGTCGGACTTGGAGAGAAGGCAGACGATCTGCAGCCATTTGATTCGGAACAGTTCGTACACGCCTTGTTTGCAGGATTGATTCAGGATGCCGAGACTGAAGAAGCAGACAGTGAAGTGAAATAATGCAGCGTGAGCTGAAATCATAAGAAGAAGACCGTTTCCATTAAAAGGATTCGGTCTTCTTATTCATATTAGTGCTATATAGCTTCTATATCGTTCTTAGCTCATATCCTATACGGCCAGAACACGCACGAGCTCAACTGAAGACAATGGAACCACAGCCACATCCCCAGGCGGCCCGTAAATAATCGGTGGTATTTGCAGGACAAGCGTTGTCTCATCAATGGAGATGAGCGTTCCGTCCAAATAATCGTTAGCCGTCAGTACCTCTACCTCGCTTCCCAAGAAGCCGCGAATCATATCTCTAAAATTCATATCAAGTACCTCCTTAGACTTAGTGGCATATGCAAGCTTAGAGCAGCCTTTTTATTGAGCAACCGATATTTGTGAGAAAGGAATGATGACGATGTCACCGCTCGTTTCGCGAATCTCAACGGCATCCTTACCAACCGCAAGCACCGTACCAAGAACAGTAACGCTGCTGGTGCTGATACTGATGTTTTGACCCATTTTACTCTCCAGAAATTGCTGCAGCGGTGGATTCGCGACGATTCCAGAGCGGACCTCGGTTTCCAATTGCTCGATACGAGCATTAAACATGTCTACTCTTTCCGTCAATAATGCCTGCTGGACTTCCAGCTGCTTGATTCTTGCCCATATACGGGAGTGAAAAAAGAAACACATCGCTCATTGACCTCCTTGATGTTATCTATTCTAGTGACTCTATTTCCGACACGAGCTGGGTTAGCTCGGAATTGCTCTCATGCTCGGCCTGACGAATAAGCGGCAGTGCAGCTCTAACTTCCTCAGGACCGTTCTTAATAAATCGGTTAATGATATCTTCATAGATTTCAAAGGGCTGTGCGTAATCGCAATAGTAATGATTCAGATGGAAGCGCGACAGCAGATGCTTCACCTTCCCCATCTTACTGAAGGCAAGTACAGGTACTCCTGCCCGTAGTGCCACGAGAGTGGGGTGCAGCTTGTAGCTGATCAGATAATCCATGGACTGAATCACGTTATAGGTGATGTCTGTTTCCAGTAAGAGGGATAGCGTCTGAACCGACGCAGCACTGTCAATCTCCTTCATTTTTTGTTCAAGCAGCTTGCAAGTGCTGTAATCCGAGAAGCTGTTCGAAGGATGGTTAATGACAGGGATAAGCACGATATGGAAACCCTCTGTGCTTAGCCTAAGCAGCAGTTGAACCATGGCTTCCATTGGAAAAGAAGGGTAGGAGAACAGACAAACGCCGATCGTTTTTCGAACAGAGAATCGTTTCACGGGGAACGGATGCTGCTGGTAAGCAAAGACCATATCCTGTGCCGTTTCAGGCGTTGAATGAAGCTTCGCGATCGTGGCCAGCTCTTGTGATTTCTGGTCTCTAAAAATGGCACGTCTTGCCTTCTGAATGTACTGCTTGTGGAGCTCGACCTGATCTGCCGGCCACGTCTCAGGAGGATACGTATCCACGATCCCGACCCCATACAGCCACATGGGGTGCTCGGACAGGGCTGCCGGAAAATAGTAGCTGCTGAATTTATAGGGAGTAATCAGATCTCCGCCGCCAATGATAACAGCATCCACCCTTGCAGGATCCATATAACCATTCCAAGGAAATAAGGTATGCTTGCTAAAAGCCTGCTGCAACGTTTTGAGAAACAGATCATCTCCGAAATTCCCCATGCCGTAATACCCGCTAGCTGCAATTTTCATATCATTTCACCTCCTTCTCCAAATGTTCCTTCCACAATGGATAGAGCGGCAAATGCTGCTGGCTGATGCTTCTCGGATGAATGACTCGGTGATATACTGTTTCGTCTGTCTGTACATATGAATCGTGCTTGAGTATTTTTTGGCAGAGAGCAATATCCTCAAATATTCTTCCATAAAGGCCAGGCAGCACAGTCCATCCGCCTACATACTGAAGTGCCTTCATGCTATACATGCGGGGAACAGGAGGGTGAGCATGGCTGGCAGATTCGAGCTTCCCGTCAAAATAGTCCGTATCTCGGTAATACAAATCACCATGCTTACTGCGGCGCCACACTCCGCATCCACCTGTCACGAGACCTGAATCTGGATGTAGTGAAATGACGGTTAGCAGTGCTTCAAGAGCGTTTGTCGCAAGCCAGTCGTCACCGTCCAGCTCTAGCACATAGGTTCCGTTCGCATGCTCAAGCAGATGATTCATCATTACTGCCTTGCCTTCATTCGTATTAGAGTGAAGGACTCGAATGCGTGAATCCATCGTGTAATGGTTAATAAGCTCGGCCGTATTGTCCGTTGAAGCGTCGTTGCCGATGAGGAGCTCCCAGTTCGGATAGGTCTGTGCAAGCACGGAGCGGATTGCCCACTCTACGGTTTTGCCCATATTAAATACACTTAGCATGATGGTTGTGAGCGGTGTATGGTCGAGCGAGTTCAACGAATGGGAAGGCACAGGGGGAGTGGTGGAACGTCGTATTACCGAAAGGATGGGATGACAGGAGCTTTTATCGTTGCAGTTGCTAACAGTAGGAGGAGTAGCGAGAACATAATTCCTATGCTGCTGCTTGGCAGACATGAACATAGGCTGGAGTGCTTCAGACAGGCGGGTTACACGATCCAACGACGAGCAGCGGGCGTGCAGTTCACAGCCCAGCCAGAAGGCGGAGGGCAGAGATCGTACATGACCTGTATCTGAAAGAGTGAAGCATTCCTTCCGAAAAATAAAGCGGTCTCCTGGGCAAACGACACAATGGGTATCGGGAGATAGTTCGTGCAGTTCGGCTTCAAGCCGCATCTTGTTGTGATCGGATATATGAAGAGCAGCGGGAGACCATACGAGCCATTGTGCAGAGCACTCTAATAAATGGTCACAAATCGATTGATATAAATGGAGAGCGTTGTTGTTATGTGCGGCTGTTCGTTTGCTGAAGGCTGCGCCCGTAAGGTAGACGGTATATTCGTTATTCATGTAATCCTTTGCGCTGAAGGGTTTCTCGTATCACTACATCTGCTGCTTCTCCGCGCTGAACCCAAGTATTCTCTCTTGCATAGGCAATTCGTGCTAATCTTGCTGCAGGATCCTCCTGTTCAAAGAGCATTTGCCCCAGCTTGCCAATAAAATCCTCGTGAGTCGTTGCCGTAGTGACATACGGTTCCATCCGAATACATTCCGGCAGTGCGGTAGAGAGGACTTTGACTCCAGTAGCCATGTATTCATAAGCCTTCACGGGATTAGTGGCGAGGGTGATGGGATGATATAGGAAAGGTATGACCGCAACATCGATATGCTGTAAATACTTCTTCAGCTCACTATGCGGCTTCTCTCCCAGAATGTGAACATTCGGCAGGGTGCCGTAACCTGGAATGTCCCCGTAAGGTGCACCAATAGAGACAAACTGCACATTCGGATATTGCTCCGCTGCCTTCGCAAACAATGCATGATCGACCCAATAAGCCCAAGCGCCAATATAGGCGACCGTTGGACCTGCAGGAAGATCATGAGGTCTATGAACGGCAGGAGTATCAAACATGCTGGCATCCGCCGCATTAGGAATAAGAGTGATGGGTTTGTCAGGGTAGGCTAACGATAAACGTGTGCGGATTGTTTCAGCGGTTGCAACCAGATGATCGGCAGATTCAACCATCCGATGCTCGTATTTTGCCCAATGTGGAAACTCGTCACAGCAATCATAGATAACGGCATCCGGACGATAGATCGATGCAAGCCTTGTTCTCTGCTTAGCCCAGGTCGTCCAGACGACAACGGGATGCTCTTTTCTTAATTTGTCCAGATGTCTCTTAACAAACGAATGGTGATCGGTAAACAAATGTACACCAGGTTCTACTTCCTCCAGCTGACTGTTCATGGGTGCAAGATTCTCGAAGAACACATGGTGCCCTCTGGCTCCAAGCTCAGTCATCAGCTGCTGCGGTCGCTGCCGCATAAACTTCCAGTTCATTGTCTTAGGATAGATGATAACTGCCATGCGATGGATAACCTCCTTAGTCGTCACTCTAATTACAGGTTATGCATTGATAGATTAGTAGAAACCGGCAGCTGTCCTATTCAGAAATAAATAGTTTAAGGTCCTTTTTCATAGAGTGCCGTTACGAGATGGAGAGACTCTCTCATATATAGATAAGGGTTGAAGCAATTGTTCAACTTATCCAATAAGTGAATAGAGGGGGAGTCCTGATCACATGGAGGAACATCGAATCAGGGTACTTGTTGTGTTCGGAACGAGACCTGAAGCTATCAAAATGGCGCCCATAGTAAAAACACTAGAGGCGGCACCTGACATTGAGCCCATTGTGTGTGTTACCGGGCAGCATGAGGAGATGCTGGCTCAAGTATTGAAAGAATTTAATATCGTACCGCATATTGAATTGAAAGTGATGCGGGAGGCGCAGACGCTGCACGGCTTGACCGCCCGTTTGATAGAATCACTTGAGCCTGTCATGAAGGCCGAGAAATATGACCTTGTGCTCGTCCATGGTGATACGTCTACGGCTTTTTCAGCTGCACTCTGTGCATACTATGCTCAAATCCCGATCGGTCATGTCGAAGCCGGACTGCGGACGTATGACAAATATGCGCCCTTTCCGGAAGAAATGAACAGGGAATTCATAGGCCGTGTTGCAGATCTGCACTTTGCACCTACCACTACAGCTGCCAAAAGGCTCGCAAGCGAGCACCGGAAAGAGCATGTTTACGTGACAGGCAACACATCCATTGATGCTCTGCGCTGGACGATCAAGAAAGAGTTCGACCATCCACTGTTATCGAAGCTGCATCCTGGAACCAGAAAGATATTCATGACCATGCATCGGAGAGAGAACTGGGGCAGTCCAATGAAACAGGTGTTTCAGGCCGTGAAAGAGATCATTAAGCAGGATCGGACACTTGAGCTGATTTATCCGGTCCATCCGAATCCGGCAGTAAAGGACCTGGCATTCGAGATGCTCGGCGAAACGGAACGCATTCATTTGATTGAGCCGCTTGATGTTAGTGACATGCATAATATGATGAATCATGCTTACGTTATTCTGACCGATTCGGGAGGGATTCAGGAAGAGGCGCCGTCGCTCGGTAAGCCCGTACTCGTCCTCCGTGACAAAACGGAACGGCCGGAAGGTGTCAAGGCAGGTACGCTTCGCTGTGTAGGGACAGAGTATGAAAAGGTCAAGAAGGAGATCGAGCTGTTGTTGTCAGGAGGAAAAAGATATCAGCGCATGACAAGAGCTGCCAATCCTTATGGGGACGGTCATGCTTCAGATCGAATTGCATCCATTATATTGAAGTATTTTGCAGATTGACGCTAAAGATGAACATTAGCCGTGAACGTAGTATAATATGTAGAAAGATTTCGGTTCTGCGAAAATAGCAGGCAGCGGATGTTGAAAGGATGGATTCTATGGCTAACACCTATACCTATACTCGAAGAGAGGAAGTCGCAAATGCCATTACCCATGGAATAGGGGCTCTCCTCAGTGTTGCAGCGCTCGTACTGCTTATTGTTGCCGCAAGTGTGAATGGAACAGCTTGGCATGTTGTCAGCTTTACGGTTTATGGAGTGTCCATGCTGCTCTTGTACATCAGCTCTACTTTCGTACATGCTCTGAAGGATGGCAAAGCGAAGGATCTATTTGAGATTTTTGATCACTCCTCCATCTACTTATTTATAGCAGGAACGTATACTCCATTCTTGCTGGTCGCGATTCGCGGTACACTCGGCTGGACCCTGTTTGGAATCATATGGGGAATTGCCTTGTTCGGTGTAGCTTTCAAGGCGTTCTTCACCAAGCGGTTTCTGTTTATGTCTACCTTGTTCTACATTGCGATGGGCTGGCTGATCGTCATTGCGTGGGCTCCATTAACCGCCGCAATTCCTTCAGGAGGAATAGTTCTTCTTGTTGCCGGAGGACTTTGTTATACGCTGGGTACGATCTTTTATGTCTGGCGCGGCTTTCCGTTTCATCATGCCATTTGGCATTTATTCGTTCTGGCAGGCAGTGTGCTGCATTTCTTTGCCGTCATTATTTATCTGACACCCATCAGATTATAGATGCTTAGAAGTCTAATATGTGGCTGTAGATCTCAAAAATAAAATCGATGAGAAGATGACAAGGATTTATGCTTGACATCTTCTTTTGTTTTTTGTAAGATAGAGAACGTTAATGAGTGTAAAGTGTTTTTCCTTGACGAAGGGAGTGTCCCTCAAGATGAGTCAGGAGAATCGGCTTGAGAAGACGAATCGAATCAACTTACTGTTTGATTTTTATGAAAACCTGTTAACTGAGAAGCAGCAGACTTTTCTGAAGTATTATTTTCATGATGATTTCTCCTTGGGAGAGATTGCCTCCGAATTTGAGATTAGTCGACAAGCGGTTTACGAGCACATTAAGCGTGCAGAGCAGGTACTTGAAATGTATGAGGATAAACTCGGCTTGCTTGAGAAGCATGAACGGCGGCTTATGAATCTAGAGAAGCTTAAAGCCATGATTGAATCAAGCGGGATGACGAGTGAAGACAAACATAGAATGAATGAAATGATGAACCACCTGGAGGTTCTGGAATAGGGATTACCCTTCGCAATATGAACTTTAGGAGGTGTGTTTATGCCATTTGAAGGATTAACAGCTCGACTTACCAATGTATTCAGCAAGCTTCGCGGCAAAGGGAAAGTAAGCGAGGAAGACGTTAACGAAGCGATGCGAGAGGTGCGTCTTGCCTTGCTTGAAGCTGATGTTAACTTCAAGGTCGTCAAGCAGTTTATTTCGAAAGTCAAAGAGAAGGCCGTCGGTAAGGAAGTGATGGAGAGCTTCACGCCTGGCATGGTCATCATTGACATCGTAAATAAAGAGCTGACCGAGCTGATGGGCGGAAGCCAGTCTAAGCTGGCTAAGGCAAACAAACCGCCGACAGTCATTATGATGGTCGGTTTACAGGGTGCCGGTAAGACGACAACCACAGGTAAGCTCGCGAAGCTCTTGCAGAAGCAAAATGCAAAGCCGCTCCTTGTGGCTGGCGATATTTACCGTCCTGCGGCGATCAAGCAGCTGCAGGTGCTTGGAGAGCAGCTCAAGGCACCGGTATTCACTTTAGGTGACAAGACAAGCCCGGTAGAGATTGCGAAGCAAGGCTTACAGCATGCCAAGGACAACGGTCACGATTATGTTATTATTGATACGGCTGGTCGTCTCCATGTAGATGAAGAGCTGATGGAAGAGCTTCGGTTAATTCACAGCAATGTGAATCCGGATGAAGTGCTTCTCGTCGTCGATGCAATGACAGGTCAGGATGCAGTTAACGTAGCAGAGCATTTTAACTCGCAGCTATCGCTTACTGGCGTCGTGCTTACGAAGCTGGATGGAGATACGCGCGGTGGTGCTGCCCTCTCCGTCAAAGCAGTGACCGGGTGCCCGATCAAATTTATCACCCTGGGTGAGAAACTGGATGCACTTGAACCGTTCCATCCGGAACGCATGTCCTCCCGAATTTTGGGCATGGGTGATATGCTGTCCTTGATCGAGAAGGCCCAGTCGAACATTGATACGGCAAAGGCGAAGGAAATGGAACAGAAGATGCGGACCGCATCGTTCACGTTCGAAGATTTTCTTGAGCAAATGGACCAGATCAAGAAGCTTGGACCACTGGATCAGCTCATGGACATGATTCCTGGGATGAGCAATATGAAACAGACCAAGGATCTTAAGGTTGATGATAAGCAGATGAATCGGATCGAAGCCATCGTCTTCTCTATGACAAGAGAAGAGAAGCAGAATCCAGAGATCATCAATCCATCCCGCCGCAAACGGATTGCAGCAGGCAGCGGAACTACCGTTGCGGAAGTTAATCGTCTGATTAAGCAGTTCGATGAAATGCGTAAAGTAATGAAGCAATTCAGCGGTATGATGGGGCCGAAGGGCAACAAGAAAGCAATGAAGCAGCTTAAAGGACTCGGTAAGGGAATGAAATTTCCTTTCCGTTAAGCCGAGCTTACAATATATATTTTATTGAAGGAGGTGAATTTTCGTGGCAGTTCGTATTCGTCTGAAACGTATGGGAGCTCATAAAGCGCCTTTCTATCGTGTGGTTGTATCGGATTCCCGTTCCCCGCGTGATGGCCGTTTTATCGAGGAAATCGGTTACTACAATCCGGTTGAACAACCAGCAGTGGTTAAGATCGATGAAGATAAAGCACTCAAATGGCTTCAAAATGGTGCGCAAGCATCTGATACAGTTCGCAACTTGCTTAGCAAAGCGGGTGTAATGAAGAAGTTCCATGAGCTTAAACAACAGAAATAATTAGGTGCTGATAACGGAGGGTATCTATGGAACAATTAGTCGGCGTTATTGCGAAGGCTTTGGTAGATCATCCGGAAGATGTGTCGGTCCGGACACTGGAGAAGGATCGCCTTGTTGTCTATGAATTGACCGTGCATCCTGAGGATGTGGGGAAAGTGATCGGCAAGCAGGGGAGGATCGCGAAAGCACTCCGTACGGTCGTCACATCTGCAGCAGTTAAGATGGATAAACGGGTTACCGTCGATATCATATCTTAAAGATATACGAAAGGGGGTTAGGATGCATGTCCTAGCCCTTTTTCGTACATGCTTATATAACTTAGCCTTGTCTAATTGAAATACAGGAGGACCTATGTCACAATTTTTTAATGTAGGAAAAATCGTAAATACCCACGGGATTCGTGGTGAGCTGAAAGTACTCCCGCTGACCGATTTCCCTGAAGAGCGCTTTGCTAAAGGGAGCAAGCTGGTTATCGATACGGGGGAGGGACAACTGCCTGTAACGGTAGAGTCGGCAAGGCTTCACAAAAATATGTTTGTCGTGCGTTTGAACGACTTTACCAACATCAATGAAGTAGAAAAATATAAAGGCATGATGCTGAAAGTGTCTGCTGAGTATCAAACTGAACTGAGTGAAGACGAGTTCTACTTCCATCAGATTGTCGGCTGCGAAGTGGTAACTGATGAAGGAGAGACACTTGGCACGATCAAAGAGATCCTGACTCCAGGAGCGAATGACGTTTGGGTGGTCAAAGCAAACAACGGCAAAGAGATTCTGCTTCCTTATATTGACGATGTCATTTTGCATGTTGATGTTGTGAATCAAAAGGTAATCGTGCATCTGATGGAAGGATTAGTGTAATGAAGGTTGATGTATTAACCCTGTTTCCGGAAATGTTTCATGGTGTATTTGGTACCAGCATATTAGGTAAAGCACAGGCCAAAGGAATTGTTTCCTTAAACGCTCTGAATTTCCGTGAATACGCAGGGAACAAGCATGGACAAGTAGATGACATGCCATACGGCGGCGGCGGCGGAATGGTGCTGAAGCCAGAGCCGATTTTTGCAGCAGTGGAAGATTTGCTGAATGAAGCGGAGCAGGATGCCCAATCGACTGCTGCTGCAAAATCAGCTGATGAGACACAGCCAGAGGCTTCTTCTGCCAAGCAGCCGCGCATTATTCTGATGTGCCCTCAAGGAGAGACCTTTACGCAGAAGAAGGCAGAGGAGCTGTCCAAAGAAGAGCATCTCATCTTTATATGTGGTCACTACGAAGGCTATGATGAGCGAATTCGAGAGCATCTCGTCACGGATGAGATCTCGACCGGAGATTATGTGCTGACAGGTGGAGAACTGCCTGCAATGGTCGTGATAGACAGTGTGGTGAGACTGCTTCCAGGAGTGCTGGGTAACGAGACAAGTGCAGTTACAGATTCATTCAGCACCGGTTTGCTAGAGTACCCTCACTATACCAGACCTGCGGAGTTTAGAGGCCATAAGGTACCTGATATCCTGCTGTCAGGTCATCACAAAAACATTGATGCTTGGCGCAGAGAACAGTCCTTACTTCGGACGCTGACCAGACGTCCAGATCTGCTGGAGCAGGTGGAGCTGACGAAGAAGGAGAAAGCATGGCTGGATCAGGTTAAACGGCATGAGTAGATTAAGAAGCCCGGGATTTGCTAGATTGTTACATCGTGGATACAACAATATGCTGAATCAGACACCAAATGGCATGAATCTGCATGCACCGGTGAGTTTATGAGAAAAAAAGTTCTTAATGCTTGCATTACTTCGTAATAACATGTTATAATTTTTCTGTTGTGTGGAATACGGTGGTCCGCTGTGGATGATGATGGATAACAGAAGGTTATCCGGAAGAGACATGAACACCTGTACGGAAGGAGGGAGTCATAGATGAATATCGTCCAAGCGATTACACAAGAACAATTGCGTAAAGATTTGCCGAACTTTCGTCCTGGTGACACTGTAAAAGTGCACGTTAAGGTTATCGAGGGAACTCGCGAACGTATCCAGTTGTTCGAAGGTGTAGTAATCAAACGCCGTGGTGGTGGAATCAGTGAGACTTTTACAGTTCGTAAAATTTCTTACGGTGTAGGTGTGGAAAGAACTTTCCCGCTTCATTCCCCAAAAATCGATAAACTCGAAGTGGCTCGCCGTGGTAAAGTGCGTCGTGCGAAGCTTTATTATCTTCGTGAACTTCGCGGTAAAGCAGCGAGAATTAAAGAAATTCGTTAATATAACGAATAAACGGAAAGGGCTTGGAAACAAGCCCTTTTCGCTTTTTTATGTAAAAGTGATTGTTCGTTTAAGATGGTTTACGTTCTTATATTCAGGAATAATATAGCTCATGTGAATATGAACAATATAGAATATAATCTATTGATGTGATATAGAGGAGCGCTCGCCCTCCGATCGGAGAGATGAAGTTGTATCCTGCTAAGATTTCTCTTACAATATTTTCAGAGGAAACGATCTTGACAACAGATGGTATGTCTCTAACCAGATTTCATACATAGAATATGTCTAGATGCATCGTTTCGATGACATGGATGAGGAAGTGAGGACAAGCGATGGAGCAGGATGTACAGAATGAACGATTGAATACACCGGAGAATGGGAATTCTAAGTCAAAGAAAGTAAAGAACGAGATTTGGGAATGGATCAAAGCCATTGCAATTGCATTAGTGCTTGTGTTTATTATCCGATTCTTCTTGTTCAAGCCTTTTATTGTTGACGGACCATCGATGCAGCCGAATTTTCATACAGGGGAAAGAGTCATTGTGAACCAGATTCTGTATGATATCAGGCAACCTGAACGCGGAGAGGTCGTTGTCTTCCATGTACCTTCTGAGAACCGGGATTTCATTAAGCGGGTCATTGCTGTTGAAGGGGACACGGTTGAAGTCACTGGAGATACCTTGCGAGTAAACGGCGAAGTTGTGGAGGAGCCTTATCTGCAAGAAGCGATTGCAGAGGCACAGGCGAATGGCGGACAGTATAACACTTATAACTTCCCGAATGAGTATTTCCCGGACGGCACTGTGCCGGAAGGTCATATTTTTGCCCTTGGTGATAACCGTGGGAACAGTACAGACAGCCGCATGATTGGATATGTGCCGCTTGAGGATATTGTAGGACGTGCCGATGTTATTTTCTGGCCGCTGAAGGATATCGAATGGATTAATCACTGATTTTGAAATTTAGAGGACAAACTATACCGGTTTGATCTGTAGATACTCATGATAGAAGCACCTCAGGGTATGATACAAATGGATCCAACTGTTTGTGAAAAAGAAGGTGAATTGCGATGACCATACAATGGTTTCCAGGACATATGACGAGAGCCCGTCGACAAATTCAGGAGAAGCTGAAATTGATTGATGTCGTCATTGAACTGGTGGATGCACGGCTTCCATTATCCAGCCGTAACCCGATGATTGATGAAATATTGCAGGACAAGCCAAGAATGATTCTGCTGAACAAGTCGGATTTGGCTGACCCGAAGGTAACGGAAGAATGGATCAAGTATTTTAAAGAAGAAGGGCATACTGCACTCGCTGTCGATGCCAATACAGGTACTGGAGTTAAGGATATCCCCTCAACTGCCAAGATCTTGTTGAAGGAAAAGATCGATCGGCAAATTGCCAAAGGCATGAATCCGAGAGCGATTCGCGCACTGATCGTGGGCATTCCGAATGTCGGTAAATCGACATTGATTAACCGCTTAGCGGGCAGAAATATTGCGGCGACTGGTGATCGTCCAGGCGTAACCAAAGGGCAGCAATGGATCAGAGTAGGCAAGGAAATTGAACTCCTGGATACGCCAGGTATTCTGTGGCCTAAATTTGAAGATCAGAATGTGGGCTACCGTCTGGCCGTTACGGGTGCAATAAAGGAAGAGATTCTTAACGTGGAGGACATTGCTTTCTTCGCGATCAAATATCTTGCTCAGTATTACTGGCCGGCAATGCAGGAGCGTTACGGCTTGTCTGAAGCTCCGAAGGATTCGGAAGATCCGGATCAAATTGTTGCCGTTATGGAAGAGATCGGGCGTAAGCGCGGTGCTGTCATGAGCGGAGGACGAATTGATCTGGAGAAGGCATCCTCCTTGATGCTTAGAGAGCTAAGAGGCGGCAAGCTTGGTCGATTCAGTCTAGAATCTCCTTTTTAATGTGAAACATGCTGATGCCGTAACCTATTAAATAGGAATACCGCAAGCAATACAATCCCCTGCAGCGTACTGCAGGGGATTGCTGTATTATCCAGCTTCTATATGTTTCTACCCTATGGATACCTATGTTATGATATTGGTTATGGGATGTGCCGTTAGGGGGAAATAACAAATGAAAGAATTGGATCTGAACATACAGGAGACGGATACGTTCGAAGAGCCTGAGATAGATATGCTTAGATATGAAAGAGAAGCATGGGACAGCGGAGCTGAATATATTGCAGGCATTGATGAAGTAGGAAGAGGCTGCTTATTCGGTGATGTCGTAGCTGCTGCTGTCATTTTGCCAAAAGGGTTAGTGCTCGAAGGGGTCAATGATTCCAAGAAGCTAAGTGACAAGAAGCGGGAATTGTTATTTGACATCATTATGAAGGAAGCTGTCTCAGTCGGTATAGGGATCGTCGATGTGGAGACGATTGACCGGATTAACATCAGGCAGGCATCTCGGCTTGCCATGAAACAGGCGGTTCTTGCACTTACCCCATCTCCGGATCATCTGCTCGTGGATGCAGAAACCGTGGATGTACCTCTGCCGCAATTATCGATTATTAAAGGGGACGCCAACAGCCAATCAATTGGTGCAGCATCTATCATTGCCAAGGTGACAAGAGACCGGATGTGTAAAGGGGAGTGGGATGCTCTGTATCCTGAGTACGGTATTGCTATACATAAAGGGTATGCGACAAAGCTGCACAGAGAGCAGCTGCTCGCACTAGGACCTACACCGCTGCATCGCAGAAGCTTTCTCGGAAAAATATTAGGAGAGCAGGAGCAGCCTACATTGTTCTAACAGACAGGTTCTGGTGCAGCGAGAGAGGAGCAGAGTCTGAGTAATGTTTATATCTAATCGTAGTGGCTTACTCTAGCAGGTAAACTTGATAGGATGCTAGATCGCTAGATCGCAGAAGATCGTTGATGGATATACCTGCCTTTTTTTATGGTATTCGTTCTATATGAGGGATGAATATGCATTATCTAGATCAAGTTATTTCGGTGCAGTACTGTTTTTAATAGCAGTGCTGCTTTTTTTAATAGCAACGACTTCTTCAGTGTCCCACCCGTTATACCGATAAAATGAATAGATTATAGGGTGAATCAATTTCATTGAATACGTGTTGATATAGATAGCATCTCATTATTTGTAGAAAGGAGTAGATGGTATTTGAATATAGGTCAAGCAATCAGAGGTATGCTAGGAGATTCCAAGCCTCAAGGCGGTGCTAAGACGCTCGAACTGAAGGAAGGCATGGTGGTGCGTGCTGAGGTCATTCAGGTGTCACCGGATCAGAAGGAAGCCGTACTCCAGATCAAAGGGGTGCAGGTGAGAGCGGCATTAGATACTCCACTTGTAGCCGGGCAGAATGCGCTGCTTCAGGTTGGAGGGCAAAACAAGGACGGAATGATGGTGATGAAGCCTTTTCAAGGTACACTTGGATCTGTATCAACTGCAACGCTTGCAGATCTGCTGACAAATCTTCAGCTGCCGGATACGAAGGAGAACAGAACACTCCTTAGTGCAATGCAGCAGAGCGGAATGCCGCTGACGAAGGACAACGTGAAGCTTATTCAATCGCTTATGAATGTAAAGCCGGCTGCTGCAGGGGATATCGAGTGGATCACTTCGGCAAGTCTTGCCATGCAAAGGGGGCTGCCCGTCACAGGCTCTACCATCTCTGGACTATATTATGCGATGTTTGGGCCAGCATTAGATGAGCTGCTGGGTCAGCTGGATGCAAGACTAACTGAAGCCGCTAAAAGCGATGGATTGAGTGGAAAGGTACCAGGAGGCATTTCAGATACGCCTGCAGAAATGGAGGGCTCACAAGAGCTTAGACAAGCCCGGACACATGCTGGAAGCGAGGGGAGCAGGCTACTCAGTACCGGAATGGCCCAGCAGGCAGATGTTCACAAAGCAGCGGGTACCACCGGATTAACAGGTACAAATGATGGAGCTGATGGACCGGAGCTCATGGAGTCTATGAAGACAGGGACCGTAGATTCCAGGGCTATTCAAGGAAACGGAGCAGATGGAAGGACAACGGCAACAGCCGGTCCTGCAGCCGCTATGTCTAATACGATTCCGACAGCGGGTCCAGGTGCTTCAGGTTCTAATGTAGCTGGGATGCTGGCAGCGGAATTGGGTGGAGGTGATCCGGCAGCTCAGGATCACCGGGTACGTACGGGCAGCCATGCGCAGGCGGCTGCCGCAGGACGGAGTGAGGCAGGCGGGGGACCGAGCCTGCCTGTGGGGGAGGCTGAAGAGCCGAGGACGGCGACTCCAGCCAATCGCAGTTTTGGGGACAGTGGCGAAGCTCCTGTCCAGGCGAGAGGCGCAGCAGCGGGCGGGGGCGAGCTTGTGCTGCGTGCCGCAGCACTGCTTGCCCAGCTACGAGCTGCGCCGCAGGGGCCGGCCGGAGCAGAGCCGGCCGGCAGCGATGTTGCTGCGGCGGCGCAGGGCGAGCCGCAGCAGGACGGTGCTGATGCAGCGCCAGCACCGGCAGTGCACACGCCTGCCACCACGAGGGATGACTCGTGGGTGGCGCGTGTGCTGAAGCTGCTCGGTGCGGAGCACGAGCAGCAGGTGGTGCGCGGGATGCTCGCACCCGCGCAGGCAGAGGTGTCCGCGGCAGAGCAGGCGGACACGCTGAAGAGCGTGCTGATGCAGATGGAAGCAAGTCCAGAGCTTCCTGCCGGTCTCAAAGAGACCGCAGGTCAGCTCGTGCACTTGCTCACAGGGCATCAGCTGCTCATGAACACCGACCGGACCGCTCCTTTTGCCCAGATGAACTGGTTCATCCCTCTGAGCGGAGCGGACGGTCAGATGACGGCAAATGTCCAGATCCAGTCCCGCCGCGGACCGCGCGGCGAAATGGATGCCTCCCATTGCCGGATCTGGTTTGACCTGAACATGAAGCAGCTCGGTCCCACGCTGATCGACATGCAGGTGGCAGGCAGGGTAATCAGTCTGCATATTCGCACAGATAATGAGATGGCTGCACAAATTTTTGAGCTGGGTCGTGAACAAGTGGACAGTGCGCTGCGGAACACCGGCTATCAGCTATCCGTATATAAGTCGGAAGTGGTAGAGAACCGTCCTGAGCAAACAGAGCAGGTACAAGGTTCCTCATCCTCAGCTGTAAGTAAGATGGCTTCGTATGTCCCGGAATCATATAAAGGAGTGGATATGCGAGTATGAAGCAGGAAGAAGAAAGTGTTGTACGCAAGAAGGCAGTTGCGCTCAAATATGTACCTGGCGAAGCAGAAGCCCCCGTTGTAGTCGCCAAAGGGGACGGAAGGCTGGCCGAATCCATTCTGGAGAAGGCACTGGAGCATGGTGTCCCGATACAAGAAGATCCCGCTCTTGTTGAGGTGCTGTCCAAGCTGGATCTGGATCAACAAATTCCTCCTGAATTGTATCAGCTCGTAGCCGAGGTGCTTACCTTTGTATATCAGGCCGAGCAGAAGGCGATTGCATCCGCCGGCCAGAGAAAAGAGGTGTAGGCAACGATGAAGGACGATAATAATTCCAAACCGGCTGCACCGAGGAAGAGGAAAGATTCTCGCAAAGAGAAAGGTGGAGCCGGAGAACAGGCGGCAGTTCAATACCTTAAGCAGCAGGGTTACGACATTATGGATACGAACTGGAGATGTAAGAGCGGTGAGCTCGATATTGTTGCTCAGAAGGGCGGAACCACCATTTTTGCAGAAGTTAGAAGCCGGACTAGCCTGGATCGCTTCGGAACTCATCTGGAATCGGTCAATCTACGAAAAATAGCTCAGGTACGCCGTACCGCAGCCGTATATATTCAAGAACGCAAATTATACAATAGTCCCATTCGCTTTGATGTCATAGGCGTTCTGCTGAATCCAGCAGACTGGACAGAGGAACCTTTACATATCGATCACATTATGAATGCATTCTAATCCAATCGTTGGAGCTAACAACTGATGCAGGAATTCCCGAGTGCAGCTCGAACGGTTGGATGATGTTTGTTACAATCATTTGACATGATGACAAGTGCTTCAAGGGATGCCGCACGAATGTTGGGATATGACCGATCATATCCTGTTTTATTAGAGCAAGAGCAGGCTTGGGGTGGAACTCCTAGGATAGATCATTAGGGTAATCATTTGACTTTAGATGAAGAACCGAGGTATGCTAACACCAGTATCTAAATGATAAAGATTATCATTATCTGTGAGAAAAAAACAACTTCATACCTGTTAAGGAGGATTATATAACATGAATGAATCACAAATCGCTTCATCTGTCCATGTGAAGGATGTCATTCGCGAACGACGGACGATCAAGAAATTTAAGCAGGAGGCAGTGCCGGTTGAGAAAATTACCGAACTGCTGGATACAGCGGTGTGGGCACCGAATCATAAGCTTCGCGAGCCGTGGAGATTTCTGTTATTCACGGGCGAAGGCCGTCAGAAGTTAGCTGAGGCGGTATCGAATGAAATGGGCGAGGACAATAAATTTGTCAATGCCGTGCTTACGAATCCGTCAACATTGCTGGTCGTTATGAAGGAGGATCCACGCCAAGCGATATGGGATGAGGATTTTGCCGCAACTAGCGCACTTATACAAAATTTCATGCTCGCAGCATGGGGTGAAGAGATCGGGACCTTCTGGGTAACCAAGCCGTTTCTGTACGGACCTAAATTCAGAGAAACTCTGAATATTGTTCCCGGCGAAAAAATTCTTGGCATGATCTATGTGGGGTACCCCGATGTGGTGCCAAAGCCGCAAGAACGCACGGCTGCAGCAGACAAATTAACGGTTTTTGAGTAAGCTATAGTCAGATAAAGCCATGATAAGATGAAGCTCTTCTGATCGGATCAGAAAGAGCTTTTTTTGGTTTTTGTAAATTCGTCTTATGAAATTTATAATGGATGGTACTAGTCCATTCATTTCATGATAGGGTGAATTATCTATGAGCTTGGCTTCGTTATTGAATACAAATTCTACTTTGCAAAAAGCGATTCGAGAAGTGACACCTCTGCCAGATGATTTTTACTCCAACACAGCGGCAGCCCCATTCAAAAATAAAAATATATTGGCTGAAGCCCAGTTCACTAGTTACGTTTCGGGCCTTATTCGAACCTCCTTTCAATATTTGGCCTGCGCCATGATTGCGAGAGAGAATGGAGATTCTCCTGATGCAGCGTTTAATCCCTATATTGTAAAAGGACATGAAGTCATAAATGAATTTTTTGAGGATGTTCCTGAGACGGCCGTGCTGAATGAGCTGTATGCCGATTTTAAATCAAAATGGACGAGCTTCATTCACGGGGAACAGATGGATCCAGCTGAGCTGATTGCAGGAGCATTTATGTGCAGCAAGCTAGATACGATATATCGAGTAGGCGTCAGGTCTACCTATACCAGTACAGAACAATTCGTTAAACAATTTACAAGTCTCCCTACGCCAGATGTGATGGAGGATTTGCTTTGTTTAATTGAGATTTTTAAGGAGCATTTCACCACGATACAAGGCCAGACAGTATACTATCCGGCCTTTGATCATAGACGCCGTCTGGTAGGCGGTGCTCAAGCTGATGTCATAGTCGACGGTACCTTATATGAGATGAAGACGAGTAAGAAGGCCGGCTATGCCTGGAAGGAAGCTGCAGAGCTGCTTGGATATTATCTTTTAAATAAGATTGAAGGAGAGCCGTATTCCATCCGGAGGCTGGCCTTCTATAAAGCACGATTCGGAAGTATGGAATACGTCGATGTCGATTGGCTTGAGAATAAATATGATCTGGATGATGCAGCAAGAATGTTATCTAAGGCGAGAAGAAATGGTTACTGATTGATTATGGTTGAGCATAGGTTGTTTGTATCATGTTGTATCTAGCATTCAGTTCGTCAGTTCGAAATCAATATGCCAATTATGTATCCTAGCGACTTCTATCAAATCTTCACTCAATTCTGTACAGATAACAATTGTACATCAAATAATCCTCACTACTGCTTCCAGTATCAAATTGAAGTTTTTCAGTCCCATTTCAAGTGGTGGCAATTCCACTCTCTTAAAGTGTCTTAATCATACTCGGGCATCGCCACAGATTTTAAATCCAGGTTACGATATTGTATTGCTTCTGCAACATGTTCGATCTGAATTAAATCCTGTCGTTCCAAATCAGCAATAGTTCTTGCCATCTTCAGGATCCGATCATAGGATCTCATGCTGAGCCCAAGCGCATCAATCGTTTGAACCAGCATTTCAGATGCATCTGGCTCCAGGTTAACATAACGCCTCAGCAGCCTCCCGGACAGTTCACTGTTCCAGGAAATAGGGTGATGCCTGTAGCGTGAAGCTTGAATTTTATGAGCGGAGAGAACCATTTGAAGCATCGTTTCGGAAGAGGAAGTCAGCGTAGCCTCTAATCCTTCCTTAGGCCTCGGAACCTCAACCTGTAGATCAATACGGTCAATTAAGGGACCGGATATTTTCGCACGGTAACTAGCAACCTTGGCAGGACTGCAGGTACAGCGCTGCAGCTTAGGATCACCTCCAGCAAATCCACATGGACACGGATTCATCGATGCAGCGAGCATAAAATGCGCAGGGAAGGTAAAGGCGGCTCGTGCACGGCTCACGGTAACCTGCCGATCCTCCAAAGGTTGTCTCAGCACCTCCAGGACTTGTCTGCTGAATTCTGGCAGCTCGTCAAGAAACAAGATTCCCCTATGGGCAAGGCTCACTTCCCCGGGCTTCGGAACAGTTCCACCCCCGATCAGCCCGCCGGCAGAGATCGTATGATGAGGAGAACGGAAGGGCCGTCTCGTTGCAAGCCCGCTAACTCCTTCTTTAAGCTTTCCTGAAGCACTTAATATTTTGGTGACTTCCAGTGCCTCCGATTCAGACAGCGGTGGGAGAATGGTCGGAAGTCGTTTGATCAGCATCGTTTTCCCCGTACCAGGCGGTCCTACGAGCAGTATGTTATGCATACCGGCTGCGGCAATGGTTAGCGCCCGCTTGACATGCTGCTGCCCGAGAACATCCAGATAATCTTCAGGAAGAAGGGGATGGACTTGATGAGCAGTCACGGTAGGTGGACGATGACTAATCAGATGGTTGTAGTTTTCTATCACAACTCTTCCGTCTGGTGAAGTGGGTTTGTCGGGAATGATCTCTTTCAAATGAGAGAGGCCGAATACTTCAATCCCACCAATAATCGCCCCTTCCGCAGCGTTTTCATGAGGTAGAATGACGGAATCAAACCCCTGCCTGCGCGCCAAATCTACCATACTAAGTACACCAGGTACAGGCCGAAGACTCCCATCGAGCGCAAGCTCGCCGAGGAAGAGCGTTTTTTTGTCAGGAGGAAGGAGCAGCTGCTCACTCGTCGACAGAATGGCGAGGGCAATGGCCAAGTCGAAAGAGGACCCCTCCTTCTTCAGATCAGCTGGCGCCAGATTGATCGTAATCCGCTGCATCGGATACTGAAAGCCACAGTTCTTAATCGCTGCGCGAACACGCTCCACCGCTTCTCGGATGGCCGAATCTGGAAGACCGATGATCGATGTCTGGGGCAGACCGTTTGAGAGGTCGGTTTCCACCTCAATTAATACCCCATCTATGCCGTATAAGCACGCACCGTATAATTTTCCGTACACCAAAAAGCACCCCTTTTACGTATTCGTCTCAGAGCAAATCATGGACGTAATGAACGTGAAAAAAGGTGCTTCCTTATTTTCATTATTTAATATTTCTTGCTTCAAAATTCGACTGTTGATTTAAGAGAATTGTATATAAGGGTGCTTAAAAATGTCAAGTATTATATCGAAGATATACAGTTATGGGGTATGCTGGCCTTATGTGTTTAGGTGTTTCTTTACAAAATAAATGAAAGTATTAAAATTAGCTGAGTAAACTTAGAAGAATAAGCAGAAGAACCCAGAGAAACAAGCACACCGCCGGTTGGATCGTAAAAAGAGGGAGAAAATTAATTGTGGAATGAAAGATCGTTGCAATGTTACTTGATTCACGATTAATAAATTTACTGCTTGTTGAGGATTGACTACGTATTGAAGCAAATGCCAAGAGTGCCCGCTTGATGATTGTTTATATTGTTACAATCGTATCGATTGTGCTTACCATTTGGATAGGATGGGGACCGGAGTTACTTATACAAGGTGTATTAGCCATCATAGACTAGCAATTATCGAAGAAGCTGAGTGATGAAGAAGCCCTGTTCTCTTGGACAAGGCATAATTCTATTTAAACAACATCTTTTTTCTTATTTTGTTTAAACAATAAAACCCTTTAATTTGATACAAATGAAGTAAGTTCCTTTATTGTAAATATTTATAGGTTAATCATGCTTAATAACTCTGCTATACTTATCAGTGCACATTAGCAATAATTCCAAGACTTTCTTCCCTTGTTAATTATTAGCTAGTATGTCACTATTATCATTTGTCCGGGCAGTGATCATAGATCTATACGTAACATGAGGTGAATTGTTGAATGAATAAGAAAAAAATAATAATAGTTGGGTTAGTGTTCTCTCTCTTCGCTGTAGTTCTGTTTACTATGGGATTTACAGATGATAAGAATAACAATACATACAAGTTCAATATAAAGTCAAATGATGAACTATTAGAAGAGTTTAAGGATAGCTCATTAACTGTTGAAAACAACAAGAAATTTGGTAAAGAAAAACAATCACAGCTTGTCTTAGATATTGAACTTCAAAAAAATGAAGAAATGTCCTCTGAGATGACACTTTATAATGGAAGTATATCGGGCAAGTTAAAACTGAAAGAAGAAAAACAATTTTTCAACTTTACAGGTCAAGATGTATTTCGCGAAGTGAAATATGATGATCGGACAGTTTACATTGGGAGTGTCTCAGTTCAATTAACAAATAAAGTTAACCAAGAAGAAGCAATCTTGGGTATCAGATTTGAACCTGAAACTAAAAAAATTGATGTTGCATTAACATCAGGGTCTATAGGTGAAACTGCCTTTATCCCATTTGGAGAGGCATTTCTAACTAAAAATGACTGGGATCAAATCAATGAGATTATTTATGGAGAAAGCCAACAATGAAAAAACAAAAACAATATATTACGTTGCTTATCGTTATATTTTAGCTATTTTCATTTTTTCAATAGAACCTTCTAGTGCTGCAGCCGTTGCATATGAAAAGTACTATTATAAAGGTTATGATTATGCAACCGGAATCGGTGAAATAAATTATAATCCAAACGGTACTATACAAGAGAACAATGCTGCTACAATTGCTGTTTCTAGTTCTGTTCTCTATGATGGATTAACAGGTAAAAGCTAGGATAAAAACATACACCCGTAATGGCATAGTTCAACAGTGGTATAGCCGTAATTATAAAATGCCAGGTGACATAAGAGCTACACAGGTAACAAACTCTAAAATTGTAACTACATTTAAAGCGCAAAGTCCTGTCGATAATTTTATTTCACCTTCGAATATATTACCAAAGGAATCCTCTAAATTATCTATTCCTGGTTTGGGATGGTTAGCTGACGGACTACCGATATCATACTTAGGTGGTCTCATGGATACAGCTTTCTTTTTAATCAATGAGTCATCAGGTGGAGTTAAGCATGACATAGATAAATATAACCAATCTGCATCAATATACCTTACAAGCGTCTCAAAAGATAAAACAGAGATACCGCCTAGTGTTGGGGTTGCAAATGCTGATAAATATACCGCAGGTGTGTACGATTCTGCAACAGGAACATATAAAGCAAATTACAAACCAAAATCGATCGGTGCAGTTTCAAACTTTGTGTTTCACTACGATGTTCCTGATGGTAAAACAAGAAATTTACAAGCAAGCGCTAAAGCATACTACACTGTATTTACAACAAATGATATTTCTTATTACTATCCTGTTGATGTATATACTCGACAAGCTACGCACTACTTCACGATTACAGGAAGAGAGTAAGGTGAACTATGAAAAAGAATATACTAATTTTGTTGGTGATTGGTCTAGCAATAATTATTGGAGTTTATTCATTAATTACAGCAAGTAAATACCACGCCCTCACTAGCAAAATTAAAGATCTTCAACAATTACAGATTATCAGCATAGGCGAGCGGGCCAACAGTATTAATTATCGGTTTTCAGCTTTAATTTCGGATAATAAAATTACGGATCAGGAAATGATTGATGCGGCTTTCCTCATTGAAGAATTCAGAAATGTAATTAAACCTTATGGTGCTCTCATCCCTCTTGATGAAAATGAGGGTGCATTCACTGAAATATATACAGTTTATGGGAAAGCTTGGAGGGTCATAAACATCAAACCATCTGATATCACAGTAAATGATGTTAAGAAAATTAAAAATTCAATTGACGAATTTAGAAATGATCTTAAAACCTTAGGGCATTAATTTTGAAACAAAATAAGCCCATCAGTGAGTAATAATAAAATATATGAGAGGGGCTGTTTGGAGTTGTCAACAAAAGTGTAGTTTGAAAACACCCCTCTTACAGAAAACCCGTAACTACGCTGCTTGTGAGAGCATTCTTTCGCGATAGATAGCTGGGGGCTATTCGCCTAGATTTGTGGTGTAGATCCGCCGCCTGTTGGTAGACCGTGATGTATCTGAAGATGATCGATTTAATATAAGTCATTGAATAGCGTTCCGTGTTCATCTTGTATAACTTTTCTTTCTTGAGCGTAGCAAAAAAACTTTCCATTCTTGCATTGTCATAGCAACGTCCCGTGCCACTGTTGCTTTGAATGGCACTACGTTTGACCAGACACTCTCGGAAAGCATGGCTTATGAACTGGCTGCCTCTATCGCTGTGATAAATTATTCCGCGAGCATTCCTTGCGTTATCCGATAGCCACTTTTGGTTCGGTGTTGAGGATTTAAAGTCTCTCTGGATCAGGTTCTCGCTCTTTTGGGCTGCAGCATCCTCGCGTGTTATGCCGTTTGGATAACGCTTGGCCTTCTTCAGAATTCCATACTTCTTCATGATGCGATAGACGGTACTATAGCTGGACTTAATATCTGCTTGAGACAAGCCTAGCAAAATGCGCTGAACACCGTAATTGCTATTGTCCTCATGTTGGTCAAAGATCTTTTTGATTCCGACCAGAAGGCGTTGCTGTCGCTCCTTTTTGGGAATGCTTTGTCGTATCTGTTCATTGTCTCTCGTCCCCTCGTTATCTCTCATTTTATTTCATATGAGGGTGTTTTTTGACTGCATATCGTAGCACTCCATAGATATGACTGATAATTATTATAGCCAAATAAGTAAAATACTAAATAAATACTTAGGGAAGTGATAAAATGCGAGAAATAATATCTAAATTAAATGTGGTATGGGGTGGAGTTATTAAAGAGATTGATTTTGATCTTCTTAGCAACTCGATTCAAATTAATTTAGATGTGGTTGAAAACGGTGAAGTTAATAACCATTCACTGAAATTTGAAAAAGTATCTGCACATTACTTTGTTAGAAATAATGGATCTGAAAGGTTAAATTATTTTAATGAAGACAATGACCATGATAATTCATCATATTTAGAATTAACATCAATTGACTATTATGAAAATGGAATCGGTAAATTATCAGTCAACTCTTCTTCAGAAAGTTGGGTTACAGAATACTATTCATCTGCTAACTTTGCAATAGAAATATGGAGTTCCATGCTATTTATTGAATCGAATACCTTAATAATTGACGGTGTTCAATTTAATTTGCCAAATATGAAATAATACATTTTAAGAGGGTGTCCTAAAAGTAACCGTTGGAACACCCTCACCAAACAAATAGGATGGTATTCGTAAAAAGCCAAGGAGCTAAGTAGTTTGTTTTCGCTTAGCTCCTTGGTTTTTGGCGTCTATGGCTGTTTTCTTAAGCAGATTGTGAGCAGGAGAAAGCCATCCGACCTCAAGACTTACTTTTGCTAAGCCTCGAAGCAGGAATCTTTTAAAGCCCCGGTTATTCTTTATATTCGTTCCAGTGTCTGTTTCTTCTTCTTGAATATCAATAGGAAAGCACCTATTCTACACTGCTCTCGTTACATGTTCTTGAGAGTATCGGCGCGAAGAGGTGCTTCCTCATTTTTCATGTCATTCTGGTTGTCCAAGAAACTTCATCTATATAATCTATATAAAAATTCTCAGCAGCATACAACAATTTATAGGGTAATGGAAACATCACTACAAAATACCAAACTTGATATTACTAACGAATAACCTGTAGGCTGCAAGAGAATTGTATATACGGATGAATAACGAGTCATAAGAACACAGTGAAGATAATATATGAATGCCGTAAATATATATTGTGTACAATTAAATTTATCATGATAAAATAAATTTGTAAATAATTTTTATAAATTAAATGTAGATTTTTATGATTGCTGTGCTAAAATAAGAAGAAAATGTGAATTATCCTGCTAAAGGAGCATTGAAGACAACTTGTTTAGAACATAATCTGATTGGCGGGTGGAGGTACTATGTCGATTCATGAAGAATTGAAGCTGGAGAACCAGCTTTGCTTTGCTATATATGCATGCTCTAGAGAGATTACTAAGCTGTATCAGCCCTTTCTCGACAAGCTTGGCGTGACTTACTCGCAGTATCTGGTGCTCATGGTGCTATGGGAGCATAAGGAATGCACGGTTAAGGATATCGGAGAGAAGCTGTACCTGGACTCAGGCACGCTGACTCCGCTGCTGAAGCGAATGCAGTCTGCGGGTCTTATCAATAGGGAACGTTCGGCTAATGACGAGCGAAAGGTTATGATTACATTGACGGAGGAAGGTGCGAAGCTTCATGATGAAGCGCTGCATATTCCACTTGCGATGCGTTCAGGAACGAGCGAGGATGATGAGCAGTTTACCGTAATGCTGAATCAATTTAAAGGTCTGTTAGCCAAAGTGCATGATGCAAACGTGGAGAGCAAACAGCAGTAGCTGTGCATGGATAAACAGGCAAACTGAATATAGTCGTTTATAATAATTGCCTTCTGGTTAAAAGGATCTTTTAATCATGAAGGTTTTTTTATTTACATTTATTGCCAAGTATTCGATATTTGGAATGATACCGATATCAAAATACACTCGTTCGGAGATGAATTTTTAAGGTAAGCGTTTTAAAAACATGTTACAATGATGTGGGTTTATAAGGAAACATGTCATTTAACCCGCCTTGTTGCAGTCATGTTGATAGGAGGATTCGAGAATGAATATCCATGAATATCAAGGAAAAGAAGTGCTGAAACAGTACGGAGTTACCGTTCCGAACGGGAAAGTAGCTTACACGGTAGAGGAAGCGGTAGAGGCCGCAGAGTCTCTGGGAAGCCAGGTGACTGTAGTAAAAGCGCAAATTCACGCAGGTGGACGCGGTAAAGCAGGCGGCGTAAAAGTAGCCAAAAATTCAGATGAAGTACGCGCATATGCTTCCGAAATTCTCGGTAAAGTGCTGGTCACTCATCAAACGGGTCCAGAAGGTAAAGAAGTAAAACGTCTTCTTATCGAAGAAGGATGCGATATTCGCAAGGAGTATTACGTAGGTGTTGTCGTAGACCGCGGAACCGGACGAGTTGTCATGATGGCTTCTGAAGAAGGCGGTACCGAAATCGAAGAGGTAGCGGCAGCAACACCAGAGAAGATTTTCAAAGAAGTTATTGATCCTGCGGTTGGCTTCCAGGTATTCCAGGCGCGGAGACTTGCTTATGCAATTAACATTCCAGGTGAACTGGTCAATAAAGCGGTGAAGTTCATGCTCGCGCTGTATGAAGCATTCGTTGACAAAGACTGCTCTATTGCCGAGATCAATCCGCTCGTTGTTACAGGCGATGGCAACGTAATGGCGCTCGATGCGAAGCTCAATTTTGATTCCAATGCATTATATCGTCACAAGGACATTCAAGCTTTGCGTGACCTAGACGAAGAAGATGAGAAAGAGATCGAAGCATCGAAGTTTGACCTGAGCTACATAGCGCTTGATGGTAACATCGGCTGTATGGTTAACGGTGCAGGTCTTGCGATGGCAACGATGGATATCATCAAGTATTACGGCGGCGACCCGGCCAACTTCCTTGACGTTGGGGGCGGTGCTACAACCGAGAAAGTAACTGAAGCATTCAAGATCATTCTGTCTGATGCTAAGGTAGAAGGTATCTTCGTCAACATCTTTGGCGGCATCATGCGTTGTGATGTCATTGCGGATGGGGTTGTTGAAGCAGCGAGACAGCTTGGTTTAACCAAACCTCTTGTCGTAAGACTTGAAGGAACAAACGTTGAGCTCGGCAAGAAAATATTATCCGAATCCGGTCTTAACATCGTAGCAGCGGATTCGATGGCAGACGGTGCACAAAAAATCGTTGCCCTCGTTAAATAATTCATTCCTTTTCGGGGCTGCCCGAATATTTGAAAAATAACCGTAGGGGATGTGAACGATCGTGAGTATTTTGGTAAATAAAGATACAAAAGTGATTACACAAGGAATCACAGGAGCCACAGCCAAATTCCATGCTAAGGGTGCGCTGGATTACGGCACTCAGATGGTAGGCGGCGTAACTCCTGGCAAGGGTGGTACGAACGTTGACATTACACTTGAGAATGGCAATGTCGTCAGCCTGCCTGTTTATAATACCGTGGTAGAAGCTAAGGAAGCGACCGGAGCTACAGCAAGTGTTATTTATGTTCCCCCGGCTTTTGCAGCAGATTCCATTATGGAAGCTGTTGATGCTGAATTAGATCTTGTCATTTGTATTACAGAGGGTATTCCGGTACTTGACATGGTTAAGGTCTCCCGTTACATGGAGGGCAAGAACACGGTCCTGATCGGGCCTAACTGTCCAGGTGTCATTACACCGGGAGAGTGTAAGATTGGTATCATGCCTGGATACATTCATATGCCGGGTCATGTTGGCGTTGTATCCCGCAGTGGTACATTAACTTATGAGGCGGTTCATCAGCTGACTACACGTGGTATCGGTCAATCCTCCGCGGTTGGTATCGGTGGAGATCCTGTCAAAGGTTCTGAATTTATTGACATTCTCTCCCGTTTCAATGAGGACCCGGATACACATGCCGTTATCATGATTGGTGAGATTGGCGGTACGGCTGAGGAAGAAGCGGCAGAGTGGATTCGTGATAATATGACAAAACCTGTAGTGGGCTTCATCGGCGGTGTGACGGCACCTCCAGGGAAACGGATGGGACATGCAGGAGCGATTATCTCGGGTGGTAAAGGGACAGCGAAGGAAAAAATCGAAACACTTGAAGCCTGCGGAATCCGCGTCGCTCCTACACCTTCGGAGATGGGCTCTACGCTGGTTAGCGTATTGGAAGAGCGAGGTATTCTTAATCTCTGCATGACTCACTAATTGTTAAAATAATTTTCCTTCTATTATAATAGCTGTAATAGTGGAAGAGGGCATATTGCAGAATCTAGGTAAGCAACCTTTTTGTCGAATGACGACAGAAGGGTTGCTTTTTGTCTTTTTATAACAGATTTACTCATTCGTTTAATGATCAGGGAGGTTTAGTCTATTGGAATCTAGATATTTATTACTTGGGTTGCATGAAATTGATGGGATTGGAAGAAAGACGATAAATAAGCTGCTCTCAAGTGGAAATTTACATACGGACATGCTAAAATACGAAACTCAGGACTGGATTCAGACTGGAATGAAGAAAGACCAGGCGCTCAAAATAACCGAGCGCTTCTCCGAAGCATGGATTGAGGAGAGACTTCATGCCTTATCGAAGGGGCGTACCCAATTTGTAACTTATCTTGATGAGGATTATCCTGTTTTCATGAAGGAAACGCCAGACCCTCCTCTTGTACTATATCTAAAAGGAGATGTGAGCTTGCTGCATCATCCTTCGATTGCCATGGTAGGAACCCGAGTGCCCTCAGGCTATGGCAAAAAGGTAGGGGAGATTCTAGCTTCAGAGCTCTCTAATGCAGGCTACACGATTGTTAGTGGTCTTGCCCGAGGCATAGACAGTATCTGCCATGAAGCAGCCCTGAAGGCAGGAGGAACGACCATTGCTGTATTAGGGGGAGGCTTCTCCCATATCTATCCGACGGAGAATCATACCCTCGCGAATCACATAGAGAAACAAGGCTTGCTGGTCAGCGAGTATCCGCTCCATATGCAGCCTCGTCCCGGGCTCTTTCCACAAAGAAATCGAATTATTGCCGGACTTACCTATGGAACGCTGGTTGTAGAAGCGGATATTCGGAGCGGCTCCTTAATTACAGCAGATGCTGCACTTGAGGCGGGAAGAGATGTGTTTGCTGTGCCGGGTATGATTACTTCACCCAAGAGCCAGGGAACACTAAATCTGATCAAACAAGGCGCCAAGCTGGTTACTTGCGCAGAGGATATTAATGAAGAATACGCACATTTAATTAAGCCGAGAACCCAGGAGAGGAACGCTGCTACGGGAAGCGAATCAGATCTGAAGATGATGCCAAGCTTGAGTTCCGAGGAACAAATGATATATGATTTGCTGGAGGCAGGTCCACTGACTTTGGATGAACTGGTGGGCAAACTCTCATTCGATTTTGGACATTTGCATTCAGTTCTGTTATCTTTAATCATAAAAAAGCAAATCATGCAATTACCTGGTGCTATATATAAGTTAATATAGATTCCTGTGGCGTTATAAATTACATCCGCCATAGGTGACATGTAGGGCTATATTGTGAGAGGAGGATGAACCTATGGCGGATTCACTTGTCATCGTGGAATCCCCGTCGAAAGCAAAGACAATTGGTAAGTATTTGGGCAGCAAGTATATTGTCAAAGCGTCGATGGGCCATGTCCGCGATTTGCCGAAGAGTCAGACCGGCGTAGAAGTGGAGAATGATTTTAATCCTAAATATATTACAATCCGCGGAAAAGGTTCTGTGCTGAAAGAACTTAAGGACGCATCTAAAAAAGTGAAAAAAGTATATCTGGCAGCTGACCCCGATCGTGAGGGAGAAGCAATCGCTTGGCATTTGGCTCATGCTCTGGATCTTGACCAAACCGAGAGCTGCCGGGTTGTATTTAATGAAATAACGAAGCAAGCAGTCAAGGATGCCTTCAAGACGCCTCGCAAGATTAATATGGATCTTGTCAATGCACAGCAGGCAAGACGTATTTTGGACCGGCTTGTAGGCTACAAGATCAGTCCACTTTTATGGAAAAAGGTGAAGAAGGGTCTATCTGCCGGTCGAGTTCAGTCTGTAGCTGTCAAAATTATTCTAGATCGTGAGGACGAAATTAACGAATTTGTTCCGGAAGAATATTGGAGCATTACGGCGAGACTGGAAGCTGACGGAAGTCCGTTTGAGGCAAAGTTCCATCAGCTTCGTGGTGAGAAGACGGAGCTCAGTAATGAAGAGCAAGTGAAAGAAATACTTAAAGAAATAGAAGATAAGGATTATGTCGTAACAGAGGTCAAAGAGAAAGAGCGCACGCGTAATCCTTCGGCTCCTTTTACAACTAGTTCTTTACAGCAGGAAGCGGCTCGTAAATTGAATTTCCGTGCAGCAAAGACGATGTCAGTAGCTCAGCAGCTATATGAAGGGGTTGAGCTTGGCAAGGAAGGCACGGTTGGTTTGATCACTTATATGAGAACAGACTCCACACGTATCGCACAGTCTGCTCAAGAGGAAGCCAAGGAATATATCACAGGTAAGTACGGCGAATCCTTCGTTCCGGAAACATTCCGACAATATTCCAAGAAAAATGCAAATGCGCAGGAAGCGCATGAGGCGATTCGCCCAACCTCTGTATTGAGAGATCCGGATTCAGTGAAAGCATTTACAAGTCGTGATCAATTCCGTCTATACAAGCTGATTTGGGAACGATATGTGGCGAGTCAGATGGCTTCAGCTATTCTTGATACCCTGTCTGTTGATATTGCAGCAGGAGAGGCTTCTTTTCGTGCCACAGGCTCCAAGGTTCGCTTCCATGGTTTCATGAAGGTCTATGTTGAGGGCAACGACGATGGCACCACGGACGAAGAGAAGCTGCTGCCTCCACTAAAGAGCGGGGATAAGCTTATTCATAAAGAAATTGAGCCGAAGCAGCACTTTACACAGCCGCCGCCTCGATATACAGAAGCAAGACTCGTCAAGACGATGGAAGAACTGGGCATCGGAAGACCGAGTACGTATGCTCCAACGCTGGAGACGATTCAGAAACGTGGTTATGTCGCAATTGAAGACAAGAAATTTATTCCGACAGAGCTTGGTGAGCTGATTAACGAGCAGATGGAGCAATTTTTCCCTGAAATTGTCGATGTGGAGTTTACCGCTCATATGGAAGAGGATTTGGACCATGTTGAAGAAGGATCTGAGGACTGGGTTAAAATATTGGCTGAGTTCTATAAATCCTTTGAGAAGAGATTGCATGTAGCAGAAGAAGAAATGAGTGAGATCGAAATCCAGGATGAGGTATCCGATGAGATCTGTGAGAAATGCGGCAAACCGATGGTATATAAATTTGGCCGATTTGGTAAGTTCCTGGCATGCTCTGGCTTCCCGGATTGCCGCAATACCAAGCCGATTATTAAAAATATCGGAGTAACCTGCCCGACGTGTAAAGAAGGACAGGTCGTCGAGCGCCGCAGTAAAAAGGGCCGGATCTTCTACGGCTGTGACCGATATCCTGAATGTGATTTTGTCTCGTGGGATAAGCCTTCACCAAAACCTTGTCCTAAATGCGATTCGTTGATGGTAGAGAAGAGAAACAAGCAAGGCACAAGACTGCAGTGTACTTCCTGCGATCATACAGAACCGGTCGAGGAAGCGGACGAAGCGGTCGAAATTTAAAACATAAAAATTATGGATTAACCGGTGGTACGGGCTGCAGCTTTCTGTATCCAATACTCTGATATAGAGTCCTGGATACATGCAGCGAGGGGGTAAATATGAACGAGAAACAACAAGTAACGGTAATTGGTGCAGGACTGGCAGGAAGTGAAGCTGCTTGGCAGATTGCTAAACGAGGGGTACCGGTAAAGCTGTATGAAATGAGACCGGTCGTAAAGACGCCTGCCCATCACACGAATAAATTTGCTGAGCTGGTGTGCAGTAATTCACTAAGAGCGAATGGACTGACGAATGCTGTAGGTGTATTAAAAGAAGAAATGCGTATGTTGGATTCACTGGTAATTGGCTCCGCCGATCGGAACGCTGTCCCTGCTGGTGGTGCACTGGCTGTTGACCGGGATGGATTTTCTGGTGAAATCACGAATACACTGCATGAGCATCCGCTGATTACAGTGGTGAATGAGGAGATCCAGGAGATTCCAACGGATGGCATTGTCGTTATTGCGACAGGTCCTCTGACTTCCCCTGCATTGTCCACACAGATTAAAGATCTGATGGGTGAAGAATACTTCTATTTCTACGATGCGGCCGCACCGATTGTAGAGAAAGAATCCATTGATATGAACAAAGTGTATTTAGCATCCCGTTATGACAAGGGAGAAGCGGCTTACCTCAATTGCCCAATGAATGAAGAAGAGTTTGATCGTTTCTACGATGCTCTGATCGCCGCTGAGGTTGCTGAGCTTAAAGAGTTTGAGAAAGAGATTTATTTTGAAGGCTGCATGCCGATTGAGGTTATGATGAAACGCGGTAAACAGACAGCGTTATTCGGACCGATGAAGCCTGTGGGTCTAGTTAATCCGCATACGGGAGAGCTCCCTTATGCCGTTGTCCAGCTGCGCCAGGACAACGCGGCAGGAACGCTGTATAATCTGGTAGGCTTCCAAACGCATCTGAAATGGGGAGAGCAGAAGCGTGTGTTCGGTATGATTCCAGGTCTTGAGAATGCAGAATTTGTGCGTTATGGGGTCATGCATCGTAATACCTTTATCAACTCTCCAAAATTGCTTGAGCCTACGTATCAGTTCAAGAATCGGAGCAATCTGTTCTTTGCTGGTCAGATGACAGGTGTAGAAGGTTATGTGGAATCTGCAGCTTCAGGACTGATTGCGGGTATGAATGCTGCGAATCTGGCACTAGGCAAAGATCTGACGACGCTGCCCGTAGACAGTACGCTTGGAAGTATGGCGAACTACATTACGACAGCTGATTTCAAACACTTCCAGCCGATGAATGCGAACTTTGGACTATTACCGAAGCTGGAACAGAAAATTCGGAACAAGAAGGAAAAGAATGAGGCACTGGCGAATCGTGCGTTAGACAGCATAAGACGTTTCAAGCAAGAGCAAGGTCTCTCCACAGTGCAATAGCGACATCTTGAGGAAAGCCCGGTAAGTCTCTCAGCGACGTGCCGGGTTTTTACCATATACGAATCAAGGGAGGTAGCAATTATGGAAACTACATTTCATGCGACGACGATCTGTGCGGTGCGTCATCATGGCAAGGCGGCCATCGCGGGAGATGGACAGGTTACAATGGGTCAGAGTGTGGTAATGAAAAATACAGCGAAGAAGGTCCGGAGATTGTACCGCGGACAGGTTGTTGCAGGCTTTGCTGGTTCTGTAGCTGATGCCATCACTCTGTTTGAGAAATTTGAAGGCAAGCTTGAGGAGCATCATGGCAATCTGCAAAGAGCTGCGGTGGAACTCGCCAAGGATTGGCGTCAGGATCGTGTGCTGCGCAAGCTGGAGGCGTTAATGATCGTAATGGACAAAACGGGCATGCTGCTTATATCTGGAGGCGGGGAGATTATTGAACCGGATGATGACATTCTAGCCATCGGGTCAGGCGGCAACTATGCTCTTGCAGCTGCAAGAGCTCTGAAGCGGCATCCGGGTGAGCTTGAAGCAAAGGATATGGCTCGTGAGGCTTTGGTTGTAGCTTCCGAGATTTGCGTGTTTACGAACAGTAATATTATCGTTGAAGAACTGTAAACTCTGAATAGGAACAGGAATAAAAGGAGGTATGTAAATAATGAACGAAGCTTTTACTCCCAGACAAATTGTCGCTGAGCTGGATAAGTACATCGTTGGTCAGAAGCAGGCCAAGAAGTCCGTCGCTGTTGCCCTCCGTAACAGATATCGTCGAAGCAGGCTGCCGGAAGATGCCCAGGATGAAATTGTGCCAAAGAATATACTGATGATTGGACCTACAGGGGTAGGTAAGACGGAAATCGCTAGACGGCTCGCCAAGCTGGTCGGTGCTCCATTTGTAAAAGTAGAAGCTACTAAATTCACCGAGGTAGGTTATGTCGGACGTGACGTCGAATCGATGGTTCGAGACTTGATTGAAACTTCGATCCGGATTGTCAAATTGGAGAAGACGGAAAAGGTCAAAGACAAGGCTGAGGAAAATGCGAATGAGCGTATTGTGCAAATCCTTGTCCCGTCGGCTAACAAATCAAAAAATCAAAAAAATCCTTTTGAAATGCTGTTTGGCAATCATCAGCAGACACAGCAAGAGGAAGATCCGGCACAAGATGCCTCTATCCATGAACGCAGACGTAAAGTGAAATTTGAACTGCTGGCCGGCCAGCTTGAGAATGATACGATCGAGATTGATGTTGAGGATAATGCACCTAACATGTTTGATATGTTTGCCGGTCAAGGAAATGACCAAATGGGCATGAATATGCAAGAGATGTTTGGTAACTTCCTCCCGAAACGTACTAAGAAACGCAAGCTGCCCATCAAGGAAGCACGTAAAGTCCTTATTCAGGAGGAAGCGAGCAAGCTTATCGATATGGATGATGTGACACAGGAATCGATTCGGCGTGCGGAGCAGTCCGGTATCATTTTTATAGATGAGATCGATAAGGTAGCAAGTCGTGGACAAGGATCAGGGCCAGATGTGTCCCGTGAGGGCGTTCAGAGGGATATTCTTCCTATCGTTGAAGGATCGACTGTAATGACCAAATACGGGCCTGTAAAGACGGATTACATCCTGTTTATAGCTGCAGGTGCTTTTCATGTGTCGAAGCCGTCAGATCTCATTCCGGAGCTCCAAGGACGCTTTCCTATTCGGGTAGAACTCAGCAGTCTATCTCTGGATGATTTTGTATCTATCTTGACAGAACCGAAAAATGCGCTGACCAAACAATATGTTGATCTGCTGAAAACCGAGGACATCGAGATTGAATTCTCTCCAGAAGCTATTCGGGAGATTGCGAACATCGCAGAATCCGTCAACCTGAATACGGAGAATATTGGTGCTCGTCGTCTACATACGATCTTGGAGAAGCTGCTTGAGGATCTGTCCTTTGAAGCGCCGGAACTCACCTTAGAGAAGATGACAATTACACCGGAATATGTAAGAGAGAAGCTCGGTGGAATTGCGAAAGACCGTGATCTAAGTCAGTATATTTTGTAGAATTAAGACTCTTTATAGAGAATTTCTCTGTAAAGAGTCTTTTTGTGTGCGCATTTTCATCTTAGTGCAATTCTATACTTGTTTTGTGGTAAAAATCCAACCAGTCTCCAAGTCAAATATGACAATAAATGCGGTTTGTCGCGCTTTTTCCTCCTAAAGTATCATATCGTTTTTAGTGAAATCTTAAGATCGACCTATCTGAAATTAAGAATTTTTTATGAAAATATACAGCTAAGAATGGGACTATATTTTCATGAGAATGTACATATTTTGAAAATTATACATATTAAGTCCTTGTTTTTGGCAAAAGATAGGGCTTTTTTCTTATTGTAATAAATGCCCAACTCTAAGAAACTTAGAATATACGACAAATAACTTATTATTTCTACTAAAGACCTAGGAAAAGAGTAAAGTTCAGATTTATTTGTCGAAATTATTTGAACTAGGTCTCATTTTTCAAATGGTAATAGTTTAAATATTCTGGAAGGAGAGGACGAGGATTAATCTTCTGAATGATGTAAGCTTTCGAACATTGCAAGCAGGAATTGATGCAGCTAACGTCAGACAACTTGCGATTACTAATAATATAGCGAATAGTGACACTCCTTATTTCAAACGTTCAGAGGTTCACTTCGAGCAGCTGCTTGCACAGGAAATGCAAGGAACACCGACTTTAACTGGAAGACGTACGAATGAGAGACACATACCCATTGGTCCTAGTTCTTTCATTCCAGCAGCTGTCACAACCACCGATAACAGTACAGCTATGAGCAATAATGACAACAATGTTGACGTAGATAAGGAAATGAGTCTTTTGGCGGAAAATCAGCTGCGGTATAACTCTTATATTCAATTGGTGAATGAACATATCAAGATTATGCGCACTGCAACCGAAGGGAGATAGATCATAAGTGAACATCAGTAAGAGCTTTGATATCAGTGCTTCTGCATTAACTGCTCAGCGGCTTCGCATGGATGTGATTTCTTCGAATATAGCGAACAGTGAAACGACAAGAGCAAAGATCGAGAATGGTGAAGCCGTTCCATACAAGCGAAAAATGGTTGTACTCGAGTCCAATCAGCCCAGCTTCAAGCAGATGCTAGACAATGAGATGCAAGGCGGAAATGTGGGTCAGGGAGTTAAAGTCGCGGCGATTGAAGAGGACACGGCACCACTGAAGCCGGTATACAATCCGACACATCCGGATGCAAATGCAGAAGGGTATGTGTACATGCCTAACGTGGATACAACAAAAGAAATGGTAGATTTAATAGGTGCATCAAGATCCTATGAAGCAAACGTTACTGCCCTTAATGCTTCCAAAGCCATGGTGATGAAAGCACTGGAGATCGGACGTTAGAAATAAGCTAGAGAAAAATGATGTGAATACATAATCGTGAAGATAATGGGAGGGAAAATCGTGATCGAAAATACGATGTTTAAAGCTTCAGCTATCCAAACCCCTAAGGTTAACATGACACAGGGCAATTCGACCCCAACAGAAACCATCAATCAATTCTCTTCCTACCTTGAAGATGCAATCACTCAAGTGGCAGATCAAGAAAAACATGCGAGCGAAATGTCAACCGAGTTTGTACTTGGCAACGTAAATGTTGATCAGGTTATGGTCGCATCACAGCAGGCTCTCCTAAGTCTGCAACTGACAACCCAAGTTCGAAACAAGGTAATCGAGGCCTACCAGGAAATCATGCGGATCCAAATGTAGTTTATGTTTATAGCAAAGTTTCGGATGAGGTGACACAGTGAACGAAAGAATTGCCCAATATAAGGACAAGGTTTCCGCGTATTGGAACAAATTTACGAAAAAACAAAAAGTAATGTTAATTTCGACCGTCTTATTCCTGATCATTGCGATTGTGGTTCTAACGATACAGTTCTCCAAGACGGAATATGAGGTTGCGTTTACGGGGCTGGATGCAGGAGATTCTGCTGGAGTAATCAGCTATTTGGAATCAGGTAATATTCCGTTTCAATTGAACGCAGATGGCTCTGAAATTTCCATACCAAGTACCCAAGCGGCTCGTGTAAAAGTCGATGTCGGCTCCCAAGGTTTGATTCAGAATGGATCGATCGGATATGACATCTTTGAGCAGGGCTCGTCAGCAATGGGTATGACGGACAAAGAATTCCAAGTAAAGTATGCCAATGCTTTTAATGGTGAAATAGAGCAGATGCTATTAGGTATGCAGGGGATATCTGAGGCTAAAGTCCTAGTTAATCTTCCAAAAGAAAGCTTGTTTGCATCATCAGCTCAAGATAGTGCTTCCGCATCTGCGGTGCTTAAATTTCAACCAGGGTATCAGCCTTCGCAGGCGGCCGTTGACGGATATTTCAATTTGCTGAAAACAGCTGTTCCACATCTGCCAATTGAGAATATTACGATTTCAACAGATCAAGGCGAGGAGCTCGTACCTACGGAGCGCGGTGGTGGAAGTGTTCTCGGTGAAGTGCAGGAGAACATGCAGCTTCAGAAGCAATATGAAGAGGACATTGAGAAAACAGTCAGAGAGTTTTTGACGGGTATTACAGGCAGCAGTAATGTTGACGTGCTTGTAACATCTAATCTGAACTTTGACAAGGTCAATGAAACGCAAAATCTCGTTACTCCTGTAGATGAAGAAAATATGAGGGGGATCGAAATCAGCGTCCAGGATATTCAAAGCAGTTATACTGGCGGAGGTTCTGCTGATGGCGGAGTTGCTGGCACTGGAGAAGAAGATGTCGTCAATTACCCGGCAGCCGATGCTTCCACCACAAGTGGTGAAGAAAGCTCTTCTGTCATCAATTACGAAGTGAACCGCATTGCTAAAGAAATCGTACAGAGTCCATACGTTGTTAAAGATTTAACCATTAATGTAGCCATTGAAACACCTCCTGGTGAAACAAGTTCGGAAGGGGTTCCATCTCCTACGGCCAGAAACATAGATGAGGTGCTTCAGAACATTGTTAGAACTTCTCTAACAAACTCCGGTGTTACTTATGAAGATGACTATTTAAGTAATAGAGTTTCTGTGACCGAAAGACCGGCACAAGCAGAAACTGCTGAGGAGACGGGCATTCAACTGTCTTCAGGCATGATCTGGGGGCTGGCTGCTGCAGCCGCATTACTGCTCGCAGGCGGTGGATATTTAATATACAGAAGACGGCGCAACAAGGAAGAAGAGTTCGAAGAAGATATTCCGCTCCAGGTTCCTACAGAGTTCCCGTCCATTAATTTGGAAACAGTCACGAATGAAAGCCAAGTGCGCAAACAGCTGGAAACACTCGCCAAGAAGAAACCAGATGAATTTGTTAACCTGCTTCGTACATGGCTAGCTGATGAATAGAGGTGAACGAGTTGGTTAAGCAGGGGAACGGATTAACAGGCCGGCAGAAAGCCGCCATATTGCTTATAACATTAGGACCGGAAGTGTCTGCGCAGATATTCAAGCATTTGAGAGATGAAGAGATCGAACAATTGACGCTGGAAATTGCCAATGTTCGTAAGGTGGATTCGGGAGAAAAGGAATTGATTATGTCCGAGTTCCATCAAATTTGCCTGGCACAGGAATATATCTCTCAGGGCGGGATCAATTATGCCAAAGAGATATTGGAAAAAGCGCTTGGATCACAAAAAGCGCTCGAGGTTATCAATCGTCTAACCGCTACACTTCAGGTCAGACCGTTTGATTTTGCTCGTAAAGCGGATCCGAATCAAATTCTTAACTTCATTCAGAACGAGAGTCCGCAAACCATTGCGCTAGTACTGTCCTATCTGCAATTTGAGCAGGCAGCAGCTATCCTGTCCTCGCTTCCGCAGGACAAGCAGGCAGATGTTGCAAGACGTGTTGCCGTTATGGACAGCACTTCACCTGAAGTCATTTCACAGGTTGAACGGGTTCTGGAACAGAAGCTGTCTGCAACCGTGACACAGGATTACACGAATGCCGGCGGTATTGAATCCATTGTTCAGATTCTAAATGGTGTCGATCGGGGAACAGAGCGTACCATTCTCGACTCTCTCGAAATTCAAGATCCAGAGCTTGCAGAAGAAATTAAGAAACGGATGTTTGTATTTGAAGACATCGTTAATGTGGATAACCGTTCAATTCAGCGCATTATCCGTGATATCGACAATGCCGATCTGCAGCTTGCCCTTAAAGTGGCGAGTGAAGAAGTGCGTCAGGCGATATTCACGAACATGTCGAAACGCATGTCCGAAACGTTCAAGGAAGAGATGGAGTACATGGGTCCTGTAAGGCTTCGTGATGTGGAAGAAGCACAGACTCGAATTGTAGCAACGATCAGAAGACTGGAAGAAGCCGGTGAGATTATTATAGCTCGCGGCGGAGGAGATGATATCGTTGTCTAATTTGATCAAGTCCTTCCAATACGTCCCGGTGGATACTCACAAACAGCTGAGATCTGTTCATGAGTATGGCGATAAGCAGCAGGAGGAACAAATTACGGACAATTTGGATGTTACTTCTAATATCGGTCAACAGCCGAGTGTTGATGAGGAGACTCTGAAACTAAAAGAAGAAATGCTTCATAATGCGAAAGAATTTGCAGAAAGACAGATTCGTGAAGCGGCAGAAGAAGCGGAACGGATACTGCAGGAGAGCAGAGCTCAGATCGAGGCCTGGTGGGAAGAAAAAAGATTACAGGATGAGCATTTGGTTGAGGCGCTGCGCTCTGAGGGTTTTAAACAGGGATATGACGAAGGGTGTGACAAAGCACAGAAGGAGCTTCAGGAGCAAGTGGAGATTAAGATGCTTGAAGCTCAGGCAGTGCTGAATGAAGCATACCAAGCGAAGGAGCAGATCATACAGGAAGCAGAGCCCTTCCTCGTTGAGCTCAGCAGTGCAATCGCGGAGAAAATCATTGACAGACAGCTGACTGAGGATACGGATCTCATGCTCGATCTGATCAAGAAGAATCTATCTCGGAAACGAGAGCAAGGGGTCATTACTCTATGTGTCGCTCCATCCCAGTTCTCCTTTGTTCAAGCAGCGAGAGAGGAATTGTCCTTCGCGATTGATTCTCAAGCCGAGCTGAAAATATTGCCTGACGCTTCTGTCAAGGATCGAGGCTGTGTTATCCGTTCGGCATACGGGAGTGTCGATGCAAGAATAGATACCCAATTGACAGAGATCAAGAAGGAATTGATCCGAGTTGCACTTGATCAGGAGGAGCGAGGACAGTATGAAGGTGCTTAGCTCACACAGATATATAGATCAACTCAAACATTTGGACCCGATTCGCATTAATGGAAAAGTAACGCAGGTGATCGGGCTGATGGTGGAGTCGGAAGGTCCAGACGCCAGCATAGGGGATGTATGCCTCATCTATCCCAGCCAGTCATCGGCACCTTTGAAGGCTGAGGTTGTCGGGTTTAGAGACAACAAAGTGCTGCTGATGCCGCTTGGAGATCTGCAATCTATCGGTCCTGGATGTGATGTCGTAGGGACGGGGAAGCCGCTGAATGTACAGGTGGGTTCTGAGCTGTTAGGAAAAGTACTGGATGGATTAGGTCAGCCGCTGGATGGATCGTTAATACCCGCGAGAATGCAGCATTACTCCACCTCTAGTACGCCTATTAATCCGCTCAACAGGCCCAGAGTGCAGGAGCCGATAAGCATTGGTGTTCGGGCCATCGACGGCCTGCTTACGATTGGCAAAGGCCAGCGTGTAGGTATTTTTGCCGGATCCGGGGTAGGGAAAAGCACACTCATGGGTATGATCGCAAGAAATACATCAGCTGATGTGAATGTCATCGCACTGATTGGAGAGCGCGGACGTGAGGTGCTCGATTTCATTGAGCGGGATTTGGGACCAGAAGGATTGGAACGGTCTGTTGTCATCGTTGCGACCTCGGATCAGCCTGCACTGGTGAGGATTAAGGGGGCGCTCATTGCGACAACCATTGCAGAGTACTTCCGAGATCGAGGCATGAATGTGATGCTGATGATGGACTCTGTTACGAGATATGCGATGGCCCAGCGGGAGGTTGGTCTAGCCGTTGGGGAACCGCCCGCTATGAGAGGTTATACCCCGTCTGTATTTGCGAGTCTCCCTAAATTGCTGGAAAGAGCGGGTACAGGACCAACGGGCTCAATCACTGCTTTTTATACCGTGCTGGTAGATGGTGACGATATGAACGAACCGATTGCCGATGCGGTCAGAGGGATTCTCGATGGGCACATCGTGCTCAATCGGGGCATTGCCAACAAAGGGCATTTCCCAGCCATTGATGTGCTGGCGAGTATAAGCCGGGTGATGAAGGACATTGCCCCCCGCGATCAGATTGAGGCTGCCGAAAATATAAAGAGACTGATGTCCGTGTTCAAGAACTCGGAGGATCTGATTAACATAGGTGCTTATCAAAAAGGCTCTAATGCGGAAATTGACGAGTCTATCGACCGAATCGGAGATATTTGGGATTTTACTCGCCAAAAAGTAGATGAGAAGACGAATTTGGACGAGGTTATGCAGAGATTGATTACAGAATTTTCGAGGAGATGAACAAGTAAGTTATGAGATTCACGTATCATTTTCAGAAGGTTGTCGATCTTAAATCCACTGAAAAAACACAAGCGGAATGGCTGCTATCCTCCGCAATTGGGAAGCTGAAGTCAGAGGAGCAGCATCTTATGGAGCTGGTTCAAGATAAAGAGAATATGCTCCAAGGCATCTCATCGTCATCTCAGCAGTCATTATCTGCTGCGAATCTTCAGGAAATGAACCGATATATTCATTATCTGGACGAATGTATCAGCCGTAAGAACAACGACGTGGCTTATGCACAGGTGAACGTGAAGAAGAATCAGGATTTTTTGAATGACAAGATGCTGGACGAGAAGGTTTGGATGGAAGCAAGAGAAAAAGCAAAAATGCATTTTCAACAGGAAATGCTACTTCGGGAACAAAATGAACTGGATGAAATGGCAACGGTGCGCTTTGCAGTCAAAGCACGTTAATGACAGTGACGTGAGGAAATGCGCCGGAGGAGGTATGAGTTTTGGTAGGCAAGGATAAGGAAGAGCTGGAGCGAGAGTCCAGCAGCGGATGGGAAAAATTCCTTGTAATCGCAGTCCCGATCGTATTTACAGCTGTTCTCGTTACCGCACTTCTCATCGTACTGAACGGTGACTTCAAGAATAAGGCTATGGCTTTCTTAAGCCAAGTTCCGATTGTTAGAGAATGGATTCCTGAAGATGCACTTGATCCTGAATTGGTCAAAGAGAGAAAGCTGGAGCAGCAAATGGAGAGCGATCAGGCTACAATCGAAACTTTGAAAGCAGACCTTGAGGCTGCTGAGAAGGATCTGGCCGAGGCAGAAGCGCAAAAGACACAGCAGGATGACAAAGTGAAACAGTTAGAAGAAGAAATTAAGCAGCTGGAGCAAGCGAAGGATAGCAGAACGGAAGATGGCGAGGAACAGGTCGATCCTTATGTGCAGGAGATCAGAGACCTGGCCAAGATGTATGGTGAGATGAAGCCTAGCAAAGCGGCACCAATTATTCAGAGTATGACAAAAGAAGAGCAGGTACAGCTTCTATCAGAGATGAAATCGGATGAACGAATAGGCATTCTAGAGAAAATGAATCCACAGTCTGCTGCTGAATTGACTTCAGCTCTCAAGGAAGTAACAACATCAGAGGTGAAGGCAATCGCGGCATTGCAATCGAAGCTCGCGGCAAGTCAGCCCGCAGCAGAGACGGCGCAGACCAATAACAGTCGGAATCTGGACCAGAATGAGCTTACTCAAACGTTCTCATCCATGTCGGCTGCAAGCGGTGCAGAGCTTATTCTGGAGATGAACAAGATCAGCTCTGATCGGGCCATTACGATCCTTAAGACGGTTGATGATGCCAAGAGAGCAGAACTCCTTGACAGCATGTCTGGCATTGACAAAGAAGCTTCTGCCAAAATCCTGAATAGACTTATGGGTGGGAAATAGACCTTAGTTTGCAATTTGAAAGGAGGTGAAAAAAAGAAATGATATCTTTCTTGCCGCAAATGGCGATGACACAGACTGTCGAATCAACAAGCAGCACACTTGCAGGAAACAGCAGCGTAACGGGATCGAGTACGCAGCCGTCCTTTCTGGAACAGCTTCAGGGATTGATGGGGACAACTACATCCTCTGGCAGCAGTACATCTGACGTCAATCAAGCGGGATTATTTACTTTAATGGCCGCAGCCGGAATGACGGCGGCTTCCGAGGAGGAAATGAATCTGGCACTGCAGGATGAGTCAGAGCTATTCGCAGCAGCAGAACAGCTGATTGAGAACCTGATCAAAGCATTGGAAGACTCCAAAGAGAAGCTTCTGCTAGAGGATTCAGAATTATTAGCCGATTTAAATGCTTGGCTCTCGCAATTCATGAATGCATATTACCCAGCTGCTCAGGAAGGAAGTGAATCATCGGATTCTACTTCACAGCAAATAGTCAATATCCTGGCTAATGATCCGAACACGATCCAATATGCGGTGCAAGAGGCATTACAACAAGTGGTTGAAGCGAGCGGGAAGAAGAGTTCAGATGGACAAGCCCTGGTGCAGCAGAGCCTACATACAGAGCTGATTACCTCTCTCAAGAATTTGTTACAAAAATCAGATATAAGTACAGAGTCTCTAGAGAAATTACAGGTTGTAACAGAGCAAATAGCAACAGTCGTAAATATGTCTTCGAATAAGGAAGCTGTGATCCAGAATGCCAGCTCTGCATTAATGGAGCAACTGCTCAAAGCTGCGGGTGAGGACAGCACGAGTACCGTTAGCACCACGGAGGACTCCAATCAGGTGACAGACAAGGAAGCCGGCAAGCTTGTTCCTACAGAAGCTTCGAAGACCAGCATCGTTGAAGAAACGGACTCTTCGGCTTCAACCTCAGATGGTGAACAAGGGAAAGAGAATGAACCTACAACAGCGGGTCAGCTCGTACTGCGCAGCGGTAATGTTCAAACACCGGTTGCAAAATCTGAGATGGCAATACCTGCGGGACAATTTGTGAAGGATATGTCTGAGTTTGTCATTCAAAAGTTCGAGTTTGTTAAACAGAACGGCGTAGCGGAGGCGGTAATTTCACTGCGGCCGGAACATTTAGGGCAGGTTGATGTTCAGCTATCCATGCAGAATGGACAACTCGTTGCCCGTTTTATGACAGAGCAGGTGATAGCCAAAGATTTGCTCGAGCAGCAGATCACTCAGCTGAGAGCCGCACTCCAGGCTCAGGGGATCCAAGTCGAAAGACTGGAAGTCACACAGAACACATCACTATCTTCCCATATGTATCAGGATGGGGGAGGTTCTAATGGACAGTCCGGAGGAGAACGGAGATCCAGGGAACGTGAGCAAAGAGATGAAGATGCCATTCAGGCGGTAGAAATGCAGGATGAGCTTCGAACATGGATGCGAGAACAGCAAGGACTGGAGGTCTTCCCTTCAGCAGAACGTACCCAAGGCTTTACAGCCAAAGCTTGATAGGAAGTGAGGTGGTAACGAGTGGCAGACATAATCTCAACATCTAATGTATGGCCGAACTATTCCGCGGGCAATGTGGCCGCAGCCAGCAGAAAATCAACGCAGGAGATGGGCAAGGATCAATTCCTCAAAATTCTTATAACCCAGCTGCAGAATCAGAATCCGATGCAGCCGATGGAGGATAAAGAATTTATCGCTCAGATGGCACAATTTACTTCAGTCGAACAGCTGACCAATATTTCAGGCCAGCTGGAGAGCTTGGCACAATCTCTAGGAGCAGCATCCGGATTGATTGGCAAAAATGTAAGCTGGATCGGAAAAGATGCGGAGTCGGGAGAATCGGGTGTGCTTACTGGACAGGTTGAGTCCATCATAATTCGTGATCAAATTCAGTATGCAATGATCGGTGATGAAGAAGTAGCCCTCACAGACATCATACAAATCAGTGATCCAGCACCAGCAGAGGGAGAAGAAGTGCAGCAGCCAGATGCAGAGCTCGCTGATGAAGAATCGTCTGAAGATCAATCCGGTACACAGGTATGAGTGACATTTTGAGAGTAGGCCAGCTGTATACAGGACCGGTTACACCCGGAAGCCTTCGAGATGTCAACAAGAAGAGCACGAGCTCCTCAGCGGCAGGAACTTCTTTTCAAGAGCTGCTAAATCAGGAGTGGGTCAAGCTCAGTCATCATGCTTCCAAAAGGCTTGCACAGCGTGGAATCGAGCTTGGGAATGAGCAGCTGATGAAGCTCGGTGATGCAATTGATAAGGCGGCAGCAAAAGGAGCAAAGGAAACGCTGGTGCTGATGCAGGATACGGCCTTTATTGTAAATGTACCGAACCGCACTGTGGTAACCGCAGTGAACGGGGATTCCATGAGTGACAATGTATTTACTCAGATTGACAGTGCAGTAATTATATCTTAACCGGCTGGCCCTAAACGGAGAGCCTTCATGCCGTGGACCGACTGAAGCGGCAAAAATAACTGAACAAAAGAAAGGTAGTGCGAAATGCTGAAGTCTATGTATTCCGGAGTGTCCGGAATGAGAGGATTCCAAACCAAGCTTGATGTGATCGGTAACAATATTGCGAATGTGAATACGACCGGATTTAAATCCAGCCGGGTAATGTTCAAGGATATTATGAGCCAGACGATCTCCGGAACAACCGCGCCAACTGATGAGAGTGGAGGAGTAAATGCGAAACAGGTAGGTCTTGGAGTGAGTGTGGGTTCAATTGATACATTGCACCTCGCTGGGTCTGCCCAGACGACAAACAATCCTACGGATTTGCGTCTCGAAGGAAATGGATTCTTTCTTGTAGGTCTTACGGATGGTCAAGAACCGCCTTATCTTACACGTGCTGGTGATTTTCATGTGGATGCAAATGGTAATCTCCTGACTTCTGACGGATTGTTTGTCTTTGATTCCGATGGAGCAGCGATCGTGATCGACCCTGAAGTGGTGGCTTTTTCAATTGGTCAGGATGGCACGATTAATACACAGCTTGCGGATGGAACCGTAGCAGCAGATGTTCAGCTAGGGATTGGACTTGTCGCAAATCCGGGTGGTCTTGAGAAAATGGGAGGCAACCTGTACCGTATGACCTTGAATGCCAATCCAGAAGGAGAGCTTGAAATCGTCACTGCCAATGACGCTGAAGCAGGTACTGGAGCGATTGTTACAGGACAGCTGGAAATGTCGAACGTCGATCTTACAGGTGAATTTACAGAAATGATCGTGGCACAGCGCGGATTCCAAGCGAATTCACGTATTATTACAACCTCTGATGAAGTGCTTACTGAAGTCGTAAACCTCAAGCGTTAATAATTTGATAGCTTAGGGGAGGCTGACAGCTTCCCTTAGGCACTTAAGCGGGAGGAAAACCCATGATATTAGTGACGAGATTAAATGGTTCATCCATGTGGTTAAATGCGCTGCTCGTAGAAACTGTAGAAGAAACACCGGATACATACGTCACTCTCGTTACAGGTAAACGTTTGATTGTATTAGAAAAGGCAGACGAAATCATTAACAAGATCAAAGAGTATAACGGTGAAATAGGCATACATGCAGCAACGATAAAAGTGCAGCAGCAAACGGAGGATTCCTAATATGAAAAAGATGTTACCCTGGCTTTCTACGATCATGCTTGGCATTACCCTGATCGTGCTTGCTGTGGTTCTGTTAGTAGATCGGACAAATGCAGATGAGAGCTCAAATCAGGAAGTGGCTGAAAGTACAGCGACGAAGCATTTATCCGCAGATGAAATCGTAGAGCTGACTTCAGAAATTACTGACATCAAGACCAACCTTGCAGGATATACGAATATTGTGCAATTGAACCTCGCTTTCCAGGTCAACTCCAAGGAAGCCAAAGAAGATTTTGAGAAGATCAAGGAAATTCAAATCAAGCCCGCTATACTGCAGAAACTAGCTGATACTCAGCCTGAGCAGCTTGAGTCCGGCAAGAACCGTGATTTGTTCCTGAGTGAGCTCACAGAGCTCATTAATAAAGAACTGCCAAGCGGCAGAGTTACGGAAAGTAAAATAACTTCTATCGTGGTAGCAGGCTTGTAAAATGCAGCTTAGGCAAGTTCATTTTTATTTCTGCAAGGGGGTGAGATAAATGGTTGATGTACTTTCACAGAATGAGATTGATGCCCTCCTCGCTGCTCTTTCCTCTGGGGAGATGGATGCTGAAGAGCTCAAGAAGGAAGAAACCGCGCGAAAGATCAGATCCTACGATTTTAAACGTGCAGTACGCTTTTCGAAGGATCATATTCGAAGCCTGACGCGTATACATGAGAACTTTGCGAGGTATCTGACGACTTATTTTTCAGCACAATTACGAACTTTTGTTCAAATTAATGTTGTTCAGGTTGAGCAGCTGCCTTATGACGAGTTTATCAGGTCCATACCGAAGATGACGATCTTGAACATATTTGAAGCGGAGCCGCTCCAAGGCAGAATGGTGCTCGAAGTGCACCCCAACGTTGCCTACGCGATGCTGGATCGTTTACTGGGCGGGCCCGGGACCTCATCAGCCAAGAACAGCTCAATGACTGAGATTGAAACTACCATTATGGAACGAATATTTAGCAAAGCATTCGACAGCCTGCAAGAAGCGTGGAAGACGGTACTTGATATCACACCAAGAATGGAAGCACTGGAGACGAATCCGCAGTTTATGCAGATCGTATCTCCGAACGAGACCATTGCTCTTATTTCGCTCAGCACCAAGATCGGTGACACCACAGGAATGATAAATTTATGTATTCCGCATGTGGTAGTTGAACCGATCATGTCCAAGCTGTCGACACATCAGTGGTTTATATCCGAGAAGAAATCGAGAGCGCCTGAGGAAGTCGTAGCCTTAAAAGAAAGAGTTAAAAAAGCGAAATTGCCCATTATCGCAGAACTGGGTGAGTCGAATATTTCCATAGCAGAGTTTCTATCCTTGAATGTCGGAGATGTCATTACATTAAATAAGCCGGTTGAGGAAGGGCTGACGATCAAGGTGGGGGAACGAGCTAAATTTATGGGAAGTCCCGGTACACTTAGAGATCGAGTAGCCGTGCAGATAGATGAGATTCTGATTGAAGGAGTTGAAGAGCTTGACGAGTAAAGATTATTTGTCCCAGGAAGAGATAGATGCTCTATTGAAGCAATCTGAATCCATTTCCAGCGGAGAGCCTGTAATCAAGACGGTTGACGATTATCTCACACCGCTCGAGCAGGATGCATTGGGCGAAATTGGCAACATTACCTTCGGGAGTGCGGCAACAGCGCTGTCCACCTTGCTCGGGAATAAAGTAGATATAACAACACCTAAAATTTCGATTATTAATAAGTCACAGTTTGAAGAGGAGTTCCCCAAACCACATGTTACCGTACATGTTACGTACGTAGACGGATTTGAAGGAATTAATTCCCTTGTGATCAAAAAGCGCGACGCGCAGGTGATAGCTGACTTGATGCTGGGCGGTGAAGGGAATCCGCAGGATGAGGAACTGAATGAAATTCATATCAGTGCGGTTCAAGAAGCAATGAACCAGATGATGGGGTCTTCAGCCACCTCCATGTCCACTTTGTTTAATCGCTTTGTAAATATTTCGCCGCCAAGCATCGACATTTTGAATATGTCCAGCGGTGAAGGGCTCAACAATTTCCCAATGGACGAAACGCTGATTAAGGTATCCTTCAGACTGCTCATTGGAGATTTAATTGATTCGAACATTATGCAGCTGTTAAGAGTCGATTTTGCGAAAAATATGGTTCATATGCTGATCCATGGTTCGTCTGATCCTATGGATGAAGCTGCAAATGAAGCTGCTGCAGCGGTCGAGGAGATGACTGAACCAGCACCACCAGCTCAGGCAGCGCAGCCTACGGTACACACTCCGCAGGAGCATCCGAATAGTATGCCTTCTGCACCATCTGAACCGATGCAGATGCCAAGCATGCCATATCAGGACCCTTGGCAGGGACAAACAGCGATGCCGCCAATGCAGCAACAGATGCCGCAGCAAATGCCGAATATGCAGTATAACGAACCACAGCATTACGGAAATATGCACGCACGCGGTGTAAATGTGCAACCAGTACAATTCGCAAACTTTCAAAATGGAAATTTTGGGCAGCAAAGCGACAATAATTTGAATTTATTGATGGACATACCGCTTAAAGTCACCGTAGAATTAGGAAGGACCCAGAAGCAAATTAAGGATATTTTGGAACTATCTCAGGGATCAATTATTGAACTGGACAAGCTTGCCGGTGAGCCTGTAGATATTCTTGTAAACCAGAAGCTGATCGCTAAGGGCGAGGTCGTTGTTATTGACGAGAACTTTGGTGTACGTGTAACAGATATCATCAGTGAATGGGACCGACTACAGAAAATACAATAAGCATAATTTTTGGGGAGGATTTTAACTAACATGGCAAATCGAATTCTAATCGTGGACGACGCAGCATTTATGAGAATGATGATTCGGGACATTCTGACAAAAAACGGGTTTGAGGTTGTGGGAGAAGCGCAAGATGGAGCACAGGCTATTGAAAAGTATAAGGAGCTTCGTCCTGACTTGATCACCATGGATATCACCATGCCAGAAATGGACGGTATTGCTGCATTGAAGGAGATCAAAAAAATCGAGCCTAATGCTAAAGTCATCATGTGTTCTGCAATGGGACAGCAGGCAATGGTTATTGACGCCATTCAGGCAGGTGCGAAGGACTTCATCGTGAAGCCGTTCCAATCCGATCGTGTTATCGAAGCAATTAATAAGACGTTAGGCATTTAATCGATACCGATGGAAACCAGCTATTATGGCCAGCTGTTATGGGTAATTATAGTCCTTATTGCGATCATCGCAGCCATCGTGCTGCTTATACGCTGGCTGGGTCGTAAGAATCAGCATTTTTTCCAAAAGAAAGCGATGAGAATTGTTGGCGGAGTCGGTCTTGGACCGAGCAAATCCATTCAAATCGTTGAAATAGGCAGTAAACTATATATCCTTGGGGTTGGTGAGGATATCAATGTCATTGATACCTTAGCTGATCCCGAGGAGATCAGTCAGCTAATGAAGCAATTCGAGCTTGAAGGAAGGGAAACAGCATCACTCCTCTCAACGATTGAGAAGCTGAAGACCCGGCTTAACCGAAATCGGGCCAAGTCTGAAGAAGTTGATGAAGCTGATTTTAAGCAATTATTTGAACAGAAACTTCAAGGAATGCCAGATCGCAAGGAACAGATGGAAGACTGGCTTCAAGAAGATACTAGAGATCGGTCGAGGGATTCATGAATAAGAAGATTGTAGTTGCATGTCTGTTGTGGGTGTGCCTGACGGTATTCAATGGTACAGAGGCCTTTGCGGCACAGCCGATCCCTGATATCTCCATTGAGTTCGGGAATACGGAAGGCGAAGAACCGAGCACAAGTGCATTATCTATTATTTTACTCATTACGGTATTAAGCATTGCACCTGCAATTCTCGTATTAATGACAAGCTTTACTAGGATCGTTATCGTCCTGAGCTTTGTCAGAACGTCGCTCGGAACGAACCAAATGCCGCCGAACCAAGTGCTTGTCGGACTGGCCCTTTTTCTGACCTTGTTTATTATGTCTCCAACCATATCACAAATGAATGAAGTCGCACTCCAGCCTTATCTGAGAGGAGAGCTTACTCAGACGGAAGCACTGGAGGAGGCAGCTGAGCCGATGAAGGAATTCATGTTCTCTCATACAAGAGAGAAGGATCTGCTGCTGTTTATGGAATACACCGGAGCGGAGCAACCCGAGTCCTATGAGGATATTCCCTTACATGTACTTGTTCCGGCCTATGCCATAAGTGAATTGAAAACTGCATTTCAGATGGGCTTTATGATATTTATTCCATTTCTAGTCATTGATATTGTCGTGTCGAGTGTACTTATGGCGATGGGGATGATGATGCTCCCGCCGGTCATGATATCACTGCCCTTCAAGATCCTTCTCTTTGTTCTGGTGGATGGCTGGTATTTGGTCGTAAAATCTCTGTTATTAAGTTTCAGTCCTTAAACTAGGGCGCATCTAGACATTGGAGGCAAGCGGCCATGACGTCCGATTTTATCATTGAACTGGCAGGGCAAGCAATTTTTATCGCACTGGAAATCAGTGCACCAATGCTTGTATTAGGGCTTGTAGTAGGTCTTATTATCAGTATTTTTCAAGCGACGACACAGATCCAGGAGCAAACACTGGCTTTTGTTCCCAAGATTATTGCGGTGCTAGTGGCACTGTTGTTATTTGGGCCATGGATACTTGCAACAATGGTCGATTTTACATTTAACATTTTGAATAATCTTCATACTTATATCGGGTAGGCATATACAAACATGGAGATGATGCTTCAAGGTTTTTCTGTCGCTCTGCTTATTTTTTGTCGAATTACAGCATTTTTTGTAGCAGCACCTATATTTTCTACGCCAGGGGTTCCAGGGGTATTTAAGATCGGAATATCTTTTTTTATTACCGTCATTGTGTACCTCACATTTGGCTTGGGCCAGTCAATTCCGATGGATGGTCAATACATTCTGCTCATTGTGAAAGAAATACTGATGGGTCTGCTGCTGGGCTACATCGCACTACTCATGATCACAGCGATCCAAACAGCAGGTGCATTTATCGATATTCAGATCGGGTTTGGGATGGCAAATGTCTACGACCCCATGACAGGCGCAGCTGCTCCTTTGACAGGGAATGTGAAGTATGCCTTTGCTGTCCTGTTGTTTCTAACCATGAACGGTCATCATCGAATGCTGGATGCAATCGTGTACAGCTACGAGTGGGTACCGCTGGTAGGGAATGATTTTTTTGCAGCAATCGCAAGTGGGAATATCGCTGAGTTAATCATAACAGCCTTCGCTCAGGCGTTTATGCTCGCATTTCAGCTGGCAGCACCTCTTGTTGTCGCTCTGTTTATGACAGATGTGGGTCTCGGCTTCTTAGCAAGAACTGCGCCGCAGTTCAACGTGTTTGTCATAGGTGTTCCGTTAAAAATTCTGGTAGGACTCGCGATGATGCTGATCACTATACCAGGCTTGTTATATTTATTTGAAAATTTATTCGCAGTCATGTTTGAAGCTATGCAGGGAGTTCTGGAAGTGATTAAACAAGGAGCTTAAGGCTTGAATCTGCGGTGGCGGGGGTAGCAGCAATGAGATTTAAACTGGACCTGCAGATGTTCTCAGGGGAGAAGACGGAGAAGGCTACCCCGAAAAAACGTCAGGAATCTCGTAAAAAGGGCCAAGTGGCCAAAAGTATGGAAATATCCGGAGCAGCCATTTTACTCTCCTGTTTCATGTGTCTGCTCATCTTTGGTGAATTTTACAAGGAACGCATTGCAGACCTCTTCAAGGATATCTTTGTTAACAGGCTGAACATGCAAGTAACGAGCGAGAACGTAATGGTTATGTTCGGACAGTTTGGAATGGAGATACTTATCCTACTTGCTCCGATCTTTGCCATCGCGGTGATCATTGGTTTTGCGGCCAATTATATTCAGGTGGGATTTTTGCTGACAGGCGAAGGAATCACTCCTAAATTCAGCAAGCTGGATCCGATCAAGGGCTTCAAAAACATCTTTTCCATGCGAGCCCTTGTAGAACTGTTAAAGTCCGTTCTTAAGCTCGTCATTATTGGCTATTTGGTTTATGACATCTTATGGGGTGCACGTGATGAATTCGCAGGCCTCAGCCTGTTGTCACTGGATGGAATCTTGAAATTCGCAGCGGAAATGACGCTGGACCTTGGAATCAATATTGGCGCAGCCTTATTTGTGCTTTCTATCCTGGATTACATGTATCAGAGATACGAACATGAGAAGAACATTAGAATGTCCAAACAGGACATCAAGGATGAGTATAAGAAGATGGAGGGAGACCCTCTCATTAAAGCGAAAATTCGCGAACGGCAAAGACGTATGGCGATGCAGCGGATGATGCAGGAAGTTCCCAATGCGGACGTCATCATTACGAATCCTACTCACTTTGCAGTCGCTTTGAAATATGATGGCAATGAAATGGAGGCTCCTACGGTCATAGCGAAGGGCGCAGATCATATGGCGCTGCGCATTCGGGAGATCGCCAAAGAGCATGGAGTGACGCTAATGGAGAACAAGCCTCTAGCCAGAGCCTTGTTCCAAAGGACAGAGATCGGAGATTCAATTCCGGCGGATCTCTTCCAGGCTGTCGCTGAAATTCTTGCCTATGTTTACAAATTAAAAGGAAGATCGAATCATAAGGGGAATCGGAGGCATGGAAACTAGTGAAAATTAAAGACCTATCAATCCTGATCGGGATCATCGGCATCGTGCTAATGATGATTCTCCCTATTCCTGTTGGACTACTTGATGCACTGCTGGTTATCAACATCGCAATAGCTTTGGTTATATTGCTGGTAGCGATGAATACGAAGGAAGCTCTGGAATTCTCCATATTCCCTTCCTTGCTGCTTGTGACGACTCTATTTCGTGTGGCACTTAACCTTGCAACGACAAAGCATATTTTGCAGGATGCTTATGCCGGTCAGGTTGTGGCCACGTTCGGAAGCTGGATCTCAGGCGGGCAGCCGGTTATCGGTTTCATCGTGTTTCTGATCCTGGTCGTCGTTCAATTTATTGTCATTACGAAAGGCTCGGAGCGCGTAGCGGAGGTAGGAGCTCGTTTCACCCTCGACGCGATGCCCGGGAAGCAGATGAGTATAGATGCGGATTTGAACGCAGGACTTATTAATGAGCATCAAGCGAAAGAGCGCAGAAGCAAAATCGAACGCGAAGCGGACTTTTACGGAGCGATGGATGGTGCGAGCAAGTTTGTTAAAGGAGATGCAATTGCCAGTATCGTTATCCTGATCATTAATCTTGTCGGTGGTTTTATCATTGGGATGGTAATGATGGGCATGAGCTTTGGTGATGCATTGTCTACTTATTCACTGCTAACGATCGGTGATGGATTGGTCAGTCAGATCCCTGCACTGCTTATTTCTACCGCATCCGGTATTATCGTTACGCGTGCAGCTTCTAATGGTACTATGGCGGATGATATTACATCCCAGCTCTTCTCCTATCCAAAGCTTCTATATATTGTTGGAGCGACGGTAGCATTCCTAGGATTCTTCACACCCATTCAGCTGATTACAACACTGCCGCTTGCGTTACTTCTCTTCTTCGCTGGCTGGAAGATGCAGCAGAATTTGAATAAACAGCAGATTAGTGATGAACAGATGGAAGAAGAGCAGCAGATTGAAGAGGTGCGTAGTCCGGAAAGTGTAATTAACCTGCTGCAAGTGGATCCGATCGAATTCGAATTTGGATATGGACTTATTCCCTTAGCAGATACAGGGCAGGGTGGAGATTTGCTCGATCGTATCATCATGATTCGAAGACAATGTGCTCTTGAGCTGGGACTCGTCGTTCCGGTAATTCGGATAAGAGACAATATTCAGCTAAGACCCAGTGAATATGTGATTAAGATTAAAGGAAATATTGTCGGGAGCGGCGAGCTTCTGCTCAATCACTATCTGGCGATGAGTCCAGGATATGATGATGATTCTATAACCGGAATTGAGACAACCGAGCCTGCATTTGGCCTTCCCGCCTTATGGATCGATGAAGCAACCAAGGATCGCGCCGAACTGTCCGGCTATACCGTTGTAGATCCACCTTCGGTTGTGGCAACGCATTTGACCGAAATGATTAAGAAGCATGCACATGAGCTCCTGGGTCGTCAGGAAACGAAAGCTCTTGTGGATAACTTGAAAGAGAATTATCCTGCACTGGTTGATGAGCTGATTCCATCTGTATTATCCATTGGAGATGTTCAAAAAGTACTGGCTAAACTGCTTCGTGAGAAAATCTCGATCCGAGATATGGTGACTATTTTTGAGACGCTCGCGGATTACGGTACTTATACGAAGGATCCGGATGTACTTACGGAATATGTCAGACAAGCTCTATCCAGACAGATTACACAGCAGTATACCCAAAAAGGGGAGACGATGCGGGTCATTACGGTAGGACCGAATCTGGAGAAGAAGATTGCCGAGAGTGTCCAGCAGACGGAGCAAGGGAGCTATCTTGCGCTTGATCCAGTAGCTAGTCAGACGCTGTATCAGAAGCTGATGGAGCAAGTGAATCGGCTGATTCAGACGGGTCAACAACCGATCGTGCTTACTTCACCGACAATCCGGATGTATTTGCGGCAATTGATCGAAAGAACGATGCAGGATATACCGGTGTTGTCCTACAGCGAACTGGAGCCTAATGTTGAAATTCAAAGTGTCGGGGTGGTTAATCTATGAGAGTGAAAAAATATATAGTGGATACCATGCCCGAGGCAATGGGCCTGATTCGCAGTGAGCTAGGAGCAGATGCAGTCATCTTGTCGACGAAATCGATCAAGACAGGCGGTTTTGCCGGACTGTTCCGCAAGCAAAAGATAGAGGTCGTAGCGGCGGTTGAGGAGCAGGCGGGTTCGGGGGCACCGGCCAATCTGCAAGCAAGCCCGCCGGTCTCTCCGGCTCAGCCAAGACCAATACCAAGAGCAATGGCCCCAGATGCTTACCGCAAAGTAGCACAAGGTATGAATAACGGAGAACAAGCACCGGCCAAGGAAAAACAGGAGGATGTGAAGCAAGCGAATCCATCCTACAGGGGACCACATTCATCAGTCCTTCCATCACTTCCTGTTCAGGAGCCGCACCCGGAAGGGGCGGATTTTTCCGCTTCTACCGATCAGGCTCTGCTGACTGAAATACAGCAGTTGAAGCAGATGATGACTTCGTTTGCTAAGCGAGATGCCCATGAAGCCGTGCTGCCGAGCAATCTGAATGAAGCACGTGCCAAACTGATTCAGCAGGGTGTCATCAATGAATTATGGATGAAATGGATTGATGAAGTACAGGAGCAGTGGACGGAACAGACCGAGCAGAGCGGCTTGGCACTAGTCAAGGAAGAGATAAGGCAATTCCTTGAAGCACGAATAGATGCTGGAATTGCGCAGGATACACGTATTGTTTACGTTGCGGGACCTACGGGCGTGGGTAAGACGACGACCATTGCCAAGCTGGCTGCTGAGCAAATGTTTAAGTACAAGCGCAAGGTCGGGCTTATTACTGCGGATACGTACCGGATCTCCGCTGTCGAGCAGCTGAGAACCTATGCCGCAATACTGGGAGTTCCGCTAGAGGTGGTTCAGTCACCGGCAGATACCAAGCGGGCCCTAGAACGCCTTGCAGATTGTGATCTTATTTTTATGGATACCGCAGGACGTAACTATCGTAATGAAATGCTGGTATCTGAACTGAACAGCCTGCTTCTCGATGAACCCAACAGCGAGATGGTGCTAGTACTGAGCCTCACCTCTAAGACAGAGGATATGCTCGTCATTTTGGACCATTTCACCAAATATGGCCTGTCCAAAGTCATCTTTACCAAAATGGATGAAACGGATAGTCTCGGTTCCATTCTTAATGTTCTGTACCGTTACCCTGTGGCACTGTCTTACATAGCGGTTGGTCAGAATGTGCCAGATGATCTTATGGTGCCGGATGCCAGGACGCTCTCAGATTGCATAATGGGAAGTGATGAGAATGAGTGATCAGGCTGCATCTCTTAGAGAATTGATGGCAGCAAGGCCCATTCCGAAGATTACGGAAGAGAATCGCATAAAGAAGCAAACAGCGAAGAAACAGGCTAAATTAATTGCCGTTGCAAGCGGCAAGGGTGGAGTAGGGAAATCCAATTTCACTCTAAACCTGGCATTAAAAATTCATGCCGCCGGCAAAAAGGTTCTCGTATTTGACGCTGATATGGGAATGGCCAATATTGATGTGCTTATGGGGGTCTCCTCCAAATTCAGTCTATATCATGTGCTGACCAGGGAGAAAAGGATCTCAGAGATTATACAACTCGGACCGATGGGGCTTCCGTATATCGCAGGAGGGTCCGGATTCGTAGAACTTCTGTCTCTAACGGAACAGGATATTGATGCATTCACCACTGATTTGGAGAGCCTGGCTTCGGAAATGGATTATATTTTCTTTGATACCGGTGCGGGATTATCACTGGAGAACAGAAGCTTTATCGCGGCTGCAGATGAATGTATTGTTGTGACGACCCCGGAGCCCACGGCGATCACGGATGCTTATGCACTCATCAAAATGATGCACAAAATTAACGGTCACAGTCCATTCGGCATCATCGTCAATCGGGCGGAGAACAAGCGCGAGGCCGACCAAGTCAGCTCAAAGATACAGCTGGTTGCTAAACGATTTTTGGGGGCTGATATTCCGCTGCTCGGGTATGTCACTGAGGATAGTCATGTGATGCGTGCGGTTAAGAAGCAAACGCCATTTACTACCCTGTATCCGAACTGCACAGCTGCTAAGGATATGGAACGAATCTCGCTGAGCTACACAGAGATGGGCAGAACGATATCGAGCGGTGGGCAGGGCTTAAGAGGTTTTGTTGCCAAGTGGTTGAGAAAGACGGCCCAATAAACAAGATGAATTTACTTTAGAGGTGTCTTACATGTCAGTCTATCAGGTACTTGTGGTTGATGATTCAGCATTTATGAGAAAGATTATTACCGATTTAATTCAGCAGGATCCTTCTTTTCGAGTAGCGGACACCGCTGCGACAGGTGTGGAAGCTGTTGAGAAAGCCAGAAGTCTCCGGCCAGATTTAATTACGATGGATGTTGAAATGCCGGAATTAAACGGGCTGGATGCCTTGAAGATCATTATGGCCGAGCAGCCAATTCCGATCATCATGCTGTCAGGGATTAATGAGACCGGTCTCAAAGAAACGATCAAGGCGCTGGAAGCCGGTGCGTTTGATTTTATACGTAAGCCTTCCGTTCAATTTCGTCAGGACATTTATGAGGTGGGGACTGAGCTTCGTAATCAGATGAAGGAAGCTGTACAGATGATGGAGCGAAGAGCCCGAAGAGCTGCGGAGAAGGATGAGGTTGCAGCATGGATCGCTCCCTCTGAGGTTTCGGCTTCGTCTGCTGGGAAAAAGAATAAAGATGCTGCTGTCCACCATAAGACGCCTGAAAAAACGATCGCTCAAGAGCCTAAATCTGCGCCTCCAGAATCAGTGAGCAAGAACATTTCCGCTCCCCGATCGGCGAAGACCAAGCTGGAAGACATTAAGTCCATCACTCAGAGACTAGCACAAGAATTAGAGACAGACAAAAAAGAAACAGAGAAGAAAGCAAGACCAAAAGCAAGCAAGAAGGAGAAGGAACCTGACAAACGGTCATCCCTTGTAATTCAAGCAAAGCACGAAGCCGTAGCCTCTCTTGAAGCAGCCGAGACGAAGAAGCCTAAGAAATTAGATGTATCGCTTTCTTCTGGTACGTTCAGCAAATTGGTAGCTATCGGATGCTCGACGGGTGGACCCCGTGCACTTAAAACGCTGCTGTCTCATTTTCCCGGGGATTTTGAGGCTCCGATTGTCATCGTTCAGCACATGCCGCCGGATTTCACCAGATCCCTGGCAGCCCGGCTTGATTCCTTCAGTGAGATTCATGTGGTTGAAGCGGCTCATGGAATGCTTTTAAAGGCAGGAACTGCTTACATCGCTCCAGGAGGCTATCATATGAGAGTTAGGGAGAATCGTCATGCGGAATATGAGATTGTGCTCGGCAGCGAGGACCCCGTGAATGGACACAGGCCTTCAGTCGATACGTTATTCGAATCTTTACTCCCCTATGATGTTCTCGAAAGACATATAGCCATCTTGACGGGGATGGGCAGCGATGGAGCAAGAATGATGAAACGTCTCTACGAAGCAGGCGTTACTTCTACTTTTGCTGAGAATGAGGAGACCTGCGTTGTATACGGGATGCCGCGTGCTGCAGCAGAGCTCGGGTGTGTAAATCAGCTGCTCCCGCTTGAGGAGCTGGCCGATAGACTGGTTAAAGCGGTGACTAGAAACGGTTAATTCATAAAAGGAGGTAATACAAAGTGGATATGAATCAATATTTATCCATGTTCATTGATGAGTCGAATGATCATCTCCAATCATTGAACGAAAAGATGCTCGAATTGGAAAATAATCCGGAGGACATCAGCATAGTTCAGGTGATCTTTCGATCAGCCCACACACTTAAGGGAATGGCTGCGACAATGGGATTCGAAGATCTCGCCTCATTAACTCATAAGATGGAAAATGTGCTGGATCTGGTCCGCAACGAGAAGCTGACGATGCAGGAGCCTATATTTGACGTTCTGTTCCAGAGCTTGGATGCACTCGAGTCTATGGTACAGGATATTATGGCAGGCGGTGAGGGCAAGGCTGACGTGTCTGCCATTGTTGATAAGCTGCAAGCGATTGAAAGCGGAGAAGCAAGTATGTCTGATGCTGCATTACAGATCAGCAGTTCAGATGCAGCTTCGAGTGGAACAGCATTATCACTTGATGAATTTCAAGCGTCTGTCTTGACGCAGTCCATTGCAGATGGACAGGGTGCAGTGTTTGTACATGTTACCATCAGCAAGTCAAGCCAGCTTAAATCCGTTAGAGCTTACATGGTATTTGATTTGCTGGAGCGCTCCGGAGAGGTTATTAAGACAGAGCCTTCAGTACAAGAAATTGAGCAGGACCAATTCGATTACGATTTTTCACTATACTACATAACTCAAATGCAACCGGAAGAGCTGCAGCAGGCGATTATGAATATTTCCGAGATTGAGAAGGCAGAAGTCGTACCATTAACAATAGAAATGCTGGGACAGATCGCGAGCAAGGAAGCAGCAGCTTCTGTAGAGACCCCTCTGATCGAAGAGAAGAAAGCAGAAGTTAGTAACAAGGATAAAGGAACTGCTAAACCGGCCAAGCCCGCAGCAGAGAAGAGCAATACGAAGCCCGCCGGCGCTGCCGTTGGGAACCGAACGATCAGAGTGGATATTGAACGGCTTGACGTGCTGATGAATTTGTTCAGTGAGCTGCTGATTGACAGATCCAGACTGGAACAGCTGGCAAGTGATCTGGATCATTCCGATCTAATAGAAACCGTATCTCATATGAGCAGAGTGAGCTCAGATCTGCAAAATATTGTTCTGAAGCTCAGAATGGTCCCGGTCGATACTGTATTCAACCGTTTTCCAAGAATGGTAAGGGATCTGGCCAAATCGCTGGATAAAAAAGTGGATTTGATCGTCACCGGTGCTGAAACGGAGCTTGACCGTACGGTAATTGACGAAATTGGCGACCCGCTGGTCCACTTGCTTCGAAACGCCGTGGATCATGGGGTTGAGTCGATATCCAAGCGGATCGAGGCAGGCAAGCCTGAAACGGGAACGATCCATTTAAGAGCTTTCCACAGCGGTAATCATGTATTCATTGAAATCGAAGATGATGGAGCCGGTATATACCGCGACAAGCTGCTGAAGACGGCCATTTCCCGTGGTGTTGTTACTGAAGCTGAGGGAGAACTGATGACAGACGAGCAAGTGTACCAGCTATTGTTTGCTCCTGGATTTAGTACAGCTGAGACAATATCGGATATTTCCGGAAGGGGCGTAGGATTGGATGTCGTTAAGGCAAAGATCACTTCGCTCGGTGGAAATGTATCGATCCATTCTACGCCGGGACAAGGCACGAATTTCTCGGTTCAGCTTCCGCTAACGCTATCCATTATCGCAGCGATGCTGATTAGACTTGGTGAAGAAAAGTATGCTATTCCGTTGTCCTCCATCGTGGAGACCGCCATTATCAAAAAAGAAAAAATCCGCCATGTACATGGTTCAAGAATGATTAGCTTTAGAGACTCTATGATTCCTTACGTATCGCTGTCGAAAGTGTTCAGTGTCAGCGGATATACCGATGAAGAAGAGGAAGAAGTTGAAATTGTAGTCATCCGCAAGGGGGAACAGCTTGCAGCGCTTGCGGTAGATGATTTTATCGGACAGAACGAAATTGTAATTAAGAGTTTAGGTAAATACCTGCCTTCCATACAAGGCATCTCAGGAGCCACAATTCTTGGTGACGGTCAGGTAGCCCTCATTATTGATCCGAATGGCTTCATTAAATAGAGCAGGTATTTCATTATTCATAGTTGATAGATTCAGCGGTGCTGAATTCCCGCATAGAAGGTTGTTCATTACTTAAGGAGGTATTAGGTCATGGCAGAAGATATTAAAGTAATTGTATTCAAACTGGGTGAAGAAGAGTATGGCATTGAGGTGGATCAGGTTCAAACCATTGAGAGAATGATGCCGATTACGAGAGTTCCCAAAACCTATTCATTTGTAAAAGGTGTAGTCAATCTTCGCGGTGTTGTTATTCCCATCATAGATTTGCGAGGACGCTTTTCGCTTCCAGAGACGGAGTATACCGATCATACCCGAATCATTATGGTGACTGTGCAAGAGATGCAGGTTGGCTTTATTGTCGATTCGGCAAACGATGTACTAGACATTCATTCAGGAGATATCGAGAATCCGCCAGAGGTTATTGGCGGCGTAAAAGCCAAGTACTTGAGAGGCGTTGCCAAGCTGGGTGAAGATCGCTTGCTTATTATGCTAAATCTGGTGGAAGTGTTGAATAAGAGCGAAATTGTTATGCTCGAAGGTATGGAAGGATAATGACACGCTCTTTTGATCAATTTCATGATATTGAAATGGATGTTCTGAAGGAAATTGGCAATATAGGAGCCGGCCATGCGGCTACTGCCTTATCGACACTGCTGAACAGGCCGATTGATATGGGGGTCCCCACGGTTCAGCGTGTCCCCTTTGAATTGATTGCAGAGAGCGTTGGTGGTGACGAGAGTATTGTAACTGCCGTCTACTTTAGAGTAGAAGGTGATGCGCCGGGGAATTTGTTTTTTATGATGACGCCGGAGGCAGCCAAACAGCTGCTGCATCACTTCAGTGGAGCAGTGACCAATGAGGTGCTTAAATTCTCCGACATGGAACGATCCATCTTGTCTGAGGTCGGGAATATACTGGCCGGATCCTACCTGTCTTCACTGGCAGATTTTACTCAGTTAGCCATGCTGCCTACCGTGCCCGGCTTTGCCGTTGATATGGCTGGAGCGATTCTCAGCTACGGGCTGCTTCATATGAGTCATATGGGAAATGAAGCCCTGCTGATCGATACGAATTTCCTGGAGGGATCAAATCGGGTGCAAGGACAATTTTTCCTAATACCCGATCCCGAATCCTTTGACGCTATATTTGAAGCACTTGGAGTACATGGCTGATGATAGAGCAGAAGAAGCTGATTAAGGTAGGGATGGCGGATTTAAATATTCTGGCTGAGCCAGGAGTCATTAGAACGACCGGGCTTGGATCCTGTGTGGGTGTCACATTGTACGATCCTGTAAGCAGGATTTGCGGTATGGCGCATGTAATGCTCCCATCTTCCTCTATTGCTAGAGAGAGTGTGGATTTAAATCGGGCAAAATACGCGGATACCGCAATCGTACTACTGTTAGATAGAATGAAGGCGCAGGGAGCATCCCAGCCGCATATTGTTGCGAAAATGGCAGGTGGATCTCAGATGTTTCAATTTGCCGGATCTGGGGATACGTTACGTATTGGCCCTCGAAATACGGAAGCGTGCAAAGAAGCTTTGAATTTAGCAGAAATTCCGCTGATCGCAGAAGATTGTGGTGGACATCATGGCAGAACCATTGATCTGGATCGGGATACAGGGGTGCTGACGATTCGAAGCGTACAGATGGGTGTGAAAGAGTTATGACTACGTTGTTTGGTACGATTCGCATAAATTTTGTGTTTGGTCTTATCGGTTTAGTCTATACTTTTTTTGTTTCATACAGCAGTAACTTGTTATCTACTAGTTTGTACCGTGCGGGCACAGCCTTTGTGATCTGGTTTGTCATTGCTTTTATTTGCAGATGGGTGCTGGGATACGTCCTGGCACCGACGCAAAGTGCTGAAGATCATAGCCAGCAGAATGTTGGTACGGAGCATAAGGGAACACAGCTCGATATAACCGCTCCAGATGATGATGAGGAGCTAAGGAATCTATTAAAGTATTCACCGCAGGAAGAAAGTAAGAGTGAACCGAAAAAATCAGCAGCTGAAACTGGATTTGAACCTCTAAATCCTCCGAAGCTTGTTCGAACAAAGGATGCTGAAGAATTGGCAAAAGCCGTTCGACACTTGTCAGACAATTAAAGGGGGTGAAGCGATATGACAGGCCGAAATTCGTCCCATTTGGCAGATATGGACCTGTGGGAAAAATGGAAGGAACAAGGGGACCTGGATGCAAGGAATCAGCTGATTGAAAAACATCTTCATATCGTTCAGTATGTCTCAAGTCGGCTCGCCGTCGGATTGCCCAAGAATGTATCAAAGGATGATTTGGAGAGCAATGGTGCTCTGGGACTGATGGATGCTCTGGACAAATTTGATTATAAGCGCGGACTTCAATTTGAGACTTATGCTTCATGGAGAGTGAGAGGTGCGATTCTCGATGGCTTACGCCAGGGTGACTGGGTGCCGAGATCTGTCAGAGAGAAGGCGAAGAAGATTGAAGAGGCCTATCAGCATTTGGAACAGAGGTATTCAAGAAGTGTTACTGATGAAGAGATGGGCCAATATCTCGATGTTTCTGCTGGAGATTTCAGGAATATGCTGCAGGAAGTCGCGGTAATGTCGCTTTATTCGCTTGAGGATCCACTGCGCGAAGAGGATGCGGAGACACGAATGTCTCTATTGATCGATGAGAAAGCCTATGCCCCTGAGCAGACTGTAAAAGATATTCATTTGAAGCAGGCATTGATGCAGGGGATTGACAAGCTGACGGAAAAAGAAAGAATTGTGGTCTCATTATTATATTATGAGGATTTATCATTGAGTGAAATTGCAGAAGTAATGTCATTGTCACCATCACGTATTTCCCAGCTTCACTCCAAGGCAATTCTGAGGCTGAGAGGTACTCTTGAGAAACAGCGTGAGCTCTTAATGAACAGGGATTAGAATAAGAGTAATTTTAAAATAAGCTGTCTATGGAGAAAGAAGGAAGGTTGCAGATGACGCAGAAATTAGACCCAGCGCAATATATGAAGGTGCTGTTTTCAGCTGATCACAGCAGCGCAGTACTTGATATGATTAGACAAGAAGAATTTGAAATTACAGCTGGGGAATTAAAAGCATATCTTGCTCAGCAAGGAATCGTCTATGGAGTTCACGAGGAGGTCCTACAGGATATCGCGAAACGTCCATCAGCATATTATGGATTGAAGCCGACGGTGGCTTCAGGTGATGACCCGGTCCCTGGGACCGACGGTTCCATTGAATTGATTACGAATTTGGTAGAAGCCGGAGAACGCAAGCCGCTTGAAACAGAGGGCGGGAGAGTCGATTACAAAGAAATTACGCAGCTCAGTAATGTAAAAAAAGGGCAGGTTATTGCTAGACGGAAGCCGCCCGAGCCAGGTATACCTGGAAAGAGTGTCAAAGGTGAAGTGATACCCTATCGCCCTGGGAAGGAAGCCAGATTTAAGTCGGGCAAAAATGTAGTCGTTAACGCCGAAGGCGATGCCATGTATGCCGCACTAGATGGGCTTGTTACTCCTACGGAAAAGGATCGAATCAATGTATTCCCTGTGTACGAAGTGAACGGAGACATTGATTATAATACTGGAAATATTGATTTTGTAGGTACGGTTGTCATAAGAGGAAATGTGCTGACGGGCTTTAAAGTCAAAGCTGCAGGAGATATCCGTGTGGTTGGCGGAGTCGAAGGAGCAGAACTCTATGCAGGAGGCTCTATACAGGTTACCGGCGGAATTATCGGCTATAATAAAGGGCTTATCCAAGCAGGTGTCGATGTAAAGAGCTCCTTCATTCAGGACGCCAATGTACAGGCTGGAGGAAGTGTTTTCGTTACTCAGAGCATCATGCATTCTAATATTAGGGCAGGCAAGCAATGCATGTGTGAAGGTACCAAGGGCCTTATCGTCGGCGGTGTCGTTCAGGCTGGTGAAAAAGTCGTAGCACGGACGATCGGGAATACCATGTCAACCGTGACAACGATTGAAGTGGGTGTCGTTCCAGAGCTGCGCAATGAGCTTGCACAGCTGAGAACAGAGCTTAAAGCCCAAACGGAAAGCATCGACAAGACAGCAAAAGCATTACATTTGCTTGATCAAATGGCTGCATCCGGGCAGCTGGCTCCTGAAAAAATGAGCATGAGAATGAAGCTTCAGGTCACCCATCAGTCAAGTATGCGAGAACTTGCTGAGATTAAGGAACGGATCCTTGATATCGAGAAATTGCTCGAGGATACATCCAATGCGAGTGTTGATGTCATGAAGACCATCTACGGCGGCTCTAAAATAGTTATCGGCAGATACACTAGATTTGTTAAAGATTCTGCGACAAGAATCTCGTTTTTTTATCATAATGGCGATATATCCATGGTACCCTTAAAAGGAATATAAAATAGATTACACCAAAAAGGAGTGACTTTTCAGATGAGTCTTAAAGCGGTTGAACTTCAGATTGCTATACCGCGCACGAGTGAGGCGGGACGTTATCAAAGCGAATACGACCACAGAAGATCATCAGAGCAGTCGCTGCTCGCAGACAATCAATCCAGGCAGATCAAGAAAAAATCGAAGCAAAGTCCAAAGACAAACGAGTCTGAGCAGGCAAGTATCAGGGATCAGCGCCATGCTTCACATACGCAGGGAGATTCGCTCCATCAGAGTGATGAGCTTGCAGACGAAATATCTGCTGTCCCCGCTGAGCACCCGTTTAAGGGGAAAAACTTTGATGTGAGTTTGTAATCACATAGAATAAAAGTCGAAGTTTTGTATTGCAATAAATACTTAATGAATTCTAAATGCAAGTGCACGTAAATAAAGGAGAACAGACTCATGCAACCATGGAGTACTATCGTCGTACTTGGCCTATGTGTCATTGTATTCGCTTGGTTTATGCCCAAATCAAGGACGGACTCAGGACAGAAGGTAGTAAAGGACGTAGAGTCTACACTGGATCGTTACCTGGCGGAAATTGAGCTTGAGAATGAGAAGGTTATTCACAAGCTTAAGCACTATCAGCAGGAATGGTCAGAGACAGACAAACGCAGAGAACAGGAAATTCAAGATTTACGCCAGCAGCTCAGCTCCTTACACTCCCAAATAGCGGTACAGTCAGCTTACAAGGAAACAGTGGCCGTTCCAATATCAACCCAGGAGAGAGAGCTTGCTGCTGCGGTAGAAGCAAATCCGATCCTAGAAAGCAAGGAAGTCCCTTCCGAGACGAATTCAATTCAGTCGCGGTTTCCAGAGCTGTTCAAGCTCGATGGGGAAGGAAAGTCTGTAGATTATATTTCGAACAAGCTGAACATGCCCAAAGGAGAGGTCCAGGTTATATTACAGCTTGGGAATAAGGAGGGGAGACGATGATCAAAAATCGTTCCTTTCTTCTCGGACTTGGAACCGGAATTGCAGCAGGTGCATTGATTCTGCAGCTGGCTTTGATCGGACAAGGACAAGCTGGAGGAGATCAGACGCTAGATCTTAGTACACTGACAAGAGAACAGGTTCAAGAGGCAGCTGATGAATTGGAGCTGAAGGTATATGATGCTTCTGCCGAGGTCATGACAGAAGAGGAATGGACCGAGGCAAAGGCAGAGGAGCGGGCGCAGGGTAGCAGCACATCTTCGAGCGATAACTCTGGCAAAAATCCGAGCAGTGATGGACCGGTGGCCAGCACCCCTGAACAGCCGGATCAGCCGGCAGCACCGGAGAATTCACAGGCTCCCAAGCCGGCAGACGAGCCAGCACCAGGTACAATTTCTTATCGAGTAATAAACGGAGCTACCCTCAATGATGTTGCAGATCATTTGTCGTCTCTTCGTGTATTAGACAATCGTGATGCTTTCATCGAAGAGGCCCGGAAACAAAAAATCAACAATAAGATTCAGGTAGGCAGCTACGAGTTCACAGAGGGAGAATCAATAGATTCGGTTATATCAAAGCTCATATCAGGTCCCTGATTAGCAACTAGTTTTTTGAAGGTATTGTGAAATCAAAAGAGATTCATGCTAACTTTGTTGCATCGGGGATGCAGTTGTGATATATTAATTGACGGTGTTAAAACACACGCTGTGCTAATTCTGTCGAGGGTGCTTGCCTTATGGTAAGTCTTGACGGGAAATGATGCCGGCGGAGGACACAAAAACCAATAATTAGGAGGTGTGTGGAGATGGCAGTTATCTCCATGAAACAGCTTCTCGAAGCTGGGGTTCACTTCGGTCACCAAACTCGCCGTTGGAATCCAAAGATGGATCGTTATATCTTCACTGAAAGAAACGGTATTTACATCATTGACTTGCAAAAGACAGTGAAAAAGGTTGAGGAAGCTTACAACTTTGTTAAGAGTATCGCAGGAGAGAATGGAACTATTCTGTTCGTAGGTACTAAGAAACAAGCTCAAGATTCCGTAAAAGAAGAAGCAGAGCGCGCTGGTCAGTTCTTTATTAACCAACGTTGGCTCGGTGGTACTCTGACTAACTTCCAAACTATTCAAAAACGTATCGATCGTTTGAAACAGTTGGAAGCTTGGGAAGAGGACGGCACTTTCCAAGTGCTGCCTAAGAAAGAAGTTATCATTCTCCGTAAAGAGAAAGACCGTCTCGAGAAATTCCTCGGCGGTATCAAGAACATGAAGGGTCTTCCAAGCGCCCTGTTCGTAATCGACCCACGTAAAGAGCGTATCGCAGTTGCGGAAGCTCGCAAATTGGGTATCCCAATCGTAGGTATCGTTGATACAAACTGCGATCCGGACGAAATCGATTATGTCATTCCTGGTAACGATGACGCGATTCGCGCGGTTAAATTGCTTACTGGTAAAATGGCTGATGCTGTTATCGAAGCTCATCAAGGCGAAGAAACATCCGCTTAAGAATGACTTTGTAAGGGTCTCATGTATATGAATTAAATGAAAAGGGTGGTTGGTAGGTGGATAACCTTTCACTGCCCTTTTTTTAGGGTCATACGCAAAAATATCCTCTGGAGGGAAAACAAATGGCAGTAGATGCGAAATTGGTTAAAGAGCTTCGCGAAAAAACTGGCGCTGGTATGCTGGATTGCAAAAAAGCACTGGAAGAAGCGAACAATGATGTAACAAAAGCAACTGAAATTCTTCGTGAAAAAGGCCTGGCTGCAGCAGCAAACAAAGCTGGCCGTGTAGCAACTGAAGGTGTGGTTCAATCTTACATCCACGCTGGCGGACGCATCGGCGTATTGGTTGAAGTTAACTGCGAAACAGACTTCGTAGCTATGACTGACCAATTCAAAGAGTTTGCACGCGACATCGCTATGCACATCGCTGCTTCCAGCCCGCGCTATGTAACTCGTGAAGAAGTTCCTCAGGAAGAGATTGAGAAAGAAAAAGAAATTTTGAAAGCTCAAGCTCTGAACGAAGGAAAACCAGAAAAAATCGTTGAAAAAATGGTTGAAGGCCGCATCGGTAAATACTACGAAGAGTTCTGCCTGCTTGAGCAATCCTTCGTTAAGAACCCTGATGTTACGGTTCAACAATTGCTGAACGAAAAAATCAGCACAATCGGTGAAAATATTTCCATCCGTCGCTTTGTTCGTTATGAATTGGGTGAAGGTCTTGAGAAAAAACAAGATAACTTCGTAGAAGAAGTTATGGCACAAGTGAAAAACTAATTATTGAAACATGTATGAACAGAAATCGGACTTGCCCATGTCTTCTGAAGATATAATTAGATTAGCTTCAATAGATTTTACAAGACACCTTTATATTGGAAGAAGAACTGGATAGTCCGAGATTCGGCTCAGAAAGTTTTCTTTAACGAAGAGTGGAACACAATCCGTGTTCCTTTCTTTTTAACTAATATGAGGTTTACAAGTGCTTATTTGACGTGGGGAAGCGTCATTTTGAAGTGGAGGGTGAACATTTGAAACAGCCTGTATTTAAAAGGGTAGTACTTAAGGTCAGCGGTGAATCGCTGGCAGGACAAAATGGATACGGCATCGATGCGGAAACGATCTCATCTATTGCTAAGCAGGTCAAAGAAGTTGTGGAATTGGGTGTAGAAGTTGCCATTGTATGCGGTGGAGGCAACATCTGGCGCGGCATCGCAGGTAGTGAGAACGGTATTGACCGGGCTACTGCAGATTACATGGGTATGCTCGCTACGGTGATGAACTCCTTGGCGCTGCAGGATGCGCTTGAGCAGATTGAAGTGCCGACTCGTGTTCAAACTTCAATCGCAATGCAGCAAATTGCAGAGCCTTATATTCGCCGCAGAGCGATTCGTCATCTCGAAAAAGGACGCGTCGTTATTTTTGCAGCAGGAACAGGTAACCCATTCTTCTCCACAGATACGACAGCAGCACTTCGTGCAGCAGAGATTGAAGCTGAAGTGATCCTGATGGCAAAAAATAAAGTGGATGGAGTTTATTCTGCAGATCCATTTAAAGACAGCACAGCTGTGAAATATGAGCAATTAACATATCTTGATGTATTGAACAAGAACCTGGGAGTTATGGACTCCACTGCTTCCTCACTCTGTATGGATAACAACATTCCACTCATTGTATTCGCTATTACGGAACAAGGTAATATCAAACGTGTTCTGCTTGGCGAAAAAATTGGAACCATCGTTAAAGGGAGTGTAGACTAATGCCACAATCAATTAAGAAGAATGCTGAAGAGCGCATGGACAAAGCGATTCAAGCACTGAAACGGGATCTATCAACACTTCGCGCAGGTCGTGCAACGCCTGCACTGCTTGATCGTATTCAAGTTGAATATTATGGTGCAATGACGCCTCTGAACCAGCTTGCAAATATTAACACACCGGATTCCCGTACGCTGATGATTCAGCCTTGGGACAAATCCTCTCTCGCTGATATCGAGCGTGCGATTATGAAATCTGATCTGGGACTGACACCAGCGAATGATGGAGCAATGATTCGTTTATCGATTCCTCCGCTTACAGAGGAGCGCAGAACGGAGCTGGTTAAATTCACGAAGAAATTCGGTGAAGATGCAAAGGTTGCGATCCGTAATATTCGCCGTGATGCGAACGATGATATTAAGAAGCTCGAAAAATCCGATATTTCGGAAGACGAGTCTCGCAGACATCAAGACGATATTCAAAAAGCAACAGACAAGTTTGTTGCTGAAGTAGATAAAGTTCTTGCTGCAAAAGAAAAAGAAATTATGGAAGTTTAATTAAGCATAGCATACGGCCCCTCCGCCTTCGGTGGGGTTTGCTCTTTTCACAAGAGTGAAAAGAAACTTCATGGGAATTTTGGAGGAAGTCGAATGATGAAACGCTTTCGGTCATGGTTAAACGGTGATGACAAGAAAGAACTGCCACAGCTGTCCAAGGATAACATCCCGAAGCATGTTGCTATTATTATGGATGGTAACGGAAGATGGGCTAAACGGCAGGGCTTGCCCCGTATTATGGGTCATCAGAGTGGCATGAAGGCTGTTAAACGTGCTACGATAGCTGCAAATGATTTAGGTGTGGAATATTTGACCATGTATGCCTTTTCCACCGAGAATTGGACCAGGCCAAGAGACGAAGTTGATTTTTTGATGAGACTGCCCGTTGATTTCTTATCACAGGAACTGGATGAGCTCATTGAAAAAAATGTGCGCGTCCAAATGATGGGGCATGAAGAGCAGCTTCCGGAGCATACCATTAAGGCGGTCAAAGAGGCGATTGAAAAGACAAAACACAATACCGGGTTGGTACTGAATTTTGCTCTGAATTATGGCAGTCGTAAGGAGATTACGGAGGCAGTAAGATCACTAGGTCTTAGAATTGAAGCCGGGGAACTTCAAGCAAGTGAGATTACGTCTGAGCTGATCGGGGAACATTTGTTAACAAGCAGCTTGCCTGATCCTGATCTGCTAATACGTACGAGCGGTGAGCTTCGTTTAAGTAATTTCATGTTGTGGCAGCTTGCTTATAGCGAGTTGTGGTTTACTGACATTTATTGGCCTGAATTCGAGAAACAGCATTTGTATGAGGCTGTAGCTGAATATCAGCAAAGAACGAGAAGATATGGCGGTTTGAAGTAATGGAGGATGGACCAAGTTGAAACAGCGAGTCATAACGGGAATTGTTGCCGGAGTTTTTTTTCTGGGATTTGCCATATTGGGAGGGACTTGGTATAACCTTTTAATCCTCTTGATGTCTCTGATCGGTTTATATGAATTTATTCGGATGACCGGGGTCTCACCTTTTGGAGGAACTGCATTTATAGGCTATATTGGCGTTCTGATACTCGTATTTCCATCAATACTCACAGGCTTAGATATATCATTGTCACATATTCAGATCATATGGCTCTTAATGCTGCTGTTCCTCACTGCTACAGTAACAACCAAGAACAAACTGACCGTTCAAACCGCGGCACTGATGTTTATTGGTGTCGTATATGTTGGAATCGGTTTTTATTATATTGCAGCAACTCGTCAGTTAGAGGATGGTTTGTTCTGGACCTTTATGATTCTAGTCAGTATATGGGGCAGTGATGCCGGTGCCTATTTTGTCGGTAAAACGATCGGTAAGCATAAGCTCTGGCCTGTGATCAGTCCGAACAAAACGATCGAAGGAGCTGTCGGGGGCATTGTCATCGCAGTTATCATTTCGATAGGCTTTGCGTTGTTATCCGATGGAATTGTCGGTGTTGGAAATGCAGTGCTGATCGGACTGTCCTCTGCAATTATTGGACAAATGGGAGATTTGGTACAGTCTGCATACAAGCGTGTGTATGGAATTAAGGATTCGGGCAGTCTGCTCCCTGGGCATGGCGGTATTCTTGATCGCTGTGACAGCTGGATATTTGTATTTCCGTTTGTACATATGCTCGCACTGATACCTTACTAGGAGAAGAATGTATAGATACAATTGTGCGATCGAAGAAATGACATGAGGTGTACCATATGAAGAAAATATCAGTTCTTGGTTCCACAGGTTCTATTGGAACTCAGACATTGGATGTCATTTCAATGCATCCGGATAAATTTCAAGTAGAAGGCTTGTCAGCCGGATCGAATGTGGAACTGCTGATCGAGCAGGCGAACGTATATCATCCTAAGAAAGTCTCTGTAGGCCGTAAGGAAGATATCGATAGGGTCAAATCCAATGTTCCTGCGGGCACCGAAGTATACTTCGGTGAGGAAGGATTAATAGAAGTGGCTGCTGGAACCGACGCAGAGATGGTAATTACAGCGGTCATGGGTAGTGTAGGCCTCAAATCTACTCTTGCTGCGATTAAGGAACGGAAGCAAATTGGGCTTGCGAATAAGGAGACTCTTGTAACTGCTGGTCATCTGGTTACATCACTGGCCAAGGATAATGGTGTGCAAATTATACCCGTCGACAGTGAACATTCGGCCATATTTCAATGTCTGAACGGCGAAGAAATTCGTGAAGTGAAAAATATAACACTGACAGCCTCAGGCGGATCTTTCAGACATTTATCCCGAGATCAGCTGCAGCATGTGACGGTGGAGGATGCACTGAAGCATCCAAACTGGTCGATGGGTTCCAAGATTACGATTGATTCTGCAACAATGGTGAACAAAGGACTTGAAGTTATCGAAGCTAGATGGCTGTTCGGTCTTCCTTACGAGCAGATCAATGTCTTGCTGCATCCAGAGAGTATTATTCATTCTTTTGTCGAGTTTCAGGATACGAGCATGATTGCACAGATGGGGAATCCTGATATGCGAGTGCCGATCCAATATGCACTAACTTATCCGAATAGGCTGCCTTCACCTGCAAAGTCTTTGTCGCTCGCAGAGATTGGATCTTTGCATTTTAAAGAGATGGATATGGAACGCTTCCCTTGTCTCCGGCTTGCTTTTGAATGCGGCAAAATGGGAGGTACTGCACCAACGGCATTTAATGCGGCCAATGAAGTCGCTGTCGCGCGGTTCCTAAAAGGTGGAATTTCCTTCCTTAAGATTGAGGAAATTATTGAGCGAGTGATAGAAACTCACAGCAATGCGCTAAATCCTGACCTTGCTGAAATTGACAGAGTGGATCAATATGTCAGAAAGCTGGCGGGACAAATGTAAACAAGGTTTCATCCTGCTTACTTGATTTAATAAGGAGATGCGGCATAAAAGATTTGATTCTCTTGTATCCTCTATCTGAATAATGATAATGTAAGTAGGACATGACTAGCTCTTCTTAAGTAAAAGGAGGATGGAAGTAACTTGGAAACCTTGCAAATTGTAGTACTAACAGTGCTCATGTTTTTCGTCATTGTGACGGTACATGAATGGGGCCATTACTATTTTGCCAAGCGTGCGGGAATTCTCGTTAGAGAATTTGCCATCGGTTTTGGTCCAAAGCTGTTTTCTTATAAGTATCAGGAGACGGTGTTCACCCTGCGTTTGCTTCCGTTTGGAGGATATGCACGGATGGCGGGCGAAGATCCCGAGCTCATTGAGGTTCAACCAGGTCAGACGATTGCGATTAAGTCAGCGGACGGACTGGTGAAATCGATATACCTTGATCAGCTGGATAACCGCAAAAACGTGGTGCGCGGAGAAATCCTGTCCATCGATCTGGAGCGCAGACTTATGATCGAGATGGATGTTGATGGAGAGAAGCAGCAATTCCCTGTCCATCCACAGGCTATGCTCATTGCCAGAGGACAGGAGACACAGATTGCTCCTAAGGATCGCCAGTTTAACAGCAAGACGGTCGGTCAAAGAGCGCTGGCCATTTTTGCCGGACCGTTTATGAACTTCTTGCTGGCCTTTGTCCTGTTTGCGATCCATGCCATGATCGCCGGCACCCCGGTTGAGAATCCAACTTATGTGAAGATTGGTAATGTTACTGAAGGGATGCCTGCTGCAGAAGCCGACCTTCGTAAAGGCGATATCATTGAAACCATTAATGGTGAAGCCATTGGTGGAGATTACAATAAAATGGTGACGATGATTGCGGAATCGATGGACGAACCTATGGATTGGACTGTGCGTCGAGGCAACGAGGTATTCGATCTAAGCTTAACGCCTAGAGCAATGGAAGGCCAGGAAGGTGGAAAGGTCGGAATTACACCTGAAATACCTACTGAGGATGTCGGATTCTTCCAATCCTTTGCTGTATCCGGCAAAAATATGGTCACAACAACGGAGAGCATATTTGAAGGTTTCCGGATGCTGATTGCTCAGTTCAACATCGATGATCTGGGCGGACCGGTTCGTACCTTTGAAGTGACGGGGCAAATCGCGAAGCAGGGTATTTTACAGTTGACACAATGGACTGCAATCCTTAGCCTATATTTAGGGATATTTAATCTGTTGCCGATTCCAGCACTGGATGGAAGCCGACTTATCTTCTTGGGGATTGAAGGGCTTCGCGGCAAACCGATTGATCCTAATCGTGAAGGTATGGTGCACTTCATTGGGTTCGCGATGCTGTTCTTGTTAATGATCGCTGTAACCTATAACGATATTTTAAGATTGATTAATGGATAATTGTTGCTCGCATATCATTTATGAACCGTAAGGTCTAAGGATGGTGTGTGAACTATGGGAGGACGGAAACGAGTCTTATGTCGAACGATAAACAGTTTGTCACTGAAATTACACCCCAGTCAGAGGATTTCTCTCGCTGGTATATAGACACCATTAAGAAAGCAGATCTGATGGATTATTCTCCAGTCCGGGGATGTATCGTATTCAAACCGGATGGCTATGAAATCTGGGAGCATATTCAGGAAGAGATGGACCGCCGTTTCAAAGAAACAGGCCATCGTAACGCATACTTCCCGATGTTTATCCCGGAGAGCTTCTTCCAGAAGGAGAAAGAGCACGTGGAAGGCTTCAATCCTGAACTGCCATGGGTAACAGAAGCGGGTGGAGAGAAGCTTGAAGAGAGACTTGCTATTCGTCCTACCTCGGAGACGATCTTTGGACATATGTATTCCAAATGGATTCAGTCCTATCGTGATCTGCCGGTTATGATCAATCAGTGGGCGAATGTGGTTCGTTGGGAGAAACGTACGATGCCTTTCTTGCGTACAAGTGAGTTCTTGTGGCAAGAAGGTCATACTGCTCATGAAACGGAAGAGGAAGCTCGTCAGGAAACGATGCAAATGCTTGAGGTGTACCGTGAGGTCGTTGAGAATGTTCTGGCGATTCCGGTTATCAAAGGGCAAAAGACCAAATCCGAGAAATTTGCCGGTGCAGTGGACACCTTCTCCATTGAGGCCATGATGAAGGATGGACGTGCGGTTCAAGCAGGAACCTCCCATTACATGGGTACAAATTTCGCCAAAGCTTTTGAAATACAGTACTTGAATCGTGAGAATACGCTGGAGTATGCACATACCACTTCATGGGGGACAAGCACGCGTCTGATTGGTGCCATGATTATGGTGCACGGTGATGATCGTGGACTGGCACTGCCTCCTAAGGTTGCGCCTACACAAGTGATCATGATTCCAATTGGACCTCCGAAGACTCGTGATCAAGTTGTTGGCCGAGCGGATGAGCTGTATGCAGAACTGAAGAAGGCCGGTATTCGTGTGAAAATGGATGATCGCAGTGATGTACGTCCTGGCTGGAAATTTAACGAATACGAAATGCGTGGTGTACCTGTGCGCCTGGAGATCGGTCCTCGTGACATGGAGAATGGAGTATGTGTGCTTGTATCCAGAATCTCCGGTGAGAAGAAGGTGGTTCAGCAGGCAGATCTGGTTGAAGAGATCAAGGCAATGCTGGAGCAAGTACAGAACGAAATGTTCGAGCGTGCCCAGAACTTCATGAAGGACAACTTCTACTCTGTTAATACGCTTGACGAGATGAAGGAACTGATGGAAGAGAAACGCGGCTTCTCACTTGCCGGCTGGTGTGGTTCTGACGCTTGTGAAGACAAGGTCAAAGAAGTGACAGGGGCGACGAGCCGTAACATTCCGTTTGAACCTGCTGAGGAAAAACATACCTGTCTGGTATGTGGACAGAAAGCCGAACATACGGTAGTATTTGCTAGAGCATATTAATTTTTTTGAGCGTATTTTTTGAGCGTATAAGTGTAAGAGAATGACAAGCTTCTGTCCGAAATGAGACGGTGCCTTTTAGCGGATCGGTTCCCATTTTTGCGTGCAGAAGCTTTTCATGTTCTATGGTTTGAAACGGGGGGAGAAAGATTGAACGGAACGGATGAGAAAAGAAAACGGTTTGAGCTGCTGATGAAGCAGGTTGATTTGCCGGCGGGCATCGTGGAGCCTCATTTTATTGACGGCTTTATCGACCAGGTGGAAATCAGCCGCATGAATCGTGAATGGCACATTACCATTACAAAGGATACACTGGTTCCCGCTCCTGTCTTTAAAGCATTCTGTCTGCATATTCGAGATAAGATGAGTCATATTGCCAAGATTTCATTTACTTTCAACTACGGTTCGGCTGTATCTGAAGCAGATATCGTGACAGAGTATTGGAATCTGTTCCTGGAGTGGGTCCATCAGCAGATTCCATCTGTTAATGGCTGGATGAACCGGGCGACTCAGGAGGTCGAGTCGGGTCTGCTTACGCTGACGATGAGTGATGGCATGGCGCTGGAGCTGGCTCGCAAGAAGCAGATTGATCAGGCAATTACCACGTATTATGATCGTTACTTCAAGCTACCACTTAAAGTGAAAATGCTGGTTGGCGAGAGCAACCGGGAAGAGCTGGAGAAGTTTGAACAGAAGAAACGGGAAGAAGAACGTGTTGTCATTGAGAACATGATGAGCATGATTGAAGCCGAGATGGCCCCTGTAGAGGAAGAAGAGGGCGACGTTAGGCTGCAAATGGGCTATGAGATTAAGGAGCCGGCTGTCCCTATCCAGGAAGTGCAGGATGAAGAGAAGAAGATTACGCTACAAGGAACCGTATTCGGTCTGGACAAAAAAGAACTCCGCAACGGTAATACACTCTACATGTTCTATCTGACCGACTTTACGGATTCCATGCAGATGAAAGTATTTGCGAAGTCCAAAGAAGATGTGAAAATTATGAATCTGCTGGCGAATGGCAAGTGGGTAAAGGTACGCGGACGAGTGGAATACGACCGGTTTATGCAAGTGCCTGAGCTCGCCATGATTCCGTCGGATCTCGTCGAGGTACAGGCACCGCCGACACGTAAAGACAACGCAGCAGAGAAGCGAGTCGAATTTCACCTTCATACGAAGATGAGTACGATGGATGCGGTAACCTCAATCGATACGTATGTCAAAACAGCAGCCAAATGGGGTCACAAGGCGATCGCTGTAACGGATCACGGAGGTGTTCAGGTCTATCCGGAGGCAGCCAAGGCAGCCAAAAAGCACGGCGTCAAAATGATATACGGACTCGAAGCCAATATCGTTAACGATGCAGTCGAGGTCGTTATGAAGCCACAGCCTTTGGAGCTGAAGACAGCCGAATATATTGTATTTGATATAGAGACAACAGGTTTATCGGTAACACAGAATAAGATCATAGAAATTGCAGCGGTAAAAATGCAGGATGACAAGGAAGTCGACCGATTTGCGACCTTTGTGAATCCTCATGAGCGAATTCCATATAACATTCAGCAGCTCACCAACATTAACGATGAGATGGTCAAGGATGCGCCAGAGCTTGAGCCCGTATTGCATGACTTCGTCAAGTTTGTGGGGGATAGTATATTAGTGGCGCACAATGCGAGGTTCGACATCGGCTTTATTCAAGCCAATCTCAAAACAATCGGAATGGAGCCGCTGGAGAACCCCGTACTGGATACGCTCGAGCTCGCAAGATTGCTGCACCCAACGATGAAAAATCACCGCTTGAATACGCTCGCGGATAAATATAAGGTTTCGCTTGAGAATCATCACCGGGCGATTGACGATACGATTGCGCTCGCCGGCATACTGACAGGGCTGCTGAATGATGCTGCACAGCTGAAGGGGATCACGATGCTGGATCGGCTGAATGATTATGTTGGGAAGGACCTGTCGAATGCTAGGCCGTTCCATAGTGGAATTTATGCACTCAATGGTACAGGCAAGAAGAATCTGTACAAGCTGGTTAGCCTGTCCCATACGGAGCATTTTAAGAGGGTTGCAACAATTCCGAAGTCGAAGCTGGTGGCTCATCGAGATGGACTGCTGATCATGTCCGGCTGCGAGAAGGGTGAGTTTTTTGAAGCTGTACTCAATAAATCGGTTGAAGAAGCAGAGGAAATCGCGCAGTTCTATGACATTTTGGAGATTCAGCCAATTACGATGTATATGCATCTTGTTGACAAGGGACTCGTAGCAACGCCGGACGAGATCAAAATTGCAATTCGTAAAGTCGTCGAGATCGGTGAGAAGCTGGGCAAACCGGTCGTCGCGACAGGGAATGTCCATTACCTTGATCCAAGAGACAAAATTTATAGAGATATTACGATTCACGGCATAACCGGGTTTAGTCCACTCAAGGATATGCGCAAGCCCGATGCTCACTTCCGTACGACGGACGAAATGCTGGAGGAATTCGAGTTTCTTGGCAAGGATAAAGCTTATGAAGTGGTCGTCACGAATACGAGTGAGCTTGCGGATCGCTTTGAAGAGATACAGCTCTTTCCTAAAGAGCTCTTCACCCCGATTATTGAGGGGGCGGAAGAAGAAATTCGCAGCAAGTGCTATGATACAGCCAAGTCGATATATGGCGAGGAAGTTCCGGATGTCGTCGTCAAGCGGCTGGAAAAAGAGCTGGAGCCTATTATTAAATTTGGTTTCTCAGCCAACTATCTTATATCAGAGAAGCTGGTTAAGAAATCGAACGAGGATGGATATCTCGTAGGCTCTCGGGGGTCTGTAGGTTCCTCTGTCGTAGCAACATTCCTTGGTATATCCGAGGTCAATCCGCTGCCGCCGCATTATATTTGTGTTAACCCGGAATGCAAGCACAGTGAATGGTTCCTTGATGGTAGTGTGAAAAGTGGATTTGACTTACCGGCGAAGGATTGTCCTGAATGCGGTACTGCGTTTAAAGGCGAAGGGCAGGATATTCCTTTTGAAACGTTCCTTGGCTTTAAGGGAGACAAGGTTCCCGATATCGATCTTAACTTCTCAGGTGAGTATCAGCCGAAGGCTCACCATTTTACAAAGGTCATGTTCGGTGAGAAGAGTGTATACCGTGCAGGAACAATCGGTACAGTCGCGGAGAAGACGGCGTTTGGTTTCGCGAAGAAATACGAGGAGGCCCATCATAAATCCTGGAGAGGCGCGGAGCTGAACCGGCTTGCATCAGGATGTACGGGCGTGAAGCGGAGTACCGGACAGCATCCGGGCGGAATTGTGGTTGTACCAGACTATATCGAAGTGGAAGATGTGACACCTGTGCAGTATCCAGCGGATGATACAAGTGCAGAATGGAAAACAACGCACTTCGACTATCACGCCTTCGAGGATAACCTGCTCAAGCTGGATATACTCGGTCATGATGACCCGACGATGATGCGGATGCTTCAGGATTTGACGGGGGTTGATCCAACCACCATCCCAATGAATGATCCTAAGGTTATGAGCATGTTCAATTCGACGGATGCGCTTGGAGTGACTCCAGAACAGATTCGCACTCCAGTCGCCACCTACGGTGTGCCGGAGATGGGGACCAAATTCGTAAGACAGATGCTGCAGGAATCCCAGCCAAGCACTTTTGCTGACCTTCTGCAAATTTCAGGGTTGTCCCACGGAACAGGCGTATGGCTAGGGAATGCTCAGGAGCTGATCAAGAACGGGACCTGCAACATTAAGACCGTAATTGGCTGCCGGGATGATATTATGCTGTTCTTGATATATAAGCATGGCATGGATGCTGCACTAGCCTTCAAAATTACCGAGAGTGTACGTAAAGGTAAAGGCCTCAGCCAAGAATGGATTGATGAAATGAAGAACTGTAAAGTTCCACAGTGGTACATCGATTCCTGTCTAAAAATTCAGTACATGTTCCCGAAAGCCCATGCGTCAGCTTACGTTATATCGGCAGTTCGCACAGCATACTACAAGCTGTATTATCCGATCGAATATTACGCAACCTATTTCTCAGTGCGTGCTGAAGATTTTGATATTGAACTGGCATGTCAGGGATATGAAGCCATATCTCGGAAGATTGTTGAGATTGAGCAGCTTGGCTTCCAGGCTTCGACCAAGGAGAAATCGATGCTGTCCGTGCTGGAGATGGCGCTGGAGATGACAGCACGGGGATTCAGCTTCAAAATGATTGATCTGTATCGTTCCGATGCGACACGCTTTACGATCGATGGGGATTCCTTGATTCCTCCGTTCTCTGCGCTTGCAGGGATTGGTGACAATGCGGCACGCAATATTGCAGCAGCACGTGAATACGGAGAGTTTCTGTCTATTGAGGATTTCCAGCAGAAATCGAAGGCGAGTAAGACGGCGGTGGAGCTGCTCACACAAATGGGCTGTTTCCGTGGTCTGCCTGAGAGCAATCAGCTGTCACTCTTTTAGTCAGCAAAAAAGGGCTGCTATTGGCGAGACAGTGAGTCAAGTGACTATACTTGTCACTAATGTCTGACTATGTTATAATTTTTATGGTAATCATGAGGATAAAACCGTTGCTTAAAGAGTGGGGAAACCCACTCTTTACTCTTTGGTATACACTTTAATTTGCCGGTTTACCGGAACGAACCTGACTTGGAGGTTACCTTATTTGAGCACAAAGATTAAAACTACCGTGGAAGAAATGATTAAGCCTTTTCTGGATGAGCATGAATTTGAGCTCGTAGATGTAGAATACGTGAAAGAAGGAAGCAACTACTTTCTGCGTGTTTACGTGGATAAAGAGGGTGGTATCGATCTGGATGATTGCGGATTGATCAGTGAATTTTTAAGCGCTGAGCTGGATAAGAAGGATCCGATCCCTGATGCATATTTTCTAGAAGTCTCTTCTCCCGGTGCTGAACGCCCCCTGAAGAAGTCTGCCGACGTGGCCAAGGCGGTAGGAAAGAATGTGTACGTCACTACATATGAGCCGATAGGCGGTCTGAAGGAATTTGAAGGCGAATTGTTATCTTTTGAGAACGAAGAATTGGTTATTGCCTCCGGTAAAAAAGAGCATGCCGTTCCTTATTCAAAAGTGGCGAGTGCACGTTTGGCCATTGTTTTATAAGTGTTAAATTTACACACGATATGATCAGATTCGTCCCGCGTGCAACGGCAAGGTTCTCTTTTATGTTTCTGTATAAAGAGAACTTCGCCGTTTTACGCTATGGATGACATGTTTGAAAGGGGGATTTACATTCATGAGTATGGATTTTATTGAAGCGATGAATGAACTGGAAAGGGATAAGGGGATTAGCAAGGACATTTTGTTCGAAGCAATTGAAGCTGCGCTAATTTCGAGCTACAAGCGTAATTTTAATACTGCGCAAAATGTTCGTGTTGACATGAACCGGAATTCCGGTGTTATCCGTGTATATGCTCGTAAGATGGTTGTAGAAGAGGTGCTCGATCCGCGGACTGAAATTTCTTTGCCTGCCGCTAGAGAGATTAACCCGCATTTTCAGCTTGAGGATGTAGCAGAGATCGAAGTGACTCCAAGAGATTTCGGTCGTATTGCAGCTCAAACAGCTAAGCAGGTAGTAACACAACGTATTCGTGAAGCGGAACGCGGGCTTATCTATAATGCTTTTGTTGACAAAGAAGAGGACATTGTTACAGGTGTCGTGCAGCGCCAGGATTTACGCAGCATTTATATCGACCTCGGCAAGGTAGAGGCCGTTCTTCCTCTTACTGAGCTGATGCCGAACGAGAAATTTGTTCACGGGGATCGGATCAAGGCCTATATTACTAAGGTTGAGAACACGACAAAAGGCCCGCAAATTGTGCTTTCCCGCACACACCCTGGTCTTCTTAAGCGTCTGTTTGAACTTGAAGTGCCTGAAATCTTCGATGGTGTAGTTGAGATTCGTTCCGTTGCACGCGAAGCAGGCTTCCGTTCGAAGATCGCCGTTCATTCTCGTAATGAAGAGGTTGATCCGGTGGGATCCTGCGTAGGGCCGAGAGGAACTCGTGTTCAAACGATCGTTAACGAGCTGCGTGGAGAGAAAATTGATATCGTGAAATTCTCGGAATCGGTTGAGGAATATGTTGCTAACGCACTGAGCCCATCTAAGGTTCTGGAAGTTCAGGTGTTTGAGAATGAGAAGATGGCTCGAGTGATTGTTCCGGACTATCAGCTGTCTCTAGCGATTGGTATCAAAGGTCAGAATGCGCGTCTTGCTGCCAAGCTTACGGGCTGGAAGATTGATATTAAGAGCGAGAGCCAGGCAGAGCAGGAATTTGGCAGAGAAAAAGACTCTTCTGGTGAAATGCATCAGGATTCCATCACCGTCGATTAAGCTGTACTGAAGTGATTGGGGGTCTAGAGAATGAAACAACGCAAAGTACCGCTTCGCAAATGCGTGGCTTGTCAAGAAATGATGCCGAAGAAACAGTTAATCAGGGTTGTTAAAACACCGGAAGATGAAGTGCTGATTGACCTTACGGGCAAGAAATCTGGCCGTGGTGCTTATCTTTGCGGTAAGGAAGCTTGCTTCCGTCTCGCTCAGAAGAACAGATCACTCGATCGGGCGCTCAAGTCGCAAGTGAAGCCTGAGATCTATGAGCAGCTTGCACAAGACTTTATTAAGGCCGAAGATGAATTTTTGGCCGCAAGGGATAGTGCTGAAGATGAATAAGGCGCTGTCCTATGTAGGTCTTGCGACACGAGCAGGCAAATTAGTTTCTGGCGATGAAATTGTGCTAAAGGCTATCCGGTCTTCCGAAGCGAAAATGGTTATTGTTGCGGCCGATGCATCAGCTAATACACTCAAAAAATTCCGTGACAAGTGCAAATCGTACAACGTTCCTCTTCTGATCGGCTTCGATCGAGAAACACTTGGCAGCGCCATGGGTAAACCAGAACGTGTTGTACTCGCTGTAACGGATCCGGGATTTGTCAAAATGATCGCGAAGCAGGCCTTGACAATGTCGGAGGTGGAGTATATTGAGTAAACAAGATAGCAAACTGCGAGTTTATGAATATGCAAAATCACTCAACATGAGCAGCAAAGAAATCATTACCATTCTTAAGAAGCTGGATATTCCCGTTAACAATCATATGAGTGTAATGGAGAATGGCTCCGTTGCGAAGGTAGAACAATTTTTTAACAATATAAAAGCGGGAGCTGCAGTGAAACGTGAGCAGAGCTCATCCGCTCAGACGGTGGCGACATCGGCGGTTCGTGAAGATCAAGGAGCGACCGAGCGTTCTAATCCGTCTTTCCAAGGAGGTGCCACACAGAATTTGCAAAACGATGTGAAAAACAACGAGTCTAACAATACACGGAATGCTTCTGAGAGCAGTAACTCAAGACCAAAAAAACAACAGGAAAAGCAGGTAGGTATGAATAATAGACCAAATCAAAACAGTAACAGTGGATCCCAACGACAAAGCGGTCAAGATAACCGCAGATCAAACGGTAGTGTAGGCCAATCAGGTGGAGGTCAAGGAACCCGTCCTTCACAAGGCGGAAGCGCAAGCCGCCCTTCACAAGGCGGAAACACAAGCCGTCCTTCACAAGGTGGAAACGCAGGTCGTCCTTCACAAGGCGGAAATGCAAACAGACCTTCTTCCCAGCAAGGTAGTGGCCAAGGCAGCAGCCAAGGCAGAAGCAATAACAGCTCAGCGGGCGGCAACAACAACCGCGGTGGTCAAAACCGTAACAACAATAGCAACAATAGCAACCGCGGTGGCGGTGGCGGTGGCGGTGGACGTCGATTTGATGATGGAAACAGCAGAGGCAACTACCGCGGCAACAACCGCGGTGGTAAGAACAACCGTGGAAGAAACCAATCTAATCAGCCTCCTCGTGAGAAGATCGACAACACACCGAAGAAAATTATCGTTCGCGGTAATATGACTGTAGGTGAAGCGGCGAAACTACTTCACAAGGATGCTTCTGAAGTCATCAAGAAACTCATCTCGATGGGTGTTATGGCAACGATTAACCAGGAACTGGATATTGACACGATTCTGCTTCTAGCTGGTGAATTCGGTGTCGAAGTAGAAGTGAAGATCCCGGTTGAAGACGATCGCTTCGAAACTGTTGAAGAAAACGATGATCCGGCTGATCTGAAAGCTCGTCCTCCAGTTGTTACGATTATGGGACACGTTGACCATGGTAAAACAACACTTCTGGATACGATCCGTTCCACAAGTGTCACTGCAGGTGAGGCAGGCGGTATCACGCAGCACATCGGTGCATACCAAGTTGAAATAAACAATAAGAAGATTACCTTCCTCGATACTCCGGGTCACGAAGCGTTTACAGCAATGCGTGCCCGCGGTGCGGAAGTTACAGATATGACGATCATTGTGGTTGCAGCGGATGACGGTGTTATGCCTCAGACGGTAGAAGCAATCAACCATGCGAAGGCAGCAAATCTGCCGATTATCGTTGCGGTCAACAAGATCGATAAGCCGGGTGCAGATCCGGATCGTGTTAAGCAAGAACTTACGAACTATGAGCTCGTTCCAGAAGAGTGGGGCGGAGATACGATCTTTGTTAACGTTTCGGCGAAGCAAAAGATGGGTATTGAAGACTTACTCGAAATGATTCTGCTCGTAGCAGAAGTGAATGAGTACAAAGCGAACCCGAACAAACGTGCACGTGGTACAGTTATTGAGGCTGAGCTGGATAAAGGACGCGGACCTGTAATGCGTCTGCTCGTTCAACACGGTACACTCAAAGTCGGAGATGCGTTTGTAGCAGGTAACTGCTTCGGACGTGTTCGTGCGATGGTCAACGATAAAGGCCGTAAGCTCAAAGAAGCAGGCCCGTCAACTCCGGTTGAAATTACAGGTCTGCAGGAAGTACCTCTTGCGGGTGATCCGTTTATGGTATTTGAAGATGAGCGCAAGGCTCGCTCCATTGCTGACAAGCGTGCAATTACACAGCGTGAATCCGATCTAGGAACACAAACGCGTGTAACGCTGGACGACTTGTTCAAGCATATTAAGGACGGAGAAATCAAAGATCTTAACGTGATTATCAAGGGAGACGTTCAAGGTTCGGTGGAGGCACTTAAAGGGTCTCTGGCGAAGATTGAAGTTGAAGGTGTACGCGTGAAGATTATCCACAGTGGCGCAGGTGCAATCACCGAGTCGGATATCATTCTGGCAGCTGCATCCAATGCCATTGTTATCGGATTTAATGTTCGTCCTGACGTTCAAGCGAAATCCACAGCCGATGCTGAAAAAGTCGACGTGCGTTTGTACAACGTTATTTATAACATTATTGAAGAGATCGAGCAGGCTATGAAGGGTATGCTGGATCCCGAATTTAAAGAGAGCGTCATCGGTCATGCCGAAGTACGTAATATCTTTAAGATTAGTAAAGTGGGAACTATTGCAGGATGTATGGTTACTTCCGGTAAAATCTCCCGTGCAGCTCAAACTCGCGTCATTCGGGATGGAATTGTTGTCTTTGAGGGCAAACTAGATACACTGAAACGATTCAAGGATGATGCTAAAGAAGTGGCGCAAGGTTATGAGTGCGGTATTACCATTGAGAATTTCAACGATATTAAAGAGGGCGACATTATTGAAGCGTTCGTAATGGAAACGGTAGAACGTAAATAATAATGTCCTTTGCTAGAGAGGTGAACACCTATGGCTAAAATAAGAACTGGACGTGTTAATGAGCAGGTGAAGAAAGAACTGAGCTTGCTGATCCAATCCGAGCTGAAAGATCCGCGTATCGGTTTTGTAACCATCACGGGTGTCGAAGTGACGAATGACCTGTCCCAAGCCAAAGTATATTTGAGTGTTCTCGGTGATGAGGAACAGAAGCATAATTCCCTGAAGGCTCTGGATAAAGCGAGTGGTTTTCTTCGCAGTGAATTGGGCAAACGGGTTAGACTTCGTCATGTTCCCGAGTTAATATTCAAGATTGATGAATCCATCGCTTACGGAAGCCGCATTGAGAAGCTGCTTACCGAGATTGATAAACCGGATTCTAAATGAAAATGAATAGAGGAGACGGCAATGCAGACTTATGAACAGGCGCTTGAGCAAGGAAAAGAATTTCTTCTCTTGCATGATGATTACCTGATCGTGTCGCATGTACAGCCGGACGGAGATGCAGTCAGCTCCACCGTAATGGTGGGCTGGCTTCTCTCATGTCTGGGGAAGAAATTCACGATGATCAACGAAGGACCGATACCACAGCGCATGCAGTATATGTGGAATGCGGACCAAATACTTAATGCTTCATTGCAATCCCCTCCGAAGCAGTTTCAACATGTTATCTGCGTGGATTGTGCGGATTATGAGCGTGTAGGCAAAGTAACGCACTGGTTTGCTGATGAGGCGAATATTTTAAATATTGATCACCATCCAACGAACAACGGTTATGGTAAAGTGAACATCATTAAGGATGATGCAGCAGCAACTGCAGAAATTTTATATGATCTTGTTGAAGCTTGTGGTGTGGCTTGGGATAAGGAAGCAGCTACAGCTGCATACACGGGTCTATTGACTGACACCGGAGGGTTTCGATATTCAAGCACAAGTCCGAAGGTGATGAAGATCGCTTCTGATCTGCTCGCACTTGGTGTCAATGGCCCCGAGCTGGCTGAACGACTGCTTGAAGAGATTACATTGCCCCAGCTGAAAGTACTAACAAGAGCTCTTAATACATTATCTATTTCTGAAGATGGACATATTGCCTGGGTCGTTGTCACTCCAGAAGACATGGTAGAGTGCGGTGCTCAAAATGATGATCTTGAAGGAATCGTCAACTACCCGCGGAATATTCAAGGGGTCGAGGTCGGTATTCTTTTTAAAGTCATTAGTGATGAGGTCGCTAAAGTCAGCTTCAGATCAGCGGGTAAGGTAGACGTAGCTGCTCTGGCCCAAGGCTTTGGCGGCGGCGGACATGTTCGGGCAGCGGGAGCTAGAGTGGAAGGTCCATGGCAAGACACAGTGAATCAAGTTGTAGAACGGGTGAAATCACAATTATGAACGGATATGAAGGTGTGCTTCCGGTATACAAGCCAGCAGGCTTTACATCACACGATGTCGTAGCGAAGATGCGGGGCATTCTAAAGATGAAGAGGATCGGACATACGGGTACACTTGACCCTCAGGTCACAGGAGTGCTTCCATTGTGTCTGGGTAGAGCGACAAGAGTGGTTGAATATTTGCAGGAGCTCCCGAAGGAATATGAGGCAACACTTCGATTGGGCATTGCAACAGACACCGAAGATATTACCGGGGAGATCACTGATCAAGTGGACCAGGTTGAGGTTAGTTCAGAAGACGTTAAACAAGTCCTGGAGCAATTTGTAGGGAAGATTTCTCAGGTTCCTCCCATGTATTCAGCAGTTAAGGTAGATGGAAAGAGGCTGTATGAGCTGGCTCGTCAAGGAAAGACGGTTGAACGCAAAAGCCGTGAAGTAACCATCCATGAGCTGGAGCTGACAGGGCTTACGATCAAAGAAGGCTATCCCGAAATATCATTTCGTGTGCTGTGCTCCAAAGGTACTTATATACGTACACTATGTGTGGATATTGGCAAGACATTGGGTTATCCTTCCACGATGGTGGAGCTTACGAGAACGATGTCGGCGGGAATTCCTGTGGGTCGTTGTCTTAAGATTGAGGAGATAGAGCAATGTGTTAATGAAGGGACTCTGTCCAGTTATCTCATTCCAACCGACCAATCTATATGGAACATGCCTGCTTACCGCTTGGAAGAAGGTTATGAAAATTCCGTGTTTCAGGGAAAAAAGCTGTCTGATACACTCGTAAATCAGAAAATTAATGAAGAAGGGTTGTTAAGGCTATATTCTGCCAATGAACAATTTTTAGGGATTTTTGATTGGACAGCAGAATCAGGTATAATTACACCTGTCAAAGTGTTTTTGCCAGAGCCTTCTTAATACTTCATCTTCATATAGGCTTTTTGTAAAATCGTGGGAATTGCAGGTGAATAATTGTGATAAGAAAGATGCTATCTTTTCCGCTGGCAGAAGGTGTTCTGGATGAACTGTCGAAGCCGCAAGTGCTTGCGATTGGACAATTTGACGGACTCCATCACGGTCATGCCAGTGTCATACAAACCGCAGTGAATCTTTCTCGGGAGCAGGGAATACAGGCTGCTGTACTGACCTTTCATCCTCATCCGAAAGAAGTCATGCGGAAAGGGGATTACCAAGGCTATCTAACCCCGCTGAAAGAAAAAGAGGTCATTCTTGAAGAGATGAACGTCGATGTTATGTATGTTCTGGAATTCAACGAATCCTTGTCGAGCCTGTCTCCTGAACAATTCGTGAATCAATTTTTAATCAAGCTGGGTGTTCAAACCGCCGTTGTCGGCTTTGATTTTCGATTTGGCCACAAGGGCGCAGGTGATGAGAATACGCTAAGAGAACTGGGTGCGCCATCTATGAATGTGATTACGGTTCCGCCGCTCAGGCTGGACGGTGATAAGATCAGCAGCTCGTTTATTCGAAAAGCACTTCATGAAGGAAACATTACTGAAGTTACTCGTATGCTGGGCAGACCTTACTCCTTTACGGGAATTGTCATGGATGGAGAGAAGCGCGGTCGTACGATTGGCTTCCCTACGGCCAATGTCGAGCCTTCCGAGAATTATGTTGTCCCACTAAAAGGGGTATATGCGGTGTGGGTGACACATAACAAGAGGAGACATCCCGGAGTTATGAATATTGGAGTTAAGCCTACGTTTCACGACAACCGTACCAAGCCATCCTTTGAAGTGCATTTGCTCGATTTCAGCGGCGACTTGTATGGGGAAGAGCTGAAGGTTGAGCTTATCCATTTCCTTAGAACAGAGCAGAAATTTTCCTCAATTGATGCGCTCATCGCCCAGATCAAGCAGGATTCGGAAACGGCAAGTCAGCTTCTGTCCGGTGATTCTCAAAACTAGTAACAGATTAGGAAGTTTAGATTTACATGAAATAGGCAAGTATGTTATACTGAAAGACGTTGTTAATTAAACAACATAACCTTAGCTTTGGTTGATGGGCTCTCACCGGCCGCAACGAGGCTAAAGGCGATTATACTGAAGGAGGTGAACAGGATGGCATTGACTCAAGAACGTAAACAACAATTGATCGAAGAGCACAAAACTCACGAGTCCGATACAGGATCTCCAGAGGTGCAGGTTGCTATCCTTTCGGAAAACATCAAGAACTTGACTGATCACTTGCGTACGCACAAGAAAGACCACCATTCCCGTCGCGGGCTTTTGAAAATGGTAGGTCAACGCCGTAAGCTTCTTGCTTACGTGAAGAACAAAGACGTTAAACGTTACAGCGCTTTGATCGAGAAGCTTGGATTGCGCCGTTAATCATCGTATATCCTAACAACGACAGCCTGGTTGTCCCCGTCCTCTATGAAGAGTACGGGCTCGCAGCCGGGTTGTTTTGTAGATTGGGCTTCTTTTTATTCATAGCAGACAATTTAGAAGATTGTCTGATGCGGTGTTTATGAATCGGCTTCAAGCAGGTAATACTGGATATAACGATATTAATGGAGAAGATAAGGAGGGATCTCATGGAACAACGTGTTGAAATGATGCTTGGTGGTCGCAAGCTCGTCTTAGAGACCGGAAGACTTGCTAAGCAGGCAAATGCTGCTGTGACTGCACGCTATGGTGACACTGTCATTTTATGTACTGTGACTGCTTCTAGTGAACCGAAGGATTTGGATTTTTTCCCGCTGACAGTCAACTATGAAGAAAGATTGTATGCTGTAGGTAAAATCCCGGGTGGATTTATTAAAAGAGAAGGAAGACCTAGTGAGAAAGCAATTCTTGCAAGCCGTCTGACTGACCGTCCAATCCGTCCGCTATTTCCGGAAGGGTTCCGTAATGATGTTCAGGTTCTGAACCTTGTTATGAGTGTGGATCAGGATTGTGAACCTGAAATTACAGCGATGATCGGTACTTCTGCAGCACTTAGTATTTCTGATGTTCCGTTTAACGGTCCAATTGGAGGCGTCGCTGTAGGTCGTGTAAACGGCGAGTTCGTTATTAACCCTGACATTAAGCAGCAGGAAGCCAGCGACATCTATGTAGTCGTATCGGGAACGAAGGATGCTATTATGATGGTTGAAGCTGAAGCGAACGAAGTGCCTGAAGAGGTTATGCTCGAAGCCATCATGTTTGGTCATGAAGAGATCAAAAATATTGTTGCTGTCATTGAGCAGCTTACTGCGATGGCGGGCAAAGAAAAAATGCAGGTCAAGCTGCATGCCGTTGATGAAACGGTAAACAAAGAAATACGCGATTATGCTGCAAGCCGTCTGGTTGAAGCAGTTCGTATCGAAGAGAAGCATGCAAGACAGGATGCGATTGATGCCATTAACGATGAAACGGTTGCTTTCTTTGAAGAGAAGTACATAGAAACTCCGGAACTGCTTAAAGACGTGAAAGAAATTCTTCACGACATCGTTAAGGAAGAAGTTCGTCGTCTGATTACACACGATAAGGTTCGCCCAGATGGACGAGCACTTGCTGAGATTCGTCCGATCGACTGCGATACAAGCCTCTTGCCTCGTACGCATGGATCTGGACTGTTTACTCGCGGGCAGACTCAAGCACTTAGTGTATGTACGCTTGGAGCGCTTGGAGATGTTCAAATTCTGGACGGAATTGATCCGGAAGAGACTAAACGCTTTATGCATCATTACAACTTCCCTCCGTTCAGCGTAGGAGAAGCAAGACCGCTTCGTCCTCCGGGTCGTCGTGAGATTGGTCATGGTGCGCTTGGTGAGCGAGCTCTCTCCAAAGTCATTCCGCCAGAATCGGAATTCCCGTACACGATCCGACTTGTATCCGAAGTTATTGAATCTAACGGTTCGACTTCCCAAGCAAGTATTTGTGCATCTACGCTTGCCATGATGGATGCAGGTGTACCGATCAAAGCTCCAGTTGCGGGTGTAGCTATGGGTCTAATTAAAGATGGAGAGCATGTATCCATTCTTACCGATATTCAAGGCATGGAAGATCACCTGGGTGATATGGACTTTAAGGTTGCGGGTACAGCTGAAGGTGTAACTGCGATTCAAATGGATATTAAGATTGATGGTATCGACCGCAGCATTTTGTCTGACGCGCTTACGCAAGCTAGAGAAGGACGGATGCATATTCTAGGTAAAATGATGGAGGCCATCCAAGCACCTAGAGAGACACTTTCTCAATATGCTCCTAAAATTCTGACGATGTACATTAATCCGGACAAGATCCGTGATGTGATCGGTGCAGGCGGTAAAGTAATCAACAAGATTATTGAAGAGACAGGTGTTAAGATTGACATCGAGCAGGACGGTCGTGTCTTCATTTCTTCTGCTGATCAAGAGATGAACGATAAAGCCCGCGCGATTATTGAGGGCATTGTTCGTGAAGTCGTTGTAGGCGAGATCTATGTTGGTAAAGTCAAACGTGTTGAGAAGTTTGGTGCATTTGTTGAAGTACTCCCTAACAAAGAGGGACTTGTTCACATTTCCCAGCTATCGACTGATCGTGTTGCCAAGGTGGAAGATGTCGTTGCTGTGGGTGATTCCATCACTGTTAAAGTAACGGAGATCGATCAGCAAGGTCGTATTAATCTTTCGCGCAAAGCAGTACTGACAGCTGAAACGAAAGCCTAACATCTAATTGCTCTTAAAGAGAGACAGAACTCGAATTCTGGCTCTTTTTTTGATGCATGGGAACTACAATCACATCTTTAAAAATAGATTTATACCGAACGCCTTTCCGGCGTTTTTTTGTACATATTGGAACCGCTGCCGTCATAAAATGGGACAAACGAGGGGCGGGAGGTTAGAGGTGTGAAGACGCAACAGAAAAAATGGGCTGTCGTCATCGCTAGTACGCTAGCTGCAGTGACCATTGGACAAGCCACGGGCATTACGAATCATTTCCCACTGGAACGGAATGTAAATACAGAGGACGCTTTCGATATGTACGTGAATGCGGTCCCTGAGGATGAGCTGAAAAGGCAGATTGAGGATAAGGCAGAAGAGTACAAGGTGGAACCTATTGATGCCAAGGTTGATCGGGTCTGGAAGGCCATTCCTGGATATAACGGAATGGAAGTGGATGTTCAGGCAACATACCTTCAGGCACGTTCGAATCCCAATGGAGCTTCTATTCCATTAGTCTATAAGCAAATACCACCAAAAGTAACACTCGATGATCTGGGAGCACAGCCGATTTATCGTGGAAATCCCGAGAAGAAGATGGCTTCCTTCATGATAAACGTCGCATGGGGAAACGAGTATATCGTTCCAATGCTGGATATCCTTGATGAATATAAGATAAGGGCGACTTTTTTTCTCGATGGAAGCTGGCTGAAGAAGAACGAGCAAATGGCCAAGGAGATACAGAAGAGAGGTCATGAACTGGAGAATCATGCCTATTCTCACCCGAACATGAGTCAGCTTACGACAGAGAGGGCTACGCTTGAAATATCTAAGACAAAGTCATTATTAAAAGAAATGCTTGGTGTGGAGAACAAATGGTTTGCTCCACCTTCCGGAGATTATGATCAGGAGACGGTGGAACTCGCAAGACAGCAGGGCTTGAAGACCGTCTTGTGGACGATAGATACTGTAGACTGGAAGAAGCCAAGTCCAGACAGTGTGGTAGCCAAGATTACCAAAGGGGTTGAGCCAGGCTCGCTTATCCTGATGCATCCGACAGCCTCCTCAGCCGGGGCGATGCGAGGGATGATCGAAGGGATAACGAAGAAAGGAATCAAGCTGGGTACGGTTAGCGAGACCTTGTCCTCGGAGAGACTCGATGTACCGGAAAGTTGAGTGAAGCCGTTTTTTTTGGTAGGATTAATGCTGTCGATCGTTAATCATATTCAAGACAAAGCAATGGAGGGCCAATCGTGAAAAAAATGATACTTAGTAATGGCCTAAGAGTGGTCATGGAGCAGATTCCGACCAGCCGATCGGTATCTTTCGGTATATGGGTGAAGACAGGTTCTCGCAATGAGGATGATTCAATAAATGGAGTGTCACACTTTATCGAGCATATGCTGTTTAAAGGAACAGATCGTTTTGATGCGAAGGACATAGCAGAGCAGTTTGATGCCATCGGCGGCAATGTCAATGCGTTCACATCCAAGGAGTACACTTGCTATTATGCTAAAGTATTGGATGAGCATTTGCCTATCGCTGTTGATGTATTGTCAGATATGTTCTTCCACTCCAAATTTGATAGTGAAGAGCTCGTTAAGGAGAAGAACGTTATCCTTGAAGAGATTTCCATGTATGAGGATACACCGGATGATATGGTGCATGATCTGATCTCCCTGGCTGCTTATGGGGAGCATCCTTTAGCTTATCCGATATTAGGTACGGAAGAGAAGCTGAGCACGATGAACGAGTTCAGCCTGCGCTCCTATATGAACGAGCAGTACACGATCGAGAACACCGTCATTAGTTTAGCTGGAAATATTGACGAGGACAGCACGATTGAGCTGCTTGAGAAGTACTTTGGTTCATTTAATGTACATAGTCCGGCGAATCGGCCTGGTATTAAGGCTCCTGATTTCAAAGGTAATCTGCTGTTTCACAAAAAGAAAACAGAGCAAAATCATATTTGTCTGGCCTTTCCCGGATGTTCAATTCATGATGACAAGCAGTACGCCATGGTGCTCATTAACAATGCGATCGGCGGCGGAATGAGTTCACGGCTGTTTCAAGAGATTCGGGAGAAGCGCGGCCTCGCTTACTCCGTTTATTCGTATCATAGTGCTCATGCGGATAGTGGGCTGTTCACGATCTATGCGGGTACAGCACCTAAGCAAACGAAGGAAGTCATGGACCTGACAAGTGGGATTTTACAGGATCTGGCTGAGAATGGACTTACTGAGGATGAGCTGCGCAAAGGGAAGGAACAGCTGAAAGGCAGTCTTATTTTAAGTCTGGAAGGTACCGGAAGCCGTATGAATCGAAACGGTAAGAATGAACTGATGGTAGGTAAGCATCAAACGCTCGATGAGATTATCGCCAAAATTGAACGGGTTACAATGGATGATGTGAATGCTGTGCTTGATCGAATGTTCGCACAGCCGTATGCGCTTGCTATGGTAGGAGCCTCAGATCGTGCGATTGCATCACTTAGGAGGGACGATTTTGTCAATACACGTACAAATTAAAAAAATGCCTGGAACCGAGGACATTCCGCTTCCGATGCAAATGTCTGAGCTGGCTGCCGGGTTTGATTTATATGCCGCAGTTGATGCGGAGACGGTGCTGAAGCCGGGAGATAGAGCATTAATTCCTACGGGATTTGCGATGGCAATTCCTGCAGGCTATGAAGCACAGATTCGGCCTAGAAGCGGGCTGGCCTTCAAGCACGGGATAACTTGTCTTAATACACCTGGAACGATTGATGCTGATTATCGGGGAGAAGTGAAGGTTCTTCTTATCAACCTTGGTAATGATCCTTTCGCGATTGCACGTGGAGAAAGAGTAGCTCAAATGGTCATTCAGGCCGTGCCTCAAGTTATCATTGCCGAGGTTTCCGAGCTGTCTGAAACGGTGCGCGGCGCAGGCGGATTTGGTCATACAGGTAAATAAAATAAAGTGAATTGCGCAGCCGCTCTTTCTGAGAGCGGCTTTTTTATATTTAAGGATTTTACAAAATCCTGGCTTTCGAATCACCAGGGCAAACTTCACGGCATAAGATGACAGCGTAAAGTCGTGGAAAGGAGTGACATCCTGATGTTGACCGGATTACGGATCGTCGTTCTAGGCGGAGATGCACGTCAGCTAGAGGTCATTCGTCGCTGCGCTGAGCTTGATGCGTCGGTAAGTATTGTTGGTTTTGATACCCTCCAGCACATCCCTGATGGAGCGGTAAAGGAAGAACTGAGTGAGCATCTCCTCACTTCAGCGGATGTTGTCATACTGCCCGTAGTCGGCTGTGATGATGAGGGGTATATTCAAGCAAAATATGCGACAGAGGGAGCCGTTCTTCAATTAACACCTGAACTGGCAGGAGCACTTCCTGTACATAGTTCGGTCTATACAGGAATAGCGAAGCCGTATTTGAAGGAGCAGTGCAGTACTCATAATCTGCGTCTGGTAGAACTGCTAGAACGGGATGATGTCGCCATTCACAATTCAATTCCAACAGCAGAAGGCGCAATTATGATTGCGATTCAGAATACAGATTTTACGATTCACAATTCGGTAGCTCTGGTGCTCGGTATGGGACGTACAGGATTTACCATGGCTAAAACATTGCAGGGACTCGGTGCCGATGTAAGGGTAAGCGTAAGACGTGAGGAAGATGCAGCCAGAGCGTCGGTGATGGGCCTAAAGCCTTTCCTGACAAGGGATTTAGCGAATTATGCCGGGGAGGCCGACTTGATTTTTAATACGATACCGTCTATGATTATCACAGCACAAATCCTGTCCAAAATGAAACCTAAATCGTTTATTATTGATCTGGCCTCAGCGCCTGGAGGGACCGATTTCCGTTATGCGGAGAAGCGCGGAATCAAAGCGATGCTCGCTCCCGGGCTCCCTGGCATTGTCGCTCCCAAAACAGCTGGTGAGATTATCGCAAATTCGATCGTCAGTTTGCTGCTTTGTGATCAATAATGAACGGAGGAATCAGGTTATGAATTGGCAGGGAAAAACGGTTGGTTATGCGATTACAGGTTCACATTGTACTTTTGAAGAGGTCATGCCGGTCGTTAAGCGGTTTAAAGACGAAGGTGCCGACGTCGTGCCTATTATATCAAATTCGGTGCTGACAACGGATACCCGGTTCGGAACGTCCGAAAGTTGGCAAAAACAGTTGAAAGATATAACAGGTAATGATATCATTTCTTCAATTGTTGAAGCCGAGCCTCTGGGACCGTCCAAAAGGCTTGATGTATTGGTTATTGCTCCTTGTACAGGAAATACGACCAGCAAGCTTGCTAATGCGATGACGGATAGCCCCGTGCTTATGGCTGCCAAATCTCAAATGCGCAATCAGCGCCCGGTCGTTCTTGCAATCTCAACAAATGATGGACTTGGTTTGAATGCAGCGAATATTGCTAAATTACTTGTTGCCAAATATATTTATTTTGTGCCATTTGGCCAGGATAATCCACAAGCGAAACCAAATTCGCTCGTCGCTAAGATGCATTTGATCCCTGAAGCAGCTTATGCAGCACTTGAAGGAAGACAAATGCAGCCGATCCTTATGTGAAGCGACTAGCGTTATGTTAATTCACTTCACGAACGAGAGGTATCGCAAGATGCCTTTTTCGGGGTGTAAATATACCGGGAAATCCGGCTGATGAAGAAAGAGTCATAATATATCACTTTCGTTTGTCAGTAATTAAAGGGGAGATACACTATAATGAGCAATCAGAAGTTTAATGTGGCTGTTGTGGGTGCGACGGGAGCAGTAGGAGAACAAATTATCGGTCTACTCGAGAAGAGAGATTTTCCGATAAATAAGCTTAAGCTGTTGTCTTCCAAGCGCTCTGCTGGCTCCACGATTAACTTTAGAGGCCAAGACATTACAGTAGAAGAAGCAACCCCTGAAAGTTTTGAAGGAATCGAAATTGCACTCTTTAGTGCGGGCGGTGATGTAAGTAAGGAGCTTGCTCCTCATGCTGTTCGTCATGGTGCAGTTTGTATCGATAACACCAATGCTTTCCGTATGGATGAGAATACACCGCTGGTTGTACCTGAAGTTAACAAAGAGAAGATCAGCGAGCACAATGGCATTATTGCAAATCCGAACTGCTCCACAATTCAAATGGTAGCTGCGCTTAAGCCGCTGTATGACCGCTATGGTATTTCTAAGATTATTGTATCCACATACCAAGCTGTATCGGGTGCCGGCAGCCGTGCCATTGATGAGATGCTTCGCCAATCGAAGGCTGTATTATCCGGTGAAGAGGTTAATCCGGATATCCTTCCGGTAGGATCGCTTCCAGTGAAGCATCAAATTGCTTTTAATGCGATTCCACAAATTGATAAGTTTCAAGATAACGGCTATACATTAGAGGAAATGAAAATGGTTCGCGAAACCAAAAAAATCATGTCGGATGACACCCTTGGGGTTACTGCAACATGTGTACGTATCCCGGTTATCTATGGTCACTCCGAATCCGTATATGTAGAGCTTAAAGAAAATTATGATCTAGAAGAAGTAAAAGCACTGCTGGCTGAAGCTCCTGGAGTCACTCTAGTAGATGACCCGGCTAATCAGCAGTATCCGCTTGCGACAGATGCAGCTGGCAAACCCGATGTGTTTGTAGGCCGTCTTCGTCGTGACTTGGGGAATGAAAAAGGACTGAATATGTGGATTGTATCGGATAATCTTCAAAAAGGCGCTGCATGGAACGCTGTGCAAATTGCCGAAATTATCGCATCTGAACGCTTAAGCAACGCCTAAGTTTTCATTCCATTTGTTTTGCTACTTTCTTTCAGCTTAAGTCTTCTTGATTTACAAATGGAGGAATACATGCATGGGTATTTTAGTGCAAAAATTTGGGGGAACATCCCTGTCAACACCGGCGGCACGCGAACGTGTCCTTGGTCATATGAAACGTGAAATTGCTGCCGGACACTCGCTCGTAGTGGTCGTCTCTGCGATGGGTCGCAGAGGCGAACCTTATGCTACGGATACACTTCTGGACTGGATTGTTCAGAATGGAAATGCGCTGCCGGCGCGTGAAAAAGATATTCTGCTATCCTGTGGTGAGCTGATTTCAGCAGCTACGCTCACTAGCTTAGTTGAACATGAAGGAATAACAGCGACCGTACTGACAGGTGGTCAGGCTGGCATATTAACTGACGATCAGTTTGGTAATGCGCGGATTCTTGCTGTGAAGCCGGAACGCATTCTGGAAGAACTCAAGACACACCAAGTTGTCATTGTGGCTGGATTCCAGGGCGCTGATGAAAAGGGTGACATCACAACACTCGGCCGCGGTGGCAGTGATACTTCAGCTACAGCGCTTGGTGCCGCACTGCACGCTGATATGGTCGATATCTATACAGATGTGGATGGGATTCTTACCGCAGACCCGAGAATTGTTGAAGACGCGAAGCCGCTTCTCTATGTTGGCTATGCAGAGATCAGCAATATGGCTCACCAAGGTGCGAAGGTGATTCATCCTCGTGCAGTGGAGATCGCGATGCAGGCACAGATTCCGGTGCGTGTCAGATCGACATTCGGTGATGGGGAAGGAACATTGATTACACATCCTGAAGGGATTAAGGATGTACAGTCAGGAATTGTAGACCGATTCGTCACTGGAATTGCCTATGTGAATAATGTCACGCAAATTATGGTAGAGGCAGACAAAGAAGTTGGTAAACTTCAGCTGAAGGTATTCAAAGCGATGGCTGAGAATGGAATCAGTGTTGATTTTATTAATGTATCTCCTTCTGGAGCTGTTTATACTGTGTTTGATCATGACTCGGAGAAGGCAATTCGTATTCTTCAAGATATGGATCTTAAGCCAAGAAGCTTGTCAGGCTGCGCTAAGGTCTCTGTCATTGGTGGAGGAATTAATGGGGTTCCTGGAATTATGGCTAGAATTGTAGAATCACTCGCAGAGGCAGATATCGAGATATTGCAGTCAGCGGACTCCAATACAACGATTTGGGTACTTGTCAAGAAGGAAGATATGGTGGGAGCGCTTCGTGCACTTCATTCCAAATTTGAACTTCATCGCTAGAGACGAGAGTGCAAGGAGGATACAATCGTGGAATTCGGAAGACTTATTACAGCAATGGTTACCCCTTTTAACGATGAAGGCAGTATCCATTGGGAAGAAACCTCCAGACTAATCGATTACTTAATTGATGTTCAACAAACTGATACACTGGTTATTGCAGGCACAACAGGTGAATCACCGACATTAACCGACGCTGAAAAAGTGCAGTTGTTTGAATTTGTTGTTAAGCATGCGGCAGGGCGGGCCAAGATTATCGCCGGTACAGGCAGCAACAGCACGCACCATTCCATCCAGCTTACCCGTGAGGCGGAGAAAGCCGGTGTAGATGGAGTGCTCTTGGTTGTTCCTTATTACAACAAACCGAACCAAGAAGGGATGTACCAGCATTTTTCTGCAATCGCGAAGGCGACCTCCCTTCCTGTAATGCTGTATAACGTTCCTGGACGAACAGGAGCCTGCTTGTCTGTGGAGACAACACTTCGGCTTGCAGCGATCGATAATATTGTGGCGACTAAGGAATGTGCATCCATTGAACAGGTGGCACAGATTTCAGGAGCTGCACCTGAGGGCTTCAAAGTCTATTCAGGCGATGATTCTTCAGTGCTTCCGGCACTAGCTGTGGGTGGATACGGTATTGTTAGTGTAGCCGGTCATATCGTAGGTGCGTCAATGAAGGAACTGATTCATGCCTATGTTAGTGGTGATGTTTCGAAGGCCGCTTCGATCAATCATAGATTATTACCTGTCTTCAAGGGCTTATTTGAAGCGCCTCATCCGGTCCCTAATCCGGTTGCAGTCAAATATGCGCTTGCACTGAGAGGTTATTCTGTAGGCACCGTTAGACTGCCTCTGGTACCTCCAACGGAGCAGGAGAAAGAATTTATCCGTCAATTAATCGGCACCATTTCTTAGTTCATTTAACTGGAAACTAATTTGGATTATGTATTGTCAAACCCTCGTACTCAGATAGATTGAGTACGAGGTTTTTTTGTATGGAACAGACATGTTCTTTGAGCGGTAACCAAGGGGCTTAATATACTTAAGATGCGCTGTTTAAGGAAGAGGAGCTCGTTTGTTTTTATATGAAATGGAGAAACTAAACCTTACAAAACGTGACTGACTTGTTTTTTCAGTTTTTAATCATGTATAATGATGTCAAGTGACTGGGTGCGGTATATTTTTGAAATAGATTGTTTAACAGCAAAGTGTGTGGGAACTTCGGCTGAGAAGCTATAGGTTTCTTTGAATAAAATAATAATAATATCATTAAGGTACGACGTCCAACTACCATAGGAGGTTCAGATTCTTTTGTCAAAAAAAAATAACAACGATAAATTGATGATTTTCGCATTGGGCGGCGTCGGTGAAATCGGTAAGAACATGTATGTTGTTCAGTACGGTAATGACATTGTAGTCGTAGATGCGGGTTTAAAATTCCCAGAAGAGGATATGCTTGGCATTGATATCGTCATTCCAGATATTTCCTACTTAACTGAAAATCGAGATAAAGTAAAAGGGATTGTACTGACACACGGACATGAAGACCATATTGGCGGATTGCCTTATGTACTCAAACATCTAAATGTACCAGTATATGGAACGAAGCTTACACTCGGACTCGTAGAAAATAAGCTGAAGGAAGCTAATTTGCTTGGCGAAACGAAGCGGATTCTCATTAACGAGGATTCTGAAATACAGCTTGGCAACAGCCTTAAGGTTAATTTCTTCAAGACAAACCACAGTATTCCTGATTCTGTAGGTGTGTGCGTCGAGACTCCAGAAGGTGTCGTCGTACATACGGGAGACTTCAAATTTGATCATACTCCAGTCAATGGTCAGTATGCAGATCTTCAGCGTATGGCAGAAATCGGTTCCAAAGGTGTACTGGCATTGTTATCAGACAGTACAAACGCAGAGAAGCCAGGATTTACCCCTTCTGAGAAAAATGTGGGTGTCGTTATGGAGGATATTTTCCGTAAGGCAAGCCAGCGTGTCGTTGTTGCGACCTTCGCATCCAACGTGCACCGGATCCAGCAAGTCATTAACGCTGCTGAAACTACGGGACGCAAAGTAACCGTAATCGGGAGAAGCATGGTAAATGTAGTAGGTATTGCATCCGATCTTGGTTATCTGGATATTCCTGACGGCATGATTATTGAGCCGGAAGAAGTAGGCAAGATGGCAGCAGACCGCGTTGTAATCTTGTGCACAGGCTCCCAAGGAGAACCGATGTCTGCGCTTACTCGCATGGCTCGCTCAACTCACCGCAAAGTGGATATCCTGCCAGGAGACACAGTTATCATTGCGGCAACACCAGTTCCAGGTAACGAGAAATACGTAGGGCGCACAATAGACGAGTTGTTCAGACTTGGCGCTGAGGTTCACTACAGCGGAGCTAACTCTGGCGTACACGTTTCCGGTCACGGCAGTCAAGAGGAATTGAAGCTCATGCTGAATCTGATGAAACCGAAATATTTCATTCCGATTCACGGTGAGTTTAGAATGCAGCGTCGTCATGCACTGCTGGCAGAGTCTGTCGGCATTGATTCAGATAACATCTTCATTACCGATGTTGGTGAAGTAGTTGAGATTCAGGGCGGAGTTGCTCGCAGAGCGGGCAAGGTATCTTCCGGAAATGTATTAATTGATGGTCTTGGAGTAGGCGACGTAGGAAATATCGTACTGCGTGATCGCAAGCTGCTCTCACAAGACGGAATTCTTGTTGTTGTCGTTACGCTTAGCAAGCAGGATGGTAAGATCGTTTCCGGTCCTGACATCATTTCCAGAGGATTCGTGTATGTTCGTGAATCCGAGGGCTTGTTGGATGAAGCGAATCGAATTGTAACAAGTACACTTCAGAAGCTTATGAGTGAGAATGTCAATGAATGGGCATCGCTCAAAACCAATGTCAAAGACGCGCTCGGACGTTTCTTGTATGAGCAAACGCGCCGTCGCCCTATGATTTTGCCAATCATTATGGAAGTATAGTAAACCAATAACTTCAAACGAAGGCACACAGTCGCCTCTTCTAAGCTGACAGGTAATATTGGACGGTTCCCTGTTAGCGAGGAAGAGGCTTTTTCGTGTCTTTTCATGTGTATAAGATTCATTGTGGAATTGTCATACTAACCCAGATATTGAAGACAAAACTTTCAAAGGAAGTGTTGATGTGACAAATCCGTTAATCGGCAAAGATAAAGGCGAAGGTGCAAAGAACGAGACCCCAATGCTGCCGCCGGAGCAGCAGCCCAAATCTAATCCTGTTGTTAATACGATTCAAGAGCTGGGACAGACTACCGTTCCTTCTGGAGAATCTAATATCTTCTGTATGACGATTATTGGTCAAATCGAAGGGCATCTTATCTTGCCTCCCCAAAATAAAACAACAAAATATGAGCATCTCATCCCACAGCTGGTTGCGGCAGAGCAAAATCCGCGAATTGAAGGCATTCTGATTATATTAAATACGGTCGGCGGTGATGTGGAAGCAGGGCTTGCAATCGCAGAAATGATTGCTTCCATGTCCAAGCCAACGGTTACTGTTGTCATCGGGGGAGGTCATAGCATTGGGGTGCCAATAGCTGTCAGCAGTACGTATTCCATTATTGCGGAGAGTGCCACAATGACCATTCACCCGGTGCGTATGAACGGGTTGTTTATTGGGGTCCCGCAGACCTTTGAGTACATTGAGAAAATGCAGGAGCGGGTTGTGCGATTTGTAACCTCTCACTCCCGTATTACGGAGGAGCACTTCAAAGAACTAATGTTTAAGCAGGGGGAATTGAATCGAGATATCGGTACAGCGGTAGGTGGAAATGATGCGGTTCAATATGGCCTGATGGATGCAGTAGGCGGAATTGGTGAAGCCATCGCTCAGCTGAATAAGCTGATCCTGTCGAGAAAGGATATGAGGGCTGCCGCTTCTCCTGGAGGGATGACACAATGACCCTTTATACGATCATGTCCGGTGAACAGATTTTTGAAGGAATGTGGAAAGAACAGCCTCCATTATTAGAAATGCAGATCGAAGGCCGATTGTTGCAGATCATGCCTGTTAACGAAAGGTCGGGGATCATCGTAAGGCTGATCAATGGCAGCTTGTATGATTATCTGGATTCCGCTTATACGCCAGGGCGTGAAATTTCGCTTAACTCTGCTCAAAGTTAAACATACGTCCTTGTGGTCAAGATTCGACGAAAAAGAACATATGTGCGGATGTAGACTTATGGTATAATATTCTTCTGGAGGTGACCTTTTTGGCCAGAAGAAAGAAAAAGAAAAAGAGAGCAGCTCTTGGCGGGGTTCTTAAATATGAGATTTATGGGATCATATTGATTACCCTGTCGGTTATCGCTCTATCGGGTGAAGCCACTGTAGGACGATCCTTGTCCAAAATGTTTGGACTTCTGCTCGGCAAGTTTTACTTCATCATCCCCTTAATTGGTATCTATTACGGATTAATGGTGATGATTCATCGTAAATGGCCATCAGGGTGGAATCATCGTAAAAGTGGAGTTCTATTGTTAGTTCTTGCATTGACGTTAATGAGCACAATATCGGCCATGGAGCAGAAGCTGAGTCCTATAGGTGAATTGAATCCTGGCGGTGTGATGTCTCAAATACATATCGATTTGCAGACAGAGCTGTTAAGGCCTGCTGAAGCGAGCAACACTTCGATGCTTGGTAAAGACATCAGCGGCGGATACACAGGTGCAGTGGAATATGCAGCACTGCTATGGCTGTTCGGAAGCATGGGAGCGAATCTCATGATGATTGTTATGTTCATCATCAGCTTCATGTTGATAACGAACTTATCCTATGTCGATCTGATTCGTATATTCAGAACGCGGGTTCTCCGCGCAGGGAAATCCCTGATCCAGAACTGGAGCTCGTCCAAGAAGACAGCGGTACGTCACAAAACGAAGCAAACGAAACAGAAGACGAAGGCTGTTCCAGCTCATGAGGAAGTGGAGGATGAAGAGGAGGAGTTCATATCTCCTTCCCGAAAAAAGGTTCCTTTGTTATTCCAATTGTTTGGACAAGGAACCGGCACGAAGAACAATGCCAATGCAGACTTGTCAGCTCACGAAGATGAGGAGGAGCTTGATGGACAAGGGGCAATTATATACGGTGAATCTTCAGCTCCTGGCAGCCGCTCTCAGCAAGTGTGGCATGAGGATGCGTCGGACAATGAGCAGGAGCTGACTCCTCAGTTAGATCGTACAAGCCCTCAATCGCCTATCATTCGAGATTTCTTCGAAAATGTGCGCAGTGAAGGTTCCGTATTGGAGGAAGACCTGGATGACGCTTATGAGGCAAAGGAATCTGGGCACGGCGAGATTCCTTTTACAGAGGAATTGATGACGGATGCAGCTGAAGGTAATGCCGAATCGATAAGTGGTAGTGGAAATAAACAGTTGAATTCTACTCCGTCAGCAGCAGGAGAAGCGGGCGAACAGAAACCTCCTGCTAAGCCGCCGAAGCCATACAAGCTGCCCCCTTTTCGATTGCTTGGTAAACCAAATGGCAGCGGTAAGGGCGGAGATCAGAACGATTACAAGCAGACAGCGAGGAAGCTGGAAGCGACGCTGGAAAGCTTTGGTGTCAGAGCCAAAGTGCTTGAGGTTGTTCGAGGTCCGGCTGTGACAAGATATGAGATTCAGCCGGATATCGGTGTTAAAGTCAGCCGGATCGTCAGCTTGACAGATGATATCGCACTCGCACTCGCAGCTAAGGACATTCGGATGGAGGCACCGATCCCGGGCAAATCGGCAATAGGTATTGAAGTGCCTAACAGTGAAGTATCGGTAGTCACGATGCGGGAAGTCATGGAGACGTCTACTTTCCAGGATGCTGAATCAAAATTGTCGATTGCTTTTGGCCGAGACATCTCAGGACAGACGATTGTTGGAAACCTGGCCCGGATGCCCCACTTGCTGGTCGCTGGTGCAACCGGTTCAGGTAAATCGGTATGTATTAACGGAATCATTACGAGTATTCTGTATAAGGCCAAGCCTACGGAAGTGAAGTTTCTCATGGTCGATCCGAAGATGGTGGAGCTAAATGTGTACAATGGCATTCCTCATTTGCTTGCACCTGTCGTCACCGATCCCAAACGCGCTTCTCTCGCACTGAAGAAGATTGTTGTCGAGATGGAGAAACGTTATGAACTCTTCTCGAAGTCGGGTACACGTAATGTCGAAGGGTATAACAATCTGATGAAGGACAACCCTGATGCTGTGCTGCCTTACATCGTCGTGATCGTCGATGAGCTTGCAGATCTCATGATGGTTGCCGCTAATGATGTCGAGGATGCCATTGCACGACTTGCACAGATGGCTCGTGCAGCAGGTATTCACCTGATTATAGCGACGCAAAGGCCATCTGTTGATGTCATCACGGGTGTGATCAAGGCCAATATTCCTTCGCGCATCGCCTTCGGTGTATCCTCTCAAGTCGACTCAAGAACCATTCTTGATATGGGCGGAGCCGAGAAGCTGCTCGGACGGGGAGATATGCTGTTTATGCCTATGGGTTCTTCTAAGCCGGTTCGAGTTCAGGGTGCATTTATGAGCGATCAAGAGGTGGAGAACATCGTAAGCTATGTCAGCAATCAGGCTGACGCAGAATACGACGAATCGCTTGTACCAGAGATCGATGATTCGGTTCAACAGGCAGATGAAGTACAGGATGAATTATATGAGCAGGCTGTCCAAATCATTCTTGAAGCTAAGCAAGCCTCGGTTTCCTTACTGCAGCGTCGAATGAGGGTAGGCTACACGCGTGCTGCCAGACTAATTGACTCGATGGAGGCCAGAGGGATTATCGGACCGTACGAAGGCAGCAAGCCGAGGGAAGTCCTTGTATCGCTAGAGCAATACCAAGCTAACAAAATCAGCTCATAAATTATTCAGATGATGCTCTCTCAGCAATGTTTGGATTAGTGCAGGGCCTCTTACTCTTTAACTAGGGATAAGAGGTCTTTTATTATATAGAACGAAAATGAGGAGATCACGATTACCAGCCTTTTACAAGTTCTCGATATCTATGGTTAGTGCATAGGAACAATAACTGCTAAACATAATAATTGTAGCCATCGAATCAATTTCATAAATCATGAAAAGGTAAAATGAAATTGATTCTCAAGAGAACATTAAAGAAAGGTAGATCCTACTCATGCGAAAAATCAATCTATGGATTCTTGCCGGCATCATCTTGATCTCAGCGACTTCATATCGTGTTCTGCTAAAGACAGATCATCATGAAGTGTCGCAAGCTGAATCCAGTATCGAGCAACAACTTCAGGAAGCCGAGGCTATTCCTACGTTTAGTCAGAATGAAGTCAGATACGGCTCGTCCGGAAAGGATGTATATGAGCTTCAGGGCCGCCTCAAATATTTAGGTTATTACTATGGTAAAGTAGACAGCCATTTCGGTACAAAAACGTTGGGCTCGGTGAAATGGTTCCAATCCGAATTCGGAATGAAGGCGGATGGAATCGTGGGAGCGAGTACGAAGCTGAAGCTGTATAACGCAACGAAGGATTGGCGTCCAACTGAGCCTGGCCCAGGGCTAGCATACGCTGGCGGTGGAGGTCAAGGCGGAGGAAACACAGGTCAAGGAAATAAAACAGGCGACAGTGATGACAGCATGGGCAGCAACAACTCACTCGGCTTAACCGAGAATGAGATCAAGCTGATGGCGAATGCCGTATACGGAGAAGCGCGTGGTGAGCCTTTTGAAGGACAAGTCGCGGTGGCTGCGGTTATATTGAACCGGGTGAAGGCTCCTCAATTTCCAGATACACCATCAGGCGTCATCTTCGAGCCGAGAGCTTTTACCGCAGTTGCTGACGGACAAATTTGGCTTGAACCAAATGAACAAGCTAGAAAAGCAGTATTGCAAGCCATTGACGGCTGGGATCCAACCGGAGGCTGCTTGTATTACTTCAATCCTAGAACAGCGACCTCACCTTGGATCTGGACACGTGAGCAAGTGAAAACAATTGGTCAGCATATATTCTGTTTGTAAGTTATAGAATGGGGATGACTGGGGCGAATAGCATATAAGCCTACCTTCATGCCAACTAACTTACATGCTCACTCTGGCAATCGGCGGCAGGTCCTCCGGTTGCTTCTGTGCTTTTAGATAGGTTAGAATGATGAGATATAAGTAAATTATGACAAACGAAAAAGGGGTTTTGGAACTTGACTAAAGCAGGATTTGAACGTGGCAGCAATCAGCATATTCGCATACACGTGCTGCCTACCAAGCGTTTTAAGACGTTTGCCATATCCCTCTACGTAGGGACACCTCTTAAAGAAAATACAGTTACCAGCACAGCGCTTATTCCCTTTGTGCTTCGCAGAGGCACCGAATCCTATCCGGAGACCATTCAGTTCCGTGAGCAGCTTGAGGAGCTGTATGGTGCAGGCTTTGGTTTTGATGTATATAAACGAGGGGATCATCAAATTATCCAATTCCGTATGGATACCATTAATGACTCCTTTGTGCAGAGCAGCGAAAGCTTGCTGGATCGTTCGTTCTCCTTCTTGGGTGAGGTTGTAACAAGTCCAGCCAAAGAAAATGGAAAGTTTCGCTCCTCTTATGTTCAAGCCGAACGAGAAACGGTCCGCAAGCGTCTCGAATCTATCGTGAATGACAAAATGAGATATGCAGCTGAACGCTGTATAGAAGAGATGTGCAAGAATGAACCTTACCGGCTGCATCCACTGGGTGAACGCTCAGAGCTGGATCAGATTAATGCGGCTACACTATATTCTTCATACGAAGAATGGATTAATAATGCTGGAATGGACTTGTACGTTGTCGGGGATACCACGCTCGAAGAGGTAGAGGGCCTTGTTCAGAAATACTTCCATTTGAATCGGGATCATTCATTTGAGTATAAGACGGAAGCAGGTCATCATGATCGCCGTGATGTTCAGACCGTGGTGGAAAAATTGAATGTAAGCCAGGGCAAGCTGAATATGGGCCTGCGAACCTCGATCACATATGGGGATGACCAGTACGCTTCAGCATTAACCTATAACGGAATATTGGGTGGTTATCCCCATTCCAAGCTCTTCGTAAATGTTCGTGAGAAGCACAGCCTGGCGTATTACGCATCCTCTAGATATGACGGTCACAAGGGCATCGCAACCATTCAGTCAGGGATTGAAATTCCGAATTATGAAAAAGCAGTCGAGATCATTCATCAGCAGCTTGCTGATCTGAAGGCAGGCGTCATCAGTGATCTGGAGCTGAATCAGACCAAGGCAATGATTCGTAATTTGCTGAAGGAGATTCAGGATTCTGCGTTTGAGATGATCTCGTATGATTTCAATCGGGTATTATCCGGCAAGGAGCGCACGACGCAGGAGCTGCTGGAACAGATCGAAGCATTATCCAAATCAGATATCCAGAAGGCAGCGGATACGTTTGAGCTGGATACGATTTATTTCTTGAGAGATCAGAAGGGGGAATGACCGGTGGAGAGCATACGGTATGAACACCTGCAGGAAACTTTGTATTATGAAGTGATGGACAACGGACTCTCCGTATATGTACTGCCGAAGCCGGGCTTCGAGAAGACCTATGCTACGTTTGCGACAAAGTTTGGGTCCGTAGATAATCACTTTCAAGTAGAGGGTAAACAGGAGAAGCGCGTTCCAGATGGAATTGCCCATTTTTTGGAGCATAAAATGTTTGAAGAGCCGGAAGGCGATATTTTTGCTACCTTTGCTTCGAATGGAGCTTCCGCCAATGCCTTTACAAGCTTTGATCAAACCGTGTATTTGTTCTCGGCTACGGAGAATGTCACTAAAAATATCGAAACGTTGATTAATTTTGTGCAAAATCCGTACTTCACAGATCAGAATGTAAACAAGGAAAAAGGAATTATTGGTCAGGAAATTAACATGTATCAGGATAATCCAGACTGGCGACTTTATTTTGGATTGATTGAGGCTATGTTCCAGAAGCACCCGGTTCGGATCGACATTGCGGGAACGGTTGAGTCCATCAGTACCATTACGAAGGAAACGTTGTACGATTGCTACAATGCATTTTATCATCCGAGCAACATGCTGTTATTTGTGGTAGGCGGTGTGGATGCAGGTGAAGTGATGGACCTTGTGAGAAATAATCAAGCAGGCAAAAATTATGACAAGCAAGGAAAAATTGAGCGCTTGTTTGAACAAGAACCGACGGAAGTAGGAGAGAAGCGGCGTGAAGCAAAACTGGCGGTTTCACTTCCTAAATGCTTATTCGGTTTCAAGGAAGATACCAAGGGGCTGCGCGGAGAAGAGCTTCTGCGTGAAGATTTGACGACGAGATTGATGATGGATTTGTTATTTGGCTCGAGTACGGAGCTGTATCAGAAGCTGTATGATGAAGATCTCATATCTGACGGCTTTGGTCATGAGTACAACAGCTCACCGCAGTATCGATTCTCTGCCATCGGAGGGGACACCAAGGATCCGGATCTGCTGCTCTCCCGAGTGCGTGCGGAAGTCGAGGAGATCCAGAAGAGCGGCTTTGATGCAGCTCATTTTGAACGCACACGCAAAAAGAAAATGGGCGGTTATCTCCGAATGCTGAATTCACCCGAGAGTATTGCACATGAATTTACCCGTTATCAGTTTAGAGGCGGGGACTTATTCAACGTGCTGCCGATCTATGAGTCGATTACACTGGAGGATGTCAACAGACGTCTTAAAGAGCATGTGAATTGGGAACAGTTAGCCGTATCATTGGTGGTGAGTCCTTAATGGAGAGAGAAACCGGATCCTTCATGAAGCCTATTCTGGAGACTACGGTTCTGGTTACAGGAGCAAGCAGGGGAATTGGAGCATCCATAGCAGAACGATTTGCAAGCATTGGGATGAACGTGGTCATTCACTACATGAACTCACACGAGGCTGCGAATGAAGTGGCGAGACGCTGCATGGATCACGGCGGCAGAATCATGACTGTATCTGCTGATTTGCGGAGCAAGGAACAGATCGAAAGAATGTATGAGAAGCTTAAAGCACATAGCATGCTGCCCGATATTCTAGTGAACAATGCGGGAGTGAGTCACTATGGTTTGCTGAGCGATGTGTCAGAAGAAGAATGGGACGCGGTTATGGCGCTGAATTTAAAGGGTGTGTTTTTGTGTACCCAAATGTTTATGCCGCACATGATATCGCAGCGTTATGGACGCATTATCAATGTTTCTTCGATATGGGGAATCTCGGGCGCCTCCTGTGAGGTGCTCTATTCAACAACCAAGGGCGGCATCAATGCCTTCACCAAAGCACTGGCCAAGGAGCTTGCTCCTTCAGGCGTTACCGTTAATGCTGTTGCCCCAGGTGCTGTAGAGACTGAAATGATGCAGTCGTTTGATCCGGATGAGATCAAATCGATCGAAGAGGAGATTCCAGCAGGCAGGCTGGCAAAACCGGATGAAATCTCTTCGCTTGTTTACTTCCTGGCACTGCCGGAGTCGGGCTACATTAATGGTCAGATCATATCGCCGAATGGCGGCTGGCTGACATAACACGGTTGCACTGTTGTATAAACTAACCAGTATATAAGGAACTTCATCTGCTCATATTAACTACTGCCCACTTTTAAATCTCATGCTTTGTGCAAAGGAGGATTTAATAATGTCAACAGTAGTGAGTAACTATGATGCATGGAAGAAGTTTCTAGGTGAGCGTGTCGTGCAAGCCGAAAAATTGGGGATGAGCCAGGATGTAATTAACAAATTGGCTTATGAGATTGGTGATTTCCTTGATGAGAAAGTCGATCCTGCTAACCAATCCAACCGCGCATTAAAAGAACTGTGGGATGTGGGCGATGATGAAGAACGTCGCACCATCGCAAAACTTATGGTCAAATTGGCCAAGAAAAATGCATAACTAATGCATAGGAGAGCTCCCGCAAGGGGGCTTTTCTCTAATTGTTACATTCGTGTTCTTGTAATTCATTTTTATTTTATATATCATAAGTAAGACCCGTGTTTGATGGATGTCAGATGCAACATTTTTATATAAAAATGTGCTGATTATGTCGAATGATGAGGAATAAGGCTTCAGAGGTGTTTAAATGGAGTACAAACAGTGGTATATGGAGTATAAAATACATAAGAACAGACCTGGCTTATTAGGTGATATTGCATCAATGCTGGGTATGCTCGAAGTGAACATTTTGACAATAAACGGAGTCGAGGGCAAGACAAGAGGTATGCTTCTTGAATCTGACGACGATGAGAAAATAAAGCTTCTTGGAGAAATGCTCAAGAAGGTTAACAATATTACGGTGACTGCGCTTCGTGCGCCGAGGCTTGTTGATATATTGGCCGTGCGTCATGGCAGATATATTGATCGCGATTCGGATGACCGTAAGACGTTCCGCTTTACCCGTGACGAACTGGGTCTCCTTGTGGACTTTTTGGGTGAAGTATTCAAGAGAGAAGGTAATCATGTCATTGGTCTTCGCGGGATGCCGCGAGTGGGCAAGACGGAATCTATTATTGCAGGCAGTGTTTGTGCTATGAAGCGATGGACTTTTGTTTCTTCTACGCTCCTTCGTCAAACGATCAGAAGTCAAATGTCGGAGGACGAGATGAATCCGAACAATGTATTTATCATTGATGGTATTGTGAGCACCATTAGATCCAATGAAAAGCATTATAATCTGCTGCAGGAAATTATGAATATGCCGAGCACCAAGGTCATTGAGCATCCGGATATTTTTGTTCAGGAGTCTGAATACGACTACAATAATTTTGATATTATTATTGAGCTTCGCAATAATCCGGATGAAGAAATTTTATATGATACATTTACTGCAAATTATACAGACGATCTATAAGATTAAATGACAATTTAAAGAAATGTGTTTATATATACAAGCATCTTAGCGAATACGAAAGAATGAGGAGGAATTGGCATGTCTGAACTGGGTCAGCAGTTGAAGGAGGCCCGGCTGCAAAAAGGATTGAGTCTTGATGACGTTCAAGAGATGACTAAGATTAGAAAAAGGTATCTCGAAGCGATTGAATCGGGTGACTACAAAGTGCTGCCAGGCAGCTTCTATGTGCGGGCGTTTATTAAAACCTATGCAGAGACGGTGGGCTTGAATCCTGAGGAGCTGCTGGAGGGTCACAAGAAGGATGTTCCGGCTCCTGAGCAGGAAGCTACGATGGAGCCTGTCATGCAGAAGCGTTCCAGCCGTCCGCAAGCAGAGCGGAACAATAAGTGGCTGTCTATTGTGCTGCCATGGACTTTTTTAGCATTAATATTGGTACTTATTTATTTCTATTGGGTGCCTACCTTAAACCAGGCAGAAGATCCGAACGAGCCATCTACAGAACAAACGGATAATCAGCCTGTAACGAACACACCTGAGCCTGGTGCAGGTGAAGATGCTGAAGATCCTGGATCTGAAGTAGGCGGCGGTGATCCGAACGGTGAGGAGAATCCAGATGCCGCAGCACCTGAAGAGGGGACAGACCAGGAAGAAGAACCTGCTGACGAAGAAACTGTTGAAGATGTTCCGGTTTCCGTTACAGAAAGCGGCAAATCAGGTAACATTACAATATTTGATGTGAGCGGCGGAAGTGCGGAAGAACCCATTACGGTTGAAGTTAAAGCTTCTGGCGAAAGCTGGCTTGAGATGTACAATGGTGAGAATTCAAGCGGTGAGCAGCTAGTTTCTGGCTTAACGGCTGCTGGAGACAATCATAGCTTTGAGTTGACCGCGGAAGGAATGTACATTAAGTCAGGCTATGCCCCAGCGACGGAAATCACTGTAAATGGTCAAGTGGTGACGGACGGCAAGACGACGAATCGTATTTTACTTCGGCTGGCTGAAGGCGAAAATAATGGTTCTGCACAAGAGGGTACGAACAGCGGTAGTGAATCGGGCTCTGAAGACGGTCAATAAAATAGGTTTCATCGAACATGTACAGCGCATTCGCTGTACATGTTTTTACGAGTTATCGTGTAGGACATACCTTAAACGCCATGATTAGACTTCACATGTATGGTTTTAATATAATGGTACACAAGGTCAAATTACATCGAAGGGAAGTGTTGTTAACATGAGTTCAGAAAGTTCATTTGATATTGTATCCAAACTCGATTTGGCAGAATTAACGAACGCAGTTACACAAGCAGAGAAGGAAATAGGGAGTCGGTATGATTTTAAGGGAAGCAAGAGCAGCCTGAAGATTGAGAAGGACGCACTCATCATTGTTTCGGATGATGAATACAAGCTGAATGCAGTAATTGACGTACTGCAATCCAAGATGGTGAAGAGAGGTCTCCCTCTCAAAAATTTGGATTACGGCAAGATTGAACCTGCTTCTATGGGAACTGTAAGGCAGCGTCTTGGCTTCAAACAGGGAATTGATCAGGACAATGCGAAGAAGATTAATATTCTGATTCGGGATTCCAAACTGAAGGTGAAGAGCCAGATTCAAGGAGATCAAATCCGTGTAACCGGAAAGAGTAAAAATGATCTTCAAGCGATTATTCAATTGCTGCGCTCAAGTGATCTTCCACTGGATCTGCAATTTACGAATATGAAGTAAACTGCTGTTCTTACACTATCGCCTATGTAAATGATGCAAATGATGCTGTTCATTGCGTTCCTCTTAACGTATGTCTTTTTTGACATGTAAATTGGGGTATAATATACTCGGTGGGGACTTCTATACAGACATGTATGTTTGTTATTACTATTACATATCTCAGGCAGAAAAGACTTGGAGCAGCCTGATGCTTGTTCCTAATAGTACGATGTAAAGGGGAGGCGCTTTTTTTTGAATTTACCTAACCGGATTACACTGGCAAGAATTTTTATGATTCCGGTCATGATGGTGTTCTTGCTTGTTGATTTTGATATGTATCCTTCGCCGATTCAGATTGGGGACTATACATTGCCGTACAACCAGCTTATTGGAGCAATAATATTCATTATTGCGGCAAGCACGGATGGTATTGATGGATATATAGCCCGAAAGCATAATCTAGTTACTAACCTGGGCAAGCTTCTAGATCCACTCGCAGACAAGCTCCTTATTACTGCTGTGCTCGTATCTCTGGTTGAAATGGGTAGCATTCCTTCGTGGATTGCCGTTGTTATTGTGAGTAGAGAGTTTGCGGTTACAGGTCTTCGGCAGATTGCACTGCTTGACGGCTCTGTCGTTGCTGCGAGTGCCTGGGGAAAGATCAAAACGATTGTTCAGATCGTGGCAATTTCGCTGCTGCTGCTGAACAATTTCCCGTTTGCCTTTATCGGAATACCGATGGATACCATATTAATATGGCTGGCAACCTTGATTACGATATACTCAGGCATTGATTATTTCGTGAAGAACAAGCATCTTCTGACCCAAACCAAAGCGTAAAATAGGGGCTCTCTGACAAAAGCAATAGGTGATCCTATTGCTTTTTTTGAAAGTTTTATTCAAAGTTATAATTATGTATCCGAGAAACAGCTTCTAATATAGAAGCTATTCAACACAGTGGAAATGGGGGCATCGTCATGAAAGCAGAAATTATTGCAGTAGGCACGGAGCTGTTGCTTGGACAAATTGTAAATACGAATGCACAGTTTTTATCAAAAGAGCTTGCCGCGATCGGTATTGATGTTTATTTTCAAACCGTCGTAGGTGATAATGCGCTGCGGATGAAGCAGTCGATCGAGACGGCACAAAGTCGAGCCGATATCATTATTTTCTCGGGTGGGATTGGTCCGACTCAGGATGATATTACAAAGGATGTTGTAGCTGAGCTGCTGGGCAGAGAGCTTCATATCGAACAGCGGTCTCTGGATAAGATTGAGCAAATGTTTACGAGCCGCGGAACGCTGATGACCGAGAACAACAAGCGTCAAGCGACATTAATAGAAGGGGCAACCCCGCTTACGAATGAGACAGGGCTTGCTCTCGGAAATGCGATTTTTCAAGATGATCATTATTATATTATTTTGCCCGGACCTCCCAAAGAGTTGAAACCCATGTTTACAAATCATGCTGTGCCATGGCTTCAGCAGCATGCGCTTACTGGCGAGATGCCGATCTACTCTAAAATGCTGAAGTTTGCGGGGATCGGTGAATCTATGCTGGAGGATAAGCTGAAGGATCTTATTTCGGCACAGACCGATCCGACGATTGCTCCGTATGCTGGAGAAGGTGAAGTGACGGTTCGTATCTCTACCAAAGCCGGAAGCGAAAGTGAAGCGATGGTCAAGTTGAATGAGCTTGAAGTGCAGATTCAACAGCGGTTGCCGGAGCATTTGTATGCAAGCCATGATATTCCTATTGAGCATGTCATTGTAGAGATGATGGCTGACCGTGAACTGACGTTGGGGGCTGCAGAGAGCTGTACAGGAGGTCTGCTCATGGAGCTTCTGACATCCATACCGGGGAGCGGGACCATGCTTCGTGGCGGGATCGTGTGCTATACAAATGAAATGAAGGAGAAGCTGTTGAACGTTCCCCATGCATACTTAGAAGGGGAGGATGCTCCTGGCGCGGTTAGTCCTGAAGTGGCCAAAGTGCTTGCAGAACAAGTTCGGATGATAACGGATGCTGATTATGGCTTGGCGGTTACGGGAGTAGCTGGTCCTGGTTATTCAGAGCGCAAGAAAGTCGGCCTTGTATATATCGGCATAGCGGAGCGCGGGGGAGAAACAGAGATTCACGAGCTTAACTTGAGCGGCAACCGGGAAACGATTCGAATTCGTTCTGCCAAAACGCTGCTATACCGTTTGTGGCGCAAGCTTGTTGAGAACGAGAAGCTGGACTGACGCTATTGTGGCCTGGGTCATACCCGTTTGACGACCAGCGTGGGAAGCAGTATACTGTATGTATCGGAAGAACCGAAGCGAACTCGTTTTGCGCTGGTTCTTCCTTTTTTATTTTATTGTTTCCAAATATGAAAGTGAGAGTGAGACAGGTGGGCGCCCGCTCCTCCAAAAAAAACGAATGTATGTTCTCAAAAAATGCTTGGCAAACGACCATAAAGAGAGTATCATATACTTATAAACAAAGAAGGATGTGAGTTTATTGTCAGATCGTCGTGCTGCGCTGGATATGGCGCTCCGTCAAATAGAGAAGCAATTTGGTAAAGGTTCAATTATGAAACTGGGTGAATCAACTCACATGCAAGTCGAAATTGTACCCAGTGGATCAATTGCTTTGGATATTGCACTAGGAACCGGCGGTTTCCCTAGAGGCCGGATTATTGAAATATATGGACCTGAATCTTCTGGTAAAACAACCGTTGCGCTTCATGCTATTGCTGAAGTACAGAAGCAAGGTGGACAAGCTGCATTTATCGATGCAGAGCATGCACTTGATCCGCAATACGCTAGAAAGTTAGGCGTTAACATTGATGAATTGCTGTTGTCCCAGCCGGACACAGGTGAGCAAGGTCTAGAGATTGCAGAGGCGCTCGTACGCAGTGGCGCGGTTGATATCGTTATTATCGACTCTGTAGCTGCACTCGTGCCGAAGGCAGAGATTGAAGGCGATATGGGAGATTCCCACGTGGGTCTGCAAGCACGTCTGATGTCTCAAGCTCTTCGTAAGCTGTCTGGTGCGATCAGCAAATCGAAGACGATTGCGATCTTCATTAACCAGCTTCGCGAGAAAGTCGGCATCATGTTTGGTAACCCAGAGACCACTCCTGGTGGTCGTGCTCTTAAATTCTACTCCACTGTACGTCTTGACGTACGCCGTGTAGAGAGCATCAAGATGGGGAACGATGTTGTCGGGAACCGGACTCGGATTAAGGTCGTGAAGAATAAGGTTGCTCCTCCATTTAAGCAAGCAGAAGTTGATATTATGTATGGTGAAGGAATTTCCAGAGAAGGAAGTCTGCTCGATATCGCCACAGAATACAACATCGTGGATAAGAGTGGTGCGTGGTATTCCTATAACGGTGATCGTTTAGGCCAAGGCCGTGAGAATTCGAAGCAGTTCTTGAAGGAGAATCCTGAGCTTACACAAACTATTGAGCTGAAAGTGCGTGAAGCAAGCAACTTGACAACGACTGTTCCAGCTCAGTCTGATGCTGAGAAAGCGAAGGAAGCTGAAGAAGAACAGGAATTGTTCGAAATAGAATAATAGTATTCTTTTGATTTTCTGTAAACCGCAGCTCACTTTGATCTGCGGTTTTTTGTCTAGTTATACGAATGCACCACAAATTTAGTTATGAGGGAAGTGAGAGACACAGGATGAACGACAATTACGAGCAGGATATGATCCAGGACATAGAGCAGGGTGTCTCCCATTTTCCTAATGAATCACTAGAGATCACCCGAGTGGAGAAGCTGCGAGGGCGTGAAGCGAGGTATATGATATCATTTGGTTCATATGAGCTGTCTGTATTGGAAGACGTAATGATCAAGTACCGAATGATCAAGGGAAATTCATTTCACAAAACGGAGCTTGAAGAAATTGTTATCGCTGATGAGAAACAGCGAGCTTATGTACAAAGTCTAAAATTCCTGGAACGGAAGCCGCGGACAAGGCATGAGATGGCACAGAAGCTGAAGCAAAAGGAATATGTGGATTCAATAATTGAAGATGTATTATCAAGGCTGGAGCAAGAGAGGCTGATTGATGATTCATTCTATGCAAAAGAATGGGCTAGACAGCGTATTTCCAACCACCGAAAGGGGAAACTGTGGGTAGGGCAGGAGCTCCGGCAAAAAGGGATAGCCAAAGAACATATTCAGGTTGCTCTTGGCGAAGTCAGTCTAGAGGAAGAATGGGACAGCGCGATGACTGCTGGACGCAAGAAGTGGGATCAGGTTAAAGGAGATCTGCTTGAGAAGAAACGTAAAACCTACCCCTTCTTAATGCGCCGTGGATATTCTGGAGAGGTCACAAGGAAGGTCATCGGACAGCTTCAATCACAGTATGCGGATGAGTATGCAGGGGAAGTGGATGAAGAGGATATGATCGACTAAATAGGCCCATACCATAAAAAGCGCATTCTCTTGACAATTTCTTAACACGAATACTAAAATGTACATGAGTACCATATGCGAATAAGTATTTTTTCCTTCCAAAAAAATCCTTTGTTCGACCTTCGTATGGTGCACTCATTTATTGATGTAAGACCATCGCTTTTGTCGATGGTAATATGTACATGCTTTGCGTGTACAACAAGAAGACGGTGATTGCGACCGTTTCCATTTTTGTAAAATGTGTAAGATTTGAACACAACAATTGCAAATATCCCAAGGATAAATCCCTTGGAGGAATCAACGAGGAGGTGAACATAATGGGTGTAGACATCTTGATTCTCGTTGTTGCCGCTTTAGCTACTGGGGTTATTGGGTTCCTTGCCGGATATTTTATTCGCAAATCTTTAGCTGAGGCTAAAATTTCTAGCGCTGAAGAAGCTGCTGTCCAAATCGTAGAGAATGCGAGAAAGGATGCAGAGGCGCTGAAGAAAGAAACGGTACTAGAAGCAAAGGACGAAGTCCATCGTGTACGTACCGAAGCTGAAAAAGACATTCGTGAGCGTCGAAATGAAGTTCAACGACAAGAAAGACGATTGTTGCAAAAGGAAGAGTCGCTGGATAAAAAATTGGAGTCCTTGGAACGCAAAGAAGAACAAGTGGCCAACAAAGAGAAACGTATTGATGAAACACAGCAGCAAATTGAAATGATCTACAAGAGTCAGGTCACTGAGCTTGAGCGAATTTCTAATCTGACGATGGAGGATGCGAGAAGCATCATCTTGTCTAACGTAGAGCAAGAGGTTCGACTGGAAACAGCTCAGATGATTAAAGAGATTGAACAGCAGGCGAAGGAAGAAGCTGACAAGAAATCTCGTGAAATTATTACCTTGGCGATTCAGCGTTGTGCAGCAGACCATGTTGCGGAAACAACCGTATCTGTTGTAACACTGCCTAATGAAGAAATGAAGGGCCGTATTATCGGTCGTGAAGGCCGTAACATTCGTGCTCTTGAAACCCTTACTGGGATTGACCTCATTATCGATGATACACCGGAAGCGGTTATATTGTCTGGATTTGATCCGATTCGCCGTGAGATTGCCCGTACCGCCTTGGAGAAATTGGTGGCTGATGGACGTATTCATCCAGCTCGAATTGAAGAGATGGTTGAGAAGTCTCGCAAAGAGGTGGATGAACGCATTCGTGAGTATGGAGAACAAGCTACTTTCGAAGTGGGAGTACACGGTCTTCATCCGGATTTGATCAAGATTTTGGGCCGTTTGAAATTCCGTACAAGCTATGGACAGAACGTACTGAAGCATTCGATGGAAGTCGCATATTTAACAGGGCTTATGGCTGGAGAGCTTGGCGAAGACATCGTGCTTGCCAAACGTGCCGGGCTCCTTCATGATATCGGTAAAGCACTGGATCACGAGGTGGAAGGCTCACACGTGGAAATTGGTGTGGAGCTGGCGAAGAAATACAAAGAACATCCGGTTGTAATCAACAGTATTGCCTCTCACCATGGAGATGCGGAAGCAACTTCAGTGATTGCGATGCTGGTGGGTGCAGCGGACGCTCTGTCAGCAGCAAGACCAGGTGCACGTCGTGAAACGCTCGAAACCTACATCAAGCGTCTGGAGAAGCTCGAAGCGATCTCAGAATCGTTTGAAGGTGTTGAGAAATCATATGCCATTCAAGCAGGACGCGAGATTCGTGTTATGGTTCAGCCGGACAAGATTGATGATGCAGAGTCATTCCGCTTAGCTCGAGATATTTCCAAAATGATCGAGAATGAGCTGGATTACCCTGGACACATCAAGGTTACGGTCCTTAGAGAGACGCGTGCAGTGGAATATGCTAAATAAGGATTATGCATAATCCTTGAATAAGAATGAACGTAAGAAAGTGGCCGGATAACGGCCACTTTTCTCATTCATAGATGATTCTTGATTTATTAATTGGGTTAATAAGGAGGCAACGCACATTAAAGTTTTATTCATAGGTGACATTGTAGGCAGCGTTGGTCGTACAGCAGTGAAAGAAAATTTACCTTATCTCAAATCGAAATACAATCCTCACATCATTATTGCCAACGGTGAGAATGCAGCGTCTGGCCGCGGTATCACTCAAGCGATCGCCAGACAATTTTTCGATTGGGGAATTCACGGCATTACCATGGGGAATCACACATGGGATAATCGGGATATTTTCGAGTTCATTGAGGATGAGCCGCGTTTGATTCGGCCGGCCAATTTTCCGGATAACACGACTCCAGGCAACGGTCATGCCGTAATCAAGGCTAACGGTAAAGAGCTAGCAATTGTTAATCTTCAAGGCCGTACCTTTTTGCCGCCGCTGGATTGTCCCTTCCGCAAAGCAGATGAGTTGGTGGATGAGCTCAAGAAGAAGCATAAGTGCATTCTAGTCGACTTCCATGCAGAAGCCACTTCGGAGAAGATTGCGATGGGCTGGTATCTTGACGGAAGAGCCTCCATGGTTGTAGGGACGCACACACACGTCCAAAGCAATGATGAGCGTATCCTGCCAGAAGGAACGGCTGTGATTACAGACGTTGGCATGGTAGGACCAAGAGACGGCATACTCGGCATGAAGCGGGATGCTGTACTGCAGAAATTCCTTACGGGCTTGCCGGTTCGGTTCAATGTCGATGAAGGGAAGTGGCACTTCCACGCGGTAGTCGTTGAGATCGAGGAGTCCACCGGCAGAGCAATGAAGATCGAGAAGATCAGACTTATGGAAGACGAGTGGCGCATGGAATAAAAGCTCCTCATAACAAGGCGGGGCTTTCATCTTCACCGTTCAGTGCATCATGGGATGGAATGCAAAAAAGAAGGAATTTTTTTGTATCTCGCGAATAACATTTATTAGAGTCTGTTCAACAAAAAGATCGCACCGATGTATTGAAACGGACTTCCGTGCTAACAAAAAGGAACGTGGATCAAGCTGTTCAAGTTGCTGCATTTGTCACATGTTTGTTGGACCATGCATTTGAAAACATTCCATCATCCTATTCCCAGGGGAGGTACTTATCATGGAAGTATTAAAAGTTTCAGCCAAGTCCAATCCGAATTCAGTCGCAGGTGCATTAGCCGGTGTTCTCAGAGAAAGAGGAAATGCTGAGTTACAGGCGATTGGAGCGGGAGCTCTTAATCAAGCGATAAAAGCAGTTGCCATTGCCCGGGGATTCGTGGCACCGAGCGGAGTTGATCTGATCTGTATTCCTGCCTTCACGGACATCGTCATTGATGGGGAGGATCGAACAGCCATCAAACTGATTGTTGAGCCGAGATAGCATGCTGATTCCTTACTCGTCTTGAAGCCTGTTTGCCATTGATGCAAACAGGCTTTTTTGCGTTATTTGCGGCACGATGGATAGCTCTAGAAGAAATATATAGGTTGGCCACACTTAGAAACTGCATATATAAATAGGAAGTGTTTAATCCCGATCAAGGAGAGACGGTCATGGCGAATCGAATACCTGTGGTTGACATGCATTGTGATGTGCTCAGCAAAATCCAAATGAATTCGGAGCTTCAGTTCTTAAACGGTCCGGGCCTCGACGTAACTCACCATCGACTCGAAGAAGGTAATGTCATTCTGCAAACCTTTGCTATATATCTATCGGAGAAGCTGGGGACTCTTCGATTTGAGCATATTATGAAACAGATAGAGATATACAACCAGCTCGGCTTAAAATTGGTGCAGTCCAAAGAAGATGCAGCTTATCTTCGGAAGAGCTTCGACAACTTGAGGGGTGGACAATGGGGGCTTCTATCACTTGAAGGCGTTGACGGACTGGAAGGCAATCTCTTTTATTTGGAGCTGTGCTACCTTCTTGGTGTCCGGTTTGTCGGCATCACTTGGAATCATGCCAATTGGGCAGCAGACGGCATCCTCGAAGCAAGAAATGGAGGTTTCACGAACAAAGGAAGAACCCTAATTCACAGATGTAATGAGATTGGCATGCTAATGGATGTTTCCCATTTGTCCGAGGCGGGATTTTGGGAGCTGGCAGATGCTTCATCTCAGCCTTTTATTGCTTCACATTCCAATGCCCGAAGTATTTGCCCGCATCCGAGAAATTTGACTAACGATCAGATTCGGGCCATCGTCGCCTTGGATGGAAGAATGGGAATGACCTTCGTCCCATGGTTTGTCAAGGAGAAGGGAACGGTGAAGATCTCAGATCTACTGAAGCATATTGAACGAGTCTGTGAGCTTGGAGGAGAGAAGCATTTGATGTTCGGATCGGATTTTGATGGAATTTATGAATGGATACACGGGCTGGAGCATCCGGGACAATATCCAGAACTCGTAAACTCGCTGGTGAAGCATTATCCCGAATCCGTCGTAAGAGGCTTCATGTATGACAATATTTTGTCATTTATGGAGGAAAACTTGAAGACCATAGGACGTTGAAGCGATTAAAGTCATCCGAAATGTCGGGATGACTTTTCATTTTGTTCTTAATATGGGTATAATAATGGATGGAGCATTACAGATAGAGAGACAAGGAGTGTTAGTAAACATGAGTAAAACTGTACCTGTAGGCGTATCAGCACGCCATATCCATTTGACGCAAGAGCACATTGAGGTGCTGTTTGGCGCTGGATACCAATTGACTGAATTTAAACCGTTGTCCCAACCTGGACAATTTGCTGCAAATGAGACTGTTGCCGTTATCGGCACGAAAGGTCAATTCGATAAAGTGCGTATTCTTGGACCAGCTCGTCCTGCGAGCCAGCTTGAGATTTCACGTACAGATTCCTTTGCGATCGGTATTAAAGCACCTGTTCGTGAATCAGGCTCCATTGATGGAACACCTGGTGTGACACTGAAAGGGCCAGCAGGTGAGGTTACACTTGAAGAGGGCGTCATTGTTGCTGCTAGACACATTCATTTCCATACTTCGGATGCGGAGAAATGGAATATCAAGGATAAAGAAATGCTGAAGGTTCGTCTCGGCGGCGAGCGTGGCTTGGTTCTTGAGAATGTCATCGCCCGTGTATCTGATTCCTTCGCACTGGATATGCACATTGATACAGATGAAGCGAATGCCGCTGGAGCTAAAACTGGCGACGTAGCTGAAATCATCGATTAATAGTTAATTAACGACTATATTATGAGGGTTGTTCACTTTGGAGCTTTATTCCAGAGGGACAACCCTCATTTTCTTATAAGAGTGCCGATTTTAAAAATCCCTTCAGTGAAGGATTGTGGATATGCATAATAAAGCATGTTATAATTTGGTGTAATGCCTTTTTTGTTAGTGGAGGCACTTGTGTTTCAATCATTGATGCTTATCATTGTGAAATAGATTCAGCGTAAGGAGTGACCGTGTGACCATGGCGAAAGAGAAGAAAGATTACTCCAAATATTTTGATTTTTCGGATGCGAAAGTCATTTCGGAAGATGAGTTTGGTAAGAAAATCCGGATTCGTGGACGGGAGATCAATATTATTTCGGAGCCTGACCATAGACGTGAGAAGCAACGGGGGAAAGAAGACATTCAGGTCATATATGAGAGCGCAGTTCCCGAAGAGATGAGAACGATCGGTAAAGGGAAGCATTATCTTGTATATACCTATGGCTGTCAAATGAATGAGCACGACTCAGAAACGATCAAGGGGATTCTGGAGGAAATGGGCTACCAGCCAACAGAGGATCGCAAAGAGGCGGATATCATTCTGCTCAATACCTGTGCTATTCGTGAGAATGCAGAAGATAAAGTGTTCGGAGAGCTTGGCCATTTGAAGCATCTGAAGACAGAGAAGCCTGACCTTCTGCTCGGCGTTTGCGGCTGTATGTCTCAGGAGGAAACTGTAGTCAATCGAATTCTCCAAAAGCATGGTTTCGTAGACATGATCTTTGGTACTCATAATATTCACAGACTGCCGCACCTCATTAATGAAGCATTCTTCAGTAAAGAAATGGTGGTAGAAGTCTGGTCCAAAGAAGGCGATATTATTGAGAACATGCCGAAGAAGCGTCAAGGAATGCGGGCGTGGGTCAACATTATGTACGGCTGTGACAAATTCTGTACATACTGCATCGTACCATTTACGCGTGGTAAGGAGCGGAGCCGCCGTCCGGAGGATGTTATAGCGGAAGTTCGGGATCTTGCTCGTCAGGGCTTCAAAGAGATTACACTGCTTGGACAAAACGTGAATGCTTACGGAAAAGACTTCACGGATATCAAGTATGGCTTCGGTGATCTCATGGATGAGATTCGCAAGATTGATATTCCACGGGTCAGATTCACGACTTCACATCCACGTGATTTCGACGATCATCTGATCGAAGTTCTTGCTAAGGGCGGAAACTTGGTAGAGCATATCCATTTGCCGGTTCAGTCCGGCAGCACAGCAGTTCTGAAGAAAATGAGCCGCAAGTATACAAGAGAGCGTTATTTAGAGCTCGCAAGTAAAATTAAACAGTCGATTCCCAATGCCGTGCTTACAACGGATATTATTGTGGGCTTCCCGGGCGAAACCGATGAGCAATTTGAAGAAACGTTGTCGCTCGTTCGTGAAGTGGGATATGATTTTGCATACACCTTCATTTATTCTCCACGTGAGGGAACACCTGCGGCGGTCATGGAAGACAATGTACCGATGGAAGTTAAGAAGGAACGGCTGCAGCGTCTGAACAAAGCGGTTCAGGAGTACAGCTATGAGGCACACGAGCGAATGAAGGGACAAGTCGTTGAGGTTCTGGTTGAGGGCGAGAGTAAGAACAATGAAGCCGTGCTCTCGGGTCGTACACGCGGCAACAAGCTGGTTCACTTCGAAGGGTCCAAAGATTTGATCGGTACTTTCGTACAGGTTGAAATTACAGACGCTAAATCATGGTATATTAAAGGTGAACTCGTGTCTCTGCCTCAAGCAGCGAACCAGTAACCACACACCAACAGACAGCATGACATTGCAGGGTGAGAAATTCAAATCAAGAATGGAGCGATCATTCATGGCAGAAGATAGAGTTAAAGTCAATCAATATGGTATGCCTTCATTTAATACGCGAGATCTCATTATACGCGATGATATTATGGTAAAGGCAAAAGAACTGGCCGATTTGATCGGCACTAGTGAAGAAGTGCAGCACTTTAAACAGGCGGAGCTAAAGATTCGTGAGCACGAGCGAGTTCAAGGCCTAATTCAGAAGATGAAGAAAAAGCAAAAAGAAATCGTTGCGTTCGAATCGTTTCAAAATAAAGAAATGGTTGAAAAAATTGAACGTGAAATTGAGGAGCTTCAGGACGAAATTGACAATATTCCTCTGGTAACGGAATTTCAGCAAAGCCAGAGTGACATCAATTATCTGCTGCAGCTTGTCATTTCAGTAATACATGATACCGTGTCGGAAAAAGTAAATGTCGAGACGGGTACGGAAGCTCCTCCGTCAAGATGTGACTAAAGACAAGAGTGCGGAATTTCAACATTTCCGCGCTCTTTTTATGTAAAATTACAAGCACAACCGAACAACCAATGAAACATTAAATATATAATGATATCCCTTTATTAAATAACGACGGTATTATGAAATTGATTCAGGGAATTATAATTTTACATCTAGGGGGGACATCCATGAATATTGTAGAAGAAATGATTAAGGATGCTGATGAACGCTTTTGGGGATTACTCGGATGCAGGCTCATCAGTGTAACAGAGGATGAAATTACAATAGCGATAACGGCAGGAAAGAAGCATACAAATTCAATGGGAATCATTCACGGCGGAGTATTATCGTCATTAATGGATCAAACGATGGGAATGGCTGCTGTTCATGCCAAGCAGCTGGATCACTGTGTCACAACGAATCTGAATGTCCACTATCTTGCTCCGATGAGAGAAGGGGAATTAATTGTGACAGCCAAAGTTATCCATGAGGCGGGGAGAAGTCTGACCACGACTTCAGAAGTTAGAAATGCCGATGGAGTCATCGGATGTATGGCAACCGCCTCTTTCCGTTTGGTTATTCCTAAGAAATAGCAATGTCTGTAGGTAAATCAATATCGCGATAACTCCTGGGTAAGGTTGACAAACAGTATCATGATGTCATAATGAAAATATCAAAATGAAATCATAGCGGTGATAATCCATGAATGAAGAACTATACGAGAAAGAACATGAAGAAGATCGATCCGTACCCGTTGGTCAGAAGAAGAAATACCGTACGCCGGATGGTGTACCGGCAGATATTGTCATGTTTACCCTTACGAAGCGAGAACGCAAGACAGTAACCAAGACATTACCCATCCGTGAACTGAAAGTGATGCTGATTAAGCGTAAATCTTGGCCTTTTGCAGGTAAGTGGGCTTTGCCGGGTGGTTTTTGCCAGGAGAACGAATCGATTTATGACGCAGCTAAGCGAGAGCTGATGGAAGAAACCGGGGTTGATGGCGGTCACCTCGAATATTTAGGTGTATACAGCCAGCCGGGCCGGGATCCGCGTGGGTGGATCATCTCCCATGCTTTTTTTGCGCTTGTTGAAGAATGGATGCTGGAGCATAGGCAAGCCGCAGATGATGCTGAGGATGTCGGATTATTTACCATTCAGGAAGCATTAAATGAATTGGAGCTCGGATTTGATCATAGAACGATTATTGAAGATGCTTACAAAAGAATTCAGCAGCAAATGCTGCAAACCACGATCGCCAGACAGTTCCTGCCTCAGCATTTCACCTTAAGTGAGCTATATCAGGTTATTCAAAGCGTAGTACCCGATTTTGAGGAGCCTAATTTTATTCGAAAAATTACATCAACTCGAAGCCGTCAGGGGATAATTGAAGATGTGAAGGATGAAGAAGGAAACCCAGTCAGTTCTAATCAATATTCTCAGCGGCCAGCACAGCTGTATCGCTTCACAGAGCTTGTGCCGAGATTATCTATTTATACTTGATTATCTAAGGAGTGAAGAATGTGAGAGCTCTGGTTGTTATTGATTATACGAATGATTTTGTGGACGGTAAACTTCCTGTTGGCGAGCCTGGGATTGCGATTGAACAAGCTGTGGTACAAATAACGAAACAATTTATAGATAATCGAGAGCTGGTTGTAATGGCAGTTGATCTGCATGAAGAGAAGGATCCTTACCATCCGGAGACGAAGCTGTTTCCTCCTCATAACCTACGGGACACGGAAGGGAGACAGCTCTATGGAGAGCTTGCGGCGCTGTATGAAGCGAACAAGAGCTCGATCTATTGGATGGATAAGACCAGATACAGTGCATTTGCTGGTACCGATCTTGAGCTGAAGCTGCGTGAGCGTGGTATAACAGAGGTTCACTTCATTGGGGTGTGCACCGATATTTGTGTGCTTCATACAGCGGTAGACGCCTACAACAAAGGCTTCTCGATTACGGTGTACGAGGATGCAGTTGCTAGCTTTAATGAGGCGGGACATGTTTGGGCACTTGGTCATTTCAAAGGCAGCCTCGGGGCTGATGTAATAAGGTTTAACATTAAAGAGGATACAAACCTCTAACCATATGAATTTGTTTTGGCTTTTTTTATCGGCCTTGAGAGGATGAGTTAGATGCAAACGATTAGCCTGGCTTTACATACGGACAAATATCAAATTAATATGATGTATGCTCATTGGGTAAATGGCACACACAAGCGCAAAGCGGTATTTGAAGCCTATTTTCGCAAGCTCCCGTTTAAGAACGGGTATGCTGTGTTTGCCGGCCTGGAGCGAATTGTACGTTATATTAGCAATCTTCGGTTTACGATGGAGGATATTAAATATTTGTCCAGCCAGGAAGAGAATTATGACCCTGCTTTCTTGGAGGAGCTGCTTCAATTTTCATTCCAGGGAACGATCCATTCGATGAGAGAAGGAGCCATGGTATTTCCGGATGAGCCGCTGATTCGGGTTGAAGGAAACATTATGGAAACACAGCTGGTAGAGACCGCCATTCTGAACTTTATGAACTATCAGACCCTGATTGCAACCAAAGCATCGAGAATCAAGCAAGTATCAGGAAATGACGCTCTGCTTGAATTTGGGACTAGGCGAGCTCAGGAGGCCGATGCAGCAATATGGGGAGCACGTGCTGCCTATGTTGCTGGGTTTGATGCGACTTCTAATATGCTGGCAGGGGAGCAGTTCGGCATTCCGACGGCAGGCACACATGCCCACTCCTGGGTTCAGAGCTTTGAGACAGAGCAGGAGGCTTTTGACGCTTATGCCAAAGTAATGCCCGATCAGGTCACACTGCTGGTCGATACATTCGATACCTTGGGGAGCGGTGTTCCGCATGCCATAGCTACGGCCAAGATGCTGGAAGCCCAGGGTAAGAAGATGAATGCAATCCGACTCGACAGCGGAGATCTTGCTTATCTGTCCATTCAGGCACGAAAGATGCTGGACGATGCAGGTCTGCCTTACGTTAGAATCGTCGCTTCCAATGACCTGGATGAGCATACGATCTTCAACTTGAAGGCACAGGGTGCCAAAATTGATACGTGGGGTGTGGGAACCCAATTAATTACCGCTGCTGATCAGCCTTCCCTAGGTGGGGTGTACAAGCTTGTCGAGCGCGAAATGAACGGAAAGATGGAGCCAACCATTAAAATCTCGGCCAATCCCGAAAAGGTGACAACACCAGGGAAGAAAGAGGTATACCGTTTAATTGATCCGGAGACGAACAAAGCGATCGCAGATTATATTTCCTATCCTAATGATGATCAGCCGAAAGACCAGCAAGCGCTGGAGCTGTTTAATCCGGTTCATCCGTACATGAAGAAAAAGCTGAAAAGGTATAATGCGGTTAATATGCTTGAACCGATATTCGTAAATGGGCGGAGAGTCTACGAGCTCCCAACCTTAGAGGAGATCAGAGCTTATCATCAGGAGCAGAAGGAAATGTTCTGGCCGGAATATTTAAGAAAACTAAACCCTGAAATTTATCGGGTTCATATCAGCCCTGCAGCGTGGAATTTGAAGCAAAAAATGCTGGCGGAATATATTCAGTCGTAATGCTATAGCTATTGTAATAGAACACCTTCTCAGCCTAGATTATATTAGGGTATGGGAAGGTGTTTTGATTCGTTTCGTTGAAATAGGGTAGTAGATTAAATTGATTTATTTTTATTTGAGGACATTTTAGGAAGGGGACCTGGCAATGAACAGCATAGATAACGAAACTCGGTTTAAAGCTTATATGGTGCGTAAAGACGAAGAAGGCTTCAGAGCAGGAATCGAGGAGCTGACTCTTCCAGAGCTGCCGAATGAAGCAGTAACGATACAGGTGGAGTATTCCAGTGTGAACTATAAAGATGGTTTGGCAAGTACAGAGAATGGAAAAGTGGTGAGATCTTATCCGATCATTCCTGGGATTGATCTTGCAGGTACTGTTGTTTCTTCTGCTGATGATCGCTTCAAGCAGGGAGACAAAGTATTAGCGACTGGGTATGGACTGGGGGTGCAGCAGGACGGTGGTTATAGTCCTTATGCGAAGCTGCCGGCAGACTGGTTAATTCCGCTTCCGGAAGGGCTGACAACGAAGGAAGCCATGTCTATAGGAACTGCTGGATTTACAGCGGCCATGTCTGTAGAGGCTCTGCTTCAAGCGGGTGTCACAAGAGAAATGGGTCCCATTCTCGTCGCGGGTGCAAGCGGTGGAGTAGGATCGATGGCGATCTCCATCTTGGCCCAGCTCGGATTTGATGTTATCGCAAGTACAGGGAAGAAAGATGCTGAAGAACAACTCCTTAAACAACTAGGTGCAACTGAAGTAATAACAAGAGAAGACGCTTATCAGAAAAATACAGGCGCATTGTCAACTGAGCGATTCGCCGGCGTCATTGATCCGGTTGGCGGATCTGCTCTGAATGCTGTACTCGCATCAGTTAAATATGGAGGCGCTGTGGCCATATCAGGCATGACCGGAGGGAACACGTTTGAATCAACGGTATTTCCATTTATCTTGAGAGGTGTATCACTGGTTGGAATTGATTCCGTATACTGTCCTCGGGATAGAAGACTGAAGCTGTGGAGACTGCTGGGTAAGGAATGGAAGCCGGAGACTGCACTTGTCCAAGGCGTAAACGAAATTTTCCTTGAAGAGCTGCCACAAACTTTGTCACGGATTCTCGAAGGCAGAGCTGTAGGCAGATCTGTTGTCAGACTGAATTCAGTTGAATAGACTGGTTATTGTCTAGAATGATAAAAACCAGGGTCGCTCATTGTATATGATCAGCGATCCTGGTTTCTTTGAATCTCCTGTAGTTTTCATATTCACCATTCTATTTAAAGCCAGATTGGTTTCAATTATGCCGCATACTACTTGGTCTTATAGATTTCGCGCATGACGTGACCAAGCTCGGGTGCAATAATGCGAGTTATGGCCAGCTTGACGGCACCAGTGGAACCCGGCATAGAAAATATCGCTTTGGAGCCAATGACACCAGCCACAGCGCGGCTTAGTATAGCGGCAGTTCCAATATCCTCTGCAAAGCTGAGGTATCTGAAGATTTCGCCAAAGCCAGGAAGCTCTTTGTCAAGCAAAGAATGTACAGCTTCATATGTATTGTCTCTAGGTGAGATCCCTGTGCCGCCAGTTAGTAGAATGGCTTCAATATCATCTCGAATCACCGATTGGTGGATTACGGATTGAATAGTGGATGTATCGTCAGGGATAATGATATAATCGACGACAGTGTATCCGGCATCTCGCAGCAGCTCCTGCATAAGCTGACCGCCCTTATCCGTATCCTTCGTGCGGGTATCCGATACTGTGATTACCATGCACTGGACTGTTTCAGGTGCCTCGTTACGGTGCTCTTGGACAGAATTCATTTCTATCAGCCCTCCAGTATAATCTATTCATAACAATAGACGATATAAGAGAAGTAAGCAATCATCGGATTCAAGATCAACATATATTCAGAAAGGATCATGATATTATGAAACCAAAACAGACATCTTCAGCTCCGATTCCCGTATATATCCTGTCTGGATTTTTAGGAAGCGGCAAAACAACACTGCTTGTGAAGCTGCTTGAATATTGGAAAAGCCAAAACCTCACTCCCGCTGTTGTCATGAACGAGCTGGGGGAGGTCAATCTGGACGGCAAGCTCATTGATCAACGTGTCCCTATGGCTGAGCTGCTCGGCGGCTGTATCTGCTGCTCTGTCCGAGATAATCTAGGTGTAGAGCTTGTCCAGCTGGTGCAGAATACATCACCTGATGTCATTGTGATTGAAGCAACGGGCGCAGCGAATCCTATTGAGATTTTGGACGGAATCGCTGATACATCCCTCTACATAACGCTGGAGGTGAAAGGTCTCATCTCCGTGGTTGACAGCATTCATTTGCTAGAAACATACCGCCTGCAGAAAGGCAAAACATTCCGGCTTATGCAAGAGCAGATCCGCGCTGCCTCCATCCTTCTTCTCAACAAAACAGATCGGATTGAAGAAAAGGATCGGCCAGAATTACTCAGCCTGGTTAAGGATTGGAATGAGCATGCAGCTATACATTTTACAGAGCATTGCGATATCGATCCGGCATTCTTGACAGAGGACGCCAGTTATTTGGTGAATAGCGAAGGATCAGCTTCAGACTCTCGAGCACAGGACAAACATCGTCTTCATCACTCCCATAATCATGTAATGGTATATACTCATTACTTTAACAGCAAGATTAATAGCGTATTGTTTGAGCGATGGTTGAGGGAGCTGCCGCGTGATATTTACAGAGCCAAAGGAATTGTTCATTTTTCCGATACAGGAAGCCGCTTCTTGTTTCAGTATGCTTATCGTGAGCCGGATTTTACCAAGCTGGGCTCAGGGGAAGAGCTGAAGGATGTGGGTGTATTTATAGGTGAACATTTTTCGAAGACAGAGCTGATCCAGCTGCTGCATCGGCTTGAAGAAGAAAGTTCGAAGATAAAATCATAAAAAGTCGAATTCAGAGGAAAGTTATTGCATATTGATTATCATACCGATCTTACGGGTAATAGAATGAATAATGAGATTACGCGGAGGGATGTAACAATGGCAATGACAAACATAGAGATGGAGACACAGACACAGATTGCAGCTTGTTTGGAAGCGATGAATGCATGTAATAAATGTTATGTCTCAAGTTTGAAGGAATATGATCTAGGCATGTTAAAAGAAAGTATCAGGCTGAACAGAGAAGCTGCCGAAATTTGCAGCTTTGCGGCTTCTGCGCTCAGCCGGGGTACAGATTACAAGGACGAGATTCTGGCGCTTGTCGTTAAGGCCTGCAGAGCATGTGTAGCGGAGTGTGAGAAGCATGAGCATCTGCACTGCAAAGCCTGTGTGGACAGCTGCCGCAAATGTGCAGAAGTATGTAGCCCAGCTGGTCTTGCTGTATAATTACAATACTCCCGAATGAATTAGTGTTGCAAATGGATGGATAATCAAGATATAATGTTACAAAATTATAAATTCAATGATCGGGAGAGTAATGACAGAACACCTCATGTTTCAGCGAGCCGGGATAGTGCAAGCCGGTATGAAGGATCTGACAGGAAGCGCACCCGTGAGAAGGTACATTGAAATATCAGTAGGTGTACTCGTCATCAGCGGGCGTTATCCGCTTAGAGAGGAATCGAACAGGTTGCCAGCTGCGGGAAGCACTGCGGGTAAGCCGTTCGTATTCACATAGAGTGGTACCGCGGGAATATGTTAATCCATAGCTCTCGTCTCTGTAATATACAGAGGCGGGAGCTTTTTTGTATATATTGGAATAGGAGTGTATGTATATGCTGATAAATAAGGTTGTCGATTTGTTAGAACCGATGTTGGACTTACCGAGAGTGGAGATTGAAGCGATGGTGGAGGTACCACCGCGTCCAGAGATGGGGGATTTGGCCTTTCCTTGCTTTACGCTTGCTAAGACAATGAGGAAGGCTCCGGCTGTTATTTCAGCAGAACTGGCTGCCAGCCTAACAAGTCCCGAGCTTCGGGCTGAGGCTGCAGGCCCGTACATCAATTTTTATTTTGAACGCACAAATATGGCTTCGGCTATGCTTACAAGGCTTGCTGATCCGCAGTTTGGTAAATTACAGGTCGGAGCAGGCAAAAAAATGGTGATTGACATGTCATCTCCCAATATTGCGAAGCCCTTTGGTATCGGTCATCTGCGTTCCACAGTCATTGGGGCAGCGCTGTATCGAATGTATGAAGAGGCAGGCTATACAGCAGAAAGTGTGAATCATCTGGGGGACTGGGGGACTCAGTTTGGTAAACAGATTGCGGCTTACAAAAGATGGGGGGAAGATGCACGACTCGCGAAAGAGCCGATAAAGGAATCGCTGCGATTGTATGTGAAATTCCACGATGAAGAAGAGAACGACCCAAGTCTGGGAACGGAAGCTAGAGCATGGTTCAAGAAGCTTGAGCAAGGGGATGAGGAAGCTGTATCCTTGTGGAAGTATTTTGTCGATATCAGCATGCAGGAATTTAACCGGATGTACGACCGTCTGGGCGTTAAATTCGATCATGTGCTCGGAGAGAGCTATTATATTGATCAAACGGACAATACAGTGACCAAGCTAAAACAGTCCGGTCTGCTTACGGAAAGTGACGAAGCCATGGTCGTCAGATTGGATGAGGAAGGGATGCCGCCTTGTTTAATTATTAAGAAGGATGGAACAACCATCTATCCAACTCGGGATCTAACCACCGCATACTATCGTCATGAGGTCATGAAGGCAGATGAAGTGCTCTATGTCGTGGGTGCCGAGCAGAAGCTTCATTTTCAGCAGGTGTTTGCTGTACTCGCGAAGATGGGAGAGAAGTGGTCCGAGCATTTCATCCATGTCCCCTTCGGTCTGATGAAGTTTGAGGGACGAAAAATGTCTACAAGACGCGGCAAGGTTGTATTTCTTGAGGAAGTGCTGGATGAAGCGGTAGAGCGGGCAGCACAAATTATCAACGAAAAAAATCCGAATCTCCAAGATGCTGCTGAGGTAGCTGAGCAGGTCGGACTTGGAGCGATCGTTTTTGGTGATTTGAAGAATCACCGATTAAACGAAGTGGATTTCTCACTAGAGGAAGCGCTCAGCTTTGAAGGAGAGACGGGACCTTACGTTCAGTACACTCATGCCAGAATTCAAAGCCTGCTGTCCAAAGCAAATACCAACACGGATGAGGAAATACAGGAAACTTCGAAATCTGCAGCTGACGAACACTCAGATCAGGTACAGATCAGTGATGCAGCCTGGGCAGTCATGAAGCATTTATCCCGTTACCCTGAACAGCTCGAAAGAGGGGTTCGTTTAAAGGAGCCTTCTGTGCTGGCAAGATACGTCATTGATTTAGCACAGCTGTATAATCGGTTCTATCATCAAGAAAAAATTCTGGGGAGCCCTAAGAATGAACGGACTTACAAGCTAAAGCTCAGCGAGATTGTTGGACAACGAATTAAAGGCATACTTGGTTTGCTAGGCGTGCAGACACCGGAACGGATGTAATAACTAGATTGCTCATAAGTATTTACTACTTGTTCATTGGAGGAGATTATGCCAACCATCTGTCTGCATCGGGTGAATAAGACCTATCAACAGAAAGTAGTTCTGAAGGATATTTCTTTAAATATTCGTCAAGGTGAATGTGTTGTCCTCACAGGTCATAACGGTTCGGGTAAAAGTACGCTGCTAAAAATATTAGCAGCGCTGCTTTTTCCATCGAGCGGGAAAATTACCGCATGGAGCGCTACTGGTGATATAGCGGATGTTCGAGCAGGCTATGCTATAGATCGACTCCCGCCTCTTCCGTTTACGGCAGAGGAATATTTATTGTCTATGGGCGGCATCCAGCGATTAGATCGGAGAGAGGCTCAAAGTCAAATGATGACCTTGATGGATGCTTTACATTTAAAGCAAAACACGAAACAGCAGATTGCTTCTTTTTCTAAAGGGATGAGACAGAAGGTGAATTTAATTCAGGCTCTTATGGGAAAACCTGACTTGCTGCTGCTCGACGAGCCTTTATCTGGTCTTGACTATGATTCCCAGCTTCATTTCTCTGAAATACTATATGACTTGAAGCGGGCAGGAACGACAATCATTTGTGCCAGTCATGAAAGTATGCTTATACATAAAATAGCTGATTCTGTTGTTGAATTAGAGAATGGACGGGTGTATAGAGTGATTCAGCAGGAAGAGTTAACATTTACAGATGTAGTGGTAATCAAGGCTGGAAACTTAACGGATGACCAAATTGCTCTGCTAGGAGCATTTGAAGGAATTATAGAAATATGCAAGGAGACAGCAAAACATGAAATGTTCTGTATGATAAAGGTTACTGCAGCATCAAGCGATAAGCTCATTCTAAATATTATAAGGCAAGGCGGTACCATTAAATCTGTTACACATGACGAATATCATTTTTATACAATTGGGAGGGACTGAGTTGAACTCTCTTTTGATCTATTTTTTAAGAACGTTCATTCGTTCACCCTATTATTTCGCACCCATTGTCACCTATCTTTTTATTATGGCAATTCAGTATTCTTACCGTCCGAATCCGATTGCGGATAGCTATAGTGTGACGGCTGCCCTGCTCTTTTTTGCTTCTGCCTGGATTGGACGAGGATTCTATCAAGCCGAGCATCCGGATCAGCGGGCGATTACTATAATACATTGCCGAAAAAAGTGGGTATACTTTATTGGAATGTGGATCGCCTGCTCTATAGTTGTCGCTGTTATGACCCTTATAGCAATAATGTTTCCTATTGCAGCTTGGATGTTTGAGCGGCTACCAACCATTTCAGAGCTAGTCACAGCTGTTATTGGACACTACACACTCGGCCTGCTCGGTATATCAATATCCTTATTTACTCAACGCAGTTGGATTAAGAGCCAGAGTAACGCGCTTGCTGTATTGTTCATTTGGTTAATGGGCGGAATGATGCATACTCAAGTGGAGAGATGGCTTCCCGATTATTTGTACTTTTTAACCTATTTATTTCCTCCAGCTCTACCGAATATTAAAGCCATGCTAAATCCAAATGATGTTGTTACCATGTCAGCTTCTACATTGCATGTGATTGTATACGTTATCATTTTGTTATCATGTTATGTTTATGTTTCTGTGAAAAGAAAGGATGTTATGTTGTAACGCTTACATTATGACGCAGATCTATATTTGTCGAAGAATATCGGCAGTATAGATCTTTTTTATTATTTTAAGACAGAAATGTGTTATTATTTCTTACACTATCATTGATTTTTATAATTTTTCGTTAATTACAGATATAGAATCTGCATCCTCCAGATTTTACAATGGATAACAAGAGGAGGGGGAGCAATGTCAGAGATCTCTACGAATACAAAACTGGCACAGCACAAAAGATCCAGAGGTCTTGCTGTTCGATTGAAGAAGCAATGGGAGTTACAGATTATGGTCATCCCTGCGCTCATTCTCGTATTCATATTTAGCTATATTCCGATGTACGGAGTACTAATGGCTTTTCAGGACTATAGCATTTTTGACGGGTTCTGGGCGAGTCCATGGGTTGGCCTCAAGCATTTCGAAATGTTTTTTTCTTCACCTGATTTCTGGACGATTATGAGAAACACGCTTATTATTAGTGCGCTTAAGCTGTTTATCGGTTTTCCTGCACCGATCATTCTAGCCCTGATGCTGAATGAAGTGCGGAAGATGGCCTTTAAACGAGTCATCCAAACGGTTAGTTACCTGCCTCATTTCTTGTCCTGGGTTATCGTTGCTGGATTTGCGATGTCGATCTTGTCCACAGATAACGGTAGCTTGAACATTCTGCTTCAGAAGCTTAACTTAATTGATGAGCCGATCGGCTTCCTGGGGATCGCTGAATATTTCTGGGGAATTCTTGTCAGCGTCAATGTGTGGAAGGAGATCGGGTTTAACTCGATCGTATATTTGGCAGCGATTGCCGGAATTAATCCCAACCTGTACGAGGCCGCACAAATGGACGGAGCAAGCAGATTGAAGCAGATCCGATATATTACGATTCCATCCATCATGCCTGTAGTCATCATCTTCTTTATTCTGGCGATCGGCAATTTGCTGAATGCAGGATTCGAAGACATATTACTGCTCGGTGGTAATCCGGTACTACGCGATGTATCCGACGTGCTGGATACCTATGTGTACAGGACAGGGATTGAGAATCAGCGGTTCTCCTACGCTACAGCAGCAGGTCTGTTCAAAGCAGTTGTCAGCGTCTTGCTATTGACACTTGCTAACTATGCAGCTAGAAAGTCGGGGAATAGTCTATGGTAGATATCAAGCACAGTTACCGCAATAAGGAGGTATTTAGATGAAGTATAGGAGCTTTGGAGATCGAATGTTGATGCTCTTTATATACACGTTTCTGATCCTCCTGGGGTTCACCACCTTTTATCCATTCTGGAATGCGCTTGTCATTTCCTTTAATCAGGGACTGGATACAGCTCTAGGCGGTGTGACTTTCTGGCCGCGGGTATGGACACTTGAGAATTATGCCATTGTATTTCAGGACAGCCGTATCTTAAATGGCTTCTACATATCCATCATGAGAACAGTAATTGGTACAATATTGTCGGTCTTACTAACTGCCTTGCTGGCATTTGCAATGTCGAAGAGTGAGCTGATTGGCAGGAAATTTTATATGGTCTTCTTCATTGTCACCATGTATTTCAGCGGCGGCCTAATTCCAACCTTTATGGTTGTACGTTCACTTGGACTTATGGATAATTTCTGGGTGTTTATCATCCCATCATTGATCAGTGTTTGGAACATGATTATTTTTCGTACCTTTTTCAAAGGACTTCCGGATGGGTTGATGGAATCCGCTCAAATTGATGGCTGCGGTCAGTTTCGAACGTTCTTTCAGATCGTCCTTCCTCTATCGGGGCCTGTGATCGCTACTTTGTCGCTCTTTACCGCAATTGGACACTGGAACGAATGGTTCCTGCCGAGCATCTACATCAATAATGAGAATTTACTGCCCATTCAATCGATGCTTCAGCAAATATTAAATTCGAACATTATGACAGAACAGATGTCACAGCTGGACTCGGCAGCTCAATCGAGAATGTCACAAATGAGAGAAGTAACTTCAAAATCTTTATCGATGGCCACAATGATGGTCGCTACCCTGCCGATTATTATGGTTTATCCTTTTGTACAAAAGTATTTTGTTAAGGGTGTATTGGTCGGTTCACTTAAAGAGTAGGTGTTTAAAGTCACTAGACTTTGGACCATAGATTGATTCGCCGTATAAACAAGGGAGGGTTATGGAAGATGTGGAAAAGTAAAAAGAATCGAACGAGTAGTGCACTGACTTTGCTTCTGGCCTCGGTCATCGGGCTTGCGGGCTGTTCAGGTGGAGGAAGCGGGGGAACGACGGATACACCGGAAGCCGAACCAGCACCTGAAACAACGAAGGAGGAGACTGCTTCCACCAATTTTGAGCTTGGTGCAGAACCGCTGAATTTCTCCTTCTATGGTAACTATGACTGGTATACGATGCCTCAGTGGGGCGGAGACGAGGCCAGCAAATGGATTAAGGAAAACAAAAAAGTGGATATTACCGCCATTAATTCCGGCGGAAATGCGGCTCAGAAACTGAATACGATGATTGCTTCTTCTGAACTTCCAGATGTCATTTGGACCGATCGCGGCGCGGATGTAGAGCGTCTTCGGGCAGCTGGAGCACTCGTTCCGTTTGATGAATATCTTAAGAAATACCCTAATTTGAAAGAATGGGCAGGCGAAGAAACACTTAATATGCTTCGTTCAAGCGACGGCAAGCTGTATCAGTTCCCGAACTGGTATACTTCCCAGCCTAACGGTAATGCAGGCTACATTGTTAATAAGAAGATTTACACAGAGCTGGGTGAGCCTAAGCTCGAGACAACAGACGATCTGTACAACTACCTAGTACAAGTGAAAGAGAAATACCCGAATGTGATTCCTTTTGAGCCGGATCTTGCAGTCGATGGCCAAGGTCTGGATGTCCTCTACGGTGCATTCGGTGAGGATCACCCACCCGCATTTGTAAGCAATAGAGCGGTTCCCAATGGGGATCAATTGACATCGATCTTCACGGATCCTGTATTCAGAGAAGCAACTCAATACGCGAGCAAGCTCTTCCGCGAGAAATTGATGGCACAGGATGCCCTTACTCAAACCAAAGATCAGGTTAAGGAAAAAGTATATACAGGACGTGTAGCTGTTGCCGCAGGGGCAAGTCCTACGGAATACGGTTCGGTAGGTGACACGGAGCTGAAGAAGAAGGATCCGAATGATGGCTACTTCATGATCTGGCCGGTGCACAAAGAAGGGCTTGATAAAAACAAAATTTGGACGGGTACGTATAACAGTCTAGGCTGGAACGTTAGCGTAATTACCAAAGGCGCGGAAGACCCTGAGAAAATCTTTGCCTTCCTGGATTGGTACACAGGCCCTGAAGGTCAACGGGTTATTATGTGGGGACCAGAAGGGATCTATTGGGATGGTACTGATGAAGAAGGATCTCCACTGTTTACAGATGCATTCGTAACGGATGTCGAAGGTCGTTCGAAGATGATGGATGCAACGGTTAACCTTCAGTGGAACGGAAATACAGTCTTCGTCGATAACTCCAAAATGAAGTTTGAGCAAACTCTTGCACCCGAAGATCAGAACTGGGAAACTAGATACCAATCTGAGATTACCTGGAAGACACAATACAATGCGACTGAATTCATTAACTTAGCTCCGCTTCCAGAATCCGAGGAAGGAATTATCCAGCAGCAAGTAAATGAAATCTTCAATGAAGCCAGAGCCAAAGCCTTGTACGCACAAAATGATGAGGAAGTGCTAAGTATTCTGGATAAGGCTCAGGAAGATGCAATGGCCGTTGGTTATGATAAATTGCTGGCCTTCAAGACACAAAAATGGCAAGAAAATAAAGCACAAATCAGTGGTCAATAATTTCTTCACGATAAGCAGGCTCATCCTAGTATAATAATGATAAACGTGCACCGTTCCTTGAAGTGAGCGGTGCTCACGTTTATCATTTTTCTCTATTTTCTTAGTCAGGGAGTGGTCATATGTATCAAGTGCTGATAGCTGACGATGAAATTTTAGATCTTGAGGGGATGGTAAGGTTTATCCCATGGGATGATTTGGGGATTCGGATTGTTGATGCCGTGAATAATGGTTTCGATGCCCTCGAAATCATCAAGAATCAGGCAATCGACATTTTGGTAACCGACGTACATATGCCGGGCATGTCAGGAATTGAGCTTGCACGAACGGCGCTAAAGGTGAATAAAAATTTGAAGCTTATTTTTGTCAGCGGCTATCAAGATTTTCGCTATGTGAAGGAAGCGTTAACACTTCATGCATACAGTTATGTCCTGAAACCCATGGATGATACGGAGCTCATATCCGTGCTTAAGCAAATTACGAGTGAACTGGATGAACAGCTTCTCCGGACCGAACTCGATCACAAGTTCAGTGAGGCTGTGATACAAACGATTGAATATCGTATCATGGGCGGACGCATCAACGTAACGGAGCAGCATCCTGCCTTATCCCATATGAACTTGGACAGCGAGGAGCTGTTTTTTGATAAGCCTCTTGACCTGCTGGTTACCTATCTTCTTGCTCAAGATAAAGATATGGTTCAAGCGCAAATTACCGAACTTATGGAGCCTGTACACAGACTTAACCTGCTGTCACAGCTTCATTTTATAGTGATTTCCTTACTCATTAAAATCGATCACTACGTGAGGACGAGGCTTGGTTATCCGGAAGGCTTTATTCCGCTCGGAGAGCATGATGTAGAGGCGATTAAGAGCAAAGGTTCACTAGCTGAATTAGTAGGCTGGCTGTCGAAGCATCTTATGGATCTGTTTGATATCAGCAATCATCCGAGACTGAAGCAAAAAAAGCACACGAAGATCGTCGGTCAAATTATAGAATATGTGGAAGCGCATCTTCATTTAAATGTCACCCTGCGTGAGGTTGCAGATGAGCTAAGCTTCTCCCCTAACTACCTGGGAGCCATATTTAAGGAAGAGACCGGAAAAAGCTATAACGAATACATTGTACATTTAAGGATGGAAAAAGCATGTCATCTCCTCAAAGATCCAAAGATCAAGGTCTATGAAGTAGCAGATCGCGTAGGCTACAGGTATATGCCTTATTTCAGCAAGCAGTTCAAAGAAACCTATGGAATGACCCCAGTAGAGTATCGAAGAAAAGCATAATAAAGAATGGGGTTTTGTAATCATGTACAATCCTAAGCCGAAATTTCTTCCATTTGGTTGGAAGCTTCTCATTTCTTATTTAATTCTTATTATCCTACCTGTGGCCATCCTCGGCTTCACTGCAAATGCAATCTTAGTTGAATCCATGCTGACTCAAACGAGAAACAACCTGCAAGGAACGTTATCCCAGATGAGGGATAATGTAAGGTATAAGCTGGATGATACAGAAAGAATCGCAGATATGCTCTATTATGATGAAACACTTGCCCTCAATTTAATGCGTTATGAAGAAGGGTGGATCAGCTACGAGACGACATCCACGATTCTTCTGCCCAAGTTCAGACAAGCGGTCGAATCCACCAATCAGAAATTATGGTTGTCTATATATTTAAAAGATGATAATCTCCCAGAAATTTATTATGACTCTGGTAATATAGATTTGCTGCGGGTTAAACAGCAGTATTTTGATGTATATCACATCAGCCGCATACAGAATGAAGATTGGTATAGGGATTTTCCGAAGGAACAATATGGTAAGACGCAGACTTGGACACAGGTAGACGATGATGCTAAATTCGGAAGAATCTCACTTCTTCGGCGGCTTGTGAACACAATGAACCCTCTTGATCTGAAGGAGATTGGTTTTGTACGCGGCAGTGTGTATCTCTCCGAGCTGTTTGCAAGTCTTGACTACCAAAAAATTGGACCGGGAAGTCTGCTCGAAGTGGTTGACCAAGGAGGCAGCACGATGTATTCCTCTGGGGAGATGCAAACCGAGAAGCACAGCAGACAGCCCATTGAGAGCAGATCGGGTCACCTGCTTATTACGGAACAGCTGCCGGAGCTGGGCTGGACGATTAATGCTTATGTTCCGCAGGATTTGCTTGAGATCGGTGTGCAAAAGGTCAATCAAATGACTTTGTTCATCAGCTTGTTATTTGTTGTTCTTATCAGTGTGGTAGCTGGATATATTTCCCGCTTTTTCTCCAGAAGGTTCGCAAAAGTGATATCTGTACTTACGATGTTCCAGCAAGGTGATTTTCACAAGAGAATCGCATACAAGGGCAACGATGAATTTGCCATTATTGCAGATGCACTGAATCGAATGGGGGAGCAGACCGAACGTTTAATTGAAGAAGTATACGAGACCAATCTGAAGAAAAAGCAAGCAGAATTGGAATCGTTACAGGCTCAGATCAATCCTCATTTTTTATATAATACACTGTCGTCGATTAGCCGTTTAGCAAAGTTTGGCCGTGTAGAGCAGCAGCATCAAATGATTATGAATCTGGCGAAATTCTACAGATTGACCTTAAATGATGGAAGAACGATCATCTCGATTCATGATGAGCTTGACCAGGTGAAGGCATACCTGGATATTCAAAAAGTGAAGTATGGAGATCGACTCGAGGTGGACTATTGCATTGATCCACAAATTTTAAAGTTTAATACCATTAAACTGATTATTCAGCCATTTATTGAAAATGCACTGGAGCATGCATGGGTTGGCGATCGAATCTACATTCGAGTCGTTGGTGAACGGAAGGATGAGCATATTTTGCTTCAGATTATTGATGACGGCGTCGGCATGACACAGACATACGCTGCTCAGCTGCTGCAATCGCGGGATGATCGACAGAAGGGCTATGGCATTCTTAATGTGCATAGACGAATCCAGTTGTCCTTTGGAGATGAGTATGGCGTATCCATATACAGCCGGCCCGGGATAGGTACCAACATATCAATTACCATTCCAATCCAAGAAAAGAACGTGATTTGACCAAGTATGATAGATTTTGGTTGATCTTTCCACAGCTTTCCGAGTAACATAAATGTAAGAAAGCAAAAAGGAGAGACAAGGTATGCAGGAGCATCGGCTGCTGGATAGTGAGCATTCTAAAGAATTGTTCTCTTATTACGGTTTGGCGGTATATTACTCACAGGCTTTAGAACAACAACTCGTCAATTTGCTGGTGCTTATGAAGCTCACGCAAGGTAAGGTCAACCCCGAGGAAGAGTTAACTTCGTTATACTATAAGAAATTAGGGAACTCTCTCGGACAACTGGTTAATGAAATACAGCACAATTTCGCTTTTACAGAAGAGGAAAGCGCCCTTCTTAACAATATTTGGAAGAAGCGAAATTACATTGTGCATGATTATTTCAAGGAACGCATTCTGGAGACTTTCAGCAGTGAAGGTCGCAGCCAAATGATTGACGAACTGATTGAATTTAAGGATCAGGCTCAGAATCTAGAGCAGAAGCTGTTATATTACACGAGGGTATTGTTAAATTCCCTTGAGCTTGAAGAAGAGGAGATCGATCAAGATCCGAGCGACGAAGAATCGAGCGCACAGGAGTAACCAATGGAGAACCATACGATATGCTTGTGTCCTATTCATAGGAATGTTATTTGTCTGGATATGCATGACGATGTGGGAGATTGTCTCTTACAGTCATAAGGACCATCGGCGTCACGGAGATACAGCAGTTGTACTCGGTGCAGCGGTTTATGGCCAATCACCTTCACCTGTCTTTCAATCGCGAATTGATCATGCTATTCATTTGTATCAAACCGGTGATGCGGATAAGATCATATTTACAGGTGGACGGAGCGAGAGGGATATCCATGCGGAATCTGAGGTAGGTCGAAGATATGCGATTCAACATGGAGTAGTACCAGAGGATATCTACATAGAGGATGTTTCACGCATTACAGAAACAAACTTGATTCAAGCAAAAAAGCTGGGTGATGCTCAGCTCATAAGTACCTACACGCTGGTAAGTGATCCACTGCATATGAAGCGTGCCGTGGTCATTGCTGAGCACCTTGGGATGGATGTGAAATCCTCTCCAACGCCGAATTCAAGATATCAGAGTCTTCGTACAAAGGTTCCTTTCTTAATGAGAGAAACGTTCTTGCTTATGGGATACCGAGTCATTCAGTGGATAAAATAACTCTCTTGCGATATTTCGCAAGAGAGTTATTTAAGTTGTGTTATTTACGATTTTTCTGAATCGAAATCATCGGCTTCTTAAGCATTACCCAATACGCCTGCAATACTGTGTGTATTCGCAGCTGTAGTTTCAGATGCTCCAGTCCCATGCTGCAGCTGATACATTTGATAATATCGGCCGCCCTTCTCCATGAGCTCGTCATGAGAGCCGCTTTCCACAATTTCTCCTTTATGCAGAACCAGAATCTGATCTGCATTGCGGATCGTCGATAGACGGTGCGCAATGATGAAGGTTGTTCTGCCTTTTTTCAATACTTCAAGAGCATCTTGAATGATGGCTTCGGTTTCAGTATCAATATTTGCTGTCGCTTCATCGAGAATCAGGATCGCCGGATCATAGGCAAGTGCTCTGGCAAAAGAGATCAACTGACGCTGCCCTGCAGACAGGGTGCTTCCCTTCTCAACAACCGGTTCATCAAACCCTTGTGGCAAGTGAGCGAGCAGCTGCTCTGCGCCTACATCTCGGAGGGCTTTGACGACGGTTTCTCTCGCTATTTTCTTATCCCCAAGACTGACGTTGGAGGCAATGGTTCCTGTAAAGAGATAAGGGTCCTGAAGTACAATTCCCATATGCTCACGCAGCCATTGTTTAGGAAGCTCTTGCACATTCTTGCCGTCAATGGTGATTGTGCCTTTCTGCGGATCATAGAATCGAAACAGCAGGTTAATGATTGAGCTCTTGCCAGACCCTGTGTGACCGACCAGGGCAACGGTTTGGCCTTGCTTTGCTTCGAAGGAAATATTTTTAAGCACATAGTCTCGCTTGTAAGCAAAGGATACGTCCTTGAATTCTACATTTCCAAGATACCTCGGCATCGAACCGTCGGTGACATTCTCGCCTTTTTCATCCATAAGTTCAAACACACGGCCTGCGGATACCATGGAGGAATCGAGGCTTGCGAGTTGATTGACCATGCCTGTAATCGGCTGGAAGAGACGTCCGAGAACATCAACAAAGGCATATAAGACACCCAGTGAAATTATGCTTGTGCCGTCAATGGAGCCTGCACCGAAATAGAGCAGAATGATAGCAAAGGCCAAATTACGAAGTACGTTAACCAGGTTATGGGAGGTGAAGGCGTTCAGATTCAGCATTTTGTTCTGATGCTTCATATAATCTTCGTTCAATGCTTCAAATTCCTCATATGTTTTCTTCTGGCGCCGGAACACTCGGATAATGGACATGCCTTGGATGGATTCGTTGATCATCGCATTGATCTCACTTAAGCGGGAGCGGATCACCGTATTGTATTTAGTCGCGAATCTCCGATACAGCACAATCCAGGCAATAAGTAGCGGAACGACAAACAACGAAATCAGTCCGAGCCTTACATCCAGAATAAAGAGGGCAATGTACACTCCAATCATGTTAATTATGCCTGAGAAGAAGTTGGAGAGAACAGCGACAAATAAGTCTTTGACTGCTTCTGTATCGTTCGTAATTCGAGAAACGACCTTGCCTGCCGGCAGATTATCAAAAAAATGAACCGGTAGCCTTTGGATATGAGCATATACATCTCTGCGCAGGCCTTGTATGACCTTGTTCGCTGAGGATTGGAGCCAGTAGGTCTTCCCAAATTCCATGACGATGGCAACGATCAGGAATACAAAGTACAGTCCAATCAGCTTGTAAATTCCAGGCAGCTCGGGTTTGTAAAAAGCGAACAGCTCACTGGCACTAAGCGGGGTGGCTTGGTATGTTGCCGTTTCTTCACCTCTTGTGATGGTCATCTCACCGTTGGAGTATGAACGATCTCCCCCTTCAATAGTGACAGGCTCATCGATCAGGTAGAAGGTGCGTCCGCTCTGGAGCACACGAATTTCGTCCCCGCGAGCCTCACCCTCTTCGAATCGATCACCGCGTTTATAATATTGATCATTATACAAGACAGACTTGTCTCCGGGTGCAGCTTCATAATAAGGCTTTTCAATGGCAAGAACGTGATTGTCAATCATGTTTTTGGCAATGAATGGGCCGGCCAGATCAGCTGCGACACCAATAGCGAGCATGATTAGAGCCGCAATAAATGTCCCTTTTGATTTTAGTGCATATTCATATAATCGTTTAGCGGTGCTTTTTTTCATAGGATCGGTACACCTCCTTAGCCTTCTAGATTAGATTCGACTTGCTGTCGTTCATATTGTTCGCGGTACCAGCCATTCTGCTGGATTAACTCATCATGCGTGCCTTGTTCAGTAATGATACCTTGGTCCAGCACGACGATATAGTCTGCATGCTCTACCGCTGATAGGCGATGGGTCGAGATAAGTGTCGTTTTGCTATCACGTTTGTTACGGATATTCTCAATTATCCGGGCTTCTGTTCTGGCATCGACCGCAGACAAGGCATCATCGAGAATAAGAATATCCGGGTCGGAGATAAATGCTCTTGCCAGAGACACACGCTGCTTCTGTCCGCCGGATAGGGCGATGCCTTTTTCACCGACTAAGGTATCTAGCCCATCCGATAATGTGCCAAGATCACCATCAAATGCAGCTGTTCGAATGGCCTCCATAATGACATTATCCGCTGCTCCCGGTCTTCCGAATTGGATGTTTTCTCTTACCGTTTTGGAGAACAGAATTTGTTCTTGAGGTACGTAGCCGATCCAGCTGTGCAGCTGATCTTTGGTGATGTCATCAATCGATGCCCCGCCGATGAGCAGCTCCCCTGATCCCGAAGGATACTCATGCAGAAACTGTTTTAGCAGGGTCGATTTGCCGCTTCCTGTACGTCCGACAACGCCGAGGGTCTGCCCTTGTTTAATCCTAATATTGATATTGGTCAGATTGTCTACCGTTGAAGTAGGGTAGCGGAAAGTTAGCTGTTTCATTTCAATAATATCAGGCTTATTTACGTGAACGGGCTGCTCTGCATCCTCGACGTCAGGTTTGACATACAGTGTCTCGTTTACCCGGTCAAGAGAGGCGTTGCCTCGCTGCATAATATTGATGAGTTCTCCAATGGCAAACATCGGCCAGATCATCATCCCTAAATACATATTGAAGGATACGAGATCTCCCAGCGTAATCTCATTCTGGAATACAAGATAAGTACCATATCCAAGACCGATAATATAACTGAGTCCAACAAACAAGCGAATGGTCGGCTCAAAGAAAGCATCGAGCTTAGCGACCGCGAGATTCTTGCGGTATACGTCATCGGTAATATCGTTAAAACGTTTTTCATCATGACGTTCCTGCACATAGGCGCGAATGACACGAACACCAGCTACGGATTCAAGAACCTGGTCATTCATATCTCCGAATGCATCCTGTGCGAGCGTGTATCGTTCGTGCACTTTCTTACCGTAGATCATCATGGCAATCGCTATAAAAGGCAGTGGAAGAACTGCGGCTAAGGTCAGTTTCCAGCTTACTAGGAATCCCATTGCTAACAATACTGTAGCGAGATATGCAGTAGAGTCTGTAAGTGTCAGCATTCCGAAGCCTGCAGTCATGGCAACAGAACGAAGATCATTCGTCGCCTTCGCCATCAAGTCGCCCGTACGGTTCCTCTCGAAGAATGGCGGCGTCATTCGAAGCAGGTGCCCCATATATTTTGAACGCAGAAGCTTCTCCACAAGATTGGCCCCGCCAAACAACTTATGCATCCATACATATGTAATGAGGTAGATAATCAACAGCATGCCGAGAATAAAGAAAATATACGTGAGGAGAGAAGACCAAGTAATCGAGCCGGTAACGATGTCATCGACGGCGATGCCGAGTACTCTTGGAGGAACGAGTTCTAAGACACCAACGAGAATAAGCAGAAGCATACCGACTGCATATCGCCTTCGTTCTTGCTTGAAATACCAGCCTAAATTTTTTAATACAGCAAACAAGTAAATCCCTTCCTTTCCTATCTGAAAATGTGACACGACTCTTCTTCTAGCAGTGAAAATACCGATTGAAGCGACAAAAAAGGCACACCGCTTTCGCAAACGGTATGCCTTATTATTTATCAGGTTCATACGCAGCAAAGTCACGTGCGTGAGCAGAACTGCGGGTGAATTCATGTAGAAGTGCATTCAAATAAACATCTTAAAACGTATGAATTAGCTTCCAGTTACCAGGCTGCTCTATATGAAGTTGTCTGAGCTGTAGTGCGTAATCATTCAGAATAATCATAAGAGTCACCCTTTCATTTGGAAATTAATTCGTTAGGAATCGTATGAGAGGATATTACCACTGGACTAAATATCTGTCAAACTTTTTTCACAATTTGGATGTTTCAAATAAAGTTTTACAGCCCAGAGATACAGATCTGTCATTTGTAATCTAAGCCCAGGAACGATATGATAATATAGACACAAAACGATGAGGAGTTGACCTTTTAAATGAGCATTCATGTGACGGAATCAGCCGCAAATTGGTACAAAAAAGAGCTGGGTGTCAAAGATGGCGAAGCCATTCGCTTCTATGCCCGTTATAGTTCGGGCGGCGGGCTTCATCCGGGCTTCTCACTCGGTATTTCAGTCGAACAGCCAGAGTATCCGGTGGAGAGCACAGAGGTGTCCGGTATTTTATTCTTTATGGAAGAGCACGATCATTGGTATTTGAAAGGACATCGTCTGGATGTGGGATATATTGAAGCAGAAGACGATATTATATACCGTTACGAAACTGAATAACGCATGAATTGGATGGTTTACAGCGATTATGCCTATGAGGGAGGGGACGATGAGGTGACTTCTGCCAAAAAAGATATGGCCCAATATGTTGCAAGCAAATCCATGATTACGGTGAAGGCGGCAATAGCCGTAGTAAATGATCAAGGCCATATTTTGCTCCAAGAGCGCGCAGATGATGGTCTATGGTATATGCCCTTAGGTGTAATGAAGCCAGGTGAAATGCTGGAGGATACAGCATATCGTGAGCTATGGGAGGAGACGGGGCTTACTGCGGAAGAAATGAAATTCGAAAGGCTCCTCTCTGGACCCGAATTCAAACGTGATTATCCTTCCGGGGACGAGGAGTACTATGTGATTGGAGTCTTCAGAGCCCAGGGAGTTCTGTATTCGGAACTAAACTATAGCTCAATGCAAGAAGGACCCATGCGTTTTTTTGCATTAAATGAAATTCCCAAGCTTTCTCCAGTTACCGCTCGTGTACTGTCCGATTATTTAGATTTAACTGAATTGAACTAAAGAACAGCTTCTCCTAGGAGGGGCTGTTTTTTTGTGAAAATGTAATAAGGATAAGCTAGCATAGAAAAGAGCCGCATTTAGCGGCCCTAATTGATTTGCGAAGTTCCACTTACTAAGCCGGGCCTGTTGTAAAATCATTGTTTTCCAAGGCGAATTCAAAGTCCTCGATATCATATACTTGTACAGGTACTCCAGCTTCAATGATACGGCCAATCCATTCAACCTGATCTGTGAGGAGTGGCTGTTGAAACCGTTGGGCGGTGAGTAGCAGCTCTGTTTCAATCGGGTCAAAAAACTCTCCGTACTGGGCAGTATCCATAGCTCCGACAATAATGATCGACACATGATCATCTAACGGGATTGAAGCGCTTTTTGCCCAGGGTACTTGAAGTGCCTTGCTTATTTTTTTTCTATTAAAAGGTTCCTCAAAATAAGAAATAAGTTCTCCGATTTTCTGTTTCACATGCTGATCTTCTTGGGGAGACTCCATTAAAGGCTCTGTGCTGGATTGCAATTCATACAATTCCAAGACCGTGGTATAAGGGATGAGGTATTCTACAGGCGCTGAAGGCGCCAGCAACTGACCATAAATTGCGACCATCACGGCTTCAGTAACCAGTTGTCTTGGCATAGCTTATCCTCCTGCTGCAACTATGTATTTTGCTTTTTGACAATTGATAAGAGTATATCACAGTTTAATGGGGTCCATAAACAGCTATATTAGTTCACGAAAAATAAGCAAGGGCGGTCAACTTCATAGAGAAGCAGGATGGCCCTTGCTTAGTTATGACTTACCAATGAGTAGAGAGAGAATGCCCGCTGCAATCAAGGGGCCAACGGGAACACCTTTAAACAAGGCTACACCGAGAACGGTTCCAATCAGCAATCCGGCCACGACGGTGGGTTGACCACTCATTAAGAATGCACCTCGTCCTCCAAGATAGGCAACAAGCATTCCGACAGCGATGGCGGCAAGCGATTTCCAATGCATGAATGAGGATAGTAGGGTATCGAAGCTAATCTTACCACTAGCCAGTGGAGTCATGACTCCAATTGTCAAAATAATAATTCCGACGGTCAACCCGTATTTCTCAAGCCATGGAAAAGCCTGCTGAGCTCCCGTAATCCGGATGAGCAGCAGTACGACAACGGCAATCGTAATTGGCGTATTATTACTAATGATGCCAAGAGCCGCAAATCCGAGTAATAACAGGGACGTCATATCCATTTTGTTCATCTCCCTACACCGTTAAGATCCCATTTTGTCTTTGATATGCTCGGCGATTAATTTTCCATGCCATCTGCCTGATTCAATAAACACTTCATTCGCATTCCGGCCAGAAGCAATGACCCCTGCTACATAAATTCCAGGAACACTACTTTCCATTGTTTCCGAATTATACAGTGGTTTATCCAGATCATCGGACATGGATACGCCTACTGAGGTGAGGAGCTTTCGATCCGGTCTAAAACCTGTCATCGCTAATACGAAATCGTTAGGCAGCTCAAAATCTACCCCTTCATTCGGAGTGACAATAACATGATCTTCAAGAATCTCGGTCACCCTTGATCCAAGATGCAATTTAATTCTGCCTTTGGAGACCAAACCTTCAAATAACGGACGAACCCACGGCTTGATGTGTTCTGAAATGCTATGCCCACGGTATACCATATCGATCTCGGCATCTACTCGAGCCAGCTCCATCGCCGCATCTACGGCAGAATTACTTCCTCCAATAATGGTGACCTTTGTCTTGGTATAAGGATGGGCCTCCCGAAAATAATGAGTGACTTTGTCTAATTGTTCTCCAGGTATGCCGAGATAATTAGGGTGGTCGAAGTATCCCGTGGCGACAACCACATTTTTTCCTTCGTAATAGACCGTCTCGCCAGTTCTGTTTTTAGAGCTTACACGGAACCCTTCTTCTTCCAGAGGACGGATCTCATAAGCTTCTTCATACAGTGAAATTTCCAGATTATAGTGTGCAGCTACTTTGCGGTAATAAGCTAGAGCTTCATAACGATAAGGCTTGTCATTTGGTGTACTGAACGGAATATCTCCGATTTCAAGCAGAGCTGCCGTACTGAAGAACTGCATATTCGTTGGATACAAGTAGATCGACTGCACCACATTGTATTTTTCTATAATGACAGAGGATAGTCCCTGTTTACCGCACTCAATGGCTGCAGATAAACCGCAGGGTCCTCCTCCGATGATGATGACGTCTTTCATCATGCTACATTTCATCTCCCTTTTCTGCTCCAATCATGTTTTTCAAGTATTTATTATCGTACCGTATTCTGCTGATGAATACCAGTAATTCGAAACCACACTTCGTTCAAGTTGACAATCGAGAAGTAGAAGAATATTATCTAATTAGATAAATATCAAATGTTATAACCATCAAATTAAATGGAATTGACTCGGCTCAATAAATATGGTGGAGGAATAGTTATGCAGCTTGATAAGATTGTAAATTACCACAAGGCACTCGCCGATCCAAATCGGATGCGAATGATGCTGTTATTATCTCAAGGTGAAATGAATGGACAAATGCTTGCAGACAAATTAAATCTTTCCCAGCCTACTGTAACGCATCATGCTGCTAAGCTGAGAGAAGCAGGACTCATTAAAGAGCGAAGGGACAAGAATACGATTTATTTTACACTTTATCCTTACCTCATTAAGGAGCACGCAGAAGCATCACTACATTTCATATTTAAGGGAGAGAGCCAGATGGTGGAAACAGACAGCAAGCAGAAATTGAAGGATTCCGTTATGAAAAATTTCTTTACGAAGGAAGGTAAGCTTAGATCTATTCCCGCTCAATACAAAAAGAAGCTTATTGTACTTCAGCATCTTGTAGAGCAGCTTGAGAAGGGAAGAAAGTATCAGGAGAAAGAAATCAATGAATTTATCAAACCGTATCATGAAGATTATGCCACGATCCGCAGAGAATTTATTATGCATGATTTCATGTACAGGGAGGAAGAAATATACGAGGTTAATCCGACAGAGATGTGGACGAAATGGGAGAACGTCAAATAATTAGGTTTGACATAACAATGTACCATCCTGTAATATATGGAAAAATGATGAAGGAGGCGATATCTATGAGTAACCTAATGATGAATGTATATGTTGTTGCTTGTAACTATCGTCTCCCGATCGGACAACAATCATCTCAGATTTAATTGTTTCAGCTGTCTTCTATGGAAGAGCTGTCAATTCATCAGAGGATGAAGATCCGTATGGGAGTATATCCTGTGCGGATTTTTGTGTGATACTCCTAATTCTCATGTTGAGGGATGCTCGGCTTGAATTGGAGGATAATGCCGCAGGGATATATACTGCGGTTTTTTTGTTTGCTTCGGGAGACCTGTATGAGGTATAGAACACCCAATTAATGGAGGTAGAACATTTGAAGAATAAGATCCAGAGAACAGAGTTAATTGAATTTGGCTGGACTGCATCATGGGATCAGAAGTGGGAAGACGTGATGAGCACATTCAATCATGCTGAGAAAGAAACACTCCAGCCTGCTCGAATTACAACAGACTACGGACAGAAGTACGGCATCTTAACACCGGAAGGGAATAAGTTCGGAAGCTTGTCAGGAAAGGCGAGAGCCCTATTTAGCGAGGGGAGTAAGCCAGGTGTGGGTGATTGGGTTATCGTAAAAACATATGGTGATTATGACGATGCTTTGATTCATGGTGTACTTGAACGAAACAGCGTGATTTCAAGACAGGCCGCCGGTTTTGAAACCAAAGAACAAATTATTGCTGCCAACGTCGATACCTTATTTATCGTGTGTGCTCTTAACGGAGATTACAATTCAAGAAGGCTGGAGCGGTATCTGATCATGGCTTGGAATAGCGGGGTTAATCCTGTCATTGTACTGAGCAAAAGTGATCTATGCGAGGATCTCTCTTCCTATCTGACAGAAACGGAAGCCATTGCTCCTGGCGTACCCGTCATTCCTGTATCCGCTCATTATGGCTTAGGGAAAGAAGCCTTGGAAGTCTACACGGACTCCGGTAAAACGGTTGCGCTGGTCGGCTCCTCAGGCAGTGGAAAATCGACCATGATTAACTGGCTCACAGGTAAGAGTCATCAGATGACTCAAGAGGTCCGGGAGGAAGATAGTAGAGGAAGACACACAACGACACACAGGGAAATGTTTACACTCCCGGAAGGCGGTATTCTGATTGATACTCCGGGCATGAGGGCCTTGTCGATCTGGGATGATGGAGAGGGCATCTCCCGTACCTTTGAGGATATTGAACAGCTCGCACAGCAATGTCGATTCTCTGATTGTCAGCATCTACAGGAGGTCGGCTGTGCCGTGAGGGATGCAATTCAAACGGGAGAGCTGGAGACGAAGCGGCTGGAAAATTATCACAAGATGCTGCGAGAAATTCAGTTTCAAGTCAAAAAAGAGGCTGTAGCTGCAAAAAAGAGCACTAGAAATACGAAGCATAGTACGACTCGTGACAAAAAAAGTGGCTGGCGTAAAGAAATAGAAGATTAAGGCTGCGCTTATCTATACGGCAGTGCATAGGATGAAACAGGAGGAATGCACATGCCAAATTATCGAATAATTGTAGATCTGTCTGATCATCAGCTGTATCTGCTTGATTATGATGTTGTCGTTCGAGCTTATCCCGTTGCGATTGGTGCAATGGTTACACAGACACCGGTTGGAGAATTTACAATTGTCAACAAACAGCCCAATCCGGGAGGGCCATTCGGGGCTTTTTGGATGGGTTTGTCCAAAGCTCATTATGGAATTCATGGGACCAATAACCCTTCCTCTATTGGACAGAATGTGTCCCGCGGATGTATTAGAATGTACAATCAGGATGTGCTTGATCTGGAGAGTAAAGTTCCTGTCGGCACAAGAGTGACCATAAGACCGTAGGGTGATGTGACAGAGGGTATTCGCTCTATGGCGACTACCCTGATCATGATACTCATTCAGGAGGAATGCAAATGATCATTAGACAAGCTGTATTCGAAGACGCAGCAGCCATTGCTAGAGTACATGTGGACAGCTGGCGAACAGCATATAAGGGAGTTATCAAGGAAGAGGTCCTAGCCGGGTTATCCGTGGAACAGAGGACGACGAACTGGCAGAGACAGCTGGATCCGGCACTTGATCAAACAGCGGTGTATGTAGCTGAGACGGAGGAAGGGGGCATCATTGGATTTGCGAGCGGGGGGCCGAGCCGAACCCATAGTCTCCCATATGAAGGAGAGTTATACGCGATATACATATTGGACAGCTATCGAAGGCAAGGAATCGGATTGCAATTAATGCAATCGATCGCGGTATTTTTACGGGACCAAGGGCATGATTCTATGTTTCTATGGGCGCTTAAGGATAACCGGTATCGAGCATTTTATGAAAAATGGCACGGAGTTTCTGCTGGAGATAAACTCGTTCACATCGGAGGCGAAGACTATACCGAAATTGCATACGGGTGGGATAACCTCGATGAGTTACTGCGATTTAAATGAATAATACAGCGGAATTTGTCTACCTTTGTTCTCATTTGTAAACTTCGCGGGGACGGGTAAAATATTTTGTGAAAAAGTGGTTTACAGCTGTTTTGAAATGACAATTTATGGTTAATTCTGGTGTACCGGATCAATAGCGGGAGATACAGTCATGCCGGACTGAGGAATAAAGAATAGGAGGCTGTTACCTATGTCAACGTCCATTGATCGATTTATCCTTCATAAATTAGACAGCTGTAAGGAAGAGAATACGAGAGAGCATTTGCTTGAGTTATTTATGATACGCATCGAAATGGCGGCCAGAACTGAGGAAGTGATGAAGCGCAGGAAGTCTGTTTTTATCAACTAGTTCATTGTCGTTATGTCAACATAAAAGTTAATCTACGGTTTTTCGGAGGAACCTTCTACATAGGAGGTTCTTTCTTTTTGAATATAAACACGGTAGGAAGTCAACAAAAGATACCTGATGTCAACACCCTCCACTATAAAAGCGATGGACCCTGCTCCTATAATCAACTTGAAGGAGGAGACGGCATATGCGAATTAACATCAAGCAATTTATTCGAAACATCCCGCTTCATCTTATGATCCTGCCGGGACTTATTCTCGTCTTAGTTTTCAGTTATATCCCTATGGCGGGGCTTGTTATTGCATTTCAGAATTTTTCCCCGATCGCAGGCTTCAAAAATATGAACTGGGTGGGTCTCGATAATTTCAGGTATTTGTTTGATTTACCAGGCTTCAGTCAAGTGGTATGGAATACAGTATTTATCTCCGTAATGAAAATAGTCGCAGGACTTGTTGTCCCTGTCCTTGTGGCTTTGCTCTTAAATGAGGTGAGAAGGACTGGATTCAAACGAACCATTCAAACCATTATCTACATGCCTCATTTCTTCTCGTGGGTCATACTGGCCAGCATTATTGTCGATGTATTGTCACCCAGCAGCGGAATTGTCAATATGGCTCTTAAAGCCGTCGGGATTGACCCCATACAATTTCTTGCTAGTAATGAGTGGTTCCCGTACATATTAGTTATTACGGATCAATGGAAGGAATTTGGGTTTGGAACGATCATCTATCTGGCCGCATTAACAAGCATAGATCATTCCTTATACGAAGCTTCTGTTATTGACGGAGCGGGACGATGGAAGCAGACCTGGCACATTACACTTCCAGGAATCCGCCCGATTGTCATTCTGATGGTGACACTGAGCCTCGGAAATGTTCTTAATGGAGGATTTGATCAAGTCTTCAACTTGTATAATCCACTTGTATATGAATCAGGGGACATTCTAGATACGATGATCTACCGGATCGGACTTCAGGATGCACAGTACTCTGTATCTACTGCACTGGGTCTTATCAAATCGGTTGTTTCGTTCGTCTTTATCGGACTTGGATATTATTTGGCCTATCGTTTTGCGAATTATAGGATTTTTTAGGAAGGGAGGCCCTTACAACATGCATCATACGACCAAAGCCTATCGCTGTTTCATCCTATTTAATTACGTCATCTTAACCATCCTTGCTCTACTCTGTTTATTTCCGATTGTAAACATCCTGGCGATTTCCTTCAGCTCAAGCGAAGCGGTAAAAGCAGGGAGCGTGACCTTCTGGCCCGTTGATTTTACCCTGTCCTCCTATCAATATATATTGGAGCACAAGCAGTTTCTTAACTCCTTCGGCACAAGTCTGCTGCGAGTCGTGCTGGGGGTTCTGGTTAATCTCGTCTGTACAATTCTTGTAGCCTATCCCTTATCCAAGGAAGTCGATAAATTTCGTTCAAGAACGGTATACGCCTGGATCTTCGTTTTTACCATGCTGTTTAGCGGCGGGTTAATTCCTGGATACTTAATCGTCAAAGAAGCAGGTCTGCTGGATTCCATATGGGCTCTAATTCTCCCTGGAGCAGTGCCAATCTTTAACGTATTGTTGATGCTGAATTTCTTTCGCGGGCTGCCCAAAGAATTGGAGGAAGCCTCATGGATGGACGGCGCAGGTCATCTGCGGACACTCTGGAGTGTATACTTGCCGATCTCCTTGCCAAGCATCGCCACAGTAACACTGTTTGCACTGGTCGGTCACTGGAATGCGTGGTTTGACGGAATGATCTATATGAAGAGTCCGGAACATTATCCGCTTGCAACCTATCTTCAGTCCATGCTTCAGCAAGTGCAGACGATATCCACGGACAGTATGACCTTTGAAGATGCAGCACTTTTGAATCAAATTTCAGATCGCACAACACAAGCATCTCAGATCTTCTTGTCCGTCATTCCTATACTGCTTATTTATCCGTTCCTTCAGCGTTATTTTGTACATGGTCTTGTTGTAGGTAGCGTAAAAGGGTAAGATTCCAACAGGGAGCAGCAGTTAGCAGTAAAGGGGCCGTTTTCCGGCTCCTTTTTGCGTTAGGAGAGGAGCAGATGTTACCTTGAGAAGGTTTTTTGCGATGTGGAAATCAAAATCAATCGTAGTGAAGCTGATGGGGGCGTTTGTACTCGTTTTTTTACCGTTATATTTCATCAGCATCATGATTACAATGTCCAGTTCTGCACAAATGCAGGCTGAAGTGGAGAGGGCCCACGAGTCCAAGCTCCATTTCTACCATAGTCATCTTGAGTTTGAGCTGCAGCGGATGACCGGGTTGGTCAACGAATATACCTTTGACGATACGATGTCCACCCTGAGTACACGTATACCGATCATGAACAGTTATGAAGTTACCTCGAATCTGAATAATATCCATAACAAGCTGAGCCAAATCAAAGAAACAAGTCCCTATATCAGCGATGTTGTCTATTATGTGCCCGCTCTGCATAAGAGGGTCAGCGCAGTTGACGGCATTCGAAATGTGGAGGACGCGGAGTGGAAGAACCTTATCGATTCCATGGGGAATCTGCATGGCGCTTTATCTCATGTTGGCGAGGAGTTATACCTCCTTCGCAGCAATCCTTACAATATGAATCGTGAGGAAGCTCCCAATTTCTTACTCGGCATCCGGCTCTCCAGCGATGAGCTGAAACGCCGGCTTCAAGAGTTTTCCGAAACAGGAGGGAGTGAGATCACTTTGTCCTTCGGACAGGGCAATCAGGTGGTGATCCCATCTAAGAATCAGGTGGCAGATCTTAAACAAAGCTTACACACCTTGGATGCATCCCAGCCAGCCCAGAGCATCACACGATATGATACAGAGGAAGCTTTCCATTACTCACTATTTGACCGTGAACATTACTTTACATTAACAGCAAGCATTCCGCATCAAGTTCTTAGAGCACCAATGGAAAAATATACGCTGTGGCTGTGGGTTCTAACGATACTGTCTATTGTCATCATATTTATCTTCTCCTTCTCCGTGTATAAATCCATTCATAAGCCGTTGTCCGTACTGATCGGCGGGTTTAAGACGGCAGAGCAGGGACAGACGGGTATTCACATTCCTCATTCTAGAAAAGATGAATTTGGTTATTTATATTCTCGGTTTAATGATATGCTAAAACGCTTACATATTCTGATTGAAGAAAACTATGTTGCCCGAATTCGGACGAGTGAAGCGGAACTCAAGCATCTTCAGTCGCAGATTAAGCCGCATTTTTTGTATAACAGCTTCTTTAATATTAAACAAATGGCAGAGGTCGAGAACGTTGAGCTGATTCAGGAATTTACTGATTATTTGGGTCAGTATTTCCGTTATATGACGAGAGACTCTAAGCCGGAGGTATCACTGGGGGAAGAGATTGATCATGCACTTGTATACCTGGCCATTCAAAATATCCGTTTTGGTTCGAGAGTTACAGCCATTATCTCTGATATCGAACATCAATTTAGAAGTGTGACGGTCCCGAGAGTCATAATCCAGCCTGTAATCGAGAATGCATACGAGCACGCCTTGTCCAAACGGATCCAGGGGGGTGTGCTGAAAATATCATATAAGAATGATGAGAACCAGCTGCAAATTTGCGTTGAGGATAATGGAGAGGCTCTGACAGATGAGACCTTGAGTACATTGTCTAAGAAATTATCACATGCAGCACATCGGCATGATGGTGAAGAAATAACGGGACTCATCAATGTTCACGAAAGATTACGCATTCAATTTGGCAATGCTTACGGACTCAGCGTGAGCCGCAGCCCTATGGGAGGTCTGCGAGTTACTTTCAACTTACCATTCAAGGGAGAAGATAGATGATGCAACGAATGCTTATTGTAGATGATGAACCTCTTATTTTGGACGGGTTGTATACCTATTTTCAGAAGGCAGAGATCAGTGAATTAGAAGTTATTAAGGCACATTCTGCGATTGAAGCCATGGATTGGCTGAACATGGTCAAGATTGATATTGTACTCAGCGATATTTGTATGCCTGAAATGGATGGAATGGCTCTAATCCAAGAGATTATGGAGCGCTGGCCGCGCTGTAAGATCATATTGCTGACAGGTCATAACGAGTTTGAATATGCTCATCAAGCGATTCGTAACCCATGCGTTGTCGATTACCTGCTGAAAACAGAAGGAATGAGTCAGATCCGTAAGGCGGTAGACCGGGCTATGCAGCAAATTGAGGAGGAGAACGACTTTCGATATCAGACCAGCTGGTTTCGAAACAAGCTTCCGCGGGCTTTACCCCAGCTTCATAGACAATTATTAATAGACATTATACAGAGAGATGAGAATCTGGATTCCAGCAGTTTACAGGATGAGTTCGATGCGATTCAGCTTCCATTTGATTCTACCGAATGGGTGCTGCCCATTATTATACGTGTGGAGGAATGGAACAACTATGAGACAAGCTCAGATCGAAGTCTGATTCGTTATGCAGCGGCGAATATTGCTGAAGAGTATTTGCAGGATAAGTCACGAGTGAGAGCAATTGACCTGGATCATCAGGTCATCGCCTGTTTTGTTCAAATGAATGATCGTATGGTGAATCCTTCGCCGGATGAAAAGTGGGTACGAACACTGCGATTTGTGCATGGAACGCTTGAAACCGTACAGCAGTCCATCGCCAATTGTCTCAATATTTCGGTATCGATCATGGTCAGTGAGCAGCCTGTGAGCTGGGTAAAGCTTAGTCAGGTCATTGCTCAGCTTCGTCTATCCGCGATGGAGGGGCCGGGTCAAGGAATGGAGAAGCTGCTGCGTGTTGACATTCATAATGAAGTTAGTCACACGCCGCTGCTGATGAACAAGCTGGCTGTCGCATCCCTTCATTTAGAGCAGATTAAACAGAGGGTGACGACGAGAGATAAGGATTGGAGTGAGTCCTTCCGCAAATGGACGGATACAGCATCCGAGGGACTTGAAGATCCGTTTGTTCGAATGAGAATATACACAGCTGCAGGAAGCTGCTTGCTGGAAGTTCTGCAGGAGCTCGGCTTGTACGAAGTGGCTATGAAAGAGATTGATCTGTCTCAAATGCTCCATTTTAATATACAGACTCGGTGGCCGGATATCGTTAGATTCTACCAATCCTCATTTGAGTGGATCGCATCCAAGAGAAGTGACAGCCGAATTACAGACCAATCTCAAATACTGATTGCCATTCATGCTTATATCAAAAATCATCTGGAGGATGATCTCTCGCTGACTCGGATTGCCCAGGAAGTATCATTAAACCCTTCATACTTATCGAGGTGGTATAAGCGAATTACGGGGAAAGGCATTTCTGACTATATCTATGAAAAAAGAGTGGAGCGAAGCAAGGAGCTGCTGCTGGGGTCCACATATAAAATGCATGAGATATCAGCCAAGGTGGGCTTCAGTGATCAGCATTATTTCTATCGCTTCTTCAAGAAGGCGATCGGCTGCACACCACAAGAATATCGAGATCAAAAAATCTGATCCGACCCTAAATGGTAAATAAAAGATACCGGATGTAAAGACGTACCACTCGCTCATGTCAGCGCTTTCTTAGTACGATGTGTATATACCTCAGGGGAGGAAATAAAGGGGGATTCGCATGGGAATGTCATTTAAGAAGATAACAATGTTATCGATGTCTGTCGTGCTTACAGCAGCACTAGCTGCTTGTTCATCCGGATCAGGAAGTACAGAGGCGGAATCCACACCTGCGACACCACAACAGGATGCAGGAGGTCCGCTTACCAAATATGATCCGCCAATTAAGCTGAGATCCACGATGAACGAGACGGGAAAAGAAACTTTAGCTGAAGGTGACACTCATACAGATAATATCTGGCTTAGAGGCTATAAGGATGAGCTCGGTATTGAAGTTACCTATGACTGGGTTGTAGCGGATGCCAACTATAATGACAAGATGAATGTTACGCTTGCCAGCGGTGATTTGCCGGATGTCTTGAAAGTGAGCGCGGTGCAGTTTGAGCAATTGTATGAAGCCGGCATGCTGGAAGATTTAACCGAGGTCTATGATAAATACGCTTCCGATCTCGTTAAAGAGTTTCTGTCAGCGGAGGACGGTGCGGGTCTGAAGCCTGTAACTAAAGATGGTAAGATCTACGCGATGGTGAGCTTCCCAGGTTCCTTGGATTCCTCGGATATGATCTGGATTCGTCAAGATTGGCTTAAGAATGTAGGTCTTGACGCTCCACAATCCATGCAGGATGTCATTGAAATTGCAGAGGCCTTTACATTTAACGATCCAGATGGAAACGGCAAACAGGATACTTTCGGTATTGCACTGAACAAAGATCTGCCGATTAATGGATTCTTGCTTGGCTACCATGGTTATCTTGAAACATGGATTAAGGACGAATCCGGACAAGTCGTGAATGGTACAATACAGCCTGAAGTCAAAGAAGGTCTGCAAGAGCTCCAAAGATTGTACAAAGATGGTGTTATTGATCCCGAATTCGGTGTGAAGGATTTCGCAAAAATGATGGAGGACGTCAATGCAGGGAAGTCAGGCATGTTCTTCCTGCCGCAATGGGCACCATTCCAAGTCAGCGGGATGATCAAGAATGACCCTAATGTCGATTGGCTTCCATACCCGGTTCAATCCATTGATGATCAGCCGGCCAAGACTCAGAACCATCTGACGCTCGGCGGTATATTCGCTGTACGTAAAGGATATGAGCATCCGGAAGCACTAATTAAGCTGCTGAACTTCCAAGCTGAAAAAATGTTTGGAGAAGCGGCGGAGACAGAGCGTGCGGACTACCTGAATGGTATGACAGGACTCGGCTTCCAGAATGCAACCGTATCAAATCTCCCTGCTAACAAGAACGTGCAGGCTCAGGATGAGGTTGAGAAGGCACTAGAGTCAGGGGATACATCAGGACTTGGTCTTGAGGCGAAGCTGTTCTATGACGATATTATGGATTATCGTTCAGGTAACCTGGATAAATGGCATATGGAACGGATCTTCGGACCTGAGAGCTCGCAAGGAGTAATTAAGCACTATCGTGATAACGATCTGATTGTTATGAACGAATTCATATATGCACCAACCAAAACGATGAACACGAAATCAGCAACACTGGATAAACTGAGAGCAGAAACCTTCCTTAAGATTATATATGGTAATCTGCCAATCGATGAGTTTGATAATTTCGTTGCCAACTGGAAGAAGCTCGGCGGAGATGAAATTACGAAGGAAGTGAATGAGCTGATTAACGCAAGTAAATGATGAATGCAAGATTCAGACCTAACCAATGAGATTGGTGCCAGCAAGCCACAATACGATTTTTGCGTATTGTGGCTTTGTCATTGCTGGATATAAAAAAACACTATCCCTTTAGTAAAGGGATAGTGCCAGCGTGTCGTCTTCTCTGATACTGTGAAGAATCGCCTCGCTTCCGATAATTTCAATACTGATTAATGTATGCAAACATTTTTGTAAAGCGCGCTTACCATTATTAATCTTATCTTCTAATGCGCTGCTTAGCAGCTTTAATGTTTTTTGTACAGGTTGCTTGTTCTCAGCATTAAAATAAACCGGAATTTTTTTGTTTTGGAAAAAGATCAATGTTCTCATTAGAAATCACCTCAACTAGATTACTAGAGTTGTTTCATGTTGCTAATTCTAAATAACGTTGCTTAAAATTACCTTAAAATTAGCTTATGGAAACATAAAGATGATAAGTGTTTGAAAATTGTTCACAAATGAGAGGGGAGTAATGACATCGAATTGTACAAAAACCTGAATAGAATAGGAAACTATAATATATCAGAATTTGGAGGGATGACAGCAAAAATGTCGAATTTTCATATTGTTGAAATGGTAAGGTAACGAAAAGCTGAGACTATGGTAATAGAGTCGGTTGGATTATATAGGTATTTCGCTTTAAAAATGTATAGTTAAGATTGCAATAAAGGGTCTTCTGTTAGAAAATATGGTAGATTAATAGTAAGGCAATTCGCCAAAATGTGTATAAAAGGATTTAGGACGATGGACATAGCTAAAAAGGGTGTGATGGGATGATTCTGACAGTCGTTCAGTCAAGACGAGAGGGAGAATGGATTGATATTGAGGTTCCAGATGAGAGCACCGTCCAGTATTTCAAATCTGTACTTTCTGTACGCATATTCAACGAGCCTCCTCAAGAGAATGTTCAATATATATTGGAAGCTAAATTCCCGGAAGGCAACTGGTTTACGCTGCCTGACGCAAAACAATTAACGGAAACAGGACTGAGAGAAGGGAACTTTGTCCGTTTGCAAAAGGCTTTTTCGACAACGGAAAGCGAAGCCCCTGTACATGGAAGAAGATTGCTGTTTCAAAATAAAAATTCAGGGTAATAAGTCGAGATTCAAATGTGAAGCGCGTTTATGCCTTTTTGAAGGGAGGAAATTTCTTGAACGTGTTATATCAGCGTTCTCCAAGAATGAAGGAAGTGCTCAAGAAGGAGACACTGGAGATTCTGCGTCCTCCGATGGAGCCCAGTAAGCCTTCTTTCTCGATCATTTCATTAATCATACCACTCGTCATGACATTGGCTACAGTGGGAGTTTATTTCTATTTGAGCCGTACCGGCCGATTGGGCAACAGTAGCTTCATGACCATTCAAATGGTCATGATGACGGTGATGCTCGCAACGTATACGATTCCTTTCTTTGTATACCTCAGTAATAAGAAAGAATATCATAAGCGGCTCGCTGAGAGAGAAGAGATGTACACATCTCAGCTTGCGAAGCATCGTGAAGAGCTTGAGACAGAAGCCGCAAGACAGGTACAGATCACTCATGAAATTCATGGGGATCCAGAAGTGTGCAGCCAGATTGTAAAGAACAGACACAGCTCTTTGTGGGAGCGTTCACCGGATGATGATGATTTTCTGGCCGTACGCGCCGGTATCGGTGCTGAACCTTTTCGAATTACAATTGCTCCTCCAAGATTCGATGGTTATGAGCGGGAACCTCTGATTGAGGCTGCACATCAATTGGCTGAGGATTTTGTTAATGTTGAAGGTGCATCCATTGCACTGCCCATCTACGAGTCTAAAATTGTAGGTATTGTAGGTGATCGTGAGGACGTCTTGTCTATGCTGCGTGTAATTATTACACAGATTACGACAAGACATTCGCCGGATGAGGTCAAGCTGGCTGCTTTTTATGAAGAAAAAGAAGCAGATGAATTCGAATGGATGCGCTGGTTCCCTCACATTTGGGATGATGAACGCGGACAGCGGTTTATGGCGGACAGACACAGCGGTGCGCATCAGCTGGCAGATAGTCTGTACACGACGCTGAACCGCCGTAAGAATTCCAGGAAAGAGCGGGGTAAGAAAGGGCCGGACATTCCGGTGTATGTGGTTCTAATGTCGGAGCGTGACATTATTGAAGAAGAGCCTTTGCTGCCTCTGATCCTGGAAGATCCTGAAGCAATCACAACTTGTACGATTATACTGGCTTCCCGCAAAGAGCATTTGCCAATGCATTGTCAGCTCGTGGTGGAGGCTCGGAAGAACGAAGGAAGCTACTCCAAGAAGACCGAACAGGCGGATGTCGTTCATCAGACTTTTGTACCCGATCGAATGACACGGTCCGAGGCGGAAATTTGTGCTCGAAATATGGCTCCGCTTCGATTGAAGCGATCCTCTGCTTCCGAAATACCTCCTCTGCTGCCTTTATTCGACATGATGGAAGTATCCAGAGTGGAACAGCTTGATGTAGCAGACAGATGGTCCCGGAACAGATTTCCTAATACATTGCCGGTACCCATGGGAGTCAGAGCTGGCGGCAAGAGAGTGTATCTTAATCTTCATGACAAGATCGAGCGTCAGGGACACGGTCCGCACGGTCTGATTGCCGGAACAACAGGATCGGGTAAGAGTGAGGTTATCCAATCGATCGTTGCATCTCTAGCCTCCGAATTTCACCCTCATGACTTGGCGTTTATGCTGATCGACTATAAGGGCGGTGGGATGTCTAACACATTTGAGAAGCTGCCTCATGTCGTCGGGACGATTACAAACCTTGACCAATCACTAATGGAAAGAGCAAAAATATCACTTCGTGCAGAACTGGTACGTCGACAAAAAATTCTGAATGATGCTGGAAATTTGCAGCACATCGATGAGTATTATAAATGGCTGGGTTCACACCAGGCTGAGCCGCTGCCGCATCTTGTCATTATTATTGATGAGTTCGCACAGCTGAAACGGGAACAGCCGGAGTTTATGGATGAACTGATCAGTATAGCTGCCATCGGCAGAACGCTGGGTGTGCATTTGATTCTGGCCACGCAAAAACCTGCTGGTGTCGTTGACGATAAGATTTGGAGTAACTCCAGATTTAGAATATGTTTACGTGTTCAAAGCGAGGGAGACAGCCGGGATATGATCAAGATTCCGAATGCTGCCTGGATCACGAAGCCGGGCCGTGGTTATTTCCAGGTCGGCAGTGACGAAGTATTTGAAGAAATGCAATTTGCATGGAGTGGAGCTCCTTATACCTCACATACGGATGACAGTGCTTCTTCACTTCCCCTTATGGAAGTTAGATTAAATGGTAAGCGAGAGCCTCTGTTAACGGGCGAGAGAGTATCCATGATGCAGTCGGAAGGCTCCTCCAAGCAGCTTCAAGTCTTTATTGATCACATCTCAGAGGTAGCCGAGCAAGCGGGTATTGAGAGATTACAAGGTCCGTGGCTCCCTCCATTGCCAGAATTAATTCAATGGGAAGAGCTGGTTATGGATGGGGCAGTTTCAGAGAGCTCAGGCTCGGCCCTTACCGACCAGCTGGAACCGGTTGTCGGTATTGTAGATGATCTGACGAACCAGAAGCAGGTGCCCATGTCCATTAACTTAGGACAAGGTCATCTGGCTGTATACGGAATGCCTGGTCTTGGCAAAACAACCTTTGTGCAGACGATGATCATGTCGCTTGCCAGAAGCTGCAGCAATTGGCATGGCTATGTTATTGATATGGGCAGAATGATGCGTGACTTTAGACAGATTCCGCAAATTGGAGGTGTGATGTCTGCTGAGGATGATGATCGAATTAAGCGGCTGTTTCGTTATTTAGCCAAAGTCTTCATGCAAAGAAGAGAATTAATTGCTGAAGCAGGGGTCAAGACGGTTACCTCCTATCGCCGAAGCACAGGACAAACCTTACCGCAAATTATCGTATGGATTGACGGATACTTATCCTTCCGAAATTCATACCCGGATGAGAATGAGCAGCAGGAGCTATTCTTGAGAGAAGGCGTAAGCCTCGGCATTACTTTTGTAGTCACGGCCAATCGTATAACTGACATTTTCGAGAAGATCAGAAGCAACATAACTAATGCGGTTTCTTTTGAAATGGCAGATCCCAGCGACTATTATTATGCGGTTGGAAGACCGGCACGTGTCCCTAACGGATATCCTCCGGGTCGTGGTCTTGTTAAAGGGCATGTACCTCCACTTGAGTTTCAAACGGTTCTGCCTGTAACAGGTACAGATGAGGCAGAGCGAGCGGACCAGCTAAGAGCTATGATTGGAAACGTTAATCATACGTACACGGGCTCGATACCTCAGAAGATAGATCCACTTCCTGAAGTCATTACACTTGCAGAAGTGCTGGAGAATACACAGCATACACGGAGTCAGGAGCAGAGAGATATTTATAATGTGCCCGTTGGACTCATGACAGATGACCTGGAAGTGTTTAATATCAGTCTTCGTGAAGGTCCGCATTTTATGGTTGCAAGTCCACTTGAGAGTGGTAAGACCAGCTTTATGCTGACATGGATGCTGTCCTTGGCATACCATTATAGTCCTGAGGAACTTCATATGTATTCGATAGATACGAGGTATGGGGAAGAAGGCTTAAGCCGGCTGTCCAATCTGCCTCATATACGTAAGAATGCTTCTAAGGATGAAGAGCTTGGTCCGTTAATACAGGAAGTATATGATACGGTCATGAGGCTTACAACTGATCGCTGTGGTCCTGAGATTGTATTGTTTATAGATGATGCTGATACACTGGCGAAGCAGATGAATGATTTTACGATGAAAGATCAACTCGCTGCTATTGTACGTCAAGGCAGAGATCGTGGTGTGCATGTAATCATCGCGGGAGTTGCCGCAGATTTCCCAACTTTCGGTGCCGACTGGGTAACGGATATTAAAGCAGCCCAAAGCGGACTGTTGTTCGGGACGTTGGACCCTAATGATTTGTCGTTCTTCCGGATTCCTTTCTCAGAATCGAATACGGGTTCCAATGGTCTGAAAGTCCTGCCGGCAGGACAGGGGTACTATGTAAAACGGAGATTTTCCAGGATTAAAGCAGCGCTGCCATGGAATAACAATATGGAACGTGCCGATTGGATCGAAAAAATTCGCGACCGATGGCATGTTGTAGTTTGAAGGGAGGTGGCTCATAATGTTGACGGTTCATCATTCCAAACAGAAAGTAGTAACACTGGAACAGAAGGAACTGTTCTTTCTGGCAGGGATCATAGGTTCTGATCGATTGCTTGGCATTGAGGACCCCTTTATAGGATATCTGACAGAGGATATCGTAATGGAATGGGAGAATACCAAAGAAGAGTTATTAACGAAAGGGTATTTGACCCGAGATCAGGACTCCAGTGAACTCATCATGACACCAACCGTGTTCTCAAGGGTGGCCATTGCAGGCTTATCCTCCAGAGCTTGTCGTTTTGAAATAAAGAAGAAGCGAGGAGCGAAATACAAGGGTTACCTGCACTGTACAAATGAACGCGTAGTGGAATTGATCCCGACACAAGAGGAGCCTTATACCTACCAGTTATCAGACCTGGGCGATGTTGAACAGGCCTGTAAATCGGTTATTAGCAAAATTAAATGGGGCACAGAGCACACAAAGAACGATATTCCGGCTTTGATGTTCTCGAAAAAACGCTTCTTTGAGATCGTGAATGATTCTCTTCTTGATGAAGAAACATTGACCGGCCGTTTGTCGGAGGCATGCTACGATGTACAGGGAGCAGCAGCTTTGGCTCAAACAATTATCCATCAAGAGACAGAAGGGGAGCTTCAACTGCTTGTATGGACTGGAGAAAAATGGGACTCGCAGTCTGCAGCTTTTATCTCGAGCAGCTCTATGAACTGGCTTTTTCGTATGAGTACTGTTGGTAAAGGCGACTGGCTTATCGCTACGCCGATGGGTCAAGGAGACTTTAAAGATATGCTTCTAGAGTGGCTGATACAGCCAGCAGATCATGAAGAAAGGTGATGTATATGCGCATTCGTGTGGAACCGGATGTGCTTCGGACGCTTAGCGGGCAGCTTCAGCATGCGGCGGAGCAAATTCAGCAAATTGTTGTTGGTCTAGAACAAGCCCTTGGAAGAATAGAAGGCGATACCGCCGTTCATGAGGGAATTGTGTATGAATGGATGAGGTCGAAGCAGCTCGCCGGACATATTGAATTGGAACTTGAGAGATTTAGCTCCGAACTGCTTCGCAAGGCAAACCATTTCAAGCAAGCTGACGAAGATTATCATTCGTTTTTAGCTCATGTTGATTACACAAACGTTTCACCGATGCGTATGCTGCAATCTCAGCACCTGGAATCCATTAATAGCGATAAGCCTTTGGTGTTTTCGGTGTCTAATCCTAGGTCTGCTGTCATGGCTATTCAGCAATCCTGGAGTCCGGAGGATCAGCTAAATGATATGGGGACCCTGCGGTTAGCAACCGAGCTGAACCCGGCAGGGTGGAAGTTTACTGACCCTTCTCTAGGAGCAAAGGTTGGTTAAATTTTTTGTCAACCAGATGTTAAATGCAGTTTCATAGCCTCATTTTTAGGTGAATTACAAATAGGACCAATGACTTTAGACACACTTCGTGTCGTTTGGTACAATTTTCATGTGTTTCACCTAAATATTTGCAGATGAAAAAGGAGGAAGGCCCTACTATGTCAGGACGTATTTTAATATCCCCAGAACAGGTAGACCAAGTAGCAAACCAATTCAAACAAAGTGGTGAGCAAAGTCAACAGATCGTTTCCAGCTTGACTCAATCCATCAATGGGATGGAAGGACAATGGGAAGGTATGACAAAACAGCGTTTCTTCCAAGAATTCCAAGAGGCTAGCAAGCAAATGCAAAGCTTTGTTCAAACTTTGAACAGCATCAGCCAGGAACTGACAGCAATCGCTGCGAAATTCCGTCAGGTTGACCAATCTCGTTAATAGGAATTATCTGTACTTATATTACTTAAGGAAACCGGGAGTTTTCACGAACTTCCGGTTTTCTTGCATCACAACGTTAAAAGAGAGGGATGTTCATGTCTTTTCAACCTAAACCCGGTGATGAGTTCCTTATTCATGGTGAGAAATATGTGGTAGGACAGCATCCGGCAGCTCCAGGAATTGCATACGCACAAACAGGAAGGCAGGGCACGGTGTATAAACTAGTGCCGCAGAATGGACAGGAATATGAGGCAAAAGCCCTGAAGGTATTCTTTCCTAAATTCCGTGTTCCGGCTATGGTATACCAATCGGAGCAGATGGAGAAATACAGTGAAATATCAGGCCTGCAGGTATGTAAACGAGACGTGCTCACTCCTGAAAGAAACGGAAAATTAATAAGTGAGCATGGAGATCTTCTATATTCAGTGCTCATGCCTTGGGTGGATGGCATCAGCTGGTTTGATATCATCTGTGATAAGAAGCAGCTGACGACAGAAGAGAGCGTTATTCTAGCTTCGTCGCTTGCAAGTATAGGTTCGGCGATGGAGCAGAGAGGTATCGCACACTGTGATCTCTCGGCACCGAACGTCCTGGTTCCGTTTTTTTCCGAAGTAGAACGGCCTGAAGGAGCTGCTGCAGTTGAGTTAGTCGACGTAGAGCAGCTATATAGTCCAAAAATGGACCGGCCTGATGCACTTCTCGCGGGTTCAGCCGGTTATGCAGCTCACCGGATCGTGAATAGCGGCTTGTGGAGCAGCTATGCTGACAGGTTTGCGGGAGCGGTAATCTTAGCAGAAATGCTCGGCTTCAGTGACCCCGAAATTGTCAATCGAACTTATGGAGAGAGCTTCTTCGATCAAAGAGAGCTTCAAACGAGCAGTGAGCGATATCGCAAGCTCCAGCAATCACTTGAATCCAGATTCGGATCCAAAATAGCGGAGCTGTTCGGCAGAGCATGGCATAGTCAAGATTTAAGCAGCTGCCCTACATTTGGCGAATGGCTGGTAGCCATATCTACAATCGATCTGAATGCTGTCCCCGTACAAAACAGCAGTGAGGAAGATTATTCCGCTGGTGTTGAAGATACGAGATCTGTAGAGGCATCAGCTGCAACAATCATTCCAGAAGATAAGAGCAGCAACGTCTCATCTCCTGTAGATGAACCCGCTCTCACGAATGCAGCGCATTCAGTAACCGACAAGGAGCAACAGGATCGTTTGCTCCAGGAAGCTTCTGTCAAAGAAAGTAAGGGAGAGCTGAATGCGGCCCTTGACTTATACAAATCAGCACTGCTATTGGAGAAGTCTGGAACAGCCCTGCATGTAGAGATTGCAGCAGCGATCCGCCAGATTGAAGATGCTTTGCCTACAGAGACGGATGAGCCTAAGAACTCACGCTTCTCTAAATTCCGTAGTCGTAAAGCGGTTATTGCGGGCGCAGCAGTGCTCTTAATCGGCATTATTGCGATTCCTGGAATGCATACACTGGCTGAACAGGCAGAGACGAAGCAGCTCGAGGCACAGCGTCTGGCTGAGCTTGAGAAGCAGGAGCAGGCCAAGAAGGCAGAGGAAGCGGCAAAGCTTGCTGAAGAGAATAAGAAAAAACAAGAGGCAGAGCTCGCTCTGAAGCAAGCTGAGGAAGAGAAAGCCCGTCTGGCCGCAGAGAAAGAGCGAGCTGCCCAGCAGGCGAAGTATGACAAGCAGGCGAAGTATGAGGCGTATCTAGCTCAGGTTGAAGCGAAGCAAAAGGCGAAGGAAAAGGCTGCTCTTCAGGAGAAATATGACAAGCAGGCAAAATATGAGGCGTATCTAGCCCAGCTTGAACAGAAGAAAGCACGCCAAGCGGAAGCTGAAACAACAGCTGCAAAAGAGGCTGCCGCAAAGGCAGAAGCTGCTAAACAGGCTCAAGCTAAGGCTGCAGCAGCTGCGGCGGCAGAACAAGCAGCGCAAAAAGCAGCTGCAGAAAAAGCAGCCAAGGAGAAGGCGGCACTCAAGCAGAAGCGTGCTCAGAACGTCAAGCAGCTCATTGCCTATTACAATCTAGCCTATAATGCACAGCAAGGACGCAAGATTGAAGCTGCGAGAGAACACGCGAATAACTTTATGGACCTGTATAATCAGGATGCTGAATATTTTGCCGGAGTAGGCAAAGTGGGACAGCGCAAGACACATATCTATAAATTTATTAGAAATAGAAGCTATAAATTGCCTGATATTTAAACTAGGGGTGAATGAACGGTCATGAACTATACGATACAAGCATCTCAGAGAACGCCGGCCCTCATCATTTATTTGATTGACATTAGTGCATCCATGAATATGATGATGGAAAATCGCAGAAGGATGGACATCGTGTACGAAGCATTGTCACTTGCCATACGTCAAATGGTGTTTCGTTCTACTAAAGGAAGCAGATTGACACCAAGGTATCGAATTGCAATTCTTGCGTACAGTGACGATGTATATGATCTGCTCGGAGGCGTTAAGGGAATAGACGAAATTGCAGCGATTGGTTCAATTCCGGATTTAACTCCGATGCGATTCTCGGACTCGGCCAAAGCCTTTCTTCAGGCAGAGAAAATCCTGCAGGCAGAGCTTCCATTTATGCAGGATTGTCCTGCTCCATTGATATGTCATATGACGGACGGAGTATCGACGGGAGAGGATCCAGAGCCGATCGCCAGACGAATTATGAATATGAGTGTTCCTGACGGGAACGTGCTGATTGAGAATATTTTCATCTCGGATCATTTGCTTAGTGCACCCATACCAGAACCGAGAAGATGGACGGGTATTTCACAGGATACGGAACTGAAAGATGAGCATGGAGAAAAACTGAAGAAGATGTCTTCGCCTCTTCCGGAGAGCTATAGGGAAATGCTAGTCGAGGCGGATTATCTGCTTGCCCCGGGTTCATTAATGATGCTCCCAGGGACTTGCGCAGAGCTCGTGTCCATCGGATTTCAAATGTCAGCGGCAACGCCTGTCAGGTAAGGGGGAGTTAGAAAGTGAAATCTTTGCGAATGTCTATGCCTGGTCATGTAAAAGCACATCCGGAAGAGAATTTTCACTTTGTCAGTTCACAGCAAGCAGATCATCCCCTAACCGCCTATAAAGGTCGGCTTACATGTCGTTATGGTTACGGGCTGGCAGCAGAATCGGCAACCTATGGGGATAATGGTCAAGACTTTGCTGCCGTTCATGTGGAAGGTGATATTTGTACATTTGTTCTGTGTGATGGGGTCTCTATGAGTTATTATGGTGATTTTGCTGCTAGATATTTAGGGAAGGCACTGCATGGATGGATGCTGGAGACGAAGGAGTGGTCCGTCTCTCGTTTGCAGCAATTTTTGACGAATATTACGATTCCTGCTTCCAGAGAGCTGAGTACATACCAGGCTGTTCACCACGAGAAGGTTCCGATCATGCTGCGAGAAGTGCTGGAGACGAAGAAGAAGCACGGCAGTCAGTCGATGTATATTTGCGGCAAGATTCAGCTTGGCTCTGGAAAAAAAGGCAGCAATCTTCAGCTTGCCTGGCAAGGTGATTCGAGAATCCGTTTGTTTCAAAACGGAACAGAGCTTGAACAATGTTTTGAAGTGACAAGGGCAACATCGGAGCGGTGGTCTACACTGCAGGGACCGATTGGTGGAACTCCGCATGTCTATGAAAAAAGCTTCAAAGCAAGTGAAGAAATTGTCTTGAGGCTATATACGGATGGTATGGGTGAGCTCGATCCTATCGGACTGCATTTGCCAGACGAGCAGATCCAAGTGCTTCTTGATGCACATCATACAGGTGGTCTTGAGGATGACGCTGCATTTATTGAAATCAGCTTTACCTCATAATTGTTGGATTGATCCGATTGATCGAAACTCAGTTAGACTATAAATTATAATCGATTAATTGAATTGCCAATTGAATTATTAAAACTCTCCTTTACTGGGCATTCTTATGTATGAGCCGCATGTGCTCCTTGTACATACCAACGCCTAAGGAGTGACCAAGAAGAATGTCTTCAAAACAACGTTTGCGTTTTCAAGGGAAAACCGCATTAGTAACGGGGGCTGGTTCCGGAATCGGGAAGGCAGTTGCCATCAAGCTGGCACAGGAAGGTGCGAATGTCGCTTTATTGGATCTAATAGATAAACGTACCCACGAAGCAGAACAAGAGATTCAAGCAATGGGCATGGGGAAGGTCCGTGCCTATGATGTTGATATTTCCGATGCAGCACGTGTTGCCGATGCGATAGAGAAGACGGTGAGTGAGCTTGGCGGCATCGATATTATATTTGCCAATGCAGGAATTAACGGCGTTGTGGCGCCCATTGAAGATATTGATGTAGAGGATTGGCAGAACACCATAACGACGAATCTCGGCGGTACTTTTTTTACTGTAAAGTATGCTGTTCCCCATATGAAGAAGGATGATGGAGGAAGCATTATTATTACGAGCTCGATCAATGGGAATTACACCTTCTCGAATATAGGGATGAGTGCATACAGTACTTCCAAAGCAGGTCAGGTAGCCTTCGCCAAAATGGCGGCACTGGAGCTGGCCAAGTTTAACATTAGAGTGAATGTCATTTGCCCAGGTGCCATCTCGACAAATATTGATCAGAGCACCGAAAAGTCAGAAGAGCTGAATGAAGTATCCATTAAGATGGAGTTTCCGGATGGACGTCAGCCGCTGGCACATGGTCCAGGTAAGCCGGAGGAGGTTGCGGACTTAGTTGCTTTTCTGGCATCGGATGAATCCAGGCATATTACAGGTGCACAGATTGTCATTGATGGAGCTGAGTCTCTGTTAAGCTGATCTTGATCACGATAGGTATGGAGTGAACGGCCGTTTCCCTTGCAGGAAGCGGTTTTTTTCGTTATTTTTAAAAGAAACAATTGTAAACGAGCAGGACAGCTAATATGCATGATAGAGCCGTCACTTCATTCTAGGATCGGATTAGAGGGAGGTATCATGGTGAGTATATTTTCAAGGATCGCTGAGCAGAAGATTGCTGAGGCAATAGAAAGAGGAGAATTGGATCATCTGCCAGGAGCAGGTAAGCCGCTTGTAATAGAAGATCTATCTCATGTCCCTGAAGACCTTCGGGCTTCATATAAAATACTGAAGAATTCAGGATATCTTCCGCCAGAACTCGAACTGCAGCAGGAATGCGTCAGCCTAGAGCAAATGATTCAATTATGTCAGACAGCAGAAGATAAGGAACAATGGATCAAGAAGCTGACCGAGAAACAAATCAAACTTAGAATCATGCTCGAAAAAAGAGGGATAAGCCATAACCCCTCCCTCCAAGCTTATGAAGAGAGAATTCGCAGTAAGTTGGTGGATGATTGATTTAGATCCGCATTCATTTTGAGAAGAATATCATTGGAGAGTTGAATTTAAATGCATAAGGAGCATCATCAAGGACATCCATTGCCTATCGTTCAGATCATACCTGACTTAAAGCGAACATTGGCTGAACATACGTCTGCTGTACTCATTGCTGAACCAGGCGCAGGCAAAACTACGGTCGTCCCTCTAGAATTATATAAAGAACCTTGGCTCGGCAATAAGAAGATTATTATGCTTGAGCCTCGGCGGCTTGCTGCAAGAAATGCGGCAGTAAGAATGGCAAAGGCATTAAATGAACCTGTAGGTCAAACGGTGGGGTATCGTGTTCGCCATGATACGAAGGTGAGCCGACATACTCAGATTGAAGTTGTGACAGAAGGTGTACTGACCCGTATGCTTCAGCAGGATCAAGGGTTGGAGGATACGGCTCTGCTGATCTTTGACGAATTTCATGAACGTAATATACACGGAGATCTGTCGCTGGCGCTGGCGCTCGAGAGCAAGCTGCTCCTTCGGGATGATCTGCGTATTCTTGTCATGAGTGCAACGCTTGAGGCTGAACCTGTATCCGGTCTACTTGGAGGGGCACCCGTGCTGTCCTGTGAAGGCAGGACCTTTCCGGTGGAGACAAATTACGCGCCAGTCCCCATGAATACGGAGCTGGAGAATCATATGGCCCACATTATTCAGCGGGGCTTGGCCAACCATGAAGGGGATATCCTGGCTTTCTTGCCCGGAGCACGAGAAATTCACAGGACGGAGCGATTGCTGCAGCAGATGAACCTGGGGAGCTCTATACATATCTGTCCTTTGTACGGTTCACTGACTGCCGAAGAGCAGGATGCTGCTATTCGGGCAGCTCAGCCAGGGGAGCGCAAAGTGGTCCTGGCGACGACAATAGCGGAATCAAGTCTTACCATTGAAGGGATTACCGTTGTTGTGGACAGCGGACTGCGCAAAGAGTCGTTGTACTCATCCCGTACAGGAATGAATAGACTCGTCACACGGCCCATATCCAAAGCATCGAGCGATCAGCGAAGAGGACGTGCAGGACGTGTAAAGCCAGGGGTATGTTATCGTCTGTGGAGCCAGCTGGAGCAGGATGCCCGGCCGGAGTCATCTCGGCCGGAAATACTGTCAGCGGATTTGGCTCAGCTGACGCTGGAGCTTTCGGCCTGGGGCGTGACTGACCCAGGCGAGCTGAGCTGGCTGGATGCACCGCCGCCAGCTTCTTACGAAGAAGCCAAGCAGCTGCTGCGCAGGCTTGGCTGCCTGAATGACCTCGGCACCATTACAGGCCGAGGCCTTGAGATCGCGGGTATGGGAACTCACCCGCGGCTCGGCAGCATGCTGCTGCAAGCGGCAGAGCTTGGGCTGGCCGAAGAGGCCAGCCTGCTCGCTGCGCTGCTTGCAGAGGGCTCATCCCGCATGGCAGATGCCGCGGCGGGATGGGACATTCGCCCGCAGCTGACGCTAATGCGGGCACCAGGGGCTCAAGATGCGGCGAAGCACCGCATCTTGCAGGAGAGCCGCCAGCTGCTGGCATCCCTCGCACATCACCGGCAGAAGCCGGAGAATGGGCGGAGGATGAGCGAATACAGCTGCGGCCTACTGCTTGCCTTTGCCTATCCGGATCGGATTGGGCAAAGAAGAGAGGATGGCCGCTACCTGCTGTCCAGCGGCCGCGGTACACGTTTCCCCGGAGCAGGGGCCTTCACGGGAAACGAAGGGGCTTACATCGTCGTTGCTGAAGCCGATGATCAAGGGGCAGACGGATTGATCCGGCTTGCAGCTCCACTGTCAATTAGTGAACTCATGACATATAAGCCTGAATGGATTCAACTGGAGCACGAAGTAAAATGGGACTACAAAACGCAAAGTGTACGCGCCAAAAAACGGCAGCGTCTGGATGCCCTTATATTGAAGGAGATGGCTTATCCAGATCCTCCTGAGGAGAGCATCATTACCGCTCTGCTTGAGGGAATAAAGGAAGAGGGACTTCGCCTGCTGACATTGAGTAAAGCGGAGCATCAGCTCATCGAACGAATCAAATTCATGCATCGAGCCTATCCGGAGTGGCCGGAGCTTACGAATCAAACGGAGCTCGTGGATTATATTGCAGAACGGATGGCTCCTTATCTGATTGGAATAAGGACAGCGGCCCAGCTTCAGAAGGTATCTATCGCTTCTGTACTCATGGACAGTCTGACCTGGGAGGAGCGGCAGCTGCTGGAGCGAGAGGCGCCGATTCATTTTACCGCACCGAGCGGATCGCGAGTCAAGATTGAATATAGTGGACAGGGAGCTCCTTACATTGCGGTAAGACTCCAGGAGATGTTTGGACTCGAGCGGACACCTGCAATTGGTAACGGCAGAGTCCCATTAACAGTTCATCTGTTGTCTCCGGCACAGCGTCCGGTTCAAGTGACGAAAGATCTCGAAAGCTTCTGGCGTGAAGGATATTTCGAAGTGAAAAAGGATCTGAAGGGCCGCTATCCGAAGCACTACTGGCCGGATAATCCACTGGAAGCAATGCCTACCAGCAGAGTCAGGCCCAAATAATAGCTTTGGTACGTAAGCGGGATTTCCCAAAATGATTCATTACACAAGAGGATTCTGAAATGGATTTGGATCTGTTACTACTAGATCTGTTTAGCTCTCCGAGAGAAGGGTAAGTAAGAAACAAGTACTTAACTCAAGGAGGAATGAACAATGGCAAAGCAAAAAGTAGTTGGTGTATTCGAGACAGATGAGGCTGCATCTCGTGCAATAGAACAGTTGATAAGTAAAGGCTATACGAATGAAGAAATCTCGGTAATTACGAGGAGCAAGGAAGATCAGAGAGCGATTGAGAGCGAAACAGGAACAAAAGCCCCTGAAGGGATTGCAGCGGGTGCTGCTACAGGCGGTGTTCTTGGCGGACTAGCGGGATTATTTGCAGGAATCGGTGCACTTGCCATTCCAGGAATTGGACCGATTCTAGCGGCAGGGCCAATTGCTGCTACACTGACAGGAGCAGCCGTCGGTGCTGGAGCAGGCGGACTGGTCGGTGGTTTGGTTGGACTTGGTATTCCTGAAGATGAAGCAAAAGAATACGAAAAAAATATTGATGAAGGTAAAATACTTGTACTAGTCGATCAAAAATATGCCGATACCGATGTTTACGGTGTATTCAGAGACAACCGGTCCTTAAATGCGGATCGTTATGATGATCGGTACAATGAGCGTACAGACAATATGCCAGGTCCAGACAGAGTGCCAGAGGATCGGGTGGAGCAGGAAGCGATGGGAACAAGAATTGATCGAACGATGCGCTAAGAATACCCTTTCACGCACTAAAAAACGAATGGAGATATAATCTGCTTCATCTAGAAACCGCTTTGTAATCAAAGCGGTTTTTTTGTGCTTGGATTTTATTTGAAAATTTGTGTCTCCCTTTACTCCTATAATCAACACCTGAAAAATTCACAATAACTAGGTGCAAATATAAATTCTAGGGGTTTGAATCAGTATGAAGTACTTTAATTCGGAGATCATTTAGAGCCTATTAAAGCAAAGATAAGTTCTCATTGAAATTAATAATTCAACATATGAAAAATTCAAATTAATGGAACGTTTCATCTGAACTTGGTTTCTTTTGATTTAACTGAGGTAATTTGTCACGTACTTATGTCATATATTCTGTCTTAAAACAGATATATGAAAAAATAGAAGGATGTCAAGATGAAAAAAGACGTTTATAATGAGAGAAAGTTGGTTATTTGAAATTAATGAGAGGAGGACACTTGCATGGCTTTTATGATATCCCAGCGGGCGTTCATTAAACTCTACTTAATTACGATGGTAGAGCAGCATAGAGGATATGGTTATGAAATGCTTGAGGCCATGAAGGAAGAATTCAAAGGGTTTGGATATGTCCCGCCTCAGAGTGAAGTATACCGTGCGCTGCATGAGCTTGTGCAAGAAGGAGTTTTTTATCGTACGAAGCGACTAAAAGGAAATGATCCGAGAATCGATTTTCAGGAAATCGTTCTGTATCATTTTACCGACGACGGAGAAGAGAAGGCCAGATTATATAAGAAGCAAGTCAAGACAGATCTGGACCGTTGTTTAGGCATGCTGAGGAAGGCAGAACAGGATAATTATTAATCACATTTGAATAAATCACATTAGTAAGCAGGGAAGGAGAGGATCAATGATGAGTGAAAAAATCCGATGGGGAATAATGAGTACTGCAAAGATAGCCAGGACAGCGGTTATTCCTGCCATACAGAACTCTAACCGGGGTGAAGTTGTAGCCATTGCAAGCCGTAATGAGAGCAGAGCAGCAGAGGTCGCTGCCGAACTGGATATATCCAAAGCCTACGGAAGCTATGACGCTCTGCTTGCGGATGAGGAGATTGATGCTGTCTACATTTCTGTCCCGAACCACATGCATATGGAGTGGACGATCAAAGCCGCGAGAGCCGGTAAGCATATATTGTGTGAGAAACCGGCAGCACTGAATGAGGAGCAGGTAAGACAGATGATTGAAATCTGCAATCAGGAGCAGGTCGTTTTTGCAGAAGCATTCATGTATAGATATCATCCCAAGCATGCAAGGGTCAAGGAAATTATTGAGAGCGGCGAAATCGGTCAGGTAAGAGCGATTCATGCGAATTTCACTTACAATAACTGCTACGATACTGACAATGTGCGCTTCAAGAAGGAAATGGGTGGCGGCTCATTGTATGATGTCGGTGTATATCCCATTTCAGCGGCAAGAATGTATCTTGGACAAGAACCAGAAGCTGTCACAGTACATGCGTTGTTCTCTTCAGATCATGATAATGTGGATATGATGGCCTCAGGACTTGTGGAATTTCCGGAGAAGGTTGCGCTTACTTTTGATTGCGGAATGTGGGCTTGCTCCAGAGCAGAGCTTGAAATACTGGGAACAGAGGGCAGAATCGAGCTTCCAAAAGTGTTTGGATGGGAGAACAGCGATATTCCTCCTCAAATCATCATACATACCGATGATGTGTCAAGAGAAGAGCGAATTTCAGTATCTAACTCGTTTGTTCTTCAAGCAGATGCATTTGCCGATGCAATCTTGGATGGAACACCGCTCCCCTTTACGCCAGAGGATGCTCTTCTGAATATACGTGTGGTGGAAGCCTGCATTCAGTCTGCACAGAGACGGGAACGCATTGCACTGCTGTGAATGATCCTATAATTACTGAAGACAACAATAGCATAGATCATTAACGTCTCTGTTTGGTAACTAACGATCAAACAATCCATAGAGGCGTTATTTTTTTGTAATTTTGACCTGCTTGGAACATCACCATATAATAGAATGCAACACTTATTAAAAGGTGGGATCTTAAATGAATAATAAAGTGCTAACTACGATGGAGGAAGTCAAGACGTACTCCGATCCTTACCGACTTCAAATATTAAATGTATTTCATAGATTGGGCAAACCAGCCACGGTAAAAGAAGTAGCAGACGAGCTGGGCGAACTGCCGGCAAAAGTTTATTATCATGTTAAGAAGCTTGAAAAAGTAGGTCTGCTCTCGCTCGTGGAGACACGGGAAATCAATGGTATCATAGCAAAATACTATGAGGTATTTCCCGGTGAGATCATTGTCAGCCGGGGGACGAAGGAAGATGAGCCGATGAGGCAGGTTGTCGCTTCCGAGAATGCATCGCATATTACGGCTTTGTTTGAACAGAACAAGCAGAGCTTTGTTCAGCGCATGGACGCAGGAGATCCTTCCTCAGCGCATTTGTTGAACCGTTCGATTTATGCGACCGAGGAAGAAGCCAAAGAGCTGTATGCCCAGATTGTGAAGCTGTGCGAGCCCTATTTTATGAAGCGGAGAGAGAAAGGCACGAATACCTACGAAGTGTTTGCAACAGTAATAGAACAAATGAAAAATATGAAATCATGACATCGTGACATCATAACAAAGGGCCGCTAAGCGGCCCCCATATATATTAAATTATATTTACAGCTCCTCATAATCCTCTACATCCCGCTTCGTGGACGTGGCAGGAGAATCTGCTGTTCCATATTCTTTTACAGCTTCCCAGGCTTCTGCATTATCAAATTTACCCGCATTTCGTTGGCTGATCTCACCAGCCCCTCTGGGAGGTTTAGTCATCACTTGCTCTTCTACAGGACGATATTCGCTGAGCTCACCTTGCTGCTCTTGTTCAGCATGCTCTATACAGTATGAAGTGTAGGGAATAATTTCAAGCCGCTCGTATGGAATCGGTTTGCCGCATTCCTCGCACAGACCATAGCTCTGCTCTTGCATCTTGCCAATGGCTTTTTCGATTTGGTCCAGTTTCTCAGACTGCTGATCATCAATAGCCTGGTCTCTGGCTCGCTCATAGGTTTCGGTTCCGATATCTGCGGGATGATTATCTACGGAGGATAATTCTCCCGTAGCGTCAAGCAGGGAGTTGTTTTCTGAATTGATTCCGTCTTGGTTTATTTGAAAATGAGCTTGAATGTTTTCTTTTTCTTCCAACAAACGACTCTTCAATGTCTTAAGTTCTTCATTTGTAAGTTCTATTGTATTCATGTCTAGCAGCTCCTTTGTCACATTCTTGTATGTTATTACCCTAACGAAGCTCATCACAACCATACTCGATGGGAATACCATATATCAGGGAATAACAGGAATCTGATTGGAGAATAAGTTAGTTTTTGGTTAATGTAAGGGAAAGTTTATGTTGATTCATTTTCATCAGGGGTCAGTTTATGATATAAAAAAATAAGGGAATTCGATTAATGGAGGTTAGTTAGATATGGATGAACATATGAAACGCCGGCTGGATAAGCAGAAGCAGCTCTTTAAGCAGCTCGGCATTCAGATGGATGCACTATCCATTCATGAGAAACAATTCAACCACAAGCTTAGGGGTTACGATCCGGATGAGGTGGATGAATTTCTCGATATCATCATCAAGGATTATGAGCGTTTTTATGCACATATATCTGATCTGATGGATAAATGGCAGGAACAGCAATATATGATTCGGAATCTGAAGAATGTACCTAAACCGCAAGCGGATCCAAATCTGATCGATCGTAAACAGATTGAAGATGTAATCAAACAGCTGGAGTACAGTGTTCGGCAGCTCAAAGCCAAGGCCCGCCCGGATAAAGACCCATACATGGATTAACCGAATAGGGAATACCAAGGAGGTTACGTCTTATGATCAAAATAACCGTATTATCTGACACCCATATGCCTCGAATGTCCAAGCAGCTGCCTGCACCTCTGCTTCAGGACCTTCAGGATACGGATTACATATTTCATGCGGGTGACTGGACGGACATTTCACTCTACGAGGAGCTTCAGTCTATGGGGAAGCTGCACGGAGTATATGGAAATACCGACCTTGCCATCATTCGAGGCCTATTGCCTGAACAAACCATTGTCGAAGCCGGAGGTAAGCGCTTTGGTATCGTACATGGACACATGGGTAGAGGGAGCACGGAAGATAATGCACTTCAAGCCTTCAAGTCAGAGCAAGTGGATTGTATCGTATTTGGACATTCACACATCCCTGTACTTAAAGAAGAGAATGGAATTATACTATTTAATCCGGGGTCACCTACGGACAAGAGAAGGCAGTCACAATATTCACACGGTGTAATCAGGGTTGATGACGAAATAGATATACAGCATGTTTACTATGCCAGCAAGTGAATCCATTTCATCATCCCTGGAGCTGCAATAACGAAGTCTAAATATATACGAATGGTGATAAACACCTGTTGATCGTTTTAATAACGAATCAGCAGGTGTTTTTTTTGAGGTTATAAATGATTTCAGATGATTTGCCTCTGAGTGTCTTCCTCGCCTGTTTTGTTATCTGTGGTTCATCTCTTAAGAAATAGCCGTATCTGTCCTTGAAGTACAGTGATAGGATGAACTTGTGAATACGCTTTATTCTAAAGGAGTGATAAGGAATGTTGTTATCTTTATTTACGGTTGCGACCCCAGATTTACTGCCTGAACAAATGCTCAAGGCTGCTTCGGATGCCGGAATTCAAGGTATTGAATGGCGGTACAAAGGCGTCCCGATGGAGGCAAGCCAGGAAGAACCTTCTTTTTGGAGAAGAAATCTGGCCTCCATAGATCCTGAGAATGCAGATGAGGAGGTCGCGAAGGCGGCAGCACTAACTGAACAATACGGGCTGAAATCGATTGCTCTTGTTCCTTATCTTACTTCGGGAGATCTGAAGGCTACGGAGCAGGCCTTCCAATCCGCTCAAAAGCTAGGTGCAGCAATGATGCGGGTGGGTGTTCCAGGTTATCATCGCTCGGCGAATTATCATGAGCTGTACAATGGTGCAATCTCGTACTTAAGCGAGGTTCAGGAGATGTCTCGTCAGTATGGAGTAAAAGCACTGGTCGAAACACATCATGGCACCATAGCTCCTAGTGCGGGACTTGCCTATCGGCTCGTTTCCTCATTCGATCCACAGCATATCGGAGTGTTGTATGATCCGGGGAATATGGTCCACGAAGGCTATGAAAATTACCGTATGGGCTTAGAGCTGCTTGGACCCTATCTAGCCCATGTTCATGTGAAGAATGCCAGCTGGGTACAGCTGGAGAAGCCAGATAGCGAGATAGAAACCTATTATCAATCAAAATGGTCTCCTTTACTTAACGGAGTCGTTCGTTGGAGCACCGTTCTTGAAGATCTTGAATCCGTTGGATATAAGGGATATCTGGGAATAGAAGATTTTAGTCAGAGCTATTCTTCAGTGGAGATGCTCAAGAACTTCACGCAGAGCATGCATTCACTGAGCAAACAGTTACATATTGGAGGTGCTGCACAATGAATGCGGTAAGAGTCGGAATCATAGGCATCGGCAATATGGGTTCTGCCCATGCCAAAACGATAAATCAAGGTAAGATTAAAGGGGCAGTGCTTACGGCGATCAGTGATATGAGAGAGAGCGCCAAAGCATGGGCAGCAGATAACCTGCAAGGAGAAGTTCAGTATTTCCAGGATCCGAAAGCCATGATGCTCTCGGGGGAAGTTGATGCAGTCCTTATTGCTACACCTCATTATCAGCATTCGGAGCTTGCCATACTGGCATTTAATCAAGGGCTTCATGTTCTTATAGAAAAGCCGGCTGGGGTATATACAAGTCAAGTGAGAGAGATGAACGAAGCCGCGAGTGATAGCGGGAAGGTGTTCTCGATCATGTACAATCAGCGAACCAACCCACTGTACATCAAATTAAAGGATTTGATTGCTTCAGGGGAACTTGGTGAGATTCGGCGGACCAACTGGATTATTACTAGCTGGTACCGCTCTCAGAGCTATTATGATTCTGGAAGCTGGCGTGCGACTTGGGCGGGTGAAGGCGGAGGTGTGCTGCTGAATCAGTCTCCGCACCAGCTGGATCTATGGCAGTGGACAGTAGGCCTGATGCCGAAGCGGGTGCGAGCCTTCTGTGCGTTTGGCAAATATCGCAGCATTGAAGTCGAGGATGATGTGACTGCATACGTAGAATATGAGAATGGAGCCACCGGCGTCTTCATCACAACGACAGGAGAAACTCCGGGAACGAATCGATTTGAAGTAACAGGTGATCGCGGCAAAATTGTTGTTGAGGATGGGAAGATGACCTTTTGGCGGCTACGTGAACCCGAAAGTGAATTTAATCAGCGATATACCGGCGGATTTGGACAGCCAGAATGCTGGAAGATTGATATTCCCATTGAGGGCAGAGAGACAGGACACCCTGGTATTATGCAGAACTTTGTAGATGCTATTTTGCATGGCTCACCGCTTATTGCTCCTGGGGAAGAAGGAATTCATGGACTGACTTTATCCAATGCCATGTATTTATCTACTTGGACGGATCATTGGGTCGAGCTGCCAATTGATGAGGAGCTGTTTAACAAGCATCTTCAGGAACGCATTCGTCATTCCAAGATGAATACGGATCCAGTGAGAGAGACTCAATCACCGGCTGATCTAAGCGGTACCTTTCAATAAGATGATGGAGTTAAAGAATATGCTGGAAAGAGGTGCTGACAATGAGTAATCGAGATGGGATGTTTTATGCGCCGGAGAGTGCAGTGAATAAAGTTGTTGCAGGACCTGGAGAATTTGTCATCGCGGCAGCAGCTCTGGATCATGGGCATATCTATGGGATGTGTGGCGAGCTTGTACGCTCAGGAGCTACTCTAAAATGGGTATACGATCCTGACCCGGATAAAGTAAGGGCTTTTCAGGAACGATTTCCGGAGGCCAAGGCAGCCAATTCCCTTGATGAAATATTAAATGATGCCGAGGTTCGTCTCGTGGCGGGAGCGGCTGTTCCTTCGGAAAGAGGGCCGCTGGGTCTTGTCGTCATGGACGCAGGTAAAGATTATTTTACGGATAAAGCCCCCTTTACTTCCCTCACACAGCTTGAGGCTGCTCGTCAGAAGGTAAAGGAAACAGGCCGAAAGTATATGGTTTATTATAGTGAACGCCTACATGTCGAGAGCGCTGTTTATGCTGGTCAGCTTATATCTCAAGGGGCGATCGGCAAGGTGCTCCAAGTCATGGGTACAGGACCGCATCGTTTAAATGCCGGCAGCCGCCCAGAATGGTTCTTCGAGAAAGACAAATACGGTGGAATTATTTGCGATATTGGAAGCCATCAAATTGAACAATTTCTATACTTTGCATCTTGTCAGAATGCAGAAGTGAAGTATAGTCGTGCGGTTAATATGGCGCATCCTGAGTATCCGGAGCTGGAAGATTTCGGAGAAGCTGCGCTCGTGGGTGATAACGGCGCCTCAGGATATTTTCGGGTGGATTGGTTTACACCGAACGGCCTTTCTACATGGGGAGATGGGCGTACGACCATACTGGGGACGGACGGTTACATTGAACTGCGTAAATATACAGACATTGCACGAGAATCGATAGGCGATCAAGTATATCTGGTCAATCATGAGGGGGAATACCGGTTTAATGTAAAAGGGAAGGTAGGCTATCCTTTTTTCAGTCAATTAATTAAGGATTGTATAAATAGAACAGAGGATGCCATGTCTCAGGCTCATGCTTTTAAGGCAGCGGAGTTATGTCTCACTGCTCAAGAGCTGGCATCAGCAGGGACATTCCAAGCTGCACGGTAATTGATGTTGTCGTTTGCAGCCTATTGCGTGATACAATGAAGTCACGATGAGATCTTTGCATGAGCAACAAAACGATGCAAAGGAATGAAGGAGTGACTTCAATTGTGGCAAATACGTTCAACATGATTGATCCGCTCGCCTTTAATTACCGGAATAGCCACCCTGTAAAGCACGGTCAGGATGATGGGTTTCATTCCCATCCATTTTATGAGCTGTACTATTTCCATGAAGGCAAATGCACGTATGTTATTGGCGACAAGATCTATACTCTTGTCCCTGGTGATTTAATCTTGATGCATGGCATGACCTTACACAGACCACACCCAGATCCAAGCATTCCTTATATAAGAACGACATTGCATTTCTATCCAATGATGCTTGAAGAGTATCTTGTCGCTGAACGCGCTCATGCGCTGCTCGCACCATTCGAGAAACTGAAGAATCATGTTTTTCATCTTACAGCTGAGCAGCAGCAGGAAACGGAGACGAGTCTAGCCCAGCTGAACCAGCTCTATGAGATGAAGGGGCGGGAACAGATGAGTGACCGCTTCGTACTTAAGCTGTGTGACTTCTTGATTATGGCACAGCAATTCACCGACAATAAGCTGTTAGAGCACAGGACACGTACAGATAAGGAAGAACACATCCAAGGCATCATTACTTATTTGGAGACAAATTATATGAACGAGATTGGGCTGGATGAGATCGCCAGAGAGCTGCATTTATCCAAGCCTTATATGGCAGCACTGTTCAAAGAGATGACAGGCACAACAATCTTTAAATATTTGTATATGCGACGAATCAATCAAGCCAAGCTGCTGTTTCGTTTCCATCCGGATATGTCCGTCACGGAAGCAAGCAAGAAGTCGGGATTTAAGCGGGTTTCGCATTTCAGCCGTATGTTTAAACAGACGGTGGGCTGTACACCGGAGGTTTTTCGGACGCATCATCTTATATGAAATGAAACCTGAACATAAAGCAGTTCGTATAAACGTTTATGTGAACGCTTTTTTTGTGAAGGGAGACCCGCTATATGAGAAGACAACGAAAAAGAAAACAGCAGGCTGTTATGATGGCGACGATGCTTGCATCCGCTGTGATGCTATCTGCTTGTTCTGCCGTAGATAGTGTGAATCAATCTCTTAATTATGTAAATGAGGCAACCGAATATATCAATCAAGTATCAACAGCCGGCACAGAGCTTCAAAATCTGGCCCAGGAAGCTGTCAATAACCCTGATGCGGCAGCTCAGTTTCAGGAACAGCTGGAACAAATCCGGACGGAAGCTAGTGAGTTTGCTCAGCTAACCCCTCCAGCCATTGGAGAATCCATCCATGCCAGGCTCGTAGAATATAATGAACAGCTCACCGGTATGGTTGATCAGTTCAGTCAGCGAATACAGGAGCAGGGCTTCACACTGGAGAATTGGGAACAGACGGGTATTCCGGATCTGATAACGAACATTAATAATCTGAGCCAGCAGCTAAATGATTTAGGCGGCTAACCACTTTGCTGTTAACGCTTCGTTTGCCTTGCCTGGTCTTATCTACTAAAATGAAGGGCAGCAGGAGTAGATCGCAGGCAAAGGAAGTGTAAATGTGACAGACATATGTAAAGAAATCTTCGTCGTGAGCTCCAGCCAGTCTGATCTGCATTCTCGCATTAAGCTTTCGTCCGTTCTTGAGAGGCTCCAGGATGCTGCCGACCGTCATTTGCAGGAGCTGGGAATTACGATAAGCGAGATGCTGAAGAATCATTATGGCTGGATGCTCATGACGATAGAGATCGATTGTGAGCAGATACCGGTGCTTGAGGAAGAGTGGACGGTATCGACATGGTCCAGAGGGTACAAAGGTGTTGTCTGGCTAAGAGATTATCGGTTTGAGGGTACTGAGGGAGCATTGGGATATGCAAGGTCTACCTGGACCTTGGTTGATATTCATAAACGCAAGATATTGCGTCCATCTGCATTGCCTTATGACATTCCAACGGTTACCAGTCAATCCTCCTCCGGCGATATGCCGGATAAAGTATCCATCTCTGAAGCTATTGAGCTTAAGACTGCTTACGAGTTCAAAGCCGGGTATAGTACAACCGATAGCAATGGACATCTGAATAATGCAAGATATGCAGACCTCTGTTATGATGCTCTGACAGCTGAGGAATTGGAACATCTCGTATGGAGAAGGTTTAGAATTACTTATCACCGAGAGGTAAGATTGAACGAGACATTCACCCTTCAACGTTCGGATGGAGATGGATCGAGCATCTGGTTTCGTGGAATGAATTCAGAAGGATTCAGTATCTTTGAAGCCCAGCTGGTTTATGAGCAGCAGCTGACCCAATAGTTTGTGAAATAGCACTGTCAATTTCGATGAATCGAAGTTGACGGTGTTTTTTTGATGTCTGTATAGTGTCAATCGATGGTTCTCTTGTGCATGTTTAGTCATGGGTTGAGCATGGTAATGATAAATATCGTTCCAGAACAAGGAGGTAAATGAACAATGGCTGATATGAAGAATCATGATAAAAAAGATCGAAAAGATCGCACTCAGATGGATCATCCCGAGCAGTACCCGACAGAGAAGGAAAGCTTGTTCGATCAATATGAAGAAGAACTGCATGTAGACCCCATTCCGGTTCAGGATCTGAATATGGAGAAGCAAGAAGAGAAGGATAAAGAGGCGACCAAGCAAAATTCTTCAACAGAAGAGAAATACCGTGCCGATTATCGGGATTAATTGAAGAATTACTTCAAAGCTCGTGAATGAAATCAATGCGGATTATAAATAATAAAAGACGGTTAGTTATGGACGACATTTGCTCAAACTTTTATAGATTTACTTGACTAATGTAAGCGAGTATACTATCTTTAGTTTTGTCGACCTACAAAATATACCAGGAGGTTTTTTTCTAATGGCTAAAGAATTTATGGAAGCTCTTAAGGAAAGAAGATCTTACTACGCGATTTCTAAAGAATCCCATGTTTCGGATGCAAGAATTGAGGAGATCATTGGTGAAGCAGTCAAGTATACGCCGTCTTCTTTTAACTCCCAATCGGCCCGCGTTGTCGTATTGCTGGGAGAGAAGCATGATAAGCTCTGGAACATTACGGAAGATACACTTCGCAAAACGGTAAATGACGATGAGAAATTCAAATCAACTGCGGACAAAATGGCAAGCTTCCGTGCAGGATACGGCACCGTGCTGTTCTTCGAGGATCAGGAAGTGATTGAGAACCTGCAGAAGCAGTTTGCTCTCTATGCGGACAACTTCCCAGTCTGGGCGAACCAATCTAGCGGCATGCTGCAATTGGTCGTATGGACAGCGCTTAAGCAAGAAGGTCTTGGAGCATCTCTCCAGCACTACAATCCGCTGATTGACGACGAAGTGAAGGAAGTATTTGATGTTCCTGCAACATGGAAACTGATTGCACAAATGCCTTTTGGCACGCCTGCGGCAGATCCGGGTGACAAAGATTTTGCTCCACTGGATACCCGTCTTAAAGTGTTAAAATAATTGCTGAAATAACGAATACTTAGATAGAGTATTGCTTCGAATGAAGCGATACTCTTTTTTGTCGTTCAAGATGCTGCACAGATAAATATAGAAGTATAACCATAATTTAAGTACATACACGACTCACAGCACTTTGATAGGATAGATTTATCCTATAATGCAAGTGAGGCGCTGGTTTTGAGAATACAAAGTAACACATGGGGCAGGATTGTAAAAAAAGGCATGAACCTAGGCATTATTGTTTCATTATTGACAGTTTATATCACACCGCAGCATGCAGCTGCATCTTCTTTGGAGCCCCCTTTTAGAGACATTTCGAATAGTTATGCTAAAGAGGCCATCGTCCGGTTGTATAATAAAGGCATTGTTCGAGGAACTACCTTGACGACGTTTGAGCCTGGGAAGAAGGTTACAAGAGCAGAACTTGCCAAAATGATGGTCGCTGCTCTCAGGCTTGATCCGACGATGAACGATTTGACTCCTTTCAAGGATCTGAAAGAGAAGGATTGGTATTACGGTGACATTAGTGCTCTATTGAACTTGGGGATCGTTCAAGGAAGATCAGAGAACTATTTTGCACCCAAATCAGACGTGACTCGGGAGGAAGCTGCAGCGCTGATGGTCCGTATGCTGAAGTCCGCTCCTAATCCGATCGAAGCATCAGCAGAGCTGCCTTACATAGATCATAAGCAAACCTCTAAGTGGGCATGGGGCTATATAAGTCAAGTAACTCAGCTCGGATTCATGCAGGGTGACAGCGGGGCGTTTAGACCGAATGATTCGTTGACCCGTGCGGAAGCAGCGGTTCTGCTAGACCGTATACTGCAAGCACCAGCTATTAAATCTGAGCTCAATATCAGTGAAGCGGATCCGATTCTGCTTGGCTGGCAGTACGATTCAACGACAGCCGAGTACGAGAAGCAGGTGCTCGATGCAGGAATCAATACTCTTTCTCCGCGCTGGTATTTTCTCGATGAGACAGAAGTTGTCCAGGATCATACGGATCAGAGGCTATTAACTTTTGCTAAGCGAAATAAGCTGAATATCTGGGGTATGGTAGGCAACCGCGCAAATGCAGAGATGACACATCGGGTGTTGTCGAATGCTGTCTTGCGAGAAGCTACTGTCTCCAAATTGGTGGATTATGCGAAGAAGTATGAGTTAGCCGGCCTGAATATTGATTTTGAAAATGTGTCACCAGAGGAACGCGAATATCTGACATTGTTTATGACTTCGCTGTATTCTAAGCTCACCAGCATAGGTGTGACTTTATCTATTGATGTATCTCCTGATCTGGGTACAAGCTGGACGGCTGCTTTTGATTACAAGGCACTTGGCGAGGTGGCCGACTATGTCGTGTTAATGGGATATGAGGAGCATTGGAATGGTTCGTCCACTGCAGGCTCGGTCGCTTCAATCCCATGGCTGGAGTACGCTGTTCAGAGATTACAGCAGAACGTGCCCAAGGACAAGATTATCGCAGCACTGCCAACCTATACTCGGAATTGGTCCTTGTCATCTCCTCAGCTTGGCTCCTATGATATTTCACTGAAGACGCAGGGAGAAATTTATCGTCAATATTCACCTGCTATGAAATGGAATTCTGATATTGCGCAATACACGTTAACATATACTTCTCAGGGGATATCTCGCGGGATATGGGCAGAAGACAGCCGTTCCTTGTCAGCCAAGACAACTCTGTTTGAAGCATATGATGTTGCAGGTTATGCGTTCTGGTATATGGGCTCTGAGACTAGCGATGTGTGGACAGCGATGAATAATGCCAGACAATATGCAGCTTATTCATTTGGATTATAACTCTTAAGAGGATCATGCTTAGCATGGTCCTTTTTAATGATTCCGGGCTCTTCGTTTAAAAAGATACATATTGTTTAAGGATAAAAGAGAGAAGACATATAGAAGAAGGCAGGGATAGGATGATATATGATTGCATAATTGTCGGCGGAGGTATTGCCGGGCTGCAGGCTGCTATACAGCTGGGAAGGTATTCTATACACAAGGTGCTAGTCATTGATGCGGGGGAAGGTCGTTCGACCATATGCCGTAATTATCATAATATACTGGGGTTTCCGGAGGGGATATCTGGAGAGGAGATCCGCAGACGAGGAAGAGCTCATGCTGAAGCGACGGGCATAGAATTTTGTACGGATCGCATTACCTCTGCCAAAAAGGAAGGTGAGCTCTTCCTACTAAACGGTAATCATGATCAGTTGTATCAAGCTAGAACACTTCTGCTTGCTACAGGTATTACAGATCGGCACCCGAATATTCCGGGTCTCCGAGATGCACTGGGAATGTCTGTCTATATATGTCCTGATTGTGATGGATACGAGATTGAGAACAAGCGGACCGTCATTATGGGTTCCGGTGTTACCGGCGCCGGTATGGCGAACATCTTGGCTAAACGGGCCTCCGAGATGATCTATATTAATCACGATCAAGCTGAGCTGACCTCGAAATTGAGAGACAAATTAAGCCAGAAGGGTGTTCAATATATTGAAGAGGCCATTACTGAAGTAGAGAGTGATGACAAGGGCATGATAACAGCTGTCAAGCTGGCAAATGGTACTGTTGTCGAGGCTGAACGAGGGTTTATCGCTTTTGGAGACAACAAGGTTCATTCGGAATTGGCGGAGCAGCTCGGTGCTAAGGTAGAGGGTAACAAGCATGTTGAGGCAGACGGGCGTTCGCGAATGTCATCTGTACCGAACCTATGGATCGCGGGTGATATCGGCTTGCACTCGGAGCAAGCCGCTGTAGCGATGGGAGATGGACTTCTGTCGGCAATCTGGATCAACAAAGCATTGCATCAAATGCATAGCAGCTAAGGATAAAAAAGAAAATGTAATAGATTCATCTTGTTTCATTCTAGACGGAAAGGTTAATAGGAAGTGTGCAAGCGTTCAAAATATCTGTATAACTGGAGGAGAATACGATGTCTGAACAAACACATATGATCAATAAGGATGGAAAAGTAGAGCTGAATCAGGTGGATGAAGTGATGAATCGAATGGCTCCGGAACAAAAGGATGATATTTTGGAACAATTCGAAACATTCAAACAATACTTGAAGAAGCGTGTATCCTTGGGAGAATCACTCGGTTTGAACGAAGAACAGTTAACATTGGTTGCAGAAAAGGTTGCAGAGATGTTATCCAAGAATGAAGAGCCGAGAAACAGAGAGGAGAAGCTGCTCCAAGAGCTATGGAATGCAGCTAATAACGAACAACAGCATGCATTAGCACATGTGTTGGTCAAATTCGTTAAGAATTAGTGTTGGAAATGAAGACAGGTTCGGGTCCCTCGTCGGGACCCTTATACTTATGAGATGAATAAATTTTATATTTTTATTAACAAGATTGAAACTCTTCGTTAACAATAAACGTTTATACTAGGTACTAAGAACAGCTAAGAAGATTTAATACATAGCACATGGAGGCTTTATAGAGCCGCACCAGAAGGAGAGATGTCAAATGAAAAATCGGCTATTTACATTTGTTGCGCTGGGTGTAATTCTTTCGGGAACTTTAATATATGGTAACTTTAATATCGGGAATCATTCAACAGTCTTTGCGAAGTCAGAGGAAGCTCAGGATACGGCGGTTCGCGTAGAGAATCAAACTGTATATATCAACGATCTTAGCGATCTTAACGGAGAACTGCAAATCAAAGCTGACGAGATTGAGTGGTATGAAGGTGAAGAAGCAAACACCGTTTTCGTGGAGCAAGAGCCTGACGCTGGAATTGACTATGCTCCGGACGGCTACTATATTGTGAATGAGCAGGAAGCAAATGAAACCCTAAAGATCGCAGATGATGCAACCGTTACGGTTCAAATTTATGATCGTACGGGAGATGCCAAGGATATTGACATCGAGTGGAATGAAGAGATCAGCTTAGATAAATTTACCGAACTCTACGGAGATACAACGAATATGGACATGAGCGTATTTCCTTATCATCTAACGATTGAGAACGGTGAAGTTACACAAATCGTACAACAATATATTCCTTAAGAAGGATGATAATCAGCCCTCTTGCGATAGCAAGGGGGCTATTTCTATGCCCGCTAACATAATATCGAATATCCGAAATTTTGAGCTATCAAAGGGGGATTGGCATGCTTGATTGCATCATTATTGGCGGCGGTCCTGCAGGACTGAGTGCTGGATTGGTGCTGGCACGTTCTCTCCGCAGAACGATCATCTTAGATCACGGCAGACCTCGGCATGCGCGGACCAGACAATCTCATGGTTATTTGACCAGGGATGGGGCTAGTCCTGCTGAATTCAGACAGATTGCTCATCAAGAGCTATCCGAGTATCCTTCCATAAGTATAATGCAAGAGGAAGTCATTGATGTTCAGCCTGTATTTGGCGGGTTTAAAGCCCGTATGACCAGCGGCAAAGAGGTAACCGGAAGAAAAGTTCTGCTAAGTACGGGTCTCCGTGAGATTCTTCCCTCGCTGCCAGGACTTCAGGAGTATTACGGGCAGAGTCTCTTTAGTTGCCCCTACTGCGATGGTTACGAGCTAAGAGGGAAGCGCCTTGTTCTTCTAGCGGAGACGATGAATGTATTCAGTACGGCTCAAATGATCTATCACTGGAGCAAGGATCTGGTTATATGTACAAATGGAAAAAGGATCCTTAATGTAGAACAACAAAAAAAACTTGTGAGTAAAGGGATAAGAATTGCAGAGCAGCCAATCAGCCAATTATCCGGACGTAACGGAAAGCTTGAGGCCATACGGTTCAAGAATGGTCAAACTATCGAGCGAGAGGGTGGATTTGTTACACCACAGCTAAGCCAAGCAAGCCCTATTGGGCCAAGACTGGGGTGTCATATGAACGACCGGGGCGCCTTGATGACAGATCAGTATGGAAGGACGAATATTAGAGGTATCTATGCGGCCGGGGATAGTACGGTTACTTCTCCTACACAGTTAATTATCGCAGCAGCGGAAGGCAGCAAGGCAGCTATAGGAATCAATATGGATCTTGTTTATGAAGATTTTTAGTCAGGTTAAGCGAAAAAGAGGAAAAAGAGGCGATCTCCAATGGAGATCGCCATGTTCTGTTCCAATATCTATAATAAGGATTAATATTGGAATGTACTAACGATGATTACGAGCAGAATGAACAATACCAAGATCGCCCCTACCGAAGAGTAACCACCATATCCACCTTCACCATAGCCACGTTTTGCTTCTCCCATGACATTTACCTCCTCATCATTCATCTACACAATAAATATATGAGATGCAGGCGAATGCTGATTGGGCGATATTATCATTTATGGCGAAGAGGGAAGGTGCACAAGATCATCCATTAGATGCTGAAGGGTTAACCAGTCCTGAACCGAGTTAATAAATTTATGAGCTGCGGGCGACAATTCGGACAAGGACAATGCAGCCATTCCGATCATGCGATAGGGCTTCTCTGCCAATGGAACAATTCGAACCGTATCCGGCAGATTCCCAAGTACCATCTCCGGCAGTATGCTGATGCCGAGTCCGTGCTGAACCATCCCTATTATGGCTTGCTCTTCAGCAACCTCAAACCGGATGCTAAGCTTTACCTTATGAGTCCGAATCATGGATTCGATCTCATCATCTCCGCCCCATTTCGGCATAATGAAAGGCTCCTCTCGCAGCTGATCCAGATGAAGGGAGGATTCTAATGCCAGAGCATGTCCATCCGGCAGGATACATACCAAGCGATCCTTCTTCAGCGGGATTGTATCAAAAATAGACCCGCCCTGCAGCGACAAAAATCCAAAATCAACCGCTCCTGAAGCAATCCACCCCTTGATTTCACCGTAATCTCCTTCCTTGAGCTTAATATGAATAGCGGGATATTCATGCTGGAAGGATTTGATAACACCGGGAAGCCACTGAGAGGACACACTCGTAAACGTTCCGATTCGGACTGTACCTGTTTGAATGCCGCTCAGTAACTGGATTTCTTGATGCATCATTTCGTTCCACTTCAATATTTCTCTCATATAGGGCAGAATTCGCTCTCCGTTTGCGGTGAGCTGAATACCCGCTTTGGAGCGAATAAGTAATGCAAATCCACAGCCTGCTTCTAAGCTTGAAATGGCATGACTAACTGCAGATTGAGTGAGATTCAAGGCTTCGGCAGCTTTGGTCAAGCTTTGGAGTTCGACTACGGTTGTGAAAATCTCGTATTTTGCCAGAGACATTTGTCATCTTCCTTTTACATGAAATAAATTCATAATATCAATTATAAACATTCATTTTTCTTGTGAAAAGACTTGATATATACTGAATCTTGCTGTTTGAGTTCGGTAATCCACTTATACATACAAGCAAGAAATTGAAGGGAAGAACGATAGTGAAAGTAGAACGTAAGGCAGATCTGCAGATGCTGCTTGTAACCCTGTTGTGGGGTTCCTCTTATTTATTTATGAAGGAAGGTTTGACATCGATTCAAGAGCTGAATATGATTGCCCTTCGCTTCGGTTTGGCCTTTATTCTTATGGGCATTATTTTCTACAGAACATGGTCCAAAATGACATTTCGTACACTGCGGCAGGGTTTTGTCTTAGGGGCAGTCCTGTTTGTTGCCTTTGTATTTATTACTTATGGAGTCAAACAAACAACCACTTCGCAGGCCGGATTTCTAATCAGTTTATCTGTGGTATTTGTACCGATTCTTGTATCGATAGTTCAAAAACGCTGGCCTGAGGCGAAGATTGTATGCAGTATTTTGTTAGCCATAGCAGGTATCGGGCTTCTTACGCTTGAGAACAGCATGCAGCTCAAAACAGGTGATCTGTTATGTATTATGGGAGCCTTGAGCTATGCATTGTATATCCTTCTATCAGGGCGTATGGTTCAGCAAGGGGATGGCAAGGCACTCAGCATACTGCAGCTCGGTTTTGCCGGAGGACTCGCTCTACTGTTCAGTATCCTGTTTGAGGAACCGAAGCTTCCGGCTTCAGAAGGAGCCTGGATATCCATTCTGGGACTGGCTGTATTATGCAGTGCAGTCGCCTACACCCTGCAGATCATGGCGCAGAAGCATATTTCCTCTACGCGTGCCGGGCTTATTTTTTCCCTGGAGCCTGTATTTGCTGCCGGATTTGCCTATGCAATATATGGAGAACAGCTAAGCTTGAATGGTTATATGGGCGCAGCACTCATCTTGGGAGGCGTTATTCTTACCGAGGTCAAGTGGAATAAGCTGCTTCACTTCAAAAAAAGAAACCCATCTCAACGGTTCGGGATATAATAGAGGCTTCGCAGCAATCTTTGTACAAAGTTAGCTATAGGAATCAAAAATTCGAGTGGGTAGGTTGAGCATTGGGTCTAACCCGGAATCAAGGCGTTTTCAATAGAGAAAACGTCTTTTTAGTATGTCAGATAATCAATTAAACATTATAACGTTATATTTACCTGCTGCTAAATCTGTGTTAAGGTACAAGTGAAAAGCGGAAGAACATGGAGATGGAGGAGGTTGTAATGCATACCCGAGTACTTCGTTCAGTGAGGACTGTTCATTCGGAGGAGAGGTTTGATCTGGTGATCAGGCAGGGACACATCGCTGCTATAGAGACAGCAGAATCCGCTGCAGGTGATGAGATTATAGATTGTTCAGGTCACTATGTATCGAGCGGGTGGATTGATATGCATGTCCATGCCATGGACAGCTACCAGCCTTATGGTGATGATGCTGACAAGATCGGTGTGAGCCAGGGTGTTACCACAATTATTGATGCTGGAAGCTGTGGTGCAGATCATTTAGAGGAGCTGTATCGACGCAGCAGGACAGCAAAGACGCGAGTGCTGGCCTTCTTAAATATCTCACGAATTGGGCTGGGCTTAAGGCAGGATGAGCTGAGCAGAGCAGAGTGGATAGACCGGCAATTAGCTGTGGAGACCATAGCCAGATACCGTAATTTTATCGTCGGACTCAAGGCGAGAATCAGCAGAAGTGTAGTCAAGGAAGAAGGGATAAGTCCATTGAAGGCAGCCCTTCATATATCAGAGCAAGTCAAATTACCGCTTATGGTTCATATAGGTTCCGGTCCTCCCGGCATTCATGAAGTGCTGAACAGCCTGAGAGCACGAGATATTGTCACTCATTATCTGCATGGGAAGGCCAATAACATTTTGGACGACAAAAATGAGCTCATACCTGAGCTGAACGCGGCGATCCGTCGCGGCGTGCATTTGGATGTCGGACATGGAACGGCCAGCTTCTCCTTTCGTGTTGCTGAGACTGCCAAAGATAGAGGAATTCATCCAGATAGCATCAGTTCAGACATTTACAGAGGCAATCGTGTGAAGGGTCCGGTGTACAGCCTGGCCGATGTAATGACCAAATTTATGGTCATCGGATACTCTCTTGACGAGGTTATAGATCGGGTGACAAAGCGGGCTGCAGACTGGCTTGGACGGCCGGAGCTGGGACGAATTCAGGTAGGGGATGAAGCGAATCTCACTTTATTTGAAGTGGTGCCTGAGTCAAGAACAATGACCGATTCAAATGGAGATACACGTCTGGCCAAGTCAATTATTCAATCGAGAGGAGCAATCATAGGTGAATACTTCTATTCTTCATAAATACGGTTTAAAAAGAGTAATTAATGCAAGCGGCAGAATGAGCGTTCTGGGTGTATCCGCACCGACGGACTCTGTTATGGAAGCGATGAAGCAAGGTGGACAGCAGTACGTTGAAATCAGTGATCTAACGAACAAGGCAGGAGAGCATATTGCAAGCCTGCTCGGTGCAGAGGCGGCTGCTATCGTCAATTCAGCTTCAAGCGGCATTGCGCTGTCCGTAGCAGCTATGGTTACGCAGGGGAATCGAAGACTAAGTCTCAAGCTCCATCAAGAGACGATCAGTAAAAATGAAATCGTCATGCTGAAGGGCCACAACGTTCAATACGGAGCTCCTGTAGAGACGATGATCTATTTGGGCGGAGGCAAGCTGGTTGAGGCCGGATATGCAAACGAAGGCAAGCAGGAGCATCTGGAGGATGCGATTACAGAGCGAACGGCGGCAATACTCTATGTGAAATCACACCACAGTGTTCAGAAGAATATGATCTCTGCTGCAGAAGCATGGGAAGTAGCAAGAGAACACCAGGTCCCTCTTATAATAGATGCGGCAGCGGAGGAGGATCTGAAGAGCTATATATCCATTTCTGACCTCGTAATTTATAGCGGCTCCAAAGCAATTGAAGGCCCTACTTCCGGTATCGTGGCGGGTAGAAGTAAATATATTGAATGGCTTAAAGTGCAGCTCCATGGCATTGGCAGAAGCATGAAAGTAGGTAAGGAAGCCTCATTCGGGCTGCTGCAGGCGCTGGATGAATATGGGGTCAAGCAGGATCGAAGCGAAGAAGAGAAACAATCCTTAATGGAGCTTGCCGCATTATCTGAACTCGCTGGCATCGAGATGAGCATCGTACAGGATGAGGCTGGAAGGCTTATTTATCGGGGACGAATCAAGGTAGATGCAGAAGAAGCCGGAATCAATGCCTTACAAGTGGCAGAGAAGCTCCGTACAGGAGATATTGCCATCTATACCCGTGATTACGGTGTGAAGCAGGGATATTTCGATATTGATCCACGGTCACTTAAGGCAGACGATATGACCGTTATTATTGATCGAATTACGGAAATCATTAAGGGAGGCTGAATAGAAATGAGCAAAATGGCGGAGCGATTATATAAAGGCCGTGCAGCACTAAACGTACTGGCCGGAAGTGTAAGCAATGCAAAGGACATTTTTGAAGCGACGGAAGGTTATGTGCTGATCGGCGTATTATCCAAGAATTATTCAGATGCAGTGTCAGCTGCAGAAGCCATGCAGAGCTATGGCGAGGGTTGTGCGGATGCCATCTCGATCGGACTAGGGGCAGGAGATCCAAGACAGTCAGAGGTCGTGAGTAGAATTGCAGTTCATTATGCAGGCTCCCATATTAATCAGGTGTTTACCGGTGTTGGAGCGACGCGTGCCAATCTAAACGGTAAGGAGAGCTGGATCAACAGCCTGGTGTCCCCATGCGGCAAGCCCGGATTCGTGAATCTATCTACCGGACCAGCCAGTTCTATGCTGACCCAAAAAGCCATCGTGCCCGTTGAGGCTGCAATTGCTCTCGTGGCCGATATGGGAGGAAACGCGCTGAAGTATTTTCCGATGAACGGGCTGGAGACAAAAGAAGAATACCTAGAGGTCGCTAAGGCCTGTGCCAGGGCGAACTTTGCTCTCGAACCAACCGGAGGCATCGACAAGGACAATTTCAGAGATATCCTACGGCTTGCTCTAGATGCAGGAGTACCGCAAGTGATACCGCATGTTTATTCCTCCATTATTGATAAGGAAACGGGTCTAACTAACATCCAAGACGTACTTGAATTGACACAGATTCTGAAGTACGAGGTGGATGCCCATGAAGGCACATAAGCGGATTACTGCATTTGGAGAAGTGATGATGCGGCTCGCCGTCCCGAATTACGAGACATTGTCACAATCCAGGTCTCTGACTTATGCTTTTACAGGAACAGGAGTTAACATCGCTGCAGCTATGGCCCGCTTAGGGCATGAAGCATCCATAGTTACCACCGTCCCTGACAATTCGCTTGGAGATGCGGCTGCGGCTTCACTTCGGGCCTTAGATCTAAATACACGCTTTGTACGTGCAGAGGGCAGCATCCTCGGAAGCTACTACCTTGAAACCGGTTATGGCATGAGACCAACGAGAGTTACGTATGGAAGCCGGAAGAACAGCAGCTTTAACAGCACGGCCAAAGAGGCATATAACACGATGCTGATCGCTGAAAATACAGATTACTTGCATTTATGCGGTATTGGCCTGGCTATGAATGCGAATGTACGATATCAAATGAAGTCACTTGCAGAACAGGTCAAATTGGCAGGCGGAAGTGTGGTGTTTGACTGTAATTACAGGAGCACACTGTGGGAGGAAGAAGAACGCAGGCATGCCAAATCGTATTACGAGGAAATGCTGTATCTTGCAGATATAGTAATGATGAATGAGCGGGATGCCATTTCACTGCTAGGTTATCAGTCCAGCTTTGAAGGACGTACTGAGCAGCTTCAGGAGCTTATTCCTATGATCGCGTCCAAATATGCAATAAAAATGATAGCAGGCACGCAGCGGGAGGTAGGTCCAGACCATCATCATATGATTACCGGATATATGTATAAGAATGGTATGATGAAGATTGGAAGACCCATGAACGCTGTTGTTCTGGACCGGGTTGGTGCAGGTGATGCTTACACGGCAGGTATTATACACAGTAATATTAATGGCTATGATGCTGAATATGCGGTTCAGTTCGCTACAGCTGCTTCCATTCTGGCTCATACCGTGCCGGGTGATACTGCAGCTTTATCCGAGCAGGATATCGTAAGAGCAATGCATGAGCTTGCACCAGATATTGAAAGGTAGTGATACTTGTGTCCTTATCAAGAAAGAAAGGACCGCTCTATTTGCAGCTGAAAAAGATCATCCGAGATCGAATTGTGCATGGTCAATATCCGGTTGGTACATTGATCCCTTCTGAGCCCCAGCTGGAGCAGGAATTTGCGGTAAGCAAAATGACCGTGAGAAATGCAATTAAGGAGCTGCAGCAGGAAGGGTACGTGATGAAGCAGAGCGGTGTAGGGACAACGGTTCAACGAAACAGCGTTGCGCCTCAATTATCGAAGGGCAAGCAGTTTACCGAGATCTTGGTTGAGCAAGGGGAAACGATATATAAACGGCTGGTCGGCAAGAATATGGAGCAGAATAGTCCGGGCAGCGAAGCTTATACGCTGTTTGGGGATCGCTGCTTGTGCCTGGAGCGCTTGTACCTGTTAAATGACCAGCCCTTTATCTACTATGAGCATAGATTGCCGCTTGGTCTTGCCGAGGCAGAGGACTGGAGTGTTGGAGATGAATTTTCCTTATACGAATGGTTAGAGGATCATGATCTGGTAGCTGAACAGTACCGTGATCAGTTCACGGTAGCGCCTTTATCTGCCCGCATCGCCAGTGAATTGGGCATGTCTGAAGGAGATGTTGTTCTCAGACGACAACGTTTTGCTTATACGGAAGATGGTCGTGCTGTTGAGTGGAGTACCGGATATTACAACACGATGTTAAGTCCCTATATCGTGAATTATCAACTCTAACATGGCATTTTTCCTCCGGATTATGATAAGATGACCTATATCTTTACACTAGAAAACAGGTGAAAAAATGCGGAACAAAGTTACAATGCAGCAAATCGCTGATGCAGCAGGCGTTTCCAAGTTTGCCGTGTCCAGAGCGTTGACTGGAAAGAGCGGAGTAAGCGAGACGACGCGGGAAATGATTATTCGCACTGCTGGACAGCTTGGTTACTTCAAGAATACCGCGGGACTTGGCAAGCCAGCGAATGGTGAATCACACAAAGAACAATATATAACCGATCACCGTAAAGGAACCGGAACGATCGTTGTGCTTTTTCCTAACATCCGATACCAGAACATGGATTCACTCTATTGGGGACCTGTATTTGAAGGCATTTCAGCGCGGTTAAATGAGATGGGTCATGACATATTGACGCTGACCGAGCCTTCTTCAGAGAAGATATTTTCTTTATTGAATCCTGATGCAATACAAGGGATTATTACGGTGGGAACCGTGTCTGTCTCGTTGCTGCTGGAATTCCAAAGACTTCAAATTCCTGTAGTGATGGTCGATCATATTGAGCCGGTATTTCACTGTGATACAATATTCAGCGATAATATTACTCTGATGCGGGAAATGATGAATGGCCTCATCGGCAAAGGCTATCGGAAGTTCCAATTTGTTGGCAATATTAAAGAAGCACCTAGCTTTATGGACCGGTGGACTGCATATCGTATGGCGCTGGACGAGCATGGAATTAAATGTCCTCAGAAGGAGTCTCTGCTCGGATATCTGGAGGATATAGACATGATACACTCCATCCATGAGATCCCGCCGGAGGAATTACCAGAAGTGTTTGTCTGTGTAAATGATATTACAGCACGTTTTGTCATTGAGGAGTTACATAAATTAGGACGATCTGTACCGGATAGCTGTGCGGTAACGGGTTTCGACAATGTGGAAACAGATCAGCCGATACTGGCAACCGTCGATGTAAACAAAGCTCTTCTTGGCAAGAGAGCGGTAGATCAGTTGATATGGAGGCTGTCTCATCCTGAATCCCCATATGAGAGGCTATTGATACAGGCTGATCTGATCCATAGAGACCATTATGCATTAACAAAATAGGATGATCTTTGGCATATCCCTGCTTTAACCGTTTTTGGTTGAGAGAGATATGCTTTTTTTCATAGATTTTTATCTGGATTAAGATTTTGTTATGATTTGTTATGATATAGGAATAACATTTAATGTTTGGTTTAGGTCGATATTATGCTAATATAGAGCAGAAGTAGATACTGCAGACGGAAGCATAGGTGATAGCATGCGTAAAAAGGTTACCATTCAGCAAATTGCCAACCAGGCAGGTGTATCCAAATTCTCGGTTTCACGTACTTTAGCTGGCAAACCAGGTGTCAGCGAGCGGACACGTGAGTTAATCGTACATGTGGCAGAACAGCTTGGTTATTACAATCACATGCCAATCTCTGTTTCCGACAGTTCCGCAGCTAGATCAGGAGACGCTGGCCAGATTAACAAAGAATCAAGGAACCGGGGCACGATTCTCGTTCTTTTTCCAAATGTTAGATTTCAGAATTATGACTCAGCCTACTGGGGACCCATACTGGAGGGAGTAACAACCCAGCTTAATGAATATGGACTCGACATCCTGACGGTAACCGAGCCGTCACATGATCATTTATTCTCTCTCCTTAATCCAGAGGCGATTAGAGGTACAATAACGGTGGGGGCGGTCTCGTCCGCAAGCTTATTTGAACTGCACAAGCTGGAAATTCCGGTTGTCATGATTGATCATATGGATGCGTCGTTAGGCTGTGATATGATCTTCACGGATAATCAGACAAGTATGCGAGAATTGATGCAGCTCCTTGTAACAAAGGGATTTAGAAGCTATCAGTTTGTAGGCAACAAGACAGAGGCTTACAGCTTTTTTGAACGCTGGACCGTATTTCGACTTGTGTTGGAACAATATGGTATTGCATGTAATCAGAATGAGAAGCTCCTCAAGGGAACTTTCGAGGATATAGGGCAGGCTTTAACAGACATGCAAGGTACACTGCCTGAAGTGTTCGTGTGTATGAATGATGCAACTGCGCTGGATCTGATTGAACAGCTCAGCAGGCATGGGATTAAGACTCCGGAGGAGTGCTTGGTTACGGGATTTGATCATATCAATGATCTTCATAGCATTGCTGTAACCGTGCATGTGAATAAAAAAATGCTTGGCATGCGAGCTGTAGATCAAATGCTGTGGCGAATTGACAATCCGGAGGCGCCGATGGAGAAGAAGCAGCTGGCAGCGGAATTGATTATACGGAATCAGCTGTGCATTCCGGCAAGAGGAGCCGCAGATGCAGCAGTCAGCAATAACTAGCCCCGAAAAGATGCTAAATCCTGAAATGAATTGATAAATAAGCTGTACTGATGGGTGTGCCATTAGAACGGCTTTTTTTACTTCTTCAACGGGTGCACATCGTTTTGTAATAGCAGAGGAGCAAATCATATATCCATAGTATTCAGCATAAAATATTAAAAAATAACCCTAAACAAAATAACATATACATAACAAAAATTGAAATAAATAAAAAATGTTTGACTGATTTTACCATGAGATGTTATTGTTGTTTTGTAAATTGATTGCATTAACATAACGGGTGGTGGTCATTTACAGCATGAAACAGCAGACACGTCAGACAGCGCATGCAGACAGCAAACTTGATGAATTTAAAGGGGAGGGTATTTTTCAATGAGAAAAATGAAAGCGCTTTTAAGTTTGTTGATGGTGTTCACGTTCATCTTTTTGGCAGCGTGTTCTGGAGGGGGGGCAGACACACCAGCGGCTGCTCCAGAGACGACTCCTGAAACGAATACGGAAGCTTCTGGCGGTAATGATACAGAACCAGCTGCCGAAACGGATACCGAAAATACGGAAGAAGCAGTTGCCGAAGACGTGCCCGATTTAGGCGGACGGGTCATCAAGCTCTCAGCCTGGTGGGATCTCACACCGACAGATACAGATGCACAAGGCAAGGCTTTGGTTGAACAGCTGAAGAAGACAGAAGAGAAATACAACGTCAAGTTCGAATTCGTTAATATACCTTATGAAGAATACATGGAAAAATTCACAGCCTCCGTATTGGCGGGAGAGCCTCTCGCTGATATCACCTACCTCGAATACAAAGCAGCACTTCCTGCCATTCAGAAAGGCCAGCTTCACAAAATCTCGGAATTTACAACACCAGAATCCAGCATTAACACGGATCAGCGCTTAGCGAATGCCGGGCCAGCATTACTTGGAGAGCAATACGGTTTCTACGGCGGCATGCCGAGTAACGGCGGCGTAGGAATTCACTACAACAGAGATTTATTCGAAGAACTTGGACTCCCTGATCTTCAAGAATTATACGAGAAAGGCGAATGGACCTGGGATAAGATGCTTGAGATCGCCAAGCAGGCCACTAAGGACACAAACAATGATGGAAAAATGGACACTTGGGGCTTCTCCGGCTGGTCCGCTCAGGTCGGACGCAATCTGATCGTGGCAAATGGCGGTAATACAGTGCTCGATCCAGAAGGAGACGAGACGAAGGCAACAGAAGGCCTCACCGACCCTCGTACGATTGAAGCGATAGAATATCTGGCGTCACTGTACAACAATAACGTGGTCAAAGTGAAATCGGGAGACAAGACACTGTGGGAAGAAACAGACACTTTCAAGGACGGCGATATTGCGATGTTCCACGCTGCACAATGGCAAATCGGCGATATTAATTTTGAAATTGGTGTTGTTCCATATCCGATCGGACCTCAAGGTAATCCTGAAGTCACCTATGGAGATACGGCTCTGAATGCTTACTTCATCCCGAAAGGTGTGAAGGATCCGGCACTTGTATATCAGATCTTCGAGGAATTGTACGATGTTCCACAGCTGGAGGAGTATCCTTCCCAGAACTACTTAGAAAGCCTCTACTCCTACGAAGATGACATCCGCATTATAAGAGAAAACATTACAGGCACTGGCTTGGTATCGCTTGACGAGGCTTATCCAGAGTATCCGTATTACAGCTTCGTTGCTGATGTTCTTGTTGAGAACGCTTCCGTGGCTTCGGCTGCGGAGAAATATAAGCAGCAGGCTCAGGCATCAATCGATAAGCTCGAAGCACAAAATAAATAATTGGTTTTATCCATTGAAGCTGGAGAGGGGCAGGGTTTTATGATACACAATGCCCTGTCCCTCTCTTTATTAAGTTTACTATAAAGGAAATGAATTATGCTGCCTATGGTAGTAGGGAGGCGTGCGAATTGAATCCGCTGATGCGTGTGCAAACATGGTTAAAATTGATACTGGTATTTGCGGTCGGCTCCAGTGTGATGTTCTCTGCTTCTGGCATAGGAACTGTCGCTGCAGATGAGAATGCTTCGATGCTTCAATCTACGGAGCAAGCCCCCCTGTTGTCCCAAGATCTGATTCTGACCAAAGATGAATCTTACAGCGAATATATTAAAAAGTATGAGCAGGCATCTTACCCTGACCAATCCATCATATTGGATGCAGCGAAGGTAAGCTCTCTTGAGGGGGAGGGCTCAGAAATCGTTTCAAATGCAGAGGGAGCCTCAGGACAATCGATAAAAACAGGGGAAGACAGCACTTTGGAATGGACATTTAAGGTCGAAACAGCTGGCCTATACTATATTTCATCCACTTATTACCCAATCGAGGGCAAGAGCTCAGCCATCGAACGAAGTCTGCTCATTGATGGGGAGCTTCCATTTCGTGAGGCGGCTTTCATTCAAATGGACCGGGTATGGGATAATCTGAAGCCCGAGATAGAACAGGATAATCGAGGCAATGATCTTCGTCCTCAGCAGCATGAGACACCGGATTGGCAAACGACGATGCTTAAGGATTCTAACGGTTATTATGAGGAGCCTTTTGCTTTTTATTTCAGTCAAGGCACACATACCTTATCGTTAATTGCGCAACGTGAGCCGGTGATCATCAAGGAGCTTACGCTTCACAAGTATGAGGAGCCGGCCGCGTATGAACAATATGCAAGCTTGAAGACATCTGAAGGAGTGGATTCACCAGCAGGAGTACTCATTGAGCTGCAGGCAGAGGACGCCACAGCGAAATCTTCCCCAACCCTATATCCGCTGATGGATCGATCCAGCCCGGCGGCCTATCCATACAGTCCGAAGCTGTCAAAAGTGAACACGATCGGCGGGTATAACTGGCGGATCCCAGGTCAGTGGATTGAATGGGAGGTCGAGGTTCCGAAGGAAGGATTGTATAAACTCGCCTTTAACACCAAGCAGAATTTTGTAAGAGGGATCTATTCAACGAGAAAACTGACAATTAATGGTGAAATTCCTTTCGAAGAAATGAGCAGAATTCCTTTTCGATACGAGAAGGGCTACGAAATGCGAATCATGGAAGATGAATTCAGGGAGCCATATCTGTATCATTTGAAGGCTGGCACGAACACCATTCGTATGGAGGTCACACTAGGCGAGTTTGCACCGCTTATACGCGAGGTAGAGGATAGCCTTATCGAACTGAACTCCATGTACCGCAAAATTTTGATGATCACAGGTACGGCCCCTGATGAAGTGCGGGATTACCGAGTCGATGAACGGATTCCTGATCTGCTCGAAGTGTTCAGCAGGGAGAGCGAACGATTGAAGCAAGTCGGAGCACAGCTAAGAGCGTTGTCTCAAGGCAGCGGAGATCAGGACGCATTATTAAAAACGATGTCATTGCAGCTTGATGAAATGGTCGATGACCCGGATACGATTCCTAGACGATTACAGGCCTACAAGACCAATACTGGCGGTCTCGGTACATGGCTCCAGCAAATAAGAGAGCAGCCGCTTGAGATCGATTCTATCTACATAGCTTCATCAGATCAAACGATTTCTAATAAGGGAAGCAGCTGGTTCGCGGAAATGTGGCATGAAATCGTAACCTTCTTCTATTCCTTCTTCATTGATTATGATTCCATCGGGAGTGTAGCGAGCGAATCAGAGGAGGGGCGAACGGTCACGGTATGGATCGGAAGTGGCCGAGACCAGGCGAATACGATCAAATCCATGATTGATGAGACATTCACTCCAGAGACAGGAATTCAGGTTAATCTGAAGCTGGTTCCAATGGGCTCCTTGCTGCCTGCCACCTTATCCGGTCAAGGCCCGGATGTCGCCATGCAAATGGGAAATGACATACCTGTCAACTATGCGATGCGTAATGCAGCTGCAGATATATCTGTATTTTCGGATTATGACGAGGTGGCCGCAAGATTCCGTGACAGTGCTCTAGTTCCATACACGTATGAGGATGGCGTATATGCGCTTCCTGAAACACAGACGTTCAACATGCTGTTTTATCGTAAGGATGTATTGAATGAGTTGGGACTCGAAGTACCTCAGACGTGGGATGAAGTATGGAGTCTTCTCTCTGTGCTGGATAAGAACCATATGGATTTTGGCCTGCCGCTGGTCGTACAGCCAAGCTATCCCGGAGAGAACGTACCTCCGAACTCCGTATATTCTATGCTGCTCTTCCAGACGGAAGGAGAATTCTACCGGGATGGAGGCAAGGAATCGGACCTCGATTCCCAGATCGGCATTGATGCCTTTAAGCAATGGACGGAGTTCTATACGGATTACAAGCTGGAACGAGAATATGACTTTGCGAACCGTTTTCGGACAGGAGAAATGCCGATTGGCATTGCGGATTACACGACCTATAACCAATTGACCGTCTTTGCGCCAGAAATTCGCGGTATGTGGGGATTTACCGTAATTCCGGGAACGGAGCTGGAGAATGGATCTATTAATCGTTCTGTAGCCAGCGGAGGAAGCGGTGTACTTATGCTGGAAGGTGCCGAAGATAAAGAAGCGGCTTGGGAGTATATGAAATGGTGGACCAGCGAGGAGACACAGGTCAAATTTGGGCGTGAGATGGAAGGCTTAATGGGCGCGGCTGCCAGATATCCGACAGCGAATATTAATGCACTTGAGAAGCTGCCATGGCCAGTTGAGGATTTTGATCAGCTGCAGGCCGGATTCGAATGGGTAGAGGGTATTCCGGAAGTGCCGGGCGGTTACTTTACAGGACGACATCTCATTAATGCTTTTTATCGTACGGTAGATGGACAGATTGAACCGCGCGAAGCGCTGATGGATTACGTTCAATATATTCAGGATGAAATTCGTGCCAAGCGCAGTGAATTTGGTCTGACGGAATAGAGGGGGGATACAAGTGTATGTCCAATATTCAGATTGAAAACAAGACTCGCACAGTCCCTCCACAGGGCGAACGGGCGCCTCGAGACAGCAAACTTAGCAGAGTAATCAAGGAAATAAAAGTAAAGAAGCACTTATATATACTGATGGCACCCTATATGATTTTGTTCCTGATGTTCACTGTATTGCCAGTTGTTCTCTCCATTATTATCAGCTTTACGTACTTCAACATGCTAGAAATGCCAAAGTTTGTAGGATGGCAGAATTATACTCGACTGTTCCTTGAAGATGATATTTTCTTGATTGCCTTGAAGAACACACTACTATTTGCTGCCATTACAGGACCAGTCAGTTATTTTGCATGCTTTATCTTCGCCTGGATCATCAATGAGCTGAGTCCAAAATGGCGAGCCTTCATGACCCTGATCTTCTATGCTCCTTCCATCTCAGGGAATGTCTTCTTCATATGGCTGCTGATCTTCTCCGGGGACCGTTATGGGATCATTAACGGATTGCTCATTGAAATTGGAATACTGCTCGAGCCTATTCAATGGCTCAAAACCGAAGCCTATGTGCTGCCGATCATTATCTTGGTTCAGCTGTGGCTTAGTCTTGGGACGGGATTCCTAGCTTTTATTGCGGGTCTTCAAACCGTTGACAAGACGTTATATGAGGCAGGAGCCGTTGACGGTATTAAGAATCGATGGCAGGAGCTGTGGTATATTACCCTGCCTTCAATGAAGCCCCAGCTGATGTTCGGTGCCGTTATTCAGATTACAACTTCACTTGCCGTGTCGGATGTGTCCATTCAGCTAGCGGGATTCCCAAGCGTCAATTATGCAGCAGAGACGATTGTGACTCATTTGATGGATTTTGGCACGATCCGCTTCGAGATGGGATTTGCATCGGCAATTGCAACGGTATTGTTCATTATCATGATTGGCTCCAACATCATTGTCCAAAAATTATTGCGTAGAGTAGGTGAATAAAGATGATGAATATACCCTATCGCCTATTCCGGAGAAAAAGAGTTAAGAGAGTCAATCGCTCCTTTCTGGGAAGCTTGTCGTTGTTTCTTGTCTTGGGAGTTGTAGGCGCCTTCATGGTGCTGCCGCTGGTGTATGCCATAAATGCCGCCTTCAAGCCATTGGATGAGATCTTTATTTTTCCGCCGACGTTGTTTGTCAAAAATCCAACGATGGATAATTTTGCAGATCTGATCAATTTGCTGGGTGCTTCATGGGTGCCGTTCACAAGGTACATTTTTAACACGGTATTTATTACCGGGATGGGGATCGTGGGTCACGTTCTGCTGGCTTCCGCTGCTGCTTACCCACTTGCCAAGCATCAATTTCCTGGAAACAAAATCATGTTCCAAATGATCGTACTGTCGTTGATGTTCACCCCTGCAGTTACGGCCATCCCAACCTATATGATCATGTCCTGGCTGGGGTGGGTGGACACGTACTGGGCTGTCATCATTCCGGCCTTTTCTTATCCGCTCGGACTATATCTGATGAAGCAGTTCATGGAGCAGATTCCGGACGCACTGATCGAAGCCGCGAAGATGGATGGGGCGAGTGAGTATCGAATCTTCTGGTCGGTTGTTATGCCGAATGTGAAGCCCGCTTGGCTCACACTTATTATTCTGCTGTTTCAGATCCTGTGGGGGACCGACGGTAATGGATTTATCTATAGTGAGAACCTGAAGACGCTGACCTCTGCGACAACGAATATTATTCAAGGGGGAATAGCGAGAGCCGGTGTTGGTGCAGCTGTTGCACTCATTATGATGAGTGTTCCGATTACGATCTTTGTCTTTTCTCAGAGCCGTATCATTGAAACCATGGCAACTTCCGGAATGAAGGAATAGGAGGGATAAGAACTTGCATGCTTATAAGCGAAGGTTGAAGCGATATTGCATTGCCTTAATATCAGCAGCGCTGCTCTGTTCCGCTCCTTCAGCGGTAGCGGCCAAGGCTCCATACGAAAGCTATACCTATAATTATTATGAAGAAGCTGTACCGGCTCCCGATGCATTTCTGCCGGACAGAAGCATATCGGGAGTTGATCTCGGCATTGGAGGCTTCGTGTCTCCGCAGGACATCTTTGTAAGCAGTGAAGGCAAGATCTATATTGCGGATACAGGGAATCATCGCATTATCGTTCTAAATGAGGATTGGACAGTAGATCGAATCTTCTCCAATTACAGCATGGACGGAGCGGAGCAGACCTTTAATATGCCTAGTGGCATCACTGTGAATAAAGCAGGAGACCTATATATTGCAGATACGGAGAACAAGCGAATCGTTGTTTTGTCCCCAGAAGGAGAATGGATCAAAACGATTGAGAACCCACAGTCCGAGGTGCTCGGAGCCAGCTTCTCCTTCGTTCCGTTAAAGCTGGCGGTGGATGATGCCGGACGGGTATTTGTCACATCCCGGGGAGCGTACGAGGGGATTCTGCAGTTTGATGAGTCGGGTGAATTCATTGGTTACGTCGGAACGATACAGGTACGCCGCAATTTTGTTGACTATTTATGGCGTCTCATCGCTACCGATGCACAGAAGAATCAAATGGCATTATACATTCCGACAGAATTCTCCAATATTGATATGGGGGAGAAAGGTTTCGTATATGCAACGAATATTGATCCTGGCTCGAGCACCCCGATTAAGCGTCTGAATCCTTCAGGTGAGGATGTGCTCAAAAGGTATGGGTATTTTGATGTGAAAGGAGATATCCGATATCGGTCCATGGGAGTCAATGGAGGACCCTCCAAATTAGTAGATATCAAATATCAGGGAAACGGCATGTATAGTGTGCTGGATTCACTCAGAGGGCGTATCTTCACATATGACCATGAAGGCAATTTGCTATATATTTACGGCGGAATAGGAACACAGGTCGGAACCTTTAGTACACCAGTCGCTATAGAGAAGCTGGGGAATCAGCATGTTGTCCTCGACCAAGGCAAAGAAACCATCACACTCTTCTCTCCGACCAGCTATGGAAGTGCCATTAACGATGCTGTCACCGCGCATTACAACGGGGATGATGAGGCTTCAGTAGCCAAGTGGAGAGAAGTGCTGAGATTGAACGCGAATTATGATATCGCTTACATCGGAATCGGGAAATCTCTCTTATATGCGAAGGAGAATAAGGAAGCGATGGAGCATTTTAAGCTGGGAATGGATCGTAAAAATTACTCGGTGGCCTTTAAAAGGTACCGAAAGGAAGTGCTGCAGGAGCATTTCGGTACTATATTAACGATCGGCACAACAGCCGTCATCGTGTTTGCCGGATACAGATGGTCGAAATCCTGGCGTAAAAGGAGGAAAGAGCAGCATGAAGCAGGATTTTATTAAGTTTCCTCTCCATCTCATCATCCATCCGTTTGAAGGGTATTGGGATCTTAAATATGAGGGGAAAGGAAAACTGAGAGTTGCGATTACCATACTATTTCTTCTGTTTATAACGATGGTTATACAGCGTCAATTTGCCGGGTTTCTGGTCAACTTCAACGATCCTAGAACATTAAACAGCCTGGCTGAGCTCCAGTACGTCGTGTTTCCTTTTATCCTGTGGTGTGTATCTAATTGGTCCATTACGACACTTATGGAAGGAGAAGGTAAGTTTCGTGAAATAGTTAACGCCACCGCTTATGCACTCATCCCGATGATCTTGGTGTACTTGCCCATGACTTTGATCAGCCGATTTATGACGCAGGAGGAGACCGCATTTTATTATTTGCTGAATACTGTAGCGGCCATCTGGTTCATCTACCTGCTGTTTGTGGGCATCATGACAGTACATCAATACACAGCAACGAAGACGATTGTAACGATTCTGCTGACCATCGTCGTTATGGCGATTATCGTATTTCTGGGCACGCTCGTGATGAGTCTGATCCAACAGATCATTGAATTTGTAACCAACATTTACCGTGAGCTCATATTCCGATCTTAAGGAGGCGTAAGTCTGGTGTCATCTCGTAAATGGAAATATACAGCTGTGCTGGCTTGCGCGCTCATGCTGGTCAGTATTTTCTGCTTCATCGTGCTTAGTGGAAGATTATCTGGGATAAATCCTGAGGCTTACGTGTCAGCATCCCCTGATCCTGGAGCAGAACAATTCACACCGCTTCAGGATTCGACGGAGGGTGTAGCTGGAATGGCTCTTGCAGCCAAGAATGACAGCTTAAGCTTGTACATTAATGAAGATACAACAGTGATAGCAGTGAAGGATCATCGGTCAGGAGAAATCTGGTACAGTAATCCGCTGGAGATGGAAGAGGATGGTATCGCTACTGCCTTTGAAAAAGAATCCATCGCCTCCCAGGTCACGGTCTCATTTCGCAATACACTGGGCGTTCTAGATACTTATACGAATTACAAGTACAGCATTTCCAATGGACAGTTCGAATTACAAGGCATTAAGGACGGTGTACGTATTGAATATACCCTTGGGGATGCAGAGCTTGGGATCGATGCGCTTCCCAAATTTATTAGTAAACAAAGGCTGCAGGAAAAAGTGCTGAGCAAACTGGATGAGGTGACCGCAAGCTATGTGGAGACCCGCTATCTGGTGCAGGATGCTAATCCTGAGGTCGTGGAAAGGGCGGATACGCAGGTCGAGCGGCCGCTTGTGCTCCGCAAGATGCTGGCAGCCTTCGAGCAGGCAGGATATACGCCAGAAGATTTAGCTTACGACAATGAAGAGAACGGGATTGGTGGACCCGGAGGGTCGGCGGATAAACCGAAGTTTCTCATTCCTGTGGAATACCGTCTGGAAGGGGATGCCCTCATGGTAACCGTTCCGCTCTCCCAGCTGGAGGAAAGTGAAGGGCATCAAATTCAAACCTTGGATTTGCTCTCCTACTTCGGGGCTGCAATCTCCGGTCAGGATGGCTATATGCTTGTGCCTGATGGCTCAGGCAGCCTCATCCATTTTGATAACGGTAAAGTAAAAGAGCCGCAGTATGTTCAGCCCGTCTATGGACAGGATCCGAATGATAACAGCAGAACGAGAGCTCAAATTGCTGAACCCGCCCGTCTACCGGTGTTTGGCTTGAAATCAGGTGATCATGCATTCTTCGCAGTCATTGAGGAAGGGGAAGGAAATGCCAGCATCGCAGCCGATATCAGTGGTAAACAAAATTCCTTCAATCACGTGTTCAGCCGACATGCTGTGCGGGGAGATGATGAGCTGGAGCTGTACACAGGCAGTAAGGTTCAAGAAATCCAGCTGCTGTCGAGCGAAAAATATAATGGTGATATTCGTGTGAAATACAGCTTCTTGTCGGGTGATGGTGCAAGCTACTCTGGAATGGCTCAAGCTTATCAAACAATGCTGGTAGAACAAGGTGTTCTTCAGCCTCTATCCGATCAAGAGGACATCCCTTTCTATGTCGATATTGTGGGGGCAATTGATAAACAGCAATCTTTTCTGGGTGTACCTTATAATGCAACCGTACCGATGACCACTTTCAAAGAGGCACAGGGCATTGCTGCAGAATTGCAGGCACAGAGCATCTCCAATATTCAAATGCAGTACTTGGGTTGGTTCGGAGCGGGGCTTGAGCACGAGCTTCCCGTCAAATTGAACACCTCTGAGTTAGGCAAAGACCGGGAGCTGAATGCACTGCAGGAGCAGCTGAATCGTACAGGGGGAGAGCTGTATCCTGACGTAGCCTTTCAACAGGTCTATGACAATGGCAAAGGTTTTCGATCGGCTAGCGACGCTTCCCGCTTTATAACCAAAGAAGCGGCAGAGCTCTCACCGTATGACAGATCGCTTAATCGAATGTCCCTACTGCAGGATGAATATTATCTGCTGTCTCCTGCCAAGCTTCCGGATGTAACCGCTCAATTTATGAAGCAGTACCGCAAGAAGGAATTGTCGGCTCTTGCGCTTCGCGATTTGGGAAGTACACTGCATTCCGACTATCGTAACAACAGCCTAATCTTCCGAAATACGGCGAGAGCGATCGTCGAAGAGCAAATCGGCCTGCTAGCAGAAGAATATCCGAATTTGATGATCAGCGGAGGAAACGCCTATGCATTGCAATATGCTCAGCATCTTGTCAACATACCGGAATCCTCCAGCAGATTTAACCTGACAGATGAATCGGTGCCTTTCTATCAGATGGTTATTCACGGGTATATCGATTATGCAGGAGATCCGGTCAATCTTACGGCCGCAGCCAATATGAGGCACCAGCTTCTGCACAGCCTGGAGCTTGGCTCCGCTCCGCATTTTCTATGGACAGCGAACACTTCTTCAGAGCTGAAATACACCCGGTATGATTATATGTACTCAGCCGAATATTCCAACTGGATCGATGATGCCGTATCTATGTACGACGAAGTGAATCAGGTGCTGGGTCCGCTCCGGACCGAGAAGATGCAGGATCGAATTGTCCATCAGCCTGGTGTCGTTGAAGTGAAATACAGTAACGGAACTTCTCTACTTGTTAATTATAATTCGGAATCTGTGGTGGCTCGAGGAGTCAGCATTCCAGCACAGGACTATGTAATAGGCGGTGACCCATCATGAGAACACGCCGTATAACCTTATCTCAGAAAAGATCACTTCTTGGCATCATTTTCATTTCGCCCTGGCTGCTTGGCTTTATCTTTCTATTTCTTACACCTATGATCCAGTCCATTCGGTTCAGTCTTAGTGAGCTGACGGTAGTTTCTCAAGGCTATGAGCTGGCGTATGTTGGCTGGAGTAACTTCAAAGAAGCGCTGCTCATCGATGCAAACTACAACCGTATTCTGACAGAATCTGTATTGCAAATGATCGTTAATGTTCCGCTTATTCTGTTTTTCAGCCTGTTTTCGGCAGTGCTGCTTAATCAAAAGTTTAGAGGAAGAGGACTGGCGAGAGCGATCTTCTTCCTACCCGTTATCCTGGCATCTGGTGCAGTCGCATCTGCAGAAGCTTCAGGACTAATTAACCTAATCGGTAATGCAACAGTGGCGGAAGAAACAGCCGGAGCCTCTTCTCAGTTTAATACACTGTCCATGGTCCAATTGTTGAATGAGGCGGGGTTACCCCTTGTTATCACCGAGTATATTGTGGATGCCGTAATGCGAATTTACGATATTATTCGCAGCTCGGGGGTACAGATCCTTATCTTCCTTGCAGCCCTGCAATCTGTCCCTAGCTCAATGTATGAAGTAGCCAAAATTGAAGGCGCAACAGGCTATGAATCCTTCTGGAAGATTACGTTTCCGATGGTCAGTCCGTTGATTCTGACGAATGTCATTTATACGGTGATCGATTCCTTTACAACAAGTCCAATTACTCAAACGATCTACACGACCGCATTTCAGACACAGAATTTTGGGCTGAGCGCGTCGATGTCATGGATCTACACGGTCGTAGTCGGCCTATTGCTCTTCTTAATTGGGTTCTTTATATCGAAGCGCGTTCATTACAATTAATCCGTCTTGTTAGGTGGTGAGGTATTCCATGCAGGAAATCAAAAGAATCGGACGCAGCGAAGCGGTCGTATTTCGAATGCAGCGCACAAAAAACAAAGTGATGAACGTGCTCTGGGACATCTTTCGTTATTTGCTCATAATCGGCATTTCCTTTGTCATCCTCTATCCAATTATGATGAAGGTATCCACTGCGTTTAAAGATAAAGTAGATATATATAATCCGACGATCTATATGATACCGGTGAACTTTACACTGGATAATATTAAGCTTGCAGCTGAGGTAATGAACTATTTTCCTCTGCTTGGGAGCACGATGGTTTATGTGGTCGTTATCATGCTGCTGACGACATTATCCACGGCTCTTGCCGGTTACGGCTTTGCCAGATTTGAATTCCCGGGGAGTAAAATATTGTTTGGTGCGGTGATTCTGACCATCCTGGTACCTTCCAGTACACTGATGGTACCGATGTACCTCCATTTTAGAAACTTTGATATCTTAGGCATGATTACTTTGTTAACAGGTAAAGAAGGAGTCAATCTCTTAAATACGTACTGGCCCTCTATGATCACAGCGGCTACTGCGACCGGACTAAAGGCGGGGTTGTTTATCTATATTTTCCGTCAGTTCTTTAAGGGTCTGCCGAAGGAGATCGAGGAGGCGGCCCTGATTGATGGAGCAGGCGGAATCAAGACCTTTATCCGAATCATGCTTCCAAACGCCATTCCTCCTATGATTACTGTCATGCTGTTCTCATTTGTGTGGACGTACAATGATACCTTCTATCCATCCTTGTTCATGAGCGACAGCAGTCTGATGTCTTTGAAGGTTGCTTCGCTTCCTTCGCAGGTCAATCTGATTATTCCTCAGCTGATGGGATTGTCGGGTACAGACATTAAGGCGGATCCAAACCATGTAGCAATGATTGTGGATACAGGGATCCTGCTGGCGATTGCCCCACTGATTATTTTGTACCTATTCGTACAGCGCTACTTTGTCGAAAGTGTGGAGCGTACGGGTGTAGTAGGTTAAGATCGTTAAGCGTTAGAACAACCCACTTATGCCGCACATGTAATATTTCAGTCACAACTTAATATGTTGGAAACCCGAACTTATCTGATGTTTTGTTTTGTTATCTAAAATATATATTGTTAGGATAACAAAATGATTGAAGTGTTGTCGATTCCATGAGACAATAGGTTTCAGAAATGAATCTATTTTATAAGTCATCCCAAATAGTATTATGAAATGGATTCGAATATAACACATTTGGAGGGTTCCTAAACCATGCATGAATCGAAGCTGCTGCTAAATGACTGGACATTTAAATCGTGTGAAGGAGAAGAATGGCTGCCAGCCGTAGTTCCGGGATGTGTTCATACGGATCTGCTGCGAAATGGCCAGATTCCTGACCCGTTCTATGGTACGAATGAAAAGCTTGTTCAATGGATTGATAAAAAAGACTGGGAATATAAAACCCTGTTTGATATACCAAATGAACTGCTGGAGAAGGAGCATATTGAGCTCGTATTTAACGGGCTTGATACATATGCGGAAGTGTTCATTAATGATAAGCATGTCTTGTCCGCAGACAATATGTTCCGCACGTGGGAAGCAGATATTAAGCCTTACGCCAAATCAGAAGGCAATAAACTGAGAATTGTCTTCCGTTCTCCGATCAACGAGGATTTGCCCAAGCTTGAAGCACTCGGATACGCGCTTCCAGCTTCGAATGATCAGTCTGAGGTAGGAGAGCTCGGCAATAAGAGAGTAAGCATCTTTGCTAGAAAAGCGCCTTATCACTACGGCTGGGACTGGGGTCCGAGATTTGTAACGAGCGGTATATGGCGTGAGGTTGAGCTGAGAGCCTGGACGGGTGTCCGCATAGCAGACCTGTATATTCACCAGCAGGTAGTAACGAAGGAGGCCGCTGCTCTGACCGCCATTCTAGAGATCACGGCAGATCAGCCAGGCGACAGAGTCATTCGCATTGCTACAGAGCAAGGAGAGTGGAGTGAGAAGGTTTCCCTGGTACCAGGACTTCAGAAAGTAGAAATTGCACTGAATCTCAAGAATCCTAAGTTATGGTGGTCCAGAGGTCTTGGGGAAGCCCACTTGTACACGTTCACCGCTGAGGTGCTGGATCAGGATGCAGGAACAGCGCTAGCTGAAGCTTCTGTAAAAACGGGGCTGCGCAGCATTCGTCTCGTCCGTGATAAGGATGAATACGGCAGATCCTTCTATTTTGAGCTGAATGGGGTTCCGGTGTTTGCTAAAGGGGCTAACCATATTCCTAACGACAGCTTCGTTACAGAGGTTACCCGTGAGCGATACAGACATGAGATTGAATCTGCAGCAGCCTCCAATATGAATATGCTTCGTGTATGGGGCGGCGGTATTTATGAGCAGGACGTCTTCTATGAGCTGTGTGACGAATATGGAATCCTGGTATGGCAGGACTTCATGTTTGCCTGCAGTATGTACCCGGGTGATGAAGCATTCCTTACGAGTGTTCGTCATGAAGCGATCGATAATGTCAAGCGTTTACGCAACCATCCAAGTATCGCACTCTGGTGCGGCAACAACGAGATTGACTCAGCTTGGGCCCACTATAATGAAGATGCGGGATGGGGCTGGAAAAAGGATTATACACACGAGCAGCGTGAGAAAATCTGGGCCGATTATGAAGCTGTCTTCCATAAACTGCTTCCTGAAGTATTGTCAGAACTCGTTCCAGGTACAGATTATTGGCCATCTTCACCGATTGTTTCGGTTACCAATGATATTAACCAGCATGCTTCTACCAGCTCGATCGAAGGGGATGTCCATTATTGGGGAGTATGGCATAACACGGAGCCTTTCGAGAATTACAATATCAAATTGGGCCGTTTCATGAGTGAATACGGATTCCAGTCCTTCCCTGAGCACAAATCCGTTCTTCGTTATGCAACAGAGTCGGATCTTGAGCTGACTTCCGAAGTGATGCGCGCCCATCAGAAGAATGGGGATGGAAACCGCCTCATCAAAGAATATATGGATATGTATATGACAGAGCCGAAGGATTTTCCTTCCTTCCTCTATATGAGTCAGGTGCTCCAAGCGGATGCGATGAAGATGGCAATTGAGGCGCACCGCAGAAACAGACCTTTTGTTATGGGAACATTATATTGGCAGATGAACGATACATGGCCTGTCGCTTCTTGGGCGGGGATGGACTATTACGGCAACTGGAAGGCGCTGCAATATTACGCTAAACGCAGCTTTGCCGACGAAATGATCTCCATTGACGGAACCAAGGATAACCAAGTTGACTTCTACTTGCTGTCTGATCTGCTTAGTCCATTAGAAGGTGAACTGCAAATCCGAGTTGTCGATTTTGACGGTACGGTTCATCATACCGAGACACATGCGGTAAGTAATCCGGGGAATGCGACGAATCTCGTTCTGTCTCTCTCACTTGCCGAGCTGCTTCAAGGTCATGATCCGGAACGTACAACGGCCGTTGCTGAACTCTTGGTTAACGGTCAAGTCGTTGATGTGCAGCGTCACTATTTTGTTCCATTCAAGGATCTGAAGCTGGGCGCTGCTGAAGTGAAGATAACTGAAGTCGAAGGCCCAGATGGAACTCGCTTTGTCTTGGAATCCAATATGCTGGCGAAGCAGGTATGGCTGGATAGTGAAGTTGAAGGTGTATTCAGTGACAATTTCTTCGACTTGCTCCCAGGTGAAGTAAAAGAAGTATCGTTTGCTTCCCGTACTTATGGAGAACAAGCTTTTGCAGCGGCATCACCAGGTAAAGTGGTCGTTCGCTCCATGTCAGATTTCATTAAAGCCACTCATTTATTGAACAAATAAACAATCAATAATTCAATTGCAGTCCATTTGTGTTATTCAATGAAGGCCATTCCTAAAGACATGTAAGTATCATGCATAGGGATGGCTTCTTCTATCGAATAAAAGATCAGGAGGGCGAAAAGTGCGTAATTCGAATCGTAAAATTCTTGTCAATCAGATCGGCTACCCCTTGAGGGGGAACAAGCTCGTGATATTAAGAGGAAGCAGTTCTACCTTCCACATCAGGGATATAGCGACTTCTGAGATTGTTTATTCTGCTCAGGCACAGGATGGAGTGGAGGATCTATGCTCTGGTGATCATTTATTTCAGGGTGATTTTTCATCATTTGAAGAGCCTGGACAATACAGGATTGAAGATGAGGAAGGGAATGAATCTGCTCCATTTATGATATCCGAACAGCCTTATGACGAGGTTCATGCCGGACTATTGAAGGCCTTCTATTATTTGCGCTGTGGAGAAGACTTGGACGAGGAGTATGCGGGAGTGTGGAAGCATAAGGCATGTCATACTTCTCCGGGCTATGTTCATACGAATCCGGATCAGCGGCTTGACGGCAATGGAGGCTGGCACGATGCAGGCGATTACGGGAAATATGTTGTAGCTGGTGCAAAAGCACTGGCCGATCTGATGCTTAGCTGGGAATTGTATCCGAAAGCCTTTGATTATTCGGTACCTCTGCCCGAATCGGATGGTGTGTTGCCTGATGTGCTGCATGAATGCAAGGTAGAGCTGGAGTTCTTGCTTAAGATGCAGGATACGGTCACCGGCGGGTCCTATCACAAGCTGACAACCAAGCAATTTCCCGGGCTTGATGTCATGCCGGAGGAGGATGAGGACGAGCTTGTATTTGCTCCTATATCTGCAACGGCAACAGCGGCTAGCTGTGCAGTGATGGCTGTGGCTGCAAGAATATACGATACCTACGATGCTGAGTTTGCTGGCAGATGTCTCACATCAGCCAAACGTTCCTGGACTTGGCTTGAGGCACATCCGGATGAGCCAGGTTTTAAAAATCCCCCGGATATTTACACGGGTGAATATGGGGATGGGTGTGATCTCGATGAGCGGTATTGGGCTGCGACCGAGCTGTATTTTTCAACCGGTGAATCGGTATACCATGATGCGATCAAAGGGTACGTGCAGGGGGATTTCCCTAAATGTGAATTGGGCTGGGCTGATATGGGCGGTTATGGAACCGTTCGCTATTTGCTGGCAGATGAGCAAGAGAAAGATACTGCTCTCTACGCTGACCTCAAGGGCCATCTCATGAATGAAGCAGATCGCTTGCTGGAGATCGCGAAGCAAGATGGCTATGGTATCTCCCTTTTGGAAGACGATTATATCTGGGGGAGTAATATGGTTGTCATGAACAGAGCGATGCTACTTCTCTTGGCTCATAAATTATGTGGAAATGTGGAGTATGAACAGGCTGCACTTGGTCATGTGCATTATATATTAGGCCTTAATGTACTTGATCTGTCTTATGTAACCGGGTATGGAGAGCATTCCGTTATGCATCCTCATCATCGGCCATCCGTAGGTGATAGTGTAGAGTTACCCGTACCAGGCATGCTGGCTGGTGGACCAAACAAACATTTGAACGATGAATGCATGAGAGCTCATCTTCAAGGCAAGCCTGCTGCTGCTTGCTATATCGACGATGAGGATAGTTATGCGGGGAACGAAATCACGATTTACTGGAACTCACCAGCTGTATTTGTCTTCTCACACTGGAACTCCGCTTAAGTTCATTTGTAAACGAAGGAGCAGGGTTCAGTCTGTTTTTAGCGAAAATATTCAGTTGGAAACAGACAAAGGAGCGTGCTGACGAGATGAATGAACAATTACAGCTGTTATTGGATCTGCCTAAACGTCAGATTATTTTGAGTTTACAGCCTGAGCCTTACCAGCAAATCAAAGAAGGCAAGAAAACGATTGAATTTCGTCGAAGGTTTATAAAAGAGCCTGCAGCGGCATTCATATATGTATCCTCTCCTGTGAAACAAATTAAAGCTTTTATTGAATTTGGAATGCCGATCCAGGAGGATATCGACACACTCGTATCTATTGCAGAGGGACATGAGCGAGGATCAGGGGCGGAGCTTCGTGAATATTTCAGCGGTGTGTCTCATGGATATGCCATTCCTATCTTATCCTGTATCGAATTTGCGCCCATGTCGCTCGAGCTGCTTAAGGGGGGCTATGCGTTTAATCCTCCTCAATCCTATATGAACCTGTCTGTTAATCCACGACTTGAACAGGCCTTATTGAAGAAAATGATGACCTGATCAAGGAGTCCATGACTTGGACTCCTTATCGGCCACATCTCTATAAGGAGGTGATCAGACTAACGAAAATATAAACGCTTAAGTTGCTTGACGGATTGGATTGATTGTGATGTGACGGAATGCATCGCCATTGGAAAGGAGGATCTAGCCATGCGTTTAAAGAATAGCTGGGCAGTATTTATTTGTATTTTGCTGATTAGCAGTATGATACCTTCTAATATGAAGAAAATGGAGGCGGCTCCCATTATATTTGAAGCGGAGAATGGAGTATTCACAGGTGTTGATGTAATGACGCAATTGCAAGGCTACTCTGGCAGCGGGTACGTAGGGGGATTTGATGCGCAGAACGATAAGCTGAGTATACAAGTGACCGTACCGGATACAGGTCTCTACAATTTAAGTATTGGTTATCAGGCTCCACACGGAACGAAGAATACGAGTCTTGTCGTGGGAGGCACATCACAAGGCGAGATTACACTTCATGAAACAACGAATTTTGGTGAAGTAGATGCAGGAAAAATCATGCTTCAAGGGGGTACGACGGAGATCAGTTTCATCAGTAATTGGGGCTGGTATTATATTGACTATGTACGGCTGGAGAGAGCTTCAGATCCACCACCGCATCAAATCAATGCAGCTCTCATTAATCCAGATGCCAGCAGTGAGGCCGTGTCCCTATACAATTATTTGAAATCAGAGTATGGACAGCACATTCTGTCAGGACAGCAAACACTGGCCGATGCGAATTGGATCCATAGCACACTTGGTAAGAAGCCGGCCGTATTAGGTCTTGATCTGATGGACTATTCACCTTCAAGGACAGAGCGGGGAACGGTATCATCGGATATTGAGCATGCGATCGAGTGGGATGCCGGAGGCGGTATCGTCACCTTTGCGTGGCACTGGAATGCTCCAAAAGATCTGATCGATCAACCTGGAAAGGAATGGTGGAGAGGCTTCTATACGGAAGCAACCACTTTCGACATTGAATATGCCATGTCACACCCGGATTCCCAGGATTATCAGCTGCTCATTCGGGATATGGATGCCATTGCTGTACAGCTCAAAAGACTTCAGCAGGAAAATATACCGGTACTGTGGAGACCGCTGCATGAGGCGGAAGGAGGATGGTTCTGGTGGGGCGCCAAGGGTCCGGAACCTGCCAAAGAGCTGTACCAGCTGATGTATGACCGATTCACGAATTTCCATGGGCTTGATAATCTCATATGGGTATGGAACTCGGAGAATCCGGATTGGTATCCGGGGGATCAATATGTTGATATTATCAGCGTTGACAGCTATCCAGGTGCTGGGAATTATGGGCCGGTAAGCAGTCGTTATGAGAATCTGAAGACACTGGTGAACGATCACAAGATCATTGCATTGACGGAAAATGGGCCTATTCCCGATCCGGATATGCTGCAGGCCTACCATGCGGATTGGAGCTGGTTTGTGACTTGGTCTGGAGAGTTCTTACGAGATGGTATTCAGAATAGTACACAGCATTTGACAAAGGTGTATAACAGTCCATATGTAATTACACTGGATGAACTGCCGGATTGGAAAAATAATGGCTCTTCACCACAAGTTGTACTTGAGATTTTAAGATAGGTATGCATAGGGAAAATAGAGGATACAAAAAATGCGAATTTTCCTGTATGGTAAAGGTGACCAAACCAAACCATTGGAGGAAAATTCGCATGTACGCTCAGTTTATCAAAGAACTCATCGATTTACCAGATGTTTTGATTCAAAAGGTGCGAAAAGAAGAAGAACGTTGGATTTTCGAACTTTCTCTACCCGAACAATGCCCATTATGTCCTGTCTGCTTGAAGCGTACAATCAAAATGACAGGCAAAAAGAAGCAATGGATGCATGGGTATGCTCAACGGATCGGCATCTTTTGGGTGGAACTCCCTGTGGAGCGTAGACGTTGTGGTACATGTGGCATGACATTCAGCACGTCTTATCCCGGAATTTCCCCTCGAAGTGTAGCGACGGATGCGTTTCAGCAATGGGTGGCGCAATCTTGCATCGGAACATCCATTCAGGCGGTGGCTCGTATGCTCAAGCTTCCTTACACGACCGTGGAACGTTGGTTTTATACCCATGCCCCTTCCTTCCTATCGAATGACATCCAACCAAAGGCAGTTTGTGTCGATGAGTTTGCGTTTCGAAAAGGGCATGATTACGGAGTGGCGATCATGGATGCCGAAACGGGAGAAGTGTATGCCGTTGAAGCAGGAAAGAACGAGGAAGCCATTGGACGTGTGTTGGCTCCTGTGTCTGATTCTGTTCAGTATGTCGTGAGCGATTTGGCTCCAGCGATGAAAAAAGCGATTCAAGGGGCGTGTCCGGAAGCGAAGCATGTGGTCGATTATTTTCATGTGATTCAATTGTTTACGGAAGCGTTGGATCGATGCCGCAAATCCTTCGGAAAAGGGAACAAGAAACATGGGCATGTCCGGTATGTTTGCCGCTTATTGACCCAGCGCCCCGAGAAGCTCACCGAGGAGGAACGCCAAACGGTGCGGGAGTGGCAGAAAGAGAGCGATTCCTTGCAGGCTGTCTATCAATCCCTTCAACATTTTCGTTATGTATCCAAAAGCCAAAACGAGCGACAAGCGAAACGTCGTTTGAACGCCTGGGTTCATCGGTATTTGTTTTGTCCTTGTTCTGCTGTTCGCGCCATCGCAAAATCACTCGTCAAACGAATATTTAGTGAAGCAAGGATGTCCTTCGCTTCCTTCTTCACTCGTTCTACCGTGTTGGTCACTTGATCTTGTGCGTGTTCTTTGATTATTTGCTCTGCGGTATCCCTTTCCTCGATGTTATTCCAAAGAATATGCTTTAAAATCAACATATCCTTTTCTTCAACCGTGTTTCTCCCCTCCAAAAACGCTTTTGCTTTAAGTGCGTTAATGGAGTTTTTAACACGCCTTGCAGATGGTTGAATTCCCTCATCTTCAAGAGCTTGGCAAAGATCAGCTATACCTTCATATATGTTGTCAGGTACATTGGTCATATCTGCATAAAATTGCAAATCAGTTAGTTCGTTTATGGTTAAAGAAGGCATTGTTATGTTCTGTCCTTCATTTTTTAACATAGAAATGAAGTTGTTCCTATCTCTAATTGGCTTGACTTCATATCTTAACAGTAACCTGTCAAATAACGCTTCAAGTCCTTCATCTTCTTCTGGATATTCATTTGAAGCACCAATAAGGGAGATTAAAGGGGTTTTAATTGGTGTGCCATTATTATAAAATAGCCTTTCATTGATTAGTGTTAGAAGGCTGTTCAGAATCGCTGAATTACTCTTGAAGATTTCATCCAAAAACACAAAATGTGCTTCTGGTAATTTTCCACTTGTGTTTCTCTTATGAATCCCTTGTTCGAGTTCTTTTAAACTTAATGCTCCGAACAGTTCTTCGGGAGTGGTGTACTTGGTAAGCAACCACTGAAAATAATTGCTTCCATCAATGATTTTTGCAAGTTCCATTGATAGAAGCGATTTACCCGTGCCCGGCTCTCCAATCAAAAGGACATGCTGGCGAGAAAGCAGAGCAATAAGCATCCCTTCAATTTCTTCTTCTCTTTCAAAATACTTTTTGTTCAAAGCTTCTCTGATTTTAACTAACTTATCAGTCATTTAATTATTCTCCTTTCTAATTTGAGTTTCCAACAGTTCTAATTCACGTTCTTTAATTTTTAATTCTCGCTCTTTCAGATCGTTTGAACGACTTAATTCAGAAGCAATTTCATTGAGCTTTCTTACCATTTCTGGAATATCACGCTCATAAAATTTTTGCCCCATATGAGTTTGAAAAAATTGAACCATATAAACCTTCTCCTTTTTTGTTTTTTTAATAGATAAAGAGGACAACCGAGTGGATTGTCCTCTTTGCCCTCTATATTTTCTTTCCAACATCAATATGGCTATTGTATTCCCATGCTGGAATATAAATCTCCATATCCACATTGATGTCGTTTTTCAAGTTTAGATAACTTATAATTTCGTGAGGGGAATCATCAAAAATGATCCATTCATATTCACGAATTGCTTTATCCGAAAAGACTTTCCTAATCACTTCACCCTTCGGCACTCCGTCTGTAAAGTAAAACGGAAAAGTGAAGGGTGTGTGTTCATTAATCCATTGTCTTGTAATTTCAGAAGATATGTGTTTTTTATTTGGTCGGGAAGTAAGGAACATACACATATCTTTTTTGTCGTCTATTATTCCTTCGATGTTTTCAATGACTGATTTCATAGGTTCTGCATTTTTAAAAATAGAACCGTCATCAAACAAACGTGAAGGAACAGGTGATGGATATATGTCGGTTCTGTATCCTTTATCTTTAAGTGCTTTGTTAACATTGGCAATGCAATTGTCTATATCAACAATCACTATTCTTGACATATATTTTTCCCCTTTCTACCAACTACTTTTGTAAAAGATGATATACTCTCGTTTCGTTTTTAAATCCGCCAACGTGATCAAAAGAAATAAAACAGCCTGAGTCCTTATGTAATTTTAGGTCTCAGGCTGTTAATGTCTGTCTGCGTGACAGGGCTTATTTTCGAACTAAGATAAAGCAGGTCACGAGTTTGCAGTCATTGGATGTTCTGTTTTTTCATTTTATGTCATTTGGTCAATTCTTACATTTTCAGGGCTTGTTTTACGGTTTCCTTCAGAGGGGTCAAGGATCCGATCAGTTTTTGCAGATCATCTGATGTTTTGGACGCTTCTCCTTTGGAAATCGCGTCATAGATCGCTGCCGTAATTTCAGCAAACGGCTCAGGGACACCAGCGTTTACGAGGAAATTTTTCTCTTCTTCGAATGAGACAGGCTGATGCACGACTTTTTTGCCGGAAACCTCGGAGAGAATTTGGGCAAGTTCATCAAAGGTCCACGGTTGATTGGAAACAAGGTTATACGTTTTGTTTTCATGCCCTTCCTCTGTAAGAACCGTTGCGGCAGCCAAAGCAAGTTCATTGCGTGTTACTGAATTAACGATCCCGCTTCCCGCATTCGTAACAATTGCTCCAGACTCTATGGATGCGCGCAGCCCCTCATTTACAAAAAAGTCCGTATATAAGGCATTACGCAGGAAAGTATACGGGATATTGGTCGTACGGATGGCATATTCCGTTGCTAAATGTACGTGTGCAAGGGGAATTATTGATTCCTCAGCAAAGGCATATCCTGTGTAAGCAATATGTTTGACTCCCGCATCTCTGGCAGCTTTTACGACATTTGCATGTTGAACGATAAGAAGCGTATTATCATAATGCGGACCTGAGATAAAGAGCAGCTTGGAGACACCTGCAAAAGCCTTTTGAAGAGATTCCGGTTGATTATAGTCGCCATGGCGAACTTCCACGCCTTGATCGGCAAGAGTAGAGGCTTTTTCAACATTACGCACGATGGCAATGATTTGACTGGCGGGAACTTTTTTGAGCAAATGTTGAATCACAAGCTCACCGAGTTGACCAGTAGCACCTGTAACCGCAATTGACATAATCATTTCTCCTTTTTTTCTAAAAATTTTTTGAATAAATAACATCATCTAGGTGGCGGAAGCCAAAAATAAACGAAGGCGGCCGCAATTGAAGACTGGATTGAGGAATGACTGTTTATTATGTATTTCGGCCATTCTTGCCCACCATTATAATTGCATCAGAAATGTAAATCAAATCTTATGCCTGTGCTGCTAAACAAGGTGAATGCCTCCTATCATTTTGTCGCGCCTATCATAGATAAGGCCGTGCAATCAAAATTTTTACAAGTCAACTCCTCTTTTTAGCTTTTTAATAGTTTGCCGCTGTTGTTCAACTCATGAAAAAGTTATTTTCTCTTTCCCTAAACTAGATAAACCTATGATGCTTCGTGTTTTTTATATATGATAGAGATTTTTTGTGTGAGCGTCAAGTACAATTGAACAAATTTCGCCAAATAATTTTGAGCACCTAGTCATTTCCAAATATGGTTTTCCTGTATTTCAAACGATAACTGTCACCGGTGAGATGAATCACCTCGCTTTTATGGAGTAGCCGGTCCAGAATGGCTGTGGTAATGGCCGGATCACCCAATAACTCTCCCCAATCTTCCGGTCCTTTGTTGGAGGTGATGATCACAGATGATTGGCCATAGAGTTTGTTGATGAGTTGAAAGAAAAGATTGGCTTCATGCCGGTTGATGGCCATAAACATCAAATCATCAATGATGACAAGATCTGACTGAGTGATTCTTTTCAATTTTGTTTGGGCGCTTCTTGTTACTTCTTGGGTACGCAGCAACTGGATTAAATGATCCATGGTCACAAAGCTGACTTTGTACCCTTGCTGAACGGCTTCTACTCCTAAGCCAATGGCCAGGTGAGTTTTACCCACCCCTGGCGGGCCCAATAAGATGAGGTTATAAACTTGTTCAATCCATAAGAGTTCACGCAACTGTTGAAATTGCTGCCGGCTTAGGGCAGGCTGGGCGCTAATGTCGAACTCATCGAGGGATTGGTGGACAGGAAAGTCTGCCCACTTGAGCCGTTTGGCCAATTGTTTTTCTTCCCGCTTGCGTATTTCGTATCCCAACAGTTTCGTCAGAAACTGTTGATAACTGAATCCATTTGTTTCGGCTTCCATCAGTTGTTCCTCAATCACTTCGGCGATGGAGGCCAATTTGAGTGTTTTCAAGCTGTGTTTCAATTGCACTAAGCTTTCTGACATAGGCTCTCTCCCTCCAGGATACGAATGTAAACTTGAGGATCTCGAATTTCTGCTTTCACTTGCGAGTGTGATTGATGTCCGAGCACGGTGGGTTTGATCTCAGGTTGATGTTCATGCTGGTGTGCTTGTTGTCTCTGTGCTTGTTGCATAAAATGTTGCACTGCATCGCTGAAGGCTGCTGCACTGTACAGTTGGTATGTCAGACAGTAGGCTAAAGCTTGTCCAATCACTCCAGAATGAGGGTTGGCTTTGTTCATGACTTCCTGTATCTTTTGCAATTGATCTCTCATATAACGCTGCTTCCGCTGATAGATTTCTTTCAAAAAGAGGGTGGCTTGATCCGGTTCTGGAAAACGCCCGGCCACTTGTTGCATTAACGCTTGAATCCCTTTGCTGCGGTCCCTTTTATGATTCGTATTTTGAATCAACTTGCCTTTTTCGTGGCAAATCGCGTGTTGGGCAAGTACCTCTCCTGTTTCCCAGTCGTAGATGGTCAGGGTATCGTCTTGAATCTTTAGTCCAACGCTTTTACCCTTGTCATCATAGGTCCCTAGAGGGACCGAATAGCGGTTCCCGGCATAAAGAATGGTATTGTCTTTTCGGACAACTCTTGTTATACTGGCCTTGGCTTCATTGAGATGATATTTTTCTTGGACCGGGCGAAGGTAAAGGCGTTCCTGTTGGAACACTTCGGCCGGTATTTTTTTGGTTGTCTGATGCACTTTGCCATTGCCTGTTCGCTCAAGCCAGGCCAGACAGTCTTCACTCCATTGGGCCAGATTGTAATAGGTCCGGTGACGGGCAAAGTTCTTTTTCACATAGCCAACAACGTTTTCCACTTTTCCTTTGCTTTCCGGGTCGCCTTTGCGGCACATGCGAACCTTAAATGCCCTGTGCTTCAGATAATTGGCAAATTCTTTTGTGTAAATAAGATCTCCACCATTTTCACTCACTAAGATGAGATGGTCTTGATCATAAACAATTTCTTGAGGAAGACCGCCGTAAAAGACGAAAGCTTGTTCATGAGCCTGAATGACATCTGCTGTTGTAAAGGGACGGTCCAGCCAATACACAAATTTGTAACGGGAATGGGATAATACGCAAGCCATAAACCACAGTTTCTGAGGTTGATGAAACGTATTTCTGACGGTGACCTGACCAAAGTCAACTTGCATTTGTTGTCCCATAGGCGGGTCTTCAACCGCTTCATATTGCCGGGTCACCTTTATTTTTGGAATACTATACTCCTTTCTCAGTTGACTAACATAGCACCTGACGGTACTTTCACCGACCGTAAGGTCAGGATATCTCTCCTTAATCCAATCATGGATCTGTGCACTTGAAATGTCGGGATACTGTTTCAACCAGGTGATGAGCTTCTCTTTGATACAGTCTAATTTCTTTTGTCTCACTTCCATGTGCTCCAACATATCTTCAAATTCTTCAGGTGTCATATTGATATATTTGTAAACTGTATTGCGGCTAATCCCCAATCGTCTGGCAATTTGCGATTTGTTAAGTCCCAGTTTCTTTAGCTGTTGAATCTCTAGGTACATGTTCCACCTTTCCATTTTATTCATATTTTCCTCTCCCAACTGTTTTGATGTTTCCAGTGATATGATACTGGGAGAGGAATGTTATGGTAAATAGTGTTCACTGTTATCCAGCGATTTTTGTTAATTCTAATTTAGCATTCACAATACATGGAGTTTAAACTATCAAACTCACATATTTTATTGTCCAATTCGATGAGTTGCTCAAAAGAATATCCTTTCACTTTTGGCATGGACTCCAAATACATGTCTAAACCCATTTTAAATCTCTCCCTTTTTGTTTATAATTACTAATTGGATTAGCAGAGCAAATTTCATAAACCATCATTTAAATGAGCTTTGATTTTTATTGCCGGGCTCAAACAGCGAGAAAAATCACAAAACCATGGATAAAAAGAGTCTTTTCGTTACAAATTGATGAACTTTAGCGTTTCTATCCGGGGCGAAAATGTGTTAACCTTAGGTATAAGATTTTTGTAAGCCCTCTCATTATTTTTGGCAAACGGTTTCATTTCAAAGTAGAGGAGATGCGATATATGCCTAAGACCCCCTTATTTATCGTAACAGGCGCAAGCTGTGTAGGAAAATCATCGGTTGTTCCTTATCTGCGAAGTTTACTTCCTGAGTTTGTAGTTCTTGACCTGCATCCGGAAGAGAGCTTGGATTCTTCTTTGTCATTAGGACCTGTCCTGCAAATGGCTCATCAAATTTCAATGAGTGATCGGGGCACGGTGATTGTAGGTACCTTGACCCCGGAGGATGTAATCGAGAGCGGATACAGAGAACTGTTCAGCCAGGTCTATTTTATGAATCTGCATTGCAGTGATGAAGTGAGAGACCATAGACTTAGGGATCGTGGAGCCACTCAAGAGATGATATGGAGCAACACTAGACTCGCACATCGGCTGCTGAGCAGTGATAGTTTCTCGTTCAGTCCTCCCATATCGACAATGGACACAACTGCTTACTCTCCCGAAGAAGCTGGTAAGCTGATTCGCAAGTGGGTAAGGAATTACTGGAGTTCACGTTATCCGTTAGAAATTCGCGCATACACTTAGTAAATGCTTGGATTAATCCAGCATATGAAGCAAACGGTAGCGCTCCGCTATCGTTTGTTTTTTTAGTATAGCAACACTATTGAAAAAGGCATATAATCTATAATAATGACAGCTTCTGTACAGCTTTAAATTCTGATTGTGAGGTTGATTATGTCAATGATTCTTGAGAGACTTGATTCAGAGAAAACACTCGAGCAATGGAAAAAAGCTTTTGAGCGCCACAAAATCGTACGTGCTGACTCATTCTATGAACAATGTCTGCATGAGAACAAAATCGGCCTTAGGGTCACACTTCTTGTGTACCTGGAAGAACAAATCCTTGCTGGGTGCGCACATTTGAAGTTTGAATCAGACTATTTGTATTTTAGAGCACAAGGTATACCAGAAATTAATGATGTGAACATTTTTCCTGAATTCCGGAGAAGAGGGATCGGTAATCAGCTGATCGAAGAATTTGAAAGTATAGCAGCCTATAACTCCTATGACAGTATTGGGATTGGCATGGGGCTTTATAAGGATTTTGGTGCTGCTCAGCGTATCTATTGCAAGAGAGGTTATATTCCAGATGGCAATGGTCTGATGAATCATAATCGGGAAGTAGCTCTAGGTGACCAGGTGGAGGTCAATGATGATTTACTGCTCTATTTCGTAAAAGAATTGGGTAATGCTGCTCCTAAATGATAGAAATGAATTACATACTTGTCAGGACCGTATTAGCAGTTTAGGCTACGGTCTTTTTTATTGTATCTGTAATCCGGAGGATTCGTTGCGAAATATATCACCAAATTCGTGTTCTGAGGAGGATGAAGATGTATTTAAAAAGAGTTCTCATGCTTCATGATAAAATCGAGAACAGAGAAGCGTATCCTTTTTCAATACCTTCCATTCATAGTATGGAGGAAATCCAATTTCGCAAGCCGGTTTCATTTTTTGTGGGTGAAAATGGTTCTGGCAAATCAACGCTGCTTGAAGCCATTGCTTATCAATGTGGATTTCATACAGCTGGCGGAGGGAGAAATAATCTGTATGATGTAGAAGCCTCGGAATCTGCCTTAGGAGACTACATTAGACTGTCATGGATGCCCAAAATTACGAAGGGATTCTTCCTGCGGGCAGAGTCCTTCTATCAATTCGCCTCCCACATCGATTCTGATCCTGAGCACTTGCCATATTATGGAGGCAAATCACTGCATCATCAGTCTCATGGGGAATCCTTCCTCAGCTTATTTGTTCATCGGTTCGGAAGCCAAAGGGCAATATATTTGCTGGATGAGCCCGAGGCTGCTTTGTCACCAACGAGACAGCTGTCACTGCTTAGAGTGATCTATGACTTAAGAGAGCATGCTCAGTTCATCATCGCAACGCATTCACCGATATTGCTGGGATATCCAGATGCGGATATTTTCAGCTTTGATCAAACGCCGATCCGTCCGATTGCATATGAAGATACGGAGCATTATCAAGTGACAAGAAGATTTTTGGAGAATAAAAAACAGATATTGAATGAGTTGTTCAGTGATGATTAGAGGGGGGACTACATATGGAGAATATACAGATTAGAGAGGTACAGGTACAAGATGCAGAGCAGCTGCTCAGGTTGAACCTGGAGCTGGACCGGGAAACGAAGTTCATGCTGTATGAACCGGGGGAAAGACTTGCTACGATCGAGTCCCAGACGAAGCGAATTAAGGGGATGCTGGAATCAGGGCACTCTACATTGCTATTAGCTGTGAATGAAGAAGGCAGTGTGATCGGACAGCTTGGTATTATAGGTTCTGAGCTGCAGCGTAAGAAGCACGTCGTGTACATGGTCATTGGCATTTTACAGCAATACACCGGTCAAGGTGTCGGTACGAAGCTCTTTCACGCGATGGAGGAATGGTGCAGGCTGCGCAGGATTCACCGGATTGAGCTGACGGTGATGGCTCATAATGAAGCTGCGATTGCCTTGTACCACAAGATGGGGTTTGAAATGGAGGGCAAGAAACGTCATTCACTGCTCGTGGATGGACAGTATGCAGATGAATTGTATATGGCCAAAATGGTCTGACACTGGTAATCTATCATCTTCCAGATATGGAAGTTATAATAGAATGTACAGCCTCGGTATAAGAAAGAGGCAGTTCTACTTATTAATAGGAAAGGAAGTGGCTGATCAAATGAATAATAAAGAACGTTTCTCAGATCGGGTAGATTCTTATGTAAAATATCGTCCAAGCTATCCGGTGGAAGCCATCGATTATATGTACGGAACTATAGGGCTGAAGCCAGCAAGTACCATTGCCGATATCGGTGCGGGGACGGGGATTATGTCAGAGCTGCTGCTGGCCAGAGGGAGTACAGTGATTGCGGTCGAGCCAAACATGGAAATGCGGCTGGCAGCAGAATCAAGGCTGTCAGGCAACGCCCAATTCAGAGTACAGTCAAGCCCTGCGGAAGAGACGGGCTTACAAGCTCAGTCGGTTGATTATATCGTTTGCGCACAGTCATTTCATTGGTTTGATCAGCGCTTAGCAAAAGAGGAGTTTAAGCGTATTCTGAAGCCAGAAGGGAAGGTGATCCTGATATGGAATTCAAGACTTACCGAAGGTACGCCTTTCCTGGTCAAATATGATGAGCTGCTTCATACCTATGGAACGGATTACAATGAAGTAAAGCATACCAATATCACTTCGGATATGCTGCGTTCTTTTTTTAAGAATGGAGAGCTGCATGAGGTTGAATTTCCTAATCGGCAAATCTTTGACTATGAAGGGTTAAGCGGCAGATTACAATCTTCCTCCTACAGCCCACCGCCAGGCCACCCTAATTATGAGCCTATGATGAACGCGCTGCTGGAGCTGTTTGATTCCTATCAACAGGAAGGACAAGTGTATTTCGAATATACGACACAAATCTTCTGGGGAGAAGTATAGGGGGACATCCGTGCATGAAGCTATGCGAAAATAATGGAGTGAGCTTAAGAATGCTTGCTTCTGAAGACAAGGATTTGCTCCTCAAATGGCTGTCCGATCCCGTTGTCCTTGAGTACTATGAGGGAAGAGATCATGTACATGATGAACTTCAAGTTCAGCAGCATTTCTATGTGAATAGAGATGGGATTGAAGGCTGTATCATTCAATATGCCAATATAGATATCGGATATCTACAGTTTTATGAGATTGATCAGACAGAACGAGAAGAGTATGGCTATACTTCAGTGAAAGATAAGATATATGGGATGGATCAATTTATTGGAGAGCCTGAATTTTGGAACCAGGGAATTGGCACCCAGGTAATTAAGATGACGGTTCAGTATTTAACGGACAAGCTGGATGCAGAACGGATCGTTATGGATCCTCAAGCCTGGAATACGAGAGCATTAAGAGTCTATGAGAAATGCGGCTTTCGTCAAGTAAAGCTTCTTCCAAATCACGAATGGCACGAAGGTTCCTACAGGGACTGCTGGCTTATTGAATACACAAGTTAATGACTTGAGCAGAAACACCTTTTTGTGGGGAGGGCAATCTTATGGACAATGGTTATTACATCGGATGGGGAACGCTCGCCCTCATTAATGCAGGTTTGGCACAAGGCAAGAATCGAAGTGGTTTGAATTGGTTCTTGCTCTCATTGTTACTAGGACCGCTTGCGACGCTGATTATTGTAGCATGGAGTAAGAATTAAGACATTGTTATACGATATATTCTATAGATCAGGGGGAATCATATCAGTGAGTACAGGTAGAACGATATTATATATGGTAAGGCACGCGGAATCCCCGTTTAAATTTGGAGAAGAGCGTACAAGAGGCTTGTCTGACAAAGGAGCGGCACATGCACAGGAGCTTGCTCATATATTTGCTTCCATACCGGTGCACCTGATTATATCCAGTCCATACGTTCGTGCCGTTGAGACGGTTAATCCTATTGCGAAATCCAAGGGTTTAGAGGTTGTACTCCATGAGGAACTTAAGGAAAGAATGATAGAAGGACCTCATCATAGATCAGACTGGGAAGTGCTGGAGAGAGCGATTCAAGCTTCGTTTGAAGATCCGGATTATGCGCTGGAAGGCGGAGAATCGACAAGGCAAACACAGCAGCGTGCTATTCCCATCATTGAACAAATTCTAGCAGACTATGCGGAGAAGAGTATTATTCTCGGTACACATGGCAATATCATGGTGGCTATTATGAATTATTACGATTCACAGTATGGCTATGATTTCTGGGCAGGAACCACGAAGCCTGACATCTATCGGTTAGAATTTGAAGGCAATCGGCTTGTTCAGGTAGAGTGCTTGTGGGAGAAAGTAACAGGATGATACGAGACAAGTGGTCAGAGGGAGAGCGAGGGATTGCAGTACCTTTGATGTAATACATATTATTTCTGACTGAATACGTACTAAGGAGAGTTCTGAAGTGAATTCAATCGTTTCCTATTGTTTGGCCAAAAAGGCTGCCAAGGAGGACTATCCGTTCGGGGCGGATACCCTTGTAGCCAAAATTGAGGGGAAAATGTTTGCCTTGATTTCCCTGAATAAGGATAAGGAACCGCTCAGCATATCGCTCAAATGCGATCCGCTCATAGCCGTGAATCTGCGTGAACAGCATCAGGCGGTCGTGCCGGGTTATCATCTTAACAAAAAGCACTGGAACACGGTATACCTGGACCAAGACCTTGGAGCAGAGGATATTCTGCCGATGATCGATCATGCCTACGACTTGGTATTTAAGAGCTTGACGAAGAAGCAGCGTGAAGCAATTCAATATCGTTTGGGTAAGTAATATTTATAGATTAGACTAGTGATCTGGCTCTGGCGGGAGTTCTTGCATGAAGGCAAGCCTGCATAGAGCCTTTTTTACTGTTAAACATCATAATCTGACGCAATGTGAATGTTTTTGATTGAAAATGATTGTTTTTATCTAGATATGTGGTACTATAGAATCAGTCAGGAGGAAGAATAGATGCTGACAGAAGAACGATATCGGATGATTTTAGAACGCTTACAGCAGCGTGGAGTGGTTAAACTTCAGGAGCTGGTTGAATTACTCCAGGCTTCTGAATCCACGATTCGAAGAGACTTGGTGGATTTAGAGGCGAAGAACCTGCTCAAAAGAGTCCATGGAGGGGCTTCACTTGTAAGTCATAAGAGTACCGAGCTTGGCATGGATGAGAAAACGTTCAAAAACGTTCAAGAAAAGACCGCAGCAGCGATCTTGGCGGCCAAACAGCTCCATGATGGTGAATGTATTTATCTGGATGCGGGCACGACCACGCTTGCCATGATTCCTTATATTGAAGCACAGGAAATTACCGTTGTTACCAACGGACTCTCCCACGTAGAAGCGCTGGTAAGTAAAAAGATACGCAGCTATTTGCTCGGTGGCATGATGAAACCGCATACGAAGGCGGTCATTGGCAGTATAGCACTTCAAAATATGGATAACTTCCGCTTCGACAAGAGCTTCTTGGGTACCAATGGATTGGATATGGCGATGGGCTATACGACTCCGGATCCGGAAGAGGCATTAATTAAACGCAGGGCCCATCAGTTATCCGGACAGACCTATGTGCTTGCAGATTCAAGCAAGTTTGGGGAAATCGCTTTTGCCAAGCTGTTTAATCTGGAAGAAGCGACGTTAATAACAGACAGGGTTCCGGGCGAATATAGGAAATGGCTTGGACCGAAATTTAAAGCAATTGAGGGATTAAAATGATATATACGGTAACACTCAATCCATCCATCGATTACATCGTGGAAGTTGAACAGCTGGAGCTTGGCAGCTTGAACCGAATGAAGCGGGATCTTAAGCTCCCCGGTGGTAAAGGAATCAATGTATCCAGGGTGCTTGAGCAGCTGAATGCAGAACATGCAGCACTCGGTTTTATTGGTGGATTTACTGGGAATTTTATTGACGCGTATCTGAACAAGGAAGGAATTAGGTCAGATTTTGTTTTCATTCAGGATGATACACGAATTAACGTCAAATTGAAGCATGACCAGGAGACCGAGATCAATGGTCTTGGTCCAGTAGTCACAGAGGAAGAGGCAGTGGCTCTGCTTCAGAAGCTGAATCAGCTTGCAGAAGGAGACATTCTCGTGCTGTCAGGCAGTATTCCGCCTTCACTTGGCGGTGACTTCTATCTTCGATTAATCCAAGCCTGCCAGAAGGCAGGGGCAGAATTTGTTATCGATACGACAGGTGAGGCCTTGCTCGAAGCCTTGTACTATAAACCGCTGCTGGTGAAACCGAATCATCACGAATTAGCTGAGTTGTTTGGTGTTACGATCGAGTCTCAGGACGATCTCATTACCTATGGCAGGAAGCTTCTGGATGAAGGCGCACAGCACGTCATTATTTCTATGGCTGGTGAAGGAGCCTTGATGATTACAAGTGAGGCCGTTTATCACGCCACGGTTCCTGCGGGAACCGTAAGAAATTCAGTCGGTGCCGGAGATTCGATGATTGCTGGCTTTGTAGGAACGCTTACTCAAACAAAAGACCCGTTAGAGGCATTTCGTGCAGGTGTAGCTTCAGGCAGTGCAACGGCATTTTCAGACGATCTTGCTCAGCGAAAAGAAATTGATAAATTGATTCCTGAAGTCCAAATCACCAAGTTATAAATACAAAAGTAACACCTAATAGGCGTGTAAACGCACGCCTGATTATTCAGGGGAGTTGTTAGACATGAGAATTACGGATTTGATGATTGAAGAAACGATGATCATGAATTTGAAATCCACTTCGAAGGATGGCGCGATCGATGAATTGATAGCTAGTCTCGCTAGCAGTGGGCGTATCAATGATCCTGTCCTATTCAAAGAGATGATATATAAACGTGAGGCAGAATCCAGCACAGGAATCGGCGGAGGGATCGCGATGCCTCATGCGAAGACCGCAGCAGTGAACGAGCCAACCGTCGTATTTGCAAAAAGCGAAGCCGGTGTCGATTTTGAATCTTTGGACGGTGAACCTGCTCATGTGTTCTTCATGATTGCGGCACCGGAAGGAGCGGGAAGTACACATCTTCGTACACTCGCTGCCCTTTCCCGGCTATTGATTGATAACGTTTTCATTGAACGATTGCTGCAAACAAAGACGCCGAATGAGGTGACCGCCCTATTCAATGAGAAGCAGGCGGAGGAAGGGGAAGGTGCAGAGAAGTCCGAGCTTAAGACGAACTCGGCGGACTCATCGACAAATGAGACTCTGAAATCAGTAGACCAAGCTGAAGAAATACCGTTTGTTGTTGCGGTAACCGCTTGTCCTACGGGAATTGCCCACACCTTTATGGCTGAAGACGCACTCAAGAAGAAGGCTCAAGAGATGGGCGTTCATATTCGAGTGGAAACCAACGGCTCTGAAGGAGCGAACAATGTCTTGACCGAAGATGAAATCCGCCGGGCGAAGGGGGTTATCGTGGCGGCAGATAAAAATGTCGAGATGGCCCGGTTTGCGGGTAAGCCTGTATTGCAGCGTCCTGTCAGCGATGGTATTCGTAAGTCAGAAGAGCTGATATCCAAAGCCGTAAAAGGAGATGCCCCGATCTATCAGGCAGAAGGTGGAGCGGCTTCACCAGCTGCGGATGAGAAGAAAAGTGTCGGCAGTACCTTGTATAAGAACTTAATGAATGGTATATCTCATATGCTTCCGTTTGTTGTCGGCGGAGGGATTCTGCTCGCGATTTCGTTCCTCATTGAACAAGTCGGAGGAGAGGATCATCCGATCTTCCAACTTCTGCAGACGATCGGCGGTGGTGATGGAGCGTTTCATTTTCTGATTCCTATTTTGGCGGGATTCATTGCAATGAGTATTGCTGATCGTCCGGCACTTATGCCTGGTATGGTGGGTGGTTTGATGGCTGTTAATGCCAATGCCGGATTTCTCGGCGGACTTGCAGCCGGTTTCCTGGCAGGATACGTTGTCATTGGACTTCGCCGGGTATTTAAGCATTTGCCCAAAGCCATTGATGGATTAAAAGCCATTCTGCTATATCCAGTGTTCGGGCTGCTGATTACCGGATCACTGATGTTCTATATTTTGTCGCCGATCTTCAGCTGGATTAATACCGGTTTAATTGATGTACTTAACAATCTGGGTACAGGGAATATGGTGCTGCTCGGAATCATTCTCGGCGGTATGATGTCAATTGATATGGGCGGACCGTTTAACAAGGCTGCATACACGTTTGCGATTGGCGTGTTTACGTCAAGCGGAAATGAGAATGGGCTGATGATGGCAGCTGTCATGGCGGGGGGGATGGTTCCTCCATTGGCTATAGCATTAGCAACAACCTTCTTTAAGAATAAGTTTACGGAAGAGGAACGCAAATCCGGTATTACGAATTATGTACTGGGCTTGTCCTTTATTACAGAGGGTGGCATTCCATTCGCAGCGGCTGATCCGCTTCGGGTATTGACCTCGTGTATCGTTGGATCGGCTGTCGCCGGAGGATTGACTCAGTTGTGGGCGATAAACCTGCCGGCTCCCCATGGAGGGATCTTCGTCGCTGCACTTGCGAGCAATGCATTGATGTTCTTGCTGGCGGTTGTAATTGGTGCCGTTCTTTCCGGATTCATATTGGGATTATGGAAGAAACCTTTGAAAGTATAATAAAATAAAAAGCTTGAAAAGCCGTCTCTGAACAAAAAGTGCAGAGACGGCTTTTTTATTATCGCAATTATGTTCAATTTTGAACATAATTATAGTTTCAATGAGATTTGAAACATTTTTTGTTTAAATATACACATTTCTATGTACAAAATTTATTCAATTATGTAGAATGATAGAAGATATAACCATTATATGGATGGATTGGAGGTGTGAGATGGAAATCGTGCTTAAGAATTTTTTTCAGGCCTTAGCCAAGAATCCGACGGCTAATCAGATGGCGAAGAAGTATGGTTTAAGATTTGGAGCGAGCCGGTTTGTTGCGGGAATAACCATTCATGACGCAGTTCAGTCTGTAAGAAGCTTGAATCGTGATGGACGCGTTGCTACGTTGGATCATTTAGGAGAATTCATATCGACGAGAGAAGAAGCGCTTGAATCCGCCAAGATGTGTATAGAGACTCTGGAAGCCATTGCAGACAGTGGAATTAAGTCCAATTTGTCTTTGAAAATGACCTCACTCGGACTTGATATTGACAAGCAGCTATGTATGGATAACATGATTCAAATTCTGGAATGTGCACAGCGTTATGGCAATTTTGTACGGATCGACATGGAGGATTATGCACACTGCGAGGTATCTATCGACATCTACCGAGAGCTCCGAAAGAAATTTGATAATGTAGGAATTGTACTCCAGGCTTATTTGTATCGAACGGAACAAGATGTGGAGGATCTCAATCAATATAATGCTAATCTAAGGCTGGTGAAGGGGGCCTACAAAGAGTCGCCCAAGGTAGCTTATCCTAACAAGAAGGATGTCGACGACAACTATAAGAGGCTTATTTCCCAGCATCTTGCGAATGGAAATTATACTGCTGTTGCGACTCATGATGAGGCCATTATTCAGTATGTGAAAGACGAAGCGGCACAGAAGGGTTATGCTCTTGATCAATTTGAATTTCAGATGTTATACGGGATTGCGGAAGACTTGCAGAAGCGTTTGGTTAAGGAAGGATATAAGGTTCGTGTTTATGTACCTTACGGACAAGACTGGTTTGGCTACAATATGAGAAGATTGGCAGAGCGGCCGGCAAATGTGTGGTTTGTGCTCAAAAATTTATTGAAGTAAATCAATTTCATAGTATTTGGAACTGGAACGCTTCAATGAAGAGCTGTAGATCAAAAACGGTTTATTATGAATGAAGTGAAATCATTCAGGGCAACCCGGAGAATAATAACATCGGATTGCCCCAAATGCTCATCTTTTAATCTAAATTGTGTTTCTTCACTTTGTTGTATAAAGTTCCTCGTGATATACCCAGCAATTTTGCAGCAACACTCTTATTACCGGAGGCTTTCTGTAGAGCTTCTTCAATCAGTGCTTTCTCTTCTGACTCAGACACTTTTGCTTTCAGACGGTTGTCATAATGAATATGTTCTGACAGAATTTGCTCCCCATCATTTATAGCTCCGAATTGTTCCATAAACGAATCGGGGAGATGCTCCAGCTTGATATGATCACCTTCACCAAGAATAACACAACGCTCAAGAACGGCCCTAAGTTCTGCAATATTTCCAGGCCACTCGTAGTTAGAAAAAGCCAATAGCACCTCTGGTGTAAGTACAGGAATCGGCTTTTGATACTGTGCTGAAAATTCGCGTAAGTACATTGTACTCAAAATTGAAATATCCTCGATTCTGTCACGCAGAGGAGGAACGGAGATTGCGACAATACTGAGCGCGTAATATAGCTCGGAGCTGAAATGCTGGCTCGCAGCAAGTTCCTCCAGATTATGCTTTGATGCACCAATAATACGCGTGTTCAGCGGAATCTCGGTATGTCCTCCGTAACGTCGGAAGGAATGGTTTTTTAAGGCGTGATACAGTTTATCCTGGACATCCATCGGAAGCTTGTCAATCTCATTTAAGAGCAGCGTTCCTTTATTAGCTAGCTCCAGCTTGCCAGGATCATAGTGGTTATTGCCGGAAAACGTACCGCCTTCAAATCCAAACAGTTCACTCTCCAGCATGCCGACAGGTACTGCACCGCAATTAACGGACAAGAATGGATGTTCAGCACGTGAGCTTGCCAGATGGATGACTTTTGCCAGCTGTTCCTTCCCGACACCCGACTCCCCATACAGAATGACAGGTGTATCGGATTCAGCCATCTTTTTCCCAATTCGGACAACTTTGTTAATGCTATGGCTCTGACCATCGATATGACTGAAGGGATCGTCTTTGCGAGGAAGCGTATCTAATATGCTCGCCTGAGCGGACGTGAGCTCTTCATTCAGCCTAACTAGATGAGTAATGTCCTGTTCAGAAGCGAGACCGCCAATAATATGACCTTTATAATCCTTAACAGGTGAGGCATTGATAAGGACGTGGGTTCCTTCACGAGATTTGTGGTACATGTTGCGTATGATGCGGCCTTCGTCAATGCTCCGCAGCAGCATTAAAGAGTCGGGATCAAAGTGTTCTCCAATCGTTCTACCCATTATTCGCTCGAATGGAATATCGTAAATATTCACAGCTGCCTCATTCCAGCAAATTACAGTCCCTTTCCTGTCAACAGCTGTAACAGCATCGGTTACTGTATTTAATAAAGTGTTTAAATACGCTTCCGCTTTGTTCTTTTGTACAGCTATTTGCTTTAATAAGTTAAAGGGGGAAAGGAAGCCGGTGATCTGATTTGTATGCACAAATAGGATGGGCCGATTATGATCATCAGGCAGCTCAGATATCCATTCTCCTCTGGAGAAATGTGGATTGTCTATGTTCATGACTGGGGACGGGGGCCATTCAGATAGTAAATCCTGAAGAAGTCCTTCCTTAACTAAAAAACGATTTATATCACTTGGAGTAAACAAATAATGATGGTCATTCCATTCAATATGAACTGCTTTGGAATTCTTAAGATACTGGATCAGTTGGCTGACGTTTTGATCAAAACTCATTGCAACATAATTGGTATTTATATCAATCTGTTCATTATTGAACATAATAACCTCTCGCTTTGTGTAATTTAGTATAAATTTTACATGGGAATCACTTATATTTCAACCTGATATTAGAATAAAGGATGTTCAAGATGAAACTATGTCCAGAGTTAGACATATTGCTGTTCAATTAATTGAAAATGGGGGAATATCTCAATGGCGAATGTACAAACACAGCCTATAGGAACCAATCCGGCAATGGGCAAAAAAACATCGGTCAGAGCATTAATTGCAAGCTTGATTGGCAGCTCTATAGAATGGTTCGACTATTTTTTGTATGGAACGGCCGCTTCACTTGTTTTTAACCAGTTATTCTTCCCAGCCGACGATGCGGTGGTCAGCCTGCTATTGTCGTATCTTACCTTTGCGCTTCCATTCTTTATTCGGCCGCTCGGTGGCATCATATTCAGTCATATCGGGGACAAGGTAGGGAGAAAAAAGACATTAGTCATGACACTCTCTTTAATGGGAGGATCTACAGTTCTGATTGGCTGTTTGCCTGATTATAATGCGATTGGCGTATGGGCACCCATTCTCTTGATTTTGATGCGGTGTATCCAGGGACTTGGCATCGGCGGAGAGTGGGGCGGAGCCCTTTTGCTGGCTGTTGAATACTCTGGTAAAAACAATCGCGGCTTCTACGGCAGTATTCCTCAAATGGGTGTAACAATTGGAATGGTGATGGGGACATTGGCATTGTCCTTGATGAGTCTGCTTCCGGATGATGCCTTTATGTCCTGGGGCTGGAGAGTTCCCTTTATTATGAGTGCAGTGCTTGTCTTCATCGGTCTATGGATCCGTAATGGTCTGGATGAGACTCCTGCATTTAAAGAATCGCAAAAATCAGGTGAAACCTCCCGCGTACCTCTTTTTGATACGCTCCGTTACCACTGGAAATCAGTTCTTATTGCTGTTGGTGCCAAAGTAGTTGAGACAGGTCCATTCTATATCTTCGGGACCTTCGTTGTTGCCTATTGTACAACATATCTAGGCTATGAACGTTCACCCGTGCTCAATGCCGTATTGCTTGCAGCACTTCTGGCAACCGCCTTAATCCCGCTTGCAGGCAAGCTGTCTGACAAAGTAGGCAGAAAACCGCTGTTTGTCGGTGGTACAATTGCAATTATTCTCTATGCATTCCCATACTTCTATCTGTTGTCTCAAGGTTCCATAGTTCTCATGATCCTGGCTACGATTCTGGGTCTTGGAGTTGTTTGGGTTCCGGTTACAGCCGTGCTGGGAACGATGTTCTCTGAAATATTCAGTACTAAGGTACGTTATACAGGTGTCAGTCTCGGATATCAGATTGGTGCAGCTGTTGCTGGTGGAACCGCTCCTCTTATTGCTACATGGCTGCTAAGTGAATTCAACAATTCTTGGGTGCCTGTAGCGCTGTATATCATTCTGACAGGTGTAATTTCACTGATTGCTGTAAGTGCAACTCGTGAGAAGAAGAACACAGAGCTGGATATTTAATAGGTGATTCTATAGGTTGTCTAAATTTGTACACATTAAACAATAATGTTATTTAATATGTACAAATTATAAGCCCAAGTGTATAATCCACATGTATACAGTGTTAATAAATAACATTATTGTTTTAAATTGAGAGGAGATATGTAACGTGAATAAGACAGCGAATATCAGTCCCTTTGTCAATGAGCCTTTCGTGAATTTCAGTTTGGAAGAGAACAAGCTGACGATGGAAAAAGCAATTAGCAAAATAAAGTCTGAATTAGGTCAGAATATCCCTCTGCATATCGGTGAGAAAAAGGTGTTCACTGAAGATGTCATTACTTCAATTAACCCGGGTAATCTAGATGAAGTCATCGGTTATGTGAGTAAAGCGAATCAGGCACTGGCAGAAGAAGCCATGCAAATTGCGGTAAGCACATTCGAAACATGGAAGAGGGTACCTGCAAGAGATAGAGCGGAGTATTTATTCAAGGCAGCGGCTCTTATGCGGGAACGTAAGCATGAATTCTCGGCACTTATGATTCTTGAATCTGGAAAAAACTATGCTGAGGCCGATGCAGATACAGCGGAAGCCATTGATTTTATTGAATTTTATGCACGTGAAATATTACGGCTCGATCAAATTAATGAAACACAGCCTCTAACCAAGGTACAAGGTGAAGACAATCGCTTAACATATATTCCTCTAGGCGTTGGCGTCATCATACCTCCATGGAATTTCCCGCTGGCTATATGCGTAGGTATGACAACTGCAGCCGTTGTGTCAGGAAACACAGTATTGCTCAAGCCTGCTTCGACGACACCTGTAATAGCTTATAAATTTGTTGCGCTTATGGAAGAGGTGGGTCTTCCAGCTGGTGTTATCAATTTTATACCTGGCAGCGGAGCGGAGGTTGGAGATTATTTAACCTCTCATCCGAAGACCCGTTTTATCAGCTTCACCGGCTCGAAGGAAGTTGGTCTTCATATAAGTAAGCTGGCAGCGAATACATCAGAAGGCCAAATTTGGATCAAACGGCTTATTGCTGAAATGGGGGGCAAGGATGGAATCGTCGTAGATGAGACTGCGAATCTGGATGCAGCGGCACAGGCCATTGTGGCTTCTGCCTTTGGTTTTCAGGGACAGAAGTGTTCTGCTGGTTCGAGAGCGATCATTGTCGACGATGTGTACGATGCAATTGTGGAGAAGGTTAAAGAGCTGACGGAGAAGCTTGTTGTCGGATTACCAGAGCTGAATTATCCAGCAGGACCCGTTATAGATAAGGGCTCTTATGATAAGATCTTTAATTACATCGAAATTGGCAAGGGCGAAGGATCTTTACTAACTGGAGGAAGTCCAGCAGAAGGTAACGGCTACTATATCCAGCCTACCGTATTTGCAGATGTGAAACCAGGTGCCAGAATTATGAAGGAAGAAATTTTTGGTCCCGTTCTTGCTTTATGCAAGGCATCAGATTATAAGGAAGCGATTGAGATCTATAATGATACAGAGTTTGGATTAACAGGTTCTTACTTCTCCTCAGACCAGGATCGTATTGAGGAAGCGCTGGAGACGATGCACTGTGGAAACCTGTATATAAACCGCAAGTGTACCGGGGCTTTGGTTGGAGCACATCCATTCGGCGGGTTCAATATGTCAGGTACGGATTCCAAGGCTGGAGGATACGATTACCTGCTCTTGTTCACACAGGCTAAGCTGACCTCTAGGAAGCTTTAGTTAAAATGAATGAAGATGACTTCGGATATTCCGAAGTCATCTTTTTTTTAGTACAATGACCGTTATAATGTAAAGATATGGATTGCAGGTCCTTAATCCCATGAACGATTTCTGTGATAGAAGGGCTGTCAGATAGGCTGAAAAATGAAAAGAGGTGTTAGCGATGGGGCACATTATAGGCGAACGAATTGTACTAAGAGAATATCGAATGGAGGATTCATCTGCAATACGAAGCTGGGTTAACGATCCGGATATTACGTCTACTCTGAGTGATTTATTTAGGTATCCGCAAAGTATAAAGAAGACGGAAGACTTCATACATATGATGATGGACGGCAAGTCAGATACACACAAGAGCTTTGTCATTGCACATCAGAATACACTGGACTATATAGGTCAGATTGACGTGTTAAACATCTCCTGGAAGAACCGAACGGCCTCGCTTGCGATTGTTATTGGTTCGAAGAAAGATCAAGGAAGAGGTTTCGGCTCTGAAGCGATACGATTGCTGCAAAATCTGGTATTTAATGAGATGAATTTAAATCGGCTGGAGCTCCAGGTGTATGATTTCAATCATGCGGCAATTCATTGCTATAAGAAATGCGGCTTTGTAGAAGAAGGCAGAGCGAGGCAGAAGATTTATCGGAATGGGAAATACAATGATATCATTCACATGAGTATTCTAGAGAGCGAATATGATACATTAGTACAGCGTACGAAGTCGACCCGTCGAAGCACGTGATCTGGAAGGCTGAGATCAATAAGCAGGAAGATGGAAACTTAAAAATAGACGAATAGGCCAACCAATCTACAGTAAGCTATAGCTTTTGACAAAAAACAGACAAGTATTTGTCAAACTTATGCTAATTCTGCGATTACCCGAGAAATAAAACTTAGATGAGAGAGGATAGCGCTTGTGGCAGACATTTATTTTGAGAATATGCGTTTATCTACGGACAGAGAAGCTGTTTCGGACTATGAAGATATTTGCCGTAAGCTGCATGGATATAATGTGCGAGCAACCGGTGGATTGCTGAAAGAGCCTGGTGACAGCATTCATCTCTATTTGAAGAACGAAGCGTCAGAAGTGGTCGGGGGAATATTTTGCGAGACATGGCTGTACGGTCTATATATTGATGTATTTTGGATTGCAGAAGCCTATCGGAGTAAGGGATTCGGCAAACATATGCTGTGCGAAGCCGAGCGCAGAGGAAGAGAAGCAGGCTGTTTGTTTGCGCATACGTCGACTTTTTCTTATCAAGCCCCTTCGTTCTATGAGAAGAACGGGTATGAAGTATACGGAATCAACGATTTATTTCCCGGGGAAATTAAGCAATATTTTCTGAAGAAAAAATTCTGAACAGCACATGAACAAGAGAGAGGGATTAGCATGGTCCATATAGAGCAACTTCAAATGAAGCATCTGCCGCAGCTGGCAGAGCTGTATAAAGAACTGATCGGCGTTAGTACAAACCTGGCGAAAATGGAAGAGACTTATCAAACGCTGCTTGAAGATAAGAGCTATTGTGTGCTGGGTGCTTTTTATGAGCATGAGCTGGCGGGGTCATTGATGGGAATCCTGTGTAAAGATCTGATTGGGGAGTGCGAGCCGTTTATGGTGATCGAAAATGTCGTAGTATCCTCCAAAATCCGAAGACAAGGCATCGGCCGAAAGCTGATGAATGAGATTGAAGTGATTGCCAGACAGCAGAACTGCAGCTATATCATTCTCGTATCCGGCGGACAAAGAGTCGAAGCTCACCGAATGTATGAGTCTATGGGGTATCGTGAAGAGCATGTGGAAGGCTTCAGAAAATTCCTAAAATGAAGTCAGGTGAGGGGGAACACCTTTATAAGGGTGTTCTTTTTTTGTGTGCATTGACAGTACAAAAGTATCTCAGTTACGATATAGAGCAGGAATGTCATATTATGGAATTCTAGGTTTGTGATGTTATCTTCCGAATCAATGGACAACCGAAGGAGGACTGAAGTTCATGGAATCAGGCAAAGTCCACATGGTTAATCGTTCTACGGAATTACTAGCTATAGTAGCCGTCTTTATGTTTATAGCGCTCCACATTTGGTTATTCGTCTCCAGCTTACGTAGAGAATCGGAGATTTTTTGGATATTCTCTTTTTACATATTGTTATGTTTATACTACCTTATCATGATGGCCTGGTATTTCATTAAGTACAAACCATGGAAGCCAGTCGAATTCGAAGTGCTTCCAGACTCTTATCGAGTCGGGCCCAATCAAATCACTGCTTCTGAGATTCAGTTCATTATTGTTAGAGGTTACTTTAATCCATGCATTGGATTACAATTATTTAACAAGAAGAGAACGCCTATGTACATGCGAATTAAATTCCAAGATCAGAAGCAGGAAGATATGATTATGAAAGAGATCAAGGCGATGGCTGAGCGGCATCAAATCCCGGTGAAGAGAGGAAATTTCAGATATTAAATTTAGGTCAGTTCATGTTTCAGATCGGAGATATACGATTGTTCTAAGATAAATTATGATTACTTATAAGGTTACCGATAATGTGAGGGGGGGACAGATATGGAGCTATTCAAACCTACACCCGAGTTTGTGGTCAGTCATAGAAAAAGAATCCGCACGTTAGTGATATTTGGAGTCGCTACGCTCTTATTGGGCCTACTTAATCTGTCAGAGGACGGAGAATTGTTTACTATCCAGTTCATTCTATATAGCGCAGTTTTTGCATTTGAAATTACCATTCTTCTTGCCCAGCTGTCCAAGAAGCCCAAACTATTTAAGCTCGTTAATCATTCGCTGCAGATCGGTGATCGTATTTATCAACCGGAGGATATTAAATCCATCATTATTGAGGAAGCCTTTGGTCCTTCTATCGCAATTAAACCCAAGGGACGCCGAATTGTACCTGTCATGAATGTTTACCGAATAGCGGATGGCACGGATGCAGAGGATGCGTTCGAAACGATTCATGAGTGGGGAGATAAGTTCAACGTCCCCGTACTTACGAAGCGAATATGGACGCTGTGATCTTCTCGAATATCAAATCGAAAAAACTCTAAATCTGCTGAATGCAGATTTAGAGTTTTTTTGTGCACATTTAATTCTAAATATAACACGTCACAATTTACTCGCTGAATATTTCATGACATGAACTATGCTGGATTTCGATCCTGATGCCGAATGGTGAGCCAAATGGACAGAATTAGAATCAATTCAAATACATTGGTTGCCGCCGAGCTTTCGATGGGAATAGGGATCAGCTGCCCGATAAACAATAGAGCCGTCCCAACAAGGAGCCAAGCCCATTTTTGCTTCACGAGGACGAGGATTCCTATCACAAGCAGAATAATGCCTACAATGATAACCATAATGGGTGGACCTGCCTGGCCCTCTGCGCTATATCTCATAACACCATACTCTACCGTGAGAGTAAGATGCTGCACTTCAGCCAAGGTTGAGCTTACGATCTGATAGATAATGAGACCAGCTGTAATCAACCAGGCAGCGATCTGCGTAGCCATCTTACGTCCCCATCTTACACCTGAGCGCTGCAGAATATAATAGCCGGCCAGAACAAGTGTAGGCGTAACAAAAGCATGCAGCCAAAAACGAAGACTGCTCAGTGTCATTAGCAGGTCTCCTTCGCCTATCGCCTCGCCTGCAGCTATGATGCCATTATCGTAAGCAAGGCTAAGTGTAACAAGGAGAAGGAGCAGAGGGTACTGAAGCCACCTCTTCGTTCGTGATAGATCGATCGCCATCCATAAGACGAGGATGATATAAATCAAGCTGATTATAGAGTATATCCAAAAATCCAATCCGCTTCGCCCCTTACTATTAATATGTACTTGGTATTTTTGCTTAACGAATCCTATTCACCAGGAACGGTTCATCCTGAAACCCTTTAATTCCATGACAATGGATCCAATTCTACATGATAGTACACATGATGAATAATTTCTACAAATTTTAAGTATAAATTTCCCTCCTGCCACAAATGATATAGGAAAATACAGGGAGGGAAAGACAGATGTGTAAACGTTATTCACTGGCCGCAGATTTAGATGAGGTGCGTGATCACTTTGCGATACAACGAGTTATGTACTATTACAAGAACCGTTATAACATTAGTCCGACGCAGCATGCTCCGATTATTCTCTATGAGGATGGAGAACGTATCATGGATGAGTATCGCTGGGGATTTATTCCTTTTTGGGGCAAGGATGCTGTTAATGCCGACTTAATGTCCGTTAGTGAGAATGTGACTTACCGCAAAATGGTGGAACAAAAACGCTGTGTTATACCATGCAATGGTTTTTATTATTGGCGTCAGGATGGCAAGCGCAGGTATGCGGTCCGTGTAGTTATGCCAGATCGCTCTATGTTCGGCATTGCCGGATTATATGAGGTATGGAAGGATACGAGGAAGCAGCCGCTCCGTACTTGTACGATGCTGATGGCAGATGCAAACATGACCATTCGTGAGTTTGATCACCGGATGCCGGCCATACTTACGCCAGATCAGATAGACGCATGGCTCGATCCGAATATGACCGAAATGCATCGGATGCTGCCGATGATCAGGTCATTTCAAGATACGTTAATGGATGTTTATCCTGTGACACCTCTTGCCTTCAATGATAATCATGATTCACTGGAATGTGTCAAGGAAGTGGACATGCAGAGAGCGTTGGTTAAGAATTAATTCATTTATGCCAATACTCTGAATCTAAGGAGTCCGGTCTGCATTTATGATGTGGGTCGGACTTTCGTCTTTTTAAAATTCCTTCTGAGGGTAAGAGAAGCATCGTGCAACAAAATTCAAGCAAATTGTCGAAGGTATAGTCCATTAGACGGTTTCAAGTGATCTCATGGCAGGTCCGAAGCAGCTTGAAAGAGTATAATCAAGTTACTATAATTGTTTCAGTAAGGTACTTGTAGTTTATTAGCTCTTTATATCTTACAAATAGGAATGAAGATATAGATTAAAGGAGTGGAATAGAATGAATCCAAAATACAGTCCGATTTTTGAGAAAGTGACTTTACCGAATGGCATTATACTGAAGAATAAAATCGTCTTGGCACCGATGACCCATTCATCCTCGAATGAAGATGGCACCGTATCCGATGCAGAGCTTGCATATTATGCACGCCGTTCTGGAGGAGCCGGGATGGTGGTCACAGCGGTTACTTACGTGACGGAGAATGGAAAAGGGTTTGTAGGCCAATTCTCATCAACCGATGATTCCTTTATACCGAGTCTGACCAAGCTGGCAAATTCCATTAAGGAACAAGGGGCCAAAGCTGTACTGCAAATTTTCCATGGTGGTCGTTTATGCCCTCCTGATGCTGTCGGCGGAGATGTTGTGGCACCAAGTGCGGTGGCGAGTGAAAGACCAGGCTCACCGATGCCTAGAGAACTTGCTGAATCTGAGATCGAGAGCATCATTCAAGATTTTGGTGAAGCGACACGCCGTGCGATTGCTGCCGGTTTTGACGGTGTGGAAATTCACGGGGCTAACGGATATCTCATTCAGCAATTTGTGTCCCCTCATTCCAATCGAAGAGAAGATCGCTTCGGAGGAGATGCACATCAGCGGCTTACTTTTCCGCTAGAAGTAATAGACAGCGTGCAGGCAGCCGTTCGAGAGCATGCCAAAGCTCCATTTATTGTTGGGTACCGTTTCTCTCCAGAGGAGCCGGAAACTCCCGGTTTGACAATGGAGGAAACGTTCATTTTACTCGATGCGATCAAGGAGAAGAACTTGGATTATATCCATGTATCCTTGAATGACTTCTGGTCGAAGCCTAGAAGAGGAGCAGATGATTCGAAATCTAGAATGGAATGGATTCTGGAACGTGTTGGCGGTAAAGCTCCGGTTATTGGGGTTGGACAAATTCACACTCCAGATGAAGCCTTGGCAGCTCTAGAGACAGGAGTTCCGCTTCTCGCGCTCGGACGTGAGCTGATTATTGAACCTGATTGGGTGGAGAAGATTGAATCAGGCAACGAAGAGCATATAGCGGTTCACTTAACGAAAATGGACCAGGAAAGACTGGTTATTCCTGACCCACTATGGAATATGATCATGAATGTACCTGGATGGTTCCCTGTCGTGGACTCAGAGTGAATTAATAGATAACATTTTAGGAAGTGGCTTAATAACTGCCGGGAAAGACTCTTGCATGAGTCCTCCCGGCTGTTCATGTGTTAGGTCTCGCTGTTGATCTTATGTAGACAGGCTATGGTATGATAGGAAGGATTGGAGGTTACAAAATTATGAAGCATCCCTTTACACTAACTGCCGTCTGGAATGGCGGCAGGAACAGCGATGGAACCATTGAAGCGGGTCAGTTAAAGACACAGATCTCCATCCCGAAGGAAATGGGCGGACCTGGAGTTGGAACCAATCCGGATGAAATGCTGCTTGGCGCTGCGGCGACCTGCTACCTTATTACTCTGGCGGCTATGCTGGAGCGTTCATCCCTGGAAACAGAGAGTCTCACTTTGACATCTGAGGCAACAGTAGATGTAACCAATAATATCTTCACCTACGAAGCGATTAAGCATGCTCCTGTGGTTATCTTAACGTCAAAAGCGACACAGGACGATATGGATAAGGCGATTCGTATTGCACACAAGGCAGAGAGCTCCTGTATGATCTCAAGAGCTGTAGCTGGGAACGTACTTATACAGACAGATCCTATCGTGCAAATAGCAGACAATTAAGGAGGAACTTACACAATGACAGCACAATCTCGACTACTCGTATTTACGGGTTCTTATTCGGAAGCAAGCGACCCTGGTATCCATGTTTATGCATTAAATGAACAAGCAGGTGAGCTTACTCTGTTATCTGAGACATCCGGGGTGAAGAATCCGACTTTTCTTCAAGTTGATACCGAACACCAGCGTGTTTATGCGATTGGAGAAATAACAACGGCAGAAGGAACGAAGGCCGGGGAAGTGCTGGCCTATGCAATACATCCAGAGCAAGGCGAGCTTACGCTTATTAACCGTACTCCATCCGCTATTGCTCCTACCTGTCATGTGCAGATAGACCCTGAGTATCAGTATTTGCTCATATCCAGTTACCACGGCGGAGCAGTGAGTCTCGTATCGCTGAATGATGACGGCAGTGTCGGTCAGATGGTAGATTCCAAACAGCACTCCGGCAAGGGGGCTCATCCAGAGCGTCAGGATCGGCCGCATGTGCATTCCGCATTTTTCTCACCGGATGGAAAATATATTATGGTTCAGGATCTTGGACTCGATAAAATATACGTCTACACAATTGACCGTGAGCAGCATAAGCTAGTTCTGCACCGTGAAGTAAGCACACATGCGGGAGCGGGGCCAAGACATTTCGTCTTCCATCCGAATGCACAGTTTGCTTATGTAATTAACGAAGTGGATTCTACCGTTACTTTCTTTACATATGATGCAGAAGCAGGTTCATTGACCGAACAGCAGACGCTGTCTACACTGCCTGAAGAAGGCTATGCTGAGGAGAACACTTGCGCGGAAATTACCGTTTCCAAGGATGGACGATTCCTGTACGGCTCCAATCGCGGACATGACAGCATCGTGGTATATGCGATCTCTGAGGACGGTACGCTGAACACGGTGCAGCATATTTCAACTGAGGGCGGACATCCACGTCACTTTGCATTGACACCTGCGGGTGATCAGCTGCTTGCAGCAAATCGTGACAGCAACAATATTGTTCTCTTCAATGTAGATCAGGAGAAGGGGCAGCTGAGCTATACGGGCAAACAGATCACTTCTCCGAAGCCTGTTTGTGTATGGCCGGTTTATCTGTAATTTGTTCTATTGGTAATACATGCGGGTAGTTTGACTGCTAAAATAAAAAGGCATCTGATCCCTCCTTATACAGATGGAGGGAATCAGATGCCTTTTTATAATAAATTCTATTCTTTTAAAGGAAGCTGCAGAATGTAGCTGTTGGATAAATGCATCAGCTCTAGTGCATTGTTGAATTCTTTCTCGGTTGCTTGTGAATCACTTCCGGTCGTTCCCTTCAGCTTGTGATGCCAGCCGTCCTCAAACCCGCTTCCGGAGATGAAGACTTCACTATTGTTGACAAAGGAACCCGTTGGCAGGTAATAACGCTGCGGCAGCAGGTTGTAATCTTTATTCACGAACAGATCCTGACCAAAGTGCAGATGTTCATCTAATGAGATGCCGAGAAGACCAGCCAGTGTAGGCATAATGTCTGCCTGACCGCCAACCTGCTTCTGTTCTCCAGCTGGCATATCATCTGAAGAAGTAATGATGAATGGAATATTGATCATGTCGGGATAGTCGTATGGATGTCCGAGGAGCTCCTCCAGCAATATCAAATCTTCCTCATTAAGTGATGTGGTAGGCAGTCCCAAATGATCTCCGTATAGCAGGACGATACTATTATCCCAGACTCCACGATTCTTCAAATCCTCGATAAATTTACCCAGCTCACGATCCGCATAGTTCTGAGAACGAATATAGTCACCAACCAGCGTTTCGTCATAACGTTCAGGGAGGGTGATGCCGACTTTCTCCTCAGGCAAAGTAAATGGGTGATGAGCCGTCATCGAGATGACATGCGCATAAAACGGGTTATCCGCTTGATCCATTTTCTCAAGCTCTTCCGCTGTTTTGCGATATAGAACATCATCGGATGCTCCGAAATATACCGTATCTTCTTCTCCAAAGAAGGATTTATCATAGTAGCGGTCAAATCCGAGAGAGCTGTACAGCTCACCGCGGTTCCAGAACTCTACCACATTCGTATGGAATGTCGTCGTCGTATATCCGTGCTCCTTGAGCAGTCTCGGAAGACTCGGTAATTCCTGATCGGCATACCGTTGTACAGCCGCCCCATCAGGAGGGATGTAATACGACGTGTTGACAACAAATTCGGCGTCCGAAGTGTTGCCTTGACCGACTTGCTGATAGAAATTCGAGAAGTACGCATTATTTTTGACCAATTCATTCAGGTTAGGCGTAATTTCCGTGCCGCCGATATGAAGATTGATGAGGAAGTCCTGAAACGACTCCAGCTGAATGATAATGACGTTCTTGTCCTTGGCAATGCCTTCTAGACCAGATGGAGCAGATGTTCCGTCAATTCCTTTTAATTTATTGATTCGTTCTTGCGTGATGCTGGAAACAGGCGCAAGCTCAGGCTCTTCTTGATCCAGCAAAGTATAGGCTTCGTAATTGAAGATGCCCATGTTCTCTGCCTTGACAACCTCATTAAATCCTCCCCGATTGACGTAAATATTGAGCGAAGAAATAATGAGCGAAATACAGAATAACGAAGCAATCAGTTTCTTGTTTACAGGTCTAAGGATCGCCTGCTTCCAGTCAACAGCTGCCTTGCTGCGAATGAGCAGAATACCGAACACAATGATATCCGTAAAGATCAGCAGATATTGTGGATCAATAAGAGAGAATACGCTATTGCTGACAGCGGTAACCTGATTGACCTGTTCAAGTGCCTTATACGTAGCGATCACACCATAGTATTTGTAATAAATAATGACGGCGAAGAAGATCGCGGTAAGCAGCAGATTAAAAATCGTATAGACTATTAATTTTCGCTTGGTGGCAAACCATTCAATTAAACAGAAGATGATAAGTACAAAGGGAAGCTCCTTCAGCATGGTAGTCCAGGAAGGCCCGTTCTCAAATACACCGAACCAAGCAATATAGCTCTTAAGCAGCATAATAAGAGAGAAGAACAGAAGTGATCGTGAACAGACCAATCGGATCACGGCGGCTGTTCTCTGATAAATCGAGGATTTCTCCTCAGGCTGATAATGTGCAGAGGGCTCCTTAAGAGCCTTTGTTTCTTCGACAGGTGGTTTCATGAATATGACCTTGCCAAGGCGCATCAAAAACGGATGGCAAGTGTTTCCCCTCCCCATTACATTCTATGAATCTATTAAAATCGGACAAAGATAAGACAGTAATGCAATTATAGTACAGCTGATTCTTTTTTATCAAATCTGACATTTTTCCATAGATGGAATGCTTTTAAATGCTTGACATATCACATTGGTTACTTCCAGGTAACTACACCACTTCAAAGTGCGTACTTCCTTATTCGTAATCAACAATTATAAAATAGGGTTTGTAATCAATAATAAGGAGAGATGTTCGATATGAAATTACAGTTGGCACTTGATTTGGTAGATATTCCGCAGGCGATTGAAGTCGTTAGAGAAGTGGAGCCTTATATTGATATTGTAGAAATCGGCACACCTGTTGTCATCAATGAAGGTCTTCGCGCCGTAAAAGAAATGAAGGCAGCATACCCTAACCTGGATGTGCTTGCAGATCTCAAAATTATGGATGCAGGCGGATATGAAATCATGAAGGCATCCGAAGCAGGCGCTGACATTATTACTGTCCTGGGTGCAACAGATGATATGACGATTAAGGGTGCAGTAGAGGAAGCGAAAAAGCAAGGAAAACAAATCTTAGTTGATATGATCAACGTTAAAGATATCGAAACACGTGCGAAAGAAATTGACGAGCTCGGCGTGGATTACATCTGCGTGCATACAGGATATGACCTCCAAGCTGTAGGCAAGAACTCCTTCGAGGATCTTCAAACGATTAAAAAAGCAGTGACTCGTGCCAAAACAGCAGTTGCCGGCGGAATCAAGCTGGAAAGCCTGCCTGAAGTCATTGCAGCAGGTCCAGATCTTGTGATTGTGGGCGGAGGTATTACAGGCCAGGAAGATAAGAAAGCAGTTGCAGCTGAAATGCAGCAGCTGATCAAGCAAGGATAAGCGAAAATGACAACAAGAAATGTAGCACAGACACAGCTAATCCTGAATGAGCTGAAGCAAGTGATTTCTCTGCTGGACGTTACAGAGATGGAGCGGGCTGCATCTCTGATTGTACAGTCGAAACGGGTATTTATCGCAGGGGCAGGACGTTCTGGCCTGATGGGCAGAGCCTTTGCCATGCGGTTAGCTCATCTTGGAATTACAGCGTATGTAGTTGGAGAAACGACGACTCCTAGTATAGATAAGCATGATCTGCTCGTCATATGCTCAGGCTCAGGGGAAACGAGAAGTCTTGCGGCTATGGGCGAGAAGGCGAAGCTGCTGGGTGCATCGCTGCTTGTGCTTACAACGAATCCGAATTCAACCTGCGGCGTGCTTGCGGATGGAGTTATTCATATTCAAGCAAAGGCGAAGGAAGAACAAGGAAATAACGAATCATTACAGCCGATGGGCTCACTTTTTGAGCAATCCTTACTGATTAGTCTGGATGGGCTGATTCTTACACTTATGAATCAGATGGACATGAGCGCCGAGCAGATGTTTAAACGGCATGCGAATCTGGAATAGTGCCTCATGCACCTCTTTTGCTGAGTAATGTAAGGTTGTAGTACAATGCTTAGGAAGGGGGTATGCACGTGGCATCCGAAGTAAAAGAGAGAATTAATCTGAAGGAAATTAACTGCGAGAAGGAACTGACACTTGCAGTCATTGGGGGCAAGTGGAAGCTTATTATCCTCTGGCATCTAGGGCTTGAAGGGACGAAGCGGTTTAGTGAATTGAAGAAGCTGATCCCGCATATCACGCAGAAGATGCTGACAAACCAGCTCCGTGAGCTGGAAGAGGATCTGCTGATACACCGTAAGGTGTATGCAGAGGTTCCCCCGCGTGTAGAATACTCGCTTACAGATCACGGTCAGAGTCTTATGCCTGTCCTGCGATTGATGTATGATTGGGGCAAGCATTATGGTGAAACCGTAATCTGGAAGGATGGTAAACCACCGGAATAATGGATTTTAACTGGCTGAATTATTACAGGTAGCTGTCTTTGCAAACTGAATTAAACGACAGTCTATGAATACGATGGATTCTCTCGATTTTTGTTTCGAGAGAATCCATTTTTTTATAGCGAAAATTGAAGAGTATATAGGTTATTTTATGATACAATGGGATTTATTGGTGCCAAACAATGGTCAATAAATAGGCTGAGGAGAGGTGTATTTAATTGATGTCCAAAATTTTAACACGCCAAGAAGTAGATCTTGAAGCAACATGGAACTTAAAGGATATATTTGAGACGAAGGAAGCTTGGGAGAAGGAATTAAACGATGTACAGCAAGACATTTCCTCTGTCACACAATACGAAGGAAGACTGAAAGAAGGGCCGGATGTGCTGCTTGCCTGTCTAACTGCACAGGAGGAACTCCAAGGTAGAATCAGCAGAGTGGGTGCTTATGCCCAGCTGGATTTGGCAGGAGACAGCATTAATCCCGAGAATCAGATCCGTGCGGCTAGAGCCCGGGATGCGGCTTCTTCAATAAGTTCAGCGCTATCCTTTGTTAAGTCCGAAATTCTGTCTCTTCCAGATGGAATGATTGAGGAATACATAGAGAAACAACCTGCACTTCAAGATTTTGAACGCAGTTTGGGGCTGCTTCTAAAGACCAAGCCGCATCGGCTCAGTGCAGAAACGGAAAAAGTGCTTACTTCATTTGGAGATGTATTGGGAGCTCCTTATCGCATATATGAACGAAGCAAATTGGCGGATATGACTTTTCGTACAGCAGAAGACGGACGAGGAGAAGAAGTGCCGGTATCATTTGCCCTGTATGAGAATAAATATGTAGAATCCGCAGACACGGATTTACGCCGTAATGCATTTCATGCATTCAGCGAAACGCTCCACAGATACCGCAACACCTTCGCTGAGGCTTACGGTACAGAAGTGAAGCGTCAGGTTATTGAATCACGTCTGCGCGGATATGATTCGGTAACTGAAATGCTGCTTACGCCACAGCAAGTGACCACAGAGATGTATCACAACATTCTTGACATTTTGCAGGAAGAGCTTGCCCCTCATATGCGAAGATACGCCGCACTTAAGAAGAAGGTGCTGAACCTGGATGAGATGACATTTGCTGACCTGAAGGCTCCGCTCGATCCTGACTTCAGTCCAGGTATTACTTATCAGGAAGCCGGAGATCTCATTAAGGAAGCCTTGTCTATTCTAGGGCCTGAGTACGGAGAGATCGTTGCGGATGCATTCGCAAACCGATGGGTGGATTATGCGGATAATGCCGGAAAAAGAACGGGTGCCTTCTGTATGTCGATCCCGGGTGTGCATTCCTATATCTTGATCAGCTGGGCAGACAATATGCGAGGAGCATTTACGCTTGCTCATGAAGTAGGGCATGCAGGACATCTCATGCTCGCGAACAAGTACCAGCGTCCGACTAACTCCAGACCTTCACTCTATTTCATCGAAGCGCCTTCGACCATGAACGAGCTGCTCCTGGCAGATCACTTGCTGCAGCGTTCTCAAGATCCTAGAATGCGCCGCTGGGTTATTTCGCAATTGCTCGGCACTTATTTCCACAATTTTGTAACTCACCTGCTGGAAGGAGAGCTCCAGCGTCAGGTTTATGACCTCGCGATGAATAATGTACCGCTGACAGCTGTGAAGCTGTGTGAGCTCAAAGGAAATATTCTGTCCAGCTTCTGGGGAGAAGAGGTTGTTATAGATGAACATGCAAAATTGACTTGGATGCGCCAGCCACATTATTACATGAGCTTGTACCCTTATACGTATGCTGCAGGCTTAACGGCTTCAACGGCTGTAGCCCAGTTGATCCGAGAAGAAGGTCAGCCGGCTGTTGATCGCTGGTTAGAGGTTCTCAAAGCAGGCGGTTCCATGAGCCCGCTGGAGCTGATGAAGCTGGCCGGAGTCGATATGTCGCGTCCAGATGCGATTCGAAGTGCGGCAGCGTATGTCGGCTCACTGATCGATGAATTAGAGAGCCTATATTAATCATAGAGAAAGGTCGTCGAGAAGGTGTTTAGTCCTAGATCGTTTATATATGTAGAGCCAGTCCATTTGAGGACATTATTTAATGAGTTTCCAGATATACATGGTGATGGATTCTCCGGAGGCTTCCTGGGTGGAGCGCCGCCATTGTTCTCTATTATCTTTACAGTCATCGCACTCGTCATTGGAGGGACCATACTATATGCGATCATTAACGGAATCCGCGTGTGGAGTAATAATAACGCCGCTGAGCGAATGACAGAAGAAGCTCGGGTGCTGGCGAGAAGAACGTATGTGAGCGGCGGATCAGGTGATTCGAGTGCAAGAACGAGTTATTATATAACCTTTGAGCGTGGCGATGGACAGCGTACAGAGCTGCAAGTGAAGGATGAGGAATACGGGTTGATTGTCGAGGGAGACCGCGGTATATTGAGCTACCAAGGAACCCGATTCCTTGGATTCGAGAGATTTCGTCCCACTAGCTCAGAGCAGATCTAATTGTAGTAGTTGAAGAGGGGCATCCCAAATATGGGGAGCTCCTCTTTTTTCTTTTTTTTGCCTAAAACTGCTGCCAAAAATCATATGCGAGGCCTATTTGACGATCAAAGTACAGCCTCGTGTGGCTCTGCTCCGATCCAGTCAAACATTCGTGATATGGCAGCCTGATGCAGCTCCTGAGGAAAATGATGACCAAGTCCTTCATATCGATGAAAATCTACATCATCTCGTGAACGGTTTAATCGATCGAACATTTTCTCTCCTTGACTAAATGAGACTTGTACATCATCTGTTCCATGCACGATCAGAACTGGACAAGGGATCTGTTCCGCGATTGTGAGAGGAGAGCGCTCCAGGTAAGCATCGGGATTCTTCCAGGGAGGACCTCCAATGACCCGTTTGAAAGTGCGTCTAAGGTCAACTCGATCTTCATAGGTCTGCGTCATGTCAGATACTCCGCTCCACAAGATAAGCTTATGTATATTGGGCATTTCTAGAGCGGTGTAGGCTGCATTAATGGCCCCTCTGGAGAAGCCCATAATGCTAATCTGTTCGGGATCAACGAAGGGAAGCTCTGACAGCAGCCGCACTGCAGCGTATACATCATGTTTATCCTCTCCGCCAAATAAATCACGGCCTTCACCGCCTTCCGTTCCACGATACGAAGGAGCAAATACGATGTGATCGTGCTTCGAGAATTCCTCAACCCAATGGGTTCTCACCTTGCCGAAGTTGCCGATTCCGCCGCGACAATAGATGAATACCGGCCATTTTTTTGATGTAAGCTCTTTATTGGTTTCTTGATGCAGAGTACTCGTCAATGGAATGGCAGGCTGCTCATCCGAACTAAATCTGCCGTGCAGCAAGTCTCTTGCAGCCGATTCCGATAACTGATATCCCAAGGGCAGGCTGAGATATCCTTTGACCTGGAGTCCCTGGGACGGATATGTAACATGATAGATCATCGCTTGTCTCATCACCTTTGGTCTAGTTGTTTAGCTTGTATATTATACCCTTGTTCACAAGGTGATTAAACGAAAGAAAGATGTTCTCTTCAGCTATTTTTCAAAAAAGACAGCAGGGTAGACAGAAATCTTTCCTTTTCATCATACATAAGATAATGTCCGCTTTGCTCAAAACGGTAGATCAGAGAGCCTGGAATTTCCTGCTGGATGGCTACGGCCGCTGTAAAGGGAACGACTTGATCGTGAATACCATGGAATATGCCTGTAGGTACATCGATATAAGTAATATCCTCAAATAAATCCTCATCACGGAGTGCAACTGCGGTTTGAATAAGTGCGTACGACGCACTCTCCATACAATTGTGCAAAAACCAATTCCGATACTCTGGACTGACATAACGATGAAATAGCGTTCCTGAAAAATCGGTTATCGCTTGCGGCAGATCTTGATGCAGCTGATCAATCAGCTGATCAAGCAACGGAAGCGGAATGCCGTAAGGTGATGACTCCTCTCTCTTGGCAAAGACAGGGGCAGCTGCGGATACCAGCAGAAGCTTATCTATTCTCGAACCATGATGATATTTGGACATATATCGAATCGCGACCGAACCCCCGAGTGAGTATCCGACGAGGATAACGTTCTTCAGATCCAGTGTATCAATGACGACGGACAGGTCTTCTGCCATTCGATCGTAATGATAACCATGCCAGGGCTTATCGGATTTGCCAAAGCCTCTAAGATCGAGGCCGATACAGCGGAACCGGTGATGAGGGAGGATCTGATAGGCATAATCAAAGACCCGATGATTACCCGGCCAACCGTGCAGGAACATGAGGGTATGTCCATTTCCGCCATCCTGTGGACGCAGGTCTTCAACATACAGCTTTACACCGGATTCCACTTCAATGAGCATGCTCTTCACTCACTCCTTCTAATCAAAATAAATGCAGCCTATTCCTAATTTATGCGCAGTGTATAAGGACAATGCGGGAGAGTCGGAGTTGTCACTCATCAGTGTATATTTCAGACCGTTAATATTCATGATTTAAGCCATCCAGATCCATTTAATTTCGTGCAATACATGGGCATCAATTATATAAAGGATTCTTCGAAACAAACATTATAAATGTTGTTTTTATTTGTTTGTATAATAATTTTTATAAAAAATAATCATATTCAAACCAAAATAAAAGTGATATACTCCCATTAAGCGTTTACAACAGTATAAAAACAACATTTTGGGAGGATTGATCATGGTTCAGAATCTGTGGGATGAATCCAATGCAGGACAATTAAAGGAAGGGCTCGAAAGGTTAGTTTATCGTTCGAATCTGATTGGTTCGGATCGGAGGGTGTGCAACTGGGGAGGCGGCAACACTTCCAGCAAGACGGTTATCCAGGATTTTCGCGGCAGAGATGTTGAGGTTATGTATGTTAAGGGCAGCGGATCGGATCTGGCAACGATGAAGGCGGGTCATTTTACCGGTCTTCGGCTCGATGATATTAGACCGCTGATGGAGAGAGATGAGATGACGGACGAGGATATGGTTGCGTATCTGGCCAACTGTATGATTGACGCGAAGCATCCGCGTGCCTCCATTGAAACGCTGCTGCATGCGTTTATACCACATCCTCATGTTGATCATACACACCCGGATTCCATCATCAGTATCTGCTGTGCGGATAACGGCCGTGAAATCGCGAAGGAAATTTTCGGAGACCGGTTCGTATGGGTTCCCTATGTTCGTCCAGGATTTACTTTATCCAAGATGATTGCAGAAGGCGTCATCAATAACCCGCAGGCTGAGCTTGTTCTTATGGAGAAGCATGGACTGGTCACATGGGGAAGCACTTCAGAAGAAGCTTATGCGAAGACCATCAGCGTCATTAATGAAGCAGAGAGCTATATTGAATCCAAAATAGATGAAGCCAGCCTGTTCGGGGGAGCCCAACATGACGCGCTGCCGCCACAGGTCAGAAAGGATATTGCAGCACAGATTATGCCGCTCATTCGCGGAGCTGTCAGCGACGAGAAGAAGATGATCTTGACCTTTGACGATGCAGAAGATGTGCTGCAGTTCGTAAATGGCAGAGATTCCGCCGAGCTGTCTCAGATTGGCGCAGCCTGTCCAGATCATTTAGTACATACCAAGGTTGTTCCGCTATTCCTGAACTGGACTCCAGATGAGGGGGATGTTGCAGGACTTAAGGAGCTGTTAGGCTCAGCCATCAAGGATTATAAAGCGTATTATGAACAGTACTTCGAACGTAACAAGCATGAGGGGGACATCATGTTCGAAGCAGCGCCTCGGGTTATTCTTATCCCTGGTATCGGAATGATTAACACAGGTAAGAGCTGGTCCAATTCCAAAGTAAGCGGTGCCCTGTATCATCGTGCCATAGCTGTTATGAGAGGAGCTACTACGCTAGGCCAGTTCGTGTCGCTTAGTGAGAACGAATCCTACAATGTGGAATACTGGCCGCTGGAGCTGTACAAATTGTCGCTCGCGCCGGCAGAGACCGAGTTCTCCAGAAAAGTAGCGCTTATTACAGGTGGAGCTGGCGGGATCGGCAGCGAAACCGCAAGGCTGCTTGTATCCGAAGGAGCCCATGTTGTTCTTGCCGATCTGAATTTGGAAGGTGCTCAGAAGGTGGCTGACGAACTAAACAGCCAGTACGGCGAACAGCGGGCAATTCCTGTTCAGATGGATGTAACCAGTGAAGAGCAGATTCAGAGAGCTTATGCGGAAACTGCACTGACCTACGGCGGAGTCGATATTATTGTGAATAATGCCGGTCTGGCCACGTCCAGCCCATTTGATGAAACATCTCTCAAGGAATGGAACCTCAATATCAATGTGCTGGGAACAGGATATTTTCTGGTCGCACGCGAAGCCTTCAAGCTAATGAAGGAACAGGGCATTGGAGGAAGCATGGTATTTATCGGCTCCAAAAACTCCATCTATGCCGGTAAGAATGTCACCGCCTACAGCTCAGCCAAGGCACTTGAAGCTCATCTCGCCCGCTGCATCGCAGCCGAAGGCGGAGAATATGGTATTCGTGTCAATACGATTTTGCCGGATGCCATTCTGCAGGGGTCTGCAATCTGGAATTCCAACTGGCGCAATGAGCGAGCGGCAGCTTATGGTATTGAGCCAGATCAGCTGGAGGAGCATTATCGTAAGCGTACCACACTGCTCGTCAACATTTACCCTAGGGATATAGCCGAAGGTGTTGCTTTCTTTGCCTCATCGAAGGCCGAGAAAACAACAGGCTGCATGCTCACCATTGACGGTGGGGTGCCGGCTGCATTTACACGTTAATTCTTCAGTTTGATGTTCGATACACCGCGCACCTCGGAGGAGGCATCATTCGACGGATTGAACAACTTGATACTTCTTCCGAGTGCGCGAAACATTTTCTTTTATCACATATGATCAAAGGAGAGGTTCTGATGACGGATAAAGCTTATGCATTGTTTGAGGAGCAGCAAACCGCAAGAGGAATTGATGTAGAGGCAGTCAAGCGCAAAATCAAGCAGTTCAAGATTGAAACACCATCCTGGGGTTATGGTGATTCGGGAACACGCTTCAAAGTATTTCAGAAGGAAGGTGTGCCGAGAGATCCATTTGAGAAAATGGAGGATGCGGCGATTGTTCATCGTCTGACCGGCCTTGCTCCAACCGTAGCCATTCATATTCCTTGGGATAAGGTGGGGGATTACGGCAAGCTTCGTTCCCATGCGGAGAGCCTGGGTCTTCAGATCGGAGCAGTGAACCCGAATCTTTTTCAAGAAGACGACTATATGCTTGGAAGTGTAACGAACACTGATGCGGCTGTGCGCCGTAAGGCAACCGACCATTTGCTTGAATGCGTTGACATTGCGAAGGAAACAGGCTCGCGTGACCTTAGCCTTTGGTTTGCAGATGGGACCAACTATCCGGGGCAGGGTGACATCCGGCAGCGAAAAAACTGGATGCAGGAAGCTTTATCCGAAATGTATAAAGCGCTTACGAAGGATATGCGGATGCTGATCGAATATAAATGCTTCGAGCCTGGGTTCTATCATACGGATCTGGCGGACTGGGGCATGGCATACAATATGGCCTTGAAGCTAGGGGATCAGGCACAGGTGCTCGTTGACACAGGTCATCATCTGCCCGGAGCGAATATTGAACACATTGTCGCCTATCTCATAGATGAGAAGCGATTAGGCGGATTCCATTTCAACAGCCGTAAATATGCGGACGATGACTTAATCGTGGGGACTGTGAATCCTTATGAGCTGTTCCTAATCTTCTATCAAATTCTGAACGGGGCTGCGGATTCAGATGAAGGCATCAGACAAGGAGTAGACTCCATTGCATATATGCTGGATCAATCCCATAACATTGAGCAGAAAATACCGGCGATGATTCGTTCGGTGCTGAATGTTCAGTCTGCCTATGCCAAAGCGCTTCTCATCGATCATAGAGAGGTGGCGGCAGCCCAGGAGAAGAATGATGTACTGGCAGCTGAACATGCGATCCGCAAGGCATCGGAATTTGATGTAACTCCACTGCTGCATGCCGTAAGAGAGGAAGAAGGCTTACCAATTGATCCGATGGAGGCTTATTTGACAAGCAGCTATCCGGAGGAAATTAAGGCACGCGGCAAAGGAGGGGCGAGCTGGTGAACATTCTCGCCTATGATTTAGGAGCTTCAAGCGGTCGAGCAGTCCTTGGACTGCTGAGTGACTCTCGTATCCATATCAAGGAAATCCACCGCTTCACTAATGATCCGGTTATGGCAGGAGATCACTTGCACTGGGATATACTTAGGCTTCTTCATGAGCTTAAGCAGGGTATGCTCAAAGTGAAGCTGCAAGGGGAGAACATTACCAGCGTAGGGATTGATTCATGGGCTGTCGATTACGGGCTGCTCGATCATAATGAGGAGCTGCTGGCTAATCCATACCATTACCGCGACAAACGGACGGATGGTGTAATGGAGGAAGTGACCGCCAAGATTCCGGCAGAGCACATTTTTCGGAAGACAGGAATTCAATTCTTGCCCTTTAACACAATATATCAGCTTGCCGCTCTTAAGCGGCAGAACTCCTATATGCTGAAGGAAGCTGCCCATTTCCTGATGATCCCGGATTTGCTGCGGTTTTTCCTGACGGGAGAGAAATTCAATGAATTTACAAATGCCACGACGACGCAGCTGTTTAACCCTCATACGGGGGACTGGGATTCGGAGCTGCTATACCGGATTGGTATACCTGAAGAATGGTTCGGTAAGGTACTGACTCCGGGATCGGACGCAGGTGAGCTGAGACCTTCTATAATGCAGGAGCTGGGTATCCCTAGTGTTCGCTTCGTAGCTGTAGCTGAGCATGATACCGGATCAGCTGTGGCTGCCGTGCCGGCAACAACACGATCATTCGCATATCTTAGCTGCGGAACTTGGTCACTGATGGGAACAGAGGTGGAAGCACCTGTCATTAATGAAACCTCTCAGCAGCTGAATTTTACAAATGAGGGCGGAGCTAATCATACTTATCGTCTACTCAAAAATATTATGGGGCTCTGGATCTTTCAGGAGACGCTCCGAGAATTTGAACGTGCGGGCAAAGTGTACAGCTATGATGAAATACTAACACTTGCTCAAGAAGCTAAGCCTTTCCAACACTTTATAGATCCGGACGATTCTTCATTCTTGCCAGCGGGCCGTATGACGGATCGTATAGAAGCCTACCTGGTCAAAACGGGTCAAGGATTGCCGCAATCTGATGGGGAGCTCGTTCGATGTATTCTTGAGAGCCTTGCTTTGAAATATAAGCATGTACTTGATATGACGGAACAGGTATCCGGACAGCAATTTGATGGTCTTCACATGGTAGGCGGAGGCATCAACAATAAGCTGCTCTGTGCTTGGACTGCAAGTGCGATAGGTAAACCCGTCTATGCTGGTCCTGTAGAGGCAAGTGCCATTGGTAATCTGGTGGTGCAGTGGATGAACCAGGGCGTATTCAAGAGTGCGGCGGAAGCCCGGGCTGTCATACGTGATTCTTTTCCTGTCCTTACCTACGAGCCCAAGGATGCGGAAGCTTGGTTAGAGGCGTACGGCAGTTTTGCCAAGTATACAGGTCTCGCTGCCTATGCTTAATCTGGGAGGAAGCCTATGTTAGTTGCAGAGCGTTATGCGGCGATCACTCGGCTTGTAAATGATCGAGGGAGTATTCGAGTATCCGAGCTGAGCAGCTTATGCCAAGTAACAGAGGAGACGATTCGCCGGGATTTGGATCGGCTTGAGAAAGAGGGGAAGCTGAGACGTTCACACGGCGGCGCTGTACGTATAAAGCATATCGATGAACATATTGAAACACCGTACAGTGAACGTGAGGTCACTCGTATGGGGGAAAAACAGCGCATTGCGCTTGAAGCGCTGAAATTTATAGAGCCTCACGAACGGATTCTCCTTGATGCCAGTACGACAGCCTGGTACACAGCCCGGAGCTTACCGAATATCCCGCTTACGGTCCTCACGAATTCCATTCGGGTGGTGACTGAATTGTCCAGCAAAAAGCATATTGAAGTTATTGCTGCTGGCGGACAGCTTCTGCCTGAATCGATGTCCTTTGTAGGGCCGTTGGCAGAGCGCTCTCTGGAAACCTATCACGTGGATAAGCTTTTTTTATCCTGCCAAGGTGTTCATCTAGAGAGAGGCATCAGTGAAATGAATGAACTTCAGGCTAGAGTGAAGCAGAGAATGATTGGAATGTCAGATCAAGTATTCTTACTGGCAGATTCCAGCAAATTCGGTGTCCAGGCGCTTACTCATGTCGCCGGGCTTGATCGAGTACAGCAGATCATTACAAGCCATGATTTGCGAGAAGAGATTTCTAGAACACTTGTAGAGCGTTCAATACATGTCACCCTAGTTTAGTCTTGAGTAGAATAGAGGTGTATTCAAATGAAGGTCTCTTTATTTATTACATGCCTCAGCGATGCGATCTATCCGAGGGTAGGAGAAGCAATGGTACGCATACTGGCCCGATACGGTATCAAGCTGGATTTTCCCAAAGTCCAGACCTGCTGCGGACAGCCTGCTTATAACAGCGGATATTTCGATGAGGCCAGAGCGGCAGCGAGAACGATACTGGATGCTTTTGAGGACAGCGACTTTGTGGTATCTCCATCGGGTTCTTGTACTTATATGGTTCATCATTATTCAAATTTGTTCCAAGATGAGCCGCTAATGCGGGAAAAAGCAAAAAGGCTGGAAGCGAAGACCTATGAGTTCACACAGTTTCTCGTCCATGTGATGGGGATCAAGGATATAGGAGCTGTTTTCCCACATAAGGTGACCTATCATCCCTCTTGCCACGGCAGTCGGCTGCTTGGAGTGAAGAACGAGCCCATGGCTCTGCTGCAAGAAGTGAGAGGCATTGATTTTGTACCCCTGCCTTTTGCCGAGGATTGCTGCGGTTTCGGAGGCACTTTCGCGGTGAAGATGCCGGATATTTCCGGCGCAATGGTTACAGAGAAGGCGGAGCATGTCGTTGAGACAGAGGCTGAGGTGCTTGTCGGACTGGATATGGCTTGTCTAATGAACATTGCAGGTCAGCTGCGTTATCGAAATAAACCGGTACGTGTCATGCATTTAGCCGAGCTATTGTATGAGGGGGTGAAATCGTCATGATTAGTCCGGGTTCAGCAGGTCCCAAGATTCAGGTGAAGGAGCGTGCCGGTCTTGCGCTCAATGATGAGTTCCTGCGTAAAGCTGTCAAATTTACGACAGAGCGTCTCCGGGGCGGGAAGAAGCTGGCCTCCGAGGAGCATGGGCGCTGGGAAGAATGGCGTGAGCAGGGGAGACAGATCCGGCTGCATACGATCGCTCATTTAGATTATTATCTGAATCTTTTTGTGGAGAATGCCCGCGCGAACGGGGTTCATGTTCATTTTGCGGATACGGGAGAAGAAGCCGTCCGTATTGCGCTGCAAATTGCAGAACACCGAGGTGCCAAGTCCGTCGTCAAGTCCAAATCCATGGTGTCGGAGGAGCTGCATCTTAATCATGCCCTGGAACAGGCAGGAATCGAAGCGATTGAGACCGATCTCGGTGAATACATTATTCAGCTGGCCGGCGAGATGCCTTCGCACATCGTAATCCCCGCGATTCACAAGAACAGATATCAGATTGCCGAGCTGTTGTCAGAAGTTGCAGGAGAAACACTTCCTCCCGATACGACGGTGCTTGCCGGTTTTGTTCGAAAAATATTGCGGGAGCGCTTCCTTGATGCAGATATCGGCATGACGGGCTGCAATTTTGCGATTGCTGAGACAGGTTCCATGGTGCTCTTCGAGAATGAAGGTAATGCCCGTATGGTCAGCACATTGCCGAAGACCCAGATTACGCTGATGGGAATGGAGCGAATTATCCCGTCCTGGACAGATTTGGAGGTCATGGCCACGTTGCTTCCTAGATCAGCGACGGGGCAGCGAATTACAATGTATATGTCTGGTATTACCGGGCCGAAGCGGAATGCGGATGCAGACGGTCCGGAGCAAATGCATATTATAATTGTGGATAACGGCCGTTCGCTGCAGCTTGGCGATCCCGAATTCCAGGAGCTGCTGAACTGTATCCGCTGCGGTGCGTGTCTGAATGCGTGTCCTGTATATCGGCATATCGGCGGGCATGCTTATGGAAGTACATACAGCGGACCGATTGGAGCGGTGCTTACCCCTGCACTAAACAAGAATGTGGCTGAATGGGATGACATCGCCAATGCTTCAAGTCTATGCGGTGCCTGTTATGAGGCTTGTCCGGTCAAAATTCCTCTGCATGATATGCTGGTATCGCTGCGACAACGCAAGGTGGAGGGCGGACACGGTAACAAGGTCGAAACCGCAGGGATGAAGGCATTTGCGGCCGTTGTATCCAAATCGAACCGATTCGGCGCGGCAATCAAGGCGGGACAAATAGGGCAGAAGCTGGTAGTCAAGAATGGAGAAATTACATTAAAAGCAGGACCGCTAAAAGGCTGGAATTCCTATCGTGTGACACCGTCCTTAGCTAAGAAGAGCTTTAGGCAATCCTGGAAACAGATCGAGTCCGAGATCGAGCATGAAACACCTGAGATGGAGCCGACTCTTGTAGCAAGGCTGCAGGCGATTCTTGATGCCAGACAGGAAAAGGGAGGGCGTAAATGATGAGCACGGATGAGTCCTGGCTGCGGGAGCTTACAGAGCAGTCCATGAAGAAGCAAGAGCGCTTCATGAATAATATCGCTTCCCGTCTGAAGCGACCGAGACAAACGACGACGCCTGTTCAGCCATTTCGCGGCGCTCCGGACTTCTGGTATGAGATGGAGTGGGATGAGCAGGAACGCATGGACAAATTCACAAGCCATTTCCAGAGTGTAGGCGGGCATGTTATTCAGGTTACGAGCTACATGGAAGCCGGACAATTTATTGCTGACAAAGCCGAGGAGCTTGGAGCTAAGCGCGTCATTAAACAGGGACAAGCGGAGCTGAACGGCTTAGGTTTGGAGGGGAGGCTGCCTGCCTTAGATATTTCGACCTGGAATTCAGAGGAAAATGTGAATTGGAAGGCTGCAGCGGCAGAAGCGGATTTCGGAATTGTCATTGCAGATGGAGCGGCCGCTTACACCGGATCCATTCTCGTGAAATCTGCCAGTGACAAGGGCAGATCTGTGAGTCTTCTGCCCACGGTCATGTTCATTATTATCCCTGTGGAGCGGCTGAAGACGAGACTTGGTGAATTGCTCGCCCCTCTGGATGAGCTGGGACGGGAGGGTCTGCCGGCAGGCGTCCATTTTATCTCCGGACCAAGCCGATCCTCTGATATTGAGAATGAACTGACCATTGGGGTTCATGGACCGGGAATCGTATATGCGATCCTGATGAGATAAGAAACGAAGGAGTTTTTATACTCTCATAAGACAAAGCCTGTCCAATGCTGTTGCCATTGACAGGTTTTTAGCTATGTCTTGCGTAAGATATAGCTTTATACTGAGCTTCTTAATGTAAACGCAAGATGGATAATTAGACTTAGGTAATTATGACCTTGTGCCTGTTGTAACCTTGTTGAAGAGCGTGATAGGGTAGCTATAAGCATGGAACTTATCATCAAGAGCAAGATTTTTTCGAAAAAAAGGAGGATAGGTTTCGCTTTTTTTTATACTAAATTGACCATTTAACCAAAACGGTCAATAGGTATTAGAATTCGAAATGTGACTTGAGTCTACTCAGCAAGGCTAAAAAGAAAACGTGAATTGGAGGGAATGTGGATGTCTTTGTCTGTAAAAATACCTCGGCCCAAAACCTACGGTCCGCTGGGGAATCTGCCTCTGCTTGATGTGCATGCTCCAGTGCAGTCTCTCGTCAAAATCGCTTATGAGCAAGGTCCGATTTTTCAAATACAATATCCGGGCCGTAATGAAATTTATATCTCAGGTCATGAATATGTAAAGGACGCATGTGATGAGAAGCGGTTTGACAAGAGAATCTGGGCACCGCTCCGCAATGTGCGTCCATTTGCCGGCGATGGCTTATTTACGAGTGCGACAGATGAGCCGAACTGGAAGAAGGCCCACAATATTTTGCTATCGAGCTTCAGTCAGCGGGCCATGCAGGGCTATCATAGCAAGATGCTGGATATTGCCGTACAGCTGATTCAAAAATGGGCAAGGCTTAATCCCGATGAAACGGTGGACATCCCCGCAGATATGACCAGGCTGACCCTGGATACGATCGGACTATGTGGTTTTGACTATCGATTCAACAGCTTCTATCGCGAGGATTATCATCCCTTTATTGATCGTATGGTTAGAGCGCTGGATGAAGGAATGAGCCAGCTTCACCGATTGGGTATTCAGGATCTGTTCATGGTACAGAAGAAGAAGCAATTTAATGAAGATATACAGGGCATGTTTGAGCTGGTTGACGATCTGATCAGGGAACGCAAGGCGCACGGAGGTAATGCGGGGGATCTGCTGTCACATATGCTGGAGGGGACCGATCCGGAGACGGGTGAATCGCTGGATCTGGAGAATATCCGGTATCAAATGATCACGTTCTTGATCGCTGGACATGAAACAACAAGCGGACTGCTGTCCTTCGCCATTTATTATTTACTGAAGCATCCTGATAAGCTGAAGAAGGCACGGGAAGAAGTGGATCGCATATTCAAGGATTCCCTTCCAACCTACAATCAGGTTCGTGATTTAAAATATATTCGTATGGTGCTTAACGAAGCACTGAGATTATGGCCGACTGCCCCCGCCTTCTCATTATATGCCAAGGAAGATACGGAAATTGGCGGAAAATATCCGTTAAAAAAAGGCGACAGTGTAACGGTACTCATTCCAAAATTACATCGTGATGAGCGTGTTTGGGGAGTGGATGTTGATAAATTCATCCCAGAGCGCTTTGAGGATCCAAGCAAGGTGCCGCATGATGCCTACAAGCCTTTTGGAAATGGTCAAAGGGCTTGCATAGGTCAGCAGTTTGCCATGCAGGAAGCTACCTTGGTGCTCGGCATGGTGCTTAAGCACTTTGATCTGTTTGATTACGCGGATTATCAATTGAAGGTGAAAGAAACCTTGACGCTGAAACCAGAGGATTTCAGGGTCAAACTTCGCAGCCGTGGCATGAACAGTTTCATGATGGGATCTGGATCTTCTCTGGCAGAACATGCAGACAGGGTGAGCAAGCCGGGAGAAGCGAGCCCTGTGCCAAGTCATAACACACCAATGCTAGTACTATACGGATCAAATCTCGGTACAGCCGAAGGGATTGCAAGAGAGGTTGCGGATACAGCTAAATATCAAGGGTTTGATGTAAATATAGCGACCCTTGATGATTACACATCCCGTCTTCCGACGGAAGGAATTGTGTTTATTGTGACTTCATCGTACAATGGTCAGCCTCCATCGAACGCCAAGCATTTTGTAGACTGGCTGGAGCAGGCACCGGCTTCTGAATTTCAGGGAGTTAGCTATGTCGTGTTCGGGTGCGGCGACCATAACTGGGCAAGCACTTATCAGCGCGTACCGAGGTTCATTGATGAAACGCTCCATGCCAAAGGGGCCATCCGCTTATTAGATCGGGGCGAGAGCGATGCAAGCGGGGATTTCGAACGGGAAGTGGATGACTTTACGGAATCGCTATGGCCCGATCTAATGCAGAAGCTGCAGATCACGGTCGAAGAATCCATGACGAAGAGAAGGAGCAGTCTATCTATTTCATATGTAGACGGTGTGGCTGCTGTACCGCTCGCGGAGACTTATCAGGCTTATCCGGCAATGATTACAGGAAGCAGGAACTTGCAGCATCAAGACAGTGGGAGATTAACCCAGCATATCGAGATCGAGCTGCCGGAAGGGATAACCTATCAGGAAGGTGATCATCTGGGGGTACTGGCACAAAATTCAGAGCAGCAGGTAAGCAGGGTGCTGAAACGGTTTGGATTAGCGGGCTCAAGTCATCTTGTTCTTCATGCCGAAGGACGCAGCAGTGCTCACCTTCCGGTAGGATCGACGGTAAGGCTTGATGATCTGCTCACACATAGTGTCGAGCTTCAGGCACCTGCCACGAGAGCACAGCTTAGAGAGCTTGCTTCCCATACCGTGTGCCCTCCTCATGCCAAAGAGCTCAATGCTCTTCTGGAGGATGAATTGTACCAGAATGAAATAAGGGCTAAAAGAATAACCATGCTTGACCTGCTCGAAAAGTACGAGGCATGCGAGCTTCCATTTGAGAGATTTCTTGAGCTGCTGCCTGCGCTTGTGCCTCGATATTATTCCATATCAAGCTCTCCGAAGCTTCGACCACATACGGCAAGCATCACTGTAAGTGTGGTTCGCGGACCGGCATGGAACGGCAGAGCCGAATACAGGGGAGTTGCGTCAAATTACTTGGCAGAGCTTGAGCCTGGTGCGAAAATATCCGTATTTGTACAGACTCCAGAATCTGGATTCCAGCTGCCTGACTCACCAGAGACGCCGATCATCATGATGGGACCAGGAACCGGAGTAGCTCCATTCCGTGGTTTTATTCAGGCGAGAGGTGTATGGAAGAAACAAGGGATGAAACTGGGAGAGGCCCATTTGTATTTCGGCTGTCGTAATCCGGAGCATGACTTTTTGTACCAGGAAGAATTCATTTTGGCACAGGAGGAGGGGCTTGTTACACTCCATACGGCTTTTTCCCGGGTGGAAGGCCAGGACAAATGCTATGTTCAACATCTGCTTCAACAAGATGCCGATCATTTACTCAAGTTGATTGAGAACGGCGCAAAAATATACATTTGTGGAGATGGCGTGCGGATGGCACCTGATGTGGAAAAGACACTTATATCCAGTTATCAGCGTCGTACACAGTCTAGTGAAGAGCAAGCCGTATCGTGGCTGCAAGAACTGGAATCCTGCGGCAGATATGTAAAGGATGTATGGGCAGGGCAATGAGATAAGGATGTTTGGTCTGAAAAAGGCTTGTCTGTGACGCAGCAGAAGTGCTTGCTGCCGCAGGCAAGCCTTTTATTTTTGAGATGATGTTGGTAGAATTGGGTAGGGTTACGTACATATTCATAGAAGGAGGCGTTATATATATGAAAATGATGCCATTGCGTCATAAAGGCATTGATGCCAGTCAACTGGTGCTCGGTTCCATGTCCATGGGTGGTGGGTGGAACACGAATCCGGTTACGCAGGAACATGTGCTTGAAGCAGAGAGAGCGGTAGATGCTGCGCGTGAAGTAGGGATCAATATGTTCGATCATGCGGATATTTATACTTTCGGCAAAGCAGAAGAAACGTTTGGCAAGCTCCTGCAGGCACAGCCGTCTCTTAGGGAAGAGATTATTATACAATCCAAATGCGGCATAAGACTTCAAGACGGTGATCTGCCTGGAAGATATGACTTCTCCAAAGAACATATTTTGAATTCGGTGGATGGCATATTGAGCCGTTTGGGTACGGAATATATCGATATTTTGCTATTACATCGTCCAGATCCACTTATGGAGCCGGAAGAAATTGCGGAAGCCTTAACGTTGCTCAAATCTGCTGGCAAGGTTCGTCATTTTGGTGTTTCCAATATGAATGTGGGTCAAATTGAATTTTTGCAGCGTTCGCTTCCGTATCCGATTATTGTAAACCAACTGCAGATGAGCTTGTCTCACCTGCATTTTGTTGACGAGGTGGTCTTTGTCAATCAAGGGGCTGGAACGAAGGTGAACTTTGGGGCAGGACTGCTGGAGTTCAGCCAGATGCAGGACATTCAGCTTCAAGCCTGGAGTCCGTTATCACAGGGAATCTTCACAGGGAAGGACGTTTCGGATCAGCCGGAGCATATTCAGGCGGCAGCGAAGCTTGTTCAGGATATGGCAGAAGAGAAGGACACCACTCGTGAAGCGATCGTGCTCGGCTGGCTTATGAGACATCCGGCGATGATTCAGCCGGTCATTGGAACGATCAATCCTGAGCGGATTAAAGCGACGGGGGACGCCGTTCGCCAAGGCCAGCTCATGACACGGGATGAATGGTACAAGCTGTATGTTACAGCGAGAGGACCTAGACTGCCGTAAACGATGAGCTTAATCAAGGAGACGCTGCTATCAGGTTGGCATAAGCAGATGTAGTCGCTGCAAGGGAGAGTGGAGTGCACTTGGTATCCAATATAAGTCTGGTTCTATTTCTAATCCTCTCATTGGCTGCCTTGATTGTTAGCATTCAGCAGCGTCGCAGAGCAGGGAAAGTAAGGTTTAGCGGACTAGGTAAAGAAAATACGCTGCTGATGGTGCTGATCTATGTACTTGGCGGTATTTACTTGATAACGAGTGAAGGATGGCTAAAATACGTTATTTTCTTACTCTCGTTTGTTGTCTATTATTTGGTTAGTCAGTTTTATGTCGGGGAGAACGGTGTTAAGTTTGGCCTCTATTTTATTCCTTATGATAAGGTGACAGGATACAGATCCTATGACGGATCAAATGATGTCACATTATATATTGAAGGTAAATCCAGAGGGATCGATCTCAAGCCCAAAATTGAATACCGCAGCAGTATGATCCAATCGGTGCTGGAAATGAACGGTGTTTCTGAGCAGCAACGGTGATCTCTCTTCTGTAACACAGACCAAGAAGCTGTCCGTAGTGACAGCTTCTTTGTGTTGAATTTATGGTCACTACATCCGAAATCATGTGTAATCTACACCTATAAAACATTCTTATATGACGTATTATATATTGACCATTCCTCATTCGTGACGTAATATATTGGCTAAGTTAGATTTGAAAAAAATGGAAAATATGCATTTGAAAAACAATGAGATGAGGAGAGATCGGATGACGGACCAACGTGTATTCATGTTTAGTGAAGGTAATGCATCGATGCGAGAGCTTCTGGGTGGAAAAGGAGCGGATTTGGCGGAAATGACAAGAGCGGGCTTGCCTGTACCTTACGGCTTTACGATTACGACGGCTTCATGCCGGGATTATTACACGCATCTTGGACATATTCCGCTCTCCCTTATTGAAGAGATTGAAGCAGCACTCGTGAGTCTAGAACAGAAGACCGGCAAAACATTCGGGAATTCTGCGAATCCGTTATTCGTTGCCGTACGTTCGGGTGCAGTAACTTCCATGCCGGGGATGATGGATACCATCCTGAACCTTGGCATGAATGACGAGACATCAGAAGGTCTCGCGGCAATGACCGGCAATCGCAAATATGCGCTGGAATGCTATGCCCGTTTTATACAAATGTATGGACATGTGGTGATGGGAATCGAGAATAATGCATTCTCGAAATTACTGCGTCAGCTCAATACAGCTCAAGGGACGGAACATATCGGACAGCTTGAACAAGCAGACCTTGCGGAGCTCATCGATAAGTACAAATCACTCATTCATCAGCGTACCAAGAAACCGATCCCGCAAAATGTAAGAGAGCAGTTAATTGATGCCGTACGCGCGATCTTCCGTTCCTGGTCAAATCCGAGGGCCAAAGTATATCGCAAGGTTCATAAGATTCCAGAGGATCAGGGAACGGCTGTCAGTGTTCAGGAAATGGTATTCGGCAATCTGGATGAATACAGCGGGACCGGTGTGCTTTTTACTCGAAACCCATCCACTGGAGTTCATGAAATTCTAGGGGAATATCTGCCATCGGCTCAAGGAGAAGAAGTCGTCATGGGCATACGTACTCCTTTCGGAATATCGTATCTTGCCCAAACGATGCCCGCCGTATATGAAGAGCTTCACGAAGCAGCGTCCCGGCTGGAAGCTTGGTATGGAGATATACAGGACATTGAATTTACGATTGAGCAGGGCAAGCTGTACATACTGCAGACTCGTGGAGCAAGGCGGACTGCCCAAGCAGCCATGAAAGCAGCAGTCGATTATGCGAAGGAAGGCATTATTACCAAGGAAGAAGCCTTGCTGCGAATTGAGCCTGAGCATCTAAATCAGCTGCTGCATCAGTCAATTGAGGCTCAGGATGCGGATAAGGTTGTGGCGACGGGACTTCCAGCTTCTCCCGGTGCTGTGAGCGGTGCGCTTGTGTTTGATTCCGAAACGGCAGAAGCATGGACTTCTGTGGGCAAAAGAGTTATTTTGGTACGCAGAGAAACTACACCTCAGGATATTCATGGAGTTATTGCGGCCGAAGGCCTGCTTACACTGCGGGGAGGAATGACAAGCCATGCAGCGGTGGTTGCAAGAGGAATGGGAACACCCTGTGTGTGCGGCTGTGAAGAGATGGAGCTTCGTGAGGATGTGAAGGAGCTGGTCTGCGGGGAATATACCTTCCGAGAAGGAGATCTGATCTCACTGGATGGAGCAACGGGGCAGGTGTATGCAGGAGAGATCAAGCTGAAGGATCCTGAAATTTCGGAGGAATTGTCCCTCGTTCTAAGCTGGGCGGATGAGATCAAGCATATGAAGGTCTATGCAAATATTGATCAGCCGGGTGACGTAAAGTATGCACGCAAATGGGGAGCAGAAGGAATAGGCTTGTGCCGTACAGAGCATATGTTTCTGTCACCTTCCAGACTGCCGTTGATTCAGCGGGTCATCGTCGCCGGAAATGCCCAGGAGCGTCAAGAGGCACTATACCGCTTATTGCCGATTCAGCAATCGGATTTTGAGCAGATCTTTACGGAGATGGATGGGCTGCCTGTCACCATTCGTTTGCTGGATCCGCCGCTGCATGAATTTTTGCCGAAGCTTGAAGTACTGGAAGGCAGAAAAGAGCATCTTCGCATGATAACAATGGATGGGGATACCGAAGAGCTGGATAAAGTAGAACGAGTCATATCGAAGGTGCAGGAGTTAAGAGAGACGAATCCCATGCTTGGCTGGAGAGGTGCAAGGCTTGGAATTGTATTCCCCGAAATTTATGATATGCAAATAGAGGCAATCTTCCGTGCAGCCGCGAACTGTATAGATCGGGGGATATCGGTTGTACCTGAAATTATGATTCCTCTGGTAGGGCATGCCAATGAGCTGTCCACGCTGAGAAGGCTTGTGGATGAAGTTGCGGAACAAGTGCTGAGAGAGAATCTGAGGCATTGTCCGTATCGGGTTGGCACGATGATTGAAGTTCCGCGTGCAGCCTTAACTGCCGCAGAGATCGCGAAACATGCCGATTTTTTCTCCTTTGGCACAAATGACTTAACACAGATGACGCTCGGTTACAGTAGAGATGATGCGGAACGCAGATTCCTTAGCCAATATCTGGAGCAGAAGATTGTTGAAGCGAACCCTTTTGAAGTGCTGGATGAAGAAGGCGTCGGTGAGCTGATGAAGCTGGCTCTGAATAGAGGACGTTCCTGGAAGCCGCAGCTTGTAGCTGGACTGTGCGGGGAGCATGGTGGTGATCGAGATTCTATTCGTTTCTGCCATCAGATTGGACTGGATTATGTCAGCTGCTCACCTTATCGCGTGCCTTTTGCCCGAATTGCTGCGGCGCAAGCCGAAATACGGGAGCGAAATGTGTCAGTCCCTGAGGATTGCTCAGAGGTAACGAGCACCGCATAATGATGAACACTACTCGTCATAATGTGAGCTTATCATCAATTTTTATGGTAACTGATTATGGGGGCATATTGTGATTGAACTAACAGGAAGACAACAACGCATTGTAGATATTGTTCAGGAGAGTGCTCCCATTACGGGGGATCAGATTGCTGACCGCTTGTCACTATCCAAGCCGACGATTAGAGCAGATCTTTCCTTACTTGTAATGACAGGTTACTTGTCTGCAAAGCCCAAGGTAGGATATTTTCTCGGCCGTGTGATGACTGCTTCAGACAGGTACTTGACGGAGATAGGCGAAATGAAAGTGAAGGATGTACAGAGTGTACCCGTTGTAGTATATGGACATACCACCATCCATGAGGCCGTAGTGACCTTGTTCTTGGAGGATGTCGGAACACTGCTGGTGATTAACTCAGAGGGCGCATTGATCGGAATTGTCTCTCGGAAGGATCTGCTTAAGGTGACCTTAGGAGATCAGGATATTCGAGAGATTCCGGTCAGCCTGATGATGACAAGAGAGCCGAATATGATATCGGTGTCACCGGAGGATCGAATAATAGACGCAGTTGGAAAAATGGTGTTTCACGAGATCGACAGCTTACCTGTTATTAAGCGGGGGACCAATGAGCTGGTCGGCCGGATATCGAAGACGACGATCGTTAGAGTATTATTTGAGGCGTTTGATTCGGTACATCACGAAGGGTGAGTATGAATAAAGCAGCAGGGGGAAAAGAGGATGCATTTCGTCGCCGTTTGTTCAGATTCTCTAGGGGAAACAGCTGATCTCGTTGTAAGAGCCGCACTGCGACAATTTGAGTCATTGAACATTCAGCTAAGACGTTATCCCCAAATCCGCAGTGAAGATGAGATTCGAGAGCTGATGGAAGAGGTTCACCGTAAATCCGGCTTTGTCGCATATACACTCGTTCAGCCTGAGCTGCGTGAAGCGATCAAGGAAGAATCGGTGCGACTTGGCATTCGAACCGTGGACATCATGGGGCCGATGATGCAGGCCTTTATTGATACGTTCCATGATTCGCCGACACAGCGTCCGGGTGTCCTGCATCGTTTGGACGAAGACTACTTTAGACGCGTGGAAGCAGTCGAATTTGCAGTAAAGTGTGACGATGGCAAAGACACCAGTGCCATTGTCAAAGCCGATATTGTTCTGCTTGGCGTATCCCGGACCTCAAAAACACCGCTGAGTATTTTTCTCGCGCATAAAGGCTATAAGGTTGTCAATTATCCCATCGTACCTGAGATCAAGCCTCCTGAACCTTTAAACGAGCCGATCAAGGGTCAAATTGTCGGACTGACCATGGATGCAGAGCATTTGCTCAAAATACGCTCAGAACGGCTTAAGGTCATGGGACTTCCCAATGGGTCAAAATACGCTTCGCTCGCGCGGATCGTTACCGAGCTGGAATATGCTTATGAACTGTTTGATCGGCTGGGTTGTCCGGTTATAGATGTAACAGACAAAGCCATTGAAGAGACAGCAGGCATAATACTGGGATATCTCTAGTAGATAAGAAGATATAAGTGTAATAACCGAAGGAGCCTGATCGGGCTTCTTTGTACTTTATTCTGTATGTTATATAAAGTTTAGAACGGTGCCTGCGTGGGTTACTTAATCACAAGCGGATGTAGAAGGAGATGTTATCGTAGATGATTATAAGAGAACAAGCACAGCACTTCATTATGATCGAACAGCATGAGCATGCAAGACTGTCGGGAGAGATTGCCTCCAGACTCTTACCGGAATTGTTTATCCAGGATACATATAAGAAGGATGTATTGTATGCTATATATGAGCATGACCGGGCTTGGATTCGGGTAGATCAGGTGCCGATATGGAATGACAAGGAGAAGGAGCCTTATTATTTTGTCAATTATCCTTATCCAGTGAAGCTCAAAATGTATCAGGCCGGAATTGAAGAAGTAGAGGAGCACAGTCCCTACGCGGCCTATCTGGTCAGTCATCATTTCACCCAGTTTCCCGATATACAGAACGGGACAGATGAGTTCAGCATCGCTTTTTGTGAAGAGGAGGAGCATAGACAGCAGCGTTTACGTAGAGCGGCGGCGCCGCAGGAAGCCGAGGTTGTTGACCAGCATTCCCGCCTTCTTGAGTTCTGTGATGATCTCTCCCTCTATGTGTGCATGAATGAACCTGGAGTCACTAAGCAGGAGGAACATCCCTGGTTCAAGAACGGATTGACTCAAGTCAGCACAGCAGATCCTGATGCGCCTTCACTTCAGGCAAAATGGCTGGACAGCCAGACGGTACAGGTGACACCATCCCCTTTTGCCGCACCGTTTCAGACGGAGCTGTCGTATAAGAGAGTATCCAAGCAATGGATTGAAGAAAAGGGATTAAGTGATGCCTACGAGCAAACGCCGGAAATGAAGCAGGCACTGCATTTTCGATGAGTGCCAGTAACGATACCGACAATTAAATTAAGAAATGGTCAATGAACAGGAGCGTTTTCCTTAAAGGAAGCTTCCTGTTTTTTTGTTTATTCTGCAAGAATCAAACTCACAGCTCATTAAATTAGAACTAAAACAATATAAATGTTATAATGGATCACATATTTCGTAAAAACATTATAAAATTTTAGATTTAGAATGGGGTCAATTCAATTGAAAGAAACAAAGACAGGGCTGGGAAGGTCGTTATTTGTTATTGTGTTTGTGCTCATGATGGCAAAGCTGACATTATTCCGCTTTTTTGTATTTAGAGACATCTCATGGGACCGCATTGCTGTAGATGCGATAGCTGTTCTGGTCGTTTTATGCCTATGGGAGCTTCTCTTCTCAGGGAAATGGAAGGGAACAGCTTATTGGAGCTTGAACACGCTGTTCTCGATCATTCTGTTCGCGGCAACAATTTATAACGTCCAGTTCGGTTCCATACCGACATATACGACACTACTTAGTCTGAATCAAGTGCCGCAGGTTGCCTCAAGTATCGGTCTGCTGATCGAGCCGAAGCATTTTTGGTTTTTTGCGGATGTCATGGTGATGACGATCTTATGGATCATATACAGAGTTCAAGGTAAACGAAGCGTATATACGAGACAGCTGTCCCGGATCGGTATTTTATCGGTCGCCGTCATAGGTCTTGTCATGTCTGGATTGACGATTGCCAAGGATGGTTCGATTGAGAACGAAACCGTTCGTGCCGACGAGCTCGGATTCCTGAATTATCAGGTGGCACAAGCGATTCTTGCGAATCAGCAGAATAAATTGATTGCTGCCGGAGATATCGAGGAGACGGTTAAGGAAATTAAGGAGCATCAAGCCACCTACCCATATCAACAGCAATCTGAACAAGATGGTGAAGAGACGATACCGGATGGATTCGGTGCAGCAAAAGGGAAGAATCTGATTATCGTACAGCTGGAATCATTTCAAAATTTCCCGGTTCGTCAGCAGGTAGAGGGACAAGAGGTCACGCCGGTGCTCAATGATCTCATCGAGGAGAGCATGTATTTTCCACATGTATTTCAGCAAATAGGACAAGGGAATACTTCGGATGCCGAATTTATTACGAATACATCAATTTATCCGATTGGGACGATGGCGATGGCAACCGGGTTTGGTGACCGCGTGCTGCCAAGTCTGCCGCGCCTTGTACAGAATGAAGGATATACAGCACAGACCTTCCATGTTAACAATGTGAGCTTTTGGGATCGAAATAAAATGTATCCTGCACTTCATTTTGATCAATATTTTGATAAGCCTTATTTTACAAATGATCATTTTAACGATTTTGGTGCTTCTGATGAAGAAATGTATCGTGTCGGACTGCATAAGCTGGTGGATCTGGATGCGCAGAACAAGCCGTTCTACGCACATTTTATCGCAACTTCAAGTCATGCGCCTTTCAAAGTACCGCAGGATCGTAAGCAGATGGAAGTTCCTCAGCAGCTTGCAGGCACTGGCTTGGGCGATTACCTGACAGCACTGAACTATGCTGATTATGCTCTGGGAACACTAATTGACGGGCTGAAGGAAGAAGGACTGTGGGAGGACACGATTCTCGTCGTCTACGGCGATCACTTTGGGCTGCAGAATCAGAGCACTTCTCCGGAGCAGGTTGAGGCTGCTCTAGGCGTTCCTTATCATGAACAGATCAGCCGCTTCAATGTGCCGCTTGTCATTCGTGTACCTGGAATGGAAGGACGTCAGATTGATACGGTTGGCGGACAAATGGATATATTGCCTACGGTCTCCAACCTTCTCGGTTTTTCTTTGAAGGATTCGAACTTCACTGCATTAGGACAGGATCTGCTTAATATTGACCAGAATGTCATCGGGATGAGGTATTACATGCCGACGGGTACTTTCTTCAATAATGAAGTCATGTTCGTGCCGGGCAGCGGTTTTGAAGATGGACAGGCGATTTCGCTGACAACGCTGGAACCCATCGCCGATATTTCGAAGTATCGTGCCGATTACGATTATATTATGAAGCTGATGAAGCTCTCGGATGAATATGTGAAGCTGCTTCCGAAGCGTGGATTCTGATATGATAGAAGGACACCGTTAACAATAACGGTGTCCTTTAACTTTGGACTGCAATTGAGCGGAATTTTCTTGTAGGGAAGGGTGAATGAAAATGATCAAACTAAGTGTATTAGAGCATGGCTACATAAAAGAAGGGTTCACGGTTCACGATGCTTTGAGTGAAGCGACAGAGCTGATTCAATTCACCGAAAGTCTGGGGTATCACCGGTTTTGGGTTTCAGAGCATCATGGCATGCCTGCACTCTCCTTTTCCAGCCCGGAAGTGATGATCTCCCATTTGGCTTCTCACAGCTCACGCATACGTGTTGGTTCGGGAGGCATTATGCTGCCCCACTACAGTGCTTATAAAGTGGCTGAGAATTTCCGTTTGTTAGAGGCTTTATATCCGGGCCGAATTGATCTGGGTATCGGGAGAGCTACAGGCGCGATGCCGCTCGCGACAGCGGCTTTAAACGAAGGGAAGCGAATGAATTCGCAGCAATTTCCAGTCCAGATTGATGATCTGATCGGTTATTTATATGAGGATCTTCCGGAGGATCACCGGTATGCCAAACTGAAGGCCATTCCACTGATCGACAGCGTTCCGGAGCTATGGGTGCTTGGATCAAGCAGTGAAGGAGGAAAGATCGCAGCACGACATGGCGTTTCCTACTCGTTTGCTCATTTCTTTGGCGTACCTGGAGGAGAAGAAGCGATTCATCATTATAAATCTGGTTTTCAGCCTTCCATCGTGAGGGATACCCCACGGTCGATGATTACCATTAGTGTGATTTGCGCAGATACGGAGGAGGAAGCGAAGAGCCTTGCTTCAAGCAATCAGCTCTATTTTCTTGCGTTGATGCGAGGAGCACAGCTATCCGGCTTCCCATCGGTGGAGACGTCGCTTCAATATCCTTATACTGCAGTGGAGAAGGAGCAGATTAACAGCAGGAGGCATCTCAGCATTGTGGGTAATCCTGAGCAGGTGAATAGAGGAATACGCCGAATCAGCGAGTTTTATCATGTGGACGAAATCATGATTGCATCTGCCATCCACGATTTTGAAGCAAGGAAGAGGTCATTTCAGCTGATTGCGGAAGCGATGAGGGAAGGGGAAGAGTAAATTGATCAAGAACGAAAAAATCAAAGCAGCCGAAGTAGAGGTTACCGGTATAGATGGGGAAGAGCTCGGTGTGATGAAGACCGCCGAAGCGCTCGCACTAGCCAAGAAGCTAAAGGTAGATCTGGTATGCACATCACTCATGAGCAGTCCTCCGCCATGCAGGCTAGTTGGAGCGGGAGCTGCCAAGCAGGAGGCGGCGGCCGAGAAGCGTAAGAGCCGTGAGCCGAAGATCAAAGAGATCCGCTTGACTCCGCATATTGAGGAGCATGATTATGATACGAAGAAGACTCAAATGGAGCGTATCCTTAAATCTGGTGATATAGTGAGGCTGGTTGTGAAGATTCAAAAGAAAGAAGGAGATCTGGCGAAATCACTTCTTGAGGGTCTTATACGTGATTTGAAGGAATACGGCACGCCAAAGACGGGAATTCAGCTTAGCGGCAAACAGGCAGTCGTTGAATTAATGCCATAAAAAATATTTTTTTAAAACAAGGTATAAACATTGGAATACAATTCATTTAACGATATAATCGTATAGGGAAATACATCCTAACCGGATGCTCACACATGATGACAACAACATATTAACGGAGGTCTCAATTAAATGGGGAAAACATTGATTTTTGGACACAAAAATCCGGATACGGACACGATCTGTTCTGCAATTGCCTATGCTGATCTTAAGGTTAAGCTGGGTCTTGAAGCAGAAGCCGTGCGTCTTGGAGAAGTAAATGGTGAAACACAATTTGCTCTCGATTTCTTCAACGTGGATGCACCTCGTCTTGTAGAGACTGTAGCGAATGAAACAAACAGCGTTATCTTGGTTGACCATAACGAGCGTCAACAAAGCGTAAGCGATATTGATCAGGTTCAGATTACGGAAGTTATTGATCACCACAGAATTGCTAATTTTGAGACAAGCCAGCCGCTGTACTATCGCGCAGAGCCAGTGGGCTGCACAGCTACCATTCTTAACAAGCTGTATAAAGAGAATAATGTGGAGATTACGAAACCGATTGCGGGTCTGATGCTGTCTGCTATTATTTCTGATTCTCTATTGTTTAAATCTCCAACTTGCACCGAGCAGGATATTGCTGCAGCCAAGGAACTGGCTGAGATTGCAGGTGTCGATGCCAGCGTGTACGGTCTTGATATGCTCAAGGCAGGTGCTGATCTTAGCAAAAAATCCGTTCCTCAGCTCCTTACGCTTGATGCGAAGGAATTCTCAATGGGCGAGTTCAAAGTTGAAATTGCACAAGTCAACACGGTGGATGTCAACGATTTGCTTGTGAAACAAGCAGAGCTTGAGGCTGTAATTTACCAAACCATTGCTGAGAAGAATCTCGATCTGTTCGTATTTGTAATTACAGACATTCTTAACAATGACTCTGTGGCGATTGCACTTGGACATAAGTCTGAGGCAGTTGAGCGTGCGTACAATGTTCAGCTCGTGGACAACAAAGCACTTCTGAAAGGCGTTGTTTCCCGTAAATCTCAGATCGTTCCTGTACTGACAGAAGCATTGTCATAATAATATGCTCCCAAAATAAAAGGGTTGTTCTAATCGCAGTTATACTGCATTAGGACAACCCTTTTATCTTATGAAAAGCTTCTGTAATTTCTATAGCTGGAAAGCCCGGCACACGTTAAGTGCGCATCCCGTAATGACTGCGTCTTCCTTAAGGTTACCTTTTGAGAATAAGGGCTCATATCTAGGATTATAGAAGGTATTCTTCTTGGCGATATGTGTTGCTGTATCAAAGTATAGTGCATTGTAATTGACTAAGGTTCCACCTAATATAACAATCTCCGGATGAAACATATTAATCAAATTGGCTAGCCCTATACCAAAATAGACGGCAGACTGCTCGAATATTTCCCTTGCGAAAGGATCCTCTGCATCCAGTGCTTTGAGAAGATGCTCAAACTGAATTCGATCGGGGGGCAATGAGCTGAGTATAGGACCGAGTGGTCTTCCGGCCTTGGCCTGTGCTCGTGCCGTCCTCTCAAGTGCTTGGATCGAGGCGTATGCCTCTAGTGCTCCATAATTGCCAATCGGACCGAGCCGCTGACCATCGATTTGCACGATCATTTGACCGATGGAGCCTTCCGTATCAACGGTACCATGAACAATTTGGCCCTGAGACATAATAGCAGATCTGAGGCTGACTCCGGCGTGAACATAAAGTGCATGCTGAATACCTTGATTACGCATCGCCCAGGTCTCCCCGATCAGTGCAGCGTTAACTCCGTTCTCAAGATAAGCCTTCCAGCCTGTAGCATTCTCAAACTGCTGACATATAGGGATATTACGCCATCCTGATGCTGGAAAGTATAATGGATCGAGAATCGTCCCTTTGTTTCGGTCAACGGGTCCGACTGCACCGATACCGATACCTAATATTTGTGAAGGCTCCAGCTGATGATCCTTTAGAAAGCTCCTCATATGCCCGGAAGCAAATTCAACAAAACGCTCGGGCGTCATCGATTCATCCATCCGCCAGCGCATCACGGATTTCGGATTCATAGCCATGTCAAACAGACCGAGTGTGGAAGAGAACCGGGAAATTTCAAGGCCAAATATGTATTTGTAATCAGGTTCAATCTGATAGAGAATGGGGCGACGACCTCCACTGGAAGCGCCTAGGCTTGCCGCCTGAATAAGACCTTCGCTTGTCATCTCTTCAAGCAGGCGGGTAAGTGTACTGCTCGTTAGTGAAAAAGCATCAAGTAGTTCAGCCTTGGATATAGGACCATGCTCAGCAATCCAGGAATAAATCCATTTTTTGTTTGATTGTAATACAGGTTCTTTTTTGTTCATGAAAGTCGCTGCTCCAATGAATAAGGTTATTTTTCACGATAAGATATGATAACGATTATAACTCAGCTGGGAGTCAAAGACCATTGACTAACCCTAATATTCCAATGGATTGAATCAATTTCATAATACCTTTGGCTGCTTCAATCAAGAGTATATATAGATCAAAATGATTTTATTTGTCTATATATAGTTTCGAATTCACTTTTTTTATGATTTATGAAATTGATTCGATTAAACTCCAAAATGAAAAAAGTGATATGATGATTAAATTGAGGCAACATGAGCCTATTAAGCACAAATAATAGAAGGAAGTGAATATAGCCGATGCAGAATAACAACTGCTGTTCAGCCAGTAGAACTTTACACCCCGTGCATAGTGCAGTAGATATTCAAGCACAGTTCAAACAGGAAACGGATCCGTCCTCTTCAGCCATCATTCATATGAATTGGGCGGATATTCCGGCAGGGTCTTTTGATATGGGGACGGACACGTCAGAAGGTTTCCCTAGTGATGGTGAAGGGCCTGTTCGAGAAGTATACGTTAATTCCTTTTGTATGTCAGCCTATACCGTAACGAATGAACAATTTCGACAATTTATCGAAGCTACGGGATATGTAACCGAGGCCGAGAGATATGGCTGGTCTTATGTATTCCATCTGTTTGTCTCTGAGGAGACGAGGCAGCAGGTGCGAAGCACACCTCAACAGGTGCCTTGGTGGTATGTCGTAGAAGGAGCTGACTGGAAACGTCCTGAGGGACCCGATTCAAGCATTATGGACCGGCTTAATCATCCGGTTGTACATATCTCTTGGAATGATGCTGTCGCTTACTGTACCTGGTCTGGAACCAGGCTGCCGACAGAAGCGGAATGGGAGTATGCAGCTCGGGGCGGGTTGAAGCGGAAGACATATCCTTGGGGCGATATACTCAAGCAGGATGGCAGGCATATGTGTAACATCTGGCAGGGAAAGTTCCCTGTCAAGAATAATGCAAGTGACGGCTATATTGGCACCGCTCCTGTGGACTCCTATGAGCCAAATGGATACGGGTTATATAATGTTGCAGGTAATGTATGGGAATGGTGTGCAGATTGGTTCACCCCGGGATATCATCGTGAGACATCAGCGGATAACCCGCTGTACCAACGGGAAACGGGCAGAAAGTCAATGCGCGGCGGTTCCTATTTGTGTCACCGGTCTTATTGTAACCGTTATCGGGTTGCGGCCCGGAGCAGTAATACGCCAGACAGCTCCACAGGAAATCTCGGTTTTCGGGTAGTTCAAATTTAAAAAAATTCGGCAGACCCTAAGCCTACTTTAGGGCTGCCGTATTTGAGTGATTACCGGTATGTTCTTTAGCCGACCGCCTGCGGGGTCAATTCCAGCTCAAGCTCCTCGGGAGCTTTTTTGAATTCAACCTTCTTGACACGGTTGCGACCTACTTCTTTGACAGTGAAGACCATTCCTTCGTGATAATGGGTATGTCCGACCTTAGGATTCATCAGGATCGTGAACAGCCAGCCGCCAATCGTATCGGCGGTTTCTAGGTCGAAGTGCAGCCCTGTAAGGTCGGCTATTTGATCTAATTGAATCTTGCCATCTACAATGTAATGCATTTCACCAATCTGTTCAATTTCTTTGCGTTCCTCAGAGTCAAACTCATCCCGAATTTCGCCGACGATTTCTTCAAGAATGTCCTCGATGGTGATGAGTCCTGCGGTACCACCAAATTCATCAACAATGACAGCCAGGTGAACCTGTTCTTTTTGCATTCTCTTTAAGAGCTCATTCACAGGTGTTGCTTCTGAAACAGATAGTACAGGGTGCAAGAACTGTTTGAGATCAAACGTTTCATTCTCTCTATAGTTCAGGAACAATTGCTTTGTATTAATCATGCCTACGATCTGATCCTTCCCCTGGTGGGCAACAGGAAAGCGTGTATATTGTTCTCTGTGGATTATATTCATGTTCTCTTCAAGTGTATTGTTTGTATATAAGCAGACCATATCGGTACGAGGAATCATGATCTCCTTGGCAAGCTTCTCGTCAAAAGCAAATATCCGGTTTACATAGCCATATTCTGTATTGTTAATTTTACCGCTCTGGTAGCTCTCGGATAATATGATTTGAATTTCTTCCTCCGAGTGTGCATCCTCGTGTTCCTTCACCGGCTTTAGACCAAACATTTGAACGAGCTTGTTAGCCGAGCCATTAAGCAGCCAAATAAACGGATACATGATCTTATGAAACAGCATAATCGGTCTAGCAACGATGAATGTGATCGCTTCGGCTTTTTGGATCGCCATCGTCTTCGGCGCAAGCTCACCTACAACAACATGTAAGAATGTAACGATCATAAACGCAATAATGAAAGAGAGGAGATGAACTAATTCCTCAGGTGCGCCCAGGCGTGCGAACAAAGGTTCAATCATAATCGCAACTGTGGGTTCACCCAACCATCCTAGACCTAAAGCCGTAATAGTAATCCCTAGCTGACAAGCCGATAAATAACCATCCAGATTCGTTGTCACCTTCTGTACGGCAAGGGCACCTCTGCGTCCTTCGAGCACCAGCTGGTCGACACGGCTCGGCCTGAGCTTGATGATCGCAAATTCGGTAGCGACGAAGAATGCGGTTAGTACAATGAGTATTGCAAACACTAATAAATTCGGTCCTATACCCATTAGAGTTCTTCACAATCCTTTATAATAAATTTTAGGTTCATATGAACTAATATACCGAACTTATCCTGTGATTATCAATGGTCTGTAGGGTTAATAATAGACCGTATGGGTTAATTTTGGCCCTAATAGAGAGTTAGACGCCAAATTTCCTTATCCTGACCTCTCTTTACAAGGTCATACGTTCGGCGTAATATAAATCCATGTGATTTTTAACAAACATTTAACCATAGACGCAAGGGAGGTCCGGTAGATGACAGAGTTGTTCTCACTTACTCGCTGTGAAATGGCACAATTGCTGCTGTCCATCGAGGGACAACATCATGAAACACCCCTAGCTATGCTGCAAAAAGCATGGAATAAACACCATCCGTCAGATGTGGAGAATGGCAATGCACTCCCCGCATTCCTATCCACATCCGTGCCGCCGATCTTAGAGAAGCTCATCAAGGGCAATCGTGCAGCAGGATTCTCATTGCAGGAAATCGCTTCGCTCGGTCAGCTCGTTGAATATTCGAATGTCTCTATTACATCCATGCAAAATTGGGTGAAACGAGACTTCAAAGAATATTTGTCCTCTCCGAAAATTGGTAAAAAGTATTCCATCAATCAAGCCTCGTTATTGTTTATTATTGATGACCTCAAATCCGTGCTTGATTTTGAGTCTATCCGTCATTTGTTCGAAGGCATATTTAACCAGCCGGAACGCGAGGATGATGATCTAATTAGTCCACTGCAATTGTACAGCACTTATGCGGAACTGTTTGAACAGCTGGAAGGTCAATATGAACGAACGATTCATACAGATAAGGCAGTGGAGGAAGAAATTCGCACTGCAGCAAGCCGGATGGCCGAACAATTTCCCCATTTGTCTGAGAAGCAGCATCTGGTCGTTCGAAATATTTTGTTCATCGCCACATTATCGATCCAAACGACGTATCTGTATTCTCTGTCCAAACGTTATTTGAATGCCACCTTATTTCTATAAGAAAGGATGACTCATCAATCCCCAAGGATACAAAAAAAGACAGTCCTCGTACAAAAGGCATAGCTCTGTACGCGACTGTCTGATTTTTTGGTAGCTGATTATGGGTTAGTTACCTTTCATTCCATCCGCCAATAATACTCGAGAGCAACATACACTCCTCATCCTCCAGCTCGGCAATAAAGATGAGGCTCTCTTGATCCTCTGGATCGGAACAGTAAATTTCACGGCGTCCATCCTCATGATGAACAATGATGAAATTGGAACCTGCCTTCGTCTCCAATTGATACTTCATCCCTACACCGGGCAATTCAGATTTGAGAAGTTCCATGGGAATAATCCCCTTTCTTAGCGTTAATTCTTATTATAGTTCATACACTCAAAGCCGTATTTTACTATCTGCGAACATGTATTGCAAGCCAAATGCATTATATTTTTTGTAAAAGTATAAATATGTCTAAAGTCGACATATCCCGAGGAGATTAGGGGCGAAACGTCATAAACCTCTGTTTGTCAAGAGCTGTTGCTATTGTTTATAATATAATAGAAATTAATTATTCTTGTAGTTCCTGTTCATGTGTTATGAATTTGAACTAAATGTGTAAATACTCTTAGGTCTACTAACTCTCATTCATTTAACCTCATGCACTATCTTACTGCCATTTACCACTTCTTCAGTAATAACATCATTCCTTACCAACTTCACAAACAGACATACCTACATTACAACTTCATACCTGCGAATTCACTTCACCAGAAGCAGCTACAGTTAACTCATACCGATTCCTGAGGAGGCTCTTCCATGAACAAAAAAGAAGTGGTGGCCATGTTGCTGGCCGGAGGACAAGGTAAACGTTTGAAGGGTCTGACCAAAACTTTAGCCAAGCCTGCGGTTTATTTTGGAGGAACCTATCGAATTATTGATTTCCCGCTTAGTAATTGTGCTAATTCCGGAATCGATACAGTTGGTGTACTTACTCAGTATGAGCCGCTGATCCTTCATTCCTATGTTGGTATTGGGAGTGATTGGGACCTAAACCGACGTAAAGGCGGAGTATTTGTCCTTCCTCCGCACGAACGCGAAGGAAGTAACAGCTGGTATCGGGGTACCGCGGATGCGATTTATCGCAATATCCATTTTGTTGATCAGTATGATCCTGAGCATGTTCTAATATTGTCAGGCGATCATATCTACAAAATGAACTACGATGCCATGCTGCAGTACCATAAAGAGCGGGATTCGGATTGCACAATCTCCGTTATTGACGTTCCACTATCCGAGGCAAGTCGATTTGGACTGCTAAATACGAACGATAATTACGAGATTTTCGAATTTGAAGAAAAACCAGCGATGCCGCGCAGCACCCTTGCTTCCATGGGTGTGTACCTATTCAAATGGTCTGTGCTGCGTCAGCATTTGCTCGAAAGCGAGCAAGACCCAAATTCCACCTATGATTTTGGTAAAGATATTATTCCTCTTCTGCTCCGTAATGAGAAAAGGCTGTTTGCATACCCATTTGACGGTTATTGGAAGGATGTCGGTACCGTTCAAAGCCTATGGGAGGCTAATATGGACCTCTTGGTTGACGATCCCCCATTAAATTTGAATGATCCGAATTGGCGGATATTTTCCCGTAATCCCAATGAGCCTGCATGTTACATCTCCAAGGATGCGCAAGTACGCAGCAGTATCGTGAATGAAGGTTGTGTTGTGCACGGTGATGTGAACAGGTCTGTATTATTTTATGGCGTTGAGGTTGGAGAGGGAAGCGAAATTACAGATTCGGTGATCATGCCTAAGGTGAAGATTGGGAAGAACGTCAAGATTCATAAAGCGATCGTGAGTGAAAATATGATCATCAGAGACGGTTCTATCATAGGTGGAGAGGATCAGGATGAAATATTGCTCGTTGATGAAGCTTACAGACCTCATACCTATGGTTTGAAATAATATGAACAGGGACGGTGGCCGTTATATGCAACAGCTCATGGGTGTAGTGAACTTGGATCATGAACTCGATTTAATGAACGAATTAACTTATTTTCGCTGCGGCGCAGCCGTTCCATTTGCAGGCAGGTATCGTTTGATCGATTTTGTCCTGTCCAATATGATGCACTCCGGAGTACATAACATCGCTTTGTTTGTTCGTCGTAAATATCGATCCCTGATGGATCATTTAGGGGAAGGCGCGCCATGGGATCTGGACCGCAAGCATGGAGGATTATTCATATTGCCGCCGGATTGGAATGATCCCACGGACAGATCAAAAGGAGACCTGCAGCATTTTCATAACAATCGTGATTTTTTCCTGAGAGGGTCTGGAACACATATTATTCATACCGGCAGCCAGCATCTCTACACAGCTGATTATAGAGAGATGTTTAATTATCATATGGAAACACAGGCTGACATCACCCTGCTGTATAAAAAAGCAGATGAAATTCTCCCAGAATATGAATCAAGCATCCGAATCGATGTGGATAACGGATGGGTCACGGAGATGCATGGGGAAGGTGGACATCCCAATATCTATTTAGGTGCATTTATTGTAGAGAAGCAGCTGTTCCTGAAATTAATAGATCATTGTATTGCTCATGGCCACAATCATTTCTTTCGAGATGGAATACAGAACAATCTGACCAATCTCAAAATCGCAGCTTATGCTTATGATGGATATCATGCCGTGATTAACTCTGTGGACAGCTATTACCGCAACAGTCTGGAGCTGCTTCAGCAGGAACAGTACAATCAGCTGTTTAAATATCATGAGGTGCATACCAAGATTAAGTATGAGCCGCCAACTCGTTATTTGGAACAGGCCGAAGTCAGTAATTCCTTAATTGCGAATGGATGCGTTATTGGGGGAACGGTGGAGAACAGTATCATTTTTAGGGGTGTTAAGATACATAGCGGGGCGCGAATACGTAACTCGATTATTATGCAGAAATGCGTAATTGAGGAGAATGCGGTGCTTGAGAACGTGATATTGGATAAGGATGTACACTTGTCTGCGGATCGCAGGTTGATCGGTGATGCCAAGAAGCCCTATGTCATTGCGAAGAGCAGCCAAATCTAAACGTAATGCTCCAAGCCCTTGCTGTGTCATATACATCAGAAGGTCCAGGAATCATTCCTGGACCTTCTTCATTTATTTTATATGCTTGTACTATTGTTTGAACGATAATATATCGGGTAATGTAATTATAATCCAGCTCTCTCAGCAGAGGCCGGGCTCAGTATTCTTTTGGCTCCGTAGTACTTGGAGCTCCAGTATCCTTTGTTAATCGGTGTAATGGCGATCCCTTTGGATGAGGTAGCGGACACAAATTGATTGTTGCCAAGGTAAATTCCCACATGTGAAACACCGGATCCGCTGGTATTAAAGAAGACAAGATCTCCCTTTACAAGCTCGGATTTCTTGATAGCCTGTCCTTTATGGAATTGCTGTTTGGAGCTGTGAGGCAGATTCACACCAAGCTGCTTATATACATAACGAGTAAATCCGGAGCAATCGAATCCGGATAGAGTGGAACCACCAAATTGGTAAGGTATGCCTACGGTATTGTTAACTGTTTTAGATAGAATAGATGCGGATGCTTCTGTAACTCCTGCGGAGAATAATAGAGCGAACCCTAGTGCCGCTGCTGTTAGTGTCTTTTTCAAAGTAAATAATACTCCTTCCAATGCCTGCGAGGTTAGCTAAGGATTCGGTTGAAGGTTCCCTATGATCACTTTAATATTGATCAATTCACCCATAAATGGTCGGGTCCCCCGCTTCTTGGTGCGAGAATTCGGCAGTTATCAGTCATACACCTAATGATTTCGACAACGAAAGTGACATTAATGATTACGAAATTGTTACTTTATCTACTTTTGGATTTTATCATTCACTGGTATATTTATCAACTCTCTTTTCCGAAGTTTGGCATAGTTTTTTCGTTGTTGTGTAAAATAAATCGTGAAGTGCTCGTTAAACCGAAGGTATAGGAACTTTGGAAGGTGTTCATTCGTTCATAAATTTCTGACAAACTTGTCATTAGTTTTTGTCGAATTTAGTAGATTGAGGAGTTAAGTATCATCCAAGAATAGAAAATCCCTCACTTCCAGGATTGAAGTGAGGGATTTTCATATGATGAGTATGATATTTCTATTCATCGTGCTGCTCGATTACAATGATATATTCGTTCGAGTGAACTTCCAGTGTATATTCCTTGTTCTCAAACAAATAAGTAAATAATACAGTAACGTACCCTTTTAACAAATCGGATGGCAGAAGTCCTTCGATATTCACACGAACGATATATTCAATCTCTGCATATTGTCCCGGCTCAAGAACCCCTATGATGAGTATCCCGTCTATCAAATCTTGTATTGAGAAGGGCTTTATGGTCCCATCCTGGAAGTGCAAGATTCCCCTCATAAGCGCTGTACCCGGTGGAATGAGACCTCGCAGCGATAGAGCTGCTGCAAGATTTCCCGTATTGCGAACCAAGATTCGTATGGTGACCTCATCACCCCGCTCAACCCGGACAGGCTGTGAAGTGAGCTCCGCCTGAATAACAGGTGCAAGAAATAATACCTGGACCTCTGTCTCCTCACGAAGCGAGACCGTTCTGCTATCGGTCAGTCGATACGTAAACTGGAGAGCTGCTTGATTGATCAGATTCATCTGCGTAAATCGGGAATAGGGGGTGAAGGATACAAGGGCTCGGTACGTAATGACCGTTCTGGATCCAGGAAACAAAGTACCCAGCCTTATGCCTAGCACAGGATTGGCATTGTGAACCTCGACCCCGTTGATTTGAACCGAATAATCTTCGAAGATAAGACCTTGTGGAAAATTCATATAGTAAACAGCCTCGATCGGGAGATCCCCTTCATTTAGTATCACAGCAGTAAACTGTACAGCGCCTCCATAGGTGACTTGACCAGGCATGACCGTTACGACCATGTTCACGACGGGTTCAACTGGGGAAAGAACGACTTCATTGGAACTGGTCTGTACAGGCACGCCGTCAGAGGTGTAAGCAACGAGTACTTCGCTCGATAAAGGACTACTAACGCTGAGCACACGAACTTGGTATGTCAGCTGTACAACCTCTCCAGGATTAATGACGGGAAGTATAAAGCCTTGAACAGGATCAAGACCCGGAGAGATGATACCGTTAAGTATCACACTCCCCGGAACAAAGCTCATTCCTGCAGAGAGCACTACGCTCAATCTCGCATTGAGCACGGGTACGGAGCCTGTATTTTGAATCGTTACAGTAAAAGTAATAACATCTCCAACAAAGGTTTGAAGCGTGTTGGCACGCTGAGATATGGTCAGCTGCGCATTGGCAATTGCAATCCGCACACCGTTAGAAGTGACGTATCTCGTGATGGTTCGACCATCCAAAGTTTGAAAAGTATACGCTGCACTTGCCACATTGAAGATCTCGTTAGAAGGCGGAAGGCTGGTGACAATGGCTTGAAAACTGATATTGGCTGCTGAGCTGCTGGCAACGATACCTATATTCAGAGGTGAAGAAATGTCTACACCCGGAAGAGGCTGCCCATTCCGAAGCACACTGTTAACAATAAATTGCAGACCTTCCGGGATCGCATCCTGCACAATAACCTCTGCATCGGCGTTCCCTGTGTTAGCAATGTTCAGCTCGTATGTGATGATGCTGCCTAATGCAGCTTGCGTAACGGAAGCTGATTTTTGAATCGTGATTACCGGGCCGGTTAGTGGAATGCTCACCAGGTTGGAATAAGCTACACCACCTGTTGCTCCTGATATAAAAGTAACCGACGTTTGGTTCTGAAGAAGGCGTTCCTGATTCGGATCCAGGCTCATATCAAGACAACCTGCACCTGGAATGTAACTGCGACAGAGGTACCTTCTTCGATCGTTCCTACATTGATGCCTGAATTTGGATTGGCTGAAGGTCTTGGTACACCGTCTACGGTAACACTGCCTGTGACAAAAATTGTGCCAATTGGTACAGGGTCAACCATGATGACATTGTTCACTTCTGTAATCCCGTTATTGGTAATAACGACAGTATATGTGATGACATCTCCCACGACAGCATCAATTGCAGGGGAGCTCTTCACTACAGTAACATCTGGCGATGATACCGGAATAACCAGCACATTAGAGCTGATGGTTCCATACAATACACGCCCATCTGGCGGTGAGTACGTATAATTGCCGGTCGCTTGATTGACTAACTGCTGAGGATTCGGCAGCGTATCAACAACAACTTGAAGGGTAACGGTAATGGATACGCTATTTCCAGGCTGTACCAGCCCGACTGGTATGCCGGTGCCCGGATTTGCTCCCGGTTGCGGAACTCCATTAATGAGTACGCTGTTCGGAATGAGCACGGTGCCTGTTGGCAAGTCATCAAACAAGACCATATCTGCTGGCAGATTGCCGTTATTCGTCAAGCTCAGGAAATACACAATTGTATCCCCAACGGTCGCGTTGGATGAGCTTGCCGTTTTGACGAGATTCAAGATCGGCTGATAGATTGCAGTAGATACCGTATTGGAATAAGAAGCTCCCGTAAAGGTTCCTGTTGTAAAGCTGATCGATGATTGGTTCTCAATAATATATGGCGCTGGGGGCAAAGCATTGATACTGACTGCAAAATTAACGGTTGCTGATGCTCCGGGTGCAAGTGTACCGATGCTGATCCCTCCGGCTGGATTTGCACTAGGCTGGGTAACGCCATTAATCGTAACACTGCCAGGAACGAAGCTGCTCTGGGACGGAAGAACATCAGATAGAACCGCGTTACTGACATTTGTAATCCCGTTATTGGTAATTACAACACTGTAAGTTATGGTATCGCCAACCACTGCTGTAGGCACCGAGACACTCTTGACTAATGAAACATTCGGCGAAGAGACCGGAATCTGCAGCAGATTGGAAGCAAAGGAGCCATTTAACGTACGGCCGTCAGGCAATGTATAAGTAAAGGTTGAATTCGCCTGGTTGGATAGCTGCTGGCTTACAGGCAGGCTGTCTACCGTTACAGAGAAGAGGACAGTAGCTGTTGTCGAGATGACCCCGAGGTCAATACCTGCAGCCGGATTTGCACCTGCTATAGGAGCTCCATTTACAATGACGCTGTTAGGGACCAGTGTTGTTCCGGCGGGAATGTTATCAGTAAGAATGACATTAGCTCCATAATTACCTTCATTCGAGTATACGATGCTGTAAACGACGGTATCTCCGACGGTTGCATTAGCCGTATTGGCGGACTTTACGGCCGTTAGGATCGGTTGGAATACTGGAGTCGTCACGGTATTCGAGAAGGTACTTCCTGAGAAGGTACCGGAAGTAAAGGTAACCGTTGTGCGGTTAGTAAGCTCGGCAGGTGTTGTCGGAGGCAGAGCGTTTACCTGTACCTGAAAAGTAACATTGACACTGGCACCCGGCGGAATGCTTCCAATGTTGATGCCGGTAGAAGGATTGGCAGCGGGAATAGATACTGCATCTACCGTTACACTTCCGGGAACAAAGGTTGCAAATGAAGGCAGCGGGTCACTCAGAATTACATTGTTTACCGCTGCGATGCCGTTATTCGTGACATTTACACTGTAAGTATTTACATCACCTACTGATAGCGCCGTCAGCGCAGAAATTTTTACTACCGCGACATCTGGAGCAGAGACGGTTATAACAGAGACATTGGAGGCGGTGTTGTCGCTTAAGGTTCTGCCGGAAGGAAGCGTGTAAGCATAAGCAATAAACGATTGATTTGACAGAATTTGCGGACTCGGCAAAGTATCAATGACGACCGAGAATATGATGGTTGTTGAAGTACCTGGAGCCACGACGCCCGCGGGAATACCTACTGCCGGATCGGCTCCTGGAGCCGGAAGGCCGTTAATTAATACACTGTTTACGACAAAGGACGTCCCAACTGGTATCGGATCCGTTAATGTGAATGATGCAGCATAGTTGCCTGAATTCGTGACACTAATGGTATAGGTGATCGTATCACCGACGGTCGCATTGATGGAGCTCCCTGACTTGACAGCGCTGAGAACAGGCTCATATACCGGAATAATCGGCGTGTTGGAATAGGTGGTCCCTGTAAAAGCGCCTGATGTATAGGTAACCGCCGCCTGATTTGTAATTTGAGGAGGACTAGGTACAGTGTCCACCCTTACGTTATAGGTTACTGTAGTGGAGGTTCCGGGTGTAATGGTACCCAGTTCAATCCCTCCCGCAGGAAAAGCAGAAGGGTCAGGCACCCCGTTAATGGTCACACTTCCCGGTATGAAGGTCGTGCCTGGCGTAGGATCTGAGAACAGGACGTTCGTGACCGGAGCAATCCCTTCATTAAGGGTAGTTACCGTAAAGGTGATAATATCTCCCACTGAAACATCGGCCAGTGAGCTCGATTTCGTCACTTCTACATCTGGAGCGGACACGGGGAAGCTGACGGTATTCGATACCGCAGTGCCCGTCAACGTCCGATTATCCGGAGGTGTAAAAGTAAAGACAGAGGATGCCTGATTGGTGATCAGCTGTGGTGACGGCAGGGAAGTAACCACGACGGCAAAAGAGACGGTTACGCTCTGTCCTGCAGCAATGGTACCAATACTGACCCCATCACTAATGACCACACCGGGAACCGGGCTGCCCTGAACAATAACACTGTTAGGCGAGAATGTGGTTCCTGCCGGAACGGTATCGCTCAGAACCAAATCGGCTGCCAGATTGCCTGCGTTGGTAATAACAACGGTATATACAATGGTATCACCCACTGTTGCGTTACTTGTACTTGCTGTTTTTTGCAGAGAAATTTGCGGCTGTATGACAGGAATGGTAGATGTATTGGAGTTCGAAGTACCTGAGAAGACGCCGGATGTAAAGCTTACGGTTGATTGGTTATTAATTTCTGAAGGCACTGCCATGGTCACATTCACCTCAAAAGTTACGGTCGCGTTGACTGCAGGAGCCAAGCTGCCGATTGGAATACCTGATTGCGGAGATGCAGATGGAAGAGGAGTTCCATTTACAGTCGCGCTCCCAGGAATGAAGGAAACTTGGGATGGAAGCCTATCGCTGAGTACGATGTTATTAATTGGTGCGCCTCCATTGTTTGTAACGACAATCGTATAAATAATGGAATCTCCCACAATAGCCGTTGTTCTGGAGGGAGTCTTACTAAGTGTCACATTTGGAGCCGAGACGTTAACCGTGACCGAATTGGAGGAAGCAGTACCGGTTAATGTTCTTCCGCTTCCTGTCTGGTAGAAGTAATTCACGTCAGCCTGATTGATCACCCGCTGGGATAACGGCAGATCATTGACGGTCGCAATGAAGGTGACTGTTGTCGTTCCGCCCGCAGGAATGCTGGTAATGTTGATCCCTGTTTCCGGGTCTGCGCCTGGAGTAGGCTGACCATCAATGACAACACTGTTAGCATCAAATACGACCTCTGGCGGAAGCTCATCGAAGAGTGTGGCAAAAGCCGGTGTGTTTCCTGTGTTAGAGAGTATAAAAGTATACGTTAAGGTTTGACCTACAGTGACGTTTGATCTGTTAGCAGACTTGGTTAGTGATACATTCGCATTATAGACAGGCAGGATAACAGTATTGGATACAGATGCCCCGGTGAATGTACCACTGGTAAAAGCGACACTTGCCTGATTCGCTACTATTCCTGATTCGTTGAGCGCAACAATTTGAAGCTGGAAGCTGACTACGACGGAGGACTGACCAGGTACAGACCCGATGGCCACTCCACCAGAAGGATTAGAAGCTTGAGACACCACACCGTTAACTCTTACTGAACCTGGTACAAAGACGGTTCCCTGCGGGATGGTATCCGAGATAATGATATTGCTGACAGGCTCTACGCCATTGTTGGAGGCAGTAAGGGTATAAGTAATGACATCACCGATTGCGGCTTCGGCTGCGTTGGCAATTTTATCAACGGTTACATTTGGAGCCGATACAGGAATAGTGACAGTATTGGACAAACTTGAGCCTGTTAGTGTACGGCCGCTTGGAAGCACATAGGAGTAATTAGCCGAGGCCGTATTCGATATGGAAGGCGGTGCAGGTAGAGACGCAACCTGAAGCTGAAAAGTAATCGTATTGGTGCTTCCCGCTGTCAGTGTCCCGATAAATATGCCTGATACTGGATCAGCGCCAGGCACACTGGTGCCTCCAATCGTAACACTCCCTGGGACAAAAAGGGTACCAGCAGGTATAGGATCTGTGACTGATACTTGTGCACCGATGTTACCTGTATTTTGCAGGCTGATGTTTACTGTAATGATATCGCCGATTGTAGCATAATTGTCGTTCAATGATTTCACAGCACTGATAATCGGCTGATATACAGGAGTAGATACCGTGTTCGAGGTGCCAAGACCGTTAAAAGTCCCTGAACGGTATGCGACACTGGCCTGATTGACGATTTGCCCGCTCGCAGGAACAGACTGGATGAGCACCTGAAAGGTTACGGTCGATGAGCTTCCTCCTGGGATACTTGGCAGCGAAATACCGCTTCCGGGATTCGCATTATTGCGGGTTACTCCATTAACCGTGATGCTTCCGGGTACAAGGGAGGTTCCTGCAGGAATAACATCCGTAAATACGATGCTTGCCAAGGCTGTAGTGCCGTTATTCGCTATCACCGTTGTATACGTGAGCACCTCACCTACTGCGGCATCCGTCAGATTTGCTGTTTTGCTGACAGCTACATTTGGCAATGATACAGGCGTTGACAAGGTATTGGAGGCAGCTGATCCACTAAATACACGACCATCCGGTGGTTGATAGGTGTAGGATACGGAGGCTAGATTGTTTAGTGTCGGGGGAGAAGGCAAGGAATTTACAACGACCTGGAATGTGACCTGTGAGGTGCTGCCTGCCGCAACGACTCCGATATTCACTCCTGTCGCAGGATTTGCCCCTGCGATGGTACTGCCATTCACTTGAAAGCTTCCTGGCACATAGCTGGTGCCGGCCGGAACATTGTCAGTAAAAGTGGTGGTCGCCCCGATATTCCCTGAATTTGTAACTGCAATAGAATAAGTAAGAGTATCCCCGACGGTTGCATTAGCGATGTTGGAGGATTTGACTAGATTAAAAATGGGAGCATACACCGGAAGTGTTACAGCATTGGACGGAATAACGCCGGTAATAGTGCTTCCACCCGCAACGCTTTGGAACGTAAAAGCGGCATTCGCCGTGTTCACCACCTGCTGAGGGCTCGGGATGGACGTTACTGTAGCACGATACGTAATCGTCACGCTGCTTGACAGATTCAATGTGCCGATTGGTACGCCTGAACGAATATCCAGCGTTGGTCTTTGAGTTCCTGCAACCGTAACGCTTCCCGTAACAAAGGTTAGACCTGCAGGCAGCACATCGGTAAGGACGACATTGGCTGCATTTGCTGTACCTGTATTTGCAACAACAACGGTGTAAATGACGGTGTCGCCAACAACCAGGCCAGATACGTTTGCGCTTTTGGATACCGTTATATTGGGTGAATTAATGTTGATCTGCAGTGCATTGGCATTCACGATATAAACATCGCCGGAGGTTGTAAGATTAAGCACCGCTGAGGTCTGATTATTGACAAGTCTGGCGGATATATCTACGTTCGTAATATCCCAGCCCTGACGTCCGGCGATGATATTCGTCCCTGGTGCACCGTTCGTCTGATTGGACGTGCCAAAGCTTCCTGTTGTATTCAACTGTCCCGCATCATTATTAATTTGTGAGGCGAAGAAGTTGTTCGCGAAGTTGTTCGGCCCGGATAAAGACACGAGCGTAGCTGCGGTCGGTCCGAACTGTGCCGAGTCTCCGGTACGGTTCGCATCTCCTTCCTGGGCGCTAAAGAGGGCTCTTCCTCCAAGTGCGCCTGAAGTAGGGGTGGCAAATCCGGTTATCGTCGATTGATTTGACGCATTAACCAGAAGACCGCCTGCCCGAAGCGTCATATTACGAAAAGGCAGCGTCGGGTTATTGTAGATTACGGCAAGCGTCCATCCCGCATGATTAGCTGTCGTATCGTTATTAACAACGATCGTTCCCACGACTCCGCCGGTAATGTAAGTCCCTGCTCCCCCTTGTTGAACGAGGGAAGTGACATTGGCCGATCTTACATAAGCCTGTGCTCCGTTACCAAGATCAAAGGCATTATAAGTAGTGGGGTCAGGTGTCACGCTGCTGGTGCCGGCAGGAGTCGTGAAGATTACCGGGTTGTTGATTGCCGAACTTAAATTGACACTGCCGTTGATGTAAGAGCCGCCCCATATAAGCTCGGCATAGAGTACCGTACTTCCTGAGGGAAGTACCAGCACCGCTGATGAATTGTTGCTCTGGTATGAGCTGGTTGTGCCTAACGGGTATGTACCGAATCTGACTGCCGAGTTCGTTGTGATAAAGGCGCCGATGCTGTCCAAGGTACCTGGCACACCCTCCGTATTGGAGCGGCTTAAGCCAAGTGTATTACCGGTAAAGGTGATTGCGCCTGTTGCATTGTACGTTGCACGTAAAACAAGAGGAATTGGAGTCACCCCCTTGAAAATATAGTTTGAATTTGTATATCAATGAACCTGACGAACGCGATTATACCATCATGTCTAACCATTTATATCAGCTTATGCCAGAATTCATGTAAATTTGTACTTTTTTTTACGAGTTCTGCCTGTTTTGAAATGGGGAGTCCAGATCGTGTACAATGAAATGAGGAAAAGAATATTAATCAAGTTATTTCTGTAGGATCACCTAGAGTGAGGAAGGAAGAAATACACATGAATCAAATGAGTCAGCTAGATCAGATGAAGCGAATCAAGCATGAAATTACCCGTTTTGTGATGGTATACAAATTTGCGCTGGACGAAATTGAGACCAAGATCGATATTCTAAAAGAAGAGTTCGAAGCCTTTCATGATTACAGTCCTATTGAACATACCAAGTCCAGATTGAAGTCTCCTGAGAGCATTCTAAAGAAATTGTATCGCAAGGGTTATCCGATTTCGCTTGGCAACATTAAAGAGCATATCAAGGATATCGCAGGCCTTCGAATCACGTGTTCATTTATATCCGATATTTATAAAGTCAGTGAGATGCTGCAGAAGCAAAGTGACATCAAAGTGCTGGATGTGAAGGACTATATTGCCAATCCCAAGCCGAATGGCTACAAAAGTCTGCATCTGATTATTGAAGTACCCATATTTCTGTCTGACGGGACAGAGAATGTTTGCGTTGAAGTTCAGATTCGAACGATCGCGATGGACTTCTGGGCGAGCCTGGAGCACAAAATATTTTACAAATATAACAAGGACGTTCCTGAGCATATGCTTAGAGAGCTGAAGAGCGCGGCGGATGCAGCAAACCATCTGGATCATAAGATGGAGAGATTGCATCATGAAATCCAGGAAATAAAGGATCTTCAGGCAGAGGAAGAGGACCCTCGTAAGATTATTATCAGGGATCAGCAATTCATGCTGCCGAACGCCTTTATGGAGATCATTGATCAAGCTGCCGATCGGTTTATATCTGACAAGGATAATAATAAATAAGCTTATTTAATTGAGGCGAATGAACGGCTGTAGAGCAGCCTACTTAGTAAAAGGATAATCGATTACCTAAAAGACGAGTTCCATTCTGTTTTATAGAATGGAGCTCGTCTTTTTTTCTTACCTCAGAATTTTGCATTATTGATATATATACTAAGAGGTATCTATCTAGCTTGAGTTAGATTGTGATTTTACGGTAGCCGGGAGCAATTCTCCGGTCCTTTGGATCTCACGAATCTGTGCCAGTGGCCTACGTACTAGGAGGTCTTTTTCTTTTTTCTTCTTCTGACGAAGAAGATGGTGGTGACGATCATGAGGACGAGCAGGCCAATGGAAACGATAAGAATATTTTGAATATTAGGTACATTAACGGTTAACTCCAGGTGGTTATTCGACAGTGGATTAATGTTCCACGTCATCGTTTTATGATCCTCGCTCGTCTGATTGGCGTTGCTGGATTCTGGCTTGATCGGCAGCGTAAGCTTAAAGTCCAGATCTACCTCTTTAAACACCAGGTTACGAACAAAGGAAGGAATGGAGTTGAGCGTATCTGTCCAATCATTGACAGGAATTGCGCTCATCAGATCTGCATCGACCACAATACGATGGGTTGAATAGAAGAACTTCTCTTCCGTGTCGTGAGTAAATTTAACACTATCCGGTATTTCCAGCTTCTGATCTGCCGAGCTCATGTCAATCTGCTTCGAAGCCGTCAGCCCTTGCGTATCTTTAGTAGCTGCAGATTCCGTCTCAAATCCTTGCTCTGCAAAGGAATCCTTCAACTTATTGATCAGCTCGGGCTGACCGATGATTTCCAGGTTTTGATTGTTCATCTGAATATTAAATTTCACGTCTGCTGTACCGTCTGTATTTACCGTTACATGGGCCTCGCCTTTGGCACAAGCGGTAAGCAGCAGGATGATCGTCATGAGCAGAAGAGGCAAGAGTGTTCGTTTCAGCTTAGCATCATTCATGTATAATAACCGACCTTTCACTTCTATAGATAGGGGCGCATTGTGATTAATGCTTCATTATTGTATAGGACAAGTATGACATTTATTCCTTAAGAGTGACAAGTGCTTAAGCAAGTGATGATCATAATCGAAGAGCTCTGTGCATAGGTATAGTATGGGAAACGTATAGATCACCGATGGAAACAGAGGAGGGAACGGGCTGAAGGAGCATTAAGATAGCAGGAGGGATTTGTCATGAGTGCGGAATTGCTCATCCAGCTGCTTGTGCTCATCTTGATGATTATTCAGCTGAGTTCCAGTAAACGTTAAGTCTGTCTTGTTAAAATAACAGAAGAGGAGATCCTGTAGAATCTATACAGGTCTCCTCTTCTGTTATTTTTAAATGATATGATTCCACTACATCACAAATACGAAATAAATGATAGCTGCGAGAATGATACGATAAATCGCGAATGGCACCAGCTTCACACGGTTAATGAGCTTCAAGAAGAAGCGAATGGAGATGAGTGCAAAGATAAATGCAGCTACAAAACCAGCAATGAAATATGGCAATGCATCAAGCGTAAAGTACTCCCAGTTCTTCACAAGGGACAGGAAGCTTGCACCGAACATGACAGGCACCGCCATAATGAAGGTGAAGTCGGAAGCAGCACGATGGCTCATCCCTAAGAGTACACCACCGGAGATCGTCGAACCAGATCTGGAGAACCCTGGCCACAAGGACAAGCATTGAATGAGTCCAATGGAAAGAGCTTGCTTGTAGCTCATCTGATCTACTGTCTCTACTCTAGGTGTCTTCGGAGCGAAGAGATCAGCTGCGATCATGAAGAACGCACCAATTACAAGCCCGATAAGTACGGTGTTTACCGAGAATAGATGCTCATCGATATAATCCTCGAACAAGAGACCAAGCACACCTGCAGGAATTAAGCCAACAATGACTTGCATCAGCTTCAAACGATTCGTTCCCGAAGCAGGTATAGCAGCGGCTTTGTTCTTGCTCCATAATCGGTCAAGCCCAAGCAGATTAATAAATCGGTCTTTGAAGACGACAACAACGGCTAGGATCGAACCGAGCTGTATAACAACCTTGAACGTATTGGCAACATATTGAGTCAAGAACTCTTTGGAGTTAAGCCACATATCATCCACGATGATCATATGACCTGTTGAGGATACCGGAGCAAACTCCGTTAAACCCTCCACGATCCCTAGAATGATCGATTTAAGTAAATTAATAAAATCAAATTCCATGAAATACTCACTTCTCCTTTAACATCTGGTAACAGCTTAGCATTTTATTTAGCACGTTTTTTGTTGCGGCGGAAGAACCAGATCAAAAAGGCGATACCAGCCACAGCAATAACCGCGTACGCAATATTGGAGTATACATCCATAAATTCAGTAATCGAGTGCCAGTTCTCACCGAGAGCCGCACCGACCATTACGAGAATGGTATTCCAGATGACCGTACCTATCGTTGTGAACAATAGAAATAGTCCAAATTTCATGTTGGACATACCGGCAGGGATTGAAATCAGGCTTCGGATCAACGGAATCATCCGGCAGAATAGAACAGTCCAGTATCCGTATTTATCAAACCAAGCATCGGCTTTACGGATGTCTTCTTTTTTGACGCGTAATATATGCCCCCAACGGTCAATGATCTTCTCCAGACGTTCCACATCGAGAAGCAGACCGATTCCGTACAGAATGATGGCACCGGCAACAGAACCGATGGTAGCTGCTAAGATGACTCCCGGTACGGTAAGGTCCGAATAAGTGGTCATGAACCCGCCAAAAGGAAGTACGATTTCCGAAGGAATCGGTGGAAATACATTTTCAAGTGCGATGATCAGAGCAATGCCGATATAGCCAAACTGCTCCATAAAATCAGTAATCCAGTTTTGCAAGATATACCTCCTGTAAATCCTATAAATTTTCTAGTCATATTCCTCATTTACTAGAGGAGCGTTTTCTTTAAGTTTCTTAAATAATGAAACCTAATAAAGAAAAAGTATAACACCTGAGCAAGCATAAAGCTAAAAAGCACAACTCCCATTTTAGTAGCAATGGACAAGTAGAACAAGCTCTGCAATGCAATGAACGCAAATATGCTATGAATGACTGCTACGAAAGTCGGCAAGAAGAACATGGTTGCGAGCTGGCCGGTTACCATTCGTTTGAATTCTTTGTCAGTTAAGCCCAGCTTCATTAATGTCAGGTATTGCTTCTGATCTCGATCCAAATCGGCATACAGCCTGAAGTACAGGAAGCTGCCAGCAGCGATGAAGAACACAGCTGCAAGGAGCATGGCAATAAACAGCAGGATGCGGTACATGCTCTCTCTCAAGATATACAAGGTTCCACTGACCGAGATGGAGTAGGACTTGTGAGCATCGTAACGCGTACGTCCATGATCCGCTAAATCACTAGCAACAAAGGCCGTTTGAGTAAAATCGTCCAAATAAAAGCCGGTATAGACATCCTGTCTCGCAGGCTGCTTGATCTGTTGGTAGAGCTCATCATGTATAATAACGGCTTCAAAGCTCTCGTCAAAGTCATCCAGCAAATTATCCGGGATAATGACATGATTCGTAAATCCGATCTCTGTAATGGAGATCTGAGGCTCCTTCAGCATGTATTCTCTTTTGTTCCAATGCCTTGTCTTGCTGCGGTCATTCTGTGAGCTGATCATAAGGATCGCCTCATTGTAGGCCGGAGCTTGCTCAGTCATTGTAAATCCGGCCTGCAGCACAGCCTGCTTGTAATCTGCGAACGAAACGACAGGAAGCTCATTTCTTGCAATGTGAACATACTCAGAGCTTGGCTGAACGGGAGCATATTTGATCTTGATTTGATACTCCCTATAGTCAAGCTTTCGCTCGGTTAGCTCTGCTCTGATATCTGCCAGATGCTCCTCACGATAAGGATTGCCGGTCTTGGATACATACCCGACAGCAGCAGGATAATCCTCTTCGAACAGTCCAGACACGACATTAATGGAAGCAAATACACCAAGCGAGCAGAAGGAAATCGTTGATAACATGGTCACTGCAAAAAACATACGGGAATGCTCCTTTAACCGGGAAGACAGCCCGATCAAGGTCAGTAAATGTCTGCCATTCATTCTTCTGCCGCGTGTCTTCCGGAAATACTGGAGACAGTACACCCCGAGCTGCGAGTATAGCAGATAAGTCCCTGCTGTCGTAATAAGCACGACAGGTACAACCCTGTCATAGATCGTATACGTGTCCGCTGTGACTGCGAAGATGTACCCGATTAGCAGCAATATAATTGACAGAGCGGATAGAACAGGAGAGGCATGTGGTGCTTTCTCCCTCCTAGGAACTGCTTGAAATAGCTCGATCAGCTTGCTTGTCCTTACCATTCTAGATGTGTATGCCGATATGAGCAGAAATAGCAGCACGAATGCCCCGATCGTGAGCAGCAGGGAAGACGGCGACAGATAAAATGGCAGTGAAGTAATCTCAAGCGCTTTGGCACTGGCCATAAAGAACAGCTTGGCAAACAATGTTCCTGCAAACGTTCCAAAGATAATGGATAGCAATCCAATAATCATGTTCTCCAAGAATATCATCTTGCCAAGCTGTGCCAGCGTCATGCCGTGCAGCATAAAGATGCCGAATTCCTTTTTTCTCGAGGAGAGAAAAGAGCTGACGGAATACAGCACAAACAAGAAGGAGAATACAAAAATCATGCATTCTGCGACTACAAATGCTTGAACAGCCGTTTCCGAGCTTAGCCCGTTTCTGATATCCGGATGAAAAATGAGCAAGGCATTTACAAAAAAAATCATGACGGAAAACGCACTGCATAAAAAATAAGCCGCATACGTTCTGATGCCCCGGATGACGTTCCTTAAGGCCAGTTGTCTTACCGTCATGGGCGATCTCCACCGAGCAGTGCCAGCATATCCATAATCTTTTGGAAAAAAGCCTGCCGATTGTCTCCTCTGTAAATCTCGTTATACAGCTTCCCGTCCTTAATAAAAATGACACGCTCGCAGTAGCTTGCAGCATATGCATCATGCGTCACCATGAGCAGTGTCGCCTGCTCTTGTTCATGCAGCATCTTCAGCAGATTCATGACATCTCTGCCCGATTTCGAATCCAGATTTCCAGTGGGCTCATCGGCAAGCACGACGGCAGGCTCATGAATAATGGCTCTTCCAATCGCTGTCTTCTGCTTCTGACCTCCTGAGATTTCGTAGATCATTCGATTTCGTATAGACTCAATGCCAAGTCTAGACAGCACATGGCTGAGTCTTCTGTGCATTTCGTCCTGCGGCACATGGTCAAATGTCAGTGGAAGCAATATATTTTCTTCGACAGTGAGTGATTCTAAGAGGTTAAAGTCCTGGAATACGAAGCCAAGTCTGCGTCTGCGAAACAGCGCCATTTCCTCGGCTGTCATTTGATATGCATTGTGACCGCTGATCCGAATTTCTCCAGAAGAGGGAGGATCGATCGTCGCTATGGCATTTAGCAGCGTCGTTTTGCCGCTGCCCGATGGTCCCATAATGCCAACGAACTCCCCGTCTCTTACTTGAAACCGAACATTGTCCAGTGCTTTATCATGTGAGTAACCGTCATATATTTTGGACACGTTCTGTACTTCCAGCAGCGGCACGGTCACAGTCACCTCTCTTTCTTTATTTCGTTGTACTCATTATAATGAACCGCCCCAATCGATGGCTAGTATGCAGGCTTACAGTTAGCTTACAGATTTGTAAGACAATCAGCAATGGAGTCGCTGCGACAGCTAAAAAATCAATTCAATCCTTGTTCCTTGGTGCTGTACGGAGCTTAAAGTGATGGAATGACCAAGTCTGTCGGCTACTTCCTTAACCAAATAGAGTCCCATCCCTGTAGATTCCTGGACCGTTCTTCCATTCTCCCCTGTGAAGAAAGGATCGAACACACGGTTAATATCCTCCTTCGGAATTCCGATTCCCTCATCTTCCACCGATAGAATAATTTGATCCTTCTGCTTATATCCGCGGAACTGGATTTTCTTGTTCCTTCCTCCTGAATACTTCACGGCATTCGTCAGCAGCTGAGTAACGATAAACTTCAGCCATTTTTCATCGGAGATCACTTGTAGCTGAGGGTCAATATCTACATAAGGAAAGACATGATTACGAATAAACAAACGTTTTTGCTCAGAAGTAACGGATCTGACCAAGGTATTTAGTGATACGGGTTCAATATATAAATCATGCTCGAATGAATCGAGTCTTGCCGCATACAGCACCATATCAAGTCCTTTGCGCATCCGGTCCAGCTCATCTCCTATCGCCGCGGACTCTTCATCATCACGTCCTTGATTCATCAAATGCAGCACGGACAGCGGGGTCTTCATCTGATGCACCCACTGATGAATAAAATGGATATGCTGATCAAGCTGCTCCTTGATACCAAGAAGACGAGTTTGATATACACGATTATGGCTTAGCGTAAGCTGATGTAAACTTTCAGGCAAAGGAGCGTGCTCTGAAGTGTAGGTGATCTCTTCTACCGAGGTTACGGGCTCAGATAACCGCTTATAAAATCGGCGGTGGGTCAAGTATCGGTATGTCATATAACCAACAAACAGCGCACCGCTGAGAAGGGCTGCATACAGCGCAATGGGCCAGTTCTTGAATCCGCCAAGCCAATATACAAAAGTGATGACAGCGAGTTGAATGAAATAAATAAAGATAAGAGGTGTTTGTTCCCGCAAAAACAGTCTAAATCCCTTCTTCATGTCTTGGACTCCACCTGAAGCTCGGGGTGAAGACGATAGCCTATACCGCGAATCGTCTCAAGGACACCCGGCAGTCCAAGTCCGGCAAGCTTCTTGCGAACACGTGTTATGTATACATTCAGTGTGTTGTCATCTACATAGGAATGCTCATCCCAGATCTTCTCCAATAGTCGGTCGCGGCTGACAACCTGCCCTGGTTTATTCATGAATTCATCCAGCATTTTAGCTTCGGTATGACTGATTTCAAGCTTCTGATCCATATAAAATAAGGCAAGCCGTTCCATATCAAGAGTAAGACCAGCAAGTGTAACCGTCCGGTCACTCGAAGGAGCAGCGTACGAACCGAAGGCTCTTCTCAGATGACTGTTCAGCTTCGCAATGACGATATCATAATCAAAGGGCTTGGTAAGATAATCATCGGCTCCATTCTCGAGTGCCATCACTTGATCCATCTTGCTGTCCCTTGCGGAGATGAACACGATCGGACAGGTTGAGATACCGCGGATTTGTCTGCACCAGTAGTAGCCGTCATAGCTGGGAAGATTGACATCCAGCAGTACCAGATGGGGCTGGTAGTCTTTGAATTCCCTAAGTACGAAATCAAAATGCTGCACCGCGTGGGTTTCGAATCCGAATTTATGTAAGTGTTCAACAAGCAGTGATACCAGAGATCGGTCATCCTCAACGATCATTATTTTAAACATTTGGATTCTCCTTCTTGGAATATGTATTGATTGTACCAAATTTATCGATTTGATAAAAAGAAGCCGTAATTAGAGTTGACAAGTGAGAGAAAGAGAGGTATATTCGCTTTTGTTAATCGTAATAATTACTAATAAGAAAAGTACAGGGGGATCTACCTTTGAAAGAACAAATACCAGTTACCGTACTTAGTGGATATTTAGGGTCAGGGAAAACAACCATGCTTAATTATGTTCTGAACAATCGTGAGGGCTTGAAGGTTGCAGTCATCGTCAATGATATGAGTGAGATTAACATTGATGCAGCATTGGTCAAAGGAAGTGCGAATCTATCTCGAACAGAAGAGCAGCTGGTAGAATTATCTAATGGCTGTATATGCTGTACATTACGTGAGGATCTGATGCATGAGATCAAAAGGTTGTCGGAAGAGAAGCGATTTGATTATATATTAATCGAGTCAACGGGGATCTCGGAACCCATGCCAGTTGCGCAGACCTTCTATTATGATGACGAGGCTTCAGGCATTGATTTAACGTCTTATGCTCGACTGGATTGTATGGTCACCGTAGTTGATGCCAACCGTTTCTGGCATGACTTCTCTTCCGGAGAGAGTCTGCTTGACCGCAATCAGGGAACTGGAGAAGAAGACACACGAGATGTCGTAGATCTGCTCATCGACCAGATTGAAATGTGCAATGTACTTGTTTTGAACAAGTGTGATCTTGTCCACGAGGAAGAGCTCATTCGAATGGAGAGTATTCTGCGCAAGCTGCAGCCAGAGGCGCATTTTATTCGGACTATTCAGGGACAGATCGATCCGAAGGAAATTTTAAATACAGGTCGGTTTGATTTTGAGAAGGCAAGTCTGTCGCCCGGCTGGATTAAAGAGCTACAGAAGGAGACACATACACCAGAAACAGACGAATACGGCATAAGTTCTTTTGTTTACAGACGTAGAAGGCCCTTTCACCCCGAGCGCCTGGCTGAATTTATGGGAACCTGGCCGGAGGAGGTTGTTCGGGCTAAAGGACTTGCCTGGATTGCAGCACAGGAGGATATGGCGGCAAGTATCAGCCAAGCGGGACCTTCAATTCAATTTGGCCCAGCAGGATACTGGGTGGCTGCATTACCGGAGCAGGAGCGTGACGAGCTCTTAGCTGAGGAACCGGAGCTCCGAAATAAATGGGATGACGAATTCGGAGATCGTATGAATGAGATCGTAATGATTGGAATTGAGATGGATCAGTCGATGCTTGAGGCTGAATTGGACGAATGTCTGCTCACCGATGCGGAGATGACGATGGACTGGTCTCAGCTGTCAAATCCTTTACCATGGGTGCAGACACAAGCTTAAAAAGCAATAAATTAAATTTAGGAATGTTAGCTAGTGAACGATCTCTTACGATCGTTGGATTTAAACCAAGAGCTGCTATATAGTAATAATAAATATAAATGAAGAAGTGTGGTGGCTTCATTATGCTGGAAGCAGAGAAAGAGCTGCTCATCAGTCAGCAATCCTCCAACCTGTGGACGAGAAGGAGAAGAGAGCTGGCTGCCTGGATCGAGCGTCCCAAACCGATAACCGCAGGCAAAGCGCTGTGTGATTTTAATGGAGTGTCCGTAGATGCTGCAATATACCCGGCTTTAATGGCACTTCAAGAAGCTTCCATCCCAACTGAATTTTCGTGTGCAGGGGTCAGTATATTGGATGAGGCGGATGATCACTCCTTATATGCTTATGTTACCATGCTGGATGGTCCGGTTACCGAATATTTTGTGCAGTATGCCATGGAACGGATGGGAAATCGGCTTCTGGTTACGTATGAACCAGGCAGAGGCAGGTACGATGTTTCTTCCTTTTATATAGGACATAATCGGTCGTTTTGTTACCTGCTTGCCGCTGTTGCGCGAAATTTTAAACAAACTTCTTACTATAAATAATGTTTATAGCAATGAGGTGAGTTTAAGACGTGAAACGTAATCAATGGATTGCATTACTGATGAGCAGTATGTTGTTGATAGGAGGGTGTGCTAAGGATTCGAGTGCAGTTACGCTTGAGTATTCTGATTCGGCGGCTTATTCCCAAACATTTGATGACCTGAGATTGGGAACAGCTCGATTCTATGATCTTACGATTCCAAATGAACTGCAGGATCAGGCGCATAGAATTAGCATGTGGACTGACGTTTACCTGAATGGGAAGCTGCAGGACAAAATATTGGGGCTTGCTTCTGAGTTTGACCCTGATATGTTATCAGGAACCAAATGGGGATTCCTGATCTTGGATAAGGGTCAGCAGCATAAATACGGCAAGCTGTACGCCGGAAGTGGAAGTACCAGTCTTACGGAATTACCCTCCATCCAAATGAATGAAGACGCTCCTTTTTCAGTGGCTTGGGACGCTGGCTTCACTGATGAGGAGCGCGTTGAGCTACAGTTGGGTGAACCTCAAATATTAGGTGTCCTGCGCATGAACACCAAGAACAGGATAAACACTTTTAGTCCTAAAGACGAGACAGCACTGCAAGCAGAAATTGCATTCAATGATACCGTGTATATTATGTATGCGATGCTGGAACAGACGAGCAATGGAGAATATTAGAACTGAACGCAGGCAAGGATTACAGTATGCTATAAATTAGGGAAAAATAAAGAGCCGGTTTGCTGGGTCATCATCTAATGACTCAGCAAACCGGCTCTTCTGCTGTGTTGCGATAAGGATAACGCAGTAATTTCTATACCTTCACATACAAGGATTCTAGTCCTCTGAGCAGCACATTATCCCGCCACACAGGAGATCTTCCACCCATTGTCATATGAGGAAAACGGCGAGTAAGCACTTCGAAAGCAATAGCGGCTTCCATTCTCGCAAGCGGAGCACCAAGGCAGAAATGAGCACCACTTGCAAAGGACAAATGCCGGTTCTTGCTGCGTGTAATATCAAATACATCCGGGTCATGAAAATAATCTGGATCCCGGTTGGCGGCGCCCAGGTTAACGAGAATCTCGGCCTTTTGCGGGATCAGCTTGCCTCCATATTCTACATCGACAGAAGCGACTCGATTGGTGAATTGCACAGGAGACTCATATCTTAGCATTTCTTCAACAGCTGAGGTTGTGAGCTCCGGGTTAGCAGCGAGCATTTCATAGGATTCAGGATGCTCCAGCAATGTCTTTGTTCCATTACCGATCAGGTTCACCGTCGTCTCATGACCGGCAACCAAGAGCAGGATACAATTATTGATAAGCTCTTCGTCACTGAGTTTGTGCTCTTCCTGCTGCACATGAATTAATTGGCTGATGATATCATCCTGAGGGGCTTTTCTCCGTGCTTGTACGAATTGTTTAAAATAATCTCTGATCTCGGCTGAGGAGCGATCTGCCTCTTCAAAAAAATTATCATCCATCAGCGACACATCAAGCAGCTTGGCAAGCGTGTTCGACCATTTTTTGAAAAACTCCCGGTCTTCCTCCGGTACACCCAGCATATCCGCAATAACAACGACAGGGAGCGGGAAGGCAAAGGTCTGCATAAAGTTAGAATCCGGGTTCAATTCCAATTGATCAGCCAAGGATTCTGCAATGGAATAAATCTTCGGCCTGCTCTGCTCGAGCGTCTTTGGAGTAAACGCATAGGCAACATGACTGCGAAGCCGGGTATGCTCAGGCGGATCTCGAAACAGCATCCAGTCCTTCACAAGGGATTGAATATTCTGATAGCGGGGAGGTGGTAATTCTTTTCGTTCCTGCTCTGTCAGGAGACGCTCTCGTTCACGTATCATGAGAGGACTCTTAAGGATGGACTGCACATGCTCATATTTGGAAACGATCCACATCCACCGATCCTCTAAATAGACGACCGGATGCTCGCTGCGCAAGCGTTGATAGAATGGATACGGATTGCTATGTAGTTCCGGCTGGAAACCGCTGAAGAAATGAGCAATTTCCTGGGCTGTAAGCTGCGATTCAAGATGATGCATGGTTAAGTGCCTCCATTTTCGTAGGATTAGGATCATAAGCCTTACCAATTCAAATCTTCATCGACTTTTCCTTGTTCTCTGGATTTTGCTTGCTGCGGAAGTACAGATACAGCACATAAAGGACGAGCAGAGTAACTAATGCAATCAGTATCAGCATGCCGTACTGGTTAATGAGCGCACCGATCTCAAGAATATGATCTCCAAGCGTTCTGCCTATCAAATAATAAACTAGAGTCCATAGAAAGGCAGATGGATAGGCGAAGGCTGCAAATCGGCGGTACGACATGGAGTTCATGCCCACGACGTACATCGTAACATGCCTCAATATGGGCAGACATAGACTGAGGCTGATAGCGAAGCCACCATATTTGACAACCCATTTTTCAGAAATTGCGAAGAAACGCTCAGTTTTCTCCGTTCTTCTTAAGCTTTTAAAGATACTGGTTTGTGTTAAGTACCGTCCGACGACATAACCCACAGTCATGGCCGAACAGATTCCCAGGGCTGTCGCCAAAAAAGCAGGCACCTCGATCAGAACTCCTGAAGCGCCAAGCATACCTGCTGTCATGACGACGACTTCGTTGGGAATCGGAAGACCAATCAAGCCAAGACATAATACGAGGAATAAGGCAAAGTATCCAATGCTTCCTATGAGGTCTAATAAAATTTCATAGCCCATTTGATATAAACATCCTATCTTGTTCCAAATTGTAAAACAAAGGGTATACTCATTATATTATACGGGCCTTGATGATCTCCATACCGCCTGAATTAAGAGATTCGGGCTGCTTCGTATAGGCAGCGAGGCTTCCCCGGAACAGCTCTTGCAGCATATCCGCATCTTCAAAATCCGATGGTTTAACAAAGTGAGGCGGCTTCCGAACAGGAGAAACACCCGCCTGGCTGAGCACATAGGATACGAATTGAGAGCAAAAATACGCATTCTCCCTATGGAGCTCAATCTGCAGCATCACTCCGATTAATCCTAATAGATGATATTTGTAAGTATGCTGCTTGTTCATCATTTCCTTCACCAGGTGGTGCATGGTTTCATATTGTTCAGCTGTAACTTTCAGTCTAAATACCGCGCACTCAGAGGAGTGAAAGAAGGGCGAGCGATAATCCTCGCGGACGAGTCCGGCATTGAATGGATTGGCTGCGTTCTTGCGGCCAAAGCTGTATACTTCGTTCAGTTCAGCATCAAAAGCAATCGACGCATGGTTCAGCGGTGCTTTCGTATAATATTTAATCATTTTAGAAAAATACGTACCTGAAGAAGTCAGAACGATATAAATGTAACTATTCGCTGACATGTAACTTTTCCCCTCCAACAAATCGATAAACCCATTCTAGCTTGTTAGCAAGCAGTTATAAACGTACTGGGGTATTGTTTTGCATCTTGACTATAGTCTATATGAATCCTAGTCTTAAGACTAGGATTATTACAATATTGTCTTATTAACATGAATTTCAAGAAGTATGTGAATATGGGGGCAGTATCCATATTGTGATGTGTGTGGAGTGTATCTCTATGTATACGGTCATGGAAGGGATCCTATGCGTTAGAAGAGGTGAAATTCAGACTAAGCGAATACTGGAAAATAGAGACAAAATCCTAATATAACAAAGAGGATAGCGCTCCCGGTTCTAGGGAGACTATCCTCTTTGTACTGAAGGGCTATACTGGACAGAGCTTACTGTTTACTCGCCTGATAGCTGGCAAGGAATTCTTTAACCTTAGCCGAATCAGCTACTAGCTCATTTCCAGTCTTCACAAGCGGACTTACCGTTGACGAAGCTTTGATTTTGTTTCCATTATAGAAGGCAAGAATCTCATCTTGATTAATGGAATAAAGTACGGCTTTTCTCAAATCTTCACTCTCTGCTACATCTCGTCCCTTTGTATTGAACAAGAGGTAGCTTACTCCGTTGCTTTCCATCGTTTGAAGCTTGAGCTTGCTGTCTTGTTCTACCAGATCATATTTCGTTTCTGGAACACCGTAATACATATGGATCTCACCACTGCGAAGAGCAGAGAGAGCACTGTCAGCGTCTTTAATGAACTTCACGATCACCGTTGAAATCTTAGGCTCATGCTCAGTTCCGGTCATATAGCCCGGGTTTTTGTAGAATACAGCTTCGTAGTCATTCTTGTAGGACAGAATGTAAGGACCACTCGCATATAGTGTATTGTTGTACTTGTCGCCTTCGGTTACTGTGTTTTGATCACCATAAGGAATATCCTTGTTAACGTCGAAGCTTGCTACATCATAAGTGTTGATGCTCTTCACTTGCTTCTCGGACACGATTCCTGCGGATTGGTGAGCCAGATAGTTAAGAACCTGAGGGAAAGGCTCTGTAGTCGTCAGCTTCACAACTTGATACTTGCCTGCTTTGTTATCTGCTTGTGTTTTGTCAGCGACAAGCTCTGTAATTTGTCCGTCAAGGCCAGTCTCAAGTGCTTGCTTCACGCTGTCTCCGCTGCCTGCTTGCTGTACAGCGTCAAGTGCAGCCAGATCGGTCACGATCTCAACATCTTGAATGTGCTCATGCAGAGAGTAGGTGCGGTGATCCGGAACGGAGTTAGGATCCTTAGCACGATTCAGAGAGAATACAACATCCTCTGCTCCGACGCGCTCTCCCGAATCTGCAGCTTGCTTATCCGTAATTTTGGCAAAATGGATATCGTCACGCAGTACAAAATAGTATTCTGAATTTCCTTCAGCAATGACATTGTTTAAGGACAATGAGCCTTCTGAAGTAATTTGGTCATCGTCTGTCAGATTGACAAGACGAACATACATATTGGTATTCAATGCGTTGATTGAACCGTCATTCCCCTTAATTGGATCCAGTGAAGTCAGAGTGGAGATGGATTGTGTAAGGAGCAGCGGGTCTGTGTCACGCTTGCTGGTATCATTGAAGTCAATGGATTCCCATACCTGAGAACGGGACTTGGACAGTCGGACGGTATCTGCATTCAGAACGTCTTGGTTAATACCTTGGCTCTTCAGAGAGATGTAGAGCGGTGCGATATAAGCTTTGTCGAAGACCAGATAATCTTCAAGAGCTTTGTACGTCGCCTGATATTCATCAGGTGCTTGTGTACTTGCTTCATCAATTAATTTGTCGACTTCGGGATCTGCCATGATGCTGTAATCTCCGCCGCTCTTGAACAAAGAGCGGACAGCATAATCCGGATTCCCTGTGACCGTAGTCCAGCTGGAGAGGGCTACATCATAATTGCCTGCATCCTGCTGAGCTTTGAAGCTGCCGTAGTCTGGCTGCAGATTCAGCTTGACGTCAAATCCGTTCTTCACGAGCTGATCGCGAATAATATTGACATCGGATTCATTGGCACTGGTAGCAAGCAGCTCGATTTGAACTGCACCGGCTTCGGGCGTTTGTTCGTTAGCTGTAGGTTCATTTTGCTCCGCAACATCCGATTTCGTATTGACAGAGCATCCTGCTACAACCATAACGAGTGCAAGCAAGAGAGGCAGTAGACTTTTTTTCATGGGAAAATTCCTCCTTATAATGTATGAATGAACATGATGGCTTTAATCAAGCTTGGGATCAAGGGCGTCACGCAGTCCGTCTCCCAAGAAGTTGAACGACAAGACAAGCGCAACGATCGCTAGACCTGGGTAGATGGCGAGATAAGAGTGAGATTCAAGATAAGTACTGCCCACCTTCAGAATATTGCCCCATTCCGGAATGTGAGGCTCCACGCCTAATCCCAAGTAACTTAGACTACTTGTTGCAATAACAGCTCCGCCGATCGTAAGTGTCGACTTGACAATCATAGGCGCAAGCGAGTTTGGTACAATGTGCTTGAAAATGATAGACAGGTTGCTTGAGCCAAAGGCACGGGCAGCATCGACATACTCGAAATTCGATACCATGAGTACGTTAGCGCGCATCGTTCTTGCGTAGGTCGGTATCGAACCGACACTGAGTGCAATGATCAAGTTCGTTGTGTTTGCACCAAATGCAGCGATGATGGCGATGGCCAGCAATATACCGGGAATAGCGTACAGAACGTCCAGTAAACGCATAATCACATTGTCAGCACGTCGACCATAATAGCCTGCTAGTGCTCCAAGTATTCCGCCTATAATAACCGGAATTAAGGTAGACATGAAGCCTACGATGAGCGATATTCTTGCGCCGAATACGATACGGGAGAACAAGTCTCGTCCGAAATGATCGGTTCCCAAGGGATAGCTCAGACTTGGTGTCTGCAAGATAGCGCTGTAATTGTTCTCGATGGCCATATCATAGTCAAATGTGAAATAGCTGCATACCGATATGGCGAACATTAGGATGATAAAAAATAGACCCAGCATCGAAGTCGTATTTTGCGTAATTTTTCCCCACACGCGTTCCCACTTGCCGGAAGTTACCGTATAAGAGCTGCGTACTTTAATCAGCAGACTCACACCTAACAGTAAAGCAAACAGGTTGCCTGTAATGCTCGTGATGATCAGTGGAACTGCGATGTAAACCATCCATTTTGGTGCCTGATCATAGCTGACATATCTCGCTGTCAAGCCAAGGACGATGAGATCGAATAGAAGGACGACCGCAAGTACAAACATGGCAGGAAGAAATGTGTCGGATACATAAGGCTTAAATAGATTCAACGCAGATAGTACAATGACAAACAGCTGAGTAAGAAGTAGGTATACGGCGAGTGTATACTCGGCGGACTTTTTCTTCTTAATCAAATGGAATGCGGAAGCGACGATAAAAATGTTGCCTGTCGCAACGGACAGCAGCTGCACATATCCCAGCGCTCTTGTAGAGCCGCGGATCTCGCCATGCTTCATCAGATCTTTCCTTATAAGAACAGTGATGATGATCTGCAGAATTGTAAACAGGCCATAGGCTGCAAAAGCAGTGAAGCCAATAGTCTGTATACTGCCGGTGCCCCAATCGAAACTGTTAAATAGAAAGATCAGCGTAAGAGCAAGAGAGACAACCCATGTAAATTGAGATTGTACATATTCGGTAGATAGTTTAAGCTGTCCGGAACGAGAAGCATGCTTTAATACCATGGACATAAGAAGCACCTGCTTTAATATTGTTTCATTCTGGATCTGATCCGAGGATCAAAGAACGCATACAAAATGTCGATAATGACATTAACGATGGAGATCGTGATTGCGGTGTATACGACTCCCCCTAGAATACCAGGGATATCAGGTATAAACTGCTTATCGACGATGTAGCTTCCGATACCGCTGATGTTAAACACTTTCTCCGTTACTGCAGCACCGCCGAGCATTCCGCCAAACTGAAGCCCAATGACCGTAATGATCGGGATAATGGCATTGCCCACGGCATGCTTCCAGAGTACGGCTCTTCTACTAAGTCCTTTTGCTTTGGCTGTAGTAATGTAATCCTCGTGAATGACTTCTAATGTAGAAGAACGGGTCATTCGAGCAACGGCGGCGGTAAGGCCGGTACCGAGCACAATGGTCGGCATGATGATCGAAGCTGCATTCTCAGGATTAAAGGTGGCGGGAAGCCAGCCCAGCTTAATTGAGAAGTTCATTATAAAGATGAGCCCTTGCCAGAAGTTCGGGATGGACAGACCGATCAGTGCGACGAACATAAAGGTGTAGTCAAAAAAGGAATTAGGCTTGGTTGCTGAAATTATGCCTACAGGAATCGCAATGATGATGGCCATAAGAAGTGATATCAGGGTCAAAGTAAGTGTAATCGGAAATTTACGTGCGATACTCGACGCTACATCTTCATTGCCGGTGTAGGAAGTACCGAGGTCAAACAACGCTATTCCCTTCAGATTGTTCCACAGCTGTGCGAAATAACTCTGATCCAGACCGTAAATGTGATTAAAATTCGCGATCTGCTCCTTCGTCGCCCCTTCGCCGAGAATGTTGGCAGCCGGATCGAAAGGAGATAGGTACAGGATTGAAAATACTGCAATGGTGACTCCTATGATGACGAAAAAGCTCATGATCAGTCTCTCAAAGATATACTTCACGTAGGGGTTGCTGTACAGAAGAATAAGTATGTACATCAATAGTCCTGGAAGTAATGAAATACCAAGGAACAAAGGCTGCTGCAGCCAGGACTGAAACCTCTGATGATAGCTTCGCTGATCCAGACCAAGGGCTCTTCCTCGTTCTTCAGCCTGGAGCAATACTGCGGACTGGAAAGATTCCTCTGTCCATTGTTCAGCCTCTGATTCAAGCTGTGCTGCTGATACCTTCTGATTGAAAAAAGCATGCTTGCGCTCCAGCTGGGTTATGTATTTTCGTTTCAATTCATCCCGGTCGCCTGAAGCGATCAGCTCTGTTCTAATTTGCTCCATGAGTGAAGAGGAAGATTGTTTGCCTCTCCGAGACCAATGAATGAAGAAAGTGACCAAATGAACAGGCAGTCCCAGGATGATCAGTGCCCAGGCATACAAGGGGCGATGCAGCATTTTGCCATAGGCTTCACTGATAATATCTGAAAAACGGAAATGCACAGGTGACTGGGAAGGTTCCGGTGATCTCGCAATTTCCATATCGTTTACCTCCTTTCTAAAGAAATTGCATTATTCCGATCAATATAGTATATTTTATTTGCGGTTTAGAACCTTGTCAATCACCATAGTGACAAAATTTACATAAGGTCAATTCATTTATCAATTTCATAACTCTCAGATGTTAAGAGATTGAATTCTATTCATTAACTTTATAAGCAGGTGAACATCGTGGAGACTATTTTACAGGTTCATAATTTGCAAGTATCCTTCCGATCACAGGAACGGGAATTTGATGCAGTTAAAGGGATCAGCTTTGATGTGAAGAAGGGAGAGACCCTGGGAATTGTCGGTGAATCGGGAAGCGGGAAGAGTGTAACTGCCCGCTCGATCATGAGGCTGCTGCCATCACCTCCTTCCCGCATGAAGGATGGGGAGATTTTGTTCCTGGGTCAGAATTTGGCTCACAAATCGGAGAAGGAGATGGAATCGATCCGTGGAAGAGACATCGGCATGATTTTTCAGGACCCGATGACCTCTCTTAATCCAACGATCCGGATTGGCAAGCAAATTGCCGAAAGTCTGATCAAGCATCGGAACATGTCGAAGAAGGAAGCGAAACAGGAAGCGATCGAAATGCTGAAGCTGGTCGGAATTAGGGAAGTAGAGGCAAGGTATAATCAGTATCCTCATGAATTCTCGGGAGGGATGAGACAGCGTGCGATGATTGCCATCGCGCTTGCATGCAGACCTTCATTACTGATTGCGGACGAACCGACGACGGCGCTGGATGTTACCATTCAGGCCCAGATCTTAAATGTCATGAAGCATATGCAGGAGAAATTCGGAACCTCTATTATACTGATTACTCATGATTTAGGCGTTGTAGCCGGAATGTGTGATCGTGTCGTGGTGATGAAGGATGGAGAAATTGTAGAGAAGGGAACGACAGCGGAAATATTCGAGCAGGCTGATCACCCCTATACTTTGAAGCTGCTGAATGCATTGCCAAGACTGGATGAGAAGAAGAAGCCGAAGCCGGCACCTCAGATTATTACTCCATTTCGCAATGAACCTCTGCTGGAGGTGAATGGGCTTAAACAATATTTTGATCTTGGCAAAGGAAACGTAATTAGAGCCGTTGACGATATCAGCTTTTACGTTAAACCAGGCGAGACGCTTGGGGTCGTTGGTGAATCGGGTTCAGGCAAATCAACGACAGGAAGAGCGATACTGAGACTGCATGAGCCGACGGCAGGTGAAGTGCTGTATCAAGGCATGCCCGTCAACCGATTAAAGGCCAAGGAAATGAAAATGATGCGCCGTCACATGCAAATGATCTTCCAGGATCCCTATGCGTCTTTGAATCCGAGATTCAAAATTGTCGATATTATTGGTGAAGCAATGGATGTACATGGTCTCAGCGGCAGCAAGGAAGCTCGTAAGAAGAGAGTAGAGGAGCTGCTGGATATGGTCGGCCTCGACCCGGCATATGCAGATCGCTACCCGCACGAATTCTCCGGCGGACAGCGGCAAAGAATCGGAATTGCACGTGCGCTTGCGGTCGAGCCGAAGTTTATCGTCTGTGATGAGCCTTTATCTGCTCTGGACGTATCGATCCAATCTCAAGTAGTGAAGCTGCTCGAAGAGCTGCAGCATAAGCTTGGGCTGACTTATCTGTTCATTGCCCATGATCTATCGATGGTTAAGCATATTAGTGACAGGGTGGCTGTTATGTACGCCGGGAAGATCGTGGAGCTTGCTGAAAGTGAGGAGCTGTACTCCAATCCGCAGCACGAATATACGAAGTCTCTGCTTGCTGCAATCCCTGTGCCGGATCCCAAGGTTGAAGCCCAGAAGACAAGAAGACTCCTGGAAGAGCAGACAAGTGAGGATAGGTACAATTTGCGAAATTCGCAGCTGGTTGAAGTGTCAAAAGGTCATTTTGTTGCTATCTCTGCAGGTTAATAAATTGAATATTTACAGCGAAAAAACTGTCTTTCAAAATAAGACGGTTTTTTTGTTTTTGTAAGTTGATTGATAAAAGATATATGAAATCCGTCACGAAACAACAAAATGCTGCATAATTCTCCGGGATGAGCTTGTTAAATTGATCTGTATTTTACATAATGTACGATATTTTTTATTAATCAAATGATAGAATAAATTGCTAGATACCAAATATTTACTATTAGGAGGAGAAGGATGAGAGAAGCTTCGGGATGGATCAGACGCAGCAGATGGTTTAAAGCGGTTACCGCATTATCCCTTGCGGCTACTATTCACACAGGATGGGGGATTGACGTTCCTTCCGCTCATGCAGAAGGTCCTGCGGATCCGGCACCATTTATCAACGCAAAAGTTGTTAACGAGAATGCCGGGAAGAAAATATTGTTTGATAATACGCATGCACAGACGGCAGGTGCGGCAGATTGGGTAATTGACGGTGGTTTTTCCGATTTTGGCAATGCTTTGGCAGCCGATGGTTTCTATGTCAAAGAGCTTCGCAAATCCACTCCGATCACACTAAGCGACTTGTCTGATTACGATGCATTTGTCATCGCAGAACCGAATGTCCCTTTCAAACAAAGTGAACAAGCAGCCATGGAACAATATGTAGAGCAGGGCGGAAGCATCTTTTTCATCGGTGATCATTATAATGCAGACCGTAACAAGAACCGCTGGGATGGCTCTGAATCCTTCAACGGGTATCGGAGAGGCGCATGGACAGATCCCGCCAAGGGAATGAGTACTGAGGAGAAGAACTCGGCCGCTATGCAAGGCGTCGTTAGTTCGGACTGGCTGTCGGATCATTTTGGTGTCCGCTTCCGCTATAACGCACTTGGCGATGTGGATGCGAATGTCATTGTGGAACCAGAACAATCCTTCGGCATAACTGAAGGGGTAGACTCTGTAGCGATGCATGCGGGCTCCACGCTTGCTATTACTGACCCGGAGAAGGCAAAGGGCATCGTGTACGTGCCTGAGACGAATGAGGCATGGGGCAATGCAGTAGATCAGGGCGTATACAATGGCGGCGGCATTGAGGAAGGACCTTATGTGGCCGTATCTAAAGTAGGCGAGGGTAAAGCAGCCTTTATAGGTGATTCCTCACCGGTCGAGGACGCCACACCGAAGTATGTTCGAGAAGAAACAGGAAGCAAGAAGACGACGTATGATGGCTTCAAGGAGCAGGATGATGCCGTGCTGCTGGTGAATTTGATGAATTGGTTGACTGATCAAGAGAGTTATCCGGATCTGACAGAGGTATCCGGTCTTGAGCTCGATCAGCCGACAGAGCTGCTTGCTTTTGAAGAACCGGCTGCATCAACGGAGCCTCAAGCAGAGCCTTGGTCTCAACCTGCAGCAGGCTATAAGTGGTGGGATCCATCGACGTTCAAGCCAGGATCTTATGGAAGCACAACTCCAGCACCGTCGAACCCGGCTTACAGCTTTGTTCACCAAGACGAGCTTCCGAATGCAGAAACGTTCCAGATTCGGGTCGTGATCAACAATCTTGCGCCGAACAGTACGGTATCAGGATATAGTGCAGGAATTTATTTAGCAGGCGGAACACAGGTTGCGAAGGTGCAAAATGAGAATGGCACGTGGCCGAGCGCATACGGCTATAGTCAAGCCTTCAGTGTAACGGCGAATAGTCAAGGCACGGCTTACAAGGATCTGACTGTACAGATCAAACCGGGAACGACAGGTGCTGCGAACTTGAGACTTAGACTAAATGGCTCCAACCTTCTGACTTCCCCGGTGACGATTGCGAATGTATCCGCCGAACCGTTACCCGATGAAGAAGAGGAGTCTCCCCAGATAAGCTTAATTCCGATCAGTGAAGCACGTCTCCAGCCTGAAGGCACTGTGGTCAAAGTTGAGGGTGTAATTACAACTCAGCCCGGTGCATTTGGCGGTCAGGCGTTCTACATTCAGGATGAAACAGCAGGCATTTATGTTTACCAAACACAAAGCGGCTTCAATACAGGTGATAAGGTGCAGATTACTGCACCTTTAACACTGTATAATACTGAGCTTGAGCTGGCGGATGTTGTCTCCATTGAGAAGACAGGCACCGCTGATCTTCCACAATCCAAGGAAGTGACAGCTATCAATGATAGTAATCAAGGTCAGCTAGTTACATTAACGAATGTAACCATTCAGAACATTATTACGGCTGCTCCAACGGGGTCCTTTGAATTTGATGCCGTTTCAGATCAAACGAATCATATTCGGGTAGATACAAGAACAGGACTAAGTCTCGAAGAGTTCCCTTATCAGGAAGGCGACCAAGTCAGCATTACCGGAGTTTCTGCTATTTTTCGTGGAAATTATCAGTTAAAGCCAAGGGGGATGGAGGATATTGTTCCGGCGGAAGAAACGGAAGAGCCTCAAGAGCCTGAAGAACCAGAGGTTCCAGAAGAACCGGTACTTGCTGACGGTGTGCCTGGACATGCTGCACTGACGAGCAATCACGGATACACTGGGCTGAGAAATGGGAATTATGATGTAACGATGAATTTGTGGTGGGGAAACAATGCAACAGAGTACAAGCTGTATGAGAACGGTGAACTCATTGATCAGCAGAAGCTCAGTGACAAGTCTCCGGAGAGACAAACAGCAACGACCTCGATTACGGGCAAAAGCAATGGTACGTACGTATATACTTACGAGCTGACGAATACTTATGGAACGACTACAGGCTCCGAGCTTGTTGTTACGGTGACTGATGCGAATCCAGGAAAAGCAGTACTCTCTAACGACAACTGGGATCAAGATGGCAACTACTCCGTATTCATGAACTTGTGGTGGGGAACAAATGCTCACACTTATCGCCTATATGAGAACGGAGAGCTCCTCGAGACTACAACACTTGTGCCGAGCTCTCCTAATGGTCAGCAAGCGGTGATTGCCATTCAGAATCGCGCTGCCGGAACCTATGAATATGTTGCGGAGCTGGTTAACGATGCCGGAGTTACTCAAACAGACAAGATCGTTGTAACGGTAAAATAATAGGTTTACAATCCATAGATATTAGATTAATATTATTTTTGTAATTGAATAGAACGTGAATTTGACCCCACTTTTATTGTTTTCTGGATTCTAAAACAATAAAAGTGGGGTTTTTTATGGAGGTTAACAGCTTTGTTTCAACTTATGAAGAACTCGTTTTATGTGGTTTTGGCAGCTTGCTCGTTTGGAATTTTGTCGAGCATCGTTAAGCTTGCCTACCAGCAGGGGTTTACATTCCAGGAGGTGACCCTTGGGCAGTTTGGATCAGGCTGGCTGATCATGCTGATTCTCATGCTTATGTTCTCCAGGAAAAAGGTGAAGCTGGGACAATTTATTCGACTCGCCGGTGTGGGGGCATGCACTTGTTTGACAGGAGTGTTTTACTATTTGTCGTTGCAGAGTATTCCTGCGTCGATCGCCGTGGTGCTGCTGTTTCAATTTACTTGGATAGGGGTCGTCATAGAAGTCATCACAACACGGCGAAGGCCTTCGAAAGCAACAGTCATATCCATTCTGTTATTGTTCTTGGGCACCGTACTGGCTGGAGGTATTATTGGGGCGAATCCAATGGAATTGAGTGTGAAGGGGGTATTTCTAGGGCTCATGGCTGCGGTTATGATGGCGCTGTTCATATTTTTCAGCGGCCGGGTCGAGACAGCAGTGCCTACGATTTCAAGAAGCTTCTTCACCTCATCAGGGAGTTTGCTGCTCCTGCTGCTGCTTCATGTCACGATGTATGGTCCAGCAGATGTATTACAGGTTTCATTCGACAATGGTTTATGGATATATGGACTGATCCTTGGTATATTTGGCGTTGTCATACCGGTACTGCTGCTGGCTCTCGGTGCACCAAAGATTAGTATCGGACTAGCTTCCATTCTAAGTGCTGGAGAACTTCCTGTTGCCATACTTGCTTCGATATTGGTGCTTAATGAGAGGGTATCCGTCCTGCAATGGATCGGTATTACCGTCATTCTGATCGGAATCGCCTATCCTCAGCTCGCAGGCCGGAAGCGGCAGGAAGAGAGCGGAGGAAATCCAACTGAAAGCTACTCCTCATAAGGAGATTATATAATAAATGTAAAAAACCTTTGAGCGGTGTGATAGGTTCACACGGATCTCAAAGGTTTTTTTATGATAAGAATTTTACTTTGTAATGCTCTCTACAATGCTATCAACGATTTGGGTATTGGCCACCGTACCGGTGTAGAGCCAGCTTGTGTCAGCACTGAATTCATATACATTGCCATTCTTCACTGCAGGAATGTTCTTCCACAGAGGATCGTTTAATGCTTCGCCGCCTGCCCCTTTATCACTGTTGATCAGGAAAAGGTGGTCTGCGTCAAGCTCGGCCAGCTTCTCTAGTGAGATTGGCAGCCAGTTGCCAGTGCCGGTTGCTGAAATTTCCTTCACAACCTCAGGAACAGCTAGTCCAAGATCATCGTACATTACTGTTCCGCTGGAGAGGTCTTCGCTTACCATATAGAACTGATCGGATACGAGCCAGATGGCAGCAGCGGATTCTCCTGGTGCCGCTTCACTAAGCGCGGCTTTGGCTTCAGCCGCCTTGGCGTCATAATCATCAAGCGCTTTCTGTGCATCTTCTTCCTTGCCAAGCACTTCCCCGATCTTGAGAAGCTCATCTCTCCAATCATTGTTCTGTTCTGAACCAATAACATACGTTGGAGCGATCTTCGAATATTGCTCATATTTATCTCCGCTCGCCATATCAGCCGAATCGAGGATAATCAGATCAGGTTCAAAGCTTGCTACTTGTTCAAATGGAAGATCATGTGGAATAGTTGGAACATCTTTGAGCGAGCCTTGCAGGTAATCCTGAATACCGTTAGCTACAGACCACTGCGCTACTGGTGTTACACCGAGAGCAACCAGGTTGTCCTCTAGATAAGTCGCGAGTATACGCTGTGGATTTGCTGGGATGGTAACCTCGTGCCCCATGGCGTCAGTTACAGTTCTCTCAGCAGGCTCTTCTGCCGATTCCTCAACCTCGCTGGCAGGTGTTTCCGTCTCCGTCTGTGAAGCATTGTTTGGAGCGGTGTTACTATCTGTACCCGATTCACTGCTGCCACAGGCGGCAAGAAATGTGGACACGAGCAGTAAGCTCGCCAGAAGCGAGGCTATTTTCTTTTTGGATTTCGACATTTTGGTTCCCCCTAATTTATATGTAAATCACTATAGAATGATAACAATTCTCATTATCATATGCAATCTCTTTTTTTAATACAGAAAAAGGCAGCTATTTATATAGTAGAAACAACGCATAACTGAGCTGAAAATTGCAGTTTTTTTATCAAATTTCCGGTCGATGTCCATGTGCTTAAGCTTCTGTCTGAGGTAGGTCAAGGGTCGCAGTATATGAAAGCCATATTTTAGTCTTTAGGTGCGTCGGTTCGAACTGGAGTTAGGGATGTCCCATATAGACGTTCGCTGGAATTTGAGATGATGCCAATGAAAAATTGATGCCTATACATCCCCGTTTTAATCCCAATAAGTATAGATGCCGGAAGAGTAATTCGGACATAAAATTAGTGCTATTGTCAGGCATGTGATGTCGAATACGACAAGAAACGCGTGATTTTTTGATGGAAAATACCGGATAAAATCCATGGTTAGCAGCATAACGTAACCTTATAATGAGAACCGTTATCAACAAATTGATAATCATTCTCAATAAACAGAGGTGTTGTCGAAATGGCTTCAGCAAGCCTGTCAGGAAAAGTCGCTGTCGTCACAGGAGCAGCCCAAGGAATTGGAAAAGCGGTAGCAAAGGTGCTTGCTGCTGACGGAATTCAGGTTGCTCTAATTGATTATAATGCATCACAGCTTCACGATACCGTAAAGGAATTACAAAGGGAGGGCTATACTGCAGCGGCATTTCCTGCGGATGTGCGGGAGAGCAGCTCTGTCGATCATGCAATGCAGCAAATCATCCGGGAAATGGACCATATCGATGTAGCCGTCAATGTAGCCGGTGTCCTTGATATAGGACCGGTAGCTTTTATGGATGATGAGGATTGGCATCAGACATTTGCTGTTAACACACACGGGGTCTTCTATGTGAGCAGAGCAGCAGCGCGTCATATGATTCCACGGAAAACAGGCGTAATCATCACTGTCGGCTCCAATGCATATGCCATGCCTCGTGTAAATATGTCAGCCTATGCTGCATCCAAAGCAGCTGCAGCCCATTTTACGAAATGTCTCGGACTGGAGCTGGCTCAGCATGGAATCCGGTGCAACATTGTGTCACCGGGTTCAACGGATACAGACATGCAGCGAGGCATGTGGACTGATGAACTAGGGGCTGAAGCGGTTATTGGCGGTTCTCTGGAGAATTACCGGGTCGGCATCCCGCTCGGCAGAATTGCCGAAGCAGAGGATATTGCAGACACGGTTGCTTTTTTAATCTCAGATAAAGCGAAGCACATCACAATGTGTGAGCTCAGAGTAGATGGCGGCGCTACACTTGGTGTGTAGTGTGAATATATGAACGATTTAGGAGGCGGGGGTTAATGAGAACGGGTGTTAAAGAAGTCAGCCCTTCACAGCAGCTGTTAGAACAATATACACCGGGAGAGAGCTTCTTTTTTGCAACACATAACCACACTTTGTTAACAGAAGGCTGTGCTCTCCGGGTTCTGACGAATGGGGAAGTGAGGGATTGGAAAGAGCTGGCCGAACAAGCGACCGAAATTTTGCATATTCAAGAGCAATCAACCGGGAAGCCCTGCATTCTTGTCGGCGCAGTGCCATTTGACTGTAATGATCCTGTCCAGCTCTATATACCAAGTTCATTTAAGCAGGCAGAAGGCCTGACATTAACGTCTGAAACACCGCAGCACGAACTGAATATATCAGACTATACAGCAACGCCGGTTCCAGAGCCGGAGGTGTATCAGAAAGGGGTTGCCCGGCTGCTTGAACATATCCGACAAGGTCGTGTGAACAAGGCCGTACTTGCACGTTCCCTTCATTTGGTCTCTGATCAGCCAGTAGATGCTCGTATCTTGCTTCACCAGCTCGCTGCTCAGAATACAAGCGGGTATACGTTTGCTGTACCCATCGAGACTAAGCGGACGTCCCCAGCTAACGACGAGCACGAGGCATTGCGCATAGAATCAGGCACGACGCTATTAGGCGCTAGCCCTGAGCTGCTCGTCTCGAAGAAGGGACTTGAAGTGATATCCAGTCCGCTTGCGGGTTCTATACCACGCAGTGATGATCCGGAAGAGGATCGGAAGCGGGCTGCCGGATTAATGGAGTCGGTTAAAGATCTGCATGAGCATGCTTTTGTGACAAGAGCTGTTGCAGAAGCACTCAGACCCTACTGTAAACACCTTGAAGTTCCAGACAAACCGTCACTTGTTGCAACCGAAACCATGTGGCATTTGGCTACAACGATTCGAGGAGAGCTTCTAAGCCCGGATACCTCCTCCTTGGAGCTGGCTTATGCTCTCCATCCGACTCCTGCCATATGCGGAACACCGACGGATGAAGCAAGAGAGCTCATTAAGGAGCTTGAAGGATTTGACCGGGGTTATTATTCCGGAACGGTGGGCTGGTGTAATGCAGATGGAGACGGGGAATGGGCGGTCACGATCCGCTGCGCTGAGGTTGGAAAAAGATATATCAGATTGTATGCCGGTGCTGGAATTGTAGAGGGTTCGAGGCCTGAGGATGAGCTGCGGGAGACTTCAGCCAAGATGGGAACATTTCTTAAGGCAATCGGCTTTAAGAACGAAACCGAGACGATGGTGAACAAGGAGGGAGTTTAATGCTGGATGGCTTCACAGCTTGGCCGCAGGAGGCAGCGGATAAATACCGTCAAGCGGGTTACTGGCAGGGAATTACGTTTGGAGAAATGCTGAAACAGAGAGCTGCGGAATATGGAGATCATCTTGCCGTTGTCAGCGGTTCAAAAAGATGGAGCTATCGCGAGCTGGATCAGAAGGCTGATCGACTGGCTGCGGGGCTTATGAAGCTGGGGATTAAGAAGGAAGACCGTGTTGTACTCCAGCTGCCTAATATAGCTGAATTCGCACTGGTGATCTTTGCGCTTTTTCGAATGGGTGCACTGCCTGTGTTTGCTCTCCCATCTCATCGAAAGAGCGAGATCAAATATTTGGCCGAGTACTCTGAGGCTGTTGCTTACATTATTCCTGATAAATACAGCGGTTTTAACTACTGCAGCCTTGCAGAGGAGGTTGTTACCGAGCTGCCTTCATTGCAGCATGTCATCGTCGTAGGTGACCCCGGCTCATTTTTATCCTTTGAAGAGCTCGATCAGGAACCGCTGCCGCTGCCAGATGTTCGTTCGGGAGATGTGGCTTTTCTGCAGCTGAGCGGAGGAAGCACAGGGCTGCCGAAGCTGATTCCACGGACGCATGATGAATATATTTACAGCCTTCACGGAAGCGCAGAAATATGCGGCTTAAATGAATCCAGCGTATACATGGCTACACTTCCTGCTGCTCATAACTTTCCTCTGAGCTCTCCAGGAGTGCTGGGCACCTTGTATGCGGGAGGTCGAGTGGTCATGTCACCGGGACCGAGCCCGGATGAGGCATTTCGGCTGATTGAGCAGGAGCAGGTAACCATTACGGCTCTCGTTCCGCCGTTAGCCCTTGTATGGCTCGAAGCAGCGAAGACGCGTAAGGAGGATCTGTCTTCCCTTGAAGTATTGCAGGTGGGAGGAGCGAATTTTACGACAGAAGCTGCCATCAAGGTGAATGCGGCATTTGACTGTACGCTGCAGCAGGTGTTTGGGATGGCGGAAGGCCTTGTCAATTACACGAGACTTGATGATCCGGAAGAGCTTATTTTGTATACACAAGGCAGACCGATCTCTCCTGATGACGAAATTCGGATCGTAGACGAAGACGATGTACCGGTCGCACCGGGAGAAATCGGGCATTTGCTGACCCGCGGACCTTATACGATACAGGGTTACTACAAGGCGGATGAGCATAACAAGAAGGCCTTCACGAAGGATGGTTTCTACCGGACAGGCGATTTGGTTCGTCTGACGAAGGAAGGCTATCTCGTTGTCGAAGGAAGGGCCAAGGATCAGATCAATCGAGGCGGTGAAAAAGTAGCCGCAGAAGAGCTGGAGAACCACCTGCTGGCCCATGAAGGGGTATATGATGCGGCCGTTGTTTCCATGCCGGATGCTTTCTTGGGAGAGCGAACCTGTGCCTACATTATACCGAAGGATACCAAGCTGACCTTGCAGGACATACGCAGGTTTTTGCGTGATCGTGGAGTCGCAGATTACAAAATACCGGACCGCGTGGAGTGTGTCGAGTCTTTCCCGATGACTGCCGTGGGCAAAGTCAGTAAGAAGGCATTGAGAGAAAAAATTGCAGCAGAACTGAATCCATCTCATACATGACTAAGGTGAACTCGAAGCTATATAGTCAAAAAAATAACAACACGCACTTAGAAAGGATGAATCATCATGGCAATTCCGAAAATCCAAAGCTATTCTATGCCGGCAAATGCAGACCTTCCTGAAAATAAGGTAAACTGGCAGGTCGATCCCGCTAAAGCTGTGCTCTTAATTCATGATATGCAGCAATATTTTGTAGACGCATTTACGCCACAGGAGTCTCCTGTTACGGAACTTGTCACAAATATTACAAGACTCAGAGAAGCAGCTCATCAGCTCGGAATCCCTGTTATATATTCGGCACAGCCAGGTGGTCAGACACTGGAACAGCGTGGACTGCTTCAGGATTTCTGGGGTTCGGGCATTGACGACGGTTCAGAGCAGAAGCGGATTATTGCTGAACTGGAGCCGTCAGATCAGGATACCGTGCTCACCAAGTGGCGCTATAGCGCGTTTCAGAAAACAAATCTGCTGGAGCAGTTTCGACAAATGGGCAGGGATCAAATGATGATTACTGGCATTTACGCTCATATCGGCTGTCTCTTGACTGCTGCGGAAGCCTACATGCAGGAGATCAAGCCATTCTATGTGGCAGATGCAGTGGCTGATTTCTCTGAGGATTATCACAAGCTGGCGCTCAAGTATGCTTCCGAGCGTTGTGCAATGGTGGTGTCAACCGAGCAGCTAGTGGATGAATTGCAGGGCATACAAGCTCAGAAGAGCACTGTATCGGATAACCAATGGTCAACGGAACAACTGCGTAATCAAATTGCGAATCTTATGGGGATTGATAAATCCGAACTAAGTGACCATGAAGATCTGACCCTGCTCGGGCTGGACTCCATCCGAATAATGACATTGGTTGAGGAATGGAGATCCTCTGGAATGGAGATTACTTTTGTTGATCTATTGGACAAGCCAACGATTGCGGATTGGTCGGAGATGCTTACTGAGTTGGCAAGAGCACACGAGCTTGCAGAAGTTAACAAATCACTTCCCAATCTGGACTACATGCTGAAATAGGAGGGGATGGAGTTGACGGTTGGAACGAATTCAAGTAACAGGATTCCGATGACGGAAGCGCAAGCGGGGATATGGTATGCTCAGCAGCTTGATCCGGATAATCCGATTTATAATACGGCGGAATACATTGAAATTCAGGGACCTCTTGATGAGGTCAGGTTTGAGATGGCAGTTCGGCAGATGGTAGAGGAATCGGGTACGTTAACCGTGACCTTTGAAGAAGGAGAAGAAGGACCTTATCAGTTTATCCGTACGGATATGAAATGGGATCTAGAGATCATTGATGTCAGTCATCTTTCCAATCCTGAGCAGTCGGCACTGAATTGGATGCAGATGGACCTGAGGACGCCTGTAGACCTGAGAAGCGATCTTATCTTTGCCGAAGCACTGTTTAAGCTGGGTAAAGACCGCTATTATTGGTATCAACGTGTGCATCACATCGCAATTGATGGATTTGGCGTAACGCTGCTTCTAAGAAGAGCAGCCCAGATCTACGCTGCACTGGCTCAGAACGAACAGCCGATGCCGAGCAAATTCGGTTCAATATCTTCCATTCTTCAAATGGAGAATGCCTACAGGACTTCTGAGGAAAAAGCCGCTGACCGAAATTTTTGGCTGTCAAAGTACAAGGATGGGATTGAAATTCCTAGTCTAGCTCAGGAAGCAGCGGCATCGGGGCAAGCGGATTCTTTTTTTCGTGAAAGCTTGTACCTGACAGAATCCTGCTGCGACAGTCTTCAGCGAGCCTCCAAAAACAGTGGATCGGTATGGAGTGAAGTTATCGTTGCTGCCATCGCCGCCTATATGCACCGTCTGACGGGTTCACAGGACATCGTGTTTGGACTGCCCATGATGAACCGAACGGGTTCTGGAGCTCTGTCTGTTCCCAGTACAGTAATGAATGTGGTTCCGCTTCACTTGCAATTGCAGGAAGGTCATTCTTTCACAGCATTGATTCAGCAGACAGCTTCTCGTATGAGGGAAATACGAAAGCACCAAAGCTATCGGCATGAGGAGTTAAGGCGCGACTTGAAGCTTAATCTAAAAGCTCAGAACTTATATGGTCCAATCATTAATATTATGCCCTTTGAATCCACATTGAAATGGGGCGGGGGAACGACAGGCCTTGTTTACAATCTGGCTGCTGGACCTGTGGAGAATTTGACATTTAACATATACGGATCGGCGGATGGGAAAAAGCTGAGATTTGATATCGATGCTAACCCACAGCTGTATAGTAAGGAGGAAATTAATCAGCATCTGCTCAGGCTGAGCGCCTATATTGAAAGTCTGGCGAGCCATCGTCAGGATGACTATTTCCTGCATACAGAGGTCCTCCTTCCTGAGGAGAAAGAACTTGTAGTGTATCAATGGAACAGAACAAAGGACTCTGTGAAAGATGTGAAGCACGTTATAGCGTGGTTTGAAGAGCAGGCAGATAAAACACCTGATCATACAGCAATTACCTATAACAACGAATTAGTAACCTATCGTGAGTTAAGTATTCGAGTGAATCGACTCGCAAGGCTGCTGATCAAGAAGGGAGCAGGACCGGAAGAAAAAGTAGCCATCCTGCTGAACAGATCCGTGGATATGGTCGTATCCATGCTGGCGGTTCTCAAGTCCGGCGCTGCATACTTGCCTCTGGACCCAGAATTTCCGGATGAACGGCTGGAATACATGCTTCTCGATTCTAAACCACTCTTGTTGATCACTGAGCATGAAATGAAAGAAAGAGCCTTTATTCCGGAGCAGCTCTCCTTGCTTGTGGTGGATGATTCCTTGTTTGCTGCAGAGCTGTCTGCATCCTCAGGGAATCCATTCACAGCGCATGAGAAGGTAGTAGCTGAGTCCCTATCTTCCGAGCATCCGGCATATGTCATCTATACTTCCGGTTCAACGGGTAAACCAAAGGGTGTCGTTGTCACTCGAGGCGGAGTCAGTAATTTCCTCATCGCCATGCAGGAATTGCTCAAGGTGAACTCCTCTGATCGCCTGCTAGCGGTAACAACGGTATCGTTTGACATTGCGGTTCTCGAGCTGTTTCTTCCACTTCTACATGGGGCAGAAGTGATTATAGCTCCCAAAAGAACAGTCCAGGACCCTGAAGCATTCTCAAGACTCGCTTCTGTATCAGGTATGACAATGATGCAAGCAACACCAACATTATGGCAGTCTCTGGTGTTAAGCTGTCCGGATCAGATTACAGGTATCAAGGTACTGGTAGGAGGGGAAGCCCTGACAAAAGAGCTCTTCGAGCGCTTCAACGAGCTTAATTGTGAAGTCGTGAATCTATACGGACCTACAGAGACGACCATCTGGTCCTCTGCAGCGCTGCTTCATGAGCGGAGAGGACAGGCACCTGTCATAGGCAGTCCCATTAGAAATACACAAATGTATATTCTTGACTCGAGACTTGAGCCCGTTCCACCAGGAATTGCCGGTGATCTGTACATTGCAGGCGATGGCCTGGCTAGAGGCTATCTGAATCGCCCGGGACTCACTGCCGAACGATTTATCGCGAATCCATACGGAGAACCTGGATCAAGAATGTATCAAACCGGAGATCTCGCCAGGTGGCAGTCAGACGGGACAATCGCTTATATTGGCCGAAGTGATCATCAGCTCAAAATCAGAGGCTATCGCATAGAGCTTGGAGAAATCGAATCCGTACTCATGAGTCATAATGCTGTACTCAAATCTGCTGTCGTTGTGAGAGGTGATGCCTCCGGTGAGCAGCGGCTGGTCGCTTATGTTGTAGCTGATGCAGGAGGACAGCTGAATTCTAGTGATCTACGTGCCTATGCTAGTGAGCAGCTGCCTGAATATATGGTGCCATCTGCTGTCGTCTTCATGGAGGAGCTTCCGTTAACGCCCAATGCGAAGCTGGATCGTAAAGCACTGCCTGCGCCTGATTTCTCTGCTGAAGCTGGTTCGAGACTTCCACGGACCCCGCAGGAGGGCATGCTGGCTGAACTCTTTGCAGAAATATTGAAGCTTCCGAGAGTGGGAATTGATGACAGCTTCTTCGATCTTGGCGGCCATTCCCTTCTAGCAGGACGGCTTCTGCTTCGAATTCGGGATGTGTTTGATAAGGATATTTCGATCGTACATTTGTTTGAAGCACCGACCGTAGCCAAGCTGGCCAAAAAGCTGACGACAGCTGAGAGATCACGTCCGTCTATTCAGCTTGCGGAACGACCAGAGGTAATCCCGCTGTCTTTTGCTCAGAAACGCATCTGGTTTCAGCATTTGCTGGAAGGTCCCATGCCAACCTATAACATTCCGGCAGTGATAGAAATGACCGGTGAGCTGGATATAGCGGCACTAGAGCAGGCTTTTTATGATGTAACGAATCGGCATGAAGCGCTGCATACCTTATATCCTGAACATCACGGCAGTGCCAGACAGCTCGTTTTATCTGAGGGAGAGAGGAGACCTCGATTTGAGATCAGCCAGATTGATGAGATGGAGCTGTGCACGAGAATTGATGAGGCGGTCAAGTATTCGTTTCAGATTGAGACAGAGGTGCCGGTCCGGGCAGAATTGTTCGTTCTGAATTCTAATCAATATGTGCTTGTCCTGCTCCTGCATCATATCGCATGTGACGGCTGGTCACTGAACCCCTTATTAAACGATCTGTCCGAGGCGTATCAATCAAGAACGACGGGACAAGCACCTGCGTTTGCGCCGCTGCCGCTTCAATATGCGGATTATGCCGCATGGCAGGAAGAGTGGTTTAACGGGCGCAAGCAGGAAGATGGCAATCCGCTGACAGAGCAGCTCGATTATTGGAAAGAACAGCTTGCAGGTCTGCCGGAGGAGCTGGAGCTGATTCGCAATCGTCCACGGGTATCCGATCACAGTAATGCAGCAGGAATCGTGAGGCTTGAGGTAGGAGCCGAGCTTCATGATCAGCTCTCTAAACTGGCCAAAGACACGAAGAGCAGCCTGTTCATGGTGCTTCATTCCGGACTTGCGGCTCTGCTTACTCGTCTCGGTGCAGGATATGATATTCCAATCGGAAGCCCAATTGCCGGTCGTAACGATGATCAGCTGACGAATATGATCGGTATGTTCATTAACAATCTGGTGCTTCGCTCGGACACTTCGGGGAATCCAACATTCAGAGAGCTCGTGGACAGAGTGCGCAGATCTGATCTGATGGCATTTGAGAATCAGGATATACCGTTTGAACAGCTCGTTGAACACTTGAATCCGAATCGGGTAAGCGGTAGACATCCGCTATTCCAATTGATGTTTGCTTTCCAAAATACACCGGATCCAGTTCTTTACATTCCAAATCTTAGCACCAAGGTAGAGATTATGAATACCGGATCAGCCAAATTTGATCTAACGCTGGAGCTTCGTGAACACCGAACTAACGAAGGAGCTTCAAACGGAATTCACGGCTGGTTTGAATATAATAAAGCCTTGTATGACGAGGAAACGGTGGAATGCTTGGCGAGTTGGTATATAAAATTGCTTGAATCCGCAGCAGCAGATCCAGATCTGCCGATCGAGCGACTGTCTATGCTGGATGTATCCGAAAGACAGCTTATGCTTGAGCTGGGTACCCCGGCTGCTCCTGAAATTTCAAAAATGACCATCAAGGAATGGTTTGAGCAGCAGACGGCAAGATCAGGCAATAATACCGTGATTACTTATGAAGGGAAAAGTCTTACCTATGAAGAGCTGAACACACAGGCGAATCAGCTGGCACATTTGCTCATACATCAAGGTGTCGGACCCGAGAAGATTGTAGCTCTTGCTCTTCCTAGATCCTTATCCATGATTATTGGAATTCTGGCGGTTATTAAATCCGGAGGCGCCTATTTGCCACTAGATCCGGAATACCCGCAGGACCGGTTATCTTATATGATTGAAGACGCTGCACCTGTAAGCATCATCACTCATTCGGATGTGATGTCTCATATTCCCGGCTTGGATGGGATTCCACAGATTGTTATGGACGATGAATCTATTAAGGATTTGCTGGGTACGTTGTCCATCCATAACCCTGGGGAGGATGATATGCCCGTACCACTGAGACCAGCGAATACTGCTTATATTATTTATACATCAGGGTCTACAGGCAAACCGAAAGGGGTCATGATCCCTCATCAAAATGTTGTACGTTTATTCAAAGCGACGGATGAATCTTACTCCTTCAATGAAAGTGATGTATGGACATTGTTCCATTCCTATGCGTTTGATTTCTCCGTGTGGGAAATCTGGGGGGCTTTGCTGTATGGTGGACGGCTTGTCATTGTTCCTCATTCCGTAACGAGAACGCCTGCTGAATTCCATCAGCTGCTGATTGAGGAACAGGTTACGGTGCTGAATCAGACCCCATCTGCGTTCTATTCATTGATGCAGGCGGATCAAGAGCAGGGTGGTACAGCCGCGGATTTGAATTTGCGATATGTGATCTTTGGTGGAGAGGCACTGGAGCTGGGTCGTCTCAAATCATGGTATAGCCGGTACACTGAACAAGCCCCACTACTCGTGAATATGTATGGCATTACGGAAACGACCGTACACGTGACATTTAATCCTCTGAGTCAGGAAGCAGCCGAGACGAGAGCGCAGAGCAGCTTAATTGGTGAACCGATATCCGACCTGAAGCTGTATGTGCTTGATGATTATCTCCAGCCTGTTCCTTGGGGAATTACAGGGGAAATGTATGTAGCAGGGTCCGGTCTTGCCAGAGGTTATTTGGGGAGACCGGGATTAACAGCAGAACGATTCATCGCTGATCCATATGGTAAGCCTGGAGAAGTTATGTACCGGACCGGAGACCTTGCTCGCTGGACTATGGATGGGAATCTGGATTACATTGGCCGTGCCGACCATCAGGTGAAGATACGCGGCTTCCGAATTGAGCTTGGCGAGATCGAAACCGTAATTGCTGAGCATTCTTCTGCGCTGCAGACCGCTGTTGTGGTCCGAGAGGATCAAATCGGTGACAAACGCTTGGTTGCCTATATCGTAGCTAGTAATGAAGAGATGCCGGATACGATGGAGCTGAGACGTTCGCTTGGAGCTGTATTACCGGAATATATGATTCCGAGCGCTTTTGTCATCCTGGATCGGCTGCCGCTCACAGCAAATGGCAAGCTTGATAAAAAGGCACTGCCTGCACCGGATTACGGTCATCTGGTGGGAACCCGTGGACCGCGGAATCCACAGGAAGAGCTATTATGTGAGCTGTTTGCCGAGGTGTTAGGCTTATCCAGAGTAGGCATAGATGATGGCTTCTTCGATCTCGGAGGACATTCCCTCCTCGCAGTTAAGCTGATGAGTCGAATTCATGATGCACTTGGGGTTCAGCTTGGAATCGGCAATCTGTTCGAGGCACCAACGGTAGCGAAGCTGAGCGACAGAATGGAAGCGGGAGATTCACTTAGTGCGCTAAATGTTCTGCTGCCGCTCAGAAAGAGTGGTGGGGAATCTGCTCTGTTCTGTGTTCACCCAGCCGGTGGACTCAGCTGGTGTTACGCAGGACTCATGAAGACACTTCCTTCAAGTGTGCCGATCTATGGATTGCAGGCCAGAGGTATTGGGAGGAAGGAGCTGCTGCCTGGATCCATTGAGGAGATGGCAGCAGATTATATCGAGCATATCCGCGAGGTACAGCCAAGCGGCCCATATCGTCTGCTCGGCTGGTCACTCGGAGGAAACGTTGCTCATGCGATTGCGGTCCAGTTAGAAGCTCAAGGTGAAGAGGTTGATATACTGATTATGCTGGACGCGTATCCGGGACATTTCTTGCCGCTCGGAACAGGTCCAAGCGAGGAAGAAGCCTTAACAGCACTGCTCGCTTTGGGAGGGTATGACCCAGATGATCTGGAAGATCAATCGTTATCTCTGGAGCTGGCGTTTAAAATTCTTCAAAGGGATGGAAGCGCACTTGCCAGTCTATCGGAGGAGACGCTGCACAACCTGAAAGATACGTATGTCAATTCTGTGCGTATACTCGGATCCTACGTTCCTGGCCGTTACAATGGGGATCTTCTGTTCTTTAAATCAACGATCATCCCAGATTGGTTCGATCCGATTGCTCCAGAGACCTGGGAGCCTTATATCGGCGGAGCAATGGAACAATACGATCTGAATTGCAGACATAAGGACATGTGCCAGGCGGGACCACTGGAAGAAATCGGGCGTATTATCGCAGAGCGATTAGCGCACAGGAATAGAGTATATGTCTAATGAGGAGGAAAGAATCATGGCAAATCCTTTTGACAATGAAAATGGCAGCTTTGTTGTGCTGATCAACGATGAGGAGCAGTACTCCATGTGGCCGGAAACGATCGATGTGCCGCCAGGGTGGACGATCGTGTATGGTACAGATAATAAGCTGGCATGCCAGAATTATATCGAAGTACATTGGACAGATATGCGTCCCAAGAGCCTCCGATAAACGGAGCTAAAAGTGTGAGATAGTAGAATGAATAGAAAGATAAGATAATAGATAGAAACGAAGTGGAGAGACCAATCAGAAAGAGAAAACGAAAGACACTGCAATAGAACTTAATGACAAAACAAGATTTCTGCGTAAAACAAGATATAAACCATCTTAAATTATAAGCAACATCGAAAAAGCAGCAGGGCTTTATGATGAACAATCATAGGCTCTGCTGCTTATTTGTCACTCATATAAGACATGAATATCAATATCCTGATTGTAATTGCCAAATCCGGATCCGAACAAACTGATTCCGCCGGGGTGCTCGGAGCTCGATTTGCACTCGATCCGAAGACGGATGTCATCTCCTTTTCTAACATTTAGCTGCTTTGCAGTCCGATCAGACAGCCGAATCCCATCCAGGAAGGTTCCTTCTGCTCGGAGCATCAAGGTTTTTAACAAGCCGTGTTGTGTTCCGAGCGTCCACCATCCAGGAGTGAATACACCAGGCGCATGACCGTAGTCTCCAGGACAAGTCCAAGTGCCAAGCTCGGTATCGTTAATATAAAAAGTAATATCTGATGGCCAGTCTTCATTATATCCAGGGGCTTCCGAACAAATCTCAAGTGTGATACTGAGGCTCTTGATCACTTGATCTCCTACTAAATAATTGGGAATGGAATATTCAACATAACCGCTGCCAAACCATAAATGCTTCGCTTTTACATGTTCAGGATCGGCAAAATAGCGCGGATCGTCCATCATACCTATAAGGCCGCTCTCGGAGGCCAGCCCACAGGTTGGGTTGACTTGATAGCGAGTATATTGGCCTATAGGAATACTGACCGAGTAACCGCTGCGATCTGTACTAACCGGTGAGGTGAACTGCAGGGTGACTGAGTCCTGGATAAGCCGGCATATCTTCTGCCTGCCACGTGCTCCGGACAAGCTTTCGGTACCCACAATTCCGGCCTCTTCAAGCTTCTGAATATGCTTGGTGATCATCGCTGACGATAGCGACAGCTCAGCGGCCATATCTTTAATATTTCTAGGCTTTTCATTCAGTATTTCAATTATCTTAACTCTGGTCTCAGAAGTAAACGCTTCAAGAAAATGAAAATGCTCTGAAGTTACACGAATATTCATTTGTCGTTTATCCTTTACATCGATATCGTTTTGTATGAGATTATATAACTTAAAAGTTAATCATTCAACTTATTGTTGACGTTTTCATACATTGGGTGCATAATTTTGCATGTATAAAGTTTCCTTCAGATTATTTAAATTAATTTTTAAATTAACAAAATGGAGGCAGAGACCATGTCAGAAGTTTATAGAAATGATTATCCAAGACCTCAGTTCGTACGTAAGGAATGGCTCAATCTTAATGGAGAATGGGAGTTTGAATTTGATGATCACGGGAAGGGTGACCAGGATCAGTGGTGGCAGAGGCAGGAAGAGTACTCCAAGCGGATTCAGGTTCCATTTGCTTATCAGAGCAAGCTGAGCGGAATAGCTGAGCCCGATTTTTATGATCTAGTATGGTATCGCAGGTCATTTCAGGTGCCTGAAAAGTATAAAGGGAAACGCATCATTTTGCATTTCGGCGCCGTGGATTATGAGGCTTCTGTGTGGGTTAACGGAAATTTGGCGATGACACACTCCGGAGGACATACACCGTTTAGCGCAGATATTACACCTTTTATACAAGATGGGAAGAATGAAGTGGTCGTTCGTGCACAGGATTACAGCACAGATGTAACGCTTCCGCGTGGGAAACAGTATTGGCTGCAGGATTCAGCGAGCATTTTTTATACACGTACCACCGGCATTTGGCAGACGGTTTGGCTGGAGCCAGTAGCTTCTTCTTACATTGCCAAAGTACGTATGACCCCGGATATTGATCGGAAGCAGATTGAGATCAAAGCGTTTATCGAAGGTTATGAGACGAAGACACGGCAATACCTCAAGACTCGTATCGAATTCAAAGGCAAGCTGATTGCAGAGGATCAGTGCCTTGTCACTGCAGCCAGTGAAACCAGATCCATACAGCTTCATGACTTTAATGATCATGGATTAGGCGGATGGTGGACACCGGAGAATCCGAATTTGTACGATGTGACCTTCGAGCTGCTTCAGGATGGAAGCGTATTAGATCAGGTGGAGAGCTACTTCGGAATGAGGAAGATTTCAATAGAGAACGGACAGCTGTGTCTGAACAACAGGCCGTACTTTCAACGATTGGTTCTGGACCAAGGCTACTTTCCTGATGGAAATCTTACGCCTCCAAGCGATGCTGCGATTAAACAGGATGTTGAATTAACCAAAGTCATGGGCTTCAACGGCGCACGGAAGCATCAGAAGCTGGAAGATCCAAGATACCTATACTGGTGCGACAAGCTTGGACTTCTCGTCTATAGTGAAGCGGCGAATGCTTATGAATTCTCAGAGCAATACGTAGAGCGATTTACGAAGGAATGGCAGGAATCGATCGAGAGAGACTATAATCACCCTTCAATCATTGGCTGGGTTCCTTTGAATGAGAGCTGGGGGGTCCCGAATATATGGGTAGATAAGCAGCAGCAATATCATGCGCTGGCGATGTATTATCTGACCAAATCTCTGGATCCGACGAGACCGGTTGTCTCCAATGACGGCTGGGAAATGACGAAGACGGATCTGTTTAATATTCATGATTACGAATGGCGTAAAGAAGTATTGGAAGAGCGTTATCGGACCATCGATCATGTACTGGCTTCAAGACCTTCTAATCGGGAGCTGGCGGTAACGGGATTCCCTTATGAAGGACAGCCCGTTCTAATCAGTGAATTTGGAGGCATTGCATATAAGAAAAGTGAGTGGGAGGGCTGGGGATACTCTGGTGCAGAAAATGATGATGATTATGCGGCCCGCCTTCAGGCTGTCATTGATCCGCTGCATCGTTCAAGTGTAGTGCAGGGCTTCTGTTATACACAGCTTACGGATGTGGAGCAAGAGATCAATGGACTACTTACCTATGATCGGGTACCTAAGCTGCCTCTGGAGACGATTAAAGCTATTGTGCTGGGAAAAGCGTAGCAAGTGTGATAACCGGATGATCCATCGTGATCATCCGGTTTATAGTACGATAACATCAATATTCATTGACAAGCTTCTAAAGTGTCTCTATATTGGTTTAGTACAGTTTAGTTAACTGAACTAAACTGTACCGGTGACGTTAATTTTTAATCATAAGAGGAAGTTAGCCAAATCCTCCGCAAAGGGGCTGATATTAAATACATGAACGATTATATCCAGGTGGTTACACGGATGAATCAGGTGCTCGATGAGTTTAATGTTTTAATTACAAAAGAAGTGAAGGATTTAGATGATTATCACCTGACTTCTCAGCAGGAAGTCATTCTCATTTACATATCCAAGCATGAGCGAATTACAACGAGCGAAATCTCGCATGCTTTTGATATTACCAAAAGTGCCGTCAGTCAGGTGCTGACCAAGCTCGAGCAGGAAGAGATGATACTGAAGAGGGTGAACCCGGATAACCGAAGAGAATCCTTTATCGTGCTTGCGGAGAGAGGAGAATCCTTTATTGCCAAGCTGGCTGATATTGACCGGGTGATGATTGACAAATATTACTCAAAGATTGATCTGCCCAAACTGATTCAAATGACAGAAACGATGGAAGAGATCAATAGGATTATTAAGAAGAGCAAACTAGAGATGTAATCTACAGATGAAATATAGACGGAGGACTTAAGACACATGTCACTGATGTTAAGAAACAGGGGAGCGATTCTCCTGTTGATGCTTAATATATTTATCGTTTTCACAGGAATAGGACTCGTCGTTCCGGTCATGCCGACCTTCATGAAGGAGCTATCCATGACCGGAAGCATTGTTGGGCTGCTCGTAGCCGCCTTTTCAATGACCCAGTTCTTGTTCTCGCCGCTAGCAGGCAGGATGTCCGATGCACTTGGACGCAAGAAAATTATTATTATTGGGATGATCATTTTTGCCATATCTGAGCTTATGTTTGGAATGTCGAATACGGCATTATTTCTCTTTCTCGCCAGATTTCTGGGAGGTATTGGGGCTGCATTGATTATGCCTGCTGTCATGGCCTACACGGCGGATGTTACTTCTGGTGAAGAGCGGGCCAAGGGAATGGGATATATTAATGCGGCCATAACGACCGGATTTATTATTGGTCCAGGGATTGGTGGATTTCTGGCCGAATATGGTGTCCGGGTTCCTTTCTATGCAGCAGCTGCAGCAGGTGTGGTGGCAGCGGTCATTACGCTGCTGGTTCTGCCTGAATCCAAGCGCAGCACGGAGAATGAGGAGGAGGTCGTAAAGCTTCCGAGTCAACGTCTGTTCACTCAACTGCGCTATTCTTATCGTGAGCCCTACTTCCTGGCACTCATTATTGTGTTCGTTGCTTCGTTTGGACTTGCCAATTATGAAACGGTATTCAGCTTGTTCGTCGATGAGAAGTTTGGATTTACGACACGGGATATTGCCATTATTATTACATTTGGCTCAATAGCTGGTGCAGTGGTGCAGGTCACGATCTTTAGCTGGATTCTAAATAAATTCGGAGAGAAGAACGTGGTAGCCGTCTGTTTGTTTGCTGCCGGACTGTTCATTATCTTGACGCTGTTCGTGCACAACTACTGGCTCATCCTCGTCGTTACTTTTATCGTATTTTTATCCATGGATATATTGAGACCGACGCTGAGTACCCAGATGTCCAAGATGGCAATGGAGCAGCAGGGCTATATTGCTGGACTTAACTCGGCATTTACGAGTATGGGTAACGTACTCGGACCGGCGATCGCCGGATTCCTATTTGATATCAATATTAACTTTCCGTATATATCAGCAAGCCTTATTTTATTCCTGTGCTTTATCCTTGCACTTCGGGCAAGACGAGATGTAAGGATTAGAGGCTGATGCGCGGTTGATGCGAGTCCTGGTGTAGAACGGGTGTAGAGCTATGCAGAACAGATCGTTCCGATTCATGTCGGGACGGTCTGTTTTTTTTCATGATTTTTTGTACAATCGAATAAAGGGGGAATGATAAGTGGACTACGATCATATGCGCAGGCTTGCTGAGAAGTATGCTGAGCCACCGGGGCATTACGCATTGGTCATGGAAGATAGTTTACCGAAGGAGAATCCGCTGCAACGCGTATTTGTGTGGGAGAATCCTGACAATGCAGAGGAAACCATTGAGATCGATTTGGATCTTCACAGCAAGGAACTCTTGAGACTGCAAATTTACAGAGAAGCAGAACTCTCTTCGATAAGCTCACCTTCTGATAGAAGTATAAGGGATAGGGCGCAGAAAATGTTGGAGCAGTACTTACAAGAACCGGATCGTTATATGTTCTACGAAATGAAATATATAGAGGATAAAGTGAAGGTGGATTATAGACTGCAGATCGGAGGTCTTCCACTCCCTCATACGGGTTGCGAGTTCATTTTTACCAGAGACATGGAATTATTCAGATTTAGATTTGAAGGTCATAAGCCTAATTCCGGATCACTCCCTCAATGGCCGCATGAGGTGATCGAACCCGACATGATTAGAGCAAACCTGTTGAGCACAGTTGACATGGAGCTAAGAATCCAACATTTTTATTCCACGCTATATGATTACCAAGGTTCAGTCTCCGCATTTAGACTTGTATACACCACGGTTCCTGAACGACAAATCATCTGTGCAATTACGGGTGAGGATCTATTCGATAAAGATCATTTCAGATTGCCTAGAAGTGAGCCTATGGTACAAGCAGGTGATGAATCCTTCGCTGAACTGAAACTTCAATTCGAGACTGTGTCTGATTCAATAGATTCCGTGCTGAAGAAGTGGGAGGAACGTTTAGGGATAGATTTCTCCATTTTTGAGCGGGAAGAAATGAAGGAAGAAGAAGGAGAGATCCGCTGTTTATATACATTAAGGAACCAGAATAAGGACATGGATCAATACGGTAATCAAGTATCAAACCCGCTTCAGGCAGAAGCCTACGTTAAACGAAAATGGGGAAATATATTCGACCGGATGCTTTATTCGTGCAAGCTTGCAATCGATAAAAATACAAGCCGTCTTCTATCATTTCATGCAACTGAACAGGAAGGGGATACGGAGACAGCGCAGGAGACGCTTAGCAGGTCAGCTTGCAGGGAGATCGCCGAGCGGTTTCTCGCAGACGTTTTTCCAGAGTATGGGGCTTTTTTGCAAAGAGAAATGGATAGCGGCCTGGAGAATGAGGAGCCGAGAAAAAAGCAATTTTTCTTCTACCCTTTATTTATGTCTGGTATTCCGGTTGCTTACGAGCAAGTTATGGTCGTTGTGAATACAAGCAATGGACGAATTAGCAGCTACCGGGGGTTAAGTCCACATTTGATAACGGAGTTAATGTCCTTGGAGCATCAACCGAAGCTTACGGCAGAGGCAGCGTATCAAAGATATAGCCAGAAGATGGATGTACAGCTGAAATGGTTCTTACATACGGCGTCTACGGGAGAGAAGGAATACAAGCTTGTATATGAACCTGTGGTGAGGTATAAGAGCGAGGCAGGGCTACTGCATTCACGTTCTGTATATATAGATGCGAACTCAGGTGAATGGATCTATAGAAAAGAATAAGATAAAAAGGTCCGCCAGTGCCGGAATTATGATTCTTAGGTACTGGCGGATTGACGTTCTAATATACAAGCTCAATCTCCTGATCCTGCAGAAGCTGAATCCATTCCGGAGCAGGCTCTTGGTCAGTGATGAGCATGTCAATATTTGAGAAGCTGGCTAATTGGACAAAGGCGGTCTTATCAAATTTGGTGTGATCCGCGAGCAAAATCACTTTAGCTGCCTGCTGAAGCATTGTTCGCTTAAGTTCACTTTCCGGCTCATTGGAGTCCATGATTCCTTTATTCAGCGAGAGAGCTTTGCAGCTCAAGATAAGCTTGTCCACGTGATATTTGCGGACAGTGTCCTGTGCAACCGTGCCTGTCAAAGACATCGAGGATGCACGCAGGGTACCCCCGGTTGAAATCATCTGGTGTCCTGTGCTTGCCAGCTCATGCATAGAGAGAGCCGAATTTGTGATAATAGTCAAATTGCTTCGGTGCTTAAGCAGTTTCGTGAGCTCCATGGAGCTGGAGCTGGGGTCCATCATTAATGTTTCTCCGTCGTGTATATAATTCAACGCCTTACGGGCGATTGCTTGCTTGATCTCCAGATTGGCCCGCTGCCGAGTCACAAAAGGCAGGTCCTCATTCGTATGTTTATTAATAATGGCTCCGCCATATGTACGGGTCAAAATTCCTTCCTTCTCCAGCTTCTCCAGATCACGTCGTATGGTTTCTTCTGTTACATTAAACTTCTGGCTGAGCTCTGACACCAGCACACGTTTATCATTCTGTGCAATGTCCATAATGTATTGACGTCTTTCTGCTGCAAGCATATGGACTCCTTTCCCCATGCTGTAATGCATGGTCCCTGACTGGTTACTAGAATTCATTATAAGACAATAAGCTCTTGAAAGTACATAAATGGTCTCTAAATATATGTTGCAGACCTCGGATGCTTCGTATATAATCAATGACAACTTAAATTTGTCATGTTGAAGGAGATTGAAATTTATGAGGTTATCTCACTTACAACAATATTATCATTTTAATCTGCGTTAGCACACCTGATACGTCATTAACAGGTGGGCTAACGCATTTCGCGTTCGGCCCCCCTGCGGCATAGATGAAACGCGCAGGACCAATGGGGTCCGGCGCGTTTTTTATTTTTGCCAAATGAAGGGAGACGGTGAAACACATGCAATCGATGAAATGGAATGAATTAACCAATCAAAGCAATGAACGACAAACGTCTATAGAAGAGGAAATGGAAAAATTAGGATTCAAGGAGCATTCCTGCTCACTCACTATATCGAAACAAGCGGGATATGAAGCAGAAGCACAGCTGCTTGTTGCTGCTCTCAATTTGTTTGATCACTTAGGTATACCTGTTCAGCTGGAGTGGAATACGGGGTGGCTTCGTAGAGCGGAACTCTCAGCTGAAGAAGCTGAAATAATCTTCGAGAAAACAGGAATCGCGCATCTTCTTGTAACGGATTCTACAGCAGACATTCAAAGCAGTGATGAAGAAATGGTGATCTTCTCTATACTTAACGATACAGGTGAGAGCTTGCTTGCCCGGTCTGTGTACGTTTCGAACGCTTCGGATTCCGCGGTGAAATTAAACATTGACCTTAAGGCTATAGAGAAGTTGAGAGTGGAACAGGTAGTGGCGAATCGAGCAGAACAGGCTCAGCTGATCTCGGTGATGGCTGCTCCTCAGTGGAGTGAAGCTGCGTCCAGAGCGGCGGCTGAGCTTGAGGGGGCGGGTATCGCTGCCAGAACCATATACCCGAACGAGATCATGAATGAGCTCACGCTGAGATACGCAATTCGAATCGAATCGGTCCAATCGAATGAAGCAGAGACAGAGACAGGGCTTATGCCAATTACGCTAATCGACCACGCACAGCGTACGGAGACCAGATTGGTGCTGGACCAGTGCATCCATGTGCTGACTCAGCTGTTGTTGTAGAGCCTAGTGGAGTACATTTGAAATCACCATCAAAAAACGTTATTCTAATGTCAGTATTTTGCAATTCATTCCAATATTAAAAATGGGTTAAAAAGAGGAAGCTGAATATGGACATGAAGAAGAGCTTAAGTAATCATACGCATTCACCGAATTTGGAAGAGTATAATGATCCAACAATGTATGACATGGAGAATGACGAATTTGATGGTGATTTTGCATTTATTGAGAAATGGGCATCTTTAATGGGAGGCACTCTTATTGATCTAGCCTGTGGTACAGGACGTACGGCTATTCCTCTCGCTGAGAAAGGCTATTCCGTTATTGGTGTAGACTTACACGAAGGGATGCTGGAGAGAGCCAAGCTGAAGGCAGAGGAAGAGCACACGGACATCCGTTTCGAACTACAGAATTGTGAAGAGCTGGAATTGGATATGAAGAGCTCCATGATTTATATGGTGGGTAACGCCTTCCAGCATTTTCTGACGAATGAAGCGCAGGATAAGCTACTGCGGTCTGTAGCTGCTCATTTGAAGTCAGGCGGTGTATTCATATTCAACACCCGGTTTCCGAGTGCGGAAGAGCTGCTGCAGGCTGCTGAGGAAGAGTACTGGAGAACCTATGTAACGGATGACGGAAAACAAGTGGATGTATATACGACTAGTCATTATGATGCACTGACTCAAGTACAGAATTATATTATTGTTCGGAAAATGAAACAGGATGACCTGACGATTGAGAACGAGCTTAGAACGACGATCCAGCTGCGGTACACGTACCCGATGGAAATGGAGCGGCTGCTCGCCCGACACGGATTCCGAGTGATTGAGCTCTACGGGGACTGGGAAGAGAACCCGCCTGTGGACAGCAAACCGGAACTCATCTATGTATGTCAGAAAGAAAAGGAATTAGACATGAATTGATCTGGTTTACATTCGGTATTCTAAGTGATACTATTATAAAAATTAATGGATGAATAAACGCGATGAAGAGAAGAGTAAATGAACAGAATTCCTCATCAGAGAGCTCCGGAAGCTGAGAAGGAGCAGGAAGTCTGTCATTGAAACAAGCCTCTGAGCAGCACATCGGAACCAGGGATTGAAGGCGATGGTGTGACAGGAGCTCCTGTTATAGAGCTAGAGTATAAGTATAATGCCAAGGCATTATGCCGTACTTGAAGAGGTGGATACAGTGATGTATTCATGAAGCAGGGGTGGCAGCACGGTTGATCAAATCTCGTCCCCAAGACAGATGTCTTGGAGGCGGGATTTTTTTGTTTTATTCACCTGTTGATGAAGTTACGAAATGGTTTCAATCCGGAGGAGGCAATGTACAATGAAAGAAGCAGAGCACAAGAGGGAAGCTGCAAGTGATTTTTTAACCAGTCTGATTCAGCAAGATGTGGAGGAAGGGCTCTATAACAGAACAATTAACACGCGGTTTCCTCCAGAGCCAAATGGTTATCTGCATATCGGAAGTGCGTATGCAATTCATGTCAATTCGTCGATTGCGAAGCATTTTGACGGTGTATTTAATCTCCGTTTTGACGATACGAACCCGCTCAAGGAAGATTTGAAATATGTTCAAGCGATTGAGGAGGATCTCCGCTGGCTTGGACTGACGCCAAAGGTTTATTTTGGCTCGGATTATTCTGATTGCATCTATGAGGCAGCGGTTACCTTGATCCGTAGAGGAAAGGCATACGTATGTGATCTGAGTCCAGAACAACTGACAGAATACAGAGGCACGCTTAGAGAGCCAGGCAAGAATAGTCCATATCGGGAGCGTTCAGTAGAAGAAAACATATATTTGTTTGAGCAAATGAGGAAGGGGGAATTTGAGAGCGGAGCCAAGGTGCTTCGTGCGAAGATAGAGATGTCCTCGCCCAATATCACCTTAAGAGATCCGGTATTGTATCGGATTATTCATGCTCCACATTACCGTACAGGGACACAGTGGTGTATTTACCCGACGTATGATTTTGCCCATCCGATACAAGATGCAATCGAAGGGATTACCCATTCGCTGTGCTCGGCAGAGTTCAAGGAGCATCGCCCGTTGTATGAGTGGGTGCTGCAGGAGCTGGAAATACCGGAGCCTCCTAAGCAAAGAGAGTTTGGACGATTGAATCTTACGGGTCAAGTGACGAGCAAACGGTATTTAAGAGAACTGGTGGAAGGCGGATTCGTTGATGGCTGGGATGATCCAAGGCTTCCAACTCTGATGGCTTATCGCAGGAAGGGGGTGTCTCCTGAGAGTATTTTTCAGTTTATGACCGAGGTGGGCATGCTGCGTCAGAACAGCACCGTAGAATCGGCGATGCTGGATCATTTCATTCGTCAGGATTTGAAGGGCAAAGCGATCAATGTCATGGCTGTACTAGATCCACTCAAAGTGGTTATCACGAATTATCCTGAAGGTGAGGTAGAGATGCTTCCCATCAAAAACAATGAAACAAATGAGCATTTCGGAGAGCGGGAGGTTCCTTTTTCCCGAGAGCTATATATTGAGAGAGAAGATTTTATGCAGCACCCAGCGAAAGGATATTTTAGATTATCTCCCGGACAAGAGGTACGGTTAAAAGGGGCATATTATATCCGATGCGAATCTGTCATAAACGATCCGGTTACCGGGGAAATTGTGGAGCTTCACTGTACGTACGACCCTGAAACCAAGAGCGGAACTGGATACAATGGACGAAAAGTGAAATCGACCATTCACTGGGTCTCCGCAACACATGCGGAGAAAGCAGAAGTCCGATTATATGACCATTTGCTTAAAGAGGACGCGGTTATTGCGGAATCGGATAATCATTGGGAAGATCTGGTTAATCCCCATTCCATGACAGTGATGAATGCATGGATTGAACCGATGATCACATCGGCACTTCAAGACGCGACATATCAATTTATACGGCATGGTTATTTCAGTGCAGATCCCAAATCTCCTGAATCAGCAGGCCTCGTCTTCAATCGGACCGTTTCCTTGAAGGATGGTTGGAAGAAACATCACGACTGACATCAGTTTGGTGAATACGCTGTTATATAAGATCCATAATAAAGATAAAGTCCTTCCCAGCATTCAGCTGTGCTGAGAGGGACTTCAAATATCTCAATGATCGCAGCACATATCATTGACACAGCAATTGGAATCGGTTAACATACATGCATGTGCATGCATCACTTTTATTTAACTGATGAAGCTTTTTAGCTTAGTTAAAACCTCGATATTAAAAGGAGAGATACGTTACATGATTGATATGTTCAGCGAGTATAAACTTAAAGGTCTTGAGCTTAAGAATAGGATCGTTATGCCTCCGATGTGTCAATATTCGGTTGCCAAAAAAGATGGCGTAGCGAATGATTGGCATCATACGCATTATGTCAGTCGTGCCATTGGCGGTACCGGACTAATCATCATTGAGATGACAGATGTAGAACCCGACGGAAGAATTAGTGATTATGATCTCGGCCTGTGGTCAGACGAACAGGTTGCTCCATTGGCACGTATTGTAGAAGATGCGCACAAATATGGTGCAAAAGTGGGTATTCAGATCGCCCATGCCGGTCGTAAAGCGGAGGATGCAGAAGTGCCGGTTGCTCCTTCACCTATTGCTTTTGATGAACAATCCAAGACTCCGCGTGAACTTTCTACTGAGGAAGTGAAGGGAATGGTGGAAAAATTTAGACTTGCTGTTCGCCGTGCCGTACAGGCCGGTATGGATGTTATCGAGCTTCACGGTGCACACGGCTACCTGATCCATCAATTCCACTCTCCGCTCACGAACAGAAGAACGGATGAATATGGTCAGGACCTAACGAAATTCGGCGTGGAGATTATTCGTGCTGCGAAGAGTGAAATGCCGGAGGATATGCCGCTCATTATGCGGATCTCCGCTAAAGAATATGTGAAGGGCGGATATGGCATCAAGGAAAGCCTTGAATTTAGCAAGGCCTACAAAGAAGCAGGCGTTGACATGTTCCATGTGAGCTCTGGAGGAGAAGGCCCTATTGGTGCGGATGGACGACCAGGCACTCATACAGCTTATCAGGTGCCGCTTGCCAGAGAAATCAAGCAGGGCTTGAATGTTCCGGTTATTGCTGTAGGGAGACTGGATGAGCCGGCATTAGCCAATTCCGTTATCGGCAATGAGGATGCTGATCTGGTCGCTGTAGGCAGAGGGATGCTTAAGAATCCGTACTGGCCTTTAACTGCTGCAGAATCTCTGCGCAAGCGGACGGATGTACCAAGACAATACGCAGGCGGATTCCGGTTAAGCTAATCCCTCTGCTACTTCAGGATGAATCGAACTTCTGTAATCTGAAGTTGTTTGTTATAATGAGATGATGAGTAGTAGGATTATTGTTAGAGATTCATCTTATGAAGCTGAGGGGAATTACTTATGGACATGAATCAAGAGCATGACCTTATAACGAGCTGGTTATCACTGACTCACATCCAAATGAATATAGAGAATTTGCTTGATCAGTCACTGCAGGCTAAACATGATCTGTCATTAAATGAATTTTATATGTTGTACTTCTTATCTCAAGCCCCGCTAAAAAGACTGAAGCTGCAGCAGCTGGAGTCGATGGTAGGACTTAGCCAGAGTGCCATGTCTAGATTTGTGGCCCGCTTTGAGGCCAAAGGATGCGGTGCACTGAGAAGATCAGCATGTGAAGAAGACCGGAGAAGTGTGTATACTTCACTTACAGATATCGGCCAGGAGAAAGTGAACCAAGCATTTCATACCTTTAATGAAGTACTAATCAAGGCTTTACCAGATACGGATCTAAAAGGGCTGCTCGAATCTCTGCTTCGTGTTAAGCAGGATAACCAATAATGAAGTACGAATGCAAGCCAAGAAGGCAGCTTACTTACCTTCCTGGCTTGTTTTTTTGCGGGCAGAACGCAACATTTACATAAACCAAGCGTTCAAATAAATGACATGTTTTAAAGAGAAGGGGCCATATATATGCTCAAGAATAGGAAAGCAAGGCGGGGTATTGGATTTCTAGCAGCAGGAATAATCCTCCTGTCAGCTGTATTTATGTTTAATCATGTACAGAAGGATCCTGTTATTTATGGGAATGATGAAGCTTCCATCATTGAAGCCATTAAGTCAACTAAAGGGTTAGAGTCCAGTGAAATCAAGATCGTTGACATAGCTGATTTTGATAATAATCGAATCGTGGGATTTTATTTTGATAACAAGCCTGGGTACGTACAGTTTACCAAAAATGAGGAAGGGAATTACGGTCTGGTTGTGATGCAGACAGGAGGTAATCCTAATATCCAAGCCTTTCTCATTAGAGGTTTACCAAAAGAGGATCATCCACCGAAGTTCATGATTATGACGAGCGAACAGAATCAGGCTGCGAAGCTTGCGCTTCGTGTGAATAATGAAGTCATTCCTCAGGAGATTCAGACCGGTCAACAATCCGCGCTCTGGATTGACTTGGCTGAAGCAGATAAGTACAGCTACTCCTTCCAATATTATAATGAGAAGGGTGAGCCCATCTCACCGTAGTAGATGTGAATTAGACAACGAAGTATGCTCGGGCTGTTACCGTAAAAGTACTGAATTATGATCTGCTGACATAGGATATGTTAACGATTCTTGTCAGGAGGTAGTGAAAAATGGCTCAGTTCATCGATTCAAGAACTTCTCAAAATGCGAGCACATCCAACTCGATAGCTATACCGATTCTAGTCATTGGAACGCCGCAGCTGTTCGGACAGATTGGCTTACAGACAGCAGGTGTCGGCACAAACCCGCGTGTAGTATTCAGTGGAACCATTGCATTGCAGCTTCCGCTGGCGCTAGCTGGTATTACAATAACGGTAGTCAGAGGTACTCTAGCAACCGATCCTGTCGTTTATTCAGCTACTTCAACCTTTGATTTAAGCTTGCTTGCACCGCAAATTATTAATTTCACAGCTACGGATTTTAATCCGCCGATTCAGCCACAGCTTACTTATTCTGCGTTTGTCACTGCCAACTTGCTTGGGACCATTCGGGTAGGTCCGGAAACGTTCAATGGACAGCTGTACTCGGATTAATAACATTAGAAGTAGGGCTGAGTAATTCAGGGCAGATGATTTACAGCGTAATGAATGCCTTTGTAGATGGATTAGTTTATTCAAAAGAGCAGCAAAAACCGGCTTGGAATGTCAAATTCCTAAGCCGGTTTTGATGTTTCTAGGTCAGCCTTCCATGATCTTCACATAGTATTCTCGATCTCGGGGACCGTCAAATTCACAGAAGTAAATACCCTGCCAGCGGCCGAGCACCAGTCTTCCATTTTGGACAATTACCGTTTGGGACGTTCCCGTCGTGATTGCCTTCAAGTGAGAAGCCGTATTTCCTTCGGCATGCAAGTATTTGGGATGATTCCACGGATATACTTCATCAAGCCTTAGCAGCACATCGTGCTTGACATCGGGATCGGCATTTTCATTAATGGTGATCCCGGCAGTAGTATGAGGACAATAAATAATCGCAATCCCTTCGGTTATACCACTCTTCGCCACAGCAGCCCTCACTTCATCCGTAACATCCCGCATCTCATCTCTACTGAATGTTTTCAGTGCCAATTTTTGCAGCATCGAATCCCTCCAACCATCAATATTCTACTCCTTCATATTGTACCCTTGTCTCATATGAGTGCAACAAGTGCACTATGGAGGACGCAATCGGGTTAATCACTTAGAAAAATAGTCTAAGGACGGCCATGCATACAACACCGACAATCACCGTTGCAGACAAGCTTTTGGTCCATACCGCAACTACAAGCGTAGGAACAAGAGCAATGACGGTGCTCCAATCGATTGTAATCTGATCATTAGTCTCTGTTATCATGCTCTCAACAACGAGGGCAGACAAAATACAGATTGGAATATACGAGAGCCACTTCAGTACAACATCTGGCATACGGACACTTCGAACAAAAATGAAAGGTATGATCCGCGGAAGCAGTGTAACAAGTGCACATCCCACGAACAGCCAAATCATCGTCATACTAGTATTCATCGCTCAGTCACCACCCCGATCGTTGCTACAAGGATGGTGGAGAGTAATACGGCCACATGGGACGGTACGAGATAAGAGAGCACGATCATGCAGATGACCATATATAGAACGAGGGATAGGCGATGCTTCAGCTTGGATCTCTCGGTACTATGGAGCTGCAGGACGAGCAGAGCGGCAAACATAGCAACAAGAGCGAAGTCGAGTCCTAGAGCTTCCGGATTTGCGATCCACTGTCCTGATATTCCCCCGAGGGTACACGCTGCAATCCAGCATAAATAAGCCGTCAGATTAAGTCCATTCATCCACTTTCCTGATAGAGAGCCCTGTTCTGCAATACGATTTGCTGCTACCCCGAACGTTTCGTCGGTAAGGAGTGCACCGAACCCGATATTTTTGGAGATCGAATATCTCGTCAGATAGGGAGCGATCGTCAGGCTAAGCAGAAAATGTCTTAGATTTACAATGAAAGTAGTTAAAATAATGGCTGAAGCCGGCGTGTTCACAACGAGCAGTGCACAAATAATGAACTGAGCAGAGCCGGCATAGACAAGAATGGACATAAGAGCAATCTCGAGTATACTGAGCCCCGATGATACGCCTACAATTCCGAAGGCAAAGCCAATACTCATATAACCCAGCAGGGTGGGAACACAATCTTTGACGCCTTGCAGAAATGAATTCTGATCTTTAGGCATGGGGATATTGCTTCTAGCTTGAATGCTCATTTCTCCAAATCCTCCGTTTGATTCCCTGCCCATTTGCCGGTTACAACATGATACAGATCCTTGTGTCCTCTCCATAATGCTTCTGCCTTATCGGAACCGACTTCCTTAACAAGCTCGGAGAACATAATATCGTGGCGGATGTATTCCATGGCAACGAGGACGAGAGCAGGATCTTCTGTCTTGATAGCCCACGCGGTTGACCCCGGTGAGAAATTAGCGATCAGCACTTCCTTATTATCTCTGGCAATAATCGTTAGTCTGCCGCCCATGCGTTCTTCTGCCACCTGAGGAGACATGTAATTGTGATGGGTTGTAAACCCGAGCTTCATCTGATCGGGACCAAATACGATGGCGTAAATAGGGAGCTTCTGCTCCTGCCTGATCATTGCTTCATCCTGTATATATAAAAATTCGTTCTCCCATATGGAGAACCACAGTTCTTCTTCAGCCTGCTTGATCATCGAGTTCATCTCGGCAATGACATGTGCATCACTGTGAATACGATGGATGACATCTACCTCTCGTTCTCCTTCCAGAGCGGTGAGCTTCGTTTCGAGATACCGAAAGGATTGCTCAAATTCACTGCGAGTCCGATGGATGAGTTCTCTCGCTGGCAGCGGAGCATAGGTTACTGGATCACTGGGTACCGTGTGAACAGCTCCTTTATCCAGCAGCTTTCCAAGCACTTCATAAATCATTGATCTCGGTACACCGGTACGTTTACTGATTTCGTAGCCTGTAATAGGTGAATGCTTTAATAGACCGATATATGCCTTGCATTCATAGGCGGAGTAGCCCAATTTTTGAAGGGATCGATAGATTTCTTCGTCCATAAGGTCAGTTGTCTCCTTTGATTTGATAGTAGTTAGTGTACCAATCACTATAGGTAAGGTATGGAGTATTGTCAATATATTTTCAGGTTCTTCTCTGCTGCACTTGAAATGGGTTTGAAGTGACTCTGTTGTAGAGTCTATAATAAAAGGAAACAAAAACATTACATACCGAGGAAGCGAAAGGGGACGTTATGAACAACGAGCCGATATGGACGAAGGATCAAATTACCTCTGCTGAACAGCTGAGAGAGAACATAGATCAGCCACATGAAGCAATTGTGAAGAAGTCGATCAGTGTAATTGATGAGACCATTCGGGATTATGTGTCCAAATCCTCGATCTTTTTTCTGGCTACCTCCAGCTTGGAGCGCAAGACAGACGTCTCCCCGCGTGGAGACGAGCCAGGATTTGTGAAGATATTGGACGAGAAGCATCTGGCCTTCCCAGATCGCCCGGGTAATCGCAGAGCGGATTCGCTGCAAAACATCATTGAGAATCCACAGGTTGGCATGATTGTCGTCATTCCTGGCTCCAACGATGTCCTTCGAATTAACGGACGAGCGGTCATTACGAGAAATGAGGAGTTTATTGCATCTCAAGGCTGGGACGGCAAAACGACGGGGCTTGCCGTTGTTGTTGAGGTTGAAGAATGCTTCGTGCATTGTCCGCGGGCTTTTAAGCAGGCAGGTCTCTGGAGCCAGGATCAATGGATTCCCAAGGAAGAGCACCCGAATACGAGCGAGATGTTCAAGGCACATCTGGCGATCAATGGCTGGAAATAAGGGAGCGGAAAAAGCTATAATGGAGTAGACTGTCGCTTACATAAAATTGAGATACAGATAAAGGAGTGGAGCTGCATGCAGGATCTAAGAGGTAAAACTGCGCTCATTACGGGAGCCGGAAGAGGAATTGGCCGCACAACCGCCATTTATTTTGCCAAGGAAGGTATTCATGTTGGACTGATTGGAAGAAGTATTGAGAACCTTGAGAAGGTAGCTGCTGAGCTGACTGAATATGGAGTTCGAGTATCACTAGCAAGCGCCGATGTGGCTGATCTTGCATCTGTGAATCAAGCGGTGGAACACATTACGAATGAACTGGGACCCATTGATATTCTGATCAACAACGCCGGTATCGGCAAATTTGGCGGGTTCCTTGCGCTTGAGCCAGAAGAGTGGGAGCAAATTATTAAAGTGAACGTCCTGGGCGTTTATTATGTAACCAGAGCGGTATTACCGCAAATGATTGAGCGCAACAGTGGTGACATCATCAATATATCCTCTACCGCAGGACAGAAGGGCTCTCCAGTATCCAGCGCTTACAGTGCATCGAAGGCGGCAGTACTGGCGATGACAGAATCTCTGATGCTCGAAGCGAGAAAACACAATATTCGTGTGAGCGCCCTTACTCCGAGCACAGTTGCAACCGATATGGCGGTAGAACTGAACCTGACAGATGGCAACCCGGAGAAAGTAATGCAGCCAGAAGATCTTGCTGAGTATATGCTGGCACAGCTGAAGCTGAATTCACGCATCTTCATTAAATCAGCCGGCATGTGGTCAACTAACCCATAAGGTTGGTATAGAGCAGCTGTGTATTAATCACATATTAACGATAAGAGAAACCATTCGCAATCAATTGCGGATGGTTTTTTTATGATGAAAAAAATAATTCCTAAGCTCCCTACGACGGAGTACAATATATGGATAGGTAACTCTCTGACCGAAGGAGGGGGTGAGTGATCATGCTGTATGAGCAATATCTAACACTAAATCAGAAGCTTCATAACAAGGGAGCAGGCGATATCCCGATTGAGGTTACGGTTGAGCGAATCGCTGAGATTCTGTTCTGTACAACGAGAAATGCGAAATTGGTTATACGAAAAATGACTGAACAAGGCTGGATCAGCTTCGTATCAGGCAGAGGCAGGGGAAATCGTTCAAGGCTTACATTCCTTGTTGATCGGGAAGAAATACTGCTCACGATGGCTAAAGATCTTGCGGAGAGAGGACAATTTAAACCCGCCTTCGAGCTGCTCCATACTCATGGTGAAGGGAATTCAATAGATCAGTTTTCTGTTTGGCTGGACGGGTATTTTGGACTTGAAAAAGAACACAAAACGGGCAGCGAAACCAATGATGTACTAAGAATCCCGATCTATCGGCCCATCCATACCATGGACCCTGCCGATTGCTTCTGCAGCCTGTCCGCACATATGATACAACAGCTCTTTGACCGGCTTGTGATCTATGATATCAATACAAAGCGGTTTATTCCGGCACTGGCGCACCACTGGGAATCCAATGAAGATGCTACAGAGTGGACGTTCCATCTTAGAAAGGGTGTCTTGTTTCATAATGGAGCAAAGTTAACCTCTGAAGATGTCCGCTTTACGATGGAGCGGCTTGCCTCAGATCGAAGAAACAGCTGGATTCTCCGGTCTCTGAAGCAGATCGAGGCGCCTTCATCGCATACCATTCGCTTCGTATTTTATCGTCCGAACTGGATTTTTCTCCGATTTGTGACAGCGGTATCCATGTCGATTCTGCCAAAGGACTATGCAGGACTCTCTGAAGAAAAGTATTGGGAGCATCCGGTTGGAACAGGACCGTTTCAATTTGCAGAATGGACGGAATGCTGCTTCACGATGAACGCTTTTCCTTATTACTATCAAGGTCGGCCATACTTGGACAGCGTCATCGTGGCTACGTTGCCGGAGGAGGCGGGATTGATCGGAGGCTCGTCCAGAAAATGGAGCTGTCTGAACCGTGTGACTGCTGAGAATGAGATGGACACTGGTGCTGCTGAGGATACTTCAAATTCGCAGGACACGAAGTCGTTTGATCAGATTGCTTCCGAGCATTACTGTACCGGACTTCTTACCTGGAATATGACAAAAGAGGGGAGTCAGCATAACGCTAAGTTTCGTCAAGCGGTTAACCTGTATTTGGATAGAGTAAGAATGATAGAGGATTTAGGAGAACATCGCTCCCATCCGGCACACTCCTTTCTTGCGGACAACCGCTATGCAAGGCAAGCTCATGTTGTGGATGAACTGCATGCCAGACAGTTATTGAAGGAATCGGGTTACGACGGATCAACGGTCGTCATTGGCAGCTATGGACTGCATTTGCGTGACGCAGAATGGGTTCAATCCAGACTTGCTGATCTAAATATTAAGGTGATTGTCGTTGCCAGGGATATGACGAATATTCTTGCTGATCATTTAGTAGAAGAACTGGACTGTATCATTCATTCCGTCGTGTTTCCGGGTGAAGAGGTGTGCCTGATTGAGAATTATGAGCAGCACGGCAGCTATGTAAAAGAATTACTGGACCCCGGTATTACGGAATGGGTACATGAGCGAATCGATCATGCGCTGGCTTGCAGATGGGCCGATGAACGAATGGCCATACTCGAAGAGATTGAGGAATATTTGAGAAGAGAAGCTCAAGTTCTGTTTCTTAATCATTCCAGCTTCCAAATCCAATCCGATGCTTCCTTTAAAGGCGTAGCTATTAATTCACTCGGATGGATTGATTTTAAAGAAATATGGAAATCTTAACCAATAAAAAGAGCAGGCTGCATCATAGCAGACCTGCTCTTTTTGAGTTGATTACATACAATCGTTCATTATTCAAGCGGATGATGGTTATCGTGACCGGCGCTTCCGAAAGAAACCATATAACAGACTCCGATTAAAAAATCGGAAGTGTGAATTATGAAGCCTTCTTCTCTTTGCTCTGCTGCTTGAATAAGCTCTTAGAATCCCTAGTCGATCCTCATGTTCCCAAATCTGCTGCTGGTATTCGTGCAGCTTGTGTTGTGTGTAATCATTCATAATAAAGACCTCCTTCTTGATGTCTTTATTATGAGGCTGTGCTTCGCTGCTAAAAAGTGTAAACCTTACAGCAAAGACTTCACCTTTTAACCGTTCAGCTTATAGGCTACATTCTTGAATTAAGAAATAAATCACGTTAATGATTCATATGCTGAACTAGATGGGGCGCAAAGAGCATTTGAAGGGAGGAGAGAACTCCTATTGTGCTAATAATTCTGTTCCTGTTTGCCATAGGTTCGGCGATTGCCAGTGTAGATACAACCTGTGGACTTAACGTACTTGGGAGTCTTGAGCATACGAAGGGGAGCAAAATGAAGTATGCATTCATTTACATTATCTCTTGCATGGCAGGCGGGACGGCGACCGGACTAATCATCAGCGGGCTGAATGCAGTCATTGGCTTGACGACGCTCTCTGCTTATTCCGAGCCTATTCTAATCACATGGTTTGTTATCGTACTGCTGCTCGAGATGTTCAACAAATCGGCAATTCTGCCCTCGGGTAATTTTATCGTGCCTTCATCGTGGATCAGCAAGGCGGATTACCGCACCGCGGCCTTGTGGGGAAATATATTAGGGCTTGGCTTCATCACATTACAGGCAGGCGTATTGTTTCACACTTATGTCTTTGTCTCATTATTCACAACACCTTGGTGGGCAAGTGTTGCAGCGGGATGTGCTTTTGGATGTATAAGAGGGATCGTATACAGTATCCCGGTGGTCCGATCTATGGTGTATCGATTGCTTGAAAAAAGAGCGGGTCATTATACATTCCTCACCGCTACAAGGCTGGCGTTGTCTTACTTGTTAATCTTAGGCTCCATAGCGGCACTGTTAATTTCTTAACGTTATAAAGCCAATGTGGAATGGAGTGATAGCGATATGTACGGATTTCTAACTGTCCTTATGACCTTTCCGTTACTCATGTCGTCAGCAAGCTTCTTTTGGGGAAAAGCACTAGGCGATCCGAGTAATTTTCCAGCTCATCCATTCCTCTATAACTTACTTATCAGTGTGCAAATTTTGGCTGCACTTATCGTCTTCATTTACCAAGCCCCCCTCAGCTTCATCCTTCTTTCATTGGTGTATCTGTCCCAAGCTGTAGGGGCTCTGATCATTATGCGTAATAAAGGCAAGGTAGAATGTGGCTGCCTGGGTCCACAGGTGAACTCCAGGTTGAGCTATAAGCTTGTTCTACTGAATCTGTCGTTTGTCTGTGCTGGCATTATAATCTGTTATTTGACTTATCCGATCTACGATCCCGTTATTATGCTAGAAGGAGCATTTATCTATATGATTGTTATGCTGCTCGCTCTATTCATTGCTGTAGGCGTTCCTGATGCACTATATGCCACTACAGCTTACCGTTCTGCTGCCCGTCTTAACCGGCAAGTCGTCGTTAAGCAGAGAGGAGGCGGAGATTGAATACTTTATTTTGGCTGTCGTACATCATGCTCTGGCTGCTCGTCGTTCCGCTCGTCATTCTGAATTTGGTGCTGTTCAGGCAGCTTGGAATTATGATTATGGGAACGGCCCGAGGAGTGAATCAGTCTGGAATTCCAATTGGACATAAGATCCCTCAAGCTGCAGCCTTCCGTTTAGAAGGAGAGGAATGGTCAACGGTCGAGTTGCTCGGTTCCCCATCCTTAATGCTGTTTGGTTCTCCCACCTGCAAAGAATGCGCAGAGATTATGCCTGATTTTAAACGTATTGCGGAAATAAATGAGGTGAAGCCCATTCTCTTGTTGTTTTCAACGGCTGAGTTTGCCGCTGAGTATGTAAGAAAGATTAATTATACAGATGAAGTGATGCTGGTAAATCCAGATTTAGCAAATCAGCTGGATGTTCAGGTCACACCGTTCGCCTATGCGATCGACAGAAACGGCATCATTAAGCATAAAGGCCTGGTTAACAGCAGAGACCAGCTGGAGGAGTATGTTAAGGCTTCAAGAGCTTCATGAGAGGTGAAGTATGTGGCGTAATCCAAAAAATAAAGACGAACAGATTCAGGACTACATCAGCAGACAAGTCAGAGCATGGAATCATGCTCATGGGCTGAAAAAAGTGTTGAACAAAGCTGCTGGGGCGATTGCCGCAGCATTAGCCAGGCTGTTCATTCGGGATCGGGGTACAGCCCAGATTTCTTATCTGTCGGGAGGCTGTTTCCCTCCACATGGTCAGCTGTGTCGTGATTGTGGTTCTGACGGTGCCTGTCCTTCCACTTATGTGACTTGCACAACATATAACGCACTCATGGGCTGCAGGGGCTTGTGTCCGCATCCTTCGGGATGGTGGTACACCAGTGACCCTGTAGGGTTCAGGAGTAAATGCACCGATTGTGTGTCTCAGCATGTTAAGCCCTATACGCCAGGAAATTGGTGTTATCAAGGTGCCCGGATTAACGGTGAATATGTGATTTGTGGATGTCAATCGACCTTATTATACTGACATCTTCGGGTGATCAAACACTTATATCTGGGCGTGTGCATATACTGTCTATCAAGATGAGAATAGGGAGGAACGTCATGTCTAATCAGCGTGAACGTCAATTGATGTTTCAGTGTGAACATGAGATCGCGGATTATTTGAAGCAGTATCGGCACTATGTAAAGGAATCATGTGAGCAATTCTTGAACTATGACGTCAGCATACAAACATTGGACGGGGAAACGTTTGAAGGTACGATTGTAAATGTAGACCCGCATCATGTATATATTAGACTTCATGAACAGCGGGGATTCGGCGGCCCTGGGTTTGGCTCTGGATTTGGACCTGGAGGACCCGGACATGGAGGACCTGGCCCGGGCTGGGGACCTGGTGGGGGTCATGGACCTGGTCACGGCGGACCGGGATATGGACACGGACCGGGCCCAGGATATGGCCCAGGTTTCGGCCCAGGACCTAACCCGAACGTCATTTTACCGCTTACATTATTCAATTTGCTTACGCTCAGTTTGCTGATGTAGTTCAAACTGGAATGCTGGTTATAAAACTGCGGAATCTCCGCAGTTTTTTATTTTCTTGATGTGTTGGATCGACGTGCAATTGAATTTAACGGTACTCATCTAGTGTATTGAGAACATATGTGCTTACAAACGGCGAATAATTTGATATGATTGCAAAGAGTGCTACTATTTTACAGGAGGTTGTTATAATGAAGCTGTGGTTTAAGCATAATTGGCTGCTGAGAGATCAGTGGTATGAATGGTGCCAGGAAGTTCCATATGAGGAGCTGGTGAAAGAGCGGACCGGCGGAGTCGGCAGCATCATGCGAACTCTCTTTCATATGATCGACGTGGAGTGGAGCTGGATTCAAATGATGCAAGAAAAACCTCATGATGAGGAAAATTTCGAGGAATATAATACAGTGGACAAGATTCAGGAGCTCGATCGACGTTACCGTCTGGACATCAAAGACTTTATTGAGAATTGGAACGATAATTTGGAGACAACTCCATTTTATTTTCACGAGCCATCGGGTAAAGTGCACGTCGATGCATGGGGAGAAATTATGCGACATACCATTGCACACCAGATCCATCATCTAGGACAAATATCAGTGTGGGCAAGGGAGATGGGTAAGGCTCCTCTATCTGCAAACGTAATAGGAAGAGGACTCATTCAGCCTCAGTCCGTTCAGACTAAAGATGTCTAGCACGAAGTGATATATATAGATGCTTACCTCCTATTAATTACCCATACCAAATCTGCCATATTACATAATATATTGTATCTTAATAGAATAGGAGGTAAGGTCTATGACTGAGTTTGTAGATGCAAGAACTTCACAGAATGCCAGCTTTGCCAACTCCATTGCAATCCCGATTCTGATTATTAGTACACCGCAATTATTTGGTCAAATCGGGCTTCAAACCGCAGGAGTGGGTACAAACCCTCGTGTTGTATTACAAGGAACTATAACTTTGCAGCTTCCACTTGCCCTCGTAGGAATTACCATTACAATCGTCAGAGGGACAGCTTCAACAGATCCTCTTGTGTATTCAGCGACTTCAACGTTTGATCTGAGTGTGCTTGCTCCTCAGGTTATTGCTTTTAATGCAGCAGATTTTAATCCACCGGTAACACCTCAGTTAACGTATACGGCTTTTGTTACGTCCAACTTACTTGGAGCCGTACGTGTAGGGCCAGAGAGCTTCAGCGGCACCCTTGTATCTGATAATGTATAAGCTAGTTCATTTTTGATAGCTGTAATAGAGAGTATTCATGAAATATATGACTCTGCCGGCTCCTTAGCTGGCAGGGTTTTTATCTATTATTTTGCCTGCTATAATGGATGAAAAAAGAGTAGGTGCTTGCATTGACATTTGAACGAACTAAGCGATCCTGGCGGGCAGAGAAATTATCACATTTAGGCTCGTCTATCTTTACAGAAGTTGCAGAATGGAAAGAAGAAGCACGCTCTTCCGGCAAAGAGATTATTGATCTGGGGATCGGAAGTCCTGACCGCGGACCTACGGTACATATACGGAACGTATTGAGTGAAGCCGTACTTGATGAGAGTAGTTATGCTTATCCGGGCACTTCCGGTACTCTGTCCTTTCGTCAGCAGGCAGCTGCATGGATGAAGCATCGATTTGAGGTGGATGTCAATCCGAATACAGAGCTTCTTGCACTCATGGGCTCTCAGGACGGGCTGGCACACCTCGCTCAGGCTATATGTAATCCTGGAGATTTGGCCATTGTTCCGGATCCCGGATATCCGATATATTCCGGTTCTCTTGCCATTGCGGGAGTGAAGCCCTGGTATCTTCCACTGAAGGAAGAGAACCATTTTCTTCCTGATTTAGACAGCGTTCCTGATCAAGTATGGGAGGAGGCAGTATTCATACTGCTTAATATTCCAGGAAACCCCATTGCCGTGACAGCGGATACAGCATTTTATGAGAAATTGATTCGGATTGCGACACAGTGGAACGTGCTCATTGTACATGATTTGGCTTATTCGGAAATGGCATTTGATGATTACCGTCCAATGAGCATTCTAGAACTACCCGGAGCTAAAGATATCGCTGTTGAATTCCATTCCTTCTCGAAGAGCTTTAACATGGCCGGATGCAGGATTGGCTTCCTAACCGGGAATTCGGAAGTCATATCTGCCCTTCGTGACCTGAAGAGCAACATTGATTACGGAGTATTTGAACCGATTCAGGTGGCCGCCATTGCGGCACTGGAAGAGGCGATGAATAAGGGAAAAGGTGACCGGGGAGTCGCGCCCTTGTATGAAGCCCGCCGAAATGCTTTTGCAGAGGCTCTTGCAGCCGAAGGCTGGAATGTTCCTAAGCCTAAGGCGACAATGTTCGTGTGGGCCCCGCTTCCTGCGTGCTTTAAAGTGGCGGAGAGAGATGCAGAGGCATGGACCTCACGCAAATTTGCTCGTGAATTGCTGCTGGATACAGGGGTGGTGGTCATCCCAGGGGAAGCCTTCGGATCAGAAGGAGAAGGGTATGTCCGGATTGCTCTTGTACAAGAACAGGAAATTCTCATGGATGCAGCGAGGCGGATGGGCAAGTTTATCCGAGAATACGAAATGATTTGAATTTGGAAAAGAATCTCTAATAATAGAGGTTCTTTTCTTATTTAAAATGGAATTATGAAGTGAAAATGGAAATCATTGTGGTTGACAATAGAGGGGTGAAAAAGTAATATCTTCCTAAATACATACTTAAACTATCGGAATTGTTAAGTAATGATGGGTATCACTTGTATATATTTTGTTAGAAGTGAGGAGGATCTTGATGAAGGTTATTGCAGCTGATCGGATTGCCGGAATCGTTGCTGTCTTAATCGGCTTACTGTCGTTATCAGAAGCATGGAAGCTATATGCTTACCGAATTGCATTATTTAATGGAGATCATGTATTTCCGTTTATCGTTGGACTTGGATTGGTGTTATTCGGAATGATGCTGAGCATTAGAGGGGATCGGATATCCCAGGGTACCACGAATGACAGATCTGAAGTTAAAGTATCTCACCTTATATATGTCATTCCTGTCGTCCTGCTCCTATATGTAGCACTTATCAATTGGTCAGGTTATCTAATCGCAACCTTTATCGCTTCCATTATTTTGTTCCATCTTATCGGAAAATTTCGCTGGTATTGGTCTATCGGCGGATCTCTAATCTTAACAGCGGCTCTTTACTTCTTATTTGTAGAGTGGCTGAACACACCTCTGCCTAGCGGCAGTTGGTTGTAGCAGGAGGTGCTCATGTGTTAGATTCATTGATTTCCTTAGGCAGCGGCTTCGCGAGTGCTATTACACCGATGAATTTGTTAATGGCTGCACTCGGGGCATTGATTGGCACATTTGTTGGCGTTCTTCCAGGATTGGGCCCAACTTCTGCAATTGCGATCCTGCTGCCTCTTACAGCAGTTCTAGAACCATCCCAAGCTATCATTATGCTGGCAGGCATATACTACGGATCGATGTATGGAGGCTCAACAACTGCCATTCTTTTAAACATCCCCGGTGAGGCCTCATCTGTGCCTACATGCTTGGATGGGTATCCTTTGGCACAGCAGGGAAGAGGGGGACCTGCGTTAGGTATTGCTGCCATTTCTTCATTCTTTGCCGGAATGCTTGGTCTTGTCGGACTTGTATTCTTTGCACCATTTCTCGCGGAACAAGCTATTAAATTTGGCCCGCCTGAACTGTTTGCGGTCATGATTCTTGCGTTGACAGTAACCTCAGGTCTCGCCGGAGGATCTATGGTCAAAGCGGCTATCATGGGATTGTTTGGATTCATGCTGTCATTAGTCGGACTTGGTACTTCCACAGGAATGTTTAGATATCAATTTGGCTTGGAGTCCTTGTCTGGCGGGTTTGAAATGATCAGCATCATCATTGGGCTGTTTGCGATAACAGAAGTATTCAAGACCTTTGGTGAGAAGAAAGTAGCCATTTCCTCTGATCAAATAGGCAGTGTATATCCCTCTGTTAAGGATATGAAGCAGAGTTCTGGAGCTGCCCTGACAGGGAGTGCAATTGGGTTTGTAATGGGGCTTCTGCCAGGTGTTTCAACCGCAGTGACTTCATTCTTATCCTATGATATTGTGAAGAAATTTTCCAAGCGTAAACGGCTGTTTGGAAAAGGAGCCATAGAAGGTGTAGCTGCACCTGAGGCAGCGAACAATGCAACAAGCACGGCTGGCTTCATTCCTCTATTTTCACTAGGGATTCCTGCTTCACCACCGCTTGCCGTACTACTTGCTGGTCTGATGATTTATGGTGTAACGCCAGGTCCGATGCTGTTTGAACAGCAAGGCGGCTTTATATGGACGGTTATTGCGAGCATGGTCGTTGGTAATCTAGTTCTGCTGCTGCTCAATCTTCCGCTCGTGGGTGTATGGGCTAAGCTGACTAGAGTTCCTTTTGGTATTATGGGCCCGATCATCCTGGTACTATGTGTTATTGGTGCCTATTCGGTACGGAACAGCTTGTTTGATGTTGTGATTGCTGTGCTATTCGGCTTTATCGGGTACTTTTTGCATAAATATAACTGGCCGGTGATGCCGCTAGTCCTATGCTTTATCCTTGGTCCTCTGTTGGAGCAGTCCTTCACACAGACGATGGCCATGTCTGCCGGAGATTTTACGATATTCCTGACGCGTCCAATAGCTCTAATATTCTTAATCTTATCTCTAGTCATGATTATTGTTTCGAATCTGCTTATTCGTCGCACGAAGAGAAGGCTGGTGGAAGCAGGAGCTTCTGATCTAAATTCGATATCTTAATTGGTTAATAAAAATACGATCTTGGGAGAGATGTAAAATGAATCGTTCATATATCGCAAAAGCAGGAAAGCGTCTTACCACTCTGGCTGTATTATCCAGTATGTTTGTTCTGGCCGCTTGCGGGGGCGGGACTGCTAACGAGGATGCAGCAACAAATGGCTCTTCTGCTGATAATTATCCTAGTAAGCCCATAGAATATGTTGTTCCATATGCCGCAGGAGGTGGCGTGGATCTCGTTGCTCGTGTTGTAGCAGATGCAGTCAGCGAGAAATGGGGCCAGCCCGTCTCTGTAGTTAATAAAGCAGGTGGAGGTGGAACAACGGGAGCACAATATGCACTTGGAACAAATCCGGATGGTTATACGGTACTGGCGAATGTGGTATCTAATACTTCGATGATGGAAGCGAGCTATGCCTCACCAGCAATTAAGCTTGAAGATCAGGAGCTCGTTGCACGTATTGTAGAAGATGCTCCAACCTTCACGGTGAAATCAGATGCAGAATGGGAGAACCTTAACGAGTTCTCCGAATGGGTCAAGCAAAATCCCGAGCAGCTCAGCTGGACAACCTCAGGTGTCACAGGATATGCGACCTATGTTGTAGCTGAATGGCTGAACGAGCTTGGAGTGGACATCTCCCAGACCCGTATGATTGTAACCAAAGGTACAGCGGAATCACTCCCCATGATTGCAGGGGGGAATGCTGTCCTAGCCGTCCATCCTGTAAGTGAAGTCGCGACAATGGTGAATTCGGGTAACTTAAAAATCCTGGCCATTCAAAGCGCGGAAAGAAGCCCACACTTCCCTGATGTACCAACTACAACAGAAGAGGGCTTTACGAACCTGTCTGCGACTTGGTGGACTGGACTAAGCATGCCTAAGGGTACACCTGCGGACATTGTACAGAAATGGAATGACACACTGGAAGAATTAGCGGCAGATCCCGAATTCCAAGAGAAATTGGCTGCAATGAAGATGTCGTCCTCTTATTTGAGCAAGGATGAATTTAATGAGTTCATTACTCAGGAAACCGAATATTATGGCGAGCTCGCTGATAAATTTGGACTGAAAAAATAGAGAGGAGCCGTGTATAGATGACGAAGATTGTCATAGTTGAAGCGATGGGTGAGGCCGGTTTAGAGCTGCTCCAGAAGAGTGAATATTCGGTCAAATATGATCCGACTTTATGGTCAGATCATCGTCGTCTGATCGAAGCGTCTGAGCATGCTGAAGTCCTTATTGTCCGTAATCAAACACAACTTACACGTGAGCTCCTGGATGAACTTCCTCGTGTTAAGGTCATTGGTCGGCTTGGCGTAGGTTTGGATAACATTGATGTCGAGGCTGCTTCGTCTAAGGGTATACCTATTGTAAGTGCAAAGAACGCGAATGCAGCATCGGTTGCTGAATATGTAATGGCTTCAATTCTGACCGTGAACCGTCCACTTATTGCAGCTACAAGAGATGTCATTTCGGGCGGTTGGGATCGAAAAAAATTCGGCGGCAGAGAAATTCAAGGCACCACTTTAGGTCTTATCGGTGTCGGACAGGTCGGACGCTTGACAGGCAGCAAAGCACAGGCCCTTGGACTCCATGTCATCGGATATGACCCGATGTATGAGCCTGGTACAACGACAGAGAATGCGATCGCACTGAAAACGTTGGAGGAGGTGCTGGCAGAATCCGACTATGTTAGTCTTCATGTTCCTTTATTGCCAGAGACTCGTCACCTTATTGACCGTACAGCACTGCAGCGAATGAAGTCTACTGCGTATGTCATTAACACAGCGCGTGGCGGAGTCGTTCATGAACTGGATTTGGTTGAAGCACTCGAAGCAGGTGAAATCGCAGGAGCAGTGCTGGATGTATTGGAGCAAGAGCCTCCTCCGTCAGATCATCCGTTATTCAGTGTATCAAACTGCATCCTGACTCCTCATGTTGCCGGTGCAACAGAGGAAGCACTGAATCGAACCTCTCTAATGGTGGCTGCAGAGGTGATAAAGGAGCTCGAAGGAGAAGCTTCAGAGTTTAGAGTCGCGAAAGTTGCAGGTTCGAAATAAAAAATAATAAACACCTTCAATGAATTACCTGCCTAGATGCAGGCATTTCAATTGAAGGTGTTTTTTTGTAAAGTTACTAAATTGCGGCCAGTAGCTACATTTACCCAATACTTCGTTTGTGCTCCTGGAGGACATGCTGCTTCCGGTAAGCGCCAGGCGTCATGTTCGTCAGCTTTTTGAATGATCGGTTGAAGGAGGTGATGTTATGATATCCGACGAGCTGGCTGATCTCGTTCACGTTCAGATCCGTTGTCACGAGCAGTTCACAAGCCTTGGACATCCGAACTCCCTGCAAATGCTCGCTGAAATTCATCCCCGTCTTCTCTTTAATATAAGCTGAGAGATAAGCACTGGACAAATTAAGCTTATCGGACAAGTAATCCAGCGAGATGTCCTCCATATACTTGTGCTGAATGATTTCGTAGAACATAACGACAAGAGGCTCAGATGACAGGTCCTGGCGCTTCCGGGTAAGTGCGCATGCAGCATGGACAAATGACAGGAAGCTTTGATGATAATCAGACAGGGTATGGCAGTGCTTGATCCCTTCCATCCACAGCTTGAGTGCAGGGAAGGAATCTTCACCTGGAAGAAGCTCCTTGGTACTCTCCATCAGTTTTACAGCAATGAGATGAGCATATTCCTGAAACTGCTGTACTCCAGCTCCTTGCTCATAAAAGGGTACCAGCAGTTCCTGAATCAGCTCCATCGCGCGTTCCTCATCCCCGGATTGAAGAGCCTGATGTAGATTTTTTTGCATGATCGAAGACAGGGGAGGAAGCTCGGGAAGCTCTCTTTCCTCGAATATAATTTGAGTTTCTTCTGCTATATAGGCTTGTGAAGAGAGATTTCGCAATCGTTGATACGCATCGTTGAAACCCGATGCATCCGCAACCAGCGGACTGACGCCAACGGTGACGATATAATGCTCATGATCTGCATCAAATGTTTGCTTGATTCGTTCCAGCAGCAAGCCCAAATCTTGTGAAGAGGCTCCTTTTAATACGGAAACAATTTCATCGCTCTCCAGCTGGAATGTATGTGTATCTTGTACACATTCGGAAGAGATCAGATGGATATGCTCCAGCAAATGGCGGATAACCCGGCCCATCTCTTCCCGAGCCTTAATTCCGGCTTGGCGAAAACGGATATCATAATAAACAATATGAAAACGGCCTGAGCTGTTTAGGAAATCTGACCACTCATTAATGTCGGTGTTGATGTTTTTGAGCTGATTCATATAGGTGTAGCTTTGGAGTGCTGCTTTTTGCTCCTTCATCCGGTGAATAATGCTCTCTTTTTCTTTCTGAAGCTGCTGAATCCGGCTATGGATTAGGTCATATTCCCATATCTGGCCCGCAGAATTGGAGTTATTCCTTATTTCATGCTCACTTGCAGCAGCACCGCCCGAAGTTCGGTCTAACAAACTTGAGAGCATTTGCTTCACAGGGGAATGAAGCTTTCGGCTAAGCACGATGGCAGCGATAACCGCAACAGCGAGTGAAGTGACAAATACTAGCAGTAAATACTTGGACAAGTGCTGCAGCTGTACAGTGATTTGTGTGTCTGGAGTCGATGTAATATAGGTTAGTCCGTCACTGCCCGTAGTCTTAAAATAATATACTCCATTATGCTTGACCATGCTTTCGCCTTCAGCGAATGGCGGAATCTGTTCAGCTTGAGCGCTTTCATTCCTGCTGTACAGGATATGTCCGGCTTCGTCCATCAGCATCAAATTTCCTTGTTCTGCTGCGGTCCCATAAAATGCATCTGCAGCTTGTTCAATATCAATCATCGCAATAAGCTGATAAGACGTGTCCGGATAATGGAACACATAAGGCAGCAGCTTCTTAGCTTCGATATTCTTAGCCGCAAGCTCGAAGGTAGACGCAGGCAGCATTTGAAATGAATTTTCCTGATTCAGCTCTGCTTGCCAATCGGATAAGGTGTAATTCACATTGTGATAAAAACGTTCAAACATATATTCATTGCTGCTGCTGCCGCTCTTGCCAAACGCAAGCTCCGCCTGATCCAGATGGACAATGACATCCTGAACCATAAATAACGGATTGTATGCCTCTCTTCGAATCTCCTCGATGACCTCCTTAGCCTTCAAGAAGTTCGCTCCGTCTATACCATACCTGTTCAGTTCACTATTAAAGCTGATCAGATCCGGATTGTGATACAGATCAAAGAGCAGAATCTGTATTCTCTCAAAATGCTGGGCAAATCTCTCTGCCGTATTCTCGGTCTGCGTCTGACTGCTGCGCATAATTTCCTGTTCAAGACCATTGCGGAACATTTTATAAATAAGTACATAGAAGCACCCAAACAACAGAATGAGGGTGAGAAAGCTCACAAATATTTTGAAGTATAAAGAACGCTTGCGTGCCCAGATCCACCTCATCGTACGATCATCTCCTAACGTTAATCTTTTCTGTGCTGCTAAGGCTTGGCCGAATCCTTCTTAATCGGCTTATTGTAGCAAGACAGTATTAACTCGCAGGGACACCATTGTAAATCCGATGTAAAATCCAGCTGTGTATTTTTTAAGATTGTATTGTGTTTTTACGAAAAGATGTTAGGTTTCGTAAAGTTCTGAATAGATGTCTACAATCCAAAGAACGGTAAATACCTTTCTCGCCATAGCTCTTGTATCATGTGACTTGCAAGTGAATCACTGTGCTTGCATTCGTAACCGTCAAAAGGGGGTGTAAGTATTGGGAAGGAGATAGTATCAGAGGTGCAGGCGTCAGAGAGAAAGAAATGGAAGCAGAGAAGCAGTCTGCGATCATGGACTAGAAATTGGGAGCTCTACTTATTGTTTCTGCCCGTGCTCGCTTATTTTATTATCTTTCACTATATTCCGATGTATGGAGTGCAAATCGCCTTCAAGGATTTCATCGCGAACAAAGGCATCATGGGCAGTCCTTGGGTCGGATTCGAGCATTTCGAGAGATTCTTTGACAGCTTCTATTTCTGGAGAATTATTAAGAACACGCTGGGTATCGGTATATATGAACTGGTTGTCGGGTTTCCTATTCCGATTATCTTAGCGCTCATGATTCATGAGCTGAGAACAGGCAAGTTTCGAAAATTCGTGCAGACCGTTACGTACATGCCGCACTTTTTATCTACGATTGTTATGGTGGGCATGATCATGATGTTCTTATCTCCGGCTTCTGGACTCATTAATGTAGTTATCACTTTATTTGGCGGGGAGCCGATCAGCTTCATGACCGAACCGGGCTGGTTCAAGAGCATCTATGTATGGTCAGGTGTATGGCAGACGATGGGCTGGAGCTCTATTATCTATATTGCAGCTCTGGCCGGCATTGATCCACAGCTTCATGAAGCAGCCAGAGTGGATGGAGCATCCAGGCTCCGCCGAATATGGCACATTAATTTACCGGGGATCGCACCCACGATTATCGTACTGCTCATCCTGAACATGGGTTCTATTCTTGGAGTGGGATTCGAGAAAGTATTCCTAATGCAAAATGACTTGAATATGGAGAGCTCTGATGTAATCTCTACGAATGTTTATCGCAGCGGCATACTCGGTGCACAGTACAGCTTCTCAGCTGCCGTCGGACTATTCAATTCTGTCGTCAATTTCATTATGCTGCTCACCGTTAACCGGATTGCGCGTAAAGTCAGCTCAAGCAGTCTATGGTAGAAAGGAGGCCTGTAAGTATGGCAGAAAGCCGGGGAGATCGTTACGTCATGACTGCAATATACATTCTGCTCGGACTTGTCTCTCTCATCGTCTTATATCCGATATATTTTGTACTCATTGCCTCTTTTAGCAGTCCGGAGGAGGTTATGCTAGGCAAGGTATGGCTGTGGCCGAAGAATTTGTCACTAGTTGGTTATGAACGGATATTCGAGAATAACGAATTGATGAAGGGTTACTTCAACACGATTGTGTATACGGTCATCGGCACCGCTCTGAACGTTGTCATGACGATTGCTGCAGCATATCCGCTGTCTCGTCAAGACTTTAAGGGGAGAAATGCATTTACGGTACTGATCGTATTTACGATGTTCTTCAGTGGAGGCATGATCCCGACTTACCTGTTGATTAAGGATCTCGGACTGCTCGATTCGTTCTGGGTGATGATTCTGCCCACAGCGGTATCCGTGTGGAACATTCTCATAATGAGAACCTTCTTTCAAAGCTCTATTCCAAAAGAGCTGCAGGAGGCCGCATTTCTGGATGGATGCTCCAATCTGAAGCTGCTCGTCCGAATCATCCTTCCGCTATCAGGTCCGGTGCTGGCAGTTATGGTATTATTTTATGCCGTGGGTCATTGGAACAGCTACTTTAACGCACTTATCTATCTATCCGACAGGGACAAGTATCCACTGCAGCTGTTCTTAAGAGAAATTCTAATTCAGGATCAAATGCAAAATATGGTGGACTTAGGCAGTGATACATATTCCAAAAGCCTGATGGAGGTTGAAGCCATCAAATACGCAGCCGTCATGGTGACAAATCTGCCGATGCTGATCCTGTATCCGTTTCTGCAAAAATATTTCATTAAAGGTGTCATGATCGGCGCTATTAAAGGTTAACTGAGGTTCTAAAATTGAGGTTCTATACTAAAATCGAGGAGTGAAGTAGCGTATGTGGAAAAAATGGGGGAGTCTTTCATTATCACTAGTTATTGCGGCAAGCTTAATGGCGGGCTGCGGCTCAAGTGAAGGCAGCGGAGAAGCAGAAGGAGAACAGGCACCCGAAGCGACATCTAATCTTAATGAGACGGGGATGCCAATCGTCAACGAGCAGATTACGCTTGATTTTTTCACCGGGAAGTGGGCCGGAAACAGCAGCAATTATGATGAAGTGCTCGTGTGGGATAAGTATCAGGAAATGTCCAATATCGATGTGAACTTCAATCTGGTTCCTTTTGAGACATTGACAGAGAAACGTAATCTGGCGCTTGCCGGCGGAGATTATCCCGATGTCTTCTACTCCGCAAGAGTCAGCTCTGCTGAATTGACCCGCTATGGTCCGCAAGGGGTGTTTATCCCGCTGAATGATCTGATTGATCAGTACGCTCCTAACTTCAAGAAGCTGATGGACGAGAATCCAGGTATTCGTAAAGGACTGACGATGCCGGACGGGAATATTTACTCACTGCCTTCCTTCTACGACCCCAACTTCTTATCCATGCTGATCGGAACGCCTCTATGGATTAATGAAGACTGGCTTAAGCAGCTGGGTATGGATGAGCCGGATACCATTGATGAATTTTACAATTATCTGAAGGCAGTTAAGGAGACCGATCTGAATGGAAACGGCAAAAATGATGAGATTCCATTTGGAGGAACCGGAATTACTCCTATTATTGATCAGGTCAAAGGGGCATGGGGTCTAGGCACGAAGGGTCTGGGTCATAAGTTCGTCGATGTGGATGCAGACACGAATGAGCTTCGTTTTACAAAGACACTGCCAGAGTACAAGGAAATGCTGCAGTTTATGAACAAGCTGTACTCAGAAGGATTAATTGACAAAGAAATATTCACCATTGAGAGCAGTGCTCTAAACGCTAAGGGGCAGGCCGATCTGCTGGGATCGACCATTGTACCGAATCCGGATACCGTAATGGGCAAGGACAATTATATTGGTCTGGCTGCATTGGAAGGACCGCATGGCGACAAGCTCTACTCCCATGTTAAGGTTCCGATGGTGCACGTAGGAGCCTTTGCGATTACAGATAAGAATGAGCATCCGGAGGCAACGATCCGCTGGATGGATCACTTCTTCGGGCAGGAAGGTGCAACGTTCTTCTTCATGGGGGAAGAGGGTACCACGTATAACAAAAATGCTGACGGCGAGCTTGAATACATTGAAGATATTACAAATAATCCGAATGGGCTTACGATGGACCAGGCGCTTACTCAATATTTTACCTGGACGGGCGGAAGCTACCCTGGTTATGTGAAAGGCGAATATTTTAAAGGATCCGAAACGTTGCCAAATTCGATGGAAGCCGCAGAGAAGGCTGAGCCGGACGCCGTGGAAGATATTTGGTACAATTTCAACTTTACGAATGAAGAGACAGATTTTATGTCCTCTGTCGGTAAAGACATCCATGATTATATCGGTGAAATGGAAGCGAAGTTCGTCAATGGCAGTGCCTCTTTTGATGAGTGGGATAGGTATGTGGAGACCATTAATAAAATGGGACTCGATGAGTATATGAAGATCTACCAGGCTGCTTATGAGCGTTATAATGCAAGCTAAGCAACAAGTGAAAATAGCCGTTATGGGATACAATGCGGGTTCTGTAAAATATGCCAAGTACTATGCAGAACATCCTACGATTCAGCTGGCAGGTATATGTGATCTCCGCGATGATGAGGCGGAAGAGTGGTCAGAGCACGTTCAAGCAACCGTATTCCATAACCTGCCCAAGCTGCTGGCAGAGCAGAAGCCCGATATCCTTCATCTTGCACTTCCGGTTATGGAGCATCTGCCTGATCTGTATATTGCTGCAGAAGCGGGTGTTCATATGATGTGTGAGAAGCCTATGGGCTTGTCAGCTACGGATCTGAAACAGCTGGCTGCCATATGCAGACAGCACAGCGTACAGATTATTCCTTCTCACGAGGCCTTGTTCAGACCGGAATATTCGGATCTGGCAAGGCAAGTGAGAGCAGGTGTGATCGGCAGTCCAGGCGTAGTTCATGTTCGGCGTATGATGACTGGAGAGGAAGCTTACGGCAGCCGTTTGCCTTCCTCCTCTGCTCATCGTATTGAACCCATTATGACGCTGTTTATCGAAGAAATTGAATTTATGAGTTATCTTCTCGGTGAAGTGGAGAGTGTATTCGCACAGCATATTCGCAAAGAACGGACTGAGTATGCGCTGCTCACACTGAAATATGAATGCGGCACTATTGTGAATATGGAAGGTATATTAGGTTATCCGAGTCCGGCAACATCTGAATTCGAGATGGCAGGAAATCAAGGGATTGTTCGCTCCAGTCCGAAGATGAGCGCTTCGGTGGAGATCAGAAGAGGGGGTTCCGAATTCAGGCTAGTCAGCCCTGCATTTGAGGATGCGATCGATGGATATATACGATCCGTGCTGAATATTGCAACTTATAAGACGGAACCTATAATATCGCTGGAGGCGTCATGGAAGACGGCGGTTGTCATCCAGGCGGCAGCTTATTCAGCAAGTAACGGGCAGGCCGTGACCATGAGGTCATTTCGTTTAACCGATGGGTGGTGGCGGGATGCGTAAGCTTCGTATCGGTATGATCAGCTTCGCCCATTCCCATGCCTTCAGCTATTACAGGCAGTTGCAGCTGATTGAGAATGCGGAGGTAACTGCAATTGCAGATCTACATTACGATCGGGTCAAGGCGATAGTTGAACGTGACCATGTTCAATTCTATCAAGATCATCTGGAGCTGCTCGAGCTGCCGGATATAGATGCGGTCATTATTTGTTCGGAAAATAGGCATCATGCCGCCCTAGTCACGGACAGTGCGAAGGCAGGCAAGCATATATTGTGCGAGAAGCCGCTTGGGACAGGACGCGTTGAAATGCGGCAAATGATTGATATTTGTCATGAACTGCAGGTGCAGCTCATGACGGCCTTTCCTTGCCGTTACCTTCCGTCGGTCATTCGGGTTAAGGAAGCCGTAGCCCAAGGTGAGATTGGTGAAGTCATGGCCGTTAAAGGGTATAACCGAGGCGGCATGCCCGGCGGCTGGTTTGTTGATCCGGCACAATCTGGCGGCGGTGCACTGCTCGATCATACGGTTCATGTTGCCGATTTGCTGAATTGGATGCTGGGAGTACAGCCTCGTGTTGTTCATGCTGAGAAAGGGACACTGTTTCATGATATTACTGTCGAGGATTCTGGTATTGTCCATCTGGAGTATGATAATGGCGTGATTGGGGTCATCGATACAAGCTGGTCTCGTAATCCAGTGTTTCCTTACTGGGGAGATGTGAAGCTGGATATCATCGGGACCGAGGGCATAATAAGAATGGATGCTTTTGCTCAAGTCAATGAAGTGTTCAGCATAGAGCAAGGCAGAGCACGGTACAGCTACTTTGGAGACAAGATGGATTATTATATGCTTCAGGACTTTGTGAATCGTATTCTTGATGGAAGGCCTGTAGCGATTACGGGAGAGGACGGGTATGCCGCAGCCGAGGTGGCATTGTCAGCCTATGATTACCTGAAGAGACGAACGTAATCTTATAAAATGAAACAAGGTGCGCCTCAACGCTGGAGGCGCACCTTGTTCTTTTTGAATTTAAAGAAGATGGAAACGAAGAGCAGACTAAGCAAACCGGAATCGATGACTCTAACCACATGAACACCAATGCGATGAATAGCCACCGGATCAGCGATAAACCAGATAATGAAGAATACAATAGACAATAGGGCAATACATAGCCAATACAGCCATTTTTGTGCAGACGGTGTAGTGCGATTAGCTAGATTGTTGTATTTTTTGGCTCGATAGAGGATGTAAATCAGAATTAACGAAAGTCCGGTCAGGGTTCCGCCATGCTGCAGTATTTTGTAGATGGGAATTTCGTAACCGAGTACATGGAGGTCAACGCTGAGCAGCGGGATCCGATCGACTACAAATCCATGCTGGTGTGTAAAAGCATCCCACACGACGTGCGTTAACATGCCGAGTAAGGCAGAATAGCAGAAAATAATGATCTGGGCTGGTAATCCTAAATTAGACGTACGCTGATAACGATCCTGCATAAACACAGGCAAATGATCAAATAGAGTATGGTGGATGAAAAAATGGTAGATCAGGTAGACCAACGCGACCAGCGGCAAATTAAAATAGAAGAACCCTGCAAAAGTATGTCCGGTCATGCCGGCAGGTTGTCCCCTTAGCAAATATTCAAAATCAGGGGCCATGCTGCCCAGTACGAGCGCGGTAAAATGAAGATACTTGCTCTTGCGTGAAAACGGCAGAACGGCAGCAGGATGGGCAAAAGTAAATGGCATCGTATGTAGAATCTCCTTTATAAATGAATCAGAATCGGTCTCCAGATGTATGTATTGTCTAGACAGGTTACGGTAGATTAAGTATAAACCGCGGGCTATCCATCGGAGGGGGAAAACAATGGAATTATTAGATATTGTCAGGATGACAGAGCTTAGGGAGCAGCAGCTGCAGCAGGCGGCAGACGTCTACGTGAATAGTTATTATAACGAATTAACCTCCATGTCGAAAGATAAAATGATGTTAAAAAGAGTAATTAAAGAGTCTTTTGTTGTAGATCAATTCTATGCTGCGATTATTGAAGGCCAAGTCGTAGGCATTATGGCATATTCCACAAGCATTACTCGCTCTCAATATTTTGATAAAGAGTACTTAAAAAGCATTCTAGGTAATGTTCAGGGGAGCGTTGTACATTATTTTCTGGCAAAACAATTTCACATACCCGCCCCAATTGATAGAGATGAGTGCTTTCTAGAAGCGGTTGCCACAGACCCTATGTATCGGGGAAGAGGGATCGCGACATCCATGCTGCTCCATCTGACGCATTATCTGCCGTATCGGGTCTTTAAGCTGGAAGTCGTTGATACGAATCATGCGGCACGTTCCATTTATGAGAAGCACGGTTTTCACATCTATAAGGCCGTAAAGCAAAGATGGTTTCGCAATAGACTTGGCTTCAATGAGAAGCTCTATATGGTAAGGACTGTGGATGAGCCAACAATATAGCCTATAGTCATTAAATTTTATAAATGAATACGAACCAAACGTTCAACCATTACGTTTAATGAACAGGACATTGAATCGTAATTGAGCGGGAGGAAGGCAATGAATTCAGATCACGGGAATAAGGAAATATCTGGACATGACAAGCAATTAAATGAAGTAGTCAAACAACCGAGACATCGCAATCGAAGGAAGCGTACTTATGTCTTCTTAGGTTCCGCTGCTGCAGTGCTCTTAGCAGGATACTTGATAATGGGGTATATATTACCCGGCCCGATGGAGAAGCTTTATTCGCCGAAGATACAGAAATATATAGAGGCTGTTGAGTATGACCAGAACTTCATACTTGCTGCACAAAATAACCTGTTGCAGGAACTGCATGTATCGGATACAAGCGGAGCTTATGAACTGGCTGTGGGGGGAGTTATTGCAGATGAGGAAAAAGCCGTGATCCTGTATTCGGTGAGTGGACCTGATCTTAAAGAACATCAAGATAGCACGGATGCTATTGAGTTAATAATCGAGGAAGATAAACCTCATTCGATTGGTTATGGACACAATTCTCCGAACAAAAACGAGACGATTACCTATCAAAGTATTCAGCTAAATATGGAATATGGTGAAGAATTACCCAAAGAGCTAAAGCTGGCGATGAATATAAACGAGGAATCTTTAGAGGTTACATTCCCAATAGATCACTCTCGGTTTGCAGGTATGCGAGAACATATTGATATGAATAAGTCTATTGTTATAGATAACCAAACCGTTCGAATTCACGATATCACCTTTACACCACTGCAAACGATGATTAGAATGGAAACGAATACGGAGAACACAAAGAATATGAACGGTTTTAGTGGGTTGAGGTTAGCCGATGATCAAGGGAACAGTTGGGGAGAAATTTCTAATGGAACGAATGGTTCTGGGGAAATAAGCTCAGGGACTTACATTGCATATATGGACAGCATCTACTTCAATAAGCCAGATAGTCTATCCATAATCGTTGATGGCGCTTTTATATCTGACAAAGATCAAGAGTTTGTAATTAATACCGCTACTTCAGAAATGGTAGAGGCTCCTGATCAGCGGCTGGATATAGTAGAAATAGACCAAGAACAAGGTTATGTATACCTTCAGCTTGAATTCACAGATCTAGAAGAATCTTTTAATAAACCACCTTATCGAGTATTTAGGTTATTCAATGATCATAACCAATTTGCTGACGCTTCAGGCATAAAGTATAAGATAACAGGTTCACCTCAATCCGGATTTAGAATTGGAGATGAGAGGACTACGCTGTTATATACGGTTACCATTCCTAATGAAGATTACAAGCAACCCTTAACGTTCGAGATTAACGAATATCCGAAAAAAATAAATCAGAAGATCGACATTCCTGTGTTCTAACAGCGTCAACCCATCAGATTAAGGTTCTTTAGACGAAAAAATTGAATTGTTCCGCAGCATAAGATACGTGTAACCGTGCGCTGATGCTGCGGATTTTTTATGCTTTTTTAAGAAACATACATAAAACCGAATGAATAACCAGGACGTCTAATTAACAAGCAGCTGCAATATCGGACAGGAGGAACAGCATGGACTTACATGAGCTTGCCGCCAAATCAAGAGACGGCGATGAAGAAGCATTTATAGAACGGCTTCATGTGGACAAGCATCGGATGTACAGTATTGCATACTCATATATGCGGAATGAAGCGGACGCGCTGGATGCTGTGCAGGAAACGGTGAGTAGAGTATGGGCGAAACGGAAGACGTTAAGACAGCCTGAATATTTTACAACCTGGGTCATTCGTATTCTGATTCGGGTTTGTATGAATAAACGGAAGAAAAGAAAGCGTGAGCTGCCTTCGGGAACTGAGGAGATGGATATCAGTACTAAAGTTGCTGTCGCCGGTGATCCGGCACAAAAAATAGATATGGAGAATTTAGTCACTGCACTTCCGCCGAAATATCGGATGGTTATTGTGTTGAAATATTACCGAGATCTGACGATTACGGAGATTGCAGAGCTGCTGGACCGCCCGGATGGCACCATACGAACCTGGCTCAACAAAGCACTCAAAATGATGCGGGTCGAAACGCAGGATAAGGAGGAGATCGATCATGCACTTCATAACAGAAGAGTGGGAACAAGCCGTATTAAAGGATAAAGCGAAGGTAGATTCATATTTAAAGGATCTGCCATTGTCAGCTATGGATGAGAGTATCAATCTCGGCATGGTAAGTGGTAAGCACAGAATAAGGCGCCAGCATAAAAAACGCATAGGCATTATTTGTACAGCGGCAGCGGCCTCCTTGCTTATACTGTTCACGGCGAGCATTCGCATCTCACCTGTCTTTGCTGCGGTTGTCAGTGAGCTCCCGTTAATGAATAAATTCGTTGAGGTTGTGCGGTATAACAGTGTCTATTCAGAGGCGATCGAGAGTAATCTATATCAGGAGATGGACATTACAATGCAAGTTGGAGACACAACGTTAACGATTGGCGGGATCTTGGCCGATGAGGACAGATTGACGGTACTGTATTCTTTCGAAGGTGCTGACGCTGAGAAGATGCACAGCCGTAAGTTCTTGTGGTTTCAACTTTTGGATTCCAAAGGAAGAATCATCGGTGGAATAGATAATTATTCAGGCTCCAGTATAAGAGATGATGAACAAGGTGAACTCTATTCCAGAGCTGATTTTATTCTCCATGAAGGTCAGAGCATGCCCAAATCTGTTCTGTTAGAAGCAAGTTATTATAAGGATAAGGAAGAACAAGTTATTGAAATTCCGGTGGAAATTGATCAGAGCCGGTTCGCGCAAATGAAAGAGATTGTCCCCATTCATCAAACAATCAAGGTCCACGGACAACGTATAAGAATCGAAGAGCTTGTGATTACACCACTCCAGTCCAAATTGAAAGTAATCGCAGATCCTAATAATACGAAACAAATCAATGATTTTATGAAGCTCACACTGACAGATAACACAGGAAACAGATTAATAACGAATAGTTCCTATGGAGATATGAACGAGGAAGGAGGCAGAACCTACTTTTTTGAAAGTCTCTATTTTGACCAGCCTAGTAAAATAAACTTGGAAGCCAAAGGTGTATATCTGAACAATAAAAACGAAATCTTTCAATTTAATACGAAGACAATAGAAACGATAAGTACTCCAGATCCCCGGATTATTCTTGAACAAGTAGAGACGACAGATGAGGGTATGAGAATCTCGATTCTAATGAAGGAAATGTCAAAAAGTAAAGATATGAGCTCCTATCCAATGCTCCAAATAAGTGATCATGTTACTGACGCTGTTGGAGACTCATATCCATTGGAGCTTTCTCGAACAGAGTTAGTATCTGAACATGTTACTCAGACCTGGCGGTACAAATACCTCCTGCCTGCAGGAGATTACAAGCAGCCACTACGGCTTGAAATGCATAGATATCCAGGTTCAGTTGAAGAGAAGATCACGATTCCGATCAAATAACGGACTAATTCATCTTCTCCCCATAGCGTAACACCTTGGACGGTTGTTTCTTTCGTAGTCAGTTAAATTTAATGAATAGTGTTGTACAATTGGATGATAACTTTTCAAGCTGGCCCATAAAAGCTATAATATAAAGGATTGTTTAGATTCTATTTGAAAGCGAGCGAATATTGATATGGGTCGTAAGTGGAATAATATTAAAGAAAAGAAAGCGTCCAAAGACGCAAGCACTAGCCGCGTATATGCGAAGTTCGGACGTGAGATTTATGTAGTAGCCCGTCAAGGGGAGCCTGATCCGGAATCGAACCGCGCTCTGAAGGTCGTACTAGAGCGTGCTAAGACATACAACGTACCCAAAGCCATCATTGACCGCGCACTGGAAAAAGCAAAAGGCGGTTCGGAAGAGAACTTTGACGAGCTTCGTTACGAAGGCTTCGGTCCGAATGGATCGATGGTTATTGTGGATGCACTTACGAACAACGTAAACCGTACAGCATCTGAAGTACGTTCAACCTTTACGAAGAATGGCGGCAATTTGGGAGTCAGCGGATCGGTAAGCTACATGTTCGACTCTACGGCGGTTATCGGGGTTGAAGGCAAATCTGCGGATGAAGTACTGGAGCTATTAATGGAAGCTGATCTGGATGTTCGGGATATTGTGGAAGAAGATGAGGCGGTTATCGTGTATGCGGAGCCGGATCAATTCCATGCCGTACAAGATGCATTTAAAAATGCAGGAGTAACGGAGTTTACTGTAGCTGAGCTTACGATGCTGCCACAAACCTTTGTAACCTTGGAAGGCGATGCACTTACACAATTCGAGAAACTGATTGATGTACTTGAGGATCTTGAGGACGTGCAGCAGGTGTACCATAACGTGGAGTTTGAAGAATAGGAACTTACAACTTTCTGATGAAAGTTGAAGTTTAAACCGTCAGCCTCTCATTTATCTCGGGATAAATGGGAGGTTTTTTTGATGAACAGAATATCTGTAAAAATGTACATTGCGTGAAGCTGTGCTGAAACCTGAACAGCAGCAAGAGAGTAAGGAATCTTCTATGTTATAATTAAAGGGTTGTCTATTTTAATTTTCGTAAGAGGTTTGATAACTACGAAAAGGGGAGTGCTCATCTACAGTGAAACTGGTATCTTGGAATGTAAACGGGCTGAGAGCCTGTGTAAATAAAGGGTTTATGGATTATTTTAAGCAGATGGATGCGGACATTTTTTGCCTGCAGGAGACCAAGCTGCAAGAAGGACAAATTCAAATGGAGTTAGGCGACTCCTACGAGGATTACTGGAATTATGCAGAGAAAAAAGGTTATTCGGGAACCGCGGTGTTTACGAGAATCAAGCCGATTTCGGTTCAATATGGCATGAGTGAGGAAGATCCTGATCCAGAGGGGCGAATGATCACGCTCGAATTTGAACAATTTTATCTAGTTAATGTATACACACCTAATGCGAGAAGGGATTTATCGCGTTTACCTCTTCGTCTGGAATGGGAGGAACGTTTTCGAGCCTATCTTAATGAGCTGGACCAGCATAAGCCCGTGGTCATTTGTGGGGACATGAATGTGGCGCACGCTGAAATAGACCTCAAAAATGCAAAATCTAACCGTGGTAATTCTGGCTTTACATTGGAGGAACGGGAGAAAATGAGCATGCTGCTGGATTCGGGCTTTGTGGATTCGTTCCGCTATTTTTATCCCGATCGGACAGATGTGTACACCTGGTGGTCATATATGGCGAAGGTCAGAGAGCGGAATATCGGCTGGCGAATTGATTACTTCCTTGCTTCGACCCGGCTTGCACCATACTTGAAGGATTCAGGAGCAGACTGTCATATCATGGGAAGTGATCATTGCCCTGTATTCTTGGAGATGGAGCTTGACGAATCTCTTCAAAATGCTTAACTGCTAACGGTTATTAATAATTACTAGGGATGAGCAAGGCAATTTACATAGAGTCATAGGTTAAATTAATTGCGGCCTATCCACTCTGGTTGCTTTCGCTCATCCTTTTATATTGAAATAGATTTGTATATTAATAGATTTTAGATTTGTAGACTTAGATGGTATTGTGTACGACATAATTCTGAACATAGCTGTCGTGATCGAGCACCTCAATTGCCCCTGACCAATCGAGCACTTTTCCGACAAAACCTTGGATGTCCAGATCCTTCATCTCATACGTATCCGGTGTGTTACCCGTACCTGTTGCATCCTTAATTAAGGTCACTTTGTACCCGCGGTCATAGGCTGATATGGCCGTGAACATACAGCAGAACTCCGTCTCAAAGCCGACGATGAAGAGATGATTAACGCCTAACTGCTCCAGTGTCTCTGCAAGCTTCGTCTTATAAAATGCACTCGGTGTCTGTTTCTCAACTACAGTTTCAGCATATTTAAGAATTGAATCATGTATATGTGAGCCCTCTGAATCTCGGTACAATGGACTTTCTGCCTGATCATCAATATGTCTAATAAAAATGACCGGATGTCCATCTCTTCTAAAATCTTGAATCACTTGCTCTATTAATGTGAGTTCTTTTGTGAAATCTTTTAGCTCGACAATGGCGTTCTGTACATCAATGACTAACAGTGCTTTCATCAGAATCACCTCCTGGAATTTTATACCAATTGGTAATTCGATAGGTATGTTAGAAATCCTTTTATGAAGGGAAACTATGAAAATACTCTGACATATTCGTCATATCTGGCGTTGCAAGACCATTCTGTTAGCGCTATCATTAGTTCAGAGCTTTATATCATTTCTAAAGGAGCCAATATACATATGACACGGATTGAAGATCAAGCTAGAGTGCTATTTATCGGAGACAGTATTACGGATTGTGGCAGAAATTATGATAATGTGGGTGACCTTGGCAGAGGTTATGCCATGATGGTTGCGGCTGAACTTAATCTCCGTTATCCTGAGAAGCAAATTCAGTTTATGAATCGCGGTATCAATGGAAACCGGGTTACAGATCTTGAACAAAGGTGGGAGCAGGATTGCCTGGCGCATAACCCAACCTGGGTGTCCATATATATCGGAATCAATGATACGTGGCGCTGGTACGATTCCAAGGCAGAGACTTCTGCAGATGAATTTTATCGTACATATCGTGAGCTGCTTGTGCGGACCAAGGAACATACGAATGCGAATATCGTGTTAATAGAACCGTTCGTACTGCCTGTTCCGGAAGATCGCAAGGGATGGAGAGTAGATCTTGATCCAAAAATTCATGCCATTCGAGAGCTGGCTCGTGAATTCGGAACATACTATGTTCCACTGGATGGCCTGTTTGCTCAAGCGAGTACCAAGGCGGAGCCAGCCTACTGGGCAGGAGACGGTGTGCACCCGACTGATGCAGGACATGCTCTAATTGCTAGAGCCTGGCTCGATGCAGTAAAAGTATAAATTTCGTCGAACGAGTGGGTAACCGGACAAGGTTTAGAAAGCCACAGGAGTGATATTACTGCGAATTAATAGATGAACTGTTTAAGCTGGTCTTTATAAGCCAGCTTTTTTCGTTGCTTCTTGCGTAAAACGAAGTTATGAATACATAAGTACAGGCAGGATTTTAATTTCTTAAGAATGAACGCTATTATGAAAGAGCAGGACAGTTCAACAATTGCGCGAATATTTAAGTGAAGAAGTTATTCGCGAAGTTCAGAGATAAAAGAGTTATATGAAAGGGATGCAAGATAGAGATTGTAAAACAAATCAAGAACACTTGTACGCAGTTATAAATAAAGGTAAAATATAACTACAATTGAATCTTGGGTGGGCATGGTTTCCCTTCGAAAGGAGGTGAAGCCATGGAAGTGAAAGATGCATTAACGATTATGTTCCTCTTTGGGACGTTCATTCTTGCTCTTTTAACATACATCAATAATAACAACAAGAAAAAGTAAAAACCCACCCAAAGGTTGAGGCCAGAGGTGGGTTTTGTTCCTTTACGACTTAGAAGGGAATAGACCATCCAAGCCAATTGTACTGACCAAGTGTTCGCTGCACTTGGTCTTTATTACATATATAATATCACAAAGAAAAAATGTATCAAAGCGTGAAATAATATTGAAAGTGATAATAAGAAAAAAGAGATAAGTTGAACGGTAAAACGAAGATGGCATCCCCATCATATAACATAGTATTCACGCATCGGGGCTATCGCCCCTCGGTTGTTTAGATGTATAATCGTGGAAGAAGTTCAGACAACAAACGCCCCAGCCCAAGATAAGAGCTATCTAAGGCTGGGGCGTTTCGTGAATACAGGAACGTTAGATGAAATTACGATGCAAGTTCTTATCAAAAACAATGAGGTGTATAATGCCAAGACAGATTACATTGGGTGATGGAAGAACAGTAGAAGTTGAATGTGTAAGCTGCGCATTGACAAGTGGTTTGATTTCTTCAACAGGTGGAGTAATTTTTGAATCAAGCAACTTTCATGTCCATCAGGATATTGCTTACCCAATTAAAGGGTTAGTTATATTGGCTTCAAAGAGGCATTTTTATTGCATGGATGAATTAACAGATAAAGAGCGATTAGAATTTATTTTTGCTAATTCATAAGCTCAGAAGAGAACAAAGAAAACGATTGGGAATTGAAAAGGTCTATTATTTTTATAATGAAGATACAACACATCACTTTCATTTATGGATGGTTCCTAGATGTGAATGGATGTACCAATTTGGAAATTCAGTAGAATCATTAAGACCGGCATTATTACATGCAAGGAATAATATGAATGACGATGAGAATATGAAGAGTGTAAAAGAAGGGGTTAGCATGTTACGAGAGGGCATGAGGGATTTTGTGAGTAGCTCAAGGTAACCTCATCTAACAAAGTATTCACGCTGCGGGCATTCGTCCTTGGTCTGGACCGAGGGATTTCGGGGAAGTGGATTCAGCCAGACAATTCCTGCGAGGCTAAGTCTTTGACCCGGCTCCCGTTGGTCCCTTAAGCTTCTCGGGTTCGTGAACACAAAACGTTATAAGAAATGGCCGAAAAACGATAAAAATCTTAATGATAGTCGTGGAAGGAGAACTTCAATGGCACAGGTAAAGATTTATGGTATATTCGAAATCTTAAAACCAATTCAAAAACAATTCTCAGATATCTTACATTCATGTTTTATAGATTCTCTGAAATTGCCTGAAGATAAGAGGTTTCATCGGTATATTTTATTAGATAAAGAGGATTTTATATATCCAAACAATCGATCAGAAAAGTACACAATAATTGAAATAAGCATTTTCGAAGGTAGATCGGACGAAGCTAAAAAGAAATTGATTAGATTGATTTTTGAGAGAATCAAAGATATTGGTTTTGATGTCAATGATATTGAAATAACAATATTTGAAACGCCGAAGAGTAATTGGGGAATTAGGGGTTTGCCTGCTGATGAATTAACTCTAAATTATAAGGTCAATGTTTAAAGAATAAATGAGATAATGGGAATTCTCATGAAAGTAATTCGGGAAGTCGGGCACCTCTTATAACACCATATTCACGTATCGGGCCATTCGGCCCTCGGTCCGGTAGAAGTTAGATGTTGGTTCGGGAAGGCATTTTCAGTGGCAGGAAGTAACTTCAGCCGGACTCATCGATCCCCCTAAGATTGGAGCTATCTAAGGGGGATCGACGTCGTGAATAAAAGAACGTTATCCGAAACCCCTGGATTGAAAAATGAAAACAAAAGGTGTAGAGACAATGAACAATAAAGAGTTTGAATCGCTCATTAAGCAGCCAGCCAATATCCGATATGAGTATTTCATTAAGCAAGTCGTAGACCGAGAAGAGATTTGGGGATTATATAATGATGGTTGGGCAGCAAGCGCTGACGATGAGGGGAATTACTTATTTCCTTTTTGGCCTCGGAAAGAGTTTGCCGAATACTGTGCAATTGGTGATTGGAGTAATTATAAGGCAGAAGCCATCAATCTTCAGGAATTTGTTGAGTTGTTTTTGTTAGGAATGGTAGAAGATGGAATTAAACCCTCTATATTTTTTAATAATGATGATTCGGCAGTATTAGAAGTGGAAGTGCTAAAATATGATTTGGAAAGAGAATTAGAGAACTATTAGAGACCAGTAATGATGTAGTATTTCGAGGAAGTTAGGGACATCGCATAATATCACATTCACGCATCGGGGCTGACGCCTCGGTCCGCATGAAGTATTTTCAGAGAAGTTGTTTCAGCGGACAACCCTGCAGGGCTAAGTCTGACGATCCGCGCTACGCTCTTAAGCCGGTGAGGGTTCGAGAATGCCTGAACGTTATAGGAAATTAGCGCAAACCATTTGTACCAATCAAATCTTCGGAATAACTTGATTGGAATTCAGGGTGGGAAAATTAGGTGAATGTTTGTAACTGAGATCTCCAACAATTGATGAGAAAGAAGTATTAAGAAATCTGCTTGAACTTTATATGTACGAATTAAGTTGTTATACAGACAAAATTGAAATGAATGACCTTGGACTTTTGGATATTGCGGAAATCAATGCCAACAATATTTGTTTTAGGATGAATGGAGACTCTATGAACAAGAAAATAAAGAGAAGATCAATTTTCTTTGTTGTAATCGTAGTGATTGTAATTTTCATTCTTTATAGGTATGGCTATTCACTAAACGAGAATCAAGCTTTAAGAATATCTTATCCTTTCATAGACGGTGAGGTAGTATATAACAAAGATTTTGATAATAATAAAGTAGTTATATGGGAAACTGAGAATTTCAATTATTTGAAGCAAGTTGATACTAAATGGGGATTCTTATATCAAGTATCAAATGTAGCTATGTTACAGTCCATGGATCCATTGATAGGAACAGAAGGGGACCTGAATCGGACATGGTCGTCGAGACTAAACTCAAGAAATATGTACGATACTATTTTCGGAGTGGAATCAGTTAATCCTGAAATAATAAGAGTAATAATAAGTAATGATAGTATTGATAACGTAATTTCGTATGATATTGATGAAATAAAAGAGAACTCAACTGTATTTATCGAATTAAATTTAGAAGATGGTTTTGCAGCATCATACAATGAACTAAATACAAAAGATGCTCGTGGATTTATATTTAGAGGATTAAATGATAAGGGAGAGATATTAATATTAGGAAGATAAGAGCGTTAATTGAATAGCTCATGAAGGCGAGTGTATACAAGAAAGGAAATATGCTACGCGAACAACGAGTAACATTAAGGCCTGTTATTGAAGAAGATTGGGAACGGCGATATGAATGGCTATCCGATCCTGCAGTTAACCGATCATCTAGAAATGGTATGCCCCTAACACCTGTGATTCATGAAAGCAAGTACGTTATTTAGAGAAGCAGCAACAGTTGCGAGCAACCGAAGGGAGGGGCTCAAAAAATTGCAACGCCAGCTCCACCTCAAGAATTCTTCCCTCAGCTACAAGTGAAATTTTTTGGAGCCCGAACGACTTTTGCGAAGCAACCGGAGAGAGGGAGCCAAAAAATGTAACGTCGGCCCCACCCCTAAGAATTCTTCTCCCACAACTACAAAGTGGAATTATGAGAGCCCATCGACTTTTGCGAGCAACCGAAGGAAGGGGCTAAAAAGATTGCAACGCCAGCCCCATCCCAAGAATTCTTCCTTTCAGCTACAAGTGAAATTTTTTGGATCTCGAACGACTTTTGCGAAGCAACCGGAGAGAGGGAGCCAAAAAATGTAACGCCAGCCCCACCCCCAAGAATTCCTCCCCAGCTACAAAGTGAAATTATGAGAGCCCATCGACTTTTGCGAGCAACTGAAGGGAGGGGCTCAAAAAATTGCAACGCCAGCTCCACCTCAAGAATTCTTCCCTCAGCTACAAGTGAAATTTTTTGGATCTCGAACGACTTTTGCGAAGCAACCGGAGAGAGGGAGCCAAAAAATGTAACGCCAGCCCCACCCCCAAGAATTCCTCCCCAGCTACAAAGTGAAATTTTTTGAATAACGAACGACTTTTGCGTTAGCAACCGGAGAGCGGCGTCCAATAATGGAACGCCTATACCAGTACCTTCCGGAACTCGGCCGTGAGGAGAGGCACAACGTCGAACAGATCGCCGACGATGCCGTAATCTGCAACCTTAAAGATAGGTGCTTCAGGATCCTTATTGATCGCAATAATGACACGTGATTGGCTCATTCCCGCCAAATGCTGAATGGCACCGCTGATGCCGCAAGCAATATAAATTTCGGGTGTAACTACTTTCCCTGTTTGACCAATCTGCAGCGAATAATCACAATAGCCTGCATCACACGCACCGCGTGAAGCACCCACAGCTCCGCCAAGCAGATCAGCGAGCTCTTCAAGAGGCTTGAAGCCGTCTGCACTCTTGACGCCCCGGCCACCAGAGATGACGATCTTGGCTTCGCTGAGATCAATCTTGCCTGTCGTCTTCTGAACGACCTCCTTAACGATCGTACGCAGTGATGGAGAGGGGTAAGCAACATCTTCAATGGGAGAAGTACTGCTCTCAGCAGCAGACGCTGCAGCAATATTGTTCGGCCGAATGGTAATGACCGCGGGTCCAGCCTCAAATACACGTTTTTCAAAGGCTTTGCCTGCATACAGAGGTCTGGTAAATACGGGATGACCTCCTTCTAGATCAATAGAAGTAATGTCCGAGATCTGCCCTGCCTGAAGATGAGCTGCAACTAATGGAGCCAGATCTTTACCCAGAGCGGTATGTCCGAAGAGGACAAGGTCTGGTGCTGCCTTCTGTAAGACGGATTTTAATGCAGCTAAATAAGCTTCAGGATTATAGTGTTCAAGCGCTGAATGCTCGATGGTATATATCAAATCGACGCCATAGGGAACGAGTTCACTTACGGCGGACGTTATATCTGAACCTGCCACTACAGCCTGGATCCGATCCTGAGCACCTGCGATTTGCTGTGCAGCACCTAACGTTTCGAGTGCTACCTGACGAAGCCTTCCATCTCGATTCTCGGCATATACAAGCAATGTTTTACTCATCACAAGAACCTCCTCGGGTCATTTGAATTTGAATGCATGAACAGCCAATGGAAAAATAACGCATGTCGGACATTCTGTTTGCCATACACTTGGGGTAGATGAGATGCACATAATTGAAACCGCATACAAAATGATGGATTTGGCATGGCAAAGTCCACTGTTGCACAAACAAATTAACGAATCAGTATGATTCAGCACGCAATGTATCGTTCAAATGACTTTGGATTCGGTACGCAGAAGGCCGACAAGCTCGCGGGCAACGTTCTCGGCATCGCCCTTAAGGATCTTACCTGCACCGCGTTCAGGTGGAAGCGTCAGCTCGACCTGCTTCGTAGCAGGCTGAACATCGGTTTCGATGAGATCTAGATCCTCAAGCAGCAGCGTCTTGAACGGCTTCTTTTTTGCTTTCATGATACCAGGAAGAGAAGGGTACCTCGGTTCGTTCAGACCTTGCTGAGCAGTAAACAGCGCAGGCAGCGTGACACTAAGCACTTCAAGATCACCTTCAGCATCCCGATGGACTTCGGCTGTTGTACCTTGAATCGTAAGCTTGGTAATGGATGAGGTGTGAGGAATGCCAAGGAGCTCAGCCAGACGAATGGCGACCTGACCTGATCCACGATCGACGGAGAAGTTACCGCCAAGAATGAGATCCGGATTCTCTTGGTTTAAGTAGGAATAGAGCACTTTGGAGATCACATATTCGTCGTCAGGAATTCGCTCATCCGAGATCAGAACCGCTTCATCTGCACCCATCGCGAGCGCTGTACGCAGGGCTTCTGCAGCACGGTCTGGACCGACGGAGAGAAGAGTTACACTGCCGCCGTGTTCATCTCGAAGCTTGACAGCTTCTTCTACCGCATATTCGTCGTATGGATTAATGACAAATTTCACACCATCCTCAGACACGACTCCATTCTGCAGAGTGATCTTCTCCTCTGTATCAAAAGTTTGCTTTAACAATACAACTATCTTCATATTCGATCGTCTCCCTTCAAAACATGAGTTATGAATTTAATTATTTGGAAACACCGTGAAGAAAGAAGCTAAGGGTGTCGTCAACCTGTTCTTGAAGCGAATATTTCTGCCCTGAGATCAGCCAGGAGGTAACTGCTTCATCCATGGAGCCAAAGATGAGGTTTCGAACCAGTTTGAGATTCAGGTCTTCTCTAAAATGTCCCAGTTCAATGCCCTGCTCTAGAATATTCTCAATCAGCTCAATATATGGCTTGAGTGATTTGCCAATCTCCTTGCGAAGCTCAATATCACTTTGTCTTAGCTCGATCTGCGTGACGTACGCAAGCTCAGGATTATTCTCAAGCTCTGTAAAATGAATGCGGCAGACCGTGCGGAGGGCCTGAACTGGATCAGAGCTGCCAGCGACACTGTCATGGAATTTCTGCACCAGCTCACCCAGCTTCTCTTGGAACAGATGAATCAGGATGTCCTCCTTTCTCTTAAAGTAGAGGTAGATCGTCCCATCGGCTACGCCGGCAGCTTTGGCAATCTTGGAAACCTGGGACCGATGGTAGCCATTCTCGGCAAACACTTTGAGGGCGCCTTGAAGTATGAGTTGATATTTTTCTGTTTTTTTACTTGTCATATGTTCACCCCGGTGTTAGAATACAGTTAAATTTCTGAATGAATACTCATTCATTTCTTGTATCCACTATAAAATACGTTCCAGTCATTGTCAACGATTCAATCCCTGTCTCATTGGAAAATCGTTCTACAAGGTTGAGATGGTTCATTAGGCGTTCATATCGAAGTTTGCAGCGAGTATGACAATGATATTGTCAAAGAGTACAAACGATGTGGAGGTCTGTTTTTGCAGACACAATGTAAGCGCTTAATAAATGAATCGTACTTACCATTGTCAATGGCTAGGGGGGTTGTGCCCGAAAGGAGTGAAGCTGCACATCAAAAGATAGTAAGTTACTAAAGCTCAAACTAACAGCTATCCGCCATGCAAGCTGAAATTAAATTTTATCAATACAAGGGGCTTGATGAGGATGATTCTACAAATGATGAATGCACTGCTCTTTACCCTCATTACCGGCTGGGCGGTTTATCTATTCGCCAGAGTTGTATACCACCGTTACTTATATATCAAATTAGGCAGACCTGCGGATCTTCGCAAGGACATTCAAGACAGGATTGCAGCATTTATGGTGCAGGTCTTCGGTCAGAGCAAGCTGTTCAAGGATCCGAGAAGCGGAATCATGCATTTTACCGTTTTTTACGGATTTATTATTCTGCAGTTTGGTGCACTGGACATTATCTGGAAGGGGCTCACAGGGCACAGTCTGCCTATACCGGGTTACGAAGGATTTATATTGACCCAGGAGATTACGGTCGTGCTTATTCTCCTCGCCATCTCATATGCTGCCTATCGAAGATATGGGGAGAAGCTGCATCGGTTAAAAAGAGGCTGGAAACCAAGCCTTGTTGTCTTTTATATCACATCTCTAATGATATCCGTTCTCTTCACAATGGCATTTGAACGTCTCAGAGAGGATTTGCCATCTTCAGCCTATGCACCCATCTCATCTGGAATTGCATCGTTATTTACCTGGATGCCTGATGTAGCGGTGTCCGCAGTGTATTTCTTTTTCTGGTGGATTCATCTGCTGATCCTGCTCTCCTTTCTACTATACGTACCCCAATCCAAGCACTTTCATCTCATTACTGCACCCATTAACATCCTGCTGCGACGAACAGATCCACCTGGCAAGCTAAGTAAGCTCGATTTAGAAGATGAAGAGGCAGAGTCCTATGGGGTCGGTCATATCGAAGATTTTACCCAGAAGCAAATGCTCGATTTCTATGCCTGCGTAGAGTGTGGACGATGTACGAATGTATGCCCGGCGACCAATACCGGCAAGCTCTTGTCCCCCATGCACATGATTATCAAGTTAAGAGACCACTTAACCGAGAAGGGCGAGGCGTTGACGTCGAAGTCGGCCTGGATGCCTGCCAGTGTGTTTGGTTACGCTGGAGTCCACGAAATGAGAACTGCCGATCTATCACTTAGCGAATGGACGGGGGAAGGAGTAACTGACATTCGTCCAACCATGAGTGTGCAAAAAAGAGCCTGGCATCAAGTTGAAGGTGTTACCGCCAAGGATGTGCAGCTCATCGGTGGAGTCATGACAGAAGAAGAAATATGGGCTTGTACTACGTGCCGTAACTGTGAGGATCAGTGCCCTGTTGCAAATGAGCATGTGGACAAAATTGTAGATCTCAGACGTCATCTCGTGCTGATGGAGGGAAGCGTACCTCATGAGGGACAACGAGCAATGCAGAATATTGAGCGTCAAGGTAATCCATGGGGGATCAGCCGGGCAGAACGCAGCAAGTGGGTGAAGGAAATTGACCCGGACGGCACCTTGAATTTGAGCATTCCGACGGTGAAGGAGAACCCGGACTTTGACATTCTGCTGTTTGTAGGCTCGATGGGGTCCTATGATAACCGGAGCCGAAAGGTTACACGTTCGCTCGTTCATTTGCTGAATGAGGCAGGTGTCAACTTTGCGATATTGGGCAATGAAGAGAAGAATTCGGGTGATACACCGAGACGAATGGGGAATGAATTTTTGTTCCAGCAGCTGTGTGTGGAGAACATCGAAATTTTTAATAAATATGATGTTCAAAAAATCGTTACAGCCTGTCCCCATACATTTAACGTGTTCAAGAATGAATATCCCGATTTTGGCCTTACAGCCGAAGTGCTTCATCATACCGAGCTCTTGGATGAGCTGGTCAAGACCGGCAAGCTGATTCCCCAGCACACGTTATCGGAGAAAATCACCTATCACGATTCCTGCTATCTCGGAAGATATAACGATGTGTACGATCAACCGCGGGATGTGCTGCGCGCAATTCCAGGCGTCGAGCTCGTGGAAATGGAACGCAGTCGAGAGAACGGGATGTGCTGCGGTGCCGGCGGCGGACAGATGTGGATGGAGGAGGATACCGGCAAGCGTGTAAATCTCGCTCGGACAGAGCAAGCATTATCTGTATCACCGACGATGATCAGCTCTGCTTGTCCTTACTGCCTGACGATGCTGGAGGATGGAACGAAGCTTATAGAAATAGAAGACAAAGTGCAAACGAAGGATATTGCAGAAATACTCGAAGCTTCCGTCTTCGGTATTTCTGAAATGAATGAACAGGAGGTCGTTGCGAAGTGAACCAAATGTTAACCCCTACTCATCCATCTGCAATTACGAAGAGGACCTTATCCAAAGCTGCCGTAATCGGCTCCGGGGTCATGGGTGCAGGAATTGCTGCACATCTGGCTAATGCGGGACTGTCTTGTCTGCTGCTGGATATTGTACCGGCTCAATTAACACCAGAAGAAGAACAGGCAGGGCTATCACTGGAGCATCCTGCGGTACGCAACCGGCTTGCCAATCGTGCCATTGCTGCGCTTCCCAAGTCAAGCACGGCTCCACTTTATGCTTCTCATTTTGCAGAACGAATTACACCGGGCAACATAGAGGATCACTTGCATCTATTGAAACAAGTTGACTGGATTATTGAAGTTGTTACCGAAAAGCTGGAAATTAAGAGGTCTATCATGAAGCAGATTGAAGCGGTCCGTGCAAAAGGAACCATTGTCAGCACGAACACGTCCGGCATATCGGTCAATGCGATGGTGGAGGATTGCAGTGAGGAGTTTCGGCGTCATTTTCTAGGAACACACTTTTTTAATCCACCACGGCATATGAAGCTGCTGGAGATTATCCCAGGGTTCGACACCGATCCTGAGATCACATCCTTCATGAAAGAATTCTGTGAGAAAAGGCTGGGCAAGGGCGTTGTCATTGCCAAGGATACTCCGAATTTTATCTCAAACCGTATTGGCACTTATGGACTGCTCGTCACATTGAGGGAAATGGCGGAAAACGGATACTCGGTAGAGGAAGTGGATGCCGCAACAGGACCAGCGCTCGGCAGGCCCAAGAGTGCAACGTTCCGTACGCTCGATTTGGTAGGGATCGATACTTTTATTCATGTGGCCCAGAACGTGTATGATTCCGTGCCGGACGGAGCGGAGAGGGATGTATTTAAAGTGCCTGCCGCGCTGCAGGAATTGTTAACAAGAGGCTGGATTGGTGAGAAGAGTGGTCAGGGGTTCTACAAAAAAGTAAAAGGAGATCACGGCAGTCAGATTCTATCGCTGAGTCTAGCTAACATGGAGTACAGTCCAAGCGCCAAGATCAGCTCAGCGTCGATTGAAGCTGCGAAGACAGTCAAAGGAGCAAGGAAGAAGATCAAGGCTTTTTTGAACACGAAGGACCGATATTCAGAGCTCGCATGGAATGTGCTTAAGCAAGTGCTGATCTACTCCGCAGAGAAGCTGGGGGAAATTGCGGATTCCATTCAAGATATCGATCATGCGATGAAATGGGGATTCAACTGGGAGCTGGGCCCGTTTGAGACTTGGGATCTGATCGGTCTGCCTGCATCGGTTGATCGCATGGAAGCAGAAGGTCTGATCGTGCCTGCATGGGTGAAAAACTGGATCGCTGCAGGGAATAACTCCTTCTATCAGCAGAAGGACGGATATGTATTCCAATATCTCAAAGGGGAGTACAGAGCGGTAGAGAAACGACCTGAGATTATATCTTTAGCAGCGCTTAAGGCCCAGAACAAAATCATTCGTTCAAATACAGGCGCAAATCTGATGGATATTGGAGATGATGTTGCGCTTCTGGAATTCACCTCTCCAAACAATGCCATTGGCGCCGACATCCTGGTCATGATTCAGCAGGCAGCCGAAGAAGTCGAAGCTAACTATAGAGGTCTCGTTCTTGCCAATGAAGGCAGAAACTTCTGTGTGGGTGCGAATCTCATGCTGATGCTTATGGAAGCCCAAAGCGGAGATTGGGATGAGGTGGATGACATTATCCGATTGTTCCAAGGCAGTATGATGAAGCTCAAGCAATTAGCTAAACCGGTTGCAGCTGCCCCACATCGGATGACGCTTGGAGGAGGCGTTGAAGCCTGTCTACCCGCAGATCGAATTATCTTCTCGGCAGAAACCTATTTTGGCTTGGTCGAAACCGGAGTAGGCTTGATTCCAGCCGGGGGAGGCTGCAAAGAGTTGGTGCGGATGACGAGCGATCGCTTTCCGGATCAGCAGGCCGACCTTCAGCCAGAGCTTAACCGAATCTTTGAAATGATTGCACTTGCCAAAACCTCATCCAGTGGGCATGAAGCACTGCATATGGGATATGGCCGCTCCCAGGATCGAGTCGTGATGAATCAGGATTATCGCATCTATGAAGCCAAGCAGGCCGTGCTTGAATTGGATCGTGAAGGATATACACCAGCTCCTGCCGGTAAAGCAAGAGTTGCAGGGCGTGACGGACGTGCGGTGCTTCAGCTGGGGGCGCTGGGTATGAAGCAGAGCGGATATATTAGCGAGCATGATTACCTCATTGCGAAGAAGCTTGCTCATATTCTGGCAGGGGGAGATGTCCCGGCAGGTACCCTTGTCTCAGAACAGTATTTATTGGACCTTGAACGGGAGGCCTTCTTGAGCCTGCTAGGTGAAGTGAAAACCCAGCAGCGCATGCAGCACATGCTTGCCAAGGGTAAGCCTCTTCGCAATTAGCGGTCACATTACATCACTTGCATTAGACGGCAGAGCTTTCTAAATCCATCCCTTAAAATCATCATTATCCGGATCCATTTCAGCAGTCTTATGAAACGGATTCACTTATATCAATTAAAGGTTGAGGTGATTAGTTTGAGAGAAGCAGTCATTGTGTCACTTGCCCGAACCGCTGTAGGCAAGGCCAAGAAAGGAAGCCTGGCGGATACACGAGTAGAGGATTTGGGCAAAGCTGTGCTTGAAGCTGTTATTGCACGCGCGCCAGGGCTGAAAAAGGAAGATGTCGAGGATATTATCCTCGGCTGTGCAATGCCGGAAGGAGAGCAGGGGTTGAATGTTGCACGCATCATTTCCTTGTATTCCGGCTTTCCTGTTACCGTTCCCGCACTGACGATCAATCGGTTCTGCTCCTCCGGACTGCAAGCGATTGCATTTGCGGCGGAACGAATAATGCTCGGTTCTGCTGAAGTCATTGTTGCGGGCGGCGTGGAGAGCATGAGCCATGTTCCCATGACCGGCTTCAAGCCTGCTCCACATTACCGAATTGTGGAGGAGATGCCGGAAGTATATATGGGAATGGGACACACCGCTGAGGAGGTTGCCCGCAGGTTCGGGGTGAACCGAGAGTCACAGGATGCCTATGCCGTGAACAGTCACCGTAAAGCCCATGCGGCAATCGCTGCCGGCCGATTCAAGGCTGAAATTGTGCCTGTCGAGGTTACCCATACGACCATTGATGACAACGGGCGGATCAGGAACCGTCAATTCACTTTTGATACCGATGAAGGGGTGCGTGCAGATACCTCAGCAGAGGGGTTAGCCCGTTTGAGACCTGCATTTTCGGTTAAAGGCACCGTTACGGCAGGCAATGCATCTCAAACCAGCGATGGCGCAGCAGCAGTCGCTGTAATGAGCAGGGAAAAAGCAGAGGAGCTTGGGCTTAAGCCCCTGGCTACCTTCCGCTCGTTTGCCTTGGCAGGTGTGGAGCCGGAAATCATGGGGGTAGGACCTGTCGAAGCGATACCGAAAGCGCTGAGAATGGCGGGGATTGAGCTGGAACAAGTGGCGCTGTTTGAAATTAACGAAGCATTCGCTTCCCAGTGCCTGCACATCATCCGTGCTCTTAACCTTGACGAAGAGAAGGTTAACGTGAACGGTGGTGCTATTGCACTTGGTCATCCGCTCGGCTGTACGGGCGCGAAGCTTACCGTGAGCCTGGTATCCGAACTAGCGCGCCGTGGTGGAGGATATGGGGTGGTGAGCATGTGCATTGGCGGAGGGATGGGTGCAGCGGGGGTGTTCGAGGTGCACGCACAAAGCGCTGGAACAGCCTAGCTTGTACTCGGCGCTTCCATAAGACGAAGAATGGAAGCCCGTCTCCCCCTCTCACCCCACAAGGTTGAGAGAGGAGGAATTGCCCTTCAATCAAGGAGTGCAGCCACAAGCGGAGAGGGCGAAATCGGAGTGAAGAAGCGAAGCGTGCGTATTTGTCCTTGGATTCTCACCATTAAGGTGAATTAGAAGAATCCAAGGACAAGAAGGCTCGGACCTCGATTCGCCATCGAAGCGCTCACAGCAGCACTCACAGCATCAACGAATCACTCACATAAATAACAGACGACTTCCATAAGACGAAGAAATGGAAGTCAGTCTCCCCCTCTCACCCCACAGGTTGAGAGAGGAAGAATTGCTTTTCACGCAAGGAGTGCAGCAACAAGCGGAGAGGGCGAAATCGGAGTGAAGAAGCGAAGCGTGCGTATTTGCCCTTGGATTCTCACCATTAAGGTGGAATCAGAAGAATCCAAGGGCAAGAAGGCTCGGAACCCGATTCGCCATTGAAGCGCCCACAGCTGCACTCACAGCATCATCGAATCACCTAGCACACTCACTTCATCATTGAATCACTCACATATGAATATCAGACGACTTTCATTAGACGAAGAATGGAAGCTCGTCTCCCCCTCTCACCCCCAAGGTTGAGAGAGGAAGAATTGCTTTTCACGCAAGGAGTGCAGCAACAAGCGGAGAGGGCGAAATCGGAGTGAAGAAGCGAAGCGTGCGTATTTGCCCTTGGATTCTCACCATTAAGGTGGAATCAGAAGAATCCAAGGGCAAGAAGGCTCGGAACCCGATTCGCCATCGAAGCGCCCACAGCTGCACTCACAGCATCATCGAAGCGCCCAGCAGATTCATTTCATCATTGAATCACTCACATAAGAAAATCAGACGACTTCCATAAGAAGAAGAATGGAAGCCCGTCCCCCCTCTCACCCCACAGGTTGAGAGAGGAAGAATTGCTTTTCATGCAAGGAGTGCAGCAACAAGCGGAGAGGGCGAAATCGGAGTGAAGAAGCGAAGCGTGCGTATTTGCCCTTGGATTCTCACCATTAAGGTGGAATCAGAAGAATCCAAGGGCAAGAAGGCTCGGAACCCGATTCGCCATCGAAGCGCCCACAGCTGCACTCACAGCATCATTGAAGCGCCAACAGCCGTACACACAGCCATCATCAAATCACCCACAGCCGCACACACAGCAACATCATCGAGCCACTCACATTCATGAACATTCTTCATCAATCAACCATCCCCATTCCCGAAAGGAGCCCAAACTCATGAGCGACAACCAAACCAAAGAACCGAAGATCAAAGGTGGAAGCTTTGTCATTGAAAAGGCTGATCTTGACCGTATCCTGACGCCTGAGGATTTTACCGAGGAGCATCGAATGATTGCAGAGACCGTTCGAGATTTTATTGACGGTGAAGTGGTGACAAGAGATGAGGAGATCGAGAAGCTGAACTATGATCTCACCGTAGAGCTGCTTCAAAAGGCGGGTGATCTTGGACTGCTTGGAGCAGATGTGCCGGAAGAATTTGGCGGAATTGGACTGGATAAAGTGAGCTCGACGATTATCAGTGAATCGCTGGCGAAGGGCTCCTCCTTTGCCTTGTCCTTCGGTGCTCACGTTGGGATTGGAACACTGCCGATCGTATTCTTCGGTACACGGGAACAGAAGGAAAAGTACTTGCCCGATCTTGCCTCAGGCGCAAAAATTGCCGCCTATTGTTTAACGGAACCGACCTCAGGCTCGGATGCGATGAGCGCAAAGACGACCGCCGTGTTATCGGACGACGGTGATCACTATATTCTGAATGGATCTAAGCTCTACATTACAAACGCGGGATTTGCAGATATTTTTATTGTGTATGCCAAGATCGATGGGGAGCACTTTACTGCGTTTATTGTCGAGAAAGAAATGGAAGGCTTTACGCTTGGACCGGAAGAGAAGAAGATGGGAATCAAAGGATCATCTACACGCCCGCTATACTTTGAGGATGTTAAGGTACCGAAGGAGAATCTGCTAGGTGAGATTGGCAAAGGTCACCGAATTGCATTTAACATTCTGAACATTGGCAGATACAAACTGGCGGCAGGCTCCGTAGGAGCAGCCAAGGAAGCGGTTGAGCTCAGCACCAAATATGCCAACACACGTAAACAGTTTGAGACGCCGATTTCAAATTTCCCGCTGATCCGCAAGAAGCTGGCAGAGATGAATATCCGAACATTTGCAGTAGAAAGTATGGTATATCGCACGGCTGGCCTGCTGGATGAGGCAATGCAGGATATTGACTATACAGCAGATGATGCAGGAACACTGGCTGCCGCGGCAATCTCCGATTATGCCATTGAATGCTCGATCAATAAGGTGTTTTCTTCCGAGAATCTGGACGTCATTGCGGATGAAGGTGTACAAATTCACGGCGGTTACGGCTATATCCAAGAATATAAAATTGAGCGGCTGTACCGCGATTCGCGGATTAACCGGATTTTTGAAGGGACGAATGAGATCAATCGACTTTTGATCCCAGGCACACTGGTGAAGAAGGCGCTGAAGGGGGAATTAGCACTCCTCCAAAAAGCACAGGCCCTTCAAAACGAAATCCTGCAGATTTTGCCGAATCAAACGTTTGATGGTGTTTTAGAGCAGGAAGGGCATTTCCTGGAGATGAGTAAGAAGATTTTCCTGCTGGTTGGCGGTCTAGCCGTACAAAAATACGGAACGAAGCTTGAGAAGGAGCAGGAAGTGCTCGCAGGTCTTGCCGATATGATGATTGATATTTTTGCACTCGAGAGTGTGCTAGCCCGTGCGAACAAACAAGCAGCCAGAACCTCCGAGGACAAAGCGCTAAATATGATTGAAATGACAAAAGTGTTTGCTTATGAGGCATTCCTCAGAGTAGAATCTGTGGCAAAAGAACTGCTGACCACGGTGGAGTCTGGCGACATGCTGCGTATGCAATTATCCGTGCTCAAAAAGCTGACGAGAAGCAATCCGGTTAACACGAATCAGTACAAACGCAGCATCGCTGCCCGCGTTATCCATAATGAGCGTTATACGGTTTAATCTGAAGAGATCAGATGGTATTGGATGAGGAGTAGGTCAGCGAGGAAGCATTCTCGATAAAAGAGAATGAAAGGGATGATTATCATGAACGATAAGCCCTGGCTGCCGTTTTATGAGGCCGAAGTGGCCCCGACGTGTGAGTATCCGAATCAGAACTTGGCTGCGTTTCTAGTCACATCAGCACAGAAGTTTCCCCATCGGCCTGCGATGTATTTTATGGGCAAATCGATTAGCTACAAGAGGCTGCTGATGCTGTCATACCAAATGGCCAATGTACTGCGCGGCTTAGGTGTGAAGAAAGGGGACCGGGTAGCGATTATGCTGCCCAATTGTCCCCAGGTGGTCATCGCGTATTATGGCACGCTGCTGATCGGCGGCGTAGCGGTGATGACCAATCCTTTGTACATGGAACGCGAGCTGGCCCATCAGATGAAGGACTCCGGAGCGAAAATCATCATTACACTGGATACCTTCTATTCCCGGGTTGAGAACATTGTGCAGGAGACGGAGATTAAGCACACCATCGTTACAGGTGTTAAAGACTATCTTCCTCTAATTAAGAAGTGGCTCTATCCGATCAAGGCAAAAAAAGAGGGACCCTTACCTGTAGTTCCTTACAATAACCAAGTTCATTCCTTCACGAAACTGATCAACATCGCCGCTGCCGATCCCATATTGGAGTCCGTCGATGCCAAAGAAGAATTGGCACAGCTTCAATATACGGGAGGTACAACCGGCGTACCGAAGGGTGTAATGCTCACACATATGAACCTAATCGCAAATACAATCCAGTCGGGAAACTGGTGCCACCAGGTGGAGGATGGTAAAGAGCGATATTTGGCAGCACTGCCCTGTTTTCATGTCTTTGGGCTGACATGTGTATTAAATCAGGCCATATACAGAGCCGGGCTGATGATCTTAGTGCCTAAATTTGAAGTGAATATGATCTTGAACCTGATTCGCAAGAAGAAGCCGACACTATTCCCGGGAGCTCCAACGATGTATATTGCACTGATCAATCATCCCAGAATCAAGGAATATGATCTATCATCAATTAATGCTTGTATCAGCGGATCGGCCGCGCTTCCTGTAGAGGTTCAGGATACATTCGAGGAAATGACGAAAGGACGGCTTATCGAAGGATATGGACTCACGGAGGCTTCACCCGTAACACATGCTAATCCAATATGGGGCAGACGCAAGATCGGCACTATCGGCATTCCTTTTCCGGACACAGACGCAAGAGTGATTCATCCTGAAACAGGAGAGGAGATGCCTGTCGGAGAGCCCGGTGAGCTGATTGTCAAAGGTCCTCAAGTGATGAAGGGATACTGGGGAAGACCGGAAGAAACATTTGAAACGATCCGTAATGGATGGCTCTTCACAGGGGATATGGCTACGATGGATGAAGAGGGATACTTTACGATCATTGACCGTAAAAAGGATATGATTATTGCAAGCGGATTCAACATTTATCCTAGAGAGATTGAAGAGGTGCTATATGAGCACCCATCTGTGAAGGAAGCCGTCGTTGTTGGGATGAAGGACAGCTATCGTGGAGAATCAGTAAAGGCTTATATTGTGCTTAAGGATGGAGCAGAGCCGGATCCAGCTTCACTCGAGCAGTTCTGCCGCAGTCAATTGGCAGCGTACAAAGTGCCCAGACAATATGTATTTAGGGAGTCCTTGCCCAAAACCATGGTCGGTAAAGTACTAAGGCGGAAATTGCTGGAGGAGGATGAGGAGCAGCCGACAGCGTAATTTAATGTCGTACGTCCCTTCAGCCCAGTATAGATATGCTAATACAGAAGGGAGGGAGCGCAGTGGTCAGGATCGATCGTGGGCAAGAAGATGCTCACAGCCAGACAAACGAACAACGAGAGTACCTTGAGGCGATTACAAAAGCAGCTGAATCTACGTTTTGGGGTTATTTAGGGTGTAAATTGGAGCAGGCGGGAAATGATGAAGTCATCGTGTCGCTTGATCCGCTTCCACATCATTTGAACCTCATTGGAATCGTCCATGGCGGTGTTCTATCTTCGTTATTGGACAATACGATGGGTGTTGCCGTAATGCTGAAGTATCCTCATCGTTCCAGTGTTACCAGCAATCTGAATGTACATTTTGTGAGGCCTGCGAAGCAGGAGTATCTTAAGGTTACCGGTAAAATTGTTCATGAAACGGGCCGATCCATTACGGCGGAATCGAGAATTACGAATCCTCATGGAGAGCTGATTGCACTCAGTACGGCATCCTTTAGACTCAAATAGCAGCGTTAGAGGCATGTAGGCGTTAAAATAGATCATTCGTTTATTGACGAATGATCTATTTTTGTTCGAATAAACCAGGTGTATATGGATTCAAGTAATGACAATATCCGAATATCCTGCAAAGATAGTTTGAGCTCCGGTACTAGTATCTGTCCAGACACCAATGTAACCCCCTGGAGGAACACTGATAATATCAATATAATCTCCAATCAGCGGAACTGGGGTAGGACTTGAACCGTTCGGATTAAATGAGACATTGGTGATCCGTGTGTTAGTAAAGGTCTGACCTCCATTGATGGAGCGGGCAACGTATACATCAAGATTAAACCCATTGATCTGATTGCTATAATAAATGATGTTAACGACTCCGGTAAGTGGATCGACATCAACGGAAGGGAAGAAGTTCTGTGAACCAGCCGGTGCGCCAGTAATACTTACAGGGGCAGACCAGGTTCCTCCGAGGTCTGTAGATTTGGACATAAATATATCCGAGTAGCCTAGTCGAAAATCCTGCCATACGGCATAAACGGCCTCTGTATTCGGACCTATAGAGCGATCAGTGGAAATGCTGGCAAAGGTAAGAACACGGAAGCCGTATCCGGTAACGGGAAGTACGGTGGGAACGAGGGAAACGGTGGAGACGAGAACTGGAGGCTCAAAGGTAACTCCCCCATCAAAGGAACGGCGAACAACAAAACGTCCTGTCGGATCAGTCGTGATCCAGGCTCCGTACACGGTTCCGGTTAGACCTACAGCTACCTCCGGACGTTCGACTTGATCCGCTTCACTAGATAGAAGTACAGGTGTCTGCCACGTAATACCACCATCGGTTGATCTGCTGAAGAAGGCTGTGGAGTTCCCTGCATTCGCTACATTAAACTGGTGATTGTAGGTCACATAGATATTTCCTAAATAAGGACTGGACTGAGCCGTATCGCATATGACATTCGTCTCATCATTATTTATATAAGTACCATATCCCTGATTTACTATTCTCGGTGCGCTGAATGTTGCCCCATTGTCGGTAGATATATAAATGATCGCTGTCCCGTCAGACGCGCCAGGAAAAGCATGGGCAGTAATGACAAAAATATTTGGAAAGGCATAAGCAACCGCAGAAGCCTCTGCTCCTGTGAACCCTGGAGGAAGGGGTAAGAGGGCGTTGGACCAAGAAAATCCACCGTTCAAGGATCGGTATACCCCAATGATCGGGACTCCTGTTGTTGTATCCACTGCGGTAGCGACCATGATGCCGGGGATTAGATAATTCACGGCGACACTAGGTTCGAACTTGGGATTACCAACTGGAGTCACTTGAAAATTAAAATTGGTCAACGGCAATCTCCCCCTTTCATTCGTCTTATCTATTCTTATTCTATATACACAGCATCGGTTCTGATTGGGACAACACCCGTTTTTGTCATAAATCCGCACATGTAAAGGTGTTAGTCTATAACTCTCTGAATCTGCTGAATATAAATGATAGTGTAAGATGAAAGGAGGAGAAAGGTATGCCCGTGTATACTACTGGACTTATTACAAACACAAGAGCTTTTGGTACAGCTGCTACGAATGCGGTAGTTAGTGTTCGAAATGTGGGGAACTCTGTTGCCAGTATCATCGTAGTGGTCTACGTCGTTCCAATAACCACTTTGACACTTACTCCGTTATATGTCTCCAGTTATTCGATCGCTCCAGATAACGCAGACATTCGCTCATTTAATATTGCAGGAAATGTGGCTTATGAAGTGCAGTACAATATTGACACGACCCTTACAGAAGCGGCAATATCTACTTTTGGTTTAGATGAATTTGGTAATCTTGTTACAGAGCAAGGTGTGCTTCAATCCGAACTGACTCCTATTTCTGCATTGTCCATTTAATACAGCCAAAGTTTCATTTTATAGAACATTTTATCTGCCCATTGTTTTATAACAATGGGTTCTTCGGGTTTGATCGAGTTGTGGGAATGAGGGTATCCGCACAATCCATTTGTCCAACGATTCATACACTATACCAAATGTGCGGAAGAGGTGATTGGGTTTGATTGATTTAGGTGTGGTCATGCCTGTATATGTACAGAAGCCCGAATTTCTCCAAGCAGCACTGGAGTCCGTGTTAAACCAATCTTTTAGCAAATTCAAGATGGTGATTGTAATTGATGGTGCTCCTGAGATGGAACCGCTGGTCAAGAGCATAGTGAATGGAGATCAGCGAGTTAAAATCGTAGCTTATCCTAATAATCAAGGTGTTGCGCATGCACTGAATACCGGATTCCAGCATTTGTTCTTGGATGAACATATCGAATATTTGACGTGGGTATCAAGTGACAACGTGTATTATCCCTATTATCTGGAGATGCTGCGCAGAGAGCTGAAGAAGGGATCTGATGAGTTAGGTTTGGTATACAGCTCCTTTCAGTCTATTGATAATAACGGAAGCCGTCTTCATAATGAGCATCAGCTGGCTGCACTACGCAAATACCAGAGCAGACCCAAGGAGAGGCTGCTGGATTCATCGATTATCGGTGTTTCGTTTATGTATAAGTCCAAGTATGCCAAAATGATTGATGGTTATCATCTTGTACCTGTAGAGGATTATGATTATTGGCTCCGTTTGACGGAGAATTGCGAGATTCGATATATCCCGGTCGAGCTGATGGATTACAGAGTGAATTCGACCTATAGCGTGTCGGCGACACTCAAATCAAGTGAGCAGCATCGAAGATGGAGATATACGTATCATTTGGCACGTCATCTGGCTCGATCAAGAAGAAAAATGAAGCCTCAAGTCACGGTGTTGTTCCCCATAAGTATCGCAGATGAAGCAGCTCTTATGAGATTGGAGAATCTATATGAGCAAAGCTTTAGTAATTACTATTGCTATGTGCTGGATCTGACCACAGATCAGAGTGCTCAAGCACTGTTGTCCAAAGTCCCCCATCCCATAACGGATTTCAAGTGGTATCCCACAGTAAATGAACTTGTAGCCAGTCTCATTGCGGTTCAGATGATTCAAACCCCTTACACGATGATTCTAAACAATGTATGTACAACAGACGTGGTGGAAATGGAAACCTTGCTAATCGAATTATCGAAGGCCGAGCCAAGCGCAATGTCTAATTATTACACACCAGATCATTCACAGATCGGTTATCGGTTCGCACCCTATTTGCCGCAGAAGCTTGATTATTATAACGAATTGTTTAAAACTGAGCAGCTTGTTCAGGCCATAAAATTTAAATATATGAATGCGTGGTAGTGGAGGATGAAAATACTATTTACTTTTTTTAATCCGAGCGGTGGTATGGAGACGCTAAATCGGATAAGAAGCAAGGCACTTATGGCTCGCGGGTATGAATGTCATCTATTATATGCGGTTGATGGTGAAGGACGTAAAAATATAAAAGGGATTAAAACGTTCGTAACTAATGATAACGAGGAAATCAAGCGTATCATTGAATCAGAGGATTATGACATCATCGTCGTTTGTACAGACATTCATCTGCTTCAAAAGGTAAAGGAAATGGGCTTTCGTGGCAAAGCGGTCTTTGAGATTCAAGGACTGGGTACGACAGACACTGCCCTTGAGCTGCTGAAGGTGTTCGATTCAGGAATTCGAGAATATGCAGACGCATTGTTATATCCCCGAACTTCACATTTAAAGCAGTGGTTTGAGCAAATCTTCCCTGCCATCCCGCAGTTCTGTTTTGATGATCCACTGGATACGGAGCACTTTGGATATGTGTCCTATCCCCCTAAACCCTATCCGATTATAGGCTGGATCGGCCGTATCGAACAGAACAAGAATTGGAGCGAATACTTAAGAATCGGTTTTGAGCTGCGTAAGCAGATTCCCGATCTGTATTTATGGATGTTCGATGATGATACACTATCCGATCCCTCGCAGAAAGATTATTTCGAATTTAGTGTACGTACACTAAATTTGTCTGAGCGATTGATTCGATACTCGAATATTCCTCATGAGCTAATGGCGGACTATTTATCAATCATTGGAGATTCAGGAGGATTCTTGTGCTCGACCTCGATTAAAGAGGGCTTTGGCTACGCTGTAGCAGAAGCAATGCTATGCAGATGCCCGGTACTATCTACCGACTCGGATGGAGTAAAGCGGTTTATTAAGCATAATGTAACCGGCAAATATTATAACCTCGGAGATATCAAGCATGCGGTAGGTGAATCTCTCACCTTAATGCGAAACCGAGGCTTAAGGAATCAGATTATTTCGGCTGCTGAGCAGCATATTAAGAGCGAATTTTCCACTTCTATATACTGCGATCAATTTGAGTCCATGTTATCTAGGATCACAAGATAATTTTTCGAACTAAATCATGAGTAGAGATGGGAGACTGCTCCCTTCTTTTTTTGTCTTTACTTCCTAATGTTCAAGATCTAGATTGGACAAGCTAGAAAAATGGAAATAAGTAATGAAGTATATTGGTTAAATAACTATATAAGAAAGTAATTAATATTTAAAGCTAGTTAAAGTCAGCAGAGAAGGGAAGTGCGCATCAACAGTTATGAAAAAGCAATGGTGGAAAGAAAGTGTCGTATACCAAATTTACCCACGCAGCTTCATGGATAGCAACGGAGACGGTATCGGTGATCTTCAAGGAATCATCTCGAAGCTGGATTACTTAAAAAAACTTGGCGCAGATGTCGTATGGCTGTGCCCTGTCTATGACTCTCCGAATGATGATAACGGCTACGATATAAGGCATTATCAGCAGATTATGGATGAGTTCGGGACATTAGAGGATTGGGAGGAGCTGCTCGAGGGTCTGCATGAACGTGGAATGAAACTGATCATGGATCTAGTCGTCAATCATACTTCAGATGAGCATGCTTGGTTCGTAGAAGCACAGAAGTCCAAGGATAATGTGTATCGAGATTACTATATATGGCGGCCAGGCAAGAATGGAGAGGAACCGAGCAATTGGATGTCTTATTTTCGCGGTTCTGCCTGGCAGCATCAGCCCGAAACGAATGAGTACTATCTGCATCTATTCTCCAAGAAGCAGCCGGATTTAAATTGGGAGAACGAGCAGGTACGCAAGGAAGTGTACCAGATGATGACCTGGTGGCTGGACAAAGGTATTGATGGATTTCGCATGGATGTTATTAATTTGATATCAAAGGATCAGCGGTTTCCAGACGCCGAGGAAACAGGAGATTCCTCCTATCATTGGGGAGGGGAATATTTTGTGAACGGACCGAGAGTGCACGAATATTTGCAGGAGATGAATTGGGAAGTTCTCTCGAAGTACGACATTATGACGGTAGGTGAATGTTTAGATGTATCACCTGAAGAGGCCGTTAATTACGTAGCGGAAGATCGCAACGAATTGAACATGGTATTTCATTTCGAGCTGATGAATGTAGGCAACGGACCGCTTGGCAAATGGGATATCATTCCATGGAAACTGAGTGATTTTAAGCGGGTAATGCACAAATGGCAGCAAACGCTGAAGGATCGAGGCTGGAACAGCCTGTATTTGAACAATCATGATCAGCCGAGAATGGTCTCACGTTTCGGAAATGATGATCGTTATAGAATAGAATCGGCCAAATTGCTGGGCACTCTGCTGCATACGCTGAAAGGGACACCTTATATATATCAAGGGGAAGAAATCGGAATGACGAATGTGAATTTTGCTTCGATAGATGATTATAGGGATATTGAAACCTTAAATATGTTCCACGAGTATACTCAGTCCGGGCATCAGCATGATCTGTTAATGCAGTCAATCTATGAGCGAAGCAGAGACAATGCAAGAACACCGATGCACTGGAATCAACGTGAACATGCTGGATTTACGACAGGTACACCCTGGATTCAGCTGAATCCGAACTATACAGCAATCAATGTTGAAGAGGCACTGTCAGATCCGAATTCGGTGTTTTACTATTATCAGAAGCTGATTCAGCTTAGAAAAGAACATCCTGTTATTGTGTATGGTGATTATGAGCTGCTACATGAGGAGGACGAACAGATCTATGCCTATACAAGATCACTAGAACAAGAGATGCTCATCGTTGTGCTAAATTTCTCAGAACAGGAAGCGGAATTCATGCTTAATGAAAATATTAAGTACTCCGATTCACAGCTGCTGATTCATAACTATGAAATTCAGGATAAGGGCATCTCTAAGCAATTCACATTAAAGCCATTTGAAGCAAGAGTATACAAGCTGTTGACATAAAGGGGAGAATGAATCATGGGAAGCAGAACAACCGGAAGACTAGCTCCATTCGCTAGATTAACGAAATTAACTTTAACTTTAGCGCTGACAGGATCTATGACTGCAATGGGTTCGGTCTCAGCTCAGGATACGAGTGAGCTCACAGGGAATAAGCCTGCAGGAGGAGAGACCTTCTATATTAGTGACATTCAGTTCTTAAACGGAACGACGGGACGTGCAGCAGGTAATGGATATATGATTGGCACATCCGATGCCGGTGATCACTGGCAGAACATCTATACAGGAACTTGGCAGTTCACTCAGCTTGATTTTATCAATAATAAAGTAGGTTATGCGCTGGCGAAATCCTCAAGTGACGGACCGAATGCGCTACTGCATACGGATGATGGTGGTAAGTCATTAACGAAGATAAAAACGGGGGACATGTATCTGCAGCGTATCGATTTCACTAAGGAGGATGAGGGATTTGGCTACTCCCAGGCTTACACTTACCATACCTACGATGGAGGCAGCAGCTGGAGCAAGATAGCCACACCGACGAATACAAGATATGCGGTATTCACAGATGCGAAGAAAGGTTATGCACTGACAGTTCATCCGGGATACGGATATAAGCTGCATCAAACGACAAATGGCGGCACAGACTGGAAGGTACGTCTCTCCGTATCCTCGGAGACAGTTAGTGGCGGTGAAATCGCCGTGAACGGCCAGGAGGTATGGGTGAGGCTGAACGGCGGGGCTGGTATGTCCCAGCAATCCTACGCCGTATACGCTTCGAGCAATGCCGGTCAGAGCTTTGTCAAAGTGATCGGTCAAGATACAGCAGGAGCCGGACCCGGGCCTGGCGACGAACCAGGGTATACAGATGCCGGTCCTGCAGCACCTGCCGGGCATCCAGGAAATTTATCGCTTGTAACTGGGGCGGCCTATCTCGCTGGGTTCTCACCGGCAGGGGAGAAGATCGGCGTGGGAAGCTCTTCCGATGGCGGGAAGACGTGGACGAACCTGCCGTCTATTCAAGGATACGAAAGTGACATTTCCTTCACGGAACGTAATAAAGGCTGGATGGCAGATACAAGCCTCATGCATCCTGCAATTTATCGAACGGGAGACGGAGGTCATTCTTGGACTGAGGTCTTGGTTCTGGAGCAGCCTAACGAGTGATTCGTTATACTCGGCTAATGAATGGAGCAGATGAGTGTTCATGGCCGATCCGATTTGTAAAATGAACGGAGGAGCAGACCTTTTGATTAATTGAAAATCAAAGGTCTGCTCCTTTGTGCGGTTCGAGATTGCAATTTTTAAGCGATCGGTGTTCCATTAGGCACTTCTTCATCGGGTCTCAGCAAGATGACATCGCCTTCTTCTGGAACGCCGCCGAGTACGAGAACCTCGGATACATAGCCGGCAATTCGGCGCGGAGGGAAGTTTACTACTGCTGCAATCTGCCTTCCGATTAATTCATCGGGTATATATCGTTTCGTGATTTGTGCAGAAGACTGCTTGATCCCTAGTTCTCCAAAATCGATCTCCAGCTTGATTGCGGGCTTTCTTGCTTCCGGAAAAGCCGCTGCCTTAATAATGGTCCCGATACGAATATCCAGCTTTACAAAATCATCTATCGTGGCCATGCCATTTCCTCCAAGTTTAATTTTCGGAATCGAGATATCGATACAGTGTAGATTTGCTGATTCCAGTTTCGTCTTTTATCTGTGCCAGACTATATTGATTGCTTTGATACATAACAATCGCTTTTTTGACGTTTTCGTCCGGTTTTTTGGGGCGTCCGGGTCTAATCCCCTTCTGCTTTGCTTCATATAATCCTTTTTTAGTCTTCTCACTAATTACATCACTTTGAAAATCGAGCAGTTGGTGCACCATCTCATGAAAGGCCAAGCCGGTAGAAGCACTTGTATTGATCCCTTCTTTTGCGGAAATAAGATAGCAGCCTCTATTGCGCAGCCCATCGAGCAGTTCGGCCAGGTGCCTCGTTGAATCAGCGAGTGCAAATAATTTAGCAACAACGATATGATCACCGGGCACTAGCTTGTCTAATAGACCGTACAACGCAGTTCGTTTCTTAGCAGAGCCATGCTCCTCGGCAATGATATGCTCGCAGGCATATTGGGCCAATACGGCTTGCTGGTGGTTACATTGTAAATCGTCCTGATAAGGTCTTACATATCCGATTAGCATGTATTAAACTCCTTGGACATTCACTAGTCTCAAAAAGGTTCCATTTTGGAACGATCCATGATAAACTAACGAAGGTATTGATAACTTGGATGTATATGATGCCTTGACTTTTATGAGACTTAAAAGTCAGGTTCTCAAAAATAGATAAAGAGGTGTGGAGAGAAAGTGTTAGAAAATCTCAAGAGAACATGGTTTTTTAATGTAAGAGCTGATATTTTGTCCGGCATTGTTGTAGCTCTTGCGCTCATCCCGGAAGCCATTGCCTTCTCACTGATTGCGGGTGTGGACCCTATGGTCGGTTTGTATGCTTCCTTCTGTATTGCTGTAATCATTGCTTTTGCTGGCGGCAGACCAGCGATGATCTCAGCAGCGACAGGGGCCATGGCCTTGGTTCTTGCTCCCCTGGTGAGGGAGCACGGGATTGAGTACATGCTTGCAGCTACCATATTAACAGGTATTATTCAATTCCTGCTAGGTGTGTTCAAAGTAGCTACACTGATGAAGTTTATTCCACGTGCCGTCATGATTGGCTTCGTCAATTCACTGGCCATTCTGATCTTTATGGCGCAGGTCCCTTATTTCTGGGGCATCAATGGAGCAACCTATGTGTTCCTAGGTATCACACTGCTTATCGTATACGTCGTGCCTCGATTCTTCAAGGCCATTCCTGCACCATTGATTGCCATCGTCGTATTAACTGTTGTATCCGTATTTACAGGATTTAATCTTCAGACCGTAGGGGATATGGGGAACATTACCCAGACCTTACCGTCATTTTTGATGCCTGATGTGCCGTTCTCTATCGAAACACTACAGATTATATTACCATATTCTTTCGCACTCGCAATTGTCGGGTTGCTTGAATCACTGCTTACTTCATCCATTGTCGATGATATGACAGATACAGAGAGTGACAAGAATCGTGAAGCTAGGGGGCAAGGGATTGCAAACTTCGTCACAGCGTTCTTCGGCGGTATGGCGGGATGCGCCATGATCGGTCAGTCCATGATTAATGTAAAATCAGGCGGACGCAGCCGTTTGTCTACGCTCGTGGCAGGGCTGTTTCTTATGTTTCTGATTCTTGTACTTGGTGATCTGGTAGTCCTAATGCCGATGCCCGTTCTTGCTGGAATCATGGTCATGGTCTGTATCGGGACGTTTGATTGGTCTTCATTCCAATATTTGAAAAAAGCGCCCCGTCCGGACGCCATCGTTATGGTGGTTACCGTAATTATTGTTGTTGCCACCCATGACCTCTCCAAAGGAGTTATTGCTGGTGTCATCTTAAGCGCGGTGTTCTTCGTGGCGAAGATATCGAAACTGGAAGTGACCAAGCCAGCGGAGGATGTCAAGAAACAGGTGTTCAAGGTGAAGGGACAATTATTCTTCGCCTCTACCACGACATTTGAACAATCCTTTGATCTGTCTGTACAAGATCGCGACATCGTCATTGACTTCTCCAATTCTCATGTTTGGGATGATTCTGCTGTAGGCGCGATTGATAAAATCATCTTGAAATACAGAGAGAATAACAATGAAGTCAGACTGACCGGACTAAATGAAGCGAGTCAGCGCATGATCGATAAGCTGGCGGTATTTACAGACAGCAAGGGTAAATTGAGTACACATTAAAACAGATATTCTTATGGTGCTTGGAAGTGTAAGTCATAAAGTAGTGAAGAATGTGCATTGTCCTGTCCTTGTTGTGAAGTAATGTGAGGTAACAGGGCGAACAATATTTTGCTTGATGAATAATAAGAAGGTCCTGCTCTGCTGAATATTCAGTAGTGCAGGACCTTCTTGCATATATCTTAAGGCTCAAAGCCCTCTTGACTAATATATACCCGATCTTCCGGAAAAACGCTTCGCATCCGAGAAAGGACGATTTGATATGCAGCGGAGTCATACCATGCTGATGAGTCTATCTCATCATATAAAGCATCCATCCCCAGCTGCCTTGTTCTTTTACCGCCGCTGCCATCTCCCATGAAATAATCATCAATGGTAACGCGGTTGGTGGCATGACTAAGCTTGGAGGCAAAAGCCTCACTGCTTGGCAGAATCGGAGCGATCGCTGCTTGAGTCGGAATGCCTGCCTCTGTTAATTTCTGCAGTGCCTTTATACGGGCAGCAATAGGAGGAGCAGAGGGAGAAAAATGTTTTCTGACCTCATCCAGATCGGTTTCGATCGTAATACTGACACGCACCCTGTCACCCAGTGCTGTGAATAAATCGATATCCCTAGTGACGAGAGGGCTTCTGGTTTGTACCAGTATAAAATCCGGAGGAGATTCGCACATTGCTTCCAGCAGGGAACGAGTAATCTGCTCTTTATATTCGATGGGCTGATAAGGATCTGTACTGGAAGACATAAAGATCGTAACCGGCCCCTTAGCTGTGGCACGCTTTAATTCCTTAAGGAATACGGTTGACGCTTCCTGCTTCACATCTACCCAAGTTCCCCATTCCGACCCGCGAAATAGAGAGACAGGCATCCGGCGGACGTAGCAATACGAGCATCCAAACGAACACCCGGTATATGGATTCAACGTATGGGTGTAGCCAGACAGGAATCCAGTTCCTTTATTCATCAGTGACTTTGGATTTTTATATAAATACTGAATATCTCTTTTGGACATAGATACACCTCTATTCTGATAGAACAGATTCTATTATAATACATGAAAGGCTATATGGGAACATATATTCTTATTGGTCGCCTGAATGTAACATCGTTCGATTATGAGATATCAGATTCGGGTATAACATTCGTAGCCGGATAATCCAGCAATTACCTAATTCATTAAATGTAATATTACAGCATAAAAAGGAGATGTAATCATGATCAAGAGAAATACAATTAAGCTGGCAGATGGCACCGTGCTTCCCGCAATTGGACAAGGAACCTGGCGCATGGGAGATGATCCTTCCGTACGAAATGAAGAGATTGCTGCACTTCGCCTTGGTGTTGAGCTGGGCATGCATGTTATTGATACCGCAGAAATGTATGGCGAGGGCTTGTCCGAATCACTTGTGGGAGAAGCGATCCATGGTATTAGGGAAGAAGTATTCCTTGTCTCTAAAGTATATCCTCATAATGCAGGACGAAACCGGATCATTACCCGCTGTGAGCAGAGCCTGCGCAGACTGAAGACAGACCATTTGGATTTGTATTTGCTTCACTGGAGAGGAGACGTACCGCTGGCCGAAACAGTAGAAGGTATGGAGAAGCTTGTTCAGGACGGCAAAATCGCGCGTTGGGGCGTTTCCAATCTGGATACAGAAGATATGGAAGAGCTGGTATCTGTATCTAAAGGCAGTAATTGTGCGGTTAATCAGGTACTGTATCACCTTGGCTCGAGAGGGATTGAGGTTGATCTCATGCCATGGCAGGCGGAGCATCAGATCCCAATTATGGCCTATTCTCCGCTTGCACAGGGAGGTACACTGCGTCGTGAAATTATTGGCAATGAGACTGTAATGTCAGTTGCTGAGAAACATAATATAACTCCGCTGCAGTTAATGCTTGCTTGGAGTATTCGGAACGGTCAAGTGCTCGCTATCCCTAAATCCTCTAAGGAGGAGCATGTAAAACAAAATGCTGCTGTTTATGAGGTGGAGCTAACGGAGGAAGATCTCAACGAGCTGGATATAGCATTTCCGAAGCCCGATCATAAAGTGCCTCTGGAAATGATTTAAATAATGTGATTAAACCTTACGTGTGAAAGTGCGATTTTTGTATTTTTTAATCCGATTTACGTACGAATAGCTAAAATAATGTTCCAATTCCCTTATTTACAAGTCTCTTATTCTATTATATGTTAGTTTAGATAACATTAATAGAATGAGGGCGAGGGAATGGAGTATGAGAAATAGCAAAATGCAAATTATGAGTGTGCTCTTGGCTGGAGGGCTGCTGCTTCCAGTAGCCGGTTTTTCTGGCGAGAGAGCGGTTGCAGCACCTGTCAGCACGGAATGGTCTGAATTTATGGAACTGAATTGGGCTCCGAGTGAATGGACTGTGGAAACTGAACGACACAAGTCCATCAGTACCGAACAGTTTGCGGAGCTCATTAATCTGGCGGCCAAGGAAGCCGGCGCTGAGCGTCTTATTACGGAAATTACGCATTCGGATCAGATCAAGAGAGAAGTGGCAGCTCTCTTGCTGGATGAAATAATTGATGTGCCTTATGTTGAAGAAATGCTGTATCAGGACATTCCGATCAATAGTCCTTATGCAAGCTCAATTGGTGTAATCACGACGGCCGGCGTGATGAAGGGGATTGCGGAACATACATATGGTTATGGTAAACCCCTTACCAAAGGGGATGCAGCAGTTGTTGCTCTCAGGGTCTATCAATATTTACAGCCGGTGAGTGTCGTAGAGGCATCCATCTCGGATTTGCAGAAAGCAATGACTTCGGGAAGAGTTACCTCCGCAGAGCTGGTGGATATGTATCTGGAACGTATCGAGAAATACGATGTACAGGGCCCGAAGCTTAACTCAATTATTTCCCTTAATGAGCAGGCGGACGAGCTGGCTAAGGAGCTGGATGCCGAGCGTGGGAAGAGTGGATCAAGAGGTGCCCTTCATGGAATACCTGTCATTTTAAAAGATAATTTCGATACAGCGGACATGCCAACTACGGGAGGTTCATTAGCATTAAAAGAAAGTGTTCCATTGGATGATGCATATCAAGTAGAGAAGCTGAAAGAAGCCGGGGCAATCATACTAGCGAAGTCCAATTTGCACGAATTTGCATTTGGATATACAACAGTAAGCTCGGTGTCTGGTCAGACGCTAAATCCGTATAATGTATCCAAAGTGCCTGGAGGCTCAAGTGGCGGGACGGGGGCATCGATTGCGGCGAGCTTTGCCGCCGCAGGAATGGGCAGTGATACCGGCGGTTCTATTCGAGTGCCGTCTTCATTTAACAATCTGGTCGGAATTCGTCCCACCATTGGTTTGTCGAGTAGAGACGGAATCATGCCATTAGCATTGACACAGGATACTGGAGGGCCGATTGCTAGAACCGTTGCTGACGCAGCTGCAATTCTTGACGCAACAGTAGGCTATGACCCTGATGATGTGACTACAGCAGCAAGTGTGGACCGCATTCCGGAGTCATATCTGCATTATTTGGACCCAGCAGGATTAAACGGGGCCAGAATTGGTATTGTCCGTGAAATGTTTGGCTCGGATCCAGATATCAATGATGTGATGGATGAGGCAATTCAGGACATGAAAGACCAAGGTGCTGTACTCATTGATCATGTTGAGATCCCTAACTTTAAACAGATCAACAGTTATGCCAGTCTTAGCGGCTGGGAATTCAAATTTCAGTTTAATGATTATCTCGAATCGCTGGGAGAAGAACGGGCATATGAGGATCTTGCAGCGATCATCGAATCCGGCTTATACGATGAATCGGTAAAGACACAGCTTATTGAGCGCAACAATCGGGAATCCCTTGAGGATGAGTCATACAAAGATATTGTTCTTCATCGTACCCAATTAGCACAGGATGCCGTACTTAAGATGATGGCGGATTATGATCTGGATGCTCTTATTTTTCCTACTTCCGCAAACCCGATTTCAAAGATCGGGGATGAGCAAACCATCGGCGATGGCTTTAAGCTCAGCTCCTTTACAGGTTACCCGACAATAACGGTTCCGGCTGGCTTCAGAGCCTCTGACAACATGCCGGTTGGGTTGGATTTCATCGGAAGACCTTTCAGTGAACCGACATTGATCAAGCTTGCCTACTCCTACGAACAGAACACCCAGCATCGTACGGCTCCTGTCTTAACTCCATAAAGATCGGTTAACATTATCGAACGGCGGATGTATTAGTCCGCTGTTTTTTTGCGTGTCCAATCCAGAAATTGAGTCAGCCCCTAGGGCGATGTGTTATAAATAGGATGATATGAAATGGAAGGTTGAGGATGAGAGATGGATAAAAATAAAATCGTATTCTCAGTAATTGGGGCTGGCTGGAGAGCTGAATTTTTTATGCGTGTGGCCGCAATGCTGCCGGATCTATTTGAAGTAAGCAGAGTGTTGGTTCGAAATGGGGCTAAGGCTGACCTGTTTCAGAAGAAATGGGGAATAAAGACCGTAACAACATTGGATCAATTCCTGGAGAACCGGGACTATTCGTATGCGATTATTTCTGTACCATGGGATGCCAATCCGAATTACATAGCTGAGCTGAGCAAGCAGGGAATACCTGTACTCGCCGAGACGCCTCCAGCTCCAGATATGGACGGACTATTGAAGCTGCATCAGGAGCTGCCCGCAAATGCTAAGGTGGAAGTCGCAGAGCAGTACTTGTATCAGCCGATGCATGCGGCCAGAATTCGTCTTGCCCGGTCCGGTATTCTTGGTGAGATCTCTCATGTTCAAGTATCAGCTGCACATGGATATCATGGAATAAGCCTGATCAGAGAATTGCTGGGGGCCGGGTATGAGAAGGCGAGTATTACAGGACATCAATTTACAAGTCCCATTGTGAAAGGACCGGGCAGACAGGGCTTGCCTGAAAACGAAGAGATCGTTCAGTCCATTCAGGAATTGGCAGTATTTCAATTTGGAGAGAAGACCGCGGTGTTTGATTTTTCCAATGTTCAGTACTTCTCTTGGATTCGGGGGAATCGGATCTTGGTTCGCGGGGAGCGTGGAGAAATTGTCAATGACGAGGTTTCTTATCTGAAGGATTTCAGAACGCCCGTCACATCCCGCTTAAGAAGAATAGATACAGGACACGGAGGAAATCTGGAAGGATACGCGCACCGGGGAATCCAATTTGAATCGGAGATGATCTATGAGAATCGATTCGAAAGCGGAAGGCTGTCGGACGAGGAGATTGCTGTTGCGACAAGCATGTATAAGATGGGCCTGTATGCATTAGATTTAGGACCTTCATTCTATAATTTTGCAAAGGCAGCGCAGGATCATTATTTATCCATGATGATGAAGAGATCAATCAAGGAAGGTCAAGAGGTCATCACTGAAATTATGCCGTGGTCAAGCAGATAGGTAATCGTCCATTAATTCTCTAGAACCTCGTATTTTTCTGTCAATTGGGTAAATTACTTAGGTCGAGTTATAACCCAGAATATAAATGACAGGAGACATGCGAAATGGCTACACTAACAGACAAAGTTGCGATCATTACAGGAGGAGCCGGCGGAATCGGTAAAGTGACTGCAGAGCGGTTTCTGAAGGAAGGCGCGAAGGTGGTTATTGTAGACCTCGTGCAGGATGCCCTCGATACGGTGAAGTCGGAATTGTCATCACACGGTGAAATCGTTGCTATCCAAGCAGATGTATCGAATGAAGCAGATGTGGAGAAGTATGTAAAAGCGACCGTGGATCAATTTGGTAAAATTGATATATTCTTTAATAATGCCGGGATCGAAGGTAAGGTTGCGCCGATCATGGAACAAGAGGTTCAGGATTTCGATAAGGTTATTGCTGTGAATGTCAGGGGTGTGTTCCTCGGATTGAAGCATGTGCTTAAAGTGCTTGTAAATCAAGGCTAAGGAAGTGTTATCAACACTTCATCCGTCGCCGGATTAAGCGGAAGCATTGGAGTAACACCTTATATTACCTCGAAGCATGCGGTTGTGGGACTGACCAAAGCAGCCGCACTTGAGGTAGCCAGCAAAAATGTTCGTGTAAACTCCATTCACCCTTCACCAGTCAATACACGTATGATGCGCTCCCTCGAAACGGGAATGCAGACGGATCAGGAGACATTGGCCAAGGCCATCCCGCTGGGACTTTATGCTGAATCCAGTGATATCGCCAATCTCGTACTATTTCTCGCTTCTGATGAGAGCTCATTTATTACAGGTGTGCAGTATCGCGTTGACGGCGGTATGGGTGCGATGTAACCGGTCAGCCTTTATTAAAATATATAAGGATTTAGATCTAAGCCCCTTTTTGGCGATACAGCCGGGAAGGGGTTTTTTGGTTGTAAATTTTCATGAGTCTACACTTTGCAATCATTTTATGCTCACAAATATAAGAATAAAAATTCCAGTTGTGGAAAATATACAAGGGGTAGGCTTGACCTCACCCATATTATAGGAAAGTAGGTACATGCATTGGATACGCATAATACTGATCCGAAAACGAACATAGAAGACGACCAAACTTTAACGAATCGACAAGGTCATCCGATTACAAACAATCAGAATATTAGAACGGTCAGCAATCGGGGGCCTGCAACTCTGGAAAACTACGATTTTATCGAAAAAATAAGCCATTTTGACCGGGAAAAGGTGCCCGAACGCATTGTACATGCCAGAGGAGCAGGAGCTCATGGTTACTTTGAAGCCTATGGAACATGCGGGGATGAGCCGATATCCAAGTACACTCGTGCCAAGCTGTTCCAGGAAAAAGGCAAGCAAACACCCGTCTTCGTGCGTTTCTCTACCGTTGTACACGGCCTGCACTCTCCGGAAACGGTGCGTGACCCGCGCGGATTTGCAGTTAAATTTTATACAGAAGACGGCAACTGGGATCTCGTTGGCAACAATCTCAAAATTTTCTTTATCCGGGATGCAATGAAGTTCCCTGATATGATTCATGCGTTCCGTCCAGATCCAGTGACCAATATTCAGGACGCGAGACGGTTCTTCGATTTCTGTGCCAATTCGCCGGAATCCTTTCATATGGTTACATTTGTCTATTCTCCATGGGGCATTCCAGCGAACTACCGAATGATGCAGGGCTCGGGAGTAAACACATACAAATGGGTCAATCAAGAAGGAAAAGCAGTGCTTGTCAAATATCATTGGGAACCCAAGCAAGGCATTAAGAACCTCACTGTAAAGGAAGCAGAAGAGATTCAAGGGAAGAACTTCAACCATGCGACGCAGGACTTGTATGAGGCTATCGAGAGTGGTGACTACCCGGAATGGGAGTTGTTCGTGCAGATCATGGAGGATGGTCCGAATGAAGAGCTCGATTTTGATCCGCTGGATGACACAAAGCTGTGGCCAAATGATCAGTTCCCATGGAAGAAGGTTGGACGCATGGTGCTGAACAAGTCTCCTGAGAACTATTTCAATGAAGTAGAGCAGTCTGCTTTTGGTACAGGAGTACTGGTCGATGGACTTGATTTCTCGGATGACAAAATGCTGCAGGGTCGCACCTTCTCCTATTCGGATACACAGCGCTATCGTGTAGGTGCGAACTATTTGCAGCTGCCGATCAATGCCGCGAAGAAGCGTGTTGCAACCAACCAGGAGGGCGGTCAGCTTCGTTATTATAACGATAAGGCACCAAGGCAGAACCTGCATGTGAACTACGAGCCTTCCAGTATGGGCGGACTTACAGAAGCAGAGCAGACAGGGAAAGAGTACACCCCGTATGTCGAAGGCAATCTTGTCCGACAGTCCATAGACCGCAATGACAATACGAAGCAGGCAGGTCAAACCTACCGTGATTTTGAACAATGGGAAAAGGATGAGCTGATCAACAACATGGTGAACGATCTTGCCATCTGCCCGAAGGACATTCAAGATAAAATGATTGCTCTTGCAGAGCAGGCCGATGATGACTATGGACGCCGCTTGAGAGAAGGCATTGCAGAGAAGAGCAAAATGATGGGTGACAATAACAGTGTTGCACAAACACATCCGCTTGGAGCCGATGATGCACCTGGGGCAGTGGATGAAGCGATTCAAAAAGGACACGAGCAGGATCCTTATTAAGAATGGCTTGCGGTGAGCTAGTCTGCTGAGAAGATCTTCTATTTCGGCGGATAAAGTACATAGGCCCAAGTATTCTTATGTCTGATAAAATATCCCTCGATAGTTAACATGAGTCGGACTGATCCTGTTGATCATGAACGATATTCCATGCTGTTGAGGGATTTTTTTATACAATATGATAAGATGGGGACGAGATTTGTGCAATAAGGAAGAGATTTATCAACTGTGTGAAGGCTTATAGACGGGTTGGTTCTTTAGATGCATAATTTAGTTGGCAGCTTGACCATTTTTCCATTGTTTGCTATATTACATACACAACAAATGCATATCTCAGGTAGTCTTTCCAAGACGGGTGACTACTTGATCGGCAATAGAGCCGCTTGCTTATCTAAGAAGATAAGGGAGCGGCTCTTTCTGTTTACTTTATGCATTTTTAAATCATTCTAAGGAGTGTTGTACATGTATCGACCTTTAACAGAGAAAGGCAAACCTGCTTTTGGAGGAATTCGTACCTTTATGCATCTTCCGCATATCAAGACACTGGATCATGTCGATTATGCTATTATCGGAAATCCATTTGATACGGGAGCCGGTTATGCAGTAGGCACAAGATTTGGTCCGTCAGCAATACGGGAAATGTCACAGCGAATCCGGACAACGAATCCGGCCCAAGGAATTGATAGCAGTGAGTATTTGTCAGGAATCGATTATGGTGACCTTTCCATCTATCCTGGTTATATTGAACAGACGTATGAAACCGTTCAAGAGCAGCTTGCTCCAATTTATGATAAAGGCATTGTTCCTATTATTTTAGGGGGTGACCACTCCATATCCTATCCTCATGTGAAGGCTGCTGCAGCCCAATATGGTCCGATCAGCCTCGTTCATTTTGATTCTCATTCGGATGCTTGGGAGCCTATGGATGAAATACGCAGGTTTTCTCATGGTAATATGTTTTATCATGGAGCCAAAGAAGGCTGGATCAATACTCAGACATCCATTCAAATGGGAATGCGGGGACATTCGAGCTTAACGCACTATGAAGAAACTCGTGCCCTTGGTTTTGATCTGCTTACTACCGATGATGTGAAGAGAATGGGGACGGAGCAGCTATGTCAAAGAGTCAAGGACAGAGTAAAAGACACACCGGTCTTCCTGACCTTTGACATCGATTTTCTGGATCCTGTGTTTGCACCAGGAACGGGAACGCCTGAAGTCGGGGGATTTACGACATATGAAGCGATTCAGATGCTGAGAGGACTTGCTGGAATAAATATCATTGGATGTGATCTTGTAGAGGTGCTGCCTGACCGTGATCCAACAAGGGTAACGGCTCTGAATGCGGCCGCCATTGTATCGGAGTTTATTACACTTCTGGCAATACATCGCCGGAGTCAAAAGCTAATGGCTGCAGAATCTGTGACTGTCTGACTTCACGTTATATAAAAAAACATCCGCTGAAGCTAATTGCTCAGCGGATGTTTTAACGTGTGCGCCTGGCATGCCAGGAGGCAGATCATATAGTCTGTTTTAACACGGAATCAGCGACCTCGATGATTTTTCTGCGTTCATTCATTGCCTGTGTACGCATGAGTTCATACGCTTTGTTCTCACTTATATTTTTCTGTTTACTAAGTGACAGCTTGGCGCTTTCAACACGCTTAATCTCATCAAGCTTGCTGGATAAGAAACGATACTCACGTTCCAAATGGACCCTCATCTGATAGTTCTTTACTCCTATGAGCAATGACCATTGAAGCTCATTATCATTCATGCCTGAGCAGAGTACACCGTCGAGCTTCTCGTGGGGAGCGGCAGTAGCAGGTTTTCGTTCATCGCACCACCACAGAATAGGAAAAGAGAATAAGGAGTTTGCCGAATGAAGCCATTTCTTCAGTCGGCAAGCAGGCAAATCGAGAATGATCATTTCAAACCTGCTCTCTGTAAGCTTACTCATACATTCAGCTTCAACAGACTCAACACGATAACCTAGTTCTTTGAACTTGACATCAACTTGACATTTGGTCGTCGGGATATCATGAACATGCAATAATCTTGGTTTCATAATTTACCCATCACCTCGAAGTAGGAATTGAGACAACAGCTTTCGTGTTTTGTGTATGTACAAAGGAGAATGTTCCTGATTAATGATAATTTATATAATACATCTATTTAAAAGTCAACTGATTAAGTGAAGTAATCTGACACAAAAGTACAAAAAATAATAAATTTCAAGATAATATGTTAAACATATTGACATAAGTAACTCCTGTTTCTATAATTGCATTACACAACTGCATACAAGCATGCATCCTCTAGTATGGGATGCTTGTCTATGGCAAAGAGGCCGCTTAATTCTAAGCAGCCTCTTTTTGCTTTTTTCTAAGAAAATAGAATGGAGTGAGCTGAAGATGAAATATCGTCCACAGATTGAAATGGGGAAACCGTTGTATTCAGGAATCCATACGTTTATGCATTTGCCTTACGAACAAAACCTGGATGATGACGTGGATTTTGCCGTAATCGGTGTTCCGTTTGACACAGGTGTTAGTTATGGAATTGGAGCTAGGTTCGGACCGTCAGCAATTCGAAGCATGTCGCAGCGGATCAGGCCGATCTCTCCCGTACATCAGATTGATATTTCTGAATATTTATCAGGGGTGGATTATGGGGATCTCATCGTTCACCCAGGTTATATCGAACAATCCTATCAGGCAATTGAAGAACAGCTGACGCCAGTATTTGAAGCAGGCGTGGTGCCGATATTGCTGGGAGGAGATCATTCTATATCACTGCCTCACTTAAGAGCAGCAGTCAAGAAGCATGGTCCTGTATGTCTGGTGCATTTTGATTCCCATTCTGACACTGGCCGATCCAAGCATCCGGAAAGAATGTGGTCGCATGGTGCTGTTTTCAGTTATGCAGTAGATGAAGGTCTGATCGATCCTAATCATTCCATCCAGATGGGAATGAGAGGAACAACATACCGTGCAGATGGTCTGGAGGAAGCTAGAGCGATGGGTTTTGAAGTGTTGACGACAGATGATGTCAGGGATTTAACCATTCCTGAACTTTGTCGCAAGGTAAAAGGCTGTGTCGGAGATCGCCCGGTGTTCCTTACCTTTGATATTGATTTTCTGGATCCGGTCTATGCGCCTGGAACGGGAACGCCAGAGGTCGGCGGTTTCACGACCTACGAAGCACAAAAGATGCTGAGAGGCTTGGCGGGCCTTGATTTTATTGGTTTTGACCTGGTAGAAGTACTGCCTGACCGTGATTCAAGTCAGGTGACGGCACTGAATGCAGCTAATATTGTGTTTGAGTTTATCAGCTTGCTTGCAGTAAAGCGTAGAGAGAAGTCAGAACGCGTGACACGGGCGGAAGGGGACATGTCATATGAGAAAATGGTTTAAAAAAATGGCTTTATTCCCTCTGATTGGCATGCTGCTTATAACAGGCTGCGGCTCACAGGGGGAAGGCGCGGGAACCGCAGTAGGAGCGGCGTCTGGTGGTAATGCTTCTCAAGCAAACCAGTTGACGATCGGAATCACCAATCCTCCGCTTATGTTTAATCCGATTGATTCTGACGGAAGTGGTTCGAGCGGCGCTGTGTTTACGTATCGTTATTTCTTTGACAGCTTGATCAAGACGACAGGACCACTTCAATTTGAGCTTCAGCTGGCAGAGTCATTTGAAACAGAGGACAATCAAACATTCAAAATTGCCCTCCATCCAGATGCAAACTGGACGGATGGTACACCAATTACGGCGGAGGATGTTGAATTTACGATTAATTTAATCGCCAATCCGAAGACCATTACAACTCAGCGCAGTGCTATTTTTTCATTGGACGGTTTAAATGAGAAAGGAATGCTGCCGGAAGGAAAGGACAAGCTGGAGTCCATTAAAGTCATTGATGACAAGCATCTGGAGCTGCGCACCAAAACCCCGGTTGACCCCAATCTCGTATATGAACGTTTCTCAGATGTGCTCATTGTACCTAAACACATATTGTCTGAAGTGAATCCCGCGGAACTGAACCAAAATCCGTTCTGGCGTAGTCCCAATGTAACCTCCGGACCTTATACTTTTGTTAAGTATGAGAACAAATCTTATGTTGAGCTGGCTGCCAACCCGGATTATTACCGGGGAGCACCGAAGATAGAGAAAGTGTTTATTAAAATCATGCCCGCTGCCAATATGGTTGCGCAATTAGAGTCTGGTGAGCTCGACATGAATGCTGCGCAAGGTGTTGGGAATATTCCAGCAACGGAGTGGAGCACAGTCAAGTCAATCGAAAGTCTAAAGACCCTTGAAGAACAGACCCGAAGATATAATTCCATTGAAATTAATACCGAACGGTTTCCTGATAAAAAAGTACGTCAAGCTCTTGCCTACGCAATCGATCGTCAAATGATTGTAGATCAGCTGATGCCTGGGACAGGCGAATTGCAGGATGGGCCTTATTCAAACAGCCATCCTTACCACGACGAGAATATCCTTAAATATTCCTATGATCCAGAACTAGCCAAACAAATGTTAGCTGAAGCAGGTTTCGATATGAATGCTCCCATTGAGCTTATTGTTCCGACTGGAGATAGAACACGTGAAATGGCAGGGAATATAATTCAACAAAATTTTCAGGCAATAGGTCTGAAGGTGAATCAGGTCAATTTTGATTTTCCAACGACGGTCTCTAAGCTGGTATCAGGAGATTTCGATCTTGCGCTCAGCAGCTTCGGAAGCATTATCGATCCTGACGGGCCAGCGACGGTCTACCGATCGACTGCAGCACTGAACGATATGCGATATAACAATCCAGAAGTAGATGCGCTCTTTGATGCGGGTATGGCAGAGACGGATCCTGTGAAACGAGGTGAAATCTATGACAAGCTTCAAAATATTATTCAGGAGGATGTTCCACTCATCACGGTATATTCCGAGTTTAACCTTATGGCAATAGGAGAGGACATTAACGGTAAGGGTGGTGTCGTCGATGGTATGCACTATGACGTTAACACATGGGAACGCAGATAAGGATCAAGAATGACGAAGGAGGTACAGCATGAACGATTTGCTGACGGTTCGAGAGCTGAAAACCAATTTTCGTACAGAAACAGGAGAAGTGACGTCCGTTGATGACGTCAGCTTCTCTCTTCAAGAAGGCGAGACCTTATGTATCGTCGGCGAATCTGGCTGCGGGAAGAGCGTGACATCTCTATCGATTCTGCGCTTACTTGGACGAAGTGGTTATATATCTCACGGATCCATTCGGTTTCAGGATAAAGAGCTGGCTGAGCTCCCCGAACATGAACTGATTAAACTTCGAGGCAAAGATATCGCCATGATCTTTCAGGACCCGATGTCCTCTCTTAATCCGGTATTCACCATCGGAAATCAATTGATCGAGGTTATTCGGATGCATCTAGATTTAAACGCTAAACAAGCCAAAGAGCACGCAATAACCTTGCTTAAGCAAGTCGGTTTTTCAAGAGCAGAGCAGATTCTTGGTCAATATCCCCATACCTTATCAGGTGGAATGAAACAGCGGGTTATGATTGCCATGGCTCTTGCCTGCAAGCCCAAGCTCCTGATTGCGGATGAACCTACGACAGCTCTGGATGTGACGATTCAAGCTCAAATTCTCCAGCTGATTAAGGATATTCGTTCTGAATATGGCACTTCAATCATGCTGATTACGCATGACCTGGGTGTTGTTGCAGAGATGGCGGATCGAATTATCGTGATGTATGCCGGTCAGGTGGTGGAGGAAGGGGAAGTGTTCGAGCTGTTTGACCATCCTGCACATCCCTACACCAATGGCTTGATGGAATCCATCCCTCATATAGAAATGGATGACGTGAAGCTTCGCTCTATTCAAGGTTCGGTTCCTTCCCTGCAGGAGATGCCTTCAGGCTGCAGATTTATGAAGCGATGCACAAGAGCTGGGGAACGATGTCATTCGCTGCCTCCGCTTACAGAGATTAAAGCAGGTCACAAAGTAAGATGCTGGTATCCAATCATGCCGGACAATTTGTCCAAGATCGAGGGGTGAATCGATGTCCACACTACAGATGAATAAAAAAGAAATCATTACAGCTGCAACACCGCTGCTTCAACTAGAATCTGTTCATAAATATTACTCGATCAAGAAAGGACTATTCTCGAAAACCATCGGTCATATCAAAGCGGTGGATGGGGTGGATTTAACGGTGTTTCCTGGAGAAACAGTCGGACTTGTAGGAGAGTCGGGTTGTGGAAAATCAACGCTTGGGAGAAGCATTGTTAAGCTGGAGGAGGTCAGCACAGGTAAGGTTTTATTTGAGGGAAAGGATCTTGCTCCGCTGCCTCTTGGACAAATGCGAGGAATCAGGCGCGACTTGCAAATGATCTTTCAAGATCCGTATTCATCCTTGAATCCGAGAAAGCGGGTCGTGGACTTAATGACAGAGCCGCTCAAAGTACTACGGGGGATGACGGATGGAGAGGCTCTGCAGCAGGCTTCTTGGCTTATGGAGATTGTTGGGCTCCCTCTCTCAAGTCTTGGTAAATATCCACACGAATTCTCGGGAGGCCAGCGACAGAGAATAGGCATTGCTCGCGCTGTGGCCCTGAAGCCTAAACTCATCGTATGTGATGAGCCAGTCTCGGCACTGGATGTGTCGATTCAAGCCCAAATTTTGAACTTGCTGAAGGATTTACAACAAGAGTTTAATCTGACATACCTGTTCATTGGACATGGACTAGGCTCAGTTAAATATATGAGCGACCGAATTGCAGTCATGTATTTAGGGAAAATCGTTGAGTTTGCTTCTGCCAAAGCTTTGTTTCAGCATCCGAAGCATCCTTATACCAAAGCATTATTGGATGCTTATCCTGTCCCGAATCCACATCTTCGAAATAAAGAGCGGATCCTCCTGCAAGGGGATGTTCCGAGTCCGGCAGCACCACCGACAGGCTGTCGTTTTCATACCCGCTGCCCACTGGCAAATCATAAATGTAAGGAAGAAGAACCTGTGCTGACCAATAATGGATCTGAACAGAACCATCATTATGCCTGTCATTATCCGCTCATAAGTAACCCAATAGTGAGGACTCGAGAAGAGGGGGCACTCTATGTTTAATTACATTATCCGTAGATTACTTATCGCCCTTCCGGTGCTTCTTGGTGTTACCTTTCTAAATTTTGTGCTGATTAACCTAGCCCCTGGTGACCCGGTGGATATGTATGTGAATCCGGATGTAACGGAGGAGGACAAGCAGATCCGGAGAGAGGCTCTAGGGCTCAATGATCCATTTATGATCCGTTATTTTAAATGGCTTGCAAACTTATTACAGGGTGATCTTGGGCATTCCTTCAGCTCATTCCAGCCTGTTACGGCCATGATTGCTGAACGCATTGGTCCGACCTTGCTGTTAGTCGGAGCTTCTATTTTGTTTGGTTATTTAATTGCTATACCGATTGGGATATATTGTGCTGTCAAATCTGGCTCCAAATTTGATTACTTGATGTCAACGGGCTCTCTTCTTGGTGTATCCATTCCCAATTTTTTTCTTGGACTAGGTCTTATTTATATCTTCGGTGTTCTGCTAGGTATACTTCCTACCGGTGGTATGAACTCGATGGGAGGAAGCGGAGGGTTCTGGGATACACTGACTCACCTTATCCTGCCTACAATTACGCTAGGGACCTCCATATCCGGGGGCATGATCCGTTATGTGCGTTCAAGTGTCATTGAAGTGCTCGGGCAGGAATATCTCAGGACGGCCAGGGCAAAGGGAATGAAGGAATTTATCGTTATTAATAAACATGCGCTAAAAAATGCGCTAATCCCTCTTATCACGATTGCGGGTCTTGATATTCCCATACTCATCGGCGGGGCAGTGATTACGGAAACGATCTTTCAGTGGAACGGAATGGGGCAGCTCACCATTCAAGCCATATTCTCAAGAGATTTTCCACTGCTTATGGGCGTGAATATGCTGGCCGCCTTGTCTGTGTTAGCCGCAAACCTATGGTCTGATGTGATGTATGCGGTCGTTGATCCACGTATCAAATACAGTTAATGAAAGGAGTGAGAAAGTATGCCTTCACTGAATGTGCAGCCTATTGCAGCTTCAGAAGATAGGACATCAGCAGCCATGGCTCAAGTGCCTTCCTATGAAGTGGATAGCTACTGGAGAATGATTAGACAGCGATTTATGCAGCACAAGCTTGCTGTAGCAGGCCTTATAATCATGGGATTATTAATTCTCATTGGTATATTTGCGCCATTAATCGCGCCATACGATCCGAATGCAATTATAGGTGCGTTCTCCGCACCCCCTTCTGGGGCTCACTGGCTTGGAACGGATCAGGTAGGAAGAGATGTGCTCAGCAGGTTGATATATGCTACTCGGGTATCGCTTGCGGTAGGTGTTATCACCGTAATCCTGTATGTACTAATAGGTACAGTAGTTGGCGCCATTGCAGGTTATGTCGGAGGATGGGTTGACATGCTGATCAATCGAATTATTGATGTGTTTATGTCATTTCCCAGCATGATGGTCATTCTTGTACTGGTAACCGTACTTGGTACAGGACTCTCAAATATTATTATCGTGCTTGCTCTGCTTGGATGGCCAGCAGTTGCAAGACTGGTGAGAGGCAGTGTGCTCTCACTTCGGCAAACTGAATTTGTAAGAGCCGGGATCGCGCTTGGTTTCAGTTCACCTCGCCTCATCTTCGGACATATCTTACCGAATGCGATGGGACCTATTCTCGTCAATGCGACTTTTGGAGCAGCTGCCGCGATTCTATCTGAATCCTCTCTTAGCTTTTTGGGAATGGGCGTTCAGCCGCCGGCTGCAAGCTGGGGGAATATGCTGAATGCAGCACAGTCCATTACTGCACTGACCACTCAGCCGTGGTTATGGATTCCGCCGGGGCTCGTTATTATACTGTCCGTACTGTCCATTAATTTTATAGGTGATGGTATCCGTGATGCGATGGACTCACGCAGGACGGGTGTATGAAAGTAGAGGGCATATGAAGAATACCAAGCTCGATTTGCTGAAAAAATATCCAAGAGATGCGCTGCTGTTTATTGCCGCCAGCTTTGTCAATTCCACAGGCAAAGCGATCATGTGGCCACTAACTACACTATATGTTCACAATATAATGGGGAAATCCTATGGTGAGGCCGGACTCATTGTGTTATATCAAGCGCTGTGCAGTGTAATCGGTGAAATAGTAGGGGGGAATTTGTATTACCGGCTTGGCCCGAAGCTCCTGATTACCGGCTCCTTTATTCTGTCTGCTGCCGCGCTGTATGGTATAGCCTTCACTGACAGCTGGCCGGCGTATATTTTATGCGTGTGCTTGCTTGGCTTCGTTAACGGAATTGCACTTCCATCCTTGAACGCCTATGTTGGGTTTCGTTGGAAAGAGCATCGAAGAACACTGTATAACCTGATGTATGTATGCAACAATTTCGGTTTGTCCATTGGAGCGATGGTGGGTGGTCTAATTGCTTCTATTTCCTTTACTTTAACCTATACGTTCACAGGAACAACAACACTCTTATTTGCCATATTTTTGCTATTTTTTATGCGTGTACGTGCAGGCACCTCTTCACATCCTCACTCTATTCCGAATACAGATAAGAATCCCAATATAATAGAAGAAAGTAACCCGCTAATAATGGAAGAGGCACATTTGGATCGAAAAAGCTTATTGAAAAACATGAGCATATATTTATTTATTTCACTTGGTGCCATGTTCTTCTGGATTTCCTTCTCTCTCTGGTCAACGGGAATTGCTCCTTACATAGACGAGAAGGGGATGGATCTTAAGTTCTACAGTCTGCTGTGGACAATCAATGGTTTTGTAATCTTGTTCGGACAACCTTTTACTGCCTGGATGAAAAGCCGTTTTGCACAAACAATCGTTCGGCAAATGTTTGTAAGTGCAATATTCTCAGCTATTGCGTTTACTTTCATCCTGTTCTTCCATGATCAGTACATTTACCTCGTTCTCGGCATGATCCTGGCGACAATCGGTGAGATGATGCTGCTGCCGACAATTCCTACTTTTTTCTCTGAACGAACAGGCCCTTATGCACCTTTCTATATGGGGTTGTCCGGAGGATTTGCCAATGTGGGAAGAATGATTGGTCCGTTAATGTTCGGTAATGTATATGATCTTTGGGGGATTGTTCCGGTTATTTTTCTAGGCACGATGTCTTCATTTGCTGCACTTGCGATGTTCTATATTCATTCCAACTTAAACAAAAAAGAAGAGCCTGTGCACACCATATCGTTGAGACCAGAGACCCTGGGGAAATAAGCAAATAAGCTCAAAGGTTAAGAAAGGAGACTAACAAATTAGCCGTCATTTGTTAAGCACAAGTGACGGCTTGTTTAGCTAATTAGAGAAGGAGTATGATGATAAATTCTACAAATCCTCCGCCCCAGCGTACAACATTCCTTGAAGGACGGCAATCCACGCAAATGAATACACCAATACAAAAAGTTCAGAGCCCAATTCTGTATTTACAAGCAACTTTAAAGTATAAGGTCGCGTCCTATATAGAGGAGGTGCTGAATGATGAAAATCCGAACTCAAATGATATGGTTATTACTATTTGTATTTACGATTGCAGGGTGTGGTCAGAGTACGGAAGGGGGGCCTGTCCCTGATCCAGGAGTTGACCAAGGCGTTGTGGAGCCGAATGAGCCCGAGGCAGTAATCAAGGAAGCGAGAGGAACGCTTACAGGTCTTGCCGATCCGCACACGGTTGAGATTGTAATCGATGGCAAGCCGACAGCCTTTCAGTTAGGCGAGGGAATGCAGGATGCGATTGCAGAGGTAGAAGAGAACAGCGTGCTTGAGTTTAAATATGAAGAGCGACCGATTGAAGGCCAGGACTCCCTTCAGCAGTTGGTTCTCATTGAGATTATAAGCTCTGCACAAGGAAGTGAGGGTCCTAAAGGCATTGATTCTGAATCACCGGGAGACGGAAGACCTGCCGTAACAGAGATCGAATTGCAGCTTGAAGGTACGACGGAGCAAAAAGAAGCAGAGCTGGTAAAAGCAGCAGATGGATATTCTCTATATGTGTTTGATATATTCACCTTTAATCCTGAGACCGGTGTGTTGTCTATGGATGTGGATCCGGACTATGAGGTGAAGATTGGTCAAGAGAGCGGTGATACGGAGCTTGTACAGTTAAGAGAAGAGGGGATAACCAGACTCTCTAAGTATGGCACGGTAGAAGAACAGGAAAGTGGCAGCATAGACGATGCAAGCCTGTATCTAAAAGTACGGGAAGAAACGACAGGTGATTCCTATGAATATATCATCAAGGATATAGATGGCACCTGGTTCATTTATGAGGTATCCATCCCGCAAGGAGAACCGACGGAAGGGTTTAAGCCTCACGCCTATGCTTCTCTAAATACAATTGAGCTTGATCAATAGAGGCTCTCATACGTGGATAATAGGTCCGATACCGCTTAAGGGTTCGGACCTTTTTTCATTATCTAGGAGTTATCACTCATGAATAATCGCTTCCGAAAATTTCGTGGTGATATGCCTTCCTGTTTGGTGAAGCAGGATGTGAAGTACGCAGCCTGATTAAAGCCTACTTCTTCAGCAACCCGGCTGATGGATAGATCTGTTTGTAATAGCAGCAGCTTTGCCTGCTCGATTCGGTATTGCAGCAAATACTCGACTGGAGAACAATTGAATTCCTTCTGCATGCACCGTGCGATATAGACAGGGTGAAAATTGATATGCTCTCCCATGGTCTGAGCTTTGAATTCCTCCCGATAATACTTGCGTATATACGCAGCAGCTTTACTGGCGCACGTAGAGGAAGGCGAGGAAGTCGGAGGCTCAAGTGCTCCTGCCAAATGCTCCATCAGCTCTTGAAAGACAAGCTGCTGTTTCCATAAGGATGGAGTATGATGACCATGCTGTACAAGCCCGGTTAATGTTCGAAGCAATTCCTCTGTTCTGTCTATGCTTGGCAGCGTGCCGAACTGGGGGATCTGTAACGTGAAGTAATTCGGGACCATTAACTGCAGCTCGGAAGAATCATGGCTCGGAAGCTTCAGAGATGAAGAATCCGTACTCCATGAGCTGGAAGATTGAAAATGCAGCCAGTAATAGGTTGTATCCTCCGAGCAATCTTTCGTCCCGTAATGATGCGCATCCGGCCGTAGTATTAAATATTTCCCTGCGCTGATCTGATAGGCAGTTCCGTTCTCTGTGACATCAAGCTCACCAGAGAGCACAACCAGCAGATCAAATATGCCGATATTCCTGCGGTTTGGATGCTTACCTGCCATAGGTCCATTACAAATCCCGCTCATGATATACTCCGGCAGCGGAGGGACGGAGAAATGAAGAATCGTCATAATAAAGCCCTTTCATTTCCTTAGGTTTGAATATTATAAGTTTGAGTTCATAAAATGATATTATCCATTTAGTATACCATCTATAATTTGAAAATGTTGAGGCGTTCAGAATGCTTTTTGTAATAAACGCTTATTTTGTTGTGGAGGTTGGAATATTAGATATGGATAGTAAAAAGTTTACGTTGTGGGTGCTGGCATGGCCCATATTTATTGAGCTGTTTCTGCAGTTTCTGCTCGGAGCAGTCGATACATTAATGGTAAGCCGGATCTCCGACGATGCTGTCGCTGTTGTTGGATTCTCTAATCAGCTGTTCCAGGCAATGACGGTCTTGTTTACAACGATTGCCAGCGGGGCGGGGATTCTGATTGCTCAGAAGCTGGGCTCAAGCAAGAAGCAGGATGCGCGCATTATCGGTATAATGGCCTTTAGCGTGACAACGCTGATCGGCATACTGTGCAGCGTCGTTCTGTATGTGTTTCCAGAACAAATTTCTACACTGCTGCAGCTCCCAGCTGGATTGCTTCCGCTCGCAGGGACTTATATTTCGATTGTAGGCGGGGGTATGGTGCTCGTGGCAATGATGGCGACGATGAGCACGGTGATTCGGAATACAGGAAATACGAAGGGGCCTATGTATGTTGCCATCGGGATGAATATTATCCACGTCTTCTTTAACTATGGATTCATATTCGGGGCCTTCGGTTTCCCGCAGTGGGGACTTACTGGAGTAGCGATCTCAACGGTCGTAAGCCGGCTTTTGGCTGTATTACTGCTGTTCTACATGTTCCTTCGTTCATTTGACTATAAGATACAGTGGAAGGAATTCCGGATATTTAACAAGCCTTTGTTCGGCGAGATTATGAAGATCGGCTGGCCGCTTGGGGTCAATTCCTCCTGCTGGGTCTTTACACAGCTTATCCTTTACTCTTTTATCGCGACGCTGGGATCGGCAGAACTGGCAGCGAGAACTTATATGAACACTCTGGAATCGTTCTGTTTCCTGCTTGGATCCTCAATTGCGATGGCAGCTCAAATTCAAATTGCGCATTTGTTTGGTGCAGGCAAAATAAAGGAAGCATACCGCAGTGCTTACAGGGCCCTGGGTATCGGGGCAATATATGTTGTCGTCAATGCATTTATACTCTTTGTATTCGGAAGACATATATTAGGTTTGTTCACCGATGATCAGACGATCATTGCGATTGGGGCCTCCTTGCTCGGGATGAATCTGATCCTGCAGCCGGGAAAAATGCTCAATATGGCACTCGGCAGCTCGCTCAATGCGATTGGTGATACGAGGTTTACAATGTATATCTCACTAGGATCGATGTGGATTGTAGCTACCGGGCTCTCTTACGTACTGGGAGTTCACATGGGATGGGGGCTGGTCGGAATTTATTCCTGCATGATCGCTGATGAATATTTAAGAGGAATCCTGTCTTATTACAGATGGAGAGGAAAGAAATATTTGAAGAAGGCAGAAGTGAGCAGCAACGAAGCTGTAACTCCTCCGTCTGTTGAAACGATACCTGCAATATAAATTGAAATCATCATTTAATGAAGAGTCCTTCTTATCATAGACAGGGCTCTTTATTTGTTTCACCTATTATTGACATAACCTGTGGCTTGCTGCTGTATAAATTACAAAATACCTACAGCTTCTCTCATTTCTCTTCTCTAATGCCAGAAACCTGATTTTGATTGATACTTATATGAAATATATATTGACATCACATGGTTGAATCAGACTATAATAACTCAAGTTAGTTATATAAAATATTCAAATCTTGGATATTTATAAAATGTTGGGAGGGATAAGTTAAGTTACATGACGCGATGAATGTAAAAGTATAATTCTCAGGAGGTTTGCAAATGGAGTCATTTGTTAATTGGTTAAACGGAATTATATGGAGTGACGCATTAATTTATCTATGTTTAGCGACAGGACTCTTTTATACTTTTGCAACGAGGTTTATGCAGGTAAGAATGGTTAAGGAAATGATTCAATTGATGTTTAAAGGGAAGAGCTCTGATGCGGGGGTCTCCTCCTTCCAAGCCTTGTCCATGGCTTTGGCGGGAAGAGTTGGAACAGGTAATATCGCAGGTGTAGCCACCGCCATCGCTTTCGGCGGACCGGGTGCAGTATTCTGGATGTGGCTGATTGCCTTCCTGGGTGCAGGCTCTGCTTTTGTTGAAGCAGCATTGGGTCAAGTGTACAAGACGAAGCAGGATGGGCAGTTTCGTGGTGGCCCCGCTTATTACATAGAGAAAGGTCTGAACATGAAATGGTATGCGGTCCTTTTTGCGATCGTGACCGTACTGGCTACCGGTGTGCTTCTTCCTGGTGTTCAAGCGAATAGTATTGCCTCAGGAATGACAACGGCCTTTAATATTGATCCTGTCATTACTGGCATCGTTCTTGTGGTTCTTCTGGCTGTTATTATCTTTGGAGGGGTAAAGCGGATTGCTAATGTTGCCCAGATCGTGGTTCCTTTCATGGCTGGAGGCTATATCATTATGGCAGTCCTTATTGTAATCGCGAATTTCTCTGAAATTCCAGCAGTATTCAGCATGATTTTTTCGAGTGCATTTGGTGCCCATGCTGCCTTTGGTGGAATTATTGGAGCAGCAATCAGCTGGGGTGTGAAGCGCGGAATTTATTCCAATGAAGCAGGACAGGGAACGGCGCCGCATGCGGCTGCTGCTGCTGAAGTATCCCATCCTGCGAAGCAGGGCTTGGTTCAGGCATTCTCAATCTATATTGATACATTGTTTGTATGCTCTGCTACGGCATTCATGATTCTGATCACGGGAATGTACAATGTAATTCCAGAAGGTGCAGCTCCGATTGTTAATAACTTGGGTGATGTTAGTCCAGGTCCTGATTTCACGATCAGGGCAGTAGAGACCTTCCTTCCAGGCTTTGGTGCTCCGTTCATTGCGATTGCACTGTTATTCTTTGCCTTCACGACCATCATGGGCTACTATTATATGGCCGAGACTAATCTTGCTTATATTAATCAGAAGACACGCCGGATATGGGCTGAGTTCGCACTCAAATTGGTCATCCTGTTCGCAACGTTTTACGGCAGTGTGAAAACAGCGAGTCTTGCATGGGGACTCGGGGATATTGGCGTTGGCAGTATGGCGTGGCTCAATATTATTGCAATTCTTCTTCTTACCAAACCTGCTCTCAAGGTGCTTAGAGATTATGAAGCACAGAAAAAAGAAGGCAAAGACCCCGTATTCGATCCGGTTAAGCTGGGCATCAAGAATGCTGAGTTCTGGGAGAAGGAGTACATTCCAGAAGTACCTTCAGACAAGAAGAGTAACAACACATTCAATTTTTAATCATACCTGTTCGATGACGACCATCAGCCAAAGCCCGCATATTACAGTGTAACGAATAGAGCATCCACGTGAAGATATGGTATGATTACAGTGAATGTACTACATTAACTGTGGAGCTGACAGAATGCGCAATAATAAATGGAACAAATATGCAGGTATCGGCTTGATACTGGTGGGCCTGCTCGTCATGACATTAACAGGGAGAGATCAATTCATCGGATTCATCCCTATGCTGATCGGTCTTGTGTTTGTAGGAATCTATGCGGCCAGGACGTTTAAAGAAGTGCGGAAAACGATGAATAACCATGATGAGTAGAAGTACGGACAGTGCAAGGGACTCTTCCTGAGAAACGTCAGGCAGAGTCCCTTTTTTTGTTGCTTATAGTGAGCGTTCCTTCTGCTCCATGAGATAAGTAGGGTGAGTATTCATAAATAGTTCCTCTGGTTCTTCATCATATAGCCGGATGCTAAGCACTACTCCCATGCAAGCCATGTTAATGAGCAGTGAAGATCCACCGAAGCTGAGAAAAGGCAGCGTAATTCCTGTCAGCGGCATTAAACCGATAAACATCCCGATATTCTCAAATATTTGATAGAGCAGCATGGACACGATTCCGACAATGATAACAGGACCTTCGCTGCTCTTGCACTCCAGCGCGATGGTAATGAGTCTGTGAACAATAATGAAATACAGAAATAAAATGACAGATACACCAAGAAATCCAAACTCCTCTGCGGCTACAACGATAATCGAATCAGAATAGGTGTATGGGACAAAGCCCGACTGAACGTAAGCACCGCTGAGAAAGCCCTTGCCAAATAATCCGCCCGAAGCAATAGCCAGCTTGGCATTGTTGGTATGGTAGGTGGCATCCTTGCTCGCTTCATCGGGAAGTAGCCAAGCGTCAAACCGATCCAGCCAGTGTTCTTTGTCTATATCCGTCAAGAAGCTGGTAATCTCATCATGAAAACCGATATACGATTTGATTCCTCCATACACGAGCACAGCGATAAGTAACATAATCAGCAGGGTATGCATGTTTTTCATATTACCAATCCATAGAATACCCAGCAGAATGACGACATAGCAGAGTGCGTTTCCCATATCATTCTGCACCATAACGAACGCGAAGGGAACAAAGGTGAGGAGAGAAATGGGCACAACGTCTTTCCAGAAGAAGAGCTCCCGCTGCTTGGCTGCTACAATAGCGGCAAGACTCAAAATCAATATGAATTTAAACACTTCTGCTGGCTGTACATTGACAGGTCCTAAGCTGATCCAGCCTTTGGCACCATTAATGACATCTCCGAAGAAGGCAACATAGAGAAGCAGCAATAGACCAGCCGCAAACAGAATCCAATGATATTTAATGAACAGCTTGTAATTAATAAATGCCGTCCCAAAGAGTACGACAAATCCAAGCATATAATAGAGCAGCATCGTCTTGTCAGAGCCGGCCATGATCGGATCAGACTGAATGCCGCTGTGAATGAGAAGAATGCTCGCAACCATAAAAAAGCATAGAATGATAACGATCGTCCAGTCTATTTTCTTGAGATGGGATAGCATGATTAACTCCTCTCTATTTGTTGTCTCTTCTATTAAATTATAGTTCAGTCATCAAATCTTTACCAATTACCTGTGTGCAAGCTTAACAGCTTTACTTACCACTGTGAATTAGATGGGTTAGGATATTATGGCGAAAATTAGAATTATATAGAATAAAATTAGAAACTTTTTCCGATACAGAGCGTCTAATACTATGATTTTTAGAGGAGAATAGAAAAATAGAACAGAAGGAGTTAAAGAATGAAACTGAAGAAACTATCCATGCTAACCGTCCTGGCCTTGTCACAGATCGCTTCAGCTATCCCGGTTAGTGCACAATCTACCGTAACCAATGCTCCACAAGAATCGGACGTGAGCAAAGTTCTCGAGCAGAGCCTGACATCTCAAGAGACTGGAAACGAAGCTTCTGTCTCTGATCAGCAAGGCTCTCAAGGAGAACTTGAAAATAACAGTTCTGTTACAAACGAGCCAGCGCCATTGCCAAACGCACCTACTGAAACGGAAACGGGTGAGGTGGCTGAACCGCCTGCAGAAGTTATTGACAATACGGATACGACGGACCCTATACCTGCGGCTTCCGCTAATGAGCTGATACTGCACTTTAACAGCACGAAGATGGAGCAAGGCGGCCAAGTATATAATGCACCTCAGCCAATGCAAGTTAAGAAAGGGGTATCGTATGTTCCGATCCGTGCCCTTGTGGACCGTGTAGGCTATAAGGTGACTTATGACAAGAAAACCAAGGAAACCATTATTACGAGCGGAACCAACGAGCTGCGCTTCAAAACGGATAGCAGCAAGTATACGGTTAATGGAGTTTCAAAGTCGATGAAAGGTACCTCCTTCCAAACGAAGAATACCTTCATGGTCCCGCTGACTGCGATTACTCAAGCACTTAATATATCTTATAAGGTAGACAATGTCGGCAAGCGAATCATTATGGATGTGTCGGTTAAGCCTGTTGCCAAGTTCACAATCCAGGAGAAGGAGATTTTTGCTGGCCAAACAACACTTACGTATGTAACGGAAGCGACTTCACCTTCAGGACTTGAGATTGTTAACGAACGCTGGGAAGGCAGACAGGACATTTATGCTCAAGCAGGCGAGTACACCATTACATACACGGTACAAGACGAGAACGGAACCTGGAGTGATCCATACAGCCAGAAGATAACCGTACTCCAGCCTAATCTGCCGCCAGTTGCCATGTTCACGACGGATAAGGATGAATATCGAATGGGCGAATTCATTACCATTACGGATCAAAGTACCGACGATGGTCAAATTGTGAAGCATGATTGGAGCAATAAAGCGTATGCACATTTCACGCCAGGACCCAAAACGATCAGCCTTACGGTAACCGACAATAAAGGGTTAACAGCTACTTATGAGAAGACGATTATTGTTACTGGGGAAACGCTGTATTCTGCAGATGACTTTAATAAGCTGCTGCTGCCTCCAGGGGAGAAGTTCTCGTTTGACGGGTCTAATGTGCCTGCTCTTCCAAAAATCAACTATTCATATTATGATGAGCCCAGCACACTCATTCGCAGTAACAGTCCGGAAACCGTTAACAGTGAAGGTATTGTATATAAGGAAACCTCTGTGGGTAACACCCGCTTTATGATTCACCATGTGAACAATGTCGGCAAGAACGTGAAGATGTATGTAGTCGCGACGAACAAGAACGCCACGAAGGCAACTATAACGACAGAGAATCTTGGATTTGCCGGTCCGACAGGTATTGCAACCGCAGCGGGTAAGAAATCCGTGTACAATTATTTTGAATCCATGCAGAACGGCTCCAAACGATCGATGCTGACACTCGAACCGGGAGAGAGCAAGCTGGTGATGACAGAGCTGAGTAAGACGAGAATGAAGCAAGGAGATGTTATCTCGTTATTCTCTGATATGCACAGCGACTATCCGATTGAGTACAATGTCGTGATGATTGATGAGAAGCTTGATCCGCTTACCGTGCTTGGTGAGCTGCCTGTTCTCGATCGTGATGGCGTACACAACCGAGGAACGTACCCGAATTCGACTCGAGTCATTCGTTATTCTGAGTATGTTGGGGATTCCGCACAGCGTTTAGCTCTAGGTGATAATCAGGACGATCCGAATCTGGCGGGTATGGACCCTATGCTTGGTGTTGAAGCCTCCAACACAGGTAACTTCGGCGTACTGTACAAAATTACATTTGATAACGTAGCGGCTAATACACTGATCTCCTTCAATCCACGTGGAGGTAAGTATTCTGGTTATGCCATGGTCAACGGTAACATTACGGCGATCTATTCTGCCGGACAGGTCAGTGCACCTAATGAGCAGGCAATATTATACCGTACAGGAAACTATAGTCAAAAAGTAGAAATCCTGATGACTGCAGCCCCAGGAAGTAATTTGCCTGTCAATCTGCTCTTTACACCACTGCCAGAGAAAAAAGAATAGTTATCCTAATTAACAAACAGCCATGTATCCTGAAGCACCTGGGATAGATGGCTGTTTGACGTTATTCGATACCGAGCATCTCGAGTCCCAGCTCAATCCTGGGATCATCCTGATTGTCGGTCAGATATACGGCGTACACTTTGGAGGGTGGAACAGTAAATTCAGTGGGCAGCTCGTACAGCTGTCCTGTCTGAATATAGGGGTCCGCTATTGCGCGAGGTAGATAACCAAATCCACCTCCCTGCAGAAGCATGGTCAGCATAATTGCCGAATGATCGGTCTGAAGCGGAGGAATATAGGCATCACCCACGATACCCCTGAACCATTCTGGAAAGGGACGGCCCCATTCAATATGATAATAATTCTGATCATAGAAATCAGTCCTTGTGATGAAGTTCTCTCTCGGTTTGGATGAAACGAGTATAATTTCCTCCTCAAACAAGAACTTCTTCGTAAATTTCGGATGTACTGGCGGATCGTAACGAAGGGCGAGCTGTACGATTCCATCGAGTAACAGGTCACGAATCATATAGCTGGAGTCAATATAGCTTAGAAATTTGACAGCAATACTTGGGTGCTTTTCTCTGAAATCAAGCATGTTCTGCAAATAAGTGTAGTGCCATACGGACCCAGGTCCGCTAACAATAAGGTGATGATCCACTTCCTCTTGGAGTGTCACCTTACTCTCCTCGTAAATTCGCAGCATTCTCTCTGCATAAGGTAAAAAGGCGATGCCTGCTTGAGTAAGACGGACATTTCGTTTATCCCGGTCGAGCAGTGTTTTTCCTAATGTGGCTTCGAGCGCTTTGATTCTGGCCGTAACCGCAGATTGTGAAATATGTAGAAATTCCGCCGCTTTCGTAAAATTGCGAATCTTACAAACAGCCAGTAAAGCTTCAATCTGTGTGATATCCATATGAATATGACCTGCTCTCCAATTATTCGAAATATTAATTATTATAATACATATTATTCGTTATACAAATGGATAAGGACGCGTTATGATTTTGTAAACATGAAATGGGAGGGAAGATCAATGCAAGAACAAGTAAGGATTAAGCAATTGTCTATAGTAGAAGATCATATTGAAGAGTTAGCAGACTTATTGGTAGATGTAGTTAATGACGGGGCTTCGATCGGATTTCTGCCACCCTTGACGAAGGCTGAGTCTAGAGTCTATTGGGACGACGTCATACAGGAGGATGTGCGTTGTTTTGTATTAATAGAGAATGGTAAAGTCGTAGGATCCGTACAGCTTCAGTTATGTATGAAGAAGAACGGACTTCATAGAGCTGAGATTGCTAAGCTTATGATTCATCCTTCTGCCAGACGGCAGGGATACGGAAGAAGGTTATTAGACGCCGCTGAAACGAGCGCTAGGGAGGATAAGAGGACGTTAATCGTTCTGGATACGAGAGATGGAGATCCCTCCAATCTCCTGTATCAATCCCATGGTTATATATACGCTGGTCAAATCCCGCTCTATGCTAGAAGCGAAACGGGAGAGCTCGATCCCACGAATTACTATTATAAAATCTTAAAATAACCAGACTGCCAGCTAGCTCAAGCAGATTGTAAAAAAGAGTCTCAGCTAGAACACCCTTCTAGCTAAGACTCTTTGCCATTGAAAGCTCTAGATTAGTACCATTTAAAAGATTTTGCGATAATCACCAACAAAATGAACAATACAAGAATTCCTCCGATTTTGAAGTTATCGTGTCCATCTTCGTAGCTCATTTAACCACACCTCCTATACCGGATTTAATAGCATTTTATGCACTCCCTTATGATTTGGATTACGCTAGTAACTATTTTTATAGAGTTGAAACCAAATTCATAATATCTTTAGCTGCTTTATGATATGTTTAGAGAAATAATAATCTATGAATTAGGAATTTCTACCACAGGAGGAGACACATGGAACAAAAAAACAAAATCACATTAGCAGAAGCATACAACAAGAGTGAGTACCCTATTCTAGGGAATGGTAAGTGGAATGTTCAGATGCTGAAGGAGGCATTAGAGCATGTAGACGGGACAATGGCAGGAGACCGCTATGGAACAGGCAAAGTGATTGAAGATTTTGAGCGTAAAATGGCTGATATGTTAGGCAAAGAATCGGCAGTATTTTTTCCGAGTGGTACGATGGCGCAGCAGATTGCGATGCGAATATGGTCAGATGAGAAAGACAGCAAGATCGTCGCATATCATCCACTTAGTCATCTGGAAATACATGAAGAAGACGGTCTCAAGGAGCTGCATCACTTGGAGCCTGTCCTTGTCGGAGAAGCACACCGTCTGATTCGACTGCAAGACGTGAAGCAGTTAGGAGGAGATGTGGCATGTTTGCTGCTAGAATTGCCGCAGCGTGAGATTGGAGGTCAGCTGACGGAGTTTGAGGAGCTTGTTGAAATTTCTGCCTATTGCAGAGAACAGGGGATTCGGCTGCACCTGGACGGTGCAAGACTATTCGAAACAACACCTTACTATGGAAAGTCTGCAGCCGAGATATGTGCGCTGTTTGACAGTGTTTACGTCTCTTTTTATAAAGGAATTGGCGGTATTGCTGGTGCGATATTAGCAGGACCTGAAAAATTCACTACAGTATCCAAGGTATGGAAGAGACGACATGGCGGAGATTTGATCGGCTTATATCCTTACATTCTGAGCAGTGATTATTATTTCAATAAACGGATTGACCGAATGGCAGAATATTATAACCGGGCAAAGGAGCTCGCCAGCTTGTTCAATCAGTGCTCTGGAGTTAGAACTGTTCCACAGGTCCCCGTGACAAATATGTTTCATCTTCATTTTCATATGTCTGCTAGTGACCTTGCGCCCATACTGATTGATGTATATACACAAACAGGAGTCGGCTTAATCTCGTTTCTGCGAGAAGTTCACGACCAGGAATGCAAGACAGAGATTAGTTTAGGAGATCGTTACGGCGAAGTACCGCAGGATCGACTATATCAGGCGATTCAATTACTTCAGGAGCACATGTTAAAGTAATGCGATAGATTACGAGCTCCATGCATGACATTTTCATTCTATGACAAGTGCGTGCTCTTCTTCCTAGATAGGAAGGACCTCGAGCTAACGGATTTATACCATTGAGAACAAAGTATCGTGATGAGGATGACATCAACAATGTCTCCTCCATAATACATAAGCACAGCTCCGGCTTCTGCCTGTAAGATATCTACACCCGTAGGGGGGTGGGCATAAATATACTTGGACAGGATATTATGCCCTGCCGATGAGAGCAGCAAGATACAAGCTCTTAGTCTGAAGCTGACTCGATGTGGAACAGGATCCACATAGATTATTGAGCATGTATACAGGAATCCCGCTAGAAGCATATGAACATGGACGAACCAGTGCAGCCAGAAGTGAACATGCATTAGTGAATAGATGCTGGTCGTATACAGAAGCCACATACTTCCGAGGTTAATGAGTGACGCTGAAATAGGATGACTGATGATTCGGATCACAGGGCGGTTGAGAAAGGAAATGAATCTCCGGCCCAGTCGAACAGGAATTGTACGCAGGATAAGGGTCATCGGAGCTGCAAATACAAGCAGGACGGGAGCGAGCATTCCAATCAGCAAGTGACTGAGCATGTGATATCGAAAATCGTGATGAGCCGCATTAGCTAGAGGTCCGAAGACTGCGGCGAGTGCACATGCAATACCTAGCAGCCAGAAGAGAGTCCGGTGTATCTTCCATGTTCGCAGCTTTTGGCTGGACACAATAGCCGCAATCATATATATAATCATCACTGTGATGAGAGGCAGAGCAAACAAATATAGAGGAAGAGAAGACTGGGCTGAAGAAATGTGATTATGAATCGGCATAGGCTGAAGCTGCTTCTGTATGTTTAGTTTGAATAATCAGCATTACTCCAACAATGACTAGCACTATGGCAAACAGGTTCCAGATGATGTCGTAGACGAGTACATTCTCAACATACCTGATCTGATGAAGCAGCATGATCTTATGCTGGATCGTACCATCATATAATTGAAACAGACCACCGCCCAATAGAACACCGCCCCACCAGCGTTTCTTATGCAAAGCGTCCGTTCTCAGCAGATGAGCAAGCATAAATAAACCTCCGATCGTAGCAAACCAGCTGAAGGCGTGAAATATACCGTCGGATATAAGTCCAATGGAGGTCGTTGATTTATCATAGAAATGATGCCAATGAAGCAGCTGATGAAAAACAGTTTCATCAATGAAGCTAACAAGTCCTAGACCAAATAAAATACCAGACCATAGGTTTAATGATGGCAGACGACCCTGCGCTCCGACTGAGCCAGGGTTACGTTTTGTCTTCGATTCCGGCCGGCTTTGATTGTGCACGAGCAGTACCTCCTTGAGAAACAGATATGTATTAAGTTTTACCAGAAAAAATCATATGCAAACTTACTCCATTCAAAGCAATCGATAAGAACGATGCGATCTATCTATTATTATAATTTCAACATATGAAAAATTCATAATAAGAATACATTTAGTATACTTAGATACTTTACATAAAATGAAATACGATTACTTTACTAACATCCGATTGATATAAGAAAAAATGAAGTGTTAAAATAAATTTATCGTATTCAATAATTCAAGTGTAAACTATTACGCATTTTTTGTAACAAGAGTATAAAATAAAGAATAAGAATAATAACGTTTCAGATGATTAGGATATGAACATGATGCTTAATTAGGAGGTCGGAGGATGAAGGCGCATGAAATTATGATTAGTCCCGTCTATAAAGTGAAAGAAAGTGACAATGTGGAACAGGTTATTCAGAGATTTATCGATCATCGGATTAGTGGTCTTCCGGTAGTTAATGAACGCAATGAAATTGTCGGCTACATCAGTGACGGAGACATTATGCGTTATATAGGGAAGAAGGATGATATGTTTATATATACATACGCTGTTAATTTGAATTATGAGGAATATGAAGATCGAGTCAAACAAATTATGAAACTGAATGTGATGTCGATATGTAAGAAGAAAGTGATAACCGTATCCTGGAATGAGGATATTGAGATCATTGCCTCGATTCTCGGAAAAAAACAGATTAAAAAGCTCCCAGTACACCGCAATGGCGTTCTTGCAGGTATTATCAGCAGAGGCGATGTCATTCGCCATTCCTTTCAATCTCTTTTGTAGTTATGGAATATGATGTAGGATAGAAATAAGAAATCTCTTTATCTTCTTCATATCCAAGCCAGAAAGGGTGAAGTGAACGTGAAAAAAGGACTGACAAAAGCAGGTATTGGTGCAATTGATGACGTCTTGTTCATACAAAAAGCGGCAGAATATGGTTTTGAAGCCGTTGATCTGGATGCCAAGCAGCTCGTCGATACAATAGGACTGGAAAGTGCACAGCAGCTTCTCAAGGAACAGGGCATGATTATTGGATCTATCGGACTGGACGTAGAATGGCGAGGGACGGATGAACAGTTTAAGCAGGGATTAGAGGGTCTTGCCCTATCCGCAGCTCGTGCAGAACAGCTTGGCTGTAAGGCTTGTACTACATATATATTACCATCCACCGATGAGAAAGCGGCTTCATTTATGGCCAGAAGCATTACACGGTTAAGATCCTGTGCTGAAGTACTAGGTGTCTATGGCATACGTCTCGGTCTAGAATTTGTGGGGCCGCATCACCTAAGAACCGCATGGAAGCATCCTTTTATTTGGACCGCAGATGAGACGCTGGAGATGATCGACGCAATTGGCCTGTCTAATGTGGGATTGCTGGTTGATTTTTATCATTGCCATACAACAGGCTTAACTCCGAATGATCTGCTTCGTCTCAAAGAGAACCAAATCGTTCATGTGCACATAAATGATGCCTATGACCTCCCGATAGAACAGCTGCTTGATAATGACCGGGCTTATCCTGGAGAAGGTGTCATCGATCTCTCCGGCTACTTGAGCAGGTTGGCCCAAATCGGATATCATGGTGTTGTATCCCAAGAGATTTTGTCTCCGAAACAGCCGGAAGGAACTTGGGATGACTTATTAGCCCGCTCCCGCAGCGGATTTGGAAAGGTGTTCAAGTAAATGACAACAATAGATAAGATCGCATGGATTCACTTGCTTAACGGACAAATTCTAGGTGCTCGCAGTAAAGGCAAGGATACGTATTATTTGCCGGGCGGCAAAAGAGAACCTGGCGAGTCAGACGAAGAAACATTGATTCGCGAGATCCAAGAAGAATTATCTGTCGATATTCTTAAGGAGCGGATTCAATTATACGGTACGTTCGAGGCCCCGGCGCATGGCAAATCGGAAGGGATTCAAGTGATGATGACCTGCTACATGGCTGATTACGAAGGAGTCCTAAGCCCTGAATCCGAGATCGAGGAGCTGAAATGGTTGAATTATGCTGATCGAGAACAAGTGTCAGCAGTAACACAGCTTATTTTTGACCAGCTTCATAGCGAGAATTTGTTGAAGTAGACTTTATTCTCGTATAGGTTAGATGACTTGCAATTAAAAAGAATGCTTTGATTTATATCAAAACACAGTGAAGCTATAGAGCTTCGCTGTGTTTTTTTACTTGAATAATCCGTATAGACAAGTGTTTTCACTTCACGTAAACTAAGCAATAGACGCCATTCAAACTGGAATTCATTGGATTCTCGTGTTAAATGATATGGTTCTATATTTTAGCATGAAGAGAACGCTTTCGATGAAGAATCCGAGCCGTACCTGAGGATTCTTTTTTTAATGAGAGACGGCAGCTCGAAGCTTTTATTTGTACCGATAATCATGAATCAACAGCCTCGCCTATAAGGAAAAATGTTCAGGAGGAGAGATCAATGTTTGAAAAAATGAGGCTTACGATTCGTACCAAGATCATCATCGGATATTTCATCATTATCGTCTGCCTGGGAGCAGCGATATTTATCCTTGGCAGCCGGATCACGTCCATGGAGCAGGAGCTCGATTTTATTGCGAATCATGAAATTGAGGTACATAATCTGACGAACCAGATCGAGAAGCATATGCTCGATATGGAAACCGGTCAGAGAGGGTTTGTTATCGCTGGTGATGATCGTTACCTGGTACCTTATAATGAAGCCAAATCGAATTGGGAAGCCGATTACAATCTCTTGTATGATCTGGTATCCAACAATTCAATCCAGACCCAGCGTCTTGATGAGATTAAGGTCAATATTGAACAATGGATTGAGAATGCTGGTGAGTATGTTATTGGTCTGAAGCGGGAGAATAGTGATCAAGAAATAGCAGTCTATTTCACAAAGGATATTGGCAAACAGCTGATGGATCGGATGAGAGCCCAGTTCAACGACTTTAGAGCGACAGAAAAAGCATTAACGGATGAACGAGTCGAGTTACTTGATCAGCAAAATGCGGATTTCAGAAATGTGATGTATACCGTTATTATCCTTGTTATCCTCCTGTCTATTATCGTTGCTTATATCATTTCAAGAAATATAGTGGGAACCATCAAGCAGGTCAGTTCTGCCATATCAGACATGGCATCTGATGAAGGCAAGCAGCGGACAAGACGTATTACCGTTCGCACGCATGATGAAATCAGGGAACTAGGTGAAGTCACCAACAGACTTATTGAAACGTATGAGAAGAATGACTGGCTTCAGACCAGCATCAATGAGGTTGCCGTATCGTATCAAGGCGTAGTTGAAGTATCCAAGCTTACAGAAGCATTCACAATGAAACTTGCCTCCTTGTTAGATGCCTCCTATGCGGTGTTTTATATACGTAAGCAAGATCAATTGGTTAAGACGGCTTCATTTGCTTCTTCTGGAAATGGTGTGGGAACCGAATATTTTCGCATAGGTGAAGGGCTCGTGGGTCAAGCAGCACTACAGCAGCAGATGATTCTTCTTGACTCTGTCCCCGAAGGGCATGTGAAAATTTCGACAGGTCTCGGCGAATCTTCTCCTCGTCATATTATGATCTTCTCGGTTGAATTTGAAAATGAAGTCGAGGGTGTAATTGAGCTTGCTTCGTTGAAGAAATTTACGCTTGAGCATATTCAATTAGTGGAGCAGACACGAAGCATGATCGGGATCGCAATCAATAATGTCCTGGCGCAAATGGAGGTCCAGCGATTGCTGGCGGAATCTCAGGCGATGTCTGAAGAGCTCCAGTCTCAAACCGAAGAATTAAAAACACAATCTGAAGAGCTTATCGCCCAGCAGGACGAGATGAAGGCATCCAATCAAGCGCTTCGTCAATCGGAGGAACGTTTGCAGCGCCAGCAGCAAGACCTTGAGCAGATCAATTTGGATCTGTCTGTGAGAACAGAGCAAGTGGAAAGTCATTTGCGCAAGATTGAAGAAATTAACGAGCAGATCGAGAAACAAAATTATGTATTGGAGAAGCAGGCATCTGATCTGTTAATTGCATCCAAATATAAATCGGAATTCCTGGCGAATATGTCCCATGAACTGAGAACACCGCTTAACAGCTTATTAATTCTCTCTCAGATTCTGATGGATAACAAAGACGGGAATCTAAATGCGAAGCAAGTTGAATTTGCCGAGACGATTCATTCCTCGGGTAATGATCTCCTTCGGCTGATAGATGACATCCTGGATCTATCCAAGGTAGAAGCAGGGCAAATGAAAGTCGAGATGGATGATGTGCTGCTTGTGGATATTACGGACAGTCTTCGGGGAAGCTTTCACCCTATCGCTTTAAACAAAGGAATTGAGTTTAATATTGTTTCAGATGCACCTCTGCCTGAATACATTTATACGGATGTTCATCGATTACAGCAAATTTTGAAGAATCTCTTGTCCAACGCCTTTAAATTTACAAGTGAGGGTCAAGTCACACTTAGCGTCCATAAAGAAGAACGAAGATGTCCTTTCAATGAAGGCGAAGTGGAGCATTGGATTGCCTTCACCGTTGCTGACAGCGGGATTGGCATCCCGCTCGACAAAAAAGAGATCATATTCGATGCATTCCAGCAGGCCGATGGAACAACGAGCCGAAAATATGGTGGAACTGGACTTGGGCTGACGATCAGCCGCGAGCTTGCAGGATTAATTGGCGGACGTATTGAGTTTGACAGTGAGGAAGGCGTAGGCAGCACCTTTACACTATTCATACCAGAATACAAGCATGATTCAGATATCGAGATGATAAATGAGGCTGCTGTCGCAGGCGAGGAACCTCCACCCGCTGTGGAGCTGCTGAACGATTCTACTGCCGTTATCACGCACCCAGATTCACCGAATTCGGCCATCTCTCCCGAAATGGACCTATTGGATGATCGATTAGGCATAGGGGCCGGGGATCGCGTTCTGCTCATCATAGAAGATGACGTGAATTTTGCTGGAATCATACTGGACATGGCTCGATCGCGGAGGTTTAAAGGAATCGTCGCTCTGCAGGGAGATCATGGTCTTGCACTTGCACATGCTTATAAACCAGATGCCATTATATTGGATATTCAGCTTCCTATCATTGATGGATGGACTGTTCTTGAGCGGCTGAAGCAGCATCCGGAATTGCGCCATATTCCAGTGCACGTGGTCTCTGCAGCGAACGAACAACAGATGGGACTAACGATGGGAGCCATCGCATATCTGAAGAAGCCAGCTAACAAGGTTCAGATTGAAAATGCCCTGTTAAATATTGAATCCTTCATTAATCGTGACCTGAAACGACTGCTTATTGTTGAAGATGATGTTGTTCTAAGAAATAGTATGGTAGAGCTGATTGGTCATGACGATGTGCTGATCACCGATGTATCTACGGGTGAAGAAGCTCTACGGGAACTTGAAAAAGAACGGTTTGACTGTATGGTCATGGATCTAGGGTTAGCCGGCATATCCGGATTTGAACTGCTTGACCGTATACGGCAGAACGATCATTTGAAGCAGCTGCCCATCATTATTTATACGGGAAAAGAACTGACCATGAAGGAAGAAATTGAGCTCAAAAAGTATGCGGAGAGCATTATAATTAAGAACGTTAAATCTCAGGAAAGACTATTCGATGAAACAGCATTGTTTCTGCATCGTGTCGAAGCAAATCTGCCGGAAGATCGCCGCAATATACTGAAGAAGCTGTACAGCAATCAGACCGATTTTGATGGGAAACGAATTCTTCTCGTTGAAGACGACATACGCAACATTTTTTCACTTGTAAGTATATTGGAATCGTATGGATTGAATGTGATCTTTGCAGAAAATGGGCGAGAGGCGATGGATGTTCTTGCCGAGGATCCTGAATTTGATCTGATTCTGATGGATATTATGATGCCGGAAATGGACGGCTACCAGACGATGAGAGCAATACGTGGTAACAGTCGCTTTGAAAAAACTCCAATTATTGCCTTGACAGCAAAAGCGATGAAAGAGGACCGGCAGCTATGTATTGAAGCGGGTGCATCTGACTATATTAGTAAGCCGATTGATGTTGAGAAATTGCTTTCTTTATTGAAGGTGTGGCTTTATACGTAAAGGAGGCGGAGGATCATTTCTGATCATGGAGAATATACGCAGCTTGCTCCTCTGTCAGGTCAAGATAAGGAGCTTGAGAAAATAGAAGTAGAGCTGCTTCTCCAGGCGGTTTATCGAATGTATGGCTATGATTTTCGCAACTATGCTTATGATTCGATATATAGGAGAATCAGGCACGGAATGCAGTCCATAGGTGAAGAGTCGATCTCGGCTCTAATCCCTCAAGTACTCCATTACCCTGATCGGATGCAGAAGCTGCTTCGTTATTTTGTCGTTGGCGTGACGGAGATGTTCCGTGACCCGGATATGTTTTATTCTTTTCGTAAGAATGTTATCCCGTATTTACGGACATATCCCCATATTCGAATCTGGCATGCAGGCTGCTCAACCGGCGAAGAGGTATTGTCGATGGCGATCCTGCTTCAGGAAGAAGGCTTATACGACAGAGCCAGAATTTATGCAACCGATATTGATGAAGATGCACTTGAAAAGGCACAGATGGGCATATATCCCTTGAGAAATATGAAAGTGAACACCTATAATTATATTCGTTCAGGCGGTACAAGAGATTTCTCAGATTATTACATGGCACGCAAGGACTCTGTTATTTTTAATTCATCTCTGCTGAAGAACATTGTATTTGCTAGGCATAATTTGGTCACGGACCAATCGTTCAATGAATTTAATGTGGTATTCTGCCGGAACGTACTGATTTATTTCAATCGGGAGCTGCAGAATCGGGTACATCATCTCCTGCATGATAGTCTAGCTATGCTTGGATTTCTTGTACTGGGAGATAAGGAATCGATGCTGTTTAACAGTCATAGCCGCAAGTATGAAACGATTGACAAGCGTGAGAAGCTGTTTCGAAAGATCCAATGAACAGGAAACTATATTACTGAAGAACCTGCTGAAATTGCGGGTTCTTTTTTTGTGTGGAGACATCAATTTCAGGACTCCTGGGTATGATGAAATTGATTCGTTCAACAAGTAATTTTCAGAAAAAACTTGAAAAAGTACAACCAGAGAGATAAAATTGATTCGTATACATATAATTTGTATAACAACTATGGAGGCAGATGGATGAGAGCATTAGGAAATGAAGAGAAGTATGGATATGCGATAACAAGAACTAGCCGAGCGGTGCTGCGGTTTCTAACTGGATATTTAAGAAGCTATTCGATAACTCCTGAGCAATGGACTGTAGTTAAGAGAGTGTTCGAGCATGAGGGTATTACGCAAAAAGAGTTAGCCGCCATATCAGATAAAGATCCGGCAACGCTCGCTAAAGTTTTGGACATACTGGAAAGGGAAGGACTGATTGTTCGCAAGACAAACGAGGAGGATCGGCGCTCCTATCTCATTTACATTACTAAGCAAGGCGTGAAATTAAGAAATGAGGTATATGAACATCTGGAACAGGTATTCAACAAGGTTCTTGAAGGAATACCCCAAGATGAGCTAGCTGTATTCAACAAAGTGTTGTGCAGGATAGAAGATAATGCAGCCACTCATGCAATACATTTTTAGTTGGAAATCGAGGTAACAAGTATGGATAATTACAAAAATCATAAAAATAGCAAATATATAAAATCCACCGACAGACGCCGTGTACAACACAGCATTCCGGCGGAAAGGAAGTATAGAGAAGCTTTTGCAATCAAGCCCATTCCTTTAAATTGGTTTCGAGGAATTGGATCCGCTATAAGTGTAGGTATACCTTCCATATTAGGGTTTCTGAGTGGTAATCCGAGTCTTGGAATATTGGCATCCATCGGCGGCTTTACTTTTTTGTATGTGTCGAATGAAACCTATGCTCAGCGTGCGGTCCGTTTGTTTTGGGTTGCACTTGGCTTGACCGCTGCTCTAACGCTAGGCGCCTTAAGCTCCTACCATGTGCCATTAATGGTCTTCATGTTTGGAGTTGTTGGCGCGCTATCTGTCTTTATATTCAATCTTTTTCAAATAACGGGTCCAGGGGGGATGTTTTTTGTCCTTGCTTATTCTGTCGGAACGTCCATGCCACATGATCCAGGTGCATTGCCGCTAAATATAATGTGTGTACTGCTAGGCGGGCTGTTTGCTTGGATTGTGGGGATGTTCGGTTATTTGATCGTCCCTTATGGTCCTGAGAATAAATCAGTCTCTGCTGTATATCAGAGCTTATCCAAGCTGCTATCCGCTATCGGGACAGAGCGATTCACGGATCTTCAGCATCAGAGTGCCTCACTTATGAAGCAGGCGGAACGCACCTTAACGAATGGTAAAGTGATTGGCTCGCGAAATCATCAGTATTTAGAAAAATTAAAGAGATTAAATCTGCAAGCGAGCGAAATATTTATATCGATCATTGATGTCTCCTTGGAGAGCAAAAATGCAGCTGAGGACGAGCTGGCGCAAGCGTTGCAAAGGCTAAGCCATGCCATCCATACAAGAGATGCTAGTGTTCGTACGAACTATTCTCTGAAAGATGAATTTGAGGGTTCGTTACGAAATCTGCATCTTCAAATTGAAGCGGCGTATGCTATGTTAACGAGAGAAGTTGATACACCGGCTGGAGATGCTGTTACAGTGGTTAATTCGAAGCCTTCGATTCTTGATTTGCTGCGTAACGCATTCAGACCAGATTCAACGATTCTGTACACTTCACTTCGATATGGACTGGTGCTGCTCGTTGCAGCGGCCATCGCCTATGGTTTTCATTTCGATCGCTCTTATTGGGTTCCCTTGTCTAGTGCAGCTGTTATGGCAGGAGGCACCTATATCGGCACAGTATATCGAGGTCTTCAGCGTTCGGCTGGGACAATCATCGGAATATTAGTTGGAGCTGCTGTGCTGTGGTATGAACCGCTTGGTATAGTCATACCACTAACTCTAATGATCTTTCAATTCGTTGTTGAGCTTATCTACGGAAGAAACTATGCACTGGCTGTATTATTCCTGACACCAAGCACGCTGCTGATCGGCACAACCATTCAGCCTGCTTTGACCGCAGGATACTTTATATCGGCCCGTATTGTAGATATTATCATCGGAAGTATTATCGCTATTGTGGGTTCATTGCTGCTCTGGAGAACAAGGGCCTCCAGGAAACTGCCAGAGACGATGTCCCATGCAGTTCAAAAAGAAGGAGACTTACTGCTTGCAATACTAAATGAAGATCCAGTTCATGATAAGCAGAAACTAGAGCATGATCTGCGTAATGCATTGATTCAATTAAGAATGGTCTACGATGATGCTTTTGCGGAGTCTATTAAAAAAAGCGGCCGGATCGCCGTGCTGTGGCCGGCTGTTGCAGACTGTCTGCATCTGGGATATGTTCTGCTGGCAGCAGCAAACAAAAATGAAACCGAAGCGATATCTGATGAGGATAGGCTAGAGTTTCGGCGTTATTTTGAAATGCTCACTCAATCCATTAAGGATAAGAAAGATCCAGTAGAAATAAATATCCCCTGGCTCTCCAAGTTCCCAGCGATATATGAGGATCTAGTACAGCTCCAGCATTCCCTGCGTATAGGGGAGAAGGCGACAAGTTAGGTCGAATTATAAATAGAAGCACAGATAAAGAGGCGAATCCCTTGATATAGGGATCCGCCTCTTTGTGTTGTTTGCGTGGAGATGGAGGGATCAGATTGAACTCAACGAATAGAAACGGACCCCAGGCTGGGGTCCAAGTGTCGTTTTGAAGATGGATTAGTATTGGTTCGACTGTCCACCGTCAATAGGAATAACGGCACCATTAATAAATTCGGATTCTCCGGACAGAAGGAAGGCAACGAGACGGCCTACTTCTTCTGGTTTACCGAAACGTCTTTTCGGATTGACGCTGACAAATTCCTTGCCTGCTTCTTCCCAACCTTCTTCCCCGCCAATCTGCTTCAAGGAACCCACGACCATTGCAGTCATGATGGCACCTGGAGCGATGGCATTGATGCTCAAGTTGTACTGACCGTACTCGATTGCTGCATTTTTTGTCATACCGGACACGGCATGTTTACTTGCAACATAAGCTGCTTGATTCAGAACTCCGCGAATCCCGCCGACTGATGCTACGTTCACGATGGCGCCGGACTGCTGCTCTTTCATTACAGGAAGTACATATTTCATACCATAGAAGACACCTTTAAGGTTGATGTCGATGACTTTGTCAAACACTTTGCTGTTGTATTCTGCCGTAGGAGCCTGAGTACCTTCGATCCCAGCATTGTTATAGAAACCGTCAATGCGGCCAAATTTTTGTACTGTATCATCTACATATTTCTGTACCGCTTGCTCATCGGATACATCGGCAGTAAGAAGAAGGATCTCTGTTTCGGGTGCGGCTTCAAGAATCAATTTCTTGGTTTCTTCAAGTGCGGTTTGATTGAGGTCAACCAGTGACAGCTTGGCTCCTTCCTTAGCGATCTGAAGCGCTGCGGCTTGTCCTAATCCGGAGCCTGCTCCAGTAATCAATACAACTTTTGAATCAAAACGTTTATTCATGCTCCATTCTCCTTTGTTAAGTTAATTATACGGAATGCTCATCTATGTAAATCAGTAAGTTGAATTGATTCATGTAGATGATAATAGCGTTTGCAAGCGAAATTCATTAATAATCATATATCACAAATAATTCACTTGACAATAAACAAAGCTCTATTCAATGTCCTCTAAACAACAGCACACTCTATTATGTTCACCCAGGAGACAAAACTTAAACATATGTAGATGAAATGTTCGAATAAGATCCAAATTAATGGTTAACTCGACAAGTTTTATGACATTCATTGAGCTCCGACATCATATGTTGAGAATGATGGTTCCTAATCTATTGGGATTGGTCAGTTATGAAGGAGGGAACAATAATTGGTTGTCACGACTGGCCCTATTTTGAATAGTGCGGTAAATGGCCTTCGGCCGGTCCAAATGGTTACAGTTAAAATGATAAATAGATCACTGACACAAAATGCTTCGATCTTAATACAAGGATATGTACTGGATCAAGTAAGAACAATTTACGTGGAACAGCTCTTCAATCTCAATCCAAATGCAGTATTTACAAACGATTATATAGCCAATGTCGACGGTTATGAGTTTAAAGTGTCGGTTGAAGATCATGATGCGATTGAAGTATCCGTGTGGGGAAAAGATGGAGCAGGTCATATTGTAAGCGCGCATCGATTAGTATCTTCAGAATTGTAAGAAGTGAGTGTTGTAACTAACAAAGCACTTCATAATTGAGGGAGATTGGTAATATGGCTAATTACTCAACGGGACCTATTGAGAATAATGCGGTAAATGGAGTCAGACTGACACAGCAGGTAACGATATCCATTGAAAACCGAGATACCATCAATAGCGGAACTGTAACGGTTCAGGGATATGTGTTAGACGGTGCTCGAACATTATATGTACTCGATTCATTAAGTATTGGACCTAATGGTGTGATTAACAGAACCTATTTCGCTAACCTGGATGGATTTGAATTCGAATTTCTTACAAGCGGTCTTGCAGAGGATTTAATTGAGTTATCTGTATGGGGCAAAGACGCCGCTGGAAATTTGGCAGCAGCCCATCGAATTGTCTCATCTGAGCTCCTTGGAGCAAACTCTGGAGGGATCGGAGCTACAGGGGCAACAGGGGCAACAGGGGCAACCGGTGAAGCAGGGGCGACAGGGGCGACAGGAGCAACAGGATTTACAGGGCCAGAAGGGCCGCCGGGTGGTTCAACTGGTGCAACGGGTCCAACGGGAGCAACCGGAGAAGCGGGAGCAATAGGTGCAACGGGTCCGACAGGAGCAACAGGTGAAGCCGGGGCAGTCGGTGCAACCGGTCCAACGGGAGCAACCGGTGACGCAGGAGCAGTAGGGGCAACGGGTCCAACGGGAGCAACCGGTGAAGCCGGGGCAGTCGGTGCAACCGGCCCGACAGGAGCTACCGGCGAAGCAGGGGCAATAGGTGCAACGGGTCCAACAGGAGCAACCGGGGATGCGGGGGCGACAGGACCGACGGGTGCAACCGGAGAAGCAGGAGCGGTAGGTGCAACGGGCTCGACAGGAGCTACTGGTGAAGCCGGAGCAGTAGGTGCGACTGGGCCGACAGGAGCAACGGGCGAAGCAGGCGCAGTAGGTGCAACCGGTCCAACGGGAGCAACCGGTGACGCAGGAGCAGTAGGGGCAACGGGTCCAACGGGAGCAACCGGAGAAGCAGGGGCGGTAGGCGCGACAGGCCCGACTGGAGCAACCGGAGAAGCAGGGGAAGTAGGTGCAACCGGTCCAACGGGAGCAACCGGAGATGCGGGGACAGTCGGGGCGACAGGCCCGACGGGTGCGACGGGTGAAGCAGGAGCGGTAGGTGCAACGGGTCCGACAGGAGCCACGGGTGATGCGGGGGCAGTCGGTGCAACAGGTCCGACAGGTGCGACGGGTCCAACGGGAGCAACCGGAGATGCGGGGGCAGTCGGTGCAACAGGTCCGACAGGAGCAACGGGCGAAGCAGGCGCAGTCGGTGCAACCGGCCCAACAGGGGCAACAGGTGAAGCCGGAGCAGTAGGTGCAACGGGTCCGACAGGAGCCACGGGTGATGCGGGGGCAGTCGGTGCAACAGGTCCGACAGGAGCCACGGGTGACGCAGGAGCAGTAGGAGCCACCGGCCCGACAGGTGCGACGGGTCCAACGGGAGCAACCGGAGATGCGGGGGCAGTCGGTGCAACAGGTCCGACAGGAGCAACGGGCGAAGCAGGCGCAGTCGGTGCAACCGGCCCAACAGGTGCGACGGGCGAAGCAGGGGCGGTAGGTGCGACGGGACCGGCAGGAGCAACGGGCGAAGCAGGGGCGGTAGGCGCGACAGGCCCGACGGGAGCCACGGGTGATGCAGGGGAGACAGGTCCGACGGGAGCAACCGGTGACGCAGGAGCAGTCGGGGCAACGGGTCCAACGGGAGCAACCGGAGAAGCAGGGGAAGTAGGTGCAACCGGTCCGACGGGTGAAGCAGGAGCGGTAGGTGCAACGGGCCCGACAGGAGCTACTGGTGAAGCAGGAGCGGTAGGTGCAACGGGCCCGACAGGAGCTACTGGTGAAGCCGGAGCAGTCGGTGCAACGGGTCCGACAGGAGCCACGGGTGATGCGGGGGCAGTCGGTGCAACCGGTCCGACAGGAGCCACGGGTGATGCGGGGGCAGTCGGTGCAACCGGTCCGACAGGAGCAACGGGCGAAGCAGGCGCAGTCGGTACAACCGGTCCAACGGGGGCAACAGGTGACGCAGGAGCAGTCGGTGCAACCGGCTCAACTGGAGCAACCGGTGTTGCGGGGGCAGTCGGTGCAACAGGTCCTACAGGAGCAACCGGAGAAGCAGGAGCAGTAGGTGCAACCGGTCCAACGGGAGCAACTGGTGATGCGGGGGCAGTCGGTGCAACAGGTCCGACGGGTGCGACGGGTGAAGCAGGAGCGGTAGGTGCAACGGGTCCGACAGGAGCCACGGGTGATGCGGGGGCAGTAGGTGCAACCGGCTCAACTGGAGCAACCGGTGACGCAGGAGCAGTAGGGGCAACGGGTCCAACGGGAGCAACCGGTGACGCCGGAGCAATCGGTGCAACGGGTCCGGCAGGAGCAACCGGAGAAGCAGGGGAAGTAGGTGCAACCGGCCCAACAGGGGCAACAGGTGAAACCGGAGCAGTAGGTGCAACCGGCTCAACGGGAGCAACAGGTGAAACCGGAGCAGTCGGTGCAACCGGCTCAACTGGAGCAACCGGAGAAGCGGGAGCAATAGGAGCGACAGGTGCGACGGGAGCTACAGGCTCGACGGGTGCAACTGCCGAATCACCTGTGCTGGCTTTTGCAAATGTTCCCGGAGCCATTGAAATGCCCGAAGCGACAGAGATTACGCTTGCAACGGTAACCCAGGATACTACAGCAGGCCTAACACTTAAGATAGATTACACCCTCTCTGCAGAAGTCGATACAACGGCGGATTGGTCGGTTCAGGTGGAATTTAGATTATACAGGGATGCAACCTTGATCAATACACAGGTCGTTATTAGGAGCGGTAGTACCGCAGGAATTCAGCGGTTTATTATTGCGAATACTTATGTAGATACAGCTCCTGCAACGGCGACAAGCACGTATACTGTACGAGGATTTCTGACGACAAGTACAAACGTGACCTCAGTATCAGCAAATAATACCAACTTCAACGCAATTTCTTTCCCAACATAATTGTACCGATATCCCAAGTAGATTAAATTCCAATTCACATGCAGGGCTTTAATAAGAGCCCTGTTTCTTTTTATTTTCATTGAAGTCTTCCAATGGAATAACAGCAAGTATTTCGGAACAAGACGCATTAACCGATAAATTGGTATACAGGGCTGAACTTGAAGCTACTATAGAGATGATGAAACGGATTCGGTTTGCTCGCTCATATAAAAAACTACATTTCAAATCTCTGATATTCTTATATAATAATTCTGATCATCATTTTTCCAAAAACACACAACGATGTATTTTCAATGCAGCTTTTTAACTATTTCAGGAGGAATACATGATGAGCATAGATAAAATTAACGAAGCCTCATTAATAGATTGTGTCGTCGTTGTACGGAGTAAGCTCCGCTCGGTTGGAGGGCGTGTCTCTTATATAGAAGGCGATGTATTTGAAGTGATGTTTGAGGTGGAGGAGAATATCCCGTTTCCATTAGGTAATTCGGTGGGCATCACGATCTACTCTGATGAAGGATTAATTGTGTTTGATACCTATCCCATTGCAAGCTACCTGCAGCGGATTCTATGCATATTGCCACCAAATTTACAGAAAAAGATGCTGAATAGACGGAAGGATGTCCGCATACCGGTGAGGCACTTGAACTCTTGTCTAGAGTCTTTGTTACCGCAAGCATCCTCCAGTCCGATTGTATTTGAGCCAGGGCTGCAATGTGATATTAAAAATATTAGCTTGGGAGGCTTGCTATTCTCCATCGAAAGTCCGATTCCGATTCAGGAGAAGGATATCGTCCGTGTGAATCTTGACGGAAAATTCAGGCTTAATGCGATAATCAGACATCATCAGAATCTGGATACAGAGTATAGATACGGTGCAGAATTTGTGGAAATGTCGAAGGAAGATAAGCATACGCTCAAATCCCTAATTATTAATCAACAAGCTACACATCGCCCAATGCAGATTGGAATAGCGCACTATTTAAACGATTGAAGAAGGAAATGGTTAAGCGAGAATAGAGTTGGTACGATCGAATGTATTGGATGTGTCAAAGAACCCGGCATCTGCCGGGTTCTTTGCATAGCTATTCATCCGATGATCGGATATCTTCATCCTGATAGAAGGTGACCCGGTTTTTTCCGGATTGCTTGGATTGATACAGGCTTTCGTCTGCAAGCCGAATTATACTTCCCACATCCCTGTCATGGATCGGGTAGAAGGATACACCCATACTGCAGCCGATCGTTACATGATTGAGATCAATAATAAAAGGGCTGTTGATCGATTCAATGATCCGATGAGAGATCATGCCCGCCGCGTCCATCGCTTCATCCTTCCCCGAACGCAGAATAATCAAAAATTCATCTCCGCCTAAGCGGACAACGATATCACGCGCTGGGATGGCTTCTCTTAAGCGGCTTGCTACTTTTTGTAATAAAATATCACCTGTCTGATGTCCCAAAGTATCGTTAACACGCTTAAAGCCGTCCAAATCCAAATACATAAAAGATAACGCCTCATGCTCCGGATCCAGATCCATAATGGTATTCTCCAAATAAATCTCCAGGGCTGCCCGATTAGGTAAGCCTGTAAGCTGATCCCGATGAGCCTGATTTTTCATATCACCCAGCGCTGTTTCTGTCCGAACCAGTGTATCGACCAGACTGCGAAGAGACAGGGAGAGAATCTGCATATCTGAGAAACTTTTATATACCGGGATTTTCACATCTTTACCTTGTCTCAGCTGATTTGCCGCATTGGTAATTCCCCGGATCGGCTTTGTAATTCGCTCTGACAATAACCAGCCAATCGCAGCAAAGATGAGGGCGGCGGCTGCCCCTACCATAATAAACTGTCTTGTCAGCTCGTTAAGACCAATAAAGGCTGTGGCTTCAGGCTGTCTGACCAGTACGGACCATCCGAGACCCTCATAATTCAAATATCCATCTCCATATGCATAGCCGGTTAGATATGTTTGTCCATCGGGCCATTCTTCAATTTCCCATGAATTTTGACCGTTTTGCACATTTTGAATGGATTGAATGTCTAGTTGTTGACCCACCATATCATCGGGCCCTAACAGAATCGTGTTATCGTTCTTACTTACAATGAACAGCTCCATATCCTGCGTATGCTGCTGCTGAGGCTCCAATATCGTCCGCTCCACCTCTCTAGACCATTCCCAGCTAAGGTGAGCAGCGAGCACTCCCTTAACCTGACCGTCACGGTCCATTACCGGCATACTAATATCCACAAATTGCAGCGGCTCTCCGGTAGGATTGGGAAGAAGCTTAGCCAGCAGTACAGCATCGTGTACATCTCCAATAAATTTGCCCTTGATTCCTTCTTTGAAGACAGGACGTTCAGATATATTTGCGCCCACCAGAATTCCATCTGTCGCTGCCAACACATCTCCCTTCACATTCATATAACCTACCCATGAGAAAGAAGGGAAGCTTGTTTGAAGCTGTCCCATTAAATTTTGGATTGCGGAAATCTCGTTATTCTGAGCCAGTGTATATGTAGCGGCCAGCATTTCGACTTCACCCTGCCTTGACCACATAAAATTGTCCAGCTTGTCCGACATCTGATAGGCAATGTTCGCAAGTGATTGACCTATCTCCTTCTGGAGGCTGCTCTCGGCACGATGGCTAAGTATTGATCCCAGAATGAAAGTAAGCATAATGACGATTACAGTGAATGCAAAGACAAGAACGGTACGAAGTTTAAACATGAGGCCTCCTAAGGATATGACAAAAATACTCGAAATTTGACGAACAGAGTGAATATAACATGAACAGGATATATATTCCATACCCAAAAGCACTTATACAAAAAAGTCCAATTGATGGAAAGATCGTGATCCCTTATGCTGTACAATGTAAACGCTTATCTACACTACATTCATTGATATGGAGGACCACTCATGATACTTCAGCAATCAGAGCCGGTTTGCCTTGCAACAGTTGATGCGAGTGCAGCTGGTCCTAACTGTAAAATGTTATTCGGGGATCTCAATAACGATGGAAGATTGGAACTGGTTATGATTCAGCCGGATAACCGCAAGGATGTAAGGTATATTCCTCATCAGGTGCAGTGTATCACGGTATTTGATCTGGAGGGACGGATGCTCTGGCAAAGAGGAACTCCGGATATGGATGCAGGCACACAAGGATCGGATTATCCTGCACAAGTGTATGATCTGGACGGTGATGGACAGCTGGAAGTCCTGTGTGTGATGAATGATCAGTTTCATATTATTGACGGGACGACTGGAGAGAGCAGACAGGTCTATGATCTTCCCTCTCCGGAAGCGCACGACTGTATTATTATCGCAAATTTGTCTGGAAATGATCGTCCAACGGATCTATTGCTCAAAGATCGTTATCATCAAATATGGGCGCTAAATTCCGATTTTGAACTGCTGTGGACGTATCAAGGGAATCCCGGTCACTTCCCGTGGGTTTACGATATCAATGGTGATGGTAAAGACGAAGTCATGGCAGGGTATGATCTGCTGGATTCAGCCGGAAACGTACTATGGAGCTGTCAGGACTTGTCTGATCATGCAGATTGTATATGGGTAGGGGACGTAAACGGGGATGGAGAGATGGAGATTGTCATTGGCGGCAGCGTAACGGTGATGATGGATAAGCATGGAACAGAAGTATGGAGATATGAGGACTCTATTGAATCCCAGCATATTGCACTTGGACGATTCCGAGAGGATCTGCCGGGGCTTCAGATTGCTGGGCTGGACCGGATCATTCGCGGAGATGGCAAATCAGGCCTTAAAGGCAAGGATGGAATGTTCATGCTGGATGCAAACGGTCAAGAAATATGGAAGGAGCATCGTCAAACAGACGGCTGGCTCACCATTATTGATACTATCAGCGGCTGGGATGAGAGCGGGATGGATTACATACTAGCTTATAGACGTGGAGGGGGTATATTTCCTACGCTCTATGACGGTGATATGAATGTGGTTACAGCCTTTCCGGTAGATGGTTATGTAGGGCATGCCGATTTTCTAGGTAACGGCCGGGAGCAAATTGCAATTTACGATGGTGATACGATTCGCATCTATTCATCGCATGCAGATTCTATTGCTGTTATGCCGGGAGCGAAGCCTTTAGTTCAAACGAAGCGACTATACAGCTCTACCATTTATATGGGCGGAGAAGTTATCAAATCATAAATTAATATAAACGGACACCTACTATTGTTGATGATCATCAGCAAAATAGGTGTCCTTATTCTATTTGCCTTTACGTGTCATTCTGGCAAGCTCATCCCACTGTTCATGCGATACTTCTGTTAACCCGTTGAACTGTCCTGCTCCCTGCAGCCATTCGCCGCCATCAATCGTTATGACTTCACCGTTAATAAAGCCTGCATAGTCTGATACAAGAAAGGCTGCCAGATGAGTAAGCTCCTCCTTACTGCCAGCGCGTTTGATAGGGATACGGTCAATCAATTGCTGCTGGAGCTCCGGTGTGGGAGAGAGTCTTGAGTCTGCACCATCGATTGGAAAAGCTCCCGGTGCAATGGCAACTTGACGAATTCCATAAGGTGCCCATTCTACCGCAAGTGAACGAGTAAGGGCAAGCACCCCTGCCTTAGCTGCAGCAGAAGGGGTTACGTAGCCTGATCCCGTTGAAGCATAAGTCGTTACAATGTTCAGCATCGTTCCAGGATGGCCAAGCTCAATCCATTTTTTGCCGACTTCAAGGGTCATATAGAAGGTACCATGCAGAACGATGCCAAGAACTGAATCTACTGCCCGATGAGACAATCGCTCGGTTGGACTTATGAAGTTGCCTGCAGCGTTGTTGACGAGAATATCAACTTTACCATAATGAGAATAAACCGCTTTCACAAATTCACTCACTTGAACAGGATCTCTTACATCGCAGGATTGTACATAGATATCTTGACCTTTTGAGTGAAATACTTCAGCCGCTTGATCCAGCGCCGCCTGTCTTCTTCCGCATATGGCGAGCTTGGCACCAAGCTCTGCGAATTGCTCACTCATGGCTTGGCCGAGGCCGGTAGCACCTCCCGTAACGATAATGACTTTGTCTCTTAACATGTCGGGTGAGAAGGGATTCACATGATCACTCCTTATGAGGATTTTACTTCACTGTGATAACAGATTATCATGAATAGTAATCGAAGTCATCGTAAAAAGACTCACGAAGATCGGGTAATTCAAGCTGCATTATCATTCAAAGCAAGGAGTGAATAATATGGAGAGGCTTGCCACACAGGCCTATTATAAAATGTTACGTAAAATTGAAGGTATCCGTATGGAGACCATTGCAGATGAGCGTGAATTGATTCTTTATTCGGATAAGATTGTTACAAAATATCGGGAGTTTCCACTGGATAAAGTATTTGATCTATCCTACAAAAAGGTGGGCGAGAAGGATGGACTGCTATATCTGCATACACAGCAAGGCGTTTATCCTTATACTGTTAAAGAGAATCCGGCAGCGTTCATTCAAGCGGTCAAAGAAAGAATATGAGCAACACCTAACGATTGACGAACTGCATTCTTACTGATAAAATACATCGTTATGCGGTAACGCAGTGTCCTGAGCAATATGATTATAGAACAACGGAGAGAAACATAATGAAGATTAATAAAAAGTACGAAACGATTATTTTCACATTTTTTATGGCGTTTGGAATGTCATGTCTGATGTCATTTGTCATGATGTCAATTAATTACGGCTTCCATGATTCCTTCTTAATGATATGGATGCGTTCTTGGAGTATTGCTTTCTTGCTGGCATTTCCTGTCGCCTATTTTCTTCCGAAAGGAATCCGCAAAGTGATGAAAAGAATTCAGTTTGTGGAATATACAAGAGAGACACAGCAGAGTACAGAACTGAAATAATACTCTCACGCTAGGAGGAGGATTCGAACTCAAGAATCCTTCTCTTTTTTGTGCAGGGATAGATGCTCAATTCCTTCAAGTGTTATAATCTAAATTGTGATGGAGGGAGGTATGTCCTATGAGTAACAACGATCAGATCCGGTTTGCCGAATTTGATCTGTCAGGAAATGAAAGGGATGTTCCAATTGCTCCAAGTGAAGCAATTTCTACAGATATTAAGGACAACAACGCAGGTACTAGTGATGCTAAATATAAACGATCCCTGGATTCTCATATCGATGACCTGGACATTCCAGATGTTCTGATCTGGGAGGAAGCAGCGACTGAGAAACCATCTAAGAGCAGTTATACAGAGCTCAGTAAAGTGCAGGATGATGGACTTAATCGGTACAATAACCTGGCTGTGCAGGAAGTTCCCCATAGTGAATCAGTTCGTCAGATCTATGCCCCTAAGAACACCGTACCGCAAGTGAACTGGGAGCAGGATTTTCGTTATATATCACGGGAGCAGCAGTTTGTACATACAGCCAAAGAACTGGCTGAGTATTGTGCTGAGCAGGTTCCTTTTGTTCCATTTCACAGCTACTGGCCCACTTATGATCAGATGAGAACTGAGCAATATCAGTGGTATTTTTACTGGAGATCAGAAGTGCGGGCCTGCCGTTATCCAGTGACGGATTTGTCCTATTTATTTGTATATATATACGAGCTTATTAACGGAATTGGCTGGGTTGACCCGTCTGATGGCTGGGACCAGCTAAATAAAGTGTGGCAGGCTTACCGTAAACATCATCCGAAGATGGACAACTACATGAGAGAATGGCTCTATGATTTTGCAGCCCTGCATCAGCTGGGTTATGTTCCGCCTCCTATGAATAAGAAGCTGCCTCGCAGCATGTCGAATGAATTGAAGGAGCTGGAATGGAAACGGCGATTTACCGCTGAACCGGTAGAGCTGTCTTGGGACAACCTCTTTTTCATGCTGGATTTTGATCCTGAGCGAAGCCGGTTTTATATCGAGAGCGGTCGATATGAGATGACGAGGTTTACTCCGAAGGTCATTGCCCTTGTTGATCAATATTTATACAGATCCCATGGAGCCAGGCTGATCCAGCGCTTTGAACCTCACTCCCGGCGTGTGAAACGGACGCTGTTCAAGAGTGCACTATATGATAGTGACATCTACGGACGAACGATAACCGTCGAGTATGCGCCGATCAGCGAGTATAAGCCATTAAGAGCTTATATCACTCAGCTAGTGCGATTCACTGAGAATAAGCTGCGCGAATTGAAAGGGTTCAAGGGCCGACTAAGAGGGATTGAACTTGAACAAGAGGTGGAGGAGCTTATCTCACGCTACTTGATAAAAGAGATGAACGCCCTCAAAGCTGAAACAGCCCGCGCGGTTAAGCCGCAGATCCACATCAATCAGCGAAAGCTTGAGCGCTTAGCACGTGAATCTGATGAGGTAAGAAATATGCTGATGCTTGGCGTAGATGATGAAGAACAGGAAGTGAATATTTCCAGTAAGGCACGGATTGAACATAGCGGACATAACAGATTATTGGAACATAGCGGCTCCCAAGCAGCTTCCTTAAAGCGCGAGTCAGAAGGACAGCAGATTATTCAGGCCGTAATGGACTTTGATGCACCTGCTCCTCTATCTGTAGACGAAATTGAAGAAGTGAATCCCGTATCAGCTGTTGTTGCGGAGAATCAAGTGGAAGAGCAGCCTGCTGTGGTATGGAACGTGGAAGAGCTTGATGAGGAATGGAGAGATTTTGCCGCTAGCTTACAGCATACACATCTCGAAATTTTGTTCGCACTTAAGAACATCCATGGTGAACAAGCGCTGCAGGCTGCTGCCAGCAGAGCAGGCTCCATGCCCGCTGTGCTGATTGAGGAGATTAATGAAGCCGCAATGGAGCATATCGGCGACTTGATCATTGATGAGGACATGATTGTCGAAGATTATATGAGTATGCTGGACAAGCTATGTTCCGGAGAATGAAACGGGGTAATAACAAATATGAAATCATTGAAAATTCCAAAACGTCTGACGACGGCGCTTGTAAACTCATTAACTGCAGGCGTAGTCCCCAGAGTCGGACTTGAACATATTGCTGTTGGGCGCAAACCTGAGGTCGAATCGATCTTGAGAGATATGGACAATATTGCCGAAGGCGGCGCAGCCTTCCGTTTGATTACGGGAAGATACGGAAGCGGCAAGAGCTTCTTGCTCCAAATGATCCGCAACTATGCGATGGACCGAGATTTTGTCGTTGCTGACGCGGATCTGTCCCCGGAGCGTCGTCTGGTCGGTACTAAAGGGCAGGGACTGGCCACTTACCGGGAACTAATGACACATTTATCCACCAAGACCCGTCCAGATGGCGGCGCACTGGAGGCTATACTGCAGAAATGGATCGCTGCGATTCAGCAGGATCTGATGCTAGAGTTCGGACTTAAGCCGGATGATCCCGCGATCACCCAGAAGGTTGAGGTCCAGATCTATGCTGTTGCCAATGAAATGCAGAACCTGGTACATGGATTTGATTTTGCCAAGGTGCTCGCTGCTTATTGGAACGGTTACAAGCTGACGGATGATGATCTCAAGGGTGCTTCACTTCGCTGGCTGCGCGGTGAATATACGACCAAGACGGAAGCCCGCAAGGAGCTCGGCGTATCTGTCATTATAGATGATGACAATTGGTATGATTATATGAAGCTGTGGAGCGAGTTTATAGCCAAGATTGGTTACAAGGGACTGCTGTTATTTATAGATGAAGGTGTAAACCTGTACAAGATTACGAACAGTATATCCCGGCACAGTAACTACGAGAAGCTGCTGACGATGTTTAACGATACGATGCAGGGCAAAGCAGAGCATTTAGGCATATACATGGGAGGCACGCCACAGTTTGTTGAGGATGAACGAAGAGGGCTGTTCAGCTATGAAGCACTGCGATCTCGTCTAATCGACGGTCGTTATGGCGGAGGCTTGCTAAAGACATACACTTCTCCCATTCTTAAGCTTGAAATGCTGTCGAATGAGGAGATACTCATCCTGCTGCAAAAATTGCGTGAGATTCACGCGATGCATTTCCAATATGAAGCTCAGCTGTCCAATGAGCAGCTGATAACCTTCATGCAGGCTGCAGTTGGCAGACTGGGAGCAGAACAGCTTCTGACGACACGAGAAGTGATTCGTGATTTCATGGACCTGCTTCATACACTGCATCAGCATCCAGAAACGGCCTTTGAAGAGCTGCTGTCTGACCGTGAACAGGAGAGTGAAAATCGTGCCGGGTCTAGGTCCGTATCTGTCTCTTCTAAGGAAGAACGCCCTTCGGATGACCTGGATGACTTTCTCGCGGAGTTTGACCTATGAGCATGAACCGGACACCCAATCCTTTTACCCGTCTGGCTCCGTTCATTCAAGAATTTATATACAAGAAGCGGTGGGAAACCCTCCGTGAAGCACAAGTAGAAGCATGCCGTGTTATCTTTGACACACCGAATCATTTGCTGATTGCTTCGGGTACCGCTTCGGGGAAGACTGAAGCCGCTTTTTTTCCCGCACTAACAGAGTTGTATAATCATCCTCCAGAATCCGTAGGGATACTCTACATCGGACCGTTAAAGGCGCTGATTAACGACCAGTTCGAGCGCGTAAGCGATCTCCTGAAGGAAGGTAATGTACCAGTATGGCATTGGCATGGGGATGTTTCGCAAGCAGAGAAGACCAAGCTGATGCAGAAGCCTTCGGGTGTCTTGCAGATTACGCCGGAATCATTAGAAGGATTGCTTATGAATCGGCCCAATGCGATTCCAGCCCTGTTTCATGATTTAAGATACATTATTATCGATGAGGTTCATGCCTTTATGGGAGCCGATCGAGGTATACAGGTTCTGAGTCAGATGACAAGGATAGAGCGGATGGCTTCCTGTTCACCACGTCGGATCGGCTTGTCGGCCACCTTAAGCGATTATGAATCGGCTGCAGGATGGCTTGGTGCAGGAACAGCAATATCCACTGAAGTGGTTTCTCCACAAGGAGGAAGAAAGCTGAGGCTGTCTGTTGAGCATTTCTCCCTGCCGGATGCCCGGGATGAGAAGCAGGCAGAGCAGTTAGAGCTGGCCAAGCAGGCCTATCATCAATTCATATATGATGTAACTCATCTGAAGAAAGCACTCGTGTTTACCAACAGCAGATCAGATGCAGAACTAACTACGCTTGAGCTAAGACGGATCGCTGCTAAACGGGAGCAGCGCGATGTTTTCCACGTCCATCATGGCAGTATTTCCGCCATGCTGCGAGAAGAAACCGAAGCTGCACTGAAGACAGGAGAGGGACCTGCCGTGGCTGCTGCGACGGTTACATTGGAGCTTGGCATTGATCTTGGTGAACTAGAGCGGGTCATTCAGCTCGGAGCGCCGTACAGCAGTTCCAGCTTCGTTCAGCGTCTTGGACGCTCTGGCCGTAGAGAGGATCAGGCGTCTGAGATGATGTTTCTCATTCCTGAGGAAGAAGATGAAGAAGCACAGCTTCCTGCTCGGATGCCGTGGACACTGCTGCGTGCTATAGCTGTGATCGAATTGTATCTACGGGACAAGTGGGTAGAACCTGTGGACGTTCGGAAGAAGCCCGTCGGTGTATTGTATCATCAGACGATGAGTACGCTAAAAAGTATGGGAGAAGCGACCCCGGCAGAGCTTGCGAGACATGTGCTTACACTGCCTTCCTTTAGAGAATTTACTACGCATGAGTATAAGCAATTCCTGACGTATCTATTGCAGACGGATCATATTCAGCGTACAGAGGAGGGAAGCCTGATCATCGGACTGGGCGGCGAGAAGATTGTGAACAATTACCGGTTCTACGCAGTCTTCAAGGATGATGAGGAACATGTTGTATATAATGGATCGGAAGAAATCGGCTCAATTACAACAGTACCGCCTCCTGGCTATTGTTTCTCTCTAGCAGGTAAGCTCTGGAAGGTCGAAGAGGTTGATGTGAAGCACAAAGCACTGTATGTCAAATCAGCTAAGGGCAAGGTCGATACACTATGGCTCGGTGCAGGAGGAGATATCCACACCAAAGTCATGCAGAAGATGCGAGAGGTCTTGGCAGGCAGCACCATATACCCTTATCTGGCTGCAGGCGCAGTTAATCGGCTTGAGCGAGCTCGAAGACTGGCTCGGGAAAGTGGACTACTAAACAGCATGATTATACCTGCGGGAGGAGATTCTCTCTTCATTCTGCCATGGGCGGGGAGCAAGCAGTTTCGTACCTTGGAGCGGCTGCTTAAGCATAATTTATCCCAGCGATTGAATTTACGATCTATCGTCCCTATGGAGCCTTACTATATGGTCGTTTCAGGCAAAACAGATCCGATAACCATGCATCATGCGATTAGCGAAGAGCTGTTAAATCTTGAGGACCCCAGCCTGTTACTGAAGCCGGAGGAAGCCCCATATTTAGGAAAATATGATGAATTCGTATTTCCTCAGCTTGTGCGAAGTGCCTTTAGTGTGGATGGGCTTGATGTTGCGGGTCTAGCACAGACGTTGGGCATAAACAATAAATAGAGGATTATTCTAAATAGCAGGAAGATATTTAAAAATGTGATATGTATTTTTTGGACAGTGTGATCTTATAAAAGGTCACACTGTTTTACGTTGAACATTTAACTACTTAACTAATAAGGAACAACCATTATTTTCGTAATAGATATTATGTAAACTAATCTGTCTTATAAATGATGATAGAAATTTCATTTTAATAGTATGATCCTGTAATAAAAATTTTCTCTGGGACAAATGCAGCTCTTCGTGATACGATTTTCTTAGATAGTACATTCCATACCCAAATACATATTTAACAATTCATGAGGAGTGATGAGCATGCTGGAGATCAGTGAACGAATTAAACAGATGGAGCTCGAGGAAGAGGAGCTGCGGTTTCCTTCTTTTACGAACGAAACCGCATTGAAATTGGGTTTGACCATTATTGAAGAAGCCAAGAGAGTGAATAAGAGCATCACGGTGGAAATATATCGTTCCGGACAGAGGCTGTTCAGTCATGCGATGGAGGGTACATCGGCCGATAACGAGCAATGGATTCGTCGGAAAAATAATGTCGTCCAGCATTTTGGTATGAGCTCCTGGCACGTGGCACTGCAATTGCGTGAAGAAGGAAAGAATCTTGAAGATGACTATGGACTTCCATTTGCTGATTATGTTGCTGCAGGCGGTGGTTTTCCCCTCACCATTAACGAAATAGGACAAGTTGGTACCATTACGGTATCGGGCTTGCCTGATCAAGAGGATCATGATTTGCTGATTGGTGCGCTTAGAAGATTCTTAGCATAGTCGTACCTGAAAAGTGAAAGCTTCGGAAAGATTAAACTCTTTCGAACTTTCACTTTTTTTTGTTGTTATAGGTATGAAGAGAACAATGATGTCAAGTTACTGGATTCGTTACAGCGCAATTTTTGGCCAATTTTGAATGTTCTATGTCCAATTTCTCGGCTCCTCGTATGATAAAATCCAATTAATTATCCATTAAGAAAAGGGGAGTTCGAATGAATACGAAGTTGATGAAGTGTGCGGCATTGGTCTTATGCGGCTCGCTGTTGTTAACCGCTTGCGGTGAAACAAATTCCGCTCAAGAGTCATCGAGTAATGAAGACGGTATGGTAAATATCAGCTGGATGAATATCTTGCATGCACCATCGCCTCCAACGGATACTGTGCTGAGCAAAATCGAAGAAGTAACACAGGCAAACATTGATTTTGCTTGGGTACCCGATTCCTCAAAAGAAGAGCGAATCAATACCTCGCTTGCCTCTGACTCTTTAGCCGAGATTGTATCACTCACGATGCTGGAGAATTCATCGGTTCGTAATGCTTTAAAAGCGGGGGTTTTTTGGGAAGTTAGTCCCTACTTGGATGAATTCCCGAATTTGGGAGCTATCTCACAGGATATGAGAAATTCAGCGTCTATTGAAGGAAAGCTATACGGTATTCCGATGCAAAAGGATGTGGCCAGAAACGGTGTGATCTTACGTAAGGATTGGCTCGATACGTTAGGGATGTCTGTACCACAGACGACAGATGAACTAATGGAAGTGGCAAAAGCATTTACAGAGCAAGATCCGGATGGCAATGGTGTGAAGGATACGACCGGTTTTATCGATCGAAGTGATCTCGTCTTTGGAGCATTTAAGACGCTCGGATCTTATTTTGGAACACCTAGCAGCTGGGCTGTCAGCGATGATGGCAAGGTCACTCCCGAGTTCGAAACAGAAGGTTATTTGAAAACGATGGATTTTATGAAACAACTTTATGAAGGCGGTTACATTAATCAAAGCTTTGCAGTGACAGCCAAATCAGATCAACAGCAGGGCTTCTCTCAAGGGAAAGCAGGCATTTATGTTGGGGCTCTTTTTGACTCTAAAAACCTGCTTAATTCTGCCAAAGGGGTTCAGGACAACATGGAGCTTGTCATGGTAAACGATATCACATCTACAGGAAACGAAAGTGATCGTGCCATCTGGTCAACGAGTAATGGGGTAGGAGGACTCCTAGCTTTTCCTAAATCGGAAGTAAAGGACGAACAGGAGCTGAAGCGAATTCTTCAATTTGTGAACGATGTAATGTCTGAAGAAGTGTACACGCTAATGACTTATGGTATTGAAGGTATGCATTATTCAATGAATGAAGATAAATCGGTAACCATTATTAATCAAAAATTGTGGGAACAGGAGGTACAGCCGTTTGCGTCCTCCAGACCGAAGGAGCCCGGCTATGAAGTTCACGATAATGATCCGCTGAAAACAGAGGCTGGAAGGCTCATTCAAGAAAACGCCACCTTTGCTGTACTCAACCCTTTATACTCGCTAGAGTCTGATACCTATTCCTCACAAGGGTCTGAGCTTCAAAAAATCATTACAGATGCGACCTATAAATATATTCTGGGAGATATCAATGTGGATGAATTTAAGCAGCAGGTTCAAAGATGGAGAAAGAGCGGAGGAGATCAGATCATCTCAGAATACGAAGCTGCTTATAAAGCGGTAAACAATTAAGAAAAGAGAATAGCATGTGCAATCAATGATGCCCGAAAAGTGTGACATTCTCTTAACGGTTCGGGCATCATTCTAATCTCATGATTTAATAGCGCATTCATCATTCATAATTGGATCAGATAGCCCTTGAAAGGGGTGATTATATTGAACAAGTAAAGAAATGAACCAGGCAGATGATGAAGCTGCAACTTAAAGGAGGAAGCTTATGAAAAAAATAGTGTCAGGTATACTGGCCGCATCTATGCTCGTGACTTCATTGACGGGCATTACATCTGCAGAAACAGCACCGGCTGTGCAAGATGAACGACTGCCGGCATTTCCGGGAGCGGAAGGTGGAGGAATGTATACTTCCGGTGGCAGAGGAGGCGAAGTTTACGAAGTCACTACGCTTGCAGATTCCGGACCGGGTTCACTTAGGGAAGCAGTCAGCAGAGATAATACGACGGTTGTGTTCAAGGTTGGTGGAACGATTCATCTTGAAACACCGCTTAAAATTACAGGCTCAAATCTAACAATTGCAGGTCAGACCGCACCAGGTGAAGGTGTGACCGTGTCTGACTATGCAACAACGATTGAGGCAGATAATGTTATTGTTCGATATATGAGATTTAGGCTTGGAGATCGATATCCCAGCGAGGATGATGCTTTTGGCAGCCGATATCACAAGGATATCATTATCGATCATAGCTCATTCAGCTGGTCGGTAGATGAAGTGCTCAGTATGTATGTCAATGAGAACACGACAGTACAGTGGTCCATCATATCAGAGAGTATGCTAATGACCTCCCATCAAAAAGGCAGGCACGGTTATGCAGGTATTTGGGGCGGCAACAATGCAACATTTCATCATAATCTGATCGCCCATAATGTAAGCCGTAATCCGAGATTTGCCGGATCGCCGGATTTCCCCACAGACTCTTCTAATAACATCATTTATAATTGGGGCTTCTTCTCCGCTTATGGCGGCGAGGAAGGCAATTATAATCTAAGAAATAACTACTATAAATATGGTCCCAATACTTATCGGTCCGTAAGAGATCAAATCTTCCTTGATGTCAGTGCGAACACTCGCCTATATGTAGACGGTAACATCATGGACGGATCACCTGAGGTAACTGCAAATAACTGGCTCGGAGTAGGGGAACTCGCTAATCCGGATTCGAAGCTGAATACGGCGGTATCCATGCCGAATCCGATTAATCTAGACACTGCTGAGACCGCTTATGAACGAGTGCTCCAAGAGGCAGGAGCCGTTCTGCCACGAAGGGATGCTATTGACGCTCGTGTCGTCCACGATGTGAAGAACCGGTCAGGGAAGCATATCAATTCTCCAAAAGAAGTTGGTGGATACCTTGAGTTTGAAGAAGCTGTATCTACACTCGCAGATGATGATCATGACGGCATGCCAAACGAGTGGGAGTTAGCACACGGACTCAATCCGTCTAATGCAGAGGACCGTAATGGTATCCATTCATCAGGGTATACGAATCTTGAGATGTACTTAAACGGGATCGTTGGCAATGGATCTATAAATCCAGCTGTCTCGATCAACTATCCTGCAGACAACACGATTGTGGAGGAAGGAGCGACGGTGGAGATTCAGGCTGACGCTTCTGATTCGGATGGTACTGTTTCTAAGGTGGAATTTTATCAAGATGATATCAAGCTTGGAGAGGACCTCACTGCACCTTATTCATTAAACTGGGAGAATGTCCAGGATGGAACCTATTTTCTAACGGTACGAGCGATTGATGATTCCGGGACTTCCACACAATCAAGTAATGCAGCGGTTCATGTGAATAAGCCGGGAGATATAAGTCCATGGCAATCTGAAGACATAGGTGCACCTGAAATTGCCGGCCATACTCAGCTCGGACAAGCAGATACAGATGTAACCTTGAAGTCTGCAGGAGATATTGACGGGGAAGAGGACCATTTTCATTTTGCTTATCAGGAATTGACTGGCAATGGGGAAATTGTGGCTCGAGTTGAGAGCATTACAGGTACCGATGATGGGGCAGAAGCGGGAGTTATGATCCGCGAAAATCTGGAATCCAATGCTAAAATGGCTGCACTGCTCGTCTCTTATGTCAAATATGGTAAGAAGAGCATCATCATGACCCGTAACACGGAGGGTGAACCATTGACAAGAGAAGAGCCGGAGCATTTTATTAATACTCCATATTGGGTTAAAATCGTTCGGCTTGGGGACCAAATCACATCACTCATCTCAGAGAATGGTACGGATTGGAAGGTCGTTGATTCTGCTACCATTTCTATGGGGGAGACCGTTTATTTTGGCCTGGCGGTTGACGCCTCCAAGGCGGATGACGACAACAGCAAGTATAATACGTCGGTATTCTCCAATGCATCGGTAAACCCAGTGGCCGCGGATTTCCCAACAGCTCCTACAGGACTTACGGCGACCGCTGGGCTGACATCAATTGAACTTAACTGGGACGAAGTTACAACGGCACAAGGATATACAGTGTACCGAAGCGAGATTCCAGGAGGCCCCTATTCAGAGGTCGCTACGGGAATTGTCGATAATGCTTATAACGATGCGGACCTAACACCAGGATTGATCTACTATTACATCGTTACGGCAGAGAATAGCAGCGGCACAAGCTTTAATTCTAAGGAAGCGAGCGCTATACCAGAGGGAGAACAGGGAACGGTCTATTATATTAATGAGAATTTCGAGGATACAGCGATCGATACAACTCCAGCTGAATATACCTTTATGCCAAATCCGCAGGACACGGATCATAAAGTTGTGGTGAAGGATATTCCTTCCGATACGACTGGAAATGCATCAGACAGAGCTCTATTACTGTACGATAATGCGGTTGGTAGTACCGAATTTTTTCGCAAATTCGCCCCGCAGAAGGGTAAGTTTATTCTTGAAGTGGATATGACCTCTCCAGGATGGCCAGGTACCTCTACCGTTCTCAATCTTCAAGACGAAACAGGCAGCAAGACGGCATTATCCATTCAATTACGCAAACCAACAGCACCTGTTGCGGAGCCGGATTACACACTGGTTTACAAAAGGAATGGAGCAGATTATAAACTCACCGATCCTTTAGTTAATAATCAATGGTACAACCTGAGATTAGTGACGAACGTAGCAGCGAAGACAGCAGATATTTACCTCGATAATCAGCTAGTGGCGGATGATGCGCCACTTGAAGCAGATCTGACAGCTTCGGGAATAGGCCGGATTTCCACCAAAACGCCGGGAACGGGTAAAGGAACGATCTACTATGACAACCTTAAAGTATATGTAGAGCCGGTGGAGAGTCCGAAGGGTCTCACTGCAGTACCCGGCAACGAAAAAGCCCAGCTCCAATGGACAGCTGCTGAAGGCGCTTCTACTTATAGTATCAAGAGGAGCATGACAGAAGGTGGCCCGTATGAAACCGTTACGAGTGGAATTACTGATGTCTCCTATATTGATGAGGACTTGGTGAATAATACAACTTATTATTACGTCGTGACAGCAGTGGGATCAACGGGAGAGAGCGGTCCTTCGAATGAAGTTATGGTAACTCCTTCCTCGGCAGCCATCAGACCCGATGCACCCGCGGGAATTACGATCTCGGCTCGAAGCACGCAAGCTGATTTAAATTGGCAGGGTGTTGATCATGCCATTAGCTATACGATTAAACGAAGCACGGATCCGGAAGGCCCTTTTGAGACGGTTGCATCGAAGGTGTCTTCGACCTCTTATAGAGACGGCGGATTGGATAATGGAACCACATATTATTACGTCATTTCTGCTGTAAGTATTGGAGGGGAAGGCGAGAATTCTGAAGCGGTAACGGTAATACCCACAGCTCAACTATCGACACCAACGGTTACAGCAGCGCCACTGCCTAATGGAGCAGAGCTCCATTGGGAGAGCTTAGATGGCGCATCCTCTTATGAAGTGCGTCGTTCCGATACTGCAGAAGGGGCTTATAATTTGATCGGAACCGTATCCGAATCCACGTATCTCGATTCCGGGCTCATGAATGGAGTACCGTATTATTACAGAGTCACTGCAGTGAACGATCAAACACGTAGTCTCGAATCAGCAGCCGTAGGCATACGTCCATCTGCTAATGACGGCACACCTGCAGCACCTTCTGGATTCACAACAGAACCGGCAGCCGAGAGTGTGATACTGAATTGGAATTCCGTGTCAGAGGCAACATACTATTCTATCAAACGCAGTAGTTCAGAGAATGGTCCTTATGAGCTGGTTGTAAGTGATCTAACCGAGACAAGCTATACGGACAGTGGACTTACGAATGGGGTCCCTTACTACTATATTATTACGGCTACGAACGCTGTGGGGGAGGGAGCTTCCTCTGTTACCTTAAAGGAGGTACCTGCACAGGTGATTGTAGTGGCTAAAGATGGCACCGGACAATATTCTAATGTGCAAGATGCCATTAATGCGGTCCCAAGTAACAGTCCAACTCAGACGGTTATTAAAATTAAAGACGGTATTTATCGTGAGAAAATCAGTGTACCTTCCGATAAAATCAATTTACGTTTCATTGGAGAAAGCAGAGAAGGCACGATACTGATCTATGGAGACTCTGCCAGCACCTTAGATGGGAATGGAAACCCGCTGGGGACTTCCAACAGCTATAGCTTCAGGGTATTGGCAAATGATTTCACTGCGGAGCGGCTAACTATACAAAACGATGCAGGCATTGATGCGGGCCAGGCAGTCGCGTTATATGCCAATGCAGATCGGCTTACATTCCGGGATGTCAGCTTGCGAGGACATCAGGATACGTTATATGCCAATAATGGACGCCATTATTATAAGGACAGTTATATTGAAGGAACTGTAGATTTTATCTTTGGAAATGCTTCTGCCGTATTTGAAAATAGTGACATCCATAGTCTCCGCAATGGTTATGTCACGGCTGCCTCTACAGGTGCAGGAAAGCCAGGATATGTATTCATTAATAGCCGGATTACAGCAGATCCAGGCATAACAGGAGTAACACTGGGAAGACCTTGGCGTGCTGATGCCAATGTTATTTACGTGAACAGCTACCTTGGTGAGCATATTTCTCCAGAAGGCTGGAATAACTGGGGCAATGTGAATAATGAAACCACTGCACGTTATGGCGAGTATGCGAGTTATGGACCTGGAGCCAATCCGAAGAGCAGATATCGCTGGACTAAGCAGCTAACACTTGAAGAGGCAGCATGGTATACGCCGGCTAACATTTTGAGTGGAAGTGATGGCTGGAACCCGGTTGATTCAATTGACTTGGCTAATAGTAATCGGGAGCTGGAAGCATTGAATGTGGATGGTGTGGCTATACCTGATTTTGATCCTCAGGTGACTGCTTACCAAGTTGAGCTGGAAGCCCAAAGCGAGATCCCAATCGTTACTGCTACAGCTCAATCAGAGAAGTCTGTCATTTCGATCGAGCAAGCGGAGAACGTTCCTGGAAGTGCGGTTATCCATGTAACTTCTCAGGACGGAGGCGTCAAAATCTATGAGATCGAATTTGTCATCGGCGAGGATGAAGTGCCTCCTGTTCTGCAGCTTGAAGTAGATAAGCCTGTCCTCAAGGCAAGAGGGCATCGAATGGAGAATATTCGAGTGACTGCTAACGCAGCCGATGAGGAATCTGGTATAGCCTCCATCACTCTCGTATCTATTACCAGTAATGAACCTGACAACGGAAAAGGCGACGGGAACACGAATGATGATATTCAAGGAGCAGAATATGGTACATCAGATTATGAATTTGAATTAAGGGCAGAGCGTTCAGGCGCTGGTTCAGGACGTGTGTATACAATAACCTATGAGGCTGCTGATTATGCCGGGAATCGAACCACTGCGACTGTAACCGTGACTGTTGAACACTGATTACATTAATCGAAGTAAGGGAGTGCCGGAGTGCCTAACTTAATAGGCACTCCTTTGATTTATTCATGCTGATTCATTTCAGGTATTTTGTAACGTTATTTCTAAACTCTCTCGGCGTCATGCCGTATATGCTCTGAAATACTCGATTAAAGGTTCGTTGACTATCAAATCCAGCATTGCTGCTAATGGTCGTAAAGGATGCGTCTGTGGTACGAATCAACTTTGAAGCGTATTCGACACGGAGAAGGGCAAGATAATTTCGGAAGTTCATTTTTATCCTTTCCGAAAAGATGCGAGAGATATAGTATTTGCTGACAGAGAATTCAGAAGCAAGGGAATCTAGTGTAATCGGTTCGGTAAAGTGATTAGCTAAGTATTCCATGATTTTTTTAGACATGTCCTGGACAGGTATTCGCGGCCTCTCAGTGAGTTCGATTTGGCGAAGAAGATGTGACATGATGATATAAGTAAACCCCAATTTTGTGGCAAAATCCTCGCTGTTATTAATTTGATTAAGAGCATAGACTACATCTTGATGAATATTGGCTCTCGATATTAAAGGTGTAGCCGGTTGAAATTGAATCAGATCAGGAAAAAGACCTCCAAGTATACGAGGATTAAATATAATCAGCATGGCGTCTGCGGGATCCTGTCCAACTCTATAGTACCTGTGTACAATGTCCGGCAATATTAACGCTGCCTCGCCTTCATGCACTTCGTATGCGCTTTCATTTATTTGTATACGCTGTATACCGTTAAAAACATAAAGTATCTCGATATGTCCATGCAGATGAGCAGGAAACGTGAGCTGTCTCGCATTATGTTTAATAATCAAATCACCAGCACGAATCTCATAAAAAGGTATCATGACATGACCTCCGTTGGCGCAGTATTAGACTGCTGGGGATTGGTGTATGTCTATTTTCATATCATGTGTTTGAGTTTAATTCAAGCATTGATATAATCATCATATCGGATATGCGTCTGTCTACTACAGTATTTGATTTTACATCAAATGCTTTTTTTGTTAAACAAATGAGAAAAGGATTGGTGAACAAATGAAAATCGCATTTGTACTGTTCAACGGCATGACAAGCATGGACTTCACTGGATTTTACGAGGCTATCACCTGGTTAGGCATATTAAAGGCGAAAGAGAACGTATCCTGGACCTTTTGTGCGGACAGGGAAGAAGTCACAGATGATCGGGGACTCACGATGAGGGTGAATGAAGTAAGTCCGAATCTAGGGAAGTTTGACCTGGTCTTTGTCCCTGGAGGAATGGTGACGAGAGAACTCCGGAATGATAAGGCTTTTATCGATTGGATCCGGACTGCCGAGAATGTTCCGTATAAGGTATCTGTTTGCACAGGCGCATTATTACTAGGAGCGGCAGGTTTTCTTAAGGGAAAAAGAGCTACCACGAACTCTTCGGCATACGATTTATTGGCTCCGTACTGCGAGGAAGTTATTGAAGCACGTGTCGTTAGGGATGATGGGGTAATTACCGGAGGCGGGGTGACGGCCTCAATCGATTTGGGTTTATATCTCATCGAGTGGCTTACAAATAAGGAAACCGCACATCTTGTACAACAGAAGCTTGAATATCCTTACTATCAGGCTGGTAAAATGAGTGATGTGTATAAAGTGAGGGAGGCTTAGATTTTCTTAGGACTAAGATAATTCCTAAAATACGAAAAAGAAAGTGTGTATTGAATGACCTTGATCTCGTTAGAAAAAGTAATGAAACAAGTAGAAAATCGAACGGTGTTAAAAAATATAGAACTCGTTATCGAGAGCGATTCACATATCGGCATTAAAATGTCGAATGAAGAAAGTTCAGCGCTGTTTGACCTGATCTCAGGGAACCTTCAGCCAACGAGTGGCTCGATTCGAAGAGAAACGAGCTCAATTCTATCATCCATTCAGGATGATGGCTTATATGATACACTGACTGTCTATAGCTACTTAACGTTTTTTAAACAAATTGCCGAATTCCCTCATCCATTAGAAGAGTATATTGCCGCTTTTTCTCTATCCGATGTTTGGCGGACAAAGATTAACAAATTGACAGAAGACCAGAAGAAAAGAGTCAGTTTATTCCGCATGTTTCTATTCCGTGCGGATTTAATATTAGTCCAGAATCCACTCCATAATCTAACGGCTGAAGGAATTGAGCTGTATTTAACGGCACTGGAGTATCTTCGTTCAAATCATACGGCCACCTTAATTACATCCAACTCTATAGAAGAGTTATTGCTATTAAGCCGTGATATATATCGATATAACAGATTAATGGGACTTGAGAAAACGGACCTTGTCAATGAACCGACCCCTGTTACATCTGAATTGAATGAGAGCATTAAGCTTACACCAAACAATGTATTCAAGGTCAGCTGTAAGCTGGCAGATAAGACGATCTTTTTTAGTCCAGACGAAATTGATTATATCGAGAGCATCAACAGTGTAAGTAATATTCGCATCGATGATGATTACTTCCCGACGGATTTAACGATGAACGAACTGGAAGAGAAGTTAATTAAATTTGGCTTCTTCCGATGTCACCGATCTTATTTAGTGAATTTGCAGCGCGTGTCTGAATTGATCAGTTATTCTAAAAATAGTTATACCTTAATCTTGAAGGGGAATTCGAATGTGAAGCTTCCCCTCTCCCGCAGCCGGCTGGAGGAAATGAAACAATTAATTGAAATTTAGAGTACATTTGAGGCTGGAATGAGTACATTTCGGCCTCTTTTTGTTATATTTGAGCTGTTTGCATTACCGTTCGGCGTTATTTTACGACTTTTCTGCTGCCATTCGATAAATTAGAGTACAGAAGGACAACATCATTATCTTTCAATATTTGCGAAGGAGAGAAGAGCGAATGGACAGAAACACTGTGATTTATGCTGAACAATTATCCAAAAAATTCAAAGACGAGTCTGCGCTGAAAGGGCTCGATTTTTCAGTTCAGTCGGGAGAAATTTTTGGCTTTCTTGGACCTTCTGGTTCAGGGAAAACAACAACAATCAAAATATTGACAGGACAATTAGCACAAACTTCAGGAAGAGCTATCGTGTTAGGTAAGCCAGTTGAACAAATGAACGAACGTATTTATGAACAGATGGGTATGGTTACAGATCATAGTGGCATTTATGAAAAAATGACGGTGTACAGCAACTTGAATTTGTTCGCCAATATATTGGGGGTTAAGAAAGAACGTGTAGATTCACTTCTACAGAGAGTTGGTTTATTTGAGCACAAGCGTAAACTCGCCGGCAAATTATCGAAGGGCATGACTCAGCGCTTAGTTCTGGCACGAGCGATTCTGCATCAGCCGAAGGTGCTCTTTCTGGATGAACCTACAAGCGGGTTAGATCCGAGTACAGCCATTTCTGTGCATGAATTACTAATCGAGTTAAAAGAGAATGGTACCGCTATTTTTCTAACGACCCATAACATGGAGGAAGCATCAACGTTGTGTGATCATGTTGCACTGTTAAATGAGGGGCTGATTGTAGAGTATGGAACACCGAAAGCACTATGTCTCAAGTACAATCAGAATAAGAGTTATCACATTTTGTTAAAGGATGAGAGGGAGCTGACACTACCGCATTCCGAAGAAACTGGCCGAAAAATAAATCAATGGATGGCTGATGATCAGCTTGTTACGATACATTCTAACGAACCGACACTTGAAAAAGTCTTCTTGGAATTGACAGGGAGGGAACTACATTGAGCATTTCATTAAGAAAAATAAGAGCCATTACAGGAATGAAATTTCAGACTATTATCAATAATACAGGTGTTATATTAGCACCTATTCTTGCCCTGTGCTTTGTGTTTGCAACCCGAAGTTTATTACCTGATTTAGACGTAAGCAGTGAAGGGATTACGTTCTCAACGAATGCATTTGTGCTAAGCTTTGGGATTGTATTTAATATCGCGATTGCTGGCATCTCCATGAGCAGCAGTCCACTCGCAGAAGAAAAAGAAAAAAATACGTTAAGAGTACTCATGACATCCTCGGTAAACGGCGTAGAGTATCTCATCGGGACTTTGCTGCCGCCCTTATTTATTCTCATTATCGTTAACATTCTGATGATTCCGGTGAGTGGAACCTCATTCGCGGAGGTGCAGTTTGGAAGCTTCTTGTTGATGACAACAGCTGCCAGCTTTATAAGCCTGATTATTGGATATATAGTTGGCATATTTGCAAATAACCAGGCACAGACGGCGCTAGTGACGATGCCAATTACGGTAATATTGACTTCTGTCCCTGCAGTCAAGCTGTTCCATGAAGATTTGTCGGCCATATTGAACTATACTTACACAGGTGTCTTGACGAACTTTACCAACAGTATATTTGCTGATGGTGGTTACCATTGGAATCTGAGAGATATTAGTGTTCTTACCGGCTGGCTCATCATTTCAATTGTCGTATTTGTGTATGCATATAAGAAGAACGGACTGGATCGTTAACCATCCGAATTTCTGAACGTTAGTAATATATAATCTGGTTAGGGAGTGGTAGTTGATGTTTAGTAAAAAAGGGGACAAACGTTTTGATGAAAAGCTGTTACAAAATTATCAGCATGGCTTGCTCTATATTTTGGTGGATCGTCAAACCGGTGTGAATTATCTTCATGTATGGAATCCACAAGGCAGCGGACTTACCCCTTTATTGGATGCGGATGGAAAAGTTGTTGTCGATCCAGTCGAAGGAACGGATCAATAGGGAGCTCTACGGGAAGAAACGTTCAGCGTAGAATTAAACCGTGTTAAAAGATAAGGTCAGCCAGTAATAATGGCTGATCTTTTTATATGATTAGGCAGGTGCTTTCCGAAGATAACCTTATTCGTTATAATTGGTAAAGATTTGGACGTTATATAAAGTATTGTTTGTTGTAATTTGGTTAAAAGCTCCTAGATAATTATAAGATACTACTAGCTTAAATGGAGATTGGGATGTAATATTCATTCAATGGTAGGGGGAGATCATGAATGATGGATGTATTGTTGGTAGATGATGAGCCTTGGGTACTCGAAGGTTTGCGAACCATGGTCAATTGGGACAAATATGGTTTTCAAATCTGCGGGGAGGCCGAGAACGGGAATGATGCTTGGGCCAAGATTGAGAATCTTCAACCGGATCTTGTAATCACGGATATTCACATGCCTTCTGTAAGTGGCCTTGAATTAATAGAACGTTCCAAAAAAACAATGGACAGACCGCCCAAATTTGTTATTTTAAGCGGATATGACAGCTTTGAGTATGCTAAAGTAGCGCTGAATCAGCGTGTAGAGGAATATTTGCTCAAGCCGATTGATGAAGTGGAGATTGAAGGCGTATTGGATATAATCGGACGTAAAATTGTGGAGGAGCACGCTTCAGCAGAAGCTCATCATCGTGAGCATGCGTTATATGTAAATTGTTTGTTCAATCGCCTGCTTCAAGGGGATGACAGCAGTGAACTGCAAGACGAAGTGAATCGAACACTACAAATGGAAGGTCATGAGAACATGGCTTGTCTTCTGATTTCAACGGATAACTGTATGGGAGATGTTAAGCAGCACTTACAAAGTTTTGCAGGAACACGATGCTCCATACCTTTTACGGATTCCGAAGGAAATATAGGTTTGTTTGCTGTCGACATTAATAATTCCTTGAAGCGGCTTGAGGAGCTCGGCAGAAATCTGTTTGAGACATATTCTAACTCTGGCGCAATTATCGTGGCTTTTGGATATCAATTAGGTGGAGCAGGCGCCATGCGTTCAGCATATGAAAAAGCCTTATTTGCGCTCAAATGGAAGCGCTATCAATATAAAACCGGTTTTGTTCGCGATCAAGACTTGCCACCGAACGATAGCCTGGCTAAAGTAAATCAACAAGCACTCGCAGACCTTATGGAAGCCATTTTGGCAGGCGAGACGGACAAGGTGGAATTGAAGGTGCAAGCGCTGCTAGCGAATCCCCAATCTGAGCTGACTGTGTCAAATATTGAATACGTTCGGGTTCAATTGATTGCTCTTGAAATGGGCGTTCTCAGGCAGTTGAAGGAACTGGAGGGGAATGTAGACGCCTTTATACAGCATGTTCAGAATGAGGCAGGTGACATCACGGGGATTAACTCATTTCCTAGGTTTCTGGAGTACGGTCTAATGTTAAGCCGCACGGCTGTGAAGGAGATTCAGGAACAACGGAAACGAAAGGAATTCAGCACCATTTTTCAAGTAGAGCAGTATGTCAATCAGGAATTTCGAGAGAATTTGCGGCTCCAGGAGCTAGCACAGAAATTTCATATGAACGCCAACTATTTAGGGCAAGCATTTAGACAGCAGACGGGCAAGAGTTTTCGGGAGTATTTAAATGATAAGCGAATTGATGAGGCAAAACGTTTGCTGCGTCAAAGCTGTATGACCATTGCTGACGTTGCTGTGCATTCGGGTTATCTGAGTACTGATTATTTTATAAGTCAGTTCAAGCGAATGACTGGAATGGCACCATCGCAATATAGAAAACTACAATAGGATATTAGAAGGTTATGAAGCATGACTGAAGGACGGCGATATAAACATGTTCAGAAAATTCAGGTTCCGCAGCTTTGTGAATGATATTCCTTTAAATTACAAATTTATGCTGATTTATGTCATCGGAATTTTACTTCCCATTCTTGCCAGCTATTACTTGTTCATGGATCGTATGTCAGAGCTGATTAAGGAACGGGAGGAGCATAATTTGCAGATATCATTGGAGAGGGCAAGGAAGGACATTCATACGATGATTGACGGCGGTATTGCTGTCAGTCATGCCTTAATTACGGACAAGCTGCTGTCGGAATCCATGGATCGGGTCTACGATGGGCAGCTAGATTTCTACAGCACATTTGATGATCTGCTTCGCCACCGGGTGACCTCCTATATTCCGACCAATAATCAAATTCAGCGCATTGGCATCTACACGGATAATCCAACTATTGTACCAGGCGGTGACTATTATGTTCTGGATGGTACAATGCGCTCAAGTACTTGGTATAAGCAGTGGGAAGCAGCGGATAAATCTCTAAAAGTACTCGCATATCGCGATCAGGCAGCCAATAACCGTGCTGCTACCGCTTCGTATTTAAGCATCATTGAAAAAATGGACTATTATTACGCGCACAATTCTTACAAGAAGCTGGTACGCATTGATTTCTACCTTAGTCGTTTCTATGACGTGCTTGCAAGAGAAAAAAGTTCACTGGAACTGTATCTAGTTAATGACTTGAATCAAATCATTGTGTCTGCAGATGACAAATATCATGGCGAGGTGGATAACGACTATGCGTTGTTTGATATAAGTAATCTGGAAGAAAAAGACATACATATTGTTCCGATAGGCAAAGCCAGCTATGTAAAAGGCTGGAAGTTAATTGGTGTGCCTCAGGAAACGCGTGTTAAACAAGCTATGTTATCTATGCAGCTCTATTTTGGAATGCTAGCGGGAATTATTACCCTTGTGACTTCTATTTTCATTTATATTATGCTCCGTTCCTATAATTATCGGGTGAAGCGACTATCAAGGCACATGCGAAAAGTGGGGAATGAGAAATTTGAGCTGATTAATATAGACGGCGGGCAAGACGAGATTGGTCATTTGATTCGCAATTTCAATATGATGACTGCTCAAATTAAGTCATTAATCAACGATGTATATAAGCTTGAAATTCAGCAACGAAGCCAAGAGACTGAGCGCATCCGGGCTGAACTTAATTTGCTGCAAAGTCAGATGAACCCTCATTTTTTATTCAATACGTTGAATGCACTCCTTGTGGTTAGTACCAAAAATAATTATGTGGAGGTCAAGGATATTATTAAGGATCTGTCCAAGCTGCTTCGTCGTCTACTGAATTGGAAGGACGATGTGGTCACGCTGGAGGAGGAAATGAGCTTTACAATCATGTACTTGGGGATTGAGAAATTTCGTTTCCGGGATAAATTTGAATACTACATTGATATCAGCGATGAGGCAAAACTTTATAAAATACCGAAAATGAGTATACAACAACTGGCAGAGAACGCTTGTAAACACGGTATACAAGCGATAGAAGGACTTGGCTGTGTGAAGATCCGAGCGGATATCGTAAGTGACCATCTTCGTGTCGTTGTATTCGACAATGGCAGGGGTATGGACAAAGAGCGGCTGCAAGAAGTTCTATATCATATGCGGAGTGAGGAAGAGAGCGGAGGCTACAATATTGGGCTGCGTAATGTATATCGTCGCCTCGAATTGTACTATGACGATAAAGTGAAATTTAATCTGGTAAGCAGGATCGGGGAAGGGACCGAGGTGTCCTTTGAAATTCCATTGCAGCTGCTGGAACGTCGGTTAGAAAAAGGAGGCTTTGACGATGGAATTTAAAGTGCTGTTAATTGACGATGAGCCTTTGGCTCTTGAAGGCCTGCAGTTATTAATTCCATGGGAAAATCTTGGCTTCGAGGTGTGTGGGGTCTGCACAAATGGAGCCGAAGGTTTGAAACAATTGGAGGAGCTGAGGCCAGATCTTGTGATGGTCGATATACACATGCCCGTTATGGATGGCCTGGAGATGATTGAGGAATGGAGACGCAGAGGTCATCAGTCAACCAAATTCATCATTCTTACAGGATACAGCGATTTTCATTATGCTCGAAAGGCGCTAAAATACAGAGTTTCCCGTTATTTGCTAAAACCGCTTGATGAGGAACAGGCGGAGCAGGAGATCCGTCAAATGGGACAGGAACTGATGAAGGAGCAGAAACAGCACTATATTGGCCAGGTCGCTCGGAGAGAGCAGGAACATTTGATGCTGAAGAAAGCGCTGATCGGTGAAGAGTTATCTTCAGAGGAAACTTCTTTGCTTGAGTCTCTATCACAGTCATCAGATCTATGGAACGTATGCCTGATTCAAGGGTCTTGGGAAGATTATGCGCGGTGGAGCAATATTGCTGAGGAGTGCTTGAACGGATCTAAAGCCATGTATATGATTCGCTTGCAGTATAATCTGGTTTCCATCGTATATGAGGATGTTGACCTTAAAGTCCTGGTTACAGGAGACACTGTTCAAAAGCGATTGGAGGAACTGGCTCGCCGTCTGGCGGGCTTTCGTGTATTTATGGCGATGGGAGAAGCCGAATCCTCTCTCACTCGTATCAGCCATTCCCGAGCTGCAGCAGAGAAAGCACTTCTGCATGCTTTTTATGAAGCGGATAAGACCTTAATTATGGATTATAACGAGCTCAAGGATGTTGCATTTCAATGGCATTACGATCAGGTGCAGCTACTGGAAAAAATACTTCGAGCGTTTCAGCTTATTGATCATTCCGCTTACCAGTCCGTTGTGGTGCTTATTGAACAATCCTTTCGCAAGCTGCGGGTTCACCCGGACGAGGCCCGTAAATTTGTAATATACGTGCTTCATGAAATTCGAGCATACATGGGGGTTCAACTAGGAGAGGATGCAGGATCACCTTCCAGCCTTCTGTTCGACATTCCAAATCTAGATGAAGTTCTGCTGACCTTCAACGATTTGATTGTAATGCTTCAATCGTGCGGAAGAGTCTGCTTCGAGCTTTTACTTAAGGAGAACGCGTACGAAGCACAAGGAATCGTACAAGATATTAATGATTATATACATGCGCATTACCGAGAGGGATTAACGATTAAGAAGCTGGCGGAACATTTCTTTATGCACCCTGCCTATTTAGGCCAATTACTGATACGTAAAAATGGAATCGGCTTTAATGAACTGCTTCATAATCTGCGAATTAAGGAAGCCTGCCGGCTGCTACAGACGAATCAGTATAAAAATAGCGAGGTCTCGGAAAAGGTTGGTTACTCCAGCTATCATCATTTTCTAAAGCATTTCGAGAAACGACTGGGTACGTCGCCTAATGAATATAAGAAAAACATCTCCAATGAGCTTCATTGAAACTTACACCAGAAGACCTGAGCTTTTCTCGGAAATAGCTTTAATTCGAATATAGTTTCTTAATAGCGATAATTTTATAATGAAATTGTTCAATTGAAAGGGCTTACATTAAAGCAGGATCAAACTTTGGAGGTGCTTTATGGGGGACAGTAAAAAGAGATTTTTCCGCGCAGGAGCAACATTGTTGCTGTCATTGAGCGTTGTGCTGGCCGGATGTTCTGGCGGTGCAAACGAATCAGAGAGCGGAGGGGAAGGCAGTGAGGTGGGGCCCGACAATCCGATAGAAATCTCGGTATTTCTAAACGAGGCAGGGCAGCAGCCAACCGCTGATAACAAGATCTATAAGAAAATGAAGGAAGAGCTGGGCGTATCATTCAAATTTGAATTTTTGGCTGGTGATAAGAACCAAAAGCTTGGCGTTATGATTGCCGGTGGAGATTATCCAGATCTGATCTCTGCGGATACCAAGCTTACAGCAGCAGGTTCTGTCATTCCGCTTGAAGATCTGATTGAGGAACACGCACCTAATTTGAAAAAGCATTACGAAAAGTACTGGAATCAAATGAAGGATCCAAATGACGGACATATCTATTACCTGCCTAACTACGGTGCATACAACGGTGAAGTGGCGGACACCTACTACAGCGGACCAGCCTTTTGGATTCAAAAAGCGGTTCTGAAGGAATTTGGTTATCCTACTCCGAAAACGCTGGACGAATATTTTGATTTGATCGCAAAATACAAAGAGAAATATCCGACCATTGATGGCCAGCCGACAATCGGTTTTGAGGTTCTCAACTATGATTGGAAGAACTGGGGCTTGCTGAATCCGCCGCAGCATCTAATCGGTCATCCGAATGATGGCGGTGTGGTAGTAAAAGACGGTAAAGCAGAAATTTTTGCTGACAAGGATTATGCCAAAGACTACTATCAGAAGCTAAATGAAATCAATGCACAAGGCTTGCTTGATAAGGAAGCGTTTGCGCAGAACTATGATCAGTATATGGCCAAACTGTCCAGCGGAGCTGTGCTTGGTATGTTTGATCAACACTGGAACTTTGGCAGCGCAGAAGATTCACTTATCACGCAAGGCAAAATTGAGCGTACTTATGTGGGCTTCCCGCTGGTTTATGATAGCAGTATAAAAGACTATTATCGTGACCGCGCAGCTCTAAACCTGAATAATGGTTTTGGTATTACAGTGAGTGCCAAAGACCCTGTCAAAATTATCAAAGTGCTCGATAAGCTTATGGAAGAAGAATGGCAAAAAACACTGACATGGGGTATCGAAGGCGAGGACTATTACGTCAATGATGATGGACGCTTCATGAAGACGCAGGAACAGCGTGACAACGCAGCTGATGCTACATGGAAACTGGCCAATAAAGCAGACGCATTCTATGCTACTGCACCGAAGCTGGAAGGATACTTCAGCGATGGTAATGCAACCTCGGCAAGTAATCAGCCAGAAGAATATCAAGCCAGTCTGAGACCGTTTGACAAGGAAGTTTTAGATGCTTACGGATTCAACAGCTATGTGGATTTCTTCAGTGATCCGCCAGAGAATCCAATCTATTACCCGGCATGGTCTGTTGACCTTGTTGAAGGTTCTCCAGCTAAGATTGCGAACACAAAGCTGAATGAATTGTCTACCAAATATTTGCCAAGAGCGATTTTGGCCAATACATCAGAATTTGATAATGTTTGGAATGAATACGTTTCCGAGATACAGAAGCTCGATATCAAGACATATGAAGACCGCATCAATGAAGTGTTGAAATGGAGAATTGAGAACTGGTCAGTGAAGTAAACGAAATATCGTCAGGAAGGAAGTTATTCTTCCTTCCTGATTTTGTTAGGAAATACGGTTATAAGCCGTTGTTGACATCATAGTAGATAAATTGTCCTTTCATTCTTCGATCAATTATAAAGATGGGTAGGGAGCTTGATATTATGGAGGAAATTGTAGTGGGAACCGATCCGCACAACCCGAAGAAAAAACGGAAGATTAGGAAAATGACCTGGCAGAACATTAAAGCACAGAGACAGCTAATATGGATGTCTGTTCCTCTGCTTGCTTACATTATCACCTTTGCTTATGTGCCGATTTGGGGCTGGACGATGGCTTTTCAGGATTATAAGCCTGCTAGAAGCTTTTCACAGCAAACCTGGGTAGGGTTTAAGCACTTTGAGTTTTTGTTTACAGATGATAATTTCTTGCGTGTGCTTCGAAATACGCTAGCCATGAGTATTATCAACTTAATTTTAGGCTTTGTTACTGCGATTATTCTGGCACTTCTTCTTAATGAGATCAAAAAGGTCATGTGGAAGCGTACAGTACAGACAATTTCTTATTTGCCCCATTTCCTATCATGGATCATTGTTACGGGCATTGTGGCAACATCACTCGCTTCTGATGGCATTGTCAACGATATATTAATGAAGCTGAACTTAATAAATGAGCCCATACTATGGCTGACGGAAGGAAAGTATTTCTGGGGTGTTGTTGCGGGTTCACATATTTGGAAAGAAGTCGGTTGGAACACAATTATCTATTTGGCAGCTATCGCATCCATTGATCCAGCGTTATATGAAGCATCCGATATTGATGGAGCAAATCGCTACCAAAAAATGTGGAATATCACTTTGCCGGGTATTAAGCCTACGATCGTCATTCTGTTAATTATGCAAACGGGTCATATTCTTGAAGCAGGATTTGAGGTTCAATACCTGTTAGGTAATGGATTGGTTGTAGACTGGTCTGAAACGATCGACATCTTTGTACTTAAATACGGCATTGCACAAGGCAACTACTCATTAGCGACTGCTGGAGGAATATTCAAGACCGTAGTCAGCATTACAATCCTGCTCTTAGCGAATTGGACCGCCAAGCGGCTTGGGGAAGAGAGGCTGTTATAATCATGAAAAAAACACCATTGTCTGGTTCAGGAAATACGATACCTCTTTCTGTCCGTCGTCCGGGCAGCAGGGGAATCGAACCGCTTTTGTTCAATACTTTCAATACTATCTTTATGATTATGCTGGTTATGGTTACATTGTACCCATTCCTGAACACGGTTGTCGTTTCATTTAATGCAGGGAACGACACAATTCGCGGTGGTCTATATTTATGGCCTCGTGAATTCACGCTGCAGAACTACAAAGCTGTGTTTGCATCAGGTACAATCTACAATGCTTTTCTTATTTCAGTTGCTCGTACGGTTCTTTCAACTGTGCTTAATATTTTCTTGACCTCTATGCTGGCTTACACGCTGAGTCGCCGTGAGTATGTTTTCCGTAAACCAATTACGACCATTTTTGTTCTGACCATGTACTTCAATGCAGGGCTCATCCCAGGATACTTCCTGATTAAGGACCTGAATTTGATTAATTCTTTCTGGGTGTATGTCTTGCCTTCAATGGTCAGTGCGTTCAACTTGATCGTTATCCGTACTTATATATACACCATCCCTGAAAGTTTGATTGAATCAGCAAAAATAGATGGTGCGGGAGACTTTAAGATTTTCTGGAGAATTATATTCCCATTGTGTAAACCGGTTCTCGCAACCATTGCACTCTTCGTCGCAGTTGGTGCTTGGAACTCCTGGTTTGATGCTTTTCTCTATACTTCTTCCGTTCAAGAGCTGAGCACACTCCAATATGAGTTAATGAAGCTGTTATCCTCAAGTATGAATGCTAACAGTAATCCTTCAGTAGCGAATGGTATAGGGATGGAGCATGCAACCCAGGTAACGCCGATTTCGATTCGCGCTGCAATTACGATTGTTGCTTCGGTGCCGATCTTGTTCGTATATCCGTTCATGCAAAAACACTTTGTTGTTGGACTAAATGTCGGGAGCGTGAAAGAATAAATGCCACAACTTCAATCACAAACAATCCGCTACGCCAATCCGATCCTTCCCGGTTTTTATCCGGATCCAAGTATCGTGAAGGCGGAAGATTATTTTTATCTTGTGTGTAGTTCGTTCGAGTATTTCCCCGGAGTGCCGATTTTTCGAAGCCGGGATCTGATCCATTGGGAACAAATCGGTAACGTTCTTGATCGAGTCAGCCAGCTTGATTTGACCGATCAAAAGAGCTCGGACGGAATCTATGCCCCTGCAATTCGTTACAACAAAGGCACATTTTATATGATTACGACAGATGTAAGAGGTATCGGTAATTTCTACGTTACAGCTAAGAACCCAGCCGGACCGTGGTCTGATCCAATCCGTATCCCTTATGGCGGTATTGATCCATCCTTGTTTTTTGATGATGATGGCAAAGTATATGTAACAGCCCAGCAAGGAGCGGATTACGATTCCCACGCCATTCAGTACGAGATCAATATTGAGACGGGAGAAGCACTTTCCTCACCTCAAGTTGTTTGGCATGGGGATGGTGGACCATGGACTGAAGGGCCGCATCTGTACAAAATTAACGGAAAGTATTATATGATGTCTGCATCCGGTGGAACGGCTAAGGAGCACCGCGAAATCATCGGGAGAAGCGATCATCCTTATGGTCCGTTCGAACGCTATCCTGAGCCAATTCTAACCCACCGCAATCTGGATCATCCCATCCAGTATCTAGGACATGCCGACCTAGTGGAGGATCATCATGGCGACTGGTGGGCGGTATTCCTTGGCGTTCGATTGACCGAAGACGGATACAGTGTGCTCGGGCGGGAAACGTTTCTTGCACCGGTCATTTGGAATGATGGCTGGCCGCACATTGATAACAATGAAGGAACGGTAAGTCTGGACATGGTCGTTCAGCGCTTGCCGATGACTGAGCCTTCGAAACCGGAGATCCAATCAGCGATCACGCAGGGCCGGGACGACTTTGATGAAGAGCTAGGGCCACATTGGATGTCCGTGCGTAACCCGTCAGAAGGAACCTGTTCTCTTTCGGAAAAGCCAGGTTTTCTTACTCTCTATGGCCAAGAGGCAAGTCTCAGTGATGTTGGACAAATTACTTTTGTCGGACGAAGACAGCAGCATCTTCAGGCCACATTTAAAGCTTCGATGTCGTTCAGTCCGGCTGCCGATGGTGAAGAGGCAGGTCTGTGTATTCGTCGGGATGAGGATGCGCATTATGAGCTTGGCATTAGACAGTCCGAAGGTCGAAGAATGATTTTTGCCCGACTGACGGTACGTGGAGAGTCACAATGCGTGCATGAGAGCGAGACTGAAATGGAGGAGCTAGTACTCCAAATCAAGTCAACAGAAAATGGATACCAGCTATCTTGCTCGGCAGACGGAATGAACTGGATGGACTTGGGTGCTGGCTCTGCTCGTGCAATATCTCCGGAGGACTTTGTGCATAAGATGTGCTTCACTGGCGCAGTAGTCGGGCTATATGCCACTGGTAATGGTCAGGTAAGCCGCACCCCTGCATATTTTGACTGGTTCGAGTATGGGATAATCTAGCACTTAGGCGTTAGTGCAGGGAAGCTGGGATGGTGAATTCATTCAGCAATATACGGAGGGGAATCATGGACACTTATCGAGAAGAGGTACCATTAAAGACACTGTACAAGGATGCTTTCCACATTGGAGCTGCAGTGAATCCGAGAACAATCGAGAGCCAGCGTTCATTACTGAAATACCACTTTAACAGCTTAACAGCAGAGAATGAAATGAAATTCTCTAGTGTGCATCCACAGGAGGATCTGTACACGTTCGAGAATGCAGACATCATAGCGGCATTCGCGAGAGAACAGGGCATGGCGCTTCGCGGCCATACGTTAGTCTGGCATAACCAGACGCCAGATTGGCTGTTCGAGAACGAATCAGGTGGTCTGGTAGAGAGTGATGTGTTGATGGAAAGACTTCGCTCTCACATTCAGACTGTAGTTGGCAGGTATAAGGACGTCATTTATTGTTGGGATGTCGTTAATGAAGTGATATCTGATGATGAGAAGGATGAGAGCGCATATCTACGGTCTTCCAGATGGCTCGATATCGCTGGAGAGAGCTTCATTGCAAAAGCGTTCGAATTCGCTCATGAAGCAGATCCAAAAGCCCTGTTATTCTACAACGACTATAACGAGTCCAATCCGCATAAGCGGGAACGCATCTATCGACTCGTTCGTTCGCTGCTGGATCAAGGCGTGCCGATTCATGGGATCGGTTTGCAGGCACATTGGAATTTGTACGCCCCGTCTCTGGACGATATTCGTTCCGCAATTGAACGGTATGCACAGCTCGGGCTGCAGCTGCAGCTTACTGAACTCGATGTGTCTGTATTTCGCTTCGAAGACAGACGTACGGATCTGGTTCATCCAACGAAGGACATGTTAGAGCTGCAGGCAGAGAGATACGAATCCATTTTCCGTCTGCTTCATGAATATCGCGAACACATCAGTGCCGTGACATTTTGGGGGGCAGCTGATAATTATACCTGGCTGGATGATTTCCCTGTCCAGGGACGGAAAAACTGGCCGTTCTTGTTCGATGAGAAGCAGCGTCCCAAAGAAGCCTATCAGCGTGTTGCGGGAATAGCTGCGCCCATGAACTGATCAAGAAATATGTAACCTAAACAAGCATTGAGTTACGCATCATAGAAAAATATAACCTTCTCTGCCATGGCGATACGAGCAGAGAAGGTTATTGTTTATTGGAGCACTTGTTTTTGGCCAACGTCAAGTAGATTTCAATATTTAGAATAAAATGAGGTGTTATGAAAGTATGTATTCGAATCCAATTATATGGGCTGACTACCCTGATCCTGACGTAATTCGCGTAGAAGATACGTATTACATGGTGAGTACAACCATGCATATGATGCCAGGCTGCGTTATCCTTCGATCGTATGACCTGATCCATTGGGAGGTAGCAACGCATGTATACGACGAACTGGACAGCACTCCCGCACAGCGGCTCCAGAACGGTCAACATATTTATGGCAAAGGCATGTGGGCCGCATCCCTCAGGTATCATCAAGGAAAGTTCTACGTCATCTTTGTCGCTAATGATACTCGAAAGACATATTTGTACACCTCTACATCCATATCTGGCCCTTGGAAGAAACAATATGTGGATGGTTTTTATCATGACTGCTCCTTGTTTTTTGACGAAGATGACCGGATTTATCTTGTGCACGGCAATGCCGAGATCTATCTGACCGAATTAAATGCTGATCTGAGTGGACCTAAGCCAGACGGGATACAGCGCCTCATCGTAAAAGAAAAGCAGCCTTATCACCTCGGTTATGAAGGGGCTCATTTTTATAAGATCAATGGGAAATATTACGTGTTTTTAATTCACATAACGAAGGCGACGGGACGGAGGACACAGGCCTATTATATGGCAGACTCTCTGGAAGGGAGCTTTTCTGGTGGAGACGTATTCAATGATGATATGGGGTACTTCAATTCCGGTATAGCACAAGGAGGGATCGTAGATACACCAGATGGTGACTGGTATTCAATGCTGTTTCAGGATCATGGAGCTGTTGGCCGTATCCCTGTATTGGTGCCACTTCGTTTTAATAACGGTGTTCCAGAGTTTGCAAGCGAAGCTCCGAAGCTAGTAGATATCCAGAGCACCAGACCAGAGCATTGTTACAAGCCTTTGATAGGAAGCGATTCATTTCATTATGTTACTGGTGAGGATGGGAGAATACGACTTCGTGATTATTGGCAATGGAATCATACGCCGAATGAGAACCTCTGGTCTGTAACGGATTCACCGGGAGTTTATCGGGTCTGGACTGGCCAGATCAGTCCGAATCTGACGTTTGCCGTAAATACACTGACTCAGCGTTCAATGGGGCCTGCTTGTGAAGCAGCCGTCACACTTGATGGGAGCGGTCTGAATAACGGGGATTACGCTGGGATATGCTTCCTGATCGGTACATACGGTATGATCGCCCTTACGAAGAAGGAAGACCAATTTTACTTGGTCATGCATGCTAGAAGCAGTGAGGACTCAAGTATATTCGGCAATTTGATTGATCAGAATCCTGCCACCGAGTATGCACGTATTCCAATAGCTGATCCAGTGGTTACATTAAAAGCCTACGGTCATTTTGTAGATAATCAAGACGAATGCTCTTTTGCCTACTTGGATGGGACGGAGTGGAGACCCTTAGGCATTACCCACAAAATGATTTACAAGCTGGATCATTTTATGGGCTGCCGGATTGGTTTGTTTATCTATTCAACAGAGGTAATTGGGGGCAGAGCAGACTTTTCAAATTTTGAATACAGCGTAATCATGCCATAAGTTCATGAGCGCAGGATTCTATCCCGAATGATGATTTTGGGACGTACTCAATAGGTGTAAGTTGTTGTACAATGTAGATGATGCAGCATAGTGAAATGGTCATTCCGACAGAATTTGGGGGGAATGTCGTCTTGAATAGGAGATGGAAGGATATAGCTGGAAGAATCTTTATTCTCTTTCTGGTTCTGTGCATTCCAGCAAATCACAACGGGAGGAGTATAGAACAACACAGTTCACAGTCAGATGTACCGGAAATTCTAGAATCTGATGGATTAGAAAAGTACGCTCCTCCCATCGAGGTTTCATTTGTCAGAGAAATGGAAGATGAACTTCAACAAATGATTAGTGAGCTGCCTGGTGAGACATTGCTGGATAATCGCTGGACTCGTTTGTACGAGGAAGAATTAGGGATTCGGATTCGCTATGACTGGATTGCAAGCGGAGATGTATACAATCAGAAGCTTGGAGTCTCCCTCGCCTCTGGGCGTTTCCCGGACGTGGTCAAAGTCAATCCTTATCAGCTAAGGCAATTAAGCAACGCCGGTTTGATAGAAGACTTGACTGAAGTGTATCAGAGGTATGCTTCTCCGCTTACGAAAGATATATTGGAAGCCGAGGGAAGTGGAGCCTTAAACGCTGCCACCATTGACGGTAAACTTATGGCGATTCCAGAATCATCTTCATCCATTGAAACTGCGCAATACTTGTGGATTAGAACGGACTGGCTAAATCGTTTAGGCTTGCAGCCACCTGAAACCATGGAAGACGTACTCCTAATATCGAAAGCGTTTACAGAACTTGATCCTGACGAAAATGGAGAGCAGGATACGTATGGATTGGCGCTGACGAATCATTTATGGGATCCCGTCATGGGGGCTGAGGGCTTCATAGCCGGATACGGGGCTTATCCAAATATATGGATTAAAGATTCACAAGGCAATCTTGTTTATGGCGGGATACAACCGGAAGTTCGCGAAGCTCTATTAGCATTGCAGACTATGTATCTTGAAGGTCAACTGGATCCGGATTTCGGATACAAAAATGGAAGCAAGGAGCTGCGTCTGATTGAGGATGGCAAAATCGGCATGCTCTATGGGGAACAATGGACTTCTTTTATGCTTCAGAGCAGCCGGAGTACAGATACAAGTGCTGAATGGCAGGCTTATCCCATAGTCGCGGAATCCGGAAGAAGTCTCTTCGTTCCGCTTCGATCTAATACAGGGCAATACTTTGCCGTAAGAAAAGGATTCTCTAATCCAGAAGCGGTGGTGAAGATGATGAATCTTCATCTCGACACGAATTGGGGCGAACATGCAGAGTATGAGACCTACTACAACGATGATTCCCGAGCGGTATGGAAGTTATCTCCGGTAACTCCATTCCCTGGAAACAAAAATATCGATGCATATAAGCAAATTCGTGATGCCAGAATTACAGGAGATTTCACAGGCCTAAAGGATGAAGCTCTTGTAATCCACAAGCGAATTGCTGCCTACGATTCGAAGGGTGTAGATAGCGGCTGGGGATGGAAACAAACTTACGGGCCTTCCGGTGCTTTTAGCATAGCAGATTCGTACGAGAAGAACGATCAACTACTGTATGATCAGTTCACAGGGGGAGTGACAGATACGATGATTGATCGGCAGATTATACTCCGTGACCTTCAGCTTGAGGCCTATATGAACATTATTCTCGGAAGGCCCATAGAAGAGTTTGATCGGTTTGTAGAGAACTGGCTCCAATTGGGGGGAGATCAGATCACGGCGGAAGTTAACTCATGGTTCGGAACCCATGTGACTCAGGAGCCTTAAGCACATTTGATATCATATTCATACGAAGAAATATTCCTACAATTTTGCATTGGATGTGAATGCATTGAAAATACCTGCTGAATCAAGGTTTAGCAGTATATTCACACGATTAGTCATCACTTACCTGGCTTTCGTACTCCCACTTATTCTTCTAGGCGTGTACCTGTATAACTGGAGCTATGATAATGCTAGCCAGGAAATATCCTTATCCGCAGAAAGAGGATTAAACCAGTATGTCGTCGAGTTGAAGAGGGAAATGGAATGGATCGAGCTCCAGCAATTTAATATTGCTGAAGATCGTAAACTTAATACGCTCGCGATTCTATGGGATATAATGGATCAGGTGGAACGACGTGACACGTTGAATTACTTAACGGAACGACTGGCGGCTTTTAAGAACAGCAGTGCTTACATCAAAAATGTTAATATTCATATCCCTGCAGTCGGTAAGAGCATCTCATCCACTATGGGAGTCGATGAATTCAATGAGAGTTCGTATAAATACTTCAGTTCAGGCAAGCAGGGAAAAGGTACACGATTCACCATAAAAGATGACACGATGAATTTAAGTGCCGTTCGGTTATCAGGTATGAAAAGTGAACCAGCGTTGTTTGTGATACAAGTGGAGCTGGATACAGAGCAGTTCCAGAACGAACTATCTAGGCTTAATTTGTACCCTGAGAGCGTTACATTTCTGGTTGAGGACAAAACGGGACATGCCATTACAGATAAGCAGCCAAACAGCGATGTGATTCTTTCAAATTACCGAGAGCATCGTGCCAAGGCCTCAGCTGACGATGATTGGATGAAAGTGGATGGGAAAAGGTATAAAGTTACTCAGTTCCATCTGGAGTCTCTCGGCCTGTCCGTGGCTTCGTATTTACCGGAAGAGATTGTAACCAGACCCCTAAGCAAGTTCTATCATTGGGCCTGGTTGTTTGCAATAACGTCAATTGTTGCGATCACAGCTTTTCTCTATTCAAGCTACAAGCTAATACACATCCCTTTGCTTCTTTTGGTCAAAAGATTTAAAAAAATGGAGACAGGTGTGCTTGATATTCCCATCGTACACCATCGTAAAGACGAGTTTGGCTTCCTCTACTCCCGATTCAATCAGATGATAGAAAATCTCCAATTGTTAATTGACCGGGATTTTAAAAAAACAATGATGATGCAGCGTGCGGAGTTAAAACAGCTTCAATCGCAAATCAATCCTCATTTTCTATACAATAGCTTCTTTATCCTTAATTCGCTCGCAAGAACAGGGGAAACAGAGCGTATTGAAGAGTTTACTAACATGCTTGGGGAATATTTCAGATTCATTACCCGGAACGGGACAGACCATGTTAGGTTGAAAGAAGAAGTAGAGCATTCAAGAATATATACCGAAATCCAGCAGTTGAGGTTTTCCAGGCGGATTAAGGTTGATTTTGGACCCTTACCGCTTGAGATGGAACATATTCTGGTGCCGAGGCTTATCATACAGCCCATTATTGAAAACGCCTATGAGCACAGCCTTGAAAAGAAAACGACCATGGGTCTTCTTATCGTTCACTTTCACCTCAAAGATGAATATGCCGAGATTACGGTGGAAGACAACGGGAGTGAAATGGATGATGACCATATTCATAGTCTCCAAGAGCGATTAGAACAAGACGATGGCTCAGAGGAAATGACCGGATTAATGAATATCCATAGACGATTAGTACTCACATATGGAAAAGGATGCGGCCTATTCCTAGCAAAAGGTGAGCAGCAGGGGTTGAAAGTCACAATTCGAATCCGAGCGAAGGAAGGGGTTAACGGATGTATCGACTTTTAATTGTGGATGATGAGGAAATTATCACCGATAGTCTTTATGAAACCTTCGCCAGGCTTATGCCAGATCAGCTTGATGTATGCAAGGCGTATTCTGCAGTGGAGGCTTTGAATTGGATGCAGCGCACTCGAATCGATATCATTTTGACGGACATCCGAATGCCGGGTATGAGTGGTCTTGAGCTTACAGAACAAATTCAGAACTATTGGCCGACATGCCGGGTCATTTTTCTGACAGGACATAGTGATTTTGATTATGCCTATCGAGCCCTTCAGCTACCCAATGTACGATACTTGCTCAAAACGGAAGGATATAACAAGGTGATGTCTGTTGTTGAAGAAGTGTTGGAAGAGATTCGTCGAAGTTACAGCATGCTAGACTTGGTTAAACAAACACGTGAAGTTACCTCTCAACTTGCAGTGATCCGGCAGGAGGAATTTCTGCGCAGGCTTCTTCAGGATAGCACCGCTGTTTCAGGTACTTCAAACGATTTGCAAGATGAATTGAATAAGCGGAACCTTGATCTGCAGGCTGCCAGTCCAATATATATGGTCTTGGGTCGATTAAACGCCCCGCTTGAACCGATTTCTGATCTGGAACGAGTTCAAGAATCAGTGCGCATCATTGGATCCTCGTTCATGCAAGAGCATGCTTTGTATGCTAGTGTTACAGACCATTATGGTGATATGATCTGGCTGCTTCAGACGAAACGTGAAGACGGGACGGCGGACAATGCCTTAGTAAAATTCCTTGAGGGTACACTCGAGCTGGTGCAAAATGCATGCATGGCTTCACTTGGCGTATCCATCGCATTTACATTAAGCGGGCGAAGCTGCCGTTTTTCTGAGATCACTAGACAGTATGAACGCTTAAGATTGCTTCAATGGATGAATACAGGCGATGGCATATCCATGGTGCTAACAGACAATCACACAGTGCCTTCAACTGGATTCACAAAAGAACCTCTGCGGATATCGAGCAAGATTGAGCTTATGTCAGGATATTTGGAAACGGGACGTATCCAGCCATTCTATGACATGTTTGAGGAGCTTGCAGGAGAATTGCTGCAGCAGGATATTACGATGGAGCGAGCGATGGAGACTTACTATAATCTAGCGCTGCTAGTACACTCGACGATCCATCGATGGGGAATTCAACAGAATATTGAAGATCAACGAAGCTTACTTCATTTAGGAGAGTTTGCCAGTAGGAAAGATGCAGTGCAGTACTTGTATCATGCAGCTGAAGAATTGGTTCATTTCAAGAGATCGAATGAACAGGAAGGTGCAAATGTTGCGATCCGTTCCTTGTGCAGTTACATTGAGGAGAATCTTGAAAAAGACCTCTCACTTGTGAGACTGGCTGAGCTTCATCATTTTAACCCCTCCTACTTGTCACGATTGTTTAAGCAAGAGAAGGGGACAAACTTGTCTGAGTTTATTGACGACTGTCGAATTAGAAGAGCGAAGGAACTGCTTCAGAATACGGATCTTATGATACGTGAAATTGCGATCAGGGTGGGTTATGAGGCAGCTCATTCTTTTACCCGGCTCTTCAAGAAACTAACGGGCATGACCCCTCAGGAGTATCGTGAATCACTGTTAATACGCTAAATAAGATTAGTTGAATACCGAGAGCAGCATACATTAATTAATAAAACCACGGGGGCAGACCCTGTGGTTTTTTTTTGATGACGCAGGAGTCCTATAGGAAAGAAGAATTGATTCTAGGCGGTGTGGATCGTTTGTCTTCTATAGGCATTGGGACTTGATCCGGTATATTCTTTAAACTTTTTATAAAACCAATCGAGATCTTTGTAACCTACCTCTAAGGCAATTTCATAATTTCGCAGACGGGTAGATGACAAGAGGAGCTTTGCCTTCTCCATTCGCTGCTGCAGCATGTAATCATTGAAAGACATCTTTTCCTCCAGCTTGAACTTTTGTCCAAGGTATGCACAGTTGAAATGCAGCATGTCGGAGATTTTCTTCAACGTGATGTCATCACATAAATGTTCCCTCACATAGCTCTTGACGACATGTATCACATGACAAGAATCCATTCGCTTGCCTCTCATATCCATAGGGTGAAGAAGAGGTGATGTATTTATTGCATACTCTGTATCCAGCTTGGTTTTAAGCCCATACAAACTGTGAAGCAGAGAAGTGAGACTGACGGGAAAAGGGAGATAATCATTCACCTGGTAAGTTAATGCTTTACGTACAAGTCTAAAGTGATCCCTTCCACCGATCAGGAGGATCGGAATTTGACTGATCTTGCGTATGTTATGGCATAACCATAAACCAGCGGTGTCACAACGCTCTGTATGCACGACGATGATAGAATAATCATTCTTCGTTAATGCGTCCAAGGCAGCAGAAGAGGAGAATACACAATCTCTGATTGTATAGTGGAATTGGCTGTGATGTAGAATTTGTTCCAGCTCTTTGTACAAATAACTGCTGTAATCCACAAGTAGAATTTGATGCACGAAGCAATACCTCACTTTCTCTTGAATTAGGTATCCATGGATCAACTGAAATATAGCTTAAAACTATTATGTTAATTAAAGAAAGCGCATACAATATGCATATTTTTGTTGAATAAGCATTTCTTTACCAATTGGAAATTCATTCCTCCCGCTGTTCCGGGTTTAGGACACCTATCTATAATCTGCCAGGATAAACATCTGTATTTCGTCAGGTTGTTTGCGCTTTCATTTAAGAGATAAACTTGAGAGCAAATGATAACAGGGGGAAGACGATGAGAAGAAAAAACTTGCTTAAGTTAATGATTTTGGTATTTGCGGTTATGCTGCTGATTACAGCATGCAGCCCTGCTCCCAGCGCGCAGCCAGAACCGGAGACGAAGACGACTCAAGAAGAACAATCTCCACCTGCAGAACAAACACCTACCGAAGAGGAATCAAAGAACGAAACGTCGACACCAGAGATGGATTTTGACTTGGGGGGAAGGACAATTAAAGTCGTTGCCTGGTGGGATATGCAAATCCCAGATAACAACCCAGATAACATTCAACGGATTGAGAATTTGGAAGCATTAAAGAAGAAGCATAACTTCGAAATTGAATATATTTCGATTGATTTCGGAGAGTATCAAGAGAAAGTGGTCGCTTCACTGATGGCAGGGGAACCGCTCGGCGATATTGTAAGACTGGGCAAAGACTACGCTATACCGGCTTTGACCAAGCAGGATCTGCTGTGGCCGGTGGATGAGTATATCAAAAATGACAAGGTATTTAATCAGAAAACCACTAAGGAGTACATGCAATATGAAGGCAAGGGGTATGGATTTACCGAGGATAAGTCCTCCTTCATCAATGGGATATTCTATAACCGTACATTAATGCAGGAGCTTGGCTTAAAGCCTTTGCAAGAATATGTGGATACAGATGAATGGAACTGGGATACGTTTATCGACGTAGCCAAGCAAGCAAATCAAGATCGAAATAACGATGGCAAGCTCGATACCTGGGGATTGGCACAAACGGGCCTGCTCGAACCGATCCTGTATTCTAATGAAGCTTCTCTGACAAAAGAGGATAAACAGAACCTGGAAGATCCTAAGACAAAAGAGGCATTGAATTTCCTCTCCAAATTGGCAACAGAGAAGGTCGGCAGAGCTTCTGAAGGCGGTGACTGGACAGAGCCCGCCACATTCTTCCGCCAAGGTAATACGCTCATGTATGCAGGTGCCATGTATGAGGTTGAAGGTATTATGACAGATATGCAAGATTATGACATCGGCTTTCTGCCGTTTCCAAAAGGACCTAGCGCTTCGGCCTATCATTCAGGTGAATCACGTTATCAAGCTCTGACCATTCCGAAATCTGTGGAGAATCCGGAACAGTTGATGTACATCTGGGAGAAAATTAATGAAATTGATTCCATTTATGAATACCCTGAACAATCCACACTGGAGACCTATCTGATCGATGAAGCCGATATCAATAATGCGAGAATGGTGGCAGAGGGCATGTTGGTTCTTGACCACAACACCTTCCCATCCTTACCATATTGGGATTTTGATGCAGAGCTCAAAGAAGGTGTATCTGTATCAACCCTGATTGAGAAATACAAGGCACCTTTCCAGGCCGCAATTGATGAGGTATACAAATAACACGCAGTAAGGAAAGGGGATACATTGGAACATGCGGTCACGTAAGAATAAGGGACTCATCGTGGTGCTTGTCCTGGCCCTGGCGCTCTCCATATGGACCCTATATCCATCGCAGGATCGCAGGCCGGGAACGCTACATGCGCTTGAGGATTTTGAAGCGGTATCGGGCAGCGAGGATGAACACAGCTATGAGCATTATCTGACTACCCATGCCAACACGGCCCGACCTGATGAAATGGTTCGCATTGAAGGCGAATCGTATGCTCAGAGTGATGGCGGGGAGTTCGAGGTCGTACAAGGTTATGCCGGCTTGGAGGGCAGCGCCGTAATTACGCCAGAAAGAGGAACCCTTCGCTGGGATGTTCCAGTTCAGGTAAGTGGTCTGTATCACATCCGCATTCATTATTATCCTGTTGAAGGTAAGAGCTCGGGGATCGAACGCAGGCTTGAGATAAACGGAGAAATTCCTTTCAGGGGAGCTGACGCTCTCCTGTTTGACAGAGTATGGGGAAATCGGGAAGAAAACATACGCCAGGATGATCGCGGAAACGATCTCAAACCGAGACAAGTGGAACAGCCTGAATGGCAGCTTGCTTCCTTCAAGGATAGTGCAGGCTACTTCGAGGAGCCATATCAATTTTATTTTGAGAAGGGCAGCCAGCAGTTATCACTTACTTCGTTAAGAGAAAACATGGCCATTGATTATATTGAATTGTACCAGGAAGGGGATGTCCCGTCCTATGAAGAGCTGAAGAAGACCTATGATTCGCTCGGCCTAAAAAAATCGAGCCCCTCCCTTCTGAAGGTACAAGGGGAAGATGCGGTAAGTAAGTCGTCGCCGACGCTTGCGCCCATCTCGGATCGATCTAGTCCTTCGCTTGAGCCATACCACGTATCTAAAATTCGTATGAACGCTATTGGTGGTATGAACTGGAAGCTGCCTGGTGAATGGATCGAGTGGGAAATTGATGTGCCTGAAGACGGGTTGTATCAAATGGCGTTCAAAGTGAAGCAGGATCAATTACGAGGGATCTACGCCACCCGCAGTCTAACAATTAACGGCAAAGTTCCCTTTAAGGAAATGAAGCGCATCAGGTTTAACTATAGCCCAACTTGGCAAACTCACGCGCTGGGTATCGAAGAGGATGAGCCTTATCAGTTCCATCTTGAAAAGGGCAAACATCGAATACGGTTAACGGTCACGCTAGGGGACATTGCTCCGCTGCTTCGAACCGTGGAATCCAGTGTGCTGGAACTGAACGAGATGTATCGCAAAATATTGATGATCACCTCTAATCAGCCGGATCCACTTCGGGATTATCAGTTGGAGCAGCGAATTCCAGAGATGACCGAGGTCTTTGAGCGGCAGGCAGATACCCTTCGCTCGGTTGCAGACTATTTGGAACAGAGTACAGGAGAGCAGAGTGATAAGGTCGCAGTACTAAATGCCATGGTGGTCCAGCTTGAGGATATGGCAGCTAGACCAGAGACGGTACCTAAAAGGCTGGATACGTTCAAAATCAATGTAGGTGGTCTCGGCACCTGGATTTTGATGGTCCGTGAACAACCGATTGCAATCGATTACCTTGTCGTATCACCGCCTGATGAGGAATTACCGGAGGCGGAAGCAACCGCCATTCAACAGGTCAAGCACGAGCTGGGTGCATATATCGCTTCATATACCGAAGATTACGACAGCATTGGCAATGTGGAGCGTAAGAAAGATTCCATCACCGTGTGGATTACGACCGGACGAGATCAAGCACAAGTGCTGAAAGGAATGATCGACGATTCCTTTACCCCGGATACCGATATTTCAGTGCAATTGCGTCTGGTTCCGCCTAACATTTTACTGCCTGCAACACTCGCCGGGGAGGGACCGGACGTAGCCATGCAAATGGGGGAAGACATCCCGGTAAATTATGCAATGAGAAATGCAGCAGCTGATCTAAGTAGGTTTCCGGATTTCGAAGAGATTTCGGGCAGATTTCGCGAAAGCGGCTTAACACCTTACCGCTACAACGAAGGAGTGTATGCACTCCCGGAGCAGCAGCAATTTCCTATGCTCTTCTACCGCAAAGATATTCTAAACGAGCTTGGCCTGGAACCGCCGCAGACGTGGGAGGAGGTATACAACACCATCTCAGTACTGCAAAAGCATAACATGGAGTTCTATCTGCCCATTGATGATACCCTGAACAATGCCAATTTGGTACCGAATGCAACCTTCGCCATGCTCTTATACCAAAATGACGGAACCTTTTATACCGAAGACGAGAAAAAAAGTGCGCTGGATTCGGAAATCTCGATGGATGCTTTTAAACGCTGGACACAGTTCTATACCAATTATAAGTTTCCGCTAAAGGCTGATTTCCCCAACCGTTTTCGTACCGGGGAGATGCCGATAGGAATTGCTGATTACACCACATATAACATGCTTACCGTCATGGCTCCGGAAATACGTAACCTTTGGGACTTTACGATTGTTCCGGGTACACAACTCCCGGATGGTTCGATCAGACATGAGGTAGCGAGTAGTACCAGTGCAGTGATGATGCTTGAAAATGCCGCCAACAAGGAGGCTGCGTGGAAATTTATGAAGTGGTGGACCGATGAAGAGACGCAGATCGAATACGGAAGAGAAATGGAAGGCCTTATGGGGGCTGCTGCCCGTTATCCAACGGCTAACATTAAAGCCTTGGAGCAATTGCCTTGGCCAGTGAAAGATTATCAAAACCTGGAAAAGCAGTGGGAATGGGTGAAGGGTATCCCACAGCTTCCTGGAGGTTATTTTACAGGCCGGCATCTTGACAATGCCTTCCGCAAGGTCGTCAACGCCAGTGAAAATCCACGTGAGGCTTTGTCGGACTATGTACTGTATATCGATGAAGAGATTGAGCTTAAACGCAAGGAATTTAATCTGAAATAGAAGGAAGGGAGGGTAACGGTTGCAAGCCAAAACAACCAAGACGGCAGCCGCTCCTGCCATTCATGCGCGTCAGGTGGGCTGGTGGTCCCTTTTGAAACGGGATCTATACCTCAGCAGACACTATTACGTATTGATGGCACCGTTCATGATCATCTTTTTCATGTTTACTGTCATACCGGTGGGCATTTCGCTTGCCTTGAGTTTCTTTCACTTCAATATGCTGGAAATGCCGCGTTTTATCGGATGGCAGAACTATTCGCGGCTATTCCTGAACGATGACGTATTTCTGATTGCACTGAAGAACACATTGCTTTTTGCCGTAATTACGGGCCCTGTCAGTTATATCGCCTGCTTCTTGTTTGCTTGGATTATCAATGAACTTTCCCCCAAGATTCGGGCGGTCATGACGCTGGTCTTCTATGCTCCATCCATATCGGGAAACGTCTTCTTCATCTGGCTTATTATTTTCTCTGGTGACAGCTATGGATACATGAATGGTTTCCTGATGCGCCTTGGCGTTATTCTGGAACCCATTCAATGGCTCGCAGACGAAAGGTACGTGCTGACCATAGTCATTATTGTACAGCTATGGCTCAGTCTAGGGACCAGCTTCCTGGCCTTTATTGCAGGCCTTCAAAATATTGATCGTTCGCTTGTGGAGGCCGGCACCGTGGATGGGATCAAAAACCGATGGCAGGAGCTATGGTACATTACACTGCCTTCGATGCGACCGCAGCTGATGTTTGGTGCGGTGATGCAGATTACGGCATCCTTCGCTGTGGCAGAAATTTCGATCGCGCTGGCAGGGTTCCCAAGTGTAAACTATGCGGCGCATACGGTCGTCACTCATTTGATGGATTTTGGTACGATTCGCTTCGAGATGGGATACGCTTCAGCCATTGCTACGGTTCTTTTTGTACTTATGCTGGGAACGAATGTGATGACGCAAAAAATGCTGAGAAAGATAGGTGAATGACAATGACTAGCAAAGTACGTGGCGTCTTTGGTATGCCGAAGAGACTTAACCGGTCATTTACCGTTAGCTTGATGTTATTTGCACTGCTGGCTCTGTTTGGAGCATTCATGATACTCCCGCTAATCTATGCTGTAAACAATGCCTTTAAGCCACTCGATGAGCTGTTTATATTTCCGCCGCGCTTCTGGGTGAATAATCCGACGACGGAGAATTTTGCAGACTTGATTAATCTGATGGGCAACTCCTGGGTTCCCTTATCAAGGTATATCGCGAATACGCTGCTTATAACGCTAGTGGGAACAGCAGGACATATTCTCCTTGCTTCTGCAGCAGCTTATCCGCTGGCCAAATATCGTTTTCCCGGGTCGAAAGTGCTGTTTACGATTGTCATTCTATCATTGATGTTCTCTCCTCACGTAACGTCGATTCCGAACTACATGGTCATGTCCTGGCTTGGCTGGATTAACACGCATACATCCATTATCGTGCCTTCGCTCGCTTTCTCGTTAGGACTCTTCTTAATGAAGCAGTTTATGGAGCAAATTCCTAATGCATTGCTGGAGGCAGCCAAGATCGATGGAGCGAGTGAATATCGAATTTTTTGGAGCATTGTGATGCCCAATGTGAAGCCGGCCTGGCTTACGCTCATGATTCTGCAGTTCCCTGCGCTCTGGGGCACGGATGGCGGGAGCTTCATTTACAGTGAAAATCTCAAAACGCTGCATTATGCACTGAGTCAGATTGTTCAGGGAGGGATAGCAAGAGCGGGAGTTGGGGCTGCTGTTGCCTTACTGCTCATGATTGTACCCATCACCTTATTCGTCATTTCCCAGAGCAGCGTCATGCAGACCATGGCCACTTCGGGCATGAAGGAGTAGAAAGGAGGCAGCGACGTGCAGAAAAGCATATGGAAAAAACATAAAGTGATCATCTTGGGCATAGTCTGCCTCCTGTTATTCAGTCAAGAAGCATCCTACGTAAGTGCAGACACCAATTCAGATGCTTACCATTATTCCTACTGGGGCGATACCGTTCCAGCTCCAGCGGCATATGAGGCAACCGCAATCATCACAGGCAAGAAGCTGAACACGGTCCCTTTCAAAGAACCGAGCGATATGCATGTAACAGAGAATCAACACGTCTTTATACTGGATTCAGGCAATGGCCGGGTTATTGAAATGGACCACACTTTCAAGCTGGTGAGAACAATTGACTCATTTGAACGGGAGGGCAAGGAAGAATATTTTAATAATCCTCAGGGGCTGTACGTTACGAATAAAGGTCACCTGCTTATCGCCGATTCAGATAATCACCGGGTTGTGCATCTAGATGAGGAAGGGCAACTGGTTAAGATTGTGGCTGAACCGAAATCGGATCTGTTAAAGACGGATTTTATATTTAAACCGTTACGGATCGTCATGGACAAGGGGGAACGCATCTACGTCATGGCCGAAGGCGTTTTTGATGGATTTATGGAGTTCAGCGCCGATGGCACCTTCTCTTCCTTTATCGGAGCAAACAGGGTTCAGGTTGATCCGGTGGAGTATTTGTGGAAACGATTCGCAACCCGTGAGCAGCGCAGTCAGATGGTCATGTTTACCCCGACGGAATTTACCAATCTAGATATGGATGAGGAAGGCTTCATTTATGCCACTAGCGGCGATCGCGGTAAAGATTCTATCAAGAAGCTGAATGCCCAGGGAACAGACATTCTGCGCAGAGAGGGCTATCAGCCGCCTCAGGGCGATCTAGTGTACACCAACGAAGCCGGATCATCACGCTTGATTGATATTGATGTTGGTGATAGTGACATGTATTCCGTGCTGGATTCCAACATGGGAAGAATTTTCACCTACAATGGCGACGGTTATCTGCTCCATATATTTGGCGGTATTGGCAACCGACGGGGTCAGTTCAATACACCTGTGGCTCTAGAACGTTCAGGCGATCGCATGCTCGTTCTCGATAAGTCGCTCGGCGAGATTACGGTCTTTCAAACAACGGAGTACGGGCGCACGCTGCATGAAGCGGTACGCAGTTATTATAACGGCGACGAAGATCAGTCCTCGGTCATGTTTGCCAAAGCTGCAGAGATGAATGCCAATCTGGAGTATGCCTATGCGGGAATCGGCAAAGCGCTGCTTCGCCAGAAGGAGTATGAGGATTCTGCGCAATACTTTAAGCGGAGTATGGAGCGCCAAGGCTATTCCAAAGCTTTTCTTTTGTTTCGCAAAGAATTGATGCGTGAGCATTTCTCATGGATGATGTCTGGCTTATTCCTGGCTGCAGCTGCGTTTGTCACCGTCATCATTGTTCGCAGACAAAAAAGGAGGACAGCGAATGCAGACGTCAAGTAAGCAATTATATCAGTACCCCATGCATCTGATATTTCATCCATTCAATGGATACTGGGAACTGAAATACGAACGGAATCAGAAAACAACACTGCTGATTGCATACCTAATTCTAGTACTTTTGGTTATCACCAAAATTTTGCATGCCCAGTACAGCGGTTTCCTCATTAACTTCAACAATCCGAAGTATCTGAACAGCCTGCTTGAAATGGTATATGTCATTATTCCGGTGCTGTTCTGGTGTATTGCCAATTGGTCTTTAACCACGCTTATGGACGGGGAAGGTAAATTTTCTGAAATTTTTATGTCTACGTGTTTTGCACTGGTCCCGCTGTTTCTCATTCATTTTCCATGGATTTGGCTGAGTCTCGTCATTTCCGCACAGGAAACTGCATTTTATTACTTCTCTAACGCACTTGCAGTCGGCTGGACGTTATATCTGTTATTCGTGGGAAATATGACAGTCCACCAGTATACGCCGGCCAAAACGGTGCTGACGATGCTGCTCACCCTAGTTGCTATGGCCTTTATGGCATTTCTGTGCCTATTGTTCTTTAGCCTTGTACAGCAGATCGTTTCCTTTGTTGTAACTATTTATCAGGAATTAGTGCTTCGGGGCTAAGGAAGGAGGAGATATACAATGAAATATGCCGTAGCCAAAAGAATCAGCGGAATGCTGCTCATTGGCAGTCTGCTTCTCAGTGGTTGTCAAATCTCGCCAGCTTCGCAGGTCCGTGAGACTGCGACTACTGTTGACCAAGCTGAGGTTCCCTCCCTGCCTCCCGGAGAAAAACTGATATCGTCTTTCAGCGATGCTCGTCTTTCAGGCATGCTTGGAATCGCCCAGAATAATTCGCTTCAGCTGTTCATTCACGAAGAGACTGCTGAGATTGCAGTTCTTCACAAACAGAGCGGTCAAATATGGCGAAGCAACCCAGCTGATCGTGACAAGGACGGAATCGCAACCGGGATTAACAAAGATCTTCTCTCATCGCAAACAAGACTCAGCTTCTTTAACAGTCTGGGTCAGAGCAGTTCCGTAAACTCTTACACGGATAGTGTTGGACACAAGCAGGTAAGTTATGAAGCGATTGATAACGGAGTTCAGGTTCATTATCAATTCGGAAGCACTGAACGCTCCATTGAAGATTTGCCAGTGAAGATCAGCAAAGAACGATTTGAGCAGAAGCTGCTCTCCCAGCTCGACAGCGCTGGGCAGCGTACATTAAAAATCGGTTATACAGAAGACAAGGAAGAAGGAATCTACACTCGAAATGATAAGGCGCTGCAAGGACTTCAGCTTTCCAGAGCTTTAAAAGCCTTTGAGACAGCCGGCTATACGGAAGAAGATCTGGAACAGGACCATACCGAGCATGGGATTGAGCTTGAGCAGAGCGGGCCGCGACTGTTCATGCTCACCATGGAATATGAACTGGACGGTGAGGATCTGCTTGTACGTATACCCTCCTCCGGAATTCATTTTCCAGAAGAATATCCGATTAACACGATCTCTGTTCTGGATTATTTCGGAGCCGGTGGTTCAAATGAAGAAGGCTCCATATTTGTACCAGATGGTTCTGGGGCATTGATTCATTTTAATAATGGCAAAGTCCAGTATCCTGCGTATCAGCAAGATATTTACGGCCCGGATATGACAATGAAGGTTCGCGAAGTCAGCTCAAATGAAGCTAAAGCCAGATTGCCCGTCTTTGGACTGATTCGGGAAGAAGGAGCTTTTCTGGGGATTATTGAGGAAGGAGATGCTGTTGCGGTTGTCAATGCTGATATTAGCGGCAAGCTAAACAGCTACAACAATGTATATCCGAGCTTCTATGTGGTGAACAAGAGCGATGTAACGCTTCAGGCAAGTGACATGGTACGAACGCTTCCGAAATTCCAGGCCAAACCGACCGCATCCGACTTCGTCGTTCGGTATGCTTTTGTCGGCGCAGAGAAGGCATCTTACTCGGGCTTGGCCTCTCTCTATCGAGATTATCTGCTGCAAACGGGCGGTCTGCCCGAGTCCAAGACCAGTAGAGAGCAGAACAGCCTTCCGTTTTATCTTAAACTGCTTGGCGGCATGTCCACTCGCCAACATATATTAGGCATTCCTTATGATTCTACGGAGGCATTAACTACTTTTGACGAAGCTCAAAATATACTCTCCGCGCTGAAAGAAAAGAAGGTGTCCAACATTCAAGTTCGCTATGCCGGTTGGTTTAATGACGGTCTTTATCATCGGATGCCGGACTCCATTAACGTGGATCGTGCTATTGGCGGGAAAAAGGGAATGCGCGAATTCAGCTCCTTTACACGAGAGTCGGGGATCGGCTTTTACCCGGATGTTGCTATGTTGAGTGTACAATCCAAAAAAGGTTTTAGACCATCTAAAGAAGCTTCACGAACGTTAACACAGGAACCAGCGGTCATCTACCCTATGGACCCGGCAAGACAGCGGCGTAACTTGGATCGATCTCCATCCTATGTGCTTTCTCCCAATTTACTAGACGAATTGACGGAAGAGATGCTGAAGGATACAGCTCCTCTTCCGATGGATGGACTTTCTCTTAGGGATCTGGCAGAACAGTTGAACAGTGACATGAATCCGAAGAAGCTGCTCGATCGAACGCAATCGCTTAGTGTCGTAACCAAGGCACTCGAACAGATTAAACAGCAGGCGGGCTCCGTTGTTGCGGATGGCGGAAACGGCTACGCGCTGCCTTATGTAACAGACCTGACAGATGCTCCTATGACAAGCAGCCGCTTTAAGCTGGAAGATGAAGAGATTCCGTTCTATCAGCTCGTTCTGCATGGGAGCATCAGCTATACCGGCACTCCATACAATCTCTCCACCTATACGAACGCAAGACAATATGTCCTGAAGCTGATTGAATATGGAGCGAGTCCTTACTTTGCCTGGTTCAACGCCCCGAATCATGTTGTGAAAGAGACCGATTACGATCACCTCTATGCGTCAAATTATGAGCAGTGGATCGACCTAGCTGCCCAAATTTACAACGAGGTCAATCAGGCGAACCTTCCGTTTGCCGGGCGTTCAATGAAGTCACATGAATCCCTCGCGGAAGGCGTATTTCGGACAACGTATGAAGGCGGAGGGTTTGCTATCGTCAATTACAATGACTTCCCCGTGGATGTGGAGAACTATACCGTAAAAGCTCTTAGTTACGTGACTGGTGGTGAGCAGCTCTGAAGACACTTCTGAAATGGAAATGGGGAAATCGCACGTATGCTCAGCAGAAAGCCCTGTGGGGCGTAATCTACGTACTGCCTTGGTTTATTGGATTTGTATTGTTCTTCTTCATTCCTCTAATGGCTTCGTTGCGTTACAGCATGAGTACGATTCAGGCTAATGCGGAAGGCATAGCGATTCAATTCACCGGTGTCGTCAATTATATTCAAGCGCTCACCGTTAATACCAGCTTCAACCGTGCATTGATTGAGTCGGTAACAGACGTACTTGTCAACGTGCCTCTTATCATCATATTCAGCCTGTTCCTTGCCGTCATCCTGAATCAGAAATTCAGGGGCAGGGCCTTGGCACGATCTATCTTTTTCCTGCCGGTTATTCTGGCATCAGGCGTTATTATGTCACTGGAGAGCACCAGTTTAATTGAAGCAGTTAATCAGAACAGCACGGGCGGAAGCTCGCTCGGCACGTTGGAACTGGAGAAATTGATGCTTGATGCAGGTGTAAGTGAATGGATCGTCACGTACTTAAGCAGCGCGGTAGATAGAATCTATCAGATTGTCAGTCAATCCGGCGTACAGATTCTGATCTTTCTGGCAGGCATTCAAACCATCTCGCCTCAATTGTATGAGGCATCGAAGATCGAAGGCGCAACCGGCTACGAAGCGTTTTGGAAAATTACTTTTCCAATGGTCAGCCCGTTGATCTTCGTCAATGCAATCTATACCATTATCGATTCATTTGCCAATAATGCCATGACGGAACTGATTCGGGAGACCGGCTTCGTTAAGTTCGACTTTGGCTTAAGCTCTGCCATGGCATGGGTCTACTTCCTGGCTATCGCTATCATTTTAATAATCGTAACGGTTATTTTTTCGAAACGTGTGTTCTATCAAGATTAAAAAGGAGGATGTCCCGCGTGAAGACATCACGATTATTATCGCTGGAGCACTGGAAGGGCTGGCTGTGGGTCATGATCCGCTTTGTTCTAATTACCGGACTTTCCTTTGTTATCCTCTTCCCGATATTCCAGAAAATTTCGACTTCCATTAAGGATAAGGTTGATCTTTATTCTGCGGTAGTTGTGTGGATTCCTCAGAACTTCTCCATTGAGAATTTTAAACAGGCGATTCAAGTCATGGACTACTGGGAAACGCTGTTCAACACTTTTACACTCTCTGCCACAACGACATTGTTAACGACGGCATCCTGCGCACTTGCAGGATACGGATTTGCACGTTTGAAATTCAAGGGCAGCGGCTGGCTGTTCGCAGGAGTAATCCTGACGATACTGGTCCCGCCTACGACCATTCTTATTCCGGTATACCTTAATTTGAAAAGTTTTGACCTGTTGGGTCTGATGACCATTATGACTGGCAAACCCGTAAATTTGCTCAACACGTATTGGCCATTCATACTTACGGCAGTGACAGCCAATTCGCTTAAGGCAGGCTTGTATATTTTTATCTTCCGTCAGTTCTTTAGAGGGATCCCTAAGGAAGTGGAAGAGGCCGCTTACGTAGACGGAGCAGGTATTGGTCGAACCTTTTTTAGAATCATGCTGCCTAATGCCATTCCATCCATGGTGACCGCAATGCTGTTTTCCTTCGTGTGGCAGTGGAATGACAGTTTCTATACAACCACGTATCTGACCTCCAGCAAGGTCATGTCGACGCAATTGTCGTCTCTTCCATACAACCTTGCTCAGCAGGTCGGGGATGGTGCCTCCAAGGCAGATCCTTTTTACCTAAGCATGATTCAGGATACAGGGATTCTACTCGCTATCCTGCCTTTGATTGTAATTTATCTATTCGTACAGCGCTATTTCGTGGAGAGTGTGGAACGTTCGGGAATCGTCGGTTAGAACCAAACATTATATCGCAAACCATCTGATAGATTAGGAGGGATTCAAGTGAAGAAGATGATGACATCTTGTAAGCTTCTGCTTATTCTAGCTTTGCTGATTACCATTGCTCCATGGGGAGGCGGCCGCGCCGAGGCTTGGGTGGGTATGCCAATGGGGAAGCTTCATGTAAGCGGTAAACATCTGGTCAACAGCAACAATCAGCCGGTACTTCTAAATGGTTGGCACCAGCCATCTGGTGCATACTGGACATACCAGGACAGTAATTATTATCTCAATCTCCACGGTAATGATCGGCATAAGGCCACGCTTGCTTATCTAAAAGATATTACCGATACGTTTACAGATACAAGTCCGAAATACGGAAGCAATCATGGATGGAATATGAATCAAGTGAGATTATTCATCGACCGCCAAGACATGGGGGACGTGGCCGCTGGGACATATAATTTTGCCGGAGTGCAGACGGTCACACAAAACGTTATCATTCCGTACATTCAGTATGCGAAGACAAAAGGGGTATATGTCGTTTTGGGACTCGATTTTACATTGAAGGACGAGCAAGCAACGACGGCTTCAAATCTACAAAAATTCAATCAAATATGGGGTTATCTCGCCTCCCGTCCGGAAATAAAAAGTGCAGATAATGTTCATTTTGAGCTGATCAATGAACCCGTGAAGTCGTATGCCAACGGTCATTGGGGTGGATACAATGGGGAGAATGATTTTGTTGACCATTGGAACGATTTACGCAATTTCCAGAATTCGATCATCTCCACGATTCGCAGCCAGGGTGCGGACAATGTAATCTGGGCAGCAGGACTGGGTTATAACCAATTTTATAGTCTAACTGCAAGTCATCCTTTGACGGATCCGCTGAACAATTATGGGTATGCGGTTCACTGGTATCCAGGTTACGGAGCTTATGACAATTTCTCAATCTTACAAGATCAGTGGAACACCAATGTAAAAGCAGCCGCAGACAACTATCCAATTAACGTAACTGAAGTGACCTGGTTCAAGAACAAGCCTGGAGATTCGGCTTACTGGAACTTGTTTAATGGCAGCAATGAAGGTTTTGGAACAAATACCAAAACAATCTTTAATGCAGCGGGCAACGTGAGCAATGTTGCTCATATGAATGGGTTCATTCTGGAGCCGGGACAACGAAGCTCCTTTGCCGATCCTACGGCAGGACTAAAATGGGATGGAGATGCTTCTCGAAGTGCAATGGGGCGTTTCCTGTTCAATTGGTACCATGAACGCGCTCAAACCTATCCGGGCAGTGGACCGACAACTGGCCTGATAGCAGGTATGACCTACAAAATTGTGGCAAGACATTCTGGCAAAGTCATTGATGTTCCAGGTGGGCAGAATGTGAACAATCTTCAGCTGCAGCAATGGAGCGATCTGGGTGGCAATCCTCAGAAGTGGGTGCTGAACTCAATTTCTGGGGGGAATTATATGCTGACTAGTGTAAACTCACCGGATAAGGTCATCGACATTCGCAACGGGACACTAACGAACGGCGAAGCTGTACAGCTGATGAGCAATTTGAACACGACCGCCCAGCATTTCAAAATCAATGATTTAGGGAATGGATACTGGAGCATTATCAACGTAAACAGCAACAAGGCAGTTGAGGTGATGAACTCTTCTACTGCCGACGGTGCTAAGCTGCAGCAAAACGATTATACGGGGGCACTGAATCAACAATGGAAGTTTGTGTTAAGTGAGAATATAGTTTTAGACTGAAAAAATAAAGCATTTTCTTAGTGCTTAGGCTAAAATAAGTCCCCTGTTTAAGCACTACATGCTACCCTTGTACATTCTTTAATAAATAATTGGAAATGGAAAGGGCGTAGCCCAAGCGAAGTCGCGGGAGCGTCCTTTTTATTGAACTAACTGGCAGTTTTCTTGAGCAAGTTGTTGACTAAGGTGACGGGAAAGAGTAATATTTAACCAATATCGGTAAATCAAAGATGGAACAAAAGTAAATCATTAAACTCTTCACAGGAAAGGGTTTCATGACTGAGAAAACCTTAGAGTACTGATTGAAAATGCCAGTTCCAGAGTATGGCTAATACCCATCGGTTTGACCCGTTATAGTCAATTAAGGTGGCTGTGTGAAAATACAGCAACCTGGGTGGTACCGCGATTAATATCGTCCCAGAGCATTTTGCTTTGGGGCGTTTTTTATTTTGGGAGGAGTCTATATGATATTAGAAAAAGTTATAAATAGAATTGTAATACAAAGTGAATATAAGGATTTTGTTGATAAGTATATAGATCATATACTTACCGAATTTAAAGGTAAGATTCATAGCATTTATATGTGTGGCTCGATTCCAAAAGGAACTGCTAAACCTTTTAAGTCAGATGCAGACTTTACTATTGTATGTGTAAATCCCACAGATATTGATTACGAAAGATTGTCAAATATTAAAGACAGGCTTTTGGAAGAATATCCAGTAGTAACTAAGATTGATACGATCATTTGCTCAATTGACGATGTATTAAGTAAACCAAATGAGTGGGGTTTTTGGGTTAAGATTATTTGTGTTTGCCTATATGGTCATGACGTTGGTGAAAAAGTACCACCGATCATTATTTCTCCAGAGTTCATTTTAGACTTAAATACAGAGACCAAGGAAGAAGTAGATCGTGTACGTCGTTCACTTTCTACTGCTAGTGATCACACGATGAAAACTAGATATATTAAAGGGTATTCGAAGAGATTAATTCGTGCATTATACTCTTTGGTTTTAGTAGATACAGGTGTATGGCAAGATGACATTATGAAGATGAAGAATGCCATAATAAACTATTGCGAGATTGACTCCGCTTTAGTTGAGTATCTGTATGCTTGTTACTTGGATAGTGATGTACTTGTTGAAAAGTTTCTGGGAATTGCAGATGAAGTATATTGCTATTTTGAGAACTCCTTAAATGCAATGGCTGCCGGGTCACTCTGAGAAGCGAGAGACACATCCAGCCCCCTAAGCCCGTCGGGACATCACTGCATTTTTAACCTCTTAGTCTAATGTGGAGCTTAAAAAGACTTCTATATTTTGTGGTAACTGGTACGGTATTTAGAAGATTATTCAACCTGTCGAAATGACAGGTTTTTTTGCGTAGATAAACAAAGAACTTAGCAGGAAGGAGGGATTTATTTCCATGTCGAAAGAACTTAACAGAAGCCTTTTAAAGTTATTAAGGCGGATTCTCGAACTCTCAGTTTATTATGGGTACAGCACCGAATCAAAACCTGACATGCTACATTGGGCCCATTGCGGAGCTCTTAAGAAGACTTGGTTAATCTGGTGCATATGATTCGAATAGGTGATCATAAGCTGGATAATTTTATGCTTACGAATATGAGCATTTCTGCAAGGTAACTCAGGATGAACTTAGGCAAACTCTAATAACTATTGGTGCAAAAACTACTGCTGCGAAGCCTCTACGACCTTGGCAGAGCTGTTACCCAACACAATGGCATTGAACATTCCACATCTAGCTGAACGGACAGATTAACGCAACAAGCTTCGAGAATTGGATAAACAACTAACTAAATATCTTCAGGATAAGCCCAGGGAACTTAGGTTGAAATTATATAATCCGCGTCAGAGCAAACGATATTGACAAACCAACTACTACGTGTTACTTTATAGCTGTAGTAAGTAATACTGCATACTAGTGACACAGAATAGTAAGGGGCGATTATGCTGGAAAACTTAACGGAAATGCTTAAAGGCGTGCTTGAGGGCTGCGTCCTTGAAATTATTAGCCACAACGAAACCTACGGTTACGAAATCACGCGGCAGTTGAATGCCCTCGGCTTCACGGATGTTGTGGAGGGAACGGTATACACCATCCTGATCCGGCTTGAAAAAAACAATTTGGTAGAAGTAACCAAAAAGCCCTCTGACATGGGGCCGCCGCGAAAGTTTTTCGCGCTCAACGACGCGGGGCGTGAGGAGCTGCAGAGGTTCTGGGAAAAATGGGAGTTCGTATCATCAAAAATAAACGAGTTAAAGGAGAAAATACAATGAATTTTTGGGAAAAAATCACCGGCAGCGATATGACGAAAGAAATGAAAGCTTTCGAATCGCGAGCCAAAAAGCTGCCGGCTGATTATCAAGCGGCATGGGAAGAAATTGATGCCAATCTTTGGTCGCACTCAGATTTCACTGGTCGTAACCTCATGCCAATACTCGACGGTGTGCTTGGCCTGTTCGAAGAAACGGCGGCGGACGGTCAGAGTGTCCAAGAGGTTTTGGGTGACGATATCAAAGGCTTCTGTTCAGCGCTGGCCGGCGAAGAAGGGGCAAAGTCCTTTCGGGACAAGTGGCGCGAGCAACTCAACAATAATATCGCCAAAAAATTAGGTAAATAGGAGGATAAAATGAGAATACGAGATATCATTGAAGGCAAAAAAGAGTGGCGAGCGCACGTGATCGAAGGCAAAAAAGAGTGGAGAGAACACGTGGCGCGTGTTAAAGCGCTCCCACAAGATTATCAGATTGTTTATAAAGAGATTCAAAAATATTTCTTTAAGGTCGGCCCTGTTGAGCTAACCGACGGGACGGGTTTGCTCTCGGGGATTGTCGATCTTTTTGAAGATGGCGCGGCCTTGGGGAAAGGCGTGCTCGAAGTGACGGGCAGTGACGTAGCGGCTTTCTGCGACGATCTAATCAAAGATTCAAAAACTTACGATGACATCTTTCAAGAACTGTTAGACCACCAAGAAGGTAGCAAGACCATGAAAAAGGCTACGGATAATAAAAAGTAAAAAGGGAGGTGATATTTTTGCCCTGCTTGGCACCAATGGCCTATGCAAAACGAGGAAGAATCTATCAATTCAAAGCTTGAATAATAAAAGAAAATTCATAGTGTTACAAAAAATAAAAAGTAAAGAGAGGGAAACTAATGCAAAAGATGATGGGTCAAAGCAACAGAGGCTTCTCCGATACAGGGCTGCGCAGAGTGCGCGACGTCCTGGCACGGCATGTCGATTCCGGGAAGATTCCTGGGCTCGTCGCCCTGGTCAGCCGGTACGGTGAGACGCACGTCGAAACACTCGGAACGATGCGCCATGACGGTGGCGCCCCGATGCGCCGGGACACGATCTTTCGGATGGCCTCGACATCCAAGCCGGTCGCGGTCTCAGCGGCGATGGTCCTGCTGGATGAGTGCAGGCTCCGGCTGGATGACCCGGTACAGGAGTGGCTGCCCGAACTCGCTGACAGGCAGGTACTGAGACAGGCAGACGGCCCGCTGGACGATACCGTGCCGGCGAGGCGGCCGATTACCGTGCGGGACCTGTTGACCTCTACGTTCGGGCTCGGACTGGACACGACAGCGCCGGGCTCACCGATGATGCAAAAGATTTTTGAGCAAGGGCTCTACGCTCAGGCAGAACTGGCGGCACCAAATCCGGATGAGTGGATGCGCCGCCTAGGCACTCTCCCGCTGATGTACCAGCCCGGAGAGCGGTGGTTATACAACATCAGCGACGACGTGCTTGGTGTGCTCGTCTCCAGGGTCAGTGGCAAGTCGTTCGAGGCGTTCCTGCGAGAACGCATCTTTGAACCGCTGGGAATGAAGGACACTGGTTTCCACGTGCCCGCCGACAAGATCGATCGGCTGCCGCCTCTCTACGCCCCCGACCCACAGACCGGGGAATTACACGTGTGGGATGAGGCCGTTAGCGGACGGCACAACCAACCTCCAGCATTTCAGTCAGGCGGTGGCGGACTGGACTCAACCGTCGACGACTATCACGCCTACTTCCGGATGCTGCTGAATCACGGAATGCACGGGACTGAGCGGATCCTGTCCCGGTCCGCCGTCGAACTGATGACCACCAATCGCCTAACTTCCGAGCAACTAGCCGCCCGAGAAGCTTGGGCCCGTAATATCGTCCATTTGGCGTACGGCACCGGGCAGCACGGCGGTTGGGGCTTCGGGATGGCGGTGCGTACTTATCGTGGTGACTACGCATCTATCGGCCAGTTCGGCTGGGACGGCGGAGCCGGCACCTCCACCTACGCTGACCCGGACAAACAGCTTATCGGAATTCTGCTTACCCAGGTTGGGATGTCCACTGGGGATTCGTCACGGGTTATGCACGACTTCTGGACAACGGTCTACCAGGCAATCGAAGACTGACGCCGAGCCCGCGCGCGGGTTCGCTCGCCATCAACCCACACCAAACGACAGCCCCTTGGCGAAGCATGAACCGAAACGTTAGTTTTAAAGAAACAACAACAATCTAGGACTTATTTTTTCATCCTTGGCTGTCGCTGTTGCATCTTCTTAGGTCCAGTCTAATACTTTATTTTAATCGGACAGTTTGTTCCCGTTTGACGCATAAAAGGACTTCTCTGAATCGACGTTCAGTGAAGTCCTCTTTCGCTTGAGTAGGAGTAGAACGTTAAGCTGGTTATTAGTAGATACGATATCTGCCGCTTAATGCCAGCAGACTAAAGAAATATAGACAATTGTCATAATAGCGACGCTCGCCTTGACGGAGAGGCGTGTTCCAAAATTGGCGGACAAACTGGTCAGCATGGGGGCCGTCCGCAGCCAGTGATGCCATGGCATTGGTAGCAAGCAGACCTATTGGATGCAAGGATGGTTCGTCGAAGGGCTCACCCTCAATCGTGTATCTACGGTAATCAGAAACATCAATGTCACTGAAGAAGGACTGAATCCGATTGGATTGTTCAATCTGCCAGGGATCCTTGCGAAACCATTCCCAGTCCAAAGCAATATTCGCTGCAACCCGATATGCATCACTATAGAAATGTCTAAAATCACCGTGTGGTTGAATCGGAGCCGGAGAACCGTCATAGTTCGCATATTCAGGAGAAAGTCCAGTTACCGGATGACAGGCTGTATGCAGGTAAGCTCGGCTTGCCGCTGCTGCTTCTTTCCAGAAGGCTCGATCTCCTTCATTCGCATAAATAGCAAACAGTTCATAAAAGTGAGGAAGATGATAGGAGGGATCAGAGAATGACGATTCCGGTACAAACTTGATCAGCCGGTTATGAGGATCCCACATTGGATCGCCTTCGCCATCTTCACCTTGATGTACGCATGCTTTAAGGATTTTTCGGGCTTGTACCTTGTAATCATACGGTGCGGCGCCATCACCCCAGCGGTTCGAGGCAAATATCAGGGCCATAGCAAAAAACTCCTCACCGTCAGGTGCAGGACCTTGTGACAGACGGGTTCCGTCAGGCTTGCAATGCCACGCAAAATAATCCTTGTAGCGACCCTCAGTATGCTGCATAAACGTGTGGGAATAATTCCAGAGTCGATCGAATTCTTCTTTCTTGTCCATCTGTACAGCCATCATCATACCATAGGACATTCCCTCAGAACGAACATCATGATTGCCAGTGTCAAGCATGTAACCCTTGTCCTCATCCATCGGATAATAGATTCTTGTGTTCTCATCTCCATAGAACAAATCGTTCCATGTCTTCTCCAGTTTAGCGATAATCTCATGTTCGTCATAACCTAGTTTTTGAAATAAGTTGGTGTATGCACCTGTATTGTAAGCGCCCTGACTTAACGTATTCATTGTTGATCTCCTTTTTGTAAAGATTGTTTATGAAATTATATCATGCTTAAAGTGTATAAATTAAAGCGTTTACATAAAAAATCACAGATGTTTTATTTCCAATATTTTCTTATTTGAATTGAGATGATAAATTTGAACAAGTCCTATATTCTGTCAGGTTGTTGATAAAGGATGTAGGCGATACACTCGGAGAGAAGGAGCCATAAGACTGCCGTTAAGTACAGGTTTTCCTTCGATGTGTTGTACTTGGAGTGTAAACTCTAGCTGAAAGGATGGTGGTGATGTAACATGCTTGGCAATACAGGAGATGTAGATGAAAACCTAGAGTTAACTGCACCGCGCGATCCTGTGGGAGTGGATGAATCCTCTTTCAAGACGGACATTGATTACGATTCTCCGGCATATCTGGAACTGATTGCCCGATCTCTGCTGAACAAGGGTAACAATGTCAGATTAAAACGAGCCATCGAAAAGGCCAGACAAGGCGTTCCTGTCGTTATTGCTTACATCGGTGGATCCATTACTCAAGGAGCTGGTGCTTCACCCATTCATCTCCAAAGTTATGCCTATCGCTCTTATGAACGATTTAAGCTGATGTTCGCTCCTTCAGATGGAAATTCAATTCAGCTAGTTAAAGCGGGTGTTGGTGGAACGCCTTCAGAACTTGGTGTCGTACGTTATGAGCGGGATGTGCTCCGAGATGGTACGATTCAGCCGGATATCGTGATCATTGAATTTGCCGTAAACGATGCGGACGATGAGACTCGGGGTAACTGTTACGAAAGCTTGATTTTGAAAGCGCTTGCTAATGGTCATCACCCTGCGGTAATTCTGATGTTCAGTGTTTTTCAGAATGATTGGAACCTTCAGGACCGACTTGCTCCGATAGGCTGGTATTATAATCTGCCTATGGTGAGCATGAAAGATGCTCTTGTAGAGCAATTCGGAAAGACAAAGACGGAGGGCAACATCATATCTAAACAGCAATATTTTCATGATATCTACCATCCTACCAATGCGGGACATCGGATCATGGCCGATGCACTGGCTTATCTGTTCCAAGTGACGGATCTATCCGAACCGGATCAAGAAGAGCCGGACCTCAGAAAGACACCACTTATCGGGAACGATTATGTCAATGTAAAACTGTTAGATCGAAAGAACGGGAATCAACTCGCCCGAATCGACACAGGCAGGTTTCGGCACATCGATACGGATCTGCAGATGAGCGAGATGGATGATCATGAATACAGAACGCCACTTTTCCCGAATAACTGGATGCACGTTCCCGACAAGACAATGAGCCAAAGCTGCTTTAAGCTGTGTCTGCGATGCAAACGACTTATTCTGATCTTCAAAGACTCCGGCAGCGAGCAATTCGGAACTGCTAATATCAAGGTGGATGGCAAATACGTCAAAAAAGCGGATCCACACCAAGTGAACTGGACACATTGCCATGCCATGCTCCTGTTCGATGAGAATCAGGCGAAAGAGCATACGATTGAAATTGAAATGATGGAGGGGCATGAGGATAGACTGTTCACTATACTCGGTTTTGGATATGTCGATTAAGGGACATGCATTCAGCCAATGGGATCATGAAAGGCGTGAAGGGAGTTTATTGTACATGTTAACTTCATCAGCACCGGCGGGTTTTGACCAATACCGCGATAATATACCACGCGGAGTGATCGAGACAGCCCAGTATAACTCCACAACGGTCGGCAATGTACGTAAAGCGATGGTGTATACACCACCAGGCTATACCACGGATCTCACATACCCTGTCCTATACCTGTTGCACGGAATTGGCGGAGATGAAGGGGAGTGGTACAACCATGGAGCTCCGCAGATTATTTTAGATAATCTATACAATGACAATCTTCTTGCACCCATGATTGTTGTCCTTCCGAACGGCCGTGCTATGCCTAATGACCTTGCCGAAGGGGATCTATTTGAACCTGAGAAGATAAGCGCGTTTGAACGATTTGAGCTTGACCTTATTGATGACCTTATACCCTACATTGAGTCGAACTATTCCACAAGCACAGATAGGAATAACCGGGCGATTGCCGGATTGTCTATGGGCGGAGGTCAGTCTCTGAATATTGGACTCAGCCACCTGGACCTTTTCGCTTGGGTAGGTGCCTTTTCCCCAGCTCCGAACACCAAGACGCCGAGTCTTCTCGTACCTAATCCAGCGGAAGCATCATCGCTGCTAAACTTGCTATGGTTGTCTTGCGGATATCAAGACAATCTTATACAGATTAGTATTGACTTACATCAATACTTGGAGCAGCAAGGTGTGACACACATTTGGTATGAAGAGAGCGGAGGCCATGACTGGCCCGTGTGGAAGAACGATTTGTATCTATTCTCACAACACTTGTTCAAATAACCAGACAGTAGGAAGATCACGGTATTACTGGGCTACAAACCAATCTATTAAAATATCAGGAGGTAGTTTACCATGTTCAAATTCAGTAAAAAATTGTTGACGGTTGTTCTTGCCGCTTCTATGAGTTTTGGAGTATTTGCCGCAACTTCAAGTGCTGCGACGGATTACTGGCAGAATTGGACAGATGGTGGAGGAACCGTTAATGCCGTGAATGGCTCTGGTGGAAACTACAGTGTAAACTGGCAGAATACCGGCAATTTCGTTGTGGGTAAAGGCTGGACATACGGTACGCCTAATCGGGTAGTTAACTACAATGCCGGCGTATTTGCTCCTTCCGGTAACGGATATTTGACCTTTTATGGTTGGACCAGAAATTCACTAATCGAGTACTACGTAGTAGACAACTGGGGAACCTACCGTCCTACTGGAACATACAAAGGCACAGTGAACAGTGATGGCGGCACGTATGACATCTATACAACTATGAGATACAATGCACCTTCTATTGACGGTACTCAAACCTTCCCTCAGTACTGGAGCGTAAGACAAACCAAGCGGCCTATTGGTGTAAATTCCACGATCACATTCAGTAATCATGTTAATGCATGGGCGAGCAAAGGTATGCACTTAGGCAATAGCTGGTCCTATCAGGTTATGGCTACTGAGGGATATCAGAGCAGCGGTAGCTCTAACGTGACAGTCTGGTAACGAGATCAAATGAAGTGAAGCACTTGTAATATTGATATTCATAGAGCAAGACAGGTCCCTGGACCTGTCTTGCTCTCAACGTAGGGCTTAAAGGAGATTATGGAATGAGAAAGCTGATCCTGTGCTTATGTATTATGGCAGCCGCTGGCTTGAGCGCTTGTTCAACGAATGAATCTGATGTAAGCGATGATTTAGTATACGTAGAAGGTGGAACGTTTAAGAGCAGCAAGTCTACTTTTAGTGATTCAGACATAACGATTTCCGATTTTTATATTGGAAAATATGAAGTAACTCAGAAGGAATGGATGGAGATTATGGGAGAGAATCCGTCCGGCTTCAAAGGAGATGATCTGCCGGTTGAAACGGTAAGCTGGTACGATGCCGTGGAATACTGCAATCAGCGAAGTCTTAAGGAGAATTTGAAACCTTACTATAACATCGATAAGAGTACTATTGATACGAAGAATAAGAATGAGAACGATCATTTGAAATGGACGATTACCATAAACGAAGATGCTAATGGTTATCGCCTGCCGACTGAGGCTGAGTGGGAATACGCTGCAAGTGGAGGCCAGAAAAGTCAGAATTATGCCTATAGTGGAAGCAATAACCCAGATGAAGTGGCATGGTACTGGATAAATGCAGGGGATAACATATTAACCGGTGATTGGAGCTGGCCGGCCATCGAGAACAATCGAAATCAAACGAAGAAAGCTGGATCCCTGAAAGCCAATGAGTTAGGGATTTATGATATGTCCGGTAATGTGCGAGAATGGTGCTGGGACTGGTACAGTCACCCCGAAAGCCCGGAGAATACTTGGCGTGTGGTAAAGGGCGGCGGTTGGATCGGCGGCGTTAACAATAATGAGATCTCCTTTCCCGGAAAATTTGATGCGAATGGTTTTGGTCCGGATCAGGGCTTCCGAGTGGTTCGAGGAAAGTGATCGGCTCCTTCACAACCGAAGGATACGTGTAGACAATATCAGTAATGGAGGTAACTAGTATTCACGAAGAAGCAGTCGATGATGAACTGCTTCTTTTTGTGTTTATAGTATTGTGCAGTATTCGTTATAATGGAGTTATTGGTATAAGAAAGGAATGTAAGTATGAAGAAAGTCATCGTCATAGGAGCAGGAATACTGGGTGCATCAACCGCTTACCATCTAGCGAAGCTTGGTGCAGAGGTCTTGGTTATAGATCGTAAGGATGAAGGTCAGGCCACCGATGCTGCAGCAGGAATTATATGCCCTTGGTTATCACAGAGGCGTAATCGGGCCTGGTACCAGCTCGCAAAGGGCGGAGCGCGTTATTACCCTGATTTAATCAACAGCTTGGAGAAAGAGGGCGAGACAGAAACAGGTTATGCCGGAGTCGGTGCCCTTAGTATTCATCACGATCCGGACAAGATTGGTAAAATGGAGGAGCGGGCACAGAAGCGGAAGCTGGACGCACCTGAGATCGGTGAAATTATGCAGAAAAGTACGGATGAGACCCATCGGCTCTTCCCACTGCTAGCAGAAGGGTACCACGCTGTGTATGTTAGCGGAGGAGCAAGAGTAGATGGACGGGCACTGCGTGATGCGCTTCTTCGGTCGGCGGAGCGTAACGGGGCCAAGCTTATTAATGGAGATGCCGCTATGAAGTATGAATCAAACCGGGTGACGGGAGTATCAGTGGGTCAAGAACGTTACTCTGCGGATGAAGTCATCGTGTGTGCTGGAGCATGGGCCAACGCCTTGTTTGCACCCTTGGGCATTCATTTTAAAGTGACCTACCAGAAAGCACAGATTATGCACCTACAGGTTCCTGAATATCAAGACACGGGCAATTGGCCTGTCGTTATGCCGCCAACGGATCAATATCTGCTGTCTTTTGATGAGCAAAAAATAGTCATCGGTGCGACACATGAGAACGATATCGAAGGCTATGATATCAGGGTGACAGCTGGAGGGATGCAGGAAATTCTGGACAAAGGGCTGGAGCTCGCTCCCGGCTTGGAGAACAGTACTTTTCAGGAGGTTAGAGTAGGATTTCGTCCATTTACGCCTGGATTTCTCCCTGTAATCGGAACTGTTCCTGGCTGGCATGGTCTTATCACGGCAAACGGTCTTGGTGCCTCTGGACTTACGATGGGACCCTATATCGGGAATCAGCTCGCCAAGCTGGCACTTGGAATGGAGCTGGACATCGACCTAGAGGATTATGATGTTCGTAAAGCGATGGAATAGAACTAGACGAAGAGAAGCCTACATTTCTCCAAACTATAGGGAGGGGAAGCAGGCTTTTCTTTACTTTACTTTACTTCACTTTAATTTCTTTCAGTTATTGATCTGTTCGGATGAAGCGACAACAAGTGTCTTAGATTGTCATCAATAAATTTGCTATCGACACTGTTGATTCCGCGACCGGCAAAGTGGCCCCAGATCGATTCAATTGGATGAAGCACAGCATTTGGTATAAGCTTAGCCTCGTATTCATTTTCGTCTGAAGTACAAAATAGATCCGTACTCCCTGGCATAATGCAGGCTTGTGCTTTTATGTTCTGTAATGCCTTATCAAAATCTCCTTTATAGACCGGATTAGCACTTATATCTGCATTTTGGCCTGTCCATAGCATGGCAAGGACATTGTGCGGATCCATCTTCATAAAGCTGTCATCCCAAACGCCAGCCACAAAATCCTCTAGTGCGTCAAATCCCATATCACGATAAAGTCCTTCTCTGTAATAGGTTTGGGATAGCCCCCATCCCGCATAAACTCGGCCAACGCTGCGCATATGTGCAGAGGTCAATAGGTTTACTTTACTTGAATCGAAGTCAATAGCAGCCATAAGTGCAGCCTTCATCCCGTCAAGGACCACATACGCTTGCGGCCAAGTCTTTGCAGCTCCACAGAAAGGTGCAATTCGTTCCACCATGTCGGGGTAACTTGCCGCCCATTGAAATGATTGGATACCGCCCATCGACCATCCAACCACGAGTGCTATCTTTTCAATGCCGAATTTTTCAGTGACCAGCCGATGTTGGAAATTCACGTTGTCATAGAGCGTAACTTGTGGAAAATGTCCCCGGTCGAAAGGCGGAGCTGTGTTGCTCGGAGACGAAGACAGTCCGTTTCCAAGCAGATTTGGAATAATAATAAAATATTTCTGTGGATCCAGTGCCATGCCGTTTCCAATTAACCATTCATTCTGAACATGCTGGTCGCCAAACGCTGTTGGATAGACGATCACATTATCCTTCTTATCGTTCAATACTCCATACGTCTTATAAGCAAGAAATGCGTTCGGTAATGTCACTCCTGATTGCAAAGTAACGTCACCGAGATCAAAAACCTCGTAATCCATTGTTTTACTGCTCCCTTCAACTTGAACCCTATATAAATTACAAATGCATTTGTTGTTGTTAGTATAGAGCTATGCTACTCTCAATAAAAGTGAACAGAATTCACAGCAATGTTCAATAATATTGAAAGTTAAAATGGAGGCTGCAGGATGGAATTGCGTCAATTGAATACGTTTCGCACGGTTGCTTCAACTTTGAATTTCAGTCGAGCTGCAGAGGCTCTGAATTATGTCCCTTCCAACGTTACGATGCAGATCAAAGCATTGGAGGAGGAGCTTGGCGTCCGTCTATTTGACCGATTGGGCAAACAACTCGTGCTCACTTCAGCGGGTAAGTGATTCCTAACTCATGTTCAAAGTATTTTAGATCAATTGGATGAAGCTCGGAGTGCCGTTCATGAAAACGATCATTTAATAAGCGGGACCCTGACGATCAGTGCCAACGAGGTTCTGTGTGCCTATCGTCTTCCCACTGTATTTCAGCAATTTCGTTCGCGGTATCCGGGAGTTCGGCTTATTTTCCGCTCTGTGCCTAATCAGGAACTTAAGCAAACGCTCTTTGAGGGAACTGCGGATGTCGTTTTTATGCTGGATGAAGGCATTCTATCGACGGGGCTTACAGTGGAACCGCTGTTAGAAGAGACGTTTCGCTTTTTCGTTGCTCCAGACCATCCACTGGCAGAACGAAATGTACTACAGCTAGAAGATTTTCACGGAGAAGTGTTCCTGGTCAATGAAAAAGGTTGTACCTATCGTACTATGTTTGATGCTCGTTTGAGAAAAAGGGAATTGATGATATTACCTATTTGGAGTTTCAAAATGCGGAAGCGATTAAACAATGTGCAATGGCTCGGATCGGCATCGCCTTTCTTCCCGAAATAACAGTGGGAGCCGAGGTAGAACGAGGTGAGCTCATTGCACTTCCATGGCAAATCCCTGACTTGCACGTATATACGCATATGGTATGGCATAAAGACAAGTGGATGTCCCCCGTCATATTATCTTTTATAGAAACAGCGAGGGAAGTGATAGCTGTTGAAGAGGGGAATTCAGCGATTACCTCGTAAATTCACCAATTGTACAGCGTGGAGTGGGAACAGGGAATCCGGCTATGGTTTATGACACCAACTTAAAAACAGGAGAACTGCAAATTAGGCAGTTCTCCTGTTTAATATAAACAGACACGAAAACGGTTATTTTCTGTATACACGTACCGGCAGTGAGGAGAGCATTTTACCTGCGGCCGATGGCGTCAGGTTCTCTTCCAGGTTAAAGCCAGGGACCGGCTCGATTCGGGCGAACTTATCCATAAACATGCTGATTCCTGTAATGGCCTCCAGTCTAGCGAGCGGTGCTCCAAGACAGAAGTGAGGTCCGTTGCCGAAGGTTAAGTGCTGCTTGTTATTCGGTCTATGAATATTTAAAGTAAACGGATCTTCGAATACTTCGCCATCCATATTCGCTGCACTCATCCAGGCAACCACGACGTCTCCTTTCTTCAGGTCAACACCAAGAAGATTATTATCGGCTTTGACCGTGCGGTCCATCTTCGCAATGTTGAATCGGTACCGCAGCATTTCCTCCACCGTATTTGGAAGCAGTTCCCGCTGATCCCGGACTTCTGCATAGATTTCATTATTGTCATATAAGAAGGAATAGAACGTATTGGCCAGCAAATGGCTAGTTGTTTCTATGCCTGCACCAAGAATAAACATCGTCGTTCTGACAATATCATCATCGGATAACTGGTCTCCGTCCACTTCTGCCCGGATCAAATCCGATATGATATCATCCGACAGATTGGATCTTTTTTGGACAATATAAGGGTAGAGATAGGAATAGTATTCAACAGCGGCTTTGCGTTTACGCTCATTTACCGTTTCTTGGTTCTCCTTGGGCATAGGAAGGAACAAGTCATATACCCATTGCTGAAATAACATTCGGTCTTTGGTAGGGACGCCTAACAGATCAGCAATAACAATGGTAGGCAGGGCACTGGCAAAGTCGTCGACAATGTCAATGACGGGCTTGTCCTCCATGGAGTCAATCAGCTCGCTTACGATTTCCTGGATTCGAGGCTCCCATAGCTTCAAGCTGCGAGGGGTAAAGGCAGCAGCCAGGAGGGAGCGGCTCTTTCGGTGTTCGGGAGGGTCTGTCATCAGGTTGAATTTTCCGGCGTGCTTACCTTCATCGACATCGGCGCCGACACTGATGGTCGTACGCATTCTGACGTTAGAGAAATGCTCATAATCGCTCAGTACACGTTTAACATCGTTATATCGGAATACATTCCACGTGTTGGTTGCCTCGTTATAGCTGACAGGATCGTTCTGCAGCTTATCCTTATACCAGGCATATGGGCTGAATTCCTCTGACGACGACTTGAATTCGGTGATTTCCTCCAAGGATATAATTTCATTGTTCACGATGAATCCCTCCACTCTGTTTGAATAACATATAACTATGTTAGTTTAACATATATAAAAATGCGCAGACACATTCGAAGGACCCATGACCATCAGCCCGATGAACGTTTTTTTGTCGAATATAGATTGAAGATGAAGTAAGGAATTTGGTAAGCTTACAATACCTTAGTGAACTAAGATACTACACCATATAAGGGGTTTACATTATGTACATTGAGCTGCTTATACTCATCCAGATCGAAGAATCTCCTAAACATGGTTACGAAATTAAGAAGGAAATCCAGAAGGATCTAGGATATTTGACGGATGTGAACAACAACATGCTGTATCCTGCTTTGAGAAAGTTTACGGAGGAAGGCTTGGTCACGAAGAGAATGAATGAGCATAGCGGGGGGCCAACTCAGTATATATACGAAATTACGGAGAATGGGAGGAGACGAATAACGGAGCTGGTCAATGTATTTACAGAGAGAGATGCGAAGCATCATTCGGAATTCTTGATCCGAGTGTCTCTATTTCGATATATTTCACCAGATAACCGGCTGCGTATTTTAACTATGCGGATGAAGGATCTTGAACAGCTCTTATCTGATTTGGAGGAAAGACTGGAGCCGCATAATATTGATTGTTACCGCGAAGAAGTGCTTCGTCTATCTATATTTAAGCTAAAGGCTGAGCAGGACTGGATCCATAAATTAATGGAGAAAGTGGTTAGAGAAGCAGAGTAGTGTAAACCTTCATATCATCTGTGGCAAATGAATCTGGAATATCAGCAAAAGGCACGCAGTTACTGCGTGCCTTTATTATTTCGAATACCATTGAGAATATAACCAATGGCTTGTTCTGCTGCTTCCTCTGGGGAGTAATTCTTCTCTATTGGATTAAGGAACGGATTGCTTAACGAGAAGATTAAAGTTCCCATGACAAAATTGATGGTCATCTCTAGTGACTCGTATTCAATTACCCCTCGCTCCTTGCCAGCCGTAAGAATCGCTCGAAGCTCGTCCCAGGAGGGGAGGAATACATCCGTCATCAGATCCAGTCTCGGACTCTTGAGGAAGAGCTCCTGCTGAAGAATGGTGATCAGCTCGTGCTCATCGTACCTGAATAAGACAAAGGATCTGCAAAAATCAATCAGAGCAGCTAACGGCTTCGATAAGTCGTACTGATGATTCTGAGTCGTCTCCCTAATGGGATCAAATAAGGCGAAGAACACCTTCTCCTTACCGCCAAAATGATAAGACACAAGGGCCAGCGAAACCCTTGCTTCTTCACAGATTTGCCTGACCGTTGTCGCTTCATATCCTTGTGATGAGAACAGCTTCTTGGCTGCTTTCAGTATTTGATCTTTTACATGTTTGTTTTTTTCCTGGTCGTCCTTCGCAGGGCTCATAGGTCAATATACTCCTTTAGCTGTTAAGGAAATCAGGATGCTCATAGCTGGGATTAGGATACTTGTAGAAGCCTTCTCCCGTTGCAACGCCAAGCTTGCCCTTATCAATATAATCGGTCTTTAGCAGCTCTGCAACTTTCTCCAAATTCGGATTCCCTGTAGCCTTCGCTTTCGCAAGAACGATGTTATAGGCTGTAGTTAGACCAACCACGTCAAGAATCGCAAAAGGTCCCTTCGGTGCGCCTGTACCGACCATCCAGGTTTTGTCAATCGTTTCCGGATCGGCAATCTCTTTAACCAAAAGAAGCTCAGCTGCATCTAACAATGGAACAAGCAGGGAGTTGAGAATATAGCCAGGCTGCTCCTTGTGCAGTGGAAGGGCCACCATACCAATGGCGCGAGCAAACGCAATTACGTCCTCGAACACCTTCTCATCGGTACCTGGATGCTTCATTATCTCCGCTGTGTTGTTCTTCCAGATCTCATTAGCGAAGTGGAGGGCAAGAAATTGAGCTGGACGCCCCGTAGCTTCTGCAAACTGACTTGGCAGCAGAGTAGAAGAATTGGATGCAAAAATGGTATGTGCGGGTGCGACTTCTCCGAGCTTCTTGTAGAAATCCGTCTTAATCGGCACAATCTCTGGAATGGCTTCAATAACCAGATCCGCGCTTGAAACGGCTGCACGGAGGTCAGAGTTGAAGGACATGCGCTCGTAAGCAGCATCTACCTCCTGCTGAGTTGCACCCATATCCTCCTGATACCGCGCTTTAAGCTTCGAGATCCGATCCTTCGCTTTATCCAACGCTTCATCATTGATATCATAAACGGTTACTTGAAATCCATAGAATGCGGTCTGGTAAGCGATTTGACTTCCCAAGACACCGCTGCCTGCTACTGTAATATTTGTGTAGTTCATCTGAATCTCTCCCTCTAAGTTGAGTTAAAAACAAATAATTTGAACGTATGTTTTGAACAAGTGTTCAAATGATGATATACCCTTAAACTACTCCTCGGTTCACCTTTTGTCAACATTTTCAGCGCATTATTGTGATGTATCTTACTGGAAAAACAAATACAAAAAAAAGTCCAAAGGTAAATATAATTTACCCCGGACTTCGCAATTATAGTATGGCAGCTCTTATGTATGAACGTAAGATTCCAGATTATGGTTTGTTTCATAATAAATAATGGCCTGTTCCATGAAAATAACGATTTCCTCTTTGATCGGGTACAGATTAAGATCCCATGAAGCTGCCTCAGATCGTCTTGCCTCCCAGAACTTATCCGCAAGCTCTTTATTCCCCTGGAACATTTCATTCGATAGAAGAAGTGTATCCTCAGCGATGATTTGGGCGTCCCGTGAACTTGGGGACTTATTTTCCTCCAGACAAATTTCAATTCGTTTAATCAAATTAATCCATTTCGTTAATTGAACAGGATCGTTCTCCATTTTTGGTAATTGATTAGTAAGCAAGGTTTGCTCATCCTCTGTGAACCACTCTTCCATGACCTTTTTCTTTCTTTCTTTTCGTTCTTCAGCTTCGTTATCATTTGACAGCAGAGGCAGCAGCAGATCCCATTTTATTTCAGTCTGGAGCTTCGTCATGTTAATCAGCGTATTTGTGTGAAGAAGTGAGTGCTCTAGCCGAGTTAATTCATATTCAAGGTGGTTCTTGTGAACACGCAGCGTTTTTTCGATAGACAGCTGATTCATTAATTTTTTGATATCTTCGAGTGACATAGAGGCAGACTTAAGCAGTAATATTTTCTCAAGCAGCAGTATGTTATCTGGCGTATAATGTCGCCTGCCGTTTGCGTCTTTGAATGAAGGCTGCACCAGCTCGATCTGATCGTAATAACGAAGGGTTCTTAGCGAAACATTCAGCTTTTTAGATACCATGCCCGTAGTTAGAAAATCCATTATGTAACTCCTCCTAAAAAAAGCTTGCAGGTTACGTAACGTCACCATTTAACCTGAATTTATCACATATTGAGTTCTAGGGGGGACGAATTTGAAGAAACAAATCTTTGCATCTATGGAGTGGTCATATAAGGAGCTCGGATTATTATTGCTGCTTGTCCTGGTTATTGTTCCAGCCACTATTGAGTCTTTACTTCAAGATTTTCTGCATGAATGGCTTCAAAACAGCTTATATTCAGGTACCTTAACCGGCCTGATCATGGCCATCATTTTTATAGCAGGCGTGTATTTTATTGCGCTTAAGCCTCATGGGTTAAGGTGGGCAGACATTGGTTTACATGCTTTTTCTAAATCATATTGGGGATTTATCGTAATCTGGTTCATCGCATTAATTGCATTCAGTATTCTCATATTGATCCTGATGGAACTATGGGGAATAGGTACAGAGAATAGCAAAACAGTTAGTCTTCAGCAAAATATAAGCCTGCTCACAATACTGATCGGATTTGTCTCTGCGGCGATTATATCACCTGTGTATGAAGAGATTTTTTATCGCGGATTTCTATATAAGTGGTTCCGGGTTCAATGGGGGGTTGGCGCAGGAATATTTTTAAGTTCCTTTATCTTTACGATTGTCCATATACCAACTTACAACACCTTGCCCGTCAATTTTGTATCGGGAGTGATATGTGCATGGTGCTATGAGAAGACAGGATCGATCGTACCAGGGATGATTGTGTATGGAGGGTTTAATGGACTGGCTGTCATTCTAACAGCGCTCTGACTTGAATTGTAATTCAAGAATATTTAAGGTATTAAAATGAAGCGTTATCATGATAGAATGGCATGTATTACATAGAAGCTGAAGTGTTGGAGAGGGGAATAGAATAAAATGCTGCACAGAATGAATCTAGAAGGGGCCTGGCGTCTGCAGCTGGATGAGCAGAAGCAGGGTCTACAGCTGCCATTTGTAGATAGCATCACACTACCGAATACGACATCCCATGCAAAGAAGGGGAAGAAGAATACAGAGGTCAAAGTCGGTGCGTTAACCGATGAATATGCTTTTGAAGGCCATGCTTGGTTTGCTAAAGAAGTGGAAATTCCGGAGAATCTTCAGGACAAGCCTTGCTTCCTGTATTTGGAGCGTACACGTGTCACTACAGTATGGGTAGATGGACACGAGATTGGGACACTGAACAGCCTAAACACTCCACATGTGCATGATCTTACGGGAACCCTAGGCGAAGGGAAGCATACCATTACGATTCGTGTAGATAATACGAATTATCCGACCAAGGGAGGGCATATGACTTCCGAGGATACACAGACCAATTGGAACGGAATTACGGGTCGAGTAGAGCTGCAGTTCTACAGTCATCATTATATTGAGAACATCCAAGCTTATACCGATCCGGTGAATAAGACGGTTACGCTGACAGCCCGTCTTATAGGCAGCTGGGATACAGCTAAGCTCCATATCTCGGCAAGCAGTTCCAATACAGATGTTAGGCATACGGTCAGAGAGCAAACGTTTCAATTAAGCTCGAATAACATATCGGTTACTTATGAAATGGGTAATGATGCTCTGCTGTGGAGTGATCTCGAGCCTAATTTGTATGAGCTGAAGATTGAATTGAAAGCGGTTAGCGGTGAAGTGCTGGATTCTCATCATGTCTTCGTTGGACTTCGTGAATTCACAGCAGCTGGAGATAAGTTTGCGATCAACGGGAAGAACACATTTTTACGCGGCAAACATGACGGTTTAATTTTTCCACTTACTGGATACGCTCCAACCGATGTGGAAGAATGGCTCAGAATCATGAAGATTTCAAAATCTTATGGTATTAATCATTATCGCTTTCATACCTGCTGCCCGCCGGAAGCTGCATTTATTGCAGCAGATATGTTAGGGATCTATATGGAGCCGGAGCTTCCGTTCTGGGGAACCATAACCGATGAGACGTATGAACAGCATAATCAGGCAGAGCAGGATTATCTAATAAGTGAAGGCTACGCGATGCTTCGAGCGTATGGTAATCATCCCTCATTTGTGATGATGTCGCTCGGAAATGAGCTATGGGGGAGCAAGGAGAGATTAAATGAATTTTTGAAGCAGTATAAAGACTTCGATTCGCGGCATTTGTATACAGAAGGGTCGAATAATTTTCAATTTGTACCTGTCATTCTGGAGGAAGACGACTTCTACTGTGGAGTTCGCTTCTCGAAGGATCGTCTGTTCCGAGGCTCCTATGCGATGTGTGATGCACCACTTGGACATGTGCAGACCGATCTACCCGGCACGATGAAGGATTATGATGAGCAGATTGTCCCTTCTGCTAAGACAGAAATCGAAGAGCTTTCAGCCGATACGCAATCCATCCAGATTCAATATGGAACTGAGATGCGTACTGTGCAGGCAGAAACAGCGGAGGAGCAGTTAATTCCTCATATTCCTGTTATCTCTCATGAGATTGGGCAATATGCGACGTACCCGAATTTTAAGGAAATTGAGAAATATACAGGGTCACTAAAAGCGAGAAATTTCGAAGTGTTCCGTGATCGACTTGAAGCGAAGGGATTAGGACATCTCGCCGAGGCATACTTCGAGAACTCTGGAAAATTAGCTGCAGCATGTTATAAGGAAGAGCTGGAAGCTGCATTTCGGACAAGACGGCTTGCTGGTTTCCAGCTGCTCGACCTGCAGGATTTCAGCGGGCAAGGAACCGCGCTAGTTGGAATGCTGGATGCATTCATGGATTCCAAAGGACTGATTACACCAGAAGAGTGGAGAACATTCTGTTCGGATGCCGTCCTGCTGGCTCGATTTGAACGATACAATTATGAAGCCGGAGAGTCTTTCGAAGCCACTATCGAGCTAAGTTATTATCGGACGGAATCCATTGATAGTAAAGTGCTGAAGTGGGAAATGCTAAGCAAGGGAACGTCTTTAGCGGAAGGCGAATTAATGATCCCTGAGGGTCCGGATTCTAATCATATACAGATAGGTACGATTCAGATCCAATTGCCAGAGGTTGAAGTGATGACACAGGTCGAGCTGAAGCTGACGATCGAGGGAACTGATATTTATAAGAATTATGATCTTTGGATTTACCCCGAGCACACTGAACTCGACTGGACAGGGATTCATTTGTTCCGGGAGCTTAATGATCAGGCAAAAGAGCTGCTGGAGCACGGAGAAGATATATTGCTGCTTCCAGACCCGGCGTCATTGACTCATTCCATTGAAGGTACCTACAGCACGGACTTCTGGTGTTATCCGATGTTTCGATCCATATCAGAAAGCATGAATAAGCCGACGCCTGTTGGAACGATGGGACTATATATCGATAACAAGCATCCGGTGGTCGAACATTTCCTAAGCGAGACTTATTCTACCTATCCATGGTGGAATATCGTTATGAATTCCCGCTCCATCATATTAGATGAGACTGATTCTAAGCTTCAGCCCATCGTTCAAACCATTGACAATTTCGAGCGTAATCATAAGCTGGGCTTATTATTTGAGGCTCGTGTATCCAAAGGCCGAGTGTTAGTGGGTACCTTTGATGATAAGAAGATCGCACATACACCGGAAGGCAGGCAGTTCATCCATAGCATTCTTAGATACGTGCACAGTGATGCATTTGAGCCAACGGTTCAGCTTGAATGGAATGAGCTAGCTAAACTGCTGTAAATATTTCGAATGGTCGGTTTCGTTGACAAAAATATCGTTTAATGAGTAAGATAGTTGTATGACTATCAAACTATTAACGATAGATGATGAGAAGAGAGCGCGAATCTTCAAGGCTTTATCTGAGAAGAAGCGCATCGAGATTGTCCGTTACCTGCTGCAAAGCCCACAACTCAATAGCTGCGGAGAGATTGGAAGAACGCTGGGTATGGACAAGTCCAATGTCACTTATCATCTAAAAATTATGAATGATGCTGAGCTGATTCATGTCGTGAGAGAAGGACAGAATAAGAAGATTCATTTAGTAAAGGATATGTTCAATACAGCAGTACCCGGTTTCTTGGATAGCCTATAAGGCAGAAGAGAAACCTTTATTTTGGATTTATAGTTTGAAAGTTTTAGAACTTTACAATACTTAAGAAATGAGTGATATCATTATGATGAACCGAAAGATCTTACTCCATTCAAGACCTCAAGGCTTGCCAACCGAAGATACTTTCAAATTTGAAGAAGCACCGATCCAAGAACCAGGGGAAGGTCAAGTGTTGGTTAAATCGATTTACTTATCCGTAGACCCTTACATGCGCGGACGGATGAACGATTCTAAATCCTATGTACCTCCTTATCCGCTTGGTGAAGTAATTACCGGTGGCGTAGTTGGAGAGGTAATCGAATCTCGATCTGATCAATTCAGTAAAGGTGACAAAGTATTAGGTATGCTTGGATGGCAGCTGTATAACGTAGCGGATGCGGACAAGCTGCAGCAGGTTGACGAGAACATCGCGCCATTATCCGCATACCTAAGTGTAATCGGTATGACCGGACTAACTGCTTATTTTGGACTTATGGACATCGGCCGTCCCAAGGCAGGGGAGACGGTTGTCGTCTCTGGTGCGGCCGGCGCGGTCGGCTCCATTGTCGGACAAATCGCCAAAATCCAGGGCGCGCATGTGGTAGGTATTGCAGGGACTGAAGAGAAGACAGATTGGCTTACCAAGGAGCTTGGATTCGACGAAGCTATCAACTACAAGACGACTCCTAATATGAAGGAAGCGCTAGAAAAAGCCTGCCCTAACGGTGTTGATATTTATTTCGACAATGTGGGAGGAGACATCTCCGATGCGGTTATGACCCAATTAAACGATTATGCCCGTATCCCGCTGTGCGGCGCGATCTCATCCTATAATCAAGAAGAGGGCAGTGATGTCGGTCCTCGGATTCTGACGAAATTGATTAAGACACGGTCTATGATTAAAGGCTTTGTGCTTGGCGATTACGCAGACCGCTTACCGGAAGGCGCGAAGATGCTGGGACAATGGTTAGCGGAAGGCAAGCTTCGATATGAAGAAACGATTCTTGAAGGCTTTGATCGTGTTCCCGAAGCATTCCTCCAGCTGTTCCAAGGTACAAACATCGGTAAAATGCTGGTTAAAGTAGTACCAACGGAATAATAAGATCGAAAAATTCTAGTCATCTTCACGATGGTAATAAATCTGTGGAGATGGCTATTTTTGTGCTGTTTGATCTACTTAAGCGGAAATATTATACGTTGTTAGCAGAAATGTTGACTGGAAAATGAATTCGTCGTTATGTCGAATTGTATCGAAAACACAAGAGAGACGAATAATAACTGTACAAAAAATCATCGAATGATTATTTTCATGCGGCAAATAAAAATGTATAATAATCGATACGTCTGTTAAAAGGAGTACGAGCTCCTTCCGTAAATCAGGTGTAACTATGAAAAAGAAGACCGTAAGAGGAGGACATATGAAAACAACAAAGGTCTCATTTTTTATTCTGTCGCTGGTACTGCTTCTAGTAACCGGCTTGTCCGGATGGGCGGGAGGTGCTTCAGCACAGTCGAATTCTGGAAAAACCTATGTAATTGGAACAGACATTACATTCGCACCGTTTGAATTTCAAGATATCAACGGTGATTTTGTCGGTATCGACATAGATCTGTTAGATGCAATTGCGAAGGATCAGAATTTTCAGTACGAAATTAAACCGCTAGGATTTAATGCGGCAGTACAAGCGCTGGAGTCGAATCAAGTCGACGGCGTTATTGCCGGTATGAGTATTACAGACGAAAGAAAACAGAAATTTGATTTTTCAGAGCCTTATTTTGAATCCGGGGTTGTTATGGGTGTCGGTGCTAATAACGATACCATTCAGAGCTACGAAGACCTGAAAGGCCATAAAGTAGCCGTCAAGACGGGTACTGAAGGATACAGCTTCGCTGAGTCTATTTCGGAACAGTACGGATTCACCATTGTACCATTTGATGATTCCTCACAAATGTATGATGATGTGAAGACGGGCAATTCAGTTGCTACTTTTGAAGACTATCCGGTTTTGGCTTACGGGGTAACTCAAAACAACGGACTGAAGATTGTAACTGAGAAGGAAGAAGGCGGTTCCTACGGGTTTGCAGTTAGTAAAGGACAAAATCAAGAGCTGCTGCAAAAGTTTAACGCTGGACTCACAAACCTTAAAGCGAGCGGAGAGTATGATCAGATTCTAGAGAAGTATTTAGGTGAAGGCGAAGGGGGACCTGCTCCAACCTTAAGTCGCGGCGAACTGATGTTACAGTCGATTCCACCGCTATTGAAGGGTCTTGGACAAACACTGATTTATACAATTGTATCCTTGTTCTTTGCCTTTATTCTTGGTTTGATCTTCGGACTTATGAAGGTTGGACAAAACAAGGTCCTGCGCTTCATCGCAACTGTGTTCGTTGATTTATTCCGTGGTATACCGCTTATCGTACTCGCATTCTTTATTTACTTTGGTATTCCACAAGCATTTGGCTTTACGATGCCGCTCTACCTGGCTGCCATTCTGACACTCAGCTTGAATGCAGGTGCTTATGTAACAGAAATTATTCGCGGCGGGATTCAATCTATTGATCAAGGTCAGATGGAAGCGGCACGTTCGCTTGGACTGCCTTATCGCACATCGATGATGAAAATTGTCATTCCACAGGCGATCCGTGTGATGATTCCTTCATTTATTAACCAGCTGGTTATTACACTCAAGGATACGTCGATCCTATCCGCGATCGGACTGGTCGAGCTGACTCAATCCGGTAAGATTATTATCGCGAGAACGTTCGCATCCTTTGATATCTGGCTGATGGTTGCCATCATGTATCTGATTGTCATCACAATTCTAACTAAAATTGCTAGCTCGCTGGAGGTGAAACGTAGTCGTGGGTAAAGTTCGTGTTGAAGGCTTGAAGAAAAGTTATGGCTCAAATGAAGTACTTAAGAACATTGATATGTCTGTCAACGAAGGTGAAGTGGTGTGCGTCATTGGTCCTTCCGGATCAGGAAAGAGTACGCTCTTACGCTGCATCAACAAGCTCGAAGAAATTACGGCTGGACATGTTATTGTGGATGATCAGGATCTTAGTGATCCCAAAACAGACATAAACAAAGCTCGAGAAAACATTGGGATGGTGTTCCAGCACTTTAATCTGTTTCCGCATTTTAATGTATTGAAGAACATCATGTTTGCTCCGATGGAGCTCGGTAAAATGAATGAGCAGCAAGCACGTGAGACGGCTACGCGCTTACTGCAGCGTGTCGGTCTATCCGATAAAGCGGGTGCTTATCCATCCGAACTATCGGGTGGTCAGAAGCAGCGGGTAGCGATTGCCCGTGCACTCGCGATGAACCCGGATGTCATGCTGTTTGATGAACCGACTTCGGCGCTTGACCCTGAGATGGTGGGTGAAGTACTTGGCGTTATGAAGGACCTTGCGCGTGAAGGCATGACGATGATGATCGTGACGCATGAGATGGGATTCGCACGTGAGGTTGCGGACCGGGTCATCTTCATGGATGGCGGTTATATTGTTGAAGAGGGTACACCAGAGGAAGTATTCGGTAAACCGAAGCATGAGCGTACGATCAGCTTCCTGCAGAAAGTGCTCTAATTCATCATTAAATAATAATAAGAACCTTCGAGGCTTGACGGCAATGCCGCAGGAACTCGGAGGTTTTTTTATATTGTCAGCGTATAACCTGGATCACGAATACCTTAATAAGAGGAAGCCGTGTATAATAAAACAAGCATGCTGGGATGGTGTAAACCGTTTACGGCTGAGAAAGTGTAACACTTCTGAGTAACTTACCAACTTACCACCTACCGCAGAAAGGACAATCCATCATGACAAAGAAGCTTTACTACGACTCTGCTTATACGACTCAATGGGAGACCCGGATTATAGATACATGGCAGCAAGATGACAGCTGTTACGTTCAGCTCGAAGAAACGGCTTTTTATCCTCATGGGGGAGGCCAGCCTTGTGACATCGGGACGATTCAGGGGATTCCGGTACTGGATGTTACTGCCGATGGAGATCAGATTGTACATAAGGTTGAATCCTTGCCTGAATCGAGTGAGGTTAGCTGCAGGATTGATTGGGACGTCCGGTTCGATCATATGCAGCAGCACAGCGCACAGCATTTGCTGTCCGCTATATGCCTTGAGCTCTATAAATATCCGACACTCAGCTTCCATCTGGGAGCCGATTATTGCACAATTGATGTAGAAACAGCTGAGCTGGGCAGAGACCAAATAAATACAATTGAGCAGGAAGCGAACCGCCATATCTATTTGAATCATCCAATTCTTAGCTATTGGGTGACCGAAGAAGAAGCTTCTGGAATCAAACTGGTCAAGCAGCCTACAGTAAAGGAAAACATCCGCATCGTGGAGATGAAGGATGTAGAATACAATGCCTGCGGAGGCACCCATGTATCCTCGACCGGTGAGATCGGAATAATCAAGCTGCTCAAGACAGAGAAGCAGAAAGGGAATACACGAATTTATTTTACAGCCGGCTATCGAGCTCTGAAGGAATTCAACTTGTATGGGCAGATCATCAGCACGTTATCCTACCGATTCAAAGCGGGTAAGGAAGAGCTTATCGAGCGGCTAATGAATTGGGAGAAAGAACATAAACAGCTGCAAACGGAGATAGCTAAACTTAAAGCTCAAAATGATGAGTATCTTGCGCATCAAATGATTAGCGATGCCACTGAGATTTTGATCGGTCATACCTTCAAGGACAAGACACTTAAGGATCTGCAATGGTTAGCAAATAAATTAACCTCAATTACGAACAAACCGGTACTGCTTGCCACAGCTGCCGAGAATAAAGTGATCCTCTCTCAGAGTAAAGAAGCTGCTCCGTCTTGCGGGAAGTTTTTTAAGGAGCATTTGGCTGACTTTAAGGGGAAAGGCGGAGGCAGCGATGTAATGGCTCAGGCGGGCTTTGATAGCTGGGAAGATGCTGCTGCATTTTTTGAATTTACATCTCAATATCTAATAGATCAGAAAGAGCTCTGAGGCTGTACCACATTCTACTTCCCATATATTAAGTTAACAAGAATGTACTAAGGAGGAGGAAATATGAGTCTTCAACAAGGTGCTCGACAAAAGCTGGAACATTTGATCAAAGAGTATGATTTCACTCATGCGGCTGAATATGTAATTGAACATACACGGCAAGGGGTAAGGTTGAAGAAGTCGAAGAAAGAGGATTATACTCATCCTTGTGTGTCAAGAGTTGGCGGAGATCCTGATCTGCCGTCATCTATTGTCTGGCCTCAGGCAAGCAGTGGTACGCCTATGACATTTCTTGCCCAGCTGAATTTGGATGAGATACATAAGTATGATGAATCATCCTTGCTGCCATCTAGTGGCATGCTCTATTTTTTTGTAGGTATTGATGAGCCTGCCTTCAACATTGAACACCAAGTATTATTTGTGCAGAGGGATGAACTAGATGGGGCGGCAAGACGTAAATCTCCCAATATAACCACTTTGGAAGGCAAGTTTACTGGCTATCAGCTGGAAGCCAGATCTTCACTAGAGCCTCCAAATTATGCATACGTGGATTATGATGTGATAGAGGACGAGGAACATGATTATGAAGAGTATGAGGACCTGAGTTTCGCGATTAGAGACAGACTTCGTGAAGATGTTGTTCAAATATTTGGTTATCCAGAGGGACAGCATGATGATGCAGAATATGAAGCAGCCTTAATGCTGTTGACCGGTGAGCAGTACAAATACAGTACCGAAGAAGCGCTCAAGAGGATCTCTGAGAAGCTTGCAGGCGGGGAGACGGCAGCTATGCAAGAAATTCAGGATACGCTTATGCTGCTTGAGATCGATTCTGATGATGATATCGGATTTTTATGGTGGGATGCAGGAGTATTACAATTCTTTATTCGTAAGGAAGATTTACTCGCTGGCCGGTTTGATCGAACGTATTGTTCTCTATATTCCAGCTGAAGCAATCGGAGATTGCTGGACGAGGGAATTTGTATAGGTAAGAAAATGATATGAATGGAAAGGGCCGTGATGGAGCGGCTCTTTTTGTTTTCTAATTCCTGAACAAGGTTGACTTGGACAAAAAAGAATTGACAGTATTTAGTGTTAATCATATAATCAACTCAGCCCGGAATTAATCGTAATTTTTACAATTAAAGAGAGGGAAGTGCGGATGCGGCAGGAGATCGAATTTGTGAAATGTAATCCGACACAGAATATGACCGTACTTGTTCAAACGGATCATGGGGATCGGAACTATGAGACCATTGCTACTCAGATTATGTCCTATGATAGCATTCACGCAGAGCAGGTAGGATTCATTGAACAGCCGACAGGCAGTGCTGCGGCATATTTACATATGGCTGGAGGTGAATTTTGCGGAAATGCATGCATGTCTCTGGCCGCCTATATCGTATCCAAGAAGGGTATCGGATTCAGTGAGGAAGGAAGGATCATCCTGGAGTCCTCCGGAACTGAACAATTAATAGATTGCTTGGTTATGAGAAACGGAGATCTGTATACCTGTGAATTGAATATGCCAATCCCTCATCATATTGAACCAAAGACGATACATATCGGAGGACAGGATTATGCATGCTTCTTAGTACGCTACGGCGATTCGATCCATCTCATTATGGAAATAGACGAGATCTCCGAAAGTATTCGAAATTCGGCTCAAATGACAGCACAACTCATGGGACTGGCTGGTCATCATAAGCTTATAGGCATTCTGTTGTATGAACCAGAAAATTATAGGATGACACCGCTCATTCATGTTCCCAAGCTTGGCAGCATGATATGGGAAAGAGGCTGTGGCTCGGGTACAGCATCCATAGGAGCTTATCTGGCATGGAGAAACAATACAAATGTCGATATAGAAGTCATTCAGCCCGGCGGACTTATAAAGGTTCACGCTACATATAACAATGGATTGACGAGCGTTGCTATTAAGGGCAATGTCGAAATCGTGGCTGAAGGGAGAGCTTATATCGATGGCTAGGACGATTACAATCGATTCACACGATTTTACCCACAGCTTGGAAGCATTCCTGAAACGGTTTGAAGCAATGTCTCACCAATATAATTCGACGACTCACCATTCACATGACCTGGAGTTATTGACCGATGAATATGCGGCATTCATTACAAACCAGGCAAACCGAAATTTATGGGATGAGCTGGCGTCCGAAGAATTGGGGGCTGAGCTGGTATGGAGCCTTAGAAGAGAATCGGCCTTTTGTGTCGCAATCATGGAGAAATACCGGGCACTGAAGCTGCTTAGCGGCTCTTCGGATCAATCTGATTATTTCAAAAATATTGAATCCTGCATCGAGCAGGAATTTGGAAGTTTTCAAGTGTCATCCGATTCCAAGGTGTTATTAGTTGGTTCCGGTTCGTTCCCGATGACGCCTCTGCTCATTGCCAAGAGAACAGGTGCGCGGGTGGTAGGCGTAGATATTGATGCTGAAGCGATTCATTTAGGTCGTTCTGTCCTCAACGTTCTTGGTCCGGAGTATGATATCTGTCTTACACAGACACCGCCAGAGAAGCTTGAAGGGATAAACGAATTTACCCATATCATCTTCAGTTCTACGGTAGAAGACAAATTCAATATCATGGATCGATTGCATGCACTGACGAGTGATCAAGTGGTGGTGGCGATGAGGTATGGCAATGGACTGAAGTCCTTGTTTAACTTCCCTCTCCAGGAAGTGGACACGTTAAAGTGGAGACTTGAGGAGCACGTACTGCGCCACGATCAGGTATTTGATATTGCTCTGTATAAGAAGAACAACTCTTAGGAGTTAGGGAGGTTGTATGAGCGATTTTAATCGAGTTCTAATCTGCGGTACAGGTCCGGTATCGATTCAAATGGCCGTATTTATGAAGAAGCAGTGGAACAGCCGCATCGGAATTGCAGGCAGGATCTCTGCGCGATCAGAGCATTTTTATAATGCCTTAAGCAGTAATCATCAATTCGTTCGGGCCGATGTTCAAAATGAACTGCATCAAGTGATGGAAGGCGAGAATAAGGTTGATGAGTTGTTCCAGAGCTATGAAGCAGTAACCGGTATGTGGGATACGATTGTACTAACCGTGACGGCCGATGCTTATGGACAAGTGCTTCAGAGGCTGGACGCGGAGCTCCTTCGACATGTAAGCTGCATCCTGCTCATGTCACCGACACTGGGGTCAGGCAGCCTGGTTCAGAGTTATATGGCAGCCATGAATCCAGCAGCTGAGATGATCAGCTTCTCGACCTATCTGGGGGACACACGATGGGCAGATTCAACTCCGTCCAATCAAGTACTGACAACGGCAGTGAAGAAGAAGCTGTATGTCGGATCTACGATTCCTGCTTCTGATCGTGTGAGCAGTTTATGCGAGCATTTTACGAGGTCTGGCGTCCAGCTTAAGCGAATGGAATCGCCAATCGCCGCGGAGAGCAGAAACATATCCTTGTATGTACACCCTCCATTATTCATGAATGATTTTTCATTACATCGAATCTTTGGGGAATCGGATATACCGGCTTACGTATATAAGCTGTTTCCTGAAGGGCCTATTACATCCACTTTGATTCAAGAGATGCTGTCCCAATGGAAAGAGATCATGAATATATTGTCCTCTCTCCAGGTGGAACCGCTTAATCTGCTTAAGTTTATGATTGATGACAATTACCCGATTAGATCAGAGAGTCTGGCCCGCGAGGATATTGAGCATTTTCTTGAGCTGGATGACATCCATCAGCAATATTTGCTGTATATCAGGTACACTTGTCTGCTCATTGATCCCTTCTCCAAGCCGGATAAGGATGGCAAATACTTCGATTTCTCCGCTGTTCCCATCAGAAAGACATTCATCAATAAACAGGGGGAATGGGATATTCCGAGAATGCCGAAGGAGGACTACTATCGCCTCAAAATCATTCAGGGAATTGCCAGACATACAAACAACGCTTCTCCCACCATTGACAGGTTTGTTGAGAGGTATGAGAACATGATTCAAGAGATTGCCCTACAGCACCCGGAAAGAATATTGTCCAATGCTTTTGAAGTACAAACCTTCTCAGAGGATCTGAAGCAAATTTGCAGCTCTTTAAGTGCAGTAAGCCTAAGTTCATAGGATTGAAATAGGCAGTATGGTTGTAACTCAATAACCGCTGTAGTATCGTCCTTAAGCATGCTTCGTGTACTGAACAATTTCACTTGAATAGCACGGAAGGATTCGATTCTAAATTCGATGTATACTGGTGGTTTTATGGCCATTTTCTGTTCTTGTTTAATCGTAAAATTTACGCATATTTCATAGAGATGATCAATATAAAAAGAGAAAAAGGGAGAGATCAAGCTTGTTCAGCAAACCTTTCAAATCCATATGCATGTTTTTATTAGCGGTGATCGTCCTATCCGGATGTTCGTCACAATCCTCATCGGGCGGGGACACGAATTCAGAGACCGTCAGCGGCAATACTCCTGCTCAGGAGCTCATATACGCTTCAGCCAAGGACATCGGCGATATGAATCCTCATCTGTACACGGGTTCCATGCCTGCACAGGGAATGGTATATGAATCACTCGTTGAGAACACAAAGGACGGCATTAAGCCACTGCTTGCTGAATCATGGGATATTTCCGAAGATGGCAAAACGTATACTTTTCATCTAAGGGAAGACGTTACGTTTCATGACGGGGAGCCATTTAATGCAGAGGCAGTCAAGCTTAACATAGAAGCTGTTCAGAGAAATGCGGAGAAGCATTCCTGGATCAAGCTGTCCACACAGCTCGTTAGCTGCAATGTAATTGATGAATTTACGGTTGAATTTGTGCTTAGTGAGCCGTATTATCCGGCTCTGATCGAATTATCCATGACCAGACCTTTTGTCTTCATTTCCCCGAAGGATTTTATCAATGGAGAGACCAAGGAAGGGGTATCCGGCTATCATGGCACAGGTCCCTATGCTCTAAGTGAGCACAAGAAGGAAGAGTATGCCGTATTCACAGCCAATGAAGAGTACTGGGGAGAGGTGCCTCAGGTTAAGAAAATTACCTCGAAAGTGCTGCCGGCAGGAGAGACGACTTACCTTGCCATGCTTAAGGGAGAAGTCAACTTCGCCTTCACGGATGACCGGGGAGCTGACAGCATGGATGTTGAAGCGATGAATCAATTAGTGGATACCGGTGACTATCAGCTGGTACGCAGTGAACCGGTTAATACGAAGATGATCGTAGCTAACAGCAGCAAAAAAGAAAGTCCGGCAAGCGAAACGGCTGTGCGGGAAGCAATCTGGTACGCCATTGATCGGGAGACCATTGCCAGAGATATTTTCAATGGGACTGAGTCACCTGCCAGCACCTTGTTCTCCTCCAATGTGGAATATGCGGACGTGGGGCTGAAGGAACGCGGCTATGATCTGGCCAAGGCTAATGAAATTTTGGACGGCGAAGGCTGGAAGCTGGATGACAGCGGAGTGAGAACGAAGAACGGAAAACCGCTGTCCATAAGTCTGCATTATGATGTGAATTCTTCCACACAGAAAATGCAGGCTGAATTCATACAGAGCACGCTGGCGGAGATCGGTATTCAGCTGGAGATTATAGGTGAAGAATCGACTTCCGTTGCGAGCCGAAGAGCATCGGGTGATTATGAGCTGTTATTTAATCAAACCTGGGGACTCGCATATGACCCGCAGAGCACCGTTTCAGCCTTTACTTCGGATGCATCCTACTTATATACAACACAGGGCATTGCACAAGCCGATGAGCTCTATTCAAAAATCAACGAAGTCATGATTACAACCGACGAGGAAGCACGCAAATCATTGTACGCGGATATCCTGACCGTCGTCCATGATGAAGCGGTATTCATACCGATTTCTAATGGCAGTGTGACCGTCGTCGCTCCGTCCGATTTAACCGGAATTTCCTTTAAACAATCGCAGTTTGAGCTGCCTTTCGATCAGATGCATTTCGAGTGAGGAAGGAGAACGCAAGTGGGAAGCTATGTTGTTAAACGGTTGCTAATATCTGTACCGCTTCTGCTCATCATTTCTTTTGTCACATTTATATTCGTTAACTTGTCCCCTGTAGGACCGGCTGAGGCCGTCCTGCAGGCACAAGGCGTACCCGTCATTACAGAAGAGCTGATCCGTCAGACCGAACAAGAGCTAGGTATGGATCAGCCGCTGTTCATTCAATTCTTCCATTGGTTAACGAACGTGATCCAGCTGGATTTTGGACACTCTTTTGTGGATGGAGAACCTGTGAGCACCTTAATAGGCCCTGCCTTTATGAATACACTGAAGCTTACACTTGTCTCTTCTGTGGCCATCATCATCCTGTCGATTGTGCTTGGTATCATATGTGCACTTCATGAAGGGAAGCTGCTCGACCAATCCATTAGAGGATTCTCATTCATTCTGACTTCGCTGCCGCCTTACTGGCTGGCCGCGCTTCTCATATTTTACTTCTCGGTTAAACTGGATCTCTTGCCTACCAGCGGGATGGGCAGCTATCAGCATTATATTCTGCCTGTGCTTGTGATCTCGGTAAGCTATGCCGGCATCTATTTCCGAAATGTCCGCAGCTCCATGCTGAACAATCTTCACGAGGATTATGTACTGTATGCGCGTGCCAGCGGCATCAAGGAGCGAAAGGTGATTATGCATTTGCTGAGAAATTCACTCCAGGTCGCTGTATCCATATTTTGTCTGGCAGTCCCTGTCATTCTCGGCAGTACCGTCGTTATAGAGAATGTATTCGCATGGCCAGGACTCGGCTCACTCAGCGTGAAGTCGATTCTCAGCCGGGATTTTCCAGTTATTCAAGCCTTTGTGCTTATACTGGCAGTATCCTTTGTCCTGTTCAATACGATCGCTGACATTGTCAATGCCATGCTCAATCCAAAGCTAAGGAATGATCTATAAATGAGAGTCTGGAGAAATTTGAGAAGAGACAAGCTCGCTGTCACAAGCCTTATTATTTTGGTTTCAACGATCGTGCTCGGCATTTTCGCCCCGTGGTTTGCTCCACATGATCCGCTCAAGGTAAATATGGCGCTGCGTTACAATACACCATCATGGGAATACCTCTTAGGAAATGATCATCTCGGAAGATGTATTCTGTCCCGCTTAATATATGGAATTCGTCCGAGCGTGCTATGGGTGATCGCCGCACTCGCTGTATCTTTGATCTTTGGTGGTGCGATGGGCTTCCTGGCCGGTTATTTTAGAGGAAAAGTAGACGCTCTTATCATGAGGTTATGTGATATCGTGCTCTCATTCCCCGGATATGTAATGACCCTTGCGATTATTGGGGTATTCGGCGTGGGGCTTACGAACATCCTCATTGCGTTTATCGTGATGAAGTGGGCATGGTTTGCCAGAATGATCCGAACGGCTGTTATGCAATATACGGAGTCGAATTATATCCGGTTCTCCAAAGCCGCTGGAACGAGCAGTACTCGTATCATATTTAAGCACCTGCTGCCTCTGACTCTATCGGATATTGCCGTGCTTGCGAGCAGCTCACTAGGCTCGATGATTCTGCAAATTTCCGGCTTCTCCTTCTTGGGTCTCGGTATTCAAGCTCCGAGTCCGGAATGGGGTATGATGCTGAACGAAGCAAGAGAAGTGATGTTTACGAGACCCGAGCTGATGCTCGCCCCGGGTATTGCCATCATCCTAGTCGTCACGAGCTTCAATTTCTTGTCGGATGCGCTTCAGAAAGCAATGGATCCCAAGCTCGCAGGAATGAAATTCAAAGAGAGAAGAGCTCGCAGAAATATCTTCATGAAATATAAAGGTGAAGAGGCGGTGAGATAGATGGCAAATGTTCTTGAAGTGGAAGGATTGAATATTTGGAACACCCAAACTGGACAAAAAATTGTACACGATGTTTCCTTTCAACTGAGAAACGGCAGCTGTCTTGCGATCGTAGGCGAGAGCGGCAGCGGTAAGACGCTCACCTGCAGATCGATCATGCGGCTGAATAAGGGCTGGCTCGGGCAAGAAGGGACAATTAAGTTCAAAGGCGAACATCTGAATAAATTAGAAGAGAAGGCAATGAGAAAAAAAAGAGGGAAAGAGCTGTGCATGATTCTGCAAAATGGAATGAGCGCATTTGATCCTTCGAGTGTGATTAGGGTTCATCTGCAAGAGACGCTGTCAGAGCATTACGGCTGGAACAAAAAAGAAATCGTCAGTCGCATGTCCGCAGCGATGGAGCAAGTGATGCTCAAAAATCCAATTGACGTGATGAACAAGTATCCGCATCAGCTGTCAGGTGGTATGCTGCAGCGTGTGATGATTGCGCTCGCCCTGGTCCTTGAGCCGGATCTGATTATTGCGGACGAACCTACGACCGCGCTTGACAGCATAGCGCAATATGAAGTTCTGGAGCAATTTGCGAGACTAAGAGCACAGCTCGGCTGTTCTATGCTGTTTATCTCACATGATCTGGCTGCCGTGAAGAAGCTGGCCGACGAGGTTATGGTCATGAAGGATGGCAGGGTGGTAGAGCGAGGTTCTGTTCAGAAGATCTTCTATGGACCTGAGCATGATTATACGAAATACTTGGTGTCCAGCAGAATGACACTTAGCAATCATTTTAAAAGATTGATGGGGGCGAACACCATTGCTGAAGGTGGATCGAGTTGAGAAATCATACAAAAAAGGCGGATTATTCTCCGGGAAAAAGCAGCAGATCATAAAGAAGGTAAGCTTCGACTGTGTGGATGGAGAATGTCTTGGAATTATTGGTGAGAGTGGAAGCGGGAAGTCCACATTGGGACGGTTAATCTTAGGAATCGAGAAGCCTGATAACGGAACTGTGACATGGAATGGTCAAAATGTGCTGGACAGGAGAGTAAGAGCCGGCAGTATAAGTGCGGTATTTCAGGATTACACTTCATCGATCAACCCTTTTTTCACAGTGGAAGAGGCCATTAGAGAACCATTAAGAGGTACGGATATTCAGGATGAGAATGTACTCATTGATCTGTTGCTAACACAAGTCGGGCTAAATGCTTCCTATCGAAAAATGTATCCCCATGAGCTGTCAGGCGGACAGGCTCAGAGGGTATGTATTGCAAGAGCGTTATCTACATTTCCCAAATGCATCGTATTGGATGAAGCCATCAGCTCATTGGATGTATCGATTCAGGTTCAGATCCTGGAGCTTCTGAAGCAGCTAAAGTCCATCTATGATATGAGCTATGTATTCATCACCCATGACATCCAAGCAGCAGCCTACCTATGCGACCGAGTGATCATCTTCAAGGATGGGCAGGTTGAGGAAATGGTAACGGTGGATCAATTGAAGGAAGTAGAGACTCCGTACGCCAGAACGTTATTAAGATCAATGATTACCCTATAGATCATTCCATAGATGCTGCAGTTTATAAGCAAGGAGGAACAATCAGAACATGAAGGGTGCACTGTCTTGGCCTTTTCTTCGACTATATATTCTGGTACTTCTATACTTCAGTGCCAATGCCATACTTAATGTTATTATACCGCTGCAGGGGGACGAGCGTGGCGCCAGTAACACGACGATTGGGCTGGTTATGGGGGCGTACTTGTTTACGACGATGTTTTTCCGTCCATGGGCCGGCTCGATGATTGCGAAGTATGGTCCCATCCGGATTCTTCGAGTGATATTGGTTACGAATGGGATCGCGCTGATCCTGTATGCCGTGACTGATTTTAATGCATATGTCATTGCTCGCATCCTGCAGGGCGTATCGACGGCCTTTTTCTCCATGGCACTGCAGATTGGTATTATCGACGCACTCCCGGAAAAGGAACGTTCCCAAGGGATCTCACTATACTCCTTGTTCTCTTATATACCCGGGATCGTAGGACCCCTGTTTGCACTCATGCTGTGGGAGACAGGCGATGACCGTTACTTTGGAGCGGTGATGATATCGATTGCCTTGCTTACGGGAATTGTCGGGTATACGGCACGAATGACGAAGGATACCACTTCGGTGAAGCCGCAAGTAAAGGATCAGGTAAGGGAGCCAGGGACACGGATGCTTGGTTCTTTTCATCATTTATTTACTAATCCGCATTTATTTAAATGTAGTGTCCTGATGCTGGTCGCTTCCGTTGTATTCGGCTCCTTTGCCACATTCATTCCGCTCTATTCAGATCAAATTACATATGGCAATGCTGCTGTATTTCTCATGATCCAAGCGGCTACGGTGGTCGTCTCCCGTCTAGTACTGAGAAAGAAGATTCCGTCCGACGGGAAGTGGCATCCGATGTTTGTTACCGGTACCCTCTTGCTGCTGACGTTCGCCGCATTGTTCGTGAGTCTGTCGGTAACCATAGGTGCAGTATTGTTCTATATCAGTGCGTTATTCATCGGAATTGCCCAGGCCATTCTATATCCAACGCTTACGACCTATCTGACCTTTGTCTTGCCTGAAGCGCATCGGAACATGCTGGTCGGACTGTTTATTGCCACTGCCGATCTCGGCGTTTCGCTTGGCGGAGTGGTGATGGGACCCGTAGCCGATGTGTCCTCTTATTCACTCATGTATATGATTTGTGCTGGTTTGGGAGCCGCATTGATTGTATTTGCATCGATAAAAAGGTTGCGAACTGCATAGCTAGAGATGAAGAAGTCGCCATACGGCGGCTTTTTTTATATAGAAATGAATGTGCAAGCTAGCTGATTCCCACTTGTCTTTATGCAGGCTTTACTGATAAAATCTTATCCTAAAAGTTGGGCTGCATTAGGCATGGATACTTATTGCATCGGCAGTAGGAAACTATAAAGTGAAAACGTACAATGGGCTTGGAGTGACAGAATACTTTATATAGAAGGAGGGGCTGCAAATGAAGTTTGAGATCTTGAGATTTAAGGAAACGGACTTGGAGGAAATCGTTAATTTATTTTATGAAACCGTTCATGCGGTGAATTCGAAAGATTACACTGAGGAGCAGGTAAATGCTTGGGCGCCCAGAGATGAGAAGGATTCCAAAATGGGGGCTTGGAAAGAATCGCTGAGCCGAAATACAACCTTTGTTGCCAATATCGGAGATAAAATCGTTGGATTTTCAGATTTGAGGCATGATGGGTACTTGGATCGACTGTTTGTCCACAAAGACTATCAGGGCATGGGGGTCGCAGGGTCGTTAGTTAGTAGATTGGAAGAAGAGGCGATGAAGTTCAACCTTCCGGAAATAGATACAGAAGCAAGCATTACAGCCAAGCCATTTTTCGAACGTCAAGGCTATATAGTTGTGAAAGAACAAACGGTTGAGATTAGGGGAGTGCAATTAACAAATTATAAGATGATTAAACGGTTGAGGTAAGATCATGTTCAGGCCTGTGTTCAATTAGAGGTTAAATTTTCAAATTTATCTTTATTACCGGTGGGAGGTGAGATTTATGAGAAAGGTGGTGCTTATCGGTTCAGGTGGGTCAGGTAAATCCACGCTGGCGAGGCAATTAGGTGAAAGGTTAGGGATAACCGTATATCATCTGGATGCTCTTTTTTGGAAACCCAACTGGGTTCCCGCTTCTAAGGATGAACAAAAAGACGTTCAGCTTGATCTAGTGGAAAAAGAAGAGTGGATTATCGATGGAAACTACAGTGGCACAATGGATATCAGACTTCATGCTGCAGATACCATCATTTTCTTGGATATTCATAGATTCATTTGTGTATATCGTGCATTCAAGCGAATCATTCAATACCGGAACCATACCAGACCCGATATGGGAGAAGGCTGTCAGGAAAAATTTGATCTAGACTTTTTTAAATGGATATGGAATTATCCCCGAACGAAAAGACCTGACATTCTAAAAAAACTCGAAGAGCTATCTCAAGCTAAGCGAGTGATTATCCTCAAATCCACCATAGAAGTAGAGCTATTTTTAGAGAGCATATAGCATCTTACAGTTATTATGGCAGCTTATAGGCAGTTAAGGAGTGATGTGAGTTGAGATATTTACAAGACGTTCAAGAACCGGGTATGGGGACTTGGTATTTCGAAATAAATGAGCAAGGAATAGCTTATAGACAGATTGTAATCCATGACGATGGCAGTATAATCACATCGAATCGTAAGCATGAACAACATCATTTTATGTTAGCAGAGCATCCGCTTGATCCGAAGGAGCCTTACTACGAAGAAATCAATCAAGACGAGTTTAATAGGCTGTGGAACCAGAAGCTTGTTTCTTCAGCTGAGCAATGGAATCAGACCAAAAGCAAATTTCCTGTTGGAGCAAGTGTTAAAGGGTATATTGAAGCTTTCTTTCCTCAAGGCACTTTGATTAACTTATTAACGCAGAATGCGGTGGGCTTAGTAGATACGGCTCTGCTAGAGTCTCTTACTCCAGTGGAGTGGATGTATACGGGGAACCGTGTTGTGGCAAGGGTGAGTGGGTACGATGAAATCAATCAATGGGTGTGTCTAGCTGAGGCGGCTGTTATAGGAAAAAAATAAAATGAAGAAAGGTCATTTTATCCGACATTCATTCTTTCTCTTTTTTAAATTTCTTTTTGAAGAAATCAAACTTGGATGATGGTTCTGTATATGCTTAAACAGAGAGAGGCGTGAGGATTGTCGGGGAAATAATTTAAATGAAGTGACATTCGAAATCGACTTTTTTACATATAACTGTAGGATTTTTATCACTACAACTAAAAATTAAAGCCAGATCCCTTTCAATGTAAAAACAAAAAACCAAAAAAGAAAGTACAAGATCCCGAATATGTATCCCACCATGTATTCCTCCAAATAAGATGTTTTCTATCTCCTGAATATTTTGGACCAAACGACTTCATAATATCCTTGGTTTGAACAATGCTTCGATCCGAAAAATCACGAGATATACTCGGCCAATATGAGGAGGATTACGTAAATGCAATTCCAACCGAACCACCAAAATATGCAAACTGGTGCAGTATCACCGCAAATGAACCATGGTGGACATGAAATGTTTGATGTACATGAGGTACTGGCAGGGGCTGTAACTACCCTGAACACGTACACCATTATGAGCCAGCATGTTCAGGATCCAGAGCTGAAAGATATCATACAGCGTCAGAAACAATTTATGACGGATGAGTACAACACGACGTTAGAGTGCTTTAAAACAGGACAAGATCCATCGATACCGACCCAGAGCTACAAAATGCATCAAGGAAATGATTTTACTTACGGATTTCAGCCCACTCAACCGAACAAGCCGATTCAATCTGCAGCTGAGATTAATGATGAGGTCATTTCCTGCAGCATGCTGCATTCGGTTAAATCTGGTGCAACAGCAAAAACGATGGCTGCACTAGAATCAACCAATCCGGTAGTGCGCCGTGTGCTGGCAGACTCGGTTCCGAACTGTATCGAGATGGCATATGAAATTTCGCTGTATCAAAATAAGCATGGCTACTACCAAGTACCACAGCTTACACAGCAGGATATGACACAAATGCAAAATGGATACGCTCCATCGCAAATCCAACCACCCATGGGCGGAACAACTTCATTCCATTAAAAAGGGAAGCATCGATTCTTAGCTGAATCGGTGCTTTTTGCTATGTATGCCTCAATCAAACTTGGAAGGCGGAACGTTGTAATATTTCTTAAATGCCTTAGAGAAGCTGTATGGATCTGGATATCCAAGCATGCCAGCAATTTGCTGGATCGTATACTGCTTGCTGTACAGCAGCTCGCGGGCACGATTCATTTTTAGCTGATAGATATATAGCCCCGGAGTAATCCCCAAAGCTTGTTTGAAGTAGGAAATGAAATATTTCTCCGACATACCTGCCATTACAGCAAGTTCCCGCGCACGGAGCGGCATATGTAATTGTTCTTGAATATGATCCAGCACAGGCTGAAGGGATTGCAGACTCGTGATTCTTTTGCGTTCGGGAGCAGGGTTTGCGAATTGGCCTACATATTCTCCTCGCTCATAACATTCCAGAATCTTAGCGACTAAGATCGTAAGGCAGCCTTTTAAATGAATTCCTGACATGGAGGAGCCAAGCTGATGTTCCTTATAGGCTTTCAAGAACAAGCTGATTTCCTCTGGAACAAGAGTGCTTGCTATGACACCTGCCAGCTGAAACTGATCCAAGATCCGAAGCTGATCCCCTAATCCAAAGTCAAAATGGGTATAGATGAACCTGCAATCGTCGCCAAGATTCGAAGCGGTGTAAGCAACCTTTGGATTAAAGAGAACTAAATCTCCGGCTGAGGCCAAATGAACGGAATCGTTTGTTCGAATCTCAATCTGCCCTTCTTGGACGTACCATAAGTCGTAATCATGATGCTGCTTGGTCTCGATCCAACCACTCAAATGATGAACTTCTCTGCATGAATTAATTCGCAGCACGATATGCTCTGATAAATCTCTGAAGATACTAAAGCTATTCATGTGTATATTCTCCCATACCATTCGACATATCCTTCGTCTATTCAATATACCATATGAACCTAGTCGTGTTTCATTATCGTACTAAATGACATGATTAGCATACTCTGAGGCATTCAGATATCTCATACTAATTTCTAAAATGTAATTAATGAATGGAGGAGATGATATCATGAGTATTCAAAAACCGAAAGTCGTTGTGCTCGGCGCAGGAAGCTTGTTTTTTGGACGACAGTCCATCTGGCAAATGGTGCATTCCGAGCATCTGAACACAGGGACGCTTGCCCTAGTGGATACGAATGAAGAGCGCTTGAACAAGCTGGTACAGCTCGCCAAGATGGTTGTAGAAGCGAATAAGGTAGATCTGAAGATTGAGGGCTCCACAGACCGGAGGCACGTGCTGAAGGATGCAGACTTTGTCGTACTCAGCTTCGCAGAGGATACCGTAAAGTATCGGGGAATCGATTGCGCCATCTCCGAGAAATATGGAATTCGAATGTGCTCAGGAGATACCATTGGACCCGGCGGTATATTCCGGGCGATGCGTGAGCTTCCTGTCATCATGGAATGTGCTAAGGACATTGAAGAGCTGTGTCCAGATGCATGGGTGATCAATTATATTAATCCTTCTACCGTACACGGGATCGCGTTAAAAAGGTATGCGCCAAACCTCAAGAGCTTTGCTCTATGTGATTCCCATCATATGCCTCACAAGAAGATCATATATGCGGAGAGAGCAGGGATTATTAACAACAAAACCGAGTATACAGCAGAAATCGACAGCAAGTTCGATCTGCAGATCGCAGGTGTAAATCACTTCACTTGGCTGCTTAAGGCAGAGTATGAAGGACGCAATGTACTCCCTGATATTGCTGAATCACTGAAGCGTTCGGCTGAGACAGAAACCGTGGGTGGAGATACCGGTGCTAAGGCACTGTTTAATGACGCAATAAGCTACGAATTGTACGATATTTTTGGATATGTTCCAACTTGTACTGCGCATACAAAGGAATACGTTTCTTACTACCAGGGACTTGGTAAAACGAAGGATGCGATACCGCCGCTATCCATTTGGGAGACAGAAGACCGCTACAAGCGCCACGAGGAAATGTGGGAGCAGGTAGACCAATTTATTAGCGGACAAATACCGATAGAACAATATATGATTTCATTTGGTCCCGACCATGCAACTGACATTATAGAAAATATGGTTGGGGGATTAGGCAAGCCGTTCTACATAAATACTCTCAACCAGGGTGCAGTGACTAATATGAACGATGATGCTTTTCTGGAGCTGCTATGTGAAGTTGACATGAATGGGGTCAAGCCGCTGCCTATAGGTGAGATGCCGAGAGGAATCCGAGGAATGCAAGAGCTTGTCCTGGACACTCATGAACTAACTGCCGAAGCGGTCATTGAAGGCAGCCGGGAGAAGCTTAGAAGAGCGATGCTGACAGATCCTCTGGTGCATTCGATTGCAGACGCTGACTGTATCATTGAAGAGCTGCTTGAGCTTGAAAAAGATATTATTCCCGAGCATTGGTATACAAAGAGTTATGTCTAATCTCGTTCTTGAATATAATGATAATCAGCCGCTGCACACAGCGGCTTTTTTTAGTGCGCCCGGCATGGGCGATAGCTCGGCGGTGAAAGTCCGCTACAGGCTTGGCAGTAGGAACTGTTAGCCAAAGGCAAGGGTGTCCGCCGCG
>NZ_FNNT01000029.1:1799-3034 GCF_900106725.1 Paenibacillus sp. PDC88 | reverse complement strand
ACCGAACGTTGGTTAAGCTATTAAGAGCACACGGAGGATGCCTAGGCGCTAGGAGCCGATGAAGGACGTGGCGAACAACGATACTGCCTCGGGGAGCTGTACGCAAGCTTTGATCCGGGGATGTCCGAATGGGGAAACCCAGCTATCGTAATGGATAGTTATCTCCACCTGAATACATAGGGTGGTTGAAGGCAGACCAGGGGAACTGAAACATCTAAGTACCTTGAGGAAGAGAAAACAATAGTGATTCCGTCAGTAGCGGCGAGCGAACGCGGATTAGCCCAAACCAGAGAGCTTGCTCTCTGGGGTTGTGGGACGTCTCACATGGAGTTACAAAGGAACCGATTAAATGAAGAGGTCTGGAAAGGCCCGCCAAAGAAGGTAACAGCCCTGTAATTGAAAGTCTGTTCTCTCCGAGACGGATCCCGAGTAGTGCGGGGCACGTGAAACCCCGTATGAATCCGGCAGGACCATCTGCCAAGGCTAAATACTCCCTAGCGACCGATAGTGAAGCAGTACCGTGAGGGAAAGGTGAAAAGCACCCCGGAAGGGGAGTGAAATAGAACCTGAAACCGTGTGCTTACAAGAAGTCAGAGCCCGATTAATGGGTGATGGCGTGCCTTTTGTAGAATGAACCGGCGAGTTACGTTCCCGTGCAAGGTTAAGGTGAAGAGCCGTAGCCGCAGCGAAAGCGAGTCTGAATAGGGCGAGTTAGTACGTGGACGTAGACCCGAAACCGTGTGATCTACCCCTGTCCAGGGTGAAGGTGCGGTAACACGCACTGGAGGCCCGAACCCACGCACGTTGAAAAGTGCGGGGATGAGGTGGGGGTAGCGGAGAAATTCCAATCGAACTCGGAGATAGCTGGTTCTCCCCGAAATAGCTTTAGGGCTAGCCTCGGAAATCATGAGTCGTGGAGGTAGAGCACTGATTGGGTGCGGGGCCCGCAAGGGTTACCAAGCTCAGTCAAACTCCGAATGCCATAGACTTAATTCCGGGAGTCAGACAGTGAGTGCTAAGATCCATTGTCAAGAGGGAAACAGCCCAGACCATCAGCTAAGGTCCCCAAGTGTGTGTTAAGTGGGAAAGGATGTGGAGTTGCACAGACAACCAGGATGTTGGCTTAGAAGCAGCCACCATTTAAAGAGTGCGTAATAGCTCACTGGTCGAGTGACTCTGCGCCGAAAATGTAACGGGGCTAAACACACCACCGAAGCTATGGCTTGATACTTATG
>NZ_FNNT01000029.1:0-1708 GCF_900106725.1 Paenibacillus sp. PDC88 | reverse complement strand
ATGTATCAGGGGTAGGGGAGCGTTGTATGCAGCAGTGAAGGTGGACCGGAAGGACTGCTGGAGCGCATACAAGTGAGAATGCCGGTATGAGTAACGAAAAGATCAGTGAGAATCTGATCCGCCGAAAACCTAAGGGTTCCTGAGGAAGGCTCGTCCGCTCAGGGTAAGTCGGGACCTAAGGCGAGGCCGATAGGCGTAGTCGAAGGACAACAGGTCGAAATTCCTGTACCACCGTAAATCGTTACGAGCGATGGGGTGACGCAGTAGGGTAGTGACGCAGACTGATGGATGTCTGTCCAAGCAGTGAGGCTGGTATGTAGGCAAATCCGCATACTATTAAGGCTGGGCTGTGATGGGGAGTGAAAATTACAGTAGCGAAGGTCATGATCTCACACTGCCAAGAAAAGCCTCTAGCCAGATGAAGGTGCCCGTACCGTAAACCGACACAGGTAGGTGAGAAGAGAATTCTAAGGCGCGCGGAAGAACTCTCGTTAAGGAACTCGGCAAAATGACCCCGTAACTTCGGGAGAAGGGGTGCCCCGGTAGTGTGAATAGCACGAGGGGGCCGCAGTGAAAAGGCCCAAGCGACTGTTTAGCAAAAACACAGGTCTGTGCGAAGCCGCAAGGCGAAGTATACGGGCTGACGCCTGCCCGGTGCTGGAAGGTTAAGGGGAGCGGTTAGGGGTTAAACCCGAAGCTGTGAACCGAAGCCCCAGTAAACGGCGGCCGTAACTATAACGGTCCTAAGGTAGCGAAATTCCTTGTCAGGTAAATTCTGACCCGCACGAATGGCGTAACGACTTGGGCGCTGTCTCAACGAGAGATCCGGTGAAATTTTAATACCTGTGAAGATGCAGGTTACCCGCGACAAGACGGAAAGACCCCATGGAGCTTTACTGCAGCTTGATATTGGATTTGGGTACGATCTGTACAGGATAGGTGGGAGCCTAGGAAACAGGAGCGCCAGCTTCTGTGGAGGCAACGTTGGGATACCACCCTGATCGTATCTAGGTTCTAACTTGGTACCGTAATCCGGTGCGAGGACAGTGTCAGGTGGGCAGTTTGACTGGGGCGGTCGCCTCCTAAAGAGTAACGGAGGCGCCCAAAGGTTCCCTCAGAATGGTTGGAAATCATTCGAAGAGTGTAAAGGCACAAGGGAGCTTGACTGCGAGACCTACAAGTCGAGCAGGGACGAAAGTCGGGCTTAGTGATCCGGTGGTACCGCATGGAAGGGCCATCGCTCAACGGATAAAAGCTACCCTGGGGATAACAGGCTTATCTCCCCCAAGAGTCCACATCGACGGGGAGGTTTGGCACCTCGATGTCGGCTCATCGCATCCTGGGGCTGAAGTAGGTCCCAAGGGTTGGGCTGTTCGCCCATTAAAGCGGTACGCGAGCTGGGTTCAGAACGTCGTGAGACAGTTCGGTCCCTATCTGTCGTGGGCGTAGGAAATTTGAGAGGAGCTGTCCTTAGTACGAGAGGACCGGGATGGACGTACCGCTGGTGTACCAGTTGTTCCGCCAGGAGCACCGCTGGGTAGCTATGTACGGACGGGATAAGCGCTGAAAGCATCTAAGCGTGAAGCCCCCCTCAAGATGAGATTTCCCAACTAGTAAGACCCCTTGAAGACGACGAGGTAGATAGGCTGGGGGTGGAAGTGCAGCAATGCATGGAGCTGACCAGTACTAATCGGTCGAGGGCTTATCC
>NZ_FNNT01000002.1:0-874545 GCF_900106725.1 Paenibacillus sp. PDC88 | reverse complement strand
AGACAACTATGGTGTTGATTTTTCCACACTAATTAAGAAATTGGAGAAGGGTGGAATATAAGCCCTTTTCCACCATAAAATCCGAATACCCAAAAAGACACCTGCTTCTGCAGGCATCTTTTTCTTTTCGTTCAAGCTTTGACTAAGTTCTGTTCATTAAATTCCGCTTGCCAGTGTGTACGTTAACACACTTGTATATGTAGTTGCCACTGCTCCCACCGTATCCCCGATCTCATAAGAAGATCCTGTACCATGAAGCTCACTGACGGTAACTGTTTTTGGCGTATTTATCCAAAAAGTTGGACTAACTTGATAATCTCCCATACCGTAACCTGGATCAGCACTGAAAATGGTTTGTGGTGTAGATGATAGATAGAAGCTCTTGGATAAGGGACCATACGTAGTATCTACTTGCTGCCCCGTATTCACATAAATCTGTCCGGATCTAACTTCAACATTTGAGGCAGGATAGGACAGTGTATATGTCCCATTTCCTCCGGATGTGGGATCCGTAAGCGCCTGGCTTACAAAATCTGATGCAGCTAGAGTAATGGTCCATCCGTCCCCTCGGCCTGTATTGTCTGTGAGAAGAATGTTGCTGGTTACCGTTGCTCCCTTCCAGTCCTTGTTGTTGATTTCCTTGGGAGCAAAAATAATTGGATCTGCCGAGAATGTGAGCTGACCTCCGGTTAAGCTAAACTGACTCTCCGGATTTTGTACATCTAGCTCTTCAGCTGCGGCTGTCAGTGGAACTGACATGAAGAATACTAAGCCGAGTAGAGCTGTCTCTAACTTCTTCATGATTGACATTTTATAATCTCTCCTTTAGTGTTTCGTTGCTTCTGCACTTCCCTCGGATGTTACACTGTAATCCCTCCTTTCATCGTTCTTCTTGAATCTCATCCGTATAAGCAGGCTCAGTAACAAGAAGATGATAGCAAGCAAACACCAGATCATTAGGGAGGAAATCCCTCCATTATTATTCTGGGGCAGCACCTTAGCCAGATGATGATTAGCAAGAGATTGCTTAGATTTAGCAGCTTCCGCCCGGTTTAGAACAAATTCAAATTCCTTCGTAAATACTTCATCCTTCCACTGTCCTGTTAATACCGCTTTATAACTCCCTTGTTCAAGGTGAAGCCCTTGTAATATAAATTTTGATTCCGCCTCTGTGCCTCCATAGACAGATTCCATACTCAGTTTGTTCTTATAGAGGCTTGTATTCGTGTCGGTATCAACCACTTTAATCTCAATTTCAGGCTTACCGAGTATAGTCCCCTCATTTTTAATATATGGATATACGCTTAATAAGCCGTTATGTAAGTATTCATATTTAAAATCAGAAAATGAAAATTGGGTACGTGCTTGACCAGGGTTATAATCAGCAATCAATTGAATTCCGATTTTGGTTAATGCTTCCGTATGAAAATTCACTTCTTGTTGTTGCGTATCTGCTGTCACTGCGTCCGGGTATTCTTGTAGTGCAATATAAGAAATATATTGGCCGTAGCTCAAGTCTTCAGGAAATTCAACGTCAAAAGAGTAATTCTGAGATTCTAAAGGCGGAAGGGTTACCCTTAAGGGCTTTGTCTTTATCCATTTACCTGGCCCTGTTATTTCTTCTCCATAATTAGTAAAATCCTTACCTCCATTTAATTTGGGAACAGCATCCGCAGGATATAGATAAAATTCGGACTGACGATCTTTGCTGTGATTCGTGACAGTAACTGTAAATGTTTGCTTAGACCCTGGTTGCACCTGCGCATGAAAGCCACCCGCTAATGTCTTAGCCTTCTTGTCTGTGATGTTCATCGACAAATTAAAATCTGCAGCAGAAGCCGTTGCGGCAAATAACGTGAGCAGCAGCATACAGAATATTTTCGTTCTCCCTATTTTAAGTAGCATTTAGTTCAACCACCTCAATATATGTTTGTACAGACCCAGGTTCATCGCGTTAGATGACGCTGTCTGATTTCTCATTACAAAAAAAAGCACCCCACACTTAACAAAGTAAGTGCGAGGTGCTTCCTCGATCGAATTTTCAATTAATTAGATACTATAACTACTTCTTAACATTGTCAATAAACGATCTAAAATTCATGCTGTATTGCATTCATTAGTAGCGCACGATAAGATTCTAGTAAATATGAGTACTAGGAGAATGAGGATGAAGATTAGTGATCCTTTACCTTGGAGAGATGTTCTTACTGACGAGGGCACACATACTATAACGGGGAATGTCCGAATATTCAACGCATTTCCGATAATTCAGCTGCAAATCGAACGCAGAATCTGGATATATCTGCCTAGCAGCTATAACATTGGAGAGCGCAGATATCCGGTCATTTATATGCAAGATGGACAGAATGTATTTGATCAAGCAACATCCTGGGGCACCGAATGGGGTGTAGATGAGACCCTTTCGCAGATGGGACTTGAGAATCCTTCTTTAGAAGCGATCGTGGTCGCGGTTGACCATGGGGGCAAGGAACGTAATAATGAATACAATTTTACAGTCAACGACGAGTATGGCTTCGGCGGCAAAGGTGAGGCGTACACTGCTTTCCTGGCAGAAACGCTCAAGCCTTATATCGACAAGCACTTTCGTACACGCCCCGAACCAGAGCATACAACGATTGCCGGGAGCTCTTTTGGTGCCTATATCGCACTTTATACGGCCATTCGCTATCCAGAACAATTTGGCCGTGTAGGCGGGATTTCCTTTGTTATGTGGCACGATAACGGCGCGATTATGCAATTGATCCAGAACTCAGTGCTATCACCCGCTCTGCGGGTCTATCTTAGCATTGGAGGACAAGAAACTGACAATCCCGAATTTAATAAGACCGCGTACGGGCATGTTGAGCTTGCCCGTCAGACGCTGATTGCCGCAGGGGTTCCGGAGGACCGGGTTCGATTCGATGCCGTTCCCGAAGGAACACATCACGAATCGACATGGAGTATGTTATTTCCTGAGGCACACCGCTGGCTGCTTCAGCCCTAAGGTTAAACACTACTATGGCATAATCAATGAAGCCGCTGATCCGATGGGATCAACGGCTCTCTATTTTAAGCTGGAGGAATACTTTGCGGATTGTTAAATACATTTTTCGGATCGTATTTCGCTTTGATTTTCTTCAACCTTGCATAGTTCTTCCCGTAATAGACGGGCCCTGGACATTTAATCCCTTGGTCAGGAACATTGATGTAGGAACCTACAATATAAGGCTTTAATTTCTTCCTTGTGTTCCGGGCCAAGGCAATATTTCGGGCTGCATGGGATGGGTTAACCCACGAACTATTCCATTCCACATAGTATTTAGCTTGTCGCCAGTAGAACGCCGTTGCTTGTGGAGCTACTCTGCTTACGGCTCCGCCCCAGTTCAGGAAAAAGAAGCCTGCCGGAGTCCCTCCCTCAGCTTTCTCCAGAAATTCGCGCATCACTTTATAGGCTTTATCGGGAAATGGCTGTTTCCCAAAACCACTTGAAAACTGATTGCTATATCTTTGAGTAAGCACCGGATCGGGGGCAAGCATGAATTTCGTAGCTTCCGTATAAGGCAGGTAACGGATTACTTTTTGAGTCGGCGTGCCCACGCTGAGAATGGGTTCCAGCTGGTGAAGCGCCTTGATCTTTGAGCCGAGGTAGATCCCTAGCATGCTGACATTTCCACCTTTTTTGGGACCGACGCTTAACTCACTGCCTAATTTGTTGCTGGCATTAGGAGCCCATACCTGCCATTTCTTCACGACTTTTTCGAATTGCTCCCATGGCCATGTGATGCTAAATACGGTAGCTTTGGCAGGTGCACGCAGCACTTTGAACTTATATTTGGTATATATGCCGAAGTTGCCGCCACCACCGCCGCGGGAGGCCCATAATAGATCCGAATTTTGTTTATGATTTGCTCGAATAACTTTCCCCTTCGCATCAACCATTTCCAGTCCGATGAGATTGTCGCTGATAAGTCCTGTTGTTCGCTGCAACGGTCCAATCCCTCCTCCTGGGGTAATCCCACCGATACCCACCGTTGGACTATCGCCAAATGGAGCCATGTACCCTTGCCGTGCGAGCGTATCCACAATTCTCCCTACCTGATTTCCTGTCTCAACGATGACCGTGCCCTTCTTTTTGTTCAAGTAAATCTTATTCATCTCACTTACGTCGATAACAATGCCGCCATTAACCTGTGAAAGATTGCCTTCTAAAGCGTGTCTTCCACTTCTAGGGCGCAATGGAACATGATTTTGACGTGCCCACCGAATTGCGTTGGACACATCCTGTGTCTTTTGAGCAAAGACGAAGACTTTAGGAAATCTATCCGTATGAGGGTCCCAATTCTTACGAGCAGCTTCGTATCCAGGCTCTCCCTTAAAAATAACTCGCCCTGTAAGCTTAATCTTCGATGTATTCATTCTTAATTTTGCTCCTTTATATCAATCTGAATAGGCAGATACCATTTAATGTATGAATGATTACATCCATTTGTCTGGGCTGAAGGGAAGATATAGCTTCAGGACACCAAGTCCGACAAAAAAAGCCGCACAAAAAATGCGACTTAATAGGTGCTGTCTATTTTGGTGATGCTATTGTACAGTCGATAGGGAAGCAAGAACGGGTCCTGCGAAATCGGAAGCCTCCTCACTTTTGGGATTACGAAGGCGGAATTCAAAAGCCTCCCCTTGTTCTGATGTCCACACCATATAATCGCTGATGCCTTCCTCCCCGGAAGCTTGAAGGTAAAGCTCAGCAAACCCAAGGGGATGTTCGACTAACTCACCACTATAATCAGACACTTTTCCTGCTTCACTCAAGTCCTCCTTGGCGGCAGCTTCAAGCTGCTCTAAATTATAATCGGCTGGTAAAGGTTTAATATCCACGTAGTAATCTGGATTACTAGTCAAAGACAATCGGCCGGTATTTGCATCAAAGGTGAATTTCTCAAAGACGTATAAACTAAATCCCTCTCCGTAATGCAAGCGCCCTTCAATCGATTGGTTTCCTTCGGACGACAGTATCTCAAAGCTCTTGGTCTCTTCGCGCGTCTTCTCTTTCGGAGATTCCTGCTCTGATGAAGAAATCGAAGAAGAAGGATCTTCACTTTCTCCTGTTGCCGGTTTCGTCACAGACTTTGTTTCCCCTGAACAAGCAGAAATAACAATGATCAAGATGAATAGTGGAATAACGATCCAAGAAGGATGCTTAATTTTCAATCTCATCTCCATCTCTCCTTCCGATCTTGATTTTAAATGAATAACGGGCTGGTGCGAGATGTTAGTTAATTCAGCCATAAGCATAATAAGCATACTTGGGAATCCTTGATACACATTACCCTGATTGAAGGTCCAATACTCACTTTATATTTGTCCCAACAACCCACTCCACTACTAAGTCTAGAATATTGAAATATTCCAAAATACCAAATTACATATATTCACATTTTTAGGTCGTTATGATATGTTTATTTTGAAAGCGCATCCATGACCGAGCAGAGTATCAATTCTTCATCATATTTTATATGGAGGGAAGATGGTAATGGTACAATTGTTCAAAAAGTCAAGCGCAATACTGCTGGCATTTGCTCTGCTGGTGGGGTTAATGACTGTCCGTGCTAATGCAGATGATGCCCCGCTCTTCACTATTGAAAGCGAAGATGCGCAGCTCAGTTCCGACCTTCAAGTGGTCACGGAAATCTACGGACAGCCTAAGCCGGGATACACAGGGGATGGATTTGTCTGGATGCAGGGTTCCGGGACAATCACCTTCAACGTAACTGTTCCAGAGACAGGCATGTATGAAATCTCCACCCGTTATATGCAGGAGGTCAGTCCGGACGGGAGAATGCAATCCCTGGCTGTGAATGGTGTAACCAAGGCTTCTTCTATGCTGCCATTCACAACAACCTGGTCAGATTTCAATTTTGGTTTCTTCAAGCTGAATCAAGGCAGCAATACGATCCAGCTAAAGGCCGGCTGGGGATTTGCATATTTTGACTCCTTCACTGTGGATCATGCTGATCTTGATCCCTTGGATGTACAGCCTGTACTTACAGATACTCAAGCAACACCCGAAACTCAGCTTCTTATGAACTATTTAACAGAAGTGTATGGGAATCATATGATCTCGGGTCAACAGGAGATATATGGTGGTGGAAATAACGGCGATTATGAGCTCGAATTTGAATGGATTCATGATCTAACAGGCAAATATCCAGCCATCCGCGGGTTCGACTTTATGAATTATAATCCACTGTACGGCTGGGAAGACGGCACAACAGATCGGATGATTGACTGGGTAAACAATCGAGGCGGAATTGCAACAGCCGCTTGGCATATCAATGTTCCCAAGGATTTCACGACCTATCAGCTCGGACAAACTGTAGATTGGAAAGATGCCACCTACAAGCCGTCAGAGACCAATTTTAATACAGCAAATGCCGTCGTTCCCGGTACGAAAGAGTATCAGTATGTAATGATGACAATTGAAGATCTGGCAGAACAGCTGCAAATTTTGCAAGATAACAACGTTCCAGTCATTTTCCGTCCTTATCATGAGGCGGAGGGCAACGGTGGTCTAAATGGAGAAGGTGCATGGTTCTGGTGGGCTTCAGCAGGTGCGGAAGTGTACAAGGATCTATGGGATCTGCTCTATACTGAGCTGACAGAAACCTATGATCTGCACAACCTGATATGGACTTACAACAGCTATGTGTACAGCACTTCTCCGGCATGGTACCCAGGAGATCATCAAGTTGATCTGGTCGGTTATGACAAATACAATACAATCTACAATCGAGATGACGGTTTGTCTGGAGTTCCGAATGAGGACGCCATCACCTCCATCTTTTATAAGCTGGTTGATCTGACGAACGGTACAAAGATGGTTGCCATGACGGAGAACGATACCGTTCCTAGCTTACAGAATCTAGTTGAGGAGAAATCCGGATGGCTCTATTTCTGTCCATGGTATGGCGAGCATCTGATGGGTTCTGCCTTCAACTATCCTGCTACCCTGACAACACTATATCAAAGTGATTATGTCATCACGTTAGATGAGCTTCCAAATCTACAATCCAATAATCCTTCATCACCAACCGCCTCGGTCTCACCTGCAAATTCGTCATTTGATAAAGCTGCAAATCTTCAACAGAATATTAACCTGAACCTTACCCTGAACGGACAACAGCTCTCAAGCATTGCAAGTGGAAGCTATACGCTCATATCGGGTCAGGACTATACGTTGACAGGCTCTTCCGTCGTTCTGAGCAAAGCCTATCTGTCCACCCTGCCGCTTGGCCAGAACACAATCACCTTCCAATTCAGCGGAGGAAACCAAGCTGTTATTACCGTAAATGTAGCTGACAGCAGTGTAACGGTCCCCTCTCCTGACGGGGCAATCCGTATTCAAGCTTATAATGGCAATACAAGTGCATCTACCAACGGAATCTCACCTAAATTCAAAGTCGTTAACACCGGTACATCAGACATTTCATTAAGCGATGTCAACATCAGATATTACTACACCATTGATGGGGAGCAGGAGCAGAGCTTCTGGTCTGACTGGTCCAGTGTCGGAAGTGCGAACGTGACGAGTGCATTTGTTAAACTGGCAGCACCCGTCACGCAGGCCGATCATTACCTGGAACTTGGCTTCTCAAGCGAGGCGGGAACATTAAGTCCAGGTCAAAGTACAGAAATCCAAACTCGCTTCTCTAAAAACAACTGGTCCAACTACACGCAAACAAATGATTATTCCTTCGATTCGACCAGCACACAATACGTAAATAACGAACAGGTAACCGGTTATTTGAACAACCAGCTTAGCTGGGGCGTTGAACCGTAATCTGCTTGACTAAATAACAAGGGCCGGGATAGAATAGCTCCCCAGCCCTTGTTTTGTATTGATATCCAAGAATAATTGGTTTCCTATTTATTCCTTTGCCTCTGCATATACTTGTGTATTGGTTTATCATCCCATATCTGCACTTCAATATACCTCTCCGGTCCCTTTTCTCCGTGAATATTCCATTCCTGAGGCAGACCAAACTCTTCTATTACCATTTTTATTTCGCTTTTAGTATAGATCTGTCCTCGATACGGCTTTCCATCCTGATAGCGCATCGTTGGAAACAAATCTCCATATGTAAAACTAATCGCATGCTCATCAAATTCATCTATATGAACTCTGAGCTCTTCCCCTTCTCTGTACCATTCTTTGAGCCATTCGCATTCCCCCTACGTCATATAGAGAGGGGTAATTCTTGGCGGTTTCCCACCTTTACTTATAAATATGTTCCTCGCTTTTTGCTCTAAATCAATTCGAGTATATAAGTAATCCTCCGATCTTTTACTCGCAAACAACATCTTATCTTCTTTTAGCTGCTTTTGTATAATTAATGCTTCATCCAGTGGCAAATCAGTTAATGAGCGAAATGGTCCTCTGGCCAATTCATAATAATGATACAAAAACCCCATAGAATTGTTCTCCTTCAAATATAAGCGATTTACAAACATTAGAATATTCTTGATGAAACGAATCAATCCTGCCGCGATTTAAAATGAAAGAGCAGCAGTTCACTCTCGATGAAGGTCTCTGCCAGGAGCTCGGTTGCCTTACGACTGCTGAATGATCTTGACCCTATAGCTTCATTTTTTGAAGACGCAGGGAATTCAGTACGACTGAAACAGAACTGAATGCCATCGCAGCACCCGCCAGCCACGGAGCTAGCAGCCCTATAGCAGCAACAGGAATACCCACCACATTATAGGCAAGAGCCCAAAATAGATTTTGCTTGATGTTACGCAACGTTCTTTTACTTAATTGGATCGCATCAGCAACACGATTCAGGTCTCCATGCATGAGAATAACATCTGCTGCCTCTGCGGCTATTTCCGTACCTGTGCCTAAAGACATGCCTACATCAGAAACAGCGAGTGCAGGTCCATCGTTAATCCCGTCCCCTACCATGGCTACCTTTTGTCCCAATTGCTGCAGCCTCTTTACTTCTGCCGCCTTCTCCTCCGGGAGAACATTTGCAATGACTTTGGAGATACCTATCTGACTTGCAACAGCCTGAGCCGTGCGTTCGTTGTCTCCCGTCATTAATACGACATCAATCCCCATTGCTTGAAGACGGCCCACAGCTTGTGCAGAAGTTTCTTTCACGGTATCTGCAACAGCGACCATTCCTGCCCATTTATTATTAATGGCCACGAGCAGCACGGTTTTACCTTGACCTTCAAGCTCAGCCATTTGAACCCAAGCATCAGCAGGTACCTCCACCTTCGCATCCATGAGGAGTCGCCGAGTTCCGACAAGAATGTTCTGGCTGTAACCGCGGGCACGAACACCGTAACCCGGTATATTCTCGAATCGCTCCGGTCGGAGCAATATTTTTATACCTCTGTCTTCTAAGCCTTTCATGATAGCCTGAGCAATCGGATGCTCGGAGCTGAACTCCGCAATTCCTACTCGTTTCAACATTTCGTTAGAAGACCAGTCATGTGAAGTGATCACATCGGTCAGAATCGGCTTTCCATGAGTAACGGTCCCTGTTTTATCTAATAGGACGGTCTGAATGTAACCCGCATTCTCAATGTATTCCCCCCCTTTAAACAGGATACCGAATTCAGCAGCACGACCCGAACCAGCCATGATGGATGTCGGAGTAGCTAGGCCAAGAGCGCAGGGACAAGCGATGACCAGTACAGCTATTGCCTTTTCCAGAGCGGAGTTCAAGTTCCCTGAGCTTTCGAATAACAATGAAAATAAAAAGGTGATGACAGCCAGACTAATGACGACAGGTACGAATATTCCTGATAAGGTATCCGCAACACGCTGAATGGGAGCCTTTGATCCCTGTGCCTGCTCTACGATATGAATGATTTTTGCTAAGGCGCTGTCATTACCTACTTGGGTCGCCCGAATGATAAGACGGCCATTGATATTAAGTGTTGCTCCAGCTACAGAGTCGCCGAGCTTCTTGTCCACCGGCAAGCTCTCTCCGGTTAACATGGATTCGTCTACTGAGGAGGCTCCCTCCTCCACGATGCCATCTACAGGAATCTTCTCACCTGGTTTCACAAGAACAAGATCATTGGAGTGGACATATTCAGAAGGCATCTCAATAATTTCGCCATTTCGAACGACTCTTGCTGTATGCGGAGCTAATTGCATCAAACTGTGGATAGACTTTACCGTTCTTCCTCTAGCTAGAGCCTCCAGCCATTTCCCGAACAAAATTAGCGTAATCAGCACGGCACTCGTTTCAAAATAGAGTTGAAAGCTGTTTCCTAAGATTTGATATACACTATACAAATAAGCCGAGCTTGTCCCAAGCGCGACAAGCACATCCATATTCGCACTTCTGTTTTTCAACGCTTTATATGCACCTTTATAGAATGTTGCGCCAAGATAGAACTGTACCGGCGTAGCCAATAACCACTGAACAATAGGGATCATGAACACATCAGGGACCCATATCTCAGAAGTAAACGAAAAATGAGAAACCATGGACCAAAACAAGGGAAAAGAAAGTAAGGCTGACAAGATCCACTTCCATTTTTTTCGATGTAGCTCCTCTTCTCTTAACGCATTGGCTTCTTCATCCGTTGTTTGGACATAAGCCTCATATCCCAATTGCCTGATCTGGTTGATAAGATCTGAAGCTTTTAGCGTTCCTAATATGAACTCAACATGAGCTGATTCTAATGCAAGGTTCACATTTACACCCGTAACACCTGGAAGCTTGCTCAGACTTTTTTCGATTCGGGCTGAGCATGCGGCGCAGGTCATACCTGCAATGTTTAAGTCAACAACTGCCGTCACGGTCCCAAAGCCTAGATTCTCAATCCTGCTCCGAAGAGTCTCTACATTAACCTCTGCAGGATTGTACTCCACTTTAGCCTCTTCCGTGGCCAGATTAACATGAGCTTGATGGACTCCGTTTAATCTCAGTAATGCTTTTTCAATACGAGCTGAGCATGCTGCACACGACATCCCCGTCACTTTGAGCTTCGTATGCCGATAGGTTTTGTCTGTTAGTCTATGATTCGTAGAGTGTCCATTATTCGAAAGTCGGTCCATAAGATATAGAGCTCTCCTTCACTACACGTTATCCTCTAAATATCATACGCTGTACCTTCTATCCTCATGATGGCTCGTAAGGGCTATATGCGTTTATTCCCCTTCATTAAATGTTTATTCTGTTCCATCAAAGAGCATTCATTGCTTTCATAGGGTTAAAAAAGCCTCCAACCCTACATTTTCATAGGATTAAAGGCTTCTCAATAAATCGTATCTTAAATGTTTAAGCTTGTGGAATACAAGATTCCATTGTTTTGTGATCACATTCATTAATCTGAATCTGATCCAGAATTCCCCTTAACAGTCTATTCGCATGCTCGCTATGGTTCATACCTTGACGTATTTCAGTATCATGCTGAATATACGGTGAATCGATCAGTTCATTTGACCATCTGGACAGCATTTCCTGGATGCAATCGGGTGTCGACTCTAAATGAAACTGTAAGGCCAGGACATGATCACCATAGGCAAATGCTTGCTGGCCGCAAGCTTCTGAGTACATCAATAGTCTGGCGCCTTCTGGCAATGAGAAGGTATCTCCGTGCCATGAGAAAGAAATGAAATGTTCCGGAAGCTGGGTCAGCCACGGATGACGTTCCTCATTTCTGTGAATTTGATGCCAGCCAATTTCCTTATTAACACCAATCGGAGATACAGCTCCTCCCAAAATTTCTGCGATCATCTGTGCCCCCAGACATATTCCAAGCACCTTCTTCCCCGCCTCAATCGCCTTTTTTACAAACAACTTCTCTTGTATTAGCCAAGGGTATTTACTCTCCTGGTAGACGCTCATAGGGCCCCCTTGAATGACAAGAAGATCAAATGAATGAAGCCATTCCTGCGGTATCCCGTTGGCAGGATCATGTATGATTAGATCATGCCCGGCTTGCTTGGACCACGACACCATCACAGATGGATCATCAAATGAAAAATGACGAAAAACAATAATTTTCATGGGCTCACCTCGAATGATATGTATAATTTTATAGTATCTCAATTTACGATAATATCAATGTTGCTATCCCACATAGTGGGATTAACACAATTAATTATTGATAATTTTGTTATGTATCCCGCATAGTGAGATAACAACCATAGAAAAAGACCCCAAATCATAAAATGAAGGGGTCTGCTACGATTCTATAGAAAAAGGATCGTTTCTTAGAATTTTGATTTAGCTGAAGATCATTAACGGTGTTGTCCTCGATAACCAAGCTCGTGTGATATGAGGCTGGCATATTTACGGGCCAAATTTGAATATTTACCAATATTCTCTTCTCCGAATCGAATTGAAGGTCCTGCCACGTTCAATGAACCGATAACTGTATTCTCGTAGGAAAAGATCGGAACTCCAATTCCCGTTGTCCCTTCTGTTGCCTCATTCGTGGTGATAGCATATCCTTGTTGTTTAATCGCTATAAGCTCTTGCTCGATATAGGATCGGGATAGCGGTTTCAGAGAAGGGACGTCTTCCCAATCAAACGAATCCAGCAATGAATTCTGTAACTGAGGCGTTAGGAAGGCTAAAATCACTCTATTCGATGCTCCAATAAATAATGGCAAGCGCAGCCCTATCGGCTCCGAGATCTTCAGAACTTGCGGAGAGTCTACAGAATCAACGTAGATCCCTTCCGCATTTTCACGAACGGATAAGTATACCGTTTCCTTGGTGCGCTTCGATAGTTCTTCCATGAACGGTCTTGCGATCGTTCGCAGCATCAGACTATCCCACATGAGGAAGCCATACTTCATCAGAGACAAGCCAAGTTTATATCGTTTCGTTTTCTCATTTTGTGACACAAAACCATGTTCCGCTAGAGAAGTGAGTAATCGATGTGCACTCTGTATCGGCATATTCAACGCTTTACTGATCTCCGTTACACTCATATCTTTTTCGGTACCTTGTGGTAATAATAGATCCAAGATTTGAACTACTTTGTTAATAACGCCAGACAACGTTCACATCTCCTCGTCCAGGACTTTGCCATGATTATATCATATCAAGCGTGAAACGATATCGATCTTGAACGAATCGGCGATTGCTAATCTATCTATGTACTTGTGCTTAAAGATACTTCTTATTTACCTGTAGTGTAATCCTAGATGCTGTTAACTCTGTTATGCTGAAAGGTGATGTACCCTGCTCTGGCTGCTTGGCTTGGAATAGAACAATAAATAAAGACCAACTCCGAGCTTGGCGACGCCATCTGCAATTCCAAAGTAGGAGAAGGGTACCGATTCGAGTAACATCCCAGCTATTGCGATCACTGTGCCCAACGAACCGATAACAAGCATCGACTTACCGTGGACATAATAAAAAAGGAAAAAATGAATACCTGTTGCCAAGAGTGTACCCAGCCAGATCATCCGCCAATCTAAGCTAGGAAAAAAAGGACCTGCAATCAAGAACATCAAAACAAACAGAGCGATAACACCAATATTTCCCATCCGATCCTGAAAAGGAGTGCTCGGACCCTCAGCTAATCTGCGCTGAACTCCCGCATTAAAAAAAGAAATATAGAAACCGATGAAATAACCTATCATAAAGATGAAAGGATTCAAGTAAAAAGATCCGCCAAATATGGTTGATGCGATGATGACAGAGCCGATGATTGCCAGCCATAATCCACAGACCTTTTTGTAGTTGAATTGCAAGGGAACCGTACGATCATATCCTAGTTTTTGAAACATATCCGCCTCCTAATTTAAAATGTGAACAGGTTGATCATGTCTAACTATGTTTAGCAGACTGCATCAATGATTAATTCTGCACAGCATAACCTGATCCTGCCATGATACAGAAAATTTACATATCCTATCTAATTGCCGCCCTATATCCATTCGTCAGTTATTCAGCAAGAAAGCCTTACAATTGCAATAATGCATGCAATTATAAGGCTGAAATTTGATTATGATCGGATTAAAGTTTGTTTTGTGGATTCAGATCATGATGAACGGATTCTGGCGGGACTACGGGTTTATATACTTGGCCCTTAGCAACGGGTTCTGCTACATATACAAAATCACCTGTTCCGTCAGGAGCACTTCCCGTAGCCCACAGTCCTTCGGAGGATTCATTGCCTTCAGACAGATTCCAGAATTCATAAGCTTCCGGCTGTGACTCTAATTCTGCTTCCGGAGGGAAGGTAGCTGGAACGACAACTCCATTTTTCTCCTCCAGCTCTTGAATGGCCGCCATCCATTGGTATTGATGGTAGCGGTCACGTGCAAGCATCTTACGGAATGTTGCCCGAACCCCTTCATCCGTTGTCATGTGATAGAGTCTTGCCACTTGAAGTCTGCCTTGGCTTTCGGCATGAAGGTTCGAACGCATATCTGCAAGCAAATTGCCGCTAGCTACAATGTAAGAGCCGTTCCAAGGGACCCCATTTGAATTACTTGGCAGTCCACCGAGACCACTCACGATCAAATGCTGTGGGTTAACCCCGCCCATAATCGCTGCGGTTACTGGATCTTTCGAAGCCTCATCCTGTTCGTCTGGAGATACACCGTCAAGCAATTGACTAATCAATGCACAGAGCATTTCCACATGCCCAATTTCTTCGGTACCGATGTCCATCAGCATATCTTTGTACTTCTCTTCACCACGGCAATTAAACCCCTGGAATAAATACTGCATCATGACGGTCATTTCTCCGAACTGGCCTCCAAGTACTTCTTGTACCTGACGTGCCAGCATCGGATCTGGACGATCAACCTTTACTTCAAACTGTAGTTCTTTCTGATGCCGAAACATCCTATCACTCCTAATCTAAAGGTTTTTACAATTTTCTAATTTGTAATTAAACCAATAGATTAGAATTAAACAGAATATAAAAATACTAGAAGAATAAAACCTTTACGGCTTGTAAACCAAAATGGATACCAAAACCTATTAAAAACAGACCAGATATAATCGATATCCCTCTAAGCAGAGTCTTACTTAGCACTTTACGAAAAAAACTTGATGTGGCAGCAACCGTAAAATCCCACACAAGGATACCAGCGACAATAGCCAAGCTAAGTAATACAATCTGCGAAGTGCTCTTGGCCGCAGTCTCCTGTGCAAGTACGGAGCCAAATATGCCAAGCCAAAACAAAATGGACATAGGATTAAACAAAGACATCCAGAATCCTGCTCGAAATGATCTGCCAAGCGGCTCTTTTTCTGAAGTATGCGACTCCTTGATTTGACCGCTGCTCAGCAGACTTTCTACACCAGTATAAACCAAGACAAAGAAGCCGAATAACCATAGGAACGTCTGAACAAACGGAGTATCTAGGAAATGAACCACACCCAAATACACAAGCAGCATATAAACTACGTCAGCCAGCACAGCTCCGAGACCAAATACCCAGGAGTGAAAGAATCCCCGCCTAATCCCAATATTTAATTGAGCTGCATTCAATGGGCCAATGGGAGCGGCGAGCGACAAACCAAGCAGCATATAGGCAATATAAGCACTTGTTAACATATGCCTCCTCCTTAAGATAGCAACATTACATCGTTATATCCTATTCGCAGGAGAAGGCTTGTACGACTAATTTATTTTAGAAACCGTTTATCTCAGTTGAGGGTCAAATGTTCAAGCTTAATCCTTAGTATGTTCTTTCTTTTTCTCTTCCCACAGCCTAATTCGTTCTTCATGACTAACCTCTTTATATACTTGATGCAGCATCCACACATAACCGAACGGATCTGTAAAAATAGCATTAGCTACACCGTAGTCAGGCAGCTCCGTTACCGGCTGTATTTCTGTACAGCCAAGTTCCATCGCTTTCGTATATGTCTCTCTAATATGAGGAACGGTGACATTTACCCAGCTCGTTTGAGGATGCTCAGGAGTTGGTGCAATCAGATGAAATTGCGGGTTCTCATCTAATAGATGAAATCGGAAGCCATATAGAGTAAAAACCACCTCATTTTCACCTCGAGCAAGCTTTGAGGCTTCCACAAGCTCAATATCGAATATACCATCGTACAACTCCAGTGCTTTTAAGCTGTCTGTTACGACCATATCCAGTTCTACTCCAACCATCTTCTACACGCTCCTAATCTATTTTTTATCTTATCATTTTCCCTATTCCTAATTCGAAGTATACTAAGCTCGCTAATTCACATTGCGACCGGGGTAAGCAAATCTCATTCCATGTGGGAAATACCTGTTAAAATATTGGTGACTGTGAACACCTTCAGGGTCCGTCTCCAGCATAATATGATCCGTTCCACCGGGAACTTTGTCTTTTAAGATGCTATAGACCTTCTTCGTATTCGGAACCATATACTGCTGCAGATTATCCCGCCCTACACCCTCTGTCTCACCGACATACATGTATAAGCGCACATCATTTTGAATAAAGGTACGGCTCTCCACAAACGCAACAAATTTCTCGAACCATAGAGATGCTGACATCATGATGAATCGTCCAAAATGGTCTGGCTCTTGAAAAGCAGCATACAGCGATATCAACGCTCCCAATGACCCTCCCGTAATTCCAATCTGGGAGGTATCCTCCGTAATCCGATACCGTTCCCTTGCATAAGGAATCACTTGCTCTGTCACAAAGTCCAAGTACTTATCCCCTTCTCCACCGAAGACTTCACCTTCCTGCAGAGGTTCTGCCTCCCATGGAGTATATTCGCAATCGCGCCTGTTCGGTTCAATCCCAATAAATATAACCTCTTGCGTAGCACCGCTTGCAAAATCCGACTCCAATTCTTCCATTGAGTCTGCAAACAAATAGCTGCCATCCTGGACGATTACAGCGGGAAACAAAACCGTATCATTCTCATCATAAGATGGTGGTGTGTAGATATAAATGTTTCTGTTCTCAAACTGATATGTTGTCATATTCCCCCGCATAAGTCCATCTCCTTGTATACATTTTTGCTCTATTTAGTATATCAAACAGTAGAAGTTAACACGAGGTGAGTGTATGTCTTGATTATCCTAAATATGGTAAAATACCTTTAAACAAACCAGAGAGGAGCTAATGATGAAAAAGTCTCGTTTAATCATGATAGCTGCATTACTCACAATGCTATTCCTGATCTCCGCATGCGCTAATTCGAATGTATCAAGCGCAGTTGAGGCGGCCGAGAAATATAAGCTAGCAGAATTGGAAAGCCCTCAAATTCATGAGATTACAGAACAAACCCTATCCGAAAAGTATGAGGTAATGGAGCCTTTATCAACTCAAAGCTTCTATGAACGTTCAGTTAGTACCCGAGTATTTATACGTGGATCTCAATTGGCACAATTAAAAGAAAGTGAGGTGCGACTGTCCAATCTCGAATTTACCGAAAGAAACGTAGCAGACACACAAATTGAACTGAATTATACAGGTACAGTTTCGGTTGCTGATGAAACACTAGATCTAGAAGGAACCATCTATATGTTAAAAGAGGATGATGACTGGAGAGTCAATAACGATATTTATAATACGGAGATTGTTTACGATATAATTGACGCAGCGATGATCAACAAGAATAAGACTCCATAACAAGTCTTCCTTATACTATCGGTAAATTTAATAGCGGTAAAACGAATGAAAAAATTGGATTAGTGTCAATCAACATGTTAAAAAAAACTAACAACAAACAACCTTCCACGAATAGGGTGGAAGGTTGTCCTTTTTCATCTAAAGAATACGCAAATCGCAAATAATTAGCTTTACTCCTCTTCTTCCGACTGGGGCAGCTTCCATAATAGCAACGTAATCAGGATAAATGCAGTTAATGCCATTACCGGAATGGTAATAAAACCGAACCATACAAAATAGTTACTCGCACAAGGCGTCGGACCGCAGGCTACGATCGAATTATCCTCAAAAAATGCATGAAAGCGTTGGTACAGGATATGAAATAGAGATATACCTCCTCCGATCCATGATAGCGGAAGGACATAGCGTGTAATGGAACGGTCCTTATGGTAACAGGCGATCGCGAGTATAATCGTGAGTGGATACATAAAAATACGTTGATACCAGCACAAATCACATGGCGTATACCCTTTGATTTCACTGAAATACAAGCTTCCAAACGTCGCTGCCATAGAAACGATCCAGGCACCATACAAGCGATGTTCACTCTTCATCGAGAATCTCAAATCATATCCTTCCTTCCTTATCACATCTATTCCATCCAGGAATAGGTTAGCAATTATATATTTTTATTCTAACATGCTATAATCTGTTATCTCCCCCGTTATAACTTGTTCCAGCTGCCCTTGCTTATCAATCGTTACCGTCGTTGGCAATCCACTGACACGGTAGAGATTAGATACCTTTCCAGTAGCGTCAATAATTACAGGAAAGTCGAACTTATGATCTTCCAGAAACTCAGCTATCGTCCCCTTGGACTCTCCTACATTGACGAACAGCACCTCTGTATCCTGCCCTCCAGACTGATAGATATCATAGATCAACGGCATCTCTCGTACACAAGGCTCGCACCAGGAAGCCCAGAAATTCATAATGACCTTTTTACCCAAATAATCCTGCAGCTGTACTTGTTCTCCCTGCATATTCGTTACTTCAAATTCAGGGGCTGTACTTCCGACTTCAAATCCTCCGGCAAGTGATCGGGCTTTCTTATCTTCTGCAGCATCTAACACTGCCCATACTACAGCAATGACAATGACGAGCATAATAATCATCGTAACGACTTTACGTACGTGAAGCGTATTATTTTTCAAGTGGTAAACCTCATTTCAATCCAAGACTGTGGTGAAAAGCAGCGGATAGTGAGCCGTGCTTCTGCTTGAACATAGATACGGTTCCTTCCCCAACGTTCTTACCGTTATTCAAGAAGATGACCTTATCTGCCGCTTCCTCCGCGATGTCCAGCTGGTGAGTTGAGAAAATAACGGTCTGACCATGCTGCTTCATTTCCACCAGGATGCTGACAAGCTCTTTCATCCAATAAGGGTCCAGACCGTTAGTTGGCTCGTCCATAATCAACAAACGCGGCTTCGACAATATCGCTTGTGCAAATAACAAACGTTGACTCATTCCCTTTGAGAAAGTAGATACTTTCTGTTCCTTCTGATCTTCAAGCCCCACGATCGCCAGTACTTCTTGAACTCTTGTTTGAGGCAGTCGTCTAATGGATGCCCAGAATTTAAGCGATTCATTGGCGGTTAGTCCCTGCTGGAAAGAGTAATCATCCGGCATATAGCCTAGCTGCTCGGCATATTTCATACGATCTGTACTTCTTGAGCGCTTATTAACGCTGATCTCTCCCGAAGTTGGCTCTGATATGCCGGTGAGCATACGAAGAACCGTGCTCTTCCCCGCTCCATTTCCGCCGCAGAGCGCAAGCACTTCTCCTGCGGCAAGCGTAAACGACAGCTCTTCGACGATGCATTTTTTCTTAATCAACTTGTTCAGTTGTTTCACTATGACCAATTCATCCATAGGATTTGCTCCTTTCCCATAGCACATATATTGCAGTTATAGAAAAGGTAATCCATATCAATAGGATCAATAGGAATATCCATGTCCCGACGGGCTGCTGAATCCACTGTACCCATTCATAATACTCAGGCCCCAGCACAGACCCTCCTCCTAATTTAACAACAACAAATAATCGGATAAGCTCTGCAGGATTTAAGACAGTCAACGTTAGAAGCAGCGGCTTAACCCATATATAAGGCAAGAGTCCAAGGACAGCAATGAGAATGGTTTGCCAACCGATGACCGTGAAGAACCATATCGAAACCGAGATCGTCAGTGCCTGCCACCGATTCCTCGACACAGATCCAACAAATAAAGCGATGGATAAATAGAGCAAAATAAGTCCTACGGAGAAGACAATAAACAAAATGAAGGTCTTCGGTGTCATGCTGTTACTTGATAAACCACCGATAAGCCCCATCAGCCCATAGCCAAACGCCACAATGGTGAACAGCACTGCTGATAATCCTACATATTTTCCAGCAATAAACGAAAGGGTATGTAATGGATAGGTTGTCAGCAGGTCCCAGTTGCCATCCTCCTTCTCACTCGTGAGTGAGAAGGAGCCAATAAACAACGTCATTAACGGTAATAAATAGAGGACAAGGGTTAACATTGAACTCGTAACACCGGAATATCCTTCGACTAAATTTTGAGCATGGATGAACATTAAGCTCAAGCTAAATAGACTGAAGAGAATGAGGAAAGAGTAGGACCATGGGTTACGGAAGCCCATCTTGATCTCTCGTCTGGCCACAATCAGCATGTTTCTCATGATCACAACTCCTATAATTGTTATTGGTGATCTGAGTGTTCGTCCGTGTCCGCTTCATGATTGTGACTCTCTTCTTCGTGGCTGTGCTCGGATTCATCGTGACTGTGACTATGCCCGTGTCCCTCTCCTGACATATCCATCATGCCTTCCCCTTGATCCCATGTATGACTACCCAGATCTTCTGCTGTCAAAATCGTCCCTACGCCTTGTTCCGAGACAAAAGCTTCAGCTGATTCCTTGTCTTTGAAGCTAACGATACCATAGGCCATCGGCGTGCGAATGGATTCATCATACACATACGTTGCTTTACTGAACTCAATCCATTCCTTGTCATTATAATCACGCACAAAATCCATCCCTATGTTTTCTGTTCCATTTTGTTCTTTCCATTCGTTCATACAACCGATATCGTCGAATTTGTAGTTCTTGCCGTCCTTGGTCGTGAGCTGTGTTGCATACGCATCATCCTTCACTTGCATATTGCATATTACACACACATCCACTTCTTCATTAATAGGAACCGCTTCGTATTTTGTGCCTCCACATGCCGTCAAGATTAGTATGCTGGCAATAAGAGTAAGCCCCAGTTTCCAAAATTTCATGATCTTTTTACCCCCAGAAAGAGAATGATATAAGCTGAAATTAACAATATAGACAGACCAGCTAGAAGCAGGAACAGATTGGAGTCACGTTCTGACTCGCTCGTATCAGCAACTAAATCTGTGTTGGTCATGAGTACTGGTGACGGGTCCTTCAACCATGCACGCTGGTCTTGAGTGAACATCTCACTTAGAAAGGTCAATCCTGGTGACTGAAAAAACAATTGATAAGCAGAATTTCGATTCACCAAATTCAGATAAAAGGGATTGATCGAGTGAGCAATGTCACTACTGTGGTCACCATCGGAATCTATACCTTGAAAGGAATCCCAGTAATTCGAACTCATTTGGTTATCTTTACTGCCCATGGCAACGGCTTCATTCACATTGGAGATAAGGTCATTTGATTCAATGACATTTTGTTCACTATGGATCGCCTGAATGCCTACGAAATTTTCGATCAGTGCATTTTCCCTGAATTGATTATGTGTAGAGCTCTGTATGTAGACACCAATCCGATTTCCTTCTAATCGATTCTGCTCAATTATTGAATCATGTACATCGAATAGATACATCCCTTGTGCATTGACGTTTTTGCTTTGCTTGCGAAAAATATTCCCTGATATGGTTGCGTTGTTCACTCCCATGACCATGGCTCCCGTCACATTGTTCTGCCCTGTATTATTCAGCATCTCAGAATCATTCACATACATGAAATGTACGGCATAACGAACATCTGATATGTTATTGGACGCGACATGAACAGATTGGCAGCTTTCAATATAAATACCGTCCATCACATAACGAATTTCATTGTTTTGAATATCATTATGATTGGACTTAAACAAGTCAATTCCGTTTGCATTATTCAGGTTCTCCAGAGAGCGAACCTCGGTACCTTCAATGTTGTTGTTATGAATCAGATTATAGTGTGCATCTCGAAGTACAATACCGTATCCTTCTGATCTGATCTGAAGGCCTTCGAGCGTCACATAATCTGCTCTGACTAGCACTCCTGCTTCTCTTCCTTTACTCTCATGGCGGATCGTTAAGTTGTTCATCGTTACATGATCCTGTGTAATCTCGACAGCCGGCTTATTCTCTCTATTGATAATTTGTACGATTCCTTCTCCAATAATCGATATCTTCTTGTCAATGACCACAGGCCCAGCATAAGTGCCAGCAGGAAGAACGAGCTGATCTCCCTCACCCGCTTGATCGATCAGGGGCTGCAGCTTCGTCACTTCAGCATTAGGATCGGACGCTCTGGAAGCGAGGGCCCGATCTTGTGCAGGAGTGTAGAGCAAGCATCCTAAGAAGATGACGAAGATTACAATATAAATGAAGATAAATCTAGGAAGCGTCACTTCTTTCTTCATCCCCATCGTTCAAACGACTCCATCGTATTCCTCCCTTCCTTTTTCTATACCGCCATATTTCCAGATCCTATTTTACTGAATATGAATGAATTTCCATATAGCTCACTATGGCTATAAATCCACTTTAAATGTGTCAATTTCGGAAGTTTCCTTCTCATAATCGACAAGCAACCCATTAAATATTCTCCTGATCCCCCCTGATATATACAGCTATTTTATACATTGAGACTCTACTAGCTCTTCTGGGTCATTCAAATTTACACACGATTAAACTAGACTTATTCTGATTGAACTAACTTAACTGTACTTATCAAAAGGAGACCGGTATGAACAACAAAAACACATTTAATCCGTTCCGTAGACTTCACTTTTATGCAGCTTGGTTCATTACACCTCTACTACTCACATTAACACTCTCAGGTATCGGTTTTTTATTCTATACTGATATTGAGAATAGTATCTATGAAAAAGAATTCTTCGGATCAAGCCCGTTACAAGAACAGCAAAGCATCGATGAAGCCATTCAAGCGATCGAAAAAGAATATCCTGAATACCTTGTAAGTAAAATCAGTATGATGGATGAGCCTTATAACGACAGAGTCACCATTAGTAATGTAGATGGAGATTCGCTTTATATTTTCCTAGATGACAACAATCAAATCGTGACCTCACAGAATACCAAAAACACCTACTCAAATTTCATGCGTAATTTTCATAGCTCACTTCTTACGGAGAGCACTTTTGTACGATACTTAGTTGAATTAACAGCATGCTGGACCGTATTTTTAATCATTTCAGGCATTTATATGACATTCAAAAAGAAGCTGCTTGCAAAGAAAGCAGGAAAAAGTTCCAACAAACTGAAATTTCAGAAGATTCATGCCATGATCGGACTCGTCATCACCATACCTTTAATCGTTATCATTATAACGGGAATCCCATGGTCAGTATTTATGGGGAGTCACATTAGTAAGCTCGGACAAGAGTATCCTCAATTAGGAAGGACAGAATTGCGTAATAACCCGCCTCAATCCGATATAGATGAGATACCTTGGGCTACTAGAAGCTTGAATCCACCTGTTTCTGAGCATACAGCAGGACATGGGGATCATCACCCTGCAGTACATACCCGTGCAAGCAATCCAAATCAGCAAAGCTTGGAGCACATCATCAGTAATGTTCAAAATGAAAATATCACCAAGCCTTATTCCATTGTGTACCCAGTGGATGAACTTGGTGTGTTCACCGTATCCAAAGGCAGCAATACCGGGGTCACAGGTCTAGATGTTAGTCCGTATGAAGAAACGACCGCTTATTTCGATCAGTATTCGGGCGAATTCATTGCTAGAGTGAATTTTGACGACTATGGAATCATTGGAAAATGGTTTACTTGGGGTATTCCTCTTCATGAAGGGCACTTATTTGGACTGGCGAATAAAATCATGAACTTACTCGTTTGTATCGCTTTTCTCACAGCTATAGTGATGGGATTCTTGTCATGGATGAAAAAAATCCAGCCAGGTAATCTTAACCTGCCGAAGCGAACAAATAAACCTTGGTCCATTGGCGCGGTCTTGACCCTACTGATCTTAGGCATTCTTATGCCATTGTTTGGTCTGTCTGTGTTAGTTATCTTTGTTATTGAGAGTATTATCTATATTTCGACTAAAAATAAAAAAACAACAACATTTGCAGGCTAAACTATTACAGACTGAATAAGAAAAAGCAGGGCAGGCTCTTCTATACCGAGCCAGCTGCCTGCTTTTTTATTTGCAATATAATAGTCCATATTGAGAGTTCCCTTGTGCTAAATCCGCTTATCATTTTCAAGTGTCAGCCCTTGCTCTATCGCATATCTAGTGAGCTGAACTCGATTTTGCATCTGAAGCTTCTGCAGTATATTCTTCAAATGGTTCTTCACCGTATATTCTGAAATCTCGTACTTGTCTGCGATTTCCTTATTGGTCCACCCTTCGGCTACTCCATATAGAATATCTTTCTCTCTGGAAGTCAAGTGCACCGCCGGTTGTTTTCGTTCTTCCACGTGTACATCCTTTAGGATCTCATATGCAATGACCCTGCTGATCGGTTCTTCGTCGTTAACGATGGATCGAAGGTATGCCAGCCACTGTGAAGGCGCCAAATTCTTAAGTAAGTAGCCTTGCGCCCCCCGTTTTAAAGCTTCGAGCAGATACACCATATCATCGGATACCGTAATCATAATGATCTTAACGTATGGATACATCAGCTTGATGTGCTGTGTGGCATCCAAACCATTCATTACTGGCATCTGAATATCCATTAAGATCAGATCCGGCAAATATTGCTCAGTAAATTGTATTGCTTCTTGTCCATTGGTCACGACTCCAATTACTTTAAACGCCGGATCTGAACCAAGAATTGAGCATATTGCTTCCCTTGCATGAGCATGATCGTCAACAACTAACACACGTTTAATCATGATTAATCCTCACTTTCATAAGATGTACACTCGTGTTCTGATCCGTACGTTCCAGGCTCATCTTCCAATCCAATGCACTTGCTCTTTCTCGCATGATGCTTAAGCCGTACCTGTCGATATATTGAAATGGATCACCCTCGAATCCCTGTCCATTATCCGTAATCGTAACCTCCCATCCATGATCGGACATTTGTCCCGTAATCCAGCCCTTGGATGCACCAGCATGCTTTTCAATATTCGAAACAGCCTCCCTAATGCATGCCAGCAGTTCCACCTTCTCTTTCATCGTAAAGCTGTCTTCCGGGATGGACCACTCCACATGTAAATTAACAAAGGATTGTTGTGCCATCGTATTTAGCTTCATTGTGATCGTCTCTCGCTCCAAGTGTTTATCCGCCGAAACCGACTCTTGCCTTAGATCTGCAATAGCTTGTCTTACATACCGATTTACCTCATGAACCGTTTTTCTGACCTGATATACTTCCTTTTTATCCTTCAAGCTATCATTTCCTTCAAGAAGATCAATCTTGACGGATAGCAGAAACAGTGACTGAGCAATACCATCATGCAGCTCCCGTGCTAGATTTTCCCTTTCTTCTAGTACAGCTTTGATGGATCGAGCTTTCTCTAGCTCTCTTTGATTTTTCTCGAGAATATGAAACAGCTTGTTTAATAGAGTGATGCTGACCATATATAGAATGATGGGTGTCAGCCAATTTCCCAGCTCCATTGAAATGTACGGAAGCAGGAACTGATGTCTCACATACTCCCACAGACCAACGACAAACGTTGGGATAAATAATATCATCCATTTAATTTGTTTATATTTCATCCGAATACGCTCCCCTAATTCACAGAGATTGAAGTCTCTATATAAATGTAGCTGAACAGATCCGATTTCGCTTTAGCCCCAATGGGCTATATGTACAGATAACTATGAAAAGTTTGTGTATTTACAATGAAATGAATTTAAAAACAAGTTGGTGTAGAATTTGATGAAATAAAGCTTGTTTCGGTGAAATAAAGATCGAAGCAGCTGACGACACTTCTCAGCTGCTTCTCATTTAATTTATACTTTTAGAGCTACTGCATACCCCTGTTTCAGGAAGGACTAATTCAACCTTATCTGCTGCCTCGTAATCACCTACGAGTGCAGCGGTAATGCATCTTACCTGTTCATAACCCGTCGTCAGTAGAAAGGTCGGTGCTCTGCCATAGCTCTTGGCTCCTACGATATAAAAGTTGGATTCTGGTTGGCGGAGCTCTCGTTCACCATGAGGCCTTACCGTTCCGCAGCTGTGTATATTGGGATCAATGAGTGGCGCAAGTGCACGAACACTTTCGATCGCATTATCCATGTCCAATCTTATCTCTCTAAGAAAACTCAGGTTTGGACGAGAACCTGCACTGATAATGACCTCATCAACCGAATTTACTCTGATCTCTTGTCCATGATGCATTCCGTATATCGTAATCTGGTCAGCAGCGTATTGAAATTTTTCAATTTGAAATGAAGAAAATACTTGTAACTTTCCGGAAGCTATAAACTTATATAATTGAGTGCCCAGAGCTCCGCGTGCAGCCAAAGCATCATTTTCTTGACCTCCGTAAACTTCACTTACACTCTCTTTTCTCAGAATCCAGGTTACTCGGGTTAAAGGCTCCAATTGCTGCAGACTTTCCAGAGCAAGGAGTGCATTGATGGCTGAATGACCACTGCCAACAACGAGCACATGCTTACCCGCATAGCGAGTACGGTACTCATTTAATACATCCGGAATGCCGTAGAACATCTTGTGCTGTATCTTAAGCTCGCTATCTGTCCAGTTCCCGTCGGATACGGCGGGGTTCGGTGAACCCCATGTTCCTGAAGCATCAATGACTGCTCTCGCTTCGACCACCGTATGAATATCATTTTCAAGAATATGTAGAACAAATGGAAGGTTATTGCGACCAGCAGTTTTTATTTTACTCAAACCTTTTCGGCTCACAGCAGTCACTTTAGTATTAAGATGAAAATAAGGCTGTATTTCTGGTAGATTCGACAAAGGGATCAGATACTGTTCTAACAGCTGTGATCCTGTGGGAAGCTCTTCATCATCCGGCGCCGTCCAGCCACTTACTTCTAATAATTGCTTCGCCGCTTTATCTATATTGTACTTCCAAGGTGAGAATAAACGAACATGACTCCATGTAGTCACATTTCCCCCAACTTGATGAGCTGATTCAAATAAAATGAAACGCTGGCCTTGTGAAACGAGATGTGCAGCAGCAGCTAAGCCAACTGGTCCCCCTCCAATAATGGCCACAGGTAGCTCGCTATTCGCATTTACAAGCTCCACAGATGAATTCATAGCTACAGCAATTTTATTCAAGCTATTACAGCAATTACTCATGTTAAAACCCTCCTTATTTGAAATAAATCAATTTTTTTTGATTAATCATAAAAAATAAAAGCGATTTAACAACAATCGCCTGTTTGATCCTCTACATTCCGGAATATACAGCACAGCTCCGGGGAGAGAAGAGTGTTTACCTCTGTACTATTTAATTCGTAATAGCTCCAAGTTCCCTTTGTTTCACGCTTAATCAGTCCCGCATCTAATAGTATCTTCAAATGGTACGACAGCTTGGATTGCTGCATATCAAAGATCTCGGTCAAATCGCATACACATGTATTACCTCTCTGTGTAAGTACGTACATAATTTGCAGTCTTTTCTGATCCGCCAGTGCTTTGAACTTTGCTTCATATTTAGAAAAATCAATGGGGTTCTCGTTGGTATCGGGAAACTTAATGTTCAAACGCTTACCCTCCTTGTTTCATATTTTATAGCTTATATCAAAATAATTTGATTTACGCTTATACTGTATCACTTAAATCAGATAACAGTCAATATTTAATCAAAAATTCTTGATTAATCAAAGATCACATAACCATTTGATTATATAACTGTTTACTTATATTCAATCCTATGTATAATTAATGAAGACATGACGAATACAAGATGGAATTGATCGTGAGGTGGAATACATTTGTCTCAAGACATAGAAGCGATAGCCAGCACTTTGAAATTGCTCTCTGATGGAACTAGGTTAACGATCTTGGCACTTCTCAAGGAAAAAGAATTATGTGTGTGTGATCTGGTCGATCTTCTGCAAACGACACAGCCCAATGTAAGTCAGCACCTAAGAAAGCTGAAGAACGGAGGACTTGTAACGGAGACCAAAAAGAAGCAATGGGTTTATTATTCACTCAATATGGATGAAAAGCCTTACCTACAGGGGATATTGGATGAGATGCCTTCAATGAAGAAGCAAATCGACCAGCTGGATCCTGATTGTTGCCGGTAGCTAAGGAGGAAATGATGTTATTGACAGCAAGCCTTATATTTCTGGTTACTCTTGTTTTTGTAATATGGCAGCCTAAAGGATTAAACATCGGTTATTCTGCCATGGGTGGTGCGGTCTTAGCACTGATGTGCGGCATTGTGAGTCTGCAGGATGTTTGGGATGTGACCGGCATCGTCTGGAATGCGACGCTTGCCTTCGTGGCCATTATACTGATCTCCCTCGTTCTGGATGAGATCGGGTTCTTTGAATGGGCTGCCCTTCATATGGCCCGCTTCTCCAACGGAAATGGAAGAGTGTTGTTTATCTATGTGATCTTGCTTGGAGCTGCTGTTGCTGCATTTTTTGCCAATGATGGAGCAGCCCTTATCTTAACTCCGATTGTATTAGCTATGGTTAGAGCCTTGAAGTTCAATGATCGAATGATCTTACCTTTCATCATGGCCAGCGGATTTATTTCAGATACTGCATCCCTTCCTCTAATCGTCAGTAACTTAGTAAATATCGTTTCGGCGGATTTCTTCGGCATTGGTTTTGTCGAGTATGCTAGCAGAATGATCGTACCGACATTGTTCTCCATTGGCAGCAGCTTGCTCGTATTATTTCTGCTATTTCGAAAGAGCATTCCCAAAACGGTAGATCTGCAACAGCTTAAGCATCCAAGAGAAGCCATTAAAGATCCGCGTATGTTTAAGTTATCTTGGATGATTCTTGGGCTGCTGCTCGCTGCTTACCTGCTGAGTGAATTTATCAATGTCCCTGTATCCATCATGGCTGGAGTTGCTGCAATTGTATTTAATGTACGAGCTAGATACAGTCCGGTAGTCAACGTTCAATCGGTCATTCAAGGAGCGCCATGGTCGATTGTGTTATTCTCGATCGGCATGTACGTGGTTGTATATGGTCTCCGTAATGTAGGTTTGACGGATGAGCTTGCCCACCTCTTCCAATGGCTTGCGGATCAAGGACTTCTTACTGCCACGATCGGTGCTGGTTTTGTAGCCGCCTTGCTCTCTTCCGTAATGAATAACATGCCAACGGTCATGATTGATGCTCTAGCGATTCAAGCAACCAACACACAAGGTGTATTAAGAGAAGCTCTCATCTATGCCAATGTCATTGGTTCGGACCTCGGCCCAAAAATTACGCCTATCGGTTCGCTCGCAACCCTCTTATGGCTGCATGTGCTGGCTAGGAAGAACGTCAAAATAACATGGGGATATTATTTCAAGGTTGGAATTGTACTTACCTTGCCGGTACTCTTAATTACTTTGCTCGGCCTGTACCTTTGGCTAACCCTAATTTATTGATTGCAAATATACAAACGAAGATTACCAAAGGAGAATGAACATGGAGAAAAAACTCGTATACTTTTTATGTACAGGAAATTCTTGTCGCAGCCAAATGGCCGATGGATTCTTGAAGGAGCTTGGCGGTGACAAGTATGAAGTGAAAAGCGCCGGATTAGAAGCTCACGGTCTTAATCCTAGAGCTGTGCAAGTGATGAAAGAAGCAGGAATTGACATCACTAGTCACTCCTCGGATGTAATTGATCCAGCTATCCTTAACCGTGCTGATTATGTCATAACTCTATGCGGTCACGCAGATGAGCATTGTCCGGTAATATCCAATCCAGAGGTTATCAAATGGCATTGGGGATTTGAGGATCCGGCAAAAGCAACAGGAACGGAAGAAGAAATCATGAGCGAGTTCAGATCTGTCCGTGATGACATTAAAGCACGCATTCAAAGTTTTGTGGAGTCTGGCAATTAACTTATTCCTCTTCCATGGGTGGGCGATGTCCAAACTCAATTCTTGAAGGTAAATCCATCGTGTGAATTGATTTAGGAAATAGATCTGGTGTTCTTACAGTAAGAATATATCCGTTTATGATGTCCGTAAGCATGCAAATCTCGGCAGGACTGTAGGTTTCCAGCTCCGAGATTGAAATGAGCACATCCTTTTTAAATATTTGAGATAATCTGGTCGTTAGCCGAAGCTGATGATCTTCAGTTAAACCATTGAACTCCTGTACCAGGATGTCTAGGTCATCATCGCTATCGGTAGACTGGGCAAGATGAGTTTGTACCGACATTTGAGAAGGAGTCAATGATTGGATCGCGAAGACTTCAATGATATCATTCATCTCATACTGCAGACGGTTACCTTCTTCTGAGTCTATGAACAAGCAGTGATCATTCATATGTTTGGAAACGCCACGGACAAGTTCATTATGATCTTTGACTCTAATGACAACAGAGCGTTCCTCTCTCACGGTAATCTCAATAAATTCTCGTTTGTTCATCATTCTAGCCATAGGGGTTGCCACCTCTCGAAGAAATCAATTGTCAAATGTTGTAATTCTATGTTGTCACTCAACAATCCTGCACCCGGGAATAAGGCTGCGGAATCATCAGCAGCCTTATATGCATATCAGAGGTTATGCCCAAAATGTAATCTTCTCGGCATTTAATCGAATGGATTCATATCCCTCCTCTTTGGACTTACCGATGGAGATGATCATAACCGGAACATAACGCTCCTCATCTAATTCAAACGCGCGGGCTAACTGATCTGCTTCAAAGCCTGCCATTGGATTGGTATCATATCCATGTGCGCGGGCGACTAACATAAGCTGCATCGCAAAGAGGCTGCTGTCTATTTTCGCAATTTCCACTTTCATTTCTTTTGTCAGTGTTGGAAAAATCGACGATATGGTTTCAAGCTGCCGATCTCGCACATCCGCAGGCATTAATCCTTGTTCTACTGCCGTGTTGTATATTTCTTCTGCATATAGATAACTTGATGTGTCTCCAAAAATTAATAGCATCGCTGAAGAGGTACTATTCTGAAGTGTATTAAACCGAACTAAGGGTGTAAGCTTATTCTTCCCTTCCAGAGTGTCCACGACGACGACTCGCCATGGCTGCATATTAGCTGAGGAAGGAGCCAGGCTGGCTTCCGATATTATTTCAGTAATCTCTTCTCTCGGAATTTTATAATGCTCATCATAATTGCGAACTGAACGACGTCCCTTCACGATATCCGTGAAATCATTACTTTGAATATAGTTGAACATATGACTCTCTCCTTCGTGATAACGTTAGTTTTTTTTGACATTTGATATGCCGTTCGTTATCATGATCACATTATGAGCTATGAACCTAAGTTTATAGCAAGAAGTTAAAGAGGGATCATTATGAGAATAAATGATGTTTCGAAATTAACGGGTCTGCCGATATCTACCTTAAGATTTTATGAGCGCAAGCAGCTGATTCCGGGCAGCTATATGTATAGAGATATACATAATTATCGTGTATATTCAGAGGAAATTGTGGAGTATCTGAACGATGTGAAGGCACTGCTATCTGCAGATTTTTCTATAGAAGAGCTGAGTCTGCTAGTAAATGAGGAGATTAACCTATCATATGAGGACAAGCTTAAGCTCGTTAAGCAAAAAGTCAAAGAAATCAATGACCTTAAGAATCAATTGAACCGGTCTGAGCAATATTTGAAAACGATCTTGGAAGGTACAGCAAAGTTTCACAAAGAGTGCTGAGACCGTGGAAGCTCCTCGAAAATGCAAAAAAGCGCGGGATCGTTCCCACACTTTTTTGGTCATACATTACTCACAACATCATCCTTCATCGGATTGGTCTTTAAGCGAAGTGTAAAAATGACACAGGATAAGGTGATACCGGCTGCCAGGAAGTAGGTACCCATAAGATCTAAATGATTCACAATAAATCCAGAGGATGCACTTCCGAGCAGCATACCTCCCATCATTAGCGGAATCATAATGCCATTCGTTCTTCCAATATACTCTTCCTTGATTTCTTGGATCATCATCGCACTAAAGGTGACCTGAAAGAAAGCGGTCGCCACACCGGAGAGTATTCTCGCGCTTGCTGTAACCAGCGGCCATACAGAGAGGACTTCAACCACGGTAATGAAAGCCCATATAACCATTGTGACGGATATAATGACTCTGCGGTGACGGCTGATTTTCGCTGCTAACACAGCTGCGATGGCTCCGCCGACCAGCATGCCCACACCTTCCGATGCTGCAAACCACTGGACGTTCTCTTTAGGCAGTCCCAAGCGCTCCATGGTTACGAACACATCCAGCGGCTGCGTTATCCCCCACCCAAGACCCGATATGAGGAACATAATTGCAATGAGCTTCAAATTTGTGTTGCTCATTACATACGCAAAACCTTCTTTGATATCTTTTAGCGGTGAGGTCTTACTCACTCGTTCGGTTCGGCTCGATGACGGCAGGAATAGCTGAATAATGGCCGCTATTGTAAAGATAATAATCAATGCAGTAATGGAAGACGTAATTCCCAGCTGCGTATACACAAACGTTCCCAGCATCGGTCCGAAAATGGTGAACATAGCCATAAGACTCTGATTAAATCCAACAGCTGTGCCCACCAACTCATTTGGAATGTGCTTTTTAAATAATACGGCAGATGAAGGCTGTGAGAACTGACTGACAATCGCTGAGACAACGGTAGCTGCAAATACCGCCTGCCATACCCCGATGGAAACCAGATATAGGATGGCTAACATGGATAAAGCACTTAACGTGTCGCCTAATATTACTGTTTTCTTGGGATTCCAGCGATCTGCAAAGGTACCACCAATCAGGGAGAAAATGAAGATCGGTAAGTACTCTAGGGCAGTTAGCAGCGAAACTGCGGTCGGATTATTGTTCGTTTGGTCCATGATGTAAAACAGCAGTGCCATATTGCGAATCCATATCCCCATCTGCTGTAGCAGATCCGCTGACAGTACGATAAGAAATACTCTGTTTTTCATTAAAGAATTCATACTCCACCTCTAACTACCCTTCTCTTCTAAGTTGTGAAATCATCACACTACACTAAACCATAAACTATCGGGTAACCCTATAGTCAAGTGCCCTGCTGATCTTTATAATTAGAGAAAAATATTTACAAATCAAAGGAGCTGCCTTGCTTGTCAAAAATCCAGAATAAATATTTTACTACCAGTGAGATTGCTAAAATCTGCGGCGTCACCAAGCATACCTTGTTTCACTATGATGAAATTGGACTGTTGAAGCCTGAATACGTACATACGAACGGGTACCGTTATTACTCTATTCTGCAATGCTATACCCTTGATATTATTGATGTATTAAAGAAGACAGGGAGTTCTCTGAAGGAGATCAAGACATTCTTGCACAATCAAAGTACAGATCAGTTCGTTCATCTTATACAGCAAAAACAGAAGGATCTCAAGATCGAGCTCCAAAGGATGCTGCAAATGGAAAATTTGTTGGAAGATGCTCTGCATATGACGGAAAAAGCGAAAAAGGGACTTAGAAACATACCGGTTGAAGAGTATTGTGAGGAAGAATATTATATTGCCACTAGTATAGAGGAAAATAGTGATACAGACTTCGCCTTAAAATTAAGCGAGCATCGTAAATATTGTGAAGATCATTATATTATTCATTCATTTTCAGCCTGGACCATTATGCAGAGAGAAACATTTATATCAGGGAACTATTATCCGAATTATGTTGCGAACAAGATCCAGGAGCCGATTCCAGGAGAGAAGACCATCATTAAACCGACAGGCTTATATGCCATTATGGATCATGTTGGGTCTTATGAAACCATGAATACGACATATTCGAGGTTAAAAGAGTTTATAACGAGTCAAAACAGGAGGATAACGGGACAGGTGTATGAGGAGGATCTGTTAAACTATGTTACCGAAAAGGATCATAACAACTTCATCATTCGAATTTCAGTCGGTATTTCTTAATAAAATCGGGCAATTTAACAGTGGAACAGGTGAACCAGTACGAATCCTGGTTCACCTGTTCTTGTGAAATCAATTTGCGGCTTCTGCGGTTTGGTATAGGAGCATTCCTAATTGATGATATATGATATCTTATTACAACTTCTTTCATTCTCTACATTACGCCAATGGCAACAAGGATCCAGGCGACGATAAAGGAAAGCCCGCCCAGTGGTGTAATGGGACCGAGAATTCGGATCTTTTTCAGACTGAGTATGTATAAACTTCCGGAGAACAACAGAATTCCAACGGCCATCAACCACCCTGCTGTTATGAGCAGTCCTGCTTCCGGATACTGACCCGCCAGAATTCCCAATATGATGATCGCTAACGCATGAATTAGATGATACTGGACACCGGTTTCGTATACTTTCTGTTTCCCTTCTTCGAATTTACTCTTAAGTAGGTGCGCACCAAATGCGCCCAGAGCCACGGCTATAACCATCAGTATACTTCCAAGTACAATCAATATTTGCACTTAAGTTCATCTCCTCTAATGATTTCAACAACAATGACCTGATTGTATCACACATGAGGCCAATTTAAGAAGGCTAGCGCAGGAGGAGGATGTCCTTCGTATCTCTCAACCGGATCACTTTCTCATCGTATCGCTGAAGCTTTGATTCAAAATGCTCCCGGTTCTGTTCGAACTCCCTCGTCCATATGTACATCCTTCTGAGCATCGACAAATTCGGCTTGTAGTGACATCGTTCGATCCCAAGCTTTTGTTTAATAAATCGGGTCATGATCCGAATTTTTCGCTTCCATAGGGGAGGATCCAGGAATATAATCTTGTCCGCGATCGCATATAGACTTTGATAAGAATCCCGGTCGGTTCCTTCAAATATCCATGTTCCTTTCGCGTCAATTTCCCGGATCACTTCCATTTGTTCTGCTGGCGTGCGTTTAGATCTGCCTGCAGGAGTCAGGTGATGGACAATAGAGTCGAGCTCATACCAAGGTATACCGAGTTGCTGGGCTAAGTTTTGGGCCAAGGTAGTCTTGCCACTCGCGACAATGCCGATAATAAGAATCTTACTTCCAACGATTTCGGCATTGGCAGGATTTGAAGCCTTACTGTTCATTGAATCATCCCTTTATATCCAATCGGATAGCATACTTATGAGGCACTTCATTTATTAGTATGGTCCTCGAATGTAATCAACGACTTTCTCCTGGTAAAACTGCTGTATTTTTTGATGCTCTTCTTCTGAAAATGACTGGGTCTCCCGTGCCGTGAGATTATCCTTCACCTGCTGGACATTTTTAAATCCAGGGATAATAGAAGTGATCTCCTTATGATCCAGAATCCAGCGCAGAGCAGCACTAGCCATAGATGGACGGCCTTCTCCAATCCACCGTAACTGATCTGCAAGCTCCACCCCTTTCTTGAATCCAAGTCCGGCAAAAGTCTCCCCTACATTAAAGGCTTCTCCGTTCTCATTGAATCGGCGGTGATCATCCGCTTCAAACGTATAGTCTGCAGTAAACTTACCTGTCAGCAGTCCACTGGCGAGAGGCAGCCTGACGAGAAGTCCGACGCCGTTCTGATAAGCTTCAGGAATCAGTTGTTCTAATGGCTTCTGCCGGAACATGTTAAATATAATTTGCAGACTCTTCATGTTAGGATACTTCAAGCATATGAGCCCTTCTTCTACCGATTCCACACTTACGCCATAGTGCCGGATCTTCCCTTGTTCCTTGAGACGATCGAGCACTTCAAATACATGTCCATCCTTCAGGATTTCTGTTGCCGGGCAGTGAATTTGAAATAAGTCGATCGCCTCTCTGTCTAGCCTGCGCAGACTATCTTCACAATACGCAGATACTTGCTCATAGCTGTAATTCGCTGGATCTGCAATATCTCCTTGGCGGCAGAATTTAGTCGCAATATATATTTGATCTTCTTTGCCCTTTGTTGCCTTAGCTAATAACTGTTCGCTGTGACCATCTCCGTATACATCAGCTGTATCGAAGAAATTCACCCCTTGTTCCATTGCATATTCCAGAGATCTTAACGCTTCCATATCACTTGTCTTTCCCCAGGAGCCTCCAATTGCCCATGTTCCAAAGCTTACTTCACTGATCTTCATGCCGGTATTTCCTAATTCGCGATAAATCATATTATAACAATCCCCTCTCACAAAAAAATCATCTACATGAACTCGGTTTCACCTATTCATAACCGCTCTAAACCAGAATAATATAACGCTTACATTTATGACAAGTCATATCCTTCCAACAACCCTATTCTAGTCTGCAATAAAATACTGGTTGACCACATCCAATCTCTATTGAACTATTTCCGCCTTAGCTTCGGATGTACCAGCCGACGTTCCTGGAGTGACGATTAAAGCTCCATTCTTATTGAGTGGAAAATGTTCCATGGCGTAGTTTAAAGTATCGGTTGTTGCTCCATGATTAACAAACTTAAGAGGTGCAGCCTCTCCATTATCCTTGTTAACCACAATTGCATAAGCAGATAAACCGTGACCGCCTGTATACTGAGGGGTCAGGAAATAAACATCCGCCTCTTCAAAGTTCACTTTTTCAAAGCTAATAGGTTCTTTGGATGTCTGAATAAAAGACAGTTCTTTTAGTTCATTTACCACTTGCTCTTTCCCATTAATTTTATTGATCACCTTGTAATTCCCCTGAAAAGTGTAATCTCCTTCTACACCTGCCGTACTTGGTGTATTTAGATGTCCTTCCTCTTCCTGTCCACTTGCTATGACGACTAGTTCTCCTAATGCAGTACTGCTTCGTGCTCTAATGGTGCCCTCTGGGTTCACTGTGTCTACCGTAATCATATTGGCATACTCCGAATTAGGAAATATCGTTTCAACACCTCGCGCCTCGCTATCCGAATAACGATCAGACGGCACCTTAATGGGGTTGGATGAGTCATCGTTGTTACAAGCCATAATGACACTTAACATTAGCAATGAAGCCAAGATCGTAGCAGCTTTATTCATTTTTCTCACCACTCTCCAAGTTGATCAATGTCAGCAACTCGGTTAAACCGTTAGGGTATAAGAACTTTTCTCCATTTATAAATTCCGATATGGATATCCACTTTGCGATAGTTATCTTATCTTGCTCAGTTACTTGAAATTGCTCCACCTCATACAGATCCGGATCAATAAATTGAACGGCATATACTTGTGTAATCTCATGTCCGATATTCTCATCAATTGAGAAGATATTCTCTATGCATTTTAAATACTGCTTCACTTTGATCTCTGCACCGATTTCTTCAAGGAACTCTCTTACAATGGTATCTTGAGAATATTCGCCGAATTCAATGGTTCCACCAATGGGACGATAGTAAGTACCTGTTCCTTGGGAATGCTTACCCCATTGCTCCTCAACAAGGATCTGTGTATTTCGAATTACAATACCAAGCGCATTGGCACGTGGATTCAAGGCCCTTCACCCCTTCGTTCTATCTTTTCATTTGTTGATAGCTCCAGCCAGTATAGGCTCCATATTTCTTACCATACATGCTCATAAGATGGGTTTGATAATCAATAAGAGTGATCATTTCAACTTTGCTTACTTCAAACTTAGTCCTTTTATTCTCTTCAGAAATCTGACGAACTGTAAAACCAGTTAAAGAAACTTCTTCTGCAAACTTAGTTGCATGAGCCGTAGGAATCTCAAAATGATGAGATACATTTGAAGTGTTATCTATATTAAGATCCATTTTGGAGTCAGTTACTTTTTGGTCATTCAGTTTCTGTCGAAGTTCTCTCTCTTCCTTTGTCTCAGTAATACCCGTTAGTCCTTCATTAAAAAGCTGATCGATGTCGTATCGGTCGTAATCCAAGATCCATTTTCGATGCAGGTGATAGAGCGGTAACAAGACATTTTGATCCAAGCTGCAAACATCACATCCGCGATCATCATACATATGAAACAGTATGCCGTTTCTCTTATTATAAAGATAGATTTGACCATCGGAAGTTGGTTTTCGCGCAAAATCTGAGTTGTAGATACATTCAATGACATAGGCAATACGGATATCTTTCATTTTGACATCCACAGCCCATTGTCGTATATACATTTGATCATCTGGTTCTTCATACCAGTGAGACGTGGTGTAAGACCGCAGCTGTTTTATTTGCGTTCTGAAGAATCGCTTTAAGCGAATCTTATCTGTTGGCTTGTCCTTTACATCATGGAATGTGCGATGTATGAAGGTCACATCATCCTCCGGGTTAAAAATCGAACACAATATCGTATGTGCACGATGGATACACTCTATACGATATTCCTCATCCTTTAAAGACTCCACTCCAAGTTCATATCGAATACTTACACCCTTGGTAATCATCTCTTCAACAATATTCACTCGCTGTATTTCCCTTCATTATCTTTGTTGTTTGTATGTATAGATCAAGTAATAGATAATAGCTTGCCTAAATTATGAAGTGGTTTATTTTATGAAAAAGTGGAGCATTACCGATCGGCACTCTGCTCCACTTCATATCAAATTCTATTTCCGAACCGTAAGAATAAATCTTTCTAAGACAGAAGGATCTGTAATGTTATGGTTACATGCTTCCCCATCCATACAAACGTACTGGCCTATCGATGAGAAATTGTCTTGCGATCCGCCTTTTTTTGTCTTGACATTGAAGAATCCAAGCTCATGCTGCCTGTTACAGAACATACAGTACCCCTTCTTGTTTATCGGTGTGATGGAACCTTCGAGACCGACTAATTGTCCTTTATAAGGATACACGATAAACAAGCGGTTCGTGGCGATATCAATCCATCTCAAGTACGTGGTATGGTTGTAATCGATCATTTCCAGATCCGGTACTTTGAGCTTCTTCACTTTCGGGAACAGCTTCTGTATCTGTTTCTGTGTCACATGTGGAAATGGCAAAATATAGGCTTTCAGGCTATCCAAATAATTCTGCAGCTCATGTGCCGCCTCGTGGTTAGACAATTGTTCCAAAAGATGAAGCTCTTCAACGTTCAATTCGTCAAAAGCCGCAATTGCATTGCTGACTGTCGTACTTCTGACTGTATCCAGCACCTTCCGATCCGCAACGGTGCGCATTGCCTTCAACAGGAAGTTTACTTGTTTCTTAATTTCATTATATTGATGATTCTGAATAAATGGTGTTTGCATCGTCTTTAGCCCCTTATTATATAGTCGTAAATGAATAAGGTGCAAAGCCAAATGCGGGCAAAGCATATCGATAACAAGGGCGGTCTAGATACGATTCTGATTGCGCCCTACACAAAGCTCGCCCTATTCAGGCTTTGCGTAAGGCGTTCTAGTGAACGAGCAATCCAGCACTGCTGCCAACATTGCCACGGTATAACCCCCAATTCAAATAATGTAAGAAAATTATAACCGGATAAACGCATGGGAGCAACGATCATGGTCAAGACAAGTAATTAGAGGTGCTATGTCTTGCCAGACTGGACTTTAGTCGAGTCTGCTAACCTGCTATGGTCTGTTCCCCTGCAGCGAATTATCCATTAAAATAGAGCCAAGACTTTTAGAGGAGCGATTAAGAATGAATGATGAGCTTAAACTTCAGAAAGAAGTGGAAGATTGGGAACGCCAGCTCTTTAAACCACCGGGATGGCTCGAAAAAACATCGAAAACAATCGGTACTCGAATTAACCACATCATCCCTCCGAAGGTGCACACCGTTATAACGACGACCATCAAATCCATTGTTCGTACGGCACTTTTTGGCGCGGAATATACACCGAGACGTTCAGTTCAGCATGGTTTAGATCTAGCAACTGCGGATGAGGAAGCCAAGGAACTGTTTACCCTCTACCAAAAAATCGCGGTAGCTGAAGGTGCTGGAACCGGTGCGGGCGGAATTATGTTCAGTATGGTAGACTTTCCGGCTCTTATCGGCATCAAAATGAAGTATTTGTTCGAAACCGCGCATGTGTACGGTTATGACACCAAGCAGTTCTCCGAGAGAATATTTATTCTCAAGGTATTTCAGATGACCTATTCGGGTGCTGAGAACCGTGCCGATCTGCTCGATTCCATCAAGCATTGGCATATCGAGAAGGAGCAATGGCTCTCTGACGCTGACTATTCCAAGAATATGGACTGGGAGTCCTTTCAGAAGGAATACCGAGATGCGATTGATTTTCGAAAAATGCTGCAGATGGTGCCTGGAATCGGTGCTATTGCAGGGGCATGGGCGAACTATACGATCCTTGAAGAGCTCCGTGAATTCGCTATGAATGCTTACCGAATGCGCAGATTACATGATGATGCTGAGGATAAGGGTACTAGCTATCGAATGGACCCCATATAAAAAATAAGAAACAGCTCAACTCCGTTTAACTGCTAGAACCGCAGTGAACTGGAATTGAGCTGTTTTACGAATCTATTTCTACGAATGGTTCAGATGTTTACTCCAAGCAGAAATCTTGCAGCTGTGCTCGCAGCTCTGCTGTCATACCAAATTCTTGTTCCAGGAATGCCTCAATGGTCCCATAGCTATTCTTGATCGTTGCAAATACAGCCTCCATAAATTCCCGGCGAAGCTCAAGATTGGCAATGACCTCATCGACTTCTTCTGGCGATAGGACGAAGGCAAGCTGTTCTCTCATCTTATTATTCATCGGAATAAGCGTGGTGTTAGAGATCAGGTAGTCCTCGATAATCGTTTCTTCAGGGACACCTAGTGCCAGCAGGATGAGTGCTCCGCCCACACCGGTTCTGTCACGTCCACCTGCGCAGTGATGAAGAATGCCCAGATTGTCTGTGTTCATGATCGTCGTCATCAGATTTCGGTAGGATTCATTCTTGATCGCCATCTGTATATACATCGCTTCCAGAGCTTCCGGTGTCATGCTCTTTAGATAGCTTGCATGATACGTTTCTTTATCATCTACAGGAACCTCTTGTTCCAGCACCGTAAACCGCAGATTGGATATGCCTGGAAACACGGGATCCGGCTTCTGCTCTGCTTCTTTATCTGTTCGATAATCAAAAATCGTCTTGATACCAAGTGATGTAAACAGCTCTACATCCTTAGCTGTCATTCCGGTAAGCTCCGCCGATCTGAAAAACAAACCATATTTCACCTTCCTGCCGTCCATGCTCTCATATCCACCCATATCACGAAAGTTCAATACCCCTTCAAACGGAAGTACACGGTTATTCGGATAATGCTCTAATATCATCGACATGATCATACACCTCTTAAGTTTAATTTTGTATGCAACTTGTATGTAAGTTCTATGAATTCATCATAACGATGATTTGTATGAAGAATGTTTTATTAAACTACGCTTATTGTAAAATCATTAAACACCTATCAAATCCAAAATAAAAAGAAACAGCCCAGACCCAATTGCCTGCAAGCAAGCAGACTGTGAGCTGAGCTAATCTTTATGTTGTATCTTACATATTCTCTATCTCATATTCTCCCTTGATGACAAAGAATGATCCGCGAATCGTGCCGGCCAGTTTCGATTTTTGCCTCGCGAACTTGAACTTCCCTTCCAGCTCCTCTTGCACTTCAATTCCTTCCGACAGCTTGAATCCAACCGCACGCTTCTTGGGATCATCGACTGCATACATTACATTGACCGAAAGACCGTTGTCGTAAAATACATAAGCAAACTTCATATTTTCCACCTGGAATCGCGAGGTTTCCAAAGGCTTAGCTGCAAAGCGAATATCACGTTCTTCACGCAATATACGGTTCACATAATCCAGTGTGTCTTGGCTCTCGCTGGCAGGAATCACCGTAAACACGTGCTTATACTTGTTCATAAAATATCGAGCTTCATTGGCGCGCAGCCCGGCAAGCGCTTCAGCTGCGGCTGAAGACTCCAAGCCAGCTCTGGACACATGAGTATAGTCTACTATATAGGACATTTATTCCACCTCACTTTATCTATTTTCTAACGACAGGAATCCACATCTCTCCATAAACATGGCCATCTCGTTCTCCCATTTCAACTGTAGCATTGGGGCCTCCGACATAAGCCACTTCGTTCACTTCAGGCAATACTTGACCGAAGGCAATTCCTGTGAGCATACTGCTGAGTTCACCTGGTGTGTTCGCTTCTCCTCTGACAACCAGATATTCCCCTTCAGGAAATTGGATGATTCGGGTCTGTTCCGGCAGCGTTGCCTCTGTCATCACGCCTGCATAGTACATCATTTTGTTATTTACGGCTTCGTTTACAGCGAATACATACTCATTCTCAGCCACTGATTTTAAACGTTCAAATCTGCCATCCTGCTCAATGGTGTTCCAGAATTCCGTCTTCTCCTTATTGATACCCGCATAATCCGTATAGTCACTCTTTAGCTCAGTGCCAATTCCTAATACGATAAAGCTTTCTTTTTCCTCGATCATATAATTACTCATGTTAAGCACCCTTCCCTCTTCATCTTTTTAGTATAATTTGAGTTTTCACTTGATGGGTTTATAATAAACTTTAATCATGTCAAAAAATGATACTGTTTAGAGGTGCCGGATGAAAAAAGTAGAAAGAATAAATATCATCATGAGATATATCAACAACCGTGCCCGATTTACGATTTCGGAAATCATGCGAGAATTCAATATTTCTCGTTCAACTGCGATTCGAGACATTAGAGAGATTGAAGCCATGGGCATGCCGCTTGTGGCGGAGGTTGGAAGAGACGGAGGTTATTTTGTAATGAATAACTCGGTGCTTCCTACAGTCCGCTTTACCGATAATGAGATCAAAGCTCTATTTATCGCATTTATGGCAACAAGAAACCAACAGCTTCCTTATCTAAAGAGCCGCCACTCTTTAACTGAAAAATTACTCGGTCTCCTCTCCCAGAACCTGCAGGAGGATCTTGTTGTTCTGAATCAAATACTGCGATTTGAAGGTACGAACCCTCATAATCCTGACCTGCTTGATCTGTCGGATCTGCCGCATCCTGTATTAGAGAAGCTGATTCAAATATTGCTGTCCGATTGTTATTTGCTGGTTACCGTTAAGGAAGCGACGGAAATAAGATCCTACCCTATTTATCTCTTGCATTTGTACCGTGAGAAAAGTGTGTGGCTAATCGAAGGGTTTAATTTAGAGGAAGAAAATAGGCAGATCATCCCTGTCGATCATCTGCTTGACGTGGTGACCTACCCTGTGAAGAGAAGAGAAAGCAAGAAAAAAATCCTTGGGAAATTAAATAAGCAGGAGGAAGTCAATAATCTTGTTGTTGAGCTTGGTCCTAAGGCAATTACGCAGTATAAAAAATATCATCCGCTCCATGTCTCCATATCCTACACGAATCCATATCAAACCACGGCCTTGCTTAAGATGTTCGTAAATACTCATCACCCGGAAGAGCTCACTGAGATAACAGATTGGCTGCTCTTCTTAGGTAAGGATATTAAGCTGCGTGAAGTGCCTGCTGCAATTTCAATCGAGATAGAGGAAAGGCTAGGAATATACCGCATATAGATCATGTTCATTAATGCACAGCTTTCAAGCTAAGCTATAGTTATTAGGCCATCACCTATGTATATGAGTCATATATTCATATGCGGTTAAGCCATACACACTTTTGAAATGCCTGTTCAAATGGGTGAGATCAACGAATCCGCAGGCAGCTACGGCGAGATAAATATCTCTGCTCGCTTCAATGATCTGCTTCGCACGTTCTACTTTACAGTTCAGAAAGTATTGATACGGTGAAATGCCAGTATGGGCTTTGAACATCCGAATAAACTGAAATTTGGAGCACTCCAGTTCCCTGCATATATCATCCAGCATGAGAACCTGATCTAGATTGGCACGAAGCATATCCTTTGCAATGGAGATGAACCTGTTGTCTTGTTTGGCATCAGCGATAGCGATAGAATCGACTTGAAATAGACGATCTGTAAGGGAGAGAAACAATTCGTTACACAGTGCCTCATCCTTCTCATTTAACACGTGATAAGACAGGCTTAATATTTGCTGCTTTAGCATGCGATCATACACAATAGGCTGTGAGAACTGTACAACATCTTTTTGATGAGCGGCCTCCAAAAATAAATGGGGCTCCACATAGAGCATCACATATTCCAGTCCCGAATGATCATGAGCCATCCCGTCATGTGCCTGTTCCGGATTAAATATCATGACCCCGTTCGGATACGATAATTGTAAGCCTCCATCCAAAGTATAATGCTGTATACCTCTCAAGGTAACACCAATGGCATACTCCTCATGTGCATGTTTTTTATATTTAAACTCGGTCATATTCTCTGATAACACTGTAATGCCTGCTGATTTTTTATATATAAACTGATCCATTCGTCATACCTCCTCACTTGCTTATATCCATATCATGAATGCTGCATACATGAGACAGATCCCCATGATCAAGTTAACGAGCTTCTGATGTTTCTGCAGAAATGCTTTAAACAAAGTTCCGAAGATAACCCATGTCATAAATGCCGCAAATCCGACGAGTGTAATAACCATAATACCAAACATCATTACCGCTGCTGAGTTATTATAGGGCATGATAAAAGTCGGTATAACTGTCAGTGTGAACAGCACTACCTTAGGATTGAGAAATTGCATAAGTAAGCCGGACCAAAACGTAGCCAGCTGCCTGGGACCTGCGTCAGATGACTTCTTCATACAGATCAGATAAGCAAGATACACCATATACAAGCTTCCAATGATTTGCATGACAATCAATATTTTAGGCAGTATTGTTGTCAGCACTGAATTTAATATAGCAGATAAGAGCAGTAATAAGGCAAAACCTATCGTCGCCCCATACGTATATTGGATTGCTCTTTTGGTTCCGTATTGCTGTACCGTCGACATAATGACGATATTGGTAGGCCCCGGAGTAAATGTCGCGATGATGCAATAGATCAGAAAAGATGTCATATTCACAAGAACCTCTCTCCATATGTGGTCCTCATATCATACATCTTGGATTATTGAGCCTATAGTACATTATTGCAGCTGCTTAAGTAGACACATAGTAAATATTATGTAAACTTACGTACTTCGCTGCAAAATTACAGTTGCATTTTATCTAGACCTTGTGCAATCCCTTTTTCTAATGATAAGGATATAGATTCGATATAAGTTTGGTAATATGTAAATGTGATAGATATTTTGCGTTTTACTATTGTGAATTTTTCATATGTTGAAATAATCATGCGTTGATTTGGTTTCAAAACCTAATAGGTACAAAAAGTAAGCGACCCAAGAATGGGCCGCTTCTAGATCAGAATCTGAAATCGGGTCAGCTGACCAGCTTTAATCCAACTGCTGATCCCAGTACCATGGCAATGAACACAATTCTTAAAATATTCCTTGGCTCACCGTAAAAAATCATACCCAAAATGGCTCCACCCGATGCCCCTATTCCTGTCCATACCGCATATGCTGTTCCCATCGGCAGAGTTTTCATAGCAAGAGATAAGAACAAGAAGCTCAGTCCAAATCCAGCGACCAGCAGTAGAAATGAGACGACATTCCGATCCTTGTTGAGCTTGTTAATCATAAGAACACCGAACATTTCGAAGAGACCCGCTAATATAAGATAAAACCAATCCATGATTTACGCTGCCTCCTTCTTTTCTTTACTCAGCATTTTAAGTCCAATGACACCTAGCAGCAGCAATACAATCAGCGCCATCTTCTCCAGTTGCACAGGAGAGCCGAACAGTATAATTTCAGCCAGCACGGTACCTGCGGTGCCCAACCCAACGAATACGGCGTAAACCGTACCTACTGGCAGGAAGCGGGAAGCTCTGATCATCAAGGTAAAACTTACGATGATGGCAATCACGGTAGCCCCCCATTCGAGGATCCCGCTCGCATGCTTCAACCCAATAACCCAACCTACTTCAAACACTGCGGCGATAATAACAGACAACCACGTTTTGTTCATGTGTATCACACTCCTTTTTAAAATTACACTGCATATATTATTTTTCAAATGCAGCTAAAATATGAAAAAGCCTGAGAAACAAACTGTCATTCAGACAGTTTATCTCCCAGGCTTTTATCCCTCCGTGACACAACCGTAAGGCTGTGAGTTATCTCTCGGACCAGCCGATACATCATCGCGGAACCCTAGATAACATTTGGTTATTAACTTATGGTTAGAATTATACACACTTTATCATTAAATTCAATAAATATTTAATTTACAATTTATAGCAACAGATACATCACCTTGTAATAATCAATATGAAAATGGCCTATACTCATGAAATCATCATGAGTATAGGCATTATTTCCAATACATTAGGTTAGTTATGAACGACAGCATGTCTCCAGCCGCCGGAAGCTGTTATATTCAGCGCATGTTGAACTGCCGCTACTTCACATATGAATCCAGATACCCATCTCCCATCCTCGAGTTCGATCTTGCTAATTCCAAGGGGAGATGGAATAGAAGCCGTAAATCGACCGAACGAGGCCACAGGCATTTTCCACAGCTCAAGCTGAATCGCCGCTCCGTTATGATTCACTCGAACCAGACCCGGTTTCGGAGGCAATGTATCCAGCTTATACAGCTGATAATGTGAAGAGGTATAGGTCTCTTCAATAAACTCGGCACGAAGTGCGGTCATTTGTTTCTCCAGCGACATACCTTTCATGTGAAGTCCACACACTGCAATTGTGACATGCTCCTCATGTTGCTGATACCATTTCGCTGCCTCGACCATGCTTGATTCCTCTTCAGGCAGTGAGAACAACGTGATTCCAAACGGTAAATCCTCCTCCGCCTCCCCTGCTGGAATAGCAACTGCACTCAGATCCAATAGGTTGCAATGATTCGTATAAAGTCCCATTTGACTATTGGTATGAATCGGATCGATACGAACCTGCTCACGTGTCCACGTGCCTCCGCATGTAGGAAGAACCAAGACACCATTTATCATCATTCCCCTGGTTATTTCTTTCATTTCAGCCAATCTATGCTGTGCACGGAACAATGCGGCGGCAGTAAAATCTTCTCTGGCTCCAGACCTAAGAATTTGCTCTGTTACGGGGAAGGCAGCGTCTGGATTGGCTTCAATAAATGACTCAAGATCAGACCATCTCTCTGCGACCAAGGGACCTTCATAGAGCAGTGCAGCTGCTTCCTGCAAGATGGAAATATCGACTTCCTCCACTAGATGCCCGGATGAAGTGATGCTGTGTCTTACTTCCTCCCATGCTTTCTTGTATGCAGCAGCAAAAGGGCCATAGAAGGTAAGCTCTCCTCGGGGAAGCAGCCATTTCTCAGGGAGCACGGAATTTCCAAGCAGAAGATCTCTGGAATACGCATCACCTTGTTTTTTACCGCGAACCAAGTGATCGATCTTCTCAGCATCTTCAACACTGTGGGCAAACACGGTTATGCAATCAATACTTCGGCAAGCCGGAATCAAGCCTGCAGACGGCCATGCACCTACAGCCGGCTTATAGCCTACCAATCCATTTAATGCCGCTGGAACTCTACCCGATCCAGCCGTATCCGTTCCAAGTGAAAAAGCACATTGCCCCCGGGCAGCAGCTACGGCCGATCCTGAGCTGGAGCCGCCGCTAATCAATTCCTTCCTCAGTGCGTTATGTGTTTCTCCATAGGGACTTCTTGTACCGACGAGACCGGTCGCAAATTGGTCCAGATTCGTCTTGCCGACAGGAACAGCTCCGGCTGCAATCAATCTCGCAACGACTTCGCTATGCTCAGCTGGAGTATAGGAGTAGTCCGGACACCCGGCCGTCACAGGCCAGCCGGCAACCTCGATATTGTCCTTTATGGCAAAGGGGATTCCCCATAAAGGGTGTTCCGCCACATCTAAATGCTGCAGCTGCTGTATATATGAAGATATCCGTTCAATGGATGGCGGCAAGATCCATATATTTTTGTCTTTGTCTTCTTCCGCTCTTTGAATAATGACCTCAATAACCTCAAGCGGTGTAAACTGCTGGTTCAAATACCCTGTCCGTAAGGATTCCAATGTCATGTTAAACGGTACGGCATTCCATGTCATGATGCTGTCGCCTCCTGTTCAATCGGTGTAATTGCAGCAATACAGTCACCGGAGCGAACCTGGTCACCGGAGGTTACGTAAATAGATGAGATGATTCCGTCAAATGGAGCCGTCTGTGGAAACTCCATTTTCATACTTTCTTCTATTATAATGGTATCGCCTTTCTTAACCTGCTGCCCTTCTTCCACTAATACCTTCCATACACTACCCGACATCGAGCTGTTAACTCCGAGACTCCCTTCGGGCAGTTCCTCCTCTCCAAATGAAGCATGCACCTCAGGCTCAGCTACATACTCAGCAATACCAAGCTCCTTCCAATAAGCTCTCTCTGCCTGGAAGGCCGATTGCTGCTGATGACGGAATTCACCTGACTCATTCTCGATGCTCTCGATCCAGTGCAAATATTCACCCAGTTTGAAGGTCGTCTCCTCAACCTCTACTTTGAACTCACCTCTCGGGAAATCCTCTCTCATCTGCAGCAGCTCTTCCTCGGATACAGGATAGAAGCGAAGCTGGTCAAAGAAACGAAGCAGCCATGGCTTGCCTTGTTCAAAATTGTCTGTTTCCCGGAATTTGTTCCACATTTGAACGGTTCGACCGACAAATTGATATCCTCCAGGGCCTTCCATACCGTACACACAGAGGTAAGCTCCACCGATTCCTACCGCATTCTCCGGTGTCCATGTTCTCGCCGGGTTATATTTCGTCGTGACTAGCCGGTGTCTTGGATCTAGCGGTACGGCAACAGGGGCTCCCAAGTAAACATCGCCAAGTCCCATCACCAGATAAGAAGCATTAAATACGATCTCCGCAACCTCCTCCAAGGAACCAAGTCCATTCATTCTGCGAATGAATTCTAGGTTGCTCGGACACCAAGGTGCATCCGGTCTAACATTTTGCTGATAACGTTCAATGGCCAGCCTCGTCGCCGGATCATCCCAGGATAAAGGAAGCTTCACGATCCGAGAAGGCACTTCAATGGACTCTAATTCCGGAAGCTGCAGATCAATCTCCATGATTCGAGCTGCAGCTTCTTTGACGGTCATCCTTGAAGCATCCAGATGAACCTGCAAGGAACGAATGCCAGGTGTCATTTCAATATAAGGAATTTCTCCGTTTTCTTGCAGTGCTTGCATGAGCACATACACCTGGAAGCGGTAGAGAAGATTTAGTTCACGATCTCCATATTCAATCAGAATGTTCTCATCCCCGGAACAACGGACGGTAATTGGAAACCGTCTATGCTCCTCATCAAATGCCAGTACAGGCATGTATTCTTCCGTAGAATGCTCTGGCAGCAATGGCAATACGGAGTCTCGTGATAGAGAATTCAAGTACTGCTCCTGCTCATATCTTAGCTGCTCTGCTTCTTCTACCGTAATCAGCTGGAATCGTACCTTATCCCCTGGACTTAATTGGCCGATCTTCCACAGCTCTGCCGATGCCGTTGTTACCGGGCAGACGAATCCACCTAGACTTGGGCCATCCGGTCCGAGTAATATAGGCATATCACCCGTTAGATCCAGCGCACCAACCGCATAAGCATTGTCATGGATATTTGAAGGATGCAGTCCTGCATCTCCCCCGTCTTCTCTCGCCCACAGCGGCGCAGGGCCTATCAATCTCACACCTGTTCTTGAGCTGTTAAAATGAACCTCCCACTCTGTTCCTGTCAGCTGGTCCAAATATGCAGGAAGCAGATACTCTGACGTACAATGCGGTCCCGGTATAACTCCAATGGTCCATTCTCTTGTGTACATCGGACGCGAACCTTCAGCAAGTGGCTGCAGCGTTCCTCCATCGGTCTGGCTGGATACACGAATAACAGCGCCGGCTCTCAGAGCGCTCCCCGTATGTCCTCCGAAGCCGCCTAGTGTAAAGGTCGATGCACTACCTAATGTGAGAGGCATATCAAGACCGCCTGCTACGAGCAGATAAGCTCGCATCCCCTTCTTAGCTTCACCAAATTTAAGAATCGCCCCTGCAGGTGCTGCCGTCGGTGTATACAATTCTATAGGCACACCATTTAGTTCTGCCCCCATATCTGCACCCGTGATACAGAATGTAATCTTCTCTCTGAACAGATATTCTCCACCTCGAAGGGTCAGTTCAAGACCTGGCGCTTCCTCCTTGTTACCAAGGAGCTTGTTGCCGATCCGAAAAGCAAGACGGTCCATCGGCCCTGAAGGGGGTACACCAATATCCCAATATCCCGTTCTCCCCGGAACATCCTGTACCGTCGTCTGCACACCACCGTCCAGCACTTCGATCGCACGTTCATCAGGCATGAATCCGCCGAGCATGCGCGTGTAGACTTCACCTTTTTGAAAGAGCTCGGTTTGGAGGAACGCCTCAATATAAGATTGATTTGTAGTGATTCCATATATACGAAGACGTTGTAAAGCCTCTGTCATTCTCGCAATGGCTTCAGATCTTGTATCTGCATGGACGATAATCTTGGCCAGCATCGGATCATACAGCGTCGTGATCTCCACACCTTTTTGAATCCAGGATTCCACACGTACACCCTCCGGCCAATGAATCGCATCAATCCGGCCATCACTTGGACGAAAATCATGGACACAATCCTCGGCATATAAACGAACCTGAAGGCTGTGACCCTTGGACTGAGGCATATCTGTATTTAATAAATCAAGCTCATTCGCTGCCTCTTTTACCATCCATTCCACCAGATCTATACCCAGCACTTCTTCCGTGACGCCGTGTTCTACCTGAAGACGAGTGTTCACTTCGAGAAAATAATATTGTTCATGCTCTGGATCGTACAAAAATTCAACCGTACCCGCATTCCGATAACCTGCTGTCACAGCAAGCCTGCGTGAACTGTCCAGCATCGCTGACCGCACATGTTCAGGAAGCTGTGGTGCTGGTGTCTCTTCAATGATTTTTTGATTCCGTCGCTGTACAGAGCAATCTCGTTCGCCAAGGGCTGCTGCTTCACCGTTCGAGCTTCCGAAGATCTGTACCTCCACATGACGCGCTCTGGCAATGTACTTCTCGAGAAAAACGCCGCCATCATTAAAGTTGCTTATCGCGAGGCGAGTTACCGAATCAAAGGCGGCTCGGAGCACAGACTCATCCTCACAGATCCGCATTCCGATTCCTCCGCCGCCTGCTGTAGATTTCAGCATGACAGGATAACCGATCGCTGCTGCCTGCTGAGCGGCTGCTTCAACTGTATCGATCAGCCCGGTTCCCGGAAGAAGCGGAACACCCGCTTCCTCTGCCATGGCACGTGCTGTATGCTTTAGACCAAAGAGCTCAATATGTTCTGCAGATGGGCCGATAAAGACAATCCCATGATCCGCACAGGCTTGGGCAAAGGACGCATTCTCACTTAGGAACCCATATCCCGGATGGATGGCATCCGCACCTGACTCTAGAGCCGTATTCAATATGAGCTCTGCATTCACATAGCTTTCCTTAGCGGGTCCATCCCCGATAAGAACAGCTTCATCCGCGTGCTCGACATGAAGGCTGTCGCGATCTGCCTTCGTATAGACAGCCACAGATGAAATCCCCATCTTTTTCAATGTGCGAATAATTCGAACCGCAATAGCACCGCGATTGGCAACAAGTACTTTTTTAAACATCGAATTGCTCCCCTTTCGCTTCCCAGATTAGAACCTCCGCCGGAGTAGGATTATAGCCATTGCACGGATTGTTCAGCTGCGGACAATTGCTGATCAGCACGGTTACGGGCACAAGAGCAATGAGCTCTACATATCGCCCTGGACCAGAGATTCCATCTGCAAAAGTCAGCTCACCTTCCGGTGTAACAGGTACGTTCATAAAGAAATTTACGTTAGGAGCCAGATCCCGCTTGGTGTACTCACTCCGCTCAGATAACATCAGCATGAAGGTGTCTCTGCAGTTATGCATCGGCAGCTTGTCGTGTGCGTAACGTACCGTATTGCTCTGCGCCGAACAAGCTCCTCCGATCGTATCATGTCTGCCGCAAGTATCAGCCGTAATGCGAAGCAGCTCCTGTCCGGATTCAGCCAGCAATGTGGAGCCTGTTGTTAGATAAATATTGCCCTGATTTGATATGGTGCGTACAGCACTATAATGATCGGTTGGATTCTCACTTGAATAAAAAAGGGTGTCCACGGCCTGATTCCCTTCCACATCAACGATTCGCAGCACCTGCCCCTGCTTCAGATCATAGAGCCAGCCCTCACCTGCCGGAATGATCTGTTTGTATACTGCATCTTCTGGCTTGAGACTGCTTGTTACGGAATTAGGATTAATTGTACTCATCATTCGTTCGCTCCCTTCATCAATGCGTAAGCATTCCAGGTATTCTCAAACGCTCGTCTGTTCTCATCACAAAGCGTTACACATGGATCGGTTTCAGTAACAGGCGCCGCATCCGCGACATCCACTTGAACACTCGATGCAGGATACTTTGTCGTAGGATCTAATGGATTAGGCGTGTTAGACAAGACCAGCAGCACATCCATTTCCGTTCGAAGGGTCACCGATCTACCTGCCGTGGATTGAGAGACATACTTCATCGTTCCGTCCAGCTCACAGATGACTTTCGAGAAGAAGTTGATGGGGGAGCTCAAATCCCGCGGAGACAAATGGTGTCTGTACATTTCCACAATCAAATTCTCTTCCCCATTTCGCAGCCGCTGGTTCCGATCCTTCTGATAACTTGTGACACCATACTTGTCATCCGTCATTTGCTTTGTTGTATATCCGGAGAGCGGATCATGCCAACCAACCGAATCCTCAGTAATCGAGGCCAGTACTCTGCCCTGATCACTCATTAACACATGTCCTTGTGTCAAAAATGCAGTATGCTGAGCTTTCAGCGTATCTGGCATATTGTATCTTTCCGATGGATAAGGTGCGTGAAATAATAACGCGGACAGATTGGCTCTGTCACTTTGCGCTGTAAAGGTAATGGATTTACCTCTGCCCACATACGCCGACCATTTGCCGCCCGGCTCTACTGTAATTGAGAATAATGCTGTCATGATCTCATTCCTCCTATGTGCAAATAAATATAAAAAAGCCCGGGAGAAACATCAAAGAACACTTTGATGGATTCTCCCGGGCTTTTTTCCCGCCGTGTACATCAGTAGATAAGCTGCTGATGCGTTTTCTCTCGGACCAGCCAGTCGATTATACGACCCGGAACCCTAGAAAACTTTAGTATGTAATTGTTGATGTCATAAATACTAACTCTAAATATCCGATAATGCAATATATATTTCCGGAAAATAAAGAAATACCTCAAATTTATTTGCATTAAAGTACTATTATTCTTGTGTTTTCCACTAAATCAGAACATATGATTCTATTATCATCAAAAATAATGCTTGATTTTTGAAAAAAACCCTGAAACAAAGTGAGGAGAAATGACATGCGAGAATTTGCGGATAAATAAGCTATTGGAGGAGGATGTATATGTCACAAACCATAACACTAAAAAGAGACCTATCACTCACTCATGTTGTGACCATGGGACTTGCCTGGATGTCCCCCATGATTTTCTTTACAAGCTTCGGCGTGCTTCATGAAGGTTCAGGAGGCATGCTCCTGGCAGCCTATGTTCTGGCCTTCGCAGCGATTTTATTTACCGCAGCAAGCTATGGTCAGATGGCAAGAGCATTTCCTGTATCCGGTTCTGCCTATACCTATGTAAGCAAAGCAATGAATCCTTTTATGGGCTTCATTGTCGGCTGGGTCATATTGCTGGATTACTTGTTCTCCTGTATTGTCGCCGTTCTGATGTTTGGCATTAATTTACATGCCCAGTTCCCGACTGTACCCTCTTATGTATGGATCATCCTGCTGACGCTTGTCGTCATGACCATTAATGTAATTGGGATAAAGACCTCAGCAAACATAAACAAGATTTTTGTAATGATGCAAATTTTGTTTATCGCCAGCTTCTGCGCATTTCTTGCCTACAAAGCAGTAACTGAAGGATTTACTGCCGGATTGAATCCGCTGAGCAGCACGACGGGAGTTTCTTTCTCCTCTATTTTGGCCGGCGCTTCCCTTGTCTGCTTCTCATTTCTTGGCTTCGATTCGATTACAACAATGGCGGAAGAAACCAAAGACCCCAAGAAGACCATTCCTCGTGCCATCATGATTATTGTGATCGCTGCAGGTATCATGTATTTTGTGACAGCATACCTCATACAGCAGCTATATCCCTCCCTCACATTTAGTCATATCGACGCTGCCGGATTCGAACTCATGCAGATGATTGGCGGAGGTATACTTGCATCGATATTCACTTTTGTTATTATCTTCTCCATACTTGCACAAGGAATGGCCTCCATGACTACGGTGTCACGTCTTCTCTTGGTCATGGGCAGATCCTCCCTGCTTCCGAGCAAATTCAGTTCTATTCACCCTAAATTCCGGACCCCGGTGTTTAACATCGTACTCGTCAGTATCATTTCCTTGTTCGCTATGTTTATCAGTCTTGAAACTGCCATCATGTTTGTCAGCTTCGGGGCACTAACCGCCTTCCTGTTCGTAAACTTATCTGTCATATTTCATTACATAATCCGGAATAAGCAGCGAGAACCTAGAGACCTCGTATTCCGCCTTGTATTCCCACTCATTGGTGCTGGATTTGTATTCTATCTGATTACCTTGCTTGAGCTTTCTTCTCTTCTGCTCGGATCTGGCTGGATCATACTAGGACTCATATTGTATACCATTAACAGAGCGAGATCGGTAAAAGAAGGCGTGGTCTTAGGCGAGATTGAAAAGGCAGTATAGGTTGTATTCCTGATATAAAGTAAAAACAGCAGCCAAAAGCTGCTGTTTTGTTGTAATACTCTTCACAATAATCAACTCACTAGAATATTGTTCAGTGAAGTGGGCGGTCAATCCATGCCCTATTTATGACATAACGCTTCTCAGCTACAGGTTATTCCTCTTAACTACATTCTTAAACCTCTCCAACCTTTTCTGCGCTCGTCGGTACATTACATAATCCAATACATTCGCAATACAAATGATGGCAAGCACAATCAGCAGGGACGAGGTGAATTCTCCTCTGCTCTCTATTTCGCCTCTGCTTAACATATAAAAAGTAATCATTATGCATGCTGTCACCAGCAGGGCAATCAGATTGTTAATGAAAAAGTAGGTTCGAGAATTTGCAATGTTAATCGGAAGAAGAGCTGTGACCCATTCCGTAAGAAACCCAATGATGAGCCCTATACTTCCGCTGGCCAGTACAACCATTGCTCTATAAGTGAACGCTGTATCTGATGTGTCTAGAAACTGGAGAATCACACCCATGAAGAGGCCCAGAAAAAATGACTTTATAATGTTTGCATAATGAATCTTTTCCATCGTGATTCTCCTATATTTTAAGTGTGTTCCTAAGCTTCTTCGAGAACATCTTTGATACTTCTAGTTCTGTGTTGTTGTCCATACGAATGACATATCTGGAGTTAAACCAAGGAATAATCTCTTTGACATGCAGCAGATTCACAAGCTGGGATTTATTGATCCGGACAAATCCTTTTGCTGCCCACAGGTTCTCGTAATACTGCAGCGTCTCTTTGATACTATATTGATTTTTGACCGTATAGGCCATAATCCCCTCCGATCCCGCTTCTAGATATAAGACATCTGTTGGATCGATGACTGCAAATTTATTATCCAGAAATCCGGTTAGTGTATTCCTGATCTGATGATCATCACGAATACCGGACACGAGCAGCTTAATTACATCCATATAATCCAGTGCATCAAAAACAATACTGAGCTTCTCCTTGGGCAGATCATGACCTCGTTCTACGAGTGCAATACTGCTGTCCTGCGAGACTTCTATCTGATACTTGATCAATTCTTGCCTTAATTTATCCCGAACCTTATCTGAACATATCAATTGAACCATCCGAAGTCTCCTATTGACAGCATACAAAATTCGTTATTCTACAACCATCCTATCATAGATCATCCTGATTTTTATTAACTCCTCAATCCCTTTTTTCTTGTATTCCAGAGAACCGAAATTCGCAATAAAATACGTATCCTTTTGTTTATCATAGAGCATATAAGTCCCAGTAGCGCCGACACCGCCATACAGATCGGTCATTGAGCCCAGCAGAAAGGACAGCTCACTAAAATCAAATAACATCATGCCCATGCTGTAATGAGTCCCTTTTTCATATTGCTGATCAAAGCTCGTCATCTGACGGTATACCTCATCAGACAACCATTCTCCATCCTCCAGTGCTCGCATGAACTTTAATAGATCATTCATCGTCGTGACCACTCCTCCGCCTGCCCAGTCAACCGATAATGCATCTCTTCTGCTAAAGTCAATATCATTGATGTAGATTCCAAGTAATTCAGCCGCCGCCGGTCGATCCTTAGTGAACAAATAACTATGATCCATGCCTAATGGTTTAAATACTTTTTCTTCTAAAATTGTCGAGTAAGGCCGACCTTCCACCGCTTCCAGGATAAGTCCAAGCAAAATATAGCCCGTATCCGAATAATAAAATTGTTGACCCGGAATTCCCACGGGTTCTTGATAATCTCTTGTGAATGAGATGAGTTCCTGGGGAGTGAAGGCAAGATCTGGATCTGATGAGATTCTTGTCAGCATCGGTTCCCCGTGCAGTACGGGACCCTCAAAGTAATCTGCAGCTCCTGAAGTATGGTTCAAGAGATGTCTAATCGTTACTTGATCACTATAATCTATGCCGTCTATCACAAATAATCTCTCAAGTATATCCTGATCGAGCCAATTATTGATCTTATCTTCATATTCAAGCTTGCCTTCATCCACCAGTAAACCAAAGACAGCAGCGCACATCGTTTTACCGATACTGGCAGAATGATACGGACTGTCAGCATGAACAGGTTTTTGTGAAGAACGGTTTATTGTTCCTACCGCAAATTGTCCATGGTATCCCGTTTGGTTGGAGTAAATCGTTAGTAAGACACTCGATAAGTCACGGTTGTTATTGACGATTTTGGATAAATGGCTGCGGATCTGTTCACTGGCTTCTTCCTCTGACAACGGCCTATTCATCACAGCTAATATGACCCATCCTAATACAGCAATAATGACGATTCCTGCCAAAATGCTAATGACAATTCTCAACGTGTGAACCACCTTTCGATTCATGTATTTATATACATAATCTAATCCGTAAATTGGAAAATAGATGCCGTTCTACGGTAAGTGGTCATTTTTTAAGGCTAAGTCATCTTTTGGGATGGCTCAAAGCAGCTACGAACAGCACTCGTTATGACTGGGTCACCACAAACAAATCTGCATTCAGTGATTGGACGAATGGTGTCCATTCTCCTGTTGAATAGAGCAGCAGCCGATGCATCGCACGTGTACAGGCTGTATAAAATAACTTACGCTCACTCTCCTGTTGATAACTATCAGCAGACGCATCATAGATAAGGACAGCATCGAATTCCACACCCTTTGCCAAGTAGACAGGGATGATCGACACACCCGCTTCAAAGGTGAGCGTACCCTTCGTTACCAGCTTCACATCTTGGCAGCCACTTGCAGTTAGCAGCTCATATGCCTCTTTACTCTCGGCTGCCGTCTTTGTAATGATACCAATCGAGGTGAGTCCTTCTTCCCTAAGAGAAGTGAGGTGCTCAGCAATACGAATGATCCGATTCTCTCCATTTTCAACTCTATATAGGTCAGGCTTCCTGCCACTGCGATCAAAAGGGATGACCTCTTTGGCTTCGGGCAGCAACGCTTTGGTAAATTCAACAATTTCTCTCGTCGAACGATAACTCCGAACCAGGTGAAATACACTTGTGTCTGCTTCACCATATAGCCGAATGAGGGGGGAGTCCACACCATGCAGCTCCGTTGCCTGCGTGTAGATGGCCTGGCTGAAATCACCCAAAATCGTCATTCGAGCACGAGGAAACATTTTTTTGAGGTACTCATATTGGAACATCGAATAATCCTGTCCTTCGTCAACGAACACATGCCGCACCTGGGTATTTGTCCGCACGCCTTCAATGAGCTCTTTTAAAAACAAATAGGGTGTAGCATCTTCGTAAAATAATTCAAGCTGCCCGAGCTTATCCCTCGTCTGCTGACAAATCTGCGGCCATAATGACGGCATATCTGCTTGATCTCCCATCTGCCCAAACACACGCTCTTCCTCAAATAAATTCGAATATATCTGAGCTAGATCAATGAATGACAACCGCTTTACACTTTGTTTTACAGGTGAGAAGTTCTCTTTCACAACCATTACTCGCAGCAGCTCTTCCTCTCGATCGGCGAAATCAAAATCCCCTTCATCCGCCCTGCGCCGGTTATTTAATCTCTCTCTGACCTCTTCATATTGTTCGGCAAAGTCAAAGACCGCCCTCTCGTTATGCAATTCACGATATACTTCGGCATATGCATCCTGATCAAGATAATCAAGCTCATCTCGTACCCAAAAAGCTTCCAGCTCTTTTTTCTCAAGAATACGAAGTTCACTTAGCAGCCACTCCTTCAACAGAGCAATCCGATTGGCAAGTCGAATGGAAGCATCATAGCTGTAGAATTTAGATTCTATTTGCTCTGCTGAGATTAGATCACGTCCACGAAACCGAATGGCTCTAAATTGCATCCCTTCGTGCGTAAGCCAATTTGCATAATTTTGTATCACATTTAGAAATCCCTCGGAAGCTTTGTATTTTATACCGCTTAACCTTGCTGCGTACTCTTCTTCATGAGATCGTTGTGCTGTCAATACATATTCCATTTGATCGAACGGATCCTCGAGATGAAATGTGTCGCTGAGCGAATAATCAAGATATTCCTGAAAGGTCACCTGCTGCATATTCTCTTCGCCGAGCTCAGGCAGTACAGTCGACACGTAGCTGTTGAACATCGGATTGGGTGAAAATAGAACGACTTGATCTGCGGTTAATCTCTCCCGATGCTTGTAGAGAAGATATGCAACCCGCTGAAGCGCTGCTGAAGTTTTGCCGCTGCCTGCTGCACCCTGAACGATCAGCATTCGACTGGTATCGTTACGAATAATTGCGTTCTGTTCCTTCTGTATTGTGGCTACTATACTCCTCATCTGATGGTCTGCACCTTGACCAAGCACCTGTTGTAATAGTTCGTCCCCGATCGTCAGACTTGTGTCAAACACATTGCACAGCTCACCTTGCCGAATTTGATACTGTCTCTTAAGCGTCATCATACCCGCGATCTGTCCGCTGGGTGTATCATAGCTGGCCGCTCCAGGCTCATAATCGTAATACATGCTTGCTATGGGCGTGCGCCAGTCATAAACCAAGAAATCCATCCCTTCCGAATCTACAAAGGAAGAAACGCCAATATAAACCTTCTCCGTGACGCTCATCCCTTTTTCCTTGAAATCAATCCTGCCGAAATAAGGCGATTTCAGTAATCGCTTCATATTCCTCAACTGCTGCAAGCGAAGCTTGTGGCTTCTCTCCCGCTCTGACAATAGCGCCTCCTGCTGCCTTATGCTGTAAAACGTTTCTTCAAAGTCCTCATGCGTATTGGTGTTGACGGTCACTTCTTCCCAGAAACGACGGCGAATACCTGTTACCTGATCATGCAGCCCAGTAACCTCCGGTTCCAATTCAATGATTCTCGCTTCCAGCTCCCGTACAACCTGATTTAACCGTTCCTGCTCTAGGTTCCATTCTTTAGTATTCATCACTTGCAGATCCGCCCTTCATTCGAGATTTGACAATCCACAAGGCATATGATAAGATAATAGTGTGAGATAAAAAATAGGTTCATTATGCCTTGTGACAATGTATTGAGACATTCGTTTCAACATAGTATCACATTGCTTTTTTGTGTGCAAATCATTTTTTATTTATAAACAGACTCGGCAGCCAGTCGGGTCTGTTTTTTTGTATACTCCAGCTTCTGCTGTGTCTAACACGCTCCCTTTATAATACATAGAGCCACCCTGTTAGGTGGCTCTGATTTAAAGTATTTATTATTTTCTCATTAACCCCTGATGTGAACTTCATTAACCTTCCACAATGTCTGCACGTAGATCTGACGCGACTTCCATCATCTTAGGTACAACCTCTTCTTGAGAAATGGCTACATAAATATCCCCATTATAATGCCGGAACGGAATCCGCATCTCTCTCAGCTCCCACATGAAGAAATCACCCTTAATTGACATCGTGCTCTCCGGACCTTTGACAGTCAGTACAGTCTCATAAGTAAAATCATCCTTCTCTGCAAAATAGGCTTTGCACTCATCTAATGAAATTTCAAGAGCTTCCGCAGCATCTTGCATCGATCTTGTAATTCGAAATCGTTGATTCATTCTATATCCTCCAGAAGTAAGTTAAGCTGTTATTCTAACATACATCGTTCAATAATCGAAGAAAGTACCACCTTTACCTTAGGTACCGTCCGGTAATCGACGATTCCGCATGAAGAATCTGTGCTGGGGGACCTTCATACACGATTTGACCGCCCTTGCTTCCTCCATCAGGCCCCAGATCAATAATCCAATCCGCTTGACTGATTACTTCAAGGTTATGCTCAATGACAATGACCGTATTGCCAGCATCTACGAGTCGGTTCATGATCGCTAGCAGGTGGCCAATATCGGACATATGGAGACCCGTTGTCGGCTCGTCCATAACGTAGATGCTGCCCTTCTTGTGCAGCTCGCTTGCCAGCTTGATACGCTGACATTCTCCGCCAGACAATGTGCTGAGGGGTTGTCCCAGTGTAACGTAGTTTAGTCCTACATCACTCATCGCCTGCAGCTTACGGACGACTTCCTTAAGCTCAAAGAATTCCAGGGCCTGCTCTACCGTCATTGCCAGTACATCGGCAATCGATTTGCCGTTCAGCTTGTACTCCAGCACCTCTTCCTTAAAGCGTTTGCCTCCACACACATCACACGGCAGCTTCACACTGTCAAGGAATGCAAGGTCCGTATATACAACCCCCAGCCCCTGGCAATTCTCACAAGCCCCTTTGGAGTTAAAGCTGAATAAGCCTTGGTTTACTTTGTTTGCGGAAGCAAACGCTTTGCGCACATCATCCATAATCCCCGTGTAGGTAGCCGGATTTGAACGTGTTGAGACACCAACTGCGGATTGATCGATCACGATTGCATCAGGGTGCTCGCTGAGAAATATATCGTTAATCAGCGTACTTTTGCCCGAACCAGCAACTCCTGTAACAACGGTCAGAATGCCTGCTGGAATATCAACACTCACGTTCTTCAAATTATGCAGCGATGCATCCTTGATCGAGAGATGTCCTGAGGGGCGTCTCGATTCCTGCTTCAATTGAAGCGGAAGCTTCATATGGTTGCCCGTGAGCGTATTCGACTCAAGCAGACCTTGGTAGCTGCCTTCATATACGATATTCCCGCCGCGACTTCCGGCATAAGGACCTACATCCACAATATGATCCGCGACCTTGATGACATCAGGATCATGTTCAACTACGATCACCGTATTGCCCTTATCGCGCAGCTTCTGCAGTAATTCATTCAGTCTATGCACGTCCCTTGGATGAAGACCCACACTGGGCTCATCAAAAATATAAGTTACGTCAACCAGACTCCCGCTTAAATGCTTGACCATCTTGACCCGCTGAGACTCACCCCCGGACAAGGTATCTGTTTCACGATCCAGTGTCAAATAGTCGAGTCCAATATCGACAAGATGCTGAAGCCGCTCTGTCAGCGATTTAACAATGGGAGCTGCAATCGGCTCGTCAATATTTTGAATCACATTAAGCAGCTCTCCCACTTCCATAGAGGACAGATCCGCAATGTTAAGCCCATTAATTTTGCAGCTTAAAGTGGCTTGACTGAGTCTCGCACCGTGACAACTCGAGCAAGGGCCTTCAGAGATATAGGGTGCGACTGTTTTTTGTGTCCGTTCGGATTTGGTCTTTACATCCTGCTTGATGTATTTGTTGGTAAACTTCTCAATGACACCTTCTACCGTCACATTTGTTGGCTTTCCGGCAAAATCCATCTTCACTTTCCGTGCTTTGGAATAGAGCAGATGATCCAGCTCTTCCTCCGAATAATCACTCAGCTTCTTATCTGGATCATAGTCTCCAGACTGCATCAGCATATTCCATTCCCAGCCGTTCACCGAATAGTCAGGCAGCATAATAGCTCCTTCCGAGAGGGACTTGGACATGTCGATGGCCTTATTCATGTTAACACCCAGCTTCCGTCCCAAGCCGCTGCACTCCGGACACATCCCTTGCGGATCGTTAAAAGAGAACATATGCGCTGCCCCAACATGCGGCTGACCGACTCGAGAGAACAGAAGGCGCAGGATCGGAGAAATATCGGTAATTGTACCCATCGTGGAATGAGACCCTCCCCCCAGTCGTTTCTGATCCACAATAACGGCCATGCTTAGATTCTCAATCGAATCCGTATCCGGCTGCGGCACACGAGGGAGAAAATTGCGTACAAACATACTGAAATTTTCATTCAGCAAGCGAGTAGATTCTGCGGCGATTGTATCAAATACAATAGATGACTTGCCCGATCCCGACACGCCGGTGAAGATGGTAATCTTTCGCTTCGGGATGCTTAAGGACACATCATTCAAATTATTCTCCCTTGCCCCGGAGAGTACAATGTACTCTTGATTCCATTCTGCCATGCCTACACTCCTTTATCATCATTTTCGATATATGCACACTTTACATCTAAAAAAACCGTTTGTTGACGAAACGATTATAAGACTCCAATCAGGTCATGTCAACGTGAATCACCGATAACCAAATCACACGAAAAAAGCCGCCAAATCAGGCGACTTAGTCTTAATATCTATCACATGCTGTTACACACTTACCGTAACAATCGAACCAACTCTCAGAAGCAGCAGCAATCCATTCTCTATACTTTGAATGAAATATTTCTGATCGTTCAAGACAACGACGTCATTTTCTTTCAATTGAACGTCGCTCTTGAAATAGATCAAATTATCAACTCCTGGAAGCGCACCTTTGTAATACATGTAAATTACGATCCTTTCATCAAAGAGTATGATCTCATTATATGACTTGCTTACGTTTGGACAAATAAATATATAGAATGACCCCTGTAATTGCACATAATGCGGCACATAATCCGATGAATCCATAACCCGCCTGCAGTCCCCGGAATAGCCCGAGCTGGGTATCTGCGCCAAAGAAGCTCTTCGTCCACTCTGTAATAGCTCCAATAAGATAGTTCCCGATCACACTGCCTACTCCCATAAGCGTGACGGTAAACGTAATGGCGGTATCACTTCCGTTTGGATATCGTCTAGCGATGAAGGCCATCACCGTTGGATAGATCATCGCAATACCGATCCCTGAAGCCGCAAATAGAAATGCAAGATGTTCTCCGCCAAATATAGCAATAAATGTACAGATTGCAGATACTCCAGAGAAAATAATTAAAGATAGGGTAAATCCGATTCTGTCTGTAACAGGACCTAAGATCAATCTCGCCAGAGCGAAGCATAGGAAGAAGGTTGATAACATACCTGAAGCCGACACAGTATCCCAGCCGTAAGCCTTCTCAAGGAAGTTAACGAGCCACCCTCCGACAGCCAATTCAGATACAACTCCGAATGATAACACCAGCACCATAAGCCATAGCACGGGGTCCTTCAGGAGAACTTTTAGCGGCAAACGATCCTCCTGTGCGACATCATCACCAGGAAAAGAACTGAACAGGGCAAAAATGATAGGAATAACAGACAAAAGCAGCATGACAAGGTACATTCCTCGCCAATCCAGCGTATATCCGTTAATTGTAACCTCCATAAGTCCTGTTGCAATTAGAGGAGCCACTGTCGAGCTCAGGCCATAGAATCCATGGGTCAAATTCATCATCGTTCCCGTGTTCTTCACAAATATACGAGCACCAAGAATGGCGAGCCCAATCTCCAGCATGCCGTTACCGATATACATCAAGAAATAGGAGGCTGAGAATAAGGCATACTGCTGTGATAGGAATATAAATATTCCCGAGATCGCCATAGCAGCAAAGGATAACACCGTTATGACCTTGATCCCCCATAATCTTGTTAGATAAGCAGTGAATGAGCAGGCAATTAAATAGCCAAGCGCATTTAGAGATAACAATGTACCGAGCTGAGATTCATCCAGCATGAAGTCATATTGAATGCGGGGGATGGCGGGACCTTTAATGTTCTCTGACAAGCCGAATATGATGAAGCCAATAAATATCGTTGCCAGTTGCATCGCATAAATTTTGTTGAATGTTCCTGTACGTTTATTCACTCTAAGAAGTCTCCTTATGTACTCACTTTGCGATATTGCACGAGTTAGACAATATCCTTCGCTGCTATATATTAGACCGAACCGCTCGAGTTATAAATATAAGATTAATACGGTTGCATATAAAAATAAGGAACTTAAAATTTCTTTTAAGCCAAAAAGGAGCGTCTGCACGAACGGCTGCTGCTCCTTTTCTACCCATGTTCTATAGAAATAATAGATTACAGCAATCCCGGCTTCTGCTGCTTCGTCCACGTACTCATGGCAGGAATTTTCGAATGATCGGCACGATTGGCATACTTCTTCGCAATCTCCGTGATTTCCGACAACAGCCCCTCATTGAGCGTAATCGGAACCAGTCCCTTGGATAGAAAGAGACCATTCTCGACATGGAGATCATTCTCAGCCGCCTCTTGTCTTGGATTCGGAACATAAGCAATTTCAGTGCCGGTCAACCGACTCACTATCTCAGCCAGATCAATAACTCGATGTGTCTCGGTCATTTGATTCATGATGAGCACTCGATCACCTGTTGCAGGAGGATGTTCAACCGCAAGCTGTATACATCGTACGGTATCTTGAATATGAATGAAGGCTCTCGTTTGACCACCGGTCCCATGTACGGTAATCGGATGCCCGATCGCTGCCTGCATGAGGAATCGATTGAGAACTGTACCATAATCTCCGTCATAATCGAAGCGATTAATCAGTCTTTCGTCTAATTGAGTCTCTCGGGTATGCGTTCCCCATACAATTCCCTGGTGAAGATCAGTAATGCGAAGCTTATCATTTTTGTTATAAAAAGCAAACAACAGCTGATCCTGAGATTTGGTCATATGGTAGATAGATCCCGGATGGGTAGGGTACAAAATTTGCTGCTGCACACGATCTCCGGCTTCAGTAACTACCTCAATATCTAGGTACCCCTCAGGTATCGGAATCCCTGCCGTACCATAGCCATAGACACCCATCGTTCCTAAATGAATCAAGTGAATATCTAAGCCGCTCTCCACGATTGCGCTGAGTATGTTATGAGTAGCATTAATATTGTTGTTCACTGTATAACGCTTCAAACGAGAGGACTTCATAGAATAAGGCGCAGATCGCTGCTCTGCAAAATGGATCATTACATCCGGCTTTTCCTCCACTATGACATTTAACAGGTCATCGTAATCCTCGGCGACATTTAGAAGATAATGCTGGATGTGCTTGCCTGATACTTCCTTCCAGGCTTCAAGACGATTTTCCATGGACTGAATTGGTGTAAGAGAATTGGTCTGGCACTCCTCATCAATTCTTCTTCTGGATAGGTTATCAATTATAATCACTTCATGTCCTAAACTGGACAAGTGAAGGCTGGTCGGCCAACCACAGAAGCCATCGCCGCCAAATACAATTATTTTTTTATGTACATCCATGTTTGTCATCTTTAACCCATCCTTTACGCATTCAATCTGTTCTTATTATGTGAATTAAACAAAAATCGGAAGAGGGCATCCTTCTGCTGCTCTGTTTCACGGTAGCCCTGCCAGTATAGCTGCATAAGCACTCGCTTGTTGCGCTCCGTTCTCCCTGCAATCAAAGGGTGTTCAGGCTGGATGATGAATACTTCTTCATCCTTCTCCATTCGGATCAATCGCTTTGTTGTCTGGTTATAGTAATGATGTCTTTTCTTCAGCTGATGCTGGAGATGAGGGAATTGTCTGAACAATCCATAATACATCCAGCCGTAAGGCTCGGGCTTTTTTATATACCCTTTATTTCGGGTTAGAACGACAAGATGACGTTTGTAGCCTCGATCAATGGAAGGCTGAATCGGAATTGGATCTGCTACGCCGCCGTCAAGAAGACGTCTACCCTGGAACAATACACTTGGAGAGAGTACAGGTAGACTGCTTGAAGCACGGACCAGGTTGAACAGATGCTCCGCCGAATCATATTGATCATGATACATTGCAGATCCCGTTGCCATATCCGTCGTCGTGATCAGGAACAATGCATTCGATTGAGAAAAGGTATTATAATCAAAGGGTGCCAGCTGCGTCGGCAGAATATTAAATATCAGATCCATATGAAAAAGCTCCTGATGGGTCAGCATCCGCTTCAGTGAAACAAGACTACGACCATCCAGCAGTTGATTAAAGGCCTTGTATATCTTCCCTTTCTGATTCGAAATATAATAACTTCCAATGAGCGCGCTGGAGGATGAAGATACAACAATCGGAAATTCGATGCCCCAATCGCTTAAGCAATCCAATACACCTGCCGTGTATAACCCCCTCATTCCCCCGCCTTCCAGGATAAGTCCAATATCATTCACCGCTGAATTCAAGCCGTCATCTCTCCTTCTAATTGGAATTCAAGATTTCCTCGTTATGCTTGAGCTTCCTTTCTAAGATCGTCTGTTTGTAATAGCCAAGCACCTGCTCTGCCGCCTCTGACCACCCCTTGCCTATACTTTCTTGATAAGCAGCCTCTGCCATCCTTTTTCTTACAGCTTCATCTTCAAACCGACAGACAGCGGAGATAAAATCGTTGTGATCGTTAGCATCATACAATAATCCTGAATGCTCGTGTCTAATCTGTTCAACTGTTGGCCCGCTTCTTGCAGCAACAACAGGAAGACCGGACGCCATGGCTTCCAGGAGGACAAGTCCCAGCGTTTCCGTCGTTGATGGGAAAACAAATACATCGGAGGATGCAAACGCCTGTGCCAGCTCTTGATCATACAGGAAGCCCGTAAAGAGTGTCGGAGTACCCTTAAAATGATTCTCCAGTGCCTGTCGATGCGGTCCATCTCCGATAATGGCCAGAACAAATTGATCAGAAGCATCAAACAGATCTCTAAGCTTCTCTATTTCCTTCTCTACTGCCAATCTGCCTACATAGAGCAATATCTTCTTGCCTTCTTGTCCTTGAGACAGCCGTTCACGCATAACCGGACTGTATTGAGTCGGGCTGAACAATTCGGTATCGACACCGCGTTTCCAGAGCAGTACATTCCGAAACTGCCGCGACGTTAGTTCTTCCTGTACAGTATGGGAAGTGCACAGATTGACGGCTGCCCGGTTGTGAAGTGATCGTATATAGGACCACATCAATCCTTTTAAATAAGAGAGCTTGTAATAATCAAGATACTGCGACAGGTTGGTATGATACGACGCCAGTAATGGGTAACCATACTTTCTCGAGTAATAGATTCCGGCAGCCCCAAGTAGAGCCGGATTGACAACATGCACAACATCAGGGTCATACTCTTTCAGCAGCTTACCTACTTTAGGGCTCGGCATTGCAAAGTTTTTCGTTCTGTATAACGGAAGTGGACGTGCTGGGATGCCATAAATTCTCGCTTCACCAAAGCTTGTGACTCCCAGATCCGGCGCAATAACGATCACTTCATGACCTTCGGCGAGAAAATGGCGAATCGACGCTGTTAATCGGGTCACTATTCCGTCAGTAGAAGGCAGAAATGTTTCTGTTATGATCGCAATTTTCATAGTACACTTCCTCCTTAGTTGATCCAACACTAATGATACCCAATTTCTATTAAGGCTGAGTTAATTTCACAATACTATAGAAAAAATGAAGTGAATTGCTGTTGAGTTATTAATTGTTTCACTATGTATAATATCAAATCAGCCCTACATAGGGTAAGAACAAGCGGATATAAAATATAAAAAGAGCCGCGTCATTCGCAGCTCCTGGAATTCCATGCTCATATTGTCAACGACAAGTTATATTTCTCTGCTGACAGCAGGTTGAAACTATACAATATCTTCTGCCGCTTGCTTCTTGTTCGCTGGAGCAAACCAGCCCCACAGTGCAATAGCAACCAACACCCCATAGAATACAAGCGTCCAGCCTGTGCTGTGTGGAAAGTGATGATCCAGCACTCCGATGTCCTCGTGGGCAAGGGTAATTACAGCCAGCTTCACACCAACCCATGCAACGATTGCATAGGCTGTCGTTTCCAGTGCCGGGCGGTCAACAAGCAGCTTCACAAACCATGTGGCAGCAAACTTAATGAGTACCAGTCCAGCGATACCACCGAGCACTACAACGATAAATTTACCACCGTCCATTCCTCCGAAATTGCCAAGCGGTGAATCCGGAAGTCCGAGGGCAAGAGCTACTGCAGCCAGTATAGAGTCAATCGCAAAGGCGATATCGGCAAGCGCGATTTTACCAACAGTGGCCCAGTAGCTTTTTCCGGCAGCTTTTTCCTTGACGTCCTCACGAATTTTCTCGTTTTTCTTCCCGAATTTTGCTTTGATAACATGCTTTAATCCGAGGTATAGAAGATACGCTGCACCGATGGCCTGTATTTGCCAAACGTTTGCAATAAACGAGATGGCGAATAAGGCACCAAAACGAAACACAAAGGCCATCATAATTCCATAATTGATCGCTTTCTTCTTCTGCTCTTCCGGCAAGTGCTTCGCAATTACCGCCAGAACAAGGGCATTATCCGCTGATAACAATCCTTCCAATCCAATAAGAATTAGCAGCGCCCATGCATACTCCAGCCAAATAGACTCCAATCGTGTTACCCTCTCTCCATTTAGAATGTTCTTGCTGATGACTCTAGTACATACCTCATGATTCTCATCATGACAGGAAATGAATACTTACATGATTTCACTTATTTCCTTTTTTATGTACGACATTAAGTCCCATTTCGTTTCGTTATCAGAAAAAATTTAACAAACTTCGTTATATTGGAGCTGCCTAACTTGATATAGACGAATGAAATTCACCGCGCAATGACACCCTAAAGAAGTAGTATACATCTCATTTGCCTAAGGAGGATTACTGTTATGACCAACCAGAAGAGACGAAAAGAAGCTGCCTGGAAGTCACGAAAGCAAGAACAGCATCCACATGGTAAAGTAAAATCGCTCAAGGAATTGTCAAGCGAGTAAGAGATGGACTTACTGCGATTACTGAAGAAGACTGCTGGCATGTATCGTCGGCAGTCTTTTATGATTGCAGTTACTATCATTTCAATTTATTCAACAGCTCCTTATCTATAACAATAACCTGAAAGTTTCGCCCAGAAACCGAACCATGAAATAACGCATCCTGCTGATTCCTTGACTGTCTCTGCCCTTCTGCGATCCCTCCTCCCTCTCGGCTGCTCTTTTGAACAAGGCATAGCAAATTATTTCTGTCTCCTTCGCCCTTCGTTTTCCTTATGATGACGATTCTGGATTGTACTATGCATGACAAGCTTTCATGAATGTTCATCAGCTGATAAAATGAAACAGACTTCTATGATATGGTTAATAAAACATATAAAGGAAGGTGACTGTCTTGAAGAATAATGTCAACCGTGTAGTACTTGTTGGAACAGGAGCAGTAGGATGCAGCTACGCCTATTCCATGATTAATCAAGGCGTGGCAGAAGAGCTTGTGCTAATTGATGTTAACGAGAGCAGAGCAGAAGGCGAAGCCATGGATCTGAATCATGGAATGGCCTTTACATTAACACCAACCCGAGTGTGGAGCGGTACTTACGCAGACTGCAACTCTGCAGATCTTGTCGTTATTGCAGCAGGACTTCCTCAAAAGCCTGGCGAGACTAGACTCGATCTCATTGATAAGAATACGAAAGTATTTCGGACCATTATACGCGAGATTATGGACAGTGGATTTGACGGGATTTTTCTCGTAGCTACCAATCCCGTAGATATACTCACTTATGTGACCTGGAAAGAATCAGGTCTGCCAAAGGAGCGCGTCATTGGTTCCGGTACAACCCTGGACTCGGCACGATTCCGCTACATGATTGGTGATTACCTGCAGGTCGACCCTCGTAATGTACATGCAGCGATTATCGGGGAGCACGGGGATACCGAATTTGCGGTATGGAGCCAAGCATCCATCGGAATTGAAAGCTTGTCCAAAGTGCTGGAGCGCCGTAATAATCCACAAGACCAATCCAAGCTTGATGAGATCTTCGTCAATGTACGGGATGCCGCCTATCATATTATTGAGCGAAAGGGAGCTACCTACTACGGGATCGGAATGTGCCTCGTTCGGATCACTAAGGCCATTCTTGGAAACGAGAACAGCATTCTTACCGTATCCTGTCTGCTGGAAGGCCAATATGGCCAAGAAGATGTATATATCGGCGTACCCGCAATAGTCAACCGCGGTGGAATTCGAGAAGTCATCGAAATTGGACTGGACAAGACAGAAACCGAGAAATTCAATCACTCTGCCTCCGTTCTCAAAGAAATGATTGGCACAATATATAATACGTAAATCATATATCCCTCCTTAATGGAGGGTTCTTTTTTATGTTCATTTATTTTCATGTTCAATATTGAATTTATGGCTAACTTATAGGTGACCTTTTGTAAATCATTGAAATTTGATTCGCTATATGCTCTGAGCTAAAGTGTATTCCGTCTCGAATCCACCACATGATCACCCCAATAATGGAAGCTGTCAGAATCTCGATCGATACCAAGTGTTCTGGTAACCCTCTCGTGATCAATGCTTTATCTCTTCTCGTTTCAATCAAATTCTTGAACAGATTAAATAACCTCGATTCATAGCTTTTATGCTCAAACAGTACAGCGAAGAGCTTCCTATTATCGTATATATAATCCAAAAATCGTGTAAGGTCCTCTTCGTTATCCATGATTTCCGACTGGACAAGCGGTTCTATCTTTATTGACAGCTCGTCAAAGATTTCATTAGTTACCTTGGTGATCAGATCATGAATATCTTCATAATGCAAATAAAATGTGGCTCTATTTAATTCAGCACGGTCGGCTACCTTCTGTACCGTGACCTGTGTCATAGATGGTTCCTCGATCAGAAGCGAAAGCGCAGCTTGTTTAAACATATTTTTAGAGCGAATCGCTCGTGGATCTTCCTTTTTCCTCATAGACATTTCCTTCTCCTTTGTCGATTAAATCGATGATTATAATCGGTTTCCCCTTCCCTGCTGATTAAACGACGGTTTGAAAAATTTTGCAAATAGTCAATTCATTTTCATTGTGGTACTATCTATTTTATTGATACGGTGTTGATAAAGCAATGCTTGGAAGGAGTATCTTAATGGAACAAGAGAAACCAGAAGTAAAAAAAGGAATACTATTATTTATTTTAATTTTAGGTTGTTTTTTATCGACCTTGAATCAAACCTTGCTCAATGTAGCTCTAAATGATCTGATGGATGTATTCAAAGTATCGGCTACAACCATACAGTGGCTTGCAACTGGCTTTATGCTGGTTAACGGTGTGTTGATTCCCGCCACGGCCTACCTCATGAAGCGATTCACCACCAGACAATTATTTGTGAGCTCCATGCTGCTGCTGTTAATCGGAAGCGTCATATGTGCAATATCTCCTAATTTTAGTATTCTGCTTACAGGGAGAATGATCCAAGCTGCAGGTACAGGAATAATTACACCACTCATGATGAGTGTTATCCTCATTGTCTTCCCTATTGAAAAACGAGGCAGTGTCATGGGCTTAATCGGGTTTGCCATTATATTTGCACCTGCAATTGCCCCTACGCTGGCGGGATTTATCATCGAATACGTTTCCTGGAGATGGCTCTTTATTGGATTGGTGCCTTTTGCGGCCATTGTCATTTTACTATCATTAAAATTCTTGGCTAACGTTTCTCAAACCGTCAAAGCCAAGCTTGATGTCGTGAGTGTTGTATTGTCTACGATCGGCTTCGGCTTTATATTATATGGATTTAGTACCGCTGGGAGTAAAGGCTGGGATTCCTTAAGTGTAATCCTATCTTTAATCATCGGACTCGTATTTACGTCTCTATTTTGTATGCGGCAAATCAAGTCCCCGGATCCTTTGCTGAACCTTGATGTATTTAAGAATAAGATCTTTACCTTCACATCTATCATCAATGTTCTCGTTACTATGCTGATGTATGCGGATTTGATCCTGCTGCCGATGTATCTCCAAAGCGGCAAAGGCTTTACCGCCTTTGAAGCTGGACTGTTATTACTGCCTGGTGCAGTGATTAATGCCCTGCTATCTCCAGTTACAGGTAAGCTGTATGACAAATTCGGTGCAAAACCACTGTTTGTTACAGGTCTTCTCTTCATTATCCCATCCATGTGGGCTGTGACTGACTTATCCGGTGACACTTCTTATATGTATTTAATGATCAGAACCATTTGTTTGCGTATTGGTCTCAGCTTTATTACGATGCCGCTTAACACGGCCGGTTTGAATGCCTTGCCAAGACAATTGGGCACACATGGCTCCGCAGTGAACAATACGGTTCGGCAAATTGCAGGAGCAATTGGTACAGCTGTTGTGATCACCATCTATACCGCTCAAGCAGCAAGTCATTCGATTGAAGTTCAGAGTCAGAATCCCACGGCTTCATCTGAATTCATCGCGACCTTGTCCTCCATATTAGGCTCAGGCGATGCATACTATTTTATGATGATTATAGGGATCCTTGCACTTGTACTGACGCTGCTCATGCCTGGCAAAAAGGCACAAAAGCAGATAACGGAGCAAGCTGTAGGGAACAAAGAGACGGTGTTATCTAAATAGCATTTTTTCATAAAAATGGAGGAAGATGAGATCAGCCATTGTTGCTGTCCATCTTCTTTTTTTGTTGATTTCCAAAACGTTTGCGGTATTAATTATGACATCAGACCGATCTCACATCCCATTTTTTATAAAAATAGAGCTAAAAAGTAGCACGTATGATAGAATAGGTAACACGATATGAGTGAAGGCAATTTCAATAAATCAGCATTTGAGTTAAGGGAGGCAATATACATGGTGGATGTAATTATTATTGGCGGAGGACCTTGCGGGTTAGCAGCGGGTTTAGCATTGCAGGAAAAAGGGATTTCCTATCTCATTCTCGAAAAAGAAGCGATTGTTAACTCCATTGTCAATTGCCCAGCCGATATGCGGTTCTACAGTACTTCGGATCGTTTGGAAATCGGCAGAACTCCATTTCTTACACAGGAAGCACGTCCAACCCGATCGGAGCTGCTGAAATATTACCGACTTGTAACAGAGCGCGAGGAGCTAAACGTACACTGTTATCAGAATGTGGTCGGTATAACTTCAAGCCCTGACTTATTCACTGTACAAGCGGTGGATGATAAAGGAAACCAGCATACATACCATAGTAAATTTCTTGTCGTTGCCACAGGCATCTATGATAATCCAAGAAAGCTGCATATACCAGGTGAGGATCTGAACAAAGTAAAATACTACTATACGGAAGGGCATTCATATTACCGACGACAGGTTACGGTGATTGGTGGTAAGAATTCAGCTATTGAAGCCGCTATTGATCTCTATCGCTCTGGAGCCCATGTTACACTCGTTCATCGAGGAGAATCCGCACATGTCGGCATAAAGCCTTATCTAATTCCTGACATTCGCAATCTTGTAGAGAAGGAAAAAATTAAATTTTATCCCTTGTCCCATGTGGAAGAAATCACCCACAGTACAGTCTCTATACGCACTCCAGAAGAGCTGGTCAGCATACCTAATGACATCGTATTTTCATTAATAGGCTATCGGCCAGACTTTAGTCTGCTCAGTCAAGCCGGTGTTCAAGTGGATGCGTTGACCTCTGTGCCCTCCTATCGAGCTGATACGTATGAGTCCAACGTTCCCAACTTGTTTCTGGCTGGGGTTGTTACAGGTGGAACGACGAATCGTGTATATATCGAGGACGGCAGATTTCATGGGGGAAAGATTGCGGACGAGGTACAAAAGAGACTGCTTGTATCCGTGTAACAGCTATTGGGATGAATACAACAGAAGACAGCCGAGCATCAACATTCGGCTGTCTTCTTCGTTCCCGTTATAAATATCCTTCAAAGATTTGATATAACTACACATCTTTTCCTGTCCATAATTTAATACGCTCTTTAAGCCATTCTGTGTATTGCTGCTCCATCTCAACCGCACCCGCTTTATCAATCTCCGCCAGCATGCTGTCATAAATTTGATCAAATTGATCCGGTGATGAGACAATCGCTTCTGGAATTCGCTTGCGAATAATATCTTGTGTTTTCTGGAATATAACATTGTATTCTGTATCCGATGGAACCGGCATATTGTATGCTGCCCCCCACTCTTTCACAGGGAAATCCTCTTCCGTCGGGAACAAGCCTTTCCAAGTATCTACCCCATATGCTGCAAGGGTTTCTTTCTCAACTGGGTTATAGTTCTTAATGATTTCCTCAGGGAAGTTCGTTGTATAGTAATTACCTGTTGAATCTTTTACCCCATCACCATAACGCGCGCTGAAGATGTTATACAGGCCAATTCCGGATTCCTTCGTAAAGTTTGCATTGTCGTTGTTCTTTTTCTCTTGAACCTCTGCCGGTATCTTACGAACTCCGTCTTCTACAACGTAATGTTCTCCTTCAATACCCCAATTACGAAGCACCTGGCCTTCGTCAGAAGCGAGCCAGTCAAGGAATTTAATGGCACGAACCGGATCTTCACAGCTCGTTGTGATTCCGATACCGTATGCATCCAGACCGATGCTTTGGAAATCGGCACGTTTATAGGTTTCGTCCAAAGATACAGGGTAGTGACCATAGGTCTGTTCATACTTTCCGGCAGATTTCAAAGCATTCTCTGCGTCACTGTATCCCCAATCCTGGTCAAGTAACCCAAGTACGCGTCCACTTGCAATTTTAGCCTTGTACTGATCATCCTTTTGAATGAAGCTCTCTTTATCAAGCAAGCCTTCGTTGTATATTTTGTTCAACCAGCGGAAAAACTCTTTCTCCTCTGGACGCTTGTAATGTAACATCGCTTCGTAGGTTTCAGGATTAATGTAATATTCGCCATCATCCGGAGCTCCAGTTACACCGAAGGCTGGATTTGTAACCGTTATCATAATTCTCCATCCATCTGCACTGAGTGAGATCGGAATCGTTGGCTGTCCATCTTCTGTTGTTGGATGCTTTTCATAATATGCACGAATCGCATTCTCAAAATCTTCAAGGGTTTTGATCTCTGGATAACCCAGCTCCTTCACCACTTGATGCTGTATTGAGAAACCGCCTCCTGCATCGAACAAGGTCTCTCCAACTCCCGCATTCGTTGGAAGCCAATATATGGATTGATCTTCATTACTGTATTTAAGGCGATTCATTTGATCTCCGTAAACCTTCTTCAGATTCGGTGCATGCTCTTCAATGAGATCCGTAAGATCAATCATCGCACCTGCATCAACCAGTTTGGACAAGTTACCTTTAGGATAGATGAGATCAGGATAATCACCGCTTGCTGCCATCAGAGGGATCTTCTCATCTCCGCCCCCGCTTGATACATCATACTCGGCATTGATCGTTACACCTGTCTCTTCAATAATCTTCTGGCCTATTGCATCCTGCATCTTGTTCCAGTTCGGACTTGCGTCCGCTCCAAAGAACGTAAAGGTGATTGGTTCTGTCGAATTCGATTCCGATGAAGCCCCTTCATTTCCAGTACTTGCTCCATCATTCGTATTTCCACAGGCAGCAGTAAACAACATTGTGCTTGCAAGTAGAAGCATGGCAACCGTTTTTGGCGCTTTGTGTTTCATTTGCTGTAATCCCCCTTAGATAGCTTTTTTATATGTATAACAGGCATCCCTGTCTATACCGAATTGAAAAGCAAGGAAACATACATACCCTTGTAAGCCTTGAAATAAAGCGCTTTAGGAACATAATGAAATTGATGAATAGAGCATTGCTGATTGCAGTGCAGTGTACTAGAGAAAAAGAGGAAGCATTTCGGGAAATCAAATGAGGTAACGTTTTCGAACCTAAATGTAAGTGCTTTCATTGCATTCAGTGTATGAAATATCATTCAATAAGTCAATCCTATTTTTTAAAAATATTCTGCATTATCATTCACTTGGAATAATCACATCGTCATCCTCTTGTTTGCAGAAACCAAAGAACATTATGAAATGGAATCAACCTAAACTATACAAAAAAGGGAGGCTTCCAGTACTGCGGGAAGCCTCCCTTTCTATATAACTTATATGATTAATGCATAGGACCTTGACCACTTTGTTGTCCAGTAACCTGCACCCGCTTAACGAAGAAAGAGATGACTAGACCAATGACAGCCAAGATTAATGCGAATACAAAGGCATTTTGTACGCCGCTTGTAAATGCAGCGAGTTGATTCTCCGGACTTTCCGGATTCGTCACTCCACTCAAGTAGCTTGCCTGACCTGCACTCAGAATGCTTACTGCGACCGCAGTTCCGATCGCTCCAGACACCTGCTGCAGTGTATTCATAATAGCTGTTCCGTGCGGATAATACTCCGGTGGAAGCTGATTAAGTCCATTCGTCTGTGCAGGCATCATAATCATGGAAATACCGATCATCATGAATAAATGCATTGTAATAATCATAGCGAGCGGTGTAGTTGGCTCAATGCCAGAATACATAAACAGGACAGCAGCCACTACAACGAGTCCAATACGAACAAGCCATTTAGGACCAAATTTATCAAACAAACGACCCATCACGGGAGACAAAAATCCATTCAGCAAGCTGCCCGGCAATAGTACCAAACCAGCTGTCAGGGCAGTAACCGCAAGTCCCTGCTGTAAATACATTGGCAATATCAGCATGGACGATAACATCATCATCATACAGAAGAAGATGAGAATGAGCCCAATTGTAAACATTGGATACTTGAATGCCCGAAGATCCAGCATCGGCTGCTTCATTCTGAGCTGTCGGATGCTGAAGATGAGCAAAGACAATACTCCGACTAACAGTGTACCTATAACAACGGGGCTTCCCCAGCCACTGCCGGTTTCTCCGTGTCCGCCCGCACTACTAAATCCGTAAACGATGCCCCCAAAACCAAGTGTGGATAGGACAATGGAAGGTACATCAATTTTGGGTTTCGTCAATTTCGAGATGTTCGGCAGGAACATTAAGCCGCACACCAGCGAAATGATAAAGAACGGCAAAGAAATCCAGAAGATCCAGTGCCAGGTCAGATTCGCAAGAATCAAACCGGAAATACTCGGGCCGCTCGCTGGCGCAAACATAATAACCAGTCCGATCAGACCCATCGCAGAACCCCGCTTCTCAATCGGGAAAATAATCAATATGGTGTTAAACATCAGCGGCAGCAACAAAGCTGTACCCACTGCTTGAAGCACCCTTGCAATTAATAGCATTTCAAAGGTTGGTGCCAACGCAGCTACCAGAGTACCTGCAATTGAAAAAATTAATGAAGTTGTAAACAATTGTCTCGTCGTAAACCATTGTAGCAGCAATCCAGACACAGGTACTAAAATACCCAATATCAGCAAATAACCAGTAGTCAGCCATTGAATGGTTGTAGGCCCTACTTCTAACAGATCCATCAGCGGAGTCATCGCTACATTAAGTGCCGTTTCTCCAAATAGACCGATAAATCCGCTGAGCAGCATGGCGAACAAAATGGGCAGTACCTTATATTGTTTTTGTTCCTGCCTCTCTTGTACAGTATCAGCTTTCATGGTAACCTCCACGGTTCCATCCTCCTCTTAATCTATAATCATTTATCTCTCTCTAAATCTACCTCGCGTTCTTTGCAACAACCGACAAATAATCTGCAGCCGTCAGCATCGGCTGTTTGTCTTGGTTGGTGAGGCTTATAATGAGTGCTCCCTCGAGCAAGGAAATGACCAATAACCCTGTTTCTCGTGCCTTCTGTTCACTAATGCCATCCTTAATGAGATTCTTGGCAATCACTTGCTGCCAATCTGCAAATACGCTTTGACAAGCTTCTCGCAGCTGATGACTGATGCACGATGTTTCGACAGCAGCCCAGAAGCTGAATGGCAAAAACCCTGTAAATCCAGCTGCTTCAGTCTCATCGGCAAGCTTATGAACGAAGAGTTGTATAGCGTCTCCGGTATTGTCGCTGGCTGCAAAGCAAGCTTCAAATTTCTGCAAAATATCCTCATTCGCTTTTTGGATACATACATGGGCGAGCTCTTCCTTACCATGCGGGAAGTAGTGATACAACGAGCCTTTGGGTGTATTGCTTTCCTTAATAATCTGATTCAGCCCGGTCGCGTGATATCCCTGTGAAAAAAACAGTCTTGCTGCTGTATTTACGATGCATTCCTTCGCATTAGACTTCTCACTCAAGCAGAGTCACATCCTTAAGCATTATAACGATTGGTCTATATAATTAAAACCATATCATTGCTTACTGTCAAGCATTATTTTGAGAAGGGTAGTTCGCATCGTTATAGTGCGGATAATATCAAATTATTGCTCAACATGCACCATCTTACAATGCCTTTATGTATCCAGTACATGATCATAATCAAATCCGTGTTAAATCTATGGAGCACAATCTTTAAGAAGTAATTTTCCCCTACGAAAGCTTTATTGACCTCCTAATTCTTCTCCTGTAATATAAAGTAAATATTATGAAAATTATGGCGAGGAGAGGAATAAATGAGTGTACATTTTCCTTACGATGAGCCTCTGGACTTGGACTCTCTAGTAAATTTGATCCAATCAAATTATACAATCGAGAATTGGGAAGAGGTTCTATCCTTATCCGATCAGCTCATGCAGCTAGCTAAGGAAGTTCATCAAGAGCTTATAGAGACAGACTCCACGTCACATGTTTATAAAGACCATATCATCTATTACTTTGGATACAGTCATCTAATGAGTGGTCTCTCCTATCAGAAGCTGGGTGATTTCACCAAATCAAGAGAGTATATCTCCTTCTATGCCAATCTGGACTGGCTTGATGATTCCACAGAAACCGGCAAATATCTGATCGAACACTTTAAATTCTTTTCTTCTGCCAATGAGCTACAGCTGGATATTCTGGATGGCAAGAAGGACAGGCTTCCCGAATATGTACAATTCCTAGACGCTAACCCCGATCAAGTACTTCAAGGCTTAATCAATATCCTTCGTTCTGCGAATCAATTTAATTATGACGTGGACTCGATCATAACACACCTATCAAACTACGTAGAAGATTACAAGCATTACAATGATAAAGTAAAAGCAGCACATTATTTGTCCTACCAGTACCAGCTCGCACTATACCGAAATATGAATGAGGAACATTCAACCGCTATTGATATTACCCTTCATATTCTGGATGCTGCCGATGAAATGAGAAATGACAAGTATTTCAAAAAGGCAATTTCTTTGTTTGAAATTCTTAGGAAATTTGGTACTGTTTCTCAGCTCAAAACGTGTTATGATATACTCAATAAAATTCTTATGAGAGGAGATCTCCCTAATGAAAAAAGGTATTCTAGCCGCTCTGACAGTGTTGGGTCTGTTCATCTTCGTAGTTTATCCTGACTTTGTACCAAATTCAATCCAGCTTCTAGATCACGGTTCTGAGTTTAGACCTAAATAATTAACGATCTCCTTGCCAACAATGAACTACATAATGTAATGGCTATTCACGCTTATATTTTACGTGCTGTGAATAGCCATTTTTCTATTTACAATGGATGATAGTCTGCTCTTCATTGAAAAAGATCACTTGGGATTGGTATCTTCTCACCTCCCAAGTGATCTTTTACTTTCAGAGCAATGGAAATTACAGCTGGTTTATTTTCCTGGTGTAAACTTAATCTTGAGCGCTTCTGCCATTAACACAGGCAAATCTGTATTCTCATGAAGTCCGTAGAATAGCTCTGCACCCGGGCCATATGCATACAGCGGTACGTCTACACCTGTATGATTAAGACTTGTCCACCCAATATTTGCCCGGGCAGATACAACTTCATTTATCGTAATCGCCGGTTGTTCTGAGGTCTTGATCAATTGAGCCTCTTCATCTGTAAGTTCAAGTGCAGTAAATTCCTTCACAATCTCTTTGACATTACTGCGTGTGGAATTCAGCTTGGTAACCATATAATCACCGGTAGCCGTTACATTACGAATCACCTCAAGATCTACATCCCCTGGGCCGTTTCCTCCAACGGACATCCCTCCTGTATCATGATCCCCTGCGACGATAACCAGTGTGTTCTTGTCCTTCTTGGCAAATTCCAATACAGACTCCAGAGCCTTCTCAAATGCTTCTGAATCCTTCATAGCCCAGGCTGCATCATGATCATGACCTGCCCAGTCAATCTGACTTCCCTCTACCATAAGGAAAAATCCGTCTTTGTCCTTGTCGAGAACTTTCAATGCCGTTTCTGTCATTTCTTGCAGGCTAGGCTCATTCGTCGTTTCGCGGTCCAACTCCGGGGCCATGCCAGCTTCTGCAAATAAACCAATCACTTTGTCCGATCTTTCAACACGCTTCAAATCAGCTTTGCTTGAGATGTACTGATATCCATCCTCTTTTGCTTCATTGATAAGTGAGTCAGGGAAGTATTTTTTACCTCCGCCCAAAATTACATCAACATCGTTATCAATAAGCTGTGGAGCAATGGCCGATTCATCTGCCCGACTGGCTACGTGAGAGGCAAATACAGCCGGTGTAGCGTGTGTAATGGTGGAAGTCGCAACTAAACCAGAAGACTTGCCCTTTTCCTCAGCTGCTTCCAGGATGGTTTTGAGCTCTTTGCCATCAGGGGAAGTGCTGATCATGCCGTTATTTGTTTTTACACCTGTTGCAAAAGCGGTGCCTGCTGCAGCTGAATCTGTAATCTCAGAGTTTGCAGAGTATGTACGATGCATGCCAACTAATATCGAATCCAGTGCTGTTTCTTCTCCTTTATACCAACGGTAATTTGTTGCATAAGAAGCAGAGAAACCATCCGGAACCATAAAGATGACATTATCGACTTTTCTATTATTATTCTGATTCCCCTTTGCATCTAAGATGGGTAAGTTACTTCCGGCAGTTATTGTGCCAAGAGTGATTGCAGATGCTGCCGTAATCGTTATTGCCTTTTTTTTAAATTTGTTCACTATTATTCCTCCTTTAATTATCAAATCTATTAAAATATAAAGCTGAAGTATTAACTCTATATTTTCTAAACGTTTTCTCATTGTAATAATATCGTCGTTATATTTTCTGGATTGAGATCGAATTATTTTGTAAGCAGAGTCCGATCTGCAGTACTATTTCTATCCATGAAAGAATAAGGATGAAAGAACGACATTCTGCATTTAAGCATAATATATCAACGCTATTTCGTTATTCACTTGTCAACTTTTGATTAGGAGGCTTGAATGATGGACGAAAACTCTACTAAATCAAATTTCTCTCGAAATCCTTCTACAAACGAAAATCAAGGATATCAGAATACAGGAGCAGGCTCGAAATGGGCTGGCGACATTCCCGCCGAGCTCCATTCTCAAACAGTCGGCAGCCGGGGACCCGTACTGGAGCAGGACAATGTATTACATGAAACTCTGGAAACCTTCGTACATACTAAAATTATTGAAAGGCCTGTACACGTCAAAGGCTACGGTGCTTTCGGATACTTTCAGACGGTAAATTCGATGTCGGCATATACTAAGCTGCATTTTTTACAGCAGCCTGGGCAGCAAGTCCCAGTCACGGTCAGATTCTCGCTCGCTGTCAGTAACAAAGGAACTCCTGACACTTCCCGTAATGTAAGAGGCTTTTCAACTAAATTTTACACAGAGGAGGGTGTCTTTGATCTTATTTGCAACCATATCCCTGTCTTCTCCGTGCGAGATGCTATCCGCTTCCCAGAATCAATCAAAGCGTTTCTTCCTTCACCAGTTAACAATCTAATTGATCCTGAACGATTCTGGAGTTTTGTAGCAAGGGCGCCGGAGTCGATGAACTTCCTGGTTTGGCTCTACTCCGACGCCGGTACGGTAAAGAGTCTCCGTCATATACCGGGAAACAGTGTGAATACATATGTTTGGAGAAATGCACAGGGTGTACGTACTTATGTTAAATACTGCTGGATTCCTTTAGCAGGCGTGCAATATATCGATCGTCAAGAAGCAGCTCGAATTGCATGTGAAAATCCAGATTATGCAGGGAAAGACCTCTATGATACCTTAGCCGCAGGAAAAACAATAGAGTATGGATTGTACGTTCAGCTGATGAATCCTGCAGATGAAGCGATTCTGCCTTTTGATCCCCTTGACGACACGAAGGTGTGGGATGAACGGCAATATCCTTTGATACCAGTCGGCAGGATGGTATTGAACCGCAATCCAGATAATTATATGGAACAGGTTGAAAAAATCGCGTTCTCCCCTTCAAACTTGCTTGAAGGCGTCGAACTCTCAGATGATAAAATGCTGCAAGGTCGTGCGAATATTTACTGGGATTCACAACGCCGAAGGATCGGTCCTGATTTCCGCAGTGTTCCTGTTAACCATCAGCAGAACTGGACCACCGATGAGCTTATTACGAGCGGCAATGGCAGATTTGTTGAGGGTCATTTGACGAGGTCTGATATACCGAAGCAAGATGATTTTACCCAAGCAGGTCAATACTATCTAAGCCTGCCTCCTGTACAGCAAGAACATTTAGCAGATAATCTCGCCGCGGATCTTGAAGCTGTATCTCAAGAAACGACGAGCATCGTTCTTGGCTATCTCTATCAAGCCTCTCCTGAGCTAGGTGAACGTGTCGCAAGGCTAATTCAATCACAAATTAAATAGAGACTACTTTTTTCTGTGTAAAATTTAGTTTGACTACAACCATAGTCCAGGTCTGGACTATGGTTGTTTGCATGTTGTTGGTATGAAATTAGTGATCTATACATCAATTCATTCCTGCGAAAAGCTCTGTATCATAAGACTATTAGAGTATAGAATAAGACTAAAGTATTATTTTTGTTTTTATGGAATTATTTTGCTATTTTCTACTTACTTCGACACTCGATACATGCTACATTATCTCTGGTTTTAAATATAAATTACGATATGGAGGATGATGATGTGAAGTATTTGAACCAATCGAAGTCGAAGTGGTTGATTGCTGCGGTTGCAGCTCTAACATTAACAGTGGCTATTCCCATTTCATCGGTTATGGCTGAGGATTCTGCAGCTGAAGTCAGACAAGTAGATAAATCTGCTGTTGCAGCACCTAACGTGACCATTATTCGGGCCAATGGTGAAGTTATTTCTCCTATGGCAGAAGGCGAATGGGATTATCTCGGTCAGCGATCTACCGTATCCTCTCAAAACCCTACAAACTATGTCCACTCTGGTGGTGGTGATTTCAAATTCCAAGTTGCCAGCGGTCCAAGTGGTGGCACTTGGTATCAGTTACGTGAATATGATCCAGGCAGTAATGCTGACGAGCTTGTAACTGGTTACGAGTACTTGTTGTACCCTGGCGACACGCTTATCTATAGGGGAATCGGAAGCTATGTAGATGGTGACAACAAAAAGGCAGAATTTTATGTATACGAAAGCTTCAGCGGCTCCGGCTCCGTAAAGTATTGGGATTGAGTCAAACAGACAACGCGTAAACTAGCTCAACATTACTAATATATATGCAGCCGCAAAGAGCCACTAATTATTCGTTGCTGTAGATTCCCTCACAACAGATAATAGTGCTCTGTATTCGGCTGCTTATATATTAACCATTAGACGACTTCCTTATTTCTGTGTATCTTTGATGGATTTCGGCAAAGAGATGCCTGTAAATCCATAGAAAACAGTTATTAATGGACATAGCAAGCAGAACAGAGCAAATGGTGCATATTCCACAACGGAAACTCCCAGCACAGAAGCAATAAACACACCACATACACTCCATGGAACAAGGGGATTCACTACCGTTCCCGCATCCTCAAGCACACGTGACAAATGCTTTGGTTCAAGCCCTGCCTTCTTATAGTAATCTTTAAACGCATTTCCGGGCAGTAAGACCGACAAATACTGCTCTCCAATAATAAAATTGACGGCTACAGCCATTCCTGCGGTAGAGCAAATGAGGATCGAAACACGATTTAAGAACCGCTGTACGATAGACAATAACGCAGGTATAATTCCAAGTCTGAACAGCAAGCCTCCCATACTTAACGCGAGCAGTATAACAGACACACTGAACATCATACTTTCTATTCCGCCTCTAGTCAGCATGGAATCCACATCCTCCACACCACTGGCAGATTGGTAACCAGAATAGAGCAGCTCCAGCATTCCTTTCATTTCCATGCCATTACCCGTCCAGATGGAGATGATTAATGCCGACAACGCACCTCCCAGCAAGGCAGCGGTAACAGGCACCTTCATAAAAGCAAGCAACGCAAGGATGACAAATGGAAGAAGTGCATATCCGTTAACAAGATTCAACTGGATCAAGGTCTCTTTTACCAGCTCAATCTGTTCTATACTTGTACTCGTTTGTTCAGGAGACAGCACTAGGAATACGATGAATGATATAATAAATGCCGGAATTGTCGTCCAGGCCATATTTTTAATATGATCAAATAGATCCGCACCCGCTACCGTAGCAGCAAGGTTTGTTGTATCTGATAGAGGTGACATCTTATCCCCAAAAAATGCTCCTGAAACAATGGCTCCTGCCGTGATTACCGGTGACATATCCAGTGCCGTACTCGCACCTATGAACCCAACACCCAAGGTTGCTGCCGTCGTTAGTGAGCTGCCAAGACTAACTCCGATAATAGCGGTAACTAGGAAGACGATCGCATAGAAGAATCTACCCGACACCAGCTCAACAGATAAATAGATGAAGGTCGGAATCGTCCCACTAGCCATCCAGCTGCTGATCAGCATCCCGATGAAAAAGAAGATCATGACAGCACCAATCCCGGATTTAGCCCCATCTGCCATGGCTCCTTCCAATTCTTTGAACCCCACCCTCTTTATAGCACCGTAAATTAACAGAAGTACAATACCGGATATCACTGCCATATGAGGAACTGCTTTAACTCCAATAATTAGGTACCCAAGCAGTCCCATTAACAGAGCCGTTATCACTACCGCTTCTATGGGATGGATCTTTAATACCTTATTTTCTTGATTCATATTTGCCTCCATATCAAAATCGTAATGCACATCAACATAAAAAAGCCCCTTCGCTTTAGTGACGAAAGGACTCATTAGGCTCCGCTCTTATCGCGGATGAATAACTTAGAACTCCTGCTCTCTGTAAGCTTGTTACCGTCTAGGTGCGAAATAAATCCATCGGTTGACGACAAATTTCATTATCCTCTTTTATCACTAAAATGCTAAAATGCTTTTAAGCGTTAAACCGTGTGTGCAGACATCACTTTACACTAATTCATTACTCCTGTCAAAAATCCATTGACATTTTGGACAGCGAGCATAGTAGTAAAGGTACTCTAAGCTAAATGTCGATTATTAGGATCACAAACGATTATAGCGGACGTCTTACAAATTACTGGAGGTTATATGGGAAATATAAGATGAAGCTGCTCATATCCATGCCCGGCATTTCTCATCCCCGTATTCAGGTACGATCGAGGACCCGGTTACAGGCACAGCTTCTGGTGTATTGGGGGCTTACTATGCAAAGTATATCAAGAAGGAATTAGCTTCAACGTTCGAGCTGCTCATAGAACAAGGACAGGAGTTAGGTAAGGATGGCCGAGTAAGAGTAAATGTGACCGGCGGCGACACGATCGAGATCACGGGCAGTGCGGTTTATGTCAATGAATTCCCTGTGTTAATCTGAGCCAGCGGCTGATTCTTTCCAATGCTTCCTCCAGCTGAGCGAATGAAGAGGCATATGAGCATCGGACGAAACCCTCGCCGCCACTGCCAAACACTTGACCAGGGACCACGGCTACTTTACCCTCGTGGAGCAGCCTGCCTGCAAACTCCTGAGAACTCATTCCTGTCAACGTAATGTCTGGAAAGGCATAGAAGGCTCCCTTCGGTTGCCGGCAGGACAGACCCATTTCACTTAAGCTCTGAATGAACATTTTTCGCCGCTCATTATAAGCACGCTTCATTGCTTCTTTTTCTTCATGTCCGTTCCTTAGACATTCCATTGCGGCAATTTGCCCCATAATAGGTGCACATAAGGTCGTATATTGGTGAATCTTAACCATTTCCTGCAGGAGCTGCTTAGGTCCGCATAAATAACCTACTCGCCATCCTGTCATCGCGAATGCTTTGGAGAAGCCGCTGACCACCAGCGTTCGTTCTCTCATACCAGGCATTGATGCGATACTCTCATGATGACCATCATACGTGAGTTCAGCATACATTTCGTCCGTAATTACGATGAGGTTATGCTGTATTGCCAAGCGTACAATCGGCAGCCAATCTTCTTTCTTCATCACTGCACCTGTGGGATTACTAGGAAAATTGACGATCAAGGCTTTCGTTCTTGAAGTAATGGCCTGCTCTAGTAACTCTTCGTTCAGTTTAAAATCGTGCTTATAGAGCAGCTCCAGCTCAATCGGAACGCCACCGTTTAAACGTACAAGCGGTGAATAAGCCACGTAACCTGGCACAGGTATGACAACCTCATCACCCGGTGTTATAAGTGCGCGCAGTGCCAGATCAATTGCTTCACTACCGCCAACGGTGACGAGAATCTCATCTATAGGATCGTAGCTCATGTTAAAATACTCGTTCAAATATTCAGCAATTTCTTCCCGAAGCTCCATGAGTCCCTCATTGGGTGTATACATGGTTTTTCCATTGTTAAGTGCCTTAACACATGCTTCTATTGCTCGCTTAGGTGTAACGAAATCAGGTTCTCCAACACCTAGAGAGATCACCTCGGGATCTGCTTCGGCTGCGTTAAAAAATTGGCGTATTCCCGACGGAGGCATCGTCTGTACGACAGGGGATAGGAATCGGTTCTTAAGATTCATTATCATCGGTCCCCCCAATACGTACATTCTCTTTGCTTCTTTCCTTCAAGGAGGCTGTAATGATTCGATCCAGCAGCTCTTCGTACTCTATGCCAGCTGCTCTGGCGCTCTGCGGAAACAGACTCGTTGGAGTCATTCCCGGAAGCGTATTTACTTCTAACACATAGACCAATCCGTCCTTCAGCATAAGATCCACCCTGGCATATACGCTGCATTTTAGGGCCAAGCAGCATTTTAATGCCACGTCACTCACCTCGTTTTGCAGCACATCTGTGAGTTGAATGACCTGCTCCTCCGCTTCCCCTGCCTCATATTTGGACACATAGTCAAAAAACTCAGCATTGGGTTTAATCGATATGATCGGCAGAAGCTCACCGTCTAATATAGAGCAAGTTAGCTCCTCTCCTTCTATATACTGCTCTATCATGACATGACCGTCCCACTTCAATGCTGTTGCTACTGCTTCCTCAAGAAGCTCAGCCGAGCGAACAATTTGAGTTCCGATGCTCGACCCGCCGCTATTCGGCTTGACGACGACCGGAAATGCAATAGTTTCGAAATCTACGGTCGCCAGCTCTTCCAAGCTGCTAACATTCATCCAGTCCGGTGTACGAACACCTTCTTGCCTCAGCAGCTTCTTGCTCATGTCTTTATCCATACAAATACTGCTGGAGAGAACGCTGCTTCCTGTATATGGAATCCCCAATGTATCCAGGGTGGCCTGCACTCTTCCATCCTCACCAAAAGCTCCATGAAGTGCGAGCAGAGCGACGTCAATCCCTTCTGTCTTCGTGATCATGTCACGCTTATCCCTAATCTCAATTGGTATCGGACTATATTTGGATTGGTCCAGATGAACCATCATTTGCTTGCCTGTTTGGAGTGAAACTTCTCTTTCGGAAGATACTCCGCCCATCAAAATGCCAACCTTCACAACAATACCTCCCTTGAATTCATACGGTGCGGTTATGACAGCAGCTTCTCCGCACAGTAACCAATGATTTGGATTCCCTTCTGAATATCCCTTTCCGATACACGTGAGAACCCAAGCCGAAGTGTATTCTGACCCCTGCCGTCTGTATAAAAAATATCACCCGGTGTAAATAAAACCCCTTGTTCTGAGCAGAGCTTCAACAGCTCCCTTGTATCAAAGCCGGCTGCAAACTCAATAAATACGTGAAGCCCTCCATCACTTGACAGCTGATGTGCAGGCAGCCATTCTTTGCAGCTTCTGACGACCAGCTCGTATTTTCGCTTGTACTCCGCCTTCGCTCGTCTAAGATACTTCTCAAAATTGCCGTTATATAAATACTGATACAACAAGGATTGATCGAGCGTTGATGTGTGGATAGTTCGTGCACGCTTCACGCTCTCCAGATAATCAATCAAAGATTGATCAGCAAGAATCCACCCGACACGCAAACCGGGAAATAGTATTTTAGAGAAGCTCCCTATATAGATTACACTGTTGTTTCCACTACCCGCACTCACGACAAGCGGTGCAATATGCGATCCTGAATATCGGAGCTCCTCATTAAATCCGTCCTCGATAATGGGAACGTGATATTGATTAAGAAGCCGCAGCGCTTCTCTTCTTTTTGGATGAGACATGACGATACCTGTCGGATTATGATAAGAGGGTATAAGATAAGCCAAATCATAAGCTTGTGAGGCAAGCTCACGTGAAAGCTCCTTGAGATTGATTCCATCCCTCTCCATAGGCACTCCGGTAATCTTGTAACCATGCATTTTAAATGCTTTGATCGCTGTATGATGAGTAGGGTTCTCGCACAAAATCCGTCCGCTTCCTTGCTTGAAGCTGGACAATACCAGACTGAGTCCCTCCGTGAAACCACTCGTCACGAGCAGATCCTTACCCGCTAGGTCCACGCCTTTGTTCTCCATGTAGCTCAGCAGATATTCGATCAGCGGTTTGTAGCCTTTGGCGTAGCCGTAATTCAGAAGCACGTCTCCCTCTAATGACATTCGGTCCATAAAGGCCCTTTTTACATTTTGCAGATCAAACAGCTTCTCATCAGGTGCAATACTGGTAAAAGAAATGGCTTGTTTCTGTCCGCGAATACCATGCTTCATTAGATCATGTTCTTCGGCCAGCCTGGCATAGTCATTTAATTTCGTACTCCAGTTAATCTTCACATCGTGTGACTGAAATAGAGAATCCGAAGGTGCAGCAGACAGAGTAACGAAATGCCCCTGACCTTTCACAGTATAAATAAAACCATCCTCTTCAAGCCCCGAGTAAGCATTTATGACGGTATTACGGCTAACATGGAGGAGTCCGCATAGTTCACGGGTAGAAGGCAGCTTCTGATCACCTTGCAGCGCCCCTGTCGTTATTAGCCGTCTCATATAATCTTTGACCTGTATATAAGCCGGTCGCTCATTTGCAAGTACAAAATCCGAATACATTTCTCAGCAGCCCCTTCGACATCATCATCGCATATAATCTGTCAGACCACTAGATCCACGATGTCACATATTCTCGCTGGCAGTGGTTTGTTCTATTATAATAAAAAAGACCTTTCGATCACCTAATCGAATGGTCCGTCAACCTCACATTTATAGCTGTGTTTAGTAGTAATAAACGTTTATTTTTCAACCTCTATTACAAAATGATAAAATGCATCCCCATGAGATACTTGCTCATTCTCCTCATCCATCCACCAGACTCCATATGAATAATAATAAGTGCCTTCTTGAGTCGGAGCAGTAAAGGCGTTATTTTCAATACTTACTTCCTTATGAATATTCTCCCCGCTATATTGCTGCAGCGAACACTGATTGGGCTTAGGCTCATAGTTCATTACAAACTGTATCGCGGCTTCCGGTGATACCCTAAGCGGTGTTACATCTTGCAGCAGCTCTACAGGTCCCGCTGTATCTACACAGATTCCCTGATTATTGCTGGACCAGCAATATGTACCTAGCTTCGTATCGTAGAATTGATCTGCTATTTTGATCTGCACTCCAGGAGGCTTGTTCCCTGTAAGCGGAGAATGACTTGAACCCCCTTTTTCACATCCCGTCATGAGCGCTACACTGAATAATATAAGACATATGATCTTATGCATACTTACCTCCTTCATCATGATCTCCGTTATAAAGTATAGACTACATAATCTGCAATTTCGTTCCGTTCTAAATTGATATCTAACATATGTATTTACTACTTCAGAGCATAGTGCTAGCTTTGATAACAGAAGCATCGTTGGAATAGAGGTGAGTTATGCATTTAGATGAACTAATTCGCAGTGATATTTATGACAGCTCACAAATTCTTGCCGGAGCAGAAGGCATGTCTCGTCAGGTTGAAACCGTCAATATTATGGACACACCGGATATCATACATTTCCTGAAGCCAAATGAACTGCTGCTCACCAATGGGTTCTTTTTTAAGGCTGCGCCGGATACGTTACCCAAGCTGATCAGCGATATGCAGCAGTTGAAGTGCTCGGGAATCGCCATCAAAACAAAACGTTTCGGCATCACGATTCCGGATGACGTCATTGCTGAAGCAGAACGGCTGCAGTTCCCTATCATTGAGATCTCTGAATCCAAATTATCCCTGGGCGAGATATTGCAGCGGTCCACGAGTCTTATACTCGACAACAAAAATGAGGAATTACAATATGCGCTTCATATTCACAAGCGCTTCTGTGATATGTCGATGCAGGGCAAGAGCATTGCTGACCTCGTTGCCGCACTCGCAAAGCTGTTATCCTCCCCAATCGTGCTGCTGAACGACAAACGCCAGCTGATCGCAAGCTCGAATCTCCCTTCTTCCCAGCTTGAGGAAATAACCAGGATGATCGGATCTGCGCTCGATTCTACTCAGTTTGGTACTGCTTCTAGTACGTTTTGTTTATTGGAAACCAGGTTCCGTCATTATTCACATGTACTTCTCTATCCTGTCCATACTTACCGACTTGAAGGGTATCTTCTGTCATTTCACGGATCCCCATCACCTTCAAGACGTTATGGTCTAACGATGGAGCAGGCAGTGAATGTCATCGGGATGGAGCTGACTAAAGCACAGGCCGTGAAGGAACGCTCGAGGAGATACAAGAACGAATTCTTCTCTGATCTAATTGAAGGTTACTATAGTACAGAAGCTGAAGTGTTTCATTCTGGGAAGAAATTTGGATTAACTCCTAATGTGAACTGGGTTGTAGTAACTGCCAGAATAGACGAGCCTGATCGCACCCGCTCCTTACACAAGCGTGGTTCGAATCTGAATGAGCTGTCCATATCAGAAAGAGACGTGCAGTACGAATTCATTAAATGGCAGCTTCAAGGGCTTCGATATCCATTTAAGATGTTCACCAAGAATGACAATTTTGCAATCCTGCTTGCGATTGACGAGATCACATGGAATGAGCACCTTCTAATCGAAGAGCTGAGAGGGAGAGTTGATGCCTTATTCGATGATGCTGGGATCAGCATATCGATCGGAATAGGGAATCTCGTTACAAGTGTGCTGGATATCGGACTTTCTTATAACGAGGCAGTCAAAGCATTGCAGTATGGCTATCAGATGAACATGTATCGATTCGTCGAATCATTTCAATCCAAGGACACAGCCTACCTGTTCCGGATGCTGCCTCATGATGAACTGCGCCAATTCTATGAGGACACATTGCGCTCGTTCTATCAGGTGGACCCGCAGGAGCGCGAAGAATTACTGCGTACTTTAAGGGTTTTCTATGATACCCAGTGCCAGCTCGTGGAAACTTCCAAGCAGCTATATGTTCATCGAAACACCGTCGTATACCGATTGGATAAATGTGAGAAGATCACCGGACTCCGTTTGAAGGACCCTTCGACCAGCCTCCGCTTTCGAATGGCATTTGCCATAGAATCCATGATATTTCCTCAAGGTGGATTATAAGGAGCATGTTAGGAAGAACTAATCAACACAGAAGAAGAGCGCGCTCATGCTACAGGAAACAACATGGGACTGCGTAAGAAACCCGCCTGGCAGGCGGGTTTCTTGTCACACTCATTATTCATGTATACTAGTAATCCTCAGCCGTTTTGATAGGCCTCAGCATCTTTCCATTCTTCCAGACCGCTAAGGGTTTAGGTCGTTCAATCAGCAGTTCTCTCTCGGAAGCGACAGGAAACAGCGCAAGATCTGCAGTCTGTCCAGCTGAAATGCGGTAATTAAACATTCCGAGTACCTGTGCTGCCAGTGTTGTCCCCATTTTGACCAGCAGCTTGGCATCATTCTCACTTCCCATATATGCCGTATGAGCCAGAAGCCAGGCAATATCCATCACGTTACCGGTTCCGAACGGCGTAAAGGCATTACGGATATTGTTAGCGCCATAGAGGACATTCACTCCTTGTTCTAGCAGGAGTCTTACCGGAGTTAGTCCGCGGCGGACATTATCTGTATCCTGCCTTCCGTTCATATAGAGATCTGTAGCAGGCAAGGTAATGATGTGAACACCTGACTCAGCGATTTGCTGTGCACAGAGTACAGCCTCTTCTCTAGGCATCGCTCCGAGAGAGGTAACATGGCCTGCCGCTACACGGCCTTCATATCCGAATTCCTTCGTTCTACGGGCGATTTGCATGATCCCGCGGTCACAAGGATCTAGTGAAAAGTCGGCATGAAAATCAAGCGGGAGATCATATTCGGCAGCCAATCTGAATACAAAGCTTAAGTGTTCGTCCAGATCAGGATCCATATACGTAATTCCACCGACAGCATCAGCCCCGAGCTTGACTGCCTCCTTCATTAACTCAGCAGTTCCTGGTGCAGCATAGATGCCTTCTTGTGGAAAGGCCACGATGTTTAAGTCCATGCGGTCACTTACCCTGTCTTTTACCTCCAGCAAGCTCTCTATTGCCGATAGACCGAGGACGGGATCTACCTCAACATGACATCTGGCAGTTGTTACTCCATAAGAGTTTATTCTATAAGCTACATCCAAGGAACGTGCAATCATGTCTTGCTTGGTAAAGCCTTCCTTTAGCTTGACCGTCATCGCAATAGCTTCCTGCAGCGAGGCAGCTTCCTTTGGCATCCGATGGAGAAGCATTGCTTTTTCCATATGAATATGAGGTTCTATTAATCCAGGGATCAGCAGTCCGCCTCTAGCATCGATCTTCCTTTCATTGGAGATCAGATCTTCTTCTAATACGGACTCTAATGCTATGTCTTCACCTACCCGTGAACTTACTTGTTCAATATGCTCTCCACGTAAGGTAACGTCAAAAAACCCGGTTTGCTCTGGAAGTCGGCAATTATAAATGATTTGAACCTTATTGTGCTCGCTCCGATCATTCATTATCATCGGCTTAACGCTCTCTTCTGCCTTGTACCTGCCCTTATCCCGCCTGCAATCTTGCCATGGGACACTACCCACTCTCTTTCTGGTACTTTACACAAGGCGTGCTCTGCATTAATAGCGTCATTCACAAGCATGAAATCGGCGCGTTCACCTAATTTGGGCTCTATTGCTCCAACTGCTGTGTAGTTAAATGCTCCCAATAATTGCTCATCCTCGACCCAATGATATCGTTCAGCCAGTCTGGAGGTACGCTGAAGCATATCTCCATTACCATATGGAGACCAAGCATCGAGTACATTATCGGTACCGATCATTGTTGCTACGCCAAGTGAACGAAGCAAGGGCAAATTCGGCATCGGACGGTCAATGGGAACGCTGCTGATAATGGCTACACCCTGCTCTCTTAATTTGTCAGCGAGCCTACTGAGCTCCACATCCGAGATATGTCCCAAACCCCAGGCGTGACTTACCGCTACTCGATTCTTAAGTCCGGCTTGTGCCGTAAACTCTGTCATTCGCTCAATGGTATATACACCTAGGTGACCTGGATCATGCAAATGAATGTCTACACCGGCCTGATAGTCGACCGCGAGACCGAAGACTTCTTCTAAACAAGGATCAATTGCCTCATCCAGTCCGCCAGGGTCCACGGCTCCGACAAGGTCAGCACCCATCTGCATCGCTTCCCGCATCAGCGGCAGGGCATGTGAACGAATGAGCCCCTGCTGGGGAAAGGCGACAATTTCGATATCAATGGTGCCTTCATATTCCTCTCGAACTTTGAGTACGGCCTCCAGTGATTTGAGTCCAACCTCATGATCTACATCAACATGGGTTCGAATCTGGGTCGTACCTAACTGAAGCATGGTATCCAGCATGACTCTGGCCCGTTCTTCGACGCTCTGGGTCAGCTGCCCGAGCAGTTCTTTTTCCCGTCTCAATTGATTAGGCAGTGTATCAATGGTTTGACGCGAGTACCATTTCGGTTCATTCAAAAAATGCTTATCCAGATGACAGTGCATATCCTTCATAGCGGGAATGTATAATAAACCTTCTGCATCATGAGTATTTCCTCTCGAAGATCCTGCTGATGCTTGTTCGTGATGATAAGGAGTGATCGCGGAGAAACAGCCATTCTCTATCTCCAAATTATACAGCCGGCTGCCTACTCTTACTCTATTCCAAGTTGATATCAAGCAGATTCCCCCCTCTTATTCTGAAGCACGCCTTGATGAATGATCTTCACAGCTTGTGATCTTCTGGCTATAAATTCAGGAGAACACCGTGCCTCTGTCAGAATCATACTCGCATCATCACCTGCCTGCGGCCATACTCGATCGCCCGCGGCGCTGAGCGGCGTGATACCTCTCGTAATGTAACCTAGTGATTCTGCTAGAGAGCGCTCATCAATCCAGCTGTTATATTCGGCAAGCAGGCTAAGACGATCAATAATGCTTGCATTTCCAAAAGGACCCCACCAATCGAATATACTGTCACAGCCTAGATCTACCTGCACTCCCCTCGCCTTCAATTCCTCCAGAGGCGGGAGCGTCGTTCTTGCTCGCATCGTAGCAGCTGAGATTAGACGAACCCCACATGAGGCCATCCGTTCTGCCGTTTCTTGAGCTTCCGACAGCGTGACTCCTCCTAAGGCGAACCCATGACTAATAGCGACCCGATCTACCCACCCTGCTTCCTCCGTAAGTGAAAGCAGCTTATTTATCGTGTATAGTCCCAAATAGTCTGGATCGTGCAGATGAATATCAATGTCTGCATTCGCTTCTACCGCAATATCCATCATATCGGCCAGGGAGCGCTCGATGTTTCGATCGATGCCGCCAGGATCCAAGCCCCCAACATGAGTAGCACCATTCCTCATTGCTTCACGCATGAGCGCTGCTGCATTTGTCCTCAGTAGTCCTTGCTGTGGAAAAGCCACAATCTCATACGTAAGACGATCACGATAATCGTCTAGAACCTCCCGCACAATCTCGAGGTGTCTCAGTCCTACATACGGATCAATGTTCACATGAGTTCGAATATGAGTCGTACCGGCCTCCATGATTTTGTCTATCAGCAGACGGGCAGTTACTTCTACCGTATTTAGCTTGCCGGGCAGAATCTTCGCTTCCTCTTCGAGTCGATCAAGTAAATGAGCCGCCGGCTTTGCTGCCTTCCATTCCTCTCCATAATATGATTTATCCAGATGAAAATGGCTGTCAGCGATAGGCGGCAGAGCTAGCATTCCACCCCCCTCTATCTTGTCATGATGATCTTTGATCTGCTCTTCCGCCGAAACAATTTTTGCGATCTTTCCATTTTCGACGAATAAATGATATTGCTTCGTTAACGTTCTGACAGGAGTGCTATCCTCCACCTCATATCCATCTTCAAGTCTGATATTGACTAACCAATAGGCTTTATGCATCTGTTCTAATCTCCTATCTGCTCTGTCCTCGTTTATTCCGCATCTAAGTATTCTGTCGTGAACATTTCAGAAGCATCAAATTTTTCCTTCAGCAGGCCAGCGGTATGCAGCTGATCAATGAGTGTATTCCACCGTTCCTCAGTCATGTAACCTACCCCATGCTCTGCGGCGTCAAATCCATAAATATACTCTTTTAACGTTTGTTCTTGAAACTTCAGCGAATCGAAGGTCATATCCGGATTGAACTCATTAATGATCTTAAGAATATCGTCAGGAGAATCCTTGTAGTAAGACCAGCCTTCTACCATGGAAGACACGAAATCGCGCACCGTTTCTTCATTCTTATCCAAATATTCTCTCGTCGTGTAGAGCACATAATTATATGGATCATAGCCTGAATCCGAAATAAACTTAACTTCCGTTTCAATCCCCTGCTCCTTCATGAAATACGGTTCACCTGAGATATATACCTGTTCAGCGGACTCCTTGTCATTGATAAAATTCGTAGAATCGCCTAAGTAAGGAAGCTCTCTCACGTTGCTGAGATCATATTGTGACTTCAAGTAATCCCAGTACGGTATTCCGGTCTGAATATAGGCGGTTCGTCCATTCAGCTCTTCGAAGCTCTCAATCCCATGCCCCTTATGAAACATAAATGCTTGCGGGCTTCGCTGATTAAGAGCAGCCAGTGCGACCAGATCAATTCCTTGATTACGTGCGATGAGCACCTGATCTCCATGGGCAAGACCAAACTCTGCTTTGCCAGAAGCAACAATCTGAATGGAAGATACTTGAGGACCGCCGGGCTCAATCGTCACATCCAGTCCTTTCTCTTCGAAATATCCTTGATCTTTGGCAGCGTAGATCCCTCCATGCCCTGGAGCAGCAAACCAATTCAACACGACCTTTACTTCTTGGACTCCAGAAGCATTTGTCCCTCCGCAGCCGCTTAAAGCCGTGACGACAGCCACACTTGCCAGTAAACCCGTTACTTTTTTACCCAGCCACTTGATTCCCATATATTCTCCACCCTTTTCTCTGGAATTGATCTGTACCTTGAAGCAATTATAAATGTTATATTTCTTCACGTCTTTAGATCATGAATACAAAATAAGGGTGCATTTTTATTGGATTAGTACAAATATATTCATGTATATAACTTTATAAGTAATTTAATATAACATTAAAACTGAAAAGTAACGATTTATTCGTATATGCTGCTATTCTAATCAGATAGAATGGAACCACAAAAAGAGCCAAGGCAAATATGGCCTCGGCTCTCGTGAAGAATATCGTTATGCTATTTTCTTCTTAAGAATGTGATAAATTGCGATGACGATGATAAACCAGACCGGAGTTACAAACAAAGCGACTCTCGTATCTTCGGCCAGCCCCAAGATGACAAGCACAAAGGCAAGAAAGGCCAAGACCAAATAGTTAGAGAACGGATACAGCGGCAGCTTGAACTTATTGCTGCGTGCCAATTCCGGTTTCATCTTACGGTACCTCAAATGACTGATAATGATCATCGCCCAGACGAAAAGAAAACATACGGTCGAAATGCTCGTAATTAATGTAAATACTCCCTCCGGCATCACATAGTTTAAAATGACGGCGATTAATATGACCGCACAAGAGAAATACAAAGCATTTGAAGGCACGCTTCTCCTGTTCAGTTTACTTAGACGTTCAGGAGCATTCTCGTCCTTGGCCAAGGAATACACCATACGGCTCGTACTAAAAATAGCGCTGTTACAGGCTGAGGCCGCAGATGTTAGCACGACAAAATTAACGACTGCTGCTGCTGCAGTAATACCTACAGCCAGAAATACTTGAACAAACGGACTTTCATCCGGATTAATCGCATTCCATGGATAGATACTCATAATGATCAGCAGTGCACCAACATAGAAGATCAATATTCTAATGGGGATATTGTTGATTGCCTGCGGAATGACCTTTTCCGGATTCTCCGTCTCGCCCGCTGTCAGACCGACAAGCTCAATCCCTACAAAAGCAAATACTACCATTTGAAAGGATAGTAAAAAGCCGTGCATTCCATTCGGAAACATGCCTCCATGCGCCCACAAATTCGTGAAGCTGGAAGGACCCTGATCTGTAGAGAACCCTCTCACAATCATCACGATTCCAATGACGATGAGGGCTAGTATTGCGATAACTTTAATTAAGGCAAACCAGAATTCCATTTCACCAAACAGCTTCACGGTTGCCAAATTCATAATCAGCAGGATCACAAGCGCAATAAGTCCCGGCATCCATTGAGGGATCTCTGGAAACCAGAATTGAGTATATAGACCGACGGCCGTTAAGTCTGCCATGGCGATCGAAATCCAGCAGAACCAGTAGGTCCAGCCTGTGACAAAGGCGGCTCCATTTCCCATATAATCTTTAACAAAATCAACGAACGAGTGGTAATTCAGATTGCTTAATAACAATTCGCCGAGAGCCCGCATAATGAAAAATAATATGATGCCCGTTATTATGTAAGCAAATAGGATCGAGGGACCTGCTAAATGAATGGATTTGCCAGCACCCAGAAACAAGCCGGTACCAATTGCTCCACCTATGGCGATAAGCTGCACATGTCTGTTTTTTAACCCTCTTGTCAAATTCTCATCCTGTACCATGGGTTAGCTTCACTCTCTTTCTCTGGTGTCAATTCGGTTGACAGCTCAATCTCCCGTTTTTATATCATACTTGCTTCAGCTCTCAATTACATAGGTAAATGGAACGAATATGATAACTATATGGGCTTATCCTCCTGTATCCTGCTTATTATTACACATTGCGCTTAAGCTCATCCTTCCACATGTACATGATAAAAATAAAGCTTGAATGCATAAGCATCTCTGTCTTAAGGAAAACTTCCTACGTAAGGATTTAACTACAAATCTCAATCCAATATCATCATTTATGGGAGGTATTTCGTATGGCTAAGCCGGATAATCGCAAGGATAATGTTGAGCATTTGCAAAATGCAGTACAAAACACCATAGAGAACTACCGTGAAGCTGAGGGCTATCTCGAAGAGTTCGGAGATGAGATTCCTGCTCAGGAAAAAGCCCAAATTCAAGAGAAAAATGAACGCCGCAAGCATAGCATTTCCGGTTTCCGTGAGGAAATTAAGGATGAAGCCGATCATCAGTCACATTCTTAAGGTATTTTGCACTTTGACTCCAGAGGAGGTTTGCTTCATATGACAAAACAGGATCCACAGGAGCTGCTGCAGCAAAAGCACAAGCTGGATGAGCAGAAAGAACAGTTTACCAAATTTGCGCGCAGTGCATCAGGTCATACGGAACTAGAAGCAGGACAGGAATTCAGTACGGACCGCAAGCTTGATGATCAGAACCGCATGAAATCGGTCGAAAATAAAAGAGCTTGACTATATCTTGACCCGAGTAACCAAGCCGATCCCGTGTGGATCGGCTTAATTGATATATCAAGTCCTTGAAGAGCATAGGATTCCCCTCGGTTCATCTGTTATTGCTGAAAATTAGGTGTTGCAAATTCTGCAGAAGTGCATTATATTAATTGACGTATCAAATATTGACTACTCAAATATTGAGTCATCAACTAATTTTTTATTAAGGAGTGTCTAGTGACATGCGCAAATATCAACAAACCAATGATTTTAACGAGATTGTATATGGACGTCGTTCCATCAAAGTATATGACCCTGCTGTAAAGATCAGCAAAGAAGAAATGACCGAGATATTGGAAGAGGCGGTTACAGCTCCTTCGTCAATTAATATGCAGCCGTGGCGTTTTGTGGTCATCGAAAGTGATGAGGCCAAAGCTACACTTGCTCCACTTGCAAAATTCAATAAAGACAAAGTACTTTCCGCTTCTGCAGTGATTGCGGTCTTCGGGGACATGAATAATTTTGATTACGCTGAAGAAATCTATGGTAAAGCCGTAGAGCTTGGCTATATGCCTCAGGAAGTCAAAGACATGCAGCTTGGTGCTTTTAAACCGATGTATGAAAACATGTCGGATGAAGCTATGCGTGAAATTCTTCTACTGGATTCCGGTTTGGTATCGATGCAGCTCATGCTTGTAGCACGTGCCCATGGCTATGATACTAACCCAATCGGCGGATTTGAGAAGGATCAGATTGCTGAAGCATTCGGCTTGGACAAAGACCGTTATCTACCGGTCATGCTAATTACCATCGGTAAAGCAGCAAGTGAAGGATTCACCTCTTATCGTTTGCCTGCCGACAAAGTCGCTGTGTGGAAATAATCGGTAAGCAGATGGAATATGCGGTATGGTTACCTTGCACTCTTTGGGGATTTGCATTATATTAATTGATAGCTCAAATAATGAGTGGAGGTCAATTATATGGAATGTTCATTCTCAGAGCAGGAGCAAATTCTGCATCTGCTTAAAAATCTGAATAATCAGATCAGCCCCAAGTTTGAAAGATGCACGGGAATCAGCTCATCTCGTTATGACTTATTATATCAGCTGTATCTTGCAGATGAGGTCAACCAGACTCACCTGCAGAAAGCGATCAATATTGACAGTGCCGCCATTACTCGTCATCTGAAACAACTGGAAGCAGACGGCATGGTCGCCAGAAGACGCAACCCTTCTGATCAAAGAGTAACCTTTGTTCGACTGACCGAAGATGGTCGGAAGCATATCGTCAATTACAAGAAAGAAAAGACAACTTTCGTGAATCAAATGCTGATGGATTTCAGCAAGGAAGAAGTCGACGTTCTCAATGATATGCTGCAACGCATGCAGAGCAATATTAGTGAATACTAAATGACTACTAGAAAAGGCAGGTCATCATAATGATCATCGTTCATGCTAATTTATTTATTAAACCGGACCAGGAAGCTGTATTTCTTGAAGAAGTCAATTCTCTTCTTGCAGCAACGCGAGCTGAGGAAGGAAACATCAGCTATGAACTCATGAAATCAACGGAGCAAGAACATAAGTACACCATGGTTGAGCTGTGGAAGGATATGGAGGCAGCAGGAGCACATAATGCAAGTGCACACTTCACTGCCTTCACTCACAAAGCCAAAGAGCTTCTGTCTGCACCCATGGAACTCAAAATATTCAGCGGCGAACCTCTAGAAGTTTAATCTAACGTATATAGGTATATATCACCTATTACACCTAAATTACAAGAAAGACCTTGGGAATATACAGTATCCCAAGGTCTTTCTTGTAATTCAATTCATTTTATATGATCCCAAACAGGATGAAACCGATGGTATTGATAGCAAGGTTGGCACACATATGTACCATCCAGGAAGCATAGATATTCCCGTTTCTTTCATTCAACCAGTTGAAGAGCATACCTGCGACGAAGAGACTGACAATCAGTAAGACGAACAAAGGAATCGTAAACCAGCTTGTCATCATCGCGATGTGATAGACTGCAAACGCTCCTGCGCTGAACAGATAAGCTAGCCTGCGGCCGGCAAGTTTTTTCAAAGTTAAGAACGCAAATCCTCTGAAGAAGAACTCTTCGAGCAATGAATTTATAATTGATATATAGATGGCTACGAATACAAAATTTCCCGCATTAACCCCCATATTATTCTGCAGTGCTCCCGTAACTAGGGTAAAATCAAAGTAAGGTCCTATGAGAAAGTAGTTTCCCAAAATGAATATAAATACTCCGATGCCTAGCAGCATGGCAAACTTTAGACTCTTCTTATCGAATTTGAATAAGGCCCGAAAAGAAACCTCCCTGCTAAAATAGGCGTACAGCGCCGGTAAGGTGAGAAACAGCATGATTTTGATGATGGATTTAACAGCATAATCCGGTTTAAGTACTGCATCGACATAGCCCATGATGACACAGCTGAATACCACAATGAGTATTATACTCACCCAATTTTTCCTTGAGTTTAACATTTTAGATCTCCTAACCCGATTTCGACAATATTCTACGTCTACATGACAGTTTCTTCTTCATAAGATAAAGTAAAACTGCAGTGAAAACCCCTCTCTACCATACCTTATCACCATCAAACTATACTTGAATGGATTGAAGCACGTCAAATTTCATAGGTCATTTTATCCAGAAGTTATTTCGCATCTGACGCAGGTCAGGTATAATTTGACTATTAAATATTGCAAGAAGGTGAAATTAGCATGTCCCATGAATCCATTCTCGTTCTGGATGACGAGCTCGAAATTAGTGAACTTATCCGATTATACCTGGAAAGAGAACAGTATCATGTAACCACGGTAAGTACAGGGCAGGCAGCGATTCAAGCCGTTTACGAGCTGCAGCCTGATTTGATTATTCTTGATATTCTGCTTCCTGACATGGACGGATTAGAAATTTGCCGACAGATTAGAGATCATACCCCTGCCCCCATTCTTTTCTTGAGCTGCAAAGGTGAGGACTGGGATAAGATTAGTGGATTAAGTGTAGGAGCTGATGATTATATGACGAAGCCGTTTAGTCCGGGAGAGTTGGTTGCCAGAGTTAAGGCACATCTTCGCCGGGTCCATCGACAGCCTCAGCCTGTAGTCACTAGCAATGAGGTAATCTATGATCGTCATATTCTAGACTTCGGAGATTTGTTAATTAATGAAACGACGCATGAAGTACATATTCGCGGAACAGCCGTGCAGCTGTCTGCTACGGAATTCAATATCCTGCATAAGCTAGCATGCCAGCCGGGACGTGTTTTTCCAACTGAGCAGCTATTTGACTTTATATGGGGCGCAGACCACTACGGTGACACCAGAACCGTAATGGTTCACATCAGCAATTTACGCAAAAAAATCGAAGCCAATCCATCGATGCCGCAATATATCCAGACTGTACGCGGAGTAGGTTATAAATTCCACGCACAGCCGGCTGCTTCAGGTGCTCAAGAAATAAAAGGAAGTTTAACATAGAACGCACTGCCTTGACCCAATGTGCTCTCTACCCAGATTTCACCGTCATGCAATTGAACAATTTCTTTGGCTATAGCAAGACCCAGTCCACTTCCACCATACTTTGAATTGCGGGATTTCGAAGCGCGATAGAACCTTTCAAATACATAAGGTATATCCTCTTCCGAAATCCCTACCCCCGTATCCTTCACCTGTACAACTAAATGGGGACCTTCATCGCTAATGACCGCCGACAAAGCAATCGAACCTTCCTGAGATGTATGATTGATGGCGTTGCTGATCAGATTCGTAAATACTTGTCCCATCCGCTCCCGATCCACCAAGATGTGCATGTCTTCCCCAGGGGCTGCATCCATCATAGTAGGGTCAAGACTCACCATGTACTCAATTCCCGCCTGCTCAATATCGAGCTCATATTTCTGTGATAACCATTGTACGAATACTCCCGCATGCATTGGAGTCTTGGTCATCGTTAACTGCTTGGCCTCCATTCGGCTCAGCTGCACCAAATCTTTGAATAATCTCTGTATACTGAGAACTCTGGAATGAATCACCTTTAAATATTTGCGCTGTTGTTCCTCTTCTGTCACGACACGGTCCAGGATGGCTTCGACATAGCCTTGAATCGAGGTCAGTGGTGTTCCAAGATCATGCGATATATTAGCGAGGAGCTTCCGCCGATCATTCTCCATCTGCATCAATTCTTCTGTTCGTTCTTTGACCTTATGCTCCAGTGTTGATATCAATTTCGCATGCTCGATGGATATTGCAGCCTGACCTGCCAGCATATGCACAACCATTCTCCGCTCATCGTTAAATACATGAGAAGTAAACCGATTCTCCAAGTATACAATCGCATTCAATGTACCCTGATGCAGAATTGGAATACACAGGATGGAGCGCACTTCATTATTTTGTATATAGGGGTCTTTGACAAACAATCCTTGTCTTGAAGCATCATCAAGCACTACATCTTCACTTGTTCTCGCTGTATATTGCACAATGGACAACGGAACTTCCTTATAGGTATGGATCTCTTCAGCTGCTGTGTGTCTGGCTGTACCATCTCCAACCTTGCCTCCGCCTTCTCCTTCGGCTTCTACATAGAGACCCTCTGCTTGTTTAACAACGAGTACGCCTCTGGTTGCACCTGATATCTGAATCAGGATTGTCATAATTTTCTCAAGTAGTGTTTGAAGCACAATTTCCTGAGACAGAGCTTGTGAGACGCCCATTATGGCTTCCAGATCCAGAAAATCTGTCGATATCGTCGTGGTTGTATTATACGAGCCTGATTTAAATTCCGGATAAATATCTCCGATTCTTCTCACCTTGTGCACGACACCCCACTGCTCATATAAATTGTAAGCCTCCGCCATGTACAGACGGCCTGCCGTCATCCGGCCTTCAGCCAAACAGAAGTCTGCCATGCGTTCAGCAGCGATTGCGTTAAAATGATGAAAACCGTTAGCTCTAGCCCCCTCCACGGCTTGTTCATAGCTTCTCTCGGCCTGCTTCAACTTACTTTCAGCACGGTATCTTTCTGCTTTGATCAGCAAATAGAGGTGCTGATAGTTCTCAGGTGCTTCTCGCGCCCAGCGATACAATTTGCGTTCGCACTGACGCGCTTCCTGAAGCAGGGGCTTCTTCCGATCCTTCGAAACCTACTCAATCAGCGAATATATCGTTAACGCCGTGTATAATTCATGTTCTACCTTATGAAACAAGCCGAACGAAGCGGCCAGCGCCCCCTTTGATCTTCGTGACATGTCATACGCGGTTTCATAATCTCCTGATAGATAAGACAGCATCATTTTTTTCATGTAAAAGACCTGGATGACAACCTGGTTCTGGATTCCCTCCAGTTCTTTAATCCATATCTCTTCCTCGGCCTCGCGATCAGACAGCATGACGTTTGGGCCATAGCTTTCTGTAAGGCGAATATGTGTCTTACGTACTAATTCAATCATATGCACTGTCTCTGGATTGCCCGTTTGTCTCAAGAAAGGCAAATGCCTGTCCGCCTCTTCAATCCATCGCTCAGCAGGCAGACCAAGAAAATCATGCGCAAGAAGGATATAGGTCACTGCATAGCCTGCGTACACCAAATCCCCCGCTTCCATTCCGGCATGGTAGGAAGTCCATAGGTCGTCGACAGTATGACGTAAGTGACGTTTCCAGGGAGAAATAAATACAGCAAAGGTAAAGTGTGTCTTGCAGCGAAGTCCTGGATGTTTGAACTGGTTGCTAAGCTCCACCCCATAACAACCTAGCTCATAGCTGCGGCTATACATTCCGTATCCAGAGCCTAACAACAGTCCCATCGCGTTATAAGCGTTAGACGATTCGGTAAAATTACCATAATGGATCGAATATTTGACGATCGTCAGCATCATGTATAAATATTGAGTTGGATTAACGAAGTAAGCAGATGTCGCTGTGTCCATGAGGAGTTTCATCTGACTTCTGATCTCATCTTGAATCTGGGGAGCCCGTAAGTTACGCTTCTCTCTGCTTCCTTTTCTAACCCTTTGGTACATAATATCGAATAGAGACAAATGCAGAGAAGCTTGACTTGGAGCAGCATTTAACTGAAGTCCAAAGATACGGTTCAGTCCTTCCATTCCCATGGATATCGTTCTTTCGTGCTGACCACTCTGCGTATATTGATTGATCATGACGGTGTAGACCGCTGCACGATGGGTTGAAGTCTTTGCCAGCTCGAGAATCTCTTCAAATCCTTGTTCCGTTTCTTCAAATCTTCCTTGCAGTGAATTGGACTCCCATCTCCCGAGAAATAAACGGAATGCCAGTTCATAGGAAAGCTCCCAATCCCGCTCCTCAAGAAGCTCAATTCCACAAGAATACCATTCTGCAGCCGAGTCGTATGCACCGGAGGCTTTGGCTTGCTCCGCAGCAAGCTGAAAGATCTGAGCAATGTGCAGCCTCTCGGATTCATCATTCAGCAATGACAAGCCTAGCCGGTAGTGATGTGCGGATAGAAATAAACGTTCCTCGCTATCTCCAGCCGTACTGCGTGCAATGAGTCTTGCCGTCTGAAGATGAATTTGCTGTTTCTCGTCCATATTCAACAGATGATAGAAGAAGTCGCGAATTCGGTCATGGAGGAAGATATATTCATAGGGACCAGAGGGTGCAATTAATCTTAGATCAACTAACGGATTCAAATGAAGCTGAAGCTGTGCCATATCAATTTGCAGTAGATCAGCAAGAAGCTCCGAATCAAATCGATCTGCAATACATGAAGCATACTTCAAGGTTTCCTTCTCGCATTCTGCCAATTGATCGATTCGCTGCAAGAGGAAGCCTGACATCTGATCGGATACCTTCCTTGTCAACAGCTGTTCCTCATCCCACATCCAGGTTCCCGATTTCTCGTCCAACCACATTAAATTCTGTTCGATAAGACTATATATAAATTGTTTCACATCAAATGGGATGCCTCCGGTATACTCCATTACAAGCTTCTGGAAGCGATGAGACTGCTGTATACCCAATCCAAATGTATCTTCAAGCAGTGCATGGATTATCTCTTCATCCATAGGAGCCAGTGTAATAAGTTCAATTCCCTTTATCCGGGAATTAAGCTCTCCAACGAACCATCTGAGCAAATGCTCCTTCTCCCAATCCTCTGCCCGATATGCACCGATCAGCATCAGTGAAGGCGCATTTGATGCCGTCATTAAGAAGTGCAGGAGCTGCAGCGAGCCCGGATCTGCCCACTGAAGATCATCCACGAACCATACGATCGGCCTGTGCTCTGCCAAGCACTCCAGCAGCTGAAATACCGCAAAATGCAGACGATTTTTCGCTTCTGCAGCCGATAGCGCCGTCAGCGAATCCGACGTGTCTTGAGTACCAATAATCCACTCTAATTCAGGCAGCATATGAACAAGCACACGCGTGCTCTCCTTGAGCTTCTGGGTAATTCGATCCTTCCATACAGCAAGCTCATCCTCGGTTTCAGATGATAGGGAGCGTAAGATTCCACGCAATCCCTGCAGCACACCACTATAAGGAACCTGACGCTTCAAGACATCAAATTTACCGGAAACAAACAGTCCTCCCCCAAGTGTTACATCGAGCATGAGTTCCTGAACCAAGCTCGACTTCCCTGAACCGGCAAGCCCGCTTACCATCGCACATTCCGAGCTTCCAAACTGAAGGCGCTCGTACAGCTGTCTAAGTCTTGCTGCTTCCTTATCTCGCCCATACAGGCCGCTTGGTATGTAGAAGACGTCCTTCTTATCTTGCTTTCCAATTACAAATTCGGTTACATATCCATGCTGCTCCAATTCATTAAGGCAGTGGGACAGATCATGCTCCAAGCCTTGTGCACTTTGATATCTATCCTCCGGGTTCTTGGACAAACATTTCATGATAATGTCAGACAAGACCGAAGGAATTCGAGCATCCAGATGAGAAGGCGGTATCGGTGTACGCGCCAAATGACAATAAACCCATTCCATCGGCGATTCCGCCTGGAATAGGGGTACACCTGTGAGCATTTCGTAGAAGGTTGCTCCAAGGGAATACAGATCCGTTCGATAATCCACCATTCGGTTCATCCGCCCCGTCTGCTCAGGTGACATGTAGGACAGCGTTCCTTCTAATTGCCCATAAGCTGTCGATCCTACATACTCAGACTGAAAGCGGCTCGCTATACCAAAATCTGTAATCCAAACATTGCAGCTCTCCGGCTCTACAATAATGTTTCTTGGCTTCAAATCTTTATGAATAATTCGATGTCGGTGTAACTGCCCGACGATGGAAGCAATTGAGATGGCAATCTCTAGAGTTGCTTCAAGCGTTAGCGAATTTTCTTTAATCAATTGCTGAAGGGATACACCCTCATTATCCTCAAGCACAAGTGCATATCCATTGTAGTATGGGATTAACTCGATCGATTTGACGATCCCTTGTATAGAAAGATTCCTGATCATGTCGTATTCTTGCTTTAATTTTTGCCATTCTTCGACAATAGGAGGTTCTGTTCTCGGTACTTTAAGTATGTATTTCTGATTATTCTTACTAGAGCGTGCTCGAAAAACACTTGCATACTTCCCGTCATTCAATCGTTCGTAACCGGAATATTCGCCAATTCTCATCTTCTTCACCTTTTCACTTATACTTATGGCACAGGCATTGAGATCATTATACGTAAAAGCGTTGTCAGTGAGAAGGAGTTTTCTTCCATTATTCGACATAAAAACTTCTATCTACATTGCCCCCAGTTCTGACCACGACATCGAAAAATAATGATTGGATTCTCCTCTGAAGATCATCGCATGATTTGTCGGATTGGCCGTGATATCAACAATATACCTCGCACCGATCTTATCCCATCGTTTAATCAAATTCCCCTCTGAGTCAAACACGACAATGGCCATCCCTATTCGATGATCTGCGTAGCTGAGCGGCCAATAGGTATAGCTATTGGATCTTAAGACAGGATAAACCTCTTTGGGTTCAAAGGTGTCCGGTGAAGTCAGGCTCAGTGCCTTTAGATCCGCTGGAATAGAAGGTAAGAATTGGATCGGAACCTGGTCAATTTGGAAAAAACGCTGAGGTTTAGGTGAAGCTGTAGGTACCACATCGTCTTGCGTCCATGAGGCCCGTGCCTGGTCCATTTGATTCAATTGAAGCACCGCATCTGACAGCTGAAGCGCGTTTGCCTTGGTTACTGCAGGTTCTACAAAATTCACGACCATCTGCTGCAACGTGACACGTGTAACAGCATCCCCTCTGTCCTGCATTTGGTCTAATTGATACTTTATGTAGTGGATAGAGCGAATGATGATGTCTAGTCGATTCAAGGTCAATAGCTTCATTGCCCGAATATGATTCAGATGCTGAATATTTCTGCGAAGTTTATTTCCCAGCACCATCTGCTGTACTGCACGGATTCCAGCGGCCGCCATCGCTGCGACAGCACCTGCTGTCAATGCGCCTGCAGTCAGACCGACGCTCACCTCTGGACCGAAGGCTGAGCCAGCGAGCTCCGCAGCCCAAGCCGAATCAAATAATCCGGCTCCGATGTGCTGTGCTGTAGCTTGAGGAGCAAGCAGCAGAATTGAACCAATCACTGCAGCCGTACACATCATTAAACTGGAAATCCTCATCGGCGTACGGTTAGCCCCAGTATCATGTGTCAATTCAGACAGCTTCCATATTTCATGGAGCTCTGCCTGTGGAGCAAAGTCATGCTCTGTATATAGCAGACCCAGTTTATCATGAATTTCATCGTTTAATTCCTTGAAATGCTTATACTTCTCCTTCATTTGGTGAAGCAGGGATTCTATATCAGCATACAGCTCAATCCACCTTGCTCTACGTTTATGATTGTCCCGGAATAAATTCAGCATATCATCCAACTCTTTCTTTATTCTGATCGTGCTCTAACTTCATTTGAGCAATACATGACAGATACGTATCAAGCTTGTGATATTCGGTAATGCCTCGCCCAATCGCGGGATTGTTCAAGGAATCGACTTGAAATCCTGATTCTGGATGAACGTAACCCAGCTCGCAGCTCGGCAGCTTCGGAACGATATCAGGCACATTATATATACGAAACGTACGAGGAACAGCCTGTTCATATGTCTCTGTGAACACTCGATCCCCTACCATGGGTGAACCATAAGTGTAAACCTCTGTATCTATATTGTAAAAAGCGGCTGCAAAAGCAGTGAGCTTAGCTAATGCACCCCCGAGACTATGGCCTGCCACTGTCAAATGAGAAGCATTCATATCCTCAATGTACGCTGTGAGCATCTGAATCTTATTTGTCGCCGTACAGCAGACCTTCAAGGATCGATACATCCTTGCGAATCCTTCCTCCACTTTGCCGATTCCACCTGGTTCAGTATAGGACAGCAGGAAGAAATCATAATGCTCTGCCCATTTAAGCAGCACAGCTGTCCCGCGGAACAAGATTGCATAGATGGAAGGATCGGTGATCGATTGGATGATACAACCGATACATTGTTCCGATTGCCATTGGAATTGAGAAGGCTCAAGCGTAATATTGGCAATGATACGCCAATTAGAAGGACATGAGATATTTGGAGTCGTACCCGCATCTGAAGCCCCATCATCTGCTGTATACAAAGCCTTGATCATGTTTCCCCACCGCATTGCCTCATCTCGATTAAGCACCGGATTAACCATAATGAACAGCTCCAATATGAGCTTCAATCACTCGAATCGTCTCGCCCAGTGCCGGCGAGATCAGCTCAATACGCTCGATCCACTCTCCAGTCAATTCTTGTTCAAGCCTTAGAGTAAATACATGCAGAACGGAAGGTAATAATGATGCATGATCTTTAACGGGAACAGGGGTGTATACCTCTCTGGTTACCGTTATCGGTGAACCCGGTTCAACTCTCCAGTCATATCCGGCAGAACCCGAATCGTTACTGACAGCAACAAACGTTTCCTCCCCTTTCGCCAATCTGACGATAACTTTTGTTACAGGAATTGATTGGGTATGCATCAAAATCTTCCTTTCTATATTGGGGTTCCTCACTTGGTACTTATGATCTTACAAGAATCGGTTAAAGTTACGTTCAAGCCAATCTAAAGATTAGCTAAAGATCGTTCTTAATCTTTAGTTAAAAAACTTAAATTTTAGAGTGGGATATATAAACTTAAACCTTAAAATGCTAAATTTGAATCTGGGAATGCTAAATTTAAGCATAAAAAAACACCGTCTTTTATAAGACGATGCTTTGGGTAATTATGGGTTATATTTTACCGTCCCAAGGAAGTCCCTTGTGATAGCGGTGACGGTCATGTGCATGCCATGGTGCCAAATAATCAACACCGAGAAGATCATATTCATACATCTCCCAAATCTTGCACTGCTTCTGACTAGAGCCTGCTGCATGAAGAATGGCATTCACTGCTCTTCGACCCGCTTCATTTGCACCTTCCATCGTAGCGAGATCCGTGTTGGTCTTAACATAGTCGGAGGCGAGGAATAAGTTTGGAATGGAGGTATACGCATTCGGGCGCAGTTCCCAAGTTCCTACCTCATTGATCAATAGGGGCTCCAGATTTACCGTATGATGCGGATTCTCGAAATGTATATCTGTATCCAGGAACCATGAATGAAGCACTTCATCACGCAAAATGGTGCTGCCTACATTCAATCCCCTCTTTAGCTGCTCCCATACTTCTTCTTTAATCTCCTCCGGTGTACAATCCATAGCCGGTTTGCGAATATGTATTCCTTCGGTTTCCCAATCAGATATATCTACTGACAATACGCCTTTAACTTGTCCGTCTCCATAATTACTCCAATCGAAGCCATCCCAGAATTGGGCCTGCGATATGGAGGTTAATGACCATGGAGAATCAAAATACATCACATGGCCAGGGGCCACTGGAACGTCTTCCTTCAAATAGAATTGAATACCGTTCATCCAGTCAATGGACTTCGATAGCAGGCGGATGTTCGCTAATTCATGATGAGCCGATGCCATCTCGTTCGTAATAAAGTCTGCCATAATCTCAACTGGAAATGCAGCAACATAATAATCAGCTGTAATCGTGCTGCTCTCTCCATTCTTCACTACCGTAACCCCGCTGATCTGACCGTTCTTATAGTGGAGTTCCTTCACCTGCGCCTCAGTTTCGTAGATCGCACCTTTGCTCTCGATATAATGAACCCAAGCGTCAATCCAGCGATTATTCGTAGGTCCATCCAGAATGCGCACAAACGATAAGCCTGGGGTCAAAATATCCAGCGTCATCTGTGCCGCAACCGTACCTACCGTTTTGGTATTCGCCTTAGTGGACTTGCACGCGACCAGCGTCTTCGTAATATTGCCAAACACTTTGCGGAAGGCTGGAGAATATTTGTCTGCTTCAATGAAGTCCCACCAAGGTATGTCCTGATACTCATTCTCTCGTCTCTCATCACAGCTGGTCATGACCTGCCATAGCTTGGATGTATACTGTTCCAGATCAGCTTCTGTTAAGCCTAGTCCATTATCAAATAGCAATTTGATTAAATCTCGGAGATCATCAAGTGAGAATTTCACCTCGGTCACGAGTGGAACGAGTGGATGTGTATCTGTAGAAATATCCAGACGGGGCACTTCCACCAAATTATCGTATACCACCTTCCCATTTTCATAAGGGATTTTCTTCATCGAATCAATGACATGTCTATAGAACTTCGGGAACAACCGAAATCCGTGCTCGCCTGGAAGATCCGAACGATCTCCTACAGCAGAACCGGAATATGGCATGCTGCGTGCCTTCCCCCCTGGAATGGCTTTGAATTCGTACACCTCAACTTCAAAACCGCGATCGACGAGCTCATGTGCGGCCGTTAAACCTGCAACTCCTCCACCTAATACTGCTACTTTCTTGCCCATACTTCCCCTCCCCATGTTATCTGAAGTATAATTCTTCCTCATCATAGCAAATTTCGACAAAAAAGTATTTCATCTATTTTGAAAATAGAATCAATATCATCGTATTTTCATGCCGTCCAAAATATAGTTGTATGTGAAAAAAAGAACTTTGAATTAAGAAATGCTTAATCCAAAGCTCTTCTATTATATTTCATCCAAAAGATTTATTTGCTATCTTCTTGATTATTCTTGTCGGTATCTGGTTCCTTCGTCATCTTTTCGAATACGACTCTGCCTATCAATATTACTGCAATAACACCTATCGCAAAAAATACACCTGCATACACCTGTAACGTTCCTCCCCATTCCCTTATGATCCATAAGGTTGTCTACAGTGTATTATAACCTTCTATCTGCGACAGATGATTGAACACTATGTGAAATCGCTGATATTGAAAAAGAGTACTCACGGCTACCTGATGGTAACCATGAGCACTCTGACAATTATGAATCGTCTTATAATTGCAATTCTATTTCGTCTCCAGAACCTTCTCAGCAGACTCCATCCATTGGTAATGGAAGGTTCCTTCCTTGTCCACACGATTGAACGTATGCGCGCCAAAGTAATCACGCTGAGCCTGCAGCAGGTTTGCCGGAAGACGCTCTGTACGATAGCTGTCATAATATGCGAGCGCAGAAGCGAACGCTGGAACCGGAATGCCATACTGAACGGCGATAGAGACTACTTTTCTCCAAGCTTCTTGATAGTTGTTCACTACCCAGCCGAAGTAATCATCCAGCAGCAGATTTTTGAGGTCTGGATTCTTGTCATAAGCTTCCTTGATATTCTCGAGGAAACGGGCACGGATAATGCAGCCTCCTCTAAAGATCATAGCAATACTTCCGAAATTCAGATTCCAGTTGTATTCATCTGATGCAGAGCGAAGCTGTGCAAATCCTTGGGCATAAGAAGCAATTTTGCTCGCATACAAAGCTTTACGAACCGCTTCAATAAATTCTTTAGCGTTACCATCATAAGGTTTAGTATCAGGACCGCTCAGAATCTTGCTGGCCGCTGCGCGCTCTTCCTTCATTGCGGACAGGAAGCGAGCAAATACAGACTCAGTTACGATGGAGAGCGGAACCCCTAGATCAAGAGAGCTTTGACTTGTCCATTTACCAGTACCCTTCTGACCTGCAGCATCCAGAATGACATCAACCATCGGCTTGCCTGTATCAGGATCTTGTTTGGAGAAGATATCGGCTGTAATCTCGATCAAGTAGCTGTCCAGCTCACCGCGGTTCCATTCTGTGAAGATCTCATGCAGCTCATCTGTGTTCAGGTGAAGAACATCCTTCAGTAAGTGATACGCCTCACCGATCAGCTGCATATCACCGTATTCGATACCATTGTGAACCATTTTCACGTAATGACCGGAGCCGCCTTCTCCAATATAAGTGGAGCAAGGGTCTCCATTTACTTTTGCAGAAATGGCTGTAAGAATAGGTTCCACGAGATCATAAGCATCTTTTTGTCCGCCAGGCATAATGGCAGGTCCTTTAAGTGCTCCTTCTTCACCGCCGGAAACACCAGCTCCAATAAACCGAAGGCCTTTGGCTGCGAGCTTTTGATATCTGCGTTCGGTGTCAGGGAAATAGGCGTTTCCACCGTCAATCAGAATATCTCCCTCTTCCAAGTGAGGCACAAGCTGTTCAATAAGCGCATCCGTCGGTTCGCCGGCTTTGACCATCATCATGATCTTGCGCGGTGTTTCAAGGGATGCTACGAATTCCTCAATACTGTATGTGCCCACAAAATTTTTACCTTCTGCTTCTGCCAGCAGTTCTTTGGTCTTCTCTGACGAACGATTATATAAAGCTACTGTGAAGCCTTTGCTCTCCATATTTAAGGCCAGATTCTTACCCATCACCGCAAGGCCAGCTACCCCGATTTGTTGTTTGCTCACGAATCTCTTCTCCTCCTGTTTCGGTTTCCAGTTTACTTGGATTATTTCACGCTTTTTTGCCAATCCGCTGCAAATTTCTCAAGACCTTGATCAGTCAGTGGATGCTTAGAGATTTGCTCAATAACGGAGAAAGGTACAGTAGCGATATGCGCACCTGCCATAGCAACACGTGTTACATGATCCGGATGGCGCACAGATGCTGCGATGATTTGTGTATCCAGGTTGTGCGTACGGAACAATTCAGCTACTTTGGATACCAATTGAACGCCATCTTCTGAGATATCGTCCAAACGGCCAAGGAATGGTGATACATAAGTCGCACCCGCACGTGCAGCAAGAAGCGCTTGGTTAACTGTGAATATCAATGTAACGTTAGTTTTGACACCTTTATTGGCAAGATAACGGCACGCTTCAAGACCTGCGAGGGTCATTGGCAGCTTGATCGTTATGTTCTTATCGTTGTTATTAATCTTAATGAGCTCATTTGCCTGCTCAATCATCTCTTCTGCTGATATCGCGTCAGGCGTTACTTCTGCAGATACGGATTCTACATCAGGTACAAGCTGCAAAATTTCTTCAATTCGATCTTCAAATTTCACGCCTTCTTTGGCTACCAAAGATGGATTCGTTGTTACTCCAGATAGCACTCCGACTTTATAAGCTGTTTTAATATCCTGTACATTCGCTGTGTCAATAAAGAATTTCATTTTGTGTAGCCTCCTGTAATGTGTATTAATATGGATTTGGTAAATATATAAATTAATCTGTAGACGAATGAATCTCACATCTCGCATCTCACATCTTGGACTAAGAATGTGAAATTCATTCAGATGAACAGAACTTACCCAAAGTTTATCCTACAATAACTTGTGCAACGGGAGTAGCTTCTGAAGATTCATCTTCAGCAGTAGACTCCGTTTCAAGTAAGGCAAAGGTCTCATCCGGCTCATCAAACCACCATATATAACCGTCATGAGCAAGCATTTCATTTGCTGCTGCCGGACCATGAGAACCTGCAGGGTACGGATGAAGCGGCACTTCATTCTCAGCAAAAGCCTCAAGTATCGGTTGCACCCATTTCCAGGATAGCTCCACTTCATCCCAGTGCACGAAGAAGGTCGAGTCGCCAATCAAGGCATCGTTAATCAAGGTCTCATAAGCTTCAGGTGCTTCGGTGCGGTCAGGATATAGATCGATGTTGACCGGCTTGAACCCACCATGATGCTCACGGTCCTTCGTATTCAGCTGCAGCGTGATTCCTTCATCTGGACCAATATCAAAGATGAGCAGATTAGGCGTAATGGATTGCTGAGCACTTCCAAGTGATTTAATCGGATCTTTGAATTCAACAACCATCCGTGTGTGCTTGGATTTCAAACGTTTGCCCGTACGGATATAGAACGGAACTCCACGCCAGTAGTAGTTGTCAATGTTAAGCTTGGCAGCGATAAACGTATCATTCATCGAGTCTTCTGCAATGCCTGGCTCTGCAGCATATCCTTGGACTGGCGTTCCATGAAGTGTTCCAGCAGTGTATTGTCCGCGCACGATGCGTGTGGCAACATCCTGTCTCTGCAGAGGTTCAAGGGCTTCAAGCACCTTTTTCTTCTTCAATCTGACATTCTCTGCAGTTGGGCTGTTCTGAGGTACCTGGATGGCCAGCATCATGAGCAGCTGCAGCATATGGTTCTGGAACATGTCACGTACAGCACCGACATGATCATAGTAGCCTGCGCGTTCTTCCACTCCAACGGTTTCATCAGCCGTAATCTGAACGTTCGCAATGTAACGATTATTCCACAAGGCCTGAATGACCGGGTTGGCCTGCTGTAATGCTTCAAGACGCTGAACCATCGGCTTGCCAAGATAATGGTCTATTCTGTATATTTCCTCTTCAGAGAATGCCTCGCTGAGCTGAGCATTCAGAACTCGGGCTGAAGTCAGGTCATGTCCGAAAGGCTTCTCGATGACAAGTCTCTTCCAGCCCGTAACCTCACCGAGTCCGCTGTTCTCGATTTGCGATGCGATCGTTCCGAAGAACTCGGGTCCTACAGAAAGGTAGAAGAAACGATTCGCACGGCCTCCATGAGCTTGCTCCCACGCTTGAACGCGTTCTTTTAATTGAACAAAATCCTCTTGTTTATCAATATTTAAAATATTAAAGCCGAATAAGCTTAGAAATGCTTGTAACGTATGATCTTCCTTCACTTCGAAACGATAAAAATCAAAAAGAGACTGCTTAACATGGGCCTGGAAGGTTTCATCAGATAAGCTTCTTCTTCCTAGTCCAATCAGAGAAAATGTCTCTGGCAGCTTTCCGTTTAGAAACAAATGATATAGTGCTGGATATATTTTTCGTTTGGCCAAATCGCCTGTAGCTCCAAACAATACAAAAGTTGTAGGGTTCACTTCCATTATCTCCTTCCTGCTGAGAGTACACAGTCACCGAAAATTTTGTATGGCTGCGATCATCTCTGGTATCTATTTCTTAGATACACTATAATACAAAGCACAGTTATACATGTAATTAATATATTTCAGAGGAGATATAGACCACATCTATGACAAATAATTATGAACTATACAAAGTTTTCTATTGGGCTGCCAAAACAGGGAGTTTAACCCAGGCAGCAAAAGCATTGTACCTTACACAGCCTAGCGTAAGCCATGCCATTAAACAGCTTGAAGAGAGCTTTGGCGTGACTCTGTTTTACCGTACCTCCAAGGGAGTTAATCTAACGCAGGAAGGAACCATTCTATTTTCATATATAGAACAGTCTCAAATTATGATCTCACTTGCCGAGGAAAAAATGGCAGCATTAAAAAATCTGGACAGCGGAGAACTCCGTGTGGGAGGCAGTGATTCGTTATTTAAACACTACCTGCTTCCATTTCTCGAGGATTATCACGCGAAATACCCGGGCGTCAAGCTGCATCTTAACCATGGAACCACACCTGAGGTCATTTCTTACCTCAAAGAAGGCCGCATTGATCTCGGAGTCGTCCGAATGCCAATCGTCGATTCCCATCTTGAAGTAACCGAAAGTATTCAGCTACAGGATTGTTTTGTCGCAGGAGAACATTATGCAGAGCTCAAAGGGGTACAGCTGTCTATGGAAGAGCTGATGGAATATCCCGTCATTTTATTCTCACGTAACAGCCGGGCCAGAATGGCCGTCACTGAGCTGTTTCAACGATATGGATATGAGCTGAAGCCTGAGATTGAAGTCGGCAGTGTGGACTTGCTTATTGAATTTGCCCGAAGGGGTTTAGGGATATCGTATGTCACTCGTGAATTCGTGTCCAAAGAACTGAGGGAAGGTTCTTTATTTGAGATTGAACTGGATATTAATCTGCCTCCATCCAAGGTAGGCGTTATGATTATGCGTAATATGCCCATATCCAGCGCAGCAACAAGGTTCCTTGAAATGGTGAGGTGACTCTAGGCAGGGTATATAGAAGTATACTCAGCGAACAGGAGGGTCTGATCTCCGATGAAACCATTCGATTATGATTTAAAATATGACGAGCTTGACCTTAGACAGCACCCGGAACTCTATACGATTGGCCGTGGTGAACAAGGTGTCCTGCTTGTTGAGCCCTACAAGAGTGAGATTCTCCCCCACTGGAGATTCAAAACACCCGAAATAGCGAAGGAATCCTCCAAGAAGATATACGACATGTTTCTTCAATATAAGAAGCAGGACGATTTTGTAGGAATGGACATGGCACGGAAATTTTTACAAATGGGCTACACACGTGCAAGGAGATATGCAAATCATAAAGGCGGCAGAAAATATGCCAAGGAGGATGGCTCCCTTCTGCCATTTCAGAATGATCCGGTAAAGGCGGAGGCAGCGGCTATATTCAAAGCCCAGTGGGAGATTGCAAAGAAAGATCCAGATTATGTAAAAATGAAAGGCATTCATCGACAAAAGTATGAAAACGCATAGGTAGGAAGAACACATTTTCTGAATATTAAAATACCTTTATGAAAAAGTTAATAAGAAGTTCACAATTTATTGAATGAATTATTAAATATTTAACAATCAAACATTTTTCCTTTAAAAATTGGTATGCTGTATACAGTTGAACTAAAGATTTAACAGAAACATGTAACATTCAGGCTAGACAGTAGATCAAATTTAGTTCAATCTATATAGATATACTAATTTAATCATAGAAGTGAGTGGAATTATGAGTACAATTAATAACAGTTCAGGATCAAGTGCGCAAGCGGATGTTCAATCCCTGCCACAGGTTTTCTTTGCGACCATTAAGACAGGAATCATAAAATCAAATCTCATCGCGATGTTTGCCGGACTTAGTATGGCGCTCTATGTATTCAATGTTTCGTTTATTGACCATTTGGGCGCTATTATCTTGTCGATTATTGGTTCCTCGCTCGTTATCGGTTCTGCGGGTACATTTAACAATCTGTACGACCGGGACATCGATGCCATTATGCAGCGAACCAAGGATCGCCCGACCGTCACAGGCAAAGTGGATACAAAGTCAGGTCTTATCCTCGGATTCCTGATGAGTGCTCTCGGTATACTGCTGCTCTATTTTAGCTCACCGATGGCTGCGTTTTTTGGATTTCTCGGATTATTCCTATATGTAGTGCCTTATACGATGTGGACCAAACGGACAACCATTTACAATACGGAAGTAGGCAGTATATCCGGAGCCGTTCCGCCGCTTATTGGATGGTCTGTTATCTCGAGCGAGCTCGGACATTTCGAAATTTGGGCGCTGGTTGCGACGATGCTCATATGGCAAATGCCGCATTTCTATGCGATCGCCATCCGACGATTGGACGAGTACAAAGCAGCCAAAGTACCTATGCTGCCTGTTGTAAAAGGAGTCAAACGAACTTATCTCCAAACGAATTTTTATCTGATATTGCTTATCGCTTCAAGTGCTCTGTTCTGGCCATTTAACCCTTACATTGCCGGAATTGCCTTTGCCTTAAGTCTTGCCTGGTTTATCTTCAGCTTGGTGAGCTATCGCAAATCAGACATTACGGGTTGGGCGAAGAAGATGTTTATCTTCTCCTTGAATCATATGACCTTATTGTTCCTGATCGTCATTATTTTCTCCCTGATTGCTCAAATGCTAAGATAGTGTGAAATCATTGCATATTGAAAGATCGAATAGCAAAAAAACCCTAAGGTTTTCTTAACATAGAAAAGCTTAGGGCTTTTTTTATTTGAATTTATGTATGAGTTAGACGAAACCTCATATCCTCTAAAATATCCTTTGCAAGCTCATCTGGACGCTTATGACCGGCATCCAACAGGAAGGCTTGATTGCTAGAAGAAGATATCAATTTGGTTCGCAGAAAGAGTGATCGCTCGATGTACTGTCCATCCCCTCTCTGTTGAAGTCGTGTGTTCAGCGTATCCGGCTCTGCATGCAGTACTGCGTAGTGAAGTTCCACACCCATATCAGATAACTGTTCGCGAAACCACTCAAGCTCATCTTCGACGACAAAATCAATAACGACAGGAATTCCGTTCTGAATCAAGTTCCTTGTAACTGCTGTAATATTTAGCCATGCGATTCGAAGGCGCTCCTCCCATTCGGGTTCAGTATCTCCACGGTATACATGAAGAAGCAGATCTCCTTCGATTAAAGCACACTGGTTCATTGTATCAGCCAAAGCCTTGGATACTGTCGATTTCCCAACTCCCAGTGGACCAGAGATTAGATAAACGGATGATGTTTTTTCCAATTGGATCAAGAGCTAGCCTCCTCACTATAAATAATCAACGGATCCTAATGACCGATCCATAACACTTAAGTTACAATCGGTCATTTAGGAAGTTGTTTTCAGCTGCATTCTACTGAATAAATGTCAGTCTTCCTCCGATTGACCGAATATGATTCACATCAGCATACAAGATAAAGTAATTATAATAGGTCCCTCCAATTTGAACAGGGCGTGGGTATCTGACAATAAGCGCTGCTTGTTGATTCATTTCTGGAGGCTGATCTGCCGATGGGTAAATGAAGCATGCCTCTTGATGTTGAATCGATGTCTGGATCACCATTGGTGAAGAGCCATAGGGCATTAAGGGATGATAGGCTTCGGAACTGCATACTTCGGAAATATCCTCACTGCCGGATATGGCAGATACTTGAAAAAAACCGTCTGGTCCTTCGTACCTCTCCTCACTCACCTGACTCCAGTTAGCGGGATATGGAAAGGATACCATGTAGATGAAGCTTGTGAAAGTATAATGTGGCGACCTTCGAATCTTAGGGGACCACTGAAGAGCAGTAATTTGACCTCCGTTAATCAGGTTTACCGGCCTCTGCTCACTGATATCCACAATCCAGAGCTGACTCGCCCTTTCTGCATTGGTGCATCCTGATAAGTATGCGATTTTTTTACCGTCTGGAGACCAGTCAACTGGTGTGGAGAAACAATTAGATATCGTAATCGTCCTTTGATTGTTGCCCATGAAACTGTCGATCTGGATGTGTGAATAATAAGTAGGCTCATTAAATTCGGTTGCACTGTATGCGATGTTTTGTGAATCAGGTGACCAGGCAGGAAAATAATTTTTAGAAAGTGATCCCCCTGCTAGAGTATTCGTAGCCCCGGTTTCTAAATTTACAACCGAAATCAATGATATGCTTGCACCCGGGAAGGTATACAATATAAATTTGCCATCTGGAGAAATCCGAAGCTGATGAAGCGGACCGCCCGTATTTCGCGTAATTTGTCTCCGATTTGAACCATCAGTCCGAATGCGGTAAATTTGTGTATTTCCGTTAATGTCGGGAGCTGCAAATATTAACTCTTTACCGGAAGGGAACCACTGTGCATCACTAGCTCCTACCTCTAATAAGAAATAACTCCGGTGTGTGAAGGTATCATAGATCATGATTCGCCCATTCTTCACATAAACAAGTGACCGGCTGTCTGGTGACCAATCGAGCAGTGTGTAAGGTTCTATCTGATCGATTCTGGCGATCGCACGCGTCGCGATATCGAGCACAAAGACTACATTATTCACACCAATGAAAGCAATTTTGCTGTTATCCGGAGCCCAGTAAGGGACAGAGAATTCCATGCCCATCCCATCCGTTAACCTCGAATTTAAACCTCCATTCAGTTGGTATAGCCAGATATCATAAGATCCGACACGGTTTGAAGTGTACGCGATCCACCCTTTTTCAATGTCTTGAGAACCCGCTTGCATGACCAACATCCTTTCCTAGACCTGATTCATCATACGTTCTAGATTATTCAGTGAAGCTCAATTAGGCTACTGTCACGTATTGGTGAAGTTGTCACCCCTTTATGACATTTGAGGATATTTACACTGTAGGGACATTTAACCAGTCAAATCAAATGAAAATGCATAGAATGTAAGCATGACCAGCAAGGAGGTGAAGTAAATGAGCGGATATGAATATGTTGGCGGAACTTACAACGGTGGTTCTCATAAAGATGGAAACAGCATTGCTGCGATCCTCGTTCTCTTCATTTTGCTAGTTATCATTGCAAAGGCATTTAAAGGATATTAATAAGTAGTAGTCGCAAAAAATATGCCCATCCGATTTGCATGTCGGATGGGCTTTTCCATCATATAGCTGGATCGGCTAGCTTCAATGACGACATCATATCCTGTATCCGTTTTGCTCATACTTCGAATCGAAATTCTTTCACTACCCATTTTAATGGATTGATCAGATGGTGAGGCAAGAGAGATGGATTCTGGTGTTTTATAGTACCCACTGGAATCTTTAACCAATATTTCAAGACTACTTATTTCTTCAGTTTGCAACGTATCAAATCTAAGCTCAAAATCATTTAAGCCGGTAGTGTTGTTAAATTGGATTTGAGTTGTGGTAGGCTGCATTTCGATTCCATTTACATAGAGCAGTGACCTGCCGAAAAACCAATGTTCTTGCTCTTCTTCTATTCTAATATGCCCTTTTATGAGGATTGAGCTTGGTGAAGCAGTTATGGATTCAAAATATATTACTCCTGGATCCACAGAAACAGATTGAGAAACTTTCTCTTTAACCAGGCTCTTCATTGCTTTGCTTTGCTGGCATCAAATTTGAAAGAAATTGGATATGATGCACTTTCTCCATTATCAAGCCACTCATTAAATGTGACGGTTAATGTTCTAGAGAAGGGACTGATTGGCTCAAAGCTATAGACTCCTTCTACTAAATACGGTTCCCTTTGGTTGATCAATAGAGTAATGCATAGTGAATGCATTATCATCGGCTATTACCCTCTCAACCGTAATCACAGTACCATCATCTAGAGTTATACTCTTGTTTACAAGCTGCCCGTATAAGATCAGCCTGTTCGATACTTCTTAGTCGCGTTGTCGTGTAGTTCTTCCACTCTTTTTGCTTTACTTTTCGAGAATCCTTACCAAATTTCGGTATGTTACTCACTTCTTTTATTTCGAATGTTCTATGGCATTAGGGGTAAACTACGGGTGAGGTGATAAACATATGAGAAAATGGATGATCGTACTCCTTATCTTTATCATAATGAATGGATTTTCAGTAGCTGAAGTTAACGCCACTCCCGATCCACCTGAGGAATCCAATCAAATGGAACAAAGTGGAACTTTTGAACCTTTTCGACGCGGCAGTTTTCGTTCACCAAGACGCAGCTATAATCCCGGAATTCGTAACCCGAATCGCACAAATCAGGGAAGACAGGATAATAATGTGAACAATCCTTCCCAACCCAGAACGACGCCTACACGAGGAACTGGATTTGGCGGTCTTGGCGGCCTATTCGGTGGGTTGGCATTAGGTACCATTATAGGATCATTGTTTAATCCATTCGCAGGCTTCTCCTTGGGCGCCCCCGTGCTCTCTTTGCTCAGTTTTGCATTATGGATTATCGTAATCGTCGCGGTTGTTCGTATGTTTCGTAATCGTAGGAAGAAAGAATATTAAGAATATCCGGCCGTTAAAGTCCTAGTTCACAAAAAGGCCTAGGATTCTTGCGGCCATCCGCATTTAGCAAAGACTATATGGTCACAATCCATATCGTTTTTAATACAATTCGCTTTCTCAACAGGGATAAACATAATGATAAAAGAGAGCAAGGAAACGATATTACTTATATAAATCCTGTTTATTCGAATTAAAAAAGACAACCTCCGATGCAATCAGAAGTCATCCTTTCAAGTCCCCTTAGTTAGAAACCCTTGGCTTAGTTGGATCACAATTGGGGCTTTGAATTTCACCCAGTGCAGCCAGCTTTGATAAATAATAACATTCTTCTCGATACATATGGTCTGGCATTAACGGATTTATTCGATCCAACACTTCACCGCGCAGCTCCAATTCCTCAAGTTCTGCCAGAAAGTGCATGAATACTTTCATTTCAAGGTCTATATCCGCATGAAATTTTGTGAGTGCAGGAAAGTCTTTTAAATGCGTACGTAAATATCCTGCCATTTCCACTGACTTGAGGTAAAATCCTTTGAAATTGTTCTGAAATGTATTACTTTTCTCAATAAGCTGCATTTCAGCAAAATCCAAATCAGCAGCCAGACTGGCTGCATGGCCATATGCATCCTGCAGCCATAGCATATCATAATGGAGCGGATGAAATACTGGGACACCTTGCCCTTCAAGCAGCGCTATTAATATCCGCTGATACTCCTCTAATTCGTTTACCATGTGATTAATGAAGGAAGGCGTCAGAAGGATATCTACCTTACCTTTAAGCTGACGTTCCAGCAAATATAATTTGAAATTTCGAAGTTCTTCTGTGGCTCGATTGGCTTCATACGTCAGATTTGATATATTTGTCGATGCATCCGAACGTCTCGCTTCATCGAGCAGGGTATCAAATCGGTTTATCAAACGTTCTGCGGTGGCGACATCCCCTTTTTCCTTAGGTGAAAGCGCAGTAAATATAAACCGACAATGATCACCAAGAATTTGCAGCCAAAACCGATGCTCATACAACGCATCACTCATCAAATTTATCCTCCTCTCACAGCCGTTATTCTCCAAAATATATGCTGTTTGAGGTTAAGTAGAACGCTGGTAGATCAATGCTCTTATTTGCCTGTCATATATCCTTACTGCACAGGTTTAATAGTCTGTCATAATGTCATATCCATATGCAGCGTCTGCCACACAGGATCTTCTTCAGCCAATCTGTCCGTGAAGCCTTTTGCTGTCCAAAAAGGTATGGCGCCTGGTAAGAAAGCATGCGTATGCAAATATAACGTTTCATAACCAGCATCCCGGCTAAAAGAGGCCGCTGCTTCGAATAACGCCGTACCAATGCCTGAACGGCGACAAGTGGAGTCCGTGTAACACTTGACGACTTCAGCGGTTGTAGATAAGTCATACCTTCCTTCGATCTGCTTAAGTCTCCCATCATATGGACAGATTCCAATCGTACCCAGCACAGAACCGTCCTCAGCTATAGCCGCAAAAAATGCGGCATTCTTTCTAAGCACATAATGCTGCTCAAATTGATCTAAATCCTGTGGAAGCTGTTCTGATGACAGCATAGGAAATACTTCCTTCCTTATTTTCATGACAAATGCAATAACTTGATCATAAGGCTTTGCTTCGATCTTGCGTATCGTGTAGGCCTTCGGTACATTGATGCTGTTCATATATACTCCTTCTGTTTGTATGTATTGTTGTAAAGTTATTGTATCCTAAATGTATAATGTGCAGCTATATAATAAGATACTATTTTAGATATAGACGATACAACGATGAGGGGAGCTTTCATTCCATAAAAAAGAAGTCCCTAAGTAAGCTTGCTCTCAAGGACTTCGCTGTTAGTATTCGCTAGATATCATTGAATAGAACATAGTAATGTGTTTATTGGAATTTAGGAAATGGATCCTTGAATTCTCTCCAATTGGAGAGGAGCTCAGCTTCAGTTAATAGTGCTGCATCAAGACTCCCCTCAATTTCGGTGCGATTCATATCAATTCCAATGAACACCATCTTAGTAATCCGGTCTCCCCACACATCATCCCAGTCGGGAATATCCGGGATCCTCCCATTGAAATGAAAGTCAATTTCTTCCTGGCTCAGTGAAGCAATCCACACTCCTGCTGGAGAGAGCTGTTTCGATGTCCCCGCATGACTAAATGATAAGGCTAGATTATTGCGGGTAGCGAGCCACATCAGTCCCTTGGATCGAACAATCGTCGAAGGATATTTAGATATCCAGCGGAGCAGCCTTTCCGGATGAAAGGGTACCTTGCGTTTATACACAAAGGAGTGAATTCCATATTCTTCTGTCTCAGGTACGTGTTCTTCCTTTAACATTTCTTTAATCCAGCCTGCAGACTGACTTGCTTTATCGAAGTTGAAACGGCCTGTATTTAGAATATCTTGTGGATCTACACGTCCTTGTACTGCATGAATCAGCTTCGCCTCGGGCTGTAAGGCAGTTAGTGCCTTCTCAAGACGAATCAACTCCTCTTTCGAAATAAGATCTACCTTATTAAGGATCAGTACATCACAGAATTCGACCTGATCCGTTAATAAGTGTACAATTCCACGTTGATCTTCTTCACCGACTGCCTGTCCTCGGTCTTTTAAAGATTCTTTAGAATTAAAATCGATCCAAAACTGTGCAGCATCCACCACTGTTACCATCGTATCGAGTCGAGTATATTTAGTCAGATCTATACCGTTCTCTTCATCAACATAGCTGAAGGTTTGAGCTACGGGTACGGGCTCTCCGATCCCGGTTGATTCTATTAATATGTAATCAAACTTTTGTTCCTTAGCAAGTCGTTCCACTTCGACAAGAAGATCTTCACGCAGTGTGCAGCAGATACAGCCATTAGACATCTCAACCAATTTCTCATCTGTACGAGATAAGCCGCCTCCATCTCGTATCAAATCAGCATCGATATTGACCTCGCCCAAGTCATTAACGATGACTGCTACTCTAAGACCCTCTCGATTGTTTAACACGTGATTCATGATCGTTGTCTTTCCAGCGCCTAAGTATCCACTTAGCACAGTGACGGGAATTCTGCCATCGTTTGCAGCCTTATGCAATTCCATGATTCAGCTCCCTTTCCATTATAATTTCTGGAGTGATTATTAGCCTATAGTGGTATTGATCACTACTTCGTAGAATAAGGCTTCCATATAAGTAAGGAAGCCTTATTGAGTATCCATTACGTGGGCCAAATTGTGAGCTTTACTAATGTAAGATTACCAGCTGGATTTCTTTACTCCAGGAATCTGACCCCTGTGCGCCAGTTCTCGGAATACAATGCGGGACACACCAAATTTACTAATATATCCTCTTGGTCTTCCGCTCACTGCACATCGATTGTGGAGCCTTGTTGGTGAAGAATCTCGGGGCAGCTTCTGCATCGCTTCATAATCTCCTTTTTCTTTTAACTCCCTGCGTTTATCCGCATATTTTTGAACCATTTGCTGTCTCTTTAGTTCCTTCACTACTTTAGATTTCTTTGCCAACGAAATAACCTTCTTTCGACCTTTTATTCAACACTCGTATGTCAGACATATTGCAATTCTTATGAATTAACGAGTTTCACGATGCAGCGTATATCTTTTTAATCTCGGGCTGTATTTTTTCATCTCTAATCTTTCAGGGTGATTCCGTTTGTTCTTCGTCGTAGTATAATTCCGATCACCGGTCTCAGTGCAAGCCAAAGTCACAATTACTCTCATTGCGTTTCACGTCCCTTTATAATAAATTTTTACTTCTTATGCTTAAGTCTCTGTTTGAACTTATCAACACGCCCGCCAATTTCCGTATTCTTTTGTCTTCCGGTGAAGAACGGATGGGACGCTGAGCTGGAATCTACACGAATGACGGGATAGCTGTTACCGTCCTCCCATTCCATGAACTCTGATGAAGTCTTAGTAGAGCCACTGAGAAACTTGTAGTCTGCACTTGCATCCAAGAATATGACCATTTGGTAGTTTGGGTGGATTCCTTTTTGCATCATGATCCTCTCTTTCTTTGCCTGTCGTTATTTATTCGTAATTATTACGATTAACTAAAAACACTTTATTACATTCTTTCACTTCTGTCAACATAAGACGAAAAAAGAATGCGGCTGATACTTCTGTGACTCTTGGTTTATTGAACAATCATGTTCGGAAAATAGTCATGAAAGGCATTTTTTATCTTGACGTAATCCATGCTGCTATCTTCAATGATTACTTTGCGTCTGGCTTTGATCATCACCTGCTCCATATCTGCAAAGCTGCAACCTCTTAACAACTGAGCAGCATCATCAATTATAGTGGTCTCCACAGCCTCACTCTCCAATAGCTTGGATATATAACTCTTACACTCCGTTTCCTCAGGCAGATCATAATGCATCCGCGTATCAAATCTGCGCCAAATAGCATGATCAAGTTCAGCTTGAAGATTGGTGGCAGCCACAAATATACTGGAGCCATCAAATTCGTCCAGGCACTGGAGCAGAGTATTAACCACGCGAGCCATCTCTTTAACTTCATCAATTGAATCTCTGGCTCTGGCTATAGCATCCACTTCATCCAAGAACAGTACGCATGAAGTAGATTTCGCATATTCAAATATTTTGCGCAAATTACTGCCTGTCTCCCCCAAGTGACTGTGAATAATCGCATCCAAGCGAACCATGATGAGCGGCAGATTCAATCGTTCAGCGATATAAAAAGCAGTCAGCGTTTTACCTGTGCCCGGAGGTCCGAACATGACGATCTTATTCGGCATCGGCACATCAGCAGCTTCAAATTTATCCCGGATTTGTTGAATATGCAAAAACTCCTCCACAATCATGGCGTTCGTTTCATTCAGTACAATATGCTTTACCTTTCTTCTGCACTCAGCAGCACTGTATACGGATGCAGCATCGATCCCTTTTGATTTTGGCAGCATCTTTGCTTTATTTTTCTGTTGACCCATGGTATTCTCCTGTCATATATACTTTCATTTATTAGTAATTATTACGATTAACTAAGAGTATAGTATTGCATTTCTTTATTTTTGTCAAAGTTTTAAGAGGTCTAGTCAGTAGATGACTGATACTGCAGGAAAAAGAAATAGACCGTCCCTGTTGAAGGAAACGGCCTATTCGTCAATCTATCACTCATGGACGACTCTATATTAATCCCATATTTTTATTCTGGGAACCTCTGCAGTCCGTAAGTAATCAAGCAATTGACCCGTATGTACAGATTCATGATATGCAATTCTTAGTAACATATCTCCGAGTGCTCTTATATACCCAACATCTGAGCGATCAATTTTTATATCCACCAGGTCGGATTGTTCAAATGAACTGACTGTTTCGAGAAATGCATTTCTATATGGCTTAGCGAATTCAATTTCGTTCTCCACAGATGTATATGGTTGTGACTCAAATGGTGAATCAAAGCTCTTTAAACTTCCACGATTTAATATGGCTAAATGGTAATAATATTCCGATTCTAATACATGACGTATCATTTCAATGCAGCTCATTGCTTGATCATCTGGCTTCCAATTCAAATACTCAGAAGGTATGGATGTCCATACTTTAATACTTCTTCTTCTTACTTCTTCAAAATTTAGAATAATCAGGTCCGTGGATTTCATTAGATATAACACCTCATTTTTTGTTCAACGCTAGATTTGATGCCAGTAAAATTTTACCTCAATTTATTACTACGTACAAGTGTTCTTATATATGAAATCCCGTTGATCTCGTTTACTTGATCCCTTCATTAAAATATGTAATTTCATTGCCGTAAATTAAGCTCCTAAAGCCGTTGTTATGATAAGGCATTAATTCATCTGCCAGTTCGATATCCAACCAAGCAATCTCCGAAATTTCATCTGGTCTCAGTATCTTTTCGATCCCTCCAATAATCTCTGCTCTAAAGGTTATAAAAAGTGCATGCTCCTTTAGCTTATCAAATTGGCATTCATTGATCGCTACAATACCGTAGACTTTAACATCAAGCCCTGTTTCTTCCTTGGCTTCTCGAACAGCAGCTTGTTCTAATGATTCATTGGGCTCGACAGCACCGCCAGGCAGAGACCAACTCGAGCGGCCCACATTCTTGACTGCGAGTACTTTAGATTTAGATTGATCTGTTATTAGAGAGTACGCTACATCGACTCGTTTCACTAATTCTACTTCCCTTCTGATTGCTTATCCGCGTTTGGGCGAGGCGGGATGGGCATGGAAAAACAGGACGGAAGCCGCCTTATATATGCAGGTTCCGTCCTGTTTTTCTAAACAACTAACCCAGGTACCGAGTGCGGATGACCCCCAAGTGATGCAGTTCATGTCCCGTAATACCGTACGCGAGGGCACGCACCGTTATGTTTACGTCGTTGGCCGTGCCCTTACGAGACCAAGCCTCCACCGGCAGCCCGCGTAGCAGCGTGATCGTCGCTTGTCTTACGGCCTTGTAGTCTTCGGCCAATTGAGCGATTGTCCAGCCTCCAAAAGGAGGAATGAACACCTCCTGGTCAAAACCAGGCAGAGGCGTCTGGTCCCCTCTTGCAAACCGGAGCAGGCGATACGTCATGACCCGCTCCGAGTCCACAATGTGGCCCACGACTTCTTTAAGCGTCCATTTTCCTTCGGCATATTGATAAGCACCTTGGCTTTCTGTCAAGGATGCTAGAAGCTCTGTCATTTGCTTCTCCTGGGCTAGCAGGATGTCAATGATGTTGCCTTCTGGCACTAGCCTGATATAATCACCGATGTCACCGGCATATTCTTCTTGTGACGGCTTTTGGTTCATGAGTGGTCCCCTCTCTATGAATATATGGAAGATTATAGCTCTCAATTTCATATATTTCCACCGACGTGAGTATGTTGTTAAAAAAAGCTCTTGTCTTCTGCAAGTTATACTCCAATTTGTCCATCTTATTAATTTCAACATTCTTTGCTAATATCCATCCATATAATCCAAATGAAGAAGAGATGATGTAGTATACACGTAGATGTATTGTTATATGATGTCTGCGCCTTCTCCGATTTCATTACTACTACGTCTCACTCACATTAATGGGTCCCGGCGAAGATGAATCACAAAATCTTGATTTGAAGTATGGTACACCAAACTCCCAGGCTCTGCTTGAAAAAATTCTCTATTCGCATCTTGTTCTGATATAGTACGAATTGGCGCAACTTCATCTACTATTTTTTTGTTGCCCTCCTCAAGATAATTAAGTATGGAAACCAGAACAAATTGGTCAGGAAACAGTTCTCTTACTTCTTGCCATTTCATTCGTTCTACCTCCTACAAATTCTTCCCGATTCTTTTTTTCCTATCTTGATTTTATCATACTTGTAGTTCAGTATTCTCATCGTATTTTTTATCATCTTTCATATTATTTCGCCGATTTTCTATAACGTTACCGTATCCACGACGTCCCACCGCGAATGCAGTCTGCCAAACTCCTAGGGCGGACCGAGAAGCCGCCAGGCTCCGATGCGTGGATATGATGTTATATGATGCCGGTGCCTTCCTTAAGTTACGTCCAATATCGTTCTTCAATTTTGTCTTCTATACTTCTTAAATCGATGTATTCGTAATCACCAACAATCTCTAACCCACTTGATTCGAAAAATGCAAGTAATCTCTTTCCTTCCTCAATAATCTCATGTCTATATTGATCTATGTATTCCTTATACTTCCTTAGATCATTCAATTGGAGATCGTAATCAAAGTCGATAAATTTAAGTGCAATGATTCTTAAGAAAGTATAACCATTACAATATTCGCTATATATTTGTCTGCATGAACTTAAAAAGTCTTTATCCACATAGACAAGACTTGTTAATAAATCTCTAATCTTAAACTCCTCGTATGACCTATAATCTATAATTCGAATAAGTATCGGTTCTAAATCATCTAATATGAATTTCGATTTGTAATTTAAGTTTATTAATTCAAAGTACACTGCTTCGCCTAAAGATTCTTCAAGCAGTTTTTCATTGTCATACAACCAAATTTCGAATTCATGTATTGGTCTATTTCTTCTAAGAATAGAAACCAAATATTCAGTTACTTCTTTTTTAAGCAACCTCATCAGTCCCATCCTTCTTAAATTATTTTGTTCAACAACCATCACAGTGCTTCTATAAGAATAATGCATGGTGTCTAACTTCCTAATAATACAATGAACTCCTGATCTAGTAACCTAACTTTTAAGTTTATCTGAGCCAGCCCTTCTCTAGCACAATTCCAAATAAGACTGGTGGAATGATCGATTTTATACAAAATGCCAAGAAACCGCTGGCGGAACGAAAATAGGCATTAAAACCGTCATCGTGTGGATTCATTAAACTAAGAACATACAAGGAAATTATTTCAGCTATGGTGCTAATGATGACCCATAATACGAATTTGCTAAATTTTACAGATTTCTCATTCTCGTTCATACTAATCCCTCCCTAAGTAAAGACGTTTCGTCTATATTGAAAGTTGTTAGCTCCATATTAAAAAGAAAGACCGCCATATGATGGCAGTCTCTATGTATACTTAACTACTCACTTTCTCCGGTACTTGGAAGTCTTGAATCCACTCTCCAATCTGCTCATTCTTCATCGGTTTCCCATAGTAATAGCCTTGCATGACATAACAACCAAGCTCAGTTAAGAACTCGATATGCTCCTCGTTCTCTACACCCTCCGCGATGACTTCGAGATGGAGCTTCTCCGCCATTAATATAATAGCGTGAACAATCGCACGTTTGCTGGGCGTGTCCAGATCGTAAGTGAATAGACGATCGAGCTTCAATGTATCGATAGGGAGTCGGTCCAGCAACCCTATTGAAGAATATCCTGTGCCAAAATCATCCATGGAGATACGGACTCCTGTATTTCGAATTCGATGCAGCTGCAGAATGATGTCATTGATATCGTGGAAGACCATAGACTCCGTAATTTCGAGCTCAAGCATTTCTGGCTCAAGCCCAGTCTCCTGCAGTACCCATGGGATTAACTCCGTCAGATTATCTGTCTGAAACAACCGAACCGATAAATTGACCGAGATGGGCTGATAAATCCCCTGTGACTGCCATTCTTTACACTGGCGGCAAGCTTCTAACAGCACCCACTTGGTCATAGGTATCACAAGTCCTGTCTCTTCGGCAATCGGAATGAATTCACCTGGAGATATCTGGCCTAATCGAGGATGCTGCCATCTAATCAATGCCTCAAATCCGACCAAGCTGTGCGTCCTCACATTACACTTCGGCTGGTACACCATATAGAACTGCTGCTGCTCGATTGCAAGCTGCAAATCCTTCTCCAGCTCCATCTTCCTTACTTCTTTGACACCCATATCCTCCGTATAGATGCAGTATTGGTTCTTGCCGAGTCCTTTGGCCTTGTACATGGCGGTATCCGCATTTTTCAGTAGACTAGGCCGCTCAGTATGCTGAAGAGATCCGACACTGATTCCAATACTGCCCGTCACATAGAGCTCATTTCCTTCAATGCGATGAACCTTCTTAATTTCTTTGATGATCCTCTCCGCATAAGCTTCTGCTTGCTGTAGGCTGCAATTTTTAATAATGAACAAGAACTCATCCCCACCGATTCGAAAAACCTGCAGATCAACATCTGTAAACGGTTTTAAGCGGGAGCCTACCTCCTGAATGAGCAGATCACCGATGTCATGACCCAGTGTATCGTTAATCGCTTTGAATTGATCCAAGTCCAGAAATAACACCGCCAGCTCTTCATCACCTGCATAGGTATCAAAGAATCGATTCATCTCATTACGATTAGGGAGCCCTGTAAGACTGTCCTCGTAGGCCATTCTCTCAAGCACATGGCGGTCAAGAAATAAGGCGCACCATGACACAAGTAAAATAATGAATGTTGATACCGTCACGCCGTATAGTAAAAACAAATCCACCGAAGCTGCGTGATCATGTATCTGCATCTGTTCATGACCTGTGAATGTAGCGGCCTTCATACCTGTGTAATGCATTCCGCAAACAGCAAAGCCCATAACGATGGAGGATACCCATTTCAACCAGCTGGCAGAGGCTTGATTCCGAAATTTCAAGAACAAGAACAGCGCTGCATACGATGCGGCATAAGCGATGAGGGCGGACAGGATCCAGAGCACGGGATCATAGCTGATGTCCATCGGCATAATCATGGCTTCCATCCCGACATAGTGCATCATAATGATCCCGCTGCCCATGAAGAACCCACCGAATGCAATTTTTAACCGGTTGACATATTGAGGCTTGGTGATGTAAAACGCAATAAAGGATGAAACGACACTCGCCACCATAGAGAGCACCGTAAGCCACACATCATATTTCACGGCCGTGTGAACATGAAAAGCCAGCATTCCGACAAAATGCATAGACCATATTCCAGCTCCCATCACAAGAGCTCCTGCAAACAGCCAGAATAGCTGCATTTTGCCTTTGGAATTTGATATTTTAGACGTGATACTGAGCGCAGAATAAGAGGCCAAAATTGCAATAATAACGGAGAGCACTACAATATAGTAGTTGTAACCCCCTTGAATAATCATTATTTCACTCCTATGTATTCAATAATGTTCCGATCAGAGCATGATAATAGAGCAGACTCTATATAATATCGTCAAAATGATCAGAACCATTTAAGTGATTTTATTTTTATAAGATCAGAAACACTGTGTTATCCTTCTCAAGCAAAAAAGCCCTTCTACTTCATAAGCGAAGTAAAAGGGCTTTATCCTGATTAAGCCGGGTTCGTGCCTTTGGTCTTGGGTGCTGGGGAAGCAAGACTGTCATCTTCAACAGGCTCCATTGGATACATCTTTTGGAACAGCAGGGTCTGAACAATAAGAAAAGTTCCTCCTGCCATCCAGTATAATGGAATCGCTGCAGGTGCACTGATCGAGAAGAACGCCATCATAATCGGAGATATATAGCCCATTATGGCAAACTGCTTCCGCTGCTCTGCAGGCATGTTCTTCATCGAAATTCGGGTCTGCAGCAAGTAGATCGCCGCTACAATGATCGCCAGAATCACATCCGGCTCTCCAAGTGTGAACCACAAGAAGGTGTGACTGCTCATTTCCGGCATAAGCCTAATAGCGGTATATACACCAGTCAATATAGGCAGCTGAATTAGAATCGGCAGACAGCCAATATTAAGCGGGTTGAACTTGTGCTTCTTGTAGAGCTCAAGCATCTCCTGCTGCATCTTCTGCGCACTTTCCGGATCTTTCTTATTCTCGTATTTTTTCTTGAGTGCATCCAGCTCTGGCTGCATTCCCTTCATCACACGCTTCATGTTTTGCTGAGATTTCGTCTGTCTGAGCATGAGCGGGAACAGCAGCAAGCGTACAACAATAGTCAATACAATAATCGCAAGCCCGTAGCTTCCCTGAAACCATCCCGCCATATGTGTTATGACATAAGATATGGGAAACACAATGTAATGATTAAAAAAGCCAGGCGTACTACTCGTAATCTCTGTTACATTCGAACCGCAGCCTGATAACAATAATGCGATGAGCACACTTGCGATAATGCCGTATAACCGTAACGTCCGTCCAGGGAATCCTTTTGATTTGTCCATTGATATCCTCCTCGTTGATCGATCTTGCGTGTTATCAACGAGTGAAGGCACTCATCTGAATCATCATCAGGAGAAATTTTAATTCTACGAATCATTCTTAATATGGAGCGTACAGCCCGTTTTTCACCAGTCAGGCGCTGAGGTGGAATGAATTCCGGCCATTCGGCAGTTCGCCGTATCCCAAATTCCTCGAGCCTTCCCATCAGATGAAGCAGAGATGCACAGGTTACGGCAAATACCAAGCCGGCAGATGCCAAATATGGAATCAAATGATGCAGATCTTGAAGCTCAAACCATAGCAAAAGGATTCACCTCCTTTAGATATCTATCATTATACTCTTTTTAATCCCAGGATATAAGGGGAAGCTTTCGCCAACAAAAAAAAGCATGTCGTCGTAAGCATACGCCTCCATGCTTTGGATCAGCTGCTATTCAGCCTATATTTAATTAAGGCGCTCATTCTCTCCATTCATTACACGTGCATCATCCGTAAATAATGCTGTGTATTCTCCGCTGCTTTTTCTTCCCTGTTGTCAATCAAGCCCTGCTCTGTCCAACAATTGAGGCAATCTTCTTCTGTAGCGCATAATGCAGCATCCTCACAGGTATAACAGTTCTGTAAATACAAACGCGTTATTTGATCGGGCATTAAGTCTCTCATTATTCTCATCTCCTTCTTATCTCTTGACTACAATGTAACATGAATCCTATTGTTGACTTGTGATTATTTTCACATAAGTATAAAAAGAGTTGAGGTAACCAGATTGCTTGTAAACGGGATGCGGACCGACTGCTGATAATGATATGAAATGGATTGAACTGCGGCCCTATTGACTTTCACTAAGCTCTATAATGAGGAAATATTTAATGATTTCGTATACTGCTTTCCACTCAGTTCTTCTGTAATTTTGAACTCCAAATTTTGTTCTGTTCTTCTTAAAAAATAGATTTCATCACCATAATAGGGGACATCGTTATTCTCTGCATATTGCTGCTCTTCTAATGGAAGCAACTCCTTGTACAGTACAATTCGTTCCCTTGTCCGCCTGTCAATATATGTTAGGAGACCTTTGGTATTGGAGCGAATTAACAAGAAATCATCCTCCACTGCTTCGACAGCATATTTACCCTCTACTCCGCCGAGCTCGATCAGATCATAGGTTTCCTTCACAGATCCTGTATGGTCCTCTAATATCCGAAGCTTTATCCCATCGGTAAGCACAAGTTCTTTTCCGTTCACAGATACTGCCGCATTATTTGCGAATCGTTTAAAATAATTTACCTTGGATTGCCTGATTACTGCACCGTTCTTCATGATCACGGTAAATACCTGCTGTTGAACCATGGGCTCGCCGTAAATATCTGTGATCCTTAGGATAAGGAGCCCTTGATTTGTTTTTGTAAATTCGAAGTTATGTGGATTATATGTCTCTGTTTCGAAATCATATAGCTGTTTTGTTACACCTTCGCTATTCGTTGCTGATAATTTCCCGTCACTAGAAATACGATAATTCAAACCTCCGTAATGACTCTTGTTGTGACCAGAATAGATATCCGAAGCAACAATGGTTTTCACTTCAGGTTCATATTTCAGACCCGTACCTTTTAGAGCGTCTACCAAGAACTTAGCAGGCACAAAAACTTCCTCGTTCCTTGTCCATGGAGAACCCTTCATCCTCGTACTTTTACCATTTAACACCGCAGTATTGCTTCCAATCCGAATTGCAAAGGAATACACCTTGCCTCTTACTGTAATACGATTTCCGTTTTGAACAACGTTTGCTCCTAGCTGCTCGGCTATTGTCTTCAAAGGCAAATAGGCTAATCCCTTGTCTACGACTGTACTGCCGCTGATTAATTCATTTGAATCCAAATACAGTTCATATTTTATGTCCGTTTCTGCTCTGACAGCAGTCGGCTCTACCGAGTATGCTGATAAAAGGATGGCGCTGGCAGCAAGGGCCGCACCTGCTTTTTTGAATCCCGAGTTCATTTCATATCCCTCCATTTATTCAAACCTCATAGAGCTTAACGTCTAAATAATAAAATATGTTTCAAGATAGTTCGTGTATATGAGAAAAAAGCCGGCTTTCGCCGACTTCTATCTCCTGCATACGACCAATTCTGATGTATTCCAGACTGCTCATGTTCTATTGCTCGCCCCGGTTCTGCAGATCACTCCATACTTTCTTATTACTGTACTCCTTGCTCGTACTAATATCCCGGCCGAACCATTCGGGTGCAATGAAATTCTCTGCTTCCTCTAGAGTCAGGAATTCCACCTCCAGCACCGCCAGCTGGATCTGGTCATATTCATCGATCTCTATAACTCTGTTATTCCACGCAGCCGTAGTTCGCTTCTTCGTCAGCGGAATGGTCCCGTGAGCCTCCATAATCTGCTTGTACAGCCCTTCTGAGATATGGTATTCGACTTCTTCTCGTGCCAAGCCCCACCCTTTCTTGAAGGTATGGGTATATTCTACTTCGTTTGTGCTCAGATCTGTTATCTTCCGGGCTCTCAGCTCCTGATCCCCGTCCAGCGCCAGATACGTCTGTTCTATAAACTGCTCTTTCATAATGACAATATCTCCAGCTTGTATGAAGGCTATTGGATAGGCTGTAAGCATAAATTTGCGTTCGATTTCTAATCCCATTGTGATGTAGCTCCTCTGTCTTCTAATCTATTTGCAACCATTATACACTACCAAAATCAATTTCATATGTCCTATAGCTGCTTAAATCACTTCACCTTTCCATTCGTTAAAAAATTGCTCCAAATACTGCTCCATGAAGACATGTCTTTGTTCTGCCAGCTTTCGTCCATACTCGGTGTTCATTAGATCTTTTAGTTTCAGAAGCTTCTCATAAAAATGATTAATCGCAGTAGTATCTTCATTGCGATATTGATCTGTCGACATGGCTTCTCTTGGCTTAATGGATGGATCATAAATCAGATGACCTTTGGCGCCTGCATATACAAACGCCCTGGCAATCGATATTGCCCCAACCGCATCCAGCCTGTCCGCATCCTGGACCACTTGACCTTCAATCGTGCGCATTGGCGGGTTATGACCGCCGTTATAGGACATGGTGGAGATAATCTCCAGAATATGCTCCCGATCTTTAACCGCTACCGAATGCTCCTGAAGCCAGTTCTCAACCTTGGCCATTCCTGCCTCTTTGGAAGGATTCAGCTTCTCATCAGCAATGTCATGAAGATAGGCAGCAAGCATACAGACGAACATGTCCGCCTGCTCTGCGGCAGCTATCTTTTCAGCTGACCTTACGACCCGGTGAATATGCCACCAGTCATGGCCTGTTTTCTCCTGCCCCAATTCATGCTTCACATATGCCTCAGCAGATTTTAATATGCTCTGTTCGATTTCTGACAAATTTGCCATCCGTTAATATCCCCACGATCTATAAGTTGTAAGTGAAAGATATGGCCCTACTCCTGCTCAAAATATGCCTTCAGTGCCTGATGTGCCCGATATTCGGCTACATTGAAGGACGGCCATGCTTGTTCTCTCTCATTCAGTCTATTATAGTCTGCCTGAAGATTATTTTGAATCTCGGGATACTCGCTGCTAAATTCTATAAGCACAGGCACAGCATCCATGGACAATGAACTAAGGAAATACGGATCCATCTTCTGGTGGATGTGGTACCGCTCGATATTTTTCTCGGCAATATAGGTGTCCATCCCTGCATAATTAATCGCAACATACGCTGCAAGCCCGAAGACGATATAGCACTTGGCCAGAGGAATTCGTTCAAAATGGATCCGCAGGCCGGCAATAACCATAAGTATGGCGAGAAGCAACATGAACGCATGCACGAGATATCGGAGATAAGTAAAGCCATAGGCTTCTTCATACAGTGCCAGTCTGGAAAAGGCCGAATACAAAATGATGATCGAACAGATCACAAGAATGTAGAGCAGCACTTTTTGAAAAATACGAAGTACAGCAGAGCCTTTATCATCCGTATATAGGAGTACCCCCATCAAAATTCCGAAATTAAGCAGTGCGACCAGCATCAGCTCGGCAAAGCCCCTTCTTGCATAATCCGCATAAGTCATACCTTCGGGCAGCGCTCCCTCAAAGGCTCCAAACAAATAAGTGAACTGCAGGATAACGAATACCAGGTAAACGACATTCACCATCGTCAAAACAGTGGATGCAATAATCGGATCCAGTCGCAGATGCAGAGAATCTCGGTTGCTCTCGGATATTCTATTCTTAGTACCCGCCGTTTCTGTTACTAATCTCCATTCAGGTTCACCCTTCGATACACTTCCTTCTTGAGTATCTGTGATATCTTCCTCTCTCCAATGCCCGGTCTCCGGATCTGTCTTCCTTACGGACACCGGCTGAATGAATCCATATACATAACCGAAGAAGAACAAGGTGAGCAACAAGATCCACATGAATCGAAAAAAGCCTTCGCTATAAGTAATTTCATCCAGCCACCTCGGAATACCGAACATCACTCTCTCGAACATACCGTCAGCAGAAGACAGCAAGGAGATCACAATAATAACTAGCGGCGCGGAGATGGCAAGACCGAATACGATTTTACGGCTGACTGCTCTTGAGCCTTCATTAACCCGCTTGGAGTATGCGTAACTGACACTGGCAAAGGCGGTAGGGATATGTCTAAGGGTCCTAGGGATTAAATGCGATAATATATCTTTAATAATTCCAGTCTTCCACCAGACCTGAGGATTGTAACCCAGCAGCAATGTCACATGGTAAGCAACCAGGACGGGGAGGATCAGAATATTGAGCACATAAAATATCGGATTATCAAATAGCAAGTACGTTAACGACAGCATAGAAATAACAGCAAACAAAAAAATAGCAAATGGTGATCGTTCGTGCAGCCGGTCCCCGGCAAATCCCAGTATAAAGCCATAAAACAGCAGGATAAATATAGGAATGGATAGTCCAGGAGCATGTTCGAAGAACAAATACTGATGGATTATCGCAAGAATCACAGCACCCAGGAGTGTGAATAAACTGCGCGCAGGTGATTTTATGACAGGTAAATTTAACTTCATTTGAGCGTCCCCCAAAACTTTAGGTTTATAATCCTAATTTTAGGTGATAAAATATGAAAATAAATAGAAATTAAACTTATATAAGTTTCGTATTTTAGTAAGGGGCTGAATGACGAATGAAGCTTCATTCCCAATTTTTACGGCTGCATGGTTACTATGGAAGCGAAGCAAGCGTACAGATCACTCTCGATGAGATGGCAGAAACGCTGGAATGCACACACCGCAATGCCCTTAATATTATTCGCAAAATGGAAGCCGAAGGCTGGATTGAGTGGCATTCACAACGAGGACGAGGTAAGCGCTCTGAGCTTAAATTTCGGGTTGATCCAGAGGAGATTGCCGCCATCTCCATGATTAAGGCAATTGACCGCCATGAGATTAAGAAAGTGATGGATGATATTAAGGAATATACTGATTCTGCAAAATTGCCTGGTCGTCTACAAGGATGGCTTATGCGATATTTCGGACATCACACCCAAGTGAACGAGGATAAAGAGCAGATCGATATTCTTCGCCTGCCATTACGTCAGCAAATTCATACGATTGACCCGCTGGCTATGAATCTGCTGGCAGAGTCTTTTGTCGCAAGTCACATCTATGACGGACTTCTGACTCGGAACGAGACGGGAGAGGTTATTCCTCATCTTGCTCATGACTACGATGTCAGTGAGGACCGAATGACGTGGGTATTTTATTTGCGTAAGGATGTTTACTTTCATCATGGGAATACGCTCACTGCTGACGATATCGTCTACACCTTTGAGCGATTAAGACTGCATCAAGAGCCTTTGCTATATAATTTTATCGTTCAGTCCATCGCATCCGTTACAGCGCTCAGCAGCACCTGTGTTAGGTTTACGCTGAACACTCCGAATGAGCACTTTTTGCCGTTCTTGTGTACAAGCAGGGCTGTGATCGTTCCTTTCGGCCTGGACGAAGCAGCAGAGCACGATGAGATCAGATTCAGTGGAACGGGCCCCTTTAAGGTAACCGAGTTTAATTCCAGCATGTGTATCCTTGAGGCGTTCTCGGCTTATTTTATCTCGCGTCCTCACTTGGACATTGTGGAGATTATTCAGATTCCTTGGTCACTGCCGGAACAGAATACGGAAGCTCAGGACGGAGCTGACCCGCTCTTTCATGTACTGCTTGGCAGCAACCATGTTCAGCAGAACCGTAGCCAGTATAGTTCACATACCACGGTACGCAAGCTGCTTACCTGCAATACGAGAAAACAGGGACCGCTGAAAGATCCCAATGTACGCAAACATGTTTTTCAGTGTATTAAGTATGAAGATCCGATCAGATCCGATATCATTTCAGAATCCCCGCAGCCAGACGCCGTAGATGGAACCTACCTTGTACTTATCACGATTCCGCAATATCGACCGGACGCGATGAATATTAAGGAGCGCCTAGAGCGATTTGGTTACGAAGTCAGAGTAAAGGTGTTTATGCCTGAGGATTTTAAAGGTCCTATTCGGATGGAGTCGGATCTCATTCTGTTCTCTCTCCTTATGGACAGGGACGAGTCTCTCCGTCGTCATGACTTATACTTAACTTTATCCTCCCATGTAGAGTGTTCTGTTGAAGCAGACATCATAGAAGGACTCAACCGGATAATGTTGACCCGGGAGTCCAATGCGAGATTACGTATGCTGCAGCAGATCGAAGAACAACTGATCGAACAGGATCATCTGTACGTCTTGTACGACCGTCCCTTTCAGACCTCCTTCCTTCCCTCTGTCCGAGGCATCAGGCCGGGATCTCAAGGATGGGTTGATTTGCGGTATCTCTGGTTCCCGCCTGACACGGGGCAGAGTGAGTCGATTTAGATAAAAATAGCAGCAGTCAAGTGATAGGTGGAACTCCCCCCTGCTTGAAATGCTGCCTTTTTTTATCTTCGTTTTATCGCTTTTACGATTAGATCAATCATGATACCGATTACAAGCCATCCGACGATATTAATCAAGTATATGGCTAACATACCGTCGAATTGACGCCCATTGGAGGTGTAACTTTCAATATACATTAGATGAGGACTCGTGAAATATAGTAATAAGTTCTTGTCATCCTCGCCTATAGCATTATATAAGCACACGAATAGACTGAATAATGGTAACCAAAATCCAAACTTCTTAAGCATTAAATCAACTCCTACGACAATTGAGACACTAATGTCTCCCCATGCGATGAAGAACTTACTGGAATACTACTTCTATCATTTAGCGAAATGTTCGATAAGCAAGTCACGAAAAGTACTTGCTGCCAAAGATAAATAACGTTTTTCGGACCATGCTAACTGATAGGTACGCTGACAAATGGGCTCTATAATGCGTAAATGGTGAAAGGAGTTTTCTTTTTCTAATAGAGTTTCTAACCAGAAAGCAACTCCCATCCCTGACTTAACCAATTCTATTATTGTCTTAGAGTCATCTGTTTCACAGACAATATTTGGTGTGAACCCTGCCTTCTGACATAATTCATCGGTATCCTCGCGAAAAGAATGTCCCTTTTTAAAGTGAATATAAGTTTCATTCGCGACTTCACTTAATTTAATACTTTGCCGATTTGCAAATCGATGTGTGAAAGGGACTGCTAGTACAATTTTTTCCGTGAATATAGGTAAATTTCGAATTCCATTCCGTTTAATTGGCTTACAAGAAATGCAAAAGTCTAATTCTCCATTTTCCAGTAACTCCTCTTGCCTCTCTTTTGTAGAAACTTGTGAAATACGAAAACGCACTTCAGGATAGGAGGAGCGAAAAATATTTATTATATCAGAAAATTGCGGTAAAAAAGTGGTGTCTATCGAGACTGTTCCTCGTTCTAATCCCGCCATATCTACAATTTCTCGTTGCCCTTCTTCAAGTAATTTCAGTGCTGCTTCAACCTTTTCCAGAAAAACTTCTCCATATTTATTGAGGCGGATTTGTCTGGCTTGACGTTCGAATAAAGGAACTCCTAAATTTTTCTCTAACTTCGCAATGGTTTGACTTAGAGAAGGCTGCGTGATGTGTAGCTCTTGCGCAGCTTGTGTCAAATGATTTAATCGTGCAACCTTCTGAAAATACTTTAGTTGAAGGAAATCCATTTCAATCGACTCCTATCATAAGTTTGTAATTATGATTATATAATTAAATATACATTTTTAATTATGCTGGATCAACCTTACAATAGAGTTATTCAAAAGTAGTGAAGGAGGATTTAAGCAAAATGAATGTATCCATCGCAGAAGAAACGAGAATCGTTCGCTTACTTTGTTTCCTTGTTCCATTTGCCATCATCAATAGTTATATGTTAAATGTTGCACTGCCCGATATAGCAAGAGAATTTGAAATTAGTCCCTCTACTACCAGCTGGGTGGTCACCATATCAGGAATCATATCAGCCCTTGGAGCTCTGATTTACGGAAAGTTAGCCGATTATTATGGTATTAGGAACCTGGCTACTTTTGGCGTACTGCTGTTTTCTATCGGTTCTCTATTATGTTTCTTTTCTTCGAATTATTCGTTGCTAATCGTCGGCCGCATCATCCAAGGAATTGGTGTTTCTTCCATTCCATCTTTAGCTATGACCATTCCTGCTCGTTATATTGCAGAGGAAAGACGCGGAAAAGCGATGGGGATAATCACATCTGTGATGGCATTTGCGGGTGTCATCGGTCCTATTTTGGGTGGAATACTTACAGGATTTCATTGGAGATATTTGTTTCTCTTCTCTTTGAGTATTATCCTTACTCTTCCTTTTATTCAGAAATGGTTGCCCAATGAAGTTCCTAAACAAAAAGAGAAAATAGATATTTTCAGTGCAGGATTGCTAGTAGCTTTTATTGTGTCTCTAATGGAATCGATCACTCTATTGAATTATTGGTTACTGGTTTTAAGTTTAGTTTTTTTTGTTCTCTTTCTTTTGCGACAAAAAAAATCTTCCTATCCGTTTATTCCTTTTCACTTATTTCATCATACTTCTTATCGCCAAGGGATGTTTATGGGTGCTTTAAACATGGCTACTAATTTTGGTGTTTTCCTTGTTACACCGTTATTTCTCAGTGAAGTTTATGGCTTAAATGGATATTGGATTGGATTATTAATAGCTCCAGCAGCTGCTGTTTCTGCTTTATTAGGTAAATATGGCGGGTCACTGACGGATCGTAAAGGTAATCGCTATGTATTAACGATTTCCATCATTCTACTCAGCATTGGTTTTTTGTTACTTTCTACTTTCGCAGGATATACATCTTGGAGCATTTCTATTTTCTTGATTTTTACCGAGGTTGGCTATATTTTTATGCAGCCATCCATCACAAAGTTGGTTTCTTCTCGTCTACCCAAAGAACATTCGGGAATTGGTATGGGAGTATATGGTCTATCCAATTTTTTTACGATTGCCGTTTCAGGTACGATTATAACCAAAGCTATTGAATATACCAAGGTTTCATCGCTCAATCCTTTCGCGATATCAAGGGAATCAGGAGTTTATAGCAATGTGTACTTGTTTTTCTTCTTACTAACGCTATTGAATTTGCTTTTTTTATACAAATTTATGTATAAATCCGAAAAGAAAATGATTTGAATCTGAAATAGAAAGGAATTTTATTATGAGTATTCCTATGATAAAAGCTGTACGTGTTCATCAATATGGAGGACCAGAACAACTAAAATTAGAACACATTCCACGTCCAAAGCCATTAGCAGGAGAAGTATTGATTCGCATTTATGCCGCAGGTGTTCTCCCTTATGATTGGAAATATCGCCAAGGACAATTCAAACAGTTTCGTCCGGCTAAATTCCCGTATATTCCTGGTTCTTCCTTTGCGGGAATCATAGAAGAGGTTGGCGCAGATGTAACTGATTTTCGTAAAGAACAAGCGGTTTTTGGTCGTAGCGAGAAAGGTACCTATGCTGAATATACAACAGCTCCCATCAAAGGACTTTCTCTAAAACCAGAAAAATTAACTTTTGATGAGGCAGTTACGATACCAGGAAGCGCCTTGACCGCTTGGTTAACTCTATTTCATAATGGTGGATTGATGACCGGTCAAAGAGTGTTAATTCATGCAGCAGCTGGCGGATTTGGAATGTTAGCAGTTCAATTTGCGAAATGGAAGGGAGCCCATGTGATCGGCACTTGTTCAACAAATAATGTTGACTTTGTGCATGCTTTGGGAGCAGACACTGTGATCGATTATACTTCTGAACGGATCGAACAAAAAGCTTCAGATGTAGATCTTGTAATTGATACATTAGGTGGGCAAACATTAGAACGGTCATGGTCTGTTGTAAAGCAGGGAGGGAGGCTTCTGTCTATTGTAGAGGAGCCATCCCAAGAAAAAGCAAAAGAACGTGGGATCCATGTAATAAAACCAAGTTTAAATTCTATGCCTTCACCTAAAAAACAACAAGAAATTTCTCAGCAAATTGCTCAATTGATAGTAGAAGGCAAAATAAAATCCGTTATAAACAAAAAATTTCCCTTACATGAAGTTCAACAAGCTCATGAGCTTAGCCAAACTGGGCATGGACGAGGACGAATTGTTCTCCACATTGCTTATTAGAAAATAAATCAAGAAAGTAAAAGGAAAAAACGACTAAAGGAGTGAAAAATGTTGAAGCAAAAAATCACTTTAATTGCACGAATTGTATTTGGATTATTGTTGTTAGTACTAGGTTTAAATAATTTATTAAATCCGTCGGATTCTATGGAGTTTACAGAGCCCGCAAATAAGTTCATGATAGCTTTAGTAGAGACAGGATATATGATGGAAATGGTCTATTGCCTAATGGTTCTTGTAGGTTTATCCCTTTTGATCAATCGTTTTGTCCCATTAACACTCGTTGTGCTCATCCCTATTTCCGTAAATATGGTGCTATTCCATGCATTTCTGGATATAAAATCCATCCTCCCTTCCTTGGTAATTGGTTTTCTAAATATATATCTTCTTTTTGCACATATCACAAGTTATCAGCTCCTTTTGAAAGCAAAAAACTACAAAGGAGCTGAGTAGTACAGATAAGTTTCACATTCATGCTCTACAAAACGAAATACCTTTTGACTTCTTTCTCGCAACATCAAGTAGTTTCCTATGGAGAAACTACTTGATGTTGTTCTTGAATTTTCCTATATCAAATTCGCTTTTCCATATTCAGTTTAAAAATCCCATATGGGTTCACATGATGATAAAACAAGGGAGACAATCCCCTAAAGTCTTCTGGTATCATCTTCTTCAGCCAGTATTGATCCTCGTCATGAGAACTTCTTGCATCATTAATGTGTTCATGTAGACCAAACAGTTTTGGAGCAACTGAAAGGATAACGCAGAAATTTCTTGATCTTCGATGGAGTTTGAGCGGATCCCACTGATAATAGTAGATGTATGTGGTCATTTCCCACACTTAGACCACGCGTTTGGAAATTAAAATCAAGCCGCTAAATTGAACTCAACCTCCAGCTGTTAGAATGTTGTCCAGCAACAGGGGTCAAGTTTAAGTCAGCGGCTCTATTACAATTACTATTCAGTTCCTATCTCCGAATGATAATGTACACTCGGTTCGCGATCCACAAGATTAAACAAACCGTTCCGGAATAAAACAATCCATTTAGAAAATATGAAAAAGGAATAATGCTGCTCGGATGCTCTCTTGGATCAAGCAGTCCAAGCTCAAATGGAAAAGCGCCCTCCATTGGTGTCAGTGTCGTATGCTGAACGAGAAACGGAAAAGGCAGCCCAAGCTCATGATGGTTTAACTGTTCTGCATCCGTAATCAATTTGGAATCGAGCATGGGTGATGCCGCCGCTAGCAAGAAGCCAAGTATAATGGATAGTAAGACGAGTGTTCGTAATCTCATAGATGTAATATTCCTTCCAGGTTGCATTACATTGGAAATATATCCTGATCTTCAATTCGTCCTGCCAAATAATCTCCGATACTCCGTGGGCGTCACTCCCTCATGCTCCAGGAACTTCCGGTTGAAGTAGCTGCTGCTAGGGTACCCCGCTTCTGAGGCGATGTCTCCTATTGTACGCTCTTCCTGTACCAGTAGCGCCTGCTTCGCATATTGGAGTCTGCACTGGGTTACGAAATCCATAGGTGTCATATTAATGGCCTTACGGAACAATTTGCAAAAATAATGAACGCTAACTCCCGCTTTATTTGCCCACAGTTCAAGCTCGAACGGCTTTACCGCCTCCTGTTGAAGCTCAGGCAGCAGATCTAGAATACGCTGAATGGATCCTCCGGATTTACTGCCATTACCCGTGCGCGGGACAGCCTGATGGACAAACTCCGTCACGACGGCAAAAGTAAGCGTAGACAGCATTGTAGGATTCAACATTTTGTTATTTTCCGCTTCGGTCAATAGCTCGAGATGAGCTTTTTCCCACTCGGCCCCATTCCGCAGGGTCCATATTCGATGATGCTGAAATCCCTGATCCAGCATATATTCTGTCATATTGCTTCCATAGAAGTGAACCCACCGAATGTCCCAAGGCTCTTGCTCATTGCTGAAATATCGCTGCTCCTGCAGCGGGAAGTACAAGAAGGCATCACCCGCACCAAGCTCCTGCAGCATGCCATCAATTTCGATGTAGCCCTTACCGGAAGCAATATAGTGAATATTAAAATTGTTTAATGCTCCCTTCTGTCTTGTCACCGTATGTTTAGGCATATCGCTGTACATTCCTACCGATTCGGGATAACAAAAAAACCGAGGATTTTGAGTTGTGACCAAGTGACTTTGCCGCTGCATCGCCTACTCCTCCAATGTAGAACAATATTGTGTTATTCGAACACAAAATCGTATTATTTTAATTTCATTCCAAATTCAATACAATGACAATATCATCATAATATTTAGTCAGGAGGATATAAAGCATATGAGTAAAAAACTTCGATGGGGTATACTCAGCACTGCCAATATAGGAAGAAAATCCGTCATTCCCGGACTGCAATACTCCCAGTTTAATGAAGTCACTGCGATCGCCAGCCGGGATCAAGCAAAAGCAGAAGAAGCCGCCAAGGAACTGAACATCCAACATGCTTATGGCAGCTATGAAGAGCTGCTTGCCTCAGACGACATCGATGCTGTCTATATCCCATTGCCGAACCATCTGCATATGGAATGGACGATCAAAGCTGCCGAAGCAGGTAAGCACGTGCTGTGTGAGAAACCCATCGCGTTAACGGCTGAGGAAGCGGAGCGAATGGTAATCGCTTGTGAGCAAGCAGGCGTTCATTTGGCTGAGGCATTCATGTATCGTCATCATCCCAGATATCAAATGATCAAAGATGTAATCGCTTCCGGTGAGATCGGCACCGTTCGTGGTCTCCATGCAAACTTTACATTCAACAGCGGAGAAAGTACAAACAACATCCGCTTTAACAAGGAGATGGGCGGCGGGTCTATATATGATGTCGGCTGCTATCCAATTAGTGCTGCCCGCTTCTTGACCGGACTGGAGCCGGATGCCGTAACAGCACAATCGTTCTTCTCGCCGAAGCACGGGGATGTAGACATGATGACTTCCGGCTTCCTCGAATTTCCGAATGATGTCTCACTGATCTTCGATTGTGGTATGTGGGCGTCCTTCCGAAATCGGCTTGAAGTGCTTGGGACGGACGGAACCATTGAAGTCCCATCTGCCTTCGTTTGCAGTCATGACAGCGAAGCAGGGTTTATCGTGAATGGCAAGCTGGGCAAACGTGAGATCGAGGTGCCGGTCATTAATCAATACTCTGCTATGGTCGATCATTTTGCCGATGTCGTCTTTGAACGCAGTACACCTGCATTTACACCGTCAGATGCCGTCCGCAATATGAGAGTCGTTGAGTCCGCTCTTGTCTCGGCTACGAAGCGGGAAAGAATTACCCTCTAATTAGTCAAGAAGAACAATTCTGCACATTACTCTTAAGGAGGAAACGGTTATGGAATATATTTCGATTCAGGGATCAAAGAAGCCTATTTCTCGTTTGATTAAAGGTTCCGATTATTTCATGCATGAAAATTATGATCAGGTCGTGACCAATATTGAAGCATTCTTGGCCATCGGCGGCAACACGATCGATACTGCACATATCTATACCGGAGGTCAAAGTGAAGAGGTTATCGGACGCTACCTGCAGGAGTCAGGCAATCGGGACAAGATTGCCATCTTCACAAAGGGGGCTCATCACGACAGACAGGGCCCGCGGGTGAACAAACAGGCTATTGATCACGATCTGGCTGTCAGCCTGGAGCGTCTGCAGACCGATCACATCGAGCTGTACGGCCTTCATCGGGATGATCCGTCTATTCCTGTCGAGCATATCATCGATGCACTGAATGAGCATATTGCTGCCGGCCGGATTGGAGCCGCAGGTGCATCCAACTGGAGCTGGCAGCGTCTTACGGAAGCGAATGCATATGCGGCAAGCAATGGACTTGCCGGTTTTACATTCAGCAGTCCGAATTTAAGTCTTGCCAAGGCGAATGAACCCTTCTGGCCGGGATGTGTATCCGTCGATCAAGAAACGAGTAAGTGGCATGAAGAAACCCAGCTCCCTCTGTTATCCTGGTCGTCGCAGGCCCGAGGATTTTTCACTGGTAAATTTACACCTGATAACAAGGATGATGCTGATCTTGTGCGTGTGTTCTATAATGATCAGAACTGGGAGCGGCTCCGTCGAGCGAAGCAGCTTGCAGAAGATAAAGGCGTTACCGTCATTCAGATCGCACTGGCGTATGTACTGAATCAGAACTACCCTACCTGTGCCTTGATCGGCGCACGCAATCCAGCGGAGCTGGCTTCCTGCGATCAAGGGGCCAACGTTCAGCTGTCACAGCAGGAAGTAGAATGGCTGGACTTGACAAGTGAAGGTGTTCAGTACTAGCAATCCATAGGGATCACCGTCATCGCAGCAGTCATAAGAAGGAATGAGTTCACGTACTTCCTCCTTGCACGAGATCTTATATTTCGCGATAATCATATATTGAATGAATTACGCCAGGAGGAAAGTTCACCATGAGGACAGAAAAAGAGAAAATGCTTGCAGGGGAGTTATACTTGGCGGGTGACGCCGAGCTAACAAAGGATCGTGAGCACGCTAGAAGGCTGACCCGGCTCTACAATCAGTCTATTGAAAGCGACCGCGAGCACCGGAGTGATCTGCTTCGTAAATTGTTTGGAAGTGTTGGAGACAATATTTATGTGGAATCGACCTTCCGCTGCGATTATGGTTACAACATTCATGTCGGAGACGGCTTCTACGCCAACTTTGACTGCGTTATCCTTGATGTGTGCGAGGTAAGAATCGGTAAAAATTGTCTGCTTGCGCCAGGTGTACATATTTACACGGCAACGCATCCACTTGATCCAGTGTCGCGCTGTGAACGATATGAGGAATTCGGCAAACCGGTTACCATTGGAGACAACGTCTGGATCGGCGGTCGCGCAATCATTAATCCAGGGGTAACCATCGGGAATAACGTCGTCGTTGCCAGTGGAGCCGTTGTCACCAAGGATGTGCCAGACAACGTCGTCGTTGGGGGCAACCCTGCCCGCATCATCAAATCCATTGAAGTATAAGCACCTTCTATCAGACCCAGGCGATCATCTTGTGCCTGGGTCTATTTGTACAACAGAATCGCTGGACATCGGAGCTGTTCTTCTATCCAGAAGACGGAGGATCCGAGCCCGGTTATACCGGAGGGCAAATATGCAGGGCAGATTGGCCGCCAGCGCATATAGGACCATCATCATCCCAACCATGGGACTATTCCAGAGGAAGAACAAAGGTGAAGGCAGCATCGAAATGAGGTGGCACCATTCCCCACGATGAGCCTCTAGCTGGTACCGCTCCAAGTAGGCTTCACTCCTCTCTTCGATCCTTTTTTTACGAAAGCCTTGCTTCGACCAGCCTCCACCGTCAGGAAGACGATTCTTCCAAGCTTTGATCTTCAGCGCGTTCGTGTAGAATAACAGTTCCTTTTTAGAAGCCGGGTATCCAGTGACTGCAAACCAGCGATCCGGCAGCCTGGCGTGAACTGCAGTCACAAGCAGGTGAATGAGAAGCCAAGCCCCTGCATTGACTCCTATATTACATATAACACTCGACATCTGTGAATCCATGGACATCCCTCTTCTGTTCGTTATCCTTATTGATTCTCCTCAGGATCAAGGGTCAGCTCCCTTCCCTTCCAGCGAACCTGCCTGTTAACAAAGGTGTGAAGCATCGATACGGAGAATACACTGAAAAAAGCAAGCAGTGAAACCGGATAAAATATGGCCGATATAGCTCCGAACTTCCCTACTTTGCCAAGGAGCCCAGCCATAAGTGCTGAATACAGTCCGTACACAACAACAGACATGATGCCGTAGTCCCAGGATAGCAGGGATAGAGCTGCCGTGAATGCACCCATCAGAAATAGAACGACAGTAAAGAGCTTGGAGAATCGAGTTGCTGCTGCGCCGGAAGCCATACTCTTAATCCAGCCCTGAAACAGCTCTCTAACGCCTCCCGGATACATCCGAAAATGAAGCGCTCCTCTGCCAATATAATTAACAACCGGATATCCTGCGGCTTCAAATCGAAGAGCCAGTGCATGATGATCCAATATCTCACCCTTTACCTGCTCATGTCCGCCGACGTTATCATAAGCTTCTCTGCTGGTCACTACACATGGACCGTAAGCTCCTGTTCCCTTCTTGCCGCTTCCGGCAGACACCGCGACAATGATATTAAATATCCCGGACAGCTTCTCGTAAGCAGACCAGGTGTCATGAAACGGCTGTACGGACATCAGGCCGGATGGATAAGCATCTACCAGCTGACTAAGCCCACCCTTCTTCAGATAAGTATCCGCGTCTAGAAAGATCAGCATTTCTCCGTTCGCAGCCGCCGCCCCTCTCCAGCAGGCATGACATTTTCCCATCCAGCCTCTCGGAAGCGGACCCGCTTTAATAATCATGGCCCCCCGACGGTGTGCGATCTCGGCCGTACGATCTGACGAATCATCATCCACGACAATGATTTCATCTTGTGGATTCATCTGTTCTCGCAAGGACTTCAGTAGCCTGCCAATATTTTTTTCTTCATTCCGAGCAGGAATGATCACACTTATGGTCATTCTCTTCGCTTCGTGCGCCGATTTACCAAGGGATTGCTCTCGATCATTATTATCCCCTAGTTGCCATACGCTGCTTCCCGGCAGCAGCCTAAGCTCTGACCATAACAAGATGCCGGAGATCAGGCCAGCCAATATCCATATCAGTGACATCACATGCATCCTCCTCTATCTATGAGCAGGAAATTGAACGTCACCTGCCGTTTATTTCATCTCACTTCCGGTAAGTATGGTAATTAAGCATTTTTACTTCAATTATGATCCGTACATCACCTACTTTATACGGTGCAACGAGATCAGAGAACGAGAAGAGGAGAATAAATATGCGCAAAAAAATGATTGTCATCGGCGGAGGATTGGGCGGGCTGTCAGCAGCAATGAGACTTGCAGCCGATGGTCATGAAGTAACTGTCCTAGAAAAAAATGAACGTGCCGGGGGTAAGCTGAACGTTCGATCCGGTGAAGGCTACTCCTTCGATACAGGTCCATCTATATTGACGATGCCATGGGTATTGGAACAGCTGTTTGAGAGCACTGGACGCCAGCTGTCCGATTATATGAAGCTCGTACGAATTGAGCCGCAGTGGCGAACTTTTTTTGAAGATGGTGTATCCATTGACGTAACCAGTGACTTGCCGGAGATGCTGTCCACCATTAAGGATATTTCTTCAGAGGATGCCGCAGATTTCTTAAAATATCTTCAGTACTGTCAGAAGCAGTACGATATGAATCGACGCAGCATTTATGCCAGAAGTCTCTCAGGTCTTGATGAGCTTCGCGGGATGCATTCAATCAAAGAGCTGCTGGCGATGGACCCGCTTCGTACCATGGCACAAAGCACCGACAAATATCTAAAAGACAAGCATTTAAGACAGCTGTTTAACTTCTTTATTATGTATATTGGCTCCTCCCCTTACCATGCTCCTGCTGTCCTGTCTCAGCTCATCTATGTGCAGCTCGGACTCGGGATCTATTATGTGGAAGGCGGAATGTACAATATAGCTAAGGGAATACTGAAGGTTCTCCATGAGCAAGGCGTAACTGTACGTACCGACGCCAAGGTAACGAAGATTAACACGAAGGATAATATAGCAACTGGCGTAACGCTGCACGATGGAACCGTGCTGGATGCAGACCTTGTCGTATCGAATTTGGAGGCCATCCCAACCTATCATTCGTTATTGAAGGATCAGAACGGGGCTCTGAACTCAGCTAAAAAGCTGAATAAATTCGCGCCAACCGTATCCGGGCTTGTTCTGCTATTAGGGGTCAACAAGAAGTACGAGCAGCTGCTCCATCATAACTTCTTCTTCTCTCAGGATCCGGCGAAGGAATTTGATGATATCTTTAACAAGGGCATTCCTTCCAATGATCCAACGGTGTACATCGGGGTTTCCAGTAAATCGGACGCCACTCAAGCTCCGGAGGGAAAAGAAAATTTGTTCGTCCTCACCCACGTTCCGCCGCTTAAGCCGGGTAAGAGCTTCGAATCCAATGCAGAAGCGTATCGGGAGCTTGTCCTGAATAAGCTTGAACGAATGGGACTTACGGATATACGCCAGCACATCGAATTCGAGTATACTTTTATCCCCGACGATCTTCAGCGGTTATATGGCGCTAATGGCGGTTCCATTTATGGTGTGGTCACAGACCGAAAGATGAACGGTGGATTCAAGGTGCCCAGCCGCAGTGATTTGATTGAGAATCTGTTTTTTGTCGGCGGGTCTACGCATCCAGGCGGAGGCGTTCCTATGGTTACTCTATCTGGCCAGCTAACTGCCGATCTTATCAAGGAACAGTACTCAAAAACCGCAAAGTCAGGAAAAGCCAAAAAAGCGAACTGAAGCTTTCATATGAGCGATAAGGTTTGAACCTGTGTCAGCTCGTATGTATGCATAAAAAATAAGGCACGAGTCTCTTTTTTGGATGAAAGATGACTCATGCCTTGTTTATTTTTGTTCACTGTCATTTATTTGTGCTTTAACTATTTCTGGCCTGTATAACGAAAATATGAAAAGTCCGCATAGCTGCCCATGAACTGATTCATATCATGAGCTGCAATTCCAACAAAGTTCCCCGTGAACCCTCCGGATAAAAATCCGACATGATGGGCCTCACCGAGCTCATTCCATTCGCCTTCCTCTGTCCGGTAATAGAATTGTCCATTTACGCCGGATATATCGACAGCGAGCTTTAAAGGCTTACCCTCTTCCAGCTTCACAATGACGGGCTCCAGTGTAAATTCATCTTTTTCACAGCGCATAAGACGCAGCACTTTACCCAGTTCTTTCTCTCGAGTTACATAAGCAAACCAATAATTGTCTTCGTTTAAATACAGCATGAGTCCTGCCATTTGCAGATACATCGCTGGCTCGTAGTCCAGCTCTGTTTCGGCTCGGAAATGCGTATCCGCCTGTCGAACTGCTAAGATATGATGCTCGAACAGACTTTGAGCCGATTCTCCTGCATGAATTCTCAAATAACCGGGTCTTTCTGATAAATTGCACCATCGATCGTCTGCCACGATACGAAGTGTATTCCACTCGGGCCTCAGCCCAGCTCCCGTAAAATCATCATAAAAGTCTGTGCTTCGCTTCCCTCTAACTACCGCGCCCTTGGGAAGAGGAACCTCTGTCTGAGGTGAGTGACCACCAGAAGTTAATCGAAGCCAGCCTTCTGAATCCCAGTAGACCTGCTGCAATGCGGTTTCCCTGCCCAGAATAGGGTACTTTCCTTCAACCGGCCGAGTGCATAAATGAGCCATGTACCACTCACCCTCAGGCGTTTCAATCAAGCTCCCATGCCCGGCGCACTGAAGCTCAAGCTCCGGGTTATCACTTGAAGTCAGCATTGGATATTGAGGATCAACTTCGTAAAGACCGAGCAGCTCCGTAGACCGGGCTACAGTAACCGCATGTCCGCTGCCCGTTCCACCTTCCGCTGTAATTAAGTAGTAATATCCGTTTCGTTTATAGATATGAGGAGCTTCCGTCTTCTTGAGCGGCGTACAATCAAAGAGCTTAATGGGTTCTCCAATCAATCTCTGCTGCTCCGGATCGTATTCTTGAATGACAATTCCGCTGGACTTATTCCCTTCCGTAATTCGATAATCCCACAAGCAGTTTAACAGCCATTTTCGCCCGTCGTCATCATGATACAGGGATGGATCAAACCCGCTGCTGTTCAAATAGATGGGCTCTGACCATGGCCCTGTAATTGACTGGGATGTAATGAGGTAATTATGGGTGTCTTTAAAAGGTCGTTTCGTGCTCTTCACATCAGTATACATTAAGTAATACAGACCCTCATGGTAGCTGATCTGTGGAGCCCAGATACTGCAGTTCTTGGGATTACCCTTAAGGTTCACTTGATCTGTTAACACATCCGTACAAAACTCCCAATCCGCCAGATTATCCGATTGATAGATTCGAACACCCGGCAGCCATTCGAAGGAAGAAACCGCAATATAATACATATCGTTCACACGGATCATACAAGGGTCAGGATTAAATCCGGGAAGTATCGGATTCTGAATGGTCTTGATATTCGTCTCTTTCGTATTGTTCGTAATCAAGCTAACGCCTCCCTATACAAGATGAATAGTAGATTACAAATATTTGACTAAGAAATCCTTCCAGGCATAACGCATCTCTGCGGTTTCCATATGTCCCGATCCGGTCTCTATATGCTGCCAATGCTCAGGATATCCAGCCTTCTCATATGCAGATTCAAGGCCATCAGCCAGCAGCATGACTCCTTCATAAGGACATAACCGATCATCCCGCCCGTTTAGGCTCAGTCTGGGGCGCGGGACGATCCTTTCCTGAATGGAAAGGGTTGTGAAATGCTTAAGCAAGCCGGGAACATATGAATAGAATCCGTGATGATCAAGGCCTCTCTTCATAATCAAGGTGTGGGCATCGACCTGACCACAAATATCAACGACCACCTTGATTCGATCATCCAGTGCCGCAAGCCACCACGCCATAAGCGCCCCCATAGACATGCCGATCGTACCGATGCGGCTGGAATCTACATCCTCTCGCGTACAAATATAGTCAAGCAAGCATTGATTATCACGAAGCATTCTGCCCCATAATACTTCTCCCCGCCACAGCATTTCTTTGACAAGCTCGCTTTCTGTTCGGCCCGAGCGCTCGTTGAATCCACGCATATCCATACAACAAGCCGCATATCCCATAGAGGTCAGTGTCTTGGCAAAGGATGGCTGCTGCAGATAATGACTGCTCGTTAGAAATTCGTTGCGTCCTCCCGCATAATTGCCGCCATGGGAATGGTTAAATACAACGACAGGATATGGACCTTTCTGGTTTAACGGAAGCGCCATTGATATAGATACCTGCTCCATTCCATACAGTTCTAGCATGATTGTCTGAAGAAGATAGCCCTCCTTCTCCTCTTCAGCCAGCAATCGTGAGTTCGATACGCCTCCTTCAGGAAGGTCTCCTAACAGCTGCCACAGTGGATCTGCCTGTGATGGCTTCATACCGGATTCTCCTGAGAAGGCTTTACCGCAGCTTCATGAATGAGCTCTTCTGCACGGTCCGTATTTCTCGACTCACAGCCCTCAAATTTAACGGTGTCTCCATTCTCCACATAAAAGGCAGGCCCCTGATGATTCTCGATCGTCACGTTTCGAAACCGAACATCCCTTACATTCCCAAGGAAGAACCCTCGATTATTCATCTCTTCGATTCCCGCCATCATGGCAGGGACAGCGGGTGTCGCATTTTCAGCCATGGTAATATCAATCTGATCAAATGTAATTTCAGAGACATATTGCTCTGCCAGACCATAGATAAACCCTGCTGCTGCATGAACGTTACGGGCCGTAATCCCTGAGAAATGAATCCGCCGAAATCGTGGAGTTTCAATCGTCACAGGATACGGATTTTTGTCCCATACATATTTGTCTGTTCCGCGAGGACCGCAGAAGTAGTATAGATTTAATATAAATGGACAGATGACATCCTCCATGACGATATTGCTTACGCGAATATCTTCAACCGTGCCGCCCCGTCCCCGTCTTGACTTAAGACGAATGCCCCGGTCCGTATGCTTGAAGACACAGTTTGATATCACCACATTGCGCACATCGCCGCTCATCTCGCTGCCAATAACGACAGCTCCATGCCCGTGAACCATTGTACAGTTCGTAATCGTGATGTTCTCACACGGAACTCGGTGAGCTGTATCCTCCGTACCTGCTTTGATCGCGATACAGTCATCTCCGACATCGATATGACAATTGCTGATTCTGACGTTCGAACAGGATTCGGGATTGATGCCGTCTGTATTCGGTGAATCGGCGGGATTCAGAATCGAGAGATTATCAATAGTGACGTCATGGCATAGAATCGGATTCACTGTCCAGCTTGGCGAGTTAAACAGCTGTACATCCTTGATCGTGACTCGGCGGCAGCTGTCGAAGCTGATCAGCTTCGGTCTAGGATATGTGAGCTCCTCCGGACGATTCCGCTGCTTATCCCACCACAATGCACCATTGCCTTCAATCCGGCCAGTCCCTGAGATCATTACATTCTCCAGCTGTTCACCATAGATACAGGAAGCGTGAACCTCCCGTTTCACACCTTCCCAGCGAGAGGTGACTACAGGATAATCCTCTGGCTTGTCACTGAAGGACAATGTAGCGCCAGGACTTAAATACAGATGGATGTTGCTCCGAAGTATAACTGCTCCTGTAGTATAAGTACCCGCAGGGATCACTACTGTTCCTCCCCCTGCTGCTTCAGCAGCAGTGATAGCCGCTGTAATGGCTTTGGTGGACAGCTGACCGCTGTTTTTATGTGCACCGTAGTCATCAATGTTATAGATGGTCATTGCTGAGCTCCTCCCGTTACGGGCAGACTTAACTCACCAGCCTGAACCAGCTCCTCGTATTCAGCACAAGCCAAGAGGAAAGCACCGAGTCCCTTCTGATCATTCGTAATAATCGGTTCGCTAATGTAATACGCATAGGTCCCATCACGACGATCTGCACCACCCAGTCCCGCCACTTGACAAGTCTTGTTAAGATTGAGCCAGCCTTCCTTGGTTTCTAATATAAATTCAGCAATGAGCCCCTGGAATGCCCGCTCTAATGAATTGTTCCATTCAGAACCGAGAAGTCCCAGTCGAATTCCCTTCGCCATCGCATAGGTGAACATGCTGGAAGCCGAGGCTTCCAAATAGTTACCTTTGCGTCCAGCCTCATTCACAACCTGGTACCATACTCCGGAATCCGCATCCTGAAAGTCTGCTACTGCCGTCAGCGTATCCTTGAATATTCGTTCGAGCTCGTTATAGTCCGCATGCTCCTTAGGCAGGAGCTCAAGAACGTCAGTGATGGCCATGAGGAACCAGCCCAGTGATCTGCCCCAGAAATTCGGTGACAGTCCGGTACTCTTGTCGCACCACGGCTGTACACGTTTCTCATCCCAAGCGTGGAATAATAACCCGGTTCTGTCGTCTCTCGTATGCTTCTCGCATAGAATGAACTGCTTCGTTACGTCACCAAGATCCCCCTCGGTCTCAAACGTAAGCAAATACTCCAAGTAGAACGGGGAGCCCATATATAAGCCATCCAGCCAGATCTGATAAGGATATATTTCTTTATGCCAAAAAGCCCCCTCGGAAGTCCGGGGATGCGTCAGCAGCTGCTTCCTCAAAGTAGAGGCTGCAAGTTTGTATTTATCTTCACCCGTTTCCTCATACAGGACATATAGAAGCTTGCCATTATTCAAGTGATCAATGTTATGCTCGTCCTGCCTATAGCCTCGAATCGATCCATCCTCCTGAATGAAGTGATCCATATTGCTCTTAATATAATCGAAGTATTTCTGTTCTCCGGTGGTACGCCATAAGCGCTCAAATCCTTTGAGGATAACCCCGTAATCATAGGACCACTTCTCGTTATATCCTTTATCCTCATACAGCCTTGGTGTCCGCTCCATAATAGAATGTGCCATTCTGTGCGCACAGCTAGTCTGGTTTGTTTGATTCATCTCAAATACATCCTCCTTTGTGATCGATAAGCCGCTCCGTCTTCAATAGGTCCTGCTGAAGAACGAAGCGGCAATACATTTTAACGACTATGAAACTAGTTGAAATACATCCGCAGTGATCAAGAAGAATATGTCATAAGGATCGGGTTATTGACCATGCACAGCCTGGTAAGCAGCTTCGTATTCTGAGATAATCTGATCACCACCTGCTTTTCTCCAGCTGCTTACGGCTTCATTAAATTGATCGAGGTTGATTTTGCCCAGAATATATTTGTAGGTTGCATCAACGATCGTTTTTTGCAGCTCAGATCCTTGAGATGAGAAGGTAGCGGATTCGAGCGAATACAGAGGGTTCAGCACGGCAAACGTTGAATTCTCCTCGATCAAGCGATCAGATTCCTTCTTCAGTGGATCGTTGTCATGAATCTCGTAACCGGTCTCGTTAGGTCTGGAGGAGGCGAATGGCTGAACCTCTTGCTGCCACAATTCTGTGTTCGTAATCGTTACTGCTTTTTCCTCATTTACCGTGTAATGTGTTCCTTCAATACCGTAGGTCATCAGTGTGTAGACTTCCTCGGACATGAGATCGTCCATGAATTGCAGAAGGCGTTTGAGCTCAGCTTCGTCCTTGACTTCCGATTTAGGGAATGCCAGCAATCCGCCAACCCCATTGGAGATCGACCAGATTGCGCGATCCGCTTCATTGCCCGTCGATGTAATGTCGTTGACAAGCGTGAGCTCCATATCGTCCTGAACCCCCTTGGCCATGTTAAGCAGGTTCTTGCTGTCGAATAGAGCACCTACATAAATACCGGCTTTACCTTGAGCAAAATTCTGCTGCTGATCTGTCTTCGCTGTAACAGCAAAGTCCTGGTTAATGTATCCGTTCTCATATAGCTCTTTCATATAATCCATCGTTTTAACATAGCCTTCTGTCTCAAACTCAGGCGTTACCTTGCCATCCTCTCCTACACTCCATACACTTGGTGTGCCAAAATAGGAGCTCAAGGTCTTGAATGCGCCATAGATCAGGTCACTGCGGTCCATGAAGCCTGTCGTATCCTTCGCACCGTTCCCATCAGGATCCTGCTCTGTGAAGGCTTTGGCAACCTCCATTAATTCGTCTGTCGTCTTCGGCACTTCAAGTCCTAATTTGTCCAGCCAATCCTTCCGAATGACGACACCATTTCTCGCCACTTGCTTCTGCATCGGAATTCCGTAGAGCTTGCCCTCAATGGACGCGGAATTCCGCATGTCTTCTGAAATCGTCGCTAGGTTCGGAAATTCATCCAGGTAAGGACCAACCTCCCAGAACACACCCGCTTTTAGTGCGTTACGGACAGAGGAGTTCTCCATCAATGTGATCGTTACAATGTCAGCCAGAGAATCCGAAGCAAGTGACGTATTCAGACGCTCTTCCTTCGAAGCATCCGGAATCCATGAGAATTCAATGTTTGCATTGGTTGCCTCTTCAATCTTGTTCAGCACCGTTTCTGTTGGCGGCGATGCCGTATGAAGAATATTCAGCCAGGTAATATTGGCTTTGCCATCCGCATCAACGGACGGCTCAGAAGATCCTGACGTATCTCCTCCACAAGCACTAAGCACAAGTCCACCTGCAATAGTAAGCGCTAACAATTTAGATAATTGTTTTTGTTTCATGTACATATCCCCTTTTTATATATGATAAAAAAAGATTAATACACACCGTCTTCTCCAAACTTCTTCGCCAGCTTATTGGCAATCATGACGAGGATAAGTCCTACCAGCCCTTTAAACAAGCCTACTGTGGTACTGAAGCTGAGCTGTCCATTCTTCAGACCGGCAGTATATACATAAGTATCAAAGATTTCCCCAACCTCCCGATTGAGTGAGTTCAGGAGCAGGAACATATGCTCAAATCCTAGTTCAAGCGTGTTGCCGATCTTAAGTATGAGCAGTGTAATGATCACGGGTCTAATGGCCGGCAAGGTAACATGCCAAATCTTACGAAGCCTGCTCGCACCATCCATTTCAGCGGCTTCATAGAGCTGGGTATCTACTACTGTAATCGCTGCCAGATAGATAATGGTAGACCAGCCGACTTCTTTCCAGATGATTTGACCGATGTACATTGGACGCAGCCACTCCGGCGAAGTCAAGAAGCTAATCTTCTGACCGCCTAATGCAGCAATGATCTCATTTACAACACCGCCGTCCACATTCAGAAATACATATGTAATGGAGACGATGATAACCCAAGACATGAAATGCGGAATGTAAATGATCGTTTGGATCGAGCTCTTGAACAGCTTGTGTCTGACTTCGTTAAGCATGAGTGCAAGTATAATAGGTAATGGAAAGAAGACGACAAGCTCAAGTGCAAATAAGATTAAGGTGTTGCTGAGGAGCATGGCGAATGTCGGTTCAGTGAACAACCTAATGAAATGCTTGAAGCCGACCCAAGGACTCCCTTGAATACCAAGATAGGGCTGATAATCCTGAAAGGAAATAATGAGTCCGCCCATTGGCAAGTACTTAAATACAACAAAGAATAGAAATCCGGGTAAAATCATTAAATAGAGCAGCTTGTATTTCTTCAAAAAATGAAAGGGTTGAAACATCTCTTTTTTCTTACGTGTGCCCACCTGATATGAAACGGCCGGGGTATCTGCTTCCTTCAATCGCTGTCGACCTCCTTGAAAAATACTTCTTCAACATGCAATGATGCTGAGTCGGTTGTTCGAAGCCAAGCATACCCTCATATGGTCCGTTACGTATATAATCATCAGCTATATTCACTGCTGGAATGCGGGTTTAGCAGGGATTAATGTAGCTCATGATCATTATTTAATATCAGGATTATCAGTGTAAGAAGCCGCTTTTTAACGTGAAATGAAAGCCGTAGGACATGATTATATACGGAATTTGGTCTCCTTGATAAGGTGTATATATCTCAATAATACTTACATCCGAAATAGAAGGAGGTCCTCATCCTATGGCTGCAACTGCCAAGAAACCCGCCTATAAAAAAGAGTCCCTGGGAAGCCGCATATTTAATGTTGTCAATTACACGCTGCTAGCACTGATCGCCCTGGCTTGTCTGCTTCCCTTCATTAATGTACTCGCAAGCTCGTTTGCATCTACGCAGGAGCTGGTTGAGAAGAAGTTCGTGTTATTCCCTACAACGTTCTCCCTGGATGCATACAAGTACATCTTCTCGACCTCGACGATCTTCCAAGGTCTTGCGGTATCGATTGGTACGACAATCGTGGGAACGGCTGTAAGTATGCTCCTGACTGCGCTGATGGCTTATGGCTTGTCCCGCAGGTATTTATATGGAAGAAGCTTCATTAACTTCATTGTCGTATTTTCCATGCTGTTCAGCGGTGGTATGATTCCTACTTTTCTGGTGGTCAAAGCCACCGGCTTGATTGATTCGTACTGGTCGTTGATCCTGCCCGTTGCAATCAATGCATTTAACCTGATTATTATGAGAAACTTCTTCCAAGCACTGCCGGATAGTCTCGAAGAATCTGCCAAGATCGACGGAGCGAATGATTTCCGAATTCTAGGGAGCATTATGCTGCCGCTCGCCCTTCCGTCGATTGCTACACTGTCCTTGTTCTATGGGGTAACCTATTGGAATACCTACACGAATGCCATTCTGTACCTGACGGATTCAGACAAATGGCCTTTGCAGGTCCTTCTGAGACAAATCGTTATTGTCTCCAGCGGCATGGAAGGCGACAGCTCTGCGGTTGATATTATCCCGCCTGCACAGACCATCAAGATGGCCGTCATCGTTGTGGCTACACTTCCCATGCTGATTGCTTATCCATTCGTGCAGAAGCATTTTACCAAAGGCGCACTGCTCGGTGCAGTAAAAGGATAGTTGAATATAAAACAAAGAAGTTCGGTCTGCGCGCATTTCATTTTGCTCGCTTGCTCCGAACTTCTTTTGTTTGACATGACAAAGTCCCTGATCTTCAAGCCTGATTGTCATGCTTGAAGCTTCATTTTTCGATAAGCTCCAGGTGTCACATGTTCTTTCTTGCGGAAGGATCTAATAAAATTCTGAGGATTCTGATACTGTAATCGCTCGGCAATATCTTTAATGGTCATATCCGTATCCACCAGCCATTTTCTTGCGATATCTAATCGATAGTTCATCAGAAATTCCGTAAACGTCATGCCATACTCCTTTTTGAAGATGCTGCTTAGATAGTTGGGACTATAATGAAGTCTTTCACTGATGGATTCCAACGACAATTCCTGATCGTATTCAGCTCGGATGATGGATGCAATGCGGTCTGCGATTGACCTGAATTGGTGATTGGTCTTCTCCTTCATGCATTTAACCATGGGCAGTATCACTTCATCGACCAGAATACGTTCAATCTCCTCCGGGTTGCGAATATTCAATAAGCGGTGGTATAAATTAGCGTTATCCGGAGTTAAGAGCACTTCAGCACCAATGTGCTGTTCCAATTGAATCAAATTATTAACGAAGCGCATCAGTGTCACTTCCAGATTCATCGGGTTCTTGCTGTGCTTCATCATGTCAGCGAGCAATGGATACAGCGCACGAAGAACGGCACTCTCATCACCCAGCCGAATCGCATCAAACAGCTGTGTCTCAAGCTCTGCTGGATAATGAAGAACCATTGGTCCTGAGATGACCGTGGAGATATCATCAAAGAAGATGATCGACTCTTTTCCTAAATTAAGTCTCTGATGAAGAGCCTCTATGCTCATCTCGCAAGCTTCACGGCTCTTAAGTAAATCGGTATAGCTCTGACTTACACCGATACTGACAGGCAGTCTTAGATATTCTCGTGAGGATCGGATAATCTGTTTGGCATAGGCAATGATCTTCTTACGGATCTCCTGCTCACTGTCTCCTTCGAACATAAGGATCGTAGCTTGCGTACGCTCATTCATAACAACAGGGAGCAGTCTTCCTCCCTGAGGAACGATGTCCTGTACTAGATTGTTTACCGCGAGCAGCAAAACATCCTTATCGGACAATTGTTTATCATGATAGCGGTCCATTTGTACAAGCATGGTGACATAGACCTTGTCCTCTTGGACTCGATATCCGAAGCGGGACATACTACGCCAAGCCTCATCAGACGTTAATCGGTTATGCAGCAAATTCAGAACAAACTGTGTTTCGAGCTTCGGCTTCTCCGCCTCCATCAAATGCTCCAGACTTTCCTTCTCTGACACGATCGAGTCAATAGATCTGATGATCCAGTCTACCTCATCCTTCATCATCGGTTCTGAGCTGTGCGCTAAGCTGCGCTGGATCTTGCGAATCGGCTTAGACAGGTATACGGACAAGAAATAAGCGATGATAAAAATTAATATCATGATGATTAACCCCATGACTACGATACCGATGCGAGTGGCAGACATCGCTTCACTAACCGCCTTATCATCCAGCAGCGTCACAAACGTCCAGTTATTATACGAGGATTTGGCATAAATGACATTCACTTCTGCCTGCGTATCGCCCGGGATCGTCAGCTTCCCTGTCTGCGGCCGACTGGAGGCTGCATCCATGATTTGTTTGATCTGGACATCACTCAGCTGCGGGTGTTCCGTATCCGCCGAATACAGAAGCTCACCCTGTTTGTTCAAAATATAAACGGGTGTATCCGGCTGTGACTGCAGTGTGTTATTAAGCGTCTTTAACGATATAGAAGACAGTGCAATGGCTTGCTTATTGTTCGAGAATACGGGCAGGGTATGTACAAATTGAATTCCGTCCTCGGTCTTTACCCAGAATAGATCCTCGCTCTTTTCGCTTATATATTTATTGTACAATTCACTTTTCTCTTCATCTGTCAGCCGGGATAAGGAGCCATTGGTAATGCTCCAGTCTTGCTTGAGACTAATGAGAGAATATTGAACTCCATCCAGCCCAAGTGAAGCAATGTAGTTCAGCTGGGAGTTTACCTCCTGATAGGTCTGGAATTCCTGCTCTGTAAGCGGGTTATTGATTACATCAGTGAAGGATTTGGTTGTACTGTAGGTGTTGAAGGCATATTCAATCGTCTGAATCTTCTGCTCCAGTGTGTTACGAATCTGGGAGATCAGACTCTGCTGACTGTCACTAATCCGATCAACGACAGAGTTAGTAGTTGACACATAAATATAACTTCCAAAGGATATAACGAGTCCCAAGCTCAGGATGAGAACAGGAATGAATATATTATAGAAGGTCTTGCTCTTTCTCATTATTTCCGCTCCCTTAACCCCATGATATGAATTTGGATATTCTTTTTACATTAATTTCAATTATAGCGCTTTCATATCAATTTCGACAAACCTTTTTCCTAAAACGATTAAAAATTATAGCACCCAGGAGCAAATCAAATGATCTAGGCATATGCTGAAAAAAAGTTGCTCACGTACAGAATGTGGTGTACAGAATGGGAGGAACAGCAGCTCATGAAGACCAATCCAGTCTTACAATCTCCATCCCTCAATCTTAGCGGGGATTCCAATGCGGTCACTACTTATAAGAGAGATGCGCATAATTACATTACACAGATGTTTGCAGAGCAAATGCCTGCAATTGAAACTGGTTTTTTCAATGCACATATGAGCAAGAATATCATCGTTCAGCCTCACTGGCACACGAACGTCAATGAGCTGGTGTATGTCATTAGCGGAGAAGTCGTAACCTCCGTGTTTGATCCTTTTACACAAAAGCTGATGTCCTATCGGCTGAGGCCCGGTCAGGTCTCCATGTTTCCTAAAGGTTGGTTCCACTGGATTGTGTCCATGAAGGACAACACACATTTTCTTACGATCTTTGATGAACCGACACCTGACATTGTGTACGGCTCTGACTTCCTTCGGTTCACACCGAAAGAAATTATGAATCTTGCTTACTGTGTAGATGAACAAAAATATGCGGAAGCGGCCCTACCTATTCAAGAATCTGTTATTCTTGGTCCACCGCCTGGCTGTAAACAAGCAAAGAGCAGCACGCAAGGAAAGAACAGCACTCATCGGACTGTGAATCACACCCAAGGAACAGCTGGACAGGGAAAAAATATCCCTCCTCAAGGTGTTTTTCACCAATCAAGCTATGGTCCTCAAGGATATGCAGACGATGATTACGAATGGGTTAAGGCCAGTCCGTATCATTATTATTATCCTCACAGCTCTTCACACTATCAGCCGTAGTCATTTATACATTTTCTTCAACAGACATTAAACCGCACTTTCATTACCCGTCATACGGGGTGAACTGCGGTTTTTTTCATATTGGATAGACTGCTTCTCAAGGTAATAAATGATTATAATTAGTCTATAGTCTAGAATCTTTGACCTTAAGTCCGTAGAGTATGAATAGGGAGATGACTAGAGAAGGAGCCTTCTGTTATGAAGCAAAATAAGTATGATGAATCGAACTTTTTCAACGAATACAGCCGTATGCCCCGCTCGACCGGCGGATTGGAGGCAGCTGGGGAATGGCCCGAGCTGAGACGAATGATCCCAGACCTTAAGGACAAATCCGTCCTTGATCTAGGCTGTGGTTATGGCTGGCACTGTCGCTATGCTGAGGAACAAGGTGCTACATATGTACTTGGAATTGATATATCAGCGAAAATGCTGGAACGTGCCAGAGCTCTGACTGATCATCAGCATATAGAATATAGAAGAGCGGCAATTGAAGATCTGAGTGTGAGCGATGAATCATTCGAGGTCGTAATCAGCTCGCTGGCAATCCACTATATTGAAGACTTTAAACAACTATGTCATAAAGTACATCAAATACTGACGCCTGATGGTCATTTTGTTTTCTCTGTGGAGCATCCGATGTTTACAGCACTAGCAGCCCAAGATTTCTATTATGATACCGAGGGCACTAAATTACACTGGCCTGTTGACAACTACCACCTTGAGGGTATCCGTGAAGCTGATTTTCTAGGTCATACGGTGATGAAATACCATCGTACAGTTTCCACCTATGTAAATGAACTCTTGTCTGCAGGCTTTCAGTTGACTCGATTATCCGAGCTGAAGCCAACACCTGAGATGTTAAGGTCGAGCCCAGCATACGAAGAAGAGCTGAGAAGACCTATGTTTATGCTCATTTCTGCGGTTAAGAAACAGTGATCCTGCATGAAAAAGGGACCTCATCTCTTATGTGATGTAAGAAATGAGGTCCTTGTTCAACCTAATTTAGATGAACTTTAATCACACTGCCGGACTGCGCACTTACGCTGCCAGCGGATTCGTTCGGCTCCACACTTTTCACTGCATCAATGCCAGCCGGGATCAATACAGGCGTAACCACCGGGTATCCTGCTGCTTGAATGGCTGCGATGTCAAATTCGATCAGAAGCTGACCTGCTTTTACTTCATCCCCTGTGCTGACATGAGCCTTGAAGCCTTCACCTTTCATAGAAACGGTGTTAACACCGATGTGAATAAGTACTTGTACTCCTGTTGCATGCTCAAGAATAACAGCGTGCTTGCTCTTCTCAATCAAATGAGCGACTTTGCCATCAAAAGGAGCTACAACCTTGCCTTCTGTCGGCTCGATCGCTACTCCCTCACCCATTGCCTTCGAAGCGAACGCTTCATCAGGAACATTCGCAAGTGGAACTACGGTTCCTGTCAGCGGGGCTGAAATCTCAAGTACATCCATTTTTTCAGCAGATTTACCTTTTAACCATTTAAACATCGAATCTCCTCCAATAACCAAACATTCATTTGTATTTATTTATATTTAGATAAAAATCTCTCCGTCATTCATCATAACACAATTCCGAAAAACGTTCGAAAACAAATCCTGTCTTTATCATGAATTTTTCACACATCAATTGTAATTATTCCCATATTAAAAAGTTGATACCAGATGGGCTATATACACATGATGTGATGGCTTTATTTCTGATAAGGCGTATAACTCACTTTGTCTGCTAGGAAACGACCGCCCTCATATTTGTAATCAATGATCACATCTCCCGAGAAAGTAACGGTGCTTGCCGAAGCCCCGAGACGTGCACTAAGCTGTCCATTATCGATAAAATAATAGACAATGGCTCCGAAGCCAAGCTCAGAATAGAAATAATCCGGAGGATTCCCTGTATATTCCTCAAGTACGTGCTTGATTTCCTCTTGTTCTTTTATCTTCAGAGACACAGTAACTTTCCCATCCTGCGTTGTAATAGAGGAATCAATCTGTTCTTTGATAATATCCTCGAAGGATTCAATCGGAATTTCCTTGTGATTGTGCAGATTTACAATGTGGACATCCTTCTCCATGAGTCCTGTTCCATATCCGAGTGTATTAATGACTGCAAGCTCTTCTCGTCCGTCATTCGTAAGGTCCTCCACATAAATATCAGGCTTATAGCTCCAGTTCCACATGCCTTCCCAACTCGTAAAAGGATGAGACTCTCCATTAATGATAAGGTTCATTCCCTTTACATAATCATACTTATTCACCTGTGCCGCTTGTAATTGAATTTCTCCATGCTGAGGAGCGGTCATGGTGTAATATCGGTTTGTGGTGAGATATAAAATTTGGTCCATTTTATCAAATCGCATAGATGAATCTGAGATTTCACTGAGAAATGACGCAGGCACCATTACGCGATGATTGATTAATTGAACCTTTTCTTTTAAATTGTACAACTTACCAGCATATGAAACCTTCGCTACACCCGGATTAAGAACAAAGGATTGTCCGTTCATCTGCACAGTAACTGTCTTGCTCGCATTATTCCACTGGATCTGTGCTTTCGACAGCTTGTGAAGCATCGTGATTGGAACCATTACCGTACCCCGCTCAAGATAAGAAGAAGCTGTCAGTCTTACTTGTTCGTCATCAATATTCACTTGTATCGTTTTATTTTCTGCTGCTGATGCCTCGTGGTGGGGAAATCCGTGGACAGTAGATAATAGCGTCGTAATCACACCCGCTAGAGCGATCCGTTTCCAGTTCATCAGTCCGCCTTCTTTCATTTCTTTAAAAGTTTGAAGATACAACCTAATTAAACCATTTTAAGAAAGGATATTCTGTTGGTCAATAAATCAATCTAGAAATAACATTGAATCAAGTTAGGAATAAGCTTAGGCACCATAACATTATAAAGTCACACATATTAGATATTATGTAAACTGACGCAACTTCTTATCCCTAACAAAAATCAGCCGACCTGGTCAACGCTTACCCTTCCGTAAGTCTTCTTACTTACTTCACAGGGTTCGTTAACGGATCGGCTGAAATGATGTACTAATAGATGTCATTTTAATCAGAGCTCTACTTCTGCTGAATCATCATCCATTCGATATTCCAAAATATCTCCTGGCTGGCAGTCTAATGCTTTACATATCGCCTCCAGCGTTGTTAACCGAATGGCTTTGGCTTTTCCATTCTTCAGTATAGAAAGATTCGCCATCGTGATCCCGATTCGCTCGGAGAGCTCAGTAACACTCATTTTTCTCTTCGCCAGCATGACATCAATATTTATAATTATGGCCATATTATTCCACCTCAGATGATTAGGTCATTTTCTGATTTAATATCAATCGCTTCCTGCATCAGCTTCTGGAGAACAGCGGCGAATACGGCTACCACCAGGGGAGCAAAGATCAATACCATGCCTATAATAATTAGGCCAGGTGCGTCGTCTTTCTCAGCCAATAGAAAAATGAACGGCAGGATGATAACATACAGGATGCTTATCGAGAATGCACAGATTTTAATCGTTTTTAAAGCTTTAACTGAGATTACAGAGAACGCCTTATTCTTGTCAATGTAGCTTAGAAGCCGAAACGCCTGAAAGAGCCCTATAAAGAAAGGGATCACAGACACATACAGCATGATTACAATCGGATACAGCATATACGCAAATTCTGGATTCGCTGGGTTACTCAGTAACCAAGGCAGACCAACAATACAGAGCACAAGCACCGGGATTCCGATAAGAAAAACAGCTGCTTTTAGAAATAATGTTGAACCTTGTTTCATACAAACACCTCACCAAAATAAATTTCTTATTGAATTTAGCATATTATTTATCGTTTAACAATAAATTTTTACTTTAATTTATTATATAATTATTGTTAAAGGATTATTCTGGATTTGAATTTCTCTCTTTATCTATATTTCTGATATAGGTACATCTACAAGATCGCGTAAGTTGGTATGGACTAAAGAAAATATTTATAATCTTAGTATGAATTTTTCAGGTGTTGAGTGAACCTAATGGTTTCCAATAACAATAAAAAAAACCGCTCCTTATTCAAGGAAACGGTTTGGGATCAATGTTATTTGTTCTCATCTCGGCCTGTGATAATCTCCCAACGATTCTCGTACTTCATTAGGTTGGGATGAAGCTCTCTCGGCTTATCATTTATAATTAATCGGATCTTCTTGATCCATTCATCAAAGAAGGAGTAAGAAGCGAACAAGTTCGCATACAAAGGCGAGATAAATACAAAATGAGGTGCTGGATAGTACTCTGTCAAATGCCGTAAAGCAGCCTCCATCGGTGTATATTTCTTCCGCTTGCCCTCCCATCCCTCAACCATAATGAGCCTTTCATTTGACTGGTCACGCTTCCAGTCATGCAGCCGGTCCTCTCTCTTATAGAAGGGCTGTGTACTGTGCTTCAGCATGCGGTTAATGGTAGCATCGTGAAGGGGATAGAGAACCAGCTTCTTAAATTTTTTCGATTCAGTTAATTCTAATGCGTTTGCGAGCTCCTTGTCCTCCACCCCGTCAAAATCATCATAATAGATCAAAGTTCCTTTGATCTCGTCCTCCTGGGGTTCATATCCATAGGGAACGGAATAGACTTCCCTTGCCATACGCTTCCCCTCCTTCCTACAGTTATATCGTTATTTTAAACCAATCTCTAGAAGCTCAGTCATGAATCAACGAGCGGTCTATATGCTGACAGATTCGCTCCACTTCTCCATGGTTTTGGCCATCCGGAACAGCAGAGCTATGAACAGAAGATAGAATACAATCTGAATGATAGTAAATATGAATATAACCGTTAATATCGTGTCGTCCATATTAAATGCCAAGGGATACATGATCATAAGAAGGGCATGTAGACCAAGTAATCCATTTTTTCTGAGACTGATCACTTCCTGAATCTTTACATCGTGAAACACACCGGATTCTCCAATTGCGGTGAGTCCTCTAAATATAAAGACAAGCAGGACCAACGTAAGCAGACTAAGTAATTCCGCAAATAAATGAACATACAGAGGAATAGAAGCAAAGCTGTTATAATCGACTGGCGGAACAAATATACCGGCTATGGACATGAATAATAAAATAAGGCTGAATCCTTTAGCTCGGCTAAAATCTTTGAAACGCTCACCGAGCCGGCTTAAGCCGAAGTATATCAAGATAAATCCTACAAAATCAGGCAGGATATCAATAGGACCTACGTTCAGATCAATGAGCACAAATAGAAATCCCCATCCCATTTTGCGAAGGGGTGCCGTCGTGCTTCGTCTGGATGGAGACATTAGTTCACCTCCTGTACAATGGAGCGGATCTGTTCCTCGGAATAACTTAGATTATTGCTCATGAAGCTGAAATCTACAATTTCTTTACCTTCTGGTGTATCAAAATACATTAACGCCAACGCTTCGTAGATCTTGAACTCACTAGTATCCTCAGGCAGCTTCCACTGATATCTTAAGGTGATGCGATCGTCAGGGACCACTTCCTTCGGATAAGTAACCTGATCTGCCGGCTTACCGTACAGTGTATAATCAATGAGTGAAGAGAGCTCTTCCGTATGGGTCATCTCTACCTTCGTCAGCCAAGCTTTAGTGACCACTCTCAGGTAATCATGACCGCTTCCATCTGAGGATGCACCGCTTGAACCCATATCCGTAACATATCCTTTATCAGGATAAGGCCGAACAACGATCTCTCCAATCGGAACTGTCTCTGTAGAACCATCATCATAATACACCTCAATCTCCCGAATGACGATGTCCTTGTCCTGTTCTGTATCTATCTTCGTATTCTCTTCCGGTCTGAGATCAATATAAAACCGTTTAAGATTCTGGTAATCATATTCTATTTGGGTTGTTGGACTTTCGATTGCGGTATGAGGCAGCTCTTTAATATGAATTTGGCTTACTTTCTTCCCCTGATCCTTATTCTCCAAATAATAAACCTTGATCTCCGTAAGTTGATTAATGGCAGTCATATACTGCTTAGGAAATAACGGTTTATCCAGCTGCATGCTGTTGTAATAAGCCAGATTCCATACCCAGCTAAGCAGGAGCAGCAAGAAAAAGAAGGTCCATTTCCATACCGATTTCTTGTGTGATGTAAATTTAAGCAATCCTTACTTCCTTTCCCTTTCAGTTTGTGTTTTTCTGCAAGACTATATATTACCATAATTATTAACTTTACAGACCCAAACTGCAGAAAAAAACCGCGCATTTAATGATGCGCGGCTGCTCCTTTTTTCTAAACTCCACCTATTTTGCAACTAAATAACTGGTTCCTTCTGTTTTGTTGCTCTGTTGTTCTGTCGCTCTACTGCACTATTCTACGGCCGGATTCGCGGCCAGTTCCTTCACTTCTTCCTTATGTTCAGGCGTTCCGTGGGAACCTCCGCCTGTGTGAACTCTGTTCACGAACAAAGCAATTACAAAACCGGCACAGGCAAGAATGAGCCCGATCATAAATGCATCCTGCACTCCAGCTGTCATCGCGGCAGCCTGCTCTGCCTGACCTGGGTTTGCAATGCCTGCAAGTGCTTTATTCTGACCGGATTGCATGATGGATATGAACACAGCCGCTCCAAGCGCACCAGATGTCTGCTGCAATGTGCTCAGCACTGCGGTTCCGTGAGGATATAGCTCAGCAGGCAGAGCATTGAGTCCGTTCGTTTGGGAAGGCATCATAATCATCGCAATCGAAATCATCAGCACCGTTTGCAGTCCCATCACGATCCATGGTGATTCGAGCAGCTCGGTTTGCATAAACCCGATAATCGTCAAGATGAGCATGCTGATCCCCGGAATTAGTAACACCCTTGGTCCATATTTGTCGAATAAGCGGCCCATCACGGGAGACATCAATCCGTTAAGAAGACCTCCTGGCAGCATGACAAGACCTGTTGTTAAGGTACTGTAGAGAAGGACCTGCTGCAGATATATAGGTAATACCAGCATCATGGCGAACATCGTCATGGTCATAATGATGGATAACACGACTGCAATGGTAAACATGGAATGACGAAACACCCGCATATCCATGACTGGTGTCTTCAATCTTATCTGACGCAATACGAAGAGAATCAAGGAGATTGCACCTGCACCAAGCACATAGTAAACGTAACTGCTGACTGCCCCCTCACCGCCGCCTTCTCCAAGGCTTCCGAAGCCAAATACCAATCCACCAAAGCCAATGGTTGACAGTATAATCGAGATGATATCCAGTTTCGGTCTGGAAGTCCGTGTAACGTTCTTGAGTCTCCAATATCCGAATAGGATGGTCATCAATACAATCGGAGCAACCAAGAAAAACAGCCATCTCCACGATAAAAATTGAAGAATAAAACCAGATAAGGTAGGTCCGATTGCATTGCAGGTGCGAACATAAGCACAAGCCCCACCAGTCCCATCGCAGCGCCTCTTCGTTCAATCGGTATGACAGCCAGAATAATGTTCGTCATTAAGGGAATGAGCACTGCTGTACCAATGGCCTGCACAACACGTCCTGTTATCAATATTCCGAAGTTTGCGCTGAAGCCGGCAATTAACGTACCTGTTAAAAATAGAATCATAGCGGATAAATACAGCTGTCTCGTCGTAAAACGTTGAACCAGGTAAGCAGACACCGGAATCAATACGCCGATCACGAGCATGTAGCTAGTTGACAACCACTGCGCCAAATGCGGCTCAATGCTGAGATCTCCCATAATTTGAACCAGCGCAACGTTCAGCAGTGTCTCATTAAGTATGGCGACAAATGCCCCTGACAGCAGGACGGCAAGTAATTGGCCGACCTTCGGAATCTTCTTATCCTCACCGCTCGCTGATATTCCTGCCTGCATATTTGCTTCCACTCCCATCCTCCTCCATCTTTGTTTTATTCGTTCAAGAAAATACGCAATCCAAACATAGCATGGTTCCCCAGCTTTGTATCGGTGGTTTATGTCTTAAATCATTTTCTACCATCCTGCTTTAAGGCAAGTATATGTCATAAACAGCAGCAAGCCACTGTGATATTTTTCATACCCTTTCCTATATATAGTGATTATGATAATTATAAACACCTACATATTGTATGTATGTCTACCTCATTTCATATATTCAAATTTCAAAGGAGGAGCAAAATGGCACAAATTGAAGCTGCAATGACGGTGAAAAAGGAATCAGATGACCTCACCGATATCATAAAACGGATTATAGACTCAAAAGAACAGGATGTGCTTCGCGAGAATGCGAACTTGAACGGGGACTCTTTCAGCGGGAAGATGAGCAAGATTGGTTCTGAAGCATCCAAGGAATACGCATTAAAGCATATTCTCCCCCCTTATGTCGCACGAGCAGTTGAACAAGGATATATTTATGTTCACGATCTGGACCAATATGCACTGGGCACCACAAATTGTATATTTATTCCTTTTGACCGCCTGCTAGAACGAGGATTTAATACGGGGAATGGCTCTGTAAGAACACCAAGATCGATTATGTCAGCCATGGCACTGGTCGCCATTATTTTTCAATCTCAACAAAACAGCCAGTTCGGCGGTGTATCCGCCAGCAAGATCGACTGGGACCTGGCACCATATGTCAATCGCTCATTCATCAAGCATTACCGCAAAGGCCAGCAATTGTTTGAAGAAACAGGAGAGATTGAAGATGTGGATATTCACTTTGCGAGCGAGAAGGCCCGGACTCTATCGCCCAAATCCTTCACGTTTGCTCATGATGAAACCATCACAGAAACAAGACAAGCTGCCGAATCGCTGATCCATAATTTGAATACCATGAGCAGTCGCGCTGGTGGTCAGATCCCTTTCACATCATTGAATTACGGAATGTGCACCTCACCGGAGGGGAGACTCGTATCCCACTCTCTTCTCGATGCAGCGATCTCAGGCTTGGGTCATGGGGAAACACCTGTGTTTCCGCAGCATATTTTTCAGTGCAAGCAAGGTGTAAATCAGCGGGAAGGCGATCCAAACTATGACTTGTTTTTAAAGGCCGTAGACTGCACCAGCCGCAGGCTGTACCCGAATTTTATAAATATCGATGCTTCTTTCAACCTCCCTTACTATCGGGAAGGAGAACCAGATACGATCATGGCCACGATGGGCTGCAGAACGAGAACGATTGCAGATCGCTTCGGCAGAAACAGACTGTCTGGCAAGGGCAATCTCTCCTTTAATACGGTCAATTTGGTCAAACTTGGCATCGAGCAAGGTATTATTCTGCATCAACGACACGCTGCCAATCTGAACGGTTTTTATAAAAATCTGCATTACTCCATGGAGACTGCGCTCTCGGGTTTGCTCCATCGATACTCACTTCAATCTATACAGCCTGCTAAAGCTTCAGACTTCATGATGAGAGAAGGCGTCTGGGAAGGTGGAGATCAGCTTCATCCTGACGAGCCGGTTGGCAATCTCCTGAAGCATGGAACACTTTCCATCGGATTCATTGGGCTGGCTGAATGCCTCAAGGCCCTTCTCGGACAGCATCATGGAGAGAGTGAGCTCGCCTATAACGAAGGACTGAAAATTATAGAAACGATGCGGGCATTCTGTGATCGCAAAAGCGAAGAGTATAACCTTAATATTACGCTCTTCGCCACTCCGGCAGAGGGATTATCCGGTAAATTCACACAGATGGATAGAGAACAATATGGACAGATACCTGAAGTCACGGATCGGGAATATTATACGAATTCCTTTCACGTGCCCGTCTATTACTCCATTAGCAGTGCCCGAAAGATAGAGCTTGAGGCTCCATTTCACGAATTGTGCAATGCTGGTGCGATCTCCTATGTAGAGCTGGATGGAAATGTTCGCCATAATCAAATCGCTTTACGCAAAATCATTCAATATGCGCTCACACAGAATATGGGCTATTTCTCTGTTAATCACCCTATTGACCGTTGTCCTGATTGCGGGTATGAAGGGGTCATCGGCACGACGTGTCCCTCTTGTGGTGTGACTGAAGAGCAAGTGCATTTCAGCCGGCTGCGGAGGGTTACAGGATATTTGACCGGTGATTATACACTCCGATTTAACGAAGCGAAGCAAGCCGAAGTACGAGACCGGGTGAAGCATCAATGAATATATGCGGGTATATCCCTGAATCCGTTAATGAAGGGGCAGGACTGCGAGCCGTCGTGTTTATCAGTGGGTGCCGGCATGCCTGCCCAGGCTGTTTTAATAAGGACTCATGGAATTTTGATGCAGGTACTCCATTTACAGATGCAGAACAGAAACGCATCATTCAAGATGTTAAACATAATCCCCTTGTAGATGGTTTGACTCTATGCGGCGGAGATCCATTCTTCTCGGCAGAGGAATGTATTCAATTTGTCGAGCATTTTAAAGCGAAATGTCCTGACAAAACGATTTGGGCTTATTCTGGCTTTACCTTTGAAGCACTGCTTGCCAACAAGAAACGTAAACAGCTCCTGCTTCTGTGTGACATTCTTATCGATGGGAGGTTTATAGAGGAGCAGAAGGACGTAAGTCTACTCTATCGGGGAAGCCGTAATCAGAGAATTATTGATGTACGTAACAGCTTGAGGAGCAACAGCATTGTGCTGTATAACGAGGGAGTAAGTTGTTAATATTTCGTCGCATATATATCCTGAAGAATGTACCGCCAGATGCTGTGGTTGTCTTCAAACATATTATCGACTTGAGGGATCAGCAGGGTGCAAACGTTGGGGAGCTCCCAATCCATTTCTACCACATTTTGAACAGAAGCATGGTTAACTACCAAGAGCCTGAATTCACCTGCTGTCATCTTTTGCAAAACATCAATCAGCTCCGCCGTTTCATGCCGTGTAGCCTCTGTACGCAAAAACAAAGTTTTCTTGTTAAGGATCATTCTATTCAAAAATCGCGCAGATCTACGCTCTATCTTATCTTGTAATATGGAATAGCTGGCTAAATGATGTGGAGTGTTCGATACCAGTGGAAAATCATGATGTGAGTATATGTCATATGCAGCATCTCTCACAATATAGCACTCTGCCAGTGGATTAACACCGATTACAGACATATTCTCAGGCTGCATCATATATTTGAAGCGATTACGAAGCAGCTCCGTTACACCTGACAGCTGAGGTGTAATCATCCAGTCGATGACGCCTGCCATTGTACGAATTCGGCTGTGATTCAATTGACTTGCAGCCAGACAATTGTGACCAAGACTATATGCTACGTCATAGTGCCCTTTAATATCTGCCCACTTCACTAGGGTAGGATCCTCCTTTTTAATTCACATCTCCTTATAGTAGATTAAGTTAGAGCCGAGGCTGCTTGTATTCCAATCTATTTTTATTAAATTGATGTATTTGATATAAGACCTTTCCCCATAAGTAAAAAGCCCGCTGACAAACAGCGGGCCTTATTAATTCTACTAGTACTCAACGATCTTAGTATGCCATCCACCCAGCATCTGCACTAATAACCGTTCCGTTCACGAAGCTGGCTTCGTCGGATGCAAGGAACAACGCAACCTGTGCAATCTCAGATGGTTTACCGATACGTGGATTGATAGCCAGTCCTGCTTGGGAGCGGCCCATGCCATATTGACTAACGCCAGTCATGGAAGCGCTGATGTTCGTTTCTACTCCGCCTGGAGCAATGGCCACACATCTGATTCCTTCTTTGGCGTACATGAAGCCTGTATTTTTGGTGAAGCCGACAACAGCATGCTTAGATGCTGTATAAGATGCACCTGCACGAGCACCTTGAAGTCCTCCAGCTGATGCAATGTTGATAATAACACCGCTTTGCTTCTCCATGAAGATCGGAAGCACTTTACGTGTTGCACGCATTACGCTCGTAGTATTGATAGCGAAGATACGCTCCCATTTCTCATCTTCAATCTCACCAGCGGGTTCAAAGTTGTCCATAATTCCGGCATTGTTCACCAGAACATCAACCGTACCGTATTTCTCAACTGTTGTATCAATCAGCGTATTAATATCTTCGAGAGAAGCGACGTTGGTCTTAATTGCAAATGCCTCTCCGCCCGCAGCTTTAATCGTTTCAACAGTTGCATTTGCACCTTCTAGATTCAAATCGGACACGACAACCTTCGCTCCTTCTTGAGCATACAGAATCGCCGTTTCTTTACCCATACCGGAAGCTGCACCTGTAATAACAGCCACTTTGTTTTGAAGTCTCATTTTGTATAACCTCCTATATTATCGTATACGTTTACATTAATAAAATAACGAACAATTGTTCATTAAGTGTTCACTTTTATATTATAATGAATGAGCAAACCATTATTCAATCAGCAAAAAAACAGCGTTTTGTATACTAACATACAATTAAACTGCTTAATGTCTATTAACACAATCTATACCTCAAAAGGAGGACCTCGAGAATGACGGATATACATGATTCCATAGATCGTAGAATCGTTAAATCCAAGCAGGCACTGAAAGATGCACTCATTCAACTGATGAAAGAAAAAGAGTTTAAAGAGATTTCGATCACTGACTTGGTTCGTGTCGCTAATCTTAACCGCGGCACCTTCTACAAGCATTATCAGTATAAAGAAGATATCTTAGAGGAAATTTTAGATGATGTGATTTCCGATCTGATTGAATCCTATCGTGATCCTTATATGCATGTCGAAGTGCTGGATATCAGCAAATTAACCTCTGCTGCTGTAAAGGTATTTGATCATGTATATAAGTTCGCTGATTTCTATATTCTGATCGTTAAATCAGACAAGTTATCCGGTTTCCAGAATCGTATATGCAACGTACTGAAGGATCTATCTCTGGAGAGCATAGCTGAGCACGGACCACATACGAAGATCAATCCTGACATCCAAGCCAGCTACATTGCTTATGCCATCTTCGGGATTATTATTGAATGGATTAATGGTGGCCTTACCTACAGCCCAGAGTATATGTCTGAACAGCTGCTTGAGATTGTAAGTCAGAATAAGGCATAACAACGATGATTATGCAAATACCATTTGGGAAATTTGGTCCATCTGTCATTGCTCGAATGTTTCATTGATCCGAAACCGAGGTAATGACGTACATATTTACGCTGTACAGCGTGCATACTAAGTCAAGAATGGAAAGGGTGATTCTAGTGACTCACGATAAAACCGATCGCGGAGCTGGCGTGGAACCGATTCCTGAATCAGACGAGAACCATAAGCCTTTTGACCTGCTTGATCAATCCGGTTCTATAACCAAAGCCAACTTGACCGAAGATATACTGGAGGCGCCGGATGAGGAACAAAAAACAAAAAAGCGATAAGCAGGAAGCGCGGGGTATATGGCTCTCATCCGCATATCGACGCAGCTATTCCGCGCTTCATCATTCTCATAAGACATATAAGCCTACTGATGAATAGTAGGCTTATACGTTCTTTTTCTTTTCGTATATTTGTAATTATGAATATTTATAGCTGAACACATACTTACCTGAGCCTGCTCTAAGCACTACTGCTTCAGCTGTGCGGGTTATATCAATGATCCCTTCCACATCCTTTACGGGATAACCACTTTCCAATAGCTGATCGAGATTCGCTCCCTCCAGAATAATCTTAGCTTCTGTATTTACAGGGATCTGAATTTGTACCGTTCTAAGTCCCTTATCTTCTAGCCATGAGGATTCAATCCTTCCGTAAGGAGAATCCAGCTTAGCTGAAGCATGCTTAAGCTGTCCCGCTGCAAATCTTGGATGTATGCGAATCTTTTTATAAGCGATATCCGAATCCTCCATATCAAGACCTGCAAGATATCGATACATCCAGTCCCCGATTGCACCGTAGGCATAATGATTATAGGAGTTCATATCATCACTCCAAAAAGATCCATCAGACTTGATGCCATCCCAATGCTCCCATATCGTTGTAGCCCCTTGTGTAATCGAATACAGCCATGATGGATAACTGTCCTGCAGCAGTAATTTGACTGCTGTCTCATGATAGCCATTTTCAGACAAGACAATGCACAAATAAGGAGTACCTACAAATCCTGTTGTTAAATGATAGCCGTTCTGCACGACCATTCGATTAAGCTCACTTGCTGTTCTTCTTCTCGCGTCTCCTTCTACAAGACCGAACATCAGAGCAAGCACATGTGCAGTCTGCATAGGAGCAGCCAGACGACCTGCTGGAGTGACAAATTCATTCAGATAAGCTCTCCGTACCTGATACAGCAAATCACTGTATTTTTTCACATCTTCGGATCTGCCCAGAACAACAGCTGCATTTCTTACAAGATCAACAGAATATGCATAGAAGGATGTAGCAATCAGATCGAGTGGTGTTGCCCCCACATAGCTGTTCTCCTTCGCATCAAGGGCAAGCCAGTCACCGAAATGGTGACCTGTGTTCCATAAATATTCATATTCACCTTCGCCTCGAATATAGTTCACCCAAGCTTTCATGCTGTCATACTGCTCGGATAACAGTCTGATGTCTCCGTAGCATTGATACTGTGTCCAGGGACATATGACCGCCGCATCCCCCCAAGCTGCCGATGTATCTTTATTCCATTTCAAGATGTTCGGAATCGTAAAGGGTACACTCCCGTCTTCTCTCTGATCAGCCGCCAGATCTCGCAGCCATTTGGCGAAGAAGGGAGCCACCTGATAATTAAATGCTGCTGTACGTATAAATACCTGAGCATCGCCCGTCCATCCAAGACGTTCATCCCGCTGCGGACAATCGGTTGGAATATCTACAAAGTTGCCGCGTTGTCCCCAAACGATATTTTGCTGAAGCCGATTCACCCGTTCGTCAGAGCAGTCGAATTGCCCGGTCTGAACCATATCAGAATGCATGACTTCCCCCGTGAAGCCCTTTATGATAACCGAATCATCAAGCTTCTCGAGTCCTGCAATACGAATATATCTGAATCCCATGAAGGTAAAGGCCGGTGCATAGTTGTCTTCACCATTCCCCCGTGCGGTATATTCGACTAACTGCTTCGCACTTCGCAGATTCCCGGTATAAAAATTCCCTTCCCGATCCAGTACTTCCGCATGATATAGCGTAATCTTCGTTCCTTCATCCAGATTCATCTTTATTCGGACTCGCCCAACCATGTTCTGTCCCATATCGAGCACCGTTTCACCACGGGGGGTATGCAGTACCGATATAGGATGAATCGTTTCCGTTACCTTCACTGGCCAGTTCTCTTGTGCAGTCAGCGGATGATAAGGCATATCCGATCGAGAAACACCCTCCCATCCGCTGTCATCATATTCATACTCACTCCATCCTGCCTGTTCAAGTCTCGCATCATAAATTTCACCATCATAGATACTAGTGTAGCGAATAGGCCCTTCGGATGCCTTCCATGTCGTATCCGTGACTACAACCTCTTCAGTGCCATCTGCATATTGCACATGCAGCTCCAGCAGCACTGCACGGTGTTCTCCATAAGCGCTGCGAAATCCCTTCTCCCAGGAGATACGCCCTGAATACCAGCCGTCTGCTGCTTGAATACCAATACCATTGCCGCCTGCATGCAGATAACGGGTTACATCGTACGTTTGGTATTGATGCCGGTGATGATAACTGGTCCATCCTGGGGCAAGCAGCTCCTCCCCGACGCGTTCTCCATTCAAATGCAAGTCGTACAAGCCTGCTGCCGTAGCATACACTCGGGCAGATACGATATTCTGCTTCAGCTGGAACGTTGTTCGGAGCAGCGAAACAGGTGGAGAATCGGGCCATTCCTGAGCCTGCTGGACAACGGGCAGCTGCTTCGGCATAATCCATTCTGCCTGCCATTCATTAGAGCTAAGGAATGCGGTCTCCCACCATCCTGTACTGCTCCATTCTGAACAATTGCCCTGCTGATCCCACACCTTAACTCGGTAATAGTAGCGTGTTCTGGACTGTAGAGCGGGACCGCCATATTCAATATGAATGGATTGATCGGATTCAATTCTTCCGGTATCCCATAGATATAAGCTGAAGTCAGGCAGATCTGAGACAACAAGATGATACGCCTGCTGCTTGATTCCTCTTTCCTTCGAATTCAATTTCCATCCAAATCGGGGGACGAACTGATTGCTCCCGAGTAATTCCTCACGATATTCACAGGTGACTTGGCTCACTGAAAGTGCTGCTTGTGGATTCATCAACCTCTCCTGCCTTCCTTCGTCGAATATCTTCCCTTGTGTTTTCCTCTCTTTCATTCTACGATGATTGATAGCGCTTTATATGGTGTAATCAGACAAATCATGCTGGCTAATCGGACATTATTTAGGAAGAGACGATACATAAGGAGACAGGTGATATGATTAGTGCCAAACGGAGAATAGATATGATACGAGGCGAATCCTTATTTTCACAGGGTTTACCGTTATATCTCAATCGCAGTGTAGAATCATATGAGCTATCCGAGCATCAGCATGACTTCTTTGAGATCAGCTATGTTGCTGAAGGCAGCGGTACACATATCCTGAGCGGTATTACCCTGCCGGTTAAGCAAGGGGATCTCTTTTTACTGCCTCAAGGCACGTCTCATGTCTTCAGACCTCACGGCATAACTAAGGGACAGCCGCTTATTGTCTACAATTGCGTACTGGCGCTGGCTGAGTTTAGACAGACCGTGGCTCCCATTCCTGGCAGTGATGTGCTGAATCCTCTGCTGACAATGCATGAATATCGCCAGTACAGTGATAAATATGGAGAACTACTAATTTTATTCCAGCAATTACACCGAGAATACCAAGTCCACAGGCTTGGAAGAGAACTAGCACTCTACAGCGGCATCTTACAACTGCTCCTGCTGATCAACCGGATGGAAACGGCAGATGATCTTAGAGAAGATGAGAATTCCATCCATCTGGAAGCTGTACTGAGTGAGCTGCATGAAGGATATGGCTATCGAATCACCGTACAGGAGATGGCGCGTAAAATGGGGCTCAGCGAGCGGCAGTTTCACCGGGTATTTAAACGCCATATGGGGATGAACATGACCGATTATCTGCAAAATGTAAGAATCCATGCGGCAGGACGTCTGCTTCGTACGACCTCGCAAAAAGTCAGTAACATCGCATCCGCTGTAGGCTATCAGGATGTGTCCTATTTCAATGCCCTATTCAAGCAGAAGACAGGCTGCACTCCACTTGAGTACCGACGGATGATATGAATATCAACTTGAATCCGCAAAAAAACAGTGCTTGTCTGGACGATAGGCATGTCTTCATCCAAGCACTGTTTTATCGTATTTATATAGGCAAAGCCATTCGCACAGGTCTGATGAATTCTCTATACTAGTCTACTTCAGACTCGCTTGAAGCTCACCCAATACTTGCTGTAATCTCTCCGGGTAATCTGTAATGATTCCACTTACTCGAAGCTCTACCATACGTTTCATATCCTCTGTTTCATTTACCGTCCAAGGATACACCTCAAGTCCTTTTTCCAGAGCCGCATTTAGCTGGTTATCTGTAAGCTGCTTATAGTAAGGATGAAGGGAATACGTACTGACGCCTACTGCATCTGGTAAATATTCAGGATGCTGAAAATCCTGATGGTACAGAAGTCCGAGCTTAATTGAAGAATCCAGAGCTTGTAGCTTCTGCAAAGCACCAAAGTGGAAGGAAGAAACGACGACCTGTTCTGTCCGGTCATATTCCCGCAGGAGGTTTACCAGCTTCTGCTCGATTCCCGCTTCCAGTCCGCCTTTAATTTCAACGTTAATCATCAAATCCTTAGGAGCTAATTCGAAAACTTCTCTGAGCGTGGGAATCTTCTGCCCTTGATACTGTGCATCATACCAGCTCCCGGCATCGTAGCTTCTCAGTTCATCTAAGGTCATATCCTGAACCGCTCCCGTACCATCTGTTGTACGGTCAATGGTGTAATCATGAATGACTATGATCTCCTCATCCTTGGAGAGATGAATGTCCAGTTCAAATGCATTACAGCCTTGCGTAAGAGCAAGCTCGAAAGAAGCCAGTGTATTTTCCGGTGCAACTCCTGCTGCTCCCCTGTGTGCGATAATGATAGGCATCGTCGTATTCATTGGTCACACTCCCTGATTGTCATTAGATTCATTGCTTATTTACAGGCCTGTACGGACAAGTCGTTCATGTTAAGTATATGGAGTTCAGGAGATGAGTTCTACCTTTTTGTGTTAAATGATGTTTGCAGCTTCTAACTCGGCTTTACATTTCATCGATGTTATAGAATCGTGCACAATTTCCGCCCAGAATACGGTCTTGAATCTCTGTTGGAAGCTGATTAATATATGTGATGACTACGTTCATCACTGCTCTGTAATCCCGGCTCACCGTGCAAACGGGCCAATCGGAGCCAATCATCAACCGATCCGGACCAAAGGCTTCAAAGACGGTATCCAGGTAAGGGACAAAATCCTCCACCCTCCAATGTTCCCAGTCTGCTTCGGTTACCATTCCAGACAGCTTGCAATACACATTTGGTGATTTGGCGAGCTCCTGTATACCGCTTCTCCATGAGTCCAGTTGCCCCTTCCCCTCCATAATCCTAGGTTTTGCTAAATGATCCAAGACAAACTTCTGCTCCGGGAACATTTGTGTTAAGGCTGCCGCATTCGGAAGATGCCGCTCATGTATAAGCAGATCATAAGTTAATCCGTACCTGCCCAAGAGACTAAGTCCGTGAAGAAAATCATCCCGCAGCATAAAGCGATCATCAGGCTCATCCTGAATCACATGTCTGATTCCCTTCAGCTTGGGATGAGCACCGAATCTCTCCAATTGCGCAGACACCGCAGGCGAACATAGATCGACCCAGCCAACCACACCGTAAACGAAGTCGAATTCATCCGCAAGCGAGAGAAGCCACTCGGTTTCATGAAGTGATTGTCTAGCTTGAACGGCGATTGAACCGTTAAATGACATGGAATCGAGAAGAGGCTTTAAGTCCGCTGGCATAAACGGCCTTTTTAATGCCCCATGACGATCATCAATCCATGGGTAATCACCGGATGCATAATCAATAAAATGCTGATGGGCATCGATACGAACTGTGCTCATTACATCCCTGCTTTCTATGAATCTATTCTTTCATTTCCTTCTCATCTTTTTCGATTTCTTCATCTAGAATTCCTGTACGCGAAATGCTTTAAGAGCGTTGGCAAGCGGCCTCGTCTATGGAAGCACAGCCTGTAAGCAGTGAAAGAACAAAATAAACGTAAGACAGACTCTAGTAACCATGCAGTCCGTCTTACGTTATCTATCATTTAAACCAGCTGTATTTTTTCAATCATGAATTATCCGTTCCTTCAACTTCAACTTCAACTATCGTATTTCCGCTTCTTGCTTCGTCAGACGATCCCGTGCAAAATTCCAATTCTGAATGCGCTCATACTCCTCCATGGTAATCGGCAGCACGGTTCCGTGCTTGAAGCCATATGGGAAGCTGAAGCTCTCGTCAGAACGAATAAACCTTCCACTGTCAATATCATCTGCCAAAAATGGCACATAGCCTTGTCCTTCACCTTCAACACCGAAAAAGTCGAGCAGCAGACACCATCTGCCATCCTTTACCTTAAATGCCGTTGGCGCTTCATAAGCGTGATGTCCCAGCTTCGCCATTTCTTCATCAAAGGCTTCAATCCGGGTATGCTCTCCAGTCAGCGTACTGCCCTTTTGCAGAATGATTCCCTCTGGATCCTTCTCGCTTTTTAGAAAACGATATAAGAATCCGTTCTCTTCATAAATCGCGGAATCAATAATTCCGCTCCCATCTTTGCGGCACAGCATCTCCGGTTTCGAGAAGTGAACGAAATCCTTCGTTCGCGAGTAATAGATCGCCTTATGTCCGAAATTATTTGAAGCATGTGCTGAAGACCAATGGAGAACATAGTCCTCATTCTTGGTGTCATAAATGACATCTGGTGCCCACAGACAGCCAAAGTCCTCATTTCCAAGCTCAATCATTCTCTGCTTAGACCAGTTCACCAGATCCTCCGACTCCCACAACGACAAGCACTTGCTTCCTTCTCTTGAAATGCTGGCCCAGCTGCTCTTGTACTTCGTGTTAAATCCGTTTGCCAGACTCAAATCGGTTGCAATGATGAAGAACTTCCCTTCTCTCGTCCGCACAATGGTATGATCTCTGACTCCTCGATCTCCCTGTTCACTCCACAGCACAGGATTTCCATCATTGACCTGCTCCCAGTTTAGACCATCCCTGCTCAAACCAAAATAAACCTGTTCACCATCTGGTGTTTTCTTTTCTTTAAAATGCACAAACAAATAAGCGTCCATTAAAAAGTTCCTCCTTTTGAATTCTAAGGGAATGATCCATTGTGTTATTTTTAGTACTTGATAACTTATGCTTCCTTGTTAAGCGGCCGCATTGTTCGCAGCACACCATAAATTCCATTCAAATCTGCTTCAGGCATGAACTTAACGACAATTTGACTGCTCTTGTTGATTAAGGCTTGCGGAATCGGATACTCCTTGGTTACAAACTCTCTTCTGCGTTCATAACCGGTTTCCTCTCGCGCGAGAAGCTGATCATTCACATAAATGTTCATGGCACGATTATGGTTGATGAGGAAGTACGTCACCTGGAGCACATTCACATCATCTGGATCAACCGCCATTGTATAGCTAAACCAGCCCTTGTCATTTGCAAGCCTGCCATTCTGGCCATCCCAAGCTCCGCTGAACGTATTCTCTCCTCTGATCCCATGCTGGAGCTCATACTGATCATTGCCTACCTGAACGCTGTCAATCGTTGCCTCCTTAGTAAGGTTCTCAAGTCTGCCAAGCTCCAAATGACGCTTCAGCTCCTCCGAATCTGGTTCAACCATGTTCCAGTAGATACCATATCGTTCTTTATGCTGCTTATAATGAGGTGTAAAGATCAACCGTTCATCCTCATCGGTATTCCTTAATCGAAACTCCATCCGATCCTCGTCTTTGACCACATGCTCTTCTACGGACTGAATCCATTCTTTGGGAGTCATTCCGTTTGGAATGATAAAGTCCTTGATCCGCATCCGCTTCGTTGGCACTTGCACCATGATGCCTGTGCTGGATAACGTCATATCTTCATTTCCTAGAGCTGCGCTGAGAACAATTGGACCGTATTGGAAACCCACTGCTGCCGGATTGTCAGGGAGGCTGCAGGCGAGCACCTTCATGGGCAGAACTAAATCCAGTACATCTCCGCTGTGCCAGGTGCGGTCTACCTCCAGATATTCATTTTTGATCTCAGGTTCAAACCGCTTGCCATTTAGTAAAACAGTCATTTCACCCTTGACCCAATTAGGTACTCTTACATAGAGCTTCATTGCCCTGTCTCGGCCATCTGTGGTTTCAATCGTAAACTGGACATCATCACGATCCGGTATAGAGGCGGTTTGTGTAATGCTCATATTCTCTTGTGCAAAATCGAGCCTGGAGCTAATAAATTGATTCACGTACAGCTCGTTGTCATTGTAAAAATATATGCTGTCATTCAGCTTCGTAAAGCTCTCCATCCCCGTACCTGTACAGCACCAGAAGTGCTCAAATGGAGAGCTGTATATTTTGAAATAACCGGTAGCCATCGGCTGAAAATACATGGTCATTCCCGTTTCGGGATTTTGCGAGGAGAGAATCGCATTTATGTAGCTCGTTTCGTAATAGTCGGCATATTTCTTGTCGCCGGTTAGTTTGAACAGCTCACGAGTCAGCTTCAGCATGTTGTAGCTGTTACAGGTCTCGCATGTAATATCGGAGCGTCTTGCATCCAGAATATCTGGCTCTCCAAAATGCTCGGATTCACTGTTGCCGCCCGTTATATATGTGTGATGATTAACCACGATATCCCAAAATTTCTTGGCTGCCTCCAGATAAAATTTTTCACTCTCACCAAGCGTTCGATAACGGTTAAGCGCTCCCAGAAATTTAGGAATCGTTGTGTTCGCATGCTTGCCTTTTAATATATCTGCTCCCTGAGCGATTGCTTTGAACAAGGGGATCTCGTCAAATTTGTGAGCCGCTTCCAAGTGCTTCGGATCTGACGATATTTTAAATAGATCATACAAGCAGTCATTCATTCCGCCATATTCTACAGAAAGCACGATCGTTTGCAGCTCATGTGACCAGCGGGAGGTGCGTAATGCAACCCAGTCTCCTAATTTACAGACAATGCGCTTGGCATCGGCCAACTGTGTTCCTTGGTAAACAGCGATAAGTCCGGCGATCAGTTTGTGTATGGTGTACCATGGAACCCAGGCGGGTTGTCTCTTCTCAATATTATCGATCAAGCTCTCGGGAAATGCCGACAAATAACCGCTTTCAAATTGACATTGGGCAAGCTCTGCTATGATATATTCCAATTTCTTAAGCAGATCCGGATCACTCGTTTGCTCATAAGCTTGAGCACATGCAGTCATGAAATGCCCGAGCGTATGTCCCCGAATCTCGGTATCCTCCCATCCTGGATACTTCTCTGCCTTAGGAGGAAGACCTCGGTTCTCCCGAAATCCAGCGAGCAGACGATCCAGATCATAGCTATGTAAATAGTCGAGTTCCTTCGCAAATGCGTTGATATGAAACTCTCCAGTTAAGTGCACCTGGTTCATAGCAAAATCCTGCAATACATGACCTTTTACTGCTTCTTCCTTTGCAGACATCCTTCTACCACCTTCCGAGACTCTTCTATACGGTTCAGCTTGCTCTTTCAGAATAACGATTTCATATGTAGGAGTGAAGTGGAGAAACGTTCGAATTCGTGTAAAAAAGTCAGATAATGACGTATAGATGCATAGGAGTATAGAATGTTAATTCATAGTTGAGATCAACAAGTGGTGCCATTTCATACCAATATATTATAATAAGATATAGTAAGCTGAAGGTGTGAAAAAGACAGATACTTACGGAGGACATACATCGATGGATGGATACACATTTAATATAGAGAAGCCCCTAATAATGCAAATGACAGGAAAGTTCGCATCACCTGCTCCGGACTGGGTACATATGAGTAGAATACTGATGGATTACGAGCTGTTCGTCCAGACCAAGGGCAGGCTGTTCATCGCAGATGATCGGGGAGAGCATGTGCTCGAAGAAGGAGATTTTCTGCTGATGCCGCCTAGAACGAAGCAATTCGGTTACAAGGAATCCGATTGCAGCTTTTACTGGCTTCATTTCACATCTGAAGAACCCTCCTGCACCATTCCAATCCGAGATTATCAGCCTGTTCAGCACCACATCTTCATTCCACATAAAGGCCGCCTTCGAGGCATGGACAAGATTGTCATCATGATGAAACAGCTGCAGGACTCCATGCGCAGTTATCAGGATCCTACACTCGGTAATTGTATGGCGACCACCATTCTGTGTGAGCTGTATCATCAGTCCTATGCTGAGGACAATATATCCGGCAAGAAGCTGAAACAGCTTCAGCTCTATAATGATATTGTAGATTATATTAACTGGAATCGATTTGAAGCACTTAAGGTATCGGCAATTGCTGATTATTTCGGATATAACTCGAAATACCTGTCACACCTGTTCGCATCTGTTGCAGGCGTCACCCTTAAACAGTATATTATACAGCAGAAGATGGAAGCGGCTGCCTTTCTCTTGTCGGACACAAATCAGACAGTTCAAGAGATAGCCATGCAGCTCGGATACCATGACAGCCAGCATTTTATGAAGTCCTTCAAACAGATCACTCATCTCACACCAACGGACTTCCGAAACGCCGCTGCAAACAGACTGCTGTATTACAAGTGACTCACTTGGACCTTGTTTCATTGTTTCGATACCATTTACGAAGCTGGTTAATATGTGCCTGATGATAACGGTTATGGTCTGCCATGTGCCATATCCCCCAACGAATCGTTGCTTCTTTCTCATTCTCATGTCCGAACCTGACGACTTGTTCCAGATCTGCATCAGTCAGCTTCCTGCACGTATCTCGTAACAGCGCTAATACGTTTGTATAATCTGACATAAATGTATCAACTGAGACTCCAGCAATCATGGGAAGTCTGCCATCTTCATCAATCATGGGGCCGTATTTATCCCTATATGTTGAAGGCAAGGGTTGTCCCTTAATTCTGTACACCCAGTTCAAATCTACATACATGAGATGTTTAATCAGCTGGGCAGCACTATTATGACGATCGTCAGGCCCTCTGTAATCCAGCTCATCTTGCGTCATCCCTTGTGTAATCATCCGAAGGCGCTCGCAATTTTGTTCCACAGCCGAATACAACATACCTACGATTGGAGACATACTTGAGTCACTTTTCAAATCAAACATGAGAAGATTCCTCCTAGGAGATGATAAATAATGGATTTTAGGACAGCACAGAAAAATGCTGCAGTCGTTAAACAAATCGTTGATGTATATAGGCTCTCTAGAAATGCTGTAAAATCTGGCAAAATTTCAGATCTCGAGAATCGAAATCTATGGGACAGCCAACAGTCAGTGCTTGAACAAATCTTAGATGAGTGCTCGTTGATCGATTTAAGGGTTATCTATGCAATTGCATCCATAGGATATCATGAGAGAGGTATACGACATCGTTATTTAAACAACGGCGATGAATCCGTTGAAATTATAGAAATGGCAATTACAGAAAACGAAGAAGAACTGCTTAGCAAGCATAGCAAGTATATCGCTTTCCTCTCTGAGCAAGAATTGAGAGAACAATTGCTAGCTCGCATTGACATGTCTCAAGATTTGATAGAGGGCATGAAGATTATAAAATTAAGCTGAGGGCTAAGGAGGTTCTAGATGATCATTGCCATTCTTGATGAGCATAATACTGCCGCCTACTATGACGTGATTGAAGAAGTCGGGCACAATTTACAAGCGTTGCAATATGAATTTGATCGTTTTCTAAGCAGCCTGGAGGGAAATCATCCCTTCCGATCATATACTGAGATTGTTGAATGTAATGGTGAAGTCATATTCGCTGATTATGTAAATACATATGGACCTGATCAATTGATCGCCTGGATCAATGTGGAGAAATACAATGCTAGAGTTGCTGTAAGAATTAAAAATACAGATGCTCTAAAACCTGAAGCTAAGATATACATTTAACGGATAATTCTATTGATTATTTGCTCGCTTTTTTCTGATTCCTTGAACAATCCAACCCAATCCAATACAGAAAAAGATAATGCTGAAGGGATCAATAGCCTGATTAGTCAATAAAGCTTTAATTACAACAAACATTTGAAATACCCATATGATGCCAGCATATACAAAAATCATATTCGTTTTGTCCTTAAAAAATCTCCGGCCAATGAAATTTACAATAAGTATGATTACAATGGCATAAAAGATTATTATTCCCATGATCATTAGAGTCATCATTGAAACACTCACAATAAGCACCCCACTAATAGTATAGTTTCGTCTATTATATATGGTAGATCCTTACAATATTTTTTTCTCATAATAACACAATTGTGCTTGTTTTAACCTTCCAACCAAAAAAAACACCTCCAAGTTCATCTCCGACCTCAGATAGTCGATAGATGTTTTTGAAGGTGTTTTCAATATGAAGCCAAACTCTTCTTATTCTTTCGTCACCAATTTCAGTGGTGCGGCGATCATTTCTTCCACTTCATTGCCTTTAAGCACATTCGCTGCGGCTTGAACAGCGAGTTCACCTATGAGTGCCGGCTGTTGTGCAACTGAAGCGGTCAGCCCTCCGGCATTAATGGATTTAATCGCATCCTCGTTACCATCAAAACCAACCACGATGACATCTCTGCCTGAGCTTTGAATGGCCTCAAGTGCTCCAAGTGCCATCTCATCATTGTGGGCAAATACGGCCTCCGCATCCGGATTGCCTTGAAGCAGGTTCTCCATGACATTCAACCCTTTGGTCCGATCAAAATCGGCCGGCTGCTTAGCCACGACATCAAGCTTCTCATCGGCAATATTGTGGAAGCCCTGACCACGCTCCCGTGTCGCAGACGCACCTGCCACACCTTCCAGCTCAATGACTTTTGCTCCTTCGCCAAGCTGCTCTATAATATACTGAGCTGCCATTTCTCCACCCTTCACGTTATCTGATGCCACCAATGCTTCTACTTCACCTTGGTCTGCTGAACGGTCCAGCGTAATAACAGGAATACCGAGCGAGTTTGCCGTTTGTACTACGTTCGAGATCGCCGCCGAATCCGTCGGATTAATGAGCAATGCGTTCACGCCTTGCTGAATCAGATCATCCACGTCATTGGATTGCTTCGCCGAATCATCCTGTGCATCTACAATAACAACCTCGATCCCTTGCTTTTCTGCTTCAGCAACAACACCGTCTTTTAAGGCAACGAAAAATGGATTGTTCAAAGTAGATATGGATAGTCCGATTTTTATATCATCTGTGTTACCGTTGTTGTTCGGTTTAGCCCACTCTGGCGGCTGCATGGAACAGCCCGTCATAATGATCATGAGTACTGCAGTGAACAATAAAGTTAATTTTTTCATCATGTCTCTACTCCTCTTATGCAGATTTCTTACGGTCAATCAGTACCGCAATAACGATCACGACACCTTTGACGACCATTTGATAGAATGATGATACACCGAGCAGGTTCAGACCATTGTTAAGAACTCCGATAATCAGTGCCCCGATTAAAGTCCCTATAATAAGCCCGCGGCCTCCTGTTAAGCTTGTACCTCCTAATACGACAGCAGCGATTGCATCAAGCTCATAAGAATCACCGGCTGTCGGCTGTGCAGAGTTAAGACGGGAAGTCAGAATGGCACCCGCTAGTGCAGCCATCATACCTGCAAGAGAATAGATCATAATTTTGACACGATCGACCTTGATACCGGATACAAGCGCAGCCTTCTCATTACCGCCGATGGCATACGTTTTGCGTCCAAATGATGTTTTATGCAGAATGACCCACAGAATAGCAAATGTAATCATCATCGTAATGGCCGGCACCGGAATGCCTAGGAAATATCCACGTCCAAACAGCTGGAATGCCATGTTGTCCCCAAGACCCGTGATCGGATTCCCGTTCGTGTACACTAGGGTTAATCCCCGGAAGATCGTCATACTGGCTAGTGTTGCAATGAAAGGTGCCATCTTACCTTTGGTAATCATGAGTCCGTTCATCATCCCCATAATTCCGCCCAGCAATACCCCGACAATGATGGCAAGAATCGGATCTAGACCAGACAGCATCAGGTTAGCGACAATGGCACTGGACAGTGCCAAGATCGAACCGACGGATAGATCGATACCGCCAGTCAAAATGACAAAGGTCATACCAAATGCAAGCAGTGCGTTAATCGATACCTGTCTGAGCAAATTCAATATGTTAAGCGGTTCCAAAAATCCCGGATTCATAATCGTTACAATGACGATAAGCAGGATGAGTCCGAGCAGCGGCCCAAGCTTCCCTGCAAGCTGTGACAACTGAAGTCCTTTTTTATTACTCGTTTCCTTTACACTGGTCATGTTATTGTCCTCCTGTTGCTAGTGTCATAATTTTCTCTTGTGTAGCTTCTTCGCGGCTGAGTTCTCCACTGATCTGTCCCTCGTGGACAACGATGATCCGATCACTCATACCGAGCACCTCCGGCAGCTCAGAAGATACCATGATAATCGCAACACCGCGGTCTGTCAGCTCATTCATCAACTGATAGATTTCCCGCTTGGCACCCACGTCAACGCCTCGTGTCGGTTCATCAAGGATTAGGACACTTGGTCCGATACCTACCCATTTAGCAATAACGACTTTTTGCTGATTCCCACCCGATAAATTTCTGGCAGCTGTTTCAGAAGATTCTGTCTTAATCAGAAGCCGTTTAATCAGAGTATCTACAAAATCCTTCTCTTTCTTACTGGAGATTAGACCTGCTTTGCCACTGAAGCTGAACAGATTAGGAAGCACCATATTTTCACGTATAGAAAAATCAAGCACCAGACCTTCATCCTTACGATCTTCCGTAATAAAGCCAATTCCATGCTTCACTGCATCATCAGGCTTGCGGATATTAACCTTCTTGCCTCGTACCCACATCTCTCCACTATGAAGGGAGTCAAGCCCAAACAGGGCACGCATAATTTCAGTTCTTCCTGCACCCATGAGCCCAGAGAAGCCCACAATTTCACCAGATCTGACGCTGAAGCTTACATTCTCAAAAGCATCCTTGCGGCCGATATTCTTGACTTCCAGTACGACCTCACCCGGTTTCGGGTTTCTGGCAGGATAACGTTCCGTTAATTCTCGTCCAACCATTTTTCTAACGACTTCCTCAAAGCTCGTATCTGGAATTGGCTTGGTGTCCACGGTCTTCCCGTCACGCATCACCGTAATTCGATCACAGATCGTAAAGATCTCCTCCATCCGGTGCGAGATATAAACGATGGATACACCCTGCTTGCGAAGTGAGTTAATGACCGCAAAAAGCTTCTCGATCTCACGCTCTGTCAGTGCGGCTGTCGGCTCATCCATTACAATGACTTTAGCATTGGTCATGAGTGCTTTGGCAATCTCAATCATTTGCTGCTGTCCTACCGAGCATTCTCCGGCATCCTGATCCAGCGGAATGCTGACGGCCAGCTTCTCAAACTGCGATTTTGCCAGCGCTTTCATCTGTTTCGTATTTAAAAACCCTGCTTTACTGGTCAGCTCTTTGCCGATAAACAAGTTTTCCAGCACCGTCATATCCGGCCAAATGTTCAGCTCCTGATGGATAAAGGCAATACCGAACTGCTCTGCTTCTTTGGGATTAGAAAAATAAGTCTCTTTCCCGTCTATCAGAATCGTTCCCTCGTTCCGCGGATGCAGTCCGATTAGAATATTCATCAGTGTTGATTTGCCGGCTCCATTCTCACCCATGAGCGCATGTACTTCACCTTCAACCAGATCAAAATCCACACCTGTCAGCACTTGATTCGTTCCAAATGCCTTATGAATTCCTTTCATCTGAATATGCATATATGATTTCCCTCCTTGATGACGAATCTGTCAGAAGTACACACCGGACTGTAAGATGCAATTAGCATAAGGCTTTGCTTCCCCTGTGCGAATAATAACCTTAGCGTCCTGTGTCAGCTTTTTGAACTGCTCGTGCGAATGATATTCCACCGACTGATTAATAAACTTCTCTTGTATAAAATGGAGCGCTTCCACATTCTCCGATTTAATCTCTTCCGCCAGAATGACCTTCTCGATCTCCATATCTTCAGCAATCGCCTCTACTACTTCCATGAAGCTGGGTGTGCCCAGCTTTATGGAAAGGTCGATCTTATGAACACCTTCAGGCACAGGAAGTCCGATATCCGCTATCACAATTTGATCCGTGTGTCCTAAATCCGCAAGCACCTTGGTGATATGACTATTAATTATTCCTTGCTTCTTCATTACAGATTCGCCTCCACTTCATCTCGTGTCGGCATTCCGCCTTGTGCACCGAACTTCATGACAGACAGCGATGCCGCACGGTTGGCGAATTTAATACTATCCTGCAGTGATTTGCCTTCCGCCAGTGCAACGGCAAAGGCAGCATTGAAGGTATCACCTGCACCGGTTGTATCGACTGCTTCCACAGCATAACTTGGAACCAGAATCTCTTCGGCTCCATCATAGAAGCGGACTCCGTTTTTCCCTTCGGTAACAAGCAGCTTGTTCGGATACTTACGAAGGGAATCATGCACGCTTGCTCCGTCAAAGATGATCTTGGCTTCATGCTCATTCGGTGTAATATAGGCAGCCTTCTCAATGAGTTCATCGCTCACAGGCCGGGCAGGTGCCGGATTTAACATGAGCGGCACGCCAAGCTCACTACACAGTGCTGCAACATGCTCCACTGTTTCCTCTGGAATCTCCTGTTGAATCAGCACGATATCCGAATTCTTGATCACTTCTACGGTCTGCTCTACATAAGCCGGTGTCACCTCATCGTTCGCTGCTTTCACAAAAACGATGCTGTTGTCACCTTCTGCCAAGATAATATGAGCCGTACCACTTTCCATATCTGTAACCGGTTCCACATAGTCGACAATGACTCCGTTTTGTTTAAAATTGTCCAAGATGATCTTGCCGTAATGGTCATCACCCACACGCCCGATCATCGTAACCTCAGCACCGAGTCTGGCTGCAGCGACTGCCTGGTTCGCTCCTTTGCCCCCCGGCACCGTCTTGAAGGATTCTCCAAGCACCGTTTCTCCTGCACCAGGGCGTTTACTAGACGTCACGACAAGGTCCATGGAGGAACTGCCAATGACCGTTACTTTTGCTTTTTTACTCATTTATTTTGCGCCACCTTTCGGGTTGTATTCCGTTCAATATACTCAACTGGAAACTGAATGTAGGCCTCCATATTATGTTTGTTATCGATTAAATTTATCAACAGCCGGGCTGCTGCTCTTCCCATCTCATATGCAGGTTGTCTAATGGTTGACAGTGCCGGTGATAACAATCCGCTGATCGGAATATCATCAAATCCGACGATCTGCACATCCTCTGGAACTCTTCTGCCTCGTCTTACGGCTTCATGAATCACTGCAATCGCTGCCAGATCATTACTTGCAATAATGCCGTCCGTAGAAGGATAAGTATCAAACAGATTCGTAGCCAGTCTATCTACGTTATGAAATGAAAAGCTAGAAGTCTGGATTACATGATAATCCATTCCCGCTTCTTTGAGAGCATCTAATGCTCCTTGGTATCGATCCTGAGCCGGTTTGACATGAGCAGGACCCTGCATCACCGTAACTTCTCTGCTGCCCCCGGCTATAATCGCTTCCGCGGCAAGTCTGCCTCCCTGCCATCCATCTGCATAAACCGAAGGTTTATCATGAGATGTCCGGTCTAGGAATACAACAGGCAGGCTAAAGGAAGCGTACGTATTCGTATCCGGATTATTTGTCAGCGTGATCACGCCGACCACATTATTTTGAGTAAACGTTTGCAAGTATTCCAGCTCTTTCTGTTCATTCTCATCACTGTTTCCAATAATAATACGGTAATCATTCTCCCGCATTTCATCCTCCACGCCTCTGGCGATCTGAGGGAAGTAAGGGTTCGTGATGTCAGGAATAAGCAGTCCGATCAGCTTCGACTTACGTTTATATAAAGATCTCGCAACTTCATTCGGTGAATAATTCAATGCCAGGATGGCATCCTCTACTTTCTTGCGTGTATCCTCATGAACATATCCTGCGCTATTGAGTACCCGGGACACCGTGGCCACCGATACGCCTGCTTGACGCGCTACATCTTTAATTGTTGCCATCTCTGTCACCTCGACTATGTGTAACCGGTTACAGGTATAAGATAACATAGTTGCTCACATGTTGCAAGCTCAAAATGAACACCTATATTCTGTCATATTATTTCATGGTAAGATGGAAGTAAGCTTTAAGTTTATGGATAGGAGGTATAAGGCCATGGGATTATTTAAAAAGATCACTTCCCTATTTGGTACAAATGAGCACAAGCCTAATCCGAAGAAGAGGATTGAAACGCCTGAATTTATCTACTCACATAACCTTCCCGAGCAATTAGGAATCGTGTCATCTGTCCATTCACTGAACAGATTGGCTGCCCGTCTTGAGGATGCATTAAACGATACATATATGAATCAGGTGAGAGACCGAGTTATGTCCAAGCATCGTTATTCAGCCGAGAAATATAACTGGATGCTGCTTGAACTTAAGCGATACTTTATTCTCTGCGCTGTACTCAAAAATGTGCCGATGTATAGCAATGATACGGACGTCATTTGGCATGAAATGCTGATGTTTACACGAGACTATGAGGACTTTTGCCGGAAATTCACCGGTGATTTCATCCATCATCAGCCGCATAGTGTACAGCCAAGCGAAGCTGAACGTATCAGTGAGAGAGCCTGGTACGATCTCCTATACAGCCGCCTCTTTATAATCTTTCCAGAGAACGAGCAATTATCCAGACCTTTCTTCAAGCAGCCTATAGAGGAAGGGATCCTCAGGAGAATAGAGCATGATCCGAACGATGAAGTGATAACCGCAAGACTTAGGGTAACAAATGATCTCGATGTGAAGCAGCTTCAGGAGGAGCTGCTGCTTACACTTAGCCATCAGATCAGAGAAGCTCACCTGCAACTGGATGATTTGTTAAGACAAGATACGTTGTCTGCAAAAAACCAACAGAAGACTTCACCGAATGTGTTACGAAGCAATGCAGCGATGGACCCTATCCTCTCTATCCTGCTCATATCTACGTCTACTTCTTACTTATTCGAGGAGGCTCCACCTTCTGAGGAAGAGCTTCGTAAAGCGCAAGATACCAGCGGTGGCGGCGGATGTTCCGGCTTCCACTCGAATGAACATGAACGGTCCGATTCAAATGCTTCTGACTCTTCACCAAGTGATACATCGGATGGAGGTTCATCGTGCGGAGGTTCTTCCTGTGGCGGCGGATGCAGCAGCTGAATTCTGCAGCTGAATTCTGCAGATACACATTTCTTTATTCTGATATAGGCATCTATGTGAATGTATATAGGAGTGGTGAGATGATTGGAAATCTAGATAAGTTACTCTTTGTTCTCTGGCGAAGGATCTTTTCTCGATACACAATTAGTATCTACATGTCACACAATCAAGAACACTTCCAGAAAATCATTTATAAGCTAAACAGCCATCAGGTTGATTATAAGACACAAATAACAGATACCGGCTCCTCTGGAGTCAGTTTGGGCGGATTCTCCGCACAGTATGAAATCTTCGTAAAAAAAAGCGACATACATTTAGCTGAAAAAGTGATTAACCATTAAATAGAGCTTTACTCCATTAAATCTGTTCTCTAGAATCAAAGGCTCCTCTCAGCGGAATGCTGGAAGGAGCCTTTGATATTTTTATAAATGAGCTTCGTTATAGAACCATACTAATCAAGATGATTCACATTCGTGTTAATAGCTCATTTCGATTCGCACCGCTGTCGTCTTAAATCCCGGCATTTTACAAAAAGGGTCCAGCTCGCCGCGTGTGGCTCGATTCACATTTTGGACCCCTCCCCAGTGCATTGGTACAAATAAGGTATCCTTTCGGATCTGCTCATTGAAACGGCACCGAACCTGGAACTCTCCGTATCGAGAGGTGATTCTTACCCAGCTCTGTTCCTTAATCATATAGTGACGTGCCGTATCGGGATGAATCTCGACGAAGTTTTCGACCTGACGCGAAGCAAGTCCTGGACTCAGTCTTGTCTGTACTCCTGTCAGATAATGAGACAGTACCCGGCCATTCGTCAGCATAAGAGGATATTCCTTGGACAATCTTTCCTTAACCATTTCACTTTCTTCTGCTGTAAATACAGCTCTGCCATCAGCATGTGCAAATCGCTCTTCAAAAATTCTGCCGGCTCCCTCTTCGTCTTCCGCAGGACAAGGCCAGTACACTCCTTCTTCCCTCCGCAGACGATCATAAGTGATGCCATAATAATCGGCAATACCACCCTTACTGGCGATTCGAAGCTCATTGAATATTTCCTCTGCCGAGGTATAGTCAAAGTATTTGCCTTTACCAAGAGCTGCTGCAAGCTCCCGAAGAATCTCCCAATCATGCCTGCAATTCCCGGGCGGCGGCGTCACCGCTTCACGCAGGAGTACCCGCCCTTCCAGATTCGTGAGCGTACCCGTGTTCTCTATATATGAGCTTACGGGAAGAACAACATCCGCTAAGCGTGCCGTTTCGGATAGGAACATATCTGCCACCGCCAAGAAAGGAACCTTCTCCAGTGCTTCTTCGACGAGTGTAGCGTTAGGATTCGAAACAATGGGATTCGAGCCCATCACAAACAGCGCTTCAATTGCCCCTGTATGAACGAGCTCCATCATTTCGTAAGCAGATACTCCCTTTCTAGGAATTTCATCAGGTTCAACGCCCCACACAGAAGCGATGTAATTACGGTCCTGCTCATCCTCAATGGAGCGATATCCAGGGAGCTGATCAGCCTTTTGACCATGCTCTCTGCCTCCCTGACCATTCCCTTGTCCTGTGATCGCTCCGTACCCGCAGCCTTGTCGGCCGATCCTCCTGTCGCTAGCAGCAAATTAATAAAATGCCTGACCGCGAGATGTCCATCTGTCTGCTGCTCCACGCCTCTCGCCGTTAGTACCATACCTGTCTTCGCCTTACCGAACATATCAGCAGCAAGCTTCAAATTCTCCTCAGATACACCGGTATTATCCGTAATATACTTCCAATCCAGCTTATCAAGATATGCCGTCAATTGTTCATAGCCGTTTGTTCTATTTGCAATAAACGCTTCATCCAAGAGCCCCTGCTCCCTCAGCCATTTCAGCATTCCATCAGCAAGCAGCATATCCATTCCCGGACGAACAGCGAGATGAAGATCAGCCATAGCAGCTGTCGATGTTCTGCGCGGATCAATCACAATAATCACCGCACCTTTTTCTTGAGCTCTAGTAAAGTACGGCATAAGTGTAGGCTGACACTCTGCAATATTGGTACCGGCGAGTATGATACATTTTGCATCCTCAATATCCGATAATGGGAAGGTTAAACCACGGTCCATTCCAAATACCTTAGCACCCGCTGATGCAGCAGCAGACATACAAAACCGTCCATTGTAGTCGATGTATTTGGTGCCGATGCCAATCCGCGCAAATTTCCCGAGCATGTAGGCTGTCTCATTGGTCAGTGATCCGCCGCCGTATACGCCGACAGCATTGCTTGGCAGCGACTGTATCTTGCCTGCAATGTACTGAATCGCTTCCTCCCAGGTAGCTTCCGTCAGTTCCCCATCCTTTTTGATTAACGGAGACGTAATTCGTCTGGCACTTGTCGTATGCTGGTGCGCATTCATGCCCTTGACGCATATTCTTCCTTCGGAAGCTTTGTTCAGCGTTCCTTTGGATTCTGTTACGTACTGAAATACGCGGGTTGTCGATTTAGAGACATCCTCACGGGATTCTATCGTAACCTCCGCTTTGCACTGCACACTGCAGAATGGGCATTGGGTTGTTGCATGATGAATTGCACCGGGCAGTACTGAAGCAGCTTCTTGATAATGATTCATCACTTCTGAAGAGCCTGCTATTTTCATGCTGAATTCCACTCCTTTTTATCACCACATTGATATCGTTCAAGCAAATTCCAGCAGCTTATACTCCAGCTCCATAACGCGTTCTCGAATGCTCCCAATCCCTGTCCGCTCCACCCATTCCCACGTTTTCTCGTTGAACCAGCCCTCGGTGCTGTAGAGCTCCACAGTGTATTGAGCAGCACGTATTGCCCCTTCTCTCGTGTCAGTGATACTTAAGAGCTGTCCCTCTGTTACAGGATGCCTTGCATGACCTCCTACGTAGATTTCGTATCCAGCGGGGCACGCTTGAATAGCAATATCATGCAGCAAGATCCCGAACACGGACTCAGCTTCCTCTGAGGCAGCAGCATAGATTGAAGCTGGAACCTGCTGCTCAGCGCACCAGCTTATAAATTCATCAAATGTATCTATCGGTAATGAGCGATGCTTAGCTCCTTGCGATCGGTTTCGCTGTATGTAGTATGCAATCGTTTCTTCACAGGTCCGGCACCCCTCTTCTTGATCTGCAGTTAAATCAAGTAACTCTCGTACTTCTGCTGACGATTTAACACCTGTCGTACGAATGAGATGTATCAGCTCCTCGTGCCCGGTAGACATGCAGGAGCAGATGCTGTGATCTGTTACAGATTCCTGCTCCGCACCGCTGGCTGGCATCGAAGCACCTGACAGCGTTACCTTCACCAGCGCCTCCAGCATGGGCCTGCACCCGCCGCATGATCCGGATGCCTTCGTCTTCTGCTTCACTTCATCCGCAGTCGTAAGACCATCCTTCTCCATTACCTTCACAATCGCTGATTTGGACACTTGGTTGCAGGCACATACCGTCTCGCCTCCCGGCATCGCAGCAACAAGAGCTTCCATCCGGTTCTCACCAGCTGATGCAGGCTTCATTGCCGCAAGCTCAGTGGCGTCTGCTTGACGTTTGATATATCCTAGCATGGTCTGGGATTCGGTTGTATCTCCATATAAAATAGCACCAGCAAGCTTACCGTCACGCATCGTCACTTTTTTATATTTGAACTGCAGCCGGTCATACTCCTGAACTGCTATACCGATATCCGGTCCAATCTCCCCAACAGAGAATAGCTCGACACCGGACACCTTCAGCTTGGAATAGGGAATTGAGCCTTGATATGCTTCGGTTTCCATATGGCACAGCTTACGTGCCAGAACTCTCGCCTGATCGTACAGCGGTGCAACCAGTCCATAACAGATTCCCTGATGCTCGGCACATTCTCCGACCGCATAGATATACTTATCACTTGTCTGCATGTAATCATCAACAATAATCCCGCGACTCACGGCAAGTCCGCTGTCTCTCCCAATGTCTACATTAGGGCTGATTCCCACGGCAAAAACAATCAGATCCGCCATCAGCTTGTTTCCATTGGCAAGCCGAATTCCCTTAGCCCGGCCGTCTCCAATGATTTGCACCGTTTGCTGACCAAGTCGGAATTTCATTCCTTGCGCTTCCAGCTCCGTCTGCAGCAGTCCTGCAGACATCGGATCCAGCTGTCTATTCATCAAGTACGCTGCATTGTGTATCACTTCGGTCTCCATCCCCAGGTTCAGCAGTCCTCTTGCAGCTTCCAGTCCCAGCAGCCCTCCGCCAATAACAATGGCTTTCTTAAACTTCTTGGCATAATCCATCATAAGAAGACAATCATCCATGCTTCGAAAAGCAATAACACCTTCCTGATCACTTCCCGGGATCGGTGGTATAAAGGCTGATGAACCTGTCGCAATCAGAAGATCATCATAAGACAGCTTCATTCCAGAGGAAGTTTCTATCCTTTTTTTCTTCCGATGAATCCGTGTGACCTTCTCTCCCGTGTAAAGTTTGATCCCGTTCTGTTCGTACCAGGTCCAGTCATGAATAATAATATCTTCAAATGAAGTTCCGCCCTGAAGCACTTTGGACAATTCGATCCGATTATAGTTCGGCCTCGGCTCTGCGCCAATTACCGTTATTTCATAAAGTCCACGATTCAGTTGAATAATCTCCTCTATACATTTCATGCCGGCCATTCCGTTTCCAACGACAACCAACTGCTTCTTCATCTAGTATTCCTCCATCCCATGCCTATCTCTGTAGAGAAACCACGATCTTTATATGAGTGAAAAAGAACAAAAAAGCCCCTTTTTCAAAAAAAGAAAAAGGGGCTGCGCTGCCTCACGAAACAGCACTCCGTTGTGCTGAACTTATATATAAGAGAATATAGGATACCCGATTCTATGTCAATATTTTTAACACAAAATGCTTTCATACGATTACTTTCATTTTTTTCAATAAATTGCGTTAAGTATCTTGACATATCGAAAATCAATTTCTATAATTCAGTGTACAGTCATCCAAACAGAATACATAGCGATTCACAATGAAGTGAATCATATGTCACGGCAATGAGGCCGCAGCTCGAACCCTTTAAGTAAGGGGCGAATTGCGGCTATTTTTGATGCAGTTGAGATCCCTCTTCATGATGGATCTGATCTATTTAAAGATAAAAGGGAGAGATTAGGATGGAGAAAAAAAGTTTCTGGAAAAGCGGGCATAACCCCACACTCTTCGGTGCATTTTTCTATTTCGACATCAGTTTTATGATCTGGGGCTTGATTGGTCCGCTTAGTGTTGTCATTGCAGGAGATTACCCGATGGATGCAGCCCAAAAAGCAAATCTGGTTGCACTTCCGGTATTAAGCGGCTCCATACTTCGACTGCTCTTCGGGTATCTGACCGACCACATTGGTCCCAAGCTTACTGCGCAGATCGGGATGATCGTCACCTTGATTCCTTTAATTCTCGGCTGGCAATGGGTCAGCTCACTCGATCAGCTGTATGTTGTTGCACTGCTCCTTGGTGTAGCTGGCGCTTCCTTTGCTGCAGCACTTCCACTGGCGAGCCAGTGGTATCCAAAAGAGCACCAAGGTCTGGCCATGGGAATTGCCGGAGCAGGTAATAGTGGAACCGTACTTGCCACTCTATTTGCCAACCGACTTGCTACACATTTCGGAAGCTGGGAAGTCGTATTCGGACTCGCCATGATTCCCATCATCATCGTCTTTATCCTCTTTACGATCTTTGCCAAGAACAGCCCGAATCGCCCTGCTCCTAAGACCTTTGCTCAATATGCCCATGTCTTAAAACAAAAAGACGCACTGATTCTCTGTTTATTTTATTGTGTTACCTTCGGTGGATTTGTCGGTCTATCCAATTACTTAACGATCTTCTTCAATACGCAATATGGCCTATCTGCTGTACAGGCAGCCGATATTGCAACATTCTGTATTATTGCGGGCAGCTTCTTCCGTCCAGTCGGAGGCATGCTCTCTGACCGCTTCGGAGGAACACGTATTCTAACATTCCTCTATGCAGGAGCTGCTCTCATGCTGGTAGGTGTTTCATTCCTGCCTCCACTCCCAGTCGTCGTTGTGCTCTTGTTCATCGGCATGATGTGCCTTGGTGCCGGTAACGGTTCGGTGTTTCAGCTCGTTCCGCTTCGGTTCGGCGCTGAGATTGGTCTCATGACAGGAATTGTCGGTGCGGCCGGAGGATTAGGTGGGTATGCGCTGCCGCTTCTCCTCGGAAACCTATACAAATCGGTTGGAAGCTACACCCCTGGATTCTTGATTCTAAGCGTCGTCGCTGCAGCTGCTTGTATTCTGGTCATTGCCATGAGTCTGCAATGGAGAAAAACATGGCTGCAGAAGCAGGGCAAGAAGTCCGCTGCCATAGCTGCTGAACTCAATGCATAAATTATAAAACATGTACCACAACCAAAACGATCATTAAGCTGCAAAAAAGAAGCAGTATTTTATCTTAAAGGATAAGATACTGCTTCTTGCTATCTTATTATTTAACCGTCAGCGTGCCAAAGGTCATATACATTCCGCAATTAAAGTTATAAGTCCCCGGCTCGAGTGTTGTATCCACGGTATAATAATTGTCGCCTTTCTGCAAATATTGAAGCATATCAATATCCTCTGAGACAAGGCTGGTAATATGAGTAAGGTTCGTCACCTTCTTAAAGTTAATCTTCGTTGGTACACCTTGCTTCACTTCGATGTGACTAGGAGAGAAGCCCTTATCATTAATTTCGACGGTTACGATCTCATAATTGCTTAGATCCTCTTCTTCTTGCACGGTCTGACCTCTATCCAGTGCAGATGGAACCATGCTGTTACCTTGGAAGAATAAGATTAAACCACCTATAACAAGTACACCCGCAAGTCCCAGTGCCAGGAACGGCCACCATTTTACTAACTTTTTGTTCATAACTAAACAAGTCCCCTCGAGAAATATCTAAAGTAATATATTTATATCTTAAGCATAAACCATCTTTTCAATGAACTATATGACTCTTTGTAGCTATTTCATTACATTGTTTTGTCAAAAATATAAACATTATGTGAATGAAGTCTTGAAATGAGGAAAAGAGCAGCGTCATCTAAAGACAGCTCCTCTTCTTCCTATTCCATATTATATACGTTAGTGTCAAGACTTAACCTAACTGATGTTAAATCTTGATGTGATGCTCTTATCACTCTTCGTTATTGTTAGTAATCCGCTTGGGGCCGGGTAGTCTCCCCGCATCTCTTAGAGCTTCTCTTAACAGAAACTCAATATGACCATTTACGCTTCGGAATTCATCAGCTGCCCAGCGCTCCAAAGCCTCATACGTAGCCTGGTCGAGGCGGAGAGGGAAGCTCTTCTTCTTACCTGCCATTAATGCGGATGCCTCTCATTAATAAAGTGAGCTGGTGTTAATGACCGGCTGGGCAGAACGATCAGAAACGACAGCAACAAGCAGATTATTAATCATCGCAGCTTTGCGTTCCTCGTCAAGTTCAACAGCTCCTTCTTTCTCAAGCCGTTCAATTGCAAGCTGTACCATCGTGACCGCACCTTCTACAATTTTCTCCCGAGCGGAGATAATAGCAGACGCCTGTTGTCTTTGCAGCATCGCGCTTGCAATCTCTGTAGAGTACGCCAGATGTGTCAAGCGGGATTCACGCACGTTAACTCCTGCAATTTCCAGACGAGCCTGCAGCTCATTCGTGAGCTCCATGGCGATCTCCTCCGCATTGCTTCGCAGAGAGAATCCAGCCCCGTCAAGATTATCATATGCATATTTACTGGCCACATGGCGCAGTGCGGTCTCGCTCTGAATTTCAACGAAGGATTCATAATCATCAACCTCAAACAACGCCTTCGCGGAATCCACGACGGAGAAGACAACCACAGCTTCAATCTCAATCGGATTCCCTTCCACATCATTTACTTTTAGCATCGAGCTGTTGAAGTTACGGACACGAAGCGATACCTTCTTCTGTGCCGAGAGCGGAATGGTCATATAAAACCCACTGTCGCGGATAACCCCCATATACTTACCGAAAAATGTAAGCACCATCGCTTGATTCGGCTGAACAACCGTCATCCCCGTAGCCAGCAAGACAGCAACGACAGCAAGAATGGAGCCATTAATATATCCTGCAGTTTCACCTGTACTAAAGGCAAAGACTCCTATAGCGATTAGCACAAGAACTACAAGCAGACCTACAAATCCATTTACACGAAATACTTTTTTCTCCTGGAACAATAAACATCACCGCATCTCTCTACAATATTGTTTTGATATATTTATGATATCACTTTTTACTTTAATTGTAAACGTAACTTTATAAATTAATACATTGTTGAACAAATGAACATAAAAAAAGCCCATCTCATGGATGGACTCCCTATGTTATACTCGTTCCCCTAGAAATAATACATTCAGGGCTTGCTCATCCACTTCTTGCTGGTCGTTAATGGACACATAGTGGGACTTGGCACCAATTCTAGAGCTGACTGTTCTTAATAACACATCGTCTGCGAAATGCAGCGCAGCCCCGTCATCCACACCATACCCCGGCTTCATCACTCCTTCCGAAATGAGCTTGTGGTAGCCAGGCCTTCTATTGACCTCACCGTCATAATGCGGGCAGTGGCTCCCTTCTAAGAGGCCTAAGCCATTCAGCTTATATACCGAAGCATTTAACGGATCGGTCAGTCCCTCTTCAAACCAGCAAATAGATCCTGCGCTAAGCCCTGCGAGCGCTGGCCATAGGGATAAAACATACTTTTGGTGAAGCTGTTCCTGCCTGCTCTAATATGTACTTATCCAGCAGTAGGTTGTCCGGTTCCATTGAAAAACCGCCTCCGCCCATCGCAATAATTTGTTTCATCCACTCACCTCTTATTCATTATGTTGTCGTCCGTAATTAACGAATTGGAGCTAGCTTTAATATAATCTATTTAAGTGTGCTAGAAAATATTGGTCAAAAGAAAAATGGAACGCTTCTAAATGTTAGAAAACGTCCCACTCATTATTAGATTACGTCTTTTTATTAAGTACTTCTCTGCTCTTTCATTTAATACTCCGTGTTATTGTTCTCGTATACATTCTTCACATTGTACCATTTCTGACCAACATTCGAATAGATTGTATTCGTCATAGACACCGTACTGGTTGTACTATCTGTGCGGAATATTGATTCTTCCATATTGGAGATGTCAGAACTATCAATAAAGACTTCAACTTTAAAAGTAGATCCTCCAACTTGACGAATGAGCTTCCCTGCATTGCTTGAGACAAAGTTGTATACATTCAACCGACCCGGTGCGTTTAACATGATAACTTTGTCTGCTCCGTTGTAAGCAGCCCCACCGTTTAGAGTTACCGTTCCAGAGCTTTTCAGCGTGAGGGCATCTTCACCAATGTCTTCCCACACAATGTTGGACAAGTAAGCGTTCCCATATACGTGAACACCATCCGCTGCCGGAGCACCAATGACTACGTTTTTCAGTGTTGCTCCATTCTCCAGTCGGAACACTGGATGTTGACCCTCATCCTGACTGCCATCACCTAGTGCAGAACCAGCGACATAGCGCCGGCCGAGCCCATCAAATACTTGTCCCGCTTCAACGACAATGGTTGAGTTCACCGTCGTCGTATCATTCGGAGATATTTTGACCAACTTCCATTGCTGGTTAGGATTCCCTGTGCTGGTCCACTGTACAACATTAGCTCCATCTGCAGTCGAATGATTATACACCTCGAGCGCCTTGCCTGAATGACGGTTGATCAATTGTACATGTCCGTCAATATCGACCAATCTCCAGTGCTGATTGTAATTCTGTCTAAAATTTTGCCATTGTACTACATTACCGCCGTCTGCTGTAGACCAGCCTAATACCTCAAGAGCACGACCGCTATTCGCATTAACCAAAGAATAGTAACCGCTTCCAACACTGACAAAGCGCCAATACTGATTGTCACCATTCAGATCAGCCCACTGAACCGCATTTCCACCGTTGTCATGCGAATACTCAAAGATTTCAAGCGCCTTACCACTGTTGCGGTTAATCAGTTGATATGTTGCATTGTTTGTGATGCTTGCCGCCTCAGCCGGCTGATGTGGAATAAACAGAGAAGTTGCAATAAGCGTTACGGATGCCAGAACTGAGAAGAGTTTTTTTCTAATCATCGGGACACCTCCTATTATTTTCGAATAAATAAATCGAACGCCTGCAATCTCCTTTCTTTTCATAATTGAAACATTATTAATATAACACACAATAAAACAAATATGGAATATATATGAAACGTTTTCGAAGTAAAATCGCCAAAAAAAATTTAATTAATTAATATCTAAATTAACTACTACAGTATGAAGCCGTTCCTAAAGATTAATCATCATATGAATATCCTTTGGTTCCTTGTTAAACAGCTCTTCATCGATTTCTTTAGATAAATGACTTCCATTACTCTGATAAAAAGAAACCGCTGATCTTGTCTCCGTTGACGAGATGTATAAAGCGGCAGCTCCCCTGGACCTGGCCTCTTCTGACAGCCTATCCAACAGCTGAGTCCCAATGCCTTGTCTCCTGTATTGTCTCGACACATACATCAGATCCACTTGTAGTTGATCCAGACGAACGCCTCTAGGCTTGTGGGCAAGCACACCGAAGCCGACCATGATATCGCCTGCAAATGCACCCACTGCCATCCCGCCTTTTTCAAGCTCGTAAATGAACCTTTCCTCCATTTCACGCAGCAACATGGCGTCCCAAGTCGGACACTCGTGATCCGTCTTGATCTCAACCAACTGATCATTGTCCATTTCGTATATAAGTTCAATATGCTCGGAGCGATCAATCTCCTTCAATTGATGTACATCCGCAGGGGTAAGTTCGCGATAAGTAATCATGATCATCCTCCAATGTTCTGTTATTAGATAAGTAATCAGCCATTGTGTACTAACGTTAAGAAATTGTTTAATTCCACAACGCTTTTTACATAGTGGGCGGGCTGCTCAGCGGTCAACTCTTCCTCGCTTCCGTATCCAAATCCCACAGCAATGGAGGCAATATGTTGATGGTGAGCACCGATAATGTCATGTTTACGATCACCAATCATTACCGTTTGGTCTGGATCCAAATTGTAATTCTCCATGAGATATCCGATAATTTCAGCTTTGGCAGATCGTGCTCCGTCCAGCTCGCTTCCGCATATGTATTCAAAATAGGAGCTGAGCTCGTAATGCTCCAATATTTGCTTCGCATATACTTCCGGCTTGGAAGTCGCAATAAACAACCGCATCTGTGGGTCGCAGCTTATCCGATCGAGCATCTCTCTAACTCCAGGAAATACAGCATTCTCGAAGAGTCCGGTAACACTAAAATATTCTCGATAATAATCAACAGCAGCTTCAATCTGTGCCTCATCAAATTGATAAAAATCTTTGAAGGAAACGCGCAGCGGCGGCCCTATGAATTTGTTCAGCTCTTCCAAGCTGGCAACAGAAATATTCATTTTACCCAGCGCATATTGAACCGACTTCGTAATTCCCAGCTTCGGATCAGTCAATGTGCCGTCCAGGTCAAACAATAGATTGGTGTATGACATCTCTATTCTCCTTTTTTACACTCATGTATTAAACTCATGTTTCAACACTTCCTCAAAGGAAGGAATGAATTCGATAAAGTTCTGGATTTCTTTGAGCGTTAATAGAACCTGCTCCTCTCCTAGCAGTTGTTCCTGTGCATCCCTGCATTCCATATACAAAGATCGTTTTAAGTTATATTCCAGCCAATCCAGCTTCCCTATCAATCCATTATACAGCACAGCCCGCCAGTCTATCTCTATCGAAACCGGCTGCTTCTTGTATCCTCTCATAAACGCTGTAAATTTTTCAGGAATCATTCGTCCCTGTGCATCTACACACCAATAGAGTAATGTCTCCGTCATATCCTGCCATTGATTTATGTAACCCGCTGCTTCCCAATCAATAATTACAGGTAGATCATCATGCCACATTATATTCTTGGGATCTAAATCTCGATGGCTAATAACCCGATCCACTGTACTTAATACCTTAACTGAAGCCACTGCTTGTGCATTCGACTCATACAGTAGATCCACATTTTCTTCTAACAGGTTAGCCCAAACCGCGCTAGTGATCCTTCCTTTGTCTAAATAATAGTTCCAATTAATAATGGAAGCTTCGTGTGAAGTATGATCAACAACACCTATAACCGCAAAATCAACAGCATGAATCCTTGCCAGCAAATCCCCAACGATCTCACAATGAGTCGGTCGTATTTGATCTAGGCTCAAGCTTCCACCTTCAATCCATTCAAATATGAGATAAAAGTTAGATCCAACCAGATGAATAGACTCGTCATCGACTGTAATCGCCGGCAATGCAGATATTTGATTCATTGCAGCCATTCTGGCAATACGTTCGGCATTTTTGTAATTCTGAAGTGCTGTGGGCCTCTGCATTATTTCTGGATTTAACATCTTGATGGCATATGTTCCGCGGTCAGTCTCGATGGAAAACATCTTGTGGAGCAAACCACCAGCAACCCGTCGAGGCTCACCCTCTATATTACCTAGTAGTAGACTCGTACATAACTCCTGGATTTGAGAAAATATCTGCCCATTAGACATCATAGTTGTCCTCTTGATTTATTTTAATTTTGTGTAGATCTCCAATCTGTTTTGGCGGGAACACTTTTCCTCTATGAAGATAATTTTCAAGAAACATTTGAACTTGAGTCAAGTGTTTGTTCATATCCTTCATATCGATTAGACCTTGGCTAACCGCATCTGCATATTCTTCTAGGTCGATTAATCTATAAGTCGGTCCATTGCCTTCTACAACTATATCTATGTATAAATCTGTTAGTACCATCTCAGCGTCATTCAATTTAATATCTACCAAATCAACATACCATTCGTTTGTCCATCCCCATGGTTCATGCATTATTTTGACTCCTTCAAGGATAAGAATATAATGGCGAATAACTTTACGGGATAGCTCATCATAGCGGTCAAAGAATGCAACCTCGCTTGTTCCATATCCTTGAAACTCACCTAATCGGGAAATGACAGTGAGTGGTTTCAATCTAACCCCTCCTAACAATCATTGTAATTCAATTTGCTTCAGTATGTACTGCGTAATTTCATCTGCATTGAGTTTTTCGGAATCAATATGTTCTGCGAACGCACTAGTTTGAAGAGCACTCAAGCATTTTTCTGTCTGCTGAAACTGCCATCCCCCTACGGTATCCCCTCGAATGGTTAGCCTCTCATGGATCGAAGCCTTAGAAGCCATTAGAGTGAAATGGTATACTTTATCCAGCATCTCAAACGCATCCTTAATGTAATTAAAATTGTATGGTTTATACAGCGTCATTGGAACAATCAGGTTCCTGTTATATTTGAGCTTGACCATCTTAGCGACTTCCACGACAAGCACTCTCCACAAGTCCAAATCTTGAAAATCCCCGCTTCGCTCGTGCTCCTGTCTCATCGAATCAGGTATTAACTCTCTCAGCAAATAACCAGACAGCTCCGGATCAACGATCATACTGTTAGGAATAAGCTTGGCAATATTCTCTGCTTGCGTCGTCTTTCCTGCCCCAAATGCCCCATTGATCATAACGATCATTGTTATTTCCTCCTGTTGTTGATATCAGAATTTGAGAACTTATAATGTAGAACTATTGTTAACGCTATCAAAATCATTCCTTAAAATGGCATACATTCTTTGATCTACGAACTCGCCCTTCATTTTCAGCTGACCTCTTAGTATCCCTTCCCATTTCATACCCAGCTTCTCCATCGCACGCGCGGAACCCGCATTATTATAACTGCATCTACCCTCAATACGATTAAAGCCCAAGAGCATAAAGCCATACTCGATGATCAGACGGGTCGCTTCCGTAATTATACCTTGATTCCAATACGAACGTGAAAGGGCAAATCCAATCTCAGTTTTTTCGTGAGTCAGATCCCACTGTATTAGCCCTGTTCTGCCGATCAGCTTATTTTCGACCTTATCAATAATCCCCCAGTGATATGCTTCTTTCTCGCTATATTTTTGGATTAAACGACTAATAAATGCCCTAGAATCTGTAATCGATTGATGCTTGTCCCACAAGGTATACGTAGCAACAGCTGGATCAGATGCCAGCTCATAGTACGCCTCTGTATCATCCATTGTTATTTTTCTTAATAACAGCTTACTCGTTTCAAACTCCGGTTCAGTTTCGAATAGCTGATCGACGTTCACGTTCAGTTCCCTCCACTTCTCTGATCTGCAAAGATGTTAATTTCTAACTCATTCAATACTTCAATTGCTTCTCTTACAGGCAGTTTGGGCAACCGAAATTCCTCATCCATTGTTGGGAAGATCTCAAGTACTTAATCTCGGTTTCTCCATTACTATATTGAACGCTAAATTTATTGTTCACTAGAGAGACGCTTCTCTTCTGATCCGTTTGATATAATTGACACCTTATATTCCTATCTTTATTTTGATGATAATAGAGTAATTTGCTAACATTTTCAAAAGGGAACGCATTCAAATGTGCCAGGCATATCTGTTCTAGATATTTGTAAGACGGTTTCTGTAACGGGACATTAAGTATTGATAAATAACGGGTCACTTGATCGCATAAATTTTGCATAACGGCCCCCAGTATTCTGATAATAAGAACAACACAAAAATAAACACTTTACTATAAATCTGTTCGTTATCATACATATTACCTAACATAATCATCACAACAATTGTATGTATTGCTTAAGCAACAAAAGCGCTTTCATTTGCTGATTGAGCTTCAGTAGCATTCAAATTATACTAATACCGTAACACGTAGGGTTAGGAAATTCGACATTCTACACGAATGGAATACACCACTTTTATACCTTATTGATGTATTAATAGAAAGGATGTTTTAACATGGGAAGATTAACAGGCAAAGTAGCGATCATCACCGGAGCAGCTAGCGGCATGGGTCTTGCTGGAGCCCAACTCTTTGCAAGAGAAGGAGCAAAGGTGGTAGCTACAGACGTCGTCCAAGACGTCCTACAAGAAAAAGTAAACGAAATCATCGCTTCAGGAGGGGATGCCGTCGCACTTAAGCTTGATGTATCAAATCCTGAATCATGGAATGTCGTTGTGGAAGAAACGATCGCTAAATATGGAAAGATCGATATTCTAGTTAACAATGCTGGAATTCATATTGCTAAAGGCATACTCGATGCTGAAGTACCCGATTGGAATAAGGTTATGGACATTAACACTTCTGGTGTATGGCTTGGTATGAAAGCTGTAATTCCACACATGCAAAAGAACGGAAAGGGTTCTATTGTAAATACCTCTTCTATTGCAGGAATTATTGGCGGTATCGCTGACGCACAAGGTGCTGCATACAGTGCTTCTAAAGGTGCAGTCCGTTCATTGACTAAGCATGCAGCTCAATGGTTCGGAAAAGATAACATCCGTGTTAACTCTGTTCACCCGGGAGCTATATTTACTGGAATGGTTGAGAAGGCCGGGATTAAATCACAAGTAGAGATGGGTGAGCACTACAAGAATTTGGCACCTCTCCCCCCTCATGCAGGTGAAGCTATGGATATTGCTCATGCTTACTTGTTCCTTGCTTCCGATGAAGCCAAATTCATCACTGGCGTTGAACTACCTGTCGATGGCGGCTGGACAAGCAACTGATAAATAAAGCTATGTAAGAGCTTCGGTGATTAACAACCGAAGCTCTTACTTTAAACCTGACTAAAATTTGTGTGATATGTTTCATTCGAACGATTAAGCCTTGTCAATTCCAGCAGCTGCTCAGCCATATACGCAGGATTATACTTATAATTACTTTGCACCCATTCTGTGATAATTCCCAGGACAGCGTTGGCCTGATAGCATGCCATGAGTTCTTTATCAATCGCCGGGTTAGGAGAAATTATCGTTACATCCTCCATATATAAACTTTTTAGCGCTTCGTATATGCGAGTATGGTATTCCGGCAATATATTTGTTTTTACTAATAAAGTATAGAACGAACGAAATTGCTGCACATGGTCGAAAATTTTAATGGCTGAAGGATCTAGGCTTTGTATATTAAAGTTCTGATAATTCATATAAGGGCTCCGATACGCAATGATCAGATCAGATAGAACATCCTCAAAAACTTCCTCCAACAGCTCCTCTTTACAGGAGTAATGCTTGTAAAAAGTACCTCGATTTAATTCTGCCGACATTACAATATCTGTTATTGTAATTTCATCAAATGATTTGAATAACATCCACTTCAGCAGAGACTCCTTTAGTGCATGTTTGGTTTTAGTCACTCTCCGATCAACTGGCTGTGTTTTAATCATAACCATTCCCCTTTAATTATCTAACAGATTTACCAAAGAAGCGTTCTAGTTTTTGTTCAATCTATTAAGAGATACATTTATTATACTATTAGAGGAAAAATAATAAAACGAGAGTAGTTCCATACTAAAAGTAATTCTGAATAATAATCTGTATTCATGCCTCTGCGTCATGTTCTTGCAATTTTCCGGCTGCTTTATCCATTAAAGATGACAAATTTAGATTGGCCAGATCAATAATGCCATGGATGGTCTTATGAATTTCATCCGGATGAGTTACATGAAACAAATAATTTGCTTCTCCTTCGGATGGTAATACCACATCAGTATTCCCTGTCTCAGCTTGCTGTCGGTGAAGGACCTCTTTAAAAGAGGATGCACTTCTAATTATCGCTGTATCCCGCTGACTACGAGCAACTCGCTCCTCAAGAACATGATCCGGAGGGTCTAAATGAACAATGACGCTGATAAATCCACCTTTATGAAATCTGGACAGCATATCTAAACGACTCTTATAGCTCCGATTTGAATTGCATAGAATGAGATGATAGTCTGTCTGCTCTACCGCATAATCTACAATGGTTTGAGTGACAGCGAATTTAATATGGTTAGGTCCATGTTTAGGCAGCAAGTTTCTATAGTATGTATTTATAAATGCTGCTTGATTATCTTGATCGATGACGAGTGAGGGATGGAGCTCTTGCTCCAAAGCTCGGGCAAACGTCGTTTTTCCACTATGTGTCTTACCTACGGTGATAATGACTAACCTGCTCACAATATGCCGCCTCCTTCCATTTACCTCATTTAAAAAACCTCAGTCGTGCAAATTCAACATTTGTTAACTATAAGTATTTCTTAAATCCTCTACTTACTGAACCACTATAGCCACATCGTTCAAAAAAGCCATGTGCTCGCTCCCTCTTTGAGCTGCTTAGAAGCATTAGCTTGTGACAATGAATGGTTCGGCAATACTCTTCTGCATAGTCTAACAACTGTTGTCCAATTTTTGTGCTGCGATGATTTTCGTGAACCACAATATTTTCAATCAATCCATAAGGTCTGGTACCATGCAAGGCTTGAAGACAAATATTTAAGGTTAACGTTCCTAATATAGCCCCTTGATCCTCGAATACTAGCAAAAAATTCATAGGGTCAAGTCTAATTCTTTCAATTTGATCCTCAACAACATTCATTTTTCTGCTGTTTGGAACAAGCATCCTATATAGATCATACAGTTGTTCCCTATCTTCTCGTCTAGCTTCACGTATCATACAGAACCAACCCTTTAAAATTTTTGTAATTGTTTACCCACATATTACAGATAGACAATTATATCCATTTTATTACATCACAAGGGTACTTTAAAAGCAATAATCTCCTCTGGTTAAGGAATCTATCTCGTGCGCTCAGCAAGTTAAATTTATATCATATACAATGAAAAGAACGATCTAGCAGCGCTAAATCGTCCTATGTCATAACTATGATGGGTTACTCTACTCCGTCCGGATCCTCTGTCAGTAATTCCGCCCATTCAAGCAGCTGGTCAAGCTCGGCTTTAGCGCCTTGCTGCTCAGCCATTAGACTGTACCTGAGACCTTCCTCGTCCCAGCTGATGATATTGATCTCTTTCATATAATCCCCTTTTTGACCTCTTACCGTGACCTTTTCTCCAAATCCACCATCCTGAACATCCTCTCCGGGAGATTTGAAAATAGACAGACTCAGCGGTGTCTTACCTTCTACCAAATAATTGATTGAAACTTCATTTCGATCCAGCTCTCCGCTTGCTTCGTACATTTCTACGGATACTTGATCAAAGCCTTCAGCAGGCATTTGCAAGAAAGATTGACCTAAGGCCTCCCTGGCTTCTTCGATCGTTATGGTTTGAGGCCCCATATTGTCCAAGGCGATGATTTCGGCGTCCTCTGGAATACTCAGCTTAAATGTATCAGGCGTGAATTCCGGAGACTTATCCAGCAGCGTATAAGCAAATTCCGTCGTAATATCTCCCGAGGTGACCTTCGATTTCACAACCATCCAATCTGTAGCATTCACCCAGTATTCCTGTGAACCGATCAAGTTGTTCGCATCCTTATCTAATGGAGTGGCCTTAATATGATATACATCTTGATCGAGCCACTTCTCTTTGCCTACGGTTTCAATGGCATGTGTGCTGCGCATACGTTCGAGTTGGCTTAACATTTTATCCTTTGGCGAGCTCTGCATCGCTTCGTTTTCAAGAGAATCCATTGTGTAGGCGGTATTTTGAGCTTCCTCATATACGATGATTTGCTGTCCATCGTTTACAGAGATACTCTTCCCCGTATCCGGTGTAGCAATCTCATTGCGGTTGTTGCCATTATCAGCGTTATACCACTCCTTGATCGTCATGCTTTCTGTTTTGTTTTCTCCTTCAAAAAGGGTCATCACTCCTTCGGCATAATAAGAGACGGGCTTATTACTTTCTTGGATTGCTTTCTCCACCATCTCTTCACCCGTATATGCTAAAGCTTCTCCTGACTGACAGCCTGTTAACAGCAGCCCTGTAAGTAATATACTTCCGAGGATTCCCATCACCTGATTACCTTTTCGTGTGCTCATCGTTGAATACTTGATTTGTCCCATTTATTCTCATCTCCTTATTATGAAGAGGCAGGCCGCATACAACCAGCGTCCCATACGGATCCTCTGACATAAGCTTGATCGTTCCTTGGTGCTGTTCAATGACTTTCTTAGCAATCGTCAAACCCAGGCCAAAACTGCCTGAACCTGCTTGATTCCTCGACGTTTCTCTTTGATAAAACGGCTCAAATAGTCTGTCCTGAAATTCGAATGGTATGGACTCACCCTCATTCTGAATGAGCAGCAATATGTTCTTAATCGGAGCATTCAATTGCTGTTCTACTCTGGATCTATACGGAGGAAAAATCCATTCCGGAACGCTGCACCCAGGGGATAATGCTGCAAGATAAAGCTTGCCTCCTGATGGTGAATATTTGATCGCATTCGCGATCAGGTTATCCATCATCCGCAGGATCAGCTGAGGGTCGAGTTCAGCATCCCCACTCACTGAAATAGACGTTTCAAGTTGAATGTTATTGCTCCACGCCAGTGACTCATAACCCGTAAGCAGCATTTCCATGAACTCCTCACTATCGACAAGAGCACGCTCTTTATTCGTAATTTTGGATTCCAGCGTTGCATAGAGGTTCAAATCATCCAGCATGTGTCTCATCCGATCCACCTGCCCCATCATGAAGCCAAGATACTCCTGACGCTCTTCAATTGTAAGCCTATTCGTGGCGAGCTCCTCGGCATAAGCTCGAATGGAGGTGAGCGGTGTCTTCAAATCATGGGAAAGAGCGGCAGTCATGAACGCTTTCTCTTCTTGCTGCTGTGAAAGCTTCTTACGTGAGGCTTCTATGGTTCGTCTCATATCCTCAAAGTGAGCCATCAGCTCACGCATCTCCCCGCCCCCTCGGTACTCAGATGGAGGAACCGGCTCATTCGCTGCAAAGGAGCTCATCTGCTTGGTAAGTATACGCATGGGAAGAATCAGCTTGCGACGGGTGAGGAGCAGAACAATAACAAACAGAACAGCTATAAATATGCCAAGGATTCCCGCTACCCAAACCGTACGGCTTCTAATATCCGCTCTCCATTCCTGGCGAGCTAGTGTGATCTGGTAGATTCCAGCCAGACTGCCATTCTCAAACACTGGTTTTTTTAACATATAACTGCGGGGATTGATCTGCATTTCGTACATGTTGCTGTACAATCTTTCGCTGGTTTGCACGAACCCTGTATATTCACTATCTTCCATTGAGGAATAGATCAACACACCATAGGGATTAAACAGTTCAACCTTTAACGCGTCATTCGTGAGCAGGTCAAGCTCTTGTACATCCCATACCGTTCTGAACCGATAAAGCTCCGGGTTCTGCAAATAGGATTCCGCTGCAGATATTTCCGATGAAGCAGCCATATAATCTGTAAAAGAACGCTGTTCATCCAGTTTGTTAATCAGCTGATACAGGACGATTCCAGCCGCAAGGGGGAGCAGCATTAGAATTACAAAGGCAATCAGCAGCCATGTTCTCAGCTTCATTCGGGCTCACCGATAAAGCGATATCCACTGCCCCATACGGTCTGAATATACTTGGGATCTCGGATATTATCCTGCAGCTTCATTCTCAGGCTCTTAATATGCACAGTTACCGTATTTCCACCGTCAATCGCCTCCTGCTGCCATACATGCTCATACAGTTCACTTTTGCTGAATTGTCGACCAGGATGCGAAGCAAGCAGCATGAGCAGCTGCCATTCCTTGCTCGTGAGCGCGATCGGTTCATTTTCAACCATAGCCTGTTTCAGCACAGGATCAATGGTGAGACCGCCATAATAGGTTAAAATATGAGATTTTCCCTCGGTGTCCTTCTGATATTTACGGAACTTTCTCAGGTGAACCTCCACTCGCAAAGAGAGCTCGGTTAAGCTGAAGGGCTTCGTAATATAATCGTCAGCACCAAGTCCAAAAGCCCGGACCTTGCTCTCATCCTCACTCCTCGCGCTCATGATCAGCAAGGGAACCTCGCTCTTGAGTCGAATATTTTTGCATAGCATAAATCCGTCCATTTCAGGCAGCATTAAATCTATCAAGACCAAATCATATTCCCCGCTGCAGAAGTCCTCCCAGCATTCCAGACCCGTTGTCGCCCAGGTTACCGAGTAGTTATCCCGCCGCAAATGATCTCTCACAATCCTTCCTATGCCAGGATCATCCTCAACGATCAGCAGATTGCCTTTGGTTTCAAGATATCCATTGCCATTTGTCTTCTCCATGCTGTATCCTCCCCTTGACATTCATTCTAAGCTGTTTAACTGCAGATTTTGAAAAGTTAATAAATACTTTATAAATTGAATCTAGCTGCTTAAATCAATTGTGAAATTGATTCAATTCGAGTAAAAAAGCAAAAGGAGAGATAGATGCTATCCCTCCTTTAATTCTTCAATTAAAAATGAATTCAACTCTTGTTCCGTCCGGGTATTCCTCCAACTGGTTACCAACCCAACTGCCCGCTCCCCGATTATCAGACGGATCTATGTATTCAATGCTGGCTCCTTCTCCGCCTTCCGCACACATGGCCATGGGCCATTCATCACGATCATAACCACGCTTCGTCGGGACCCCTCTTAATGACTCTTGCCTGTTCTCATCTGCCCCGCCGCGATCAATGGTACATGTATGGGATAGACCTTCATCTATTGCAGCTTGGATATGCTCTGCTGTCTCCGGATATTTATTTGCAGGAAAGACTAACTGAACAACATCCTCATCGTTTGAAGCCGGATATGGTAAGGAATCTTCCCCAAGATACTGTAATGTGCCTGCCAATATAAATAGCCCGATGATGACAGAAATTGCTGATTGAACTAACTTCTTCAAAGCTCTGCTTCCTCCTATGTATAATCTGGATGCGATTGTCTTGTTGGATTAGGAGTGTAATAATGAATTTGTTCCTTTTTCGTATCCATATGGCAGTTTCATCATATCTCAAAAAAGGAATTCTTTCCAACTTTCGAAATGAAGACATTATAGCGATACGATTCCCTTCGTGGTTTTAACTAGAGCTACAATATTTTGTAAAGTTCTTTGGTTCTACGCAATATATGCGTGATATGTCCTTTAATTATGGCATGTATAAACAATCCTTCATTGAATCGATCACCACGGATGTAGCTGGTCATTAATTTTCTAAGGGCTTCCATATCTAACTTCATAATGTGGTCTTGAATATCGTGCTCCACATTTCTATAAATCTCATGTTCACTGATCCACGCTGTCCAATCAAAGACCATGAGAAATCCGGTACGATCTAATTCTTTGCGGAACCTTAACACTTCTTCGCTTTCTAGCACATACCCATTTTTCTCAGTGAAAAAAATAGAGTCCGGGTCTTCAAAATAAGGAAGGTACTCTACCAATATATTTATTTCTTTACTCGTTATTACGGCATCGTATGGCATATGTTATATCCCCCTTTCATTATAGCCGGATCAATTCATTTATTTTTGCTGAGAAGCTGTCCCAATCTCCAGAGTACCCTATGTGCATACCCCATCCGACTGACCTAAGATTATTTCTGAGTTCTACAAGTCCATTCATATCACTAGCAGTTAAATCTGTTTTAGGATATCCGGAATATGTCGGAAACTGTGAAAAATAACGAGAAAGATTCCATAAATCTTCTTCCTGCTCTTTTGAGATCAAGGCCAATGCTTTACCGGTATCCATTAACGTATCAATATCCTCATTGATATCCTCTATTTTTTCAATTACGGTGTCCGCTTCTGACCAAGCCTTCTCTATTTGGTAACCAATTGAGTCCTCTAACTGAATCAATTCATGCTGAAGATTGAAGGACATGCCCGAATAGACATCTTCCATATGATCCGACCTTGAATAAATGTAAGCAATCAAGCCTAGATTTAATAAAACAGAAATGATGATAACAATGTTTTTAATTTTCATGTTTATCCTTTCTTTTTCCGTTTTATAAAATTTCAAATAAGCTCTTTGTGCATATGTATCGTTATCAATCTCTCATTTCCAAAGTTCATTAATTTAATATCGAACGGTTTGAAGCCCTGCTTGGTGTAAAAAGCTAAACCTCTCGAGTTCGTGCTGTGACATGCTAATCGTACCCAATGATACCCCAAGTTGTATTTAGCCTTGCTCAGCATGACTTCAATTAAATACGGAGCTGCTCCTTGACCTCTATAAATAGGCGAAACAATAACGTTACCCAGCCAGCAAACGCTTTCGTCCGAATTATCCCTATAAATATTGGCATAGCCAACCACTTCGCTAGTTCTTTGATCCAGTACTACCGTTAGCTCTAACCGATCCTCAGATATTTGAAGTATTTGCGAGGGTGTTAGTGGATACGTGAATTTGGGACTTACATATTTTAATTCTTTTTCAGTTTGTGGAAATGAACTGATGATCTCAAGATCCTGCTCTTCCAGACTGCGATGAACATACATACCATTCACTCCTTTTCACTTAATGGCTACCAAGACTTATGAAAACTCAAGGGGCAGTCAAATTGTTGGAATCGGATTACCGCTCGCTAGCCATGGCTTCAATCGTTTCGTGAGCAAGCCCCCTAATTCTCTCTAGTCGATTATTTGCTGATGCCTCACACATCACACGTTCACTCCTGTTTAACCACCCCTGACTACAAATAGTTCAGACTGGATTTGAATATGTATCCTGAGAGCCATTTTTTCTCATCCTAATTATAAATACTTATATATATCCATATTGTTCTCAAGGACGATTAACTTCTCTTTATAAGAAAACTCCTGTATAAATTGCGATAACTTTGTATCATTGTAATTTCTATTCCAGTCAATTAGTTTATATATCCCTTCCTTCGTTTCCTTCTTTTTACTTGGCAGTTCACCCGCTAATCGTTTGTAATATCGATGCCAGATCCTCCTTTCTTGCAATTCTAAGGAAGGCTTTAATACGAATATTTTGTCTGCAGTAGATAAGCTTGGTTCAACCCATTTAATGTAGACTCCTTCAAGTATCCACTGATCGAACTGTAGTACTCTTTCAAGCTTCCTTCTCCTAACATCCTCTGGAGTCTTAACCCCATAATGTTCACTAGAATTATCCCAAAAGATATCATCCAGATCGTAGTGTCGTATATTTAACTCCTTTTGCAAAAGATTAGCAATATGAGACTTACCGCTTCCTGCACCACCAATGATATGAATTCGAATGATAATCACCTCCTGAATATTTTCTTTTCACATAACGCACCACGGATCTCTCTTCGATATTTCTTAGTATTCAATAATATCTTCCTGCTATTGTCGATTTATTATATGTTGAATTTCATTCTTTTCTTTTAACTTCAATAACTGGCTCTTCAAAATTCGAGGATATACATTCAACTGCTCCAATTGATCGATAGTAAACCATTGAAATATTAATTTCCCGCCTTCTTCAATGCCTATGAATTGATCCTGAATCTCTGTAATTTCATGTCCCTCAGGAAAATCAATCAAATAATAGAAGCCAATCTCATGAAACAATTTGCCATCATACTCAAAAAAGTCCTCGTTAACAAATAACAGTCCTTTGATTTTAACTTTGATACCCAGCTCTTCTTCCATTTCTCTACTAATCGTCTGATCTGTAGATTCGTTAAATTCTACCCTGCCACCAGGTAAATTCCAGAAGTCATCTGTGAGAGTCGTATGTAAAAGTATTCTATTTTGATGAACAGCGATACCAGCAACCCTAAAATTAAATTTAATGTTGTTTTGCTCAAATGTGATCATACACTACCTCTTTTCATTCAAAATTTGATTTAAAATCTCTTTCATCGTTTCTTCCGGTTCTCGATCTTCGGTATATACGATTTGCTTGGCCAGCTTATAATTCGATTCATGGTCAACAAAATGTCGGTTGAAATCAAGCCCCGACCGTTCACATAGAATTAGCGCTGACTTCTCACGATTCTGTGAAGGAATTAACAAGAAGACAAAAGGTTCATTTAACATTGCTTTCTCCACTTTCCCAAATAACTCTGGGTCTTCATAGACAGAATGACCTGCTCCAAAATCAATAATATGATCTCTGTATTCCTCAAGGACCCTGACCACCAAGTGAGCTTCAAACGGTTTCCAATATTTATATTTCTCCCTAATTCAGCAATTGTTGATTTCCCTGTACTAATGGGACCTATAAATATGATATTTGACATTCAAATCTCCTCTAAGCCTAAAATGATATTTGTTCTGCCTCTGACTTATGATGGTATTTAATGTAGATTCATAACCACCAGCCCTAGATATTTCTTATCCAAGGCTGGTGGCTGCCAACTTCTTTTATTTCGATATCAATATTTGATCATTTACAAAGGCTTTCAGGAAGAAAAGCTCGTCACCCTGAGGACTTCTAAGATTATTTTGTTCAAAACACTCAATCGCATGATCCAATGATATGGATTTCACAGCTCTATTGCACGAGGTGAGTTGATTCCAGAATACGTTCATCTCATCCAGATCACAAATGGATTCATGGCCGAGCAGAAAATGATTTGCATCATACTTTTGGATATCTTCGATCATAGGTAGTAATTGAGAGGCTTTATAATGAAATATAGCATCCGTAGTCGTCCCATACACACTATCACCTAGAAAAATAGTCTTATCATCGGGGACATAAACGATTGTAGAATCATCCGTGTGCGTACTTCTAATCCGTTCAAGAATACAGACCTTATTCCCCAGATCAACAGTTAGAGATTCTTCGAACACTAAATCGGGAGAGCTTAATTTAAATTGATCTCTCTCCGGTATTTCTTGCTGAATTATTTCCATACACTGCGAAGTTATTTTATTAGACTCTACATACTCTTGGAGTGAACGATCATCATAGGAATACTTTCGCCAAACATCCATTTTTTGATGGGTTAAGCTATTCACAATAACCGTCGTATTGAATTCATTCATCCCTAAGAAATGATCCCAATGGGCATGAGTGATAACCAAGTATTTGATAGGCGGTACATCTAAATGTTCGATTTCCTTCAAAAATTGTCTAGCATGTACAGCGGAGCTCCCACCATCGACCACGAGGCTATACTTTTCTCCACAAATTAACCCCAATGTTGGTCTTTCTTTATCATTTTGATTAGATAGATAATAGATGGATTCACTTAATTTATTCAGCATGTCCATTCTCCTCTTCGATTGATTCTAAACCTAACAAGAGAAAATTCACATGCTATTTCACATTTAGATTCTCTCATTTTATTTCGTTACCAATGGAAGCACCTCACTTTTCATATTAAATACCGCTGGCTACAAATTTATCACATTCTCTACTAGCCGCTAATGGCTTGATTTTGTACGACAATTCCTTGAGCTTCACACCAATTCCGTAAGAACTTAATATGTTCATTAAAATAATGATCATTTTGCCAAGCTCCCCATATCGGTGCATTGCCTGTATGAAGACCCATTAGCCAAATATCTCTGATCGCTACGAATAAAGGAATAGCGCTGAGTTCCGTACTCGACAGGGGTTTGATCCTTTGATAGGAGTTAATAAATAATGTCCAATTCTTGTTCTCAAAAGCATCCTTATCTTTATGCATCACTTTGTTCCAAAGATACACCGAAACGTCATACGATCGGTATCCATATCCACAGCAATCAAAGTCAAACTGCGTCAGCGTATCTTCATGAAAATGTACATTTCCTCCATGGAGATCGCCATGACATACACCCCACTCAAGATCATGTGATAATTCTTCAATTCGACTTCGTAGTTCGACGGATAACGTTTGCAAGTAATCGAAGTCCTCAGGTCTATGCGATAAAAAAGGACGTATATTCTGCAACGGTTCATCCAATAGATGATTCAGATCAATCTCAAATCTGGTATGTTCACTTTTAAAATCATTCATAGCAAGATGCATTCGAGCTACCTCTTCACCAAACCATTCACTTTTATCCTCTGCTTCAGAATACTCACCGTCTGCGTATGTAAATAGCACCATGTAACGCAAACCTTCTGGCGCCTGTAAATCATACAAATATTCGTTATTTTTTGTTGGTACCGGGGAAGAGACGGATATTCCCTTTGTTTTCAAATCATTCAGAAGCTCCACCTCGAACAAAATATCTGCTTTGGTACGCCAATGGGCTTTGTAAATCCTCAGAACATATTGTTCTGCGAGAGTTTTGACTAAATATGTATCATTTAATCCGTTTACAAGAAAACGACACTCCTTCACTTCCCCAATCGAATACAACTCATTCACCAGAATTAGTAACGAATTTGAGGAAACTACTGAGTGGTTATAAGTTACTGTCGTCATATCTTATGATCCTCCGTCTCATTGATACATTATGTATTGCTACCTGACTCGAAAGAATCATACCATATTTTTACTGGTAATATATACCGATTTCAGCTTGAATGGTCTCGTAAAGCCCTTGATCTCACTTTCCGATCCATCCTCATGCTCTAATTCGGTTCGGATGAACCATCGATTGCCGATTGAATTATATTAGTAAAAATTGTCTTTTATTTCTTGTTAATATATGGTACGCTCCATTTGTTATTCTGGATAATGAATCTTGAATAACAAATGAACAGGGGGATATTGATGAAGAAAAAAGAAGGTAATAACACATACATTTCACAGGATTTTTTAGAGGATATGGTGTCACTGGAAAATCACTCCTTCGCGGAAAGGAGCTTCTTAAACTGTTATGAGTAAAAAAAATACGCTATAATCATTGTTTTAGTCGTTATAGTTCTTTTTCTACTATCGATTATTTTTCTAAACGGATATAATCAGTCAAAAAACGAGGCTAAAGCCTACTATAACGGATTTGTTTTAAGTCTCCAATCGCTGGATCGGTCCTTAGCTCTTATTGAGGAAAGCGACGAGCCTGATGAAATTTCTCCACTGATGGTTGATGTTATAGCTTATATTAATATGGTGTGTGATCGATTAGATCTTTTTGTACAAAAAAATACAAATAACTTTCTCGAACTGGCTAATCTGGATAATGAGTTTCACTTACTGAAGCATCAATATATAGGACTGGTAAGAAATCAAGTTTCAAATCCAGACGCATCCAACGTCCAAACGAATCTGAGTTAAGAGAACAAGTCCGTTTATTAATGGACGAATTACCGAAAGAGCTCAACAATACAAGAGATTTTTCTCAGGAATTTGACAGAGTGGCTAAAGAGTTCAGACCATTCATTAATTAAGAGCTAAAACTAACTACCCTCCATGTGAAATTAAACTCCTTTGGAGGGTTATTTGGTGCTTTTCAAATTACGAATTCACCACTTCATTCCAAGCCTTATAAAACTCTTTTACAGAGCTGTACCTCTTGCGCCTGTCCTGACTAGTTGCTTTCCGCGCCACCTTATACAGTGCTTCACTTGCATCCCATCTCTCAAGGGTTCGATCAAGCTCACCGCCCAATAACACGAATGCCGTTGCTCCCATGGTATACACATTGGTTCGACTATCAATCTCTGCACCGAGTTCAAATTCTTCTGGAGACATGAATCTGGATGATCCCCATAATCTTCCCATCTGATTGTAAAATGGTTTCTTCTCATAGTAATCAATATCACAAATTCTAGTTTCATCATTCACAAAATCATATATAACACTTCCATCATAGAAATCAATGGCGGCATAACCTTTTCCCTCTGCAAAAACATGAAAGTCAAAGATGCGATTTAATGACCGAAGTCTTTTCTCGATGGATAAATGCTTGAACCTATAGAAGGGAGAATCAGGATCTGTATATTTGGCTGGAGGAGGATAAGCCCAGTGAGAATGAAGGCATTCGCCATCAAACCATTTAAATATTGCCACATAGCCTGAAGCTACTTCATAATGATCGATAAGCTCCACTAGGACCGGATGTTTTAGCTCCTCATACAATGAGGCAGCTTCCACCAATTTAGCGACTGCATACTGAGGGTCTCCTTCGTATTCCATCGTCCGGGCTCCGGCAAATTTTACAAAACGCTTCTCTCCTGCCTGCTCTACCCCAAAGCTGATATTACCTGAATCCTGCTGATCAAACACCGTAAATACAGTTCCAAGCTGACTAAGCCAACTGAAATCAAGATGTTCCTTAAGGCAAAAGGAAACCTGATCTATTTGATAGACGATAGGACTGCTCATTCTTCACCTCCTGCTCGTAATTACTTACTTAACTGTGGACCCGTAAAAAATAAGCCTGTTTCCAAATGGATCAATGACACAGCATTCCTCACTGCCCCATGGCATGCTTTCTAATCCAGGCCTGGAGAAGTGATATTGTTTGGCTAGCAGATATTGATGAAATTGTTGAATATCATCTATTTCGATTCGAATGGCTCCTCCTGGACTGCAATCTCCATAATGCTCGCTTAAATGTATCCTAAGTCCATTCTTGGATATCTGCATATACAAGGGTAGATTCGTCTCAAAACGATGCTCCCAATCCACCTGAAACTCTAAATATTCGATATAAAACTCTCTTGCTTTCCTCTCATCGAAGATCCGTAGGATAGGAATCACTTCTCTAAACCTCATATTCATAGACATAATAGCATCTCCTTCTAGTGTGATATTCCGTTTTATTTCCTCATATTAATCACTGTCCCTTGCTGATCTCTCTTCAAATCTTCAAATACAGGTCTTTGCACGGAGCTTATATCCTCTATTACAATCTCTTCAAGGAATTTAAATTCAAGAGTTAGAGATTCCTGATCGACATCGTTATAAATAAGAGTACGGTCGTCTTCAGCAATCCTGCCCTCCAAGTCTGCTTCCGCATGAAAAATAAACATGACAAAAACGACTTCATTTCCATCTGGATACCGATATTTCATTCGTGAGCCGCTATAAACGGAATAAAGCTCATGCTGTTTCACCAAAAGGCCTGTTTCCTCAAACACCTCTCTGATCATCGTCTCTTCAATGGACTCACCAGCCTCCATTCCACCACCTGGGAGCCCCCAATCCTCATAATCCGATCTTCTCTGCATTAATATCCGGCCGAGCTTATCTCGTATAATAGCTCCACCTGTTACAATAATTTTCATCTTCGTTTATCCCTCTCGCAGCTTCAAAATATAATTCTGATAATAATGGATAGGACTTGAAACATCATCGGTTAGATTACTTGTAAACACAGCAGCTAATTGTCTCTGTTTGTTAACAAATATGTATTGCCCGCCCATCCCCATAGCATAGAAGGTCTTATCCTCTTCGCTTAAGGGATTCTTGTCTTTTAATATCCACCAATGGTAGCCATATGACGTTTCCTCTACCGACAGGCTTCTTGTTGATTTATCAATCCATTCGGCAGAAATCAGCTGTTTCGAATTCCATTTCCCGTTATGTAAATATAGCATGCCGAATTTCAGCAGATCTTCCGTCTTCATTGCCATGCTGAATCCACCAATTGTAATCCCTTGGGCATCCTGATACCAATTTCAATACCTAACGGCCCAAACAGATTCTTCTTCGCAAAATCGACTGTATTCATTTGTGTTGCCTTCTGCAATATAGCGCTTAACAGATGTGAATTACCACAGCTATACTTCATGTCATTTCCTGGCTCCGACTCAACGGGCTGTTCGAGAACAAACCTCACCCAGTTCTTGGATGGGATCATCGCTTCATTACCTGGCCATTTCAAGCCGGAGGACATCGTTAGTAAGTGTCTTATCGTTATGTTCTTCTTTGTACTATCCATGTCTTCGAAATAATGACCAATCGAAACATCCTCGTTCTCAATATAGCCTTGCTCAATCGCGATCCCGAACAATGCGGACGTTATGCTCTTGGTAACCGAATTGATTTTGAAGGGTTTCTCTTTGGCTTTCCGGTTTTTGTAATATTCAAAAATGACAGATTCACCTTTATATACAACACAGCTAACGATCTTATCTTTTCTAAGTGCTCTTTCAAGGGTGTCTAAACTACTCAATCGAACAACTCCTTTCGCTCAATCTATTAACTTAGCAAATAGTGTTTTCAGGACGAAACAAACTAAATTATAGCAATATAATGTAAATATTGTAACTCGCAATCTCATGTCCATCATTTCACACCTCTAGCATACTAAAAAAGCACACCAAGGTAGACGTAATCGCCTATCTCTTGGCATGCTCTTCAAAATGATGGTGTATAAACTACCATAACTATTCCCTTATCCAATCTGCTCCATTCGAGCAGGCAGCTGCTGCTGTAACTGCAGCAGCTCCTCCCTCACCTTCACAACCTCACCAATAATAATGAGAGCCGGATTCTCAATCGCATTGATCTTGGCAGTCTCCTCGAGCTGATCCAAAGTTGTAACCATGATTCGCTCCTGCTCCGTGGTCCCTCTCTCAATGATAGCAACCGGTGTATCCACTTTTTTTCCGGATGCGATCAGCTCAGTGCGAATAGTAGAGATATGACTCACTCCCATATATATAACCAAGGTGTCCACATACATGGCAAGCTTGCCTATCTCCTGCTGATCTCCGCCCTCTTCCTTTCGGCTTGCTGTTATGCAGGCGAACGAAACCGCTGAGCCACGGTGCGTAAGTGGAATAAGAGCGGAGCTGCCGGCTCCAATCGCGGAAGTAACTCCAGGAATGACTTCATAAGCAATTCCTCGTTCAGCCAGAGCAAGCGCCTCTTCGCCTCCTCGGCCGAAGACGAATGGATCTCCGCCCTTCAATCTGACGACATGATGGCCTGCTGCTGCGTATTCGATAAGCTTCTGCTGTATCTTTTGCTGAGTCATGGCATGAACACCAGGCGCTTTGCCGCAGTAGATTCTCCTTGCCTCAGGCCGCGCATAGCTGAGAATCTCTTCGTTCACCAGACGATCATACAGAATAACATCTGCCTTCTCCATACACCGAAGTGCCTTCAATGTGAGCAGCTCAGGGTCTCCAGGACCTGCACCAACTATGCTTACATATCCGCTGTTCTTCTTCATAACGTTACATAAACGGCACCGCTCGCCGGATCTATTTCGAGCGCATAGGCATCAACCTTGCCCTCATCCGGTGCTTGAACCTCTCCGCTGCAGAGATGGACTTTCCAGTCATGAAGCGGGCAGTGCACATTACTGCCGCATACCATCCCTTCCGAGAGCTTCCCTCCCTTGTGGGGACAACGATTCTCGAGCGCCTTAATGGTACCGTCACTCAGCTTGAACAGAGCAACCTCGGTGTTCTCAATCATCACAACTCTTGTTCCTAGGACATCAATATCGGATTCGTATGCTACCAAATATTTATGACTCATGGCTTATGTCTCCCCCTATTTATCCCTATTCATGTGAGAGCTGATAACGATTCAGCGGCTCGAAGTTCTTCCGAAGCTCTTTGTTCTGAGCGATCTCTTTCCATGGATCTACCGTTTTTGCCAATGTCTCATTGATCCGCGACACGAGCTCAGTTCTATACTGTGCATCAGCTAGTGCTTCCTTGATAGACTCGAGGCCAACTTTTTCGATCCAATCTGAAGTACGCACACCCCAGCTCGCTTGTTCTCTATAATATTGAAGGAATGCAGCAGACCATTCGACGACTTCATCCTCTGTTTTCACTGTGCATAACAGCTCTCCGGCTCTAACCTTAATCCCGCCGTTACCTCCAACATAGATCTCCCATGCTCCATCCAGTGCGACCACACCCACGTCTTTAATTACGGATTCGGCACAGTTACGAGGACAACCGGATACCGCCATTTTCACTTTATGCGGAGCATTTAATCCTTCGAATGTCTTTTCAAGCCGGATGCCCATCGCGATGGAGTCCTTCGTTCCAAATCGACAGAAGGTTGATCCCACACAGGTCTTGACCGTGCGGAGTGTTTTGCCATAAGCATGACCAGAAGGCATATCGAGATCCTCCCACATGCTAGGCAAATCTTCTTTCTTGACACCAAGCAGATCGAGACGCTGTCCACCTGTGAATTTCACCATAGGTACATCATATTTTTCCGCAACCTCAGCAATCCGCTTCAGTTCACCCGGAGAAGTAACACCGCCATATATCCGTGGTACTACTGAGAACGTTCCATCCTTTTGAATGTTCGCATGATAACGCTCGTTCGTGAAACGGGACTCCTTCTGGTCTACATATTCAGACGGCCATAGCATGCCAAGATAATAGTTCAGTGCGGGTCTGCATTTGGTACAGCCTTCCGGCTCATTCCAGCCCATGACGTTCATGACTTCCTTCACATTCTTCAGACCCATTTCCTTAATACCTGCAATGATCTCCTCGCGATCAAGTGTTGTACAGGAACAGATCCCTTCCTTCATCCCTGTCTTCGCTGCATCCCCTGCATAAGCGGTTATCAGCTGTTCAACAATCGGTTTACAGCCGCCGCATGATGCTGATGCTTTGGTACAGCCCTTGACTTCAGCAACACTATGACAGCCCTGACCAATGGCATCAACGACAGTCTGCTTCGTAACGCCGTTACAGCCGCAGACGATTTCGTCCATGGGCATATCCATGATTTTGGCACCTGCAGAGGCCGTATCCAGCTTCATTCCAAGAAGCAGCTCTTTCTCTCGTCCCGCAATCGACTCCCCGCTGCGGATAAGCGAGAACAAGGAAGCTCCATCATTTGTATCTCCGAACAATACGGCTCCAACCAGCTGATCACCGCGGAGCACGATTTTTTTGTAAACACCGTCGATATCATCTTGGTAACGCAAGGAACGGGTATCCTCTGCATCCAGATAATCACCTGCCGAGAATACATCGACACCGGACACCTTCAGCTTCGTCGAAGTAACGGAGCCGTGATAACCCTGGTGCTCCACATTCGCCAAATGTTTAGCCAGCACATTCCCTTGCTCATAAAGGGGTGCTACCAACCCGTAAGTAATTCCATTGTGCTCTGCACATTCACCTACCGCATATACCCCCGGTATACTGGTTTCCATACTGTCGTTTACGATGATTCCACGTTTCACCGCAAGTCCGGCACTCTTAGCAAGTGTTACATTGGGCAGAATGCCGACAGCCATGACAACCAGGTCAGCAGCCAGCTTCTCCCCATCCCGGAATTTGAGCCCACTTACACGCCTCCGTCCGACTAGCTCTGCCGTTTGCTTATTCAGTAAGAACTTCATACCCTGCCCTTCAAGCTCCTTGCGCAGCATGGTTGATGCTGGAATGTCGAGCTGTCGGTTCATTAGATACTCACTGTTATGAATGACCGTCACATCCATGCCCAAATTCAGGAGACCACGCGCCGCTTCTAGGCCCAGCAATCCTCCCCCGATGACGGCCGCCTTCTTATAATTAGCGGAAGCTTCGAACATCGTTTCACAGTCCTTCACATCTCGGAAGCCGATAACGCCTTCTTTATCCGCGCCGGGCAGAGGGAGTATAAATGCTTTAGATCCTGTTGCAAAAATCAACTGATCATATGGCGCCTCTACTCCTGATGCGGAAGTGACCGTCTTCTTCATTGTATTGACTTCAATAACAGGATCCCCTGTATATAAGCGAATATGATGCTCCTCATACCAAGACCATTCATTTATGATAATGTCATCTACTGACGTTCCACCCGCGAGTACCGAAGACAACATGATTCTATTGTAATTTGGGTAAGGCTCCTCCCCGAAAACGGTTATTTCGTATTTCTCCGGTGCAAGCTTGAGCAGATGCTCAATGGTTCGAATACCAGCCATCCCGTTACCGATAAGTACTAATTTGCTGCGTTCAGACATATTGTACCTCTCCCTTCCGAAATCCCTCTCTTTATGAACAAAAAAAGCCTGCCGCGCTATCAACAGAGAACACAGTTGTTCCCTGGATCAAACGAGGTCAGGCTTCGTTGCCATTCCTAGACGAATACGCCATTGTATTCGAAGACGTTTATGAATTTGATGTTATTACTATAATTTGTTTTTTATTTTATGTCAATATACTTTACGCAGTGATCCGTGTTACATTAATATCTATGTATAATAAACTGATTTGACGTGAGGTTTTCTCACAAATTTAATAATAACAGTGTGTTTTTTCACAAAATAAGGATTGCTTTTTGGAAACAAACGAGAGAAAATGAACAAAATGATGAAACGGAACCAATCCATGGCATTATGATTTTTCAACAAATAAGGAGGTGCCCAGGCTTCCATGCGTTCTTTATTACTTGTAGAAACCCATGTCCAAGATGCCGGCCTGACACAAGAGCATACTCGCCCCCAATCCCTGCTGGAGTCCAGTGGTTATCTTGTTCTCGCTGCGGGTAATGAAGCCGACATCCACGCGCATATATCCAAGGCAGACGCCGCCATCTTGCACCTGCCTGTGTACGAGATTCAGTCGTGGAGCGAGAAGCTGATTCAGATCAAGCCTCTGCCTCTCTTGTGGTGGTGCAGTCCGGATGCAGCTAGTGCTTCTATCACTTCCTGTGAAGTCGAGGCACCCATTGATGGAATATTGACTCCTGCCATGAAGGAGCATGAGCTTGATTGGACGCTGCACTTTAGTGAGAAACGTTTTTTCGAAAGACAGGAATGGGCCAGTGAACGCAAACAGCTGCTCGCCAGGATCGAGGATCGTAAATGGATTGACATGGCTAAAGGTATTCTTAGTGATATTAATCGTATTAGTGAATCCGAGGCTTACGACCTTCTCCGCAAAAAGGCGATGAATGAACGAAAACGGATCGTAGACGTCGCTGTCTCCATCGTCAAGGCCCATCAAATGCTCAAAGCTTAAGCATCGTAAGGAGGTAACCCTATGAATATGAACCATTTTCTTAAGGAAGTGGGCAGAGGTAAAAGAGGCTCTCGTGATTTGACCTACGAGGAAGCCGCTAGGTGTGCAGAGCTAATCTTGTCACAAACGGCAACGCCTGTTCAGATCGGTGCTTTCCTTGCATCAGCAAGACTCAAAATGGAAAGCACGGATGAATTAAAAGCATTTGTTGACATCTGCCGCAAATATGCTGATCGCAGCTATGTTCATGAAGGCATTGATTTTGCCGGGCCATATGATGGACGCAGTAATTCTTATTACGCTTCACTAGCGACCGCGTTTGTCGTTGCAGCTGCCGGTGTCAAAGTAACACTACATGGCTCCGAGCCGCTTCCTCCCAAATGGGGAGTAACCTATCCGGTATTGTTCAGAGCACTCGGTATCAACACAGATACCGCTGATGACGCCAGCTGCCAGCAGGCAGCGGAAGCGAGCGGCGTACGCTTCGTACAAGCAGAACGATACAGCGGTAGGCTGAGCGGGCTTCGTCAGCTCCGTGAGGAAATGGGGCTGCGCACCATCTTTAATACTGCAGAGAAGCTGATTGATTACAGCCACTCTCCTTATCTGGTGTTTGGTATTTTTCATAATACCGTGTTTGAGAAAACAGCCAAGCTGTTGACGGATTTGAACTATCGAAGGGCTATGATCATTCAAGGATCGGAAGGCTCCGAAGACTTGCATATCCACAGGCCAACCCGGACCTATCTTGCGCAGAATGGTCAGACCACACTGCTCGTGCTTGATCCCGAAATGTATGATATTGATTCTTATGTTCCTGATATAAAATGGACCGCAGCCAAGCAGGCTGAAGTCACGCTCGAAGTTCTGCAAGGCAAAGGGATGATGCCGTTTATGAATCAAGTCATCTTTAATGCAGGAGTCCGGTTATATATCGCAGAGCATGCACCTTCGATCGAGGAAGGTATTTATATCAGCAAATCTCTACTTGAGAATGGAGACGCCTGGAATACTTATCAGTTGTTCCGTGAGCATATCACCCCGAACCCGGAGCCGGCAAGTGTCGTGACGGAGTTGAAATGAATCATTGTGAAGTAAACCGTATAACAAACAAGCCCTCTCTCCAGTAATCATTGGAGGAAGGGCTTGTTTGTGTGTGCAGCGTGTTATTCTGAGCTTTCAGTACGGAGTTACATCAGCTGCCGCTTCATCCATAAAATTAATGAATACGACTCGTCTGCTTCACTTGAGTAGCTGATGCCTCGTTAAGTGCACTGACTCTAAGCTCTGACCAAGGCAAATCTTCTCCATGACGATGTGTAATCGTTACAACTTTCTGCTCACCAGGAAGCAGATCAAAGTAGTTGTCACTGAATTTGACATTTCCCTTAGGCAGGTCCAGCTTGACAAATCGAGCCATATGGTCCACAGCCGTTATCGTTACCGTGCTATTCATCTCATCTACCTGAACGTGAAGATGAGTCTTCTCCAGACTTAGATCCTTCGGGTCTCTTAAGTAATAGCGATTGGCAGGGACTTGCAGCGAGCTGGATGATAACTCAATCATAACTTCACTAGGACCGAATCCTTGCAGGATATCTGCTTCATCAAGCACAGCATACACCTTCGACGAGATTGGATCTGCTTGTGCCTCATAGGAAGCCGCATAAATGATCTCTCCATCAAAAGTATATACCTTCAGGTCAATTACTCCACTCTCGGACTTCGGCGTATCATTGACAAGCCATAAACGAAGCGGTTCACCAGCTTCATATTCAAGGGATAAGAGCAAAGGATGAAAGAATCGTTTCCCGTAGTAGTAAGAGGCCTTAGGCAGAAGCTCATAATCAATCATCGCCCAGCTTGTTCCCGGCCAGCTGTCATTTAACTGCCAGACCAGCGCACCACTATTGCGGTCATTATTTCGTCTGAAATGCTCTATGCCATACTTCAGTCCTTCCGCCTGTGTAAGCATAGAGAAATTCATGTACTCTTCAATATCGGACGGAATGCCTGTATAGCCTTCCATTAACAATATCCCCTTCTGATGATTGGTGTCCTTGTTCCGGTAAGCCATTTCCTGGCTTCCCCAATAGAACTCGCCTGGGGGCATATTTTTCTCAAGTGTATAGCGATTAGCTGAGGCATGCATGCCAAATTCACTGCTAAACAGCGCATAATCTTGCTTATAATTCTTGAAGGTTACCCCTTGAATGCTGTAATCCAGCACGGGCTCTTCTCCATGCTTTCTTGGATAGACTGAGCCGTGCCAGACCTGCCAATTGTGCCGATCTCCTGTAGCGGGATCATTCGCATCCTGTCCTGACTCAGCGCCATAAGGTGATGAAGGCCAGTACGGACGGGAAGGGTCCAGCTCTTCAAGCAATTCAGGAATCAGCTCATGATAGATGCTCTCCCCGTAGAATGGACTCCGGATATCACCACTTGACGTCTTCATGTCATAGAGCCAATCAATCTCATTATTTCCACACCACAATGCAAGAGATGGGTGATTCCGCAGACGCAGCACATTATCTACCACTTCGCGTCTCACATTATCCATGAAATCCCGGTTAAAATCAGGGAACAGCGCATTTGCAAAAGCGAAATCCTGCCATACGAGGATGCCTCTGCGGTCACACGCCTCATAGAAAACGTCCTTCTCATAAATGCCGCCTGCCCATACACGCAGCATGTTCATCTGACCCTCTGCCGCGAGATCAACCAGATCGCGGTACTTCTGATCCGGGATCGATCCGATCAGATGATCGGCAGGAATCCAGTTGGCACCTTTGGCATAGACTTTGACGCCATTTAGTATAAATGCGAACGAATTTCTATCCTGCGAGTCCTTCAGCGCCAGCTCGAGTGTCCGAATACCCAAGGCTTCTTCATAGGTATCAAGCAAGTCATCGCCCTCATACAGCTTGACCTCAATTCGGTACAAATACGGCTCTCCCAAATCATGCGTCCACCAGAGCTTAGGCGCAGGAATTTCAAGCTTAAAGTCTGCACCCGCTTGTTCGACTGGAAGCTCAGCTGCAGCAGCGATCCTTCCATCATGCTCTACAATATTTATAGAAAGGCGATAATCCGCCTGCTTTACATATCTTTTAATAGCAGCGCTCACATGAACCTCTGCCTTTGCTTCCGATAGAGCTGCGGTCACTGACGCGATATGTTCAATCTTGGCATGGCGGTATTGCTTCACATGGACTTTACCCCACACACCGACAGTGACCATGCGGGGACCCCAATCCCAGCCAAAGTTCATGGCTGCCTTCCGAATCCATGGACGCTCTTTGGTATAGGAAGACCAATCAAATAACTCCTTGTCCTTATGATGCAGCGACAGCGGATCAAACTTGATTGCTACTGAATTCCACCCCTTACGGGCAATTCGGGTTATGTCAAACTGATGCGACATCAGCATATTGTCCGTCTTGCCAATCTCATGTCCATTCACATAGATGGTCGCGAACGTATCCAGACCTGCAAATTGAAGCTCGGTCTTCTCTCCGGCCTCACTGACCTGATCCAAGGTGAACGTTGTACGGTACCACCATTCTTTTTGCTCAATCCACCGGCTCTTGATGTCATTATGACCGTAATACGGCGGATCAATAATCCCCCGTTCCACTAAAGCCGTATGAACATCTCCCGGTACACTCGCCCCGATCCAGAATCGATCATCGAATCCTGGTGCGGCAAGCTCAAGCGGATTCTTCTCCCCAACGTCAAAATGCATCAGCTTCCATATACCTGACAGTTCCATCTCCAGTATGCCACTCCTCTTATTTAATTGTATGTACCTATTCGACTAGGGAATTTTCAACTCCATCTGTAAGTGTACAACGCTGCCTACTATAATGGAAGCGTTAACAGAAAAATGGTTATGAACGACTATAGCCATGCATTCAAATTAGCAGCAAATGCGGGTGATGAAAAGGAAAGTCCATACCGAAACTAACAATTCAGAATCAACAGGTAAGCAATAAAAATGAGACAATATATTCGAAACAATAAAGTAGCCAAATACTCCCATCACGGTAGAAGTAGTGTTTTAGAGTTCTACTGTCTACTATGATGGGAGCATATCGGATCGGATGCTGTTCTCTATAACAATCTGCTCTAATTACATTACGATTCTATTTCTTGGCCAAAAATGCATCAAGCTGCTTCTGCTTCTCCGCTATGATCTTATCGATACCCGCTGCCTTCAGCTTCTCTGCATATTTTGGAATCATTTCATTTGGATCTACGGCACCGGAGGTCAGTGCAGGCTTGAACTGCTTGTTAACATTGTTGACAGCAGCAATCTCATTCTTGACCGGCTGGCTGTTGAATGTGAATCCGAGTGCAGGCGATTTCACACCTCTGGCATTAAAGTCTTTAAATTTATCCCATTTCTCCGGGTCCTCATTATCCCACAAGTAGTTTAGGAATTGGTTTCCAAGCTGCCACTGAGCACCCGGGTTATAGGTTCTGTTGTTCGGATCGGTTCCTTCAGGAAGACTGATGATGTTGTCACTGCCTTCTTTTTTCACATAATGTGTGCCTTCAATTCCAAAGTTAAGCAAATTATTGACAACCGGATCGGAGTGCAGCAGATTAATGACCTGCATCGCTTTTTCCGGATTCTCGGAAGTGCGGGAGATGGCTAGCATAGCTCCTGAGGTATCACCTGTCGTTATGGTTGGCTGCGTCATCTCAATCTGAGTGAGCGGGAATCCGACATAGCTCTCTTCTTCCTTGTCCTTGCCCGGCTTCATCCCGTCCGTCCACATAAACACTTTACCTGCCTTGGCCTGATCCTTAGGGAAGACGGTTGAGGTCGCTGCATCACTATTAATGTAGCCGGCCTCATACCATTTGCGGGCAAGCGCAGCCGCTTCCTTGAATTCCGGTGTCTCCACCTCATTCAGCACTGTAGTTTCGGAACCCATCTTACGTATAACACCCGGAACAGAGGCGTCGCCGAGATAGTCCCAATCCAGGTTATCGAGCAGACCATTTCCTGTAGAGTTGGACATGTAGAATGGAGTCACGCCCGGTTCATTCTCTTTGATGGTCTTGAGCAGCGGTTCCAGATCTGCCCAAGTCTTCACATTGGTTATATCCAATTTGTACTTCTCCAGCAGATCCTTTCTGACGAGGACACCACGGGTCGCTGCCAGCTCCTTGTTACTCGGTACGCCATAATTCTTTCCATCGACCTGGGAGCCTTCGAGGAAGGCAGGATCCAAATTCTTGACAATTTCCTGTCCATGCGATTCCAGCAGATCATTCAGCGGCAGGAACGCGCTCTTCGCCACGTTGACTGTGTAATTCTGCCAGGCTGCCGTAAAGATAATATCCGATTTCTCCCCCGACGAGATCATGAGGTTCAGCTTGTTATCCCATTGACCCCAATCGATGGCATTAATCTTCAGCGTTGCGCCAATCTTTGGCTCCATATACTTATTGATCTCCGCTTCTACAAGTGCAACGTCCTTCTGCGGAGTTCCAGGATAGAACAGGGAGACTTCATAAGGCTTCTCCGTTTTACCACCTGAATCTGTACCTCCGCTCGTTCCTGTATTACTGCTCACAGGCTCCGCTTCTCCTCCTCCTCCGCAAGCACTCAGCACCATGACGAAGGTTAGAATTGCAGCGAGGAATAAAGGCTTCCTCCTTGCACGTGTCCCCCGAGCCTTTCTCTGTTGATTCATCTGCATAGACCTCCCAATAATGATTTATGAAAACATAAAATCAGCCTTTTACAGCTCCTACAGTCAGACCCTTGATGAAATAACGCTGGAAGAACGGATATGCGAGCACAATTGGTCCAATCCCTACGACCGCCATAGCCATCTGCAGCGTTTTGTTCGGAAGATCCAGCATTCCACCTTGTGAAGATATCTGCGAAGCAACGTTGGAATTGCTCGTTAAATACTGGATATCCAGCAAAGTACGGTACATTAAATACTGCAGACTGATCGTTTTGTTATCCGAAATAAAGATCATACTCAGATACCAATCGTTCCAATAATTCAGCGTACTGAACAGCGCTACCGTAGCAAGTACGGGAAGTGATAACGGCAGCACAATTCTGATAAATGTCCGCAGCTCTCCGGCTCCATCCACTCTCGCGGATTCAAGAATCGAGACAGGTATGGAATTGGCGAAGAAGGTCCGCATGACGAGTACAAAAAATGGAGACATCAGCATCGGCATGATCAGAACCCATAACGTATTTTTCAGATCAAGCAGATTGACATAAACGAGATACCAAGGTACCAATCCGCCGTTAAACAGCATGGTGAAGAAGATGAAGAAGGCGAAAAATCCTTTGTACGGCAGGTCCCGCCTCGACAGCGGATACGCATAAAATGCGGTCAACGCTACACTGATGACGGTTCCAACAACGGTTACGAAGATGGATACTCCGTAAGAGCGAACGATCTGCTCCATATCTTTGAACAAGAAATCGTAAGCGCTTATACTAAACTGCTCGGGAATGAACTTGTATCCGTTTGCGATGACTGTTGTCTCATCTGAGAGGGAAATAGACAGCACAAGCACAAGCGGCAGAATACATATAGCGGCATAGAAGATAAAAAAGGCATGAATGACAACCTTCGATTTGCCCGATATATGCAGCGGTTTACGGGAACTCATATCAGGAACTCTCCTCCTTGACTAGAATAGTGCGTTATCTTTATCGATCCTGCGGACGATGGAATTGGACACCAATACAAGCACAAATCCAACTACAGCCTGATACAAACCTGCAGCTGACGACATGCCGATGTCTCCACCAATCAGGAACGTACGGTACACATACGTATCAAGCACGTTAGTGACCGGGAACAGCGCACCGGATTCAAGCGGTACCTGATAGAACAGCCCGAAATCTGCATAGAAAATACGTCCGATCTGAAGCAGTGTCATAACAATCATTAACGGATAGAGGAACGGCACGGTTATATACCATACCTGACTCCATTTCCCCGCTCCATCCAGTACAGCAGCCTCATAATACTCTTCATCAATGCCAATGACCGCAGCCAAATAAATAACCACATAATAGCCAATGTTCTTCCAGGTATTGACGAAAGGCAGAATGTAAGGCCAATATTCCGTCTCCGTATACCAATCAATTGGCTCCTTGCCGAATAACGGCAGGAAGCTGGTGTTCATAAATCCTGAATCTTTGCCCAGGAAGGCAAGCACCAGATAACTTACGACGATCATGGACAGGAAGTAAGGAAGCAGCATCACGGATTGATAGAACTTGGATGAGAATCTCCCCTTTACTTCACTGAGCAAGATCGCCAGGCCTGCACCAAGCACCAGATTGAGTAGAATGAATACGACGTTGTAGGCCAGTGTATTGCGTGTAATCTCCCATGCGTCAGAGGTACCGAACAAGTACTTGAAATTGTCCAGCCCCGCCCACGGACTCCCCATAATTCCATCCGCGTAGTTCACATTCTTGAAAGCAATGACAACCCCAAACATCGGCAAATAATTGTTGATCAGCAAAAATACGACACCCGGCAAAAACATAAGGTACAGCACCTTGTATTTCTTAAGGTTGTACAGTATGGTCCTTTTTTTCTTTACTGTGTGTGGCATAGCTTTACCTTCGACTCCCCCTTCTCATAAGCTTCACAGCCCCTCCTACTGCAGCGGTAGCTTTATTATAAGAAGGTGTCGGGCCTGCCGAATATCACGTCTCGTAACCCCAGGTATGTGTTTTCATGACATCCGTCATTTATGCAAAAAGAACGACCGTTCTTAAACGACCGTCCTTTGTGTTTATTGCCTTTCTATCCGCTGACTGTACTCTCTTCGATACTGCTGGGGAGTCATACCTGTATGCTTCTTAAACATCTTCGTGAAATGTTGATAATTGTAATACCCGACTTTACTTGCAATATCGGTTACTGTCGACAGGGTTGTACAGAGCAGCTCCTTCGCCTTTGCAATCCTCGCCTGCGCAATATAATCCGAAATGGACAAGCCTTTTTCTTTTTTGAAAAGCCTTGATAAATAAGCCGGATGCAGCTCTGCAAACTCAGCCAGCTCCTCCCTGCCCAAGTCCTGATCAAGCCTTCCATTAATATACAGACAGACCTTCTCAATCGCAGAATACGTATCCTCCCCTTCTGGATGGAGAAGTGCAAATGCACGTGTAATTAACTGATGCGCCCAATCTCTGAGCGTTTGGATCGAGCGTGTCACTTCTCTCTCCATAGGCTCATCTCCTGAGTATAAGCTGTGTAGAGCAATACCGTTCTTGTGCAGAAGCGAAATGATGGTGTGAAGCAGCGCGTGATAAAATGACTCCAGCAGCTCAGCGGTGAGCGAGCTCTGTTGCTGCATCCAGTCAATGAGCTCATCTGTCTTTTGCAGTACTTCTTTGATTTTTCCGGTTGCCAGCAGCACGGCGATATCTTCGATCCAAGGCAGAGGCACCAGTTCCTTCACATCTGTATGTCCTGCGCGGTCTGAGCGGAGATAATAAACATCCTCACTTCCTGCGATATGGTGCCGATGCTCCTGCATCAGCATCTTATAAGCATCGGGAAGCTTCCATATGCTTGTATAATTTCCGATACAGCATGAGATCCGGGCCGAGAGATATGTACTGCATCGGGCAATATAATCTTTGCAATGATCCAGTATTTGATGGGCAGGAAGCGGCTCCTGGAGCAGGATAAGGACATATCCCCTTTGATCTAGAATGACATGTCCCGCTGCACCGCTGAGCACAATCTCCTCTGCCGCATTGCAGAGCCCGAACTCCAGGATATCCAGGTCCTTGGCCGGGAATATTCTGAGCCACTCCTCGACTTTGAATAGAATTGGCAGTATGCTCGCACTTCCCTCAACATCTGCGTGATAGATCAGCTTCAGCTCATGAAACTGAGATTCTGTGAGCGGAGAACGGCCCGAATATAGATCCTTCCAGAATTTAGTGATTCGCTTCGTACTCCAGAATCTCTCTTCATTTAGATAATCCCTATACTGTTCTTTTAATCGAGCAAATTCATCGTCAAGACTCTTTTTCTCCATAGCACGCTTTACGGTATGGATCAGATCAGCGGATTGAATCGGCTTTAGCAAATAATCGAAGCTGTGCATCTGAATTGCCTTCTGCGCGTAAGAGAATTCAGCATGCCCTGTTAAAAAGATGGTCTCCAGCTGCGGCACTTGCTCCCGGACCCAGCTTTGGAGTGACAGCCCATCCTCCTCCGGCATTTCAATGTCACAGATCATGATATCGATCTTCTCTTGTATGAGAACCTCTCTTGCTTCGTCAGCCGACATCGCCGTATAACACCTGTCAAATCCGATATCACTCCAATCCACGGCATGCTTCATGGCTTCCAGCGCGTAATATTCATCATCCACGATGAGCAAGCTGTACATCCTTATTCTCCTCTCTCACGTTGCTGCTCTCTGTATAGTTAATCGTCAAGTATACTAAGGCTCCGCCATCAGGGCCGTTCTCAAACTGTATCCGAGGCTCGAATCCCTTGACTTTCTCAAGCCGATGCTTGACATTCCATATTCCAATGCTTCGTCCGGTTGCTTCTTCAGGATGCAGCTCTCCCTGCTGAAGCCTTACGAGTACGTCCTCGGAGAAACCCGTGCCGTTATCCTGAATTCGTATTGTCAGCTGCTGTTCATCGGGGACATAATCAAGCATAATATCCAAATGTAGTATGCTCCTCCCTTTTCGGAAGCCATGGACAATTGAATTCTCTACAAAAGGCTGTATGGTGAGCGGTGGAATCAGCATTTCTTCAATATCCGGATTCATGGTCAGCCCATATTGCAGACGTTCAGGAAAACGCAGCTTTTGAATTTCGAGATAATTTTTAATATGCAGGATTTCATCCTTGATCGTAATCAGGCTTCGATCCGCCTGCATACTGAAGCGAAAATAGCCGGCAAGATGCTCCGCCATCTTCTGAACGAGCTCATGCTTGTGAAGTGCGGCAAGACTATGAATAATGTGAAGTGAATTGAGATAAAAATGCGGATTAATCTGCATTTGAAGCTGCTTGAGCTCAGCCTCCTGTACACGAAGCTGCTCCTCGTACATGCTTATCTTCAGCTGCTGGACTTCTTCGGTCATTTGGTTAAACGTATCTGTTACAAAAGTAAATTCAGGCGAAGAGGATGGTCTTAGCTTCACACTCAGATCGCCCCTGCTGACCTTTCTCATTCCGGTTATCAGTGTATTCATCGGTTTAAACAACACCTGTCTCAAGAAGAACAATACAGAGACAAGCAGTAGAACAGCCACGACTGGGATAAACCGGATAATCTGCTGAAATACAGGCAGGTTCCGTACAATGCTCGCTTCGGGCAGCATGACAACATAATGAATGGCTCCGTCATGTGCGGGAACGTCAATTAGTAAATATCGTTCTTCTCGTTCAGAATCACCTACGATTTCGTAGAGCGAATCCTCTTCTGACTTCTCTAATTGAAATGCGGACGCAAGCTTCACCACATTGTCAGGCACCACTGTGCCGGAGAGCGCCTCCCCTTCTCCTGATAAAATAACCGATCCTCCGCCTTCGCCCCAATCCGCACGGTGTATACGCTCATTTAAGCTGTTGATCGGCACCCAGGCCCCAGCGATGAATTGCTCGTTAATACGCACCGTTTTTACGAGATGATAGGTTCCCTTGGTCTGAACAATTTCCCATTTATGTGTCGGGACTTCTGCGTCTACCGAAGCAGCTGCAGGCATAATGGCTGAGAGAGCATTTATTTTCTCATCATACCCCCGCTGTGTAGCTAGCAGCGTATCCTTATGAACGGTATCATACAGAAACAAGCCGTCCAGGAGATCATAGAACCCGAGATCTGTCCTGAATTTATTTACGATCCTCTGCTTAGCAATCGTGTAGTCACCACTGCCATAGGGCAGAAAAAACAACGAAATGATATCTGGATCCTGTTCCCCCAAACTATATAAGTAGCGATTAGTTTCTTTAAGGATGCGCTCGTTCTCTTCGACATTTTTGAGGACATAGTTTCGGTTTGTCAGAGATACCTGGTCGCGAACCACACTCATCGCATACACATTGTTAAAGTATAGAAACAGCACGAGCGGAGCCATAATCAAGCAAAAGCCGGTGATAAATTTAAAACGCAAGGATGATCTTGAACGGAGTTTCATCTGCTGCACTCTCCACTTTCTATAACGAATGAAAACGTTATCAACTATAGCATCTTCTCTAATTCGCTGGAATAATAAGGAATCCTTTTTCCTGTTCATCATAATTTAAGGAAAATTATGAATGAATTTCAATTGTCAATCATTCCAAGCGCATTGTCATGAAGGTTACATAACAAGTTATAGAATTACAATTTATGTGATATGAATCACAATATATTCTCTTCACTTTCATTATGATAATGACATAAATAACGGATTACCTGGGGGGCAAGCATGATGAATACAACGAAGGAAAAATTGGTCATCATCGGCAATGGTATGGCAGGGATCAGCACGGTAGAACAGATCCTTAAGCTGACAACAAGATTTGATATTACGGTCTTTGGCAGCGAGCCTTATCCGAACTATAATCGGATTATGTTATCTTATGTTCTGGAAGGCAGCAAGACGGTAGAGGATATTATTCTGAACGATTTGGAATGGTACGACAATCAAGGTATTCGTCTTTATACAGGAACCAAAGTGGAACGCATCGACGCAAATACGCGTGAAGTGATTACAGAGAATGGACTCAAGGTACCCTATGACAAGGTTATCATTGCTACAGGCTCAAACTCCTTTATCCTTCCTGTACCAGGCAGTGATAAACAAGGTGTGGTTGGTTTCCGGGACATTGCTGACTGTAATGAAATGCTTGAAGCGTCTAAACAATATAGCAAAGCGGCCGTAATCGGCGGCGGACTGCTCGGTCTTGAAGCTGCGAAAGGACTCGTCCAGCTCGGAATGGACGTTACTGTAGTTCACTTGATGGACACCCTCATGGAGCGTCAACTGGATCGAGATGCTTCACAGATGCTCTTAGCAGAGCTTGAGCGGCAAGGAATTAAGTTCAAGATGGGAGCACAAACGAAAGAGCTGTACGGTGACAACAGGGTTCAAGGATTGCGATTTGCTGACGATACGGAGCTGGAAGCCGATTTTGTCGTTATGGCAGTTGGCATCAAGCCAAATATCGGTGTTGCACGGGATAGCGGAATTGATGTAAATCGTGGTATCGTGGTCGATGATTATATGCGCACTTCTATGGAAGATGTCTATGCGGTCGGAGAATGTGCAGAGCATCGCGGCACTTGTTATGGCCTTGTCGCTCCTCTGTTTGAGCAAGGTATGGTGCTTGCCAAGCACATCAGCGGAGCAGATACAGCTCCTTATGAAGGCTCTGTGGTATCCACGAAGCTCAAAATATCGGGTGTGGATGTGTTCTCGACCGGTAAATTTATCGAAGGACAAGAGCACACGGTTATCTCCCAGAAGGACGATTGGAAACGTACGTATAAGAAAATATTGCTTAAAGACAATGTAATGGTCGGAGCCGTCTTGTTCGGAAATATTGACAGCTCTGCCGAGCTTCAGAAGCTGATCAAGCAGCACGCTGTTATGACAGATGAACTGTACAGCTCCCTGATGGGAACCGGCTGCGGCGGTCATAAGAAAGCAAGCGCAGTGGATACCATGTCTGATGATGAAATTGTGTGCGGATGTAATGGCGTTACCAAAGGTACAATTGTCAATGCCATTACCGTTGAAGGCAAGACCACTCTCGATGAAATTAAGGCATGCACTGGTGCTACACGCTCCTGCGGAGGATGTAAGCCTGTCGTAGAACAGATTCTGCAATATGTGCTTGGAGACGGATTTGCAGCTAATGCCAAACAAGGAATTTGTGGCTGCACCGATCTCAGCCGAGATGAGATTGTCGCGGAAATACGTGAAAAAGGGCTCAGCACCACCAAAGAAGTAATGAATGTGCTTGGCTGGAAGCAGCCAGAAGGCTGCTCCAAATGCCGCCCTGCCATTAACTATTATCTAGGCATGGTTCATCCGGGAACGCACAAAGATGAGAAAGAATCGCGTTTTGTTAACGAGCGCTTGAACGCCAACATTCAAAAAGACGGCACATACACGGTTGTACCTCGGATGTATGGCGGTATGACGACTCCTGAGGATCTCAAGAAGATCGCCGATGTTTCTGTGAAATACAATGTGAAGCTTGTCAAAGTAACGGGTGGCCAGCGCCTGGATCTGGTAGGTGTCAAGAAGGAAGACCTTCCTAAAGTATGGGAAGAGCTTGATATGCCATCAGGTTATGCATATGCCAAATCATTAAGAACCGTCAAGACCTGTGTTGGCTCCCAGTTCTGCCGATTCGGAACGCAGGATTCCATGAGTATGGGCTCTCTTCTGGAGCACAAATTTGAACGGCTCGATTTTCCAGCCAAATTCAAAATGGCCGTTAACGGATGTCCACGGAACTGCGCAGAAGCGTGCACGAAGGATATCGGGATTGTCGGCAATGACGGCGGCTGGGAGATCTTTATCGGCGGCAACGGCGGAATCAAGGCTCGTCTTGCAGATTCCATCGGTAAAGTGAAGACAGATGAAGAGCTTATTGAAGTGTGCAGTGCTGTAATACAGTATTACCGTGAAACCGGCAAGTACCTCGAAAGAACGTCTGAGTGGGTTGAACGAATGGGACTTGAACAGATCAAAGCCGTTGTCATGGATAATGAAGAAGAGCGCAAGGCACTTCAAGACAGAGTCGAGCTGGCCCTTCGTTATGTAGAGGATCCATGGAAGAAGGTTCTTGGAGACACAGAAGTACAGCAGCAATTGTATGGCGTGAAAGTGAATTGATCTCGAAAGGAGAATGCTCCGCATGAACACTGAGGCTAAAACATTCCACACCGCAGGACAAATCTCTGATTTCCCTGCACAATTAGGCCGGGTTGTTACTATTGAGGGTATAGAGATTGCCGTCTTCCATCTGTCGAACGGGGATATCTGTGCTGTAGAGAATCATAATCCTCATCCCAAAGGCGGTCCTCTTGCAGAAGGCATCGTATCAGGTCATTATGTGTACGATCCGCTGTATGATTGGAAAATTGACCTGTACACTGGTCAAGTACAGGAACCCGATACCGGTGAGGTTCAGGTCTTCCCTGTAAAAATCGAGAATAATACCGTCTGGATTGCAGTCTAGCACACCCTATAGGAGCGGGAGGAATCGAATCCATGTTTAAACCTACTGTAGAAGCCATCATCGAGGCAGCGGTAAACAAGAGAGATTATATGAATGAACAGCTGCCCCGATATTTTATATCCACCCTGCTTGCAGGAGCCTATGTTGGTCTAGCCATTATCTTAATATTTACCCTGGGAGGCCCACTAGCGGCAGCCGGATCTCCCTTCCAGGGCTTGGTCATGGGTGCATCCTTCGGACTCGCCCTCACCCTGGTCATATTCGCAGGATCAGAACTATTTACAGGTAACCATATGTTTTTTACCATGAGCACATTGGCTGGAAGAACGACGTATAAGGATACGTTCAAGAATTGGGGAATCGTATTTGTCGGCAATTTAATCGGCGCATTGCTGCTATGTCTTCTGATTCTCGGTACCGGATTATTCAAGGCAGCTCCTGCCGAGCACCTTATATTTACAGCTGCAGCGAATAAAATGACCGCTCCTTTAACCGAGCTGTTCTTTCGAGGAATATTATGTAACTGGCTCGTCTGCCTTGCCATCTGGATGAGCTTCCGGGCCAAGGACGATATCTCAAAGCTCGTCCTCATATGGTGGTGCCTGTTCGCATTCATCGCCAGCGGCTATGAGCACAGTGTCGCTAATATGACCTTACTGTCACTCGCCTCCCTGCTTCCAAATGCACCCGAAGTGATCACACTTGGAGGCTGGCTCCACAATATGATCCCGGTTACCCTTGGTAACATGGTTGGGGGGATCTTGTTTATGGGCATGGCTTACTGGTTTATCTCGCCGGTAAAATCCAAGAAAGTATCCAATGCTCCTACGGAACATGCAGACGCCGTTCATAAGCATGTATCATAGATTCATCCTGTAATGATGGATTAACACAAACTAATAAATATGGCTCTGTGGATGATCCACAGAGCCATTCCTATTGTTTTATTTTTTGGGTGTAATCGTAACTGCCCTGCTCCCTAGACTCTCATTATGAAGCCGATCTGCGGCCGTAATGACATAGGTGTAAGTTCCTGGCGGAATCCCCGCATCCTCAAAGCTCTGCTTTTTCTGATCCGATCGCTGTACGATCTTTCTTATATTTTCCGCATGATCCAAGTTACCTGCACTATCTCCAATGAAGCGATAGATGACATAATAGCCCTCATCACCGCCTCCTGAATTCCACTCCAGCCTTACTGCTTTTTTGGTGGAGTTGGCTTTCACTTTAACTGGAGCGTTTGGTGCCTGATTATCAAGCCATGGCATCTCCGGAACAAGTGCCGGTGCACTAAAGAGGTCATTACTAAGTCGATCCGTGATTCCAAGCACATTATCTGTAAACCATTTTGCACTGAAGAAGGCCCCGCCCTTGACCTCCTCATAATTCCGGTTATAAGCAATCTGATTCGGAATTTCCTCGGGGTTCAGCCAGCCATCTACTGTGCCATTACGGTATAGTGCCTGCCCTATATACAGATGAACATCCTTATTCGTGACAATGCCTTTCCACCAATCTGTCAGCTTGTCGTATGCGGCCGGTCCATAACCCATGTACCAATATATTTGAGGCATAATGTAGTCGATCCACTCTTCATCGACCCATTTCTTAGAGTCGGCATAAATCGCATCATAGCTGCTAAGACCATTCGTATCTGAACCAGATGGATCTGTCGTTTTGTTTTTCCATATTCCAAAAGGGCTGATACCATATTTTACATTACTCTTCTCTTGCTTGATCGCTTCTCCGACTTCCTGAACAAAGCGGTTCACATTATCCCTGCGCCAATCTGCAATGCTTGCGAACTCGTTACCGTATTCCATATACGTATCACGATCTGGGAATTCTCCGCTTGCAGCGGGATATGGATAAAAATAATCATCAAAATGAACACCATCAATATCGTAATTTCTTACAACCTCTATAATGCTGTCGATGATATATTCCTTCGCCTCAGGGACACCCGGATTAAAATACAGCTTGCCTCCGTAAGATTCTACCCATTCTGGATGCAATCTTGCCGGATGATCCTCTGTCAGCTTGGTGATATCGTTGTGCATGCTGACTCGATAAGGATTAAACCAGGCGTGAAATTCCATTCCACGCTGATGCGCTTCCTCCAGCATAAACGCTAACGGATCATATCCTGGATCCACACCCTGCACTCCCGTAAGCCATTCAGACCATGGCGCATATTCGGACGGATAGAAAGCGTCTGCTGTCGGCTTCACTTGTACGATCAATGTATTAATGCCGGTGTTTTCAAGCCGGTCGAGCAGATCACGGAACTGCTTCTGCTGCTCTATCGGTTGAGTTGTTCCTTTGATCGGCCAATCTATATTCTCTACGGTTGCAATCCACGCTGCGCGTACTTCACGCTTCGGTGCCTCCTGTGGAAGGTTTACTACGATATAAGCTGAGGCACTGATCCCGTTGTAAGTTATCGTGATTCGAGAACCACCCACAGCATGTCCTGTCAATACACCATCCTCGGACACCGAGACAATCTCCGGCCGGCTGCTGGTATAGCGAAGTCCTTCTGTAATTGGCACCGGCTCTGGAAGCAAAGAATAGATCCCATTCACTTGGAATTCATCTGTATTTCCGATGGTAAGAGCCGAGGGTCCAATAAGCTCCAAGCTTTGCAGCACAGGTACAGGTTCAGTTACCCTAACCGTAAGCTCAGCTCTGTGACCGCCATATTCAGCAATAAGCTTCGCCGTACCGGCTGTATGAGCTTGAATCATGCCGTATTCGTCTACCGTCAGCACTTCCGGATGGAGGCTAATGAGCTCAGCTTCATTCGTTATTAGAAAAGGTGAAGCATAATCCGCATATTCGGCATACAACCGAAGGGTATCAGAATCGCCTATTTCCAGCTGAGAGGGTCCGGACATATGAATAGATATAGGAAGAACCTCACCTTCCGTCACTTCTATTTCAATCTCTTCGGATACGCCGTTATGGACAGCCGTAATGAGTGCTCGGCCTGGTGATATAGCGTGAATTGTTCCATAGGTATCACTAGAAACTGTAGCGATCGATTGGTTACTGCTAGTGAAAGTGACCCCTTCTTCGAGCAGAACCGGGTGAGTTCCTCCTTCGTAGGTAGCATAGGTCGTTAGTTCAGCGGAGTTTCCCGCTTGAATAGGCTGTCCTCCGATAATATCAAGCCCATAGATATCCTGATCCGTATAAAAAGCGCTCAGTTGATCGAAATAGAGAGCACCACTATTTTTGTTGGTATCTTTTGTTTCTGCCACATAAATGTGGTTGAGTTTGAGCGGGGGAGTAAGCGCAGCCGGGATTTGCAGGGTAATGTACTTCCAGCCGGTCCAGCTTAATCCTGAAGCTGAGGTGAAATCTGCAGCGGTTTTGGTTCCGAGGGAGTCCTCTATTTGTGCTCTGAGCCAGTGATTACCACCATCACCATACACCCATATACCGAGTTTGGACGGCATTCCGGGCAGAGGTTTTCCGATTCCTCCCTGATCATTCTTAAACTGCATATATGCAGCAGAGGTTCCAGATTTTCCAGTGAAATCATAGGTAAGATTAACGGCATGATGACCATAATATATCGTTTGGGGTCTGTCTACGAGGGACAAAGAGGCCGAATTGGCTCCCACATAGAAGCTGGATAGCAGGCGGAGTGACTCAAATTCTTCAATCGTTTGCTTATATCGCTCTGTATGATTATCCTCAGCGTAAGCTGTCAACGTTGTTAATCTTAGACTGGAGCTTCCCAGCATTAGAAATAAAGAGATTATGAGTATGCATGACAGTAGCTGCTTCAATGAAAACTTGTTGTGCATTGACACGATTACTGATCACTCCTTCGTAAAGGCGGATTGTTGTAACTTGCGTCATGACCGCAGCTCCTGTTAAGGCTGCATCTTGTACGCTAAAGCTCTCTTCCAATCTATTCATATGTTCTAAGTCTATGAATTATTATGCAAAACTCCCAGCACAAAAAAATCAGCCTAAATAAAGGCCGACTCATCAAAAAAAGGAGTATTAGTCTAGATGCCGCTCGTACATAAACCACGAACAGAATCGAACTAGGGGAACAAGCAGAAAGATAGCACCCACATATCCATTAATAAAAATAAATGAAATGATGGAGAGCAGAATTGATACAGCAGTCATCCAATTGGATGCGGTCCCGTTGATCGGCTCATCACTGATAACGAAGGATTGACATCCCTTGAGAGCGCTGGCATAACAAGCATTATGGTAAGCCAATAATGACATGAATGATAAGCTGACGACCAAATCGTGTCTGGATTCAATCTCTGCATGACAGTGTACACAGAATATAGTTCTAGTATGTCCCACAGCGGTGCCTCCCTATCTGCTACAATTCCAGCTATTATACCACAATATGGTAATTACATCATCTCTACTTCACTCGCAGTACTTGCCCTACATAAATGGTATAGTTCGCATCGAGATCATTCCACGCCTTAATATCCGCAAGGGTACTGCCATACCTCCGGCTCAGCGCATACACCGTATCTCCGCTTACGACCGTATGATAAATAACATTTGTTTTCTTGACCAGGTTAAAATTTTTTACGAGTCCATTCACATGTCCACGAGCTACAGCATCGAGATGTGCATTAGACGCGAGCAAAGCAGCATCCGCTGCGGAATCTATGAATCCATTCTCAGTTAGAATTGCTGGCATATTGGATTCTCTTAATACGTGAAAATTAGCCGATTTACGTCCCCGATCTGTCATTGCGATCATCTTCATGATTTCTGTATGAATGTTCGTCTGATAGGTTGTGGTGGGAGCTGTCGAACCTGGATAAATAAAGTCCTCATAGCCTGTACCCCCGCCGGCATTAATGTGAATAGACAAGAAGTAATCTGCTCCCCAAACGTTAGCAGCATCGGTTCTTTGCGTCAGTGTGACGGTCTCATCGCCTGTACGGCTCATCAGTACAGATACATTCTGATACTCAGCCAGCAGGATCGAGCGGATCTTGGATGCAATGGTAAGTGTCAGCGCTTTTTCTTGAAGTCCATTCCCTACAGCTCCGCTGTCTGTTCCTCCATGGCCCGGATCAATAAATATTTTGACCATATTGATCACCTCCACTCCCATTCTATGATTTTGTGCTGACTTATGCTTGGACACTTCCAGTCGATTCGTAGAGAGAAGTTACTTCTGTAATTGGACTGATATGCATAAGCTAGTTATTGATTCATAGAAGCTATACAAGCTATATGCCTTGTTTGAGGTTAGGAGTGATTGAAGTGAAAGAAGCCAAAAGGGAATCCTTCATCGCCAAGTATTTACAACAGCTGTTAAACGTCATGCTCTTACTGCTTGCAATTATCCTGTCTATGTTTCTTGTCCGTAAAACGATGGTCATTCTTGACAGCTTATTGATTCAAAGCGAGCCAACCTCCTACTACTATCTTACCGAAGGAATATTGGTTTATTTTCTATATTTTGAGTTTCTATCTCTTATTGTGAAATACTTTACGCATAATTACCACTTCCCTCTGAGGTACTTCATCTATATCGGTATCACTGCCATTATTCGGCTTATCATTATTAACCATGAAGATCCAATCGATACCTTTACGTATTGTCTCTCTATTCTTGTTCTTGTGATTACCCTCTTTATAGCAAATACGAGGAATTTAGATGCGAATTAATATCAGTAAGCTGCACATTTATCAAAAAAATAAAAAAGCAAGGGAGCATTATCCTTGCTTTTTGGAAGTTTACATATTCAAGAAAGTCCAATCAAGCTATTGAAAATTCCGCACAGCTGTACGTTATAACACTTTTGTCATGAAGACACTATATGGATCTTCTATGTAATCCGCAAACGGAGGGCAGTACTCAAAGCCGCATTGTTCATACATGATCCTTGCGGGGATAAAATCATCCGTCGATCCTGTTTCCAGTGAAAGTCTTCCGTATCCACGATTCTTCGCCTCGGTTATAATGTGATTCAGCATCAGCCTGGCGACACCCTTTCGCAGATGCCCATCAGCGGTTCGCATGGACTTTACTTCACCATGTTCAGAATCGAGTTCCTTAAGAGCTCCGCACCCCAGCAGTTCACCGTCTTCCCATACACTCCAGAACGTGACCTCAGGCTGCTTCAAGCCGTTCAGATCCAGCGCATGTACGCTTTCAGGAGGAGAATGATCGAGCATGCTTGCTATATGATGTCTTATCAAATGTTGAATCTCCACACCGCTTAAATCGTCAATTCTAATCTCCATCCGTATCTGTCACACTCCTGTTTTTATTAGCATCATCTCGTGATCTGAATTCATCTTAACAGGATATGAGGATGTACAAAAGTAGTATTTTTCTGCTGCCGCTGGGTGGTTCAACTCTTCTTCAGAGCCGGATTCCAACCGTCATTCCCCTGTAGAACCTCAGCTGGTGAATAGGTATGAAGCTGCTCTGGTTTAAGTTCCTTAGCCCATTCGACTCTCTCACCTTCAGCGCCAGGACCATGACTGTCATACTCCACATAGCCTACCGTCTGCTCTCGCTCCCGCTTCCCCCAATTGTGCCAGCCTGCGGTGTGAATATGCTGCCCGAGTTCACAGTTTATAAATGCGGTTTTGGCATATTCACGCCATGGTCTGCCTAAATACACTGACTTCGGCTCTGCATTACCCGTTAAGGTGCAGTTCCAGAACACATACCCGAAATTCACGTCTCTCGCCGTCGATGCAGCGGTTATATATCCTGGGGCTGTACTGTCTATAATTCCGTCTCCATTTACATTTCTGCGCTTGGAGAACACCTCGCATTCTACAAATACCGCCGTCGCCGAACCAAAAATAAAATCAACATCTCCTTCGATATAACAGGACTCATAATATTGACGCACAGGGAGTCTAGGGAAAATGTCACGCGGACCTCCAAAGCTGCCTCGATCGATCGGCTGTTCCGGAAGCGGCCCCGTAAATAGAGTGTCCTGATGTCCAAGCAATCGACAATGGTAAAAAGATACCCGATCACCATCCACATAGGCCGCGATGGCTTGACCAATCGACTCCCCATTTCCTGCACTGTTTTCTATGGTCAGATGACTGACCGTTACATCATCACTGGAAATTAAGAGGGTATATGTATTAAACGTGTGATATGGACTGCCGTCCGAAAATAACTTGCGTGCATAATCTCCGTATGTAATGATGGTCTCTTCCGCATCCTCGCCTACAAGATGAATCCCTGGATGGCTTAGATGAATCTTCTCTTGATATGTACCTGCTCTTATATATATGGTACAGCGCTCAGAGCTCCCGGCTCTAAGATTGGGGATTTGATCCATCGCTTCCTGAATTGAAGTAAAGTCAGCCGTGCCATCTTGTGATACCGTTATTTCAATCACTTGATTAGCCCTCCTTTAGCAAAAAGAACCCGATCAATCCTTAGACTGAATGAGTTCTCCTATGGCTTATTATTCATTATTCATCGTCATTCAACGACAGTGGTTGATATTAACATATTAATAGAGAGGTAGTTATTCAGCAACCGTCGCCTTCACCTCGTACATGGATACTTTCGTCTCCAGCAGATAATCCGGTTTCTCTTGATTCCGGCTGTTCCGATGTCCTGCAATATGAGCGGGGCTCTTCTCCCAAGCCTTCCAGGCATCTTCAGATTCCCAGCGGATCATCACGACAACCTCTTCTACTTCTTCGTCCTTCTTGCGATTTTTCTTCACCATCACAGTACGGTCAATAAATCCAGGAATTTCAGTCATCGGACCGCCAGGCTGGCCGAAACGCTCAACGACAGCATCGCTGTAGCCTTCTTTAACGGTAATTGCTCTTATTTGAATCAGCATGTGAACATCCTCCATATCATAGACAAGTATAAAAATATAGTAAACGATAATGATTATCAGTGTCAATGAAGGAGTGTTCTTTGATTGCAAAATTGTAAATTCACATCCACTCGTCATCCTCGCCCTGTCTATCCTCGAGCATTATAGAAGCACTCATTTCGTCTGCCATATTCTGAATATCCTCCGAGTAGATCAGAGTCATTCCGTAGCCGTCCTCTTGATGCTTCTTAAGCGCTTTTTCTTTTATATACCGTGGACTCCCGGGACCGTTCTCTTCATCATAAACCAGTAAAATATGATCTGTCTTCCGAAAGAGAAGCTCGTCTCTCGCCGCAAACTGCCATGGACCCGCATAGGGCTGCTTGCTGACAATACCATAATAATCGACATTTCTTATAATTTCTTCGTAATATTCCTTATTGTCATCAGACCATTTCTCTTCCGGATTCATAAATGCAGATATAATGGACAGCTTCAGCTGCGGATATTCTTTCTTAAGTTCAATGACCACCTCGCATGCCCACAAATCTACACCATACTGACCCGGGGTGATAATCCACTCTGCGCCTTCCTCAATAAGCGTAATCAGCTTGGATCGGATTGCTTGCTTAATATAAGGAATACCCGGGTGCTTCTGATTGAAGATGCCGAGCTCATTGGCCCGGTATCCAGTAACTAACACGTTTTTCATAGCCTGTCTTTGTCATACCGCCCTTCAATGTCATGTGCTTCTATATATCCTAACATACATGAATCCATTTCATAATAACTCCCGCTATTTTCTGTTCACAATAAGCAGCTCTGTTCTTCGTGTCTCATACGTATGCGAGATCCCTTCCTCGGAGAGGACTCCCAGTTTAATCAGGCTTGCTATTTTTCCACTATCCGCCTTCGACAGGAGCTTCCACACCTCTGGATCCGGCAATGCTTTATACAGCAGCTCGTCATCATATTCCTTCCTGTTCTGGACAACGATTCTGGCTTCATATTCTCCATGCTCCATACGGACCGCATTCTCTGCTGTAAGATGATCAATCATCTCCAGGCGCAGGCTCGACAGCTCATCATCTATATCTTTCTTTAGCTTCTTCAGCTCAAAATAACGCTCCATTTGATCCATCATCTCATCATCACGCTCCTCTTTATAGATGTGTATGCAATAAGCCCAGGTTCAACGACAGATCAACAGCTTAACGGGTAGAAAACAGCTATAGTCAATGCATGCCCATTGAATTATGTATAGAGCTATGCTAAGATAGCGTTAACTTTAGGAACGGAGGGATACCGCTATGATTAATTGGATTCGAGTTAGATTTTCTTTTGCCCTTAACTAAATAGGCAAAGACTCTGCTCTTATGTGTAAGGCAGAGAACTCGGATTCGATCTATCCATATGCTGGTATTTCACAGAAGATAGACGAAGAGGACAGGAGTGAGATCCCTGGCCTCTTTTGTTATACAAATAAACGGGTGTGTCCTTAACCATGTAACCATGCCTATTGTGCGTGCGGTGTGATTTTAGGACCCATGCGGTATAGAATGCTGTGGAAATCGCAGTTAAGCACTGGCTATTTCAGATGTTTAATGCTTGTTCACAGATCTAGTCCCTTACCGGGCTGTACTCCCGTAGTAACTCCGAGTTCTCTTGAACCTGTACACAGGCAGAAGGTTTAGCCTGTGTTTTTTTATATTTCAGGTGTAATCATAAGGAGGACGATGGTATGACACAACCATTTAAAGATAAAGCAGTAATTGTAGGACTACAAATGAACAGCCAAGAGGATTTTGAACACTCCATGGAGGAGCTTGGCAATCTCGCCAACGCCTGCGACATTGAGGTCGCAGCCGTGCTCACACAAAAGGCAGAGCGTATTCACCCAGCACACTATATAGGCAGCGGGAAGATTGAGGAGCTTTCTAATCTGCTGAAGATGCTGGAGACCAATATTGTGATCTTTAATGATGAGCTCTCTCCTTCTCAGGTTCGTAACCTCGAGAAGAAACTGGATGCCGCTGTCCTGGACCGGACAACACTGATCCTGAATATTTTTGCGGAGCGTGCAAGATCAAGAGAATCCCAGCTTCAAGTAGAGCTGGCAAGACTTCAATACGTACTACCTAGATTGTCTGGAATCAGTTCTTCCTCAGGCAGACAACGCGGCGGGGTCGGCACGAAGAACAGAGGTTCAGGAGAAACCAAGCTGGAGCTAAGCCAAAGACGGATTGAAGAGAAGATTACAGAGCTGAACCGTGAACTGGAGCTGCTCGTATCCCAGCGTCAAACGCAGCGCAGACGACGCCAAAAGACCGAAATGCCGGTAGTGAGTCTGGTCGGCTATACGAATACAGGCAAGTCCAGTCTCATGAATGCCATGCTTGATAGATACGATGCTGCAAATGAGAAGGCTGTACTGGCCAAGGATATGCTCTTTGCCACCTTGCAGACCTCGGTCAGACAAATCTCGCTCCCGGATCGAAAGAGATTTCTGCTGACCGATACGGTTGGATTTGTAAGCAAGCTTCCGCATCATCTCGTCAAAGCCTTTCGTTCAACACTGGAAGAGGTGCTTGAATCCGATCTGCTTCTGCACGTTGTAGATGCGAGCAATCCCGATGCCGAGCAGCTGATTGAAGTGACCAATCAAACGTTGAAGGAGCTGGGTGCCGATAAAATTCCGGTTGTCTATGTTTATAACAAAATCGATCTCAGCAGCGAATTAATGAACGAGATCCAGGTTCGTAAGCCAGCTGTCTTTGTATCGGCCAAAACAGGTCAAGGACTGGATCAGCTGGAAGCTGCTATCAAGCAGCAGCTGTTTGGGCATTATGAGCGAGTGGCGCTAAACATTCCATATGACCAAGGACATCTTCTCTCCTATTTCCATGAGCATGCGAATGTCGAGACGATTCATTATGAAGAGGATGGCACGAAGCTGACCATAGAGGCTTCGCCTGTTGAAGTGAAGAAATGGAGCCATCTGCAAGCAGAATAAGAAGATAAAAAAATAGCCAACCCCTTGTAACGAAGGGATTGGCTATTATCTTTATTATCCGTATAAGCATCTGTTATTTTAGAGGGTAAGTCCAGAAGTATTCCGTCATCAGCCGCTCTGCAAATTGCTTGTCCTTGAGAAGCGACTCACCTGATAAGATACGGAACTGTGAGCTGTGTGCTGCGATGGACTGTACCTTATTGAGCTTAAATTTCTGAATGTCATAGAATACATCCGGTTCACCGATAGCTTCCTTGTGACCGTTGGAGAAAGCCAGGCATTGCACAACTGGTCTTCGCTCCCGATCCATTGCTTCAACCACTCTGACAACCGCTGCACCCGTTGCATCATGATCTGGATGTACACTGTAGCCTGGATAAAATGTAAATACAATCGAAGGATTCAATTCTTCAATCAGTGCAGAAATCGCTCCATCCAGCAGATCACGGTCTTCGAACTCGATCGTTTTGTCATGGAAGCCAAGCATCCGTAAATCTTGAATTCCGATCGCTCTACAGGATTGCTTCAGCTCTTCTTTGCGAATTTCGGGCAGCGTGACACGGTTCGCTATTGGAGGATTCCCCATATTCCGCGCCATTTCGCCCAGAGTAAGACAGGCATATGTAACCTGTGCTCCTTCGCTTGCAAATTTGGCCAGTGTTCCTGACATTCCGAAAGATTCGTCATCCGGATGCGGAAGTACTACTAATATATTTTGCGTCATAAGAACCCCACTTCCTTAAAACAACGTTCTACTGAGCAGCAAAGATACGATCAATCGACCTTCTTTGTCATGGCCTGCCAGCAGAATGCGTCCTTCTTCATTTTCTTCCCAATGCGTCAAACCTTCTGTATAAACCCAGCCTTCTTGTGTCTTCAAGCCAACTCTATAGTAGGTATCACCAACAATGGTTCCTTTGCTGTATCTCACCGGCACGTTCTTGATGAAATTTGCGGCTGGATGCTTCGAGCTATCATTATGGGCTGCATAGGCACCCATCGTCATTTCCATATGAAGATACAAATCTTCGTTCGCGTACCGGTCAAGCTGCTCCTGCACCATGGCTATATTTATTAGCTGCATAACAATTCCTCCGTTACTCCTGCCATCCGTGAGCATTTGCAGATCACAGGTATGACTTCTCCTAGCCTTCACGATACTCCTTATTCGTTAACAGGCTCTTATAGCAGTATAGCTTAAAAAAAAGCGAAAATAAAATGATTCATTATAAATTTATTCCATCTCAACGAAACTAGTCTGACTTATACTGCGTATATGGAAGAGTAATGTATGAATTTATAAGGAGGCTGCTTATTCTATGTCGTTCTTTAATAAAATGCTGGCCAAAGTCGGAATTGGGGCTGCAGAAATTGACACGCTATTAGAAAAAACATCTTATGTACCCGGTGAAACGGTGAAAGGTGTGGTTCGCATAAAAGGTGGCAGTGTTGAACAAGAAATCGAGAAAATATATATTCAGCTGATGACACGCTACATTCGTGAACAGGATGATCGTAAAGTAGAATATAACTACACACTTGCCAAATTCAACGTATCGAAGAACCTTCGGATTGAGAGTAACGAGCAGCTGGAGATTCCATTCTCCTTCCCACTGCCGCTTGAAACACCGGTAACATATAATCGTCAGCCGGTTTGGCTGAGTACAGGTCTTGATATTGAGATGGCTATTGATCCCAAAGACCATGATTCAATTCAAGTCGAGCCACATCATTATATGTCTGCTATTTTTGAAGCCGTAGAATATCTCGGATTCCGATACAAAACTTCATCCTGTGAGCATGCGTCTAAACTAGGCCGCGGTGTTCCTTTTGTACAAGAGTTTGAATATTACCCGAGCAGTTCCTTCTCTGGACGCGTTAAAGAGCTTGAGCTCATGATGAATCTGGATCATGACGGCGTACATGTGCTAGTAGAGGTTGACCGCAGAGCACGCGGACTTGGAGGATTTTTCGAACAGGCTTTCGATTTGGATGAGCGTCATGTCAGACTATACTTCGACCGGTCGGACATTGCCCAAGGCACAGAGCATATTGCTCGTCAGATTGAGCGTGTTATTCATGATCAATCCAGATAACTTATACAAAGAACGCTGGTTTATTCTCACTTCGAGTGAGAGAACCAGCGTTCTTTTCGTCGTATGATGGTAAAAGCATTCTTGTTACACGCGCTACTTTATTTTGATAACGATGTTTCGGGATATCAATCGGTGGAGGAGGATAAACACAGCAGCAAGGACCAATGAAGTAAGCATCGCCGTTGTCGTCGTGGGCTCTATAGGATAGATTGGAAGCCAGTCAGACAGCAGCTCCACTGCATCACCGCCGCCCCACACCATATCAAGGAGGATTAGACCAGCGAGTCCTACTGGTATCGATAGCAACCCGCCGTAGAAGCCAAAGCGATAAAAGCTCATAGAAACCATCCATCCTGCTAAATAATAAACTAGAAACTGCAATGTAAATATTATAAACGGCATCAAGCTAAACATCTCATATCCAATAACAACGGATTCTTGACGGGGTATTCCAGCCCATCCCAATATCAAGTACTGAACACCTGAAAGAATCCACATGAGGATCGGGAGAAGGATGGATAGAAGAATGACAGCTATTGTAGAACCTACAAAATAATCCTTCCTAGTTACCCCTTGATGAATATAGTGCTTCAGGAAAGCATAAGAGGATATAATCCCGATTACGAGCATGTAGGTCTTAGATGCAGTAAGTCCAAAATTCATAAAATACATGGAGGCTGGTGATTCCATTTCAGAAACGTTCAGCTTGATGAAATCCGGAAGCAGAAGTATCAAAAACTGAAACAGAAACAAAAATGAAACAAACCACAGGGTCCAAACCAGCTGGACATAAAACAGATCGAACGCGATCTTCTTGCTGTTCTCAAAAGGTTTCATTTCCATCATGATTCTTCCTCCTCCGTTAATTGAATGAATAAATCCTGCAGCGGGACATTCCCTAATTCCAGCCCCAATTGCTGAGCAGTTAGGCGCTGCTCCTGTGATAACTCCCCATAGATGACTGCTGATTTCGTACCGCCTAACTGCTGTACATTCAGCACTTTCATCCCCTTCGTAAATGCATCGACGGTGGAAGCTGCTCCTGTGACAGTAGCTCCTCGAGACAAGATCTCATCTGAAGTCTCTTTGAGTACAAGCTGTCCTTTGTTGATGATTATGACTTCTTCGAACAAATAATCCATTTCAGATACCAGATGTGTAGACATGATAATCGTCCGAGGATGGTTCGTATGATCCTCCAGCAGCTCCTTATAGAACAGCTCTCTAGTCGGTGCGTCCATTCCTAGATAAGCTTCATCAAATAAAGTAACGGGAGCTCGAGCCGCAAGTCCAATCGTTACGTTAACGGCAGACTGCATACCCTTGGATAGACTGCTCATCGCCTTATTCAGTGGAAGCTTAAAGCGTTTCGCTAAATACAAGGCATAATCCATATCGAAGTAGGGTCTGTAGCGTTCAGCCGATTCCAGCATTCCTTTTACTTTTTCCGTCTCAGCCGAGTAATCCATCTCGTACACAAAAGCCACATGACGCATAATTTTGGCATTTTCATAAGCGTTCTCTCCATCAATACGAAGAGTACCTTGTGTCTGGCGTCTAAACGATGCGAGTATGGTTAATAAGGTGGTCTTACCCGCACCGTTTCTCCCCAGCAGCCCATATATTTTGCCACTGTCCAAACTCAGGGATAAATTATCGAGCGCTACATGCTTCCCATATTTCAGACCGAGCTGATTCATCTCAATGATCATGAATTCGTCCCCCTTGCTCTTCGTTGTTCAATTAACTTAATGAGCTCCTGATCTGTCATTCCGAGCTTCTCTGCTTCCTGCAGCATCGGCAGGATGTATTGATCCGCAAAAGCACCTTTACGCCCTTCAAGCAGCTTCTCTCTTGCCCCTTCCGCGACAAACATGCCTACACCTCTCTTTTTATAAATAATCTCTTCATCGACCATAAGATTGATCCCTTTCGAAACGGTAAGATGGTTAATCTTATAGAACTGCACGAGTTGATTGGTTGATGGAATTTGTTCGTGTTCTTTAATCTCACCGTTCACGATCTGGTCTTCGATCTTTTCCTTGATTTGCTGAAAAATAGGTTTGTTATCCGTTAATCCTCTACTCAATTTACGCTCACCACCTGTTCACCATCCGTCGTTCGATATATGGTTATATAGTCATGTATATAACCATATCACATATTTATGACAAGTCAAGTTGAATTGACACCTGATTTGCCTAAATACAAAAAAGACTGAAAAAGAGTCCAGTCCTCTTTATCCAGCCTTTTTCTCATGTCATATTCGTTGAGAGATCGATTCAATTATCAGCTAATCAGAAATGAGGCAGGAAGCTGCTCAGCCTTACCAGGCTCTTTCCATTTTTGGCTGTCTCTCTCCGGTCGCTCCGCGAAAGTCGTTCGTCATCCAAAAATTCCACTCGGAGTGTTTGTTAGCGTCCAGTGTTCCCCTCTGGACGTACAAAAAAGCAACCGTCCTCGGTAATAACCAAGGACGGTTGCAACGTAATCACGTGTGTTATGGATCGTTCTCCGCCTCTTATATCAGCTTGTTCTTGTCATTTTGGGAGCTGGTGCAGTCCATCTCTCCCATTCCGTCAGCGTGCTGAAGGCCTCATCATTCGTATCACCGCACATCGTCGGTTCAGCCTTTAGTCTGCTGCATACTTTGGGTCTTTCGGGAAGGCCAAACAGCCTGCATTTGTTGTCCTCCGTCAGCTGAACGCATCTTACGCCGGCGGGTTTACCTTCAGGCATCCCTGGAATCGGAGATGATATGGACACCACGATACAGCATGCCCCACAACCGGTTCTACATTCCATCTTCTACACCTCTCATTATAGCCAGTTCGCAAGCCAAGGCTTATTTGTACTAGCTTATGCGAAAGACATAGCGCATTATAACTGCTTGTTTTATAGAACTTGAAGAACCTGAATCTAGCCTGTCTTTACACTATAACGATGCAGCTGTCCGGGTGCTCCCTTGAACTGCAGCTTCTTGGTTTCAATCAGTGATCGCAGTCTAAATTCCAAGAAGTCTTTGCGCAAATAATAGCGATGAAGCTTAACAAGCACCTCAGCCACAACCTTGGAAGCAGGAACGTAGTGATCATCAAATTGTAAACCCAGCTCTGTCACAACCTCATCAATGATATCATCCAGTGCGTTCTCATCGCTGCATTTAAACTGATTGTTCTCCCATAGTCGGAGCGGTAGATCCTTTAGAGAGAGATCTTGCCATTCGTTGGTAAGCTGGATTCTTTGTTCATCACTTAGTGAAGCCTTCTGTTCCAACCGACCCAGCATTGGAATAAAATGTTCCTTTTTAAGCTGGGCTAGATTGACGGGTAATAGAACAGGCATCTTATTCTGAGCCTCTTTGTCACTAACTTCACTTAAAAATAGCGTTTGGTATTCCTCAGCAGCATTGTTTAATACGATCTGTACTTCCCGATCTTGTAGCAAATAAACCGCAAACCGCAAACCGATCTGATCATGTGCATGATCTCCATGCCAGATCGTAATTCTGCTGCCTTCCGGAATCGCCTTGATTGCTCTGATGACCGTTCCTATCTGATGCTCGGGATTGTACGTATACAGTTTGTCATAATTGGACAATCGCTGGGACATCCACGATATACGACTGCTCTCTCCATCCGTAAGATCGATGCCAGACAGTGGTCCATATGCAAACCAGTCATTAAACGAGAGTAATTTGTGTGAATGACGAATTTCCGCTTTATGTAATGCAGCTTTCATGACTCCCTGCTCTGACATCCCAAACATTAAATGAACATGCTGCTCCGTCATGTATGCCACCTCTTTCTAAAATAGGGATGTAATTCAGCCATTCCCGGTACGACGAATGTTATACCTTCGCAGGCTTCAGATAATACTGGTGAGTCTCATTAGGAACACCAACAAATTCAAGCTTCTTATTCGCTATTAATGATCGAAAACGATATGATATCAGATGGGCACTCATTAATTCAGGATAACGCTCAAGTATAGGATCAATCAATAGTCCTGCTGACACATATTCCTCGTTATGAATATATTTATCCTCCACCCTATGAAGAAGGTTACATTGTTCGTGAATGACTTCCATGATTACAGAATCGTAGGCATCTTCCGCCAAAAACAGCAGTTTACCTTCTATTAATACGCGCAGCATTTCACTGCGGCCTGAAATATCCCGCCATTCACTGGCATATCGTGCTCTATCCTCTTCTGATAACAAATCCCCCTGAATTCTCTGTATGAGCTGAGAGACATCTTCCGTTTGGAGCTGATGTAAGACCGTGTGGTCCAATTCTTTATCAACAACGGGTAAAAGATTTAGCGCAAGTAGACGCTTATACTCTTCTTCAGGATTTAAGATCCGGATTTCTGCCTTGACTCCACGAAGCAAATGCAAAACTAAACGTGAAAATATATAGTCATGTGCATTGCTTCCTGCCCATATCGTAATCAATTTATGATCCGGAATATTCTCTAGAATCGGCTTCATTGCTGCAATATGATGTAGTCCGTTACTATAATAATGATCATAGCCCATATGATTCATCATCCACATGTAACGTTCTGTTTCATATTGCTGCTGGTCAATATGGCGCAACGGTCCAACCGCATAGAAATCCTCCAAGCTGTATACTATGGATTCCTGCCGAAGCCCTGCCTTCGACAAGGAGACCTTTAGCTTACCTGCAGTGGATAAATTAGAAGTTATATAGATTCTAGGAGGATCTTCTTGAGTTAATTTCTCGATTCGAGATTCTTGTAAAGATTCACGCCACATTTCCTTAATTCTACGGCCCAGTTCTTCGCTCTCCGAGCCTGAATCTCCGATTGAACAATCGCTTTGTTGCAGCACCCAATCTACAAATTGCTTTAATCTATAGTGATCCATCTCGTTAATTTCATTATTATAATTAACCCTAATTGTAAGTCCCCATTTCTATAGTTGTAAAATGGTTAGATGATAAAATTTTGTAATAAATCATAAAGTACTGTAGAATCACATGGTTTAAATACCGGCTAGTCATAGTATCTTCTGGATGCGCAATGCTCTTTAATCAATTTGTAACTTGTTAATTCCACCACCTCAATACAGCTCTTCGAATCCGGAGAATGAATCATTTTCCCGTCTCCTATATATATACCTACGTGATGAATGCGGCCTTTTCCTTCTTCATATGCAAAAAAAAGCAGGTCTCCCGGACGCAGCTGATTACTCGCTGCTTCTGTTCCTGCTAGAGCCTGATCTGAAGCATCCCGCGGAATGGTAATTCCTTGAGACGCATACATACTATATGCAAAACCCGAACAATCATAGCCATATGAGGACAGCCCCCCCCACAAATACGCCAGGTCCAGAAATCGACTTGCTTCTGCCGCAATGCGGCTCCCTAGGTCTAAGCCTGTTCCAATACAGTGATCTAAGATAGTAACATCCGTTTTGTTGAGTACACCTACTCCATGAGGAGAATGAACATAAACCTCTGTATCTCTCACTTCCATTAATGGAAGCCTTGTTAAATAGCTGAGTTCCAAGTAAGATACTCCTGCCTTTTCTGATAATAACGCCATCCTGGCAAATTTAGCACGAACTTGAACCCGCTTATTTTGAACTTGAGCATGCATACGAGTATTAACCACAGTATTCATTTGCTCTTGATCGTTAATCTGCACCTGAGCATTCATTTGCTCTTGAGCCTCAGCGCTCTTCTGCTCATATGAATTGATTTGCACCTGTGCATTTAATCGCACTCCGCTGTCATGTGCAACGTCACGGCTCCATTCCGTGAGCTGAATATAAGGAACCCAGCCCGGATATCCGAGCGGATCCTTCGTTGTCGCTTGGTTAGGTATGCGGATGTTCGCCCATCCATCTCTCACCTCTAAGACTACTACCTCCTCGGCATATAGAACCTGGGTTTGGATGCGATTGGATATGCACAAATCCAGCCGTTCATCCGTAGTCAGACTGCCAATCCAGCCTCTCATATCCATTGGATTGTGCAGCACGCTCACATCCATTGCCCGCGGGGACTCCGGTGTGGTCCATACCGCAGCAACCGGAACACTCACTGTCATGTTTTTCAGTCCGGGCCTGTATTCAAAAGGTTTCATCCGGTTACCCCCATTCCTTCTTGAATGCGTACATCATGAATTCCGAGTCCAGCTGCATCCGTAAATCGGATAATCCTGCCGTCATAAACAACACCGCCGTTTATATCTCTGCCATCCATCATTAGCGGCGCGTCAAAATCAAATCTTGTTATGTTTTTCTTGCTGGCTGCAAAATGGGCGGCCGCGGTTACCGCTACTTTGGATTCAATCATGCTTCCCACCATACACTCTACACCGTATTCTTCGGCAAGCTGATTAATCATTTGAGCCTTGTAGATCCCCCCGGCTTTCATCAGCTTAATGTTGATCAAATCGGCAGCACGATGTTGAAGCACTTCAAGCGCCTGACTTGGAGTGAATACACTTTCGTCAGCCATAATGAGCGTATCCACAGCGTCTGTTACGGTCTTGAGCCCTGTAAGATCACCCGCTCTCACGGGCTGTTCCACCAGTTCAATATTCAGGTTGAGATCCTCCAGCTTGCGGATACAACGAATCGCTTCCTTTACCTGCCAGCCCTGATTGGCATCCAGCCTGATCCCTATCTCGTTACCGACACGGCTGCGAATTTCCTGAATTCTGGCAATGTCCTCTTCGATCGGATCTTTCCCCACTTTAATCTTCAGCACATTGAAGCCCTCAGCTACACAGCGCTCCGCATCATCTGCCATTTCTGCCATCGTTCCCACACTTACTGTAAAATCCGTCTCAATCCGGTCCCGATATCCCCCAAGGAATTGATATAGAGGCATACCGCTGTACTGTGCGAGCAAATCGTAAATCGCCATATCCACTGCCGCTTTTGCGCTGCTCGAGCCGACCATGACCGTATGTATTGTCTGTAATAGCTGCTCGTAAGCAAGCAGGCTTCTGCCCTGAATAGCAGGCCCCAGGGTATGAAGTACAGCTGACTCAATACTGTCAAGACTGTCTCCTGTTATTACAACGGTAGCCGGTGCTTCACCCCATCCAATTCGTCCATCACTGGCTGTCATTCGAACCAATATGGATTCACTTTGCGTAACAGTTCGTAATGCGGTTTTAAAAGGCTTGATTAATGGCGTATATTTGCGCATGACCTCAATATTCTGTATTCGCACTTTAATGTACCTCCTTGATATTTTAAGCCAGGATCTATCCTAAATCCCACAAGAACAATTCATTCAACACCTACCCGAACTGGAGCAGCTTGCGACTTGTATCCAGCTGTGCAGGAAGCCCTAAAGGAATGGCGATATTCGGGGAACAGTGGCCGATTCGAAACCCACCCATGGCGGGTCTGCCCGCCTTCGTAATATAATGCTGTATTACCTCTTCCAGTGATAGGGACATTTCTCGCTTAACTGGATCACAATGATGAAAATCACCAACGATGATACCCGCTGCTTCCGTCAGCTTGCCTGCTTGAAGAAGCTGATTCAGCATGCGGTCTATGCGATAAGGCTCTTCGCCAATATCCTCGATCAAGAGAAGCCTGCCTTCCGTATTTATCTCGTAAGGAGTGCCAAGTGTCGTCACAAGCAGCGAGAGATTGCCGCCGACGATAACTCCTTCTGCCGTTCCAGGCAAGAGAACCTCAAGTGGAGAAATTGCCTCTGTATAGGGTGGTATATCCTTACCGAACAATATATCAAAGCCTTGTAGGGTAAGTGGATCAACGGAATCAGCGGCCAGACAGGTCAGCATAGGTCCATGAAATGTGATTAGACCCGTACGCTGAAAAATGGCGTTATGCAGGAATGTAATATCACTGTAGCCCCAGAAAAATTTCGGATGACGCCCAATAAGCTCATAATCCAGCAGATCTGACATTCTTGCCGTTCCATATCCGCCTCTGGCGCATACAATCGCTTTAATCTCTGGATTGGCGAACATGTCATTCAGTTCCTGAGCTCTGTCTTCATCCGTTCCGGCCAAATATCCGTATTCGTTGTAGACTGTCTTGCCAAATTGAACCTGTAAGCCAAGACGGAGCAGGTGATCGGCTGCCTTCGTTATACGAGCACTGTCCCCCGGACTTGCCGGAGCCATAATTCCGACCTTATCCCCCATACGTAATGGATCAGGATATATCGTATTAAACTCTGTATTCATCTCCTTCGCTCAACTCCTCTCGGGCACGTATAGAAAGGAACTCCCAGTGATCTGGTTCGATCACCGGGAGAACCTGCAAGCATTAGCATGTATGAAGTCTTTGCTTATTGTAACTCTGCGTACTTGTAATCAATATATCCGTATGCATGCCTCAGCACCCCAGTTAAATGATCCTTCTGCAAGTACACGGAATTATAGAAATACATCGGCATGATCGGCATCTCTTCCATAAGTATGCTCTCTGCTTCATGCAAATACGTAAATCGTTTCTCTACATCCGGCTCGCTGTAAGCAGCTTCTATCAGCTGGTCATACTCACTATTGCTCCAGCCTGTCCGGTTATTAGGACTACCGGATACAAATATGTCGAGGAAGTTAATCGGGTCAGCAAAGTCAGGGAGCCATGAGCTTCTTGACATTTGGAACTGAAGACTCTTCTGCTCATCGGTCAGTACCTTGCTCTCCTTGCTCGCCAGTGTGATATCAATACCTAGATTCGTTTTAATCATGGCCTGCATTGTTTCCGCAATTTTCTGATGAAGATCATTCGTGTTGTAGGATAAAGTAACGGACGGAAGCGTATCATATCCTTCTTCCTCCATCCCTTCGCTTAGAAGACGTTTCGCTTCTTCAATATCAAACTTTACCAGCTCGCCGCCCTGTTCACGGAAGTCCCCTCCGTTCTCACCTTCGAGCAGGCCATAGGAGACCAGCCCGGTTGCCGGCTTATGCTTCTGCTTGATCACCAGATCTACAATCTGCTGTCTGTCTACAGCCAAGGTAAAGGCTTTACGGATCTTCGCATTTGTGAAAGGTTCCATCGTAGTATTAAAACGATAGAAGTACGTTCCTGCTGAATCCTCAATTGTTGCTTTACCTTCGTCGATCAGAGATTGAATTACATCCGGCGGCAGGGTTCCCGTAATATGCAATTCTCCACTCTCATACAGCTGATAAGCTGTCGTCGAATCATCTACCATCTTCATCGTAATGCCATCCAGCTGAACATTTTCAGCATCCCAATATTGATCATTTTTCACCATTTGAATCTCAGCATCATGCTTCCATTCCGTCAATTTGAACGGTCCGTTGCTTAGAATGGAAGAAGCCTCCGCTGCCCACTGCGCATTTCCTTCAACGGTTGCCTTATGTACGGGGAAGAATGCAGGGTTCGACATCATACCGAGAAACCAGGGAGCGGGCTTGTTCAGCTTTATTTCGAGGGTATGTTCATCTACTGCTGTAACCTGTACGTCATCTACAGTTCCTTCTCCCGAGTTATACGCTTCAGCTCCTTCAATAACATAGGCGAGCGTTGCCGATGCAGCGCCAAGATTTGGATCCAGCATGCGTTTGAATGCAAATTCAAAATCCGAAGCCGTAACCGGGTCACCGTTAGACCACTTCGCATCCTCCCGCAATGTGAACGTATACTGCTTCTCATCTTCTGTAACTGTCCACTCACTGGCTACTCCTGGACCTGGGGTGTGGTCTTCCTGAAGACGGGTCAAACCTTCCATGAAATTATTCAACACATCATTTGAGACCTGATCAAAACCAACAGGCGGATCAAGAGACGTCGGCTCCTTACCATTATTAACGAGCAGAATCTTACTGTTCGCATCAGCAGCGTCTCCGTCTGCTCCACTACCCTCTCCTCCACAAGCCGCCAGCACAAGACACAGGATCACAATACAGCACGACAACAGCATGGACCGATGTTTCTTCATTGATTACTCCCCCTTAAGTTTATGAATGTGTATGGAATCAATTTCATAGCTGTTTCATATTGAAATTGATTCGAATTCCGGCAATACATGTGTCTATTATTCGCTCAACTAATAGAAGAACGAATCGCCGGTTCAAGCACTTTTGGTGTAGGTACAGATTTCTTCGGAAACACACCCTTGGAGCGTTCGTCGAGCAGCCAGCAGGCGGCTGTATGTTCAGGCGCTCCGTCCATGCTGACTGACGGCGGATCATAAGAATCGCACACTTCCATTACATATGGACAACGGGCAGTATATGGACAGCCTTTGGGTGGAGAAAATAAATCCGGCGGGGTTCCGGGTATGGATATAAGCGGCTTGCTGCGATCACCGTCTACACGGGGCATGGATGCAAGCAGTCCTTGCGTGTACGGATGCTTTGGATTATAGAAGATCTGCCTTACCGTACCGGATTCCACAATCTTACCTGCATACATGACACAAACACGGTGGGCTAAATTAGCAACAACTCCCAAATCATGAGTAATCATGATAATGGATACACCGGTTTCTGCCTGCAGCATTTTAAACAAGTCCAATATTTGTGCCTGGATCGTTACATCAAGTGCTGTTGTGGGCTCATCTGCAATAAGAATGGAAGGATTCCCTATGGCAGCGATCGCAATCATGACCCGTTGTCTCATCCCGCCGCTGAATTCATGCAGATACTGTTTCATCCGCGCCTCCGGATCTTTAATACCGATGAGCTGTAACATATCCATAGCGCGTTTCTTCGCCTCTCCTCTGGACAGCTTCTGATGATGCCTGATTCCTTCCATCAGCTGCTCGCCAATCGAGATTGTGGGATTTAGTGCCGTCATCGCATCCTGAAAGATCATCGTGAGTTCGCTTCCGCGAAGCTTTCGTATCTGTTTCTCGCTCATGCTGACGAGCTCCGTATTTTTATACTTAATGCTGCCCTTGTTAATCGTAGCTGTTTGCTTGGGTAAGAGACGCATGATGCTTCTCGCGGTCACACTCTTGCCGCTTCCAGACTCCCCTACAATCGCCAGCGTTTCTCCTTTATAGAGGGTTAAATCAACGCCTCGCACAGCCTGTACACTCCCGCCGTATGTAGCAAACGAAACATGCAGGTTATGGACTTCGAGCAGCGGATCTGCCCCATCATTCCTCGTTGCCATCTTGTGTTACCTCCTCTGTTTCGGATCGAATATCTGATGGAGACCGTCACCCAGCAAATTAAATGCCAGCATCGTCAAAGAGATAAATAAGGATGGGAAGAGCAAGCGCCACCAATATCCGGACAAAATCGTAGACATCCCGTCATTGGCCATCGTCCCCCAGCTTGCAAGCGGCGCCTGTATACCAAGACCGAGGAAGCTGAGGAACGCTTCTGAGAATATGGCCGACGGAACCGAGAATGTAACCTGCACAATAATGACACCGAACGCATTAGGCAGCAAATGTCTTCGAATAATGTTCCACGATCCTGCCCCCAGTGCTCTGGCAGCAAGCGTATATTCAGAGGATTTCAACTGCAGAACCTGTCCACGCACGATGCGCGCCATTCCAATCCATCCCGTCGCAGTTAGTGCCACGATAATTGTAAGCAGCCCGGGACCCATGGCGACCATGAGCAGAATAACGATGAGCAAATAGGGTATTCCGTACAAAATATCTACAAACCGCATCATGACATTATCGATTCTTCCGCCGAAGTATCCGGCAATCCCTCCGTAGATAACGCCGATTACAAAATCAATAACAGCCGCAATCACACCAACGCCGAGCGAAATCTGCGCCCCGTATATAATACGGGCAAATACATCACGTCCGAGATCGTCCGTCCCAAACCAATGGGCCGCAGAGGGCTGCTGATTGGCATTCACCAAGTTCTGCTCTGCATAGCCGTGTTCAGCTATAAGAGGACCGAACACAGCGAGAATACCAAGAAGAATAATGACAATAAGTCCTGCAAACGCAAGCTTGTTCTTGTACAGCAGTATCCATGCCCTTTTCCATGCGGGAATGCGGGGTCTAACGATCGCCTCAGCCTCTCCAGCTTCACGCTTCATGGGTACAAATAGATGATCAGGTACGTTGGATGCTTGCATAACCTAGGCCCCTTTCTTATGAAGTTTGATACGCGGATCAATCAAGCCGTACAAAATATCAACCAGGAACATCATCATAATGAGCAAAGCACTATAGAATACAGTCGTTCCCATAATGACGGAATAATCCCGGTTGTTAATGCCATCAACAAAGTATTTTCCCATACCCGGTATGGCAAAGATCTTCTCAATGACAAAGCTTCCTGTCAGCACATTAGCCAGCAGCACGCCAAGCAGTGTAATCACCGGAAGTACTGCATTGCGCAGACCATGCTTCACGACGATGACGAGGGGTGGAAGGCCTTTGGATCTAGCGGTATCCATGTAATCTTGAGTGAGTACCTCAATGAGGTTTGCTCGAGTTAACCTTGCGATTGTCGCAATCGGTCCTGCCGCTAGAGCCATAGCAGGCAATACCATGTGCTTCCAGGTTCCCCATGTGGCTACCGGCAGAAGCTTCAGTTCAACCGCAATATATTTGATAAGCAGCGGGGCAAGCACAAAGCTTGGAATGGCAACACCAATTACGGCAAGAATCATGGCGATATGGTCAATGATCCCGTTTTTTTGCAGAGCAGCAATGGTTCCCAGAAGGATGCCGATGAGAATGGAGATGCATATGGCGACTATGCCCAGCTGAAATGAAACGGGAAATCCGCGTTCAATCATACTGTTCACGCTGTCGGGATAATGAGATATCGAAGGTCCGAGATCTAGGGTGAGAAGAGATTTCATATATTCAAAGTATTGAATGTAAAGAGGCTCATCCAGATGATAGAAGGACATCATGTTCTGAATGACATTGGCATTCGCTTCCTTGCCGTCACGATCAAACGGTGACCCTGGAATCGAATGCATCAATAGGAAGGTAATTGTGATAATCAGCCATAACGTGACGACCATCGATATGAATTTCCGAAGAATATATTGTGCCATGACAGGGCTCCTTTATCAGCAAAATGCAGTTCTCATTGCAAGCTCAGTCATCACAAGCATGGCTTGGTAGGCTTCGAGGATGTCGTCTGCCTGATAGGATACCACCGGGGAATAACGTTCCATCCGGGTTTTGGGCATGAGATGGGCCCACTCTGCTTGACCATAATTGGCAAACTCTAATGTTAGTAGCGGCTTCTCTGGTGGAGTCAGCGGATGAACCCGCTCTTTGTTCGCTATGGCCTGAATCGTCTTCTCCCGCAGGAGTTCACCGCTCTGGGCGGGTGTCAAGCACAGGGCTGACGTGCGTGAGATTTGTTTTTTCACGATGGCCGTTGTGACATGTGGTATCAGCTCCTCGGCTTCCGCGGCAGTCTCATCATCCCCTGCCACAAGCAGGATTGGAACGCCATGATGTCCTGCGACATAAGCGTTGAAGCCAAGCTCTCCTACGGCCACATCATTAATGTACATATTACGAATACCGAAGATCATCGAGTGACTCAGCACTCCCGGACGTGCCGCTCTGGAATGATAGCCTAGAAAAACAGCACCCCCATAGCTGGAATCGAGACCCTGCATCATGGAGTAGGGCTTCACATCTCCAGATATTAACTGAGCTCTTGGATACAGCTCCTCAATAATTAAATTATTCATTTTGGAATGGCTGTCATTAACCACAACCTCATGAATTCCTTCACCAAACGACGTTTCGATCACATGATTGGCTTCAGCCGTCATAATCCGCTGCCCCCGGTTGTAGTTCCGCTTCGCAGAATCGACAAAAGTGTCATCCACAAGACCCGTGACACCTTCCATATCTATCGAAATGTACAGTTTCATGCTGATTGGCCCCCTATTAGTCGTAATTTTAATTCTGACGTTAAGGTCTTACTTGAATATAAAAAAACAGCAAACCATAACATGGGCAGCTGCTCCTAGCATGAGAACATGTCTGACCCCGATTATGATTTGCTGGATTTCATTTACGATGTGCTGTACGCAAGGCCTGAAAAGATGACACAGCCGGTACATGCGAATAAATAAAGCAGCCTATCTCTATATTTAATTATGGTTAACAATTGAACGATATTTCTTCTGTGCATCCTTATAGGCGACAATAATCGCCTTCTGAGAAGACCCGTGATATCTCGAACGAACCTGCTCGCTGATCGAATCGAGATCATGCATCGTCTTCCCGACAAACAGGGTTCTGACAAAGGCCGAGGTGAGCGGAATGGTCGAAGAGCATCCGGCATCTACAATCTTATCATTCGTCGTATCAATCACCAGACCGATAAAAAAAGCACTGAACTGCTGAGTAATCGGATTATTGACCGAGGTCTGTGCGTCGCCCACGATATATATCGTATCCGTATTATAGTCCAATGGCTTGTCCTCCTGGATCAGCTTCAGTTTAAGGGTTAATCAAGGATGCAAATGAGTCCTGTCCCGAGCTCCTGCGACTTGATTAGACAACTGAAGATGAATTGTGTAATTTATTCTAACAACAAACTCACTTATTTGTAAATAACCTTTGTGAATTTGTTTCAGCTATGTAAAATTATGATCAATGGTCTCCTTCCCCCTCTTCATTCAAGCTTAGAACATGTCAGTTGTATGTTATATAACAGCTGGAAATCATCCATTCAAATCTGTTAATTTTACATTTCAATTGCACTGGGATGATTTAGAATTTACAAACTACACTTATGCTTGTTTACATGAGGATTTGGCAAAATCCGACTGATAAATGACAAGGAGTGTGTTCTTTTGAGCGAAAAAACGATCGATCGCAAAACCTTTCTATCCTATCTAGGTACAGGTGCTGCTGCACTTGCTGCCGCTTCTGCTGGTCTTGGTACACTTGACGGCAAAGCCTCCGCAGCTTCGAGTGCGAACCACCTCTTCGGATTTAACACGAACAAAGTTACAGGCTTCTTTGATCCAATTGAGCCTACTATGGAAGACGAGCTCGTATTGCCAAAGAACTTTAAGTATGACGTGGTAGCCGCCTTCGACGATATTATTAACCCAGCAGGAGAAAAATTTGGGCAGGGTGCAGATTACAACGCATTTTTCCCCATTGAAGGCTCGAATACGCGAGGACTCCTTGTTACGAATCATGAATACACCAACATCTTTGCAATCGGTCCTGTAGCGGACAGCGGTCCGACCAAGAAACAAATCGAGCAAAGCCTCTATTACCAAGGGATGTCCGTAACTGAAGTGTACCGGGATGAGCAAGGGGTATGGAAGCTTGATCCGACTTCAAAATATGCACGCCGTATCACAGGCTTCACCTCCTTCGACATCACAGGTCCTGCCAAAGGCTCCGCAACAATTGGAAATGCAACCAAAGCACAGGGTACATTTGCCAACTGCTCCGGCGGGGTCACATTATGGAATACGGTGCTGTCCTGTGAGGAAAATTTTGAAGAGCTTGCCGGACAAGCAAAGCTGCCAGAGACCCACTATGGCTGGGTCGTGGAGATCGATCCTTTTGAAGCCTCTTTCCGCAAAAAGCATACTGCTCTGGGTCGATTCAATCACGAGAATACGGCAATGGGTATTGCCAAGGACGGACGTGTTGTTGTATACATGGGCGATGACAAGAAGGATGCCTGCGTATACAAATTTATTAGCAAAGGGAAATACAACAAAGCCATCGGCCGTTCCAATTCTGCCTTGCTTGAAGAAGGCACACTATATGTTGCCAATCTCAAATCAGGTAAATGGGCTCCTGTTACAATTGAGGCCGTGAAGGAGGTTCTCTCCTCCGACAGCTATAAGAATCCTTATGGCGTAACGGGTACGAAGGAAGAGCTGCTGAAAAAGTTCACTTCCCAAGCGGATGTCGTTACATATTGCAATCAAGCTGCTCTAATTGTTGGCGGCACTCCAACCGATCGTCCGGAGGATATTGAAATTTCGCCTTTCGACAGCACCGTCTTTATCTGCCACACGAATAACGATATTCATGGCAATATCCACGGTCATATTACACGTATTTTTGAAAACAACGATGATCTCGGATCTCTTGAATTCAACTTTGAAATCTTTGCTGCCGGCGGCAGACAATCCGGCTTCAGTTCCCCAGATAACCTTGCGTTCGATTCGAATGGCAACTTGTGGGTCGTAACTGACATTTCCACCAGCAGTCACAACAAGGGCGTATATAAATCGTTCATGAACAACGGTTTGTTCGTCATCCCTACAAGCGGCAAGAGCCAGGGACAAGCACTGCAATTCGCATCTGGCCCTAAGGATTCGGAGCTGACCGGTCCATACTTTACACCAGATGAACAAACACTGTTTATCTCTGTACAGCATCCCGGCGAAATGACTACAGACCTGAACAACCCAACAAGCACATGGCCTCACCGTAAGGGAGATAAGAAGGCCCGCTGTGGCGTTGCGGCAATTAGCGGATTCAAGCTCGGACTGTAAGTTTCGACGATAAGCTTTTTCTTCGATCATATTGTAATCTAACATTCAACAGGAGATGATATATTATGCCTGGCATCGGAAATATCGGAATCGGCGGACTCATTCTGATTCTTATTATCGCACTTATCATATTTGGCCCATCGAAGCTGCCTGAGCTTGGACGGGCCTTTGGCCGGACGCTCAGTGAGTTCAAGGGAGCCACCCGTGGACTCATGGGCGGGGACAACGATGAGGATGAGAAGAAAAAACATTCCGAAGCTGGCACTTCTGCTTCGGTTAGCAGTTCCGGAACGAAGTCACAATGAGTAACAATCCAAACGAATTAAATATGATTGGGCATCTGGATGAGCTGCGAAGCCGGCTCATTCGGACGCTCGTCACCTTCCTGCTCTGGATGGTCATCGCCTTTATCTTTGTGAAGGACATCTATGATATTCTCGTCTCGGATATGGAGCGCAAGCTGATCATTCTTGGTCCTTCAGATGTCATGTGGGTGTACTTCATGATCGCAGGTGTGGTTGCTGTTACATTAACGATTCCTGTGGCTGCTTATCAAATATGGAAATTCGTTCAGCCTGCTGTACCGACTGCTGCTCAGCGGTCTACGCTGATCTTTATTCCCGTACTTACTCTAATGTTCATTCTCGGCATTTCCTTCGGTTATTTCATTTTGTTCCCGATGGTGCTTCATTTTCTGAATGAAATGGCAGCTGATTCGTTTGAGACGATGTATACCGCACAGAAATACTTCACGTTTATGATTCACATGACGGTCCCGTTTGGACTATTGTTTGAAATGCCTGTCGTTGTCATGTTCCTGACCAAGCTCGGAATATTAAATCCGGCCAAGCTCGCGAAGGCACGCAAGGTATCCTATTTTATTCTCGTCGTCGTTGCCGTCACGATCACACCGCCGGATATCATGTCCGATATTCTTGTCATTATCCCTTTATTTTTACTCTATGAAGTAAGTCTGACGATCTCAAGAATGGTCTACCGCAAGCAGCTTCGGTCTCAGTCTGAGACGAGCCTGGCCGCGTAAGCTGACCGTTCCGCTTTTCAGGTTACATCACCAACAGCCCTGAGCATGCTCCTTCATTCCCGGGTGGAGCATGCTCAGGGCTGTTTTTGTTTTATCATCCTTATCTTGACAAACAGCTCTGCATAGAGGCTTAATAGATGAGTACAGGAGGAGAAGACATCTTGAGTATCTGGCAAAAATGGAAAGCGGAAATCAGAAGCTGGCCCCGCAATATCCAGCTTTTTTTTCTTGCAAACATCCTATATCAAATGGGCGGAGGCATGTTCTCCGTGCTCTACAATTTGTACATACAAGATCTGGGCTACGATGCAACGATGAACGGCACCATTATCAGCGTGCAATCCATTGCCACGGCAATCATGTTCATCCCCATAGGTCTGCTCGGGGACCGTATAAGCAAGAAGCCGATTCTCGTTATTGGAGCACTCTTTAGCGGACTAACCTTCATTGGACGGGCCTTTGCTATAGGTGAACCCCACCTATTATGGCTGGCTGTATCTTCAGGATTATTTGCTTCCTTCTTTCAAGTGCTCGCGATCCCTTTTCTAGCGGCCAATGTCTCTGAGCATAATCGACTTCGGCTGTTTAGCATTCACGCTTCCCTCGTGCTGGCAGCCCAGGTCATCGGCAGCTTCGGCGGCGGGGTACTTGCTGATGTGCTTGGGTTTATTGGGATTCATAGCATTTCCAGCTTACAGATTGTTCTGCTCCTGGGCGGCATAGCTACATTTCTTGGGACGCTTCCGTTATTTCTAGTAAAAGACTCACCCGTCATACATAACCCTGTATCTGCTATTCGCTCGAGCACCGTTTCTGAATCGAATATGAACACAAGTGTACATTCCAACACGGCAGCAGAGCAGTCCAAATCGGACTTTCGAATTATTAAGCACTTTGTGATGACACAGCTGCTGATCGGCATTGGTTCAGGCCTCGTCGTTCCTTATTTAAATTTGTATTTTACGGACCGGTTTCATATCAGTCTCAGCTTGATGAGCGCCCTGATATCTTTAGGCCAAGTGATGACCATCATCTCGATGATGATTGGACCTTCTCTTGTCAATCGGGTAGGACCCGTGCGAGCCGTTTTCATATTCCAAACGATGTCTCTGCCTTTCCTGCTGCTGACCGGCTTCACTTATTCTGTGCTCATTGCTTCCGTCAGCTTCTTATTTAGACAAGCGCTCATGAATGCAGCCAATCCAATCTTTTCATCGATATTAATTGACCATGTGTCAGATCGAAGACGAGGTATTGCGAACTCACTCATGCAGACTGCCTTTATGATCGGCTGGGCTACCATGGGACCTGTCCAATCCTATCTCGTTACAACCTACGGCAGCTATCAGGGCTATGCCATCACCTTCACGATCACAGGAATTTTATATGTCTTGGCTTCTACCTGGTTCTATATGGTGTTTCAAAAAAAACAAACCCATAAGAAGGAGTCTTCTGGTGGGCACAAAGCCTCCTCCATATGAACGAATTAAAAAAAAGCGATTTGCTATAAACGAATCTACAATCAATCCGTCCAGCAAATCGCTTCTGTATTATTTCTTTTTTTGTCCTATTGTTAGAGAACTGCGCTTCCTCGAGTCCTGACCTTGATTAATGAACGTATATGTTTCTGCAAGCTTCTCAGAAATGTGCCTAACCACCTTGCGGCTCTTCATATATCCACTATGACAGAAAGGGTTCCAGAAGCTCAGCGGATTACCCACATTCGTATCAATGTCCTGCTTTACTGCCTTCTCATAGGCAGGATCAATATTGCGAAGCGGATACCCCAAAATATCATCCTTGTCAAAAAAGTTAACCCACTCCCCTTGAAGACCAGGGTAAATCTCTTGTCCTTCCCTTGAAGGCACCACAATCGGCTTGCTAAAATCACGGTATCTCAGACTCCATAGCGGAAGTGTTGTACCCAAAGAATAAAAATGCGTCAAAGTATCTCCTCTCTCCAAGGGAGAAGTCGTATCGATTACTCCAGGAAAGTGCCTCGACTTGTACTGCAAATCGTAGAAAAAGTTACTCGCAATGACACTGCCCAGACTGTGGGACACAACACATAAAGGCGCCTTCTTCCCTGCTCTTTGGGATAAGCTGTGCAGTGCATTACTGATCGCCTGGTGCACCGCATCGTAATTATGCCCGTTCGTATCTACTGGCTGATAAGCGACAGCATCCGCCAAGTAATAGATCAGATAACGACGCAAAAACTTGTAGCGAAGCTTTTTACTTAACACCAGCTCCTGATAGATCCGTTCCTCCTCCTTACCGAATACATCCGCCCAATATACAGGCTCTACTTCAATATATGGCCTGGCGGAAGGCACCTGCATTATATCTGAGAAGGTTTTGTCCAGCTTCTTCATGAACTTCTCGGCATATTCCTTCTTCTGAAGCCCGAGTCCATGCACCACAATGACCGCAATCTTCTGCATCTTCACCCTCTCCCTCCATCATTAATCAGACAATAGAGCTACACATTCACGAGCTTCATAAAACCGAATGATGAACAATCCTGAAGTGAATACTCATGGAGATATGGGTATGTATGTTCCCTTATTGTATACGATGGAGATTCAATCGACCATTAGTCATAAGTCTTATTTTCCAGTTCGAGTCTGGCTTAAATTTGCAGCACTGCGATCGTTCCCGTTACTGTCAGCGTACTCAAGAGTGTCGAAAAAAAGACCGTTTGCGAAGAAAATTCCGGTTCATTATCAAACTGTACAGCAAGAATCATGCTGCTGAGTGATGTCGGTACCGCAGACGAAACGATCAAGGCCTTGGCAACCAGCCCCTCAATCCCCATCGTCCATACGGTTAGTGCGGCGAGAAGCGGACCGGCAATGAGTCTTAAGAACACAGATATGGCTACATTCGTGCTGCCCTTTTTCGCAAAAGTCCATTTCATCGCTCCGAGCTGTACACCGAGCGTAAGTAATGCCATACCGATAAAGGCAGTATATAAATAATTCAGCGGCGTCTGGATGCTATTCGGAAGAGGTACTTCAAGGAACCTCAACAGAAGCGCTGCGGGAATCGCGTAGATTACAGGCTGTCCGGCGATGGTTCTCCAAATATCCTTCAGCTTGGCACGGTGCGCATTGACGCTGTAAATTCCATATGTATTGGGTATAAATGATTGAAGCATAAGAATAATGACCTGCACTCCAAGCGTCAGCGGGTTGCCCGAGAAGGCAAGCTGGTTAATCGGCAGCCCATAATTTGCGCTGTTGGCGAACAGGACACTGTTTCGCAGTGCTGCAGGCATTCCACCCTCCAGCTTGCGAATTTTGATAACGACAGAACATACGACATATTGCAGAAGCATGAAAATAAAGAAGAAGCCGATCACCTGCCCAAAGAGAGACATGGTAATGTCTGTTGTGTATAAAAGATTAAACACTACAGCCGGGGACAGGATGTAAAAGTTAATGTTGGATAAGGTTTTGACATCAAGTCCTCTCGTACGTCGTACAATAAAGCCCACAGCAATAACAAGAAATAAGGGAATAACGTTGTTTAGCAAAATGTTTAAAAATAAGGCCATGATGTAATTTCCTTTCTATAGAAGAAGACTTCCTCTACTTAGAGGAATGATTTTGTTTCAAAACATGCAAATCATGATAGAACTCATCTGTACTTGAATAAGGCTCCTTCAGCTCAAGCAGCCGCTCAATGACCTCCTGTAACTCAGACGAAATGGACAGCTCCTCCTGCCAGCTCCGCTCGGTATCGGCGCCATCCTCAGATTCATAGGTCGAATACAGCATGAACAGCATAAAATGTCCAATATCTGCAAGATCGGATTGCTCCTCTGCCAGCTTGAACTGCGCTCCATTGGCACTGCGGGCAGACTTCGGAGGCTTAGCCGTCTCTGGCCTCCTTGTCTTCCTCATCTTTTTGGATGTTATCAGGCCCTTTCGATTCCTCTGGTACCCTAGCGGAGGTTCTTCACCGATCTGTCTTGCCAGACCAAAATCAATTACAGAGAGCCTCTCCTCTTGAAAAAGCACATTCGGAATTCGCAAATCCAGATGAACATATCCCTTCTTATGAATATACTGGACTACATCCAGCAGCTTCAGTGTCATCTCAATACAAGAGGCTTCATCATATATGCAGCCCTGCTCAAAGATCAGATCCTCGAGTGTATCTCCCTCCAAATAAGTCATGACAAGATAGGTATGCTTGTCTTCAACAAAAAAATCCAGCAATTCAGGAATTTGCGGATGACCGAGCGCCTGAAGTATATTCTTTTCTCTTCTAAGCAAATGTTCTGCATATTCCCCTTTACTGGGCCTCGACTGCTTAAGAGCAACGACCGCTCCACTCTTCTGATCCAAGCATTTGTAAGTCATGCCATAGCTTCCTTCACCAAGCAGCTGCAAATTGACATAACGATCCCCAAGCACCGTATTTATTTCTGCAGGATAATCCCGCCACGCGGATAAGAATGAGCTCAGGAATGAAAAAAAACGCATAAATCAACGATTCTCCTTTGATGAATAGACTGTGAACGCTATTTCTTATGTTCGCATTGCCCATCTATTATAGCACCAATCCGTGAACGTGGACTCCGCGATTACGCCAGGATAATTTTCGATATCTTCAATAATGAGAGGGTTAGCCAATAGTACATGAGTACAGACGAAGTTTATCCCATTTTAGAATAAAGATTACTAAATTTTACAAATATATTCGATTCATGAGGTGGAAATTTCACGCATAATCGCTAATTTACCAGTAGTTAATTTCATTTTGATAAAAAGATGCTATAATAACGATATATTCAGTCAACAAGAGGTGAAGACACCGCATGACATCAGGCATGAAGAACAGCATTTCACGTTATTTACAATTATTCTGGCTCTTCTTTAAGATAGGACCGTCAACCTTTGGCGGAGGATATGCTATGATTCCCGTGCTGGAACGGGAGATGGTGGAGAAGCGGGGCTGGATCAGCAGGCAGGAAATGAATGACTTAATGTCCTTGGCCGGGTCTGCTCCAGGTGGTGTTGGCGTTAACGCCTCTGCTTTTATCGGGTATCGGATAGGTAAAGTGCCAGGTGCTGTTGCCGCCACCGTTGGGATTACGCTTCCCACCTTTCTCATCGTTTTTATTCTAAGCAGCATCTATTCTGTCTTTCAGCATGAACCGAAGGTTCAGGCCGCGATGAAGGGTATCCACGGGGCCATTATCGGTCTAATAGCCGTTGCAGCCTATAAGATGGGCAAAAATGCCTTGTTTGATCGTACCACGACCATTATTGCCGCAGCTTCTCTAATCGTATTACTTGTAACGGGCATCAATCCAACCCTCATGATTCTCATGGGACTTGTACTAGGGATGATCATTATCTCTGTTAAGAAAAAACTCGGAATGAGCGTACAAACGGAGAAAAAATCGGCTTCGGAACATGCAGCAACAATCGAATATTACATTTAGGAGACTTACTATGCTGTACTGGGAATTATTCATTACTTTTCTTAAGATCGGCCTTCTATCCTTCGGTGGTGGCTACGCTGTTATCCCGATGGTTCAGTTCGAGGTTGAAAAATATAGCTGGCTCTCCGCTGAAGAGTTTCAACGAATCGTCTCTCTCGCCGGAATGTCCCCTGGCCCGGTTGCTACCAACAGCGCTACATTGATAGGCTATCATACCGCTGGCATTCCGGGGGCAGTTACAGCAACAACAGGCATCATCCTTCCCTCCCTGCTAATGGTCATACTGATTGCCGCCTTCTTTTTCAAGATCAACAAGAATCCTCTGGTACAATCCTCGTTCTACGGACTTCGTCCGATCATTACCGGACTGATTGTCTATGCTGCCCTTCATTTCGGCTTCAGTGGAAATGGTGAAACAATTTTTCAATGGAGTACATTTGCCACCTTACTCACGGCTGCAGCTGCTTTTCTGGCGATTATCAAATATAAGCTGCACCCACTCGTGGTCATTCTGCTCTCTGCATGTGCCGGAATCGTCTTATTTTGACAAATCAGCGAATTAAGCAATATGAAGTTGAGTATTTAATGGCTGGAAAGTACTATTAAAGGAAGAGCCATTGTATTTAGCTCAGCTTCATATCGTCAGAACATGTAGAATAGGCTCAGCTAGGAGTGACTTTATTTTAATGTACACAACACTGGAATCATGTTTAATTGACCTAGAGCGCCACGGACATCTGGTTCGGATACGGGAAGAAGTCGATCCCGAGCTTGAAATGTCCGCCATCCACCTGAGAGTATTTGAAGCAGGAGGCCCCGCTCTCTTATTTGAAAATGTAAAAGGCTCGTCATATCGTGCGGTATCAAACCTATTTGGAACCATTGAACGCAGCAAATTTATGTTCCGGCAGACCTGGGATTCAACTCAAAATGTGATTGCGCTCCGCAACGATCCCATGAAAGCACTTAAAAATCCGATTCGCCACGTCAGTGCGGCGACTTCGGCAATGAAAGCACTGCCTCTTAAGCAGGGGATATCCGGGTTCAAGGAGATTAAAATATCCGATCTTCCCTTAATCAAGCACTGGCCCATGGATGGAGGAGCTTTCGTGACACTGCCCCAAGTGTACACAGAAGATCCTGACAAAGCGGGTATTATGAAAGCCAACCTGGGAATGTATCGTGTGCAGCTTACAGGGAATGATTACAAGACAAACGAAGATATTGGCGTGCATTATCAAATTCACCGCGGAATCGGAATTCACCAGCACAAGGCTAATCGTAAAGGGGAACCGCTCAAAGTAAGCATCTTCATAGGCGGCCCCCCCGCACATACGCTCTCTGCAGTTATGCCGCTTCCTGAAGGACTCAGCGAGCTCTTATTTGCAGGTCTATTATCGGGAAGAAGATTTCGCTACGGATATGATGCGGACGGATACTGCATCAGTCAGGATGCTGATTTTGTCATTACGGGAGAGATTCACCCAGGAGAAACAAAGCCGGAGGGGCCGTTTGGAGACCACTTGGGCTATTACAGCTTAACCCATCTGTTTCCGATGATGCGTGTTCGGAAGGTCTACGCCAAGCCGAATGCCATCTGGCCGTTCACTGTCGTTGGCCGCCCTCCACAGGAAGACACTGCATTCGGTGAACTTATTCATCAGTTAACCGGAGGTGCAGTTAAGCAGGAGGTACCTGGAGTCAAAGAGGTTCATGCTGTGGATGCAGCAGGCGTACATCCTCTGCTGCTGGCGATTGGATCAGAACGATATACACCTTATACCAAGGTTAAACAGCCTGCGGAGCTCCTTACCATTGCCAATCGGATTCTCGGCACGGGACAGCTCAGCCTTGCCAAGTATTTATTTATTACCGCTGAGGAAGAGCAGCCGATAAGTACACATCATATACCGGAATTTTTCTCTTACTTACTTGAGCGTATTGATCTCAAGCGGGATATTCATTTCCAGACGAATACGACGATTGATACGCTGGATTATTCAGGCAGCGGATTGAATCAAGGAAGCAAAGTCATCTTTGCGGCTTGCGGAGACAAGAAGCGGGAGCTCTGTACGGAAGCTCCAGAACAGCTTCAGGACCTCCGCCACTTCATTAATCCTAGACTTGTTATGCCAGGTGTTGTTGCAATTACAGGTCCTGCTTTTGGCAGCTATGCAGATTCAGCTCAGCAGCTTGAAGAACTGACAAATGCAATTCGTATGCGCGGAGACATGCCGGAATGCCCGCTCATTATTTTGTGCGATGACAGCAATTTTCTAAGTGCATCCATTGATAATTTCTTATGGGCAACCTTTACGCGGAGCAACCCATCTCATGACATGTACGGAGTGAATGCGGAATACTCGTATAAGCATTGGGGCTGTAACAACGTCATTATTGATGCAAGAACGAAGCCACATCATGCACCTCCGCTCGTTCTGGATCCGGCTGTCGAGAATAGAATTGAGAAGCTATTTGCGAAAAACGGAAGTTTGCATGGCATACTCTAACTATAAGATTCCACGAATCTGAAGAGACAGAACTGGACCACAGCACACAACAGGGCAGCTCGACGGCTGCCCTGTTGTGTGCTTCTTGTTATATGAATTGGATTAATACCAATCCGTCAGTTTTATGCTAGCGTAATCCACTCCATACTCAACATCATGTTTCAAATAATCCCATGTTTCTGCATTAGAGACACAGTTACTAAATGTAGATTTAAAAATTTCCAAAGTCTTAGGAACGGCTTTGATGACACGTTCAATAGGAGAACCAGAGGTTGAGTTAAACGTATAGCTCGCTGTTTCAGCCGCCGTCATGGATGCAAATTCAAGACAAGCCATCATTTCATTCACAATAAATTGATCCAAACCCTTTGGATAGTAGATGTAAGCGTAGATACAAAATTCAGATTCACGTCTTTTTAAACAAGGATAGGTAAAATTAACTTTACCTAATGGTGTTTTAAAGGTTTTTTTGCAAGGAACGACTTTGAACTCAGGAACCGTAACACCTAGCAATCTCTGAGCATGAAATTCTTTGTTGACAAGATTCTGCTCGTTTGGCAAGCTCAGATGACTCTCCAAATCCACAAAAGTATACCCGACTTCCTCGGGGTCTGGAGTTGTAATGAAGAATTGTGGCATTGAATTCAGAAGCTTTTGTTGCTCATCTGTTGGCAGGTCCTTTAAATCAATAGCATCACCTAAGTCGGCAACCTCTTCATACGGTATTGGCTTATCCGAACGATAAAAGTTGTAATGATATGGAACTAAAGAAGATGTCATTTTTGTCCTCCCATACTATACTTATGGGCTAAACTATGCTGACCACTCGCCTAACGTGCATGTCAGTAAAATGATCTTATGCCCGAGACTTTAACGGAAGAGAAGCGATTATTAGCAGGCAGCCAATTACAGCTGCTCCATCGATTCATTCAATGACTTGGGGAAATTCGGCTTATCCGGTTATCTTTAATAATGACTTTTATTGCTTTAGTTCTGATGCTTATTCAGGTCAATCTAATGTACCTATGAGTCCGTGACGGTTCGTTATAAGAGGATATCGATCCTTCAAGCACTGCCATCTTTATATTCACATCCATGATGGGTCTCCTCCAAAAATTAAGTATTACTGCAATCAAAGAAGGAGATTCAAATCAACGATTGCCAGCACAATTTGTGAGCATGATTCTCCAGTACTTAAGAGCATAACGGAGTATTTAGCCCAGGGCGTGATGTTTAAAGGTGATGTTTTTGATAAAGTGAACAGCATTAGACAAGCAAGGCAAGCTCAGGTATGTTTGAGCTTGCCTTGCTTGTCTATAATTACTCAAGATACTGTACTCCTAACTACAGTAATCACATGATAATACTATCTTCTTGCAGCGAGTTCCCCTTGAATTTGATGTTCATTTCGTTCAAATTTCTTATAGAAGAACATCGGAATTGTCCCGATCAGGAACACAATGAACGGCAGCCATATGAAGCTGAACTGGATACCGGATAGAGCTGATGCGGTCTGGGATTGCCCAGCAACATAACCCATGCTGCCCATTATCCACGCGGGTACCGATCCACCGATACCGCTGCCTGCCTTGATACAGAAGGCGCTTCCAATTGATGTTAAGAATCCGCTTGCACGAATTCCGTTCTTCCACTCTCCGTAATCTACGGTATCTGACAGCATAGCAAACGGGAGTGAGCAGGCAAACCCGGAACCCAGCGCACCGATAATCCAGCCGATAATAATAACCGTAAGATTCGTAGTTCCCATCAGAATCATAACCTGTCCAAGAGCCGCCAGCACAAGGCCAACAATCATAACCGTATTCTTGCTGAGCTTCTTCACACAGAATGGGATCAGTACCATGGATATTAACTGCAATGAAGTTAAACCATTAATAAGCGGAACAAGCTCCTTACTGCCCAGATTATATTCAAAGTAATAGATTACGGTGGATGACCTTACATTCAGCCCAATCCAGTAGCATAGATTGGCAGCGACAACGAGCATCCACGGCCAGTTTCTCTTGATCGCACCGAAGCTTTTACGAATGGGTATCGGCTTCGTCTTCACAGCAGATACCTCTCGCAAATCAGCAAAAGCAACGAGGAACATAATAACTGCCAGCACACCGAACAAGGCTACCGTCAATGAGAAACCTCTCTGATCATTACCCTGTCCAAAAAAAGCAACGAGCGGCAATGTAAATGTGGTCGCTATGAAGAATCCAACATTTCCACCTACCATCCGGAACGAGTTGAGTACAACCCGCTCATCAGAGTTTGTTGACAAGTTAGGTAATATAGAAGTGATCGGCGTACTGATTCCCGTGTACAGGACACCGGCAATAATATAGGTTACGCAGGCATATATAATTTTCCCAGTCTCGCTCAAATCCGGTGTAGTGAAGGTTAACACCATAAACACAGCGAAGGGTATACACAGCCACAAGAAATAAGGCCGGCTCTGTCCATACTTCGATTTGGTTCTATCAATTAGAATCCCCCACATCGGAGCATCAATGGCGTCGAGGATACGGGTTACAAGCAATAGGGTACCGGCAACGCCGATGGAGAGCCCAAATACATCTGTATAAAAGTACAATAAATAGCTGGAGATAACACAGTACAGCAGATTACCCGCGGTATCTGTCAAGGAGTAACTTAACTTGCGATGCAAAGGTACTGAACCATGTGCTTCATTTTGTTTACTCATGATGACCTCACCTCAAAATTAATTACTGGCGATCGATAACGTACGCGAGGATCACAAGATCCTCGCCTTAGATCGGACTAATTCCTAATCTTCGTAAATCCAGACACGCATTTCACCCTTCTCACGATTGCACCATGCATAATAAGGTATGGCAGTAATCGTATGAGGAATGAGCTCTGGTTCCTCCGTATAATAGAGTGATCTTGGAGCATTTAATCGATAACCCTCTGTCTGAATTCGAACAATTCCTCCTAGCAGATCGGGAACAAATTGATCTTCTATTGAAGCATCCCGGGGCAATCTTAGAGCCGCAAGGCCTGACCCATTATCACACTCTTCAATACAGTAAACGACAGGTCCGCGCTGCAGAGCAATCTGCCCCTGATTCATTGACACCTGCGGATGACTTCTCACCCGCTCAATTGGCATGGACAGTACAAGCGAAATGATATCCCCATCGTTCCATACCCGGCTATGCTTTGCATAACCTTTATCCAAATCTTCCAAAGAGATGAACTCCCCATTAACAGACAGCTCGGCTTGTTTGCACCAATCTGGTATTCGAAGTGCAACCGTAAATTCGGCAGGACCATCCGTATGAATCGTCAAGTTAATACGAGAATCCCAAGGATATTCATGCGTTTGAGTAATGCTGATATCTTGACCGTTCAGCGTTGTTTGCACTTGACTTGCGATATATAAATGGGTGTAAATTGTGTTCTCGGTCTGGGTATAGATCAGGTCTTCAACAGAAGCGATCATTCTCGCCAAATTCGGAGGGCAGCAGGCACAGAAGAACCATTTTTGCCGTTCGGTTTTGACATGCTCCTGATCCTTTCGCTCGCTCTGGAAGGGATTAACCTCAAGCGGATTAACATAGAAGAATCGTTTACCATCTAAATCCATGCCGCTCAAGGTGCCGTTATATAGAGCACGTTCCAGTACATCTGCATATTTCCGATTCGGGTCTAATCGCAGCATCCGGTTTGCCCAGAATGCGAGTCCTACGGATGCACATGTCTCACAATACATGCTGTCATTCGGCAAATCGTGGTTGCAGGTAAATGCTTCTCCATTGACGGAGGAACCGATCCCTGCCGTAATATACATCTTGTGAGCTATCACATCATCCCAGAGTGTTTCACAGGTTTCAAGAAGGTTCACATCTCCCGTTTTGGCAGCCAGATCAGCCATTGCAATATACAGATACATCGCTCTTACTGCATGTCCCACAGCTTCCTGTTGTTCTCTCACGGGCTGATGTGCCTGCTGGTACTCGAAGCCGAGGCCAAAGTTAACATTCTCCTCATCATTCCAGGTTGGAGCCGTATCTATCGTTCTCCGCTTTTCTTTCTCTTCCTCAAAATAAACCGGACGCTGGCCCCGCTGATCTATAAAGTATTGAGCCAATCTTAAATACTTCTTGTTATCCGTTACTTCATACAGCTTCACTAATGCCAGCTCAATTTCCTCATGACCATCGTAACCGTGTAGCTTGCCTTCCTCTTCCCCGAACACTTCATCAATCAAGGCCACATATTTCTCCATAATCTGAAGCATTTCTGATTTGCCCGTTGTTTCATAATAAGCAACCGCTGCCTCGATGAAATGTCCAGCGCAGTACAGCTCATGATTGTCTCTAAGATTGGTCCAACGATTATTAGGTTCTTTCAACAAATAATACGTATTCAAATATCCATCCTCAGCTTGAGCTCTTCCCAGCAGGGAGATGACTTCATCCGCTTTTTGCTCAAGCTCATGATTAGGGAAGTCCCGCAGGCTGTAAGCTACCGTTTCCAGCCACTTTGCGACATCACTGTCCTGAAATACGGTACCGTAATATTCACCGGTCGATTCACCGGCAGCAATTTTGAAATTCTCAATTGCATGGCTTGGTTCTGTATCCGGCAGCTCATCATTCAGAGCTCTCCATTGATAAGGTATGACTTCTTCAGCCACAATTTTTTTGTACTTTTTCCAAAATGTATCCTGAACAGCGACACGCTTGATACTTCTAGCAATATTCATTTAGCAAAGTTCCTCCTTGGTACGTAGTAACGCTTTCATTCTTGCTGTAATAGGAGTAGAGTAATAATAAAACCGTTAGCGCTAACCCGATTTATTTGAGTACAGCTTCATTGTAACAATCACTTTCACTCAAAAAAATCAGGATATCCAACTAAAAGTTGTACGATTTCACACTTCACGCTTATATTCGGACCCAGTTAAAAGGAGGAGACATCATGAGCGATTCAACCTATCTGTCTTTTTTAGTACCTCCAATGCCCTACTTTATTGAGGGTAATATTACGAAATATTCGAAGGGGGATTTGCATCCAAACCGATTTAAGTTAGGGTATTTTGACGTCATTATTGTAAAGGAAGGCATGCTTCATATTGGTGAGGAAGATCAGGGGTGGAAGTTAAGAGCGAACTCCATTCTAATTCTGGAACCGGATAAACATCATTTTCCAATTGAGGCCTGTGAAGAGGACACCACATTTTATTGGTTCCATTTCCAAACAAACAGCACTTGGTGCAGTCAAGAGGAGCCTGATCGCATTACGCCCAAGTCGCCCGTTCCAACCTTACATTTTCATTCAGAACATACGACAATTCATCTGCCCAAATATCAGACTGCGATGAATCCTCATGAGCTGTTTGCTTCACTGGATTTATTATTATCCTCCACACTTAAGCCGAGGAAGCTCGCACTGTGGGAGTCCCAGCAGACCTTCGTCAAGATATTCCAAAGTCTCGAATATGATCAGTATTACAAGAACAGTCCTATTCAGCTGGCAGAGCAGATCGAAATTTATTTGAAGCAAAATTACAAGCACCCCATCACCAACGCGGATCTTTCAGATTATTTTCATGTACATGAGAATTACTTGGCCCGGTGTATGAAGTCTGCTTTTCATTGTACTCCCCTGGAGTATTTGATGTTGTATCGATTGGAGCAAGGAAGGATATTACTGCTTCAGACAGATTGGTCGATTCAGCGTATTACAGAGGAAACGGGATTCTCCCAGGTGAGTTACTTTACTCGATGCTTTAAGAAGAAGAATGGATTGTCGCCGCTAAGATACCGCAGACAATATTCTAAACCGATGATGTTGTAGAGCAAAATCAAACAGCCACTGTACGAATTAGCTGTCCTAGCATTAAGTCTTGTAAAAAACCATTATATTGATTTATCACCACTTTGGCGGCGATTACCATGCTAACATGGATGAGTACACTTACTTAGATTGGAGATCAATGATATGAATGATATGAACACGCTGCAGGAGCGAATTCAGAGACAAATGGAACAACTTCATTTTTCAGGAAGCATTTACGTAAAATCTAACAATTCCGATGTGCTTAAGCTCAGTCATGGCTACGCAAATCGTTCAGAGCAGATTCTAAACCAAGAGAATACTCGCTTCGGTATGGCTTCGGGTTGTAAGTTGTTCACTGCGATTGCCATCTGCCAGCTGGTTGAGCAGAAAAAGCTTACCTTCAACACAACGATTAATGAGTGTTTAGGCGCCTATTCCTTTCCTCACTTTGATCCGCATATAACCGTTCATCAGTTGCTGACGCATACTTCAGGTATCCCCGACTATTTTGATGAGGACACGATGGACGATTATGAAGAGTTATGGATTAATCGGCCCATGTATCATATTCGTCATCTGGAGGATTTCCTCCCCTTGTTCCAGAATGAGCCTATGAAGCATTCAGCCGGGAGCTCATTTCATTACAACAATGCTGGGTATATTTTGCTTGGACTCATTGTCGAGCAGATAAGCCAAATGGGTTTTCAGGAATACGTGGAAGCACATATTTTTGCCAAGGCAGGAATAATGGATTCGGGTTATTTTGAAATGGATAATTTGCCTGAACGGACAGCGCTTGGCTACATCCAGACGGAAAATGGCTATCGTACTAACATCTATTCGCTTCCGGCAAGAGGAGGGTCTGATGGAGGTGCCTATGTAACAGTGGGTGACATGATGAAGCTGTGGGAAACCATGTGCAGCGGGCAGCTCATTCGTGCAGAAATGACAGAGCTGCTGCTGACACCGCATGCCAAGGTGGATGATCATACAAGTTATGGATACGGGGTATGGATGACGAAGCATTCAGCTTCCGATCAGATTGAGAAATACATACTTATGGGCTATGATCCCGGAATTAACTTCCGTGCGTTGTTCTATCCTGATGCGTCGCTGCATGTTGTCGTGTGCTCGAATCAATCAGACAGCGCTTATGAGATCATCCGGGAGATTGAGCAAGATTTTTTTAAAGCATAGGTCATACTGTCACTATCCTTTAAACTAGGCATGATCCACCAATAATATGTACAGCAGCTCCCTGATCGACAGCAATGTCTCCTCCCGCTGTGTGACTAGCTTGTCTTGGGGCCAGATGGACGTTGGATCCTGTATGTCCCGGTCAATCAAAAGTAACATCCATAGGGAGAAGGCGACTGAGAACAGTTGATACTCCCTTTTGAACAACTCTTCCTCGTAGTCGTTACCGAGCTGCTTGGAGTACAGAAGATAAGTATCCAGCACCTTGCTGCGTATCTGGTTGTTATGAGTTCTTGGAAACAGCGGATGTGATATGTCCAGCAGATGGTATAAGTCCCACATAGGTGTATTACGATGATTATGCTCCCAATCCAGCACAATGACCCTTCCGGAAGACGTCCTTCCATAGTTGCCGGGATGCAGATCGCCGTGCGAGTAGACCTCTGTTTGGAGGAGCTGAAATGTCTCCAGCAATTGATAAAATGTATGTACCTCATTCCCATTGAAGCCTAGTGAAGCAAACACATTGCCAATCCTGGTCTGCTGGGCCAAGAGATCCGATACTACTTGCTTAAGCCGCGGCTTCTGACCCGCATGTAGCAGCTCCGGATACGAATCTAGCGGAACTGCATGCCATATCGCCATCCATTCGGCAATTTGGATCAGTACCTCTTCCTCTGCTTCGTGACTAATGGTGCCTACATCTTCAAAAAGAAGCCAAGGTCTCTCCTCTCCCTCCTGATCCGATTGAGCAATTAGTCGAGGATAGATGACAGGAAGCTGTGTCAGTACTTTGGCATAGGCCCAGCTTTCACCTGTAAGAACCGTCTCGTCTGGAAGGTATTTTAAAATATAACTGACTGTATCATCCCCTGTCAGACGCTCTACTTGTCGTCCTTCCAGCCCGACATGCAGCACTGCACGGTTACGGACAATGAACCCCTGATCAAGCATCCCTTTAGGGAGGGGCCTATCCCCGGATTGTAATGTTCCGTTCAATCTCAAGCATCTCCCTTTTGTTAACAGAAGTTTAAATTAGCATTAAGTGAATCATTCTCATAATGCCTTTAGCTGCAAGTATACTCTAATTGGACAGGAAAAAGTAACGCCTCATTGCTCAGTCTCTGCTTCCTGCCGTTAAAGGGCAATGAAACAGTACTGCAGCAATGAGGCGTATGCATCGTTACTCTTGATTAGCGCAGGGCAATCCCTTAAACCAATTCACGCTGCTCAAGCACCTTCTTCAAATAAACCGCGAGGTCATCCTTCAATTCTTCATTCTGCATGGCATAATGAATGGTCGTTTGAATGAAGCCCAGCTTCTCGCCTACATCGTGACGAGTACCATCGAAGTGATACGCGATCAGATCCTCTTCAAGTCCTAATTTAGCGAGCGCATCGGTCAGCTGGATCTCCCCGCCAACCCCGGCTGGAGTTTCACCCAGAATATCGAAAATACGAGGCGTCAAAATATAACGGCCGAGAATGGCCAGATTGGACGGTGCATCCTCACGCTTCGGTTTCTCTACAAAACGATTCGCCTTGTATACTCGCTCTGACAGTTCTTCACCATCGACGAGACCATATCGCGAGACCTGCTCCCAAGGCACCGGCTGTACGCCGACAATGGAAGATTCATGCTTCTCGTATATGTCCATCATCTGCTTGAGACATGGCACCTTGGACTCTACAATGTCGTCCCCAAGCATTACGGCAAAGGGTTCATTGCCGACAAATTTACGGGCACACCATATCGCATGACCGAGTCCAAGTGGTTCACCTTGGCGGATGTAGTGAATGTCTGCCATTTCAGACGATTTGCGCACTTCATCCAGCAGTTTCCATTTATGCTGCTCAGCCAGATTATACTCTAGCTCAAACGAATTGTCGAAATGATCTTCAATGGCCCGTTTGCTCTTTCCTGTTACAATGATAATATCCTCAATACCGGAAGCAACAGCTTCCTCTACAATATATTGAATCGTCGGTTTATCGACAATCGGGAGCATTTCCTTGGGCATTGCTTTTGTTGCCGGCAGGAAGCGAGTTCCCATACCTGCTGCCGGTATAATCGCTTTACGAATTTTCATGTTGTTCTCCTCCTCATTGCTGCTGTTGTGGATGCGGGCTTAGCTGTGTCACTTAGTTCCTCAAGCTTTTTAAGCAGTGTTCTGAATTCCTTGTTGGTCTTCAGCTGATATTTGGCATTTGTGTTCCCGGAGCCAATCTTAATAGAGAATGCTTCTTCGGGAAGTGCATTAAACATATCTTCATCTGTATAATCATCACCCGCACCAATAATAAAATCAAAGGCCTCTGCCCGTGTCAGCAAATGAACCCCATGTCCCTTATTGATTCGGCTGTCCTTCACCTCGAGCACTTTATTTCCTTCAAGTACACCAAGGCTCATGGACTGCGTAATGGATATCAATGCTTCTCTAAGCTCATCCCGCTTGAGTGCGATGACATCAGGCTCACACTGCCTATAGTGCCAAGCCAGGGAATATTCCTTCTCCTCAATTAACGAGCCTGGCATCCGATCTGTATACATTTCGAGAATGTGGCGAATTTTATCCTTCCAATCATTATCGACATTAATGGTCTTGATCCATTCCCCTCCAGCTTGCTTAAACCACAATCCATGGGAGGCGATCAAATGGAGATTCAGATCTCCAAGCCATTTTTCGATAACGCCGCGATCTCTGCCGGTAATAATAACGACGGTATTCTTCGGATCCTGTGATAAACCAGCCAGCAGCTGCCTTAGCTCCTCATCCGGCTTGGCTTGATCCGGCGTCGGCTTGAAGCCGACAAGCGTTCCATCATAATCCAGAAGGATCAGGCGCCGCTCTGCATCCGTATAGGCAGTTTTTATCACCGAAGAATCAGAGACATCGACCAAAGGCTTCGTTTGCAGGACCCCTGTTTCGCTATTCCCCAGAGCTGTAATAAATTCATCTGCCCAGAAGTTAATATTGTATCTGGATAGACGATGATGCATCATTTTATTACGCTCAATCTTCTCATGATCCGGCATATCAAGCGCGGTCTTAAGTCCTTCTGCAATGGCACCGTGATCATTCGCATTGACGATAACCGCTTCGCCCAGCTCACTCGCCGCGCCCGCTGTTTCACTCATCACCAGCATGCCCTTGTAATCATTTCGGGAAGCAATATATTCCTTCGCTACCAGGTTCATACCGTCTCGAAGCGGAGTGACCAGAAGCACATCACTATGGCGATAGAAGGCGATCAGATCGTCCTGGCTGAACGTGCGGAAGAAGAACCATATCGGCATCCAGTTGACCGTACCGAACTGACCGTTGACTTCACTGACGAGCACTTCGATATGTTTTTTTAACGTGTCATAGGTTTCCACTTCCACTCGTGACGGTGCAACAATCAGATTCAGACGAACCTTCTCGTGATATTCCGGATATTTCGTCAAGAACCGCTTAAAGGCTTTGATTCGGTCAGGAATGCCCTTGGTATAATCCAGCCGGTCAATAGACAAGATGTTCTGGATGGTGCGTGTGCTTTCTACAAAATCCTGCAGCTCGCTCGACAATTCCACTGTGTCCGTATTGGAGAAATATTCATAATCAATACCCATTGGGAAAGCTTCAACCTGCACGGTATGTGTCTCGTAGCTGAGCTTGTTCAAGCTGTGTTCCACCCCGAGTATTCTGCGTACGGTACTGAGGAAGTGCCGGACATAATCGTAAGTATGGAAGCCGATCAAATTAGCCCCAAGCAATCCCTGAAGTATCTCTTTGCGCCAGATCAATAGTCTGAATATTTCGAAAGAAGGGAAAGGTATGTGGAGGAAAAAGCCGATTTTGGCATTCGGGTATTTCTCTCGAATCATTTGCGGCAGCAGCATCAGCTGATAATCATGCACCCATATCGTATCATCAGGCTCAATGACTTCATCCAGTACGTCAAAAAACTTCTGATTAACTCGCTTATAGGCATCCCAAGTATCTATGCTGTATTCCGTATTGCTCGTGAAGTAATGAAACAAAGGCCAGATCGTTTCGTTACAGAAGCCATGATAATATTGATCGATCTCTTCCTCAGATAGAAAAATAGGAACACAGTTGTATTGCTCTGACAGTTCGGTGTTAATGGATGCTTGATCCACATCAGACAGCTCATTGCTGGAGATTCCCGGCCATCCGGCCCAAACGCTGTTTCCTTGCTCATGGTAGCTCTTTAGTCCCGTTGCCAGACCACCAATACTCTTACTATAGGTGAGTTCGGACTCGTTCTTCTTGACAGTAACAGGCAGACGATTTGATACAAAAATAAGTTTACTCAATGTGGATCCCCTTTCCAGTAAAAGTCTCTCTATTTTCTAGATTATATATTTTGATTTTGCTTGAAATTGCGCTCTTCCAAGCAAGTTACCTGTAACTTTCATACCCGCTTTCAACAAAAATGACTCAAGCGTAAGGAATGAACATGATTGTGGCGGTCTTTTTCCGAACCATAGACAAGTGCTTAATTAGGGCAGCGAGCACAGCAAAAAGACCTGGAAATCGTGTTTCCAGGTCATTTTCTTTGTATGATATAAAAACCGATATGAAGCTAATGCTCCGCTTCCAATCCTTGTACTCTGCTAAAGCAATCAATCAACGTTTCCAGCGCCTCGAGCTCATCCTTCCCTCTCGTAGACAAGCGAATCCTCGTCCCCGCGTGAATGGGCTGCAGGATGACAAAGCTTGATGCCAGATTCGAAATTTGAATGAGTTCCTGCTGGTCATAATCAGACTGCACGATGAATTCATGTACCCTCACATCCATCACCCTTCGTCTGTCTTTTAATAATAGCTTTATGTGCTCATGTTCTGAGCATCGTGATGTTAATATGTGGATAGCAGCTTCTTCAATCTTTGCTTAAATGCAGATAGAAATTAAGATCAGACTCAAGATGAATCTTCATCAGCCGCTCGGCCTCTTCCCCATTATGTGCCTTAATGGCATCCAGAATTTGCTGGTGCTCCTCGATCAAAAAAGGACGCTTGTAGTGGACGACTGCTTTGCGGAATAAGTAAATGATGGACTGCATGCGTTCAATAATGTTAACCAGCTCAGGGTTGCGGCTTGCCTTGACAATGATATCATGGAACAGCTTGTTCGCTTCCATCGTCTCCTCCACCTTACCGTGCTGTGCCATATCAATACAATGCTGAAGTTGATTCTGGGAAGCCTCGTCCATATATATCGCTGCACATCGAGCTGAATATCCCTCAAGCAGGATCCGCACTTCAAAAATATGCCGCAGGTCCTCATCCGTCGGACTAACGACTCGCTTGCGTTTAATCAGTCCCTCTTGCTCCAGCTTCCGAATGGATTCTCTGACCGGCGTACGGCTGACTCCCATCTCTTCTGCCAGTCTCTCCTCCACGAGCTTTGTACCAGCAGGCAGATCCCCGTTTAAGATTTTGTCTCTAATTTGCTCATAGCAATGGAGGTACGCCGCTTGTAAACCTTGCTTTGCCATATGTTGTTCTCATCCTTTTCATCCTCTTAAAACCCTCTATAAATGGGAATCTGACCTTCATTATAGGGGAAAATCCGTTCTAATAAAAGCAAAATCACCAAAATAAAGCAGAAGGTCAATGATGTTTTGTATTCATTTTAATTATTTTTGTATACAATTTTTTATTTAATGTGTACAAATTTGAACTTTTTGTGTACAATACATTTGAAATAACGAAATCTTAAGACCAAAACAAAATTACACAATGATGGTCAAATGATCATACAAGGAGGATTTCATCATGAGAATTGGCTTCATAGGACTAGGAATTATGGGTAAGCCGATGGCAGCGAATCTCTTAAAGAAGGGATACAGCATAATCGTCAATGACTTAAACCGTTCGGCTGTGGAAGAGTTGAAGGCACTTGGGGCAGACACGGGCGACACTCCTAAGCAGGTTGCAATTGAAAGCGATATCATCATCACCATGCTTCCTAACAATGCGATTGTTAAAAGTGTTATTTTGGGTGAAGAAGGCATCATCCATGGAGCGAAGGAAGGCTCGATCGTCGTTGATATGAGCTCCATTTCACCGGTTGCGGCAACTGAAATTGCCGAGGCTTTGAAGAAGCAAGGGATCGAAATGCTGGATGCACCTGTCAGCGGTGGAGAACCTAAAGCGATCGACGGAACCCTGTCTGTTATGGCGGGTGGAAATGAAAACGCATTTAATCAAGTTAAGCCCATTCTGGGTTGCATGGGTAAGGATATTACCTGGGTTGGTCCGAGCGGCAGTGGAGCAACAGCCAAGCTGGCGAATCAAATTATGGTAAACGTAAACATCGCCGCGATGTCAGAGGCTCTAGTACTGGCAGCCAAGGCCGGGATTGACATCGAGAAAATGTATCACGCCATTCGCGGCGGACTGGCTGGAAGCGCTGTATTGGATGCCAAGCTTCCCATGATTATCGAACGCAACTTCAAAGCCGGAGGACGTGTCGACATTAATTTGAAGGATCTGACCAATGTCATGGAGACAGCAGATGCATATGAGATGTCACTCCCTCTTACTGAACACGTGAAGCATATATTCGAGTCCCTGAAAAATGAAGGAAAACAAGCTGATGATCATGGGGGCATTGTGCAATATTATGAGAAGCTGGCTGGTATAGAAGTCCGCAAAGCGCAGCAATAATCCTAATCTTCTAGTAAAGGTGGAAACAACATGTTGACAGGACCAATGCTGATCGTCGTTTTTCTGATTGCATTAGTATTTCTGTTTCTTCTAATTATCAAGTGGAAGGTTGAGCCGTTCCTGGCTCTCGCCTTCACTGCATTTGCCACAGCGATTGCCATTGGCATCCCTATGAAGGAGATTCCCGGCGTTGTTACCTCCGGCTTCGGAAGCACACTGACCGGGGTCGGTATATTAATCGGTCTTGGTGTGATTTTCGGTCAATTTCTGGGGGCATCCGGTGCCGTTGAGAAAATTGCCAGCTCCATGCTGAAAATATTCGGCATCAAAAAATCGCCGGCAGGACTGGCACTGTCCGGTACCGTGGTGTCGATTCCCGTCTATTTTGACGCTGCATTTGTCATTTTGAGCGGACTGCTTAAGAGTCTTGCTTCACGAACAGGTATCTCAATCGTTACCTTTGTAACCGCTCTCGGAGTCGGACTAATTACCGCGCATAATATGATTGCGCCAACGCCAGGTCCGATGGTTGTTGCTGAGAATACAGGCTCGGATTTAGGACTATTTATTCTGTACGGCATTATCGTAGCGATTCCGGCTACTCTTGTTGGGGGATACATCTATGGATTGTTCATAGGAAAGCGAATCAAGACGGAAGATGAAGTTGAATCCGTTGAGGAAGAAGTTAAACAACTGCCGCGTAAGGAAATCAGCACTGCGATGTCCTTCGGCATGCTCTCCCTTCCGATCATCCTGATCCTTGCCAACACAATTTCACAGATGCTGTTTCCTGGGACATTCATTGAAACATTGTTCGGATTTCTGGGAGACAAGAACGTTGCCTTGCTGATCAGTGTATTAGCTGCTATTGTCCTGCTTCGCCCTTATATTGCAGAAGATTCAGGCAAATTGTACACCGAAGCCATCGCAACGGGCGGTATGATCATTCTGATTACCGGTGCCGGCGGCGCGTTCGGTGCTGTCATTAATCACAGCGGAATTGGTGACTATCTGATTACGACGATGCAGAGCTGGAGCATACCTGTGCTGCTGCTGGCATTCATATTCACACAAATTCTGAGAGCATCCTTAGGTTCTTCAACTGTTGCCCTTGTTACTACATCAAGCATTATGGGACCGCTCGTTGCGGATCTTGGTGTATCTCCGATCCTGCTTGGACTGGCCATCTGTGCCGGGGGTATCGGCTTGTCCCTTCCGAATGATTCCGGATTCTGGGTTGTTAACCGGTTTGGTAAGCTGACGGTTACCCAGACTCTGAAGGTATGGACACTGGGTGGATTTATCGCAGGATTGACAGCGCTTGCGACAGTCTATGTATTAAGCTTGTTCAGCGGAATTCTGCCGGGAATTTAATCAATACCATAATTACAATATATAGATAAGGTGTGGATACGATGAGTGGAACTACAGAGAAACGAGATGCTGCGAAAATATTAGACCAGCTCCCTTCACTAGATCATGAGATGGTGCAGCAGCTTCTGTCCATAGAAATTAAGGAGCTGGGCCGAAAAATTATCGTTTTGGATGATGATCCGACAGGAGTGCAGACCGTACACGGCATATCTGTATACACGGACTGGTCTTTGTCCACCATGCTGAGTGGTTTTCGCGAGGAGCAGTCCATGTTCTTCATCCTGACGAATTCCCGTGCCATGGTGGCCACTGAATCAGAAGAGGCTCACAAGGAAATTGCCCGCAATGCCGTTGCGGCTTCTAAAGAGCTTAACAAGCCTTTTCTCATCATCAGCCGAGGTGATTCCACATTACGGGGCCATTATCCGCTGGAAACAGATACACTGAAGGATACGATTCAAGCAGAGTCAGGCTCCACATTTGATGGGGAAGTTATTCTTCCTTATTTCAAGGCAGGGGGACGTTATACGATCGACAACGTTCACTATGTACAGTATGGTGAGAAGCTAGTTCCTGCTGGCGAAACTGAATTTGCCAAGGATCGAACCTTTGGTTATACCAGCTCCCATCTGGGGGATTGGGTTGAGGAGAAATCTGAGGGTGCTTATCTGGCCAAGAACACCACTTACATTGCTCTAGATACACTTCGCTCTATGGATATTGATACGATTGTAGAGCAGCTTATGCAGGTCCAGCACTTTAACAAAGTTGTGGTTAACGCCGTTGACGATGTAGATGTGAAGGTCTTTACAATAGCGCTGATCCGTGCCATCCGCAGCGGGAAAAATTTCATGTTCCGTACAGCAGCCTCCTTCACCAAGGTCATTGGAGGAATCAGCGACAAGCCGCTGCTAAGCAGGGAAGAGCTAATCCCCTCCCCTTCTAATGAAGGCGGGCTGATTCTGGTCGGTTCACATGTTCAAAAGACGACAGAACAGCTTGAACAACTAAAAACAATGGCGGATATCGCATTTATCGAATTTGATGTACATCTCGTTACCGATGACACCGCATTTGCAGCTGAAACAAAACGGGTCATCTTGGAAGCCGAGCAAGCCATTGCATCAGGCAAGACCTGTACCGTATATACTCGCCGTGAACGGCTGGATCTCGGTGAAGGCTTGAAGAATGAGGAATTGAAGCAGTCTGTAAAAATATCCGATGCCGTAACAAGTATCGTCCAGCAGCTCAAGGTGCGTCCGCGCTTTATCGTAGCCAAGGGCGGTATTACTTCGAGCGATATCGGGACCAAGGGACTCGAGGTGCGGCGTGCTACCGTTGCTGGTCAGATCAAACCCGGCGTTCCGGTGTGGATTACAGGTGAAGAGAGCAAGTTCCCTCACATTCCTTATATCATCTTCCCTGGTAATGTCGGGGATAAAGACACACTCAAAGATACGGTCGTGGAGTTGTTAGAGCAATAATAGATCAAGAGTATTATCACGTATTCAATAAAAAAAGGGCTGACGGATATCCGTCAGCCCTTTTTATGTTATATAAATCCAATATGAAGCTAATGCTCCGCTTCCAATCCTTGTACTCTGCTAAAGCAATCAATCAACGTTTCCAGCGCCTCGAGCTCATCCTTCCCTCTCGTAGACAAGCGAATCCTCGTCCCCGCGTGAATGGGCTGCAGGATCATACCAAGCAGACTCTTCACATCTATCACATGCTCGTTGTCATTAGGGTCTGTGTACGTGATGATAATTTGTGAGATAAAGCTTGATGCCAGATTCGAAATTTGAATGAGTTCCTGCTGGTCATAATCAGATTGCACGATGAATTCATGTACCCTCACATCCATCACCCTTCGTCTGTCTTTTATGTCTATAGCTTTATGCAGATACAAATGATTTGGTGATACAGGCTTACAGAGCCTCTATTCATTCATAAGCGCTTCACAATTATGAAGCGTATTCAAAATGATTATAAGCTATATTCTAATCGAAACTAACCATTTGGTAAACGGTTACATTTTATACCCTATCCGATTAAGATTTTTGTCCCTCGTACCAAGTAAGAGCTTTTGCTTCAATTTCTTTGACCAATGCATCCTTCCCATAGGAATAGGACTGTATGTCGTTAGGAAATTTTTGTGCTAATTCCGTTTTTAATGAAGCATATTTCGCAGCATCTTCTGGATGTGTTCTCAAGTAATCCCGAAATGCGAGGTGACGAGCTACATTGACATCACCGGCTTCAAAAATATGAATTTGGTGCGTACGATCATCCCCACCTTTTCTAAAGTATCTTCGACCTGGCATTCCGAACTCGCCCATACATTCATAGCCTAGCCGCTCCATCTGTGGATTATATGTATCGACAAGATCAATTCGGTGCACGACAGGCATGATATCGATAATTGGTTTGGCACGTAATCCAGGAACTGAGGTACTGCCTATATGATGGATGTCTACCTGTTGATCACCCAATATGACCTTCAGATTCTTTGCTTCTACTTCAAAAAGTTCAATCCAATACTCGTTATAATTGACGACATTTACTTTCACAATCATTCCCCCTTATTACTAGATTAGGATAGAACAAAGCAGTCCACAACGGACTGCTTTGGTTTAACTCTAGCTTCTTTATAACATCATAACTTCATAATAAAGTAAACTTTCTATGAAAGACAAGAAGCAAACACATTATGCACATGAATATTGTCCACCGTTTTGGCCAGCTGCGCCGTCATCAGCACAAATGCATATCCTTGCTTCGGATACATCCAGACCATACAGCCGCCTATGCCGTTATGACCAAAAATATCTCGTTCGATGTACCCTTTGTGACGTACCGGCATTTTCCATACAAATCCGTAATCCGATTCGACCTCGTCAATATGAAGCGTCTGCGGTGTAACCATCTGCCTGAATGTCAGCGGCTGTAGAAGACGCTTGTCTTCCGCATACTTCGTTTCATTCAGCATGGCTTTCGCGAAGATCATCAGATCATCCGCTGTACTAATCAAGCCGCCAAAGGGCAGCTTAGCACTCATCAGCTGGTCCATTCGCCCCGCTATCGCTTCAAAGCTTCCTATAGGTGCCATCCGGGACTGATCTGCCCCTGGTTCACCAAAGCTGGTATCCTTCATGCCCAGCGGATCAAAAATATGTGTCTTCAGATAGTCTTCATAGGTCATACCGCTGACACGCTCGATGATCTCCGCAAGCACGGTAAATGCAATATTGTTGTAGCTTACTGCCGTACCGGGAGCAGCTGTCAAGGTACTGGATACGAGAGAAGTAAAGATCTTGGCATGATTCATACCGTCTGCTTCGAGCTTGCCTTGTGCCCACCTTGCCATATAGGACTCATCCAGCCCTGACGTATGGGTCAGCAAATGCCATAGGGCAAGCTTGTCTTTCCCCTGCTCACCGAACTCAGGGAGCAGCTCAGATATAAGCTGGGAGGGATGAAGTAAACCCTGCTCCCATAATTGCATAATAGCTAATCCAAACATAGGCTTCGTAATGGAGAATACCGGATAAGTGCTTGTACCGTCTATATTTCTTCCATGATCATGCATGCCATAAGACCGTAGATCAATGGAATACTCTTTATCTGTGATGCCAAGTACAGCAGATGGCCATGCTCCAGCCTGCACTTTCTGTTCGATGTAACGATACATGGGTTCAAATTGACTTAATTGCTGGCTCACTCCTGATACCTCCATCTAAATATGTAAATTTGGGGCTGATTTTGCCGTGCTTACTACTAGCCCATCACATATCGTAACACGGAAATTTATTGGTTACAAAAAAACGTCTGCTCCTGAGCAAAAGGAAGCAGACGATGATCCTATGAAACTTCGGGAGCAGAACCTTTAGTAGGTCCACTCCTGAATTCGATTCAGCATGACGCTGACCTCAGCACGATTCGCCATATCATTTGGTGCGAATTTAGACTGAGATTTGCCTTGAATCAACTGGTTATTGTACAGATAAGAGATGGCCGATTGGGCCCAGTGATTCTGAATGTCAGTAAATGGTGCCGCTTTAACGGTCGACTCACTTGTCCCTGTCGTGAGATGCCTGGATAGGATCGCAGCTAATTCTGCTCTTGTAATGGGAGCGTTCGGCTTGAACGTCAGCGCCCCGCTCTTATCCTTGGAACCTTGAATCAGACCGTAACTCGCAGCGGTTTCCACATAATCATAATACCAATCGGTCGTTTGGATATCCGAGAATGAGGGTGCCATCGTCTGAGCCATATCAAGCTGAAGTGCAGTTACAACCGCTTTGGCGAATTCAGCTCTAGTCATATTACGGAGCGGTTCAAAGTTGCCTTCGTTCGTACCGACAAGCACTTCACTTGTAGCTAGACGAATGATGGCGTTCTCCGCCCATTTGACTTTGGTTAATGCCGACTGATCTTTAAACCCGGAGATGATTTCTTTACTTGTCGGCAGGCTTACTTTTTTCTCAGCCTGATCCCCCACAGTCTCAACGACTTCATTTACTTTACCTGTTCCCGATCCGTTTCCTGAGATTGTAATTGTAGGATGGTTCACACGATGTATGATGTTGATGCCAGGATTATTCGGCTGAATAATGATGGATTTGGACTGGGTTAACTTGGCTGATCCCGCCTTCAATGCACGAAACTTCACCGTTCCTACTTTTCCATAGCCCGTAAACAGCTTCGCATTCTTTGATGTAATGGCCTCGGCAATTTGTACGGTACCTGACGCATTCACTTTATTAAGCAGGCTCATCGGATTACTTGTCTTCTTAAAAACGCTTGGCGTAAGCTTGTTCTCTCCTTCGACAGGCGCAAGCAGTGCTTTATCAAAATTCAAGTGAACCTCATAGCCCTGTACTTTGCTGTAGTCTCCCGTAAAACCCTGCAGCCAAATTGCAACTTCAACAATATCTCCTGTCTTGACATGGTATGAAGAGGGCACGAGACGAACTATCGGAAGATCGGATTGGCTGTTCGAGGCTGAAGTAACGGCTGTGGATTCTGCAGCGAGCATGGCAGCAGGATACGAGCTAAGGATCAGACCACTCGCCAGTAGAATCGTTGCTAACTTCTTTGATAACGGAGTTTTCATCATCATGAGTGCAGCTCCTGTCTTCTTGTTATGTAAGGAGAGAGGACTAATAGTCCTCCCTCCAGCTTACTGTTTCTTTCGAAATTTACATATTGCTAGGATCAAATAATTACAGCTCGTAGTTGCCGATGATGTATGAGATGTCCAGCAGGTCTACTGCACTGTCACGATTGATATCCGCTGCAGAGGCTTTAGCATTTGGCCAAGCGGAACCTTTCGTTTTGCCGAACTCTTTGGCTGTCAGCTGCAGATCCACGAGATTCACTGCACCGTCATTATTAACGTCACCTGCTGTCAGCGGTCCAAAGTTCAACGTTTCACTGCCGTCTACGGTTACGCCTGCTGTTTCTGTAATGTGACCTGGAACAACAACGCGAACGGTGTAAGTTCCTTCAGGAACCTCAATCGTGTAAGTACCATCCGCACGAACCGTACCCACACCTGCTACTGAACCGTTGCTACCAACCGCTTCAACGACAACCTTGTGTACTCCATCTGCACCTTGGTACCAAGTCTCGCTATAGTCAACACTGTCAGCGAAGGCTTCCGCATCAATGCTGCCTGTAATGGAGTATCGACCAGGTGAAGGATCACTAGTTACCGTGACTGACGCTCCGGTTACATCACCCACTGCAATATCTGCAGAAGTACTGTTCAGTGCACGAATATTTGATAACTCGAAATCATACTCGCCTTCACTTGAGCCAGCGAAGTTAAATGATGCGAGTGCACCATCTCCGATGTAACCGGACTCCAGTCCAACCAGCGTAATGACATAGTCTGTTTTCGCTAATCCATTACCGAGTGCCGTTGTTTCTTCATAAACGTATGGAGTTACACCTGGATTCTGCTCTTCCTGATAAGTTGCGAGAACCACGCTTGGTGCTGTTGTACCTTTTACTAGATCTTCATCATACGTCAAGCTGAACTGAGCGGAATAGAGATCCTCCACTTCGGAGAAATCGATATCCAGATTGAAGGATTCATTGACACCAACTTCATCGGCGGAAGGTTCAACCGTTAAGGAGATTTCACCTGGAGTTGGTTCTCCGGGTTCTTCACCGTCACTCTCATATTCGACAATATAAGAAGGGGTTAAGAATCCGTTACCCGCAAGATCATACACATACACTTCAAATTCATTCTGACCTTCTACGATGGGCACTTCGACTTCAAATTTACCATTTCCAGAGATCGTGCCTTCGACATATTCCCATTCACCGTCCACAACATAACCTGCTTCGACCACGATGCCCGAGTAACTCCCTAGCGCGTCGATCATCAGATCTTCTCCAATTTGCCCAGAGATCGTGCCGATATTTCCTTCAACTGTAATTTGAGGATCGCTAAGTGTGGAAGTTGGAGCCTCAACATCTAAAATAAATGGGTATGCGTGTTCGAACAAACCTACGAGTTCACCATTCAGTTCAATCCATGGAACCACAGCGTAGACACCCTGTTCAAGCTCAGAATCTTCCGTTTCCAGATCATAATCACTTACGGTCCCATCCCAATTCTCAACAACATATTCACCGGATCTGATTTCATCTTCGACCTCATCAATTACACCAACCCAATCACCAGTATAAAGATCATATACATCAAGTGATATATAGTTCGTGTCTATGCTGGCATAATAATAGACATCCGTCACATCGCTGACAAAGTCTCCGTTTGGCGAGAAGTACTGCGGATCGAGTTCTGTAATTACCTCAGGATTCTTCACCGGCTCTCCTACATAGACGTTTACTGGGATTTGAAGCTGGTGACCGCCGGCTTCTGTCAAAATAATCTCCCCGTCATAATTGCCTTCTGGAACTTCAGCATTCATTGCAATGCTCACGTCAAAAGAGGATTCACCGTTCGCAGGAACGGAGATTGAATTCTCACTTACAGTAAGTGTTCCTGGCTCTGCTCCATACCATTGTGTTGATACACTGTAGGAAGAAGACTCACCGATCACATCACTTACATCAACGGTTCTGGAGGATTCAGCACCTTCACCAAGCACCCCAAAGCTAAGAAGACCGGTTTCATATGGTGTTTCCTCTCTCGATTCTACGGCTGTCGTCGTCTCCTGAACCAGCGCTACTGCTTTGGCTTCAAGCGTACTTTCAAGATCAATACGACCCGCCCCTTGTTCATTATGCTTGTGTCTATTGCCGTACAGGTCATTAATCTTCAATGCGTTATTCGTCATGAGTCCTTTGATTTCATAATGACTTAAAGACTCGTCCTTATCGAGCAGTAGTGCAGCAGCCCCGGCAATATGTGGTGCGGCCATGCTTGTCCCTTGAAAATCTGCATAAGCATCTGTGTAATCACCACCATAAGCAGGTACAGAGGATCTTATTGCGATTCCTGGTGCCGAAATATCCGGCTTAACTATATAGTTTGGCAAACTTGGACCTCTGGAACTGAAATCTCCGATATAATCCTGTTTCATTTCTGTATTTAATGTAATGGTATAACCAGGTGCTGCTTCGATTTTTGATTTAAGCGCTTCTCCATCTTCAAGTGAGAGGCTTAACGTAGGAATGTAGTCACCCGGAGCACCTAAGGTTCCTCCAAAGTTTCTTGGCTCATTGTTATACACGAGTGCAGCTACAGCCCCAGCAGCCTGAGCATTTACAGACTTCTCCGTGAAGGATATGCCGCCTCTTTGAATGAGTGCAACTTTTCCTGTTAAATCCTTATCCTCAAAGTCGCCTGTCGTGCCCAGACCTGCATATACCACCTCAAGTGCTTGTCCTTCTAAAGGAGTAATGTCGGGAGAGAAAGTCATGAGACTTCCGAAAGATTTAATCAATCCTTCTCCAGTCACTGTAGGTAGATTTAACACCGGTGCAGAAGCACCTACTGAAATGGGTATTTCAGCTGAACCTGGTGAACCCAGTGTATATCCATCCGGACCATCGTTACCGTTAGCAACAACTGCGACAACTCCCGAGAGAGCTGCATTATTTAAGGCTACAGAAGCAGGATCAATCTCATTGTTGATGCTGCTGCCTAGAGATAGGTTAATGACATCCATATCATCTAATACCGATTGTTCTATTGCTTCGATAACGCCTGATGTTGGACCTGATCCACCTGGACCCAGTACTCGGTAAGCATACAGATCTGCTCCGTAAGCTACCCCTTTAACCCAACCGGTATCTCCTTCAGGGTCTAATGGATTGCCTCGACCCGCAATCGTACCGGCTACATGGGTACCATGATCGGTCTGGGCATCTGGATCTCTTGGATCTGGTGGTGTTTCATAGGGATCGTCATCATTATCGATGAAGTCATAGCCACCTTTGTATGCATCTCGAAGAGACGGATGGTCATAATCAATTCCTGTATCAAGTACACCCACTTTAATCCCGGTGCCATCGTATCCGATATCCCAGAATTGCTGAGAACCTATCATTGGAGCACTGTCGTCCATATTCGGTGTCATGCTGTCCAGTGGTGTTGCAAACATCTCCGAATCTGGATAGACCGCTTTAACGCCAGGTAATGTCAGCAGAGACTCTACTTGATCCGCTCTTATGTCGACTGCATACCCATTGAATACGACGGAGTAGTCTGTCTTGATGGTTGCATTAAGTCGTTTGGCTGCCGAAGCAAAAGATTGCTGTTCCTTCTTAATCAGACTACGCTGGTCGCTTCTTGAGGAGCTTAAGCCTTGAGTTACCTTGGATTCGTGAAGGGCTACGGGGTCTTGGGATAGTTCTACAATTACACTGATTGTACTGGTGCTGTCGGATTCAGGAACAAAATTTTGAGGTGCACTCTGAGAGGATGAAAGACCGGATAGTTCACTGTTCGGTACCGGTTTTGATCTAGGAGTGGAATTCGTACTGCCGCCCGAACGTTCCATTGCTTCTAGCTTCTGATTATAGTTTAATGATTTACCTTCAATACTAGATAATAAATTACTCTCGTCTACATTAAATATGGAAGGATCAAACTTCCTATTCGTTGCTTCTGCTCCGGAGACTACTGCGGGAAATACTGTGGAAAGGAATAACGTGGAGACAACCGATAATGACATCAATCTGCGTCGAATGGGCTTAGACTGCATACTACTCCTCCTATACGATTCAATGTAAGCTAAGTTTCTGCAATACTCTATCAATCTTCATGTCTTCTCCTCATCGCATGTCTCCTTTTTCGATAAACTTCTACTTATGTAGCTTGAAGTAACGCGGTTCGTTCTTCGAAAACTATTTTAATTCAACACGCTTAAAAACATTGTAGAATTTCCTGATATGCCTTATATGATGGTAGAATTGTTGTCAAACACCTTGTTTTTACATAAAACTCGAGCTATTTTCGCATAAAATCGAACATAGCAAACTGCTTAGGTGAAGTTATTTGACATCCATTCTAATCAACCATTGGTTGAATGCTGTATAATGGATAGATTTTTTGTCAGATCGACTCAGAATCTCGGAATCTAAAATAGAAAAACAGGAAATTAGCGCTACATTTTGTATCGAGCTAATGAAAGATTTAGTCGAAATGTACTAGGATAAATGCAGCTGTATATTACAACTAGAACATAAAAAAGCCCATATCCTCCTGATTCCAGGATAAATATGGGCTTCACTCACAATTCTTAAGTATTTAGAATGTAGAATTCGAGCTGCAGCAGCTACTGCAATATATTCCACACTGCCTTCAGCATGCTCTTCATTTCCTTCCGTGTAGACATACCCAAGGAGTTCTTCTTGAATATATAATTCATTTTATTGCAAAAACGAAACGATGGAATGTAATTCGACAATTCCACATTCGTCTAGATCAATTCCATTTTTCTGTCATACCCTATCTTATCTTCGGTTAAAGGAGGAATTGAGATGAGCGGAGTTGTTGAATCTTACAGCGGTTACGGTATGGGTGGTTACGGCGGTGGGAATAAGGTCGGCGCTATTTTAGTACTCTTTATTCTCTTGGTTATCATTGCTGCATCCTTTGGTAAAGGCTATTTTGGTGGTTACTAATAATCCAGCATAGAATTTTCTTAACCTGATATAAAGGAGGAATTGCTGTGAGCGGTTTAGTTGGAGGCTTTGGGTACGGCCATGGCGGCGATAACACAATCGGAGCTGTTCTTGTACTGTTTATTCTCTTGGTTATCATTTCCGCATCCTTTAAATGGGGCGGATTTGGAGGTTACTAATAGACTGAGCAAAAAAGAGGTATTCCATATAAGGAATGCCTCTTTTTTGTGCTTGTTGTATCATGATGAATAAATTAATCCATATGAGATCCGCCGTTAATATCAATCTCCTCACCCGTAATGTAAGCTGCTTCTTTGGAAGCTAAGAAAGCAATTGCTGCTGCAATTTCCTCCGTTTCTCCCGGTCGACCAGCTGGAATTCCGGCGATTACAGCCTCTGCAGCAGACGCTTCCATCGACTTCCAAATATCCGTATTCACTAGGCCTGGAGCGACACAATTGACCGTAATACCGTCGCTTGCCACCTCACGGGCTAAATTTTTGGAGAATCCGAGTACGGCTGCCTTGGATGCGGAGTAATGAGCTCCTCCAAAGACCCCGCCTCCTCGTTTCGCGGACACGGACGACAAGCTGATAATCCGTCCATATTTCTGTTTTCTCATTGGTTCGAGTACAGCCTGTGAGCATAGGAATAATCCGAACATATTTACGTTAAAGACACGTGACATATCTGCCAGACTCATTTCTTCGACAGTTACCTTCTGCGATATGCCTGCATTATTCACAAGAATATCAATTCGTCCGTAAACTTCCATCACTTTATTCATCATCGCTTTTACAGAATCTTCACTGGTAACATTCAGCTCAACACCCAATGCTTCTCCACCTGCAGCTTGAATGGCCCGAACGGTATCCTGAACTCCATTCATATCAAGGTCAGCCACAACGACTGCTGCTCCCTGCTTTGCAAGGGTCATTGCAATAGTACGCCCAATCCCTCTTATAGATCCGCTTCCTGTAACAACAGCTGTCTGGTTCGTTAATTCAAACATGATGTAAACACTCCTGTACCTGTAATTTTGATTTCGTCATTTCAACATTGATTTAGCCGTAGATACAATGTTCTGCACGGTAATACCGTTCAACTCCAGCAGTTTCTCGTAAGGGGCAGATTCACCGAAGCGATCCTGTACACCAATCCGTCTGACAATGGCTCCGCCTTCTTCTGCGACCACCTCACTCACTGCACTGCCAAGTCCATTCAAGATGTTGTGATCCTCCACAGTAATGATTCTTCCGATAGACAAGCAATCGACCACGGCTTCCCGATCGAGCGGTTTAAGGGTATGCATATCAAGCAGCTTTACAGAAATACCTTCCTTCTCCAGATCTTCTGCTGCTTCCATAGCTAGATGGACAGTATCTCCGTTGGCAATAATGGCTACATCTGTGCCATTCTTCAGCTGCTTGGCTTTTCCGATCTCAAATTTTTCATTTTCATCATATATGACGGGAATGGTATCCCGTGTAAAACGCAGATAGACAGGACCATCATGCTCCGCTGCAGCGGCAACCAGCTTACGAGTGGAATAATAATCCGCTCCCATAATAACTGTCATATTAGGTATAGTACGCAGGACCCCCATATCCTCAATCGCCTGATGACTGCCTCCGTCATTTGCAGGGGTAAGTCCACCATGGGAGCAGGCGATTTTCACATTAAGATTCGGATAGCACACCTCCTGCCTGACTTGTTCAGCCATACGCAGTGACCCAAATACCGCATAAGTGCTAATAAAAGGAATCTTCCCTGTTGTTGCGAGACCTGCTGCAAGGCCTGCTGCATTCTGCTCAGCAATACCGACATTGATGTGCTGATTTGGCAGCTTAGCTGCAAAATCTGTCGTTTTACATGATTTGCCAATATCTATATCGACAACATAAATATTTTTGTTCTGCAAGCCCAATTCAACGATTTCGTGACCAAAGGCGTCTCTCGTCGCTATTTTCTTATTTTGCGTGTTTGTTTTGGATGTGTTCATCATTTCAAACCTCCCGCAATTTCTTTCATAGCATCTAAATATTCAGCTTCTTTTGGAGCAGCTCCATGCCAGCCGCAAACATTTTCCATAAATGAAACTCCTCTGCCTTTTACCGTGTTGCAAACGATGCATTTAGGTTTACCATTCTGCTTGTCTCGGATTTCATCCAAGGTGCTCACAATCTGCTCCATATCGTGGCCGTCAATTCGTTTAGTCTCAAAACCGAACGCTTGGAATTTCAGCTCTAGATCAAGGTTTGGCATAATTTCATCGCAGGTGCCGTCAATCTGCAGATTATTATCGTCAACGAAGACAATCAGATTGTCTAATTGATACTTGTTGGCCGTTTGTGCGGCTTCCCAGATCTGTCCTTCTTGACACTCTCCATCACCCAGCATCGCAAATACCCTGTAATCTTTTTCGTCCCGTTTACCTGCAATCGCCATACCGACTGCACAGGATAACCCTTGGCCTAGCGAACCGGTAGAAATATCGATGCCCGGGCATTTTTTCATATCCGGATGACCTTGAAATGGAGAACCGTATTTACGTAACGTATGGACATGCTCAAAAGGTACATAGCCTCTATGCAGCAGGGCCGCATATTGGATTGGGCATACATGTCCTTTGGACAAAACGAACCGGTCCCGATCCTCCCATTTCGGGTTTGCAGGATCAATATTCATTTCCTTAAAATATAGAGCTGCGATAATGTCGGCTGCCGAAAAAGATCCCCCGGGATGTCCGGACTGTGCTTCGTAAATCATGGTCAGAGCAGTTTGCCGTAATTCAACAGCCATGTTCTTTAATTGTTCAATACTCGGTTGCTGCATGAATGATCACCTCATGTTTTAGTGAAATGAAAAATATAGACTTCGCATTTGTAATTTTGTCTACTTGTCTCCTAAGTTACTTTAAATAAAAACGAGTATAGAAGTAAATCTGCTTATTTATACTCGCTTATTTCTAATTTGGTTGTTAATCTGCACTTGAATAGAATCATACTAAAGTATCACTCGTATTTTTTATTGGAGCCTGACTCTCGGCAGTGTTGTTCTTGCCGGATTGCTTCACAAGAGTAACGACAATAACGGCACTTACAATCATACTAATTCCCAGAATAATCATTCCCATATTATGTGTTCCGGTAAGGTCATTGATGAACCCTACAAAATAGGGACCGAAGAAGCCTCCAAGATTACCGATACTATTAATGAAAGCGATCGCTCCACCTGCTGCAGCCCCTGTCAAGAAGGACGGCGGAATAGCCCAGAACGGAGAATAGGCTCCAAAAGCTCCGCACAAACTGATCGTCAACAAAATGAATGCGCCTACAATACTGTATTCAGCAATAAACACACTAAGGATCATCGCAATAGCACTTATGATAAGACATCCTGCTACATGCAGCCTGCGTTCATTGGTTTTATCTGAGCTTCTACCTACGAAAAACATGACAACCATGGCGAACAGATACATGGCTCCAAGCACCCATCCCATATTTTGCAAAGACAACCCTGTCGTCTGTGTTAATCCTTGAGAGATCGTCGGCAGGAACATATTTATTCCGTAGTAACCGAACATCCAAAAAAAGTATCCAAATGACAATATAATGACGTCACGGTCTTTGATTGCTTGCCAGAACGTATAGTTTTTCACCTTTTGCTTCGCTTGCGCTTCCTTCGTCGTTACGTCGATAAGCCACGTTTTCTCTTCATTCGTCAACCATTTCGCGTCCTCAATCCGATCTGTCAGATAGAAGTAGCAGATAATACCTAGCAGAATTGCTGGAATCGCTTCCAAAATAAATAGCCATTGCCAACCAGAAAGTCCTAACCAATCAATCTGGAGTAAAAATGTAGAGAGTGGTGATCCGATCGCATTCGCTGCGGGAATGGCAATCATGAAGCCAGCAATTGCCTTGGCATGATGCTTGGATTGATAAAATCCACTCAGATAATGAACCATGCAGGGGTAAAAGCTTGCCTCTGCTACCCCAAGCAGGAATCGAACGATATAAAATTGCACCGGAGTTTGGACAAAAGCCATAATGATCGCAATGAGTCCCCACGATATCATAATGCGGCTGATCCAGCGTCTTGCTCCGATTTTGGTCATCATCGCACTGCCCGGTACTTCTAGCAGAAAATAACCTACAAAAAAGATGCCGGCTCCAAAGCCATATACCGCATCCGAGAAGCCTAAATCCTCATTCATACGAAGTGCAGCAAATCCAATATTTACCCGGTCAAGGATGGATATTGTAAAGCATAGAAACAAAAACGGAATTAATCGAAGCGTAACCTTGCGGGTCGTTGATTTCTCTAGCTGCTGAATATCCATAACAAATTCCCCCATAAAGGTGTAATAATCATGCTATCTAGGTTGACCTGCGGTGGCGAACCCGCTAAATTAACCGCTTACAAAAACTAAAAAAATAAATTTCCTCTCTCCCTTCTTCCATGAACATTATACAAGTTTTTGTAAATTGATCTACTTGTTAACTTGTATCCTAAGTGTTTTGCATCCCTAGTATAAAACTCGCTTAATAAATATGTCAACACTTTATTCACGACTTGTTCAATAATAGGATCTTTTTCATAGAAAAATCCTCCGTTCATCCCTTCTTTGAACAGAGGATTGATTCATGCTATTCATGTTTCCAATAGCGGTCATATAGGTTTTGCATATGCGAAGTCATAAGCTTCTCCGCCCGATCTCCATCATGCTGCTCAATGGCTGAAATAATTTCTTTATGTTCTTGGAAATTCGTGTCTCTATAATCCGGACGGGTAACCGTGCGATCACGGATAAACTTCCACATTTCCTGCTGTTTCATGGCCTCCACTATAGCGGTTACAAACTGAAGAAACAGGTCGTTATGAGAAGCTTTAGCGATTTCGGTATGCAGTCTTTCATCCGTCTCTGGCACATATTCCCCTTGGGCTGTCTCTAATTCCATCTGCGCCACGGTCATGCGAAGAGCTTCAATCTCTTCCTTCGATGCTCTTAGTGCAGCATATTTGGCAATCAATGGTTCGATATTCATTCTCGCCTCAACAATATCCTCTGGTGCAATAGATTCAAGCATAAAAGACGTTTCAGAGGAAGCTGATTCTGAAGGACTCTGAGTACTCTTTACATAAACACCTTCTCCTTGACGTGAATAAATATAACCGTTCATTTCCAAAGCGCTCAATGCTTGTCTAATCGGCGCACGACTTACACCAAACTGAGCACAGAGTTCTCGTTCTGTTGGCAATTTGTCACCTATATCAAATGTTCCTGACTGTATTTGAGACAAGATTTGATCATAGATTTGTATATACAGCTTGCTGCTAGTCACTCGGTTGAATTGAATACAGATCACATCCCTTCTGCTTGATTTCATATTCTATTAGTTATTATTCAATATGTATTATATTATAGCAGTAACTTGTAAGACAACATAATGAGTATTTAGTATAAAAACAAATATTCCCCTTCCGCTAAGGTTGGAGTATGCTCATCACCATTGAATTGTTGTGATGGCTTATTCACCCAGTTTTTTGGAAGGGGATTTAATCAAACGATATATGACCTTGTAAATGAAATAGTTACTGCTTCTGGTTCATTTTATTCACCGCGCTAAACAAAGCCTTGACAGAGGATTTGGCGATATCGGCGTCAACGCCGCAGCCCCAGAATACGGTTCCATTACTGGATGTAATACCGATGTAAGAAACAGCCTGTGATTTGGAGCCCGTCTCAAGTGCATGCTCGCGGTATACCAGGTCCTTATATTCTAGTCCACAATGATTCTGAAGCGCATTACTGATGGCATCCAGTCTTCCGTTACCGTTACCTGTAATTTGTTTTAATTCTCCACCCGTTTGAATCGTTACAATTGTATGGAAGTCCTCATCATCCGGGAACTGGTATTTCACAAATTCGACCGGTACTGAAATGTTTACATATTCCTGCATGAAGATATCGTAAATTTCGTTTGGCATCAGCTCTTTTTGTGTACGGTCTGACACATTCTTGACGACATAACCAAAGTCTTCGCGCATCTTCGGCGGAAGATCAAGGCCATATTTCTGTTGTAAAATGAACCCGATACCGCCCTTGCCGGATTGACTATTGATACGAATAATGTCACCTTCATATTCACGGCCGATATCAATCGGATCAATCAGCAGATAAGGAACGGACCAGTGGGTACGCTGCTCCTCTTCACGCCATTTCATCCCTTTGGCGATCGCATCCTGATGTGAGCCTGAGAAGGCCGTAAATACAAGTTCCCCGCCATATGGATGTCTCTCATCCACATTCATTTTCGTCAGGCGTTCATATACCGAGATGATCTGAGGAATATTGGTAAGATCTAGCTGAGGATCTACTCCGTGAGAATACATATTCAGTGCTAGAGTGACGATATCTACATTCCCTGTACGTTCTCCATTACCAAATAAGGTTCCTTCTACCCGCTGTGCACCTGCCAGCATCGCCAGCTCCGCATCTGCAACACCGGTTCCTCTATCATTGTGCGGATGGACCGACAAGATTACATGCTCCCGATGGCTTAAGTGTTCACTCATATATTCGATCTGGCTCGCATAAATGTGAGGCATGGACATCGATACGGTAGCAGGCAGATTAATAATCACCTGATTGTCTGCTGTAGGCTGCCATACATCGAGTACACTGTTGCAGATATCAAGAGCAAATTCTATCTCCGTACCGGTAAAGCTCTCAGGCGAATATTGGAACTTAAAATTCCCTTCTGTATCCTGGGCACACTGCTTCAACAGCTTTGCTCCGGATACCGCAATATCAATAATTTCTTTCTTGGATTTGCGGAACACCTGCTCACGCTGAGCAAGGCTTGTGGAGTTATACAGATGGACGACCGCACTTTTGGCTCCTCTAAGGGATTCAAAGGTCTTGCGAATAATATGCTCTCTGGATTGGGTAAGTACTTGAATCGTTACATCATCTGGAATAAGGTTCTGCTCAATTAAGGTTCTAAGAAAAGCAAATTCTGTCTCGGATGCAGCTGGAAAGCCGACCTCAATCTCTTTGAATCCAATGTCCACAAGGAGATTAAAATACTCCAGCTTCTCTTCAAGGTTCATAGGCACCACGAGCGCCTGGTTTCCATCTCTAAGATCGACACTACACCAGGTCGGTGCTTCGGAAATATATTCTTTTTTTGCCCAGTTCATGCTTGTCTTCGGGGGCATAAAATAACCTCTTGCATATTTCTCCACATTTTTCATCGTAACGACCACCCTTTTCCCAATAGTATGTACATCTGATTTATGGATGCAAAAAAAGCCTTCCATCTCTTCATAAGAGACGAAAGACTTTACATCTTACGTGGTACCACTCTAATTCATACCATAAGGTATGCACTCAGGCAGATACAGGTCCAGTTGCAATGAACTTATATCCCCTAATTGATAACGGTTAGGACTCCGGCTCCACCTACTCCAGTTCAGCGAGCTACTTCAAGGCGAGTTCCAACATTCCTATGCGGCTGTTTTGCACCGGACAACAGCTCTCTGATCGCTTGGAATTGATGTACTATTCCTCTTCATCGTATTTAAATATTGATGTCATTTTATACTACAAAATTGAAGTTAGCAAGTGAAATCACGAAAAAACTTACAAGTTCCGTAAAATAAATGACATCGAAGTTTTGAAAATTCGAGAGCTGAATACTTAACGTTTCTTCAACGAAAGGACATTTTCTAGTTAATCCCAGCGCTGATCCAGCTTATCCGCATAGAAGGCAATGGCCTGTCTGTAGCTCTGAACTCCGGAATGATTAGAATTTTCAGCAATTTCCTTCAGCAGCAGCCTCATGGCGGATGCATATTCTTTGAGATTATACTGAACCATTGCAAGAAAGACTCTAAACTCTCTATGATTCGGGAATTCTTCTATACCTTGCCTTAATATGTTCTCGGCAGCTTCATACTGACCCAAGCTTCGATATGTACTGCCCAGTCCCAACAAAGCTCCTGATCTATCTTCTCCCTGTATCCCCATGGAGATGGCCTCCAAATAATAAGGAACAGCTTCCTTCTCAAGTCCTAATGAATCGTAAGTCCAAGCAATCTGATAGCTTATTTGCGCCGATTGGTCATTTTCAATTGTATTTTTAATATGAAGTAGTCTTTCCAGCGCTTCTTCCTTGTTTCCTTCATTTCTTAATTTAATGGCTTCCTCTATTAGATTCATAATGAATACTCCTTCTCGCAGCATGCTTGCAGTTATATCTTAACAAGCTGTTTTTTCCCTGTTCATGAGTCCATCTACCCACTCATAGCATTCCGCAAGCTCAGCATCCGTGATACGATCAGATTGGTGCTCGAATAGTATAAGGACATCCGAATTCAGCTCCCGAATGGCGATTAGATAATCCTCGATCGGTGCCCAGCCATCAATAGGAGATAAACTCGGAAGCACCGGATGATGCCTTAGAACCGCGTTATCTGTGTAACGGGCATTGGATAAATGAATGAGCTTGGCATAGGGAGTGTACTTGCGAATTACTTTCATCGCATCAAAATCCGGATCGGTCAAGGACTGAAGAAACAATCGGGCCGTATCCAGACAGATTCGAATAGAGGGATACTTCTCCAGTAGTCGAATCAGCAGATCGGTTTCCACAATGACACTCGGTACAGCGTCAAATTCAAGAACCGGCGTAAAACCGTACTGCTCCCCATAATGGGATAATCTCTGAAATACCTCTTCACTTCTGGCTTCAAAGGATAGGTTCGAATGCTCGCTCTCCCATTCATACTCCGCTTCATTGTCAAAATACCACAGCCCCCAATCCTTCTGCGGATCCAGTCTTACCGGCTTAGGATAATGAAACAGTACATATTCTGGTGTTAATTGCTTATCACGCAAAAACTCCAGCTCTTGTTCAATGAAACGGAATGCTTCTTCTCTAGTGTTCTCATCTGATGACATAAAGAGCGCATCCCGAGAATCATGTTGCCCAGCACGAGGAGCGAAATGAAATCCATACTTGAATCCATCCTTATGGGACAAGGACAAAAGCCTATCAAAATCCTCCACAGACTCATATAAACAATTTTCAATTCCAAAAAAGTGACTCTTGAAATCTCTTTCATATTTACCGAGATCAAAACCACCATATTGTCCGATTAAAAATTGGGCAGGCATCTAACGTCTCTCCTCATACGTATAAGTGATATTTCTTTAGTACTATATCATATACAACCTCTATAGTTTGCAAAAGAAAATGAAAGGAAATATAGAGAAATATGGATATTCGGAAACGAAATAAAGTTAAAGAGATTAATAAGAAAAGGGATTGAAACCTGCTTTATAGAATTGATTTAGATAATTCATTTTCTTGGAGGGATGACTGAATGGCCGAATTGATTTATCATGTTGCAGTTTCACTAGATAACTTTATTGCGGATCAAGGTATGATCGATGGAAAGATTAATAATTCCAGCTTTTTATTTGATGGGGATCATGTCCCAGACTTTTTATCCGATATTCAACAATACGATGCCGTATTGATGGGTGGAAAAACATATGAGTTTGGATTTCAACTTGGTGCTAAGCCAGGTGAACCTGGCTATAAGGGCATAAAGCATTACATATTTTCAAACTCCATGCAGTTTGAGTCAAACGAAGAGGTCGAGCTTGTTAAAGGTGATGCAGTAGGATTTATTAAAAATCTTAAACAGCATGGGAACGGAAAAATTTGGCTATGTGGAGGTGGAGAATTAGCTGGGTCGTTGATTAAGCATAAACTCATTGATCAATTAGTGCTGAAGGTTAATCCCATTATAGTTGGTGAAGGTATTTCTCTATTTGGAAGCGTAAAGCCGCGTCTTAACTTAAAGTTAGTGGAAATGAAGCAATACTCTAGTGGAGTTATCAAATCAACCTACAATATCATTTATACTTAGGACTATTCTGGAGAACCCCGGTCTTTTTGTAAAGACTCGGGTTCTTTTTTTTCTTAAAGGGGGGTGCATCATATACAGAATTGGACCGCTATCATTTCTTCAATCCTTTCTTCATTTTCTGCGCGGTTGCTATGCAAATTCGTATTATAAATGATTTTCAAGCAAAAAAAGCTGTTTTCAAATAGTTTAACTACTTGAAAACAGCTGTATGAGTAACATCAGGTTGAGCGAATGGTTTGTTCAGTTTAACACCAATGGAACATATGTTCGATATTTGCAGCTTCGGAATTAGACAGGCGTCGCCTTGCTTTTCATATTATTAGTATAAATCCTGAATAAATATAAGTCTATATTTTTCCAAAAAAATCATCTATATTTTGATAGACCTGGCCAGGTGAATATATTAATGTGCAAGAATGGAGGCTAGCTTTAAAGTGAAGATTCGGTTGTGGAACACCAATCTGAAGATCCGATTATTTGGTGAATCGCTGTTCAACATGCTGTACTGGATGTACTTCCCTTTCATTACGGTTTATTTCAGCGAAGTGTTCGGATTACAGACAGCTGGGCTTATGATGACAGTGCCTCCCTTGTTCAGTTTGGCCGGCAGCTTAATTGGCGGATACATGGCTGACCGTTTAGGCAGACGTACAGTGATGCTTATCGGTACAGCACTGCAGACCATCATGTTTGCCCTGTTTGCCGCATCGACTCATCATGTAGTGGATTATGCGGCTTTTATAGGAATTGGCTTGGGTTCCGCCTTGTACAAACCCGCCAGTTCCGCGATGGTCGCAGATCTGGTCCCGCAGAAGGACCGCAGACAAGTATTTGCTGCTTATACGACGGCGAACAATTTAGGAGCCGTGCTTGGCCCCGCCTTAGGCGCTGTATTCTTCTTCGAATATCGGCAAGAGCTGCTGTGGTGCTGTACCACCATGATGCTGATCTACTCGGCTCTGATCTTTTTCTTCGTTCATGAGAGCAAGCCCGAATCTGTTACCAATCGTACATCATCCCAATCATTTCTAAGTTTACTAAGGGAACAATGGACAGGCTACGGGATTATTTTCCGAGATAAAATGTTTCTTCTCTACTTGCTGGCAGGAGTATTCTCGCTCATTTCAATCATGCAGCTGGATCTTTATTTAGCAGTCTATATTACCAATTACGTTCCAGCACAGTCCTTAATCTCTATGTTTGATATAAACATCCGGTTGGAACATACTGAAATATTGGGCTGGGTTCTGGGCTTGAACGGTCTTATGTTTGTGCTGTTTGTACTCCCAGTCACCAGATGGCTGCGTCCTGTACAAGACCGTAACGTATTCATTCTATCTGCATTGCTGACAGGAATCGGTACATTTCTACTCGGACTGGGCACGAATATCTGGTACTTATTTGGCTGCACAATCATCTTCACAATTGGAGAGATCGTAAGATCACCCGTGATGCATAGCTTCATAAGCCAATATGCTCCAGAGCACGCCAGAGGACAATATATGGGAGCTGACCATTTGCAGTATATTGCCGGCCGTCTTTTTGCACCCATTACTGTTTTTTTATCTGCCTGGGTTGCACCGCTCGGTATCTTCAGCCTTATTTTTGCTTCGTCGCTGATCAGTGCACTACTGTACTATGCGTTATTTCGAGGACTTCAATCAAGGGGCGTGTAAATCGCACCAGCATCCGAAATATGGCATGTAAGTGCCCTATAACAAACAAAGAGACACAGCGCTTGTGTCTCTTACGTCTTTAAGTTGCTGCATTCGCAGCATTATTCTGCCTGGCCTGAATCGAGTGAACTCCCATGACAACTGCGATCCATTCATAAGAACCCACTTCACTTGACAGGTTATCTAGACGGTAGGAGCCCGGACCGAAGAAGCCAGAGGTTCTTGTAAAGGTCGCAGCTACATTCCCCGATTCATCCTCAATCGTATATTCTTTGGAGAAGGCCGGAGAAGTGATGGAATAGATTCCTCGTGAACCCGCATGATATTCATACCTTTTCGTGAAAAAGCTCATCTTGGACCTGACGATTCCAATAATCTCTTCCCCAGAATCCATTACATTCCACTTTCCCGAGAACGCACGAAATTTACCTGAATAAACCAAATCTCGGGATGGTCCATAAATGTCCAGAGAAGTGCCGAAAGCACTCTTTAAATCGATACTTCCAGCTTCTTGACCCGTGCCATCCACAATTTCTGTCATACCCGAGCTGAAAAAGTTATTCCTGAAATTAAGCTCCATTCCGCTTCCCCTCTCCGTAAGGTAATACACACCTTAAAATAACTTAAATCCAGTCATACTTCTCTCTTATCCCCTGATGAAAGGCATGATCCGGATTCTGCTCGACCATCCTCTGAATGGCCTGCTTCCAAGTCTGCTGGATAACTGTGGGCTTATCCTTCGTAACAGACTGTTTGCTCATCACGCCCTTGAGATAGACCAGATCCTCCTGCAGGCGATCCAGATCCTCTAGAAGCAGCTGATGTGATTTATGACGCAAGTTATTTGTCGATTGCAATGGCTGCAAGAGATCACTCTCAACATACTGGTGGTAGTCCTGCAAGAGATTTGCCATCACTCGGGTAGATGCACTGTTTTGCTGTCTAAAGTAAGGCTCCATCTGCTGAAGCGACATGCTGCCCAGTTCCAGACTGCGTGCTGCCGCATCAAGTCGACTCACCACCTCATCGGTCTCTAGTAAGTCATCTGTCTTAAGCTTCTCTGTCAAATAGGCAATATCCTCTATCGGCAAAGTGAACCCCCTGCCAACCGCTTCATTCCATAATCTTTCGTTTGTTTCCCTTTGAGCCTCCTTGTAATCCATTAGATGAATATTCAGCGCTGCACTAGCAACGAGCAAGATCGATAGCAATCCTATGATTACTTTACTCTTATGTTTTTTCCAAAAATACATCATTATCGTTCCCCTCACTTATAACGTCCCCGGATGCTTGTAATACTCAATCATCTTAATGAACTGTAATGAATAGTTGCTCTCCACTTCGCTAAGTGAAAATAATTTCCCTTCCCATTCATGAAGTGCAAACACATAATCATGTCTAACCTCATCCATGGCCGGTTTGCCTATGTATTGTCCTTCGTAATCTTTGAACTGGTCCTTAAATGCTGTATCAAACATGATCCGATGCTTAAATGATGCATGGACAAAAGCGTTAACCAGCATCAAGGTGTCATGACTCTTATCGACGACCAGATAAATATTGCCGCGATCATCTTCAATAAGATCTTTGTTGATTTGAATATCCATGTTCTCCACTCCTTTTCTCTTATTTATACTTACACTTTAATAAAGCAGCAAAAGTTATTTTTGAATGACTTGTCATAGCTAATATTAATTATAATACCATTTATTCTCAGTTAATTAAATAGTTGAATGATTAATATTTTCATCTTACTAGTAAGGGAAATTTAATTCATCCATGTCGAAAAATACAGAATTGTGCGATTGCCCGAGAAATAATACGTGGATCAGCTCTGTTTTAACACTCCAACTGCCATAACAGAAGTTATAAGCATGTTATAACCGTATAATTTAAGAAACATGATCTACTTTGAATTTTTCATATGATGTATTTTCTGAATATAACTTTTAACTTTGTTGGTTGACACAATTAAAAAACCCAGCTTATTAATCAAACTGGGTTCAGCTCATGAAGATTTAATTTATCGTTGAATTCCCATCTCGGTCAAACGAGTCGCCTTCACAAGATAAGAAGCTAGACTCGGGAACAATTTTGCAGCCCCAGGATATAGACGATTGGTCTTGGCAAAAGCCAGCTTCTGAATACGTTTAGCCCGTTTCAGGAGCTTGCCAAAATGATGGTTCGCCTCCAAAGTATACTCGCTCTGCCACTCTTCATAGGTAATCTCAGATCTTAAATATCGATCTGTTACAGTCGAGCAGATGATAGATGATCTTAACGCGATAGACATGCCATCACCACATAATGGAGGAATCACCATTAACGCATCTCCTATATGAGGGAAGATTGACCACGGCTCGGGAACCGTAGATAATTTGACCGGAGCAATGGATACCTGCGATCCTGGGGCAGGGGCCCCTGTGCTCAGTCTGACCGACAGCTTCTCATTATCCTGTGCTGCCGCCTGTAATATATCGGATACGGACTTCCCAATACGCTGAACCGTCTTTAGTGGAAGCAGCGCAGCGACATTCGCCTTCTCTCCTCCTTCGATAGGAGATATTCCAACATAACCGCCTTCACAGAAATACAGCTCCACCCGCGGCTCTGTCTTGATGCCTGTATAATGGGATTTAACGCCGACATAAACTTCAGAATCTTGAGGGGTATTGATCTCCATACCTTGAACAAACTTGGGTCTAGGGGTTCCATAGGCGCCGATAACAGATCGGGTATGATAGTGGACGACATCCTTTCCTTGCCGTACGGATACTCGATAGCTGTGGTCGTCAAGCTGTACAATATCCAGCACCATCGCTTTGGTTACGATGCTTGCACCCGCCTCGATGGCTTTTTGATGCAGCATCATATCCAGCTCATATCGGCTGATTCCCCAGGCTTTGCCTGGAAGGGCTGAATCGATCTCGCCTCCATTTGGCATGATGATCTTTGCACTGTCCATCACGCTGGGCTCCACTTGAAAAGCGAACGGATCAACACCCACATAAGCCAGCATCTCTAAAGTCTCCGGTGACATGAACTCCCCGCATGTTTTATGCCTTGGAAATGCTTTGCGGTCTAACAATACCGTGGTATATCCCATACCTGCAAGCTGTACAGCACATGCGCTTCCCGCAATTCCTGCTCCTATGACAATGATATCCACTTGTTGTTCCATGTGTAATTCATTTTGGTTGTCCATATGCCTCACCTTCCCTTCTTCTGTTGGCGCCTCTCTCTTACTGTCTTGGGATAATTACGGCATATCGGAACAAGGGCTTCCAGTTATAGGTCATGGATTGATGATCAAGCCGTTTTTGCAGCTCCTTCCAATCCGAGCCTTTGAATCCTTTTGCGACGGACAGCGGTCCATCATGCCGTATATAACGATTTCTCGATATGATCCGTGTTGTAATCCATACTGCTGTATAGGAAACGGTATGCCTGTGAATATCATTGATCACAACCCCGTATCTGGACGCACGCAGCATATGGGATACGATCTCAACGAGCTTCTCACCGTCAAAATGATGTACAAACTGGGAGCCTGTGACGATATCTGCTGATGCATCCGGCAGGTCACATACATCGGCCTGCAGGACAGTGACTCTGTTCTCTCCCTTGAATAGAGCCCTTGCTTCATCACATGCTTCTGGTGTCATGTCTACAAGCGTGATACTCAGCTGGACACCGCGTTCATCGGCCCAGCGAAGCAGCTTGCGGTTCACGTCTCCCGACCCTGCACCAACATCCAGAATTGACAAGCTGCTCGGCCTGCCCATCTCCTTCCACAGCTTCTCAACTCCATATTTCGTCGGTCCTGGAGCAGCGAAGATTTTATTTAATCTCCTTAAATGTTTGAGCGCTTCGGTCAGCTCCTCTCCGCCCAAGGAGAAATCATCCATCAATTCCTCTTCCTTCGCTCTCCGATCCAGCTTCCTAAAGATAGACATGATCTGCCTCTACAGATGAAAAACTGTACGAAGGAACATAGGTGAATCTCATAAGCTCAGCCGTTAACCCGGGGCCAAATGCCATCGCCACACCTTCTGCTGTCTCACGCCGCTGAGATCTCAGCTCGCTGCGCATCGCATCCAGCACAAACATAATGGTCACAGAAGACAGGTTGCCGTAATTCTTCAGGATGTCTCTGCTGTATTTGGTCTGATCGTCACGAAGTCCGAGGACTTCCTGAACCGAATCCACAATTCCTCTGCCACCCGGATGAATAGCATATAATTCAGGCTGTGGTGCACCTTCGAGCAGATAATCCATTTCTTCGGCTAGATGGGTTCCGAGCAGCTTGGGAATTCGCGGAGACAGATACAGATCAAAGCCGGTGTTTCCCACATCCCAGGTCATATCCTCGGCACAATCCGGTAATAGAACGGAGTAGCCCTTACCCAGCTGATAGTAATGCTGATGCTGATCTTCAGCCATGCTCACGACACATGAGGAAGCGCCATCTCCGAAGAATGAAGCGGCGAACAGCGCTTCCCGTTCCATCACGGGTTGAAAATGAAGTGTACACAGCTCCACACACACAACGAGTACTTTCGCACTTGGATCGCCTTGTACTATATCCCTTGCTGCTTGGATAGCTCTCAGCCCTGCCGCACATCCTTGGAAGATCAGTGGAATACGTGTCGTCCGTGGGGATAAGCCCAAATGTTTGATCAATAGCACATCCAGCCCAGGTAAGAATTGTCCGGTACAACTGACGGTAACCAAATGCGTAATTGCCTCAGGTGCCGTATTTGAATCTTTAAGTGCTTTTTCCGCGGCCTGGATTCCAAGCGGGACCGCTTCTTTTTTATATGTATTCATGCGCTCTTCCGTAGTTGGAACCTCTCGATCTTGAGTGTAAGGCAGATACTCACAGTCCTCTGGGTTCCCTGTATAGCTGGGCTCACATGTATATCTCATCTCAACACCACAGGATCTGAATATTCTTCTCGCGAAACGAGCCAGCTCTGGCTTCTCGCCGAGTGTTGATTCCATTAGCTTGGCTGCATCTGTCTGTGATAAAGCATGAGTAGGAAGTGCAGTCCCAAGTCCTATTATAGAAATACGTGAGTTTAACATATCGTTCATCCAAATTTTCCTCCTAATATTTGCGTATATGCCTGTAGATAGAGGTCAGTCCCCACACTCAGAATTTTGTACAAGCCCTTCACTACTCCATATCTTCTGTTGACAACGTACTTTTTAACCAATTTTAGTTACATAAAATGTTAATAAAACGGTCATCACTGTGATGTTTTTTATATTTTTATCCCCTGTTTTAAAACTATTTACCCTTACCAACTCATTTGGAATCTTTAAAATAAGAAATAGGAGGCGAAAAACAGAATTCGCCCGCCAAAAATGTTGAGGAGGAAATTTATAAATGGAAAATGTTCTGGTCCAAAGCAAAAAGAAATTCCACTTTCGATTGCTGCTTGGAATCGTATTGGCATTCATCACATGCTTGATTGTTGCAGAGATTGCCTCGGCTCATGGTTACATAAGTGCTCCGCAGAGCCGTGCATATCAATGTAAGCTCGGTCAGAACACCAATTGCGGAAACGTACAGTATGAGCCCCAGTCCTTAGAGGCGAAGGGTAATTTCCCGACAGGAGGACCTGCCGACGGACAGATCTCAGGAGCTGGAATCTTCCCTCAGATGAATGAACAGTCTCCTACTCGCTGGAATAAGGTCAACATGAACACAGGTTCAAACACATTTACTTGGACGCTTACAGCTGCTCATGCGACAAAGGAATGGAAGTATTACATTACGAAACCGGGCTGGGATCAAAGCAAAGCACTTGCACGCTCCGATATTGAATTGTTCTGTTCCATCAATGACGGTGGTAAAAAACCGGATTATACCGTAACACATACTTGCAACATTCCTGCTGACCGCAGCGGCTACCATCTTATTCTTGCCGTATGGGAAGTTGCAGATACAGGGAATGCATTTTATAACACGATTGATGTCAACTTAAGTGGTGGTGGAGGAAACCCTGGCGATACGACAGCTCCTACAGCACCAAGCGGACTGCATTCCATGGGTGTTACTGCTAACTCCGTCTCCCTGATGTGGTCAGCAGCGACAGACAATGTAGGTGTCACTGGGTATGAAATTTACAGAGGCTCCACATTGGTCGCTACCGTATCGGGCTCTACACTGACATACAATGCTACAGGTCTTACAGCCAACACCAGCTATTCCTTCACGGTTAAGGCGAAGGATGCGGCAGGCAATGTATCTGCAGCGAGCAACGCATTAAGCATTACAACTTCCGGCGCGAGTACACCGGACACTTCTGCTCCATCAGCTCCAAGCGGGCTGCATTCCATGGGTGTAACCGCGAGCTCTGTCTCCCTAATGTGGTCAGCAGCTACGGATAATACAGCCGTAACGGGATATGAAATCTACAGAGGCTCCACACTGGTCGCTACGGTATCCGGTACTACCTTGGAATATAATGTCACGGGTCTTACTGCCAATACGAGCTATTCCTTTACAGTAAAAGCCAAGGATGCGGCAGGCAACATCTCTCCTGCGAGCAATACACTAACCCTCTCCACTTCAGCGCCGCCTTCAACGACAGCACCTGCATGGACACCAGGAACAGCGTATAAAGTGAATGATCTTGTGACTTACAACGGAGTAGTGTACAAATGCCGTCAAGCTCATACGGCTTTGGCTGGATGGGAACCCGCAACCACTTTAGCGCTTTGGATCGAGAATTAACACATATGCAGTGAGTTAAAAAGATTAACAAAACAAACAAAGCTCCTGCTTTCCTGGAGCTTTGTTTGTTTTATTGTTTTAATATTTTTTCTATCAATTCATTTTATAATCTCCTAAACTGCTTTAATCCAGAGTATATAATTACAGTCCTTGTTCTATTGCATATCTGCCCCAGTGAGGCCGGCTACCATCCCTGTCTGTAAATCCGTACTCATCAGACAATCCCCATGAGCTGAGTGCAAGCCCACTCTTCTCATGCACCTTGGGATCTGCCGCGAGACACGCAGCTGCCTTGCCTACATAATCAGGTGTTTCCGAAGCAATGAAATGCGGCTCCGTACGCACTGCATCTCTCCAGTTCTCTTCGGTTACACCGAAGTAATCCAACATAGCTTCTGAACGCAAAAAACCGGGGGTAAGTGCCAGCGCTGTTACGTTATGCGGCTTCAGTTCTTCGGCCATAGCCTTTGCCAGATGAATAACCGATACTTTGGCTAAGCTGTAGTAAAGATTACCTCGATATTTATCATCAATACCGTCCGTTATTTCTATGATTAACCCCTGCTTCCTTGCTACCATCAGCGGCGCTCCAAATTTGCTTGTGATCATGTGCGAATGGACTGCCCGCTTCTGCATCGTTAATCCATCCTCCAGCGAGTGCTCCCAGAACGATTTGGACCAGTCTGTCAGCGGATCACCTCCCCACACATCATTTACGAGGATATCCAGCCGCCCTTCTCTTTCTCGGGCGACTCGCTCAAACAGCCTTTCCACCTGCTCAGGATCCGTGTGATCGACTTGGGCTGCAATTCCAATTCCTCCTGCCTCTGTCACCAACTCTGCCGTTTCTTCAATGGTTTCCATTCGGTTCATATCCGATTTATCCTGGCGAGTACTGCGTCCTGTACAATAAACTGTGGCACCGGCCGCTCCCAGTTGAACGGCAATCGCCCTGCCTGCTCCCCGGGTGGCACCTGCTACAACTGCAACTTTACCTTTTAAGGATGTCACTTATTCTTTCACTCCTCTATTATTCTTTTTTCTTATACATCAGGACTTCTGTAGTCCTTCCTACTTATTGTAAATGTGAAATATGACAAAACCTGTCGTAGTTAAATCCAATTATTTTCATCATACCTTTAGCTGATTTAATCAAGAGTATGTATCATTCAAAAAAACCGCTGAATGGAAATAATCATTCCTTTTCAGCGGTTTATCAGAGTCAGCGGCTTCTATTTCATTTCAATACAATTACTCTACTTCTAATTTTCTTGCTGCTGGCAGATCAGTAACAGTCGGTGCAGGAGTTACCTCTTCTTCTGCAATCAATCCAGATTTCATCACCAGTACAGCCTGCTTTTTATTGAAAAGTCCTTCCCATCTGGCAACGACAAACGTCGCTACGGCATAACCTATCAAGTTAATTGTCGTACGGAAATTCCCCATAATCCGGTCTGGAGCCAGCATTAGTGCAACAGCTGCGATGGGGATGAAGCCTGTGCTTGCAGCCGTTGCGGACAGGGCAACAAACGCAGAGCCCGGTATACCTGCCATTCCCTTGGATGTAAGCAGCAGCACAGCAAGCAGCACAAGCTGTTCGTACAAGCCGAGATCTGTTCCTGTTGCTTGGGCCAAGAATACGAGTGCGAGTGACAAATAGATAGAGGCTCCGTCAAGGTTAAAAGAGTAGCCTGTGGGTACCACCAAACCTACGACGGATCGATCACATCCTGCTTTCTCCAGCTTCGTCATCAGCTGCGGCATAACCGCTTCTGTTGAACCGGTAGCGAAAGAGAAAATTATTTCCTCCCGAATCAGTTTGATTACTCCCCACAAGCCAATACCCACAAAGAGCCGCATTATGACTTCAAGTACGAGCAGGAAAATGAAGCATGCAGCCGCCATGGCCAGAAACAGCTTGCCGAATGAGAGCAGGGTCTGCATTCCATATTGACTTACCGCATAAGCCATCGCTCCAAAGGTTGCAATAACGGTCAGCTTCATGATGAAGCCCATAATTTGAAAAATAACTTTGCTGACATGATCCAGCAGATCAATCAGAAATTCAGAGGTTCGGCCCCCGATCCGAACGAGTGCAAAACCGAATAAGCAAGAGACAAGCAGAACCTGCAGCATGGCATTCGATGCGAATGCCGACACGACACTCTCAGGAATGATGTTCATGATAAACTCGGTTTTTGTTGGAAGCTCAGAATTGTTCGTGGCCTGTCCAACCGCGTCAACGGACAGGCTGGCCGGGTCCACATTCATGCCTTGTCCTGGCTTCATGACGTTTGCTGCCACTAAACCGACGATGAGTGCGATGGTGGTAACCACCTCAAAATAGATTAAGGCCTTTCCGCCAATTCTGCCGACGGTTTTGATGTTACCTACCTTTGCGATGCCAAGCACAACGACGACGAAGACAAGCGGTGATATAATCATCTTAATTAATTTGATAAATCCGTCACCGAGTGGCTTGAGTGCTATTCCGAAGGAAGGCCAGAAATAACCTACCGCAATCCCCAGTGCAATGGCCACTATGATTTGAAAAAACAATCCTTTGTAAAAAGGCTTCCTCTCCATCGTTTGTGCAACCTCCACAATAACGCCCCCATATCCATCCTGTTATTTTTTTATAACTATATGCCGGGCGATATATGACGTCAATTTATCTAACACAATTTTGGAGAAATGCTTATTTAGCAAAATTAAACTAGGCATGCTACACAAAAAATACAAGTATATAATATAATTAATGGTATTAATTGTTATTTTATTTGATATTCACGTTACCTTCGCTATCATTCTGTCATTTCCATTAAAAAGAGCCGGATCGCAAATGCAATCCGGCTCTTTCCATAATCTATCTCCCTATTATTTAGAAGAATGATGCTTCCTATTTACAATAGACTCCAGCTTCTGGGAGATCATAACGCGTTCATATTTCAATTCCCATATCCGTTCGGTTACTTTGGCTTTCTCCGCTTCATCCTTCTCCAGACTTAACTGCTTAAACAAAGATAACAGCTCGTCATTCAGCGCGTCGAATTGCAACCATAACTCATTTCGCAATACCGGTGTATCCATATTCTTCTTCTGCTCTGTATAATTCTTCATCAAATTTATAATTTCTTGCTGCCATTCTGTGTCATCAATTCGGATCGCATAATTTAGGAGATCCAAATAATCATCTATTTGTAATGAATTCGTCATCCGTTGTTTTGTCATGATTGATCCAGTGTCTCCTTTACTCTCTTTTACCGAGTATTATACTAGGTTTTATAAGAATTTCAAGAGGTCAAATGATTTTCATGTAAGAGTGGATTCACTTCGGTTACGAATTGTGTCCTTACCTTTATTGTCTTTGTCTATATCATTCTAATCTAATTTAATTCACTCCCATGTGATATACCTTACATGTTTGCGTGACGCCGGAATTCATTAGGAGTAACCCCATACTCCTTTTTGAAGACACGGTAAAAAGAGCGCAGGCTGTTGAAGCCTGAATCAAAGGCGATATCGGTTACGGCATCCGTCGTAGATCTTAGCAGCATGTTAGCAAACGCCGCACGCAAACCGTTGATATAATCACGGAAGGAGACATGGAACTGCTCTGAGAAGATTCGGGAAATAAGATATTTATTAATGGCAAGCTCTTTTTCTAGCACATCCAATGTAAGGGGTTCCAAAAAGTGACGATCTATATAGGCTAAAATTTTCTGAACTTCATCTACTTCTTTCAAATAATCTACTTTACGCAAGGATAGAAGGGGCATAGCGTGCCCTAGTATGACCGAGGTGTAGGCCTTCAGCAGCCGCTGTTCGCCCTGTTCTTTATAGAGATGATATAGCTTCCACATGAATTTATTCAGCAAGTCATTCTCCTTTATCATAGGACAACTCGGAGCAGAATGAAGCAGATCCCCTGTATAATCCCCCGGAAAGGCAGCATCGAAGAAGATGAGCATCATTTCGCTGTGCTCAATGGTCTTATAGCTGTGAGGCTGATTCGGAAAAATGAGGAGTATGTCCCCTGTCGTGAGCAAATAGGTGTCGCGGCTGATATTCGCCTGCACGCTCCCCGAAAGAATTGTGGCGATCTCAACATTCTTGTGCAAATGAAGCGGATACGTGTTATTCCTGGATATAAATGAATGGAACTGCTGGTCACGCTGCTGATATTTAATCTTCATATACGATCCCTCCGACCCAGTGTAGAAGCACCTGCAAATTTTACATATCACGTTAACAAAAACATAATATGAGCTTCCTCCTAAGTACAAGTGAAAAGATCAATTTTTGGCACGTAAGCGCAAAATAGTGGCAGGTAAATATTTACCAAAAGCCTTAAAGTATATAGTTGTAAGGAAGATCTATAAGGAGGAGTGAATGGCGGATACGTAACCTTCTATCTAACTAAACAAATCGAAGGGAGACAACTTGCATATGAAATCGAATCATAAGCGATTCAAAGGATTAATGTCTATCGGGTTGAGTTTTTCGGTAGCGCTTTCAATAATGGGTGTCCAATCCTCTTCTGCTGCCATGGCTCTTGAGGCCACTAAGAAACCTGTTCCTGATGCCTCTGTTCTTGCATTTCCGGGTGCGGAAGGCGGCGGGGCTTATGCAACAGGCGGCCGGGGTGGAGATGTATACATCGTGACTAACCTAGAAGATTATAAGGAAAATGAGGAGCCTATTGAAGGCTCTCTGCGGTACGGTATCTTATCCACGCCGCAAGAAGGACGCACCATTGTCTTTCATGTTTCCGGCACGATTGAGCTTGAGAGCTCCTTGCGATTAAACAATATTAAAAATTTGACGATTGCAGGCCAAACCGCCCCTGGTAACGGCATAACGATTGCGGGCTGGGATACGAACATCAGCAATTCAGAAAACATCATTATTCGTTACCTATCCTTTAGGCCCGGTGCTACCAACGTATTTAATGGCAGTGATTCCATGGATGCACTCTGGGGCAGGGACAATAAACAATTTATAATTGACCACTGCTCCTTCAGCTGGAACACAGATGAGACCTTGTCGTTATACCGGGGTGAGAATGGGACCGTTCAGTGGTCGATCATCTCCGAAAGCTTGACGCTATCTGGACATTCCAAGGGGAGACATGGTTATGGCGGCATAGCGGGCGGTGACAAAACGACATTCCATCACAATCTATACACGAGTCATACGTCCAGAAACCCCAGACTGGGGGGTGGATATGCTGGTAAAGCAGACAAGGATCATGTGGCCGTTGTCCAATTTGCTAACAATGTAATCTACAATTGGGGCTTCAATGGCACATACGGTGGAGGCTTCAATTTCACGAACTTTATGAACAATATTGAAATTGCAGGTCCCGGCACCAGGGATAATGTATCCGATCGAGTCATTGATGCAGGAGAGTCCGGCAAGCTGGGCGGCTTTTATATTTCGGGTAACCGGATCAACGGTAAGCTCACTGGCTGGCTGGATGGTTCATCGGCTTATGTAAAAAGCTCGGGTGACGCAAGTGGTGATCAGTTAACGACATTTGCAGCCGAGCCTTATTTATCCGCGGACAGCACAGGGGTTAATCACGGCGTAACGAACAAGGGCTTCGACCAGCATGTCCTCCAAGGCGTATTCGATGCCAATGAACATTTGCTGAGTACCATTCTTCGTCAGGCCGGAGCAACGTATCCCCGCCGAGATGCCATCGATGCTCGGATTGTAGCCGAAGTAGAGCAAGGTCTCGGAAGATATATCAATACGGAGCACGAGGTTGGTGGATATATTAGCAGCTTCGGTGTCATCGAAGATCAGCATTCGGATGGATATGATTCCAACCTTAATGGAATTGAAGACAAGTGGGAGAAGAAGAACAAAATCTGGGGTGTTGAGGATGCATACAAGACCGTTACGCGTTCAGGCTATACTTGGCTCGAGCTATATATAAACAGCCTGGTTGATATGGAGCACGCTGCGGAGAACCCTGAAGCGAAGCTCCAAGCACCTTCTAATAATGAGCAATTTAAGCTCGGAGAACCTATTCAGGTTAAAGTCAATGCTGCTTCCAAGTTCAAGAATAAAATCGAGAAAGTTGCAATATACAACGGATCTGAGTATCTTGGAGACGCTGTGAAGAGAGGAAATACGTATCAGTACACGATCAAGGGACTGAAGGATGCTTCTTACTTTATCTCTGCCCGAGTGACCGATTCAGAGGGTCATGAGACACAAACGACAGCTGCCAGCATTCATGTGAATACGAGCGATCAGACGCTTGATCAAGCAGGCTGGTCTTCCAAGGACATCGGCTCACCAGATCTCAGAGGCTCGGGTAGTATAACCGAAGGAGTTCTGACGGTAAAAGGGAACGGTAAACTAGGCAAAAGCGAAGGCAGCGGTGAACGTTCACCTGAGCGAGATGCTGCCAAGGACGATTTCCATTTTGTATACAAGAAGATGAGTGGCGATATGGAGCTTACCGCAAAACTGGAAGACATCGGCTCAATCGATAACCACGCTTTTACTGGACTGATGATTCGTGAGGATCTCCGTATGGACAGCCCGGCGGCCGTACTTGGTCTATCTTGGGTGAAGCTGTCGAAGGACACCAGCTGGTCAGCTTATCTGGCCGGTAGAAATCAGGCGGGAGCCCCATTTGATGAGCTGACTGAGACGCTGGATAGTCCAGCGGCAGCTGAATCTGCCGGCATCCAGTTGTTAGCCGACATTCCTTTCAAAGTGAGCGGTGCCTCACAGGGATACTGGCTCAAGCTTGGCCGAAAGGGCGACACTTTCTATGCTTATGGTTCTACGAACGGAACCGACTGGAGTAAGATCGGGGAGAAGACTGTTGCCATGCCAGACTCCGTTTATGTCGGCTTTGCGGTTGACAGTAATGATGTTGCTAATGAAATTGAACAGTTGAATTATGCAAAGTTCTCTAATCTTTCCTTGACCGAGGGCTTTGATCCTATAACTAATTAGTTGATGAAGCCATCATATAATTCTTGTTCCTATATGCAAAGCGCCGGCTGCGAGTTACAAGCCCCGGCGCTTTTATTATGATAATCAAAAACAAATAGCCGCAGATAAGCGGCTATTGTGGTCATTTTTATTTTACAATCGTATCAATATATACTCCCGAATGATGACTAGCTATCCAGCGTATACAGTGGCAGATCTGCGGGTAGTGAAGCCGGACGCTTACACGTACTCTTCATGGTGTAGTGATGACCATCATCTGATGCGTCATGGAAGGCCCACATGGCTTCAAGGACATGATAAGCGAGTTCACCGCTGGCCCGGTGCTCACGTCCACTCCGAATGGCATACGCCATATCTGCCGGTCCAATTCCCCGTGTGTTCTGATCGTAGCCTGGCAAGAGCTCAACCTCTTCCCAATCCTGCTCTCCCATACGCTTCAGCAGTACAGGTCCGCCGAACGTATTCGGATCCGGCACACGAAGTGTCCCTTGTGTTCCGTAAATCTCAATATTAGGAAGCTGGCTTCCTCCAAAAATATCAAAGCTGGTTACAATGGTGCCGATGGCACCTTGTTCAAACCGAAGTAAACCTGCGACATGGGTAGGAATTTCCACTTTGATCTTCTGACCGTACTTCTTCTCACTGCTGATCGTACGTTCTTCAAGCGCCTTACCTGTCATCCCTGTAATGCTCGAGATCGGCCCTAGTAATTGAATGAGTGCAGTCAGGTAGTAAGGCCCCATATCAAACATCGGGCCTCCCCCTTTGGCATAGTAAAATTCAGGGTCCGGATGCCAGAATTCATGACCACGGCTCATCATAAAAGCGGTCACTGCTACAGGAGTGCCGATAAGTCCCTCTTCTATGATTTTCAGTGAAGTTTGGATGCCTGTGCCAAAAAACGTTTCGGGTGCAGAACCAACGAGCAGTCCTTTCTCCTTTGCAGCCTGAAGTACCGCAGCTCCCTCTTCCCGAGTAACCGCCAGAGGCTTCTCGACATAAACATGCTTGCCCGCTTCTATTGCCTGCAGACAAACATCTGCATGCACGGCGGGAATCGTCAGATTGATGACCAGCTCAATCTCTGGATCATTCAACAGCTCCTGAACACTGACCGCTCTTGGTATACCGTACGCCTTGGCCTGCTCTTCTGCTCTCGACAGGTCAAGGTCAGCACAAGCCACTAATTCAAGACATTCGAATTTATTACAGTTCTCCATGTAGATGCTGCTGATTTTACCGCAGCCGACAATACCTACCTTTACTTTATCCATCGAATGCTGTTCTCCCTTCAACCCATGTAAGGTCTCATATTAGATCTGACTATCGCCCATACCTGTATATTGTATTGCCTTACCCTGCTTCGCCGCAGCTGCTTGCTTACCCTCTGCAGCCCACAGGAAGCCACGAACCATGATTTCTTTGACTTGTGGCATTTCCACAATATCCGCGTGATGACCAAGCGAATTGTAGAACACTCTCCCTTGTCCCCAGCGCTTCGTCCATACGACGGGCATATCAACAGCACCGTTCGTAGAATGCGGCCCCTCTACAATCGGGAATCTTGTCGTAGCCAGCACCTCGACAGCGGGATCAATGTGGAGGTAATACTGTTCACTTTTCACTTGGAAATCTTCAATGCCAGCAAGCAGTGTGCTGGAGCTGTTCTTGATATTTACCGTATACTCCACTCCGTCGTTACCCGGATGGGCTACCCACTGGCCACCCGTCATAAACTGCCAGTCAACATTCGTACGGAAGGCATCACACATTCCTCCATGCAGCCCTGCCAGGCCGACCCCTTCCATTACAGCGGTAGAAACGTTGCTTGCGAGCTCCTTCTCAATCTCACCCATAGTCCAGCAGGGAATGATGAGATCTAAATTCTTCAGTTTCTCCGCATCACGATAGGCTTCAAGAGTATTCGCGACTTCCACCTCGAAATTCTGCTCCGTCAGCCATGCTTTAAACAATGCTGATACCTGTTCTGGCTCGTGGCCGTCCCAGCCGCCCCATACGATTAGTGCTTTTTTCATCCTGATACACACTCCTTAAACGTTATTGGATCAAACAATGGACTCGTGCTAAACAACTGATCAACTGATCAATACTCGGATCATTTAGAGATCTAAGCGATTAGGACTCTCTTAGACATCAGCCATTTCAGACAGCGTCACCCAGCGGCGTTCTTCCACCGAGCGCTCTACCGCTTCAAGAACCGCCTGACAGGCAACTCCGTCATGGAAATTGGGCACAGGCTGCCTATTCTCTTCAATCGCATTCATAAATTCCACAACCTCATGCGTGAAGGTATGATCAAATCCAATCGGATGTCCTGTAGGCCACCATGCCTCCGCATACTTATGAACCCCATCTGTCGCCATGACGCGGCGGAAGCCCTGCACATCCTCTGCATCATTTACAAAGTAAACCTCAAGCTCATTCATTCGTTCAAAATCAAACTTTACGCTGCCCAAGCTGCCATTAATTTCAAACGAATTAGTGCTTCGATGACCCGCCGCAAAGCGGGTTGCCTCAAAGCTGCCGATGGCACCGCTTTCAAACCGGGCTAAGAACAGTGTCGCATCATCTACGGTTACGGGTCCTTTTTCCGTGCTGCTATTGCCCTTCGCCGTAAGTCCTGTCATCTCTGATGCAATCGGACGCTCCTTAATGAAGGTCTCGCTCATACCGATAACTTCTGTAAATTCTCCAACCAAATAGCGAGCCATATCAATCAGGTGTGCTCCCAGATCGCCATGTGAACCAGAGCCAGCAATTTCCTTCTGTAGTCTCCAGACAAGCGGGAATTCAGGGTCCAAGATCCAGTCCTGCAGGAAATTTGCACGGAAATGATAAATCTTCCCGAGTCTGCCGCTCTCCACAAGATCCTTGGCCAGCTGCACCGCTGGTGAGAAACGATAGTTAAAGCCAATCATATGCTTAATGCCTGCTCTTTCGGCAGCCTCCAGCATTTCGCGGGAATCCTTAAGATTCAGGGCAAGCGGCTTTTCGCAGAAAATATGCTTGCCTGCCTGTGCTGCGGCAATGGCAATTTCTTTGTGGACATCACTTGGCGCATTGATATCGATAAGGTCGATATCTTCTCTAGTTACAAGCTCTCTCCAGTCGGTCACACTCTCCTGCCAGCCGAACTGCTGCTGCGCTTCCTTTACTCCCTTGGGGTCACGGCCGCAAATGACCGACATTTCAGGTTTCACCACTTGTGGGAAGAACATAGGGACACTGCGATACGCATTGCTGTGCGCCTTACCCATAAATTTATATCCAATCATACCTACGCGAACAGAACTCATGAAATTACCCTCCTGTACGTTATTTGGATGAATCTCGAACGATCAGTTCAGCTTGTAACAAATATCTGGGATGCTCCTTAAGTACCTCGGACCCATTGGATGGACCTTCACATGCCGTCAGCATCAATCGTGCGGCCAGCTCCCCCATCTCATAAAAGGGAACTCTAACACTGCTGAGCGGAGGTACACAAATGTCCGCAGAATCCGAATCATCGTAACCGACAATCGCGGGGAAACGATGCTGATCCGGGAGTAATTCCCTCAGCCTCTGAAGCAGACCGACAGCCATCCGATCATTTGCAACAAAGACGGCATCGACCTCTTCAATCCTTTTCGCAATTTCATCACCTATGGCATAGCCGCTTCGTCTGCCAAAATTCCCTTCAAATAGAAGTCTGTCATCCCGTTCAAGACCCCTCTGCTGAAGCGCTTTCTCATAACCCTTGAAACGATCCAGACTGTTTGAATACGTGAGTGGTCCGTTTAGAAATGCAATTCTGCGATGACCTTGATCAATTAAGTGCTCAACAGCCATTCGGCTTCCTTCCTCATGATCTACATCCACTTCCGGGAAATTCTCCCCGTCAAAATGCTGATTGACCACAATAAAGGGATGCCCTGACTCCCGCAGCTTTCGAAGGGCTTCCCGTTCTCCCGGCTCATCCTTTGCACCGAGCACAACAAGAGCATCTACCTTCTGCATCCGGAAAAATGATTCATACTCCGGTGTTTCCTCTCCACTGCGAAACAGAACCAGAAGATCGTAGCCTTGCTCCCGCACCGTATTTCCCATGCCACTGAGTATTTCAGAGAAATAGTAGCTTGAGAACAGTCTTGCCTTCGGAATATAAGGCAGAACTACGCCAATATTCCCGCTCTTGCGGCGGGCAAAGCTGCGCGCGAGATTACTGGGCACATAACCAAGCTGGTTGGCAGCATCCAGAACTCTGATCCGCGTCTCTTCTTTAATAGGACCCACGCCATTCAGTACTCGGGAAACCGTAGCCTCAGATACACCCGCTAAATCAGCAACTTCTCTTCGTGTTGCAATAATAGATCCACTCATTTCCTTATCTAATGTACGCGCGTACATTTTCTCATGGAGAGGTCCGATTGTCAATTGATTTGAAACATATTTTACAAAAATAATACGCCCATGATCTCTACCAGACCCTGAATAAATTCTTTATTCATGATCAGGTGTTATAAGTTCATGAGCGTATATATATGGATAACGGTTTATACTCCGTTTACATCAGCCTTGATTCATTGCTTCTTTTACGGAGCCCGCAGCATTTTCCGTTTTACTCGCTTTGGGCTGCTTCTTCAGCGTGCTGCCAGGCGCAGATTCTGAGGACTGGGCTTGTCTGACTTTATGCAGTACCTCTTTGCCCGGAAGAAAATGCTGTGTTCTTATGTAGCGGATGGTTCGGGTCTTGGCTCTCATGACAATCGACTGCGTCTCGGCTCTGTCATCTGCCAGGTATCTGACTCCGCCGAGAATTTCACCTGGAGTGACTCCCGTGGCTGCAAAAATAACATCGTCCTTGCCAATCATATCCTCCATTGTCAGAACTCGATAAGGCTCCGTAATTCCCATCTTCAAGCAGCGCTGATATTCATCAGCATTCGCAGGCATTAATCTGCCCTGGATCTCTCCTCCGAGGCAAGACAGCGCTGCAGCAGCAAGCACTCCTTCCGGCGCCCCTCCTGAACCGACATAAATATCAATCCCCGCTTCCGGGAATGCCGGCGCCATCGCTCCAGCCACATCTCCATCACTCAGAAACTTGATTCGAACGCCTACTTTGCGCAGCGTCTTAATGATGCTCTCGTGGCGATCGCGGTCTAGAATCATAACGGTTAGATCAGAGATGTTCTTGTTTAACTCAGTGGCCGCCTTGCGCAGGGTAACATCGATCGGATCCTCAATGCTGACTTTACCAACCAGCGCTGGTCCGACCGCGAGCTTCTCCATGTACATATCTGGAGCATGAAGCAGATTCCCTTTGCCTGCAACAGCGATAACGGATAACGCATTATTAAGTCCCTTGGCTACAATCTCGGTTCCTTCCAGCGGGTCCACAGCAACATCCACTTCCGGCCCCTCACTATTGCCTACTTCTTCACCGATATACAGCATTGGAGCCTCATCCATTTCCCCTTCACCAATGACTACCGTTCCCTTAATGGATACAGAGTCAAACATGGCGCGCATCGCCAGAGTGGCGGCCTCATCCGCACTATTCTTATCCCCCCTGCCCATCCAAGGAGCTGATGCCAATGCAGCTAGTTCTGTTACTCTGACTATCTCAAGCGCCAATTCACGTTCCACTATGCTTCCACATCCTTTCTCCCATTTGAGTCTTATCATAATAGAATAGGAAGCATAAATCTACCAAATCATCCCTTATTTTATAATGAAATGGATGAATTTTGAATGAATATTCCCTTTATACAAGTGAAGAGTTAACCGTTTCTTGGTCCCCATAGAATAATTGCAACCCCCGCAAGACAAATGAAGGAGCCAAGCCAATCGTAGAAGTCCGGTGTTTTCTTATCGACTCCCCAGCCCCACAATATTGCCATAATGACGAAGACGCCTCCATATGCTGCATACACTCTTCCAAATGTGGGAAATTGCTGCAGCGTAGGAATGATGCCATAGAGTACAAGAATTAAGCTTCCTGCAATTCCATAGAAATAATGTCTTCCTTCTCTGAGCCACAGCCACACTAGATATCCTCCGCCAATTTCGGCAAGTCCGGCAAGTATAAACAAAATGATAGATACACCCATTGAGATTCTCTACTCCTCTATAATGAAATAATCGGATTAAGTATTCATCCCGAGGCTGTCATGCACCTCAATTTTATGTCATGAATTTCATTTGAATCGAATTCGCAGCTCAATAAAAAAAGGCAAAGAGCCTCATTCAATAATGAATGTACTCTGTGCCTTTGTCTATCGAATTATAGCCTAATGAAATCTTATCATGCTAATAATCCAGCATCCACTTATTTGGCAGGTAAATATTCTGTCGTGAACACTTCACTAACATCTAAATCTTTGGTCAGCAAGCCGATCTCCAGCAGCTGATCCTTAAGCTCATTCCATCGAGCCTCGGTCATATAGCCCATGCCGTTCGCTTCCGCCTCGTAGCCAAATACAAATTCTCTTTGTTGTTCTTCTCCAAAGGCAATCTCATCTTCTGCCAGGTTGGTATTAATTTCAAGAATCTTTTTATTTATCTGTTCATAATTCTCTTTATAATTGTACCAGCCTTCTACCGTACCGTTAATGAACGCTTTGACTGTCTCCGGGTTCTCCTCTAAATATTTCTCAGTGGTGTATACTACGGCAGCATATGGTTCATATCCGGAATCAGCAATGAGCTTCGTTCCTACCTGAATGCCTTGCTTCTCCACAACATACGGTTCACCATTAACGAAGGACTGGCTAGCAGACTGAGGGTCCTCAATAAAGTTACCATGCTGACCTGTATAAGCGACTTCCTTAACCGTATCCAGACTGTACTTATGCTTCAAGAATTCCCAGTAAGGCTGCCCTTGCTGAATAAATACAGTTCGACCGTTCAGATCGTCAAAATCTTCAATACCGGACTCTTCATGAAACATGAGAGCCTGCGGGCTGATCTGAAAAGTCGTCGCCAAGGCGACGATTGGAATGCCTTCTTCACGAGCAAGCAGAATCTGATCCGCATGGGCTACTCCGAATTCCGCTTTACCGGAAGCAACGATCTGAATGGACGAGACCTGAGGACCTCCCGGCTCAATCGTTACGTCGAGATTCTTCCCTTCATAAATCCCGTTCTCTTCGGCTGCATAGAACCCGCCATGTTCCGACTTAGCGAACCAATTAAGCACGACCTTAACTGGAGTTACTTCGCTTGATTCGCCCGAGGCACTCGTGGTATCCGATCCCGTGTCTCCGCCGCCGCATGCGGTTAAAGCTAACGATACAGCCAGAAGCACTCCGCTTATCTTTGTTCTATTATTACTCCACTTTACCGGTTTCTTCCACATTACCCTTCACACTCCGCTCATCTTTTTTAGATATACTGATATTTTTTGAGTGATGTTCTGCTATATTTGACAGCTATTCGTCGGGGCTCCAGTAACCTTCATGAACAGCGACGATCTCATTTGCCAGCTCCGGGAACGGCCCGATCACTTCAATTTCTTTTTGTCCTTTGGCAAAGATCTCACGGCAAGGCATGTCAAAAGTCGGATTCTGGGGATCATTGCCTGTCAGCACCAGCAGTTCCTTCTCGGAGATGCCGTATACGACCCGCCCGATATTTCCCCAATACATCGCTCCTGCGCACATGGCGCAAGGCTCTGCTGTCGTATACAAGGTACATTCCCATAAAAATGCAGGGTCATATGTATGGGATGCTTTTTCCATCAACGCAGTTTCAGCGTGACCCGTACAGCGATGCTCCGTAATCTCGACATTTCCCTGCTCCAGCAGGATATTACCTTCTTTATCTACGAGCAGCGCGCCAAACGGTGTATTCCCACTCTCTCTGGCCAAACGTGATACTTCTACACAGCGCTTCAAAAATACAACATGATTGAGTTCCACTGTCTGACTCCCCATTTTCTTCTCCCCTTACCTCTCTGAATATGATTTGATATTAGATGAATGGCCAATTAACGTCAATTAATCTTACATATATTTATCATTTTGAATAATAAGTGTCGATATTTTTGTGAAAAAGCACATATGCGTCTGGGATTAACAAAATTAGATCAAAAGAAAACTCGCCTAACTCTATGCCGATCATTATTTTAATTAACACGAAGTGTAATATATATGTTAGGTCATAGGAAGAGTTATATAACCTATATTCAGATTGTTCATCTTAGCTAAAACCTCTCCGCAAACAAAACAAAGCTGCCGTTTCATCGGCAGCTCGCTATATGTTTCATCTGATCCATTTTTTTCTCCAGCAATTCTTTTATAGTAGTACCCTCTTTATCTGCTCGGCAATAACCTCATAATGCTTGTTAATAAAAATATGGTCTCCTTCAGTTGGTTCCTCCAGCGAAAGTACATCATGGATGATCCTCCGGCATAAGGAAAACAGAACAAGTGGATCCTTTTCATAGCTGCCCCCTCTATTCCAAAGCCCGGCTAAGCTCTTGATCTGCTGGGTTGGGTGCTTCTACGTTATCTTTGCTGCTGTCAAATTTAATCTTGATTCCTGGAATTAATCCAACAGTAAGCACAAGAACAGATAGGATGTAAGCCGTCAACAACGAAGTATTGCTCATGACTACGCCTGCTAAGGAGGACCCGACCAACATTGCACCCATGAACATAGGGGTTATAGTTCCATTTATGCGTCCAATCATTTGTTCATCAATTTTGGTAACGAGAAATGTCGAGATAATTACATTTACAAAAGCAAGACATAGAGAGCTAAAAAAGCTAATGACCAGGGTGAGCCACAGCCAACCTGATAATACCTCTCCAAGTGTTGTGATCGCCAGAAGAACAACTCCTAGAACAAGCGTACGATTTTGATCCAGCTTGCTGCTTAATGCGGCCGCAATGCCTCCACCGATGAGCAGCCCTAAGCCAGATGCACCCGTTAGATACTGAACTGAAGTTTGTTCAAGACCGAGTCGCTCTGTAATCAGAAAGATTTCTAAAGGACTGATCAGACCCGAAGATAACCCCAGAATAATAAATAAGAGAGTCAGGAACTTTAAAGAGCTGGACCCCAGGACGTATTTCCACCCTTCCTTCATCTCACTAATGAGTGAGGATCGCGCAGCGGAAATCGGTTCGTCTTTGGGCAGAAGCGTTAATATGAGAGCCGAAGATATAAACAGAACGATCAGGGAATACATGGAAGCTTGAATTCCGAGTGTAGTATATATGAACGTACCTACGATGGGGCCGAGGATAAGAAATAACGATTGAGAGCTCTGTGTGATCGCAATAGCCGACTGGACATGCTCCTCTTCAACATTTCGTTTAACGATCTTAACAGAGGAGGGCTGGGAAAATTGACTGACAATGGATGATACAAAAGTGGCAGCATACAGTGCCTGCCAATATCCTGAAGCCATTACTGCGAGTATAAGCACAATCGAAAGTGAACTGAGAATATCTCCAAGTATCATGGTCCGTTTGGGATTCCAGCGATCAGCAAGTGCTCCTCCAATAAAGGAAAATACAAAGATCGGAACGTATTCCAGTACAGTAATAAGCGATACAGCGATCGGATCCCCCTGGGTTTGATCCATAATAAAGTAAAGAATAGCCATATTTCTAATCCAGATCGCTAAATTTTGAAGCAGATCAGAAAAGGTAATTACAAGGAAAGCACGGTTCTTAAATAGATTATTCATAGCTATCTCCTTTTTTAAACCGACTATTCGGTCTACTAATTTATAAAAGAAAAACTGATAAGTAGATATCAGTCCTTCATTGTTTTACTTGTGCTTTGAATTCCCGTCAGCAAGTTTGCGATTCCTAGTTTATACAATCTGCGAATTTCTGATAAGTCTTTTTCATAATATAGCGTACCTAACCCGTTAAATAAGCCATTAATAATATACATTAGATCTTGTGGGTCACTAGGCTTTAATTCCTCGCGTTCAATTCCTTGAATGATGATACGCTCATAGGTTACATAAGGGATACGTATAAGTGACAGCATTTCATCCAGCACATCTTGACTGACGACTTGACCAGAAACAAATTCATTAATGGCATGATTCAGCGGGTTTGCCAAATCATCTACATAGTGGTCCGCTAGACCATATAACTTTTCGACGGTAGTTTCGTACTGTGATTCCTTCTCCTGCCAAGAATCCATCCACTCTTGATTATTCAGCTTGATCAAGAACATGAACAGCTCCTCTTTGCTTTTGAAGTGATAATATATACTGCCTTTGCTTCGATTGTTAACCGTACAGATCTCTTCCATCGAAGTAGCATTGTATCCCTTTTGAGCGAAGAGTTCTTTTGTATTTCGTGCGATATCCTTTTTAATCTGAGCTACATCTTTTCTGCGTTTAACTTCGATCGATAACCCCTCCAAAAAACTGACTGGTCAGTCTGTTAGTATTATAACCTTAAAACGGTTGTTTTCCAATATGTACCCTCTTACATATCACCATATTTACACGTGATTTGCAAGCTGCGTTAAACGTAAAGTTTTGCTAAGTTTGCTGAGAATGTCACCATCTTTCATAGAAAATATGACGATTAATCTAGCGCCCGCGGTTGCGGACATGGTTTGATTTAATCGATTTTGGAATCGTGGTCGGTGCCTGCTTGCATATCCATTTTAGATAAGAACGGATCTTCGGGTCAGCCTGCAGCGCTTCAATGGAAGTCAAACCCAGAACAACAAGCTCCCTGTTCGTAAATAGATGGTGAATTTGCTTATGACATGGAATACAGAGATCCGCCGTCCCCTTGTAGCTTCCACCTAATTCACGTGGGGTTAGATGATGCTCGGTCGTTACGGGTACAATCCTGCCGCATAATTCGCACGGCTTAGCTTGCCTTACTGAATCCTTCACTTGCGATAACCTCCTCTGAATACGATGAACAAGTCTATTTAGCTTAAGAGATTTACTTGTTTGATATTCATCTTCAATCCAGAATGGATGGATTTATCTACTTCTCACTGTGCATACTATCCCTAAAAAAGGATGAAAATGCTAAACTCCTAGAAGGAGCTTAGCATTGATCCCTTCCGTATCGGTTCCATTGCTCGCTCGAAGGATCGACAATGGAATGCAGAGATTGGAACGGCATCTATCCAACCGTGCAAATCCAAGTCCAGGTAAACTCTAATTTTGTCGGCGATTATTGCGCAATAATTGATTCACTCGTTCCGAACTGACTAACATGAGAACGGTTAACAGCAATACGGCAGCCGGGAATAGGCTGATGCCGAAGTTTGTAGCGAGAAGTCCGAATAACGGCGGAAGGAAAGTGGTTCCTGTATAAGCAACAGCCATTTGATAGCCGATTAATTTCGCAGCATGCTCCTTGCCGAATCTTGCAGGCGTCTCATGAATAAATCCAGGGTAGATTGGAGCAAATCCGAGGCCAATGAGAACGAAGCCCGCAAGAAGGAAGATCTCCGGCAGCGGCAGCAATAAGAACAGACCGCCAAGGACCGCTATGAGCTGACCTGCAAGTATTAACACCCGATTGCTTAATTTCAATGTAATAAATCCGGTAATGAAACGGCCGATGGTAATTCCGCCGTAATAGAGCGAAATCCATACTGCGGCAGTATCTGCCGATACATTTCTCTCCCCTACCAGATAACTCGCTCCCCATAAACCGACAGTCATCTCCACCCCACAGTAGAATAAAAAGGCAACCAGTGTGTACTTGACACCTGTCATCCGAAGGGGGTGCTGAGGTTTGGAATTTAGCATCTCCCTGGGCGCCGAGTGAGTGATGTCTTCGACATTCGCTTGTTCCTTCAGCTGATCTGATTGATGCAGCTGAGCCACCTTTTTCCACAAAGGAAGTGTGATGAAGAGCAAGAGTACAAGACTGAACTGAATCATGGAGACGGCGAAATACCCATCTCTCCAGGAATTCTGCTCGGCGATATAATAAGACATAATAATAGGTCCACCGGTTGCTCCTATTCCCCAGAAGCAATGCAGCCAGCTCATATGATGCGCTTTATAGTTAGATGCTACATAGTGATTCAGTGCAGAGTCGACTGCACCTGCTCCTAGACCAAGGGGAATTGCCAGTATAATCAGCCATGCAAGTGAAGGTGCAAATGAGAAGCCAATCAGCGCTCCTGCGGTCAGTATACAGCTGAACAAAGTAATCTTCCCTGTTCCAAAAGCTTGTATTAGCCTCCCGCTTGCGAGACTTGATACAATGGTACCTGCTGCAACAATCATAGACAGCAGCCCTGCCGACTCAAAGGAGGCTCCAATATCAGGCTGCATGACCGGCCACACTGCACCCAGCATGGAATCCGGAAGCCCAAGACTAATAAATGCTAAATAGATAATAATCAAAAACCAAGTTGCCATTTCTCCATCCCTCTCCTAGCTCTCATTAACTAAGTTCTGTATACTTGGGCTCTAACTCGTTCAAAGCCAGCCATTTTAATCCATCCGCATAATCACGAGCCACAGACGGCTCCAAAACAAGCTCAGGGCAAGTCGGAATTGCATGACTTATTAGATAGCTATTCCATTCGTTCAGGAACGCTTCTTCATCAATCTGCTCCTTATATATAACGATGGTATCGGGCGCCAAGACGGCGTTCACACTTTGCATGATGCGGCACGCAGCTTCATTAAAGGCTCCCACATCTAGCGGTTTGCTCCAATCTACATCGATAGGAAGATATTTAATCTCACCGGCCATTCCGTACTTCCCCTTAATGACTCTTCCACTTAGATATGTACCCATACCCGGCGGATATTTCTCCGGGAAGTATATACCGACGATACACTGATCATCAGATACTTGCTTCCGATAAGCATACCCGCTTATAGCTGCATTGACATCGTTCTCAACAATAACAGGTAATCCATAAGCTGATTCCAGCTGCTCCGTCAATCGTACCCCATACAGCAGCTTATGACTTGTAACTGTAATCACTCCGTCAACAGATTGGCCCGGAATCCCGACTCCGATGACTTTGATTGACTCAAATTGCTCCAGCAACCGATCTATACATTGGAATACGATACTTGGGTTAAACTCCTGATAAACATATCTCTCCTGCTTCAATATGTCTTCATTGAGATTCACTACACTAGCCTTGATCACATCTTCACCCTGCTCCTCCACCATATGAAGCACTAGTGCAAGACTGTAGTTATAATTGAATCGATAAGTAAGGGCAGGCCTGCCGCCGCTGGACACTTGGTTCTTATCTTCAAACAACTCGCCGCTGTCTACCAAATGCTTCACGAGAGAATTAATTGTGACTACACTTAGCCCTGTCTTATTTGCAAGCTGCGGCTTCGTTCCAGCTCCAATCTGTTTCATCACTCGCCGAATCATGTTCAAGTTCATTTGTTTCATCAGACTTGCACTCGCTTTTTCTATAGCGATCACCTGCTATCCATTTGTAAAATAGACTTTATAAATAAACTTTATAAAGTCTATTAATATATATACTGCATTGAAGGCTATGTCAATACCTTCTGAAATAAGGAACAAAAAACGAGGCTCAAGCAAATTGAGCCTCGGCTAATCTTTTTTTATACCTTTCGAGTTAACTTGTAAGGAGTTGTGTTCATATCCACTTCAGGCAGACTAGCTTCCTTCCCCCTGATATCTAAGATGCTGCGGAACATAAACACCAGATGCAGCAGCAGCAGACTGTCCGTGGACTTTAGCTGCATATTCAGCAGCCGTTCCAGCTTCATTAGCCGATAAGCGGCAGTATTGCGGTGAATGAATAATTTTGAAGAAAGCTCATTCATTTGACCGTGACATGAAACATAAGTCTCGAGTGTTAACAGCAGATCAGGATCAGCTATGACGGTCTCCTGTAATTTTCCCAAATATCGGTCGACATAGAGCCGCATACGCTCTGGAGGAATATCCTCCAGTATTGCAATCAGATCCGATTGCACAGCAGAGAAGCGATTGTCTGTCACAGCAGCATACCTCCTTCTAATCATCCATACCTATCAGCTTCGCGGGGTTAGTTGCCACCATCCGGTAAATATCATCAGGGGAGAATTGGTAATCGAGCATTGTCGCAATCATCGTGCGCATGCCTTGAACCGGAGTCGGAGCGGCACGAATACCATAGTCTGTTCCGAGCACAAACTGATCAATGCCTACTTCTCTGATTGTTTTCATCCAAGCAGTGGCATTAGAGAAGCGCCCCAACTCCGCTCCCATGTCCATGTATTCTTTTTCAACATAATAATGTGTTCTAGGTACATCCGGATACAGCCAGTCCACAAGGCAGGCTTCGAGAAACGCACCTCTTGCAGCAGCTGCCTTCTGCTGCTCGATCGTCATCTGTCCACGCACCGGATGGGCAATCAATACTTTGCTGATTCCGTACTCTTCCGCCAGATCCAGTAGTCTAAGCGCTTCCGGCACCGATACATGCCCTGTATTTAAATAGACCTCAGGACGCTCTGAAATCATTGATAATATTTCATGCAGCTCTTCTGAAATGGGTCCTTCCAGAGGTATGGATGTCGCAACAGGCAGCTCCTCTTCGGCAAACTTAGGGAAGGCATCTTTAAAAGGAACCAGCTTGCCATCAATCAGTGTGGACTCCCGCTCAGCAGAGAACCGGGTGCAGTGTGATCCGAAGCTGATGAAACGGCAGCCTTCCTCCAGATGCAGCGCTGTCCTTACAGAACGGGGATTAATACCACCGTGACAGGAATTCATAAGATAGCCGCCATAGGTATGTATTCCCGGCACATGTCTGTTAACAATCCATGCCATGCCTGATGCCCAGCCAAATACATCATAATAAACGATGCTTTTCATACCAGCAGCTGCGGCCTCCTGGGCAACCTGGATAGGGTCCATATGTCCTGGATTGGAGTTCAGAACGGGTCCCGCATGAACATGGCTGTCAATCGCACCGATTAGCAGCTCATCTGGTAGCTCCATTGATCTTCTGTAAAAGGACTCATTCCACTTGGAACGATCCGGTAATCGCGGTTGTACTGACTCTATCTTTCCTGTTACGTATGGATACTGGTTAATCATGACATGTTCCCTCCATATCAATCTTATTTTTTGCATGCTACCCTTTCACTGCTCCGCTCATCACACCCGCAATGATACGAGAGCTGAACGCGAAATATACGACGGCTACCGGAAGCATGGACATTACCATTCCTGCCATAAGCTGAGGATAATTGGTGCTGTATTGGGATTTAAAATACGACATTCCCAAGGGTACCGTTCGGAGCGATTCATCATTCAGTAACACAAGTGCAAATGAGAACTCATTCCAACAAGCAAAAAATTGTAATATAGCAACGGTGGTAAGCACAGGTACTGCTATGGGGACAACAATTTTAAACATCGTACCGCTGAAGCTTAGACCGTCAATAGCCGCAGCCTCCTCTATTTCCCTCGGAATCCCTGTCACATAACTGTAGATCAGCATAATCGGCATGGAGAGATTGAAGGCAATATACGGAATAATCAGCGTGTACCATTGATCAGCCAGTCCCCAATCTTTGAATAACAAATAGATTGGAACCAATAGAGCATGAATTGGCACTAGCATACCAAACAAATAATAGAAGATCATTAATTTTTTTCCTTTAAAATCAATGCGGGCTGCAATATAACCCGTTACGTATGAGACAATTACGATGCCAAGAACAGATAAGAAGGTCACCCTTGCACTGTTCCATGACAGCTGCAGCATATTGGTCAGCTCAAGTGCTTCTACGTAGTTTGCAAAATGGAGATTTTTCGGCAGGCTCAAAATACTGTTCGCGAATTCTGGTTGTGTCTTGAGAGATGAATAGACAATCCAGACAAGAGGATAAATACAACTGAAGGTAAAGATAAACATAATGGCATTAACCGCCAAGCTGGCGAACCTTGGGGCGATCTTCAGAATACGGCGCTGCTTCCTAAGCTCCAGCTCCATTACAAGGCTCCCCCACTCTTGTTCTGACGTTTCTGCATAAATAGTGTACATAAGAGGATAATCAGCATAGTCAGCGTAATGATGGCGATCGCCAGTGCTGATCCATAGCCGTAACGGAATCGAAGAAAGGATGTTTCATACGCATAGAGAGCCATGACGGAGGAAGCATTGCCCGGTCCACCGCCGGTTAGCGCAAATACATGTTCAAAACCACGCATATTGTTGGCAATACATAGGAGGGATGCGACGAGAAGTGTTGGTTTGGCTAGTGGAATCATGATATACCAAGCTTTGCGAACGCCCGTAGCTCCATCGAGTTCTGCTACTTCAAGTACTTCTTTGTTAATGGACGACAGGCCGGCAAGCATGAGTAGAGTAAAAAAACCGATATTCTGCCAGGACAACGGTATGGATACTAACAGCACAATAGGACCCGTCAAATCCAGCCAAGATTGTGCCCATTCTCCAAGTCCTGCTCCACGAAGACCACCATTTAACAGACCGTAGTTGTAGTTGTAGATCATCATCCATAAAAAGGCGATAATAACGGGTGCAAGCGTAGAAGGAAAATAACTCATTGTACGGTGCAGCCCTTTCATCTTAACCAGCTTTGACATGAGCAGGAGAGCAAATACAAAGCCCAGCCCCACTTGCCCAATCAATCCATACACCGTCATCCATACATTGTTCACAAACGCATTCCAAAACACCTCATCCTGCAGCAGCTCCTTGTAATTGTCCATTCCAATAAACGTCTTCTTCGGCCCGCCTGTCCATGAATAGAAGCTGTCGCGAAAGGCTGCAAGGATGGGTAACAGGACGACAAAAGAATAAACTAACAATCCGGGAAGCAGGTATAGCAGAAGTAACCACCCCTTGGGGCGAAGCGCCTTTCCCATAAGTTAAGATCACCACCTACTCATTTTTGATCCTCATTTACTTAGGTATAGGACTTTTAAGGCTTATTTAAATAGGTCTCGTATGCACGCTGAGTGCGTTCTGCAAAATCCATAGGTGTAATGGATCCTGCCATAACTCCTTGGATCTCCGTGTTTATGACTTCTACTATGGAGGCATCAAACCACAGGTCGAAGATCTTAGTCGCTTCCGCTGCCGCACTAGCTTCATAGGCAGCGAGCGCTACGGGATGAAGCTTGGAAGTGTCAAACGTTCCGGGATCGTAAGCTGGAAAGCCGCCAACTTCTGCCATCAGCTTTGCGCTGGTCGCTCCTGTCATATACTCAAGCAGCGTCATCATTGCATCCAGCTTCTCTCCAGCCTCTACTTTAGAGTTGATGCTGTAGTACACACCCGCTCCGCCAGATGAACTTAGTGAATGACCTAGTCCCCCTTCTACTCCTGGGAATACAGCTACTCTTGTAGTCTCCTTAATATGGCTTGGCGCATTGTTGACAACGTTCATTGCCGACCATATTCCGCTGACAAAAGCTGCAGAACGTCCTTCGAAATAGTAATTGACCATCGTCTCGGTATCAATCGAATTGAGATCCTTGTTTAGGTATCCGGCGCTAGCTAGATCACTCATCACAGTAACAGCCTCTACAAACCCATTATCCGTAAACTTGGCGCCGCCTTTTGCTAGTATCGATTCCGTCCATTCAGGGCCAGTGAACCGGTCTGTCAGCGCACTGATCCAGCTGGATATAGCATAGCCTTTAGATTTGTCACCGTATGAAAAGAGATTGATTCCTTTATCAGCAAGTCTTCCACCAGCCTCCATCAATTCATCCCATGAGGATGGAAATTCGGTATATCCGGCTTCCGCAAATAATTCTGCATTATAGTAAATTAAATGTGTTGGACCTGCGGCGATCGGAATTCCATACACCTGACCATTTCTTGTCCCTGCATCCAGCGTTCCAGGCCGATATCCATCTCTCCACTCAGGTCGTTTCTCCAGCTCTGTATCCAGCGGAAGCACAATCTCATTATTTACGAAGTTGGTCATCCACGATCCAGGTACGATGAATACGTCCGGCATATCATCTGCTGCCGCAAGCGCCTGCGCCTTAATTGAATAATCCTCATTCTGCAGCTGCTCTTCTATCACTTCAATGTCAGGGTAATCTTTTCTGAATCTTTCAAGACCATCGAGCACGGCTGTATCCTCAGGACTCTTACCTATATTCGATTTCTGATACCTGTGCATTAATGTAATCGTAATTTGATCTTCGTCGCCGCTCATCGTTTCGCTATCTGTAGATCCACCACATGCAGTCAGTCCGCTCGATAATGCAAGGATCAAAGCCAGCATAACAGGTGTCCTTTTCAACTCTCCCCACTCCTTTGTATTCATTTCAGGAAGATTTGGAATCCAAAATTGGATACAATCCGCTGCAAAAAAAATTTACTGAAAAATTTCTTTGAAATTCAGTATGGTTACTGACTTCTCCGTAAAATTTAGCGAACGCTCTATTTGCCATAAATGATCGGTCATAATCTGCACTGCTTCTTCTTCGTCTTTACGGATAATAGCCTTAATCAGCTCTTGATGATCTTGGCAGAAACTTTGATTGGTTCCGTATATTGCGATAATGACAGAAGTTAGTGATATTAATTCCTCTAAGAAGTGAAAATAGTAATAATTATCTGCCAGCTCAGCCAGCTTCAAATGAATATCTACGGTGACATCAAGCGCTCCTACAATGTCCCCTTCATGGCTGGCCTTATGTTCCTCCTGTACTAGAGCCTCCAGTGGACCGAGCTGTTCTGGCCTGACAATGGTACAGAGCTTTTTGACCATCGAGGACTCTATAACCCGCCTCATCTCAAACACTTCTCTCGCTTCTTGGGCACTGGGACAGGATACAAAAGCACCTCGGTACGGAATATCCGTAACCAGCTTCTCCATCGCCAATCGCCGAAGCACATTTCGAATTGGAGTGCGGCTGACCTGAAAAGCTTCAGCGAGCGAGTCCTCAACTAATTGTGTATTCGGAAGAAGCTTATGTTGAGTTATCGCCAATTTGATTGCCTTGTAGATTTCCATCTCCTTTCGCTTGCTCATATTTTCACTCCATCCTGTAGATTAGTTACTTTTCGAATAAGATTAATTTCTTAATTTGCTATTATGATAATTTTAGTGCTTCATCAGGTCAATATAATTAACACTATTTCGGAATTATGCACAATAATTATGGATGGATAGAGGTTTTTGTGTCTTCGCTTCGATCATGGAGCATCTGCACTTACACCGCATGTCAGTTTAAATTAAAAATCTGTGATTACTTGCAAAAAAAGCTATCCCTGCGTTATTACGCTTTTAGGATAGCTTTAGTGTGATGCTTAAATTGACCATTCGGTGATTTATTTTCGCTTCAGCTTATTGGTTGACTCATCAAATATAATAAATAAGGTGTTCCCAGCAGGGCAGTGACAATGCCCGAAGGCAATTCCTTCGGAATGATCACCACTCTCCCGATCAAGTCCGCACCGGCCAGGAGGATGCCGCCGATCAAAGCAGCGATCACCATTGACTTCCGATGGTTAGAACCAACCAGCATTCTTGCCGCATGAGGTGCAAGCAAACCGATGAATCCAACTGAACCGACATTAGCCGCTGCAATCGAAGCAAGGAGTACGGCAATGACCGCAACATAGATACGCGTATTCCGAACATGAAGCCCAAGACCATTGGATGTATCTTCACTGAAGGTCAGCAGGTCAACCCTTCGTCCCAGCCATGCTGCGAGCGGCAGCAGTATCAGGATTGCGGGAAGAATGCGCAAGACCTCTGTCCAGCTTCGATTGTAGGTGCTGCCTGCCATCCATGACAAGGCAGGTGCGACATCTAGCTCGGCATGGATAATCATTAAATTAATAATTGCGGATCCAAAGGCAGCCACAGCGATTCCAACGAGTGTAAGAACCGTTGGATGAAGCCCCCTTTTCCAAGATACCGCATAGACAATCGCAGCAGCGACGATTCCACCAATAACCGCACCGACAGGTATCCAATTCGCAGATAATGCCGGAAAGCTAACCATAATGAGCAATGCTCCAGCTCCTGCACCACTAGTAACTCCGACGACCTGAGGATCGCCCAGCGGATTACGAACGGCATTTTGCAGCAAGCATCCACTGACGGCAATCGCCATACCAGACAATCCAGCGGTCAGGAGCCTAGGCAGCCTGTTATCCAGCAGGATTGAGCGATACAATTCGTCACCGCCTCCGGTGAATAGTGCGGCTACTTCCGCAAATGGGATGTACAAGCTCCCATTCATCAGACTGACGATCCATACAAGTACCAACAATGCACTGAATATGCCAACAAGCAAAGGATATGGCAGACGACGCAGACTGGTCCCTGTCATCATGGAACTGCCAGAACTATCACTGCTGCCAATCATCGATCGGGATACACGCAAGGCAAGCCAAATGAGACAAGGAGCTCCAATCATAGCCGTTATCGCGCCAACTGGCAATTCACCGTATGCATCCACGAACGTGCGGGAAATGGTATCCGCACCCACTAGCAGTGCTGCCCCCCATAGGGCGGCAAGCGGAATTAACCCACCGTGCCGATTCACTCCGGACAAACGCACAAGATGGGGTGCAACGAGTCCGATAAATCCGATGGGACCGACCACACTTACCGTAACACAGGCTAACAGTACGGAAGCCCCCATAGCAAGGAAGCGTATCGTCCCTACTTTTTGTCCAATGGAACGAGCAGACTCCTCGTTTAGTGTCAGCACATCCCATTGCCGCACTCCCATGATCAGTACGATGAGCCCGCCTATAATCCAAGGCCATGTAAAGTTGACTCCGTCCCAGTCATTCTGAATCAGTGATCCTGAGCCCCATAAAAAAATACCTTGTGTCGTCTGCTGATTCAGCAGCAGCAGCGCACTCGTCACCGAGGATAGCACGAGTGTTACGATCATGCCTGACAAGGCAATCCGAAGCGGAGAACCCTTTGTTTTGCCCGCAAGCGCAAACACGGACAGGGCAGCTAGAGTCCCCCCGATGACAGCCAAGGGCAGGGCATACATATGCTGAAGTCCAGGCCAGAAGATCATTCCTGCAACGACAGCCAGATAAGCACCCGCGTTAACACCAAGGGTCGTCTCTGATGCCAGCGGATTTCGTGTAACAGTTTGCATCAGTACACCTGATACCGCAAGTGCTGCACCCGCCAAGAGACCGATTACTGTTCTGGGCAGCCGAACACTGCGGATCATATTATGTTCTGCCAGATCCTGAGGAGCTGCCAGAGCCTGCACGACGGTCTTGACGGATATATCAGCTAAACCTTGAGTCAAACTAAGAAATGTAAGGAATAAGAGTGATACAGCTCCTGCAATTAACATCCATAACGGCTTCCAGCCCCTCCGTGAATCGACGGAGGGGGCTGGATGAATGCTCGCAGGCCCAGAACCTTGAGCTCGATATTTCCCTAAATTCATTGTGTAAGCAAATCAGCCGTCTTCTGTGCCATGACCTGTGCGGATAATGGGCCGCCGTATGGCCACATATCACCACCAAGTGCATATACACGATTCTCTTTAACAAAATTCAGTCCGTTCCAGACCGGATTGTCCTTCAGCTGATTATCGATGACATTATCACTTTCTTGAATAATATGAAGGAAATTCGTATCCTCCAGAGCGGGCAGAGCTTCTACATCCGTCGTTGTGAAGCCGTAAACTTCAAATTGGCTTGGTTTATATGCATTCTTCAAGCCGATGTGCTCCAGAATCTTGACCGCAAGTGAATTATCCGTCGATATGCGGAATGTTACTGCATTCTGGTTGCTGAAGCCCATCGCAAGTGCAAATGGACGCTCTGTCATACCCGCTGCTTCCAATTTTGCTTTGGAGTCAGCATAGGTTTGATCCAGCTCACTGAGTATTTTTTCCGCTTCGTCTTTCTTGTCGAGCACGTCTGCGATCGTATTGAAAGTACTCAGCATCTCTTCATACTGATCTCCATCTCCCTCAGCAGGATAAGGGTCAAACACAAGCGTCGGAGCAATCTTGGTATAAGCCTCGTAATTGGAGCCAAGATTGGATTTGAGCCCGATGATGAGGTCAGGCTTCAGTGACGCAATGATTTCCAGATTAGGCTCCTGACGGGTACCCACATCCGTCACATCGGCACCAATTTCAACCGGAATATCAACCCATGTATTCATTCCTTCAATATCAGCAATCCCAACGGGCTGAACCCCAAGCGCCATCACATCTTCAGCATACAGCCACTCCAGTGCAACGATACGCTGAGGTACACCTGTAATTTCTGTTTCTCCGAGCACATGTTTAATGGTTCTTGTCTGAGGCTCGGTTGTATTACTATCTGCACTCTGTGCAGGTGGATTTGTTGATTCTCCGGACCCGGAAGTCTCATTTGAAGCGGTACCTGAACCACCTCCACAACCAGCAAGCACCAGAGCAAACATTAAAACGATGAACACCAAACTCTTTGCATTACGCACTGCATTTCCCCCTCAAACCTCTATGTATTTTATAATTAATACTAGATGATAATTATTATTGATAATGGTTATCATTATCATCACTGTTTACAATAATAGATACTCCACTAGATTATGTCAATATAAATTCTTGCTTGGTATAACAGTTCCATGAATCGTATCTTAATCACTTCTTAAGAACAACGAAAAAGCAGACCGATCATGAGGTTTACACCTGATGTTTGGCCTGCTTTTCCTATTTATATTTTTCATTTTAGATATGTTCCAGCTCTAGCAGAAACTGAAATGTCGAGCCCTTTCCTTCTGTACTTTGAACACTAATACTGCCTCCCATAAGCTCAACGAGACGTTTAGTTATAGCCAGTCCCAGACCCGTACCTCCGTAATTCCGGCTGATATCAGGATCTAATTGAGAGAAGGATTGAAACAGCAGCCGTTCCTTGTGTCTCGGTATGCCGATTCCTGTGTCTTGAACCTGAACCATCAGCAGTACTCGCTTGCGCCCAGGGATATGAACGGCTTCTGCCCGAATCAGTACCTCGCCTGATTCCGTAAATTTCACTCCATTGCTGATTAAATTGATGAGAATCTGCCTTATTTTTGGTTCATCACCGATCATATTGTACGGTATTCTTGTATCACATTCCTTCGTTAGTGTGATTCCTTTATTTCTTGCTTGTACACTGAAGAGATTCGTTACCTCATCTAACACGTCATGAAAATTAAATGAGGATTGCTGAACTTCTACCCGGCTAGTTTCCAGCTTGCTCAGATTCAGAATATTATTCAATGTTTGAATAAGTGAATCACTGCTGCTAAGTATAATTTCCGCATAGCTGAGCTGTTCTTCATTAAGATTCGTATCAACAAGCAGAGAAGCCATACCCATAATGGCGTTCATCGGTGTTCGTATTTCATGGCTCATGATGGATAGAAATTCGGATTTTTCCTTCTCTGCCCGTTCCGCCTCATCCTTTGCTTTCATAATTTCGTTCATTGAAGTCAAATCTCTGAGAACCACGACAGAACCCTTTTTGTCCTGATCTATAATAGAATGCACTTGATATTCGGCAATAAAAGTGCTGCCATCCTCTTTTCCAAAGACTGCCTCTTGCACACAAGTGTGCCCTTCATTTGATAGAATCGCTCTGTGAATCGGCATCTGATTCTTGTCGTACGGATAGTAGTTTTCATTAAACTGGATTAGATAATCCGCCAGCCGAGATCCGATTACCACATCCTCGTTCATTGACAGCAGCTTCGCACCCGCTTTATTTAAATACAATATCCGTCCTTCCGAGTCCACACCGAAGATCGCATCCTTAACCGTATTCAGGATTAACTCGAGCTGTTTGCCCAGATTCTCGATCTGCTTCAAATAGACGGTGCTTTCTGTTGTGTCCGCGGTAATGCCATAGACGCCTACGACACGGCCATCCATAATAATAGGCACATTGATGACGTGTGCTTCAAAGGCATGACCGGATTTATGCAGCATTTTGATATTGTACTCCTGGGGAATTCCTTTGGCTGCTTGAGCGAAGTGATAGTGAGTCTTCTGTAAACTGTCCGGATCAATTAAGGGTGAAAAATGACCTGTTAACAGCTCCTCCTGGGTATGCCCTGTCAACGCACACTGGCCTTCATTAACTCGAATCAGGTTACCATTAAGATCTAAAGACGCTACCCCAAGCGGGTTGTATTTAAATAAAGATTTATATTCCAGCAGCTCCCGCTCCATCTCCTCAGACTCTAACCTCTCTACCTTCCTTACTGGACTCTTCGATGGAGAAGGGACAAATTGTACGATGACACACCCTTCTTCTTCCTCTACAAGACTGATCCACATGTCTGCTGTACTGACAACGCCCCGCTGATTCACGAATTGCAGCCGCCGGCTTGTTGACATTTCTTCAGTAGTCTTCAGCTGCTGTACAATATGGATAAGATTGAACTCCGTAGGATTCGGGTTCGCCATGATATCAAATAAAGTCAGTTTTGAGTTCGCTCGACCGCCGCTTATATCCAGCCAGTTCTCCATTGCCTTATTCACTTTGATACATACGCCATCTTCTTCCAACACAATTGCAGAGGGAATCGGAGCTCTGTAGAACAAACTTTCCCAATGCTTGCTTTTTGTAACTAAGTCAGACATTAAGTTCCCCCTCATTTTTTTCAAGAACTATTCTATTTATAACCGGAAGCAGCCGAATTCAAAACGAAGAAATACAAATGAATTTAATGATTTTTCATACGGGGATTTGATATAAAAAAGAGACAGCCTATTCGGCTGCCTCATGACTCATATTTGCCAATAGCAGTTAGCTTGTTCTCACCAGTCAGCTTCGTAAATACGAAAGCTCCCAGGCAGGCTGTAACGAATAAAATAGCTCCCATGGGCACTGCGGTTGTTTCGTCAATTCCGACGAGAGGAGAAACGGCAGAACCGATAAGAAGCGGTACTAATCCTAATACAGCACTGGCGCTCCCTGCCCGATGTCCTTGATGCTCCATTGCCAGCGTAAATGTGCTTGTAGCGACTATTCCAATGGTAATCATATAAACGAAGATACATATTACGACGAGGAATAAAGGTCCGCGAAATGCGGTTGTCACTAAGAGCAGCAGTGTAGCACTGACAGCAACCCATACCCCAATTCTGAGCAGTGTGCGTTCAGGAACAATGCCGCCAAAACGGCCAATCAGAAAGCTTCCGAAGATGATTGCTATCCCGTTAATGCCAAATAATACACTGAATACTTGTGGTGACACCCCGTAGATCTCCTGGTAAACGAAAGGCGTACCTGAGACATATGCAAAGCTCCCGCCATGAACAAATCCGACAGTCAAAGCGTATCCAATGAATACTCTGTCCTTGAACAATTCTCCCATCGTCTTCACAGAATGTCCAAGCGAGCTTGGCATCCTTTTTTCTGGAGGCAATGTTTCTTTGAGACGCATCCCTATAATCAGCACGATCAATAGCCCAAATAAACATAGGAAATAGAAGATGGATTGCCAATTCGCTGATGGAAAGAGCAGTATAGCTCCCCCTGACATCGGTGCAACCATTGGAGCTACAGCATTAATGACCGACAGCAACGCAAAAAACTTCGTGAGCTCTCTGCCGTCAAACACATCTCGTACGACTGCACGTGAAATCACAAGTCCAGCAGCAGCGGTGAAGCCTTGAAGGAATCTTGCCGCAATCAGCAGAGAAATATTGGGCGCGAGTGCACAAAATAGCGATGACAAAGCAAATAAACTGAGTGAAATGAGAAGCGGAATTTTTCGACCACGTGCGTCACTGATGGGACCCACAATGATTTGACCTACAGCCAGACCAATCAAGCATGAGGTTAAGCTTAACTGAACCAAAGAAGCTCTTGCACCCAAATCCTCGCCAATCTCGGGGAAGCTGGGAAGATACATATCGATATTGAACGGCCCTAATATGCCGAGCAAGCTTAACAAAAATGCTAATGCTAATCGCTCTTTACCTGTTGGATTATGCAGCATGCGCAGAATACACCTAATTTCTTATGAAATTTAGCTTACGTTTGTTTCGGTCGTAAATAACAAGCCACTGGCTTGTCCCTCTGAAGATGCATGCACAAGCATGAGATTCCGAAAAAAGACAAAGCTCTGAACATTATAAGCATTGATTGTCTATTTGTTAAGACATTTCTTTATCACTATGCGTTTCATCCATATAGGGCATAGTAGCTCAAGCTTGACCATATAGAAAAAAGCCGCCATGAAGGAAGGCGACTTTCTAATCCAATCTTTGATATTCAGGCGATTCAACAACCTCTTACCCATGTATTCATCTTAATCTATATCCTTACCTGTCCATAATCTTACTCGATCTTTAATCCATTCTGTATATTGCTGCTCCATTTCAACCGCGCCTTCTTTATCCAGCTCAGCAAGCATATTATCATAGATGGCATCAAATTGATCTGGTGCTGAGATAATGGCTTCGGGAATGCGCTTCTGAATAATATCTTGCGTTTTTTGGTAGATGACATTGTAATTTCCACTGTTCGTTGGGATCGGCATATTATATGCAGCCCCCCACTCTTTTACCGGGAATTCATCCTCGGATGGGAACAGTTCCTTCCAGGTACGAATTCCGTAGCCTGCAAGCACTTCCTTCTCAACTGCTGAATAACCCTCTTGAATCTGCTCCGGGAAATTGGTCGTGAAATAGTTACCTGACGAATCCTTCACCCCGTCACCATAATGCGCTCCAAATATATTGTAGAGGCCAATCCCTGTTTCTTTGGTAAAGTTACTGTTATCGTTGTTTTTCCGATCTTGAATATCTGCCGGAATCTTCCGAACCCCATCCTCTACAACATAATGCTCGCCTTCGATACCCCAGTTTCTTAAAATTTGCCCTTCTTCAGAGGACAACCAATCCAAGAACTTGATAGCACGAACAGGATCTTCCGCATCCACCGTTATACCAATGCCATATCCATCAAAGCCCATAGGCTGAAAGTCTGCACGCTTGAAGGACTCATCCAAGGTAACTGGATAAAATCCATAAGTGTTTTCGTCTAGACCCGCGCTTTTAAGCGCATTCTCTGCATCGCTAAATCCCCAGTTCGGATCGAAGAGAGATAGTACACGACCGCTAGCGATCTTGGCCTTGTATTGATCATCCTTCTGAACAAAGCTTTCCTTATCAACTAGACCATCATTCCACAGCTTGTTTAACCAACGGAAATATTCCTTCTCTTCAGGGCGCTTGTAATGAAGCTGCGCTTCATAAGTCTCAGGATTAATAAAGTACTCTCCATCACCAGGACCACCGGTAGCCATAACCGCCGGGTCTGTCACGGTAATCATCCGACGCCATCCATCTGCGCTAAGTGTGAGCGGGATGGTCGGCTGACCATCTTCTGTAGTTGGATGCAGCTCATAATACTCTCTCATCACATTCTCGTAATCCTCTATCGTCTTGATCTCGGGATACCCCAGCTCTTTGACAACACGGTGCTGAATCGCAACTCCATTAGTCGCATCAAAATACGTCTGGTCAATGGCACCATTGGTTGGAAGCCAATAAATTGATGGATCCTCATTGCTGTACTTTAATCGATTGAAATGCTCACCATAAGCTTTCTTTATGTTTGGCGCATGTTCTTCAATTAAGTCTGTAAGATCGAGCATGGCCCCCGCTTCGACAAGTCTGGATAAGTTCCCTTTAGGAAAGATTAAATCGGGATATTCGCCGCTCGCAGCCATGAGTGAAATCCGGTCATTTCCGCCTCCGCTGGAAATATCGAACTCCGCATTAATGGTTACACCCGTCATTTCAGTGATCTTCTTGCCTACGGCATCCTGCATTCTGTTCCAATTGGGACTGGCATCTGCTCCGAAGAATGTGAATGTAATCGGCCTATCTTCATCTGTACTCTCGGGTGCATCACTCCCTGTGGAGCTGCCGCATCCAGCAGCCAGGAGTAAGGTGCTTGTGAGTAACAAAGCTACGAATCTCTTTTTCTTCATATTATAACCCCCTATTTCTTATGAACTTCTAATCTTTTGGATGAATGCGTTTACAACAAATTCTTAATCACAGTATATGGAATTAACAGAACACAAACCTTGATTTTTCAGTCAGCAATATAGGATGATATAGACATGATCATGTACAGCTCGGTGGCGGTATTGTGAATAAGGTTCAATTAAATGCAACCCATATCGTCAATAAATGAAGTATCTTTTATCAAGGAAGGGCATGTATTTGTCATTAACGGTGAAACGGTCCATGGATACAAGGATCCGCAGGATTATAAAATCTGCGACTAGACAGTTTTAAAAAAAAGCATATGGATTATCCCCCAAAGCATTCAGGCAAAGTGATTCATCCTGATGGATAAGCGCAATATCTAATGATGAGTAATGCAAAAAAAGAGATAGATCGACGTCATTCTTGATGTCAATCTCTCTCTTTTTTCATTTTAAAACTATATTCAATAATATCGGATGTTCAGTAAATCGAGTTTTCTTCGTTCTACTATTCATCCTTAGGTTCATACTCATACCAATCGAAATAGGAAGGTGTAGAATGACCAGCAGGACTTGTCGCGTACATCGCAATCATAACCCCCGTAAAACCGCCAGCAACTTCTGTAGATAGAAAGGCCGTCTCTGCCGTTCCTGCTGTAACCAACACTAAACCAGCCGCATCACGAACGGAGAAGGTGAAGTATTCTCGATCGGCTTGAATCTCAAGCTGAGCAGGTCCTGAAGGGCAGTCATAATACTCTTCGACTTTCAAGGAACCTACGGTTCTTCTGAATATAATCTTCTTGCATCCATTCACAGAAGTGATCGCCAGTTCATAATGGTATTTCTCATTCATATAAACAGTAAGTCCCGACTCTTCTCCATCTAGCACAGGCTCAAACTCAATAGAAGTCGTTACTCTGCTGTTGAAATGACTAAGCCTGCGCCCAACGTATGCTGGAGATCCGACATCGTCGAGTGTAACCGAATCTCCTCGGAGCGTTAGATAACCTGCCCGTTCCGTCAATGACCACCGATCCGTTCTCGGATTACGCAGAAATGCCCAACCCACTCCAAGCTCAGCTTGGTCAAAGTCATCTCTAATGGGTTTGTTTGGTAACGGATGCCCCATGAATTCCGGTGCTTGCATTACAGGCTCAACTCGTCCATCCTCCCCAATGATTGGCCATTGATCTGGAGTCCAAGTCACAGGTGCGAGAAATACCTCTCTTCCCAAATGGTGGCGCATTGGGTAAGAAGCCGGCCTGATGCCCAAAAACACAGCCCACCAGCTGCCGTCATGAGCTTCAATGATATCAGCATGGCCTGTAGCGTGAATGCTGCTCTTCAGACTACGATGAGACAGAATGGGATTATGGGGACAAGCTTCGAATGGTCCGTAAGGCTCTTTGCTTCTCGCTATGGTCTCCATATGACCGTACTCGGTCCCACCCTCGGCCAGCATTAAATAGTAGTAATCGCCTATTCGGTACAAATGAGGGGCTTCTGGATAGGCGCCTCCTGTTCCCGTCCAGATCAGACGACTGTCTGTCAGCATTTGTCCGGTTTCTATGTCAATCTCACATTGATAGACTCCATCCCCTTGATCTCCGGAACGGGTTGACTGAAAATAGACGCTGCCATCCTCATCAAACAAAAGGGAAGGATCAATCCCATCCTGTGCTACACGAATCGGGGCTGACCATGTTCCTGCGGGGTCCTGTGTCTTCACATAGAAATTACCGATGCCCCCGACGTTTGTCGTTACCATATAGAACCAACCCTGATGATATCGGATTGTAGGAGCAAAGATACCACATGAGCTCGGTACATTCGTTAAGGGAAGCTGCTCTTCTGTGGTGAGTACATGTCCAATCTGCTCCCAATTCACAAGATCGTTGCTATGAAATATCGGTACACCTGGGAAGTATTGAAATGAGCTGGTAACTAAATAGTAATCTTCGCCCACTCTGCAAATGCTGGGATCCGGATGAAATCCGGAAATAACGGGGTTTATGTACTGCATGCGATGCACTCCATTCTATCTTTTAGCTTAATAGCTTTAGATGTACATCATTCTAGTGTATTCAGACGCTATAAACCTTGATTAATAAGTCACGTTTCTAGCACGATTTAGACCGGGATTTTATATAAACAAAAAAACGGCCGTATATAACAGCCGCTCGATCATATCCATCAGGCATCGGTTTAACCTTATTGTTAGACTGATCGGAGTAGAATCCCTTACCTAACCCAGCTACAGTGATCTGATATACCACGCATCGCATGCGAAATGTTCTGTATCCATCAGTGGCTTCGTTAAGGCCACAAAACCGTTCTTCTGATAGAATTTATTAGCAGCTACCATGTTGTTAAACGTTTCAAGATAACACTCATTGTAGTACAATCTGGCATAATCCAACGCCGCCTCCAGCAGCTGGCTTGCTGCTCCCGTACCGCGTGCTTCTTTGAAAGCATACATTTTCTGCAGCTCGCATATATGTGGAAAACCACTGATGGGTCCAATGCCGCAGCCCGCTATAATCTTGGAATCTTTCTCGACGACCCAATATTTAGAGCCTTCGTGGTTGTATAGATGATAGAAATCCCCCAGATTCGGATCTGTCCACGCCGTTCCCGGCTTATTCGCTCCAAATTCAATTAGACAGGTTCTAATCAAATCCTCCACTTGCTTATTATCTCTCTCTTCAATCTCTCTTAATAACATGATGTAAACTCTCCTATATGCATGGATAATTGAATAATTCATTGTTTCTCGGTGGACTTCTCTGCTATGTATCATAGTGCAAATCTCTTGATCAGACAATGCATTAAGCCATTCATTCTTAAGAACAATTGATGTGGACTATACTGGTGATAAATTCCTCTTCCCATCCTCCAACTCGCAGTACCTGCAAAAAAACAACTCATATCCTATCGATATGAGTAGTCGCCAAGCTATTCAAGTTATGCTATTCCTGCAAAGGCTTCGCCGCCTTCGTACAGGCTGCTTGCTGTACGGCTCGTATAATCCCTCCGTAACCGGTACAGCGGCATAAGTTACCGCAAAGGGCCTTCTCAATCTGCTCCAGGCTTGGTTCAGGATGAGCATCCAGTAATGTTTTGGTCGTCAAAATCATGCCTGGTGTGCAATATCCGCACTGGAATCCTCCTTCATCGATAAAGGCCTGCTGTATAGGATGAAGCTCATCATCATTAGAAGGTGCGAGACCTTCAATCGTAACGATCTGCTGATGGTCACATTGATAAGCCATAAGCAGGCAGGAATTTACCGGCTCATCATTTAATAGCACCATGCAGGCTCCACAGCGGCCAATCTCACAGGCTATTTTCGTACCTGTCAGTTGAAGACGATCCCGGAGGATCGTCACCAGTCTCTCGGTAGCCGGAACCGTCAGCTGAACATCACTTCCATTTATCGTACAGCTCCACTCCATCATTTCGTTTCCCATCATGATGGCTGCACCCCTTCCTTTTTATCGCTGAATACGGGCTTGATCAGCTGCTCTCTCTGAACAGGCAGCTTATTAAGCCAGACTCCGGTTGCCTGATATATAGCACTGACAATAGCAGGAGCCAGAGCAACAGATCCAATCTCTCCTATGCCCCTCGGTCCGAATGGATCATTTTCCGGCAAATTTTCAATCGCCTCTACATCCAGTCTTTTTTGCATATCTTGAATAGTTGGAATGAGATACGTGTCCAGATTTGTTGTCATGTATTCACTATTCTCCATGAGGGAATCTTCCATCAGTGTAAACCCGAGGGCCATCCCGCTGCCGCCTTCAATCTGGCCGACATAACCCATGGGATTCATAACCGGACCCGCCGCTACGACATGTCTGATGTCATCAACCTTCACTTGACCTGACAAGGTATTCACCTCAACCTCTGCCATAACCGCGGCATAGGTATATAAATAATGTCCACCAACGACTTCGTCGGGGGTTGTGGGATAGTCAAATTTGGTATCAAAGGTAAGCTCTTCAGCTGACGCAAGCTGTGTGATTTCTAGAAATGACAGAACCCTGTATTGATCCTGTCCATTCTCCCGGCCCCTGCGCCAAATTCCCCCTGGTCCGGTGACAAGCTCATGTGCGGGAATCCCGGTCGCTTCGCTGGTGAGACGAGTGATCTTGTCTCGGAACGGTGACTTTAACCGCTGCAATGCCATCCAAGCCATCGTGGTTGACCGGGAAGCCGTGCTCGAACCGCTGTGCGGTACACGATCGGTATCTCCAATTACAATCTCAAGATCCTCCCGGACACAGTCAAACAGCTCACACAGCATGATCTCGAGGGTCGATACGAGTCCCTGCCCAAATTCCTCGTAGCTGAAGGCCGCCTCAATCTTCCCCTCCTCATTCAGCCGCAATCTGCCTCCCGCAGGATCGGGAATGCCATAACCAAGACCCGCTCCGTGCATTGCTATCGCAGCACCCTTCCCTTTACGGATCCAAGGTGGAAGCTCGGTACGCTCCTCATGTATCCATAAATCTGAATGATGAACGGCTTCCCATACTTCCTGCAGCCCGTTTGTAACCAGAATTTGCTGACCCAGTGGTCCTGGATCACCGTTACTTCTAAGGTTCCGTCTTCTTAGCTCCCATGGATCTATCCCCAGCTGTGCAGCAGCACGATCCATCTGTCCTTCCATAGCAAAGATCGCCTGATTCCCGCCAAACCCTCTGAACTCACCCGAAACTCCATTATTGGTATAGACCGATAGCCCTTCCACATCTACATGTGGAATTGAATAAGGGCCCATGGAATGCTCTGTCGCAAAGTTCAATACAGGCGCACCAAGCGTCGCATAGGCTCCTGTATCGGCTGTAATTCTTACACGATGAGCAGTTATCAACCCTTCCTTCGTAAATCCGGTCTCCATCACAATCTTCATCGGATGCCTTTTCAACCCGGCACGCACAGACTCTTTGCGAGAATTATGAATTTTGACTGGACGTTTGGTTCTCAGGGCCAGCAGCGCACCGTAGGGCTGAACATTCAGCTCATCCTTGCCTCCAAACGATCCGCCTATTGGGCTGGAGACGACCCGAATCATTTCCTCATCCATATTTAAAATACGGGATAGCTGCATTCTGTCTTTGTAACCATGCTGGGTCGGTGCGTACACACTGAGTCTGCCGTTCTCTTCCGGAACGAACAGTCCTCCCTCTGTTTCCATATAGGTGTGCATTTGACGAGGCGTATAGTATGTCTCTCTGATGATATGCTCTGTTTCTGTAAACGCAGCTTCCGCATTCCCTCTCTTCACTTCCGTACGATGCAAAATATTCCCATGCGGGTGTAGCTTAGGCGCATCTGGAGCAAGCGCTGCTTCTGGGGAGCTGAGTGGTGACATCACTTCATATTTGACCTTGATCAGCTTAAGGGCAGCTTCCGCTATTTCCAGTGTGTCTGCAGCTACTGCTGCGACGGCATCTCCTGTGTAACGAACCAATTCATCACAGAAGACAGGCTGATCAGGGGTAGCGATGCCGAAGGCGTTCATCCCTGGAACATCCTTATGGGTAAGCACAGCTTGCACACCAGGAAGACCTTCAGCAGCCGCAGTATCTACACTAACGATCCTCGCATAGGGATGGATGCTTCGAAGTACCCTTCCATACAGCATGCCGGGAAGTGATTTATCGGTTAAATACTGTAGTGTACCCGTTACTTTCTCTTTGCCATCTGGTCGGGTATACCATCTCTTTCCACTGTTTTCCTTGTTTAGCCGCATTAAGCTTCACACTCCTTCTCCCATGGACACCTGTTTCATGGACTTCCATAATCCGGATACAATCAGATTCGAAGCCAACTGCTTGCGGTAAGCTTCTGAGGCGTACAAATCTGAATAGGTTACGAACTCCGCTTCAATCGTTTCAGCAAGCTTGGTTAGAGAGGACTCCTCCAGCTTGTGTCCGCGCAGCAAGGCTTCACTTTCTCTAAGCCTCATCGCTTGACCGGAGCCTCCGCCTGCTGCAATCGCTATGGAATCCCACGTGCCTGCCTCATTTATGAATCCATGAACTGCAACGGTCACTAATGAAGGAGTAAAAGCTTCTCTTCTGCCGATTTTGTGGAAGAAGGAGACAGGTCGGTATTTCTGACCATGCGTATGGATTCTCGTCTCTAACGGAATATAGATGTTCAGCAGCAGATCAGAAGCATTCCGCTGTCCTGTTCTCCATTCCTCAAGCCAGGACAGAAGGCTCTTTTCTTCCAGCCCCTTCTCGGCTAGCCATAGCAGTGAAGCATCGTAGACGAGAAGGGCTGGAATGATATCTCCCACACCTGAAGCGACATTGCCCCCGATGGTGGCTAGATTTCGAATAGAAGGAGCCGCGATGACTTCAGCTGCATCATGAATGAGTCGGAAGCTGTCCCGAATTCGAATGTCCTCGGTACATGTCCGGAGCCTGCACATGGCTCCAATATTCAGCTTCTCCGGATCTTCTGATATGTTCCGAATCTCCTGGATTCGATCCAGGCTGATCAGATGACCCGGCATCAGCGCGGTACCCATCTCCCACTGTGTTCGCAGAAGCGTTGTACCTGAAGCCCAGACATAGCCTGCATTCAATTTTTCTGCTACATTCCTTGCTTCATATAGATCTCCAGGCCGCCATACGGTTGGATAAGTTATAGGATTATGCTCATTCAATGACATTGAAGTACCCCCTCCAGCTTCCTATGTATCTTGATCTTGATAGAGATCATCTGAATGCGAATGTACAAGCTTGCTTTCCTGCGACAATTTTTGTTTGATTACAGCAAGTTCTTCCTTTGTATCCGCATCTAGGAACATATCACTCTCAAAAGAAATGCCGATGCCTTGAAAAGAACTGCTTCGCAGTAGTTTCCTCGCGCCTTCATCCCCTTTGAGCTGCATTAAAGAGTTAAACATGGTACGGCTAAACAAAATGGGCGGCTTAAGCTCGTCATGATCTTTGGCCGCTACATAATCAAGATCAGGAGAAGACTTAAAACATGCAATCAGTTGATTGATGTGCGCCTGTTGAATGAGGGGCTGGTCTGCAAGCAGTATCATGGCACAATCGGCTCCTTTTTCCTTCACAGAACTGATTCCTTCCCGCAGCGAATAAGACATTCCACCCCGTGCTTCATGGCACACGGACATATATACCTTCTGCTCTTCAGCTGTACTGACCCATGTCAGCGGATCATCCGGTCTAACGACCACGACGATGAAGTCGAGCTCAGAAGCAATTGCCTGTTGAAGTACCACGGCTCCCATCGATATCCCATCAATCAGAGGAAGATTCACCTTGGGTTCACCCATTCGCTGACTGCTTCCTGCAGCCAGAATGATTCCTGCCTTTCGCATCTGTCTTCCCCTCCTTACCGGTACTCCATGGCTGACCTCGCTTAACGGAAATAAGCTCTGCGACAACAGCAATCGCAATTTCCTCCGGTCCTTCTGATCCAATAGCTAAGCCCACCGGTGCGTGTAGTCGAGGCAAGGCAGGAAGTCCTTCTAACAATCTGGAAGTTCTCGTCCGGGAACCCAAAATACCTAAATAGGTGTAAGACGCAGCTGACAACAATTCGAGGAAGCTGCGTTCATGAGGATAATGATGACTTAGCAGCAATATATAATCCTGGCTTGTTATTTGGAGATGTCGATAGATTTCATTTGGAAAACCAACCAAGAGCTCTGCACCCGGGAATCGGTCTGCACTGACAAGCGCTTCACGCCAGTCAGCTACCACTACTCGAAACCCGGAGGCTATTGCCATACGAACGACGGGAAGGCTGTCATTTCCCGCACCGATTACAATAAGCCTCGGCTTCGGTGTGTAAGTATGAGAGTATAGCCATCCCCCACTGTGCCACTCTTGAGCTGCGAGACTTGGATGGCTGGTTATTTTAGCATGTGATTTTGAAGATTCGCTATCCTTATGGGGAATGTATTGAACGGAATAATCTCGAATTGCTCCCTCGTCCGCAGAGCAGGTTCTACGCAGGTCAACTTGAATTCCACGATCTAGCAGCCCGCCCATTTCCAGCAGTATCTGCTTCAATAACGCATCGACAGGCTCCAGCAAAATGTGGAGCAAGCCGCCGCAGCCCATATTTTCGCCCCAAGAGAGGTCATCGTCCGGGCGCATATCGTAGACGATTTTTTGTGGACATCCAGTAGACATTACATACTCTGCATGCAAGGAGAGATCGGTCTCTATACATCCAGGACTAATGCTTCCATACATGAGCCCCTGTTCTGCGAACAGCATAGTTGCACCTTGTTTGCGGTAGGCATGACCTTCTACATATACAGCGGTAGCAAGCACAAGCTTTGTTTCCGTGGTCTGAACCAGCTTGCAGATATCATGCATTTCCATACCGATTCCCTCCTAATGATATTGGCTGCATAAAGCTGACATGGCTTCAGAATGCATAAATACGAGCGGCAGCTGCCGCCCGTATCCGGGACAATCCATGTTAAGATATATGTTTATTTCTCTTCATTAACCGGGCTATACTCAGATCTGCTTCTCTCAGCACAATGCCCCTGTCAATGGTCTTGACCATACGGTTCTCAAGGACAATCTGCCCATCAATTATGACGGTATCTACATTGCTTCGTGTGGCTGAATATACGACACGGGAATAGACATCAACCTCATGGGATGGATACGTATGAAAATCATTTAAGTCGAGCAGGACCAGATCTGCCTTCTTCCCAACCTCAAGGCTGCCAATCTCTTTGGCCAGACCAAGCACTTCAGCACCGCCCATCGTAGCCATGCGAAGGACTGTCCTCGCGTCCATAACTGTCGGTCCATGCTCTACTTTATGAATAAGAGCTGTATATCGCATCTCCTGGAACATATCCAGATTGTTATTGCATGGAGCACCGTCTGCTCCGATGCCCACATGAACCTGCCGGTTCAGCAGATCCGGAATGTCAGCGATGCCGGAAGACAGCTTCATATTTGAGCCAGGACAATGTGTTACCTTGACATCCCGCTTGCGTATAATCTCCTTCTCTTCCTCACTCAACCACACACAATGTGCAAGAATGAGCCGCTGATTCGCAAGTCCGATATGATCCAGATATACGACGTTCCGCATCCCCCGTTCATTCTCGACAAGCTCAATCTCGCCCCGATTCTCAGAGGCATGGGTGTGCACCTTCACATTATATTGTGCCGACAGATCACGAACCTCGGTTAGAAGCTCCTCTGTACAAGAGACAACAAATCTCGGGCAGAAGGCATATTGAATTCTTCCTCCACCAAAGCCGTTCCATTTCTCAAGTAGAGCGACGCTCTGCTGCAAGGAATCCGCAGTTGTCTCTTGCAGCGGCAGAGGCACTTCATCACCATGATCCATCATGACCTTTCCAGAGAGGGCCCTGATTCCACTTTGTGCAATGGCTTGAAAGGCCGATTCCGTATGGTGTACAGTCTCCATATCCAGAATGGTGGTCGTGCCGCTCGCTATGAGTTCACCCAGCCCGAGCAGAGCAGAGTAATAGACCGACTCCTCATCGTGTGCTGCTTCCAGCGGCCAGATCCGCTTGCGAAGCCAATCCATGAGCTCCAGATCATCCGCCCTTCCGCGGAACAAGGTCTGGCATAAGTGGATATGCGTCTGTATGAATCCAGGCAGAAGTGCTTTGCCGCCCGCTTCAATGATGCGGTCCGCTGTAACATCAATGCTTGCCGCGATTTCCTTGATCCGGTTATCTTCTATTAATAAGTCACCTATCAACACTTCTTCATTCGGATTCATGGTGACGATTTGAGCCCCTTTAATGAGGATCGTTCCCATATAACGACCTCCCCTTGATCAAGATTCAAATGTGTACAGGTGCTCTTTACGAATTCATATATTCTCTTACCAGCCGATCGCAGCTCCGTCGCCGCGCGGATCAGCAGCCCCGCTGCGCAATCCGTTCTCTTGAATCAAAATTCCCTGAGCCTGCCCCATCAGATCGTCCCAGGGACCAAGAGCCCGTACCTTATGACCCATCTCTTTGAGCTCATCCAATATTTCATCATTAAACCGCTGTTCCAGCTTCAGCTCATCTCCTTCTTCTCCCCAAGTACGTCCATACACCCAGCGAGGCAGACTAATCGCCTCTTGAACGGACAAGTTGTAATCCAGTACAGCCGTAAGAAGTGACAGCTGGGTTTGCGGCTGACCTTCACCGCCTTGGGTCCCTAGCAGCAAGTATGGTTTCCCATCTTTAAATACCATTCCAGGCATCAAGGTATGGAAGGAGCGCTTGGCTGGTTCCAGTACATTGGCTTCACTTGGATCTAGAGAGAAGAATGAACCTCTGTTCTGTAAAACGATACCGGTTCCCTGAGGCATATATCCTGAGCCAAAATCGAAATAGAGGCTTTGGATGAAGGAGACTGCGTTTCCTTCACGGTCGACTACCGCTGCATAAGCTGTATCCTGGCCCATGGCTTTGGACAATGTCGGCTCCGCCTTATTCGGGTGCTGTTCAATCTCCTGCCATAGCTTATCGGCATATGGCTTAGACAATAGCTCCTTAAGTGGAATCTCTCTGAAATCCGGGTCTGTTAAATATCGATCACGATCACGGAATGCCTTCTTCGTCACTTCTGTCATGAGATGATAATAACTGCTTGAAATGCGTTCAATGGAGGATATGTCCTTATGCTCAAGCATATTCAGCATCATTAGTACGGAGAAGCCTTGCGAATTCGGGGGCATTTGATAGACTTCATAACCTCGATAATCCGTAGATACAGGAGTTACCCATTGCCCGGTATGATTCTCGAAATCTTCTTTTTGCAAAAAGCCGCCATCCTTCTTCACCGCACTCGTGATCTGGTCTGCAAGCGCCCCCTTATAAAAGGCGTCCTTCCCACCGCTTTGCAGCAATTTGAGAGATGCAGCCAGCTCCTGCTGCACAAGAATGTCACCTTCCTTGAGCAGTTCTCCATCCTTCAAAAAGACGGAAGCTAAACCCTGATCCGCTCGAATAAACTGCTCATCCTTGATGAGCCATTCTCTCAAGTTGCGCGATACCGGACAGCCGTGCTCTGCGTAGAAGACTGCAGGAGCAAGCAAATCGGACCATGACAGCTTCCCGAACTTCTGAGATACTTCCCACCAGGCATCCACCATCCCTGGCACAGTGAGCGCACTTAACACACCACGCTGCGGAATGGATCGAAGCTGCATCTGTTCAAACATTTCTCTGGTCAGCATAGCTGGTGAGCGGCCTGAACCGTTGTATCCAGATAGCTCTCCTGATGCTGCGTTATAAGTCAGAAAAAAAGAATCGCCCCCCAGTCCCGTCATGTGGGGGTAAACGACAGCCAGCGCAGCACTTACTGCAATCGCCGCATCATAGGCATTACCACCATCTGCCAGCATTCTTGCTCCCGCACTGCTGGCTAAATAATGTGGTGAGGTAACCATGACTTCCATACCTACAGGCATTTGATTCAGCATGAAATTTCCTCCTTATTGACCACAGAGTAGACATCCAGTGCGGCCTGTACCGCTTCACCAGCCGGCAAGCGATACCCTTCCCGGATGAGTACAGCCTCTAATGCACCCAAGGTGTGAAGCACATTTTTCTGGTTGCAGCTGAAGCCCATCGTACCAATTCTCCATATTTTTCCTTTTAACGGACCGAATGAACTTGCGATCTCGATTCCGAAATCATGCAGCAATCTGCTGCGAACAGCTTCTCCATCAATTCCCTCCGGTATATTAATACAAGTTACGCAAGTAAGCTTACTCTCTTCATTACCGAACAAGGTGAGACCCATCCCTTTAATTCCTTGCACGAGCGCTCTGGCATTATGCTCATGTCTTAGGAATCGGGCTTCAAGACCTTCTTCCAGCAGAATTCGGAGCCCTTCATGAAGAGCGTAAAGCATGGATGTTGCTTCTGTATGATGATTCAGCCTTGCAGCACTCCAGTAATCCTGAATCTGACTCAGATCAAAATAGTTGCTTCGGATCATCTGTCCATCATTCGCAAGTTCAACATTAGCCGGGTCTCTGAGTCCCCGCTCAACCCTTTTACGGGACAAGAGCTTACGCTCAATTCGGTCATTATAAGTAATCGGAGCCATACCGGAAGGAACAGAAATACATTTTTGTGTACCTCCCATAACCGCATCAAGCATCCAGTTATCGGTCTCGACCGGTACTCCGCCAATGGTAGCGACTGCATCAACAACAAGGAGAATATCAAGCTCTCTGCATGTTCTGCCTATCTCGGCGAGCGGCTGCATCTGCCCTGTAGAGGTCTCCCCATGCACCATCGCTACGATGCCGGGCTTATGCTCATGAATGGCCTCAATCACCGTCTCTGGATCAAATACACCGCCCCACTCCGTCTCGATGTGAACGACGTCTGCCCCGCAGCGCTCCGCAATTTCAACCAGCAGGTGCCCAAATCGGCCATAGATCGGTACCAGCACTTTATCTCCAGGCTGTATAATGCTTACAAGCACTGCTTCGAGTCCGGATCTGGACGTACCATCTACGGGATAGCTCCACTGATTATTCGTTTGAAATACTTCCCTGACAAGTTCCATCGTTTCATTCATTAAGGACGTAAATTCGGGATCAAATTGACCCAATATAGGAAATGACATGGCTCGGAGCACACGCGGATCTACTTCCACGGGCCCAGGCGTCATAATTGTTCGAAGTGACGGGTTTAGTTCCTTATATTTCTTCATCTGTCTTCCCCCTGTAGCCATATTGATGCAGCAGCTCAATGAGCACTTTAAATCCTTGGTCAATCTGTTCGCGTGACGTATACTCCAGTGGATTATGACTGATGCCGTCCTTGCTTGGCACAAAGATCATTGCAACATCGCATTTGCTCGCAAATATTTGAGCATCATGTCCTGCTCCACTTGGCATTTTTCGATAACTGAGCCCTAATTGCTCACATATTTCTACGGTGTTCTCTACCCATGCCGGATTCATTGGCGTCGGTTCAACAGCTAGATGCTCCTCTGAACTGGCTATTAACTCATAACAATCTGCAATGGTTTGAATTCGTTGCAAGATGAACTCAGTAAATTCGTGAAGGATAGCTTGATCCGTGTGTCTGATATCCAGTGTAAATTGTGCTGTGCCCGGCACCACATTCACAGCTCCAGGGAATACTTCTATATTACCGACGGTAGCTACCAGCGGATCACCATAGGCTATCGCCTGCTTCCTTACTTCGCTGATCATCTCGGCTGCTCCAGCGAGTGCATCCTTTCGATAGGACATCGGCGTCGTGCCCGCGTGATTGGCCTCACCCTGAACTGTGATATCAATTCGCTTCTGCCCAACGATTCCAGTGACGACACCAATGGATGTATTCGTTCGCTCCAGTACCGATCCCTGCTCAATATGAAGCTCCACATAACCGGCAGGTGCTTCAATTCCAGAACGAAGTCCTGAATCAGGTCCAAATCCCGCCGCTTCAGCTGCCTGCTGTAAAGTTATCCCTTCCGCGTCTTTAAGCTCTCCGGCTGCAGCCCAACTGCTGAGCCCTGTGATGCTCCTTGATCCCCAAAAAGCAAAGGGAAATCGGCTGCCCTCTTCTTCGCTGAGCGATAAGGCAACCAGCGAACGGCTTGGTTCTCCGTATGTCTCCTTCAGATACAATAATGCGGCTATGCCTGCTGCCACACCCAGCGCACCGTCAAACTTACCGCCAGATTGTACCGTATCAATATGAGAGCCTGTATACAGCGGAGCATCATTCCTTGTTCCCTGCAGGCATCCATACAGATTGCCGGCTTCATCAAACGATACACCCAGCCCTCGTTCCTTCATGAATGCCGCCAAATAATGCTGGGCTTCCAGCCAGGAAGGAGAGTACAGCAGTCTAGTGCATCCACCCGCCTCACTGGCGGACATTTCTTCGAGATCATCCAGTAACTTATGTAGAAGAGTTGAATATGCCTCGAGCGCTTCTTCTTGAAGCAGCGGCAATGATGTAATATCAGCAGAATCAGGCATACAGATCTCCCCCTTTGCTTGCCATTGTCTTCCTTAATCCAGCCGGAATGAATCTTCCCGGCTTCTGCTCTATTAATCCTGTAACATCATTATAAACGAGAATGCCACGACTGAATGTACCTTTAATCCTACACGAGAAGCTTCTGTTCAAATAGGGAGACTGCGGATGCCGGTAACGAATGTCCTGTTCGTTAAGAACATATCCTTGATTAAAATCGACGATTGCAAGGTCTGCGTCCTTACCGACTTGAATTTCCCCCTTAGTTGCAGCGAGTCCGAACCTTTTCGCTGGATTTGCCGAGAGTAGTCTTGCAATTGTCGTCAGCGGTATTCCTCTCTTCACGTACCCTTCATCAAGCATTAGGAGCAAAGTGCTCTGGGCACCAGCAATACCTCCCCAGATCTCGAAGAAGTTATCGGTTTCTTTCATGGATGGAAGGCACGGTGAATGATCAGAGGCAATGATATCAATCTGTTCTTGTTCTATGGCTTCCCACAGCAGCTCCTGCTCGGTTAAGGTTCGCAGCGGAGGTGCACACTTCGCAATGGCTCCTAGCTCAAGCACATCCTCCTCGGTCAATACCAGGTAATGGGGACAAGTCTCTACCGTGACATCAAGTCCAGCTATCCTCGCCGTCTGTATAAGCTCAACGGCTTGCCGAGTGCTGATATGTACAAAGTGAAGTGGACATCCGGTCTGTCTGGCATAGACTAACGCTCTTTGAACGGCTTCGATCTCCGCTTCCGGTGGACGCGAGTCCAGGTAATCTCTAGCAGTGACTTGCCCTCGCGATTGCTTGGCATAAGATAATGCGCTCGTCATCTCATCACTCTCTGCGTGAAGTGCCAGCACCCCGCCGATCTCGGCGATACGCTCCATCCCCTTAATCAGCGTCTGATCATTTGCACGTGTAAAGATTTCTTCTCCTTCACCACCCGGCTCAGACATAAAAGCCTTAAAGCCGGCAGCACCAACGTTTGCAAGCGGCGCAAGCTCTTCGAGATTATCTTGAACAAGACCTCCCCAAAAAGCATAATCCACATAACTGTGACCCTTCGCCCGCGCTTCCTTCATCTCCCAGCCGCGCATCGTTGTCGTGGGGGGCACACCATTCAGCGGCATATCAATATATGTTGTAATCCCCCCCACAGCCAGGGATGCAGAGCCTGTCTCGAATCCTTCCCATGAAGCCAGTCCCGGTTCATTGAAATGGACATGCGCATCAATGGCTCCCGGCATCACGACAAGGTCCGTTGCGTCATATATCATCGTGTCCCCGTCTGGAATCAATTGAGGCTCCAGCGCGACAATGACTCCTTCATTAATGCCGATATCCATCTTCTCTACTCCATGCGGCAATACAACGTGCCCGCCCTGGATAATGACCTCATAATTCGATTTCATCAGAAGCCCTCCCTTGTAGACGCATAGCTCTTAACTATAGCTGAGGCATCTGCCGTCTTATACTAACTTCCTCTATAGGTGCTGTAGCCTCCAGGTGAAACCAGTAATGGAACATGATAATGCTCCTCAGCGCTGGCAACATAGAACCGCAGCGGAATCACATCCCAGATCGAGCGAATTCCCGTTTCATTCAAAAAAGATTCAAAATACTCCCCTGCATAAAACCGGAGTTCATAAGTGCCAATAGTCAGCTCCCCCTCTAGAAAGGGAGCATCGATTCTTCCATCGTCATTCGTTTGAGCGGACGCTAAATACTTCGCCTCACCTGTACTCTCAATGAAATACAGCTCAACCTTCATACTTCTTCCCGGTATACCTCTGCTTGTGTCCAACACGTGGGTCGTCAGTCTGCCTGCCATTATACACTCCCTGCTTCTTGAGGCTTGTTCTCATAAGCAGCAAGATCCTCCTGCGTCATAGAGAACCCTTGGAAGCCATAAGGTGGACGAGGTTCAGTAAATACAGAGCCCGGACCTTCATCTACAGTTTCTACAATCGTTTCCCACGTACGGTTATTGGACTCAAACGATACTTCCTCCAATTGACTGAAGTTTTTCAAAATACGAAGGCCGATCAGATAGATGAGATATTGAATGGATGGGGAGTTATTCTCATGAAACACGGTTGCTGCAATATCGCGGATCTGTTCTGCATCAACGTAGCTGTTACGGGTATCATCAAGTCCGTCCGCCGGATTCTTGTATTTCCAATGAATATCGAGGAAGATAAACAGCGGTCTGTCAGAAGTTTCAGGTAGTGTTGTATATTCATCCCGGACAAAACCTGCAAACCCGCTGCCTTTCACTTTAATCAGGCGTAGATTTTTGACACTGCTCTGTGCATAAGTTATTTCGATATCCTCTCCGCTGCGCTCTACCTCTACAATCGCTCCTGCACTTTCGTTGTGCGAGTATTTGAAGACAAGATCGCTCGGGATATTGCCGTCAGGAGAGCCAATCTGTACATTTTCGAATGGCACTTGTGTAGCGTTCATACGAACTCCGGTCATCTGCGGGTAGGTTTCAATGAAACGACGGCTTGCATACTCCAAAAATCCTTCCATCGTGGCTCCCGTATAGTGAGCGGCATGTCTCAATATGAAATTTTTCATTGAATCCGTTGCAACAACAAGGGAATTGTCGCCTTCTGTAAAGGAGGTTAGAAACTCCTCGCCTTTTACCGCAATTTTGATATTCATACCGAACAGCACATTCTCTCGGCTGCGGAAAGGGGATTCCGGAATGACTGTAATCCCTGTGAGTGGTTTAGCATAGGAACGGAACACCCACACATCTCCCTTACCGTAATACATCGTTCTGGATCCTAGCTGATCTCTTGTCATATTGATTACCTCTCCTCTTCCATATGTTCTAACATCCATGCTTCAAGCCGATACCAGCTGATAAGATATACTTCTCGCAGGGCTGTCTCAAACTCCGTCTCATAGCTGTTATGGACACGATTCTTAATCGCGGCGATAATCTCGTCAGCGGATTTCCCCTTCACCGCAATAATGAATGGGAACTCGAAGGTCTGCGTATACTTCTGGTTCAATTCGGACAGCACACTGTGCTGTACCTCTGATAAGGCTTGTAGCCCAGCGCCGGCTTGTTCCTGAACAGAATGATCGCTCATTGCGATTCTGGCTCCCAAATCCGGATGATTTCGCAGAAGGATCAACTTTCGTTCCGTATCCGCCGATTCAACGACATTCTTCATTTGTTGGTGTAACTGATTCATGGATGTGAATGGCTTCTTGCTGTACGCCTCTTCTGCAACCCAGGACGAATGTTCGAATAAAGTGCCGAAGGCTTCTAGGAATTGTTCCTTGGTATAAGAGTTAACATCATCAATTGATAATTTCAGAAAGAATCACCTCTGGATCGAATGTATATGAGCATTGTAGTGTGGGGAGAGAATGTATGACAATATAAATCACGTCGATTTGTTATATAAAATAACGCAAGCCATTTCCTTTGTGTCTCATGCACGTATTAATTGTTACATTTTCACAACAACTACTTATGCACGCCTTGATCCTGAAGAAATTTGCGGAAAGTGAAAACAAGCTTGAGCTTAAGCAGATCATTCGATTTTTTGAAATCCATTTGCAGCAGACTGCTTATCTTATCCATTCGGTAAGTCACTGTGTTACGGTGCACAAAGAGCTGTTTGGCAGCCTCATTAATCAGTCCATCATTTTCGATAAACGCTTCAAGCGTGTTCATCAGCACCTGTGTCGGATCTCCATCCTTCACTAAGAGAGGTTCAAGCACTTTGTTGCAATAATTTTCCATGATGGATTCAGGAACATGCTGAAACACATAGGCGAATTCCAGCATCTCAAATTGCAGCGCTGTATCCTTCATTCCGAACCGGCTAGCGATGGCCCGTGTATCCAGGCACTCCTGGAATGCTTCACGCAGTGATTTGGGTTCATGCTTCATCTTACTGATCCAGAATCTTGGTCCAGTGCCCCCTGCCTTCCTTCCTCCGATCAAATCCTCAAATCGCGAAGTCAGGAATCGCGAGAGCTCTTCACCGTAATCCTTGTCAGCCGGACATGCGTAGATGGACAGAATCCCTTCATCCATCTGAATATGGTGCGATGCAGTCAGCTGCATCATCGGATTATACTGAAGCTCCCGATGCACCTGCTTGATCAGCTTCCCTTCTGCATAACCCTCCGACTCGATTGTCGTCAGCACACATTGATACGTCCCGGAATCCTGAAACAATTGAACTCCTAGTCCCTCCGACCTGCGCATCAGCTCCTCACAGCCCACCTTGCGATCCAGATACTGCCTCACGATCACTCTAATTTCATCTTGAACCGTAGGGTTAATGTGCTCCCGATAGGTCATATCCATATAAAATGCGAGCACCTCGGACGCCTGCTGAAACAACTCCTCCTCAGCCTTAAGTCCGTATGCACCATCTGTATAAATCAACAAAAATCCATAATCCTCATCCTTCTGCATCACGGGTACACGATAACAGCTTCCGTGATCCCATTTGACACGATGCATGACATTTTTGAAGGGCCAGCCCTGCTGGATATTCGTATCCCTCATTCCCTCACTGACATACAGCAGATGCCCCCGGGAGCCGATCACCGCAATGGGATAGTTCAGAACAGCAGCCAATTTAGAGAAAACATCGTTCTTCTGATCCTGTTCAAGCGCAAACTGCATGAGTCGCTTTTGCTTGTTTACAACCGTCTCCAGCGTTCGTGTATTTCGTTCATATTCAGCCTTAAACAAGGCATTCATCTGATCTGAAAAAGTAAATTGAAAAGGCAGTTCAAGCAGCGGCAGCTGAAGCGCGTCCGCTTCCTCAATGATCTGTGCAGGAATGTTCTGCCAGAATCTGCCCAGCTTCACACCGAGTCCGGCACAGCCTCGTTCATTCAACCTGCGCAGCAGTTTAACTGCATCATCCTCGCTATCCTTCATGACAAAAGCGGTAGTGAACAACAACTCGCCTGATTTGATCCAATCTGCAATATCAGGTGCATCCATGACATTCACTGACTTGAGTGTACGCATGGTCCCTTCAGCACCTGCAACAAGCTTCGCTTCCGAAAGCGGATATATGGATAAGGCTTCTTTTACCGTTAACTGCATTGGAACCCACCTCTTTCATATCTAACATCCTATGTAATGTTAAACTGAGTATTGTTAACTATTATAACATCAAAATGCTGTTTGGGAATATACAACAAAAAATATTTTTCTCCAAAAAAAAGAACGACCCTCATCCACATCTAGAGTCGTTCCTGTTCTATATTTATTTTATTTCCAACGATTACAGAACTGTTATTCTACTGCTCTGCCCCTCTTCTTATCCCCCAGACGTTCACCGTATTTAAACACCAGGATTCCTCCTACAATGATGAGAACACCGATCATTTTATTTACTGATAAATCGATTTTGTCCAGTCCAAACAGTCCCAAGGAATCAAACAGCACGGCAAAGCCAAGCTGGGAGGTGAGTGTGATCGAGGTTGAGAAGGTCGGGCCGAGCAGCTTGATGCCCTGCATCAGGCTAAACACAACGGCTACTCCAATCATACCACTGAACCAGTACCATGGCTTCATATGCTGAAGCTGGAACGTATCCGCTCCCTCAAAGATAAGGCTGGCAGTCAAGGCAGCTACCGCTCCAAGACCCAGTACTATGGTTGTAGTCAACCAAGAGCCGGTGTGCTCATTCATTTTGCTATTAAAGATGACCTGAAGACTTACGAATGCACCGGCAACCAACGCCAATATAATTCCAAGTGCCATAATAATATATATTCCTTTCTGTTTTACAGTTTTAATATGATAACACCCGATATCATCATTGCGATGCCAATTAAGCCGGGAAGCGTTATTTTTCGTTTTATAACACCAAACCACCCGTTTGTATCAATAAGATACGTAAGACTGAGCTGTGCAATCAGCAGTGCTGATATGGTCAAGGTAACCCCAACCTGCTGAATAGCCGAAACTTCGCTGAAAATGATAATGGCCCCCATGGCGCCACCTGTTATATAGAGCGGCTTCACATTCTTCAGCTCTTTCCAGCTTCGATCGCGAACCAGCATGAGAATAAACAAAGCCAAGATAAATCCGGTTAGCTGTGTAATGGTCGCAGCCTGCCATGTCCCTACATCGGCGCTGATCTTTGCATTGGCAATTCCTTGCAATGTAATACAAGCCCCTCCCAATGCTGCATATAATATACCTTTCACTTGCTGTGTTCCCCTTTCTGCGTTACGTGTAGCTTACTTTGTGGAATAAGACTGTTTCTATTAAATAACACGAAAAAGCATTCGAAAAGGACATATGTCCTCAAAATAAAAAAACACGGATAACCGTATCGTCTCTAGGATACCGTTATCCGTGTTTTTTGAATCCTATATATATCGAGCTTCTTTCTCTAAACGCTTAGGGATGAGTGCTTCGGAGTATTCTCCATTTGCTTCTTGCTCCACCATACTGCAAGCACTGCTGTAAGTGCGAGTATGGTACAAACCACAAACATCGCTTGATATGACATGACCTGTATAACGATCCCCATGAGTAGTCCGCCCAAAGAATATCCGAGATCATAGGAGGACATAAACAATCCCATCAATACGTATCTTGATTCGGCAGGCAGCACAAAGGACAGATACGTTGTCAGGGTTGGATAGAGCAGTGCAACGGCAATTCCGTTAAAGACGGCCGAGATGTACACAAAGCCCCCGATCGAATCCATCAATACGAGCAGGAAGGATCCTGCTGCGGCACATAGAAGCATCGAAGAGATCAGAGCCGTGTTCCAGCTTCCATCGGACGGAATTTTTTTGCGCAGCACAAATCTGCAGCCAACCACGACAATCCCTTGTATCATTAAATACAGACCTGCACCGCCTGATCCACTTGACACCATGTACAGCGGAAGAAAGGTGGCCGTCGCTCCAAAAATACAAGAGCCTAGAAGCATAACGATCGAGCTGATCAGAAGCGGCCTGCTCTTACCCATCATTGCAAACGATTTGAACATTTCCGTTAAGGTATATGATTTCTTGTGCTCTGTCTCCTTTGGAAGTGGTACGTTGAAGCCTACCAAGAGGGTGAGCGCTCCGATCGAGATCACAACCAGCGTATAGACCCAGCCCATACCGCTCTCCCATACCTCCATTGCCACAATAGGTACAAATAGAGAGGGAACCATCGTGAAGAGCGTGTACATGGACATGCCCTGAGCGCGGTCTTGATCTGCCAATCTTTCAACAATGCCGGTCTGCATCGTCATGGAAAAGAACGCCGTTCCTGCTCCTTGCAGCGCACGCAGCCAAATATAACCTTCCACTCCGCTGAGGGTATATAAAAAGAGACATAGAACGTGAACAAGCAGTAAGCCTCTCATCACGGTCAGGGGTCCATATTTTCCCATCAGCTGTCCAGCATAGGGACGCAGAAACATACATGTCAGCATATATGCCCCCATCATAAGACCGATTTCCGCTTGTCCGATGCCTTCGGCTTCACTTTGCAGCGGCAAAATAATAGTGAATAAGGAGTTAGCGGCAAAAAACAGTAGTGCTAACAAATATAAACGAATAAAGGATATAGAAAGAGGCTTAAGCTGACTCAATGCTGGTCTTCCTCCTTAATATATAAAAGGCCTACTATAACAGCGGCCTCATATGAGCTTCTTAATAATGAGGATATATCATCCTCTTTAAAAAATTGAAATAAGTTCTTTAGTATAATCATGTCTTTCGTCTGAAAACAAATGATCAAGGCTGAATTGATCTACTATTTTTCCATCTCTCATCACCATAATACGCTGACTCATTTGTGCTACAGCCGCTAAATCGTGAGAGATGAACAGATATGAGAGATTCAAGGTCTGACGAAGCTCTGTCAATAAAGAAAGAACCGCACCTTGAGATATTACATCAAGACTTGCGGTAGGTTCATCTAATACAATCAACTCCGGTTCGATGCTTATGGCACGTGCAATGGTTACGCGCTGACGTTGTCCGCCGCTCAATTCGTGCGGATACTGATGGGCAAGCTTCTCGGGTAATTCGACCGCCTCCAGAAGCTGCTTAACATAGGCTTCCTTTGAAGTGTAGGAAAAATGCTGGAGTTGGAGCTTTTTATGGTATTGCTTATAGGGATCGATTAGTGAATCTTTTATTTTTAATTTTGGATTTAAGGCTGCCGACGGGTTTTGAAAAACGATCTGCATCTTCTGACGAAAGGGCTGCAGCTTGCGTTCATTCAGATTCTCAATAGCTTGATCCTTAAAATATATAGAACCTCCACTGATCGGTTCAATTCGAAGCAAACATCGGGCAAGTGTACTTTTACCGCATCCACTCTCCCCAACCAGGCCTAAACATTCCCCTTGATTCAGCTCCAAGGAAAGGTTGTCTACTGCTGTTTTTTGTCCCTTATATGATTTAGTTAAATGTTTAACAGTAAGCAGCTTCATATAGTGACCCCCTTCCGTATGTTTAAAACGCTGCGCTGAAGTGTTGGAGCTGCCTTAATGAGTTCCTTGGTATATTCATGCTGTGGATTAGAAAGAATTTGGTCCTTTTGACCTGCTTCAACGATTTGCCCTTCCTTCATCACAGCTAGATGATTCGCATAACGTCTTACATGACGCCAATCATGTGTGATAAATAAGATGGCAAAGCCACTTTCCTTTTGACGTCTTGCCAGTAATTCAAGTATCTTGTGGCCTGAGATGCTGTCAAGTGCGGTAGTTATCTCGTCTGCAATAATTAGATCAGGTGACAGTAGAAGTGCCGTCGCAATGGATACACGTTGAAGCTGTCCTCCACTTAATTGAAATGGGTATCTTTTTAATAGCGATTCCTCTAAACCAACGGAATGTAATGCCTCCACAGCTTGGTTTAGCCTAGTTGAAGCATCTGAGATATCATGAACCTTCTGGTACTCATCAAAGTGCTGACCGATGGTTCTAAACGGAGTAAAGGAGCCTTGATAATCTTGAAAAATATAAGATATTTTCTTACCCCGAAGAGATCTCATCTCTTTTGCTGTCAAAGACATGAGATCCTGTTCATTAAACCGAATATTCCCATGTACCTGCAAATTAGCTGGCAGCATTCGACCGATAGCTTGGGAGAGTAGCGTTTTTCCACTTCCACTTTGCCCCACTAATGCATACCATTCTCCCTCACGGATGGATAGTGATACATGATTGACAATTTTCTTTTCTTTGCTGCTTACTGATACTTGATCAATCGATAGCATATTATCGCACCTCTTTCTTAACATCAAAATAATCGCGCAGATAATCGCCGAGCATATTGGTCAGCAGTACAGCAAATACAATTGATAGTCCGGGAAACAGCATAAGCTCTGGCTTAGACTGGAAATAAGGACGTGAATCATTTAACATAGCACCCCATTCGGGAGTAGGAGGCTGAGCACCGAGTCCAATATAAGAAAAGGCAGAGATAAGTAAAATGATCTTTCCCAAGTCCAGACTGGCAAGAACCAGAACATGTCCCACAATGTGAGGGAACAGATGCTTACGCATAATTTTCCCAGAAGACAGCCCATTCGTTTTTGCAATCAGAATATAATCCTTTTGAGACTCGGAGAGTACTGTACTTCTTACTAGACGCGCATAACTAACCCATTTCACCATCACGATCGCAAGAACAAGGTTGTTAATGCCTGCTCCAAGTAAGCCACTAAGCACAATGGCCACGATGGTATCAGGCAATGCTAGAAATCCATCAGCTACCCGCATAAAAATACGGTCGACTATTCCACGCTTATAGCCTGAAATAAGACCAAATGGGATTCCGATCAAAAGGGATACACTTAATGCAAGAAGACTGAAGCCTATCGTTTGCTGAGCACCCAGTAAAAGGCGTGTAAGAACATCCCTGCCCAGCTGATCCGTACCCAATGGATGCTGTAGACTCATTCCCTGTAGCCGCTGATCTAAGTTTGTTAAGTTAGGATCATGCCGTAAGAACAAGAATGCATACATGGTAAGAAGAAGGATAAGAAGTATGCTCAAGACTGCTGCTCCTCCTTGCCATATACGCTTTTTAGATCTTGGCAATTGTAGAGTCAAGCCTTTCATTAGTATGTCTCCCTTTCTTTAAGCTTCATTTCAGGATTTAGATAACGATAAGATATATCTACAAATGTATTAATGATAAACACAATAACCGCCATAATCAAAATGTACCCTTGAATTAAGGGATAATCACGCTGGCGTATTGCATCCACAACAAGCTTCCCAATTCCCGGATAAGCGAATAATACTTCAATGACAACGACACCGCCAATCAGACTTCCGAGACTGACTCCGAAAAATGTAATCACTGGCGGAAGGCTGTGACGAAATGCATGAACAATAAATATTCTCTTCTCTGACATTCCACGACCTCTTGCTGCACGTATAAACTCCTGACTGAGGGACTCTAGCAAGCTGGAACGAAGCAGACGTACATACACACTTGAGATCGCTAAACCAAGCGTAAGAGACGGTAGGATTAGAGTGATCCAGCCGTCTCTTCCCATAGTCGGAAGCCATTGAAGATTCACACCAAACCATTCAATCAAGATCAGGCCTAACCAAAAACTAGGAACTGCCGCTCCCAGGATCGAGAGAGTTCGGCTTATATGGTCAATCCAGCTATTCCTGTACAGTGCAGATAGAGAACCCAGCGGAACAGCTATTATCAGCATGACGATCAAGGCTCCAGCAGCTAACTCTAATGTCGCAGGAACGCCGGTTAGAATGACATCCATTACAGGTTGACCCGTTATATATGAGTTTCCAAAATCAAGCTGTATAAAATTGAGCAGCCATTGTCCGTATTGAACAAGCAGCGGTTCATTGAATCCCATTTCCTCTCGGACAGTCTCAACCTGCTCCTGACTAACAGACAATTCATCCACATTAAGGATGGTCAGTACCGGATCGCCAGGTGCAAGCCGAATAAATAAAAAACTGATAAATGTAATGAACAATATAAAGAATAGAACCTCTGAAAATTTACGAACTAAGATTTGAAGCATTTAATTCACATCCAACTGATTTGTAATCATGTAGTATTCACTTCGAGTCGTCACCCAATTTTTCACTTTATCCTCGTTGTAGGCAACGATCGTCGAAGGATGCAGTACAAACGAATTAATCACATTTTCGTGGACGTAGTCGGCAGCCTGCTCTGCCAATGCTGCTCGCTCTTCTTGATTAACAGTTCGGTTAAGCTCGTCAATAATCGCTGTCAATTCAGGCTCCTCCGTACCGCTAAAGTTAAGTGCACCTGTTGGATGATAAGTTGCATTTAAGTAGTACCCAGCATCGCCGCGAGGGGCAGTAAGATTGCTGTATGTTGCAAGATCCCAATCACGGTTAGAGGCCATGTAGTCCTCTGGAACATCAATTTGTCGAATCTCAACCTCAATACCTATCTGTTTGGCATCCGATTGGAAAACTTGTGCAATCAGCGGCAAATCTGCTCTTGCACTATAAGTCAGTAAGGTAAACTGAAGCGGTTTACCGTCTTTTTGCATAACGCCATCAACTAGAGAATATCCAGCATTATTCAAATGCCGGGCCGCAATTTCCGCTCCTGATTCACTCGCTTCATAAGTTGGGGCAAATGGCAGCGATGGTAAAAATGGACCGACGGCCGGTTCTGCATGTCCTAACAGAATACTATCAACAAGCTTCTGGCGATTAATCAGGGCATCTACGGCACGTCGCACATGGATATCCTGCAGACTCTCCCGCTCCATATTCATTGTCATCTGATGAACACGAAAGGTCGCAGTAGACTCCACTTTTATTCCGCCTTGAGCCTGAAGTGACTCCAAGCTCTCGGTCTCTGGGCGATACACGACATCAACCTGACCGGATTTCAAAGCTAGTGTTCTGGCATTGGCATCCTCATTAAACGAGAACGTAACCGAATCCAGCTTAGAAGGACCATCCCAATAATCATCAAAACGTTCAAGCTCAAGCTTACTGCCAGGTGCGAAGGATGTTAATACAAACGGGCCGGTTCCTATGGGCTTGTTAATAAAATCTGTCTCTGTAACATCAATAATGGAGACATTAGGATTGACAAGTTCAGAGATAAATTCAGGAAACGGTTCCTTTGTCGTAATTTCTAACGTATATCCATTAGCTTCAATACGGTCTATTTTAAGTGCATTTTGTATAGCGACACTTTCATTCAGTGCACGTTCAAGGGAAGCCTTCACTGCTGCCGCATCCATTGTATTTCCATTATGAAACTTTATGTTCTCCTTTAGCTTAATTGTCCAATGCTGTCCGTCCTCGCCCTCCCAGCTTTCAGCCAGCCAGGGAGCAACCGTCAGATTATCTTCATCTAGACGTACTAAAGTTTCTGTGATCCCCGCTCTTAAAGGAACGTAGCTCGAATCCACATGTGGGTCTAACGAGTTCGTTGAAAAATTATATAGAAAATGGAGATGTTTCTCTCCATTGCTGCTTTCTGAGGGAGAAGAACAAGCAGTAATTAAGAAAATACTCATTAACAACATACTTACCTTAAGAAGGTAAGTTCTTAAATTAGTTTTGTGTTTTTTTAAAATCGGATGATACAATTTGGATTCCATAGTGAGTAGTTCTCCTTTGAGCACCAGTATTTTAATTGAGAGCAACAGCACGCTTATTGTCTATCATTCTATTAATCAGACCATGCGTTATGTATTTTTAAAAGAAACTGACAAGAAATAATAACTCACCAGTGTCTGTAATGCTTTATAAGCTATCATTCCGTAAGTTTTACGAATAACAAAAATTAATTTATCGTAATCCTTACGATTTGTCAATTACTATTTTCTTAATTTGCTATTAACTTATCTACCTCTTCTTTCCCACACAAAAAAAGCCAGAGAACTATGCTCTGGCTTAGAATCGATCATATGATTATGCTTTTGGTGCAATCATTTTGGCTGGAACCACATACTCCTCGAATTGCTCTTCTGTGAGCAGTCCTGTTTCCAGAGCTGCTTCCTTTAAGGAAAGGCCTTTCTTATGCGCCAGCTTGGCAATGCTTGCCGCGTTCTCATATCCAATATGTGGATTAAGCGCGGTCACCAGCATCAGTGAGTTATTCAGATTGTGTTCAATCTGCGAACGGTTCGGTTCAATCCCGATTGCACACTTGTCGTTGAATGCAATAATGGAGTCCGCCAGCAATTGGACAGACTGCAAGAAGTTATAGATAATGACCGGCTTAAATACGTTCAGTTCAAAATTTCCTTGGCTTGCAGCAAAACCGATTGCCGCATCATTCCCCATGACTTGAGTTACAACCATAGTCAGCGCTTCGCTCTGTGTCGGGTTTACTTTACCTGGCATGATGGAGCTGCCCGGCTCATTCTCAGGGATGGTGATCTCACCAAGTCCACTGCGCGGACCACTCGCAAGCCAGCGTACATCATTAGCAATCTTCATTAGATCCGCCGCTAGTGCCTTGACTGCCCCATGAGTGTAAACGACTTCGTCATGACTTGTCAGCGCATGGAATTTGTTCGGAGCCGATACAAAATCTTTACCCGTTATACTGCTAATTTCGGCAGCAGTCATTTCACCGAATTTAGGATGCGCATTGATTCCCGTTCCAACAGCCGTTCCGCCGATGGCGAGCTCTTTCATGGATTCTACACTCGTCTTGATCATTCGCTCACTCTTGGCCAGCATCGCTTCCCAGCCGCTTATTTCTTGTCCTAATGTAATTGGAGTTGCATCCTGCAAGTGAGTACGGCCAATCTTGATAATATCCTGGAACTCCTCTGATTTCTTGCGGAATGTTTCTTTCAGCACGGAGATCGCAGGAAGGAGCTGATCCTCAACTGCCAGTACACCCGCGACATGCAGCGCTGTTGGGAACGTATCGTTAGAGCTCTGAGACATATTTACATGATCATTCGGATGAAGTCGCTCTTCCTTGCCTTGCTCAGCAAGCCATTTATTCCCGAGATTGGCAATAACCTCATTCGTGTTCATGTTGGATTGTGTACCGCTTCCGGTCTGCCATACAACCAGTGGGAAATGATCATCAATACGTCCTGCAAGAATTTCGTCAGCTGCATAGCGGATGGCAGCTGCTTTGTCCTCGGACAATTTACCGAGCTTCAAGTTGCTCTCGGCTGCGCTTTTTTTCAGTATCGCAAAAGCTCGAATCACTTCAATTGGCATTTTCTCTTGCCCGATCGGGAAGTTCTCCTTGCTGCGCTGCGTTTGTGCACCCCATAAGCGGTCAGCAGGCACCTTCATTTCACCCAATGTGTCTTTCTCGATGCGATATTCCACTTGCAACTCCTCCTTAGGTATATGAGATAGGATGTTTTATCATCTTGGCATATAGATTCGGCGTTACTTTGGATTCACGATATACAGACGGCTTGTCTCCTCAAAGATGTCTCCAGGTTCAAGGGCAACAAGACCAATCTCCTCGGAGGATCGTCCTGATACATTCGGCGCATTGACCAAATTCATCTGAGGTTCCGGACAGAAGAACTGCTCACATGCATTGTTGTTCCAGATCATCCAGTGCTTATAAGATGTGCCTACATCATACACAAGCTTGGTTCCGGATTTCGTATTCGTCAGCTCCATGTAATTGCGACCGTTCTGCGGCTCTGCAGTGTAATGGTTGTCCATCGAAGCAAAATAAGGGCTCACTCCTTCCGTCTTCAGCAGCACTTCATCATCTGTCAGAGGCTGTGTATTGCCCGTTGGAAGATTGCGTTCATTCAGCTCTACCCGTTGTCCAATCGTCGCTTTGGCTACATAATCCGCAGCCGTGCTATTCGGTTCAAACGGTGCATTAATGGCGGTATGGAAGGCAAGAAGATTCGGCATGGATGTCTGACCTTCATTTTGTATCGTGATCTGCTGCTGCAGACCTGCTGCACTCAATGTATAGCGTAAACGAATCGTATATTCAAACGGGAGGTATTGATAATACTCATGACCTTCTCGAACCACTTGTTCAACTGTGACATAGCTCTCCTGATCATTTGCACCATAACTGACCACATTCCAAGGGATGTAGTGTAAAAATCCATGCAGATGGTTGCCCGTTGCTTCTTCATTTACAGGAAGCTGATAAACCTCGCCGTTCCATGGAAATTTACCATCTTCATATCGATTCGGCGGGAACAGTACAGGGATACCATAAATACCTGGGTTCGCCTTCAATTCTTCAACGTTGTCTTCCCCAGGCTCTCTGAGATACTGGTGATTACGCTCTACATCTCGAAAAGAGACAAGATTGCCCCCGATCTCTGGAATGAGCGCAGCTTCATAAGCACCGTGCTTCAGCTTGATCGCGGCAAGACCGCCGTACACACCTTCTGTTGCAGAATAAATTTGTTCTAATGCCATTCTCTCATCATTCCTCCTATTATGTAGCGCTTTCATATCTAGTATTGAACTAGTACCGTGAATCCATTTTTTTATATGAAAATGACTTACCTACTGAACGAATATACCATGTTATTCAAAAAAATTCTATCCAGCACAGGTAAGGAGCGCCTCTAGACACACGAAAAAAAGATTGCAGCTCTACATCAGTCGAGACTGCAATCTTCCTTAGATATATCTTCCAATGATTTAAGTTGATCAGTTACTCAACAATATCTGTTACACATATTTCCCATGCCTAGGGACAGCCTGAATCTCAAAATTACGAGCCAGTCTTTCGAACTGCTCAGTCATTTGGGAGCCTCTCATTACATGCCCATGACCCGTAATCAGCAGTTCCGGCTGTAATTGGTTTAAGCTCTCAACAGAACGTTTAGCCAGCTTCCAGTCTGTTGTGAAGTATGCAGGAGGTCCGTTCAGCTCTTTATCCTGAAATAATACATGCCATAGAGATTCTTGCTGCACGGTAATCACCGCATCCCCTGCTATCAGCGCGTGATCTGCGTCTCGAAACAACGAAACATGCCCCGGTGAATGTCCCGGTGTATGAACCCAGCGCCAATCCGGGGCTCCAGGTATAGAATGATCTGCAGGCAGCTCAGCTACCCGATCGTCCAAATGAATCGCTTCATTCGGATATGCAAAAGACAGCTTGGCAAGAAGCCCTCCGCTCGCTGACGGGTCCGCAGGAGGATAATCGCTTACTCCAGTCAGATAGGGCAGCTCCATTGGATGGGCATACACAGGCGACCCCCAATGCTGTACCAGTTCTATAACATTGCCTACATGGTCAAAATGTCCATGCGTCAAAATGATTGCCGCCGGTGGTCCTTTAAACCTTTCTTCAGCAATATGGATAATATCGCTCGCAAAGCCTGCAAGTCCTGTATCGATCAGTACCCAATGTCTAGTACCAGGCATGCCTACAAACAAGACATTGACAAATAACGTGCGCAAACTCAATATATCGGGTGCAGCCTCTTCCAGTGCCGTCTTGCCCTCAGTAATCAGATTGTCAGACTCCATATGACGGATACCTCCCATAAATATATTGGAATGCGCTCCTTTATGTAACCAGATTATAGAGTACCCCGAGCCTTAGTCCGGTATGCATGGTCAAACAGCAGAGAACTCACCTTATTAAATATAGTCAGCATGTCATAGGAATAGACCAAGTATTAACGGTCCAAGACTTAAACTTACAAACCGTCTCTATCGTTCCTTTACTCCGGAATGGTATCAATTGCCGCATCCAGCAAATCGTCGAACAGATCATCGTCTTCTTCAATTCTGGCATCCAGCTTCAGAAATTCCTCTTCTTCTCCAGGCTCTCCGGCAAAATGAAGACTGTAATCCCAGTCCTTTCCTTTCTTGCTGTAGAATGAAATCTCATATTCCACCGGACTCTCATCCATCGTAAATACCGTACTGCCCAGCCATTCGTTATCCTCATTCTTACCCATAGAGGCTCTGATTACTTTGTAACTCACTTTTCTTCTCTCCTTATTAGACAGCTATTTTTTAATGCAGCTGGTTTAATGAATTTTTTAATGGTTTTATTCATGAATACCACGTATATTGTACAATAATAAAATAGATATGCGAAAGCAACCCGTTTACGTTAAACTAGGGAAGCTTGTTCTTTTCTACCATAGGTAAATTATTATTGCGCTGTGAATTCACAGCGAGTATTGGAGGATTAATGAAATGAATGATTTCGAACAAAAATTAAAAGCATATGCTGAGCTTACTGTAAAAGTTGGCGTCAACATCCAGCCTGGCCAAACCTTGATCGTTCATGCTCCAGTCGAATCCAAGGAATTCGTTCGTTTGATCGTTAAGGAAGCCTATGATTCGGGAGCTGCTCTCGTCAAGGTTCAGTGGAATGATGAGCAGATTACCCGCATGCAGTATGAACTTGCAGCTGATGAAGTATTCTCCAAAGAGCCGAAATGGACTGCAGGAGAAATGACCGAGCTCGTTGAGCAAGGTGCAGCCGTGTTACATATCTTGTCTGAGAATCCGGACCTATTGAAGGGCGTCAAGCAGGAACGAATCGTCGCTTCTCAAAAGGCACGCGGCAAAGCGATGGCGAAGTACCGTGCTTATCAGCAGGCTGATAAATTCAGCTGGTGCCTCATCGCTGTTCCATCACCCGAATGGGCAGCTAAAGTGTTCCCTGATGCACCACAAGAAGAACAAGTATCGTTATTATGGGACGCTATTTTCCATACCGTTCGAATCGGAGAAGCAGATCCGGTAGCTGCTTGGCAGACACATCTCTCCACACTGGAGAGCAAGTCTAAGACATTGAACGAGAAGAAATATAAGAAGCTGCACTACAAGGCACCGGGTACGGATCTTACAATTGAGCTTCCGGAAGGACATCTCTGGGCTCAAGGCGATAGTATCAATGAGAAGGGCTTTACGTTTGTAGCTAATATGCCAACAGAAGAAGTATTTACAGCACCCCTTAAGACAGGTGTGAATGGAACGGTGTCCAGTACGAAGCCGCTCAGCTATGGAGGCAATCTGATTGATAAGTTCTCGCTCACATTCGAGAATGGACGAATCGTAAACGTAACCGCAGAAGAAGGGCTGGAAGCACTGCAAAACCTGGTTGAAATTGATGAAGGCTCTCACTACCTTGGTGAAGTCGCACTTGTGCCCCATCAATCTCCGATCTCGGACACGAACATTCTGTTCTATAACACCTTGTTTGATGAGAATGCGAGTAATCACCTTGCCATCGGAAGCGCGTATGCCTTCTGTCTCGAAGGCGGCAAAGAAATGGATCAGGAGCAAATTGCAGCAGCTGGACTGAATACGAGCCTAACTCATGTCGATTTCATGATTGGATCGGGTGAAATGGACATCTATGGCGTTACAGCGGATGGAACGGAAGAACCGATCTTCCTAAAAGGAAATTGGGCGTTTTAATTTAAAATAACAAACATCAAAGAGCTCAGGTCCTTAGAAGACCTGGGCTCTTTACTTGTGCTCATGAACGAGGTTTGCCGTTTATGTCCTTTTATCCACGTAGGTTTGTGGTAGGCTACGGCTTGAGAATGACCTTCATGCAGTTTTCTTCCTTATTATTGAACACCTCGTAAGCCCTCTCCGCATCTTCCAATCTCATCTGATGTGTTATGATATCGGTCGGGTCGATTTTACCTGACTTAATCTGTGCGTACAGCTCTGGAATCAAGTGAATTACGGGAGCCTGTCCCATTTTCAGCTCTACGTTCCGTTCGAACAAGTGGCCGAGCGGGAACATATTGTAATTGGCCCCGTACACACCGATTAGTTGAATGGTACCAAACTTGCGCACAACCTCAGATGCAGTTCTGAACGCACCAAGCGAACCGCCTTGCAGCATCAGTGCTGTCTCCACCTTCTCTACAGCTGTTCTCTTGGCATCCATACCGACACAATCAATGACAACATCGGCCCCGCCGTGCGTAATTTCTTTCATATATCCTTCAAAGCCTTTGATTTCTTCAAAATTATAGGTCTCGACCTGATTCGTCGACTTTGCATGATCAAGTCGATAATTCAAATGATCGACAGCAATAACCCGTTTGGCACCTGCCTGCCAGGCAAACTTGTGAGTGAGGAGTCCTACAGGACCGCAGCCAAGCACGATCACCGTATCACCAGGCTTCACTCCCGCATTCTTGACACCCCAGTAGGCCGTCGGAAGAATATCCGATAAGAACAACAATTTGTCATCTTCCAATTCAGCATCTTCCGGAATAACAAAGGGCATAAAATTACCGTAGGGCACTCTGAGATATTCCGCTTGGCCTCCCTGATATCCTCCATAGGTATCTGAATACCCTAAATAACCGCCGCTGTCCTTCGTATCATTGGCATGGTCACATTGACTTTCCATTTCGTGTTTACAGAAGAAGCATTCTCCACAGGAGACGTTAAACGGGACGATGACACGGTCCCCTTTTTTGACATGGGTTACTCCTTTGGCAACTTCTTCTACGATTCCCATGGGCTCATGCCCGATCACATAATCTTCATGCATACCAGGAATCAGCCCATTGTAAATATGCAGATCGGATCCGCATATTGCACTTGAAGTGACTCGTATAATGATATCGTTATTATCCTGTAAGGCGGGATCTGCGACCTCTTTCACTTTTACCTTCTTTTTACCTTGATATGTTAATGCTTTCATCTAAATATCACTCCTTTCACGCATATTTTAACCATATGGCTTGATTAATTATCAGATTTATCACATTTATTACGGAATCAGCTAAATGACAATAGCAACTTATATTTCAAAATTATGGAGTAAACCTTCAAATTATAGTAAAATAGTGGAATGATTGCCCAAAAATAGAGAAGCTTCATGATAGAGAGGGGATATTTATGTCAGACCGGATCCAACTGCTGTTGGCTGCGGACTATAATGATCTAGGCGAATCCCTGCAGAGAGAGATCTACTATGAATACTATCAGATGATGTACGGGTTTATCGTATATATGTTGAAGGATCACTCCGCCGCTGAGGACATTATTCAGGAAGCATTCATCAAAATTATTAAAAATAAGCCCGAATTTGAAAATGAAGCCAAACTGAAAGCATGGCTGAAGGTTGTTACCAAAAACACGGCCATTAATTATTTGAGAAAAAATAAAAAATATCGTAACCAACTTGACGCGGACAGTGTTTTCTTAGATGTAGAGACCGCGCAGCAGACATCAGTCTCAATTGAATCCGTAGTGGAAACGAAGATGATGCAGGAATCCATAGAGCGCTATATGGATAAACTCAAGCCCGAGTACAGGTCTCTGATCGAATTACGATGGAAGGAAGGACTCAGCTATCGTGAGATGGCAGAACTTCTGGACACAAGAGAAGATGTCATTAAGCAGCGTCTCTTCCGCGCCAGAGAACGCATCAAAAAATTGTTGCATAGAGAGTGGGGTGCAGCACATGAGCAAAGAAAAGTCAAATGATTGGCTCGATGAGCCATTTGACGAAGTATACGAACGAGAGTTTGAGGAGGCCTTCGACCTCGCTTTCGAGAATGCTGCAGCTGCCTCCACATCAGTGAATAAGGAAGCTATGGCAGCATCCTGGAACAAGGTTAATCACGAAATTAAGAATATAAAAAAACGCAAGAAAAGAATCAAACGCTGGCAGCTTGCAGGTGTTATCGCCGCTTCGATTACGATAGGTGCAACCATATTCAGCTCTCCGTTAGGAACTCAGGCAAATACGTTTGTTCAGAGACTTCAGCAGGTTGGCGATAATTTGGTTCTTGTGTTCCAGGGACCCAGGCAGGATTTCTCGGGAGCGAAGACAGCTCCGCCTCCAGGTTTGCTTGAGGATCCAAGCCAAAATTTCAGCGGGGACCCAGAAGAGCTGTACAGCCAATTCGAGAATCAAGACAGTGTACAGCACAATTTATTTCTCGTGGAGGTACCCAAAGAAAAGGCGTTCAGCAATACCACATTTCATATAAACAATTTCGATCTCCCGCTGACTCCAACGCATATCAAGTATCAACTGCTTCTGGACCAGGAGAATCCGCTTTATCCGGAAAACCCCTACTTATCAGATCAAATTTATATTGAATACTTTGATGGAGATGAAAGATTAGCTAAGGTTTCCATTAAAAAAATGTTCTCGGTGAACCCTGGTGCACCAGAGCAAGCTCCAGCATTTAGTGGAGTTCCTGAGGAAGTTACACTCGACGATGGCACAGTCGCTGTTTTCTACGAGGACTCCGATTATGATCAGCTGACTTACCGAAGCAATCTGGTAATGGTCATGCTGACGGGGTCCAAGTCTATTTCAAAGGAAGAGCTCCTTCAATTTGCTAATATCATTCAAGAGACGAATAAATTTCCAATGAAAGAATAGCTGAGAGAAAAAGAGGTGTCTTACATTTACGTAGGACACCTTTTTCATGTTCTGTTGGTCTATTTATCTTTTCGATTAATGGTTGTTATCTGAATTATTCGTATTAAATGTTGAATTTTCACATTCTCTAGATGCTAGTTATACAAATAGCCAGGTGTATAATATGAAGCCTTTTCCACGGTACCATTGCTTCTAACCATATGCGTAGAGAGCGTTCTGTAATAATAACCCTTAGTTAAATTGTATACCGTCTGGCTAGTTTCCACATTATTGGAATGAGTTGTTGAATTTGAAATTAATCTTTCGTTCCTCCAGGCCGAACCATCCCATCTTTGCAGTGCCACATCCACACTGACAAAATCAGCAGCAAGCTTCGCTTCTGTATGTCCTGCTATGTAAATACTGCTGGCACTCATCGTTAACTCCGATTTAAAACCACCAAGATATTGATAAGTCGCAAACGGTGTAATAAAACCCGATTCCTCAGGCGGCTTTGACGTTAATGCTCCGGGTTCACGTTGTTCTTCGGCTCCCGCTAAGCTGGCAGCAAACAAAGATAAGATGAGCATTAGAGGAAATACAACATTCATTTTTTGAGTTTTCTTAGACTTGAACATTAACATCACCATTCCTCACTATGTTATTTGGTTAAATCTATCAAATAGTACGGACGAAGTTTTGTACTCGTTCCACAGGTTAATAGATTGTAATTTGGTGATGACAAAAAATTATGAATCTCTTAGATCCTTAGAAGAGCGGCTGAGGTTATTCTGAAATTGACTCTATGGCACAAAAAAATACTTTACGGTAATGTCCGCAAAGTATTAAACAATGGCTATACTATAAATAAATTAAATTAAGCCCCAGCTTCCTTATGATTGCTCACTGTCTTCTTCTTGACCTCAATTCTGGATATTCGATGATGATCCACTTCCTCAATCCGATATTGGTAATCACCATACGAGATGCAATCCCCTGGTTTCGGCGGGAAGGAATTCAGCATGGATAATACCCAGCCGCCAAGGGTGTCATAGCCAGACTCTTCAATATCGAGGGACAAGAGCTGGTTAAGCTCCTCCAGCAGAATGAGTCCATCAATGGAATATTCAGAAGCTCCTATATATTCCACAAGCGGCCTCTCATTATCAAACTCATCTTGGATTTCACCAAGAATCTCCTCCACGATATCTTCAAGCGTTACTAGTCCAGAGGTTCCTCCATACTCATCAATTACAATGGCAATCTGAGTTCTCTCCATCTTCATTTGTTTCAGCAGAATGGCAATTGAGGTCGATTCCGGAACCGAAAGAATGGGACGAATTGTCGTTAAATACTCTTCCATCCCTGACATAAACAAATCCTTAAGGTGAACAAAGCCGATAATCTGATCCTTATCACCGGTACAGACGGGATAACGGGTCCGCATTTGCATGCTAGCGATAGTCAAATTCTCTTGAATCGTCCATTCGGTATTCAAGCAGATCATCTCCGTACGTGGAATCATAATTTCTCTAGCGGTTGTTGCGGAGAAATCGAATATGTTATCAAGCAGTGTGTATTCAAATGCGTCAATTATTCCGTCGTTTTTACTGTCCTTCATAAGCTGCAGCCATTCTTCTTCACTCTGAACCTTTTCCCTCTTCACAGATAGATGTGTACTCTCCCGATGAGCAGGACCTCTCACTCCTATATTCAAGAACCAAATGAGAGGGGACATGAAGAACGTAAACAAGATAAGAAATCTTCCTGACTTCCTTAAGAGGTGCTCTTGAAAATGAGAAGACAACACGGAGGGGATCCATCTTCCTGCTCCAAGATAGGTTAAAGTAATGACAACAATGGCAAGAGTTGTAGACAGCACTGCCGCTGGCCATATATCTAAACCCATATTTTCCAGAACCGGCGCTAATCTCGAGGAGATTGCAGCTTCACTGAGCCAGCCGAGCCCAATAACAGGCAGAAATATGCCAAGCTGACAGGTGGTGCGATATTTAGCTTTATCAGCTGCTAGTATGGTCAGTGCTTCTTGACGATCGGTCTCCTGGCTGCTCACCTTATGACGCACTAGTGACAATCGGCCAATTGCACTGTCAAGGGCTGCAAATAACCCGCTGATCAGAGCTAATACCAATATAATTATTGCATAAATCCCAAACGATAGAGGGTCACTCAAATAAGGTCCCGTATCCCGAATTCGGTAACGGGTCCACCTCCTTTTTATCAAGTATGGAGTCATCACACCACATACAATTGCTGATATATATGCTGCTCCGGATGAAATAATGGCAATAAAATAGTCTTTGATATCCAGACTTCTTAACCCACTGGAGATCAAAGACTATTCTAATTCTTAATGTGACACCAATTTATTAACGTCTTCCGCCACGAGGCGCTGTTGGAGCATATGGATATTCATAATTCAGCGGCTCATCAAATGTTGCATAATCAAAATTAACCATCAGGATGATGATCCGTTGACCTGTGTTTGGATCACTGATAATAATATGGTCACGGCCTGCTGCTTCAAGGATCCCCTGAAATACTTTAGCATTCCACTCTCTGTTGCCTTCATATGTCGCATAGAAAGTACCATATTTCCCAAGGTTCAATCTAAGTATATTTTCAACAAAAGATTGCTCTGTAAACGGAATATTCTGTTGGATGACTGTGCCACTAGGCGTCATTACACTTCCGCTCGTAACTTCTGGTGGAACGACAGTCATCCCTCCCTGCATCCCTTGCATGTTTCTCGGAGCATTTGCAGGCCCCGAATTCCCGATCTTATACGATACAGGCTGATATGGTTGGTTAAACATTTAATTACCTCCCTAATAGTAAGGTGTACATCATTGTGCTAAAAAACTGCCGGACAATCTGCCCCGGATGGGCTGAAGAAACAGTGTGCACGATATCTTCCCGTATTCTGCTGATTATACCAAGTTGCCGGGCATGCTCCAGCTGGTCTGAAGAACCAGAGGGCATTGCTCGCAGGCCATATTTTCTCGCCGTTAATTACACGTCTGGCTAGACGAATGTCCGACTCTCTCGCCGCTTGATAAAAGTATCCTTTTTGAATCGCCTCAAAGCCGCCTGGTGACTGGAATACCATATCATTAATGGAGCGAATATTACGAAAATCAAGACATCCGCCAAGGATCCGGTTCACACCAACATTCCCTACCAGAAGCATCCCTGTTTCGCCGTCTTCCTCTGCTTCGGCTCTCATCAGCCTTGCGAGCACTTTTACATCCTCAGAATTTGCTTTAATAACCGCCAATTACGTTCCCTCCTCCCCTGTAAGTCGTAAGCCTCGCGCCTAATACCCTATATCCTATTGTGCATTCGCCCAGTTCGTGACACTTCTCTACAAAAAAAATACAAAAAAAATCCTGTATCCGCATCAAGCAGCGTGTACAGGATAAGCAAAACCAATGAAAATAACGAATAACCTAATAGGAGGAGTGTCACCAGTGACAAATAATTTCTTAATCTCCATCTTTAAATATTCTGTAAATACAACATAGCGTTCTTCTTCGCTAGATAACAAGGCCACCTTCATCCAACAAAGGAACTTACTCAGCAGTTATTATATACTTATCGCCCTTTACAGTCGGTAACTCTAATAAATTCCCAACGCGTTCTGCCGGCAATTCTCTTCCATCTGGTGAAGTAATACGGATGAGGGAATCCGAGTAAATGCGAAGCTTCTCTCCACAATCCGAAGTAATTACGCCGTTAGTCAGTTTATGCTCCTTCCATTCCATATCTACGGTGAAGCCTCCTCTTGCGCGGAGCCCTGTTACACTCCCTTGCTCCCAAGCTTGTGGCAAGGCCGGAAGAATTCGAATACCATCAAGATGACTTTGCAGCAGCATTTCGGCAATTCCAGCAGCAGCGCCAAAGTTGCCGTCAATCTGAAATGGAGGGTGATTGTCAAACAAGTTAGGAAGTGTTGATTTCCTCAGCAGCTCTCTTGTATGATAGTAAGCCTGGTCTCCGTCCAACAAACGAGCCCAAAAATTAATAATCCACGCCCTGCTCCATCCCGTATGTCCTCCTCCATTCTCCAATCGTCTATGAAGTGTTATCCTGGCCGCATCTGCTAGTTCCGGTGTAGAATCGGGACGAATCGTCGTTCCCGGATGAAGAGCAAACAGATGTGAGATGTGTCTGTGTCCAGGATCTTGTTCTTCATAATCCACTAGCCACTCCTGCAGTTGACCATATTTGCCTACCTTCATATCAGGTAGACGAGAAATGATCATGGCCCATTCCTCACGGCGATTCTCATCCGTGCTCAGCAATTTACTGGCCTCAATACAGGCATTCAATAGCTCCGTTAAAATTTGAGTGTCCATAGAAGGACCATAGCATAGTGTACCTGACTCTCCATTCGGCAGCTCATAACGATTCTCAGGTGAGACGGAGGGATTGGTCACAAGATACCCTTCAGGACTTTCGACGAGAAAGTCTTGAAAAAACAAGGCAGCCTCTTTCATGGTTTCATATGCTTGTTCCAAGAATACTGGATCAGGGTTAAATTTATAGTGTTCCCATAGATGAAGCGTCAACCAAGCGCCGCCCATAACCCATTGTGTAGCGGGTGGATAAATATCCTGCGGCGCGGTATCAGCCCAAATATCGGTATTATGGTGAGCAACAAACCCACGGCAGCCATACATTTTCTGTGCTGTTACACGGCCGTTCGCCCTCATTCGTTCTATCAATTCAAACAAAGGTTGATGACATTCTGCAAGATTACAGCTCTCCGCTGGCCAATAATTCATCTGGGTATTAATATTAATCGTAAACTTACTGTCCCAAGGCGGAGACATCGAATCATTCCATATCCCTTGCAGGTTGGCTGGCAGTGATCCAGGACGGCTGCTAGAAATAAGCAAATATCGCCCAAAGTGAAAATGTAACGCGTATAGACCCTTATCCTCCCCTCCTGATTGCAGCCTTTCCAGCCGTTTATTTACGGGTTCAACAGAAGGCGATTCGGAGGGCTTTCCAAGGTTAAGCTGCACTCTATTAAACAAATGCTGATAATCCTGAATATGTGTTTCTTTTAAGAGATTAAATTCCTTAGCTGCGGCCTGATTCAACAGCTCGTAGCATTGCTTCTTTGGGTCCTTGAAACGAAAAGTGCTCGCGACAGCGAGGAGGATAACAACCTCATCTGCCTGATCTATCATCAGATGCTCACCCACTACCCTAACGGTTCCACCGACAGGGATGGCTTTGGCAGCCGCGCTATAAACGAGCCCCTCCCTTCCACCGCAATCATTTGTCATAACAAGCGTATCCGTTCCATACCGATGAGACTCATCCATATGCTTGCCGTTTTTCCGGTCGAACCAGGAAGTGAGCGACAATGCACCAGGGCGGCCCGCTTCAAGTCTTATCATCATCACCTGATCCGGATAACTGCAAAATACCTCCCGTCGATAGGTAATTCCACCGTATTCATAGGTTGTGACGGTCACCGCTTTTTCTAAATCGAGTTCTCTGCGATAATTGGACAGCTCCCCTTCAGGATGATCAAAATGAATGAAAAAGTCCCCCGCCGTTAAGTAATGCCTCTGACTGCGTGGTGTTCCGGAAAAGGCGGCTTCTGATAAACGATGGGCTTCTTTCAGTTTTCCCTCAAACAGTAACTCGCGAATACGAGGGAGGTTTTCTAGAGCATCCGGGTTGTTTCGATCTCTAGGTCCTCCATACCAGATCGAATCCTCGTTAAATTGGATTTGCTCCTCTTCAACGAATCCAAACACCATACCTCCTAATCTTCCATTCCCGATCGGAAGGGCTTCATTCCAGTTTTGAGCTGGTTTGTCGTACCATAGCATCGTTTCGGCAGATAAAGACATGTGATTCCTCCTGAAATATAGGTCATTTATATAATTTATACTTTAGCTGCAATCGACTTCCATCTATAATTCCACTACGGCTTTAATCACTTTGGATTCAGGCTTTAGCCACTCATCAAACAAATAAGCCATCTCTTCTAACGGAGCGCGATGGGTAATGTACTGATCCATATCGATCCTGCCTGTGGAAATGGTCTTGATGACGTGAGCGAAATCCTCTTTTGTTGCATTCCGGCTACCCATAATGGTTAGTTCTCGTTTATGAAACTCTGGGTCGTTGAATGTGATATTGCCCTTAACGAGACCTACATATATCAAAGTCCCGCCATGAGCAGTATAATCGAAGGCATTTGTCATAGATGTCACATTACCCGTTGCATCGATGACGATGGGTGCAAGCTCTCCTGCCGTTAACTTTGAGACCTGCTCAAGTAGATCCTCCTCTGCTGCGTTAATGGTAAGATCGACCTTAGCCCAGGAGCGGCAAAAGGCTAATCGTTCCTTGTTTACATCCATAGCTATGACTCTTGCTCCTGCCTCTTTTGCAAGTGCCATGACACCAAGTCCGATCGGTCCGCCTCCAATAACCAGGACTGCTGCACCTTGAGAAATTCCGGCTCGGCGAACCGCATGAGCACCAATAGCCAGCGGCTCGATCATCGCTGTCTGATCCAGTGATAATCCTTCTGTCTTTAATAAATGTGATATCGGAACCTTAATTCTTTCTCGCATACCGCCGTCAACATGTACTCCCAACACTTGAAGCTGCATGCAGCAGTTGGTTCTGCCAGATCTGCAGGCTATGCAATGATTACAGTGTAAATAAGGAATAATGCTAACTTGGTCTCCTGGTAATATGCCTTGATCACGGTTGCTAATCTTTGTGACGATTCCAGCCAGTTCATGTCCTAAGATGCGCGGATATTCAAAAAAAGGCTGGTTCCCTTTATAGGCGTGCAGGTCGGTACCGCAAATACCGACCCGCTTTATTTCAATCACTGCTTCATCCTGCCCCGGTTCTGGCTCCGGTAAATCTGTAGCATAACGAAATGTTCCGATTTGTTCGCAAAGGATACCTCTCATTCTTCATTTCCCCTCCCGACTCTCAATGAATGCGGTTACAATTAAATGTTTATTCCTATTCAAATATTCGCGGGAAAGACCTCCATTGCCTTCTTCGGTAACTCTTATTTTGTATTCTCGTAGGATTCTTTATATTCTGCTGTCATTTGATCTCCGGCGCTCGTTCTCCATCTTTCAACCTCGGCCTTCCAAGCTGCTTCCTCAATTTGCCCCATGATAAACATGGTTTGGGCATCTGTAATGATATCTGCTCCAATTCTCCACCTCGTTCATGTGGTGTAACAGATTTGTCTCTTTTTATCTATCCTAAATATGTATAATCGTCTATAGACGAAAAAAAGAGCCGCCCTGACGTGGGCAGCTCTGTAATATCTGTCATGCATTTCATCATTTTCATTAAGGATTAGCAGTAATCCAATAATCGTAGGAATGAACAACATACCCTTGGTAAGCTTCATAGTTAGCAAGCAAATCCGGTAATTTAGCAAGCTCTTCTTCCATGTAAGCTTCTCCTTCTTCATAGAAGGTAATATGATCGCCTTCATGGCTTTGTTTCATCTCAACAGAGACGAGAAGCGGCTTACCTAAACGGTCTGCAATCTCCATTTCTCGTGCTGCAACTGCTGCTATCCCGTTTGATCCCTCTGCGGTATCACGGAAGGCCATGAGTGAAATATGATCAAGTGTCTGAATCATCCATTCGCTAACCGTCATATTTTTCCCTGGAAGCTCATATGCGTCAAGCCATACAGCAAGATCGGCACTCGTCTCCAGATCAGAATTTCTTTTGGTTTCTTGTGCAAAGTATTCCATATTTGCAGCCCATTCTGTAAGTACACGGTCACGATCAATATGCCAGGCTTCATTTGTATACGGCTCTACATCAACATGGATACCATGGAATTTCTCCTGCTCCGAAGCATGCTGATTATATTCCTTAACATAATTGATTAACCGGGTAATACGAGGTCGGTTCTCTTCAAGCCCCCATATCGGATGGCCTCCCATTGCATGAACCTCAATCCCCATGGCTGCTGCCTGGCTGACAAAATTTCGATACAGCTCAAACGGCTGCTCCAGATCAAGTCTTACATACAAATAATTTATATTTTTCTCTTCTACAAATTCGAGCACGCGTTCACTGTCATGAATCACTTGCTCTGCTTGCCAAATGTACGTCCCACGAATAGAGCCCTGCTCAGGCTCCGGTGTTGGCTCAGGTTCCGGCGTTGGCTCAGGTTCCGGCGTTGGCTCAGGTTCTGGCGTTGGCTCAGGTTCCGGCGTTGGCTCAGGTTCCGGCGTTGGCTCAGGTTCTGGCGTTGGCTCAGGTTCCGGCGTTGGCTCAGGTTCTGGCGTTGGCTCAGGCTCCGGTGTTGGCTCAGGTTCCGGCGTTGGCTCAGGTTCCGGCGTTGGCTCAGGTTCTGGCGTTGGCTCAGGTTCTGGCGTTGGCTCAGGTTCTGTACCGTTTTCGCTAAGGTTAGACCAATACACATAATCATGCACCGCTACGCCGGCAAAATTGCGGTATTCCTGCAGTGATAATGACACCTCGTTAAGTACAGCTTCCATTTCTTCCGCTGATTTGCCTGCAAATGAGGTGTACTCTTCACCTGGCATCGGTTTTGTGTTTACAGCGACAACCATCTTCGCATCATAAGCTTCCGACCATTCCATCTCTTGCTCAATCACATGAGAAATGCTGTCGTCACCCATCGCTTTATCACGGTAAGCCATTAAAGTTATTTGATCAAACCTGCTCATGAACCATTGAATTAGCGGCGTATCGGTCTCAGGCACTTCATATTGGTCATACCAAAAAGGCAGATCAATGGCACTGATTAGGGAAGCATCCTGATTCGCAATGTCTAAAAACAGCTCAAGATTGGTTAAATAGGATTGAATGACAGGCTCGCTGTCTTCGCTCCAATCATTCAGGACATAGGGTTCAATATCAAGATGAATTCCTGCAAACTGTTCCGATTCCTCAGATTCAGCATTGTAATCAACAACCCAGTTAGCAAATTGAAGCAGCCGTTCTCTTCCACCTTCTGTCGCCCAGTAAGGATGGCCTGCGAGTGCATCAACCTTGATTCCCCGCTCCTGAGCATTTCGTACAAAGGTCTGGTACATTTCCTCTGGCTGATTCATATCAATTCTTAAGTAAATATGATCAATATTTTGATTGTCGGCATATTCCAGTACATCTTGGCCGCCATCTGCAATGGTCTCTGCCTGCCATAACCATGTTGCCCGCGTAGATGAATTTGTCGATTCAAAAGCAGTCATAAATATAACACTTATGAATAAGACAACCCATAATAAACCGCGGGATTGATTGCGTATCATATCCTCCCTCCAATTCTCCTCTCTTTTTTGAACCAACGCTATTATAGCAGTGGACAAAAGTAAAAGAATGAGCCCAGGTGCTCAACTTGGGCTCATTCTTCTATATTCGGTCTTTAGCCTGATTATTCGATTCCAGTCCCAGGATTAGGGCTCATATATCATTTTTCTTGTCATACCGCCATCAATGACCAGGTTCTCGCCAGTTACAAAATCATTGTCAGGTGCCGTTAAAAATAAACAAGCTCTTGCAATATCCTCCGGCTTGCCAACTCTTTGCGACGGATGCTGGACATGATCTATTTCTCTAAGTTTACTGTAGTCTCCTTTTTCAATCCATCCCGGACTAATACTATTGACCCGAATCCGTTTATCTGCCAGTGAAACAGCCATCGCATGAGTCAGTGCAACAATAGCTCCTTTGGAAGCAGCATAGGCTTCAGAGTTCGGCTCGGACATCGTCGCTCTCGTGGAGGCCATATTGATTACAGCACCGCCCTGTTTATTATTCCCCATATATTTAGCCGCTTCTCTTGTCGTTAAAAAACAGCTGCGAACATTGGTGTTCATGACATCATCCCATTCATTCAGGGACAATTCAAGCGGAGACTTCCAGATGCCATAACCTGCGTTGTTAATCAGGATATCGATCTTCCCATATTCCCGCATGGCTGTATTCATTAAATGTACAATTGCTTCTTCAGACCTAACATCGCAGGCAACAAATATGGCAGTTTCACCTTTTTGACGAATGGCTGCGGCTGCCGCGGCCCCTTTTTCTTCATTTTGATCGGCAAGGACCACCTTCGCTCCCTGCTCAGCGTATGCTTCAGCTACAACTTTACCAATACCTTGCGCTGCGCCTGTAACGATGACGACATCATCTTTGAATTTCATGATACCTCTCCTTACGACTAGAGATTAGAACCAGCTATAGTTCTCTGATAACAATATATTACACAATTTAAGTATTAACATATATCCGAATCAATTTCTTAACGAAATATAAACAATCCCCCTAATAAAGAATAATTAATCCAGTATATCTCAATTGAAACGGTACAATTCAGCTGGAAAACAAAAAGCCGCCCCATTGGGACGGCTGATCCTTCACATACTAACCTCGAACACGTTCGGTATATACTCTGTTATAGCGCTTGAACCCGAGATATCTAGTCCCCTGAAAAGTAAGCTGGCCTTCATCGCCTTCAGAGCATAAACCATACTCATCTCCGCCAACCTTGAACTCAATCCGATCTCCACTGTCCACTTCGAATGTAATAAAATAGAGTGTCCGCGTATTCTGCCCTTCGCTTTGACTCTGCTGTGATACCTGAATCCTTCTTCCTGTAATTCTTGAAGAGACAGTCAATACCGGCTGCTTGTTGTTCCGTCCCCAAGCAAGGAGCTCTTTTCCCAGGGTCAATGCGATAATACCGAGAATCACGACAAATACCGCCGGGAATACCGTTCCGAAAAAATCAAACATCCAGAAAGATTCAAATCCCATGCCGTCTCCTCCCGTCCTCTAATTCTTGTCTGAAAATAACCGACTACTTGTTTATGTATATGCCGTAGTACGGTCAACTTGTCAGTTCGGGTAAGAAATACTTCATGGGATTAATCTTAAAGGACACTCCAACTGGTCCCGCCATCCATTGATTGCATTAATATTGATTTTTTCTCACTAGCATTCTCAAGCAGCACCCACCCTACTTTAGGGCTTACGAACTGCAGCTTGACAACCTCAGGATATTCTACAAGCTTCTCTGAGAGAACTTCACTCACAGGCAGTCTGTCCCAATCTTCGCCTTGATTCCTCGTATGATAGACATAAGTGCCTTGCAATGCCCAGCCTTCAGACTCACTGACAAAAGTCGGATACAAATCCTTGTTCACCCCACTCTGTGAAGGCAGATTAAACTGGACATGCTCCCATATGGAGCCTCCATCTGTCGTAAACAGACCGCTGTACTGAACTCCGCTGCCTTCCGCACAGCCTAAAGGAAGATACAGTTTCTGATGGTCCGTACTTAAGCTCTCAATCTCGCCAAGAGAATAAGAAGAACAGGACTCATACAATGATGAGGATCTGTTGAAATACGGCTCGTTAATAGACCAGGCTTTCCCCGCATTCTGGGTTAAATAAATCTTAGGAGCCCCAAGCTCCAGCACGGATACAACACCGCGCTCTCCGTCGATGAACTGCATACCCTCAGCATATCCGCGCAGCGGTATGGCATGATTCGTTTGCTGAAGCGGAGAACTTGTCATCACTTCAGACCAATTCATTCCCCCGTCAAGCGTCGAGAATATTTTCTTCTCCTCTTTACCCGTACCAGCATTGTCACTTGTCATTAAGAAGCCTTCCTTAGCTGAAGCAAAGTGAAGCGCTGTTACCTTCTGAGTTTCCTCGAGCGAAGAAATCATCCAGCTCTCTCCACCATCATTTGTTCGCAGTACCACATTGTCAGTTCCATCTGTTCCGGAACGAACAATCCACCCATTCATGCCATCCAGGAAAAAAATATCCTCTCCGTAAACTGGATTCGTCGCGAACTTCACATTAGATGAAGGAGAAATATTCGTCCAGGTCTCCCCATTGTCACGGGTATAATATAAACGAAGCTCGCTTCTCGTCACTCCCCAAGCCAGACCGCCATAACCATGGATTAGTTGAAAATCTGTTAATCGTGTCTGAATTTGATATTTGTTTACTTCAGCGACTTCATAATTGCTAGGTTCAATAAGTGTTATCGTCTGGCCATCTTCCAGCTGCTCTTCCTTTACGACTACTGGCTGAGCCTCCTCGGGTTCCGAAGATGTGCAAGCTGTCAGCGCAAGTGTGATCATAAGCATACATACTAGAGCCCGCTTTGTCGTTTCTCGCATGCTATTCCACCTCTTTGTGCCTGTTAAGGCTGTCCTCTAAGTTAGACATTATAGCATACTTTATTTTGAATGAGAGTCAAAACTGTTACTTGTTCCTCTTTATTCTGTAATACATTTCGCCCTCCTGATCTCTATCAGAAGGGCGAAAATGGTTGTACTTTATTCTTGTTATTATTTCTTAGATGGTTTGTCTCCAAGCTCACTGTGCCGGTATCCATAGAAGAAATAAATACCTAGACCGACGAGAATCCATACGGCAAATCCACCCCAAGTTGATCCGTCCAGCTGAAGCATCAGCAGCACACAGAATGCAGCGCTCAGCAGTGGAAGAAACGGCACCCACGGTACAGAAAATCCTCGTTTGAGATCTGGTCTGGACTTGCGCAGACCAATAACACCAAGGGATACGACAGCAAATGCAAACAGGGTTCCAATGATGGTCAAGCTGGCAAGCTGATCCAGCGGCAGCAATCCGCACAGGAGTGCGATAATAATGCCTACCATCCATGTACTGCGAACAGGGGTCTGTTTCTTCTCATCCACTTTAGATAAGAACTTAGGCAGCAGTCCATCCCGAGAGATCGCAAACAAGAGCCGGGTCTGACTAAACAATAGAACGAGCAGCACCGTCGTAATACCCACAATGGCTCCCACTGAAATAAGTCCTGCTACAAAGTCTTGTCCTACAAAGCGTAATGCGAAGGCTACAGGGTCTGCAACTCCAAGATTCGTAAAAGGAACCATCCCCGTCAGGACGACGGCAACAAGTGAATACATAATCATACATACAATAAGTGATCCAATAATTCCTATAGGAAGATTACGCTGCGGGTTTTTGACTTCTTCAGCCGCTGTAGCCACCGCATCAAATCCAATATAGGCAAAAAACACAACAGCCGCGCCACTCATTACCCCAGAGAAACCAAACGGCATGAAAGGAGTCCAATTGTCAGGCTTAACATAAAATGCACCAACCAGAATGAAAATGATGATGACTGCTATTTTGACAAAAACCATAATTGCATTAAATCTTGCCGTTTCCCTCGCTCCCTGGGTGAGTAATAAGCATATAGCCATAATAATGAGAACGGCCGGCAAATCTATGATTTGTCCCTGCGACAAATTAAAAGCACCGGATATAGCGGTGGGAAGATGTATGCCAAAGCCTTCCAGCAGCCCTTGTACATAGGCTGACCATCCGCTTGCTACCGATGCCGCAGCAACACCATACTCAAGTACCAGTGTCCAGCCCATTAACCAACCGACCACTTCACCGAATGCAGCATAGCTGTATGCATAGGCACTACCCGATACAGTAACTGTGGAAGCCAGTTCTGAGTAACACAACGCTGCCAGAATACAGGCGATGGCGGCAATAACGAAGGAGATCATTAGTGCGGGCCCAGCATGCTCTGCAGCGGCTTGTCCGGTAATGACGAAAATACCGGTACCAATAATAGCACCGACCCCAAGTGATATCAGATCCAGCGCCCCGAGTGTCTTCTTGAGGCCGGTTCCCTTGTTCAGGTCAAAATGCTTCTTGCGAAATAAATCCATAATGTCACTCCTAGATGAATGTTGCAACGCTTTAGTGCAATTAAGCACAAACAATTATTATGCGAAAGTTAGCACGGGTTGTCAACTTTCATCATTCAATTAGAATTATATGGCTAAAGCCTCGGTAACAGATTGCCCTGAACTTGAATTTTTATTATTAATTGACCAACCGGCGAAAAATAAGTGTTGCTACGATAGCGCTTTCTATATTATTATGTTTGAGTAGGTTACAACTAATTATTTACTTACGATTTTATATTATCTTAATAAATGAATAATGGATCTTCGGGGTAGGGTGAAATTCCCAATCGGCGGTGACGTTCTTGCAATGAAGAGCGAAGCCCGCGACTCGCTGCTCAAGCATTCCTTGCGCACGCGACTGACTTGGTGCAATTCCAAGGCCGACGGTTACAGTCCGGATGAGAGAAGATCATCGATTACATGCGGTTGTTATATTAATACGCATGTTTATTTGATCACCCCTGTTGATCGTGCATGGCTACATGTGCGTATTCACGGGGGTTTTTTACTATCTGAAGATACCATATTCAAATTCTCAATTACGAAGGAGTTTGGATTATGGAACACACGAACAAAAAAGCATTACCTGCAGCCGGCTCAACCGGCTTCTGGCTCGTCGCACTCGGGGCAGCACTGTGGGGCATCGGTCCCCTGTTCCGTATTCATCTGCTGGACTACATGACCTCGACACAAGTCGTCCTGATTGAGCATCTTCTTGTCTGTCTGGTTGCTGTACCGATTCTATGGGTCAATCGATCTGAACTGAAAAACCTGCGTTTAAAGCATGTATTCGCTCTGCTTGTCATCTCTTGGGGAGGTTCTGCACTGGCTACCGTTATTTTTACGATGGCTCTGTCCAGTGGTGATCTGAATGCGGTTGTGCTGCTGCAAAAAATGCAGCCGATTTTTGCCATCCTGCTCGCAAAGCTGATTCTTAAGGAGACGCTGCCCAAACGTTTCGGCTTCTTCTTCATCATTGCTATTGTAGGAACGTATTTGCTTACCTTTGGATTCACCATTCCTTTTGGAACGAATAGCGAATGGATTAAGTTGGGAAGCCTCTTATCCTTACTCGCCGCAGCTTTATGGGGTGGATCCACGGTGATGGGACGCCTGCTTCTTGGCCAGGCGCAATACAAGACGGTAACCTCCCTGCGATATGTACTCGCACTGCCTTTACTCCTCATCATGACCTGGCTGGAAGGAGCATCGATGAATCTTCCACAGGCAGGAGCGGATCTTGCAAGCATCGGAGTTAACTTGTTGGCACAGGCATTGCTTCCTGGACTGCTCAGTCTGCTGCTATATTATAAAGGCTTATCTTCGACCAAAGCATCGATGGCTACCCTTGCGGAGCTTAGCTTCCCGATGATGGGTGTGCTCGTGAACTGGATCGCTTTTGGACAGTTGGTAACTCCTGCTCAGCTCATTGGTTTTGTGCTGATCTGGACAACATTGTTTATATTTGCTCGTCAGCAGCAACAGAGCAGCCAGCAGCTGGTCTCGCGGACGACATGAGATGAAAGGATTAAGAAGGATGCATACTACTTCGGTTATGACTGAGTTTTCAATCATCGGCGAACTTTTCACTGCTGAGGATATAACAAGTCAACTAGAGATCGCACCCTCAGAGTTCTATACTAAGGGAGACAAAATAAAGAACCGCGACATCGTTCGGAAAGAATCCGCATGGTCGATCAGTACTGGATACGAGGAATCTCTGGATATAAATATGCAGTTGAATAAATTGATTTCTGTCCTAAAAAACAAAAAGAATGAATTGCTCGAATTAAAAAGATCACATGACTTATTTTATAAATTCTTTATCGTTATAAAAATTGAACAGAATCAGACACCCGCCATTTATTTAGATATTGATACGATCTCATTCGTGAATGACATTGGAGCTGAGCTGGATTTTGATCTCTATGTCTTTTAGATCTTAAAGAGTTATTGTAAAGTCGCTGTCCGTTTGGACGGCGACTTTTTATATCTAAATGAATTTTCACTTTCTCCTCCATCTCTCCTCCAACTGCACATGGAAACCTGACAGATATATGCGTTATGATAGAGAGAACGATTAGAAAGGGATGATCAATTAGCCTATGACTTCTTTTCCGTATACATCATATGACGCAGTAGGGCTCGCCCAGTTGATAAGAGATAAACAAATTTCTCCAGTAGAGCTTGTAACTGCTGCCATTGAACAGATCGATCAGTTGAATCCTGAGCTGAATGCGGTGGTCCGTACTCGCTACGAAGCTGCACTGCAAGAAGCAGGTGAGGTGAACACACTCGCCCAGCCATTTGCAGGTGTCCCCATATTGCTCAAAGACATTTCACAAGCCATTGCTGGAGAGCCTCTGACATCAGGCTCCAAATTATTTGCTGAACACAGGCCGCTCTACGATTCTCATTATGTAGCCAAGCTTCGGAGAGCCGGTTTTATTCCGATCGGACACACGAATACCCCGGAATTTGGTCTTAAGAATATTACCGAGCCTAAGCTGCACGGCCCTTCAAGAAACCCATGGAATACAGGCCACTCTCCCGGCGGCTCCAGTGGAGGATCGGCATCAGCCGTTGCTTCCGGCATGGTACCCATCGCCGGAGCAAGTGATGGCGGAGGATCAATTCGCATTCCCGCTTCGTTCAGTGGACTGTTTGGATTAAAGCCTACCCGTGGACGTACTCCTGTAGGCCCCGGGGTTGGCCGGCAGTGGCAGGGTGCATCCATTGATTTTGCCCTATCGAGAACGGTGAGGGACAGTGCGGCACTACTCGATGTACTGCAGGTGATTCAGAACGAAGCTGCATTCCAAGTTCCGCTGTACCCTGGAAGGCACTTGGAGGATATGTATTTATCGCTTGAACGGAAATATCGAATTGCCTATACGATGGATTCTCCAGTAGGCACGCCTGTCAGTGAGGATGCCAAGGAGGCAGTGCTCAAGGTCGTGAAATACCTGGAATCCGAAGGACATCTTGTCGAAGAAAAGCAAAGTCCAGTAAACGGTGTTCATCTCATGGAGAACTATTATATGATGAACAGCGGTGAGATGGCAGCTATGGTACTGAAGATGGAGCGTGGACTTGGAAGAACCATTACTTCAGAGGATATTGAAATTGAAGGCTGGGTGCTCCTAGAGGCTGGCCGAAAATTGTCCGCAGCGGAATTTGTACATAGTCTTGCAGAGTGGGACGTTGCTGCCGCACAAATGGCCACTATTTTTGACCGATATGATTTCTATATCACACCGACCAATGCTTATCCGGCTCCACAGATTGGTGAACTGACGCCTGGGCCAGCGAAGATTGAGCAGTTGCTTAGGGTAAGTGAGTTATCTAAGGACAAGCAGCAAGAGCTTATCTATGACATGTTTGAACCTAGCTTAACTTACACTCCGTTCACACAGCTTGCTAATTTGACAGGTACACCGGCTATGAGCCTCCCCCTTCATCTTAGTAAGTCTGGGCTGCCTATGGGTGTTCAGTTTATGTCTGCTAAAGGAAGAGAGCATGAGATGCTGCAGCTGGCTCACCTGCTTGAGAATACAGACCTGTGGATCTCTCCTTTGACTCCCGGAGGTGAACATTAAGGCCAATGGACATTCTTGGGGTCAAACTGCACACTGCAATGGAGCAGCCCATTGATTTGAATGAGATCGTAGGAGCTTTGCCGTGCGAACAGCAAAAGAAGATTCGCAGGTTCAGACGGTATGCGGACCAATTAAGATCTCTATGCGGAGAGCTGCTAATTCAGAGCTACGCTGTCGAACATTGGAATCTGTCCCCTAACCAGTTGGACAGGCAGATCAATCGCTTCGGTAAACCTGAATTTGTTCATTATCCCACGCATCATTACAATATCTCTCACTCAGGGGCATGGGTGGTAGCTGCTTTTGATCGACACCCTGTTGGTATTGATATTGAAGAAATAAATGATGTGGACCTGACTCTAGCAGATCGATTCTTTACTCGGAACGAAGCGGAGCTGGTGCATAACCAGGTCAACTTAGAGCAGAAGCATATATTCTATTCCCTATGGACGCTTAAGGAAAGCTATGTAAAAGCGAAAGGTGCCGGACTTTCCATTCCCCTTGATTCTTTCGAATTTGATATAACCCATCAGGGAGAAATCACATTCTCTAGCTCTAACGAGGGGAACGAAGAAGCTTGGTCCTTTAGAAGTTATGCAATCGACCCTGATTACTCTCTCGCGGTTTGCAGCCGATCAGGACATGTACCAGAATCCATAGATTTCATGACCTTGGATCAGCTCTTGGCAGGTCATTCGATACTCCGAAGCAAGTCGTAAAAATAAAAATAACGCCAGCAGAGTCATTACCATGCTGGCGTTATTTTATATTAAACTTAATGAGCTCACTTCATGTTAACTAGCGACATTAGCTTGTTTGTCAGCTGGCTGATCCATCTTCCGATCACGCATCTTAAAGTGGGCGAGCAGCAAGAATGGAATGCCACATGCTGTCATTAGCGTCAAAGGCATAAATATCATTACCGGTTGATCCACAGATAGCGAGGTTAACAACCACCCTCCAATGACCGGGGCGAGTACATTCCCCATATTGTTAAATCCGCTCATACCGAAATAAGTCCCACGCAGCTCTGGTTTAGCGATCCTGTCTACTAATAGATCCATAAGCGTAAACATGAGCACTTCTCCAATTGTAAATATTACGACACCAAGCAGCAGCATCCATCTGGATTCAAACAAACCAAATACAAGCAAACTACTGGCCACAAAAGCATTACCTACGATTAAAGATACCGCAGGAGGAAAATTCTTAAACCATCTTACCAGCGGATACTGCACGATCAGCACGACTACGGCATTCATGGACAGCATGTAAGTAAACATCTCTGCTCCATTCTCGAAGCTCGGGCTGAGCTCAAGATATTGCGGGAGCGTCGAACTAAAATGTCCATATCCTAACACACAGAATATAGACCCGATTAGCACATACATAAAGGTACGATCACGGCTAGTCACCATAAAAGCTTCTTTTAAAGATACGGACTGAGCTATGGCAGCACGGCCAAGGTCAATATCACTTTTTCTACCGAACTGGAATACAAGAACCAGTCCATATAAGATGTATACCAACCCTGCGGCTATGAATGGGGCTCCGCTCTGTGAGGTTCCAAACTGCAATCCGAGTAAAGGACCGATCACGACACCGACATTAATGGCCGCATACCTCAAGTTAAAAATTAACAGCCTGTTCTTCGGATCTGTAATATCCGACAGCATCGCTCGTGAGGTTGGCTCGAAAACAGCTCGGCACAGCCCATTCAATGCGTTCATAACAAAGAACATCCAAATCTGATTGGCCACGGCAAAGCCGATAAATACAAGCGCCCAGCTAAAAATCGAGAAGATCAAAACTTTTTTACGTCCTATTCGGTCCGATATGTATCCCCCATAAAAACTGGCAAATACGCCGATCAGCGAGCTGACAGCGACAACCATACCTGCCTCCGCTGGACTTGCTTCCATCGATTTAATGAGATAGATCGACAGAAAAGGAATACTCATCGAGGTGGCCATTCTTCCGAACATCGTTCCTACGATAATGGTCCAAGCGAGCGGGTGAATCTGTTTTAAATGACTGTTCATATTGCCTCCATCTGAATCTGCTAATAAGTAAGTTAATACATATCATTTCAGCTAATCCGCTATCTGTCAATACATGTAACACGCGCTCAAGAGGCATGACAATCCATAGTAAATAGATACCTCTATACTATTCTATTATGAATTTTTCATATGTTGTAATAATCATATAATAATTCAAGTTATTTCCCATAAAAAAACCTTAGGATGACTTATTCACCCTAAGGTTCTGATCAAATACGATATTAGGTTCTACCGGTCCAGTCATCGGATGCAATTTCTCTCCACCGCTCACGGATGATCTCATAATCTTCCTTGGCAAGCAGGTGCTCTCGTAATAAATCCGCATTCTCCTGCCAACGATTTGGCTTCTTGGTGCCTACAATGGCCGTATCCACACCAGGCACAGATAAAGTAAAACCTAGCGCCTTAGCAATAGCCTCCCCCTCATTGCTCTCACCTAAGAATCCGTAATTCAAGTCCCGTAATCGATTCCAATACACGAATGGGTAGGCCGTTTCTTCAAGCGTATCATAAGTCCAGGCAACGTTGGCCAGCGGCCGTTTCGCTGTCACGCCCATGCCCCTCTTCCGGGCTTCAGGAATGGTCAGCTCAATAGCCTCTTGGTCCGCTATATTGACAGAAGTTTCGAGGCTATCGAACACGCCCGTCTGAACGGCATACAATGCATCTTTATGATCTCCGCTGTAGCCAATAAATCTTGTTTTTCCTGCTTCCTTGGCCCGATTCAGTACTTCAATGACGGAGCCCTCCCGAAGCACTTCCTCCGAGCAGCTGTGCAAATGAATCATATCCACATAATCTGTCTTCAGTCTTCTTAAGCTGCGGTCGATCGAATTAGACAGCATGACCGGATCCCAATCCGGCTGGTCATATCCGGAAGCATGTCCACATTTCGTGAACAGATACACTTCCTCTCTCTTGGGACCAAGCACCTGCCCGATCAATTCCTCACTGTCTCCGTAACATTCTGCCGTATCAATCACATTCAATCCAGCTTCAATCGCACTTCCGAGCAGACGATCCACCTCAGGCTTCGAAATGCCAGACCCTATCTCTGACCCGCCGAAACCCAGTACGCTGACCTTCATTCCTGTGTTTCCATAAGAGCGCTGTTCCATAAATCTAGCCTCCTTGGGTTAATGTCAATTTTATTAAAATATCTGACATGTTCGTATTACCACCTCATGAAAAAGCGAAACAATACGAGGTACTCTCTCCATATTTATTTCAATTTCAAAGCTTCGTCCTGAGTTAGACTACAAAAAGCGGTATATTATGACTGCTGCACTTCTTAGTTAAGTGATATTAAACCGGCTTAAATTGATTAATGATCAAATCTATGATCAATCCAATGACCAACCAGCCAATGACATTAATAAAATAAATAATTGTCATCCCACTTAAATGACGTCCAATAGACGGAATATTTTCAAGTAGTGCCAAATGCGGACTCGTTAATACCAACAACATATTGTAGTCATCTATGCCCGTAGCATTAAAAATACACACCAATACACTCAAGACGGGTAGCCAAAAACTAAATCTCTTAAATAACTGCATTTCTCTCATCTCCTAGTCAGCAATATTCTTGTTGTCCAAGAAATTATACTACAAGGAAGGAGAACGATAAATCTACAATTTAGTATACATAGCTACATTTTCCATTCATTATTGTAAATTCTTTTTGAAATTCGACCATAGGTATAAAAGCGAAAATTGCGGCTCAACAGACAGATGATTTTACAATGTACTCGAAAAACACCACGAATCATGACTCAATATGTAGAAATTGATGGAAACCTAGCCAAATTTATAATCCCTCTGACACTACGTTTATAAATATATAACATTCCAAAGGTACAATGAGCTTGTCTTTCAAGATAGGGATACGCGCCTTGCCTTGAATAATCAAATCTATCGGGGGTTATGAATTGAAAAAAAGAAACATGCTTCTTACTACTTTTACTCTGGTTACCGCTCTAATTGCAGGCTGTGGCTCTAATGCCGGCACTTCATCACAAGAACCAACGGCGCCTACCACTTCACAGACTTCGGATAACACAGGAACATCTGGCGAAGCAGCCAGTACAACCCAAACCATTGATCAGCTCAAAATCAGCTTTGTTCCTTCCAAAGACCCGGAAGATATTATTACAGCAACGGACCCGCTTAAGGATCTCTTGAAGGAGCAGCTCTCTACACAAGGCTTTGAAGTTGGAGAAATCAGCATCGATGTAGGTACGACCTATGAAGCTGTCGGTGAAGCACTATCCGCAGGAACGACAGATATCGGCTTTATTCCCGGCGGAACCTACGCGCTGTATGATGACGGAGCTGATGTCATTCTGACCGCAACTCGTGCAGGATTGTCTAACGACTCTGATGCTCCAAAAGACTGGAATGAAAACAAACCAACGGAACCAACTAGTGAGCAAGCAACCTATTATCGCTCCCTGGTCATCGCAGGGCCATCTGCTAAAGGACAAGAGCTTGCTGAGAAAGTGAATAACGGCGAAGAACTCTCCTGGGAAGAATTGAATGACGCTAACTGGGCAGTTATGTCAACAACTTCTTCTGCAGGTTATATTTATCCAACGCTGTGGCTGCAAAGCAACTACCAGAAGAGCATCACGGATCTGTCCAATGTCGTGACATCCGATTCTTACGGCAGCTCCTTTGGCCGACTGGCTGCAGAGCAGGTCGATGTTATCGTTGCATTTGCTGACGCTAGACGCGATTACGCTGAACAATGGACTAGTGAATTTAACCGCACAAGCCCGATCTGGGATGAGACGAATGTCATCGGTGTAACCCAAGGAATCTACAATGATACAATCAGCGTGAGCAAGAACAGTGAAGTCATTACCGATGATCTCAAAGCCGCTCTTCAGGAAGCATTTATCGAGATCGCGAAGACAGAAGAAGGTAAGAATGTCATTGCTGTATACAGCCACGAAGGCTACCAAAAAGCTCAATCCTCTGACTATGACGGTGAGAGAGAAGCACAAGAGCTGATTCGTAACATGAAAAATCAATAAGATAAACGGAACCAAACCAAATAATATGCTTTTAAAAAAAGTGAGAGCATCAGGCTTCTAATGATGTTCTCCTTTTTCATCTCGGCAGCAAAAACCATAGGAATGGAGTTTGACCCATGATCGAGTTTATCAATGTACAAAAGACCTATCAGAACGGCACAACTGCACTGCAAAATATTAACCTCAAGATTGAGCAAGGCGAATTCGTTGCTGTCATCGGACTGTCCGGAGCAGGTAAGTCAACCCTCATTCGGTGCATTAATCGTATGCATGATATTACAGACGGACAGCTGTTTGTAGATCAAGTCGATGTATCCAAGCTAAGAGGCAAGCAGGTACGAAATTTTCGTAAGAGAATTGGTATGATTTTTCAATCCTTCAATTTAGTCAACCGAATCAGCGTGATCAACAACGTCCTTGTCGCCTTTGTCCCGCATCTTCCGATGTGGCGCAAGCTGACCGGAATCTTCACCAAAGAACAGAGAATAAAAGCACTCGAGGCTTTAGATAAAGTAGGCATTCTCGACAAAGCTTATGTTCGGGTAGACCAGTTGTCGGGCGGACAGCAGCAGCGGGTAGCACTTGCACGGACACTTGCCCAGAATCCTGACATCATCCTAGCGGACGAGCCGATCGCTTCCCTTGACCCGGTCACCTCCCGAATTGTGATGGATGACTTTAAGAACATCAATGAAACCTTGAACATCTCTGTCATTATGAACATCCACCATGTGGAGGTCGCACTCGAGTATGCGGAGCGTATTATCGGGGTTCGAGCAGGCGAAATTGTATTTGACGGTCCACCGTCTGAAGTCACTAAGGACACCCTGGATGAAATTTACGGCAGCAACCTCAAGGATGTTCCCCTCCCGGAGGAGGTGGCACTGACTCATGTATGATAAATTGTTTCCGCCAAAACAGATGGTGCTGGATAACGGCAAGGTCGTTATGCAAAAAAGAACTCGACTTCCGCTGATTCTTATTATTCTTGCGATTCTGACTGCAGCATCCGTTCAATTAACCGGCTTTGATCTTCAATTGCTATTTTCGAGAATCAAAAACTTCTTCAAAATATTAGGTGAAATGGTTCCTCCGAATTGGAGCTACTTCCCGAAGCTGCTGGAAGCACTTCTCGCGACACTGCAAATGTCACTGCTCGGCTCTATGATTGGAGCGATCCTCGCTCTGCCGTTTGCCCTGCTCGCTTCTTCCAACGTGATGAGGAACAAGGTGATCACTTCGATCTTCAAGATTATGATGAGCTTATTAAGAACATTGCCGACGCTGGTCACCGCCTTGATTGCGACCTTTATCTTTGGACTCGGACCTATGGCAGGCCTCGTCGCCATTATTTTATTCACGCTATCTTATGTCGGTAAGCTTCTATATGAGCAAATTGAGAACGTCGACATGGGACCTTTCCAAGCGATGGAGTCGATTGGAATGAATCGGGTGGAAGCTTTTCGCTATGCTATTTTTCCACAAGTGCTCTCCCGGTATCTATCTACATCCTTGTTCTGCTTCGAGGGGAATGTTCGCTATGCAGCCATTCTTGGTTATGTAGGCGCCGGAGGGATCGGTCTTCTCATCAAGGAGAACCTGGGCTGGCGTGATTATTCGAACGTTGGCATGATCGTTTTTGCACTGGTTATCACGGTTTATATTATCGAATCGATCAGTGAACATTTCAGAAAAAAGTTAACATGAGGAGATCCATGCTATGACAACCATTGAGAAGCAATTGGGTGCTTCCCCTCGGAATCATCGATATATTTTGACGGTTACCATTATTGTGCTGATTCTGTTCATCTGGTCACTAGACACCGTAAGCTTCGAGGACGTGAATCAAAAAGGAATTTCGATTGCATTAAATATATTAACAGGTATTGTTACTCCCGATCTCGAACTGCTGTTCAGTCTAACGGAGCAAGGAGTGCTCTACCTGCTGCTTCAAACGACAGCCATCGCCATACTGGGAACACTTGTCGGTGCCGTGCTGTCTGTTCCGCTCTCTTTCTTAGCAGCATCCAATATCGTGCCAAAGCCTATCGCTTGGCTGACAAGACTGCTGCTCATTATGATTCGAACGATTCCCGCGCTCGTATATGGACTTATGTTCATTGGGGTAACTGGACCCGGACCGTTTGCAGGCGTGCTGACCATCGGACTCACCTCTATCGGCATGCTGTCCAAATTGTATGTTGACTCCATTGAAGAACTGGACAAGCAGGTACTGGAATCAATGACCTCTCTTGGCTGCAACACATTTGAGAAGATCCGCTACGGTATCATCCCACAGCTCTTTTCACTGTTCCTGTCGGTGACAATCTATCGTTTCGACATGAATATGCGTGAAGCCTCGATCCTGGGTCTCGTTGGTGCAGGAGGAATCGGTGCTCCTCTTATCTTTGCGATGAACAGCTACCGCTGGAACCAAGTCGGCTCCATTCTGATTGGCTTAGTGATTTTTATCCTTCTTATCGAATGGATGTCCAATCGACTTCGCTCCAAGCTCGTTAATGGCTAATCTTTTGAATCAAATATACCCTTGAGCTAAGCAGATAAAGGTATTATGAAATCGATTCTTTTATATTAAAAAAATCATTGCAAGCCAAAAACCTCCGAATGCATTCGGAGGTTTCTTTACTATGTTCTGAGCGGGAGAGTACAGCTGGTTTAGTAGATAACTCTCCAATTGTTATTGCAGGAAGCATGTATGGTTTCTCGCTTCATGATATAGTCTGCCAAAATTTCCGTCATATCTGTCGGGATCTCCCGTACGACAGGCTTGTTCACCAGCATGGAGAAGTTCCCTCCCCCTCCTGCCCGATAGCTGTTCATGACCACTTCATATTCAGCGTCATCCGCTAATGGAGAGCCTTTGAATAACAGCTTCGTGACTCGGCTTCCTTCAGGTCTGGAAATGTCCAATTCATATTCGATTCCTTCCCACATGTCATAATTAAAATGCTGCGGCTTCGGTTGAAGATAGCTCTCGGAGGTTCTAAGACCTATTCCATTCTCATCCAGACTGAAATAACGAGCATTCTGTTCTAGTGCAGCCCGGATATCGCTGCCGGTCAGAAGCAGCACTTTGAGTGTGTTAGGATAAATATAATTAGAAACGACATCTCTCATCGTAATGTGCTCGGTGAACCCTCTCGCTTCATTGGTAAAAATCGCTGCACAGGAGATGGGTGCCCCTGTTGTCTCCATTTGTACCCGGTTAACGAACTCCGTAAAGGCATGATCCCTCTGTCTTGCGGCCATGGGATCTGCAATCGACATATCCCCTTCGACTCTGCCAATCGGCTGATCCAGCCATGTCTGAGTTCTTCGTTCACCTTCGGCAAAGATCTGAAGAATTTCAGGATCTGCCTGTGCATCCTCTGCATACAGAAGCATGACATTCCTGTCACGGATCACCCATCCACCTTCCGGCTTGCGGCTAAACATCAATTGCACCTTGGATATCGCCTGTCCTGAAGAGCCCGGCTGTACATAGATCACGCCGTTCAGCTCTCCGGTAAGCAGACGATGCTGATGACCTGTGAGCAGCACATCAACACCGTCAAGCCGCATACACATCTCATAGCCCTGATTCTCTCCTGTCAGAGGCTCCGTGGCGTCTCCTGTATGAGGGTCACGCTCAAACCCGCCGTGATAGCTTACGACGATGGCATCCGGGTTCTCCATCTCCCGAATGTGAGTTACCCAGCGCTGCGCGGAGGCAAGCGCATCCTCGAATGCCAGACCTTGAATGTTCGAGGGTTCCTCCCAGTTCGGAATATAGTGGGTCGTCACACCCAGAACAGCAATTCGAATGCCCTCCTGCATCTCAAATAGACGATAAGGCTGTCCAAACGCCGGCCGGCCATCCGTCTCATTCACAATGTTAGCGGAGAGATAAGGGCATTTCGTATCCCCCATCGTGCGCTGTAACAGGTCCAGCCCGTAGTTAAACTCATGATTGCCAATTATCGCTGCATCATATTGCAGCGTATTTAACACAGTCGCTGCAGGATGGACACCCTTCCTATCGTACTTGACATAATGATACATGAAGGGAGTCCCCTGCAATAGATCTCCATTGTCCACCAGCAGCAGAGACGGATCCTCCATCCTTTCTTTATGGATGAGCTCTGACAGCTTGGCAAAGCCGAGCGGCTTATCCCCCGGTCCCCGGTAGTCTGTTGGATAGATATGACCATGTACATCACTTGTCTGGAGCAGTGTAATCGTTACTGTATTTGTTGAATTCATTATTTTATGTATCCTCCCATGCTCTAAATGCGTAATACTCCCATTCTATTGTAAAAGAAAACCAATAACGCATCGTAAAGATTTGTTGATTTAAAGTTAATTATCCGTTTACAATGGTCCTCTGTATGCACACTAAAGAACCACCTTCCCTCATTACAGGAAAAGGTGGTCCTCACAATGCGCTATCTACTTGGTTTAAACAGAATCAAACCAGCCTTTTGCTCCGATTCTTTTTGTGATTCAAAAATATTTGTCTCAATCAGACCTGGACATACCACATGGACTGAACCGAGGTTCAAGTCACGAAATGCTGGCTTGGATTCCCTGACTCGGGGTGGAATCGCTCACGGAACTGGCCGTCCGTATACGAACCGATCACCTTCCGCCAGAAGGCCTGGGCAGCAACATTCGTACGGACCTGCGACACCTTCCATTCCCCCGGGAAGCGGCGGAACAGCTCCTGAGCTGCCCAGGTGCCAACACCGCTGCGACGATATTTTTGCATCACAAAAAACTCTGTCATATAGTAATCACCTTCACGGCGTTCGGACAATCGTTCAACTAGCGCAAATCCAGCAGGCACTTGTCCGCTTCGAATAAGAAAGGGGAACTTGTCCGAACGGATAAAATACTCGTTCAAGTTCGGATATTCGGGGAAGACACCATCACTGTTCACATCAATATCTAAATACTTGGTAAAATCATATAAATAGAATTGCATCAAATGCCTTATAACCTGGCTCTCTTCCCTGGATACAATGGTGAGGCTTAATTCCATTTTATATCACCCCGTGCTTGTTCTTTTTTATATACACTCTACGTCTATTAAACACGATTACACCGAGTCCATTCTACTAAACTATAAAACTTTCGTTTCTGACCTTCAAGCGTACTGTCTGATCTTCTTCCTTCTTCTAAGCCGGAGTGTTTTTCCTTTGAAAAATCAATGTGGTAAAATAAGGTCAATCCATAAATCTAATAAACCGGGGGTTACATTGCTATGCATATACAAAAAGAAACCGACCGCAAGAAGCTTGATGAACGTGTTGTAACCATGCCCTGGTTCGTTCAGCAATTCATTGACTACAAACTGCCGGACCTGTCACCCTCCACTCTGCTGGAGTATGTCAGGGATTACGATACATTTTTTACCTGGCTTCGTGCAGAGGGATTATCTGCGGCGGAGAAGAACTCGGATGTCACCTTGAAGGATCTGGAAGTACTCCGTATGGACAGTATCACAGGCTATCGGATCTACTTAACGACGAAGAGAGAAGGTGCGAATTCACGAATTACCATCTCCCGCAAGCTGTCCTCTCTTCGCTCACTCTTTCATTATCTCAGCCAGATTGCCGAGGATGAGGAGTTTTACCCGCTCCTGAAGCGCAATATTATGGCCAAAATCGAGATCAAGCGAGTTCATAAACCCAAGGATACAGCGGCCAAGCTCAAAGGTAAAATACTCGAGGAGGATGAGCTGCTTGAATTTATCGGCTACATATTAGAGGGATATGCGAAGGATGTCGAGAAGAACAAGCAAGCACTGTACTCCCATGAACAGAATAAGGAAAGAGATGCATGCATTGCTAGTCTTATTCTCAATTCAGGACTGCGGGTATCTGAAGTCGTGAATCTAAACGTTGATGATCTTGATCTTAATAACAAGGTACTTTATGTATACCGCAAGGGTAACAACGATGAGACCTTTAAGAATCCAGTCTATTTCCGAGAGCAGGCAAAAGACGATCTTCTCGCCTATATGCAGCTGCGGACACTTCGCTACCATACACCCAAAAGAGAAAAAGCACTCTTCGTCACGGTCCCCAATGGTCAAAAAGAAGGGAAACGCATGACAAAGCGTGCCATTCAAGCGATGATTATCAAGTATGCCAAACGCTTTGGGAAGCCTTATCTCACGGTTCATAAGCTTCGCCATTCCTTTGCGACCGACTACTATTTACAGAATGATATCTATAAGACCAAGGAGCAGCTGGGTCATGCCTCTACAGAAACGACAGAGGTCTATGCCCATCTAACCGACAAAACAATGTCCGAAGCTATTGAACGCCGCACCGAATCATAAAATTTGCAATCCCCGTGACATCGTCACGATTGTAACAGGCTGCCGATTCAGGCAGCTGTTCTTTATCCAGCCATTCTGACTCGGCAGCAATAACTGCTCTCACCTGTTCCAGCTTAAGTAAAGCAAGATCCTCTTGTTCTCGCACCATCAGCAGCTTTGGATAAGCTGCATTCTTGAAGCCCTCCACCAAAATGTAATCATAGACAGAGAATCGCTTGATGATATCCTCAAGCGATGCACTCCGTTTCTCGATGACCGCATGTCTGGTATCAGAAATGACTGCAACGGCTTCCGCGCCAGCTTCACTATATTTTCCACTGTCTGTGTTTGGATGATCTATATCAAAATGGTTATGCCCGTCATGCTTAATTACAGCCGTCGTATACCCTCGTTCTCTCAGCTCTTGCACCAATTTTGTAATGAGCGTCGTTTTCCCCGCATTCTTATACCCAATGACTTGCCAAATCCTCGATTGAACGCAGTGTGTATCATGAGAACTCATCCTGCTCCCCCTTCTTCTAGCATCCGGCTGCCGTGTTCAGCTTAAGCAGCTCTACGGAGTCCCCTGCCTTAAGCCCTTTGGATTCTGGACGAACTATAATGAGACAATCACTATCCTTAATTGTGACCATGACACTCGACTCGTCCACTTTTGCCGCAGATGCGTATACTTTTCCGTCCTTAATGCTTAATTTGCCCCGAACATAACGAGTGAAATTGTTTACCTTGGAATAATCTTCTCCTAAGGTTGCGGTCCACTTCTCCAAATAAGGCGAATCCGATGCCTGCATCATTCGAAGAGTCGGTCTTACAAATAACTCAAACCCGACATAACATGCACCTGGATTACCCGACAGGGCGAACAGTAATTTACGCTGCACGACAGCAGCGGTGGTCACACTGCCAGGCCGCATCATGACCTTGTTAAACAGCATTTCTACATCATCCTGCCGAACAAGATCGCCCATAATATCATAGTCCCCGACAGAGACCCCGCCGGTCGTTATAATTACATCGTATTTCTGTACCGATTCCTCCAGCATGCGCCGCGCAAGCTCAATATCATCCACGATCGAACCCAGCAGATGCGGTTCACCGCCGGCCTGCTTCACTTGAGATACGAGCATATAGCTGTTGCTGTTTCGAATTTTGCCGGGCTGCAGTTCTTCATCTACACGAAGCAGCTCTGTTCCTGTTGCGAAGACAGCGACCTGTGGCTTACGATATACCGGTACCTCATGAAATCCGAAGGTAGCAAGGACCGAAATTTCTCCTGCAGACAGCAGCGTTCCCTTTTTGATCAGCAGGTCACCTTCTGAGATTTCTAATCCGATGGGTGTAATATTGGTGCCGGCTGTGATAGAACGTTTAAAACCGACAGCCTTAGCTTCAGCTTCATTTCGGACCTCGGTAGCCTCAATCATAACGACCGCATCGGCTCCATCCGGCACTTGTGCTCCGGTCATAATTCTGGCCGCTGTTCCAGAGTGAATAACTTTATCTGACGCATATCCGCATGGAATCTCATCAATGACTTGAAGCCATATTTGATTCGTACCCGAAGCCTCATGAAGATCGCTGCTCTTCACAGCATATCCATCCATCCCTGATCTCCGAAAATAAGGGTAGGGGTGCGGTGCGTGAATATCTCGACTAATCGTACGGCCATGCACCTCATCAATACTTATGAGCTCCGTGTCCATCTCCTGTATATAACTCGTTATCATCTGCTGAGCAGCTTCGACTTGTATCGCTTTACGATTAAACTTGGGATCTGTTGATAGATTTGTCATCCTATACTCCTTATGTTTATCATCTTTTTCCAAAGTGTAGCGGCTTCTTACGATCCCTGCAAGGCCTGCACAGCCTGATTCCATAATTCTGTTCAAAAAAAGAGCTGAATCTAAAGTGCAAATGCACTTTAAATTCAGCTCAGTTCTTATTTGTTTGTGTTCCCTGTTTACCTTTACTTACCTTCGCCTTGTAATTCGCCCTGAACCAATTTTCGTTTTGGGCCGGCTGCTCTTCTTCGGAGATGAGAATATGCTTGATCCACTGCTCTTCCCTCGTTCAATCTTTCCTTTGCTAGAAGAAGAGGACGATGAGGAGCCTCGTTCGAGCACGCTGTTTCCTGAGGTTGACTTGCTTGTATCTCCTGAATCTCCCAGTCCTCTTCTAATAATGGATCCACTCTTGTTCGTCGTTAGTGGAGGTGCGATCGACTTATCGTTATCCGTCGGCGTCCGATACGTTCCTTGGGATGGTTTATAAGTCTTCTGAGTTGTGTAACCCCGATATTTCCCTGCGCCTTTTAACGAATCAAACATACTGTCGAGAATCGATGCCGTTATATAACCCTGGAGAAAAGAGGAGCTGTAGTTCTGTCTGACATATTCTTGCGAGTCCACTTCAATGAGCGTATCTTCCGGTGCTTCCGGGTCTTGCTGCAGATGATATAACTCATCAGGATATACTAGGAACATTCGCTCTGTATCCTGCGGAGATACTTCTTCCGGTGATCTCTCTTCCATCAGTTCATCTGCAACCTCAGGTACGGTCATACCCGCGGCACGATATACATACGAAGTTGAATTGCCACTGCCATTCACAGATTCGAGCGGGTAGCTCTCTTTGACCGCAGATGCTGTTCCACATCCACTAAGTACAGAGACGAATAAACTGAGGACAAGTACAATTTTGATCATGTAAAAAAAACGCTTGTTCATGGTTAACCTCTCCTAGGTTGCCCGAATAACTTTAACATCTGCTGGAATGATGTGCTCTCCCTCGTACAGCATAAAACGTCCATTTTGCCATTCAATCCTGAGCAGGTGATTGTCATCAGACTGATACTGCCAGACATGCTGCTCTCCGCTCTGGGAGAAAGGAGTTCTTCCTGTTGTCAGTACATGCCCTGCGTATTGTTCTTCCATATGATAATCTCTGTCATCAAGCTCTATTGTTGTCGGTACTTCATCCGGGCTGTCGAGTCGCCCATCAATGGGCTGGTACAGTCCGTAGGTGAGTCGTTCTCTCTCTTCTATATGCAGGTACGCAAGCTGATTGCCGTCTTGAAGCGTAAGCACAACTGCATTACGTCCACGATTCTGCACTCTGCCGACGACCTCGTAAGTGATAAGTGATACCTCGCATATATCTCCAGGAGCCAGCTGCAGCATGCTCTTCTCTTGCGGTTCTGGCTTTGGCTTCGACAGCAGATTCGTTACTCTTTTCCATATACTCATTATCTATCAATCCCCTATTTCTTACTCGATCCTAATTATAGTGAAGCCGAAATGATCAGTGCCCCTACCATATGCAGTGTTCCGGAGAACAACCCATATCCAATCTTGCCCTGCTGCATGCCTCCATCAATATCAAAGGCAGCGAACCTGCGAATAATGAAATGGACAACCGCTTCGATCACAAGCAGAATGATAAAAGAAATAACGGAGACGATTAATGCGTCTCCTAAATGATACGAAACAGATATCGACGATGACAAAATGTAGCCTTGTGCGAACAGCTTCATAATGAGTCTCGTTGTCACCGCCATATTGCCTGCCTTCACTTCTGCAAAATCCTTATACTTCGTAAACAGCGAATCGATATACATCAGTATAAAAAGCAATACAGCTCCCGATCCTGTCCATACCAGCATGCGTAAAATATCCATAAATTCCATCTTGGCCTACATCCCCCACTGTTCAAGATAACTCCTCATGAAAAACGAAGGAGAAACTTTAAAGGTCTCTCCCTCGCTTATATATGTGCTGATCCTGTTATCCATTCTTAGATTGATCAATAAAACGCTTATTTATTGTCGTATTGCTTCATCAGCGCAGCGAGTTCGTCCTCAACAGCCTGGTCTTTGCCAAGATTCTCAAACTCTTCGTCGAGAGATTTATCCTTCTTGTTCATTTCATTGCTTGCTTCTGCTAAAGCTTCAGCCTGCAGCATTTTATCTTCCATCCGTTTCAGACCTGCAGTTGCGGAATCTGAGCTAAAATCATTCATTGCCTTGTTAATTTCAGTTTGTGCTTTGGCTGCATTATATCGAGCTACCAGAGTTTCACGCTTGCTCTTCATTTCAGCGAGCTGCTTACGCATTTCCTCAAGCTTACTGCGAAGATTATCAGCGGCTGCCTTGTTCTGGTCATAACTTGTCTTGTACTCTGTAAGCTTCGCTTCTGCATTCTTCTTCTCTTCCAATGCACGACGCGCCAGATCAATATTCTGCGCTTTGGCAGCGGTGTGAGCCTGCTCTTCACGCTTCTTAACCAACGCTTCTTGTTCCTCGTACAGCGCTTTGAATTTCTTCTCTAGGGCAATTTGAGAGGCAACCGCCTTTTCTGCGTCCTCCAGGTCTTCCTGCATATCACGAATATATTGATCTGTTAATTTAATCGGGTCCTCTGCTTTATCAATTAGTGCATTAAGGTTAGACATCGTAACATCACGCAATCTTTTGAAAAACGACATTTCGTATTCCTCCCAATGGTTTTCTATAAGCATTCTTCTTCATAACTCAGCAAGCTGCTTCTAATCCAATATTACGAATCAAGTTGAAAAGCGTTTCAAATAATTAAAATCCTCTTAAATAAGGCTTGGGTATAGACTGCTTGCCGCCAATGGCTTGAGATGCGTGCAGAGCCCAGTACGGATCACGCAGCATTCCCCGACCGACCGCAACAAGATCGGCTTGACCCGATTCAACCACGTTTCTCGCATCCTCATAATCCTCCAGCAGGCCGACAGCAATTACCGGAAGCTCCAGCTCATTCTTGAATATATGAGCAAGATCCACCTGATATCCGGCTCTCGCCGCAGGACCTCCATCCGAACCGATCGGGCCCTCTCCTCCAGAGGTAATATGGAAGATATCTACACCCGCATCCTTATATTTTTGCCCGAGTTCAACCGCATAACGGACATCATAGCCATGATCTACATATTCCTTCGCTGAGATGCGCATGATGATCGGCATATCACTTGGAATCACTTCTTTTACCTCAGTGATGATCTCAACACCGAATCGTGACAAATCCTGGCCATATTCGTCCTCACGGATATTTGTGAGAGGAGAATGGAATTGATGAATCAAGTAACCATGTGCTCCGTGTATTTCAATCGTATCAAACCCAGCTTCTACTGCCCTTCTCGCCGCTTCTTTATAATCAATAACCAACTGCTTCACTTCTTCATACTCAAGCGCTCTTGGCATATCATACCGCTCGCTGAATGGAATGGCAGAAGGTGCAACAGGCGGTTTCGCATCTTGAGCCTTGCGGCCTGCATGCCCCAGCTGAATCCCGATCTTACAACCGTAGGAGTGAACAGCGTCCACCAGCCTGCGATAGGATGGAATGTGATCATCACTCCATAGTCCTGTATCCAGATTAGTAATTCTTCCATCCGGATGTATACCCGTCATTTCAACAATAATCAATCCCGTACCGCCTACAGCACGGCTGACATAATGTACGTAGTGCCACTCATTAGGAATTCCATCCTCCTCCGTAACACTGTATTGACACATCGGCGGCATGACCACGCGATTTTTTATTTCCAGGCCCTTTATCTTAATTGGCTCAAACAATTGGCTCAAGTGCTCCTCAGCTCCTCGTCCTTTTTTCTAGAATAATATCATCCTGCTAAGGTTATAACAAACAGGTAATGACTTGTAGTTATTCACGTTGTTGCATAAAGCGATGCCGTTTAGCCATTCAAATACATAAAAAGGAGTTAAATGATTTATGAAGCGTTTGTCATTTTACATCTTCATTTTATTGCCCTGTGTTGCCATTATTAGTGCTTTGATTTCCACTGACTTATCGGCTGCCTTCTATAAGAATCATACAAATGCTGACCAGCCAGCAGCCATTCAGAAGCCTGATTCTTCAAATGCTTCCTCAAAACATCATCCGCCGACTCTGGGACAGCTCCGCAAGAAATACAGCCATTACTTCCTGACCAATGGACCCAGAGTTAATAAGGTAGCTCTGACATTTGACGATGTTCCTGATCCTAGGTTTACACCTCAAATACTCGATATTCTTAAGAGCCATGGTGTAACAGCTACCTTTTTCGTGAATGGTCATCGGATTGCGAAATATCCCGACATTTTTAGGAGAATTCATGAAGAAGGTCACGCCATCGGTAATCACAGCTACTCCCATCCTAACTTTAACCGATTGACCGTTCCTGAATTTGTGAATGAAATTCAAAGAACAGAGCAGGCTGCCTATCCAATTATTCATTATTATCCAAAAATGATCCGTCCCCCTTATGGCGAGATTACCGAGGAACAATTAAAGTGGGCTGCTGACAACTCCTATCGTATTGTGAATTGGAATGTAGATTCTCTCGATTGGAAGGGACTCGGTAAAAACGAGGTTATACAAAACATTATGTCTGACATCAGACCAGGAGCGATTGTGCTTCAGCATGGTGGAGGTGGAGTAGGCTCAGATCTCAGCGGTACGATTCAGGCTCTTCCTGAGGTAATTACTAGGCTCCAAGCCTTGGGCTATGAGCTTGTCACGGTACCTGAGCTGCTCGGAATCAGCCTGGAAAAATAAAAAAACTCGTGAAAGCCCCTGGCTCATCACGAGTTTGCTGATTATTCAAATATTTGAATTCAAATTCTTAGCTTATTCTTTAATGAAATATAATTTCACGTCCTGTATTCCGAATTCACTTACAAAGCCCGGACTTCCAGGAATGAAGATATCAATCTTGTTACCTTTTATTGCACCGCCAATATCCGTCGCCGTGGCTACATAAGCCTTATCAGGCAGCCCGTCATGGGAATGTCCTGTTACGAGTACCTTGGTACCAAGAGGGATGACATCAGGATCAACCGCAATGGTACCAAGCTTCAGATCATTACCGAAATAATCGACCGCTCCATATCCGCCGTTCTCCGCAGGATCGGAGGAGTAGGCTGTCGCTTTGACATTCAGTGTTTTGCTATAATCAAATGTCTTGCCCCAAGCCTCTACCACTTTGTTCGAGCTGTCTACATTTAAGCTTGCAGTCACTGCCTGGTTGCTGTTGCTGCCAGCCGCTTGAGCCGTTAATTTCGATGTCGTTGGAATTGTAATCTTCAGTCCGCCATAGATGTTGTATGGTGAGATATTATTATTTGCATTCATTAATTGTTGTAAATTTACTTTATACTTTTTGGATAGGGTGTAAAATGTGTCCCCTTCTACAGCAGTATGAATCTTTGCCGCCTGCGCGGGAACAACCTGAACCATCAAAGCCGCACTTAAGATCGCTGCAGCAATGCTAGTCTTCTTGAAAGATTTAAACATATTGTCCTCCCTCATGAATTTGACTGACGTAAATATATCACAATTTTGTAACCTTGTATTATGTAAATGTTGGAAACCGTAAATTAATCAGTCTAATTCATACACAAAAATACCCCAGACATCAATGTCTGGGGCAGTTTCATTACAGAATATAATCGTTATAATACCTTGCTGAGAAAATCCTTTGTACGTGGATGCTGAGGGTTTGTGAATACTTCCTCTGGCGTTCCTTCTTCGACGATCTTACCGCCATCCATGAATAGAATTCGATCACCCACTTCACGGGCAAAACCCATCTCATGAGTGACGATGACCATCGTCATTCCGCCTTCAGCAAGCTTCTTCATGACATCCAGCACTTCTCCAACCATCTCGGGATCCAGCGCTGAGGTTGGTTCATCAAACAGCATGACATGCGGCTGCATCGCAAGAGCTCGCGCGATCGCGATACGCTGCTTCTGTCCGCCTGACAATTGGTTTGGATAAATGTTTTTCTTATCAGACAATCCCACGGTTTTAAGAAGATCATCGGCAATTTTGTCAGCCTCTTGTGCAGCAATATTTTTAACCGTGACTGGGGCAAGCGTAATATTCTCTCCTACTGTCTTATGTGGAAACAGATTAAAGTGCTGGAATACCATGCCCATTTTTTCACGGGTAGAGTTAATGTTATGCTTCGGATCCGTTATCGAATTACCTTCGAACAATATGGTTCCATCTGTCGGCACTTCCAGCAGATTCAGGCAGCGTAGAAATGTACTTTTGCCTGATCCCGAAGGCCCAATTACGACGACAACTTCGCCTTTACCGATCTCGATGTCGATTCCCTTCAGAATATTTAGATCCCCAAAGGATTTATGCAAATTTTTAACGCTTATCACTTGTTCTCAACTTCCTTTCAAATGCACCTAACAGCTTGGACAGCATGAAGGTAAGGATGAAGTAGATGACCGCGGCAATGATATACGGGCTCAGACCTTGATACGTAATACTGCGAACCGTATTCGCCTGGTACATAATATCCATCATACCGATAACGGAAATGATAGACGATTCCTTAATAATGGTAATAAATTCGTTACCGATGGCAGGAAGGACTGTCTTCATCGCCTGCGGCAAAATGATATGTCTTAGTGCCGCTCCACGCGTCATACCGAGTGAACGGGCAGCTTCCATTTGTCCTTTGTCCACTCCCTGAATTCCTGCTCTGAAAATTTCTGCAAGATAGGCGGAGCTGTTAATGGATAATGTGATCACACCCGATTGCAGCGGTGACAGATTTATGCCAAATACCAGGGCCAAACCATAGTGAATGATCATCAGCTGAACGAGCATTGGTGTACCGCGCAGCACCTCAACATAAGCAGTACCCAGCCACGCAAGAACCTTAATTCCCGACATGCGAACCAGTGTAATGATTAGACCAATCAGGAAACCGAAGATGACACCCAGAGCGGATAGCAATAACGTGTATCCAATCCCTTTGGCATAATAGCTGCGGTATTCCCAAGCTACTTCAAAAATATTTTTGTCTCCAGTTTTGCCTGCTGCCAGAAGACTTGCTTCCTCTACCATTTCCGTAATTCTGTCGTCTGCTTTAAGCTCAGCAAGTGTTTCATTGATGACGGCCAGCAGCTCCGTATTCCCCTTTTGTACACCGATCGCAGCATCGGATTCCGATTCATCCGGTACAGCATCAGCAAGCACAATGTCATCATTTAGGTAACCGGCAGCAACGGTATCCTCTACGATCAGCGCATCTACCCGCTCCGTTTCAAGCTGCATTATGATATCGCCGATCTTATCCAGTGAGGTTATACTCGCATTCGGCACGCCCTGCGCAATTTCCTCTTGAACAGAGCCTTTCTGAACACCAATCTTCGTATTTTCAAGATCAGCCATCGTCTTGTACTTCTCAGTATCTTCAGCACGAATCACGACAACCTGTCTTGCTTTATAATATGGATCGGAAAAATCTATGCTTTGCCGACGTTCATCCGTCGGAGTCATACCGGATATTACAAGGTCAACACGACCGCTCTGCAGTGCTGGAAGCAGGCTGTCAAAGCCCATATCCTGGATGACCAGCTCTGCTCCCATCTTCTCCGCGATTGCCTTTGCAATTTCGATATCAAAACCTACAATTTGATCTTGACCATCTATCGTTGTATGAAATTCATAAGGGGGAAAATCTGCACTAGTTCCCAATATTAGCTGTTTGTCACTATTAGCATCCTGTGCATAAGCCGTCTGAAGTCCTGCAGGAAGCAGGATGAGCATGCACATAAAGAGCATTAGCAACCGAAATGTTTTCTTCAAGCCTTGTCTCTCCTTAACTTACATATAATTAAATTATTAATAATCGAAACATCATTATAAGTGAAAATGTATGAATATGCAATGAACTTCCAATAATTTTCACGCTTATTCGTCGGAAATCGACTCAAACAGTATGAATTCGACAAAGTTAAAGACGACATTATGCTGACAGTGCTATAATGCTTGTGTAATAAGGCCGTTTATATTCAGGCCGCCACGAGGAGAGCGATTTGAATTGAGCAAACAAACCATTAATCAAACCATTGATCAATATAGTTCCCGTTTCAAAGAGATTTCATTATATATTGGTCAGAACCCGGAGCTCGGTAACGAGGAATTTCTTGCATCCGCAAGACTTAAGGAAGAACTTATTTTCCATGGCTTTGAAGTCGAAGCACCTGTGCTTGGCCTTTCGACCGCATTTATCGGTACTTACAGCGCTGCTAAGCCCGGACCGCGAATTGCACTGCTGTGTGAATACGATGCCCTTCCTGAACTAGGGCATGCCTGCGGCCACCACTTAATCTGTATGATGAGCTTAGGCGCTGCAGTTGGTCTCAAATCCGTCATTGATGAGATCGGGGGATCCATCAAAGTATTCGGAACCCCTGCGGAGGAAACCAAAGGAGCCAAGGTACCCATGGCTGCTGCCGGATTATTTGATGACTGTGATATTGCCATGATGACGCATCCGTTCTATGCATATGAGAAATCAGGTACTTCCCTGGCCATGGATGCTATTCAATTTGAGTTCTTTGGTAAATCCTCACATGCAGCCGCAAGCCCCCATGAAGGGATTAACGCACTTGATGCCGTTATTCAAACGTTTAACGGAATTAATGCCTTCCGTCAGCAAGTGAAGAGCACGGTTCGGATCCATGGCATTATTAACCATGGCGGTGAAGCTGCCAATATTATTCCGGATTACGCCTCAGCCCAGTTTTATGTCCGGGCATCTACACGTAAAGAGCTTGAAGTGCTGACGGAACGTGTCATTAAAATTGCAGAAGGAAGTGCTCTTCAAACCGGCTGTACTTTGAAGACCTCCAATTATGAAACTTCATATGATGAAATGAACACAAATGAGATTTTGTCTGATGTCTTTAGCGCGAACTTAATAGAGCTTGGTATTAGCGAGGGCGAGATCAGTACCGGAGACGATCACGGCTCCATGGATATGGGCAATGTATCTTTAAGAATTCCAGCCATCCATCCATACATCAAAATTATTGAGGAGAAGTATGCGCTTCATTCAAAAGAATTTAGAGATTTGGCTATGGAGGAACGAGCACTCTCAGGCATGCTTCTCGCTGCCAAGGCTCTCGGAAACACGGCGTATGATGTCATCACACAACCAGAACTGCTTACCCGCATTAAAACAGCCCACCGTGCAGTAAATAACATTTAAATTCAGCAAATGAATCAATTTCATCAATTATTATCAAGGTGGCTTAGAAACTATATATCCCCTTGATTGAAGCAGCTAAAGGTATTATGAAATTGATTCAAATAACATATATTAATTCCCCTCAAAAGAAAAAGAGTACCGAGTGTAATTTCTCGGTACCCTTTTTATTATGAAGCGAATAAGTTAAAGCCTTATTCTACCCACGAGCTCAAGCTAGAAGCGCTAAGTTAAGTCTCATGTAAATCACCTTATCGCAGCCTATCGTATATATCCAAATAGGCTTCTGCCGATACTTCCCAGCTGTAATCTCCGTTCATCGCATTGGACATGATCTTCTCCCAATGATCCTTTCGATCATAGAACTGCATTGCTCTTCTAATTGTAAACAGCATGTCATGTGCGTTGTAATTGGTGAAAGTAAAGCCTGTTCCTTCTCCTGTAAACTCGTTGTATGCCTGTACCGTATCATTCAGTCCGCCTGTCTCACGTACAATCGGGATGCTTCCATACTGCAATGCGAGCAGTTGACTGATTCCGCAAGGCTCAAACATGGAAGGCATCAGAAACAGATCACTGCCGGCATAGAATCTTCTGGATAAGCCTTCATTGAACCTTATTTGCGCTGACATCTTCTCAGGATGACGAAGACCTGCCTCATAGAACCAGTGCTCGTATGCATGTTCACCCGTACCCAGCAGAATAAACTGGACATCATCATAATACAATAGTTCATCAAGTGTTCTGCATACCAGATCCAGACCCTTGGACTCTACAAGACGAGTAACCATTGCGATAACAGGAACCTCAGGTCGAACGGGCAATCCAAGCTCCTGCTGTAGAGCAGCCTTATTTTTTAGTTTTAAATCCATATCTACTGAGGTATAAACCGCAGCAAGATCTCTATCGGTTTTAGGGTTATAACTGTCCGTATCAATCCCATTAACGATTCCCGACAGCTTGTTGCCAAGCGATCGGAGCAGTCCATCAAGACCGTAGCCGTAGTGAGCTGTCTTAATCTCCTCAGCATAAGTCGGACTAACCGTGGTCACATGATCGGAGTACACTAAACCGGCCTTCATAAAGTTAAGATTACCGTAGTACTCTACACCATCCATCGTAAAATACTGATCGTGTAAATTTAATAAGTCATGATGTACCTCATACGGGAATATACCTTGATACAACAGATTATGAATCGTAAACACCGTTCTAATCGACTGATATTCAGGGAGATGATCATAATGCGCCTTTTTGATTAGCGGAATCATTCCTGTATGCCAGTCATGACAATGAATGACATCCGGCTCGAAATCCAGATATGGTATTACTTCCAGAACTGCACGATTATAGAAGGCGAATCGTTCACCATCATCCATATAACCGTATATTCCATCTCTGCCGAAGTAATATTCATTATCAAGGAAATAGAATGTAACGCCGTTATGAACGAGACGCTCTACTCCGCAATACTGCTTGCGCCAGCCGACGTATACATCGGCCACCGTTACAGGCTCCATCTTCTCACGGTAACGGTCATTGATGCCTTTATATTTGGGTAACACAACTCGAACATCAACCCCATTTTTACGCAATGCCTGAGGCAATGCGCCGATGACATCGGCCAGTCCTCCCGTTTTGATGAATGGATGCCCTTCTGCTGCGGCGAATAGTACATTCATTAGTGCTTCCTCCTTGATCGATGCTTTCGCTCTACATATATACTGCTGGTGTGTTTATACAATCGGGACATCCTGCAGTGCTTTCTTAGTTTGTCGTTTTTTGGGCTTGACAGCTTTTTTCTTATCCTGTGCAGTCTCACTTTTGAGATCCACAGGCTTAGCGTCCGCTTTTACTCTGCCACGGGTTGTCTTCTTCAAAATAACAACACTGAGTGGCGGAAGCGTGAGAACTAGACTGTTCTGCTGTCCATGCCAGGAAGTTTTCTCTGTGCGGATCTCGTTATTTACATGCTGCCCTTCTCCGCCGAATTCTTTATAGTCACTATTAAAAATTTCTGTATATGAACCAGGTCTTGCAATTCCAATGCGATAATTCTGTCTAGCCACAGGCTGAAGATTAATGACTACGATCAGGGTGTCACCTGGCTTCTTGCCTTTTCTGAGATAGGAAATAACACTTTGTGAGTGATCATCTGCTGATATCCATTCATAGCCTTCACCCGAGTGATCCAGTTCCCATAGTCCTTTTTCGCGAATATACAGTTCATTCAGCGCCTTAGAATAGGCATGGAGCTTACGATGACTCTCATAATCCAGCAAGAACCAATCTAGGGGCTCTTCGTCCTTCCATTCGATAAACTGACCGAATTCCCCTCCCATAAAGAGCAGCTTTTTGCCAGGAAAGGTCATGAAATAACCGAGGAGCGTACGAAGACCTGCGAATTTCTGCTCATAGCTGCCTGGCATCTTGTCCAGCAGCGACTTCTTCCCATGCACCACCTCATCATGTGAAAGAGGTAGCAGGTGGTTGTCCGCCTGTGCATATACGACAGGAAAGGTCAGCAAATTGTGTTTATTCGGCCGATCATGGAAATCCGTTTTGAAATACTCCAATGTATCGTTCATCCAGCCCATATTCCATTTGTAGTTAAAACCGAGTCCGTCCGCGAATACAGGGCTTGTCACGCCAGGCCATGCACTTGATTCTTCAGCCATCATCAACGCATTAGGATAATAGCGGTAGATCGTCGTGTTTAACTGTTTAATAAAATCAATGGCTTCCAAATTTTGGACACCGCCAAACTCATTAAGAGCGTATTGACCTTCATTTTTTTCAAAATCCAGCCTTAGCATACTGGTAACCGCATCAATACGCAGTCCATCTATATGATATTTTTCCATCCAGTAAATGGCGTTAGAGATCAGAAAAGATCTCACCTCAGGCTTTGAATAATCGAAGCTCAGCGTACCCCATCCCGGCTTATCGGATTTGAGCGGATCCGCGTATTCGTAGAGCGGTGTACCGTCAAACATGCGAAGTCCGTGCGCATCTCTGGCAAAATGAGCGGGTACCCAGTCTAAAATAACGCCTATCCCTGCTTGATGAAGCTGATCAATCAGAAACATCAAATCTTTAGGAGTACCATACCTGCTGGTTGGGGCAAAATAACCTGTATTCTGATATCCCCAGGACAGATCGTAAGGATGTTCACTCAGCGGCATGAACTCGACATGAGTATAGGACATTTCATGAAGATAAGGAATGAGCAGCTCCGCCATTTCACGGTATGTATAAAAGCTCATGTCATCCTTTTGCTTCCATGTTCCAAAATGCATTTCATATATATGGAGCGGTTTATTATAAGGCTCCTTCTGTTTGCGACGCCAAGCCGCATCATGCCATACATATCCTTCGATATCCGCTGTTATCGATGCCGTTGCCGGTCTTACTTCTGCATGGAAGGCATAGGGATCTGCACGGAGCAAGGATTCACCTTGGGGAGAAATAATATGATATTTGTAAAAAATTCCTTCTTTTATTTCAGGAAAAAAACGAGTCCAAAGCCCCGAATCGGGTATCTTATATAAGAGATCAGACTCGTCAAGGCCATGATAACCGTTCCGATCGTGAGCAAGACCCACTTTTATCGCGTTGGGAGCCCATACCGTAAATCGGTAACCCTTAACTCCGTCTTCCACAACGGGGTGTGCCCCCAGAAAGTGATGACTGAAATGAGACGTCCCTTCATGAAAATAATAAATATCTTCAGAAGTGATGGATTGTTCCAACCATTTGTTCTCGATCAAAAGATCACCTGCTTTTTTAATTAGAATTTCAAACACATTATTACCCCATTTTCACCAATTTGAATAGCAAAAATAGCTCAAAAAACATTTTTTTATTTATTTCTCAAGTTTTCTGAAAATGTTGTTTCACGGATGAAGGTCGCCGTTTAATAATATCTCAACGTCAACATTAACATTCGGGAGGGAAAACGAAATGGCTAAGAAAGATTGCATCGCCATGTTGCTCGCAGGAGGAGAAGGAAAGCGCCTTGCGCCTTTGACATCGAGCATTGCTAAACCTGCTGTTCACTTTGGTGGAAATTATCGAATTATCGATTTTCCTCTCAGCAACTGTGTAAATTCAGGAATCGATACAGTAGGAGTATTAACACAATATGAGGCTGAATCACTGCATCAGCATATTGGTGAGGGTGAGCCTTGGAGACTGAACCAATCAGGCGAAAACGGCATATCACTCCTTCCATCATGGAATATCGGTTGTGAAGAAGGATATTGCGGAACTGCTGATGCTATATATAAAAATATGGAATTTATCGACCAACATGATCCAGAGGACGTACTTATTCTCTCCGGAGATCACATTTATCAAATGGATTATCGCGAGCTGCTTCAATACCACACCAACAAAGGTGCTAAGGCTACAATCGCTGTTATTGAAGTGCCATGGAATGAGGCGCATCGCTTTGGTGTGATGGGTGCGGATGAAGACATGCGTGTTACCGAGTTCGTTGAGAAGCCAGCAAAACCAGAGAGTAACCTAGCTTCAATGGGTATTTATGTATTTAAGTGGAGCTACTTGAAGGAGCATTTGCTTCGCGATGCAGCCATTCAGGAATCTGGGCATGACTTTGGTAAAGACCTGATTCCCGCTATGCTTACAAGCGAAGATCCGCTATATGTATACAACTTCAACGGGTACTGGAAAGATGTTGGCACCGTTCAATCACTGTGGGATGCCCATATGGACCTCTTGAACGGAATAACCTTAAACAAGGAAACTGAACAAACATGGCCGATGTTTACCCGCCAATGGCGTACCAAACCAAGTGCCCATAAACCGAGAACAAGCAGCTTCGACACTTGTATGGTTCATGATTCATGCGCCATTGAAGGAAATGCAGACCGTTCGGTCATCTTCTACGGTGTCGAGATTGGTAAATCCAGTTCCATTAAAGACAGTGTAGTGATGCCGAATGCGAAGATTGGTCGTAATGTAACAATCGAGCACGCGATTATTGGCGAAGGTGCCATCGTAAGAGATGGCGCAGTCATCAAAGGCAAAGTGGACGAAATCGTGGTCATTGGACCTTATGAGACCGTCGTTTCTAAGCCTGCGGTACGTACTCAGCCTAATCGTCTGCTCAAAGAAGTATATGAAAAAACAGGCCGCCTTCGTGCGGAAGGCTTATCCTCATAATAACATTTTCAAATGAAAAGAGCACCCCTCTTATAGGAGTGCTCTTTTCACTTTCTATAATACCCGCGCTTACTTACGTTCTTATCGTTCGTACAAATTAACGACCCGGACCCCCATATCCGTTACACCTTGATGCTTGAACCCAAGACCTTGGTAAAATGCGTTCAGCTTAGGACTGTGCGTAATACAATCCAGCCTTAGTGCCTTCTTACCTTGGGAGAGGACAATCTCTTCTGCCGCTTCAAGCAGCCACTCACTAATTCCACGTTTCCGGAACGCTTGGCGAACCGTTAGTCGATGCAGATAGCCGTATTGATCATCATTAAGCGGGCCCCAATACGATGGATCACTGCCTTGCAGCGTGAACATACCGACTGGTTCTTGGTTCAGATAAGCGGCATATACTTCACGGTCATCAAAATAGGAGCGGACAGATTCCGGTGTAAACATGTCCGGTGTCCAATGCTTCAATTCGCTTGCGACCATCCATTCCGCTGCTTCCTTCAATAGAAATACAATATCATTCGTTTCATCAGGGGTGGCTTTAACGAGTACAAGCATGCCCTCTTGTTCTTCTCTTTGCTTAATGAGCTCCAGATTGTCTAACACGATCTCTCTCCCCTTCAATAACCATTTTATGCTTCAATGGTTCCTTGCTGATCCTGCTCCTCATGAGACTCTTCCTGCAAGGCAGGCAAACGAACCGTTACTGTCGTCCCGTTGCCGAGTTCACTTTGCATGTTCATGGTGCCCCCATGAAGCTCGATGAGCTGCTGGCTGATAGCAAGTCCAAGACCCGTACCTCCATGCTGGTGATCCACTTGATAGAAGCGGTCTTTTACTCTTGCTAAGTGTTCTTCACTGATGCCGATCCCCGTATCCTGAACCGACACGATGATGAACTCATCTTCCCGTTGAAGTGTAATGTGGATCCAAGAATTCATGTGCGAGAACTTGATTGCATTGTCAATGACATTCAGAAATACCTGCTTCAAACGATTGCCATCGCCAAGAATAAGATATTCCTCTTCCTCAGCGTCCATCTTCAGCTGGATTTGCTTCTGCTCTGCCTTGGCCCATACATTCAGCATCACTTCCTGCATGATTTCACGTACACTAACCGGACCTTTAACCATTTTCATTTCGTTTTGCTGCAGTTTGGAGAAATCAAGCAGTTCCTCTACAAGCCCGATTAATCGATTCGTTTCATTCGATATAATCTTTAGACCCATCCGCGTCTCATCAGGATCATAACCTCCGGATTCAAGCGTTTCGTTCCAGCCTTTGATGCTGGTAAGCGGCGTCCTGAGCTCATGAGAGATCGACGAGATAAAATCATCCTTGACCTGGTTACTGCGCACAATTTCTTGAGCCATATAATTCAGCGTAGAGGCCAGCTCTCCAATCTCATATTTGTAATCCCCTTCAATCCGAACATCAAACCGGCCCTTTGCCATTTCAGCGGAGACTCCTGTAATAATGTTGATGGGCCTTACAATGGAATTGGCAAGCCCGATACTTATCGTAAAGACGAGCACGAGGACACCAACGACAATCAGACTGGACCAGATAAGGATATCAATCAATGCTTCATTGACACGCTCCATGCTTGTTACGTAACGGGCGATGTACACATTATCATTACCGTAGTCGATCTTCGTCGACACGGCCATTACAGACTCACCCGTTACGGAGTCTTTCCCGATCCAACGCCCTGTGCTTCCCTTCAGTGCCTGAGGTATGTCACTTGTCTGAATTGTCCGGTCGGACTCGAAGCCTGAGGACAAGGCAAGTACATTTCCTTCTGTATCCAATATCTCAAGTGAGGTATTGTCCAGCTTGAGATAGTACATCAGATTGGAAATAAACGAGCTTTCGTTGCTGCTGTCTATAAATGAAGAATTATAGTATCGGATTACATTTTTCGAATTGGATTCAATGTAATTATAGATACTGTCATAATAATATTTCTGCATCGCAACCAGGAAAATAGATTCGATCAGCAATAGCGCAAGCAGAACGAGAATAAAATATTGCAGAACTATTTGCCTGCGTATGCCTTTCATCATTGAGCTCTACCCTTCCACTTGTAGCCATGCCCCCAAACCGTTTGCAAGTATTCCGGCTCTGAAGGGTTGTCTTCAATTTTTTGCCGCAGACGCCGAATGTTCACGTCCACGATTTTGGGATCTCCCATATATTCTTTGCCCCAGACATGATCTAGAAGCACATCACGACTAAGCGGTGTATTTTCTTTCTCCAGGAAGAATTGCACCAGTGAAAATTCGGTCGGTGTAAGTTCAATTGCTTGACCGTTTCTTTTGAACAGCTTAGAAATAAGATCTAATGAGAACGGACCTGATTCAAATGTGACCTTGGCAGCTGTTTCACGGTGAACGTTCACTCTCCGGAGCAATGACTGAATCCGTGCAATAAGCTCAGTAGGACTAAATGGCTTGCTGACATGATCATCCGCTCCAACGGATAACGCATAGACTTTATCTTGCTCCTGCACCTTAGCTGTCAAGAAGATGATCCCGATGCGTTCGTTTGTTTCCCGAATTCTGCGGCAGACTTCAAAGCCATCTATTCCAGGAACCATGACGTCCAGAAGCGCAATATCGATATCATTTACAGAGTTGATAATTCTCATGGCCTCCATGCCGTCTCCTGCTTCAAGCACTTCAAAGCCGTTTCGCTTCAAGTTCAACACGATAAAACTGCGGATCGATTCCTCGTCTTCCATAATCAATACTTTACTCATTTATTCACTCATTCCTTCCTGTTCCATCTCTTGCGGGATATTATCCGATTCAGTTACACCTGCCTGTTTGGGTAAACGATATCCGATGACCTGATTGCTCGACCGGACGATCTGTTTCCATTCAACTTTTACTTTCTCCCACTCATCAAGTGAGAAGAATTTGATCTCTGCTACGGTCTCATCCGTATCGACCAGCTTGAAGCGAAGGTATTTATCCTTGACCGATTTCGTATCCAGTGTAACATTTCCGTGCTGCTCAGGCTTAAGGTTGAAATAAAAACGATCCTGATCATCACGGTACTGCTGCATGACAAAGGTCATGTCATCCTTCCCGTTCCACTGATAGAAGGAATAGAAGTAGAGCTTCTCGCTGTCGACGAACATCTCCCATCCTGGCGGAATTTCCAGCAGTCCAAATTCAACAATTCCATCGTTGTTAATATCTTCACTTATAATTTTTCGTGGCTTGAAGGTGATATCAATTCCTTTATAGGCCTCAACAAGCTGGTTGTTCTCCATATACACAACATCTGTATAGGAATTTGACGCATCTAGACCAATATCAAGCAAAATACCTGTATGATTCGGTGAAATTTTACCCGCTGATACGTTGTAGAAATCCCTCATGCGAGTTTCGATTGTCAGCTTGTCAATCGGTTCGAATACTTCATCTTTATATTGATAGACCGTTACGGTCCCTTGACCGCTTGTCGGCAATATATTCATAATCGTCAGATCATTAATTCCGTCACCATTCATGTCCATCGGGTTGCGGGACTCATCTACAATGACATACTTGGAGTACGGCATTTCCAGTATTTTTTGAAGGGTGCTGCCATTATAGCTATAGGATGCGAGCCAGTTCTGAGCATTCTGCTCTACACTGTTGGAGAAGCCGGCGATAATCTCCAGATCGTCATCTCCTGTGATGTCCTGCAGCCGAAAGGAATTGAGGACGGATCCAAGACCATCAAAGGTTAATTTCTTGACCCAGGTAACCCCTCGCTTCTCTAGCACCATCCCATGAATTTTTACTTCTTCATCTGGTGTGTCGTAGAAGACGACAGCCTCCATTATTCCGTCATTATTCAAATCCTTCTGAATAATCTTGTTAGACATCTCTCTTGGCTGTGTAATCGTAGAGCCTTCAGGCAATTCCCCCTGAATAACGCTGAGCAGATTCTCCCGCTCCGATGTCAGCTGCGGCGTTTTCATAAGCGACTTGGGATCGTTGAAAGAATCAAGTCCGTTCGCGCAGGCAGTAAGCAGCATAAGTACGGCAAACAGCAGCACTGCATGAAATATCCTTTTTATATGTTGTGCATTTAACACCTGATCACTCTTTCCACTCGTTAAATCTTGTTTTTTTCGTGCATGGTCAGACGCCGGCCCCGGATATCAAAGGCAATCCTTCCTTCGGAAAGTCCCCATATCCTTGCCGCGTGACGTTCCGCAAGCTCGATAGGCAGGACGGCAATCACGGTAACATTATCTTCCGAGCACAGCTTTTTAAAATTCTCAAGCACACTGTCTGCTGACTTCGGATCGAGTCCAATGACAGGCTCATCTGCCAGGATAACCTTGGCACCATGAGTGAGCGCTCTGGCGATCGCCACACGCTGCCGCTCTCCCCCGCTGAGCTGTCCAGCCTTCATATGGGCTTTATCAAGCAAACCAACACTCTCAATAATGTCCATGGCTCCCATATAATCATCCGAACGCACCATTCCCGTCACCATTCTCCACCAAGGCGTTTGCCCAGAACGTCCAATAAGCACATTCTTGAGCACCGTCTTATTCGTGAACAGCTCTGGGTTCTGCTCTAAATAGGCCCACTCGCGCTTAATCTGCTTTTTACCAGCATAACCAGCACCAAAGATATCAGTACCATGTACCGTAAATTTTCCTTTATCCCATTGTTCCTTCAGGGCCAAACAACGAAGAAGCGTGCTTTTGCCGCTGCCGCTGCCGCCCACAATCCCGATAAATTCCCCTTGCTGCATGTCAAAGCTTATCTCACGAAGCACCGGAAGTTTGTCCGGACCTACGCTTTTTGCTAGATTCTCTACTCTGATCATTTACGCTTAAACTCCTCTTATCCGTAGATTGTATATTCTTAGTTTATTGGAAAAAGAGTCGATTTACCATATGAGAACAAACATTCCTCAGATTCGTTTTATATTTGATCCCTGTTTCGATCGAAAAAAGAAGCCTGCTATTCCAAATACCAAGTAGCATCCGCCAAGTAACCAGAACATAGCGCCCGGAGCACCGAGGCCCAGCATGATACCTCCTAGATTCGGTCCTAGGATGCTTCCTATATTAAATTGAAAAGAAGCGACGACATTCGCAGATGGAAGCAGCTGCTTAGGAAGAATATCCGCCGCATAAGCGAGCCCCAGCGAGAAGAATGAACCCACCAGTCCACCGGCAAGTGTAAGAAGAATCAAGGTATACCAAAAATGAGTGCCGACCACTGGTATCATCAGAAAGAATAAACCACCTAATATTCCACTGATCATCAGTATCTTTTTACGCCCGTATTTGTCACTAAGTGCACCTAGCGGGAGCTGCAGCAGCAGTCCGCCAATCCCTACAAATGGCAGGAGTGTTGAAATATCATTCTCGGTGAATCCAATCCGCAGCCCATATATTGGGAAGTTACTGTTCATTCCCGACTCCATATAACCATACAGAAAGGCGGGCAGGAGTGCATACCACGCAAGAATGAAGCCTTTTCTGTATCGTCCTTTGACCTGGTCGGTCGAACTCATTTTCTCCGGACGTGTATCCGGCAGTCGTAGTGCAAAGAACAGCACAACAAGCATGATCAGAAACAATATGGCGAACGGCAGCATTTGATTGGTATCCAGCAATTTAATACCTAACGGCCCAAGACTAAATCCAATACCGTATGACATTCCGTAGATAGATATATTTCTCCCTCTTGAGCCCGTTGGTGTCACCAGCAGAACCCATAGCTGTGTTGCATAGTGTAATGCGCTGTCTCCAATGCCGACCAGAAACCGAAGCAGAAACCATAACCTCAGGTCCGGGATGATCGGAAATAAAATTAACGGGATCATGACGACGATAAGTCCGGCAACAATCAATTTCTTAAAGCCGACCGCACCCAGAATTCGTTCTGCAACCAAAGTCATGGCAAAAGAACCGACATACATGACTGCGGCATTCATGCCGTTCACACTTGATGATACGCCCATCTTCTCGATAAATATGGAAAGAACGGGTAATAATAAACCTTGACTTAAGCCTGCTACAATAATGATTGCAATTAATATCAAAAAATGCCGTGATGATCCTTCTTGGTGTATTCCCTTCTTCAATGCGAACCTACCTTTCAATTGAACAAAAAGAAAAATCGTCATCGCTGACGACCTGTCACTGTCCTCTATTATAGTCCTCAGACAGTGGAAACGGGTTACAAAGTATTCAACATTATAGTGGACAATACGCCCAAATACAAGCGATAATGAAATGAACGCTTACTTTTTGTAAAAGATAAGCTGATACCTGTGATAGGAGGTCTGTTTATACAGATGAGTTATCAGGTGAAAGTTGACGTTTCTCCCATTTACGAGCTGCTGAACAGCTTTATGGTCTATGTGACGAGAAGATGGGTTCGCAGTCTTGATCTCGGTCCAGAATGGATTGAGAACATAGACAGCACACTAAGCTTGGATGTGCGGGATTCCATTAGAGCTGCCGCTGCATGGCCTTTCAGCGATTATGATGTGCTTTTTGCATGGACAGCGCTGCGAGAGCAGACGAGCGAGGTGCAGCCATTCCTTGAAGAAATGTCTGACAGACCGATTGAGGAGCTCTTTCATATCGTTCGTTCCGTGCTTCCAAGCCTGACGATTGAAGAAGCTTCCCGCATTCGTGATCATTACATTCCCCTGCTTCAGCTATGGGACAAGCATTATTATCAATCGCTCCTTCCTGAATACCGGAAGCTAATAGAGGAAGACAGCTCAGAGAAAGAACTGCTATTGACCAAGATGAGTCCTGACCGACTGGTTGACTATGCAACAGCAGGCCTTATCGTGGAAGACATACCAGGGTTAAAAAAAATTATATTGTTTCCCACCGTTCATAACAGGCCGATTAATATGTATTGCTTCTATGAGGGTATGCTGCTAATCCAGTATCCGGTTGATGTGCCTGAAGAACGTGATGATGAACCGCCTGTCAGCTTGCTGAGACTTACCGAAGCCATTTCTGATCCTGAGAGACTGCGCTTGCTTCGTTATATATCCAATCAGCCTAAATCCATTAAACAGATGTCCAGTGAGCTCGGTCAGTCCGAAGAATTTCTTCGTCCCCATCTCATGGCTCTTCGTGTATCCGGCTTGCTGCAAACCCACTTAGGTGAGGACCAAAGTGAAAAATATAGCCTTAGAACCGACGGACTATCAGAGCTTAACATGTATCTGGAAGCTTACATTCAAATATGACAACGTTAGAACAGCAAGGAGTGAAAATAATGAAATCCTACGTACCGCAGCAGATTATATTTGATCTTGACGATACACTCATACACTGCAACAAATACTTCAATTTAACGCTCGGTGCGTTTTACGAACTCATGCAGGAATGGTTTTGCGATTACAACATTACGATTGATGAAGTGAGATCGAAGCAAATAGAGATCGATGTGTCCGGGGTTAAAATTTTCGGCTTCGCCTCCCAGCACTTTCCACAATCCCTGATTGATACATACGTATTTTTCTCCAAAAAAGTTCACAGAGCCATTGACCAGGATGAACAGGCCCAGCTCCAATCGCTTGGTATGAGCGTATACGAACAGGAGGTTGAAGCTTATCCTGGCATGGTAGAAACGCTGGAGCTGCTCCGTGACCAGGGTCATATGCTCCATCTGTATACAGGTGGAGAGCGTATGATCCAACAGCGCAAAATCGACCAAATGAAGCTTGGCGAGTACTTTGATGATCGAATCTACATTACGAAGCATAAAAATATCGAGGCACTCGAAGCCATCATGCAGAAGGGGAATTTTGACCGCTCCGTCACCTGGATGATTGGTAACTCGCTGCGTACGGATATTGAGCCTGCAATAACTGCAGGAATCCATGCAATCTACATCGAGCAGGACGTGGAATGGCAATATAACGTAATTCAGCTGAACAAGCCGGACAATTATTCCTTATACACGATCAAAAAGCTGGTCGATGTTCCTGATGTAATTCAAGGATACTTATCCGGTCTGCAAAATTAAGGCGTAATTTAAAAAAGAACTGTCCTCTCCCATTCAAGATTGCTGTTTGGGGAGTGAGACAGTTCTTTTTGTAATGTGGGTTAGGTACTCGTTTGATCCGGGATCAACTGCTACTACTCACGCTCTAGCGTCAACTTCCCAGATGCTGCGTCTGCCAGTACCACTCTGGCTTTATTGACAGCTCCTGTACTTGTCTTGAATGATAGCAGCTGTGTCTTGCCTTTGGATAGTAAGGACTCAAGCATCTTCTCTGAGATTTGTTTGCCGGCAAAATCCTTCCATATGACAAATCCGCAGCCTTGCTTGAAATGACTGCAGCCATATCCTTTCCGGCCTTCAATGATCGTCCCGCCGCAGCCCGGGCGCGGGCAGCTGCCGAGTGCGGTGCGCCTACTAGAAGTCTTGGCTGTAGTCGTTGTGCGGGTTGCCGAAGGAGCATTTGGAGTAGTCGATACTCGGGAAGCTGAACTTCCTTTGGATGTAGAGGAAGTATTCGACGTAGACATTGTACTCGAACCAGCTGATGCTGACACGCTTGTCCCTCGCTTGGTGCCCTTAGTGCTGCGGCTTCCTCTGCCTCTCTTCTTCATATCCTCATCACCAAAAGCGTCCTTTGCTGCAGGCTGCTGAACACGGACCTTCTCAATAATGGAGATCGTGAACCGTTTAACATTGTCCATGAACTTGTCCTGTGCAGCCTCGCCCTTGGATATTTGATTCAGCCTGCGCTCCCATTGTCCTGTCATTTCGGGAGAAGCGAGCAGATCGACTCCTGCACTGCGTATTAATTCTATAGCGGTGCGTCCTTTTTGCGTAATCGTCATCTTCTTGCCCGTCAGCTGGATGTAACCAACCTGTTTAAGCCGTTCAATAGTCGCCGCTCTTGTCGCTGGTGTTCCCAGACCTGCATCCTTCATTGCATCTCGAAGCTCATCATTTTCAATCTGCTTCCCTGCACTTTCCATCGCTTTCAGCAGAGTTCCTTCTGTGTAGCTCTTAGGCGGCTGGGTTTGCTTCTCCTTCATTTCGCTCTTCTTGCATGAGACCGGCTGCTCTTTGTTCAGATGGAAAGGTTCAGACGTATGCTCCTCCTGCTCCTCATCTTCCCCGTCTTTCTTACTGCGGCGCTTCTTGGCAGCGGTATCCTCGGGTGGCAGAACAACCTTCCAGCCTAAGGAGAGCAGCTCCTTCACATTCGTTTTGAAGGTCTCTTTTTCCACTTCCGTAAACACGGTATGCTGCTTATACTCTGCCGGAGGATAGAAATGGGATAGAAAACGGCGCACGATCAGATCATAAATCTGATTCTCATCCTTACTTAAGGAGCCTGCTTTTTTAAGTGTTGGCAAAATCGCGTGATGATCCTCGACCCGCTGCGGATTGCAGACGCTTCGATTACCTTTGTGCACGAGTGAAGGATTCGCTCCTCCCGCCAGCTCGGCATATGGCCCATTTTTTAGAAGCTGAAGTGTCTTCTGCATGCCATCAATATTTTGCTCGGTCACATAATTCGAATTCGTCCGCGGGTAAGAAATAATCTTGTGCTTCTCATACAGTGCCTGAGCAATATCCAATGTTTTTTTGGCAGGAAAACCAAACTTGGCGTTGGCCTCTCGCTGCAATAGTGTCAGGTCATACAGCTTAAACGGATATTCCTTCGTATTCTTCACATCGTATTTGGCAATGCGACCCGGCTTACCCTTAACCTTGTCCGCTATATTCTGGGCTGTCTCACTCGATGTCAACCGATCTCCTTGCCATACCCCTCGATACTCCGTCTTGTCCTGCTTGAAGGTGGCTGCGACTTCGTAGTAAGTCTGCGAGTCAAATGCTTCAATTTCCTTCTCCCGGTCATAAATAAGAGCAAGAACAGGAGTTTGTACTCTGCCGACGGACAGAAGAGCATTATGTCTAGTGGTAAAGGCTCTAGATGCATTCATCCCAATCAACCAATCTGCCTCGCTCCGTGCTCTTGCCGCTTCCGTCAAATGATAGAAATCCGACGCGTCATGCAGCTGGTCGAAGCCGCGTTTAATGCTCTCTGCGGTCAAATCCGAAATCCATAGCCGCTTAACAGGCTGGTTCAGCTTAAGCTGCTGCTGAATGAGGTCGAATATATACTGACCCTCACGCCCTGCATCACACGCATTGATGATCAGATTCGCCCTTCGCGCGAGCTCCCCAATGGTTTTGAGCTGATCCTTCGTCTTCGGATTCGGTACAATCTTGAATCGATCCGGTATGATGGGCAGATCATCTATACTCCATCTCTTATACTTGGAGTCATATGCCTCCGGCTGAGCCAGTCCCAGCAGATGGCCAATCGCCCAAGTAATGATGTACCTTTCTCCCTCCAGATACGTTCGGTTGTTTTTGGCACGCGGTTCCACCACGGCTGCTATCGTTCGTCCCATGTCGGGCTTTTCCGCGATTATGAGCGTCTTCATCCGTCCGTTCCTCCCTAATTTAGCCCTGTACGAGCCAAAAAGGAGCTTCCCTCATATTTTGACGGAAGCTCCTTGCTTCTAAGTAACCTCATTATAGCAGAAAACTTGATGTTTCGTAAGTTTCAAGCATGATTGCTGGTGCTCGCATGACCGCTTCGTCCATGGATGGTCCTTCCGGGCGCCAATTGTTTCTTGATATTATTAATTAATATTAGCAGTGAATATCAACAAACAAAAACGCACGCTTCGCTCCTTCAAGACCATTCCATGTCCTACGCTACAGCGACGCAGTACAATAAGACAAACTTTTCATAAAACGAGAACATCAAGTTAAGGAAGAAGCAAAAACCCCTATGAACCTGGGAAAGGTTCGATAGGGGCTGATATGATGATAAAGATAATAGCAATATCTCTGTTACAAAGTTATAAATTATACAAGAACAGTGGAGCCCATCAGGTACTTATCCACTTCACGAGCGGCTTCGCGTCCCTCGTTAATCGCCCATACGACAAGGCTTTGTCCACGTCTCATGTCACCTGCTGCAAATACTTTATCCACATTCGTCGTATATTTGCCATAGCGGGCTTTGACATTCGAACGCCGAGTCGTTTCCAGTCCGAGCTGCTGAGGAATCGTTTGCTCCGGTCCATCAAAACCAATGGCGATAAAAGCGAGATCCGCTTCAAAGACGCGCTCCGTGCCTTCGATCGGCTGGTAGATTTTGCGGCCTGTTTCATCGACGATACGCTGAATTTGTACGGTATGCAGCTCCTTCAGGTTACCCTTCTCGTCACCGACAAATTTGGTTGTCATGATGGAGAATTCACGCGGATCGTTGCCAAATACGGCTTTTGCTTCTTCTTGAGCATAATCGAGCGTGTACACGTTAGGGAATTGCGGCCAAGGATTCGTAATCGGATCACGTTCAAGCGGTGCCTTATCATGAGTACCGAATTGAGTCACGCTTTTGGCGCCATGACGCAGTGAAGTGGCAACGCAGTCAGATCCCGTATCGCCGCCGCCAATGACGATGACCTTCTTGCCTTCTGCAGAAATATAGTTCCCGTCGGCAAGATTGGAATCCAGGTAGCTCTTGATCGTTCCATTCAAGAAGTCCATCGCATAATGTACACCATTAAGCTCGCTTCCTTCAATATTGAACTCCCGCGGCTTCGTCGCTCCTCCGCACAATACAACTGCATCATACTGCTCCGTAAGCTCCTGGGAAGAGATATCCTTACCAATCTCCGTATTCGTAATGAACGTAATACCTTCTGCTTTTAGCAGATTCACACGGCGTTCTACAACACCTTTATCCAGCTTCATGCTAGGAATACCATAAGTCAACAGTCCGCCGACGCGATCAGCACGCTCATAGACCGTCACGAAATGCCCGGCTTTGTTCAGCTGTGCAGCTGCTGCAAGTCCCGCAGGACCTGATCCAACGACTGCTACACGTTTGCCCGTCCGTTTTTCAGGCGGATTCGGAACGACCCAGCCTTCTTCAAATCCTTTTTCAATAATAGCTTCCTCTATCGTCTTGATCGTTACAGGCTGACCAATCAAGCCCACCGTACAAGAACCTTCGCAAGGGGCAGGGCACACTCGACCCGTAAACTCAGGGAAATTGTTCGTCTTATGCAAACGGTCAAGCGCTTCCTTCCAGAGACCACGGTAAACAAGATTGTTCCATTCAGGGATCAGGTTGTGCACCGGGCAGCCTGAAGTTCCCCCGATCATATCGATTCCGGTGTGACAGTAAGGTGTTCCGCAATCCATGCATCGTGCACCTTGAGTACGGAGTTCTTCTTCTGACATGTGCTTGTGGAATTCCTCCCAGTCCTTAATCCGCTCTTCGGGAGGTCTGTCAGCCGGCAGCTGTCTTTTATACTCCATAAATCCTGTAGGTGTAGACATGTTACAATTTCCCCCATCCATTCTCATCTGCATCAACGATACGGGCTATCCTATAAAATCCGAACAATAGCGCTATAGTTGACAGTTCGTGTAGAGTTTTTGACTATTGTATCACAAAAAAGCATAATTTGTACTTATCGGAATAACGAATTTTTAATCCTTATGTACAAACAGCTATTATCCCTATCATAGAACAACATTCAGAAACTCACCTAAATCTATATTTCAACTATAGTAGCACCCGCAAATCCTGATGTTAAATGGACTATGCGCACAATAATTTGTATTATTCATCACAAATCGCGTCAACTTATGATCGATTTTATTTATCAGGGTTTTCACAAAAAGTGTTTGTACCAACATACCACTTAAGTTGTTCACACGATTTTTCTATAAAATTGGAACGAAAACTCATATGGATTTTTCTCATCTTTCTCACCTTGGATCTCTTCCATCAAATCCCACTCATCCCAGTTGATATCGGGCATGTAGGTGTCTCCATCGATCGTTTCACGAATTCGGGTGACGATGAGCTGATCTGCATAAGGTAGAAACTCCTCATATACCTTGGCACCGCCAATGACGAACAATTCCTCTTCTTTCGCAAGCTCAACACCCTCCATAACCGAATGAATCACTTCTGCACCCGGAAGCACCAGCGCTTGACGAGTAAGCACAACATTTCGGCGATTAGGCAGTGCTCTGCCCCTAAGGGATTCCCAGGTTTTACGGCCCATGATGATGGTGTGCCCAGTGGTCTGTGCTTTGAAAAAATCCATATCCTTCGGAAGCCGCCAAGGCATGCCATTGTCCCTGCCAATTACACCGTTAGCGCTCATCGCCCATATCATCGTAATTCCCATGGTACACCTCCTATTCTAATCAGACAGATACCTGTGCCTTAATGGCCGGATGATGCTCATAATTCTCAAACTCAAAATCTTCATATTTATAGTCGAAGATAGAATCCGGCTTGCGTTTAATAACAAGCGTTGGCAATGGGTACGGCTCACGCGCCAGCTGAGTGTTCACTTGCTCCAGGTGGTTCAGATAAATATGAACATCTCCACCAGACCATACAAAATCGCCGACTTCGAGGTCACATTGCTGTGCGACCATATGTGTCAGAAGTGCATAGCTTGCAATATTAAATGGAAGTCCCAGGAAGGTATCAACCGAACGCATCGTTAACATACAGGACAGCTTGCCTCCGGCTACATAGAATTGAAACACAAAATGGCACGGTGGCAGCTTCATATGCTCAATCTCGGCTACGTTCCAGGCACTGACAATATGTCTTCTGGAATCCGGATTGTTTTTAATTGAATCAATGACATTCGCAATCTGGTCAATAAACTTCCCATCTGGAGTCTCCCAGGCTCTCCATTGTGAGCCATATACAGGTCCTAAATCTCCATTCTCATCGGCCCATTCATCCCAGATCCGAACTCCGTTTTCTTTGAGATACCGGATATTCGTATCCCCACTAATAAACCATAGCAGCTCATGGATGACGGATTTAAGATGTATACGCTTGGTGGTAACAAGCGGAAATCCCTTCGACAGGTCAAACCGAAGTTGACGTCCAAAGACAGAGATCGTGCCGGTTCCGGTGCGATCTTCTTTTTTAACTCCATGCTCTAAAATATCTCTAAGCAGCTCTTGATAGTCCTTCACAACAAACCTTGCCCCTTTCTGAGTAACCATTCCATAAGTATAGAAGTTCAATATGTGATGTCATTTATATCATAGTAAAAACACTAGAATCTATTTCATAAAGCAGCTAAAGGTATTATGAATTGGATTCACTATTTTAACAGTTTACCATGTGGAACATGGTCAGTCAGCAGAAAAAAAGAGGCAAAGAGAACGAATGGCTCTCTTGCCTCCAAATCAATGCATGCTGTTTAATGAATGAAACTTTAGTGTGACTAATTAACGTACCATTGTGTGGATTGGATGACCCAGTACCACTTCAGATGCTTCCATTACGATTTCACCAAGTGTTGGATGCGCGTGAATCGTCAAGGAAATATCCTCAAGCGTAGCACCCATCTCAATCGCAAGACCGATTTCAGCAATCAGGTTTGAAGCTTCCAGACCAACGATTTGTCCGCCCAGTACAAGACCTGTTTCTTCGTCAGCAACCAGCTTCACGAAGCCTTCAGGATGTCCAAGGGAAACGGCACGACCGTTACCTGCATAAGAGAATTTACCGGATTTAACTTTGTATCCTTTCTCTTTTGCTTCTTTTTCCGTGTAACCCACGCTGGAGCACTCAGGATCCGTGAACACAACTGCTGGCATTACTTTATAATCAACAACAGACGGCATTCCTGCGATAACTTCTGCTGCTACTTTACCTTCGTAAGAAGCTTTGTGTGCAAGTGCAAGACCTGCAACGATGTCGCCGATTGCGAAGATGTGCTTATGGTTAGTACGACCTTGGTTGTCAACTTTAACGAAGCCGCGCTCGTCTGTTTCAACACCGATCAGATCCAGACCAAGCTCACCATCTGTATTAGGACGACGTCCTACAGTTACGAGCAGGTAGTCAGCTGTAATTTCTTTGCTTTCGCCGTTTACGCTGTATTTAACAGTAACATCTTTATCCGTTTGCTCAGCACTTTCTGCTTTTGCATTCGTTACGATTTCGATGCCTGTTTTCTTCATGTTCTTCGCAACAAGCGTAGTCATGTCTTTGTCAAATCCAGGAAGCACTGTATCCATACCTTCGATGATAGTTACTTTCGTTCCGAATTTGGAGTACATTTGACCCAGCTCAGCACCAATGTAGCCGCCGCCGATAACGATCATGCTTCCAGGTACTTCTTGCAGGTTCAGAGCTTCTGTTGAGGACAGAATGCGTCCGCCAAACGGGAATGGCTTCAGTTCGATTGGACGGGAACCTGTTGCAATGATTGCATTTTTGAAACGGTAACGCGGAGATTCATGATCATTGAATACACGCGCTTCGTTTTCGTTAATGAACATGCACTCACCGTTGAATATTTCAACTTTGTTGCCTTTAAGAAGGGAGCTTACGCCGCCAGTCATCTTTTTAACAACGCCGTTTTTGAATTCTTGAGTTTTTGCAAAGTCCACTGTTACATTCTCAGCAGTTACACCGAATTGATCCGCGTGTTTTGCATTCTCAAATGCATGTGCTGCAGAGATCAAAGCTTTGGAAGGAATACAACCGCGGTTCAGACACACACCGCCAAGCTCGGATTTGTCAACGATAAGCACTTTTTGTCCAAGCTGTGCCGCACGAATTGCAGCAACATAACCACCAGGGCCAGCACCAATGACTAGAGTATCAATATCGAGAGAAGCGTCTCCTACTACCATGTTTTTATACCTCCATTACCAGCAGCTCGGGATTAGCGAGCAGGGATTTAATGTAGTTCATAAAGTTTTGAGCTGTTGCACCATCGATAATACGGTGGTCGAAGCTTAGGGACAGAGCCATAACAGGAGCTGCTACCACTTGACCGTCTTTAACTACCGCTTTTTCACTGATACGTCCAGTTCCGAGGATTGCAACTTCAGGGAAGTTGATGATCGGAGTGAAGAACATACCGCCTGCGGAACCAATGTTCGTGATGGAAATTGTGCTGCCCTTCATTTCGTTAGGGGACAGTTTGCCATCACGGCCGCGGGAAGCAAGATCACGGATGCTGTCCGCGATCATCCAGATGCTCTTACGATCTGCGTCATGGATAACAGGTACGATCAGACCGTTGTCTGTATCTGTAGCGATACCGATGTTGTAGTATTTTTTGTAAACAATTTCGTTAGCTTGCTCGTCGATCATTGCGTTCATTACAGGGAACTCACGAGTAGCTGCAATAAGTGCTTTGACGATGAATGGCAAGTAAGTTACTTTTGTACCTTTTTTCTCAGCGATTGGCTTCATGCGAGTACGGAAAGCAACCAGCTCAGTTACATCCACTTCGTCCATGATTGTAACGTGTGGTGCTGTGTATGCAGATTTAACCATCGCATTGGAAATAGCTTTACGGATACCTTTGAATGGTACACGCTCTTCTTCAGCACGAGCATTCGCTGCTGCTGCCGGTGCGCTAGCTGCTTCTTTCGTTTCTTCAGCTGCAGATGCTGCTGGTGCAGAAGCTGCTTGACCGCCGCCATTTTTGAATGCTTCAACATCTTCTTTCGTTACTTTACCGTTGTTGCCAGTACCTGTAACTTCAGCGATGTTAACGCCTTGCTCACGAGCAAATTTGCGAACGCTTGGAGTTGCCAGAACTTCTTTTGCAGATGCAGAAGATACTTCTTTCTCTCCGCCTTCTTTTGCTTCGCTTGGGCTGCTTGCTGCAGGAGAAGAAGTTGTATCAGCTCCGCCTTTAGCTGCGTCAGCTTCTTGAGATGCTTGCTCTTCTTCCTCTTGTTCAGGAATATCGCCTTCTGCATCAATTACAGCCACAACAGCACCTACAGTGAAGATGTCGCCGTCTTTAGCGAATACTTCTTGTACTGTACCGTTAACTGGACAAGGAACTTCTACGACTGCCTTGTCATTTTGTACTTCCATGATGATATCGTCGTCAGTTACTTTATCACCTGGTTTGATGTGCATTTTGATGATCTCGCCTTCGTGAAGACCTTCACCGAGCTCAGGGAACTTGTAATTAAATTTTGCCACTTGTATTACCTCCTACTTTAGATGACTACATAGAAGAACTGTACATAAGGAGCTGATACTTCAGCTCCTTATGCTGTTTAGGACGAACGATTCGTCCATTCGTTCATCTAATTATTAGAATTCGAGTACTTTGTTAACCGCATCAATTACGCGATTAGGAGTTGGGAGCCAAGAGTCCTCAATTTGAGCGAATGCATAAACCGTGTCAGGAGCAGCCACACGAAGTACAGGTGCTTCCAGGTGCAGGATCGCTTTTTCATTGATTTGGGCAATGACTTCAGCTGCTACGCCTGAGCTCTTTTGAGCTTCTTGAACCACGATAGCACGGTTTGTTTTCTTAACGGACTCAAGGATGGTATCGATGTCGATCGGGCTGATCGTACGAAGATCGATAACTTCTGCCTTGATTCCTTTTGTTTTTTCCAGTTCTTCAGCTGCTTTAACAGAAGTGTGAACCATCATACCGTAAGCGATAATCGTTACGTCAGAACCTTCACGTACCACGTTCGCTTTACCAAGCTCTACTGTGTAATCTTCTTCTGGAACTTCTGCACGGAAAGCATGGTACAGGTTCAAGTGCTCCATGAAGAATACTGGATCGTTATCACGGATAGACGCAATCAGAAGACCTTTTGCATCATAAGGGTTAGAAGGAACTACTACTTTAATACCCGGTGTTTGCGTGAGCAAACCCTCGAGGGAGTCTGTGTGAAGCTCAGCTGCTTTTACGCCGCCGCCGAAAGGTGTACGGAACACGATCGGGGAGTTGTAGCGGCCGCCGGAGCGGTAACGCATACGTGCAGCTTGAACCGCCATTTGGTCAAGTGCTTCAAAAATAAAACCTACGAATTGGATCTCTGCAACTGGACGGAAGCCCGTCACACCAAGACCTACTGCCAGACCACCGATAGCGGACTCTGCAAGTGGTGTATCAAATACGCGCTCTTCGCCGAATTCTTTTTGCAAACCTTCCGTCGCACGGAATACACCGCCGACATTACCCACGTCTTCACCGAAAATCAAGACATTCGGATCGCGTTTAAGCTCGACGCGCATGGCGTCGCGGATTGCTTCTTTCATGTTCATTTGTGCCATTGCTTCATATCCTCCTTAAACATTTAACAGTTCGTGCCTATATGAGTTCCGGGTCAGCGGAACGATTACTTACACCAAAGTTTTATTGAAAATCAGCTTTTTGCTCTTCCAGATGTTTTGGAGTATGCTCGAACATGCTGTCAATCAAGCCAGGGATTGTCATTTTTTCTGTTTTCTCAGCGCGTTTGATTTCATCGTTCACTTTCGCTTTCGCTTCATCTTTCACGCGAGCTGTATCTTCTTCAGTCCAGAGACCTTTTTTCTCCAGGTACTTAGCAAGACGATTGATTGGATCTTTTTCGTTCCACTCGCCTTCTTCGTCTTTTGTACGATATTTGGAAGCATCGTCAGACAGGGAATGCGGACGGTAGCGGTAAGTCACTGCTTCAATCAAAGTAGCGCCTTCTCCATTGCGAGCACGTTCAGCAGCTTCTCTAACAGCGGTGATTACTGCGAATACGTCCATTCCGTCAACTTTGATGCCTTTGATACCAGCTGCTACTGCTTTATGTGCAATAGACAGAGCTGCAGTTTGTTTGGAGAAAGGTGTTGTGATGGCATAGCCATTGTTTTGTACGAAGAAAATAACCGGCAGCTTGAAACGACCTGCATAGTTCAGACCTTCGTAGAAGTCACCTTCAGAAGAACCGCCGTCACCCGTGTAAGTGATCGCAACGTTCTTTTGGTTTTTCAGTTTAAAGCCCATAGCAATACCCATCGCATGCAAAATTTGAGCACCGATGATGATTTGCGGCATCATAACGTTTACGCCGTCAGGAATTTGACCACCATGTTGATGTCCACGGGAGTACAAGAAGGCTTGATACAGCGGAAGACCGTGCCATACAAGCTGCGGAATGTCGCGGTAGCCAGGTACTACGTAATCTTCTTTCTCAATGGCAAACTCACTGCCGATCATGGAAGCTTCTTGACCGGATACTGGAGCGTAGAATCCAAGACGCCCTTGGCGGCCCAGGTTAACTGCGCGGTCGTCCCAAGTACGTGTAAATACCATACGGTACATAATTTCTTTCAATTGATCATCGGACAGCTCAGGCATTTTGTCTTTGTTAACGATTTCACCGTCAGGAGACAATACGGAGAGAGCCTCTACATCCTCTGTATAAACTTCATAAGGAACCTTGCTCATTTTTTTCTTCACCTCAACAAAAAATTTGAATATCAAGTTCCGCTGTTATAGAATTATTATACACCTGTTTTGTCACATACGTCAAAGATAAACGTTGATTTTTTCAAGTTTTTCTTTTGTTTGTATGTATAACAGTTGTTTTATATTAGTATAACAGTTGTGGAAAAAACCTGTTGCTTGTACTAGCCGAGCAACTAGGGTTAATCTTATCTTATTGTTAAAACGAATGCAAAACATAGACGAAGAAAGGTGACGATTTATGACGGATTCTCGCTATTTGAAACGAACCATCCTGAAGGATGAAATTGAAAGCCGGTTTTTAAACGCAAAAAGAAATCTCCGGATCTACCTCCCGCCGGGCTACAATGAAGTATTAAGCTATCCTGTCGTCTACTGTCAGGACGGTGAGGAGTTTTTCAACTTCGGCCGTATAGCTACTACCGCCAATCGTTTGATCTTAGATGAAGGTGTAGAGCCTTTTATCATTGTCGGCGTTGAAGTTGACATAAAAACTCGTACTCAGGAGTATGCCCCTTTTGGAGAACAATTTGAGGCTTACACTTCTGCCTTTGCGAAAGAAATCATTCCCTATATCGAGCAAAAATATCCGGTTCGGCGTACAAAAGAGGAAAGAATTCTTGCCGGGGACTCTCTCGGCGGCAGTGTTTCGCTTCACATTGCGCTTATGTATTCAGAAATGTTCAGCAAGGTTATCAGCTTGTCCGGTGCCTTTTACCCCGAATCCCAAGAGCTGTATGCACAGTCCACCGATCTGTCATGGCTCAGCATCTGGATGATCGTGGGACTGCAAGAAGACCGCTTCGAGACGGATCATGGCATCTTCAACTTCGTAGAAATGAATCAGGATACTCGTGAGTTGTTAGAAGAGCGTGGTGCAAAAGTGAAGTATACAGAAAAAGACGGCCGCCATCAGTGGGGCTTCTGGCAAAATGAGCTGCCCGACGCGCTCGAATACTTCCTCGATAAACAATAATACATTCACTACGGGTGTGGGGATGAGGTAGTTCACAACAGCTGTTCTAAAAACAGATCCGGCTCAGGAGAAACTCTTCTTCCTCCCCGATTTGCCCATAATCTTTGTTAACGTTTACATTCCAGGTTCTATCATACACCAATTGTTGACACAAAAAAACCGGCTCTGCCTTGAGCCGGCCTGTTTTTATTTCAACTTCTCTGTCGTAATTCTATCCAGCAGCACGTCGCTCCCCAAATCAATCAGTCTATGCACTTCATCAAAATTCCCTGTGTAGTATGGATCCGGCACCTCTCTATGTGTCTCATCAGGAAGGAAATCCATGAATTTTAATATATTTGCTTGTTCTGCACCGGGTAATTTACGGACATTTCGCTCATTCGAGTTATCCATGCACACGATATAATCGAAGGAACCGAAGTCGCTGTTTGTAACCTGTCTTGCGGTCATCCCTTCAAAACTAACCGAATGCAGATTTAAAATCTTTTGTGTCCCTTCATGAGGAGGCTTTCCAATATGCCAGTCCCCTGTTCCAGCAGAATCAACGAGAATGTGTTTCTCTAAATTTCTCTCTTTTACTTTGTGGCGAAAAATAGCCTCGGCCATCGGAGATCTGCAAATATTGCCTAAGCATACGAATAATACACGAATCATTTCTTGCACTCTTCCCTTCTTCCACGCTATATCAACAAATATATTATTTATTCATAGTGTGCTGCTTGCTTGGTGTAACCGGAGCTTCATTCTCAACCGTCTGCAGCGTACGCTTCGGCAGCCTCCATCGATAGTGGACAGATAGCATACGGAAGAAGACAACCAAACTAAACAAAATGAGTAAACTTACTGTATCTTCCGCAATATGAAGTCCAATCATCAAGCCGGCAAGAATAGCCCACACTGCATAAATTTCATCTCTGAGCACCAGCGGCTTGCGTCCAGCCAGCAGATCTCTAATAATTCCGCCGCCAATCCCTGTTAACACTGCTGCAACAATCACCGCACTGATCGGATGATTCATATCCGCAGCATAGAGTCCGCCTTGAATGGCAAATGCCGATAAGCCTATCGCGTCAAAGAACATTTCTGTCTTCTTCCAATGCCCGATCCATGAGTTTGGCAGAATAAATGCGATTGCTATCGAGAACAATGCAAGCATAATAAACGTGCCTTGACTCCACAAGGTAGTAACGGGGACACCAATCAATATATTTCGTATGACTCCGCCGCCAAATGCCGTAACCATACCGAGAACGACGACGCCTAATATATCATAATCCTCTTCCATCGCAACGAACGCCCCGGACATGGCAAAAGCAATTGTGCCTATAATACTAAAGATCTCAAACACATTCATTTCCACTTACGATCTATACCTCACTCATTAAGTCATATTCAATACTTGTATCATTGTAGTCAAGGGCGATCCATTTGTGCAACCTTTATTTGTGGACTATACTCAAAAGAATAACAAGTAGCAAGGAAGTGACCAAATGCTGAACACACGAGTTGCCATCTTTACAGGCGGGGAGCTTCATGAGGAATATATTGAGAAGCTGAATGCAGACGACATCTTAATTGGTGCCGATTACGGCGCTTGGTACTTAGTCAATCAGCAGCTCAAGCCTACGATTGCGGTTGGAGATTTTGATTCTGTATCGGAGGAGCAATATAGACGCATTGAAGAATACAGTCACCAAGTCGTCAGGTGTGATCCCATTGACAAGGACCTGTCTGACACAGAGCTTGCTCTAAAATATGCCTACTCATTTCATCCAGCCGAAATTGTTATTTTTGGCGCAACAGGCTCGAGACTCGATCATACGCTGGCGAATATACAGATCTTATCCAAGACCCTCAAGCAAGGTGTACGCTGCAGTATCATAAACCGTAACAACCTGATTACTGCAATGGATTCTTGTCTTACTATACATAAAAGCGAATATGACTACATATCTCTAATCCCTTTAACGACTGAGGTTCGCGGTATTGATCTGGATGGCTTTATGTACCCTCTGTCGGGCGCAGTATTGTCCATCGGGGATTCACTAGGGATCAGCAATCAAATTGTGAACTCAAAAGGAACGATTCGCATTAAGGAAGGCATTCTGCTTGTCATTCAGAGCAAGGATTAAATCTAACAACAAAAATCCATTCGATTCGGAATGGATTTTTGTTTTGTTTTACAGCTATATTGAGTCAGCCAAAATATCGATGATAAATCGTTCGTGCTTCCGCTACATCCTTCGTTCCATGAACCAGCGCTCTTCCATCCTTGAAAATGACCAGTCGAACCTTTTCTTTTAGCTGAAAAGAGACAAGAAAAGGATTCACATCAACCTTGCCTTGATCAAGACCGCGCAAACGATCGGCTGTTTCTTGCAGGTTAAGCTCTCTTCTGCGTGCAGGCCTGATCTGTACCGTATCCCTCCCACACAACACATCGGTTCGATCGGTATTTGCTGCACTTAGATAAGGATATGTTCTCTCATGCCCGCAGGAGAGGCAGCTCGGATTTTTCGCCAGATCAACACCAATCGTAGTATATTCATTGCGCCACATGTCAAAAGAAAGAAGCTTTCTTCTCAGCGCCTCATCGTTTCCGGTAAGGAGCTTGAACGCCTCAGCTGTCTGATTCGCAGTGACCATCTGGACCGCCTGCGGAAGAATTCCTGCCGTATCGCATGTGTCTCCACCAAGCGGGACCTCACCCAGCAGACAATTCAGGCAAGGGGTTCTCCCAGGTAAAATGGTATATGTAATACCGTAGCTGCCGACACACCCCCCATATATCCAAGGCGTACTGTGCTTTTGGGCGATATCATTAATGATCAGACGGGTATCGAAATTATCGGTGGCATCCATGATCAGATCCGAGCCTGTAATCAATTCTTCTAATTCCTCTGCGCCTACATCCAGAACATAAGCATTAATATGCACTTCCGAATTAATAAGCCGAAGCCGGTTCTCGGCAGCAATCGCTTTAGGAAGACGGGACATTGCATCTGCTTCACTGAACAACTGCTGTCTCTGGAGATTGCTCCATTCAACATAGTCACGGTCAGCGATCGTTATACGACCTACGCCCGAACGAACCAGCGTTTCCGCAATTCCCGTTCCAAGTGCCCCTGCTCCAACAACGACCACATGGCTGTTTTTCAGCTTCTGCTGTCCTTCTTTGCCAAATGGCGCGAACAGCTCCTGTCTCGAGTATCGATCAGGTATGGTTAACGCATTTGTGCTCAAATCCTGTCTATTCACGTATGAATCATCCCTTCCATCGGACTGCTTGCCGATGCGTAGCGTTTGACCGGGATCATTCCAGACTCGTAGGCCTTCCTTCCGGCCCATACCGCGTATTTCATCGCTTCCGCCATTTTCACAGGGTCTCCTGCTCCAGACACTGCGGAGTTCAGTAGAACGGCATCCGCCCCCAGCTCCATTGCATAGGATGCATCCCGAGGAGAACGAATACCTGCATCGACGATAACAGGAACAGCCGCCTGTTCAATGATCAGCTCCAGTGCCCTCGGATTATTAAGTCCTTGTCCTGAACCTATTGGGGATGCTCCCGGCATAATCGCGTGAACACCCAGCTGCTGCAATTTCTTTGCAAGCATTACATCGTCCGAAATATATGGCAGTACAATAAACCCTTCTGCAAGCAGTGTTTCGCAGGCTGTATATGTTTCCAGCGGGTCTGGAAGTAGTGTTGTCTGATCCCCGATCACTTCTACCTTAATCATATCACATAGTCCAGAGGCTTTTGCTAGTCTGGCTATTTTCACAGCTTCCTCCGCCGTTCTTGCTCCAGCCGTATTCGGCAATAATGTATACTTGGATAAGTCGAGCTGATCCAGAAAATGCGGTTCATCCTTCTTCTCAAGATTCAGTCTGCGTACTGCAAAAGTAAGCACTTCCGTCTCGGAGATCTCAACTGCTTTACGCTGAACATGCAGATCATCAAATTTACCTGTACCTAATAACAGCCGTGAACCAAAGCTATAATTTCCAATATTAAGCATCATTAACCGCCTCCCACAAAATGAACGATCTCGATCTTGTCTCCGTCTGTAAGCTTCGTTGTGGAATGCAAATCTTTTGTTAATATTTGATCATTCCACTCAACCACCACCGTTTTGACACCTAACTCAAGAGAATCTATTAAATCGCTAACCGAGATAATAGAATCGTCAATTGGCTTATATTGTCCGTTAATGACTAGCTTCAATGAACCAACCTGCCTTTCTCCAAGCTTCGCATAGGTGAGAATTCGGTTATTCCGAGTTCTTCTTCACTCTCACCTGCGACAAGTCTGCTGATCATTTCTCCTGTTACTGCACTTAGAAGAATTCCATTACGATAATGCCCTGCCGCAATATATAATCCTGTAATCCCTTTGTACTGGCCGATATAAGGCAATCCATCGATCGTTTGTGGTCTGAGTCCTGCCCAGCAACGAGCATAAGCAGCGTGTTCAAGCTGCGGAATCCATTTGCTTCCCTTCTGGAGCAGTTGAAGTATTCCTTTTACTGATACCGTCTTATCGTTATGAAAAGGGAGGCTCGTCGCCCCAATCCATATCTCCCCTCCTGGCTTAGGTACAAGATAAACATCATGTGTATAAATGGTATAATCCAATCTGATCTCAGGTGAGTAAACGGCTACAATTTCACCTTTGACAGCTACTGTAGGAAGATCGATCCCCAGGCTGGACAGCCCCCCTCTGATACCCAGTCCGAGTCCTGATGCGATAATGATGTTGTCACAAGCGTAGCTTCCTGTTGATGTTTCGACACCACAAACGTTTCCATTCCGAATATTAAGTGAAACCACGGGCTGTTGCTCCAGATAACGTGCACCTTTGACCCTAGCTCCATCAATCAGAGCTCTATTCAATTGGGCAGGCAGCAGCTGAAGCTGATCAGGATAATAATAAGCGCCTTCTGCTTGGTCACAGATCGCGGGAATCTCCCTTCTAAGCTTGAGTGGATTCCAGTACTCTTGATAATCCGTTTTCATGGATTCCATAGAATCATTCATAAACGGTGAGACAAAACCAGCACTATTCAATGCGACATCGATAGGAGTTAGAGCGGATAAATCATCAATTAAAGGTTTGATTAGCTTAAGACTGCGTTCAGCCAAATTTTTTAGCGCAGGAACTGCGAATGATTCTAAATGCGGCGCCAGCATACCTGCAGCAGCTCCTGAAGCTCCCGATGCCATCCCCTCTCCCTCCAACAGCAGAACATCCTTACCATCCCTTGCCAAGAAATAAGCAATGGCTGAACCGATAATCCCTCCGCCAACCACGATAAACTCTGACCTGCGAGCGGTATCCACGTTTTGCTCGTAATCTTGCATATCCGTCTTCCTCCTTACTTGATCGTTCCATAACGACAAAGTGCTTGATGATATTCTTGCACTGCACCAAGCGGATCTGCTGCATTCATCACTCCGGATATCACAGCGATACCTGATGCTCCTGCATTAACGAGTTCATCAATATCTGTCGGCTTAATTCCTCCTATCGCAATAACCGGAATATGCACCTCCATACAAACCCGCTGTAATGAGACGACTCCTCTCGGAGCAGCACCCGGCTTACTAGAGGAAGGATAAATATGACCGTACAATAAAAAATCAGCTCCCAGGTGCTCAGCCTGCTTTGCCTCCTGGAGGGAATGGACAGATACGCCAATACGTGTCTTTGTGATCCCACGTCTTGTCATAGAGCTCTTGAGAGACTCGATCTGATAAAGCTCCTTCATCCCGATTTGGAGAATGGCTGGCTCATACTCGTATACCAGATCCTCTTGACGATTAAGCCCTATCTTACTCACTGGAATGTGATGAAGGATCAGGGTATTTATGAACTGTTCGATTTCCTTCACGTTGCTGATTTTATCCCGGATATGTACAGCCGTCGTATAAGGCCATAGGGTAGAGAATATGGGAATCCAGTCAGATGGGGATGAGGAGGGAGAGATCACATGTAGTTCTAGTTCAAATTCGGGCTTCAATATGATAGATCACCTCCTTATTGAGAAAACAAGCCTGTGGGTAAATCCCCGCATGTCCCGCAAGCCATCGCAGCAACAAAAAAACCACTTCCTAATGGAAGTGGTTAAGTTTACATTGATAAAATGCAACAAAGACTGATACATGAAATCTACAGAGCGTATCACTATCGATGAATCATGAAGCCTGCGCTCTAGCATCCTATCAGTTCCCACTTCCCTACGCTGGTATAACCCAGATCAGGTACAAAGAGTCCGGAATCGATTCATTCCATCTCAGCCGCTCACGTGCAGCCCCCCTAGTGAAATTACTATACAGTTGTAGAATTACGTTGAATATGTTAACACATAAGCAAGGATTTGGAAAGTCTTAACTTGACTAGGATTTTAAACTTTAGTTGACCATTCTTCTACATTCCAGGTCTTGGTTACCCAATCCTCATAAAAATCCGGTTCGTGGGAAACGAGCAATACCGTGCCTTTGAATTCTTTGAGTGCACGCTTCAGCTCTTCCTTGGCTACCACATCCAAGTGATTGGTCGGCTCATCGAATAGAATCCAATTCGTCTCGCGCATCATGAGCTTACATAGACGTACCTTGGCCTGTTCTCCCCCGCTCAGCATGTTCAGCGGTCTTGTAATATGTTCATTCTTAAGACCACAGCGCGCAAGATGCGCACGTACTTCATGCTGATTCAAATGAGAGAATTCATTCCATACATCATCAATTGGTGTAATTTTGCCAGGACGTACTTCTTGTTCGAAATAAGCCGGGAATAGGAAATCCCCCAGATAAGTCTTCCCGCTCAGCGCAGGAATTTTTCCGAGAATTGTCTTGAGAAGCGTGGATTTACCAACTCCGTTACATCCGACAATGGCAATCTTATCTCCCCGCTCAATCGTCATGGTCATTTTGGGAAGCAGTGGGTAGTCATACCCAATCTCAAAATCGATGCCTTCAAATACGGTCTTGCCGCTTGCGCGGGCATCCTTGAAACCAAACACCGGCTTGGCCGCTTCTTCAGGACGATCAATGCGTTCAATACGATCCAGCTGCTTCTCACGGCTCTTCGCCCGTCCTGAGGTTGAATATCGAGCCTTATTTCGCTGAATAAAATCTTCCTGCTTCTTAATATATTCCTGCTGCTTCTCGTAAGCATCAATATGCTGATTCTTGTTGATATCAGCCATCTCAAGGAACTTGTTATAGTTCGCCGAATAACGGGTCAGCTTCGCAAATTCAAGATGATAAATGACATTCACGACCTGATTCATAAACTCTGTATCATGTGAGATCAGCATGAAGGCATATGGATAGTCCTTCAAATAACGAGTCAGCCATTCAATATGCTCAACATCCAAATAGTTCGTAGGCTCGTCCAGGAGAAGAACGTTAGGCTTCTCAAGAAGCAGCTTGGCTAGTAGCACCTTCGTCCGCTGTCCACCACTTAGGGCTGATACATCCCGGTCAAGTCCTATCGCATTCAGGCCAAGCCCATTCGCCATCTCTTCTACTTTGACATCAATCAAATAAAAATCACCAATATCCAGCTGCTCTTGAATCTCGCCCATTTCTTCAAGCAGCAGCTCTAATTCCTCTGGAGAGGCATCCGCCATTTTCTCGGTAATGACCATCATTTCTTTTTCCAGTTCAAGTAAAGGCAGGAAGGCATCCTTCAATACGTCACGAATGGTTTTGCCCGGTGTCAGCTTGGTATGCTGATCCAGGTATCCGTAGCGGACTTTCGGTGTCCACTCTACTTTGCCGCTGTCCTTCAGCAGCTGTCCTGTCAAAATATTCATCAGCGTTGATTTACCTACGCCGTTCGCACCGACCAATCCCACATGCTCGCCCGCCAGTAAGCGGAAAGAAACGTTTTTAAATAATGTGCGATCTCCAAAATTGTGGCTGACATTTTCTACAGTCAATAAACTCATATAATGCAGTTACTCCTATCTTGTATGGCATTCGCCTTTAGTCTCTGATATTTAATCGAATATTCATTGAAGATTAGAGATGTATGCAAACTTTTCAAGCTTGCTGAAATCTCTAAAGCTCAATCCATCTAATATGATATATTAGCATAATTTGAAGGCTCACTGATACTAAGATTTTGGGAGTCAATGCAAAAATAGCATCCGCTATTCCATTTTGGCCGCCTCCCAATGTTAGGATTGAAGTCAATCGGGAACAGCCGGAGGCGGGCGATTAATGATGTAATGAAAAAAAGACCCGAAGCCGGGTCTTCTCCTGTTGTTATTAATGTGGAACCTGTGGACTGAAATCATCCCGGCTCGATTGATCGGCATGATAGAACACAACATCTCCATCCAGTAAGCTAAAGGCTTGACCGTATGCATCGAAGACTCTGTTTTGATATCCTTCCATCTTCCACTGATTCATTAAAGGAGCATGGATATACTGCAAATGCGGAGCATTAACCTTTCCTTCCTGAATGGATTCCAGATTGAAGTTTACGATAATATAACCGTTCTTCAGGAAGATAGGTGACTTCTCGTCAATTCCTCTATTCGTCCTAGCATATTCTGCGATATTCGTTCCTTGCCTCACCACATAAGGCTCGGCTGGCAGACTATATTCACCGTACCACTGCTGGATTGAGGCGTTCGCACGAAGAACATCACTGCTTGCCGTTGCCGGTATATTTGTCTTCGGTCCAATAAAGGTACGCAACTGCTCTGGAATCATTAGAAGATCCCATCCACCTACAGGGGTTTTCATTTTGGTAAACACCGCTTGATAATAGCTCTGGTATGCACTCTCGGTAATCATGCCTGTATGAAGGGTGCCATCGTGATGATATTTGTACCTTGCCGTATCCTGAAGCTGTCCTGCCGGCACATTCCGCAGTCGTTCATTTAGAACGACATATCGCTGAACCTGATCTTCTTCTGATCCGATCCGGACAAAGTTCTGCTCCTTCGTATGGTAATAGAGATCTACAGGAACTCGGGTCTGTCCATCCTTCGTGACGAAATAAAAGCTAGGTGTAATCCGAATTCCATCCTGGGGACCAAACATATTTCCTTTGGTCTTGAAATCAAATTTGAAATGATAGCCTGTCTTAATGGCTACATTCTTGTACCCTTCGGCAGGATGGCTTCCCGGACGGATCGGCGTCGTAAATTTCTCATCGATTCCTCTCGGATCACCGTCAATACCCAAGGTTCCTACCCAATATGATACGCCTGTTGGAGCACTGCTGCCCTCAGTTGTCCGGAATACATTTTCCCAGCTGTAGTCCGCAATATCGGTTATTCGAAAATCGTACAGCCGGCCAATGACCTCAACAGATACCTCATCACTTGCGATATGATGTATAAGATTCAGGTTAGCATCCTGCTCATCTTGAGCATTATAATCCGAAGGTGCATTTTCCGCGATATTCCTGAATTCTACCTGATAATCACCTTCATCCACCCATACAGGAAGATAAAAGGTCGTATCGAGCTGGGCTGCCGGTACATTAATCCATGTCCCTTGCGGATAGAAATGTAATTTGTCATGGCTGAACACATCAAAAGGGAATTTCACCTGCTTGATCCGATAATACTTCGCATAATCTCGGTTTCCATATCCAGGATAGCTCGTATGCTGTCCTTCCGTCGGAATTCTTACTTTAAACGGACGCTCCAAAATTAAGGCTGAACGATTCATGTTCGGATTCGTCTTCTGGTTATGAGCCTGATCGTCGGAGACGAGTGAGTAGTTCACCACAGGCGTATGTACGGTAACCTCATTGATGGGGGTTATTGGATAGCTACGAGTTCCTCCACCCCCCACCGCAGGCTGAATAACTGTATAATTAATAGTTCCAGTCGATGGGGCATCCGATTCATTCAGCAAGCTCTGGCTAATTAGAAGCTGATCCTCGTACAATAGGGTCTCTCCGCTATCCTTATAGGACCTGATCTTGGGTGCTTGAGGTATTTTCGTCGGACTAGGTCCATTCTGAATTACAGTACTCCCATCCATTACAGTGGTGGTTGTCCCTTTCCAAGTAAAATCGAGCGAATCATTCTTCACTTCGGGTGGTCCAGTCTGAGCTTCAGCCATTCCGAGCAATATCGAAGTATCATCAGGCGGTGAAGGCTTACTGTCTCCTCCATCGACTTCATCTGGAGTAAAGCTAATTGCGCCGCTGTTTTTTGGTATGACATGTTCCTCCACATTCTCAGACTTGGCGAGCTGCACAGAAGGAGGTGTATATCCATTAGGCCTTAACGTTACCGACTTTCCGGGCAGCGCATAATTTGACATCGTTCCTTGTTCAATACCATAAACCTCGAGGTTATTCACAGTCCAATAAGAGTAATCTCTTTCGAATGAAAATTGATAATTGACCTTTTCAGATACGGACTTCGGTTCTGGAGGTACTTCAACCATATTCCCATCCTCATCAGGTACGGGATCCTGTGCCTCCTCCCATTTCAGAACATAGGTGATCTCGGCGTTACAATCGTAAGTAATCGTACCTCTCTGCTGACCAAACGTATGCTGGTACAGATATGGATACGCCCAAGCGTTGGCGTACAAGTGCTCTGAGGTGGGAATTCCGATCGTCGCATCGAAATGAATACCATTCGCGGCGTCATCCGCTAGAATATGTCCTTGAGCCCCAGGATCCATAAAAGTCGTTGCAGGAGTGGAGCCTTGAGAAGGTGGATTAATCGTAGGAGTACACGCAGCCTTTCCTCCTGGTTGCTCCGGCTCTTCATCCGGATCACCACCAACCGTTACCGTGGCATAATCATATAGATGATATGGACCTTCTTCACTATCCCAGATCGCCGTAATTCGAGCAGTTCCTTCTCCAACGGCCGTCACTCTGCCTGCAGCATCTACAGTGGCTACCCCTTTGTTATCCGAGCTCCACTTTACGCTGTCCCGATAAGAAACATCCACCCAGCTTGATTCCGTCCCATCATACTGGGTCGTTTTAACTTTTGCGTACAGTGGCTTCTTCTCATCGACGGCCATAGTCATGTCTTCTTCGACTTTTAGTTCTTTAATTTCTTTGATGAAGCCGGTGTAATCGATTTTTAAGTGAACCTCATACTTCACCTGATATTTAGGTTCACCATTCGGTTTCATATTATATACCCTACGATCTACATGCTCATATAAGTCATCATTAGTGGGCTCTTTACCTGTCTTGGTGCTCAATATTGAAAAAACATTACCTCTTGTCCATTGTGGATTTTCTGTAAAAGCGAATGTACTACCCGCAACGTAAGATACATTTAAGAGATCAAGTCCTTCTATAAATTCCTGTTTATATGAATTTCCTACATCATCTGTCATTGATTCAGGTGCATATTCTCTAGTATTTATCTTATCTGTTACATACTTAGCAACTGGCCATTTATCTCCATTTCTATCTACATACGTACTAGTAGTCTCTCGATCGGCTCCCTCATTCCTAACCGCAACCCATTGATCTTCATCTCCCTGTGTCCAAGTTGTAGCGGGATTCGGATTGCTTACTCCTGTTACTTCGACTTTTAGAGTTTGTTTTCTAAAAGCGGGGTTCCCCCCATTATCAGGGGCTAGGGTAACCCCATGTTGTTCACCAACAGGGGGATATCCTTCATTCCAAAGTGCGGACACCGTAGATATACTAGTAAATAGAAAATAGAAAATCATAAGTGATGATAAAGTGAGTAGAATTTTCCTCATTTTCTTGCATCCTCACGATTTATTTTTTATTTACTAATCTAACAAAAGTCCCATCATCCATTACTACATCGAAAAGAGCTTCTTTTGATAAGTAACTTCTAACCCAAAATGTGGTTCCCTCTTTCTTATTTGCAAAATATTTAGCTGTTTCGTTGTTTGGTAATGTTTCATAGCCATACTTGTCCGGCAATTCATTTGCTATTGTAGTACCATTCAATAACTTAGCTCCTGAATTACTATAATGACTAGAACTAAAATTACTTGCTTTAGGATAAATCGTAATTTGCATATGCAGAGGATATAATTTTCCGTTAAATGTATTAAGAAAAGACTCGTCATTTTCTGACACAAAGATGTCTGAAAAGATGCTTTGTTTAGCATTGGTATTGACTGCTATAGCTCTATGGAACACTAAGCTACCAGCTCCATTTCGGAAAGTAAACTTCTTACCAGAGATATCTGCAAAAGTTCTTTTTGTAAAAGTAAACGGAGTTACTAATTCCAAATTCGATTTTTCCGTACCTACGGCGCGCAGCTCTGTTAAATCTGCAAACGAATTTGCGGATTTGCTAAGCACGCTCTCCAATCGAAGGACAATGGCGGAGACTTCCGCCCTGGTTGTCGTTTGGGTAAGTCCAAAGGTCCCATCCGTGTAACCTTTCATTAGGCCTGTCCCCATCACAATCGCAATAAATGGAGCCTTCGTCTGACTGATCTTACCTTGGAAATATTCTTTCACTGGAAGAACGGTAGTTTTGGTATCTGACCAAGCCTGCTTATACTCGGCATCATTTGCTGCAAGTCCAGAGCTCAGCCATTTTGCCATTTCTTCCCTGGTCAAGGCTTTTCCGGGTTGAAATCCGTTAGGATAGTCTGTCGCCTTGATGAAACCCATACCTACCGCTGCATTTACCGCGGATTCTGCCCAGTGACCTCTCATGTCTGAAAAACCAGCAGTACCCTGAACCGCTTCATAATCAGCAACTCTTGCAATTAACGCTGCAAACTCAGCACGTGTAATATTGGCTTTAGGACGAAAAGTTCCATCTGAATAGCCTTTGAAATATCCTTTCTCCACTGCAGTGGAAATGGATTGATTGGCCCAATGAGTAGAAGGAACATCCCTAAACTTACTGTTAGCTGCACTGACAGGCAGTGAGCTCCCTAGAATGCTAACGGATATAAGGGCTCCTGCTAATATTGAGCTCATCTGTTTTTTCATTTTCCTATCACTCCTGTTATGTATAGTTGTTTTCTTGCTCCAGCTGCCTACTAATTAAAATTAGCTATAATTCTAGTATTTTATCGGAAAATCACTATACATATTTTATAAAAAAATCCATTTTTCTACTTGTCTATCAATGTGCATTATTGATGCATCCATATTCAAAATAGCCCGCAGCTGCCGCTTCCTTAGATGTTGTAAAACGTTCCATCGGCACAAATGCAAGATTACAGGTGCTTGGGTAATAGTATTTAATCCCTGTCTCTGCATCAATTCCACCTACAACAGGCGTTGTCTTCACGAGCCTGCCTCCCGAAAATGCATAATTGTTATAGTATCCGGCTCCAACCGGAATGCCTTGGATGAATGCCATCACTCCCACATCATCAATGGTGTTGTACCATTCCTCCTGTGGAATTACTGGAAGAGTAAATTGATAGGCATAGCCATTACGCAAGGCTTTCTCATTATGAACGTGGATAGCGTACGCGAGATCATCCTGAATCTCACTAACAATCGTTTGTCTTCTTACTTGATCAAAAGTATCAGCATCTTGTAGGAGTGGGATACGGGTAAGAGATCGTATTTCATCCAAATACCCTTCCACCCATTGACCCGTCCTGTGCTCATATGCATATACATAATCATCCAAAGTAAATCGGACCGTATTCCCCAGCTCATCCGCATAGATGTACATTTTTTTCTCAGTCCATAGATGCTCTTCTGCATTCCGGCCTTCCTGATTCGTATAGGGAGTACTCTGATAGATGTAATAGCCATCATAGTCAATGACTAGAAGTGCGGGCAGGTATGTCATAAAAGCTAACTGAGCCGATCGATCTTCATCCAAACCAAAGTTAATGGAGATCGTATGCATAAAGGTATCCAGCAGAAGATCCTTATCTACCCTTGTAAATTTGGACGAGGCATAGCTTGTTTCGAGCAGAGGATCTTCATTCAAATTCATCACACTGCTTGCGTCCTGAACCGCTGTTTGAACAGCCTGCGTATACTGCTGCTCAAGCCTTACAGCCTCGGCTTCATCCTTCATGTCCATGCTATAGAACCAGAATACAGGAAAGAAGATGAGGACGAAGAGGATGGCATAATCAGTAATCCTCATTAATGACCATTCCTCCGTAGTTCACATGAATCGAGCTTCCATTTCCCTGATCGAGCAGTAACCATTCCTTGAATAGATCAGCTGGAGTTTTGTTGGTATTCATACAAGTTACACGAAAAAAATCTCCTGCAGTAAGCTTGTATACTCGGGCTTGATCATCTCTGGACATTTCATTATCCGGAAACAAAACCCCCATGATCTGTTCATCGTAATAACCATCCAGCACGGCTTCGAACTTTCCTGTAAACGTCGCTTGATTCATCGGGTCTGTATATTCAGGGACATACTTCTTGTGCATATGCTCAAGTTTAACGTCAAACGTGTTACCGGTAAGTGCCAATTCTTCTTGGAACTGCTCGTACATAGTCGGTGTAATATACCCTTTCGTCCGCACCGCATCTACAAACTTAGTCACAGTGTTATATGTCGTCAGCCGGGATAGATCATCCTGCCTTCCAGCAGCTTCAACTGCCGGGTACACATAGAGGAGCAGGACGGCAAGCAGAGCTGCAAGTATTTTGGATACACTGTTCGTCACTAAGCATCTGCCGCCTTTCGATAATGAATTTGCTTGAGCTCGCGAGCGGGTCCTCTTATATATTCCACGCTGTATTCAGCTCCGGCTTGAAGTTCAATGTTGTCAGCCGCTATGCTTCCGTCAACATATATGATAATGTCCTCCTGTGGAAACTCTATCATGCTGCGTACATAAGCACTGCTGACCGTAGGTCTTACTGCTTCTCCAAGGATGGTCCGTATACGGCCATCCTGTTCTGATTGATGGATATGTCTTGCAGATGATGCAGTTTCCATCGCAGATACTAGAGATACAGCTAATAAACATGCGCAAACCCAGGTCGTTACAGCTACAGCGATAAGCAGCATGGATCTAGTGTGTTCTCCCAGATCACAACCCCTTCTCTCTTTCCAGAATTAATCAGCTCTCATTACTTGCTCTCACTATTAATGCAGCTGCTTAGGATTGTACAAATAGTAAACCTCTCACTACGTTGGAGTTGTCCTTTACCACGGTTGCTTTAAATCTGCCGCTAGGATTAACGTATTCGTTCAAACGCTCATTCAACGTATCGTTCAGGACTCCACTAGTACCGCCTTCCGGATTAATGACTTCCCCATATCCATTATTCGTGTCGGAGCTGGTATTCAACGGGTATCCGTACCACTGACCTTCTGGATTCTTGCCTGTTTTGATATAAATCCCGAACTGATCTTTACCTGCAAATTTTCGTAGCGCATTCGTCACTTGGGATCCACTGATTGTTGTTCCGTCATACACAGTAAAAGCAGCCTGTGACAGCTCGGTCTGAATATCGGCAAAATTGTTCTGTGCTGTCTTCGTTGCCTCCTGAGCGGAAATAAATAAAATAACGACGATCGTGATCAGCGCAATAGTAAGAAAAATACCTGCAGCTACTTTAAGAGCAGATGATGCATTTTGCATGGTTATACCTCCGATATAATTTGATATATTAGGAATGCATTTTATAACTCATTTAAAAATTATGATTGGTTTCACGAGAGTCTGGCTCAAAGCTTCTGTATTTGCTCATAATAGATATTCATTTGTGCGAAGCTCACCGTAATCAGCGGAATAACTAGATAAAGGAAGATTAGAGAGTACATCGGCGTGAATCCGATCATTTTTCCCCATTCCGCTTTCTTGTCAATCATTTGGGCATACTCCTGCCTTCGCTGTTCGAAATAAAACGACATCTGCCCTTCCAGATCATCAAAGGCTTCCTTGATCGTAATTGCACCAAGAGACAGCATAAGCTTATCTATCATTCTTTGAAATTCAGGCAATGTCACTTCTTCTTTAAGCAGCTCCAGTGCTGCTTCTGGTCCCTGTTCGAAATGAAGCAGACATTTTTGAAGCGGTGTTTTGAAAATGACAGCAAAACGGTTCAGCCATTCCAAAATTTCCTCAACTGACATTCGGTCCATCTCTCTTAATATAGAAATCACTGTCTGATATTGATAAATTTCATGCTTCATATCCATACTCCGAACTTTACGCTGCATGTATAGCAGCAATAACGGTAGTTGAAACCCTACATACCCGATTCCGAAGCAGAGAGCCAGCTCCCACCACTTAAGGAATTCATCATTCCAAGCTTGGAGCTTGTCCATAATTCGGGGTACGGACGCAAGCACTGTTTCTTGATCCGGCGACTTTGCAGATACCGCAAGGAGTGATCGTTCAACTTCTTCATAAGAGCTGTGAGCATTCATATTCAGATCACGCATTACCTTCTCGTCCAGCTCACTCCATGCGCGTGCTTCCTCGAGCTCATCATCAGGCAGCTTTCCAAAGATTGTCGTCTGGGTCACCGGCTTCGTCAGAATGTGCTGCTTCTCAACATAATGCAAGTACAGCACACTTCCAAATGCGACGAAAAAGCAAATACTGGCACATAGAAGCCGCCTTACCACAAACCACTCCACTTTCAAATGCGTATTCGTATCACGGAGCAGCTTGACCATTGAATGATATCGTTTGGTACCTGGCTGGGGCACAAAGCTTGAAACGAATGGTTGTATCCATTTCCAGCGATAAATCTTTTTTTCAAGGATTCTTTTTTGCTTAGTAATCCGAAATGTCGTCTCCTGATTACGCTGCAGCTGCTGAAGCATGAGATAACAACCAATAATGATGACGTAGATGGATAATAGAATGATGAACCCCATCTTGCTGTCATAAAATTCATTCATGGTCGGAAAGCTGCTTCTGGCCCAGCTCTCGATCGGCTTCGTAAAGAAGACCGGAATGAGACTGATCAAATTCAGTCCTTTTAATAGATAATCAAGCTTATCCAGCCGCAGTATTTCAAGATGGATCTCTTGAGTCAGGCTGCTGATCCCTGTTAAATATATGGAGCTCTGATCCGGATGCTGATCACCGAATTCCATGACCATATAGGAGATTCCGGCAAAGGCTTTCAGGAAGCGATTGGGAGCTGTCTCATAATATCGCTCAAGTGCTTCATCCGGGTTAACAGAGGTTAAGGCCGCATAAATATGCATTGCATGCCGGGCAGCCTCCCCATTAGCGAACTCCGCAGCTTCATACAGCGCTTCTTCCACCATACCGTGCTGATGGTACCTGTGACGTACATCGGCGAACAATTCAATCATTTCAGACAATAGCTTCCTCTCTTGCCTTGCTACCGTCATATCCAGGAATAGGCTGTTAATGATCACTCCAACAAGACAGGACAGTATAAGGAAGCTGATCCCTGGCTGTAGGGAGAACAGGATGCCTCCTGCGGTGAGAAAAGAAATCCAGATGGACCATGTAAGCTTCATCGTCTGACATCGGAGCGAGTACTCGCTCATCCCCTGCTGATAGCTTAATTTTTTCCTCACCAGCAAGATGTAACCCGACAGCACAGGAATCTTGATTCCTACCAAATAAGATCTCATAAAAAAAACATGAAGGAATGCCGCTAGCTGCGCAGATGTACTTATTGCATTGGAATTGTATGGAACCGCTCCTACTCGCTGCTCTTGCTGACGCTTGACGCGAGATATCAATCCGATTACAGCTATAAATGCGGCCAGAGAGATAAACAAGAGAATCAGCAGCCATTCTTTAAGAGACATGAGCTTCACCCCGATGTGCCAGAAGCCAGCGTTCAAACGACTCGGCATCTTCCTTGTTCATATGCGATAGCATTTCTACTCTGTTGGCCTCAGATATCTCAGAAGCGATGTAGTATCTCCCTGCCCTATACTCAACAATATTTCTATATGTAAAAGCGGGATGCCCTGATCTCAAATGGCCTGGAACCAGCACACATTCTGTGATCCGTTCGATATACCTTCTGCCGTCTGCGTCCTTTCTCAGATGAATATCAAAATTGATTACACTTGCTACCTGTTCCTCGGCTATAGACTCCTGGCTGAACATTCCCGCCTTTAGGAGCGAATTTCTTAAGGAGAAGATAAGATCCGGAAATGTCTTGGCATGATGCGTAAAGACCGTAAACAAGCTGGCAACCTGTGACATCTGTATCATCCATGCGGCTACCTCGTCGCTTGCGACTTCACCAAGAATATTGACCGTTCCATCGGTCTTCTTCTGTAGATCCAGACCTTCTTGTCCTGAGATATGATCTGTTTCCCGGAATGTTAATATGTTACGCCTGCTGTATAGCTTCCTTAGATGCAATTCAAAGGCCATTTCCTGTACCCGAAGCGTATGATAAGGATAGATATGCTTGATCATCGCCATTAATAGTGTTGTTTTACCTGATCCCTGTGCTCCCGTAACGGCGGTAATACGGCTGCCCTTCATGAGATACTCGATGAATTCAATGACCGGCCCTGCATTCTCACCAATAATTAATTTAGATAGAGCTGTATTCTGCAGATCAAACTTACGAACAAAGAATGCCCAGGACTCGGAGAACGGAGGACGAACCACGACCACCCTTGAGCCGTCCTTCATCTCGTTTACTTTGTAGCCTTTTGATTCCGACAACTGTCCGGGATGATTATATTTATAAATATTTTGGCAGACTCTTCTCAGCTCCCGCTCTGTTCCAAAAGACAAAAAGGAAAGATGGATGGACTTGCCTTTGTAAAATATCCAGACACTCTCTATGGATTTCGAAGGAATGTCATCTTCACTATCCGTTGTTATAGGAATATCTCTGTTAAATCCATCACGGGGAAACGCAGACAAATCTGTACCCAGCATCCCGCTTACACCTCCACTGACTCCATCGATTCGCTGGTCACGAATTTCGTCAACGACAGAAAATCCCTTGTATTGCTGATAGATCCGTTGAACGACAATGTTCAGCTTATCGGCAAAATGGAGCTCTCTATACTCGCATGCGAAGATGTGTCTTATATCCTCCTCTGTTATCGCATAATAGCCTGCAGCATCCTCCTGATCCCATCTCAGTTCAGCCAAATCATAGGTATCAATTAGGCTTGAAAGTGCCTCTGTTCCATATTGTTGTTTATACAAATAAAATACGATTTCAAACTGATCCTGAACGGTTAAGTTTAGGGTGTGATTAAACGGAATTGCTTCGTCAATGCTCTTCTCATTTAGTCCATAGCTATGAAGCAATAAATCCTTGATTAAATTTTTGACAAATGCCTTATCACTGACACTTCCAGAGATACAATCTTTGAGGGCGCGTCTCATCTCGGCCCGCTGATTTAATTTTCGTTTGTATTCCTCTTCGTGCAATCCTGCATCTGCAAGCTGGCTATGACTGAGTTCATGCAGCGACTGCTTGATATACTCCGTCAAATTCTCGATCGTACTGGGTTCATGATGAACTCCTAAGGATATTCCAGAATAAGCTTTGGTCCTCGTTCTTATCCGTAACATGATCAATATCATACAGATGCAAACCAGGCAGATGAGAAGAGCATTCACCGCAGCCTCTCCTCGCATCTATGCTCCCCTCTCCAGCTGCTTCAAGATCGTACGTAAACCTGCATTGTCCATAATACATTTGGCCAGCTCCCTAATGCTCGAAGCATGCTCACCCCGTTGACCGTTTTTCTTGTCCTGATTCATGTTCTGCTGCAAATAAGAAGGCACATCCCGCCGATTCCACGCATCCTTGAATTCAGTGCAGTAAGGCACAGCAATGACCGGATGTTTGTAATTAAAGCGCCGCTTCATATTGTTTATGGAACAATGGGAATCTGCGTCGTATTGCCCAACTGTCACAATAACCTTTTTGTTTTCCAGGTCTTTTTTTAATTCTGTATCGCCAAAATAATGTTCTAGCACCCTCAAGTTTTGATCCAGGTTAATGACTACCACATCAGCATCCTTCAACACTTCTCGCTCCATCCTGTCTCTATTTCCGGCATCCAGCATGACAAGATCGTACACCTCACTTGCCGTCTTTAATACCGAAGGCATATATTTTGAATACTCTTCGATTACATCTACCCCATTCTGCACTCTAGCTCCCGGCAGTAAATCCAGCTGTCTGGACAAAGGCACCGTATAATCTCTGAATTTATCTCTCGTAAGGTTACAGCTTAAATAGAGCCGTAGCAGCGCGTTCCACCCAGTGGTTGCAAAAATGTTCGTCATATGGTCCATGGTGTCCTCTCTGACCGGCAGCGCTGCCTCTATACTATCTCCCGCTCGTTGCATATGCATGGACAAGACACGAACATGGTGCGTGAGAGTAATCATCAGTGCGGATAAAATAAGGTGAGAAGACGTCCCTCTTCCGTTTACCGGACTCCAAAATACTACAGTGCTCATGCTCTCTTCCTCTCTCTCATTTGTATTGCCCGCCTCGTTTCGGCAGGCTCAAAGCCAGCCACCATTTCCATTAATTCAGCAAGCGATTTCTTGTAATGTCTGGAGTAATGCCTAAAGCTGCGTCTTCGATGATGCTCGTTCTCGAGCCGAACCGCTGTATCCAGTTCATCTAAGCGGAACGATACCGGGCTGCCCTGAAAATCAATCGGACTGTCCTCGTAGTAGGCCCAGATATAAGACTCGATGTGCGTATCTACTGCGTCTAAATACAGCCTATAGAACGGAGGAAGCCGATCTGCAGACAGCTGACTGCACAGCTCTTTAATCCATGCTTTGCCACACTCCAGGGTCTTGCGTGAATAATCCGTCGCCCATACTCTTGCAGTAGCAGATAACCATTGATCCGTGTTCAGGAACTCCGCAAGCTCGATGTCTAAGATCATAAAGTCATAGAGGACATCTTCATTCATCTCGAGTAACGCCTGCTCAACCTCGTTAAATTGCCGATACCCCGTGGCTACATCAAAGCCTTCATATTCTGTAACGGCTGGAGTGGAATGACCTTCCTCAATACAATATCGATATCGCCCATCTACAGTACCATCGACTAGAATGACCCGATATCCGCTGACAGATAATATTTTGCTAAAATTTAGCAGCAAGTCGGTTTTGTTGCTCGGCCCGGCAAATACATAGCTTTTCACTCAGATCCCCCTTCCGGTGCCGCATCCATATTCGTATCCTTCCATAGGGTCTCCTCATCATTTGATGCATTTAATAGACTATTGCCATTGTCTGATTGCTCGTTCATGTTGTTATTCCAGTTCGACGTTCTGTCGTCATTCGCCCGAGCGAGTCCATCTTCAATGGATTCTGACACCATGTAGTTGGATGAGGAAGATTCATTTAATGCCCTTTCCAAGGAACTGCGTAGCTGCGTAGCAAGTGCCTGCTCGGCGAGATCTACGATATTAGGATTAGATTCAATCAGCGTCAGCACTTCCTCATTGGCCGGATAGGTTGGTATTGCACGTTCTTGGAGTTCAGGTTCTACATATGTAAGAGAATATAATGAGGCTTTGTGAAGATAGGCGTCTACCATGGCACTGGATAAGGTGAGTATCTCTGCTTCTGTTAAAGTCATCCACATCGTAGCTCCATCCAGATCGTGAACCTTCTTCTTGGATAGTACAATGTAATCCTGACCTGTCGGGAACTGAATTCGCACATCAATCCGATCTCCTGCATTCAATAGTGAGGGACGAGCTATAACTGAAATTTCACGATTCCTCAAGTCATCGGGTGTCGGCTCCTCCTCATATAGCATTGCCGCAGTCAGCGAAGTCCCGGCCTTGAGCTCAATCTTCGATACACTTCCTGCAATATCATCCAGCTCGCTTATTAAATTGACTGGCGCTTGTCCTTGCGGCACCTTCACGGCCCTTACATCTGTATCTTTGATTAAAGCACCAGCCGGAATATCATGTACCATGACATAACCTGTCCTGCTATCCTTCTGTTCGGCTACGAGCTGCTTTTTGATCTCCAGAAGTTCCTGTTCATGCTTCGATTCAAGTGAATCTGCGGTGTTCTTGTCCATTTTCCAGTCGTACAACAGTAATCCACTAAATAAAATACTTGCTGCTCCCGCTCCGATTAATCCGGCAACTATTTTTTTCTTGCTCTGTTTACGAAGTTTAGACACTCGTGGGGTCTCCTTTACTAAACTCTTCTTATGCTTTTTTGAATAGGAACCTTCTTCTCTTGCTAATAGGTTTAATCGTGTCTAACAGCTCCTGCAATACCTCATCCATATGCTCTGTACGGTCAAAAGGATCAACATGTGGTGGAATACTATATACTCTAGGTGTATCTATCCTTTTTCTCATTCTGTTCACCGTCTCCTTGGAGGCAAGGGGCAGCAGATACGTCCATTTTAATTTGGGCTGATTAGGATACGATTGCAAAAACGATGCTATGTCATCCTGCTTCCATTCGGCAGCAGCATTTACAACTATAGGAAGATCACTTCTGAAGAACTCTTCCATCTGGCTATAGTCCCTCTCGCTCCCCAGATCTAGGACGACATATTGATAGCTGCCTCCCAGCAGCTCAACCATCTCATATTTGCTGCTCCTCTGGACGTAATGGACTCCTTCAATATCGAAGCTCTTGGCTTGCATAAGTTCAGCATCACGGTATGCAATCGCCTTAATCCTGGAAAAAGCAACGGACCTCTTCGACATCTCAATTACGGCCACCTTGCTGCCCAGTCTGGCTAAATAATGGCTTATCGCAATTGCGGTGTGTGTTACACCTGCTCCAGCTGCTGTACCGATGAGCGCGATAATTCGAGTACCTTGCATCATACCGCCAGACGCTCTAATCACATTCCCGTGCTCATAGTGTTCAGATAATCTGTACATTTCCTCTCTAAGCTCTTTGATCGATTGATATCGGGCCTGTGGTTCATACCTTAATAGACGTCTCATAACGGGTATATATTTACGAACGCTATCGTTCCTAAGCAGCTGCTCCACACCAGCGATCCATTCACTATGTGCGCCTCTGGTTGACATGTACAGAAATAATGCCCCCAGACTGTATAAATCGCTCCTTGCATCCGTCTGCCCTGAACCAAATTGTTCAGGAGCTGCGAATCCGATCGTACCAAGCTTCACGGTATCTTCATTACCAGAGAGCTTGTACTTCCTTGCGATTCCAAAATCAATCAATCGAATCTCATCATGCTGGGCGATCATAATATTACTGGGCTTCAAATCACGATAGATCATCGGCGGAGTGAGCCCATGTAAATAATCCAGCACCTCCATAATTTGATGAATGATTCTAGTTATCGTATTCACCGGTATCTGAAATTTCTTCTGATGCAGGTACTCCTGGAGTGTTATTCCGTCAATGAAGTCCATGACCAAATAACTGTATCCTTCCTCATCCGGTGCAAAAAAATCTACAATGTGCGGCAGTCTGGAATGCTGCAATGTAATTAAGGTCTCCGCTTCTGACACGATACTCCCATGGAACTCTGGACGGCTTACATTTTCCTTGACAGCCCATTTCTTGCCGGGCAGCTTCAAATCCTCAGCTAGATAAACATGGCTCATGCCGCCAGTTCCAATTTTTCGAATCACATGATATCTCCCTCCGAGGACAGAGCCTCGTTCCAAACGGGAAGGCTGCTTCATCCAAAACCCCCTAACAGGCACAAAAAAAAGGAAAGCCCCTATAGCGGTCTGCAGTGTCCTGCTGAACCTTTGCTATAGGGATGCTTTCCCATTTCCGTACTGGTTAATTTTGGGTTAATTATATGACATAGACAGGGATATGTAAAGTGTTTTTTTACTTTATATAGCAAAAGAGGATCACGGCTATAATAGACGGACCCTCTATATAAGATCATGCGGCTTAGTACTTAATCATATAAAGCGTGATTTCATCACGGTTATGGAACAGCTGCTTAGCTCTCTGCACCTGCATTCGGGAATTCTCGAATACTTCGATGACTTCCCGAATTAGGGCCATCGGCTTCTTATGCATAAGTTTAACCGTTACGACCGCTGTTCCTCCTGATTGAAGACTATCCAGTAAGCCTGTAACCAGTTTGGCCATAAGCTTCGGACTCCAGCTCATATCACATACGAGCAGATCAAATTCATTATCTCTGAATTTGACATCACCCGCATTCTTGGAGAGGTACTTCAGATTCGGATGGTCCAGCAGGGAAGGGTTCATTTTCGCCGGATCTACCGCTGTGACATGAAGGCCTCTTTCCAGAAGGAATGAAGTCCAGCCCCCCGGAGCCGCGCCGATATCGAGTGCACGATGAAAGGACGAGAAAGGGATTCCCAGCGTTTTTTCGGCCTCCAGCAGCTTGAACTTCGCTCTTGAGATTTGTCCCTCTTCCTTCTGAAAACGAACTGCACCTCCATTCCAATCGGACAAGTTATCCGCAGGAGCAGAAACACCGGCATATAAACGTTCTCCTGTAAGATAAACAGAAACAACCCTGTCGGCCTCTTGAACCGTATGTTCTGCATGCAATTCATCAATGCCGGCAAGAATATGCTGCTTTAATGCACCCGAGGTTTCCGTCCATGCGCTTTCTTCGGTCTTACGCACTTGCAAGGCAAATGTCCCTTCTTGAAGAGCAGGATGTGCCAGTAAATAGCGATACAGGCGGGCAAATGAAGCCTCTTGATCCTCTACATTCTCTTCAAACTGAACCGGGAACACATGTCTTAAGAATATGAGCGGCTCCCTCGTGAGCAGCTCGTTAACTGCTGCCTGCTCTCTCGGCAGGGTCGCCAGGAAGACTTCGCTCTGTACTATAACTGAGCTTTTCACACTCCCAAATACTCTTCGCAGCTCTTCTTGCGCATACGGGGCAAACCCATGATTTGCGGTACAAATGAATCTTGCAGAATGTGCTTCTGCGTATTGTTCTTGATTAGTCAAAATAGGTTAACCTCCACTGCATACCCGTATCCATGGTCTGTCCTCGAACCAATCCAGCTCTACAGCAATACCATAGGTATGCATTATTGTTTCTTTTGTCAATACTTCCTTCTTAGGCCCTGCGGCCGCAACCATGCCATCCTTAATAAGCGCAATATGAGTAAATAAGGGCATAATTTCTTCAATATGATGAGTAACATATACGACCGAAATATCTTTCTTCCCGATCTCATCAACCGCTGACAGCATTTTTTCTCTCTCGAATAAATCAAGACCCGAGCACGGCTCGTCCATAATCAACAACTTAGGCTGTGCCATGAGCGAGCGGGCCAGGAGCACCTTTTTTCTTTCACCTTGAGACAATGTCCCAAATGGCTGCTCCGCCAAATGAGCGAATCCAATCTCGGCCAGCCGGGCATACGCCTGCTCCTTCACTTCGTCAGGAATATGCTGATAGAAGCGTAAAAACGCAAAAGCACCCGTGGCTACAACCTCCCATACGGGATCCTTCAATGCGAGCTTTTCTATCAGTGTTTGACTGATATAGCCAATCTCCTTGCGTACCTCGCGCACATCACATTCACCATATAAATAATCCAGTACTTTCACCTTGCCCTCAGAGGGAAACATATAGCCCATGATCATCTCAAGTATGGTCGTTTTACCGCTGCCATTTCTACCAAGAATGACCCAGTTCTCTCCCTTCCTCATCTCAAGGTTGACATCCTTCAATATATCCTTGTCTCCCCGGCGAAGACTGACGTGCTCCATTTCGATCATATGATTACCCTCCTGATTTGAGAGAGCAGATGCTCTACGGATTCCATTCGATATATCGATTTAGGGAGTTCTTTTGCACCGCTAAACAGCAACACGGCAGGGACACTCCTGATCTGATATTGCTGCACGAGACTTTGAATCTGGGTTATATTCGCTTCATATAGAATGCCTGAAGGTAGTAAGTGCTCACATACCTCCAGCATACGCCGAGCTGCATGACATGTACCGCATAAGGGAGTGTAGACATACAAGGCAAAAGCTTGTCCCTCCCAAGCCATCTTCAAAATTTCCTGTTCAGTAGCTTCAATCATGCTAATCCTGCCCCACTGTCCGTGCAATGCTCTCAAGCAATTCATAAGGAATGGGACCGTTATGCACTTCCACATCTTCAGGCTTGTTTGAATACAGCAATTCATACATGGCTCTTCTGCCATAGTCACTGGAGGTATGCAGGTATATTTTCTCGGGATACACCTTGTGTTCTACAATAAAAGAAGCGATCTCAAGCCCTGTCGGCTTGCCATAACCCAGATCGTAGTCTAATGACAAAATGCTTACACCATATTCATTTAGCAGCAGCTTACATTCATCTGCATCTCGTGCGAGTGTAAATCCTGGAGGGCAAGCCCGGTAATCATCCATAAATATATTCATGAACCGCTCTCCTCTCCTCGTTAGTTCATTAGCCAGGAGCGAATTTGCTCGATATCGTCCTTGTGACTGCCATCGTCACCTTTTTCACTTTCGAGAACCCAAATGCAGTCTGCGAGCTCCTGACGATGTAACAGCCATGACAGTCCTTCCGCCCCGATTTGTCCTCTGCCGACCCGTTCATGCCGATCTTTAAACGAACGGAAGCCATATTTGGAGTCATTGACATGGACGGCAACGAGCTGAGCCCAATACCCCGTCTCATGTCCCTTTTGTATCATATGGTCATCTGTCGTCCCATTCCATAACCCGCTTGCAAAAGCATGGCATGTATCGAGACAGAATCCGATCGCTTTCGCATGACTCGACAAGCTTCGAATCTGAACGATTTCTTCCATCGTTGTGCCCATTGGACCATGATCCCCTGCCTGATTCTCAATCAGGAGCTTGGCCTTACCAGACCAACCGGATAATACTTCATCCATAAACTGGATCACATTGCGATAGGACTGCAGCGGATCTTCTGTCTTCGCATGTCCAAAATGGACAACCACACCTGCTGAGCCACATGCCTCTGCAATCTCCAGATCATTTTTGAGTGAGGCAACCATCGACTCGTACAGATCCGTTCCTTTTAACTTCCCTACAGCGGGATTCGTAGGATAAGGCGAATGTGCAATAGACTGGATATGATGGTCAGTACAATACAATTTACATCTTGCAGCCTCCGTCTGATCATAGGCCTTGGTCCCGAGACCACGAGGGTTCTTTGGAAAATACTGAAATGAGGTTCCTCCCATGTCATACGCCCTCATTGCAGCCTGTTTATATCCGCCCCTCGTGCTTACATGTCCCCCAATGTACAAATCAGGCTTCTTCCTTCTGACATTCTGGACAGTAAAAAGCTTTCTTGCCCGTAATCAGCGTCTTGGTAATGATCCCCTTATTGCAGCGCGTGCAGGTTTCCCCTTCACGATCGTATACTCTGCATTGTTCGTTGTATTTACCGGTGAGTTCATCACCTTCATACAGCGGCATTTCCATATATCCTCCACCTGCCGTGGCTTCTCGCAAGACAGATTGAATCGATCGGTACAGCCTGCTTGTTAATTCACCAGATTCCAATATCTTTTGGATCTTCGTGCTTGGTGTGAGACTTGCTGCGAATGCGATCTCATCTGAATAACAGTTACCAATTCCCGCAATGACCTCCTGATTAACGAGCGTCGATTTGATTGTTCCTCTTCTACCTTTCAGCACAGCTCTGAGCTTATCCTCAGTGAATCGGTAATCAAGCGGTTCTGGCCCTAATTCTGACATAGCCTCATCTGTTTCCTTCGCACTCAGCAGATGCAAGTATCCTAATCTTAGTCCAATAAAATATAAAGTTATATCGCCGAATTGAATCTCAATCTGAGTACTACGATCTGGACGCTGATCTTCTGTTCCTAAATATAAAATACCGCCAAGCATCAAATGCAATACCAATCTGCGGCCTGTGCTCAGGTGAAATATCAAATGCTTTGCCCGGCGCTCGATATATACGATTCGTGTATTTAGTAGTGAAGATGTGAATTCGTCTGAAGTGACATTTATAGATTTTTCACGATTAAGGGTCACTTTAGTTATCGGAATATCTAATATTCGATCAGATAATAGCTTCTTGTAATTCTCCATTTCCGGTAGTTCCGGCATCTTTGCATTCTTCCTTTCACTTGTTGCTGTCCATGTTACATTATACGCCATTCACTAGATGCTGCTCACCAATTTGTGTAAATCTTCATAAATTTCATCTGGCTTAATGCCTGTCGCACGAACATGGGCATCCATATTCTCTCTCGTCGTTACACCCGTCAGCACTAGTATCGATGAACAGCCTGCTGCTGCCCCAGCTGCAATATCTGTACGCATATTATCTCCAATGACGGCAACCTCAGCCGCCGGCAGTCCTAATCTGTCAATTGCATGCTTCATCAAAATGCTTGAAGGCTTGCCAATGACGACTGGCTTCACCTGCGTAGCTGCCTCAATTGCAGCCCCTATGGTTCCAGCTCCCGGCGTCAGACCGTCATCTGCAGGAAGCTGCAAGTCAGGATTCGTCATGATAAACTGAGCTCCACCGTTAATCCAGCGCAGAGCCTGAGTGAGCTTATGGTATGTAAATTCACGATCAATTCCTTGGATCACATACTCGGGAGACGTTTCCGTTATTTCAAGTCCCGCAGCTTGAATGGCTTGATACAATCCATCCTCTCCGATATACGCTACTCTGGCACCTGGTGATTCCTTAGCTACATACTCAGCCGCGGCCACTGCCGACGTACATACTTCTTCCCCGGCTGCCTCAATGCCCAAGGACCTCAGATGCTCAGCCACTCCTTCCGGAGTTCTTGAAGAATTGTTTGTTACATATAAGTACGGAATGCCTGAATTCCGCAAATGCTGAATGAGCACATCTGCTCCATCAATCCGGTGCTTCCCATGATATATAGTTCCGTCCAAGTCGAGCAAGTAGGCTTTCGGTTGTGACAATTCATTTCACTCCTTACAAAAAAAGAATAAAACCGCAGTATGTACGCTGTTAGATAAGCATTATGCCCATCGTACATCCTTTTTAAATCGATTGCAAAACGTGAATAGCAGGGCCTCTGCCTACCCTGATTAGACCTGAATCAGCTCGTGCTCAGCTGCCAGTATCGTATTTGAAAATATTTCACTCGCCTCGCTTAATAGCGGCTGAAGCTGCTCCTCATCCTTATACCTTGAACTGAAATGCGTCATAATCAGCTTCTTCGCACCTGCCTCTTTTGCCGCTTCCGCTGCTTGTCTGGCAGTACTATGATAGTATTCATGCGCTGTAGAGGCCAATTCATGCAGAAAAGTCGCTTCATGAACGACGACGTCCGCTCCAGCCGATAAAGGCACTACATGAGCGGTCGGCCTAGTGTCCCCGAGAATCGTAACGATCTTCCCTCGTTTTGGAGCACCCAAAAAATCCTGGGCATGAAGCACAAGACCATCTCCAAGATCCACACTTTCACCACGCTTCAGCTTGCCAAATAACGGACCTGGCTTCAAGCCATGAACTGCGAGCTTATTGGGGTCAAGACTGCCAGGACGATCCTTCTCCATCACTCGATAGCCATAACTGTCGATTCTATGCTCTAGAAGAGCCGATTCCACGATAAACGTATCATCCTCGAAGATCATGCCGCCCTCATGCTCTATAATGCTCAGCTCATAATTGATTCGAGATTGACTAAGCTCAAGCGATGTTTCCACATATTTTTTAATTCCCGGGGGCCCGTACAATGTAAGAGGTGTCGTTCCTCCCTGATAAGCACGGCTGGATAACAGACCCGGAAGTCCGAAGAGATGGTCGCCATGCAGATGAGTAATGAATATTTTTTCGAGTTTGCTTAGTTTGAGTGGAGATTTCAAGAATTGATGCTGTGTACCTTCTCCGCAATCAAACAGCCAGATGGAACGACGTTCCTCCAGCATGCGAAGTGCAACAGCCGTAACGTTTCTCTGTAAAGATGGAACACCCGCATTGGTCCCCAAAAAATATAGTTCCACGATTGTATCACCTCGTTATATTTGGATTAGAGAATCAATTTCATAATACCTTTAGCTGCTTAAATCAAAAGTATATATAGTTTTTAATTCCCCTTTTTAATGGGATATGAAATTGATTCTAGTATAGAAAGATAAGGCCGGAACCATGCAAGGATTACAATCAGCTTATAATGATAGGCCATCAAGGTTAATTATATGATTATAAATGAAAATCCTCCGATTGTGGAATCGGAGGAAAAGATCAGCTCAAGCATTTCACTTGTTACGCCTTCTCTACATTAAAATATTGAGCCTCCGGATGACTGAACACCATTGCCGATACGGATGCCTCAGGCTCCATCATATACCCTTCTGTCAGCTCTACGCCGATATCTTCAGGACGCATCAAGCGGAATAGCGGTTCCTGGTCTTCCAAATCTGGGCAGGCAGGATAGCCAAAAGAAACTCGTATTCCTTGATATCTTGCTCCAAGACGCTGCTTCATGGTCATATCTGCCGAATCAGGGAATCCCCATGTATCTCTCATCATATGATGAACACGTTCCGCCAAGCCTTCAGCCACTTCCAGCGCAATGGACTGAAGAGCATGGAACCGGAGATAGTCCCCTTTTTCTTTCCACTCCGCAGCCAGCTCTGAAATGCCATGTCCTGCGGTTACCACTAAAAATCCTACATAATCCATAACACCCGATTCAACCGGCTTTAGGAAATCGGCCAAACAAAGGTATGGATCGACTTTTTGTCTTGGGAAAGTAAAGGTGTGCAATACCTTTGAATGATCTTCCGGATCATAGATGATGATATCATTTCCTTGAGACTGCGCTGGGAAGAACCGATACATTGCATTGGCCTTAATGATTCCGTCCTTGACCGCCTCATCCATAATTTGATCGACGGTTTCTTTAAGCTGAATTGCCTTGGAATCACCTGATTTAAGCAGCTGCTCCACGTTGCCTTTTAATCCCAGATGATGCCCCAGCAGCATCTGCATGTTAACATAAGGAAGAATATGACTAATCGGATAATTCCGTATGGTATGTCTAGCTAGATCAGGCGGCAAATATACAGGTGCCTCTTGAGAAACTTTGGAGCGTTCCACTCTCGTCAGCTCGGGTAAGGGGATCACATTACTAACAGCTGCGGCATCCTTCTCCTTCTCAAGCTCCATTTCCTTCAGCATCAGCTCTCTGGATTGCGGATTCATCAGCTTGTTAGCGATGTCAAGTCCGTCCATGGCATCCTTCGCATATACAACCATTCCGCTGTATTCAGGTCTGATCCGAGTTTTGGTAAATTTTCGAGTCAGTGCTGCTCCACCTACCATAATGGGTACGTCAATTCCTGCATTCCTTAAGTCCTGTGCAGTGAGCACCATTTGCTGTGCCGATTTAACTAACAGACCCGATAAGCCAATCGCATCTACTTTCTCTGCACGATAAGACTCAATGATACGTTCTGGTGGTACTTTTATACCCAAATTGACGATCTGGTAACCATTGTTCGCGAGAATGATCTCGACAAGGTTCTTACCGATATCATGCACATCACCTTTCACCGTGGCGAGCATGATTTTACCTTTAACCGAGGTTTCGTTCTTCTCCATGAATTGCTCTAGATGAGCAACAGACGCTTTCATTACCTCTGCACTTTGCAGTACCTCAGCAACAATGAGTTCATTGTTGTTGAACAGTCTTCCAACCTCCTCCATCCCTTTCATCAGAGGTCCGTTGATGATCTCAAGTGGACTGTATTTCGCTCTTGCCAGCTCCAGATCAGGGATGAGTCCTTCCTTACTGCCTTCAACGACGTAAGCAGCTAAACGTTCTTCCAAGGTCAGATTAGAGATTTGGACTTTCTTCTCTACTTTTTTATTACGGAATGCGGCTACAAAAGCAGCTAAGGTTTCATCATTTGTACGGTAGATTAAATCTTCGGCAAGTTTACGTTCTTCAATTGGAATAGAGGCGTAACGCTCTACTTTTTCCGTGTTAACGATCGCATAATCAAGTCCTGCCTTGGTGCATTCATACAAAAAGACAGAATTCAGCACTTCACGCCCTGCCTCAGGCAGTCCAAAGGAAACATTACTTACTCCAAGGATCGTATGTGTTCCTGGTAATGCGGACTTGATCAACCGAATGGCTTCAATCGTTTCGGCCGCAGATCCAATATACTGCTCGTCTCCTGTACCTACAGGAAACACAAGGGTATCAAATATAATGTCTTCCGGTTTAAGACCATATTTATTCACGAGAAGATCATACGATCGTTTGGCAACGTCAAGCTTGTCTTCCCTGCTAATTGCCTGCCCTCGCTCATCAATCGTTCCCACAACGACAGCTGCTCCATATTTATGGATGATCGGCGTTACATTCTCAAATTTATCCTCGCCATCTTCCAAATTAATAGAATTGATAATCGCTTTTCCTTGGGAATATTGAAGGGCTAGATCAATGACTTCACTATCTGTTGTATCTATCATTAGAGGTACTTTGACTTTCTTAACAACAAGCTCAAGGAAATTACGCATATCCTCGGCTTCATCTCGATCAGGGTCCTGCACACAAATATCAACAACCTGCGCTCCATTCTTAACTTGAGCACGCGCAATTTCAGAGGCCTCTTCATACTTGCCTTCTACAATCAGGCGTTTAAATTTACGGGAACCGAGTACATTTGTTCGTTCACCAACCATATAAGGACGATTATCCTGTTCTACATACACAGGATCTATACCCGAAATAGCTGGAGGATGTTCTCCAGTTAGCGGACGTGGCTTCATCGTTCCCAGCTTATCAGCAAGAGCCCTGATATGATCCGGTGTCGTACCACAGCATCCCCCTGCAATATTGATCCATCCTTGTTCTGCAAAAGCTGCAATCTTGGTTGCCAGCGAATCAGGCGATTCATGATATTGTCCATTCTCATCCGGCAAGCCAGCATTGGGATAACAGCTGACCGCTGTTCCTGCCATGGACGATAATGAACGAATATGATCTCTCATAAATTCAGGACCCGTTGCACAGTTTAGCCCGACCGATATCGGGTTAAGGTGTTCTAAGGAAATATAAAACGCTTCAATGTTCTGACCTGCTAGCGTTGTACCCATTGGCTCAATTGTCCCTGATATCATAATGGGAAGCTCGATGCTCCGTTTGGCGAACGCCTGCCGGATACCGATGCTGCCAGCTTTGACATTGAGTGTGTCCTGAGAGGTTTCCAGCAGAAGCACATCGACACCGCCGTCGATCAATGCGATAGCCTGCTCTTCATAGCTGTCAATCAGCTCTTGAAAAGTAACCCCTCCTGTAACGGACAAGGTCTTTGTCGTTGGGCCCATAGCTCCTACGACATATCGTGGAGATTCTGGTGAATTATATTTATCCACAGCTGCTCTAGCCAGTTTTGCCGCAGCGAGATTAATTTCTCTTGCTTGATGCTGTATATCGTATTCTGCTAGCACGACAGAAGTGGCTCCAAAGGTGTTCGTTTCAATAAGATGAGCGCCAGCTTCAAGATAACGTTCGTGTATATTTTGAATCAATTCCGGTTTAGTCAGCACAAGTATTTCATTACAGCCATCCAGCTCTTCACCGCCAAAGTCCTCGGCAGTCAGGTTTTCTTGCTGGATCATGGTGCCCATGGCGCCATCTAGAATTAATATTCGTTTATTCAACGCATCCTTTAAGTCACTCTTGATCACTGTCATACCTCCCGCAAAACGTTAAATCTTAGTTTAGCAGAAACACCACCTGTTGGGAAGGTAAATCATCGACAGAAAATCAGCGTCATGTCAGCGTTATCGGCTTCAAGCCTAGTTACAATTCATATTATCCACGAACAACACTTAGCAAAGGCAGAATAAATAATTCATTAAACCAATTTGAAAAGAGGGAATAATCATGCCAGAACTATTGATCAAAAACACGAATGAAAGAATTAGCGGAGTGGAGAATGTTCGTAATTATTTGAAAGACTGTAATGTACTCTATGAGCAATGGGATTCAACCAAGCTGCCTGCAGAACTCAAGGGCCACAAGCTGCTGTCTGACGAAGAACAACAGCAGGTCTTGGACCTCTATAAAGAAGAAATTTCTGAATTGGCTGGACGTCACGGCTATCAACAATGGGAAGTCATTTCCTTGTCAAATGCCACTGCCAATCTCGAAGGGGAGCTTGCTGAGCTCGATGAAATGCATGCACATGGAGATGAAGGAGCTCATGCCATTCTGTCAGGCAACGGTATTTTAAGTATGAAGGCTGATGATGATTCAGGTTATTTCGATATAGAGCTAACCGCAGGGGATGTCATTGTTATTCCTGAGAACACTCCACACTCATTCGCTCTAATGAAGAACAAGGAGGTCATTGCCGTACGGTTAACTATCAAAGAAAACGGTTGGACCCTATCTCCTTACCCTGATCCCGCTTACATTAAAAATGGACAACCTCAATGAGGTTGTCCTAGTTTTTCCTTGCTTGTCCTACTTCTAGTTGACACTATTCTTCCACCACAATCTGCACAGATGGCATAGCGTGGAAGCCTCTTGCTGTAACATGAGAAGTAACCTTGTATTCTCCCGCAGTTTTAAACTGATAGTCAAATACATAGACTCCTTCCCCTTGGTGCTCCGCCTCAAACTCCATACTAACACCATCCGATGTAGCAACCTCGAACATGACTTCGTCCGCATCATCTATGACATCTGCTTGCTGAGTCACCACAGCCTCCATATGTACGGTTTCATTCAGGCTTATCTGTTGACTCGACGCACTCAGCTTGACATCAATCGGTTCCATGAGAGCAGCCGGCTCCGAAGAAGCTTCAAATGAGCATCCTGAGATTAGAAGACATAGAGTTAATATAATGAAACCCGTCGAGATTTGACGCTGGATAGGATTGAAGTTGTTCGATGGCAAGAAGAGTTTCAATATTTTCATCTTCCTTCCTGTATTCTAGTAAAAAGAAAACCGCCGCTGCTCTGCAGCAGATGCGGTTACTTGGAAGATTATATCATTTGTTTTATTTCAGATAAATGCTTTATTTCTACGTCTGGAGTGAAGGCTTCCTCGTTCAGCTTGTTATTACGATTAATCCAAACCGCTCTGATTCCAGACGCAAGAGCTCCCTTAATATCTGTAGTGAGCTTATCGCCAACCATCAGCGCTTCCTCCGGAGATACATCCAGCAATTCCAAAGCATGCTTGAAAATAGAAGGATCCGGCTTTCCTTTGCCAAATGTACCTGAGATCACGATATGATCAAAGTAAGGAACCAGATCAGGAACCCCATCCAGCTTCTCTTGCTGAAGAGCAGGGCAACCATTGGTTAACAAGAGAAGCTTCACTTTACCTTGCAGTTCAGCCAGCGTCTCTAACGTCTCATCATACATGTAAGGACGGTTTCGGCGTTCTTTACCGAAATGCTCGGCTAGCTCCGCTCCGAGTTCCGGCTGATTAATACCCAGAGCAAGAAGACCCTTGGTCCAAGCATCTCTACGGTAAGTAGGAGCAATTTCTTCAAGCTGCTTGAATTCAGCTCTGTCACTTCCATTAAAATTAGCCCACAATCCTTCAAAAGGGTTAATGCCAATCATTTTTGTAAAAGCAAACGTTTCATACGATTCATACAGCTTCCTTGCTTCATTGCGGACAGAAGTCTCCAGTTCATGAGGATCAACGCCTGTTTGCTTCGATGCAACTAGACATGTTTCATAAAAAGCTTCCTCTACACTCCGCTCATCCCATAAGAGTGTATCATCCAAATCGAATAGCACTGCTTTGATAGACATGCTTCTCTCTCCCCCGAAAGTATGGTATCGTATGTTAGGCTTCTTACTTCACTCTCTTATCTTCGACAGGTATTTGATGATTCTGTGCGTATTGCACAAGTCGTGCTCCCATCGCTTCTACATCGTATAGATTAAGCAGTTTGCTGAACACCCAAGGACCGCCTTTACCGTTGCGCTCAACAATGACAGAACCTTTTTCCAACACAATTTTCTTAATATCCTCTGCACCCATGGAACGTTCTCTGCTTAGCTTAATCGTCTTAATCCGCTTCTTACCGACTTTGAGATACGGCCGGCGCATAAAGTACATCAGAGCAAGTCCAAGATAAAGCGCAAATACGACCCAATCAAATGCCCCTACTCCACCTGTAGTCAAGCCGCTAAGGGTCAGGAACATAAATGAAAGGACAACGAGTACAAATGGGAACAAAAAGGCTCTTCCTTTAAATACATCCTCTTGTTCAACACCAGATCCGATGGATGGCTGGCCTCTTTTTTTACGATCTTTATTAATTTTCTGCTGGTTTTTCTTCACTGATCTTTCAAATGAACTCGCCATGAGTATCCTCCTTCAATCTATAACAAAAGCATGTACCTATTTATTGAATCATTTTCCTTTTGAATAAGTGTCGCCGCTTACATCGTCCACAATTTCAATGGATTCCAGCTGCTGACGGAAGTTGCTGCGGATGTTGTTCAAATAGATCTCTCTAAGCTCAGCCCGTTCAGTCAATTCTGCATCATTAAGCCCGGATTCCTTCTGCTTGCGGGCAAGCTCATTAATCCGCGCAACTAGACTTTCAATATCCAACTTTCTTCCCCTCCAAAATGCATAGTCTCTTTAACTTTGACATGATTAGAAAAGGTTGTCAAGGTAAATACCTGTATAGTCAGCATTTGATACAGAATAAAAAAAGACGCAGATCAAGCCGCGTCCTTAGCATGTAATAAATCATAAACGAATTATGCATATCAATCAAAATATGGGAGCTTTAACAGCTGTCCTGTTTGTATATGAGAGCTGGATAAACCATTAATATGCTGAATTTGATTAACATAATCTCTTATATCCATACCTTCCGGCTTATGCTCTGTACCGATCGCCCATAAAGTATCGCCAGGCTCCACAACAATCTTCTCGTATGCTACCTCTTGACCCGCGTCTGCAAATACCGTCATGAAACCCGTTAAGCTCAGAAGAAGGATTGAAGCTATCAATATCAAACGGATTATTCTGTGCTTGTTCTTCTTCATTATAATATGTATTGTCTCACCCAAATTATTATTAGTCGATTCATCTGTTCTAGAATGTATGCTGTGATAAGTGCTGTATTTAAGCATTATTCCAACCTCCAAACGTTTGTTCTCATTCCTTACAGAACTCACTATAACACGAACATGTGTTTTGGGCAATAGTTTTTGAGAACAATTGTTCTGTATTTTTTTAGAACTAATGTTTGTACGAACGGAGGTTCTATGCTATAATTTTCCCAAACGTTATTATGTGGAGTTGATACGGTATGTCGAAGGTATCCAGCAGGCAGTTAGCAATTCTGGAGTTTATACGCAATGAAGTCCGATTGAAAGGATATCCGCCGTCCGTAAGAGAGATTGGTGAAGCTGTTGGTCTGGCCTCCAGTTCAACCGTTCACGGACACCTGGATCGTCTGGAGAAGAAGGGGTTAATTCGTAGAGACCCTACTAAACCACGGGCTATTGAATTGCTTGGTCAAGATGATAGTGATGATAATGTTCTTCAATTTACGCAGACAGTTGCTCGTGTTCCTGTCGTTGGTAAAGTCACTGCTGGTATTCCGATCACAGCTACAGAGAATATTGAAGATTATTTCCCACTGCCGATGCAATATGTTGGCGAGGAGAAGGTATTCATGCTATCTGTTGTCGGGGACAGTATGATTGAGGCGGGGATTTCGAACGGTGACTATGTTATCGTCCGCCAGCAGCAAACAGCGAATAACGGAGATATCGTCGTCGCGATGACGGAAGATGATGAAGCAACCGTTAAGACGTTCTATAAAGAGAAGGACCATATTCGCTTGCAGCCAGAGAATCCTACATACGAACCTCTCCGGCTTACGAAAGTAACCATTTTGGGTAAGGTTATTGGCTTGTTCCGTGACTTCCTTCATTAATTTGCCATTCTTTTATTTCTAGTATAGTATGTACAAAGCCGAGATCTTCTTGAGAAGATCTCGGCTTATTTTGTAGTAAGATGTAAGTAGTTTCTGAAATACTAATATCCAGCATGCTCTCTACTCGCCTACTCGGGTGATTAAGCACTGCATTCAGTCGTTACGAGCAAGAATTTGAAGCCTACTAGTCATAATATTGTTTAAATTGTTTTCTCACCAAAAAAAGAAAAACCCTTGAGCGCTTAGAGCGCCAAGGGTTTCCGGTTTTAGTAAAGCGTCAAATATTGATCGCGTTCCCATTGATGTACTTGTGTTCTATACATGTCCCACTCGATTTCTTTCAGTTCATAGAAGTGAGCCAAGGCATGGTCTCCAAGCGCCTCAGTGATAACTTCGCTGCGGATCAGCTCATGCAATGCTTCCTTCAGATCGGCTGGGAGTGAAGGAATACCTTCTTCAATACGCTCTTCTTCAGACATGATGTAAATGTTGCGGTCGATTGGAGCAGGTAGACTCAGCTCACGGTTAATTCCATCCAATCCGGCTTTGAGCATAACAGCCAGTGCCAGATAAGGGTTCGCAGCAGGGTCTGGATTACGTACTTCAACACGAGTACTCAGCCCGCGGGAAGCCGGAATACGGATCATCGGACTACGGTTACTTGCAGACCATGCTACATAGCAAGGTGCTTCATAACCAGGAACCAAACGTTTGTAAGAGTTCACTGTCGGATTCGTAATTGCCGCCATAGCACGTGCATGCTTGAGAATACCAGCCATATAGTGGCGAGCTGTCTTGCTGAGTCCCAAAGTATCGGATTCATCATAGAATGTATTCACATTGTCTTTGAATAGAGATTGGTGACAGTGCATACCCGAACCATTCATACCGAACAGCGGCTTAGGCATAAATGTCGCATGCAGACCATGCTGACGAGCAATCGTTTTGACAACCAGCTTAAAGGTTTGGATTTGGTCAGCAGCCTTAATGGCATCGGCGTATTTAAAGTCAATCTCATGCTGCCCAGGAGCAACCTCATGGTGTGAAGCTTCAATTTCAAAGCCCATTTCCTCAAGTGTCAGCACGATTTCACGACGGCAGTTCTCTCCAAGATCGGTAGGAGCAAGGTCAAAATAACCACCTTGGTCATTCAGCTCTTCCGTTGGATTACCATTAGCATCCGTACGGAACAGGAAGAATTCAGGTTCTGGACCTACATTCATCGAAGTGTAGCCCATTTGCTCTGCTTCTGTCAGCACACGCTTCAGAATACCGCGTGGGTCCCCCGCAAACGGAGTTCCGTCCGGCATATACACATCACAAATAAGACGCGCAACACGATTCTCTGTTACCCACGGGAAAATAACCCATGTGTCCAGATCCGGGTACAAGTACATATCTGATTCTTCAATACGAACGTAGCCTTCAATGGAGGAGCCGTCGAACATCATCTTGTTGTCGAGTGCTTTCTCCAGCTGGCTTACGGGAATTTCAACGTTCTTAATTGTTCCGAGCAAATCGGTAAACTGCAAACGAATAAAACGTACATTTTCTTCTTTCGCTATGCGGAGAATGTCATCTTTTGTATAACTCACTATATCCTCTCCCTCTTCTTCTTAAAAGTATCAGCTACAACAAGTATTGCTATTGCAGATTGATGATATACCGCAGATAACGCCACTACAGAGCTGCAAGAAATGATGGGTCCCATTCATTGTCACAGGCAAAGGATAAGATGTCAAGAAAGCGATTACGATCGCTTAAGCCTTCTTATCCTGTTATCCTTATACCCGTTCCCCTTCGTTAACTAACATCACTTCTTATTAAAAAATCTTGACAGCTCGCCTTGAATCAGGGATACCTGCCCTGGGCGTTTACCGCCAGACACCAGCTGCTGCTTGAGTAAACGGTGGAGCTGTGAATCAGACAGCTCTCTGCGCTTCACTTCGGTGTCCGCTGTGATGATCGTTGCTTCCTCTGACTCTTTCGTGACAGGATTCATCACTTGTTTGATTCCAGCTATGTTTACACCCTTCTCAATGAGGGCTTTAATCTCAAGCAATCGTTCAACATCATTAAAAGAAAACATTCTTTGATTGCCCGAGGTACGTGCAGGTACGATCAAATTATGCTGTTCATAGTAGCGGATCTGGCGTGCAGACAAATCAGTAAGCTTCATCACAATACCAATTGGAAATAAGGCCATGTTTCTGCGTATTTCGTCACCCATCTCGTTCATCTACCTTCCAAGTATTCTAAGATATCATCATTGTACATTTTTATGATACCAAGTGTCAATGATGTGTTAGGTAAACTTACAGTAAATTACGATTTTTCATCGTTTGTAACGCCATGAGCACACCGTATTTCACATGAGAATAAGTAAGTCCGCCTTGCATGTAGCCAATATAAGGCTCGCGAATCGGCGCATCAGCCGAGAGCTCGAGACTGCCTCCTTGAATAAAGGTTCCCGCAGCCATAATTACCGGATGTTCATATCCCGGCATATCCCATGGCTCCGGCACGACATGACTGTCCACTGCAGCGGCACGCTGAATACCTTGTACGAACGCAATGAGATGCTCTGGTCCACTAAAGGAAACCGCCTGAATCAAATCGGTTCGCACTTCATTCCATGCCGGCTTCGTTTCAAAGCCGACCGCTTCGAACATGGCTGAGGCAAAGATACTCCCCTTGATGGCTTGTCCAACGGTAGATGGAGCTAGATACAATCCCTGATATATCCCTCTGGTGGTACCCAGCATTGCACCCACTTCTCCCCCAATGCCAGGTGCAGTTAAGCGGTATGCAGCCAGCTGAACGTACTCTGCTTTTCCGCAAATGTACCCCCCTGTCTCGGCAATACCTCCACCTGGATTTTTGATCAGAGAACCCGCTATTAAGTCAGCCCCTACCTCCGTCGGCTCCTGCTCCTCTGTAAATTCTCCGTAACAATTATCGACGAATACAATGACATCCGGCTTGATCGCTTTTACTTTCTCAATCATTTCTTTGATCTGCTGAACTGTAAAGGAGGAGCGCCAGTCATATCCTCGTGAACGTTGAATGCCGATGACCTTGGTATTTGAATGAATCGACTGTTCTACTGCTGCGAAGTCCACCAGCCCTTCAGGAGTCAAATCTGTTTCGCGATATGTAATCCCAAAATCATACAGAGATCCTGTGCCATCGCCTGGCTTGCCGATCACCTTATGAAGCGTGTCGTAAGGCTTGCCCGTAATGTACAGGAGCTCATCTCCAGGTCTTAGCACACCAAAAAGAGCGGTGGCAATCGTATGCGTCCCGGATGCAAAATGCGGACGCACCAAAGCCGCCTCCGCTCCAAACACGTCGGCGTATACTTCGTCTAATACTTCTCGGCCGCGATCGTTATATGCGTAGCCCGTAGAGCCTGCAAAATGGAAGTCACTTACTTGATGCTTCTGAAATGCATCTATTACCTTCCATTGGTTGCTGTCGATGATTAGGTCTACTTCTCGCAGCCGTGATTCTATCTTGTGCTCAATCGTTTGCTGTAGCTTAACAATATCTGCTGAAAAAACACCCATTCCTCTTTATTCTCTCCTCACAAAACTAACACCAACATTACTTTAGTGCGTTACATTATTAGTATACAAAATCACATCAATTTGACGAATCAATAAAATCCTTTAACAAATATCCATGCTTCTCATATTCGCCTTTTTGGACCTGAACCTCATAGATAACATCATTCTCATCATATGTCGTTTCGATTACATCGCCGACTCGATAGACGACAGAAGTGATATCTCCACGCTCCGCAGGAATTCTAAACTTCACCGTATCTCCAGTCAGTTCATCCTGTATTAATTCACGAATGCTCAGCAGGTCCTGCTCATCAAATGCACTGATTTTTCTATAGCCTTTGCCAGACGGAAGCATTTGCAGCTGCTCGGGAGAACAAGCATCCTTCTTATTAAACAGCACAATTTGTGGTTTATCGGAAGCACCCAGCTCCTGCAGCAGCTGTTCAACGACATTCATTTGTTCCTCTCTCATCGTAGAAGAAGCATCAACAACATGCAGGATCAGGTCTGCCTCATTAACTTCTTCGAGCGTTGCCCTAAATGCAGCAACCAGCTCATGCGGAAGGTTCTGTATAAACCCTACTGTATCCGTTAACACAATTTCTTTACCGCTTGGCAGCTCCATCGTTCGGGAGGTAGGATCAAGGGTTGCGAACAACTGGTTCTCAATATATACATCAGCAGAAGTCAGCTGTTTAAGAAGTGTAGACTTACCTGCATTCGTATAGCCAACCAATGCCACTTGAATTACACCGCTCTTCTTACGGCGTTCCCGGTGCAGCTTGCGGTGACGAGTCACCTCTTCTAATTGCCGCTTCAAGTCGGTAATCCGTCCGCGAATATGTCTGCGGTCCGTCTCCAGCTTGCTCTCACCCGGTCCTCTTGTGCCAATCCCCCCGCCAAGGCGTGACAGGTTCTTACCGTGTCCAGACAGTCTTGGCAGAAGGTAAGAATGCTGTGCCAGCTCTACCTGAATAATGCCCTCTCTCGTATGAGCACGCTGTGCAAAAATATCCAGGATGAGCTGGGTTCGATCTATAATTTTGAGATCAAGGCTTTCTTCAAGATTACGAACCTGTGCTCCAGACAGCTCTTGGTCAAAAATGGCGGTCGTTGCACCAAGCTCTTCTGCTGCTGCACGAAGCTCTTCCACCTTACCTTTACCGATAAACCACTTGGAGTCCGGAGTCTCCCGATTCTGAGATATAACGCTTAGCACTTCAACGCCTGCTGTTTCAGCAAGCTTAACAAGCTCTTCCAGCGAATACTCAGGGTTAATGCCTGACCGCTTAACTTCATCGGTAACTAAGCTGACTAATACAGCCTTATCTTTTATCTCCGTGGATGTTTCATGTGTGGAGTTATTCATTTCTTAAGCTCCTTCAAATATAGGTAACGTCTACAATTTCAGTCCCTATGGAATGTAAGTGAATGTCTATTATCGCTCATTTCTTGTCTAGCTTCAAATCCTCAACCCGTAGCGTCATCAGCTCCAGCTTGCCTGGGTTTCCTGAGGAGTACTGATTCAGCAGCCGGACCGCTTGATGCCTGATTGACTTCTCAATCAAATTGCGAACATACCGTGCGTTGCTGAACGCTTGTGACGTTTCATTTTTCTCATCAAGCAGATGCTGCTTTAACTTGAGTATGGTCTGAGGCATCAAAATATAATCTCGATCCTTAGCCATAAGCTCCGAAATCTGAATCAACTGATCAATTGAATAGTCAGGAAATTCAATCTGAATCGGAAATCTGGACGGCAGTCCAGGATTCGTCTGCATGAAGAAATCAATTTCGTCAGAATAACCTGCAAGTATCAATATAAATTGATTCTTGTGGTCTTCCATTGCTTTTACAAGCGTATCAATCGCCTCTTTGCCAAAATCCTTCTCACCGCCGCGTGCCAAGCTGTAGGCTTCATCAATAAATAAAATGCCGCCTAACGACTTTTTCACCAAATCTCTCGTTTTTTGAGCCGTGTGACCAATATACTCGCCGACCAAATCAGCTCTCTCGACTTCAATAAGATGCCCTTTGGTCAGGACTCCCATCTTCTGAAAAAGCTTGGCGACGATACGAGCAACCGTGGTCTTGCCGGTACCGGGATTGCCTTTAAACACCATATGATACACATGAGAACCGCTCATGAGTCCCGCATCAGATCTCATCTGCGCAATTTGCAGAAATGCATAAATTTCAAACACAAAATCCTTAATACTCTCGAGGCCCACCAGCTGATCCAATTCCTTCTGTATATCCTGATACATCGCAAACTGCGGATTGTTCTTTAAAGAGGCGGCAGTCTCTTCCGGATCTGATATGGACTCTTTGTTCAGACCATAGCCTTCTGTCTGATTCCGCAAAACAACATTAATTTGCCGGGAAGGTCTGCCTTCCGGCCGCTCTCCTGCTGCCATCGCTCTTCCGTTCATATACACGCTCACCTCAACTCCATAAGGGGCTAACTTCTCTATCTAAAGTATTCTAGTTAGTTCAATGTTATTAGAAGTTTCCCTTAAAAAATTGTTACTGTAAGCTCAGGAGAGCGGCATCCAGCTTCCATTTCGTATAAGCAAGCGTTTCCCGTATTTGGCTTGGCAAAAATGGCATAACCACAGAATCAGCGAGTGCGACCTCAGGTGCTTCATAGTCAAGAAACTCAGCGATTTCAAGTGATCGCATACCGTGAAAATCATGTGTAATTATGATCGATGAAGTGAAGCCCTGATCCGTCATAATGTTCTGGCTGAACAGTAAATTCTCGTAAGTACTGGTCGCTTCGTTCTCTAGGAAAATATGAGAGGCATTTACCCCGTGCTCTACAAGATAGCGCTGCATGCCCTCGGCCTCGGTAAGTCGATGCTCTGGACTGTCCAATCCGCCGGTAACGATAAAGTATCGGAAGCTTCCTGCTTCATATAGCTCAAGTGCCTTGTCCAACCGTTCAGCGAGACCCGGGCTGGGCTCGTCGCCCCACAGCGACGCCCCCAGCACAATGCCCACATCAACAGGATCCGCAAATTCCGTTGTCTCATTCGGATTAAAAATCTTCCATTGTACATAAACAACCCAGATCAGTCCGATAATCACGAGTGCTGCTAATATCCTAAATGCATGTTGCAAAAATTTCGTGTTCCTGGGTTTTTTATTTATAGATTTTGCTTGCTCAAATGCCATAGCTCACTCCTTGAATTCCCCATTCTCGAACAAAGTAGAACGGTGTTCCAATGACATCTGGAAATAAGGGAACGAATGCGCATCAATTGAATGCAGCAAGTACTGCGCTGTCCGCATGGACAATTCGTAATCTGTGGTCGTAATATGTCCCTTATCCAAAGCGTCGTCGAGTTCATCCTCATCCAGTAGGAATACTTCACCATCCTTGAGAACAATAACATCCAAATACAAGTCATCAAACCACGGAACACCCTGATCTGTGACTCCCTGACTGCGGCAAGTATCAATATACCACTCAATAATCCGTTCCTGGTCATCAAACATCGCCGTCACAACAAAGTGCTCATCCTTTGGAAAATACTGAAGCCAGGAATACCCTTTATCCGCTGTGCAGAACGTATACCCTCCATATGTTTTCCATAGTGGTTCCTTTAACTCATGGATGGTATAAAGGGATAAATAGCCAGTAAACTCCTCGCTCTCTACATATCGACAGGTGAATTGCCGATTCGTAATCCGGCGCCAGTTCGCCCTGTCTCCAAATTTTCTCTTCATCCTCATCCCTCTTTACTCATCCAATATCCGCTTTAATAAAAACAGCTTACCATATTTAAGTTATACACTCAAAATTTACTCGTATCCAATAAAATCAGTACCCTTGAGCGAAAAAAAGACCTGCCGTCACTGTGACAGCAGGTCTTTTCGCTAATATTATTAAGGTGTCGTTGTACCGGGAACTGTAGTGGTTGGCGGGCTATCTTCACCTGGAGGTGAGATTTCACCAGATGGAGGTGTAGTTTCCTCCGGTGGAGTTTCTCCACCTTCGTTATTACCTCCCCCTCCATTAGAAGGAGGCTCTGTTGTACCATTACCAGCATTGCCAGTGTCATTTCCTCCTTGACCCTCGCCATTACCCGCATTGCCATTGCCGGAACCATTTCCACCGTTACCCTCATTACCTGGGCCGTTTCCTTCACCGGTCTCAGCTCCGGTCCCTTCTCCATTACCGTTGCCGTTATTATCCGGGTTTTCTTCACCTTGACCTGGATCTGTACCTGGATTCTCTGGTACTTCCGGCTGCTCCGGAGTAACAGGAGCTTCCTCTTCCGGTTCGATAAACAGTGACACATGGTTGGACTCACTTGCGTCCTCCCCGTTCTCCGGATTAATAACGGTGACATAATATTCGTAGGTCAGACCCGGTAGAGCTCCCGTGTCCGTTGCCGATGTTCCCGAGATCTGATCCTGGATTCGACTGAAGCTTCCTTCTGACGTCTCTTTACGATAGATTCGGTATTGTAAACCTTCAGTTGATGACCCACTCCAGCTCAGTGATACGGCTTGAGCTTCTTTATCGTAAGAAGCACTCAGTCCACTAACCGTCAGATCCGTTTCGGGCTCTTCCTCTTCAACTGGCGGTTCAGTCACTTCTGGAATTTCACTATCCGGCACAAAGAATTCCTTGCGTTCTACTCCTTCAAGTGCTTTTTCCATCACTGTCTTGAAGAAAGTAGCTGCAAGCCGGCTGCTGTTCTTCAGCAAATGCTGCTGATCCGGATTATCATATCCCATCCAGACTGCGGCGGTATATTCAGGCGTATAGCCGACGAACCATACATCACGGTTCGAGCTGTTTCCTTCGTAACCGCTCTGTGTCGTTCCTGTTTTACCTGCCACAGGACGATCCAGCTTCGCGCTTGTTCCTGTACCGCTATTGACAACTTCTTGCATCATTTCTGTCATTTGATACGCCGTTTGCTCACTCATCACTTGCTCCGCGTTTGATTCATATTCATAAATCACCTTGCCATCGCTGTTCTCAATCCGTGTAATGGCGTGACCTTCCTGATATTGACCTCGATTCGCAAAAGCACTGTATGCCGCAGCCATCTCAAGTGTATTCGTTCCTTTATCCAAGCCGCCAAGCGCCATGGATAGATTGCGATCACCATCCGTCATCGTAATACCCAGCTTCTCGGCAAATTCATATCCCGTATTTACGCCGATTTCATTCAGCAGCCATACAGCAGGAATATTCTCAGACGTCGTAATGGCATCCGCCATTCCAATCGTATTTGAATAACCGTGCAGATTTCGAGGGCAATAATCACCAAAACATTGCTCCGAGTTACTGAGTGGTGTATTCATTGTAAAATCACCGGTTTCAAGTGCCGGTGCATAGGAAGCAATCGGCTTAAACGCAGAGCCTGGCTGACGATAACTGCTTGTCGCCCGATTCCAGCCTTGACGCTGATAATCTCGGCCTCCCTGCATCGCAACGATACCGCCCGTTGCATGGTCCATGATGACCATGGAACCCTGCACCTTCTGGTCCGATGCACTTTCTTCGAACAATTCATCATTCTTAAAAGCGGCTTCTACAGCTTCTTGAGCCTCAGGAGCCATCGCTGTATAGATCTTATAACCACCGATGTTCAGATCATCGGTTGTTTTACCTGTTACACGCTCAGCCTCTTTCAGCACGTAATCGACATAAGCAACGTATTTCTTCTCCTCTTCCGGGCGCTCATAAGCGTAATCCACTGCTTTGGCCTCATCCATCTCTTCCTTCGAAATGTATCCTTGATCATACATTAACTGAAGGACAACCCCTCTTCTTTCTTTGGAGTCGTTAGGATTACCTGCTGGATTATAAGCAGAAGGACCCTTAGGGATCGCCGCCAGCGTTGCAACTTCCCAAATCTCCAGCTCATTCAGGTCACTCTTGCCGAAATAAAACTCCGAAGCGGTTTGAATCCCATAATTCTGGTATCCGAACCAGGTACGGTTTAAATACATCGTCAAGATTTCATCTTTTGAATAGTTCCGTTCGATCGCGAGCGCAATGGACATCTCTGTCGCCTTACGGAAGAACGTCTTGTCTCGTGTCAGAAACACGTTCTTGGCAAGCTGCTGAGAGATTGTACTTCCGCCCTCAACCAGAGAACGGGCCATAATGTCCGTTACTGCTGCCCGACCGATCGCCCATAGGTCAACACCATTGTGTTCGTAGAACCTTCTATCCTCTGTCGCAATAAAGGCATCTTTTAAGATCTGAGGAATCTCCTCACCTTCTACAGGATCACGCTTCTCAATAGAGAGCTCACTGATCTCCTCACCATTTCGGTCATATACCTTGGATGTTTCATTCACCGTCATTTTGTCAAAGTTGGCCTGTAAGATCCGTTCTCCGCTCACCATAATAAACAGATAGCCGGCAAGCGCAACAAAGATAGCAAAAGCAGCTGTAAAAAACAATGTCCAGGCTACACGTTTACCCGATATTTTTTTCTTTTTCTGAGGTCCTGGTTTCTTCTCTTTTTTTTGATTATTCTTACGATTCCCGGACCTAGACAATGTATCGTTTGACATGGTACCTCCTGACTCCCTTGTAGGTGTAGCATCTTCATGCTAGTCTTTAAATCTTTTTTCATAGAATTGAAACCAATTTGTAAACTTTCTCCTGAGAAGTAAAAGAACAACCTTTACAGGTTGCTCCGCCTCAATCCTATACGTATTAAACGAAATGGACAATTTAAAAGTTTCAATGATTGATTTTATTCTTCACCACTGCCATTTTGCATAAGAGAAATATTCCGTTGTGGTGTAAAGGTGGATATGGCATGTTTGTAAATCATTTGCTGGCGTCCGTCACTGTCGACAACAATGGTATAGTTATCAAATGCCTTGACAGTCCCGCGAATTTGAAAACCGTTGACGAGAAAAATGGTAGCTGGAATATTTTCTTTGCGCATTTGATTCAAGAACGTATCTTGGATGTTGATGGACTTGGTCATTAGCCGTACCCCCAATAAGTTCAATTAGATTGATTTGAAGAATAATCATGCTCCAAATTCAGCTTATCTGCTATTATATCACGTATAGTAGCGAAGTTCGTAGAAAAATTTGCTGTGTCCGTCATATCCACCCATTGAATATCCTTCATATGACGGAACCAGGACAGCTGTCGTTTGGCGAAGCGACGCGTATCCCTCTTCAGTTCACTTACTGCTGTATCCAGTGGTACTTCTCCACGCAGGTAGGCAGCGATTTCTTTGTAACCGAGGCCTTGCATGGAAATAAAGCCGGGACCCACACCTTGGCTGAGAAGTGAAGCAACCTCCTCTACCAGCCCCTCCTTCATCATTTCGTCAATTCGGTCTTCAATACGGTTATATAGCATTTCTCTATCCATTGTCAAACCGACGATACAGAGTTCGTAGGGAGACTGCTTATTCTGGGCAGCCAGCTGTTCGGATTGTTTGACTCCGGTCATGTGATATATTTCAAGGGATCGCACCACCCTGCGCACATCGTTTGGATGAAGTCTTGAGGCACTGTCTGCATCTACCTCTTGTAGTTTCTGGTGCAATGCCTCCGCTCCGTTTGCTTCCGCATAATCAAACTGGGCTTTTCTAAATTGTTCATCAGAGCCTGCTTCAGAGAATTGAAAATCATAGCATACCGATTCAACATACAGCCCGGTCCCTCCTACGATAAAAGGCAGCTTGCCCCGCTCATGTATCTCTCGAATCAGCCTGCGGCTCTCCTCTTGAAATTCCGCGACAGAATATGGGTAATCCGGCTCATGAATGTCGATAAGATGGTGTGGGATACCTCCCATTTCCTCTGGCTTGATCTTCGCCGTCCCGATGTCCATCCGTCTGTAGACCTGCATGGAATCGCCTGAGATAATTTCGCATTGAAAGGTCTTAGCCAGTTCGATGCTCATTTTTGTCTTGCCTACTGCGGTAGGTCCCACCAGCACAAGCAGCTTAGGCTTTCGAGTTTCTGTCAAGTTCAATCACTCCGTACACTGTTTTTGAATGGGCACGATTCACGGCACTAAAACCGAGTCTCGCAAATTCACCACTGTCCCTTTTTTCTTTCATAACCACTGTCTTTCTAGCCACTCTCTTGGCCTCTGTGATGCTCTCCAGCGCCAAGGGCGAACTATTCGCATATCTTCGCAAAGGACGAATCGCATTTGAATCCATAACAGGCTTACGGAACATCGGGTCAAAATATACGACATCGACACTATTGTCACCCATGCCGCGGAGCAGCTCTAGATGGTTGCTGTGCTTCACCTGAATGGATCTTAGCGCCTCATCCACACGGCTGTTGCCGCTCCGATAATACTTCATGCCCTCTAGCAGTACGGTGTACAAAGTATGTGAACTCTCACAAGCGGTGACATGCCCTTCTCCTCCTGCAGCGACGGCGAAGACCAGCGAATCCGTACCAAGACCTGCCGTACAGTCCAGCACAGAGTCACCCTTCTGGAACTTCGCAGCTTCCAGCATAGGATCGCTCTCTCCTTTTAGTACGCGCTTCGCCCGAACGAATCCCATGCTTGGATGAAATTCGAGCACAGGCTCCCCCGGACTGATCAAACGAACACCATTGGTTACAACAACGATAATATCTTCATCGCCATATTGTTCCGATAGCTTGGCCAGGGAAGCTTTATTTCGCTGAACATAGCTTGAATGGGTAACCTCGGCAAGACGAACCGCACGCTCCGCAAGCGTCTTTGCATTCGTATCGCCTGTTGTAATTATCATTTATTTTCTCCTAGTCATTATCATCTGATTTAGTTCAACTACTTCATGTTGTTCCACATTACATCACTCTTTTAAACATCTTTTCCAGATCATAGGTTGAGAACGAGACGACTATAGGTCTTCCATGTGGACAAGTATACGGCTGCTTGCAGCCCGCGAGCCGCTCCAGCAGCACGACCGCTTCCTGATCTGTCAGCTTCTGATTGGCTTTAATTGATGCCTTGCATGAGCACATAATGGACGCGGCTTCACGGAGCTTAGACAGATCAATTCCCCGCTCTGACAGCACCCATTCCGCCATCTCCAGAATGATTGACTCTTCATCGCCTTTGGGCAGCCAATAAGGATAGGATGTAACACGGAAGGTTTGTCCACCGAAATGCTCCAGGTAAACTCCAGCCTGTTCAAACCAATGAAGCTTGTCCTTTAGCTGCTCTGTCTCCGAGGGTGTGAACTCCAAAGTGATCGGGAGCAGGAGCTCCTGAGATGCCTCAACCGGATTGCCGAATTGGTTGTAGTAGAATTCATAGTTAATTCTCTCATGTGCAGCATGTTGGTCAATCAGATACAGCCCGTTCTCATTTTGTGCGATCAAATAAGTTCCGTGATGCTGACCGATCAGCTCCAGCTCAGGAAACTGTGGCAGCTCTGCCTTTGTACCCGCTAGCTGTCCATAATGATCTTTGATCATTCCTTGTACATTCTTTGACTTAAGCGCAGCACTGTCCCGGTAATAATCCCCATTCGCACGATTCATTCTCGTTTCTCTGATGACCTGCTGCTTGAACGAATCGCGCACAGTGTAATTGTCATCTATATCTTCAATCGGTGCAGCAGAAGAACTCCCTGCTGCACGATCAGTATTGGCTGTGCTTAAACGTTCCCTTTTCTCAGCATTGCTTGGCTGAGGCTGGGAACGGGTCATATCCCTCTCATAAATAGGTGGGCTAATGCCCTGCTTATCCGTCGGATTGTACATCTTCTTCACAGGGCTTGATAAGGATGAGGTTCCAGATATCTCCTTATTCGTTGCACTTGCATGCACTTCATGCGGCTTCGATTTTGTAAAATGAAATTGCTCCTGTATAAACGATTTACTCTCCGGCTTTCCAATACTCTGTTTAATTACTTGGGGAATGAGCACTTCCTGCTTAAGTGCAGCGCGAGTGTGCTCCTCCACAAAAGTATACAGCTCAGGCTCCTTGCTGAATCGAACCTCCAATTTGGCCGGATGGACGTTAACATCCACTAATGACGGATGCATGTCCAGCTGCAGTACGGCAAGCGGAAACCGATTAATCGGAAGCAGCGTATGATAGGCTTTAAGCAGAGCTTGGTTCAGCCCATAATTTTTAATATAACGGCCATTAATGATGGTCGATATGCCATTGCGATTAGCCCTTGTAAGATCTGGCCTGCTTACATAACCGCTGATTCGATAATCCAGACTCTCGCCGCTGATCGGGAGCATCGCTTTGGCAGCGGAGGTTCCGTATACCGCAGCAATGACCTGAAGCAGATCTCCATTGCCTAGGGTCTGCAAGAGCAGGTTGCCATTATGTCTTAGCGTGAATGCGATATCGGCGTGAGATAACGCCATTCTGTACAAGACATCCGAAATATGCCCAAGCTCCGTCTGAATCGTCTTCATATATTTCAATCTGGCTGGGGTATTGTAGAACAGCTCCTCAACCAAAAAATCGGTCCCGCGAGAGGCAGTAATATCGTCATGCTTGATCAGCTTGCCGCCCTCGATGACAATCTCACGCCCACGTCCGTCGGATTCAGTCGCACTGATCAGCCTTACTTTGGATACGGCAGCAATACTCGGTAAGGCCTCGCCCCGAAAACCAAGACTCGTGATCTCAAATAAATCCCGACCGTTGGCAATTTTACTCGTCGCATGGCGGTAAAAGGCGGTTTCCATATCCTCTGCATCAATTCCGCCTCCATTATCGGTGATCCGGATGCTTTGGAGCCCTCCTTCATGTACGGATACATCGATACGGGTGCTTCCTGCATCAATGGAATTTTCCACAAGCTCCTTAACGACAGAAGCGGGTCTCTCCACCACTTCACCGGCAGCGATCTGATTGGCAATATGCTCGTCCAGCACATGAATTCTAGCCACCTTTTACCCCTCCCTTTTATTTATAGGTTCATAACCTTACATATCTGTTACTTTCATTTTCAATTCATTTACAAGCTGCATCGCTTGAAGCGGCGTCATGTTCATTAAATCCGCGTTCCTAATCCGTTTTATCAGCTGCTTGACAACAGGGTCCAGCTCATGAGCTTCCTGCGCACCTTTCTTCTTCGGCTCAGGCCATTCATCTCCAAATATCGACAGCTGCACAACTTCATTAGACATAGCAGCGGGCTCTTCCGTTTCTTCATTTGCAAACGTCTTCGCAGCTAATTTCGTCTCCTTCAGAATCATTTGATCTGACGAAGCTGCCGCTTCCTTCTCGGCTTGACGGTAATCGTTCTGGAACGGCTCCTTATGCCCTTCAGCAACGATATCAAATGAGTGCTCTTCAATGGTGTGGATCAGCCTGCTCGCACGATCAATAATCGAACTCGGCAGCCCAGCCAGTCTTGCGACATAAATCCCATAGCTGCTGCTTGCCGCACCAGGGATCAGTTTGCGTAGAAACTGCACTTCATTTTCCTTCTCCTGCACGGCCATTGAATAATTTCGAAGGGAAGGAAGACTATCCTCCAGATGGGCAAGCTCATGAAAATGAGTAGAGACCAGAGCTTTGCACCCGATGTGATCATGCACATATTCAATGACCGACTGAGCAATCGCCATACCTTCGCTCGTTGAGGTCCCGCGCCCCAGCTCGTCGATAATAATCAGGCTTCGCGGAGTTGCCTTTTCCGTCATCACCTGAATGTCAGCCATTTCTACCATGAAGGTACTCTGACCGCCGATCAAATCATCACCTGCGCCAATTCTCGTAAATATTCGATCCATGATCGGAACCTCAGCCTCCACAGCAGGAACGAAGCAGCCAATTTGAGCCAGAATAGAGATGAGCGCCACTTGACGCATATACGTACTCTTCCCCGCCATATTTGGCCCAGTAATCAACAGAATTCGTGGATCCTCCTGTGTTAACACCGTATCATTTGCCATAAATGCACCATCACGCATGACCGATTCTACAACAGGATGCCGTCCTCCAATAAGCTTCATGTCAAATCCATCCGTGATGCTCGGTTTAACAAAACCGCGTTCTGCACTGACGGCAGCAAGTGAATGGTACACATCAATCTCTGCGACCTGCTCAGCCAACTTCTGCAATCTTTTAATCTCCTTGCTAAGCTGATCACGAATCTCGATAAATAATGAATATTCAAGCCCTACCATCTTATCTTCAGCTTCCAGAATGAGAGATTCCTTCTCTTTCAGCTCAGGTGTAATATATCTCTCTGCATTAGCCAATGTTTGTTTGCGCTCATATCTGCCCTCAGGCAGGGATGAAATATTCGATTTGGTCACTTCTATATAGTAGCCGAACACTTTGTTATAACCGATCTTAAGTGAGCGGATCCCCGTAATTTCGCGTTCCTGTGCTTCTAATTCGGCGATCCAGCGCTTACCATTCACGCTTGCATAACGCAGCTCATCCAAATGCTCATGATATCCTTCGCGTATCATTCCGCCTTCTCTGACAGAGACGGGCGGCTCGTCCACGATGGCATGATGAATCATCTCGCGCAAATCGGAGCAATCATCCATCGTTTCTGCAATACGGCGCAAGGTGCTAGAAGGAGAATCTGCACACAGCTTGGCAAGCGCAGGTATCATTTCAAGAGACACCTTGAGCGCATTCAAATCCCGTCCATTGGCATTGCCGAATGCAATTCGTCCAACCAGTCGTTCCAGATCATAAATTTCCTTCAGCTGCTCACGAATGTCGCTTCGCAGAATAAACTGGTTGTACAGCTTGTCCACCGCTTCAAGACGCTCTTCGATCTTCTGTCGTTGGAGAAGCGGCTTATCAATCCAGCGTCTGAGCATTCTCGCTCCCATGGAGGTCTCTGTCTTATCTATCAGGGATAGAAGGGAGCCCTTCTTGGAGCGGTCACGCACCGTTTCCACAAGCTCCAGATTTCTTCGCGTAAATGGATCCAGAATCATATAATGATCGGGTTCATACGTCTGGATTTGAGTCAATTGCCCCAATGAGCGCTTCTGGGTCTCATTCAGGTAGGCAAACAACGTCGCAAGACAATGCCTGCGTTCTTCCCCCAGACGGGCCCATGCAGCTTCACCGAATTGGGTTATAACAAGCTCAGCTTTGCTCTTGTCACAAGCCGTGTAGGTGATCTTCCGGTTTCCTGCCAGCATCTCGGACTGCACCGTCTGCAGCAGCTCAGCATCTCCGATCAGCTCAGAGGGCTCATAGATGCCAATTTCATCCTTAAGCCACTTTTCAGAATATGGAGCAGAGGTAACATACAGCTCTCCTGTAGATAAATCGCAGGCAGCAATCGCCAAAACACCGCTGGTTTGTGTCAAGCAGATCATATAATTGTTTGACTTCTCGCCAATCGTCTTGCCTTCCATGACGGTGCCCGGCGTAATCACTCTCACGATTTCACGGCGTACCATTCCTTTGGTTGCGGCCGGATCTTCCATTTGTTCACATACCGCAACTTTGTACCCTTTCTCAATCAATCGCTGAATATAATTATCGGCGGAATGATAAGGCACGCCGCACATGGGAATACGTTCTCCGCCACCACCTTCACGACCGGTTAACGTAATCTCGAGTTCCTTCGCAGCAAGGGTTGCATCCTCAAAAAACATCTCATAAAAATCACCAAGTCTAAAAAAAAGAAACGCATCCTGCGCCTGTTCTTTTACCTTCAAATATTGTTCAATCATTGGCGTGTATTGAGCCATGAATTATACCACTCCTGCCACACAATTTGCATCGATAATTTCGAGTCCTATCATACATCTGGTAACACATATATTAGGTTATCCAAATGAATGTTATAGCTCATCAAAACGATGATACGGATTCATCCGCTTATTATATCAAAAAGAGACCTCTTATTCATGGCTTTTGCTGAATATTCCAGAGAGGTCTTATATCCTTGGATTCATCCCATGTCTTCCCTTGATAGAGTGCCGTAATCAAGGGATTCACATATTTATGATGCCGATTGTAATCGGGCAGAGCTGTTAATTCCTGCAGCAAGGGATGAACCAGCCCGCGAAGAACTTGTTTATTCCCCTTATAAAATGCTTCATGATTCTCAGTAAGATCAAGCGGTCTTCGCTGAAGCAGCCGGTAATTGGCAGCGACCAGATAAGCAATGGATACCACCCCTTTGGCAATCATTGGAGATACCAAGAAGCTCGGAAGTGTCCTGTACTCGAAGCCGCCATAGGGCTGAGTTCTAAAATCACCCAAGTAGCCGTATTTCGGTCTTCGGCCGCTGCTGCGAGGATCCTCCAATATGGCGATCGGAAGCGCCAAGTAATTGTCGAGAGCACGGAGCAGATCATAGGTTAGCACCACTCTGCTAAAATGCACATGTCCACCCAGCGGAAGACCGCTTACCGGAAGCCCGCCTGCTCTCCATAACAGCGTGTGATCCGTAATCAGCGTTGAAGCAGTTAAGAACGCGTGCATCAAATGAGCGAGGAGCTCCCGAGGCTCTGAGCTTGGCATAGGTCTAAGCTCCGCGACAGGGTAAGATCTTCGTCCGCCTCGAGTTACCGCGTCACACCCGGCTTCGCCCGTTCGTTCTAGAAATAAGGAAGCAGGCACAACTCGCTCCTCCTGTTGGCTAATCAGCAGAAATTCCGGATCCATACCGAGTACCGGAGACGTATGTAAATTTCTCTCTGCCTCAAGAGCAAGCTGCTTCTCCATCATCGCCTGTTCGTACAACTCTGCTATCCCTTCTCTAATTAACCATGGCTGTGAATGAACGCTGCTTACGCTAATGCCTTGCTGTCCTCCAGCCTGCAGCACAACCTCTGCATGCTCCAGATTCAGAGCATATGCCGCTCGAACAGCAGCACGTTCAATTCGATTGTAGAGCGAAATGTTGTCCTCCCTATGCAGCACCGTCCTGTTGCCTTCCCGAATTCCGGTATAACTCTTTTTCACGATTCTTAACGCATGAAGCTGACTGATCAAGACTTCATAAGTCACAAGAAACTGCAGCTTATTCTCTTTAGGATGAATCAGGGAAGAACGAAGTCCTGAGCGGGTTAATCTTGCCTCACGCTCCTCCATTGTCATCGACTCGTAATGTTCCGAATTTCGAATTACTAACATGGCACCTAGACCGTCCTTCCCCTAAAAAAGAAATAAAAAAAGGAGGGCTGCCGCCCTCTACGCCGAAGGGTTCGGCGCATATATTGCCATATAGGTGTTGCAGCACCAATTAGATCTCATCATCCAGCAAGTCAGGATCAAGCTCGTCAAAATCACCATCAAGTGAGCCGAAATCATAATCTTTGTCTGCTTCTTCATTGCAGTTGTTCGTGCACACGACAACACGAACCTTGGTTTCAGCAACCATTTCGGCTGCAAATTCACGTTCCACGCGGATGACAACACTGCCTCCGCCCGAAGCTACCGTCGCCTCTACACAGCTCGGTTCCTGCGTTGCATCCGCAGAGACCTCAACAGTGGAGGCACGATGCTTAGGATCCAGATAGGATAGTGGAATGTTCTCTACATAGGATACTGTCTTCTTCGCTACATCGGTTTGAGAGTTTTGGTCATAGGAATACCAAATGTTGATATCGTAAGTACCAATAACTTCAATTCCGTCTCCTGCCGGGACCGATTCGTACTCGTGGTTAATAATCCATGCCCCCAAAATACTGGTAGGATTATGTGGCGGAGTCACGGTATGTGTTACGGTAGAGAACTTACGACCCTTGCCGCAGATCGCCTTCGTTATAATCTCTCTACATTGATGTTTATGACTCAATGACATCTTTGAACCTCCTCCATACAATCATTCCATTTATATGTATGCAGGACATGGGCGTTTGTTACCAATTTACAGATAAATATAATTGAAAAAGATAACTTTTAATTTATAGCGGCTTAGATGTTGAATAAGCTAATTTCCTTTTGCAGGGACAGGGAACGGTGCCTTGTCCTTTTTCGCAATCTTCAAGTACAAAGCGAGTTCCCGGCACAGCTGACGGATCGACGAACGAATCTCGAATTCTTCTCTTGTTGTGGGCAGATCCATCGTTCTAAACTCTTGCTCTACCATGCTTAGAAGTTTCTCGGTCCTTCCAGTATAGAACTCATTGCACACATCATCGCTTAACTGCTCGAACAATTCAGCTACCATTTCCGCATGCGGCATGGTCGTATATACCTGTGATATTAAATGCATCATATGCTGAATGGAATCCAGCTGGGTCTTGCGCATATAAAAGTATGCAGTCCATTCCTCGTTCGGATGGATCACTTGATTCTCAAGATACAGCTTGGAGGCTGCGACTCCCTTATCTATTGCCTTCTCAGCTTCCATCAATTCAGCACCCGTCCACACGTATGAGGGATCTCTTAGTGTGCGGCCAAACTGGGTGAAAATTACCGAAAACAGCTCATCGATCTCTGAACGGATGTTGAAGAGCATGTTATCCGATTTTGGCATATAAGCTAAATTAACGACCATCGCCGAGCCAAGCCCAACAATGAGCAGTAGTATTTGTGTCCAGATGACTTCGAGGCTCATCTCTCCTCCGCTAAACACACGGAAGACGACGACGGACCCTGTGACTATGCCTTCTTTAAAGCCAAACCGCACAATGGCAGGAAATGCCGTCAGGATATAAATGGCCAGCACCCAATAATGAAATCCAAACAGGAAAAAAAGTACTGAAGCAAAAAGAAGCCCTACTACGGACGCAAAAAATCGCGCCGAGATCGTCTTCAGGCTTCTTTTACGAGTAACATCGACACCCAGAATGGCCAGCAATCCTGCCGACGTTGGTCCTTTTAACTGCATAGCATCAGCCAGCAGCACAGCCATTAAGGCAGCAATCGCTGTTTTGATAACGCGGAAACCCATGTATGATAACCCTCTCTTCTCTCTATAAGGCGAGTACATTAAATAATGATTCCATTATATTAGTACCCAATCAGATCGTAGGTATCAATCGTACACGATTTTTCCTTCTGGAACAATGTGACATGTCACAGACATATTTACGGATGTGAGATAGAATCCATAGTTCAGTCAAGAGCGGATTAATACTCCCTGCCATTCATCAGCTTACGCTCGAGCCACGCTACCAGCTGATACATTACCGTCGCCACTACAGCAATTACAATGAGACTCGACATAACGAGGGTGAAATTAAACACTTGAAAACCATATATAATTAAATATCCCAAGCCTTCCTTCGCGACAAGAAATTCTCCCACAATAACTCCGATCCAGGCCAAACCTACATTTACCTTAAGTGTGGAGACGATCGCAGGAAAGGATGCAGGAAAGATTACTTTGCGAAAAATATGCTTTCGGTTTCCTCCAAATGTGCGTACAACCTTTACATAGTTTGGGTCTACTTCATTAAAGCTGTTATACACAACAAGCGTTGTAATAATAACTGTAATAGATATGGTCGTCATGACAATTGCAGTAAAGCCAGCGCCAAACATGACGATAAAGATGGGTCCAAGGGCTACCTTCGGCATACTGTTCAGTACTACCAAGTAAGGATCAAGCACCTTCGATAAGAAAGGGGACCACCAGATAAGTACAGCGATGAGCGTGCCGAGCAGTGTGCCCAGCAGGAAACCGACAATCGTTTCAAACACCGTGACTGAGGTATGGAGCCAAATTTCGCCGCTGACTACATCCTTCCACAGCTGTGCGCCAATCTTGGAAGGATAGCTGAACAGGAGCACGTCAATCCATCTTAATCTGCCCGCGATCTCCCAATACAGGAACATCATAATAAGAATCGCAATCTGCGTCAGACTGACATATCTTCTCCATCTTCTTCTCCGTTTCTTGTGCTGGAGATGAATGCTGTGAAGCCATTGCTCTTCCTGCGCTTTTTCATGAGGTGCTGCTTCCAACGGTTTTGCTTCCATTAGGCATGATCACCTCTTTCCTCCGGAGTCATCAAGCTCTCCCCAAATTTCGTTAAACAGATCGTTAAAGCCTTGCTGCTCCCTAGCATGGAACGGCTGGGCATCCCTGATAGATGCAGGAACCTCAAAGGTCTTGCGGATTCGTCCCGGATTTTTGTCCAGCACGATGACTCTGTCACTTACGGCAATGGCTTCAGATAGATCATGTGTAACCAAAATGGCCGTCTTGCCCTGCTTCTTCAGCGTATCTGAGATCAGGTCCTCCAGCTGCAATTTGGTCTGATAATCCAGAGCCGAGAAGGGCTCATCGAGCAGCAGCAGATCAGGGTTCGTTGCTAGCGTTCTTACCAGAGCCACACGCTGACGCATTCCGCCTGACAATGCCTGCGGATATGCGTCCTCTGTACCTGCAAGCCCCATCTCAGCGAGCAGATCACGCGTTGCTAGAAGCGAAGCTTCGCTGAGCTGTCCGGTAAGCTCAAGTCCAATCGAGGCATTTGCCAAAATTGTGCGCCATGGATACAAATAGTCCTGCTGCAGCATATAGCCCACTTGGGAAGAAGGTGAAGTGACCTTTTCTCCGGCCAGACGCACCTCCCCCTTCGTTGGCTGCAGCAGGCCTGCAATCATGGACAGAATGGTTGTTTTACCGCATCCGCTTGGACCTACCAGGCTGACGAATTCGCCAGCCTCGACCTCCATACTAATGGAATCCAGAGCCATCTTTGCCTCCCGTTCCGTTACGTACACATGTGTAATTTGATCCAGTTCTATCCGTGTCATTTATTCACATCCTTTTTATGAACGGCGAACCTTACTTTCCAGCAGCTTCTTCAGCAAAAGTATTGTCTACTATCGCAGACGCTGGTACTCTCTCCTGCAGCTCGCCAGCATTCTCCATTACATCAAGCAGGTTATTCCATTCGGTATCGTCAATAATCGGGTCCAAAGCATACGTGCCTTGATCCTTATAGCGCTGTACACTGCTCACAATAATGTCACGATCCGCGTCTTTGAAATATGGCATGATGACATCGGCTATTTCTTCTGCCGTATGCTCTTCCACCCACAATTGAGCCTTGTGAATACTTTTCGTAAATTTGCCGACCACGTCTTTGTTGTCTTTGATGAAGCTCTGTTTGGTCATAAATACGGTATACGGAAGCTTGCCGCTCTCAACTCCAAAGGAAGCAACGACCTTGCCTCTTCCTTCTTTTTCGAAGATGGATGCTTGCGGCTCGAACAGCTGTACATAATCGCCTGTTCCTGATGCAAACGCAGACGTGATATTGGCAAAATCAATGTTCTGAATCAGTGTCAGATCCTGATGTGGATCGATCCCTTTCTTACCTAGGGCAAACTCACCGGCCATTTGCGGCATCCCGCCCTTTCTTTGGCCGAGGAACTCACTCCCCTTCAGCTGATCCCAATCAAATTCCGCCGTTTGATCTCTCGCAAATAAGAAGGTGCCGTCCGTTTGTGTCAGCTGTGCGAAGTTAATGACCGGGTCCTCCGCTCCCTGCTGATACACATAGATTGACGTTTCTGAACCTACCAGCGCAATGTCGATGGAGCCTGCAAGCAGTGCCGCCATCGTCTTGTCTCCCCCCGCCGTGGTTTGGATCTCAACATCCAGACCCTCTTCCTCGAAGAAGCCCTGCGCGTGAGCGACATACTCTGGTGCATAAAAAACAGAGCGGGTTACTTCGCCAACGTTAACTTTAACGTTACCGCTGCTGCTTGAACTGCAGCCGCTTAGGACGACGGTGAATAAGAGCAGCAGAATTGCAGCAGGCTTCCACCAAGCTTTTCCTTTCATTGAATAGCCCTCCCTTGAAATAAAGAATGTATGAACCATAATTATGCAGTCCATTCCCATTTGGTTAATCAGCCCGGTACAGGCTCTCTTAAACTAAGCTCATATTCACACAAAAAAAGCTGAAGGACTCTTGTAGAATCCTTCAGCTTGACAAGATATGTTGAACTTTTCGGTTATCTGTTATCTCTTTATAGTTTATAGATTTCTTTATATTTGTTCTCCAGATAATCAGCAAGGTAATCCGGATTCAGCTCTTCCCCTGTAATAGCAACTATCAATTCGGAAGGCTTGCGGGACTTGCCATATTGATAAACCTTCTCCGTCAGCCACTCTTTGAGTGGAGCAAGCTTCCCTTCCTTTATATAATTCTCGTATTCCGGGAGCTCCTTGGCCAGTGTGTTCATCATTTGGGCTGCATACATATTACCAAGCGAGTAGGAGGCAAAATAACCAAAGTCTCCGCCTGACCAATGTACATCCTGAAGCACACCAGCTCCGTCATCAGGAGGAGTAACGCCTAAATATTGTTTATATTTCTCGTTCCATACCTGCGGAAGGTCCTTTACGTCCAGCTGTTCATTAAAGAGCATTTTCTCGATCTCATAGCGGATAATAATATGAAGATTATAAGTGAGCTCATCGGCTTCAATGCGGATCAGCGAGCTCTCTACTTTATTGATGGCTTCATAGAATTGATCCAGAGAAATGTTCTCCAGCTGATTGGGAAAATAGCTCCGTAATACCGGATAATAATGCTCCCAGAAAGCCCGGCTTCTGCCGATCATATTCTCCCATAATCTTGACTGAGACTCATGGATTCCCATGGATGTTCCCTCGGCAAGAAGAGTCCCTGCCAGATTTGAATCAATATTCTGCTCATAGAGGGCATGACCGCCTTCATGAAGAGAGCTAAAGATGGCGCTCGCCACATCTGTATCATAATAATGAGTGGTAATACGAACATCACCGGGATTCAATCCCATAGCAAAAGGATGTACACTCTCGTCCAATCGCCCTGCCTCAAAATCATATCCCATTTCCTTTAATATATATTTACTGAACTCGGACTGCTGCTTAATATCAAAGGATTGTTTGAGGAAGGAAGTGTCCGGTTTATGTACGGATTGACTAATTGCTTCCTGTAAGGGAACAATTCGGGCTTTTAGTCGGCTAAATACTTCATCCAGCTTCTCTACCGTCAAATCCGGCTCATACATATCCAGAAGTGTGTCATAACGTGTATCTTTCACACCGTAATAGTCAATAAATTCACTCTGCATAGCAACAATTCGAGATAAGTAGGGTTCAAACGACGCAAAGTCAGCCTTCTCCTTGGCTACTTCCCATTTGGCTTGAGCCTGGGCGGTAAGAACACTGAATTCGCGAACCTTCTCTGCTGGAACAGATTGTGTGCGGTCGAGCTCTTTCTTACAATCATTAATCAATCGCTGTTGTACATCAGACAGAGCGGCAAATTCATTCTCCTGTTTCAAAAAAGAGAGCAAATCTTTCATTTCTTCTGATGTCTGCAGTTTAAAAGCTTCCGATGACAGCATCCCTATCGTTTCTGAACGGGTATCAATTCCTTTACGCGGTGCCCCCGTGCTCATGTCCCAGTGCAGGAGTCCAATGGCTTCATTGTAGCTTTTAATTTTTTTGTTCAGATCCAGAAATTGCTCTAATTTAGCCTGTAATTGCTGACTCATCAGTGTCACCCCATCCATATTTTAATTCGCCTACCTATTGATCATACTTTTAGCTAAGATTATAATCAACATTTAAGAGCGTTAACTAGGGTTATAACATAAGCCCTAAATGATCAAGTAAAGGAGTGGGCCTAAATTATGAAAATCAATCTTAGTAAGGCAGCTGAAGAACTCCTGACCAAAGTTCTCGGTAACAGGCCAGGCTTCATTCGACTGATGTATGACAGCGAGGGGTGCGGCTGTGCGGTTAGCGGAGTTCCTGCGTTTCGTATTGTTGATGAGCAGGAAGACGGGGATATCGTATTGGATACCAACGTTCCGGATCTAACGTTTATTTTGGACAGCCAAAAGGCTGTTTTTTTTGAAGAAGAGCTGAATTTGGCAACCGATCCCGGAGACCTGTCTTTACGTCTGTCCAGCAGTGGTCAGCACTATGGTTTATACATTTTTCCGCGCGATGAACGTGCGGTCAATGCTTAGATAATAATTACTCATTAACTGGAGGTATAAACAAATGAACAGTATTAGTCAAATCATGGAGCATAATCGTAACTTTGTGGAGAAAAAAGAATATGAAGCCTATATCTCCGATAAATTCCCACAGAAGAAAATGATGATCGTAACTTGTATGGACACCCGTCTTGTCGAGCTGCTTCCCAAAGCGATGAACTTCAAGAATGGTGACGTCAAGATCGTTAAAACAGCCGGCGCTATCATCTCACATCCATTCGGAAGTGCGATGCGAAGCGTTCTAGTCGGCCTATATGAGCTGGGTGCTGACGAGGTCGTCGTCGTCGGTCATCATGAATGCGGCATGGCCTCTCTAAATGGTGAAGCGATGCTCTCGCATATGGTAGAACGTGGCATCGACGAGAAGGTGCTCAAGACGATCGACCATGCAGGAATTAAGCTGGATCGCTGGCTGCGCGGGTTTGACAATGTCCATGAAGGGGTAATGGAAACTGTGGAGTTGATTCGAAATCACCCACTATTGCCCCCAGGTACTCCTGTTCACGGCATGATCATTGATCCTAAGACAGGCGCTCTCGATCTTGTTGTGGATGGTTATGAGAACCAGGCATCTCTCTAATCCCTTGGGTCTGGATTGCTAATCAGCAGTCCAGGCCATTTTTTTATTAAATTTCTGTGACATTTATAACAACAGTTTACTTGTCATTCGGCAATAACGGTTGTCAAACCATACAGTCGTGGTGTACACTTTTAAACATATATGGTCCTGGAAAACGCTTTTACGCTGTTATTCAAGACTATAGTTTAGTAAAGGAGACATGTCCACTTGAACATACTGTCTTATGGTTTGCTCGGGTTATTGACACGTGATGAATCATCTGGCTATGATCTCATGCTGAGGATTCAGCCCCACTGGCCTGCCAAGCACAGTCAGATTTATCCGCTGCTGTCCCGTATGGAAGAGGATGAGCTTCTCTCTTCACGCTGGATTGAGCAGACAGATAAGCCGGATAAGAAGATGTATAAGATCACGGATAAGGGAATACAGGTATTATTGGAATGGATGTATACACCCGTATCTACATCGCCTATTCGGGACGAACTGAGTCTTCGGCTGATTTGTTTTCAAATCACGAATCCGGCCCTGCTCAGACAATGGATTGAAGAACGCAGACAGTGGTACCAGATTCGTCAAGATTATTACGAAGATCTTCTCAAGGCACTTCCAGACGAAGCTGTACAGCCCACACATTCCTATTTCGGTGATTATATTGTCAACACGAAGGCAGCAATGAAAGCCAAGGCAGGAATGGAATGGTGTGATTGGGTATCCGACCTGATTCGTTCCGGTCATACTGAACAAAAATTATCCAATTCACATTAAAATTAAAAAATATGAAACCAACATATTTTTTAAGCGTATGTAAGTATTAAACACTAAAAATCACTCTTAGGAGGTAACATTTCTCACATGAAAAAATGGATCAGTTCAAAACGTTTACTTATGGTCATGATGGCATTTACTTTGATCTTCTCGACTGTAGCAATTCCAGATAATGCAGATGCACGCCGTGGTGGCGGCGGTTTCAAATCCGGAACTAAATCTTATACAAATACACCTAATCGTTCGAATGATAGTAACAGCAATGTCTCAAATTCTACAACGAACCGTAATAACAATGCTACCAATTCTACAACGAACCAAAACCGCGGATTTTTCAGCGGCGGCTCACTTATGAAAGGTCTAATGATTGGTGGACTTGCAGGTATGCTATTCGGGGGATTGTTCGGAGGAATGGGCTTCTTCGGAGAACTTCTTGGTCTTGCAATTAACCTTCTTGCCATCTTTGTATTAATCAGCCTGGGTGTAGGTATCTACAGAGCTATCAAGAGACGTCGTGAAGAGAAAGAAAAATCCCGCAACATCTATGACGGAAACGGACGGTACTAAGCTCTATGGTAATCACAATGGATGAGATTGTTAATGCCATATGTCTTCATATCGCTGAACGTAAGCAGATCAAACCGACAGATGTACAGGTGGAGCTTAGTTGGGATGAAGATACAGGCTACTCCGCTGAGGTTTGGGCTCAGGGCCGCAGTCAATTTCTCATTGAATCCAATATGATTGAAGCTATTCTGCGATATGTACATCAAGAATATAATATCCGTGCCTACCGTGAGGATGTTACACTAGAGCTTGATGAAGAAATTACAGCCAGAATTCGTACGTAGTCAATGAACGTTAACCGCCTCGAGCATAAGCTCGAGGCGGTTTTATTTTTGCTTATTAGTTCACAGGCCTAAACTCTTCTCGAAGCTGCTCCGTTGACGTTATAGGAGCGCTGCAGGAGAAGCCCCGGCAAATGTACACAGTTCCTTCTCCATTAATGGCGGGCTTGCCGACTAGACCAGGAATAAGTTCGGCCAAGGCATACTCTGACTTGCCTTCATAGTTAATAATAATGGAAGCATCAGGCGTATAGGATTTGTGGATGATGGAGATCATCTCCTGCATTTTGATATCATTCGTTCTTCCACTGATTATAATTTGGCGTCCTCCGAGTCGTGCGTAGGACATGCCAAGCAGATACATCGCATGACGATCAGCATGGGAACTCGCTTCTCCTGCCATAGAATGAAGCCATTGTTCTCCCTTCTGCATCAGCTCACTATCCTGAGTTATAGCTGCCCATTTGGTGATCAGCAACGAAAGAACCATAGCACCTGCAGGCAATGCATATCCATCAATCTCATTTCCGTAATTATATTGCTGCTCTCGATTTAACCCTGACCGTTGGAAGCTCCCTTCTGTGGGGTCCCAATACCGTCTGAACAGTGCATCCTTAAGCTCCAGTGCTTTAACCAAATATGCAGGCTGCCCTGTCACTTCATACAGTTCCATCAGTCCCCAAGCCAAAGAAGCATAGTCTTCTACATTCGCTGGATGCACAAATTCTCCATCTCGATAGCCTGAACGCAGATTGCCGTCTTGATCACGCAGCTTGTTCCATATGAAATCAGCCGCTTTAGCTCCAGCATCTGCATATGTCGTTTGCTGCAACGCTTTAGCCCCCTTGGCCAGAGCTGCGATCATCAGGCCATTCGAAGCAGTCAGCACACGGTTATCCTTGAGTGGACGCACCCTCGTCTCACGATATTGCAGCAGCTTCTGCCGGTCTTCCTCCAGCAAATTGCGCAGGGCGAGTGGATTTAAACCTCTCCGCTCCGCCTGCTCCTCAGGCGTTCCTTTCATCAGACTGGGAATGCTCTGTCCTGCGAAATCACCTTCAGGCTCAATAGCGTACACATTACAATATCGATGCATCTCCTCTACACCCAGTACATCTTCAATCTCCTGGCGGGTAAATTCATAATATCGTCCAGTCTCCCCTTCCGAGTTGGCACCTTCTGCAGCATGAAAGGCTCCTTCAGACGAAGTCATCTCTCTTAATACATAAGAGAAAATGGATTCTGCGATTTCCGCATACAGCGGATGCTCTGTTAACTGATAGGCTTCAAGGTAAGTCATTGCAAGCAAGGCATTGTCATTTAGCATTTTTTCAAAATGCGGAACAAGACCCCTCTCATCTGCTGAATATGTGAAAAAACCATGACCCACATGATCATAAATACTGCTTCGGTACATTCGATGCAGGGTATGTTCCACCATTTCTAAGGCTTTGGGCTGGCTATATACCCTAGCATAATTCATTAAGAACATGAGTTGAGCAGGAGAGAAAGGCTGGTACCCTGCTTCTGTTTTTCCGAGTTCGGAATCAAAGGCATTCTCCAACTGACGGTAGGCCCCGTGCAGAAGTTCTTCGTCAGCTGCAGCCGTATATTGTTCATTTTCTTGAATGACTCGATTTAAATGATGACCTTCCGTTTCTCTAATCATAAGCTCCTCCATTTCTAGATAATCTGTTTAAGATAACGGCTAATCCACTTATTCATACTTCAACAGAAACTTACAATATGAAGCAACAATATGAAGCACTGAATTAAAATTGACCATTTATTGAACATCGTCAGAAAAAAATCTTTAATCTTGTTTATATTTCGAAAAATTGTTTAAATAATAATTAAGTTCCGATCGTCAGCAATGCAAATTTATATATGTATCTACCTCTATTTTTCTTCTCAATCATTGTTCTATCCTGTTACAACTACCTTTACATCATTCACTAACCTAAACCCTAATTAATCAGCTATATGAGCTTTACATTTTTCTAATCTTATTAACTAACAATTTTCACGAATATATTGACCTTTGGTATACCTATATGTAAAATAAAGTAAATTTGTGAGACTGAGGAGAAGGTGAGTATGGTTGTAGATCCTGATATACTTGTTAGAGCTAACAATATGGATTCACTTATTAAAAGTATCGAAGTAAGCTGCGCACATGAGGACTGGGAGGAAGTCATTACTTTATCTCAAGCTTTGTTACATGCTGCTGAACTGGTACATTTTGATATTGTACATCGAAATGGTCCCACCAATGTATACAACAAGCATATCATCTACTATTTTGCCTATAGTCACTTAATGTCGAGCTTATCTTATCAAAAGCTAAAACAATACTCTGAGTCGATCAAATATATTTCTTATTATTCGGAATTGAGCTGGCTTAGTGATGGTACGAAGGCGGGTGAAGCCGTAATTGAGAAATTCAAATCATTTGCTGCCGCTCACTTGTTAACACTTGAAATATTGCGTGGAAATATGAGCAAACTGCCCGAATATGAAGCTTATCTAGAGAATTATTCAGGTGATGCAGTGCTAATCGGTCTCTCGATCCTGCTTGAATCTGCCATTGAACACGGTTACTGTATTGATCGACAATTATTGCGGTTTAAGCAAAATATCAATAGCTATGATTATTATGCAGAACGTAATATGGCTTCCCAATATTTATCGTATCAATATTTGCTTGCTCAGTATGAACAGCTGAACGATCAGCATTCTGAGGCGCTGTGTACAGCGGTCTATACATTATGGGCAGCTGACAGACTTAATAATGACAATTATTTCAAAAAGGCCATCCATTTATTTGAGTCTTTGCGTAAAAATGCTTCCGTTTCTCAATTAACCGCATGCTTTAATCAGCCATTTTATTAAGCTATATTATTATTATTAACCATAGAATGATTGATTCAAGATGACAGCGAAATGCTGTCATCTTTATTTTGATGCTTGTGCTATCGCTTTAAATATAAATCATCAGGTGCCATATCCCTCAACTTCTGTTCATCCAACAGTATAAGCTCCCCTCGCCTGCGCTCCAAGATGCCGATCTCCGTAAATTGTTTGACCACTCTATTTAAATGGCGATAGCTTGTACCAAGCAAGTCCGCAATTCCGTTCAAGCTGCGGCTGGATATTTTATTCAGGACAACCCCCGTCTCTGAATCCAACATCATAGAGGTCAAATACCCCGCAAATTTCTTATCTAATGGATATAGCAAATTAACACTGCTCGAACGATTCAGACTCGTCAGCTTGTAGCACATATGCTCCAGCAGGAAATGCAGAAATGCAGGCTGAGTGATGTAATGCTGATTAAGAGCTGAATAGCTGATTCCAATCAAAATGGCGGGTCTTACACATTTTACTGTCGTACTCGCCTTATTCTTCGTCACCAGCTCCACATCTCCTATCAAGCTGAGTGGATCATTGAACCGGAGGGCAAGAGACTTTCCATTTGACATGGTCGTATAGACTTTAAGCCTGCCCTGTACCAGGAAGAATAAATGGTCGATATCGTCGCCGCTCGAGCACACCCGATCTCCATGCATAAGCTCATACAGCTTCATATCGTGAATATTTACAGTGTTCAGCAGTATATCCAGCTCATATGTTTGGATAAATCTCATTAGCAAATCTTCATTATGCAAAAGTTTCAAATTCAAGAAGCTCCTCTCGTTATATATGTAGATTAACGATTACCATACAATTTTTGTTAATCATGCAGGCAAACGCCCTTTCTTCGGCTAGAAGCCCAGGTACAAGGTACTTATGAACTCGTTCTCCCGTACATTATGCTAAAAATAAAATCGGGACGCATGAGTGAACAGTACCCAAAGAGGTGAGCGATGTGCCAATCAAAAACGGTAAACAGTACATTGAACGAATCGATCGCCAACACATTAACTTATGGTATAATGGCGAACGAGTTAATGGTCCATTATCTAAGCATCCCGTATTTAGTGGACTCATGCAAACGCAGGCCAAGTTGTATGACATGCAGTGTGATGACAAATATAAAGATCAAATGACTTATTTATCTCCAGACACGGGTGAGTCCGTAGGTCTATCGTATCTACCGCCAAGCAGCTTGGAAGATTTGCAGAAACGAAGAAAGATGATTGAGCTATGGTCAAGGGAGCATCATGGTTTTCTTGGAAGATCACCAGATTACATGAATACAGCGATGATGTCCTTCTATACTGCCGCACATACGCTGGAGGAGCATAACCCCGCATTTGCTCAAAACTTAAGAGATTACTATGCCTATTGCAGAGATCACGACATTACTTTATCCCACGCCTTTATTCAGCCTCCTGCTAGTAAATGGTCCGGTCAAATCGATCAGTTCGAGGATTCCATCGCTGCAAAAGTTGAAGAAATTACCGAGGAAGGTTACATCGTCAGCGGAGCCTTTATGATGGCAACGCAAGGACCAACCTGTGACGAGATGATTGTCTTCCCTACCCCTTCTCTTGCTCCTGAGGATGAAGTGAACCCTTATGCATTTGCTTTTGCCGTTCCAAATACTCTTGAGGGAATGACCTTTATTTGCCGTGAAAGTCATGCATCAGAATCATCCTATGATCATCCACTGAGCTCAAGATTCGAGGAGATGGATACACTAGTTATTTTTGACAGGGTACTGGTACCGCATAACCGCATGTTCTATTATGGGGATGAAACCTTTGGCTTCAGGCTCTTTCATGATGGCCACTTTCATACCCATATTGGACATCAAATTATATCACGTTACATTGCCAAAACTGAATTTCTTCTGGGTTTATTTGAAACTTTGGCTGATGAACAAAATGTTGGGCTGGAGCCTCTTTCTGTTGCCAATGTTTCAAAAATCATGACCATGCTGGAGAACTTCAAAGCACTGAGACTTGCTTCTGAAACTTCTGCCGAGCTGGATGAACAGGGAATCCTGATCCCTTCAAGCAGTCCACTTCTCGCTGCAAGCGTTCAGTTTCCTCCATTTTATCTTGAAGTAATCAATATGCTTCAATTGCTTGGATCCAGCGGCATCATTATGTCCCCTATGAAAAATGATCTTTCGTCAGAACCAAGTCTATATGTGAATCAATATTTAAAAGGCCTCACAACGGAGGCCAAGGATCGTATTGCATTATTCAGGCTGGTATGGGAGCTTACTGCCGGACCATTTGGAGGAAGACAAAGTCAATTTGAACGCTTCTTTTTTGGAAGCGCCCAAACGGTTCACATTCGTATGTACAACAGCTATGATAATCATGAAGATTATCGCCAGCTGATTCATAACTTTCTAGCTAATCGAGATACATGATCTCGGAGCTGTTAATTGACTTTGCTTGGGGCGTCGTATAGCGGAATATCCGACGCTCCAACTGTATCCAGACATAGAGGGGTAACGAGCTTGACATAATCCAAGGCCTCATCATATCTGTGCTCGTCCGGGATTAACGTTATCTTGCGCCGGTCCAGCAAACAATTGACTTCGATTCGTTCTGGAATACATCCAAAAGCATGGTGGCAGAATACAATCATCATGTTTTGGTATGCCCGAATGACTTCTTCGTGATAATTGACAATATATTTTTGGATATAGAGCCCTTTCTGCACCATATGATCAGGCTGCCATGCTACCTGGAAGATAACAGACAGGTCCATATGTAAGTCTGATATATAAGCTTTGTGCTCTTCATACAGCAGGACAGGCTGTAACAGCTCCGTATGCTGTGTTAGCAGCCGGACAAGCTCATCGGTTACTCCCCATTTCACATTCCAAAAATGATCGCTGGATTCAAAATCTGTAGTATGTTTAGGCCATCTTTTCTCTAACAAATACTGAATGGGTACTTCTCTGCGAACCTCCGGTGTCAAGCTGTAGTAATCGTTAATGGTATGACTGACAGCATACTGAACCCGATGTCTCCATTCCAGGCTCTGCTGCTTGCCCTTGGCTAAATTTCTTAGTCGGTTAAGGGATCTTTCAGACCATAACATTTCCTCCAGCTTATAATCTGTTAATATCCTCTTATGTGGTATCGCTTCAGAAGGTCTCTCCATTGATATCTCTCTCCTTCTCGCTTAAGCTCTTCTCCATTTATGCCGCTGTCTAGTTATAATCTGAATCAATTTCACAAATTAGGATACATGTGCTAAAATTCCGGCAAAACGCTCACCCAGCGCCCTGCAGTCCTTCTTCTCCTCGTCCAGCGGGCTGTACTCTATTTTTAGTGAAGGCTCCGTAACAATGGCTCCACGCTCCTTAAGCTTGGCTTCAGCCGTATCTACCGCGCCGCAGAACAAGTCATATGATGTATCTCCGCTTCCAAACAAGGCTACTTTATAGCCGCTCAGATCCACTTCGTCCAGCTCATCATAAAAATCAAGGAACTCATCCGGCAAATCTCCGTCTCCCCAGGTGTATAGACCGATCATGGTTCCATCATAATTCAGCATTTCATCGGCATTACAATTCTCCGCTGATTTCAGTACAGCTGTATGACCTGCATTCTGTACTCCTTCTGCAATAAGCTCCGCAATTTCTTCTGTATTCCCTGTTAAACTTGCATATACGATTAAGATGTTTGCCATCGTTAATTATCCCTCATTTACTTTTGATATGGAACCATCATATTTGATAATGATTCTCATTGTCAACAATAAATGAACGACAGCCTGATCCGCTATCCTGCGACAAATGAATGAAAATCGTGTATTCTGCTGAAATTTCCGACACAAAATAAGCCGCTTTCTCTAAAGAGAAAACGGCTCAACCTTTCTATACTAAGTTCTATATTCATACAGGCTTGTCACAGCACTATCTATACGCGTTCAGCGGTCATTTTTTGTTCTTTCGTCAGCAAAGGCTCAAATTCATATACCCAGGTTCCATTCTCCGCAACCTTGATCTTTACCAATCCCTTTTTTCGCAAGCTGGCTATAATGTGTTCTGCTTCCTTGCTGTGTAGGTCCGTGTAGAGCGATATTTCAGATATCGTTAATAAATACTCATGCTTCATCGCGAGCTTCATAAGCTCCTTTTCAAGGCCAAGCTCCCGTCTCTTCTTCATGGAAGAGAGCTCATACAGGCCGTAAGCCAGCGGTGCAGCACCGAATAGCACAAATCCGAGATCGAATCCGGATTGCATCGCAACGAAGGAGTAGGTGTACAAGAGGATAGAGAATACTCCAAGGGCAACAAGAGTTACTGCGATCCATGTTCTGCTATTACTCATCATCAAACCTCCCTTCTTTTACTTTACCCCAAAAGAGGTGATTAAGCACATTTCCAATGAATCAAAAATCCTCTTGAATTCCAAGCTTAAGCTAATATAACGCAAAAAACGGGGAATACTGGCATGAAAACACGTAATTGTTGTACAATAGTACCTAATTGTAATTATAGCAATTCGTAAATATAAGATGAAAATGAACTTGAAGGATGGATTATTACATGTACGCATCACAGCAATGGAAAGACTATGAACTCATAGATACAGGCGGCGGAGAGAAGCTTGAGCGCTGGGGAGATATTATTCTCCGCAGACCCGATCCGCAGATCATCTGGCCGCTTGAGAAGGAAACTGGAGCTTGGAGAAACGTCCATGGCCACTATCATCGCAGCTCCTCCGGCGGAGGTAATTGGGATATGAAGAAGCCCCTCCCCGAACGCTGGACAATCTCTTATGAAGAGCTCAAATTCTACATTAAGCCAACCAATTTCAAGCATACGGGCTTATTTCCCGAACAAGCAGCGAACTGGAGCTGGATGATCGACAAGATTCAAAATGCCGGCAGACCGATCTCGGTACTGAATCTGTTCGCTTATACCGGTGGTGCCACTGTAGCTAGTGCCTACGCTGGTGCCAGCGTTGTACACGTTGATGCAGCGAAGGGCATGGTTCAATGGGCTAAGGAGAATGTACAGCTCTCAGGACTTAGCGACCGGCCTGTCCGTTTTATAACAGACGATGTATTCAAATTCGTTCAACGCGAGCATCGCCGCGGTAATCGCTACGACGCAATCATTATGGATCCTCCATCCTATGGACGTGGACCGAATGGAGAGACTTGGAAGCTGGAGCAGAACCTCTACCCATTCCTGGAGTCATGCACAGGCATTCTTACGGATAACCCCCTGTTTGTTCTCATTAATTCGTATACAACAGGAATCTCTCCTACCGTGCTGTCTAATATGTTAACGATGACGATGCAAAATAAATACGGCGGTAAAATTTCATCTGGTGAGATCGGGCTTCCGATTACAGCATCCAATATGATGCTGCCTTGTGGAATCTTGGGTCGCTGGGAGTCTTGATCCGATGAGTGATTCACAGCCACTATCTATATTATACGAGGACAACCACCTGCTTGGTGTCGAAAAAATCGTCAATGTGCCAACACAGGCCGATGCATCCGGTGATAGGGATATGTTGTCCATTCTCAAAGAGGATATTAAAGTCCGATTCTCAAAGCCGGGAAATGTATATCTTGGCCTCGTCCACCGTCTGGATCGACCTGTTGGAGGAGCTATGATCTTTGCTAAAACTTCAAAAGCTGCATCCAGACTATCGGATGCGGTCAGAACTCGAAAGTTTGAGAAGACTTATATGGCTGTTGTTCACGGTACTCCTCCTGCCAAGCAGGGTAGACTTACGCATACACTGCTGAAGAACGAGAAGACAAACATCGTATCTGTTGTGCCGGAAGGTACGCCTGGCGGCAAGAATGCGATCTTGGATTATTATGTGCTGGGACAGACAGACAAGCTGTCACTCGTTCAGGTAGTACTGCATACAGGGAGATCGCACCAGATACGAGTTCAATGCATGGCGATGGGCTGCCCCTTATATGGGGACCAAAAATATGGAGCGGAATTAAACAAGCCAGGACAGCAGCTCGCGCTTTGGTCCGTGTCCGTTGGCTTTCCTCATCCCGTAACGAAGGAACACGTGCAGCTGATTTCCGTTCCGCCCCGCAAATTTCCATGGAGCGAATGGCCTGAACCTTTGTATAAAAGTGCAGCGACTCAGCCTTTCGTATAAAATTATCCATATACGTAAAAATCCCGATCTGCAATTCAAGCAGATCGGGATTTTTATATTATTAAATCAATTTCATAGTACTTCTTAGCTGCTGATTCATGAAATTGATTCATCTAATTATTTGTTATCACTAGTGCTAACTTCTGCCACCTTCATAGCCACGCCTTTTGCATCCTTCGGTACGGATCTCTTAATAAAGAAGGCGAGTACCAGTGCCACTACGGTAACCCCTGTAGCAATAATAAACGAGAAGTTAATACCGTTGATTTGCGCATCATTTGCTAGTTGAAGCATGGCAGCTTGATCCTGTGGATTAATATCTGCCATATGCGTTTCCACATAATGAGTCGTACGGTTACTGAATATGGTGATGAAAATAGCCGTTCCGATGGCTCCGAATACCGTACGCAGTGTATTTAGCATCACCGTTCCGTGAGCATTCAGATTTTGAGGTATATCATTCAAGGCAGCGGTTTGAACCGGCATCATGAGAAGTGACATACCGAACATCCGGAGCGTATACACGATAATCAGCTGCGTATAAGACGTATCCATCGTTAATGTGCTGAATTCCCATGTTGTTATGATCGTAATAATCAGACCGATAATGCTAAGCCATTTTGCTCCAAATTTATCGAACAAGGAGCCCGTAATAGGAGACATGATACCCATAACGATTGCACCTGGAAGCATCAACAGCCCGGAATCAAGAGCACTGATTCCACGAATCGTTTGCAAATAAATCGGCAGGAGAATCATACCTGAGAACATCGCCATCGTTACGACGATCAGAACCGCTGTATTCAGCGTGTACATGGAATTCTTGAACACTCTGAACTCGAGCAGTGGAACATCCATCTTGAATTGACGAAGGACAAACACCAGTAAGGAGATCGCACCCACAACCAAGCAAGTGATAACGATCGGATCGTTCCAGCCGTTAGAGCCGGCATCACTGAAGCCATACAACAGTCCGCCAAAACCGATCGTTGATAGAATAACCGAAGTAATATCAAGCGTCGGATTGGATACTTCTGTAACATTTTTTACAAACTTTATCCCCACAAGCACGGCGATTACAGCAATTGGTAGAATAATGTAGAATAGCAATTTCCAGCTGTCAAAGGTTTGAACAACCCATCCAGATAATGTAGGGCCGATCGCTGGAGCCAGAATCATGGCAATACCGATCATCCCCATCGCACGTCCACGCTGTTCAATCGGGAAAATATTAAGGATAACAACGGATAACAACGGCATGATCACACCTGCACCTGCTGCCTGAACAACACGCCCAGTCATAAGGACAGCAAAGGTAGGGCTAAGTGCACACAGCAAAGTACCTAGTGTAAATAAAGTCATACCGGTAATAAAAATTTGTCTAGTCGTAAACTTCGCCATCAGATATGCCGTAATCGGAATCAAAACGCCGTTTACAAGCATAAAGCCAGTGGATAACCATTGGACTGTTGTTGCACCTACGCTGAGGTCCTCCATAATTTTAGGCAAAGCAACGTTAAGTAATGTTTGGTTCAAAAAGGCAACAAACGCACCCAGCAGCATCGCAAATAAGATTGGACCTTTTTTGAATTCGATCGTCTTTCCAGACTGATTTGCAGCAATACTACTCATATTAATCAATCATCTCTCTTTCTCCATCTTTTCAAGCATCAAGGAATGAATACGAAGCAAATTGTCGATATCTTCCCTCGGTAAATCCATCATATGAGATACTTTTGACATCCATAGCTCATAGACTCTCTTCTGCACTTCTCTCCCTTTCACCGTAACCTGAAGCTCCAAAGACCTCCGATCATGAAGGCATCTGTCTCTCTCCACGAGTTCAGCCTTAACAAGACGGTCAACGACACCGCTCGTTGTACTGCTTCCCATATGGCAGAGCTCCGCTAATTCAGCCAACCCAATGTTAGGATGCTCAATTAGGATAGATAATACCAGCATTTGAATACGGGTAATCTCCATCTCCTCTTCCTGTTTCCAGAATAGTCGATGAAAGCTCTGGTTCACCTGACGAAAGGACGAGAATATCTGATACATCTCATCGTATTCGAGCATGATACTCACCTTTGCTACAAAATAATTATTTTATAAAATATTTCGTATACGAAATATAAGGAGTACAAAGTAATATTATAGACCGTTTTAAAAAATAGTCAACACCTTCTATATGTAATTATTTTCTTATCAATTATATTGCCCAAACAAAAAAGGAATACGCAGCGCGTATCCCATTAGAAGGATAAACCAATTCATCTTTATCAAGAAGTTTGCTTGGTTGGGGAGCTTTGGGAAGTGATCTTGGTCAGCAGGTAGACAAGCAGCTGTTGATTATGCGAAGAAATTTTGCCAAGTGTCCCGCTAATAAAATCTTCACGGATAATCATTCCGCGCTGTGCCTCTTGTTTTCCTCTCTCTGTTAATGTGACCCATACAATTCGGCGATCGCGATCGTCCCTGCTGCGAAGTATAAGCTCATTCTTCTCCATACGATCGAGCAGCATCGTTATAGCTGCAGGTGTTGTAGACAGATAAGGAATGAATTCGGACGGCTTCATACGGGGTTGCTCGGATAGCAGTTCAAGCACCGTCAGCTGAGCCTCAGTTAATGCAGGAGCAAGGGCCTGATCCATATGGGCTTTGTAGTCCTTCGTCAGCCTTGCCCATAGTTTAGCGAATTCAGAAGAATGCATCTGTTCTTCTCCCCTCTCTTGTAGAGATTAAGTGCTTGCTTTAGTCATTAACTATTTAGCTGATGAATCATTTCGCTCTTTTTGATGCAATTCCTGCCCCATTTCGGCGACTCGACCGGTATCGACGAAGGTTCTTATTCTTTGCATTGTAACGTCAAAAAAAGCCCCTGATGCCGTTTTCTGGCGTATCAGAGGCTCTTATGACATAATTTAGGATGTCGAATCAACCGCCCGATTATCTATGACCCGTACAATCGAGTCATTCTTCTCTACGCTGACCAGCGCTTTGCCTGTACTTCTCTTATCAGAGATCGGTGCCGATTCTGTAGAAAATCCTAGCATTTTGCCTTGTTCTGTCAACGCGATCAGCTGCAGTGGCTCTTTGACATGGTATGCAGCGACGATTTGGCTGCCATTCGGCTTGACACGTTTGCCTTCCTTGAATTCAAAGGTGGCAACACCTTTACCGCCGCGGGATTGCAGCGGATAATCAAGCAGAAGGGATCTCTTTCCATAACCAAGATCCGTTATGGTAAAGATTTCTCCTTCATCCTCATCAACCCATACAGCCGTGACAAGCTCATCCTCGTCTTTTAATTGTATCCCTTTCACACCGCCGGATACACGGCCCATTGGGTTCACTTCATCCTCCAGGAATCTTACACTTTGTCCCAGCTTGGAGATAAGCAGAATGTGCCTTCCTCCCGTACTGAGATGAACACGGATAACCTCATCATTTGCACCGACCTTGCATGCGGCAACTGCCGAAGAACGCTTGGTCACATAATCTTTTAATGCAGTTCGCTTGATCTGCCCTCTCCGTGTTACGAAGACGAGACTTGCCTCTTCTTGCTCGAAGCTGCGTACCGGTATGATGCTGACAACTCGATCTTCCTTCGATAATGGAATAACGTTAACGATCGCAGTCCCCGGATCCTTCCATTTGAATTCCGGCACCTGATGGACTGGCAGAAGGTAATATTGTCCCCGCTGTGTAAACACAAGCAAATTATCCAGCGTATTTACATCATAATACGAAGAGATGACATCACCTTCAATCACACCCGAGCTGCTCCGGTCTCCTCCTGAACGGGTAAAGGAAAGCATACTTGTGCGCTTGATGTATCCTTCGTTGGACAACGTCACGAGCACGTCCTCCGAATTGACGAGAACCTCAAGGTTAACCTTCAGCTCCTCTACCTCTTCCTGAATGGCAGAACGGCGTTCTATGCCGTACTTCTCACGGATCTCCTTAAGCTCCTTTCGAATGATACTGATGAGCTTCCGATCACTTTCGAGAATACTCCGAAGCTCGGCGACTTTCTTCTGGATCTCATCCAGCTCTTTTTGCAGCGTAGTGATCTCCAGATTCGTTAGACGATACAGCTGTAACGTAAGAATGGAGTCTGCCTGCCGCTCGGTAAAGCCAAACATCCATTCCAGATTGTTCTGGGCATCCTGGCGATTCTTGGATGCTTTAATGGCAGCAATAACTTCATCCAGAATGTTAAGCGCTTTGACAAGTCCTTCCAGAACATGAGCCCGATCCTCGGCTTTCTCGAGATCGTATTGCGTTCGGTGAGTGACAACCTCACGCTGATGCGCAATATAAGCTTCAAGTATCGGCTTAAGCCCAAGCTGATGAGGTGCTTTATTCACGATCGCCACCATATTGGAGTTATACGTGACTTGAAGATCGGTTTTTTTGAGCAAATAGTTAAGAATTCCTTGGGCATCTGCTTCTTTTTTGAGCTCAACGACAATACGCAAGCCTTCACGCCCGCTCTCATCTCGCACCTCAGCAATGCCCTCGATCTTCTTCTCCAGGCGAATCGTTTCCATCGCAGTAACCAACCGTGACTTAACGACCTGATAAGGAATTTCGGTAATGACGATCTGCTGCTTACCGCCCCGCAAATTTTCAATTTCCGTCTTGGAACGAATATAGATGCGGCCCTTACCCGTACGATAGGCGTCCAGAATTCCACTTCCACCCATAATGATGCCGCCTGTTGGAAAGTCCGGTCCTTTGATAAAGGTCATAATTTCTTCAAGAGAGATGGAAGGCTTCTCCATCACAGCAATACACGCGTCAATTACTTCTCTTAAATTATGTGTTGGAATCTCTGTAGCGAAGCCGGACGAGATCCCGCTTGCCCCGTTCACAAGCAGATTCGGAAAACGAGATGGGAGAACGACCGGTTCTTTGGCCGTGTTATCGAAATTGTCTTTAAATAGAACCGTACGCTTCTCAATGTCGCGCAGAATTTCCATTGCAATCGGTGACAAGCGTGCTTCGGTATAGCGCATTGCTGCCGCTGGATCATCATCCTGAGAACCCCAGTTTCCATGTCCATCGATAAGCACATGTCCCATCTTCCAAGGCTGCGCCATACGCACCATTCCCTCATAGATGGAGGAATCCCCGTGGGGATGATAATTACCCATCACATCACCAACGGTTTTTGCAGATTTGCGGTACGGTTTGTCAGGCGTATTGTTTGAATCGTACATGGCATACAAGATACGACGCTGAACGGGCTTGAGCCCATCACGCACATCAGGTATCGCCCGATCCTGAATAATGTATTTAGAATAACGACCGAATCGATCGCCTACAACTTCTTCTAGAAATGCTGGTAAAAACTGTTCAGATAAACTCATTCAAAGCACCTTCTATTCTTCGTACTCTGTAAAATCTACGTTCTCAACGATCCAGCGCTTACGCGGATCAACCTTATCACCCATCAAAGTGGTTACTCTTCTTTCGGCCTTGGCTGCATCTTCAATCTTCACCTGCAGTAAGGTACGGGTATCCGGATCCATCGTCGTTTCCCACAGCTGCTCTGGATTCATCTCGCCCAGACCTTTATAACGCTGTAACTCGTAATTTTTGCCGAATTCCTTAACATAAATTTGCAGCTGATCCTCCGTAAACGCATAACGGACCGTTTCAAGCTTACCTGTCTTCCGGCTGATCTTATAGAGAGGAGGCTGCGCAATATACACCTTCCCTGCATCAATAAGCGGCTTCATATAGCGATAAAAGAAGGTTAGTAGTAATACCTGGATATGAGCGCCATCTGTATCCGCATCCGTCATAATAATGATCTTGGAGTAATTGCTGTCTTCGACAGCAAACTCAGTGCCGATTCCTGCACCGATGGCAGACATAATTGCCCGGTATTCTTCGTTCTTCATAATATCGGCCAGCTTTGCCTTCTCCGGATTCATCGGCTTGCCTTTGAGCGGCAGAATGGCCTGAATCTTGGAATCGCGCCCTTGCTTCGCTGAGCCGCCTGCGGAATCACCTTCAACGATGAACAGCTCATTCCGAGAGTAATCTTTGGACTGTGCCGGTGTCAGCTTCCCGCCCAGATTAGAGCTTTCACTCCGTTTCTTGCCGGATCGCATATCATCTCTGGCTTTACGCGCCGCTTCTCTCGCTTTCGAAGCCTGAACTGCCTTCTTGATCAAGGTCTGTGCAACCTGCGGATTCTCTTCGAGAAAACGCTGCATGCTCTCGGTAACGACTTGATCCACTGTACTGCGCGCTGACGCACTGCCAAGCTGATCTTTAGTCTGGCCGACAAACTCCACTTCAGACATTTTAACACTGATGACTGCCATCATGCCTTCACGCAGATCGTTTCCTTCCAGATTTTTGTCTTTTTCCTTAATCATGCTCGTACGTCTTGCGTATTCATTCATGATTCGCGTATATGCCGTCTTGAAGCCTGTTTCATGTGTTCCGCCGCCGCGTGTAGGTATAGAGTTAACGAACGATACAATCGTTTCGGTATATCCCGCATTATACTGGATCGCAATTTCGACTTCGATGTCCTCTTTTTCCGCATTAAAATGGATAACATCTGTCAGTAGATCCTTGCCTTCATTCAGATAGGCTACGAATTGACTTGCACCGCCTTCGTAATAATACTCGTCTTGATTGCCGCTGCGCTCATCCTTGAGCACTATTCTCAGCCCAGAGTTCAGGAATGCAATCTCCTGCAAACGATCAGCCAGTGTCTCGTAGCTAAGAGCAATACCGGATTTAAAAACTTTGATGTCCGGCTTGAATCTTACCTTGGTCCCGGTTTGCCGTGTATTACCGATAACTTCAAGACCTGTAACCGGCTCCCCGACATGCTCGGTTCCCTTCTTATCTACCCAGTATTCAAAGCGCTGCCGGTGAATCTTACCCTCTCGATAAATTTCCACCTCGAGAAACTCGGATAAAGCGTTCGTTACCGAGGCACCGACACCATGGAGTCCACCGGATTTTTTGTAACCGCCTCCGCCAAACTTGCCGCCTGCGTGCAGTATCGTATACACGACCTGGGGTGTAGGAATACCTGTCTTGTGCATCCCAGTCGGAATGCCTCGTCCATTATCCTGCACCGTAACAGATGCGTCTTTATGTAGCGTAATTTCAATCTTGTCACAGTATTTTGCTAAATGCTCATCGACAGCGTTGTCGACAATTTCCCAGACTAAATGATGTAAGCCAGAGCTACTTGTGCTGCCAATGTACATACCCGGTCTTTTTCGTACAGCGACAAGTCCCTCCAGCACTTGAATGTCGTCTGCTCCATAGCCGTTATTCCCGGATACGTCAGCAGATAGATCCATCTCTTGGGTCATGAATGCTCCCCCTCTTATGCCTTCACTCTTCATGAATGATCACACTTTTAAAATATATTTAGATAAATAAATCAATTTCATAATACCTTTAGCTGCTTCAATCAAAGGTATATATAGCTTCAAAATCACCGTTTTAATGATTTATGAAATTGATAGAGATAAAGAACGAATAAAGTTGTCTTCAAGCTATGCTGTTCTCAGCTTAAAAATGCAAACAGATGTTTCTTATCCTTGTCCATTTTAATTCAAGATATCCCGTTTCGTAAAGACAAGGAATGAAACAACAAGCGAACTTATCCCCCATATGCTCAGCACACAGAGCGAAAATAGAAGCGTCATGCCTTCTATTGGCGGCAAATTTCCGGCCAAATAACCGGTCAGATTCAAATTTACCATGAATAAATATTTTGCGCTGTCCCAAGAGGCGGCCATATTCGTCAATATTGTGCCGGCGATCAGTGCGGCCATCATAATAACGATGCTTGCGGATGTGCTTCTTACCAGCGTAGACACCATAAAGGACAGCACTGCCACAATGATACTAACAAACCATATTAATCCGGACTGCATCAGCAGATACTCCCACTGCTCCACTGCATGCACTTTGCTCATATCCACATCAGAGCCATGAATCTGAAAACCGGTAAAAATGGGGAAGGTAAAGCCCTTAAATCCGAAAAACAGACCTGAAATAAGATAACAAATGATAAATACGGCAAGAACAATAAGAGATACAAACATCAGCAGTGTGATTAGTTTGCTCAGCAGTATTTTCCACCGCTTGACAGGCCTTGTCAGCAGCATCTTAATCGTCCCTGTCGTCCTCTCGCCGGACACGAGATCAGAAGCCATGGCGACCACGAGCAAAGGTATAAACAAATTGATAGAATTGTTCATGAACTCTCTTGTAAACGTGACACCGCTCGGTTCATTCGGATTAATATCGTGATCCAAATAGTACTGAAGCTGTTGAATGTATATTCGCCGATATTGCTTCCACTCTTCCGGCACACGATCACTGCCTAGTGAATTCTGATTATCCGTGATTGCCTGCTGCATTTCAAGCCGCCAGTCCTGTCCGAACTTTTCACGTTTTGTTTCAGCTTCTCTCATCTGAGCATAGGTAAACATCGGTGTTAGTACGACTAATACTAGCAGAATGACATAAAACCTCTTTTTCTTGATCATTTTGATGACTTCATTACGAACAAGAGGCAGCACACTATTCAAAACAATTCACCTTCTGTCATCTTCAAAAATAATTGTTCGAGCGTAGGATTGACTTTCTGTACACCTTCTACCTGTATTCCGGCACGAACCATGGTTTTTACCATATCGGGAATTAGGCTTTCGGGCATTTCAGTGATAATGGCGTTATTACCGAGGCTCGCCGTCAAAGTATCGTCCAGCATACTTGCATCCTCCAGCTCTCTTACCTGTGAATGGCTGAGAAGCCAGCGAACTCCTTCTTCCCTGGGAGATAAATGCCAGATCGTGATATTGCTGTGATCCTCAATAAGCTCATCGACCTTGCCTACCGTGAGGATCTCTCCGTTACTTATAATCGCAACTCTATCACACATGAGCTGGATCTCACTAAGCAGATGGCTGCTGACAAACACCGCAAGTCCTTCATCCGCAAGCTTGCGTATAAAAGCCCTGAGCTCCTTGATCCCCTTTGGATCAAGGCCATTGGTCGGCTCATCCAGAATTAACAGCTTTGGATTACCAAGAAGGGCCTGGGCAATCCCCAGCCGCTGTCTCATGCCAAGAGAATATGTACTGACTTTCTCATGAATTCGCTGATCAAGACCCACAATCTCGGTTACTTCATTAATGCGTTCTTCAGCAATACCTGGCTGCATTCTCGCAAAATGCTCTAAATTTTCATAACCGGTCAAATAGGAGTACATTTCCGGATTCTCCACGATGGAGCCTACATATTTCAGCGCTTGCTCCGGCTGTCGATGAACGGGATAGCCGCATACACTCACAACACCCTCCGTGGGCTTGATCAAGTCAACGAGCATGCGGATCGTCGTTGTCTTTCCCGCTCCATTGGGACCTAGAAAGCCGAATACTTCTCCAGCACGAACTTCAAATGAAACATCCTTGATGATCCACTTTTTCTTGATTCTCTTCTTTAAGTGCTCAACTGACAACACAATCTCTCTTGAATTACTCGTCATCTGTCTTCACCCTCTGACCATGTACATCGTGAATTCCCAGCACTTCAATGATCCGTTCAGCGATTTCCTCATATCCCTGTGCATTGGGATGAAAATGATCGGAAGCCAGCAATTGCGGAACACTATGCTCAAATAGATCAAACGTTTCGGCCATCATCATCTGATCGTCTGTATTAATAAGCTGCAGCGCCTGACTATTCCAAGCAGACACCACTGTATTGCCCAGCAGCTTCATATCAGGCAAATCATTGAAAGGATTATATAACCCTACATATACAATCCAGGCTTCTGGATTAATCTCTGCAATTTTTCGTAAAATTTCTTTGAGATTAGTCGTTCCACCCGGCAAAGTTTCATACAGCTCTTCAGCATCAGGCAGCTCTGCCGCGCCCTCTTCATACGCCTGAGCTGCCTTGAATAAGTCATTGCCTCCAATAGACAGCAGAATTAAATTAGATTGCTTTAAAACATACTGTACTCCCGTCTCATCGAGCTGCGGCAGCAGCCCTTCTGTAGTCAATCCATTAATAGCCAGATTGGCCGTAACTCGAACCTCATTCTCTTCATCCTGCAGCATTCCGACGACACGACGAATAAAGCCTTTTCCATCGTCATCTCCGGTTCCCTTCGCCAGAGAATCTCCAATGGCTGCCACTTTTATTTCTTTACTTTGCTCGATTGGCGCTGCCAAGGGCACTTCACGATCTGCCCCTTCATCTTCCATAAGTACGGTATTCCCTGATGGAGCGATAATATCCTGCACCGCAAGGACAAAACCGGTGATAAGAACGATGGTTACTATAATCGAAGTCGTACTTACAATTGCCCATATTTTTGTTGAAGATTTCACAAGGACCTTCCCTCCACAACAATTTATTCATAAAATTTCTGGTAAAAGTACGAAATGAGGTTTTATGTAAAATCCGGATTATTAGGATCGTCCAATTTCACTCTAAACTTACAACCCGATAATGAATAATTTCATATTGTAAAATGGGTTCTCATGATAAACATAAAACTTCAGGCCTCCATTTGCAAATAATGTCCAAAAAAAAGAACCTCCAGTTACGGAGATCCCAAAACAACAGCATAATATGTTTGCACCTAAAAAATATGGCATTTTGCTTGAGATGACTTAAGGGTCATTTAAAGCCTTACTAACTAAAGCAACTTCATAATTCCTTGTTCATGGGTTATGAAATTAGATTCAACAATAACTTATTTTCCGACAAATTCCTGAGCCCAGTAGCCATTCACATACCCTACACCAATAAGTGTAAAGTTTTTGTTCATGATGTTGGCTTTGTGTCCAGGACTGTTCATCCATGCTTTAACTACTTCAGCAGGTGTTTTTTGCCCTTTGGCAATGTTCTCACCAGCATAGCTGTAGCTGATACCGAAAGTCTTCATCATATCGAATGGAGAACCGTAAGTTGGAGATGTGTGACTGAAGTAATTGTTGTCACTCATGTCCTTCGCTTTCGCTACGGCCATTTTTGTCAGATTCGTATGAATTGTAAGCGGTTTGAGACCGCCTGCTGCACGTTCCTTGTTAACCAAAGCAACAACTTCCTTCGCATATGCGGATACAACAGAGCTGGAGTCTGTAGAAGTGTTACCAGAGTTAGAGTTGGAACCACTATTAGATCCCGTATTTGAACCAGTGTTAGATCCGGAGTTAGAACCGTTGCTAGACCCTGTTTCAGATCCAGTATTCGAACCTGCGTTAGATCCTGTATCCGGTTTTTGAGTTGTGTTACCACCAACGGTAATGACTTTCCCGCCGATCGTAATCGTATTACCGTCAACCTTCACCTCATGACCATTTTCCTTAAGGAAATCTAAAATGGATTGCTGATAGCTTTCGAGCTTATCCTTAGCTGGAGAAGCGGAAGCTACACCCGCTCCTGGCAGAAGCATTCCTGCTGCAAGAACTGCACTCAAACTACCAGCGATGACTGTTTTCTTAATAGACGATCTCTTCAAAAATATCAGCTCCTAAGTATTAAATATTACAATTTTGTAACTGGTATGCTTAGGATTATAACAGCACTTTCGACATTTGTTAACCCATAAATTTTGGAAAAGATTAAATTTACGTAACCAAAATGTAATAATTTCGACAGCTAGTTTCAATTTTACTAGTTTTCTATCTCTTCACTTTATAGATTCGATCTGCGTAAAGTGCGAAAACAAAAAAACCTAACGATCCGTGATCGTTAGGTTGAGTTAGCAGTGTCTTATTAGGGACCTGCCTGACATATAAAATAATCTATTTGGATTACAGCTTCTTGCTGAACCGGTATCCATGTTTCGTAAAGCCAAGATGCTCATAAAAACTGTAAGACGGCTTATGCTGTTCTCGATTGCCTTCGATAATAAGCAGTTTCTGACTGCCGTGCTCGCTTGCCCAAGATTCCGCATGTTCCAAAAGTCTACGGCCAATACCTTCTCCTCTATGCGCTTTGCATACAATCAAAGATGTAATTTGTGCCGCTTGTTCTGGATCTGAATGCGATTGAACACACTGCAGACCTAGCATTCCTACAACCTCTCCATCCATTTCCGCCACCAGCATACAGGTATTATCATTCACCTGGGCAGATTCAATCCTCTCCCGCATAACTCCTGGCGTCGTTGGATAGCTGACCTCATGCATGAGATGTGTAACACACTCTGCATCCTGCTTCTCACATGAGCGAATGGTCAGAACTGGGGCTTCTACATTACTTAACATGGTTTACCTCCACTTTCAGCAAATTTGCGGCCTGTGTTGCCGTTTCGCGTGCTTCTTCTACACTGGTGGCTGCACTAAGTGCAACAGCCATTCTTCTTCCAACCTTCGTCTCAGGCTTACCAAAAATGCGAACCTGGGTACGAGGCAGGGCGAGTGCTTCCGGAACACCTTGAATCGTATAAGATGCTGTAATTTCATCTGCCTTCAGCGTTGCAGATGCGCCTGGTGTCAATAGTTCAACACCCGTCACCGGAAAACCGAGAACTGCTCTTACGTGAAGGGCAAATTCCGATAAATCTTGCGTAACCATCGTTACCATCCCTGTATCATGAGGCCGAGGAGAAACTTCACTGAATACGACCCCTTCTCTTGTCAAGAAGAGTTCTACGCCAAACAAACCATACCCACCAAGCTCATCGGTAATACGCTTAGCGATATGCTGTGCTTGGACCAACTGTTCCTCGTTCATGAAATGGGGCTGCCACGATTCTACATAATCTCCATCCTTCTGTATGTGTCCAATGGGGGGACAAAATACAGTACCAGATGAGGAACGAACCGTAAGCAGCGTGATCTCGCTCTCAAATTCAACAAAAGCTTCTACGATGACACGTGTTGCTATAGCCCTTGCTCCTTCTAGTGCAGCATTCCAGCTTGCTGATGCCTCCTCTGGAGCACGGCATACTGTTTGCCCCTTACCAGAAGAGCTCATGAGCGGTTTGACTACACAAGGCGTGCCGAGTTCTTGCACTGCCTTCTCTAGTTCTTCCAGACTATCAGCAAAACGATAAGCTGCCGTAGGCAAGCCCAGCTCTTCAGCTGCTAACCGGCGTATACCTTCACGATCCATCGTTAGTCTAGTTGCTCTTGCAGTAGGTACAACCCGAAATCCCTCTTGTTCAAGCTCCAGGAGTGCCTCTGTGGCAATCGCCTCGATCTCGGGAATGATAAAATCAGGCTGCTCCTTTCGAATCAAATCTTTTAGTGCTTCTGCGTTCAGCATGTCAATACAGTAGGACCTATGGGCGACCTGCATCGCAGGAGCATGGTCATAGCGATCGACAGCAATCGTCTCTACACCCAGTCTTTGTGCCTCTATAACGACTTCTTTGCCCAGTTCACCGCTGCCAAGCAGCAGCATTTTTTTGGTTTCTGCCGAAAAAGGAGCACCCCACATTTTCTCTCTAATCCCCCTACCTGAGAAATCTATATCTATTTCTCTATTTTCGGGGAACTTGAGACATAATGCAAGAGTGCTCGACTTATTTCTTGTGAATATTACATGGAAATTTTAAATTTCGCGAATAAAATTTACAAAAATCTGAACTGCGCTTCGATCAAACCATTGTAAATCCCTTGTTTTTGGATAAGCTGTTCATGATTTCCTTGTTCTTTAATTTCACCGTGATCAAGCACGATAATATTGTCCGCATTACGAATGGTGGACAAGCGATGGGCTACCATAAACGATGTTCTTCCTTCAAGCAATACCTTCAGCGCATCTTGAATCTTAAGCTCGGTTTCGGTATCAATGCTCGCTGTCGCTTCATCGAGTATGAGTATCCGAGGATCCGCAAGGAGTGCTCTGGCGAAGGACAGCAGCTGTCTCTGTCCCATGGAGAGAACGTTGCCTCGTTCCTCCACTTCCGTTTCGTAGCCTCCAGGCAGTTTCATGATGAATTCATGTGCATTGACGGCTTTGGCAGCTGCCTCGACTTCCTTATCTGTCGCATTCAATCGTCCGAACCTGATATTATCACGGATCGTGCCTGAGAATATAAACGTATCCTGCAGCACAATACCAATCTGACTGCGCAGGCTGCGGATCGTAATATCCCGAATGTTATAACCGTCAATGGTCAGCTTGCCCTCCGTTACATCATAGAAGCGGCTCAGCAGATTGATGATTGTACTCTTTCCTGATCCCGTATGACCAACTAGAGCGATCGACTGACCTGCCTGGACATCAAGGTCAATTCCCTTGAGAGCCTGCCGTCCCTTCTCATATTCAAATATGACGTTCTCAAACTTAATATTCCCTTGGATCGTCGGAATCGGCTTCGCTCCTGGTTTATCAGCAATGCCCGGCTCTTCATCCATGAATTCAAAAATGCGTTCAGAAGATGCCATCGCTACAAGAAGCTGATTGTACATTTGACCCAAGCGGTTAATCGGATCCCAGAAGTTGCCGACGTAGTTGGCAAAGGCAACAAGAAGCCCGATGGTTAGCTCTCCTTCTTGAATTAAATAAGCACCAAACCAGAACAAAATGAGGGAACCAACTCCGCCCGTAATTTCAATCAGTGGACCAAACGCTTGGTTCATCGTGGAAGCACGGTTCCAGGATTTACGGCTCGTCATGTTCATTTGATCAAAGAACTTCATGTTCTCTTCTTCTTGCGTGTAAGCTTGGGTTACACGAATGCCTTGAATAGATTCATTCAAGTGGGAGTTGATACGTGAGTTCTTCATACGCACGTCCTGCCATGCCCGCCGAATCTTCACCCGTAATTTCGTAGAAATAAAGAACATGAGCGGTACTGTTAGAACGACGGCAAGACCCAGCTTCCAGTTAATAAACATCAGAATAACAATAATTCCGACGAGCTGAACACAGTCAATCAGCAGATTGACTACCCCGTTCGTAAACAGATCCTGAAGCGAGTTAATGTCGTTTGTAATCCGGACCATAACCGAGCCCGCCGGCCGTTTATCAAAAAACGAGAAGGAAAGCTTCTGAATATGCTTGAACAGATCCGATCTTAGATCGTAAATTACCCGCTGACCAATGATATTCGTATATTTGATCCGGATTGTGGCTGCTACCCATTGGATAATATAGAGAAGCAGGATACCACCTGCGATCCAATACAGCAGCGTCAGACTCGGACTGCTTCCATCCGTCGGAGCGATCGCCCTGTCGATAGCCAGACTGGTAAGATAAGGAACGGTCAATTTTGTAATTGTTCCTAACACCATCATGACAATAACAATCGGAAGCAGCTGTTTGGCGTAAGGTTTCATGTAGGAAAAGAGTCGTGAAAACTGACCCCAGTTAAACGGTTTTTCAATGACTTCATCGTCCTGATAAACAAAGCGCTCCTGTGTTTTCTTCTCTTTCACACCGGGAATGTTTTGTTTTTCGACAGCTGCATCGTTACTCATGTGTCACCTGCTTTCCAGGCGCCCGTTTGATGCGGGCAATATGATCTGCGTATTGAATATGATATACATCTTGGTATTGTCCAGGAGAGCTGATGAGCTCTTCATGTGTGCCCCGCTGAACGACACGGCCTTCATTCAGCACAAGGATCTCATCCGCATGACGCAGCGAAGAGATACGATGGGCGATAATAAAGGTCGTTCTTCCCCGCATCACTTCCTGGAATCCGGACTGAATTTCATGCTCGGTCTCCATATCCACCGCGCTGGTTGCATCATCGAGGACAAGAATCTTCGGATTCAGCAGCAGCGCTCTTGCGATGGCGATCCGCTGTTTCTGTCCTCCGGACAGCCCCATTCCGCGCTCACCAACAACAGTATCGTAGCCTAACGGCATCTCCATGATGAAATCATGGGCTTTTGCCAGCTTGGATACACGAATAATTTCATCCATCGACACATCCTTCATGCCGTAGGCAATATTGTTTCGGATACTGGAGGAGAACAAGAAGGTTTCTTGAAAGACCGCCGCAATCTGACTGCGCAGGCTCTTGATATTCATATCATTAATGTCTATTCCATCAATCTTAATCGTTCCACTCGAAATGTTGTAGGCTCTCATAAGCAGCTGGATAATCGTCGATTTACCTGATCCGGTGCCTCCTAGAAACCCGACCACTGTTCCTGGAGGTGCATCCAGATTGATATCCACAACAGCAGGAATTTTGTTACCATAGGCAAACGTAACATGATCGAAGGTGACATGCCCTTTGACCTGCTCCGGCACCAGTGTAATAGGATCTTCTCCATCCTGTACGTCAATGGGCTGGTTTAGCAGCTCAAGCACGCGTTCACCAGATGCTTTGGACTGAGTATAGTTATTGATATGAAATCCGATGTTCCACATCGGTCCGATTATGTACCAAATTAAACTAAAGAAGGCAACAAGCTCACCTAGTGTCAGCTCCTGATGGATGACGAGTCTTCCTCCGATAACAAGCAGCAGAACAACACTGAGGGATGCCAGCAGCTCCATAACTGGGAAGAATTTGGCCCACAGTGAGGAGGCGAATATTTGATTCGATTTGTAGCGTTCGTTGCGAAGAGAGAACTTATCTACTTCGTAAGGCTCTCGGGCAAAGGATTTAACGGTACGTACTCCGGTAATGTTCTCTTGGACAGCGGTTGTCAGAGAGCTCATGGCCAGCCGCATTTCCTGAAATGCGGGGTGAATCTGGGTTTCAAATTTCAAGGCGACAATGACCAGTACAGGCATAAAAATGAGGGTAAGTAATGTCAGCTGCCAGTTGATGGAGATCATCATAACGGCTCCAAAGACTACCATAAGCACCATATTGAGAATCTGGGCAAATCCAAATCCAATAAAGTTACGAATTGCCTCCAAGTCTCCGGTTAACCGTGACATCAGGTCACCCGTCTTGGCCGTATCATAGTAACGGAAAGACAAGAATTGCAGCTTCTCATAGCATGCATTCCGCAGACGATAAGCCAGGTAGTTCCCTAGTCTTGCACCAAGAAATCCGTGTAAAAATTGAAATGATGCTTTGATGATTACTACACCTAGTACCGATAGGGCAAGCATGGGAACGTATTCATAATTCCCGGGGGTAATGACATCATCAATCAGCACGCGTAGAAGGTTCGGGTACACGAGCCCGAGTGCAGTGGCAATGGCCAAACACAGAATAGACATAAACATCAAATTCCGTTTAGACCAGAAGAAGCCCTGCAGCTGCCTGAGAACATCCATGTTTCTCCTCCTCAAAAATCTTACTCATCTTGTATAAAATCTTATGAACATTAATGAAGTTTATCACCGGCTTAAACCCCCGGCAAAGCGAAAAAGACCTCATTTTCAGGCTTCTTTTGGTTTGAAAGGGCAATATCAGGAAATAATGGGCAACTCTCAATTAAATAGTCGGATATTCTCAGCTTAGCTAGGTGATATCAACATAAAAGCATCCCTTTTCGGTTGCCCCGAAAGGAGGGATGCTTCTCAAGGTAATAAACAGTTTAAAATAAACTTTCCTGGACTTGAGTTAATTGTGAGGCCAGCTCTTCCAGTGTACGGATATCACTTGCATATTCCAATGCACCGATCAGACCAGAGATCTCCTCGGACCACTGCTCTTCCATTCGTTCTTTATGATCCATTAGAGAGGCACGAGTTAAATTCTGAAAGTACGTAATCAGATGCGCTTCGTTGTGTTCAAGCTCCTGAAGAAGAAGAGCTTTTAATTCCGGCTCCAATGCCGCCTGGAGCTGTTTCCTCCCAGGACCTTCGAAAAAGTGCTTTGGATTTTTGAAATATTTCCAGACATTTTTCCAAGCAATCGGCTCTTTCACATCGGTTCGTTTGAGTGTTGGTGTGTCCCAATGCCCTGTAACTTCGGAATACACTTGAATTCCATCCGATATTTCCGCGAGTCGTTTGCTTGTTCGTTCTGCTTCCTCTTGGGTCAGCCGCTGACCCTTGCTCTCCATCCGCAGCGTTGTAGCCAGCAGCTCCTGCTCAATTTCGAGATACAGTATTCGCAGAAGCTCTCTTCCCGAGGCATGGAATATCCCTTTAAGATCGCCTTGGTCTTCTCTCAATACAGATGGATGAAAAGCTTCAGACATAAACTCAGACATCCGGTAGCTGATACGCTGTCCGACATGGAATAGCAGCTCTTTCATTTCCTGGGCAATTTCCGCATCCTTGTTAGATGAGCCATAAGCCGATAATAGCTCAAGTCCGTGCTGTTTGATATCCGTCAGTTTCTGCTTGCGGGCCAGGCGCTCCGCTTCTCCCTGACGGGCATCACGAATCCACTGCTCTACACGCTGTCGAACATGACCGACTTCCTTGCTGGCTGCATGGATTGCAAGATCAGGGAGCTCATCCCCCGCAAAATGACTAAAGGCACGTTCAAATACAGTGAACCGAGATGCATCCAGCTTGGCTTCATCACCTTGCTGTTTGGCTTGAAGCGCCATCAGACTGGATACCGGATAGACCTTAGGAACGCGTACACCATTATGCTGCAGCTGGTTTGTAACATGCTCCTTAACCAATTCCAGCTCTTCCTCCGAGGATGCCAAGTCTGCTGCATTGATGACAAAAAACATATTATCCAGTGATTTGGCATCCTTGACTCTTCCAAGCTGATTTAGAAACTGCCTGTCACCTTGTGAGAAAGCATGATTGTAGTAAGTGACAAATACGAGAGCATCCGCATTTTTCATATAATTAAAGGTTACACCCGTATGTCTCGCATTGATGGAATCCGCCCCAGGCGTATCGACTAATATAATTCCCTGCGAGGTCAACTCACAGTTATAGTACAGATCAATTGAGTCCACGAAACAGGACTTCTTCTCCTCTGCCACATAGGCACGGTATTCGTCCATGCTGGCAATCCAGGCACTTCCAAGCCTAGGTTCTGCTTCATTGTATCCAGCAGCTGCTGCCTTGAGGAAGCTGTAGTGAGGTCTTCCTGCCGGGTGTACCTGCTGGGGAGTCAGCGCAGCAACCTTTTCTCTCCAGGAATGCTCTTCGGCCTTCCCGAGTCCAAGCAGATCAAAAGAGAAGGTCAGGTCCTGCCATAAGGCATCATGGGTCTTCATCGCAACCCGGGCCGTCCGGTGTGCCGCCCCTTCGGCCGGCGCCATAATCCGGTTGATCGCCGCGGTCGTTGGATGCGGCGATACCGGAAGCACCGCTTCGCCAAGCAAGGCGTTGGCGAAGGAAGACTTCCCGGCGCTGAAGGCACCAAACAGCGCCAGGGTAAAGGTACCGCCCGCAAGAGACGCTGCGCGGGCGGTGAGCCCCCGTACCGCCGATTTCATGGCGGTATACGGGGCTGCAAGGGCAGCCGCCTGCGTAAGGCCGGCTGCCGCAGCGGCTAGCCGCTCGTGCCTGCGAGCGGCTAAGGGCGCATGCGCGAGCCTCGTGCGGGGCTCGCGTGCTGCGGCCGGAATATCAGCCGATGTGGACATGGCTGATATTCCGGCCGGGGCTGTGCCGAGATTCTCTGGCACAGCAGGGTCTGGGACCGCAGGCAGCACACCTGCGGTCAGCTGGTCTTTTGCCGGCAGCAGAGCCTGCACGGCAGCGGACATCGCGGCGATCTCCTGCTCGATCGCCGTTAACGCCTCGGCTGCAGCGAATTGTTTGCGGAGCTCTTCCAGCTCCCTTAACAACACCTCATGCTGATTTGCAGCCCGCGACTTTAAGCCCTCCAGCAGCTGTTCAGCAAGCTCCAGTGCAGACTTGCGATACCTTGCAATGAGCTCGGCTCGAAGCTCTTTACAATAATTCAGCACATACTCACCCGTTACGGTTCCGTCTGGAGTACTTTTCGAGGTGATTAGCCCTTCATCGATACTGTACAGCTGTTCATCCAGCTTCTGATCCCACTCCTCATTCCACAGCTCGTGTGCGTTGCCTAATTGACGCAGCATCGTTCTCAAATGGAATGCCGCTTGACCTTCAGCCTGCTTGCTGAACAAGGACCAGAAATGATTGAAGCGTTCCTGCTTCTCCTGTTCTGTCTTGCCTGCCGAAAAAAGAAATCCCACCTTAAAGCCAGGGCGACGGCTCTCGATATACTTACCGGCAGCCTCTCTGACATCAGCAGGCGTCAAATTCGCGTTCTGAAGCAGACGATCCACTTCTTCTCGAATCCGGTTGAGTTCAAGCTGCGGGAGCTCCGTGACAGCCTGGATTTCCTGTTCAATCGCTTCCTTGCGGGCGGTAAGCCTCGCGGCGCCTTCTTCTCCACCGAGCTCTGTCAGGAGCCTTGCTTTACGCTCCTCTCTTCCATCCTCATATCTCATTAGAAATTGTTTCGATATATGGATCGCAGAGGATGCCAGGCTGTGATTCAACAGCTCGGTTCGAATAGACAGGAGCTCCTCAATAACGTTCGGAAGGACACATAGCTGGTTATATGGGTGTTCAGGCTTTCGTAAAGTGGTAAACAACAGCCCGGCATAAGAGACTTCCCATGCATTAAATGCAGCTTCTACCGCAGCCCGGTACTCACCAAAAGACAGCTCCTCATCTCGATGCTTGTCGATCTGAGTGACGATGAGATAGAGCGGCTTGCCCCAATCTGACAGACTTTTCGCAAAAGAGAGATTATTCTCGGATTGAACATGGTTATAATCCATCACATAGAACACCGCATCCGCCAAATGCAGTGCTGAATCAGTCGCTTGCTTGTGAGCGCCATCCGTGGAATCCACTCCAGGCGTATCCAGCAGAACTGCTCGTTCCTGGAGCAGCTTTACGTCCTCCCACACTTCAATATAAGCATATTGCTCTCCGTTCTTGCAGTATTCGTCCAGCTCATCAGGTGACACCGTAATGGGATCCGGACTCGCAGCATTCACCGCATCGATGTTTTGGTTAGGCTGATCCGAAAGCTCGCCTCGATTCGATATGGGTGCAGTTCGATGAATCTTCGCTTGCCTCGGACCATTCCGGATGGCTACGACATTTGCACTTGTCGGCACCGGACTCGAAGGCAGCACTTTTTTGCCGCATAAGCGGTTAATGAGACTTGATTTTCCTGCCGAAAAATGTCCGCAAAAAGCCAGGGTCAGTTCACCCTCCTCCGCCTTTCCCTCAAGATCAGCAATTGACGCTGCAGCTTTCGAATCATCATGGTCTAGGAAGAGCTTCTGCAAATCTTGTAAACGCATACGCAAATCGTCGTTCTGTCTCTTTACACTCGTCAGCATGTCCTCTAAAGACTCCTTCTCTTCATCTCGTTAAATATGTATATTTTATCACTGACCTTGATAGAAATGAACCATCGCGGCTCAAATTGTTCTTCATACCAAATAACCGGACACCTAGTGAAAGGTGCCCGGTCAATGTATAATCTGTTGCCTATAGCTGCTCAGCTATTGAATAGCTTAAGCTTTAATCGTTTCGTTATACCGCATTTTCCATCGCAGGAAGCAGGATTTCGAACACTTGTCCATGCTGAAGAATGGTAATATTTCTGCTCTTATCCTTCATAACAACTACTTCAGGCTTCTGAGACATGCGCTCCAAGTAATGCTCAGGTACATCTCCGGAATGACTCACTGTGATGCCCTCGATTTCTTTTTCTTCATTTTCGCTCATTTCAGTTGAAACGATCTCTTCAAAAATATCAGAAAAAGCTTCAAATTGGTCAGTATACACGGAAATACATTTCATGATTAACTCATCCTCTACTATTCATTTGCAATTTTTTTAGGTAAAGCAGATGAACTACGTTCCTTATCTTTCCTGATTTGGGACGTTTTCATACGCTTCTTGCCCTCACGGCATACATCGAGAAGCGGGCACACCTGGCATTTGGGAGCCTGTGCTTTGCAGTGGTATCGACCGAAGAAGATCAAACGGTGATGCGTAAGCGTCCATTCATCCATTGGAACTCTCTTCATCAGCTTTTTCTCGACCTCAAGCACCGAATCCTTCCAATTCACCAATCCCAACCGTTTCGATACACGCTCAACATGGGTATCTACCGCTATGGCCGGGACTCCGAATGCGTTTGAAACGACCACATTCGCCGTCTTACGGCCCACTCCCGGCAGCAGAACCAGCTCATCATGCTTGCTAGGAACTTCTCCTCTGTACTGTTCAATTAGAATCCGGCACAAATTTTGTATATGCTTTGCCTTGTTCCTGTACAATCCGATTCTCCGAATATCCTGCTCGAGCTCTTCGAGCGGGACGGAGACATAATCCTCCGGTGTTTTGTACTTCTGGAATAGATCGGCTGTCACTTTATTCACAGTCTCATCCGTACATTGTGCAGATAACAATACAGCAATGGTGAGTTCAAACGCGTTGCTGTGGTTCAATTCACAATGAGCGTCTGGAAACATATTTGCGATCGTATCAAGAATGTGACGTACTGTCGCTGCATTCATGAAGAGCTTACCTCCCACAAAAAAAACGTCTTGATACGTTTGGTCCGTATCAAGACGGTCATTCTTTCGCTTGCCGTTTAAAGAAATGACTACTGTTTAGAAATCTCGATAACTACGTTATTGAGCAGATACACTACAATATTATCATTATCTTTGAGAGATTGCACGCTTAAAGTCGTGTCTCCTTCATGAATGTAAACATTTGGTGACAAATTAAAGCGATAGTTATTATCTGTCATGGATGCACGCTTGACCTGTAATTCATTTGCTGCAGCATTGTATTTCCAGAACGTTTTGCTGAGCGGTGTCAGCACCTGGAATACAGGTGTTCCATCAGCATCCTTAGTCACAATGACATGGTCGCCTTCAATCAGTGTACTCATGCTGCTCGATGTAGTACCGTTCTTTACAACCTTCACTTTACTTCCCGCATTTATCGTCTCATTTGAACCAGTCGTTGTCTTATAGGTTACAACTCCACCATTAATGGAACTAATTTCGCCCCATATTTGCTTAACTACAGATACAGCCGTTGGAGAAGAACCATCAAAAGATACGTTAATCAGCATCCCCTTCTGAAGATCCGAAGGCTTAATGACTGCACCGTTATCATTCGTGATCGGTAGACTATCCACATATATGGAGCTCGTTACGCCGTCTTTTTTCACTTCTGCCCGATAATTTGAAGTATTCAGTGATACGACCTCAAATTGAGCGGCCGATTTGACATACAATTTGCTTAAGTTGTCCTGATTGCTGCTAAGCATTGCTGTCACCTGATCTCCTATACTTACATCAGACAAGGACGCCGAAGCTTTGCCATATAATTCAACTGTTGGTGTTGATTGATATGGAATGCTGATGGTTTGCCCATTAGATTGAATCAGCTTTACTATCTTGGAGGAGGTATTGATCTCCGACACCGTACCTTCGTATTTGTACACAATGCTAATGGAAAGCGCACGTGTACCAATCGTGGTTAAGTTCACTTTTCTTCCGTCCGTCAAATAAGGCTCAATTCCGGATAACGTCGGCTTGGTGCTGTTGTAATCTACTTTTGTTGCATCATTTAGTGTAAACACATGCGGCTTCTGGTTAGAATCAAGCACCGTCAGTAATTTGGTCTTGCTGTTATAGGATACAACCGTAACCATATTCAGCGGCTCCATCTGGCGATTAAGCACTTGGATCTTGGTCACTTGATCCTCTGCATTCAGTGTAAGCTCTACTTCATCTCCAGAGGTTTTGTCAGCAAGTAAATCTGTAAGCTTTGGAGTATCGATCCCACTGATTACGATTTGCGGATCTGGTGCAAGCAGCTTTACTTCAAGCGAGCCGTTTCGATCGTAAGTAATGGTTGATAGATTTGAGCCCAGCTCATAGAGGGTTCCACGCACTGTACGTTCGACACCGGCTGTAACCTCAATGGATTGGGTAACGCTGTCTTTTATGGAATACTTAATCACAGTTCCTGCTTTAAGCTCCGTTAACGCTACAATCTCGTTATGATAACGAATGACGGTCGTTCCTTCTTGCACCTTTAACACATCCGTAGTACCCGTGCTGTTGAGTACAGTCACCGTGCTTGCAGCTGAATCAATAGATTGAATGGTACCTTCTGCCGATTTGTTCACCATCCCGGATTTAACTTGTACAACAACCGGATTTTTGGCAGAGGTAAAGGTTTCCCGCTGTAATTCAACGATGCTGCCTGCGGTAATATCCTCTGGCTTGATGACTTGTCCATTCTGATCATAAAACACGGTAAGGTCTGTAAATGCAAACTCATGATACGTATTCCCCGTGAACATCCATAATTTGCTGCCGGTTAGACGTTCAAAGCTTCCCTCGATGACTTCAACTTGAGGTGTATCACTCATGCTCTCCACATAAGCCGCATTGGAATTAGAACCTGACACAACGATTTGTGTGTACAGCTTAATGTCAGATGGTGCGATTTTGGATGAAGATGAACTATTATAAAACGCTGTAGCTGGATTCACTGTAAAGCTTACATACTCACTGCCTGTGTACAAAGTTAATTTGCTGTCTGTTCGTTCGGTTATGTATCCTTTGTACTGATTGTCATACTCATAATCGGTGTATTCACTTCCGCGGTTGAAAAACGCAGTTATTTCTGCTCTTGTTACAGTGCCTTGCGGATTAAATTTGTTACCTGTTGTTCCTTGCGCAATCTCAAGCTCTGCTGCCAGATTGACATAAGGCTTATTCGCTGCCGTAATTAGGCTGTCATCAGCAAAGCTCGAATTCGCATTTCCTCCAGCGTTTGCTTCGGCTTCTTTACCAATGGCTCTGATAACAAGCTTCGCGATCCATTCTCTCGAAGCTGCCTGTTGTCCCCAAATTTGCTTTTCTAAAATCTCCTTGCTTTCCTCTGCTTCCTCTAAGAGGCCCAGTTCAAAAGCAAGAGATACATAGGATTTGGCATACTCACTCGTGCTAATGCCTTCAGGCAATTTAATGCTGCTGCCAGCAGGCAGGTTGGATTTCTGGTTCATGAATCGAATGGCGATCGTCACAGCTTCCTGCTTGGTTACTGCATCTCCTGGTCTAAACAGCCCTCTGTCTCCCACCAAGATGTCTAGGGATGCAAGCTTGTATATATGCTTTTCGGCCCAGTATCCGCTCTTTACATCGCTGAATGCGCCTTGAGCCGCCGTTGTTACAGCAGCGGGAGCTGTGTCAGCTCCCGCTGCTCCCGCACCGGCACTCAGCGCCATCAGACTGGCGAGCATGGCAGATACCATTTTTTTGGAATGCTTGGCATTGATATTGCTAGGTTTGAAAGTCAAGATTACTTCTCCTCTCTATACGTGCACATCAATTTGTATACCATGATCGTCAGCAAGATATTGCTGTATAGCTGAAATCCATTCCATAAAAGCCTTACGTTTATGAAATGGATTCATCTATGTCTATTCTCTTGTCATGGGATGTTCTAATTCCACATGTCCCATCAAACTTTCTTTCTGCTCACCATCGATAAGCAGCTCAAGTGACTCTACTTCTTCAAATTGGAAGAAGGTCTGCTTCAGCCCATCAATAGCAAAGGATTCTCCACTAGAGCCCAGATTTGCGGTCGCTGGAATTTTCAAATCAAGGGTAATATTTCCTCCATCAACTTCCAGCTTATTGATGGTAATTTCTTCAGACCACAGCGGAACCAGCTCTTCGCTGTCACTGTGCTGAAGCGCCTTGAAGGCAGCTTCATATTTACTCCAATCCGTTTTGTAAGAGATCGTTTGCATCGCAGACTTCAACTCAAGCAGCTCCGGATCGGTATAATAGACCTGAATGTTTGCTTCCTTGGTCTCTACATTCTCAGCTTGCTCACCAGAGCTTCCATTCGTGCCGCCGGAGCTTGTCCCTCCATTTCCAGAAGTGTTGCTCTCTTCGGGAGGAGTTTGAGTTTCGTTAGACGGCTCCGTTTCTTCTTGTTCTTGTGTATCATCGGTTTGCGGATCCGTTTCACTGCCTGTTTGCTGTTCCGAATCGGAATTCGGTGGAGAGGCGGTTGGATTGTTACCGCAGGCTGCAAGTGTAGTCAGTGATACAGCCAGTAATGCGACCATCCACCATTTTTTTCTCATCATCTCTATCACCCTTTTTTGTCAGCTGTTATATAGTTCGAACGAAGAATGTACTGTCTTCTAATTGTAGAGACGTATAAGGACTGTCATTTCTTTCGTACACAAACTCATGCAACTACATGCTGTGGATTCTACATTCCTAAGTATTCCTTAATGCCCTTCACTACGCCTTCTGCTACACGATTCTGGAAGGTCGTATTAAAGAGTGCTGCTTCATCGTTCTTGTTGCTGAGGAATCCAACCTCGAGCAATATTGCAGGCATTGTCGTATCTCTTATAACTGCAAAATTACCTGTTTTGACCCCACGGTCTCTAAGACCTGCAGCCTGTACCATGTACTTGTGCACTGTGTTCGCCAGTGACTTGCTGTTGGAACGGTTATAGTAAGTTTCTGAGCCTGTTGCCGATGCCGGTCCGGCATTCGCATGAATCGATAGAAATACATCTGCCTTTGCATTGTTTGCGACTTTAACTCGTTCGGACAGTGTAAGGAATGTATCATCATCACGAGTCGTAATAACGTTAATGCCCGGCTCCTTTTTGAGGAGCTGTTCGATCTTGAGTGCCATCGTCAAGGTAAAATTCTTCTCATATTTGCCTGTTACTCCGATTGCGCCTGGATCCTGATCTCCATGCCCTGCATCAATGACAACCGTTTTCTTCTTCGTCGTCGGCGGTGTCGTTGTACCACTGTCCGTATCCAGTGTAACGGTAATCAAACCTGCATTCGAGGAAGTCATCTTATAATTCATCGCATAGCTCAGATCAATAACCACTCGTACTGTGGAAGGATCATTGCTGAAAAGCGCATATCTTACTTTCTCTACACCTTCATAACCATCGACGACAATTTGCCCGGCAATACTCTTGGTGATGTCGAGCGCTTGTGTATCTGCGAACAAGCTGCTGAATTCGGCATTCGGAATGTCTACAACAATTCGGTCTGGGGCAGACATTTTGAACGCAGTCGGAGCTGCTCCTCCGCTCGTCGCAATCATAAGCTTACTGTCCGTAAAGCTGATTCCATTCACTTGAATCAAATTCGAATCATTGCCGTTACCGCCTGCAGGAGGAATTTCACTTCCGCCTGAGCCGCTGTTTGAATTGAGGTATACGGTTTTCGTTTGATTGTTCCAGCTTACCTGTAATCCCATGGTCTCACCTACGAAGCGGATGGGTACAAGCGTTGTTCCATTTTTAATGATTGGCGCAGCGTCAAGATTGACGGTAGAACCATTGACGGTCGCTGTCTTCTTGCCAGCTACCATTTTAATCACTGTTTGATCTTGTTTTATAGTAACCGTCTTCGTCTTCTGCTCCCAACCGACACTGTAACCTAACTTCTCTGAGACGACACGAATGGGTATCATAACTTTGCTGTTAATATTCTCTGCCTTTACGCCAGAGGGTAGACTCAACTGACTGCCATCGAGAACGATCTTGATGTCTGCCGCTGCTTGTCCGAGACCAGGGAAGATCCACATGAAACATAGCAATGCGACTAAAACTTTTAACTTTTTCATCCGTCACCCTTCCAATTCTGCTTTTTTTGAACATAGCTCGCTTTCTATTAAATATAGAAAGAATCCAACTATTAACAAAATATTAGACGACAGAAATGGATAAAAGTTGCGGATCTATCTCATCATATCAAAAAAGTATCCGTTGTGGTGCTACGAATTTGTCATATTTTAGCATGCCAGCTATCAACTATGTTACTTTCATATTACATTAACGAGAAATGTAGCCCTATTGTGTATAAAAAAACAAGCCCGGATATCTCTATCCAGACCTGCTTACTGATATGTTTATTCTCTTGAATCCATTGAGATGGATTGTATTATGCAAACAATTTAGCAGCATGCTTCTGCTCGTATGCAGAAATAGCGTCCTCATGCTGAAGCGTCAAGCCGATATCATCAAGCCCTTGCAGCAGGAATTGTCTGCGGTGCTCATCAAGTTCAAATGAAATCAACAAGCCATGTTGATCTGTAATCGTTTTGTTCTCCAAGTCCACGTTCAGCTCATAACCCGGGTTCGCATTCGTACGCTGGAATAACTCCTCTACTTGCTCCTCCGACAGCTTGATTGGAAGGATCCCGTTCTTGAAGCAGTTATTATAGAAGATATCCGCGAACGAAGGTGCGATAACACAGCGGAATCCGTAGTCCAGAATTGCCCATGGAGCGTGCTCACGAGACGATCCACAGCCGAAGTTAGCTCTAGAAATGAGAACGGACGCCCCCTTATATTGTTCTTGGTTTAAGGAGAAGCTGGGAATTTCATTCCCCTGCTCGTCAAATCTCCATTCAAAGAACAAAAATTGTCCGAATCCCGTACGCTCAATTCTTTTTAAGAATTGCTTCGGAATGATCGCATCCGTGTCCACATTCACTCGGTCTACAGGTGCAACAAGACCTGTTAATTTCGTAAAAGCCTCCATGCTTGTATTCTCCTCTCGATTCAAAAGATAACCAAATTCGTTCTATATATCACTAGTTCATTACTTCTTCTTTGATCTTCCAGTCACGAACATCAACAAACCGTCCCTCAACAGCTGCAGCTGCAGCCATTGCCGGAGATACCAGATGCGTTCTTCCTCCACGTCCTTGACGGCCTTCAAAGTTCCGGTTGGAAGTCGATGCACAGCGCTGACCCGGTTGGAGCACATCCGGATTCATTGCAAGACACATACTGCATCCCGCTTCCCGCCATTCAAACCCGGCTTCCTTAAATATAACGTCAAGTCCTTCTTTCTCCGCTTGAAGCTTCACTCGTCCGGAGCCTGGAACGACGATTGCCGTTACCCGCTCGGATACTTTGTAGCCGCGTGCGACTTGTGCTGCAGCCCGTAAATCCTCAATCCGTCCATTCGTGCACGATCCAATAAATACATAGTCAATTTCGATTTCGGACATCGGCGTGCCTGGCACAAGACCCATGTACTCAATGGCTTTCTCTGCTGCTTTGCGTTCATTCTCTGTCGGAAGCTCTGCTGGAACAGGCACACGGGAAGTAATATCCGTACCCATACCCGGGCTGGTTCCCCAAGTAACCTGAGGGATAAGAGATTCAACATCAAACTCCACCACTACATCAAACTCAGCACCTTCGTCTGTTGTAAGAGCGTCCCATCTTTGTTTGGCTTCTTCGAAGCTCTCACCTTGTGGAACATACTGCTTGCCTTGAAGATAAGCGTAGGTTGTTTCATCAGGAGCGATCATCCCTGCCCTTGCACCGCCTTCGATGGACATGTTGCAGACGGTCATTCTCTCTTCCATGCTAAGGCTCCGAATGGCTTCTCCTGTGTATTCGATGACATAACCGGTAGCAAAGTCTGTACCATATTTCGCAATAACGCCGAGAATCATATCTTTAGCCGTTACTCCAGGCTTGCGATTGCCTACAAAGCGCACTTCCATCGTTTTGGCTTTGGCTTGTTGAAGGCACTGTGTTGCCAGTACATGCTCAACCTCACTGGTACCGATACCAAATGCAAGTGCTCCAAAAGCACCGTGTGTAGATGTATGACTATCACCGCACACAATTGTCTTGCCCGGATGCGTAAGTCCGAGCTCCGGTCCCATTACGTGTACCACCCCTTGATCAATCGTATCAAGGTCAAACAATGTTACGCCAAAATCGCGGCAGTTCTTAGACAATGTATCAATCTGCTGCTTAGAGATCGGATCCTTGATATTGAAACGGTCTTGTGTTGGCACGTTATGATCCATCGTTGCAAAAGTGAGCTCTGGGCGGCGTACCTTGCGTCCGCTGAGACGAAGACCTTCGAACGCCTGCGGGGAAGTTACTTCATGTACAAGGTGCAAATCTATATAGAGGATGCTTGGTTTTCCTTCCTCCTGCGTAATGACGTGATTATCCCAGATTTTCTCGAACATCGTCTTTTTGCTCATTATTCTCACCTCAAAGTTATTATTCGATCTATTGTGACGGCAAGGTCATGCCGTGCTTTATTAGATCCAATATAACATGAGCAAGACATATTGTTCCAAGATATAAAAACTATAGATCTGATAGGATTGCCCTATAGACAAATTCCAGTCCATGTACTAATTCCGTATCATTTTCTTATTCACTGAATTTCACATCAATGAGCTCATTACTGACCGAATTAAATTTTACGATAACCGTAACTGGAAACTCTGTACCGTCCTTTTTCACAATTAAACGAAATCTTTCTTCTGCTGTCTTGTCTGTCAGCACCGTGCGTCCCAAATGCTGATAGTCCGTGATCACCGCATTGTAATGCTTCTTTGCCTCCTGAACAGCGATGTTCCCCCACTGTGCATACTCAGGTTCAGCCGCTTCAACTGCTGTGAGATGGGTAGTAAAGGCAGAGTAAACAATAAGCAGGCTTGACATCAAGACAACTGTAACCAAACGGGAAAAGATCATTTTCATAAGTATTAACTCCTTTGCAATCTTCATTTGATCTTCTGGAAATCATCTGCATATTGTGCTGTAAGAATAAGAAAAATATGTCTTATAGATTACGGTGATTAGATGTTATCGCTTTAGAGGAAATTCCTATATAATAGATATCATGGTACTCCACATTCGGAAATCTTCTTAAGGACGTGACCTTCCCATGGAACTTCGACAATTACAATACGCCTTACAAATCGCATCCGAAAAAAACTTCTCCAGAGCGGCCGAGAAGCTGCATATTGCTCAGCCATCACTCAGTCAGCAGCTGTCTAAGCTGGAGAAGGAGCTTGGCGTTCTCTTGTTTCAGCGCAATACAAGCTCGGTAGAGCTGACACATGCGGGAGCTTCCTTCGTATCTAAGGCGAGCAATATTTTAGATGCTGTAGAGCTGCTAAAGCAAGAGATGGCCGATATCTCCCAAGTGAGAAAGGGCAAAGTCATCTTTGGCAGCATGCCGATTACAGGCTCTCATTTATTGCCTTATGTTCTCCCAGCATTTCGTGAGCGTTATCCTGATATTGAAATTACATTGCTTGAGGACTCTTCTATGAATCTGGAAAAATTAACGGCCAGCGGCAAGACGGATCTAAGCCTGCTATCCCTTCCGCTTCAGGAGTCCTCCCTCTCTTATGTAGAAATTGCAGAAGAGCAAATTGATCTTGCTGTTCCGAAGGAGCATCCGCTTGCTCGTAAATGGGAGGAGTATCCTGACTTGACGGTCGACATCGCAGAACTCGTAGATGAATCATTCATTGTTCTTAAGAAGGGACAAGGCTTTCGCAAGCTGACCTTTGATCTATGTCAGCAAGCGGGCTTCGAGCCCAAAGTCGTGTTTGAGAGCAACAATATGGAAACGGTCAAATCACTGGTCGCAACCGGCATGGGCATTACGCTCGTCCCCCGTTTTATTGCAAGAGCTCCCCGCAGTGAATTTGTCCCGGTTTATCTTCCTTTAACTGCACCTGCGCCTAGCCGTACACTCGTTATTGCTTATCGGCAGGGACGGTACCTGTCCGGTGCAGCAGAAGCGTTCATTCAAACCTTTAAGGAAACCATGCAGGCTCTGTTAGACTAACGATCCGAGCGATAAATTATGTAATAAGAAAATAAGAGCGATACACAGCACAGGCGGCCCGGGATACATTCCCGAGCCGCCTGGCTATTTCGTTACAGCATTTTTACTTTCTTAAAGAACAAAGTGTCAATCATCATTTGTAGGTTTGAAATCTTTTACCGGAATCCAATCGGTTTGCTTGATTTGTATCCGGCGGTTCAAAGTATTCACGGGGGTGATAAATCTCCATCACGGCTCTCTAAGAAGGGCCTGTGCCTATCATCTCTTACGAATTTGTGAACCTGTCGCCTGAGTTTGTCTTCCAGATGGTTAGCCTTGCGGTAATCCATGGTGATCATCCTCCTTTGGTGACGGGATACTATATATTAACCTGTCCCAAGGAATCGAAACATCATCATTCAAATTTAAATATTTTTTTTGAAATAGATTTCTGGTCTTCTGTCCTCAAATACCGGAATGCGCTCTCTCACTGCATCTACCATAGCAGGATCTATGCTTCCCACCAGAATCTCTTCATTCTCCGTACCTTCTGCAACAATCTCGCCCCACGGGTCAATAATCATAGAATGACCGAAGAAGGAGGTGCTGCCGCTTGTTCCAACCCGGTTGCAGGAAATAACATACATCTGATTTTCAATCGCTCTTGCCATCAGCAGAGTCCGCCAGTGATGTAGTCTTGGCTGAGGCCACTCTGCCGGTACAAACAGCATTTTCGCTCCCTTGAGAGCAAGAGATCTTATAAGCTCAGGAAATCGAATATCGTAGCATATCGACGCTCCGCAGAACCATTTTTCATCTAAGGTAAACGTAACGGGTTCATCTCCTGCAGCCAGATACTTCTCCTCATCCATTAGTCGGAACAAATGAAGCTTCGCATAACGTGCAATCTGTTCTCCATTCATGTCAAACACGTACATACTATTATATATTTTCCCATCTTTTTTCTCCGCTATGGAGCCTGCCACAATATTTACCTTGTAGCTTGCAGCATACTCGCTGATCCAATGGCGTTCGATCCGTCCCTCATCATCGACAAGCTCATGAATTTCGGTCAAGGCATAACCGGTGTTCCACATTTCAGGCAGAAGAATCACCTGCACATCAGGGTGCTTCTGCATCGTTTCATGAATCAATTGCTGTATCCGTTCCCGATTAGCTGTGGTATCGCCCACCGTAATATCGCACTGCAGCAATGCCAGCTTTATTTTGTTATGATGCTGTACGCTTTCTGTATCCAGACTTTGAATACTCATCCTGCACCCCTTCCCAATTCCTGATCACTCTTCAGCACTCTATATGATCTATACAGCTTGGAGTAAGCATGATAGATTAATAATACTTTATTTAACAAACCGAACCGGAGTGATGAAATGAAGTCTGCTCGAGAATCCTTCACTGCCTCTGCATTTCATATCGAGCCAGCAGAGGTCATGAAGAGCTTACCTACTCAATTTTTTGCTGCGCTCGTTCAAAAAGTCAACCAAGAAATTTCTGCAGGACACGATGTCATTAATCTAGGACAAGGAAATCCGGATACAAAAACGCCGGACCACATTGTAGAATCTCTGCAAACAGCCTCAGCCAATCCTTTGTATCATAAATATTCGCCATTTCGCGGATATTCATTTTTGAAGGAAGCAATTGTTCATCGGTATAAGGAAGATTACGGTGTTGAGCTCGATGCGGAGAAGGAGGTGGCTGTGTTGTTCGGGGGGAAGGGAGGGCTTGTCGAGCTTCCTCAAGTACTGCTTAATCCGGGAGATATTTGCCTGGTGCCTGATCCAGGCTATCCTGATTATTGGTCAGGAGTAGCGCTGGCCAAAGCAGAAATGGTATGTATGCCCCTTCTTGAGTCAAACGACTTTTTACCTGATTATAATGAAATTGCCAGCCCCCAGCTTCACAGAGCAAAGCTCATGTTTCTTAATTATCCGAATAATCCGACATCAGTCACTGCTCCTTTGTCATTTTATCAAGATACTGTCGAATTCGCTGCACAGCACAATATCGTCGTAGCAAGTGATTTTGCCTATGGAGCCATCGGATTTGACGAAGAGCGGCCTGTAAGCTTTCTTCAAACACCAGGTGCTAAAGAAGTAGGAATCGAATTCTACACTCTATCCAAGTCTTATAACATGGCAGGCTGGCGTGTCGGATTTGCACTTGGCAACAGAGAGATCATCAGCCTCATCAATCTACTTCAGGATCATATGTATGTCAGCTTATTCGGTGGGATCCAAGCCGCGGCCGCGACTGCGCTGACTTCATCACAGGATAGTGTAAAAGAACTTGTTTACCGCTATGAATCTCGTCGGAATGCGCTCTTCAGTGAGCTGGATCAGATCGGATGGAAGGCCAATCGGCCCCAGGGTTCTTTCTTCAGCTGGCTCCCTGTTCCTGCCGATTATTCCTCAGAATCCTTTGCTGACTTATTGCTGAAAGAGGCAAAGGTTGCTGTCGCACCTGGGAGTGGTTTCGGCAGGCATGGAGAAGGCTATGTCAGGGTCGGCCTCCTAAGTGAGGAGGAACGATTGCGTGAAGCGGTTCAACGAATAGGCAGACTAAATTTGTTTTAATATCTTTTATTAGATTCTTTTTGCATCAAGTGAGGTTCCATGGTATTCTATCATTAATTTAAATTGCGAAAACGTGCTGACAGGGACCAGTAAGAAATTCAATTCCGTGCTTGCAGAGAGTAAATTCCAGTAGGCTGAGAGAATTTACCGCGGATTTTTCTGAAACCTACCCCTTGAGCGGCCTGTTCATACAGGACGTTGCCTTAACGTTATAAGGCTTAAGAGTCGGATGATACCCTCATCAATAAAGGTGGTACCGCGGAAGAATAAACTTTCGTCCTTTGCTAAGCAGCCAAGGATGAAAGTTTTTATTTTTTTTATCACAAGAAAGGATGTTGATGCTTCTTGTCATCTAGAATTGTTGTCAAGATCGGCAGCAGCTCGCTCACTACGGATTCCGGATCACTGAATCACGAGGCCGTGTCATTTTACGCCTCCGAAATTGCGGCTCTCCATCAAGCCGGGCATGAAGTCCTGCTGGTCACTTCAGGGGCTGTAGCTGCAGGATTTGGACATATCGGCTACGAGACCAGGCCTAAGCTGCTTCATGAGAAGCAAGCCGCGGCTGCTGTAGGTCAAGCACTGCTTATGCAGGCATATCAGCAGGCTTTTGCGCATCACCACATCAAAACAGCGCAGATCTTGCTTACACGCACAGATTTTACGAATCGGAAGCGAATGGGTAACGCCGGAATGACCATCGATGAGCTCCTCAAACAGAATGTGATTCCGGTTATTAATGAGAATGACACCGTCTCTGTCGACGAGCTCAAATTCGGGGATAATGACATGCTGTCTGCCCTGGTTGCAGGCTTAACCAAAGCCAAGAAACTGATCATATTAACCGATACGGACGGATTATACACAGCAGATCCAAGATATCATGCGGATGCGAAGCACTATGATCGCATTGATGAGATAACGGCTGAAATTTACGAGGTGGCCGGAGGAAGCGGTTCTCTGGTAGGCACTGGAGGGATGCGTTCCAAAGTAGATGCAGCCAAAGTCGCTACCCGGGGCGGTGTCCCTGTATTTGTAGGGCGTGTAAACGAGCCAGGCGACCTTCTCGCCGCTACAGCTGACCATGGCAAGGGTACTTATTTTGACACACGGCAGAATTCACTCTCTCGAAAAAAACAATGGCTTGGGTTCATCTCCTCACCGTTAGGCTCCATCCATGTTGACCCAGGTGCTGAAGAAGCGCTCATCTATGGTGGACACAGCCTGCTTCCGGTTGGCGTCAGACGGGTTGAAGGACAATTTCATGCTGGTGATGTAATCGAGGTTGTTAATCTTCAAGGTTCCCTGATTGGACGCGGCATCGTCAATTATGATGCAGAACAGCTGCGGAGCATTATTGGGCTGCCGAGTCCTGATGTGCTTAAAAAGCTGGAGGGATCACTTCACAGGCTTGAGGTCGTTCATCGCGATGAATGGATTACTTTAAAGTGATTTTATTGCTAGTGTACTGATATGTGCAAAACAGTGATATTCATTTAATACAGATAGGAGTGTAAATATGATGAGTGAAGTTAATGATAAAGCAAGACTTGCCAAAGAAGCCTCCCTGGTACTGGGCCGTTTGAGCTCAGAGAAGAAGAACGCAGCACTGTCGGTAATGGCCGATGCTTTGATTGCTGAGAAGGCATCCATCATCGAGGCAAATGCAGAAGATCTTGAACGGGGTAGACAGAACGGAACTGCTCTACCTATGCTGGATAGACTCTCCCTTACGGATGAGCGAATCGAAGAGATTGCCTCAGGACTGCGTCAAATCATCGATTTGCCAGATCCGATTGGCGATATTCTGGAAGTCATCAAACGGCCTAACGGGCTTCGCATTGAGAAGGAACGTGTTCCTCTTGGTGTGATCGGCATCATCTATGAAGCTCGTCCCAACGTGACGGTTGACGCTGTTGGCTTGTCGCTGAAGACAGGAAATGCCGTTCTGCTGCGAGGCGGCTCCTCTGCCTTGTCTTCCAACAAGCAGATCATCCATGTGCTGAAGCAAGCGCTGGCCAAAACAGACCTGCCTGCCGATGCAATACAGCTGGTGGAGGATGCGGATCGCTCTAGTGTGGATGAAATGTTAAAATGTAATGAATATCTTGATGTCATCATTCCAAGAGGCGGAGCGTCCTTAATCCAAAATGTCGTACAGAATTCGACGGTTCCTGTCATCGAAACCGGTGCGGGTATTTGTCACACCTATATCGATGCTGCGGCTGATCCAGAAATGGCACTGCAGATTGCACTTAACGCGAAAGTTCAACGCCCCTCGGTGTGCAACGCGATGGAGACACTGCTAATTCACAGTGATTACGGTGCCGATTCGATCCTGGAGCTTGCGGAGCAATTCAAAAATACCTCTGTCGAGCTCCGAGGCTGTGAATCTTTCCTTAAGCTGGTCCCATGGGCGACAGCTGCAACTGAGGAGAACTATGCTACCGAGTATAACGACTATATCTTAAATGTTCGAATAGTCAATCACATAGAAGAAGCGATAGAACATATCCGAAAATATGGAACGATGCACTCTGAATGCATTGTGACTAGAGACCCGAACGCTGCCGCCAAGTTCATGGAGGAAGTAGATGCCGCTGCAGTGTATCATAATGCCTCTACCCGTTTTACAGATGGGTTCGAATTTGGATTCGGTGCAGAAATCGGCATCAGTACTCAGAAGCTGCATGCACGGGGTCCAATGGGTCTTCCTGCGCTGACATCTACAAAGTATCGAATCTATGGTTCTGGACAAATTAAACATTAGACATAGCTGGAGGAATTAATATGAGTGGAACCCAATCTCTAATCAATCGTAAGATCACTTTTTTTGGTGCCGGAGCTATGGCTGAAGCTATTGCTAAAGGTCTCATCGCGCGAAAAGTAATCTCTCCCGAGAAAATAACGATGTTCAATCGCAGTAACCAAGACCGTCTTGTGGAGCTGCATCGCAAATACAACGTGACGACGGCGGCAGATGCGTCTAGCAAAGAAGCTGCGCTTACACAAGCTGATCTGATCATCTTGTCCATGAAGCCGAAGGATGCGGCTGAATCGCTTCGATATCTGGGACCTCTGCTATCCAAACGGCAGGTTGTCGTTTCTGTCATTGCTGGGCTCACTATAGAAACAATTCAGAGCCTGCTTGGACGTCCAGCAGCTGTCGTTCGCACTATGCCCAATACATCCAGTTCTATCGGACTCGGTGCGACAGGAATCGCCTTCTCACCAGAAGTGACGGACGAGGATCGCCAGATTGTAAACACTGTATTTGAAGCGATTGGAACAATTACATTGATTGAAGAAGAGCATTTTGAGACCTTGACCGGAATTTCGGGCAGTGGCCCGGCCTATATCTACTATATGATGGAGGCGATGGTGGAAGCAGGCGTAAGAGGTGGCCTCACTGCCGAACAAGCGCATGATCTGACCGTGCAGACTGTGCTGGGAGCAGCACGTATGGTACAGCAGACAGGAGAGGCGCCTGCTACACTTCGGAGGAACGTTACATCACCTAATGGCTCGACCCAGGCTGCCATTGAGGTTCTGGCCAAAGGTCATTTCAGTGAGACGGTTATTGCAGCAGTCCACCGGTGTGCCGAACGATCTCGTGAGATGGGCGAAGAATTGAAGGAAGCAGCGAGGTAGAGATAAAATACAACAAGCAGATCAACAACTTGGATCATCATATGTATGATACGGCTTTGCAGTCTAATTTAAACAGAAGACCGGGGGGAATATCACCTGTTAAACGGTGATGCTTCCTCCGGTCTTTTTTTCTGAAGCTATCCTATTTTTTTCGTTCGTCTGAAAATGGCGAGCCTTCCAAATCACGTTCCAAATCTCTAAGAAGCTGCTCTCCATCATATTCTCTTCTACTCGGCTTAAATAACAATTTGATGCCTCCGCCAATGAGCAGCAAAGATACAATGATCGTATTCATGTGCGACTGGATGCGATAGATGTAAGCTCCAAACGGATCTCCAAATTCAGGAACAACAAGCCGGACTAGTATATAGTAAACACCGAGGAACAAGAGTGCAATCCCAATCCATTTCTGATATCGCGTCCAGCTCTCAATGACCGGTTTATCATATAGTCGCTCTCTACCATACTTGCTCGATTGCTGTAATCCATCAAAAAAGCTATAAAACCAAATGATTGGAATGAGAAAAAGAAACAAGGACAGACCGAGTAAATCTAGAACATAAATGCTTCCAAGGAAGATCAGCATCAGCTGTAGTCCTCTTTTTTGCAGTCCAAGATACATATGTCCGGCTCCTGGAAATGCTGCCAGCAGGGTTGCAATGACTTTGCTCTTCTTGCCTCTGCTTGTGCCATGTTCAAGCTGCTCAAATAACGTCTTGTCCTCCAGAATCTCACCGGCTTGCTTCCGGTTCACATGCTGCACCGCATCAAACATACAGTACAGCCACATGATCGGCAGCAGCAGCAGGAAGAGAAGAAAGATTTCCTGTCCTGTAATGGCAGTGACAAAAAACAGCATGATGCCGAGCCCAAAGAACCCAATGAGAAAGGATAGCCCTCGCTGCAGCAGACCAAGATGCAAATGGCCTAAGCCCGGAACAAAGGATAGGAGAATGGTATAGAACCGTTCACTTTCTTTACCACGTCCTCTTCCCTGATCAGGATAGACATATCCTTCACGCGGCGGAAATCCGTAAGGAGGTGACGCTGCTGGATCTTCCGGATTATGAAAGGGAATACCGTGTTCATCTTGTATTCCTTCATGTCCGTAGTACATGTTCTCATGCGGGATGTGATTCGGGTACCCTGGATAATGAGCATAAGCCGAAGGGTCGGGCTCTCGGATAAGCTTGATGACAAGATCAAACATACTGATTAACCATAGAATTCCTGCCGCTAGAATACAGAGTAAGGTTACTTCCTCCCCTCCACCAACGAGCGAAAGAAAACCGATGCCTAACAGCCCAAAAAATATAAATCCATAAATAAATCCCTTCACCCGGCTTCTATAGTAATAATGTCCCAAGCCAGGCACCATGTTAAGCAGAAAAGCAAGCAGCTTGCTGCGATCTTGCTGCACATTCTTCATTCCTTTCACCTTTTAATTTATCTATATATAGTTTCAAATTCACCTTTTTATTGATTTATGAAATTGATTCGGGTCAGGTTTAATTTCATCAAGCCAATGGGTTGCTTTCCTCACCATTTGTTCGCTGTAGGGCTGTTTATCGTCTGAATCCACGTTTAGCTGTCCGGGTAACATTCGGTCAAATACGCCTGTAGATAAGAATAGCAGCGTTATGGAGGCGGCAAGGGTATAATGGACCAGCTTATGATTCAGCCATTTTTTAAACTGAATGTTTCTTCCACTGGAGCTGGATTGTAATTTCTTGCACTCATGCTCGATATGGCTCATGACTTGCTTTTCAAAGGCTTCTGCATCCCTTAACCCCGTATCTGAGGTGTGTTCAAGGACTGCCAAATAAGACTCAAGAGCTTCTTGATCCTCCAGCAGGCGTTTATCCATCGCTTCACGCTCGTGCTCCGGCAATTCGCCTTGTATATACCGTTTCCAGTCTTGCTGTTCTTGTTTATTCACGCCAAGATCCCTCCTTCCAGTGCGCTCTAATCCACTGACGTGCCCGATATAGTCTGGATTCTACAGTTTTTATGGCAATTTGTGATTCTTCTGCAATTTGTTCATAATTTTTTTCTTTCAGATAAAAATCAACAATAATATCGCGATGCTGAGCCGGAAGTGAGGATATCTTGTGAAGCAGCGTCTCTTTTCTCTCCTTCTTTAACAGCTGATGTATGATGTCGGCCTGGTGATCGGCCATTTGTACAACCTCATCCTCACGGCCAATCACTTCCGCCTCCCTGCGATTCAATTTTCTTTTTAAATCAATTGCCTTATGTAAAGCAATGCGGGTAATCCATGTCTTGAATCCTTCGGATCGGTACTGGGGGAGAGATTTAAAGACTTGAATAAACGCTTCCTGTGCCGCGTCCTCTGCATCCTGTGCCTGGTGAAGCACGGAGTAAGTTACCTGATATACATGCCTGCCATAGCGATCAATAATCTCGCGAAACTTAGCATGGTCACCCTTTAATATTTGATCGATCAAACTTGCTTCATCAATGGCTTCTCTCCTCCTTCCCCACTTATATAGACGACGGCTATTTGTATAACCCTGCATTTTTTCGAAAAAATAATATCGTTTCATATTCATCCTATAAAAATTCGCAAAATGGATGGGTATGGTTGATATTCTGAAGTATCGCAACAAAAATAGACACCCCTCAAAATAAGGAATGTCTATCTCGAATAAATAACAGATATTTATTTAACGTCCTCCATTGCGAAAACGAGCTGCATAAGCCTTCACATCCTGTGGTGTTCTAACCCGGTTGCGGCTCCATTCAAGCAATATACGGTCGATATACGTAAAGTGGACTTTGCCGGCAAATACCGCTTCTTTTAGCGCCAGCAGAATTAACTCATCAGGATATCGATCTTGATCCAGCCAGCTGGAAATTCGTTCAAGCTCCATTGGAGATAAGGGTCTGCCAAATTCCTTCTCAAAAATACGGAAGATGTTCTTCTCCTCTTGCTCCTCAGCAGTCGGATTCAAGGCATTCTCCAAGGAACTTCTGCGAACAGATGACTTTGACAGCGGAGCGGTTCGATCCTCTGACATGCACTGAGCCAGTATGGTATACAACCCGATCAGATTATATCGTTCATACTGAATGCCTTGCACTGCATCCATGTCCTCTTCAATCCGGATAAAACCTTCCTTCATAAGGCGCTGTAGCCGTTTGGCTATCTCATCAGGAAGGATCCCCATCCGATCAGCCAGCTCCTGAAGCGTCGGAAATTCATTTCCTTCCACCTGCTGAAATCCAAGCAAATGCTGTATAAGAAGTAATTCTCCTTCTGATAATCCCAGCCGGGCATGATAACGAAGCAGTGCATAGGGAAGCTGGACGCTACCCATTGCCATGCCATAAGCGACACCGTCCGCCCAAGTTCCTACGCTAGGTTCGCTCATTCATTTTCCTCCTGGACTTAAGGGTATAGACGATACAGCATCCGTGGGAACGGAATCGTTTCACGAACATGGTCAAGTCCGCAAATCCAAGCTACCGTCCGCTCAAGTCCTAGACCGAATCCGGAGTGAGGTACTGAGCCGTACGTGCGAAGATCTAAATACCACTGATAGGCTTCACGGGAGAGATTATGCTCCTCAAAACGCTCTTCCATCAGCTTCGGATCATCAATACGCTGGGAGCCCCCAATGATCTCTCCATAGCCTTCAGGAGCGATCATGTCGGCGCATAGAACGACCTCAGGACGATTTGGATCTGGCTTCATGTAGAATGCTTTAATCCCAGCTGGATAATGCGTAATAAATACAGGCTTGTCATACTTCTCTGCAATTGCTGTTTCATGCGGCGCACCAAAGTCCTCACCCCAAGGAATATCAAAGCCTTCACCTTGCAGGAATTGGATCGCATCGTCATAAGTGATTCGCGGGAATGGAGCTGTAACATTCTCCAGCTTGGATACATCACGACCGATACTTTCAAGCTCTGTACGACAGTTCTTCACTACCGACTGTACGACATGCGCGATGAATTGCTCCTGAATACGCAGACTCTCTTCATGATCTACGAAGGCCATCTCTGGCTCAATCATCCAGAATTCAATCAAATGACGGCGTGTCTTGGATTTCTCTGCACGGAACGTCGGTCCGAAGGAATACACTTTACCAAGCGCCATTGCAGCAGCCTCCATGTACAGCTGACCGCTCTGTGTCAAGTACGCATCCTCATCGAAATATTTGATATGGAACAGATTCGTTGTTCCTTCTGCAGAAGAAGGCGTCAGAATCGGTGGATCCACGATCGTAAATCCGTTCGTATCAAAATACTCCTGAACCGCACGAATGATCTCAGCACGGATAATCATAATCGCACGCTGCTTGGAAGAACGCAGCCACAGATGGCGATGATCCATGAGGAAGTCGACCCCATGCTCCTTAGGAGTAATCGGATAATTCTCCGTTAAGTGAATGATTTCGATATCCGTCACAGTCATTTCATAACCAGATTGACTGCGTGGCTCCTCGCGGATCACACCCGTTACGTATAATGAGCTTTCCTGAGTCAAGCTCTTTGCATTATTCCAGATTTCCTCAGAAACCTCGCTTTTTACAACAACCCCTTGGATATAGCCCGTACCATCCCGAAGCTGCAAAAACTGAATTTTGCCGCTGGAGCGCTTATTGTTAATCCACGCACCGATCGTTACCGTTTCTCCAACGTGCTGACTGACATGGCGAATGTCGCTCTTTGTGCTCATGTCTCATCTCTCCCCGTTCTATTAAAATTCAAATTCAAAATTTACTTTGACTCTTCTACAATGCGATTCGTGTCGCGAGCAATAACAAGCTCCTCATTCGTTGGAATGATCAACACTTCCACTTTGGAATTCGCAGTAGAAATACGGCGAGGCTCGCCAGAACGAATCTTGTTCAGCTCCTCGTCAAGCTCTACTCCGAGATATGTCAGCTGCTCCAGTACTCTTTGACGAAGGACTACGGAGTTCTCTCCAACCCCAGCCGTGAAGACAATGACGTCTACTCCATTCATCGCCGCAGCATAGGAACCGATGTACTTGCGAAGACGATATTCGTACATGTTAAATGCGAGTGTAGAATTCGGATCTCCGTTCTCCATACCCTCTGTAATTTCACGCATATCACTGCTGATTCCAGAGATGGCAAGCAGTCCGCTGTGCTTGTTAAGCATAGAGTTCACTTCATTCAGCGTTAAATCCTCTTTATTCATTACATAAGGGACAATCGCAGGGTCAAGATCTCCACTGCGCGTTCCCATCATAAGTCCTTCCAGTGGCGTCATTCCCATGGATGTATCGACAGACACACCATTTTGAATCGCTGTAAGACTTCCACCGTTACCAACATGGCACGTAATGATCTTCAGGTCCTCAATCGGACGCTCCAAGAATTCAGCAGCGATCTGGCTTACATAATAATGGGAAGTACCATGTGCTCCATAACGACGAACCTTGTACTTGTTATACAGTACGCGTGGAATCGCATATAGATACGCAGACTCTGGCATGGTTTGATGGAATGCCGTATCAAATACAACCACTTGAGGAACACCTGGCATATTGGATTCAGCAGCATTAATACCCATGATCGCAGCTGGATTGTGAAGCGGTGCAAGGTCAATCAATTGACGAATCTTCGCTTTGACTTCATCAGTTACCAGGGCAGACTCGTTAAAGAATTCACCGCCGTGAACAACCCGGTGCCCGACAGCTTGAATCTCTTCAATTGAAGACAACACGCCGTGCTCCGCATGTACGAGCTTGTCCAATACTTTACGGATCGCTGTCGTATGTTCAAGAATTTCGCTAACTTCGGTCACTTCTTCTTTGCCTGTCGGCTTATGTGTAAGAATGGAGGAATCCATACCGATCCGCTCAACTAATCCTTTTGCCAGTACAGATTCGTCAGTCATATCATACACTTGATACTTCAGGGAAGAACTTCCCGCATTAATTACGAGTACTTTCATATCCGGTCACCATCCTTGTCATACTTGAAGAAGCCTTCGCCCGTCTTCACACCCAATTGCCCTGCGCGAACCATTTTCTTAAGTATAGTGGAAGGTCTATATTTCAGTTCGCCAAACTCACGGAACATACCGTCAAGTGCAGCATGAACGGAATCGAGGCCAAAACGGTCTGCCATTTCAAATGGTCCATGCTGGAATTTGTATCCAATACGAACGGCTTGATCGATGTCTTCGGCAGATGCCACTCCTTCTTCAAGCAGATGAAGAGCTTCGTTGATATGAAGGCAAATAAGCCGGGAAGTTACAAATCCAGGAGACTCATAGACCATAACGCCTTTTTTCTCCAATACTTCCTCAGCAAATTTCTTCGTGAATTCAAACGTATCATCTGAAGTTTTTAGTCCGCGGATAATTTCGACAACATCAATACTTGATACCGGATAAATCCAGTGCAGGCCGATCACCCGTTCAGGATGATTAGTAGCACTTGCAAGCTCAGTCAAGCTCAGCGTAGAGGTATTACTTGTCAGAATGATATCTTCAGACACAATCTCCTCAAGCTGTTTGAACAATTTGATCTTTGCTTCCAGGTCTTCAGTAATGGTCTCTATAATTAGATCACAAGCAGAAAGATCACTAAGATTCGCTCTATGAATTCTAGATAAGATCAATTTCTTCTCTGCCTGAGTAATCGCCCACTTCTCCAATTTTTTATCTAACCCTGTCTCGATCATTCCGATGGAATAATCAAGCTTGTTCGGGGAAAGCTCTACCAGCATAACGTCGAGGCCTTTAGCTGCCAGCATTTCGGCAATACTTTGACCCATCGTACCTCCGCCGATAACTCCTATCTTTTTAAACAACATGGTTACTGCTCCATCCCTTCCTGGTCTCTTCTGAATAGTGTGTATCCTTCTTTGTCGAAAAATACATTTTTATGACCCAACATATAATAATATCTTAGCATGAATCAAAAGTAAAAAAAAATAACCAGCATAAATAATTATGCTGGCAAAAGTGCATTTTTCTTAAATAGTTCACGGAATTGACCACCGGACAATACTTCTTCCTTCATCAGGATGTCCAGCGACTCATCAAAAATAGTGGCATGCTCATGCAAGAGATCTTTTGTACGGGCAAACAGCTCGTTCAAAATGTAGTTATTTTCTCTCATCATATCTTCCTGGGATACCATGTCAAGGTTAACAATACCGAGCGAAGTTAGTCCAGAACTGATCATGGTTTTGACAATATCAAGCGATTGTTCAAAGTCATTTCTGGAGCCGGTGCTGCGCCCTCCATAATAGATCTCCTCCGCAGCGGCACCGCCGAGTGCAATCATAATCTGAGCTTCAAGAAACTCCTTCGTATACAAGTACTGCTCTTCCTGCGGATTATGTCGAACATAGCCGAGAGCCTGTCCTCGCGGACTGAGTGCCACCTGGCCCACGCTGTTCGGTCGAACCGCTTCTGCTGCTATTGCATGTCCGAGCTCATGAATGGCAACCCGCTTCTTCTCGTCTGCATTGGACTCACGATCTGTCTTCTCACCCATCATCACCTTATCAATGGCCATAGACAGGTTTCGCTGCGTAATAAACTCCAGACTATCCCGCATCGCATAGATTGCAGCCTCATTCATCAAGCTCTCGAGCTGCGCCCCGGAGAAGCCGTAGGATTCCTCCGCAATTTTATCCAGGCTTACATCGTCAGCAAGCGGTTTATTTTTGGCATGCAGCTCCAGAATATGCTTACGCCCTTTCTTATCCGGAAGCTCCACTTGGATATGCCGGTCAAAACGACCCGGGCGAAGAAGTGCGCTGTCGAGCATTTCTTTGCGGTTCGTCGCTGCGATAATCAGAATCCGCGGTGCATCAGAATTGTATATGCCGTCCATCTCCGTTAGCAGCTGGTTCAGGGTCTGGTCATATTCGCGCTGCTGCCCGCCTTCTCTTTTACCACCGATGACATCGATCTCATCAATAAAAATAATGGCGTTTTCTTTGTTTTCCTTGGCTGCTCTTGTTCTGGCATCTTTAAATAATTCACGGATACGTCCTGCCCCGACACCAACATACATTTCTACAAATTCACTGCCGGCAGCAGCGATAAATACAGAATTGGTGTAGTGTGCAGCGGCCTTCGCCATCAGCGTCTTCCCTGTACCCGGAGGGCCTGTCAGCAATATACCCTTCAGTGGACGAATGCCAAACTTCTGAATTTCATCGTGTCTTACTAAGAAGTCCAGTGCTTCACGGAGCTCCTGTTTAGCGCTGTCCTGTCCTCCAATTTCCTCAAAGGTGAGCTTGGCGGGACCCGCTTTCTTGCGCTTCTTCTCACTGCTTGCTCCTACGGCGAGTCCGCCGCGTGTCTGCATCAGGAAGACTACACCGCCTGCGAGCAGGGCAATAAGCAGTACTGGAATAATATTAACTCCTATAAAGACAAGAAATAGAAGCACGACCGGAACGACCCCGATTAAAATCTCCTTTAACCAATTAGGCATTAGGCCACACTCCCATCGTAGCCGGCTGTCTCGGCAGAATAATATACTTGCTTGCTTCTCCATCTGACAGGCTTACATATACGTTCTCATTATCAATATCATAGTCAACCTGGATGCTGCCTTCGCTCATTTCCTTGAGCTTCTCAGGAATTTGCGTGTATTGTCTAGTCTCCATTGCTTCAGCAACGGTAAATAACGCATTGGACCAGAAATCATCCAGCGTTTCCGTCGAATGATCCTTTACCTCCAGCTTCATCGTTCTTCCGTTCAGAAGCTCCTTGCCATCTGTGCGGATATAATCAACAAGACCTCTTATATTGGTATTCGGCTCGAGATCGAGATTCAAAACAACTTGATTCTGGTTAATATCTAGTTGAACATCGTTTACGCCGTCATAGTCGGCAACCAACTTCTCTATTGGCTTCTCAAGGGCCACCTGACGGTACACAAACCATCCTCCAAACAGCAGCGTAGCCGTAACCATAACCGTTATTGCTATCCGAATAGGACGTAATTTCAAGTGACAACCTCCTCATCTATTTTACCCACTCTATTTATTATTGATATGGGATATAGATATAGCATACCATATACAGACGTCCAAATCTAAACTATGAATTATTTTTCACAGTTTCCAATCCAAATAACCCCGAAATGGCCAATTGCGACCACTTCAGGGTATATTTTGTGTGCTTTATTCTGTGATCGGAAGCTGAAATCCTTCCTCTAACTCGGTTCCATCACTGAAACGATAGAAACGATAGTAGTACCGGTCCTTCTCTTTATAAAATAACTGCCAGACGTAAGTCTCATCATAAACTGCCGGCTGCAGTCTGACGATTTCAATGCCAGGCAGCTGTGAGCTGATCTTGGACCGCATTTCTTCCTCCGACGTTCCTTCTTCAATCTTCTCACTGTGCACACTATTTTCATCTGTCTTTGGCTTCTTGTCAGTACCGTATTGTACCCACACCATAACAGGCTCATTGTCGGCATTTACACCTTCAATTGTCCAATATATGGCATCCTCAGACCAGACCGATTTTTGTGTCTTTGTTACCGTAACCAGTTCTTCTTTTTCCTTTGCAATAGCGATTGCAGCTTCTTCCTCTGCCCATGTATCCTTCATTACATATTCATAAAATAAATAAATACCTAAGAGCACGAGTAAGAAAGCCACAATGCTGATGAGTATCCACTTTCTTTTTTTTCTCAAGGCTGAACTCCCTTCTTGCCCCCAGCATCAATCAGCGGGACGTCAGTCCTTCGAAAGCAGCTTGTGCTTCGCGTTTAATCCGTTCTTCATCCATCGTGAGCATCTCACCGTTCTTAACTAACTGCTTGCCATCCACCCAGACATGCTGAACGTCCTTGCTGCTTGCAGAATAGATGACATGTGATATCAAATCGGTGTAGGGCAGGAAATGAGCCTGATCCAGGTCAATGGCAACAAAATCAGCTTTTTTGCCTGGTGCCAGCACTCCCGTATCCTTGATGTAGATGGACTTCGCTCCATATTCAGTTCCCATACGCAGTGCTTCTGTGGCAGGTACGGCGGTTGGATCACCGCTGACTCCTTTGTGAATCAGAGCAGCTAGGCGCATCTCTTCAAACATATCCAAATTATTGTTGCTTGCTGCACCATCTGTAGCAAGCGATACAACAACCCCTGCTTTTAACAGCTCAGGTACTCGCGCAACACCGCTCGCCAGCTTCAGGTTGCTTCCAGGATTATGAGCAACAGCCACATTGTATTTGGCGAGCACCTCTATTTCTTCATCCGTTAAATGTACAGCATGTGCCACGAGAGAAGGTCTAGAGAAGAAGCCAAGCTTCTCCAGATGTGCTACTGGACGCAGCCCATACTCTTTTACATTCTGTTCTACTTCAGCGGCCGTTTCGGACATATGTGTATGCAGGGGTAAATTCAGCTCATGTGCCGCTTCTACAAATTTCTCAATAAACTCTGGTCCGCAAGTATATGGTGAATGTGGGGACAGCATCGTCGTGATACGTCCGTCTGCCTGATTATGCCATTCCCGGGCAAAGGTCGTTGCTTCCTTCAGCTTAAATGCACGCAGCTCATCTGAACCGAAGCCAATCGCTCCCCGCATCAGACTTGCGCGAATGCCCGACTCCTGTGCCACTTTCGCCACCTGATTCATCTGATCATACATATCAAGGAAGGCGGTAGTTCCACCTCTCAGCATTTCCAGAACAGATAGCGAGGTCCCCCAGTAGACATCCTCAGCTGTGAACTTTTCCTCCATCGGCCACATTTTTTCTTGAAGCCAGACCTGAAGAGCAAGATCATCGCCATAGCCGCGTAGAAGTGACATCGCTGCATGACCATGTGTATTGATAAGGCCAGGAATAAACAGCTGGTGCTTGCCGTCATGAACCGGAAGACCTTCTGTCCCTTCAGGTAGATCTTCACCTATATATGAGATGCGGTCATCCTCAATCAGCATATAACCGCTGACGATTCGCCATTCAGGATCACTTACTGCAAATTTGCCGTTCTTGATGAGCCACTTATTTGACATCCTCTTCCTCCTCTTTCCCTGCTTCGTTCTCTAGATAATAAGCCAGACTAAGCAGATCTGTAGTGAAGTCCGCTGTATGAATCCGGATATGAGCAGGAGCCTTGATAATAATCGGGGCAAAATTAAGGATCGCTTCAACTCCCGCCTCCACCAGATAATCCGCCACACGCTGAGCTTCCGAATCCGGAACCGTTATAATGCCGATTCTAATGTTCAGATCCTTTACTGTTTTCACCAGCTCTTCCATAGGCTGAACCGTGAGCGTATTGATATTGGAGCCAATCTTCGAGGGCTGGGAATCAAATACGGCGACAATCTTCATATTGTCTTTTACATATCGATTATAGTTCGACAAGGCATGTCCGAGATTACCAGCACCGACAAGTGCCACATTAATCTGTTGATCCAGCTTCAAGATTTGTCTGATTTTATCGATGAGATAAGCTACATCATAGCCGATGCCTTTGCGTCCAAAATCCCCGAAATAAGCGAGATCCTTACGGATTTGCGCTGGATTCAAATCCAGTCTGAGACCAAGCTCCTGTGAAGATACAGTGGTCACTTCTCTTTTGTACAGCTCTTGTAAATAACGCAGATATACTGGCAGTCTTCTTACGACAGCCTCTGAAATTTTGTCCGACTTCAATTACAATTCCCCCTCACAACTGCAAGCAGTGTCCGTGCTTTCTATTACTTCTCTTCATTCGTTACATGTTCCTCTAGCCACTCGCTGATACGCGGAACCATCTTGTCCGTTGTCATATGCTCCATTTTAGGACCTGGCAGGGAATATAAAAAGTACTTGCCATAATACGATTCAATGACTCTTGTATCATACACGATAACGATGCCTCGGTCCTTAGCGGTTCGCACCAGTCTTCCGAAACCTTGTTTAAACCGAATAACCGCCTGAGGTACCGAGAGCTTCATAAACGGATTTTTCTTCTCCTGCTGCAGCAGTTCGCTCTTGGCTTCTACAACAGGATGGTTAGGAGGCTGGAAAGGCAGCCGTACAATAGCCAAACAGGATAAAGCTTCTCCTGGAATATCGACACCTTCCCAGAAGCTGCTCGTTCCAAGCAATACAGAAGCTTTGGCCTCCTGGAATCTTCTCGTCAGCTTGGTCCGGCTCCCACTGTCTACCCCTTGTCCAAACACGGAAATATCACTTGAGGCGAGAGCTTCCTTCAGCGGCTCATGTACTTGTCTCAACATCTTGTAAGAGGTAAACAGGACAAGCATTCTGCCCTTCGTTGCCTGTGCGGCCTCTGACAAAGATTTGACGAGCATACTGACAAAATGATCATCACCCACACTGCCCTTCACACTTGGAAAATCACGCGGAACCACAAGAAGAGCTTGTTCCCGGTAATTAAACGGAGACGGCAGCTGTGATGTGAGCAATCTCTGCTGCTCCTGTGCTTCGGTCAGTCCAAGCTGATCGATCATAAACTGGAACGATTTATCTACCGATAAAGTAGCCGAGGTTAAAATAACGCTTCGCTTCTTATCAAAGAACATTTCCTTCAGCTGAGGACTTACATCTACAGGAACTGCATACAGCTGAAGCGACTTGCTCTTGAATTGTCCGCTGGCCTCCAGCCAATATACGGTCCCTGCATCATCAAGGCGCATGAAATGTCTTAATTGATCTTTGAAGCCAGCCAGATCCTTAACGAGCCCGGTAACGTCTGTAATAAGGCTGTCGGCCGTATAATCGTCGAGATCTTCTCTTACTTCACTAAGAACCTTATCTGCCTTACGAACCAATTCTGAAACCGTCACATAGAACTGATTCTCAACTGCTGCAAGCTTATCCCACTTCTTCGGTTTGTTCTGCGGCTTCAGTCTTAATGTGAACTGTCCTGCTTCTCCAGGGGCTGCATCACTTCGTTCTGGCAGTAAGCTGAACAGCATTTCACTGAGCTGATCCCAAGTTTCCTTCGCTTCTAGAGCGGATGGGAACAGCTGATCAATAGCAGAGGTCCACTCCACCATCTGCTCATGGCTGGACTGCGCTATTTTTTGACGCAGAGCAGGGAATTGTCCGTTCCGACTATCTTTAAATAATCGGGTAAGCGCATGAACCACCGTAAAATATTTCATATGCATTCCAAGATGCTTACCGGCGACCTCCTCGAATTGATGCGCCTCATCTATGACGAGATGCTCATAAGCAGGAAGCAATTGGTGACTAGCCTTAACGTCCGTAAACAGCTTGGAATGATTGGTAATCACTACATCAGCAATGCCGGCCTCATGTCTTGCACGATGGTAAAAGCATTTCTTAAACCAAGGGCAGCTTCGGCCCAGGCAGGAATCCGAATCGCTTTGTACCGTTTCCCAAAAATCACCGCCGCGATAACTTAGATTGAGCTCCTCATCATCACCGGTTTCGGTTTGAGTCAGCCATACCAGCATCTGTGCAGCAGTAAATACGTCCTCCTTCGGGGTTACAAACTCCTTGTTGTTCAGCTTCTGTTCAAATTTACGCAGACACAGGTAATGCCCTCTTCCTTTGAACACAGCAGCTTTGAACGGAAAAGGAACCACCTCCGTGAGTAGCGGAATATCCCGCTCACGAAGCTGCTCCTGAAGATTGATCGTATGTGTGCTTACCGTTACCTTCGTCTCCTGTCTGACACTATGATAAATCGAAGGCAGCAAATAACCCAGTGACTTCCCCGTGCCTGTCCCGGCTTCAATGAGTAAATGCTTGTCCTCATCCATCGCCTTCGTCACTTCTGTGAACATCATATTCTGGGATTCGCGTTCCTCATAATGAGGCAGTGTTTGCTTCAGGCGCAGCTGAACCTCATCCATATATTCTTGAAAAGTTAATTTTTCTAATGGATTGGGTTCATGTTCATCCCTGGGCGGAGCGATCTGTGACCAATCGTCAATCTTAAGCGCGAGCTGTCTATAATAGGTCTGATTATCCAGATCGTGAATAGGCTCCATTTCTTTCTCTGAAAGAATCCCATCAAAAAACCAGCCCAAATCACTATCTTCCGCAGCAAACAAATCGGTAAGCCGCTGTAAAGTGATCAATGGCAGGCTCTTAAGCTCCTCAAGACTCTTTAAGAAAATGTGTGCTGTTGCCAGAGCATCACTATCTGCCTGATGTGGACGGTCATGGGTGAATCCAAATTCGCCTGCTACGTAACCCAGCTGATAGGAGGATAAGGACGGAAAGCAAATTTTCAGGAAATCCATAGTGTCCAAAATGCGGCCTGTAAATGGCAAGTACCCGCATCGGTCAAGCGCATTTTGTAAAAAATGAAAATCAAAGCTCACATTATGCCCTACGAGTACGACATCATCCAGCAATGGAACGAGCTCCATCATCATTTCCTCAAGCTCCGGAGCATCCTTCACATCATTGTCCGTAATTCCCGTTAACCCCGTAATAAATGGAGGAATGGGAACGCCGGGATTCACATAGGAGCTGAAAGTGTCTTTAATTGTATAATCATGATCTATGATGGCAAGTCCAACCTGGATAATTTCACCAAGGGACTGAGTACCTGTTGTTTCAAAATCAAGCACAGCAAATTTCATGATGAGTAAACGTTCCCTTCTACAGTCTCTTTAGTAGCATAGCAAAAAAAAAGACTTTTGAACATGAAACAGACAAAAAGGCGATGTCTTGTCAGGACATCGCCTTTTGCGATTGCGCTGTTTCAATAGGTGCTTAGGAGAGGGAGAGCAGCTGTGTTCCATACTGGAGTACGGCATTTTTGGAACGGCATGCTTCCAGATTGTAGAGCGGCTCCGGCAGGGATGGATCATGTTCTAATGCAAGTGCAAAGCAGGACTGGGCCTGCTTGAGCTCCATTTGCTTCGCATGAATACAACCTAGTGCATTGTATGCCATGGCTTTCATTCTGGGCTGATCACAGCTAAGAATGATCCGATTCAGCTCCGCAGATGCGGTATGCATTTGTTCCAGGTGAAGGTAGCACATCGCGAGGTACAGCCTCGATAACAGGCTATCGGGATATACTTCCACCACTTTGCCAAACTCCTCGGCAGCATGCTGATACATGAGCAGCTTGAAATAACCAAGTCCTTTAACAAAGGTATGAAGCTCCAGCTCCGGAATCGATGTAAAAGGATCTGTCCCTCGGAAAATTCCACTTTCGCGAATCTTGGCCATTTTCTCTTCAAATGACATCCATTCGTCGATAATGCCGTCGCTCATTTTCTTAAGCAGGTTCCATCGCTGCAGCATTTCCTGTTTCTTCTCGACGGGTGCGGCGGTGTAGTAATTGGCAATCTCATCAAGCGATTGATTCATTTCCGCAAATAGATGTTGAAACATGGCATGCATCCCACCCTTAGCAAAATGGATTAGTGCAGTAACCTAATCACATTTTTTGCTCTTTGGGCACTTTTCATTCTTCATTCCATGGATTACAAAATGGTCGCATGAACTTCTTCATGCATGGTTTGAACCGGCTTATTCCCCCCGTCCACAAATACAACGGTCGGCTTATGTTGAACTGCTTCTTCATTGGACATCATTGCATAAGCAATAATAATAACTGTATCTCCAGGCTGAACCAACCGTGCAGCAGCACCATTAAGGCAAATTGTACCTGTTCCGCGCGGCCCAGGAATGACATAAGTCTCCAGTCTTGCTCCATTGTTGTTATTGACAATTTGAACCTTTTCATTTTCCAGAATATCTGCAGCTTCCATCAAGTTACGATCAATGGTAATACTGCCTACATAATTTAAGTTTGCTTCCGTTACCGTTGCACGGTGAATTTTAGATTTCATCAATGTTCTAAACACGGGAGAGCACCTCTGCTTTCTGCAGCCGATGATTGTCGATCAGCCTTGTTTTTCCGAATTTAACAGCCAGAGCAATAATTACATCATCCGGCTCTGTAATCTGCACACGATCTTCAATCGGCTCAAGTCCTGGGAAGGTTAAAATATCCACATAATCAATAACAGCCGTTTCGGACGTGTTGATCTCATCTATAATAAGCTTGCGAATTTGACCCACAGTCGCATCTTCCTGCTCCTCAGACTTCAATTGAGCCATTCTTAGTGAGCGGGACAAGACAAGTGCTTCATTGCGCTCCTTAGCGTTCAGATACACGTTACGTGAACTGAGTGCAAGCCCATCTGCTTCGCGAACAATCGGGCAAGGCACAATATTGATCGGCATATTAAGGTCTGATACCATCTGCGATAGAACAGCTACTTGCTGCGCATCCTTCATCCCAAAATAAGCGTTGTTAGGCTGTACAATGTTGAACAGCTTCGCGACCACGGTCGTTACACCATCGAAGTGACCAGGGCGTGATGCGCCGCACAGGCGGTCTGTAATATCAGCCACTCTAATCTTAGTCTTGGTAGGATGAGGATACATGACTTCTACAGTTGGAATAAATACGATGTCTATTCCTTCTTTGTTAGCAATCCCCAAATCCCGCTGCTCATCCCGTGGATACGTTTCAAAGTCTTCATTCGGACCAAACTGAATAGGATTCACGAAGATGCTCAGAACAACGATATCATTATTCTTTCGAGCTTCGCGCATCAAGCTTGCATGTCCTTCATGCAGGAATCCCATCGTTGGGACGAGTCCAACTGCCGGTTCTTTTCCGCAAACATTCTTTTTCATGGAGGCTATATGTGCCCGCAGCTCTTCAATATTCCGAACTGTTATCATGATCTGTTCTCCACCTTTGCTTTACTGCTTCCATATAAGGATTCAACTACACCATCTTCAGCAGTGAACACATGCTCCTCAGCAGGAAAGGATTTATTTTTGACATCCTGTACATAATTTCCGATACTGTCACGAATAATGGTTCCTACATCTGCATAAGTCTTCACAAATCTTTTAGGCATATATGGAGATGCATATTGCAGAACATCGTGGAAGACGAGCACTTGACCATCCGTACCACGCCCAGCACCAATTCCGATTGTTGGAATCGACAGCTCATTGGAAATTGCCTCGGCAACTGCCTCGGTAACCAGCTCCAGTACGATGGCAAATGCACCGGCTTCTTCAAGTGCCTTCGCATCCTCAAGCAGTCGTTTGGCGTCCGCAGCGTCCTTCCCCTGCACCCTGAAACCACCGATTTGATTCACAGATTGAGGTGTAAGTCCGATGTGTCCCAGCACGGGCACGCCTGCCTTCACAACAGCTCTAACCGTGTCTGCTATTTCAGCCCCGCCCTCAAGCTTCACCGCATGGGCGTGGCCTTCCTGCATAATGCGGCGCACACCCTTCAGGGTCTCATCTATTCCGCCGTGATACGTCATAAAGGGCATATCCGTTACGATAAATGTACTCTGTGCACCTCTAGCAACGGCACGGGAGTGGTATACCATATCATCAATCGTAACCGGGATGGTGGAATTATATCCGAGCACTGCATTTCCAAGAGAATCCCCTACCAGGATCATATCTACACCAGCTTCTTCAGCCAGCACAGCAGAAGGATAATCATATGCAGTGAGCATCGTAATGGGCTCTTTATTTTCTTTCATTTTTTTCATTTTCACAATATTAAGCGGTTTTTTGGTTGCTGCCATACAAGTGGCTCCCTTCTTTTCTGAAATACCGTAGATTTTTGATGCCATGTCTAAAGCTGTGTCCTACGGATGTGCTTCAGCCGATCTAACGGGGATGGCGCCCAATCCAGACGCACAAAAAACCTTTTAGTATCAAACTAAAAAGGTCCCATAAGTCAAAAAAGAGTCACTCGCGATCGTCCCTTCTGTCTCGGTCCTCTTCGGCTCAGAGCAGAATCCAACAACTTGGCATACGATTCAATTGTATTGAAACTCATGATAACTGACTGATGAGTGCAGTTCGATACATAATCAATACCGCCTCACCAAGAAAGTATACCAAAAATAAAGTAATTGTCTACTTATAAAAAGTTAAAAAATTGGTTCTCTCTAATTAAATAACCCAAATCGTGCATCAGCCAATCCATTACAAAAAAGGACACAGCAGCAAGCTAAACGCTTACTGCTGCTATATAATTTCAACCTCACCGGAATACACCACTCTCTCCTCACCACTGGGTGCAGCAATAACTAGCCCCCCGCTCGGATCAAGTCGTTTCGCGACTCCTTGTATGGTCTCCGTCAAAGTCTCAGTCCGTACCGCTTGACCGATCGATACAGAATGCTCTTCCCATTCCACTTGAATAGGGGTGAACCCTTCACTGGTATAACGATTATAGAGAAGCTCCATTTCGTTCAGGATTTCTGCTATGAGGAGCGCTCGGTCTATAGTATGTCCTGTTTCCAGCTTGAGCGACGTGGCAATCTCCGTTAATTCCTCTGGATAATCCTCAGCGGATAGATTGACATCGATTCCGATTCCCGCAATACAGTATTTTACTTTATTATCTTCCGTTGCCGATTCCAGAAGAATCCCGCATACCTTCTTCCCATGAATCAATATATCGTTAGGCCACTTGATCGCTGCTTCTGCGCCTGTCACGCTGCGAATCGCTTTGCAGACAGCAACTCCCGTCAGAAGCGTAAGCTGAGGCATATATCGGATAGGAAGCTCCGGCCGAAGCACCAGACTCATCCAGATGCCTTTACCTGCTGGAGAGAACCACTTTCTGCCAAGCCTTCCTCTTCCCGAGCTCTGCTGCTCAGCAATGAACAGTGCTCCTTCCTCTGTACCGCTCTCCGCTTGGGTCATGGCATCCACTTGAGTAGAGGTCGTGGTTTCCATAATCTGGATCTTCCTGCCCAATACTTTGGTGTTTAACTTCGCTTCAATATCAGTCACTTTATAAAAATCGGGGATAAATGTCATTCGATATCCCTTCCGCGATACCGCCTCAAATTCATAGCCCATGTCTCTCAATTGATTGATTTGTTTCCAGACTGCTGTTCTGCTGATGTTGAGTCTTCTGCTAATCTCCTCACCTGAAATAAAGGTTTGGGATGATTGCAAAAACAAATCAAGCAGCAATTTATTTTTCATCAGATGTCACCTTCTTCGCTGCCTCAAGCAATATGTCATGTTTGTTGACGAGTTGTCCTGTTACCACCTGCTGCAGCAGCCAATTCATCGTTTCACCGAGCCAAGGACCACCCTTACGGCCAGTGACACGAAGCAGATCAGAACCTGACAGCTCAAGCTCCTTCAAGCTGTAAATTCCCATCTCCTCGATCCATTCCGCTGCATGCTCCACCAGTTCCTTCAGCAGCAGATACTCCTCCCCGGTCATATCATAGAATGACTGAGGAAGCAGAGTATGAATGACATGCCAGTCTTCACTTGCCAAAACACCGTAGCGAAGAACGGATTGTTTCCATTCTTCTTGTAAATGTCTTCTATACTGTCCCACCTGAACATCCTTCACAATCTTTGAAATAGAGTTCAGAACAGCTTCATGAAGTTCAAGAAGTTTTGTCATTCTATCCTTTACTTTACCCGAATAGGTCCACGCTCTAAGCTTTTGATCTGCATCAGAGGAATTTGCACCCAGCAGCAACAACAGAAGTCCCAATCTGAATTCTGTAGCCTGTGGCAGCTTATCTAACAAGCTGAGAGCCGTACGATCCAGCCCGGATAATTCGACTGGCACCTTTACATAATGGAGCAGCTCGCTATCCATAAGTAAACAGACTCCTCTTGCAGGATATGGTCCTGCCAGCATTTTGTCCATTTCGGTCCGTACTCGTTCCATTGCGATGTGAGGGAGCTTGTCTCGTTCCGCTAGAATTCCATCCCAGGTTAAGGAGTCGATGTCGAAATCAAAAATGGATGCAAAACGAACGCCTCTTAGCATCCGAAGGGCGTCTTCTCTAAATCGTTCTTCTGCAAGGCCGACAGAGCGAACAATCCGCTGTTCAATATCAGTCACTCCATTAAAGGGATCGATGAGCTGTCCTACATAATCTCGTGCAATGGCATTCATGGTGAAGTCTCTACGCTTAAGATCCTCTTCCACCTGGTCTACAAATTGAACCTCGGATGGCCTGCGGTAATCTTCATAACCGCTCTCCGTACGAAAAGTCGTCACCTCAAAATGATAACCGTTCATTCGAACGGTTACTGTTCCATGCTGCAGCCCTGTCGGTATGGAGCCCTCAAATAATGCCATCACCTCTTCAGGCTTGGCCGAAGTCGTTATATCCATATCCGTTACGGGCCTATTCATTATCTCATCTCGAACACAACCACCTACGAAAAAGGCCTGATGGCCATGATCATTAAGCCTTTTAAGCACCTCTTCGCCCTGAATTGCCATGGCAGGATCGACATGCTTCCAATTGTTCATTTCCTAAACTCCTTTATAAATCTCCGATCAATGCTCCAGCCCAACCCCAACATTTTGCTGAGTAAGTACGCGGCTATATACTTGCTCATACTGAGCTGTAATTTTATCGATATCAAAATGATCACTCGATCTGTCAAGACAAGCCTGCTTGTAGCTCTTCATCATTTCTTCATTACGCAGCAGCATTAATGCATATTCTGCCATTTGCTTCGTATCTCCAATACCGGCAAGCAGACCTGTACTTCCATGCGTAACAAGCTCCGGAATTCCTCCAGCCGTTGAGCCGATTGTAGGAACTCCACAGGCCATGGCTTCCAAGGCTACAAGGCCAAAGCTCTCTTTTTCCGAGGGAAGGAGCAGCAGATCGGCCATGGAGATAACCTGTGCGACATCGTCTTGTTTGCCTAACAAGTGTACTCGATCTGTCAATCCCATTTCCTGTATTTTACACTGAATCTTGGGCAGATCAGGACCTTCACCGACGAGTATGAGCTTTGTCGGGAGCTCTCTGTTCACCCGGGCAAAGATATCGACGACATCCAGCGTTCGTTTAACGGGACGGAAGTTCGAGATATGCATCAGCACCTTCTCATCCTTGGAAGCGTACTCTGCCCGAAGTGATGCGCTGTTACGTGGATAATAAATTTTGTTATCTATAAAATTGTAGGTCAGATCAATCTTCTGTTTAACATCCAGCAGCTCATGTGTCTCACGGATGAGATCCTGCGATACCGCTGTCACTGCATCGCTCTTATTAATAGCAAGCTCAATCAAGTCCTTCAGTGACTCATCCTGAGCCAGCACCGTAATATCTGTACCATGCAGTGTTGTAACTACCTTCAGATCATCAGGCAGCATTTGCTTTGCCAGGTAGGCACACACGGCATGAGGAACTGCATAGTGAACATGAAGCAAATCCAGCTGTTGTGTCTTGGCAACCTGCGCCATTTTGGTCGCTAGTGATAAATCATAGGGTGGATATCGAAACACATAATAATCATTCACTTCCACCTCATGGTAAAAGATATTACGATGAAATTTGCCTAGTCTGAAAGGGATACTGTTCGCAATAAAATGAACTTGGTGCCCTTTTTCGGCGAGTCGCTTTCCAAGCTCCGTTGCCACGACTCCAGAACCGCCCAGTGACGGATAACAGGTAATCCCGATTTTTAAATGTTTGCCCGCTTGATTCAAAGGGAAGGGCCTCCTTTATAATGATGTCGATAAACCATGCTGATCATATATTAAATCGAGCGTTGTATGGACCTATACTTCCATATCGGATCCTGGCTTATATTTATGTACAAGCTCGCGCCAGCCAAAATCACCACGTTCCAAAGCCTTAACAAGGATTTCAGCCGTTGCTACATTGGTAGCCAGTGGTATTCCCTGCACATCACACAGTCTCAGCAGCGCATTGATATCCGGTTCATGCGGCTGTGCCATAAGCGGATCACGAAGGAAGATAATTAAATCCATTTCGTTCTTAGCCACAAGCGCTCCAATCTGCTGATCGCCGCCTAAAGGTCCGGACATAAACCGATGAATCTTAAGGTTCGTTCCTTCCATGATACGTTGACCGGTCGTTCCTGTAGAAAACAAGTTATTGCCTTCAAATGCTTTTTCATAAGCCGTTACAAAGTTAACCATTTCATCTTTTTTACGATCATGAGCAATAAAAGCGATATTAAGCATATATGTTCTCTCCCTTTTGATATCTGTATAAGCAGTTTAATTTGATTGATCACTTGAGTTGAAGCACTGATGGTATGATGAACAATTCCGTTTAGTCAATAAAATGATCAAAACCGTAAATCATGCCGGAGTACTCCATCACCTTCTGAATACCGATCTTAACACCAGGCATATATCCAGCCCGTTCATAAGAATCATGTCTAATCTTCAAGGTTTGTCCAAAATCACCAAAAATGACTTCCTGCTGTGCAAATACACCGGGCAGCCTCACACTATGTATGCGGAATCCGTTGTAATACCCGCCTCGTGACCCTTCAATCGTCTCCTCTTCATTCGGGTTACCTTGACGAAGTTCCTCTCGGTTCTGCGCAATCATCTCGGCAGTTTTGATCGCCGTTCCTGATGGTGCATCCAGCTTCTGATCGCCATGATACTCAATAATTTCGAGATTAGGCATATATTTAGCAGCCTGCGCTGCAAATTTCATCATTAGAATAGCCCCGATTGAGAAGTTGGGTGCAATCAGCCCTCCAATGCCTTTATCTTGACATTGCTTGTCCAAATCTTGAATTTGTTCTGGGGTAAATCCAGTTGTCCCCATAACAGGTCTTACACCGTATGAAATAGCGAGGGAGGTATGCTCATAAGCATATTGGGGTGTAGTAAAATCAACCATAACATCCGCATTAGATTCTCTCAGCGCATCCTCCAGCTGATCCGTAACCAGGACACCGCAAGGCTCTAGACCAACCAGCCTGCCAGCATCCTCGCCTGCTCCGGAACGATTAACGGCTGCAGCCAGTTCAAGTTCCTCATCCTGCAGAACTAGCTTGACGACTTCACGTCCCATGCGCCCTCCCGCGCCTACAACAACAACCTTCAACTTCTCTGCCACTTTAGAAACACTCCTTATATTCTAGCTTGATGAATTATTCTTATTTAGACTTCATTCGCTTGTGGAAATCCTGCAATAACTGTGTTAATTGATCATTCTGCGGCTCCAGCGATATCGCTTCTTTGAGCACCGCGATAGCTAGGATGTACTCATCCATTTCGGCATAGGCAATGGCTAGCCACACGTATGCATCCGTATATAGCGGATCGAGCTCGATCGACTTCTTCAGCTGTGCGAGTATATCCTCTCTGGCCTTAGACAAATCAGACGCGGAAGCTTCAATGAGCAGCCGTGCACCTGCAGTCAGCTTCTTCGCCTCAAGACTCCCTAGATGCATCATATATTCACCATGGTCTGGAGCAAGTTCTGCTGCTTTTTGAGCATGAAGCAAAGCTTGCTCCAGCTTCCCATTGCGTGCATAGGTAATGGAGCAGCGATAATGGATTTCGGCATTGTCTGGTTCCTTCTCAATGGCCGTCTCGAACCAATAAACCGCAAGCTCGTAATCACCATGCAAAATAGCCTTGTATGCTTCTTGGATATAAGGATAAGATTTCATGCTTGCTGTACCTCCCGGATATGGGTTAGTACAGCATATGTAAGGATGGATTATTCGGTGTCCTTTTTGGTCCAGCGATTCGCATCCCTCGTATTAAATTTATGCATCACTTTGTTGTGAGCCTCCGTCAGATCAATGCCGAGTGAGTTCGCAAAACAAAGGGTAATAAATAAAATGTCCCCAAGTTCAAGCTCAATGGAGTTGTCAGCCTCCGTAGATTTCTTGGGCTTCTCCCCGTATTCGTGATTGACCTCACGGGCAAGCTCGCCTACTTCCTCTGTCATTCTCGCAAGCATCGTCATCGGGCTGAAGTACCCTTCCTTGAACTGTGAAATGTAACGGTCCACTTCCCGTTGAATTTCAGCAAGACTTTTCTCCATACCAGTTGTAGCTCCTTACCGATAAATTTGCTTTATTCCAATGTTAACGTATTGAGATAGTGAAAACAAATCATTTTTTTAATCTGGGGAGGAAACAGGCATACTACGTTTGTACACCCCTCAGACTACTTTAACGAGTAAAATCACGGGTTATAAAATGCATGTAAAAGAACAATCAGCTCAGTGAGGTATATTGATGATAAAAAATAAATGGATTGCCCAATTAAAAATCATCCTTCCTATTATGCTCGGCACCGCCGTTTTTGCTTTTGGTCTGCTGTACTTCATCATTCCGAATCAGCTGATGGAAGGTGGAGTAACCGGAATCACCGTTCTGCTTAATTATGCGTTTGGTATCTCTCCCTCCTTATCGACCTTAGTCATCAATATCCCGCTGTTCATCCTGGGATGGAAGGTACTCGGTGGAAGACAAATTCTTTACACTGGCATCGGTATTGCTCTGCTCACTGTCTTTCTTGGCCTGTTTGAGAGACTGATTGAAGCAGGCTATATTGTACCGTTTAAGACAGAACATGATTTTTTGCTCGCTGCTCTATACGCAGGGGTAACGATTGGGACAGGACTTGGCATCGTCTTTCGCGCCGGAGGCACAACAGGCGGTTCCGATATCATCGCAAGAATCTTATCCCGCAGATCAGGAATCAGTATCGGTAAAGTGATGCTCGGCATTGATATTATCATTATTGGATCTTCCCTTTTTTTCATTCCTCTGGATAAGGTCTTATATACACTCGTGTCCGTCTTTATCAGCTCTAAGGTAATTGATTTTATTCAGGAAGGCGCCTACTCCCTTAAATCCTTTACTATAATAAGTGATCATGCGGAGCAGATTGCAGAGAAAATTACGGCTGAAATGGATAGAGGGGTCACATTAGTGCCGGCTGTCGGGGCTTATTCGAAACAAGCAAAGCATGTTGCCTATTGTGTGGTTGCAAGACAGGAGATTAGACAGCTGCAGGAGATCATTAAATTGGCAGATGCCAAAGCGTTTGTGATTATCTCGGAGGTGCAGGATGTATATGGCGAGGGTTTTAAAGAGGAATAGCCCGGATCACCGGGCTTTTTTTCGATACGGAATGACATGAGACTAACATCGATTACCAATAATTATCGTTGATTCACAATCTTCAATAACCTATCTTCTTGTAAATGGAGCCGTTTCTGTGCCTTGAAATTTACGATACCCTACATAAGCCAATACTGCCATAATGGTGGAGCCTATGAACAGCTCGGCAGCCCAAGGCTCAGGACCACTCGCAAACGGAGTGAAGGCCGTTTCATCCTTTTCCTTGCCAAACAGGGCATTTACAAATTCATCTCCTTGCTGCAAGGCTTCACCCACCGCTTCATAGTTCGGCTCTGAACGCATCGTCAGCCCCTTTAAATAGGACATCCACGAATCAAAACGTTCAATTTCATAAGGCTGCTTCTTGATGATTGCCGCAGGACGAATGGTTTCATAATGCTGCTCAAACTCTCCATATGTAACCATGAGTGAATCCGCTCGATGATTCAGCGCCCCTTCTTGAACAGCGGCAATATCCTCTTTCAATATTTTATAATATTGCAGCCACAGCGGCTTCTCGGGATGAGCAAGACTATCCACAGCCAGCCTTAATTTCGCAGAAGCATGCTGCAGAGAATCGGCAGCTGCATCCGTACTTGCGGATGCCTCCTTGACTTCAACGATGGTTTCGGTCAGTGCATGCATCCCTTCTACACTCGTTACCCCATCATAGGACATCTGCCCAACCTGAGTAGTTATTAACTGAACATCCTCCCGAACACCGACAAGATTGTTCTCGAGGGATTTCCGGTACAATGAAGTTGCTGTATCGTTCAGCTGCTTCATAAGCTCTGAATCAGCTTGTGTCTCCTGAACACTTGCAGCAGACACATTGGAAACAATCGCACCACTGAGCAGCGTACAGCAGAGCACAGCTGTAATTACACAGGAAGATCGTTTGATAAGCGAAAACATGGACATCCCCTCCTACCTTATCGTATGAGGGGATGTGAGAGCCTAGTACTATAATCGTTTGGTTTGTCTGAGCGCGATGAAGCCGGTAAGGATGGAGGCCAGTGAGAGCACTACTGTGAAATTTCGTACACGGTTTATGTAGACGTCAACAGCATCCGGAAGACCTGGATAGATGCCTTTCGTGTAATCTAGCGTATCATTGAGTAACGTCCATACACCAGCAAACACAAGACTGCCCAGTCTAAATCCGAAGAATCGAGCATACAGTAACACCTCGACAGCCATCGCCAGGTGAGAGGCAATCAGCATAAAATCCGACCAGATCATGTCTACTCCAAGAGACCAGCCTGCAACAATCATTACAACTGCCCATATACCGTATTTTAATGAAGTGACAAAAGCCAAAGCTTGAATCACATGTCCTGTTTTCTTCAACCAAGACGATGATGCAGGATACATTAAGAACAGAAGTGATATGGTAAAAAACAGACTTGCTGTCGGGCTGTCAGGAACAAATACAATGAGCCATACAGGATAATTGTCCAGCGTGGACTCCAGCTGCCCTCCATACCATATATAACCATAGACCGTTCCCAGTAGGTTACACAAAAATAATAACCAGAGAAAACCGCGATGCATGAGAAAGGCCCGGCTCCATAAAAAAGAAATCGAAAACACCTGTATCCCCCTCTGACAAAATTGCAATATGAAGTAGAGTATGTACATTATGTCTACATTCTGAAAAAAAACCTGACTGCGGCTGCAGTCAGGCTTTCAGCTATAACCTTTATTTTACTGTCCTGCTTTCTGAAGTGCAAGCCACTCTGCCAAGGTGTTAATATCTTCATCCGTGAGACCTTGGGCAATATTATTATCATATTGAGCCGGCATTCCACCTACACCTTCTTTGATGATCGTGAGAATTTCTTCCTGGCTGTGCTTATCACCGGTGCCTAGCAGCGCCGGAGCACCCTGCCCTTTCAAGTCCACGGCATGACAGCTTACACAGGTCGCTTTCTTATAAATCTCAGCTCCCGCAGCATCGGGCTCGACAATCGCGATCTCATCCTCCTGCTGAGACGGAGCAAATGATGTGGACTCGCCTGCCGCGTGCCTCTCCTCTGCTTCCTTCTCCCGCTGAATATGCTCCGGCTCCTGTCCCGTAGCTTCAAGCTCATGCTTGTAGTGTGTCCAGGCAACATTCGTTAAGTAGATAACCGAAACTATCGACAACAGCATGAGCGAGGAGGCAATCGGTCTTCTATAGAAGCGGCGTTCCTTACCCGTGTCAAGAAAAGGAGCCAGGAGCAGTGCACCGAACGCGACCCCAGAAACACCGAGTGTACCGAGTACGACATAATCTCCTGATGCGTATGGATATTTCAAGTATTGATATAAGAATAAGAAGTACCAGTCCGGCATCGGTATGACGTTAGCACTTGGATCAGCTGGATATCCGAGTGGAGCAGGCTCCGAAATGGTCAGTACTAAAAAACCAACCAGAACGACGACACCTACCATCCATTCTTTCAATAAGAAATTAGGAATGAATGCTTCGGATTTACCCGGATATGACGTATAGTCAGGCGGAGTAATAAAGCCCTCTCCCTTGCGAACCCGAGAATCACCAACAAATACAACCTTCTCATCTGATTTCTTCCCGTGTGCCATAGGCTTATCCTCCCTTCGATTATAGTGGTCCGGAGATACCTTGTCTGCGAATCATGATAAAATGCCCAACAAGCAGAATGAGCAGAACAGCCGGAAGGAAGAATACATGCAGAGCAAAGAATCTAGTTAAAGTTTCCGCTCCAACAATGGACCCGCCTTGTAAAAGTTCCTTGATAACCGGGCCAAGTACAGGCACCGTGTTTGCAATTTCAAGTGTAACCTTAGTCGCAAAATACGCTTTGTTGTCCCAGGGCAGCAGATATCCTGTTAATCCCAAGCCAAGCATGACAAAGAAGATCAGCATCCCGACTACCCAGTTCATTTCGCGAGGCGCTTTGTACGAACCAGTAAAGAACACCCGCATCGTATGTAGAAACATCATAACTATAACCAAACTAGCTCCCCAGTGGTGCATGCCCCGTACAATTTGACCGAATGCAACCTGGGTCTGTAAGAACTCTACGCTCGCATAAGCGTTAATGATATCCGGTACATAATACATCGTGAGGAACATGCCGGATAGAATCTGTATTACCGTAATGAAAAACGTAAGTCCGCCGAAACAGTAAACAAAAGCCGAGAAGTGATGAGCGGGATTCACGTGTTCAGGTACTTCATGGTCAGCAACGTCACGCCAAATCGGGGTAATGTCCAGACGTTCGTCGACCCAGTTGTAAATATTCTTAAACATCTACTCACGCCCTCCCTATTGGACTCTAGTATTTGGAACAATGCTTCCGAGATACACCCAGCCTTCCTCTTCCTTAACGGTGTATTCATCAAGCGGCGCTGAAGCAACCTCCAGCTGCTTGCCTTCCTTCGTATAATGCGCACCATGACATGGGCAGAAATATTCGTCTGGGAATGTCGGGTTATTATTGTATCGCACGGTACAACCCAGATGCTTGCAGATCGGCGATAAGGCGTAAATGACTCCATCCTCACCCCTCCTGATCCAGGCAACCAAGGACGAATTGCTTAGATACCAGCCATCTTGCTGCTTAAGCTCAAAAGTCACTTCCTGAGGCTCATCCGTGACCTTGCTCACTTCAATGACTTTTACAAAATCGCCTTCGTCATCCTTCTGCAGTATCGGGTCTACAGCAAAACGGATCATCGGCAGAGCTGCACCCGCAGCCATATAAGCCGTCGCACCGCCCAAAGTGTAAGTTAGAAACTGTCTGCGTGACATCTCTTTACGACCGGGTGGTTTTGGCAGTTGGTGCTCTTTGTCTTTATGATTGCTCATCCTCTTCCAACCCCCTTTTTCATCCAATTATTTCATTGTTCTTTTAAAATATTCCACAAATTACTAGGACATACATAATCATATATTAGCCTCCATTGACCGTCAAGAATTTGTCACACATTTTAAAATAAAGAATGGAAGCGTTATATTGAAAATGTTGGTATTTTGTCACAATTTATTTCAATCTATTGTAATCCCCATAATCGATACACCTCACGATGTATTTTTTGTGACAGTTGATTGATTTTTTCTGCTGATTCTTCCTTGCTGCTTCTCACCGAAATTTCACATTTAGGGCATGTAAATATCAAATCTGAAGCAGAAACCTCGGTGGGATTTATCTCTTGTCCTGTGCTCATGATGATGACAAACTTAAATCCGCTCGATTTCAATTGTCTGCATACATCATTTAAGGAGTTCAAATGCTCCTCCGCCGTATAATGAAATGCCGGATACGTGACTACCCGTCCTTTGAATGGAGTTTCAACGATATCAAGAAAATCTCTTAGATTTTCTAAAGCGCTTACAGCTTCAATAGGAGATTCCTGTCCCGTTAGGCCTGTATAGGGAATAATACATGTATCCAAGTAAGGCTTCCATTCCACCCATTCTTCTGGTCTGATCTCGCTGAATTTCAAACGTATATTCCTCCCTATCATGCTTGTTATTCTGTCTCTATTATAATGGTTGTTTCTACCAGATGGAAAGAGATTCAAGGAATTGAATGATATTTACAAAACACAAAAACCCCACTTATTATATGGTGAGACTCCAGCCATATATATAAGCGGGGTTGAACTAAATGAGTTATGAAATTGACTAGGGTCTATAGGCAAAACATGACCTTTATTCGTTAGTTAATTAATCTCAGTTCATCCGTCAGGTTACGAAAAGCCACTTCATCCCCCGATGCCAGTGCTTTATCAATTTCATCCAAGAGCTTTTCACTTCGATGTTTCTTTAATGCCTCGTCCCACACCATCTCAGCAGCCAGTCCTAACATGACCTCGTAAGTAACTTTCATTTTATCCATAGGATGCACCTCCAACCAATTGTTTTATCCAATTTTCTCCGAAATCAAGGAAGGATGACATTGGAGCTGGATATTTTGCTCCCCCAGGCCGTCATTTGTATAGCCTGACCTTCCTGTTCGGAATCTCCGCACCTTATCATTCCTAAATGCAAGAGCATCTGTAATATACGCTGCGTAAAAACGACTTCCTTGGAATCATAGTAGAACGGATGTACCAAATCCCCTATGCTTTCCAACAGCGATGATACTGTGACCCACCTCTCAGCACACCTGCCAATCCAATAAACGACGGATGCTACATTGGGTATAGCCCCTTTATACTGTCTTAACCAAAAGCGGAATAGCTGTATCATCTCTTCTTCCAGTGCTTTTTCCATCGAGGCTCTGCCCTCTGAAGTCAGTTCAAGCAGTCCATCATGTTCAGTTACATATCGATGATGGTACGCATAGTCGTACAGGAGAGCTAATCGGTCCGGGTATTCTTTATAAGTGCGGCCATATCCAAAGCGCCACCCTCCCTTTCCGAGAAGAGATTCCTGAATGTTCAGAAATTCCATCAGCTGTTGTTGAGTACGCCTGTACATAAAACCTTCCTGGTTCAAAGGAATCTCATATTGATCAATGTACTTTAACATCTGTCTGAGATCCTCGGCCAACAGGTGGTGTTCATCCCGATAAGCAGAAGGTTCATTTATGTTTACCATCGAGTGTAAAAATCTTTCCTGCAATATGCGGAGAAATTTAACCTTTAAATCATTAGGTACTTGATACAAATACCGCGTCTGATGAGTCGAGCCATTAAATAGCCATCCGGACTTGGTGAAATGGACAATGATATCTCTGAAAAATGAGACGGGTTGTCCGCCCTTCGGATCAATGGCTTGTCTGGCAAGCGCAGTCAGCTCTTCCATGCTGAAGCTGGCTCTTGGGTCAAATAACAAAGCATTCAAAAAACAAAGATGTCCGATCGGAAGCTTCTCCACCTGTTCTTCAACGAAGGATTTGCTGCCTAACGTAATTAAGATGCTTTGAATCAATTCATGTTTTGAATTGGTTTTACTTGAGCACTCATAATGGTCCGCAATGCGGTTCAGCTGACCGATATCGGCATATGTGAGAAGATCCGCTAAATTCATTGTTCCATCGCCTCGCCGTTTTACTACCATTATGGGAATTATTACAACATTTATTCCAAATTCGCAAAAAAAAATAACCCGAAATATTATCGGGTTACCGCTTAAAGCTACTTCTCGTGAACAGAATCTGCTGCTAGTAAATGCTTCGTACAATTATATAATAGTGGATTCCAATCCGACTCGGCCTTCTCCAGAATCGTTAGTGACAAATTGCCGATCCGCTCCGAATACTGGTCTTCATACAAAGCCCTGTACAACTGAGCAAGCAGTGCACCATGGGATATCACTAGAATATGCTGATCAGGGTATTGCTCTGCTAAGTCATTCATGAAGGACAAGATTCTCGCCTGCATTGCAGGTTCTTTCTCTTGACCCAGATCCTGCAGGTTCCAATCCACTCCCCACTTCTCTTCACGTTCCAGAGCAGTAAGTCCTTCAGCCTGACCAAAGGATCTTTCTTTAAGACGCTCATCTGGAGGCAGCATAGGTGTATTCAAAATGCCGGAAATAATCTCACCTGTCTCCTGCGCACGTGACAATCCGCTGGTAATGATGTAATCCCACTTGTAAGCTTCCTCAAGAAGTCTGTTAGCCAGCAGTCTTGCTTGCTGCCTTCCTTCCTCGTTCAGCGGAATATCACTTTGACCTTGTATACGACCTAATACATTCCAGTCAGTCAATCCATGACGAATAAGACCTATTCTCATTGCTTGCTCCCTTCTCGAGAAGTGATCGCCCGACCATGATGGATGCGTCGAAGAGAGAATAACGCCACTCCCAAAGCAATTAGAGACAGAATCATCCAATGTTCAGGGTACGCCTTCATTCCAACGACTAATGGTTCCATTATACCGCTTGTTCTAATTTCATCTTGATGCCAAAAAGATAACGATGTAGAGGAACTCGCTACAGCCGTCGGAACAATACCCGATTGCTGCTTGGCAACTTCCCCCATGCCAGAGCCCAGACTTGAAGTCATAAAGACAACACTGCACAGAAACAATGCCAGGCATGCAGATATCCAAATCGATAACCGATGGTTCACTGGCTGTGGCAACAATGGATAGGTTCTCACATCGCTCTTCTGAATATTCGGATTATCCTTATAGATCCGATCCATGACTTTGGTATGCATAGATTGGATCTTCTTCTCGGGTATTGGTTCAGCAGTCATAGGGATCAGCTCATACAATTCAGTCCATTCCTCATACTCTGTCCTGCATGCCTTACATCCCTGAATATGCTGCATAAATTCAAGCCTTATTGGGTGATGTGCAGGCAGATCCCAAATCATTGCCATATGCTCTCGGGCATCGCTGCAATTCATTGATTCTTCATCCCCTCGTATTCCTCGTAAATCGGTTCAAAGAAATAAGACTGCAATTGATTCTTGACACTCATTCGAGCACGAAACAACAAGGATTTAACAGAACTTACCGTCTGTCCTAGAATATTAGATATTTCTTGATAGTCTAGTTGGTCATACTCTCTTAAAATGATTGCAGTACGCTGCTTGTCAGGCAGATTGTTAATTGCTTCGCGCACCTTCACAACACGTTCACTCGTAAGCATCGCCTGTTCAGGGACTGTGTCTGCAGAAGCAATTGGCATAAAGCCGCTCTCTTCAAGTGGAATATTTGCAGTTCGTTGTTTGCGAAGCTCACTAAGAACCGTATTTCTAGCAATAGTATACACCCATGTAGAGAAGGATGCATCAATTTCACGGAAAGAATGCAAGCTCCGGTAGGCTTTGTAAAAAGTTTCAGATACTAGATCTTCAGCTAAATGTTCAAGTCCTGAACTTCTCAACATGTGATATACGAAAGCATACATCTTACGCTCATAGCGCTTCATTAATTCTGAGTATAAATCAATATTCCCCTCTTTAATCTCCTTGATCAGCTCTGAATCATCCATTAGGCCTATACTCCTCCTTGCCTATCCTTAGCCTGCTCCCATGCAAGGCATCTAAGAACAACTTATAAGTATTGGGATCACGCTTTCTATAATTACGTCTAACAATCCGTTATAAAGACAGACCGTATAGAAACGGCAGACAAATTTCGTTGAAAGGAATTTTGAATCTTCATCCAAATTGAAAATTTATAAATAAATGACAAAAATGTAATGGTAGAAAGGAGGTGCAGATTGTACTTGCTGCATATTTCCATCCCATATGTAGTAACACTTTCCTAAACATGACTTTATGACCAAGGAACATTATACCATATAACAGACCATAGTTTCCCAATAAAATAGTTAAATTTTTGTAAACTTCATATACATCGTTACTTTCAGCCTAGGCCAGCCTTTTTCTTCATATCCATACCTTAAACGACTACTAAATTAAAGACGGAATTGAACTGGAAATAGTTGCAGGTAAATTGGAATTTAATTTTTGAATTATGCTTAAATCGCAAAGAAGAAATATATTAAAATGCAAAAAAAAGCCGCTCGTTAGGAGCGACTTTCCCATAATAAAGAAATCAATTATATAGCGGGAGAATTCCTCTGTGATTTAAACGATATAAGTGAGAGGTTCACTGAAGTGATTGACGCATGAAGATAATATTTTACTGCTGGAACAGCTCCTCCTCTTCATAAAAAAAAGAGGCCGTGAACCGAGTTCACGACCCGTTGCCCATTTTCAGAGCAACTCAGTTATTGGATAGGAGTGGAGAGAAACCATACTGTACTTTTATTATATGTATACGTTTTCATTTTGTCAACCATTATTATACATTAATTTATTATCTTGTTCATTTGCTCAGTTAAAGCGATTTTATTAGGTTTGAGAATCATGTTGAAGGCAATATAAAAAGCCAGAAAGCCGCTTGCACGCTTCCTAGCTTCTAACGGTGTAATTCTGGGAGATCAGCAGCTGTGCCGCACGTTCCATGTCCTCTTCCTGCCTGAATGACAGCCTTAAGATCCCCGGCACGTCCTCCCGGCTTTCGATAATTTGCATGTTGCTCAAATTGATGGCCGCTGTTCCAAGCTCTGTTGCAATCCTGCCAATAATTCCTGGCGTATCCGGTACATCAATATAAATATCAAACAATGAGGTAATAACGCCTTTTCTTCGCTCTGGAAGCTGATTACGAAACGCGCCTGCAGACCGAAATGCCTCTTCAATCGCTTCCCCATTTTGATGCTCTATCATATCAGTAAACCGCTGAATCTGCATATTCCAATCTTTGAACAATCGCAGAAGCACTTCCCGATTACTTAATAATATATCTCTCCATACAAGAGGATCACTGGATGCAATCCGGGTTATATCCCTGAAGCCTCCGGCTGCAAGCAGCTGATACAGCGGCTCTGCCTCGTTATACCCGCTGACCTGATTGACCAGAGCTACCGCGATGATATGCGGCAAATGACTGATCGCTCCAACGATATCATCATGATGCTTCGGATCAACTCGAATGACCTGTGCTTTCGTATGGGCAAGCAGCTCCTTCAGTGCATTATACACATGCTCAGGAACCCCTTCCAAAGGAGTTAATACATAATATGCATTCTCAAACAGCAAGGCAGAAGCCGCCTCAACACCCGACCTCTCGGACCCAGCCATGGGGTGGCCACCGATAAAATAAGCATCCTGGAAATCAAGGGATTTTGCAGCCGAGGTAATTGAAGCTTTGGTGCTCCCCACATCCGTAATGACGCAGCCTTTCTTAAGCGGAAGCTTGCTGAGATGTTCAAGATAATAATTTAGCATTCCAACCGGTACACTTAAAAATATATAATCCGCATCCATAGCGGCTTCCTCAATTGACAACGTTACTTCATCCAATACGCCGCTCTGCATGTATCGTTCTTGGAGGGCAGGCTCGTGAGCATATCCTACGACGGTAATTCCGGGTTTTCCTCTGAAACACAAGGCAAGGGACCCACCAATGAGTCCCACCCCGAAAATGGCTATTTTTTGTGTATGATTCTCTGATCCATTCATAAGCAGCCGTTACACTCCAGTTGTTTCAGCCTTCAGCACTTGCTCCAGTGCCTTGATGAAAGCCTCGTTCTGTTCTTTGGCACCGACAGATACTCGGATATAGGTTGGATAGACTTGGAAACCTGGACGAACAATAATCCCTTGTCTAAGCAAAGCATCAAACATCTCTCCGGCCGGTCTGCCTGTATCCACCATAATAAAGTTGCCATGCGTAGCAAAGTAGTGGATTCCAAGACGCTCGAATTCGCCCTGCAAATACGTTACTCCTTCACGGTTTAGATCACGGCATTGTGTAATAAAAGCCTGATCACTCAGAGCTGCGCGGGCCGCGGACTGCCCCAATCGATTCGTATTGAACGGTTCTCTTACCTTATTGATCAGCGAGATAACCTCAGGCTGTGCAACACCGTAGCCAATGCGAAGCGCAGCAAGTCCATATATTTTAGAGAATGTGCGCAGCACCACAAGATTAGCGTATTTAGCGAGAAGAGGAATCGTTTGCGGATATGCTGCATCCGTTACGTACTCATAATATGCTTCATCAAGCACTACCATGATATCCTGTGGCACTCGGTCCAGGAAGGATACGAGCTCAGCTTCCGATACGATCGTTCCCGTTGGATTGTTTGGGTTACATACCCAGATAATCTTCGTCTTTGAGGTGACTTTCTCCAGCATTCCTTCAAGATCATGCTTGCCATCAACCAGCGGAACCTCTATGCTAACTGCGCCTTCAATATCAGCATTGCTCTTATAAACGGAGAATGTTTGGTCGGCCATGATTGTCTCATCCCCGCTCACAAGGAACGCTCTGGTAATGAGGGCAATGACTTCATCCGAGCCTGCTCCGAAGATAATCTGCTCTCTGCCTACGTGAAGATGCTCAGCTAGATCAGCTGTCAGATCTCCGGCACTTCCATCAGGATAAATACTTAAATTCATCAGCTCAGCCTGAATCGCTTCTCTTGCTTTTGGCGAGCTGCCATAAGGGTTCTCATTGGAGGCAAGCTTGATCACTTCGCTTAACCCCAGTTCACGTTTGACTTCTTCAATGGGCTTCCCTGGTTTATAGACGGGTATGTTAACGATCTGTGATTTAGGTTTCATTGTTAAAGCCCCTCCTCTGTATACTTAATAAGAATAGCTGCAGCATTCGCTACAGCTTTAATTGTGCCACAAAATTCCGGATTTGCAAAAGCCCCTCTTGCTTGGTTGCCGGATCTGACAGTAATGGAATGCTTGTCTCAATCTGTCTAACGATCGCGCTCCCTACGACAACCCCGTCACATAGCTTAGAGAACCGCTCCACTTGCTCACGGCTTGAAATGCCAAAGCCAACAGCAACGGGAAGAGAAGTGTACGATTTTACCGTGTCAATAAACTCTTCAACTTCCCGGTGGAACGAGGATCTTTCTCCTGTCACACCGAGCGATGATACGCAGTAGATGAATCCTCTTGCTTTTTTAACAATGTTCTCTATTCTTGTCTTTGATGTCGGAGCCACCAGAGGTATAAGGTGGATATTAGCTTTGTCTGCATAGGCTCTAATTTCTTCCGACTCCTCAATTGGCAGATCAGGTATAATGATTCCACTGATATCGTGAGCTTTCAGTAATTCAAAGAAAGTCTCCAGTCCGGTTTGTAGAACAGGATTATAATAAGTAAACAGTACAAACGGCAGCTTCGCCCCTGCTTCTCTGGCTCTTCTTGCTGCCTCCATGCATGTGCGAATGGTAATATGCTGCTTCAATGCACGCTCAGAAGCCCGCTGGATAACAGGTCCATCTGCAAGAGGATCCGAATATGGAACACCAAGCTCGATGACGTCAGCTCCTGCTGCTTCCAGCTCGAGTATAATTTCAATACTTGTCTCGATGTCGGGATCACCAATCGTAAGAAAAGGAATCAGTGCCGTTTTGTCCTCAGATTTGAGCCTCTCAAACGTAAGATCCATTAGATTCAACTGTATGCTCATGAGAGTTGACCTCCCGTGTATTTCATGATGGATTCAACATCCTTGTCTCCCCGGCCGGATAGACAGATGACCACAATCTGATCCTTCTCCATGGCTGGTGCAATCTTGGCCACCTCTGCCACTGCGTGAGCGGATTCGAGCGCAGGAATAATTCCCTCTGTACGGCTGAGTAATTGAAGTGCATCCAGCGCTTCCTTGTCTGTAATCGGAACATACTGAGCACGCTTGATCTCTTTGAGATAGGAATGCTCGGGTCCGACCCCTGGATAATCCAGCCCGGCTGAAATTGAGTGTGCTTCCTGAACTTGTCCGAATTTATCCTGGAGTAAGAGACTCATTGAACCTTGGAATACGCCATGTGTTCCCTTGCTCATCGTAGCCGCGTGAAATTCCGTATCGACGCCTTTGCCTGCAGCTTCACAGCCAATAAGCTCTACGGAGTCGTCATTTAAAAATGGGTAGAACATGCCGATTGCATTAGAGCCTCCACCGACAGCTGCTACAATCTTATCAGGCAGTCTTCCTTCTGCTTCAATAATCTGTCTTCTCGTTTCGTCTCCGATGACGCGCTGAAAATTACGAACCATCAGCGGATATGGATGGGGTCCGACTGCTGAACCGAGAATATAGAAGGTGTCCTCTACATTACTCACCCAGTACCTAAGAGCTTCATTCCCTGCATCCTTCAGCGTCCGGGTGCCCGATGTGACGGGAACAACTTCAGCTCCCAGCATATTCATCCGAAATACATTTAGCTGCTGACGCTTCGTATCCTCTTCTCCCATGAACACCTTGCATTCCAAGCCCAGCAGTGCTGCAACCGTTGCTGTTGCCACCCCATGCTGTCCTGCCCCTGTTTCAGCGATGACCTTTTTCTTACCCATGCGCTTAGCAAGCAGTCCTTGTCCCAGTGCGTTGTTAATTTTATGAGCACCCGTATGGTTTAGATCCTCACGCTTCAAATATATTTTGGCCCCGCCAAGCTGCTGGGTTAAATGTTCTGCATAATAAAGAGGAGTTTCCCTGCCCGAATACTGCTTCAGCAAATAGTTCAATTCCTCATTAAACTCAGGATCCTCTGAAAAACGCTTATACTCCTGCTCTAATTCGATCAGGGCATTCATTAACGTTTCCGGCACATACCGCCCTCCAAAAGGACCAAAACGACCATATTCATCCGGTAATTGCGTCATGCCTTCTTCACCCTCTCCACAAAAGCTGTCATTTTAACGATGTCTTTATGTCCATCTGTCTCAACGCCGCTTGAAACATCTACTCCGTCCGGAGCATAACGACGCACAAGCCCGGTTACGTTCTCCGCATCAAGTCCGCCGGCTACAAACAGCGGAATTCCCGTACGATCAGCCCACTGCTGATAGGGCAGGCTCTTCTCCCAAGCAAAGGTCTTACCGGATCCCCCGCCATATACTCCATCGTAAGTATCGAGCAGAATGGCATCTACTTTACCTTTATACGGGTTCAGCTGATCATGGGCACTCATGCCTGGAGTCTGATTCTCGTGAATGGAGAAAGCTTTAAACACCTGTACCCCAAGCACTTCTCTGACCTTCTGGCAAAAATCCGGGGATTCCTGTCCGTGCAGCTGAATCACGTCCAGTGGAGCTTGATCGAGTACGTCTGTAAGCTCTTCCCAATCAGGATTAACAAACACCCCTGCTGATCTGGGAGAAGGTATGGCTTCCCATTCATTCAGTACCTTACAGAGCTGCGCTGCATGTTCCGCAGATACTTGGCGTCTTGACTTCGCGAATACAAACCCAATAAAATCAACAGTTAAGTGCTTCATTGATTTTAGCACTTCAACGTCCTGAAGTCCACAAATTTTTAGAAGTGGTTGATCCTTCTGTACCGTCATTTCCTCACCTGTTCCCCTGCACCCATAAGCTCAAGAACAGCCTGACTCACATTATCCTGGCGCATAAACTGCTCGCCGACAAGGATGCCTTTGGCACCTGCCTGCTTCACATATTCCACATCTTCCGGTGTGCGAATGCCGCTCTCACTGATTAAGGTGACATGCTCAGGCACAAGGTCTGCAAGTTCAGCGGTCGTTTCAAGTCGAGTTTCAAATGTACGAAGATTGCGGTTGTTAATCCCGATTAGAGTTGCGCTGCCAATATCCAGAACACGTAGTAACTCTTCCTTATCATGAACTTCTACGAGTGCATCCAGGCCCAAATCCCGTGCATAGCTTATATATTTAGACAGCTGGGCTGAATCCAGTATGCTTGCAATAAGCAGAACCGCATCCGCACCGATGATCCGGGCTTCCGCAATTTGCTTCTCATCAATAATAAAATCTTTGCGCAGCAGCGGAACGTTAACCTGCTGACGGATTGCTGTCAAATATTCGGGCTTCCCTTGAAAGTAATGGATATCTGTCAGCACCGACATACAATCTGCACCTGCGGCCTCATATGCCTGGGCTATGTCGACAGGATCGAAATTACTCCGAATTAATCCTTTTGACGGAGAGGCCTTCTTTACTTCAGCAATCAGCCCCATTCCCCTCGCATGCTCCTTGGACAATGCTCTTTCGAAGCCTCTCGTAGCCGACAGTGCCGCAATCCTTTTTTCTGCCTCGTTCATGTCGAATACACTGGATAATGCTGCGACTTCTTCCTTCTTCGTTGCGACAATTCGATCAAGATACATATTCATACTCTCCCGTCTTCTGTATAAGCTGTGTCAATTTATCGGATGCTTTACCGGAATCAATGGCATTTTTGGCCAAGTGAACCCCTTCTGCGATACTTCCTGCAAGTCCTGCTACATAGATGGAAGCCCCTGCGTTTGCAAGAACGATATCCCGATATCCTCCCTGCTCGCCGGAGAGCACACGTTTAATAATGTCTGCATTCTCAGTAGCTGTTCCTCCAAGGACCTGCTGCAAAGGATATACCTTAAGTCCCAGATCATCAGGGTGAATATCATAGGTTTGAACAGCTCCATCCTTTAATTCCGATATCTTCGTCCGGTCTGAAATACTAATCTCATCAAGTCCATCATAGCTTGCTACGACGAGTGCCCGTTTCAGTCCAAGTCTGCCGAGCGATTCCGCAATGGCTTCTGTTCTGGTTACGTCATATACCCCGAGTACTTGCCGGTCTGCTCCAGCTGGATTGGTAAGCGGCCCAAGCAGATTAAAGATCGTCCTTACCCCCAGTTCCTTACGCGGTGCAGCCGCATACTTCATGGAAGGATGATATACCTGAGCGAATAAAAAACAAATATTGATCGCATCCAGGCAGTCTCTCGCCTGCTCTTGATTCAGATGAATGTTAACTCCTAGTGCTTCGAGTACATCCGCACTCCCTGCTCTTCCGCTTGCAGAACGGTTCCCGTGCTTCGCAACCCGTACGGATAAAGAGGAGGCGATGATGGCGGAAGCCGTTGAAATATTGAATTTGCTGATCCCTGATCCCCCGGTTCCACAGGTATCCAGCAGATTGTTCTGCTCTGTGTGGACTCTCGAACAGGATTCTCGCATTGCTTCAGCAAATCCAGTAATTTCATCAACCGTTTCTCCTTTTAGCCGCAGAGCCGTCAGCAGTCCGCCGATTTGTGCTGCAGTCGCTTCTCCGCTCATAATGTGACCCATGACATTCCTTGCTTCAATCTGCGTTAGATCTTTGCCTTCCATGATGCTCATGAGGCCTTGCTGAACAGCATTTCCTGTGATGATGGTGCTCATCGTGATCTCCTCCTTATCAGTTAGATGTATAAATATAGTCTTGATTCGCGTAGTTCTGTGGCACAGCTGCTTTTGGAAACATTTGTTCAGCATATCGAATTGCCGTTAGAAGTGCCTTCGCTTTGTTTACTGTCTCTTCATATTCCATCTCGGGAACCGAATCCCAGACGATGCCAGCCCCTGCCTGAACATAGGCCTTGCCTTCCTTGAATATAATCGTGCGAATCGTGATACAGGAGTCCATATTCCCGCTGAAGCCTAAGTATCCGATCGCTCCAGCATAGGCACCACGTGCTTCACGCTCCAGCTCTGCAATGATCTGCATGGCTCTCAGCTTCGGTGCACCGGATACAGTACCTGCCGGTAGACAGGATAGAAAAGCATCAAAGAAATCCTTATCCTCCCTTATCGTACCGGATACATTCGTCACCATATGCATGACGTGCGAGTATTTCTCAATCTCCATAAATGAATCGCATTTTACGGTTCCAAACTGACTGACCTTTCCGATATCATTACGGCCGAGATCAACGAGCATCAGGTGCTCTGCACATTCCTTCTCGTCCTGAAGCAGGTCTTGAGCTAGACGCTCATCTTCCGCAGCTGTTGCTCCTCTCGGTCTCGTGCCAGCGATTGGCCTAGTTTGAACCCTTCCGCCGTCGACCTTGACAAGCGCTTCTGGCGAGGTGCCCACGATTACTTCTTCTCCAAGCTTTAAATAATACATATACGGTGATGGATTCAGTGTTCTAAGCACCCGGTATACCTGAAGCGGAGATACCTCGGTCTCAATATGAAAGCGCTGGGACAGCACTACTTGAAAAATATCCCCTGCACGGATATATTCCTTAGCCTGTTCAACATTGGAAATAAACTGATCTTTTGTCAGATTTGACTTCACATCACCAAGTTCCACCCCATTTGGCATAGAATGACGATTGGCATTTTCCTTCGGTCCTTCATCCGCTAATATCCTTGCGAGCTTCTCCAGCTTCTGATCCACTAGCTGATAATTACGCAGAATATCCTCATCCCGATCCCCTGGTGCTACATGAACGTTGCCTATTAACAGCAGCTGCTGCTTCACATGGTCAAATACAATGACCTGGTCGCAGAACATAAACTGAATATCATCCATCTGAAGATCATCAACCGCATGCTTCGGCAGCTTCTCGTAATACTGCAGCAGGTCATATCCGAAAAAACCGATCGCTCCGCCCGTAAACGGCGGCAATCCGTCCACCATAGGACTTCGGTACTGCCTGAGCAGCGCCTTTAGCTCTTCTATCGGCTTGCCTTCCATTTGTTGTCTTCGTCCATCGTGCTCTACAGTAATAACTCCGTTCTTACCGGAGATCGTAATGAATGGATCGGTGCCGATAAATGAATATCTCGCCCAATTGCTCCCGCCTTCCACACTCTCTAGCAAAAATGCGTATTCCTGCTCTGCGAACCGGCTGAATAATCGGATGGGTGTCTCCATATCAGCAAGAATTCGCTTAACGACAGGAATCAGATTATATTCCCTGGCTTGTCTAAGTACCTCTTGTGCTTCTATATTCAACATCCTTAAAACACTCCCTTGAGCTTAAGATGGGCGAAAGATGAAGTTCAAGAAGTATGCGTGTATGCAAAAAAACCTCTACGAGACTGTAGAGGTTCATTAACGAATATATGAGTATGTAAGCATAAGAAACCCAAAGAAAATATACTTACCCTATAGTGATTACGCCAATAACATCAGTAGCAGAATCTATTATTAATAATCCTGTACTTACAGCTAATCAGGGTATCTATATTCTTATTCTTCCTGTTTCTCAACTCTTCAAAGGCCTTGCCTTATGCTTAAAGGCCAAGGACTTCTCCCATTTCATCAGCCATGCTACCGTCATGCCTTATGCACTGCCGGCCACAGCCTTCTGATAATGGCTAAGCTCTGCTCTACTCATCAAACGTCTAAACTCTTCTCATCTCTGCTACAGTTCACTATACATAGTTTAACTCGTTTTGGCAAGGTTCTATTTACCCTTTAGCTTTCAGCGGAAGCAGCCAAATCTGGACGCAGTGCCTTCGCACCGTTTAAATAAACATGCTGAATTTCCTTCTGTGATTTCGCTGTATTCACATGGATCATAAAGCGAATGCACTTCTCCAGTGCCCCTTTGACAGGAACCTCCAGGGAGCACATTAAGGGCACAAGCTCCCATCCATCCAGCTCACGGATCGCTTTGGCTGGAAATGCAGCATCAAGATCTTGCGTAAGTGTAATCCATACACTGCAGATTGCTTCCGGCTCAAGCTGATTACGTTCTACGATCTCTTCAAGCAGCTTCGAAGTTTCCTTCATGATTTCAACTTCCGTGTTGCTCGTTACCGTCGTTGCCCCACGTATACCTCTTGTGTACATCATACGTTTACGCCTCTTTCCTTCAGCCCATCTATAACATCCCTGACGTCCTGTACCCGAACATCATTCGCAACGACAACTTCACCGATCTTGGTCGGGATGATAAAGACCATTAGGCCTTCTCTAAATTTTTTGTCATGCATCATGGCAGCCAGAATATCATCTGTACTGATGTCTGCCGGAAGTGAAGTCGGCAGATTCAATGCTTCAAGCATGCGCTTGGTCGTAGTGTATAGCGCCGGATCAGCTCCTCTTAATACTCCGAGCTGTGCGGCACCAACCATCCCGATCGAGATCGCCTCACCATGAAGAAATTTGCCATAACCTGCGATCGCTTCAATCGCATGACCAATTGTGTGACCCAAGTTAAGCGTTGCCCGAATCCCATTTTCTCTTTCGTCCTGGGATACGATATCTGCCTTGATCGAACAGCCGCGCAGCAACCCATACACAAGTGAGTCCTTATCTAAGGAGAGCAGCTTATTCGCATGCTCTTCACACCAGTAGGCAAAATCCTCGTCTTGAATCAGTCCGTGCTTCAGCATTTCTGCAAGACCTGCCGAAACTTCCCGTGGAGGCAGCGTCTTCAGCGTATCCACATCATACAGAACAAACTCAGGTTGGTGGAATGCACCGATAATATTTTTGGCAAGCGGATGGTTGACCGCTACCTTACCCCCTACACTGCTGTCATGAGCAAGGATTGTTGTCGGAATCTGCACAAATCGAACCCCACGCATATATGTAGCGGCTACGAAGCCAGCCAGATCACCGACGACTCCTCCGCCAAGGGCTAGAATAGCCGAGCTTCGATCAAGACCTCCTTCGATCGCAAGGGTCATCATTTCCGTGTAAACGGAGAGAGACTTGGACGTCTCTCCGCTCTGAACCACGGCGGATACAACCTTGTAGCCTTCTTGCTCTAAGGAATCCTTCACAATCTGCAAATAATACGGTGCTATTTGATCATCCGTAATAACCATGATCGGACTCTTGCTGCTTACTCCGTGCTGAGCCAGTTGGCTGCCTGTCTTAGCAAGCAGCCCGCTTCCAATATAAATAGGGTATGAACGCTCGCCCAGGTCAACATTCAGCGTCTTCATGGTTAGTAACGCTCCAATTGTGCATTATAGTTATCCAGATTGGCTCTGATCTCCTCAATGGAATCTCCGCCGAATTTCTCCAGAAACGCCTTGGCAATCTCCCAGGCAACCACATGCTCCATGACTACACTCGCAGCAGGAACTGCGCAAGCATCCGAACGTTCCACTTGAGCCGTGAACGGCTCTTTCGTATCAATATCCACACTTTGCAGTGGCTTGTATAACGTAGGAATCGGCTTCATTACACCGCGTACTACAACAGGCATGCCGTTCGTCACACCGCCCTCAAACCCGCCCAGGCGATTGGATGCACGATGGTATCCCTTATCCTCACTGTACAGGATTTCATCATGAACCTGTGATCCCGGAATCGTACCCGCTTCAAATCCAATACCGATCTCGACACCCTTGAAGGCATTAATTGACATGACGGCCTGTGCAATACGTCCATCAAGCTTACGATCATACTGTACATAGCTTCCAAGCCCGACAGGAACACCTTCCACGATACATTCTACAATGCCGCCAATGGAGTCCCCATCTTTCTTGATCTGATCAATGTAAGCTTCCATCTTCTTCTCTGTTTCAGGATCGGTTACACGAACTGAGGAAGCTTCTGTACGGCTGCGCAGCTCTTCGATCGGGAGTTCCTCATACGGAGCTTCGATCTCACCGATTCGCAGCACGCGGCCGGCAATTTGTATCCCGAACTCAGCCAGAAGCTGACGTGCAATGGCTCCCACCGCCACTCGTACCGTCGTTTCCCGAGCACTGGAGCGCTCAAGCACATTTCTGAGATCCTTCAGATTGTATTTAAGTCCTCCATTCAGATCTGCATGTCCTGGCCTTGGACGATGGATTCTACGCTTCTCTTCATCAGTGCCTTCAATCGGCTCAATGTTCATAATATTACGCCAGTGCGTCCAGTCCTTATTCTCAACGACCAGTGCTACCGGCGCTCCTGTTGTATATCCATGGCGTATACCGCCAACAAATTCAGCTGTGTCCTTCTCTATTTGCATCCGACGCCCGCGTCCGTACCCCTTCTGGCGGCGATGCAGCTGAAAATTCAGCTCCTCAAAATCTACTTTCATATTACTTGGAAGTCCCTCTACGATTGCTGTCAATTGGGGTCCGTGCGTTTCCCCTGCGGTTAAATAACGAAGACTCATAATACGTTCCCCCTTTATACTGTTAAGCTTTAAACTGCTAAAATGTTTAATCTTTGATCATTATAGTATAGCATGTTATGTTTGACAAGAATGGATCTGTTTTCGCCCCATTCCAGTTATTCGAATGGGGATATGAAGAAACGCCTATCCTCATAACGGGACAGGCGTTTCTTTATATGCTCCATTACTTGCCAGTCGTTAGTCCAGCCCGCCATGACAGCTCATGACGATCAGCATCAGACTGAGACTTGATCTCACCAAGCATCCGCTCCATTTGAGTCGTGTCCAGCCCGATGATCTGGGCACACTCCCGGATATTGATTAACCCTTGTCTATATGCAGTGATTACCGTTCTTTTGTCCATTCTTTTACCCCCAAAAAGTCTTTACGCAGATAGTTCCAGTATTGGGCAATTCATACTAGAACTATACTTAAATAGACTTTTGGTAAAAAAAGGTGTCTGCCGAAACCAAGTTATATTGAGCGGGAGAAAAGATCTGCTCTGTGCTTCCCACGAACAATACCCCGCCCGGTCTAAGCGCCTTGGCGAACTTTTGATACAGTAAATGCTTCGCCTCTTCCGTAAAATAAATCATGACATTTCGGCAAACGATGAGATCAAAACCTTCCTCAAATGTATCAGACAGCAAGTTCTGCTTGCTAAAGCGCACCGCCTGTTTCAGCCTGCGATCAATATGAAACTGAAGCCCATCCTCTGTAAAGTAACGTCTGCACACGGACTCAGGCACTTCTCTCAGTGAACGCTCCAGATATGTACCCTTGCTGGCTCTGGCCAGAGCCCCTTCATCAATATCAGTTGCGAGCAATTCCGTCTGACTTAACAAGCCCAACATATCAACAATCATAGCCAATGTATACGGCTCTTCGCCTGTAGAACAAGCGGCACTCCAGATCTTGAGCTTCTGTTGATCCCGGGTCAGGCTGGGCAGAATGCGATCCTTAAGTACTTCCCATCTGTTCCGGTTCCGCCAAAATTCAGAGACATTGATGGTCATTCGATCCAGAAATTCAAGAAATAAAGCTTTGTTGCGGGTCATTTCATCAAAAAAGGATGCAAAGCCCTCATGCCCGTGCTTGTTACGAAGCGTCGTAAGTCTTCGTTTCATTTGGGCTTCTTTGTATTGCGAAAGATCAATACCCGTGGCCTGTTTTACATTACGAACAAATAGCAAGTAATCGGATTGCGTAGTTTCCATCTCTAGATTGGACACATGAAACCTTCTTTCTTAGGAAAAGAACCGCACATTTTATGTCCAGACAGCAATCGTTTTATCATAAGCAACCAGTTCTTCTTCTGCAAAGAAATTACGGAGTTCTCTGGCCGCACTCTCTGGGGAATCAGAGCCATGAATCAAATTATGTGGAGTGATCGCCGCAAAGTCTCCCCGAATCGTGCCAGGAAGCGCTTCTTTCACATTTGTCTTGCCGATGAGCATCCGTGATAGAGTGATAATGTCTTCACCTTCCCATACCATCGCAAATACAGGTCCGGAAGTAATGAAGGACACCAAGTCATCAAAGAAAGGCTTGCCATCATGCTCGGCGTAGTGACGTTTAGCTTGTTCATCTGTGACCTGTACAAATTTCCCTGCCACCAGCTTAAACCCCTTGTCCTCAAACCGGCTAATAATACGTCCAATCAATCCACGCTGAACCCCATCTGGTTTCACCATTAAAAAAGTACGCTCCATCGTCTATTCCCTCCAGGCTTTGTTTAAGAATCAGGGCGTATCTTAAACACAAAAAACAAATTCCACTCCAGTGAGTTATAAGACACGCCCCAGCTAGCTGCATAATGACTTTCGACTTGCTTTCTTGATGTTCCTGCCAGGTTAATATGAACGTTTTACAACAAAATGAGCGATATCCCGTAGATTTTTCTTCGTCTTAATGTCAGGAAGTCCTTCCAGTGCATCAAGAGCTTTATTCATATATCGGTCAGCGAGCGCCTCAGCTTTAGCCATTCCATCGCTTTCACGAATCATGCCTACTGCAGCTTGCACGGACCCCTTGTCTCCATCTTCATGAATCCGATGAATAAGCTGGAGCAGGTCCTCCCGAATACGCTCTTCCTGCAACGCGAAAATAACAGGTATCGTAATATTGCCCTGAAGCATGTCACTACCGGGCGGTTTGCCGAGCTGCTTCTCTGTGCCTCTCAGATCAAGCAGATCATCCTGAATCTGAAAGGCCATGCCTACATTGTAGCCATAGCTGTAGAGTCTTCTGCACACCTCTTTATCGGCACCGGCTGCCACAGCCCCAAGCTGACAGCTGATCGCGATAAGGAGTGCTGTTTTGCGCCGTATCCGCAGCAAATAGTTACGTACACTTTGATCGGTGTTAAAGAAGTCCCTGATCTGTTCCATTTCGCCAATCGTCATTTGCACCATAGCCTTCGCCATCGTCTGATGGATCAGCGGATTAGGCAGCTCCGCTATAATCGACATGGCACGTGCATAGATATAGTCACCCGTATACATCGCGATCCGGTTGTCCCATTTCGATTTGACGGTAAGCTGTCCTCGTCTTGTTTCCGCATTGTCAATTACATCATCATGAACAAGCGACGAGGAATGGATCAGCTCTAGCGGAACTGCCACGTGCTTCAATACCTCGATGTCATAGTTCCCAAACTTCCCCCCAAGCAGGACAAAGACCGGTCTAAGCCGTTTGCCGCCTGCTTTAAGCAAGTGCAGTGACGTTTCGGCAAGCAGAGGCTCACTCGTTTCTACACCGCGGTATAACTCTTTCTCTATATAACTTATATCCTTTTTTAGTGCTGTCAAAATATCAAGTAGTTTCATTCCGTCACCCGTATCAGCTTATTCTCATTCCAGAGATCCACCTGGACCTCATGCTCCATGAGACCAAGCTCATGTGCATAACGGAAATACAGTTGCAGCCCTTGCAACTCATTTTCGCCAAAATCATAAACCAAATTTCTAAAATACGCATACCAATATGCCTCAGAACCGCCAATGTGCTGTACTGCATGCTTAACAACGGGTGCAAGATCACGCAGGCTTGCAGTCTTGCTGCTATAAAACGCATCAGCAATCTCTTTTACAGCATCTCCATTGTTGTCCGCGTAACTTCGATTTACTGCCCACACGGCATAAGTCATCCGGTGCCCAGTATACCGATACCATAACTCACCCAGATCGTAAACATAATAATCATGGTCTGCCCAGGAAGCTTTGATGGCATGGTCTCCAATAAGCAGAGCAGCATCTGCATTCTCCATCATACTCTCAAGTTCAGGCTCCATCGTAATATAATCAGGATTACCCTCATAGAACTTCGTCATAATCACTTTGAGCAAATTTACTGAGGTTGCTGAAGTATTGGTCAGTGCAATCGTACGGTTTACGATAGATTCAATGGGTTCCTTGCTGAATAGCAGAATGGATTTCACTTCTCCCCGGCTGCTGACTGAAATATCCGGTAACAGGAATAATCGATCCGATGCCATGCCGTATGCAAAGGAAGACATCGCACTTAAATCCAGTGATCCTTCATGTATTCGTTCATTCAATCTGGCAGGCACCTCAGTGACCAGCTCTGCCGGATTCGTAAGCCCAGCCGGCTCGAAGTAGTGATACATAGGCCATGCATTGGTGTAGCTTATTTTTCCGATGGTGGTTACTTGATGTAATTCCTTCAATTCTCCTCCCCCCATCTCTTAAATAAGTTATGCTCGATGTGAAGAACATCCAGTACTTTACCCACCAAGAAATGGATAAGGTCATCCATCGTTTTAGGATGATAATAGAATGCCGGCATCGCTGGAATCATTTTCACACCAAGCCGGCTCAGCTTCAGCATATTTTCCAGGTGAATCGCATGAAGCGGAGTTTCCCGGGGCACCAGTACGAGTGGACGTCCTTCTTTCATCATGACATCAGCCGCCCTGGCCATCAAGTTGTCCGAGGCTCCATGCGCTATCGCTGATAACGTCCCCATTGAGCACGGCATTATAATCATGCCATCCATTAAGAAGGATCCGCTTGCAATAGAAGCCCCTATATCGCTAACAGGATGATATATAAGAGAACCGGGTCGGTTCCCGAACTTCTCGTTCAAAATCCCTTCCCGGTCCGAAACATTCCAGCCTAGTTCTTCTTTTAACACACGCCAGCCTGCATTCGAAACGACAAGATGTATCTCATAATCCTGATCAAGCAATGTCTCGATCAGCCTGACTCCGTAAATACTGCCACTCGCGCCCGTTATGCCGACAGCGAGTCTTTTTAATCTATTCATAGGTCAGATCACCACCGCGTCGATAAGAGTAAACAATAGAATGACCATGCTGACCCAGCTGTTCAGCGTAAAGAATGCGGTCTGTACCCGGCTCATATCGTTTGGTGACACAATCATATGCTCGTATATTAGAAGTCCGCATGATATTAGTATACCTATTGCATATATCCAGCTCAAATCGGTCATGAAAAATAAGGAAATAAATCCGATTGCCGTTATGATATGAAAATATTTTGCGATATTCAATGCACCTTGGGTTCCAAATCGGGAAGGGATGGAATACACGCCTTCCTTCTGGTCAAAATCGATATCCTGACAAGCATATATTATATCAAAGCCAGCCGTCCAAAAGGCGGCAGAGAGATATAGCACAATTGCAGCAAGATTTATTTCCCCCGTCACAGCAACCCACCCGCCGAGCGGGGCTAGTCCAATCGTCAATCCAAGCACAACATGGCACAGCCATGTAAACCGTTTAGTATACGAGTATATTACGAGCATAAACACCGCAATAGGCAGCAGCTTCATCGATAAGGGATTAAGCTGTGATGCGGCCCAGAATAACAGAATAAACGATATGATTACAAAAATAACAACTTCACTTATCTTGAGCAGTCCTGCAGGTATGGCTCTTCCGGCTGTGCGCGGATTTTTGCCATCGATCACCCGGTCTATCATTCGGTTTAAGCCGAAGGCTGCACTCCGAGCTCCCACCATGGCGAGCAGAATCCATCCAATCTCAGCCCAGAATGGCAGCCTTTCATTTATTTCTGTAGAACCAAGGATGGCTCCCATAAAAGCAAATGGCAGAGCAAATAAGGTATGCTCTATTTTAATCATTTCCAGAAAAACACCGATCTTTTTAAACATGCTGACTCTCCTTGCTCCCAATATGTAATGCTGCGATTCCGCCTGTCAGCGGATAGGACCTCACATCCTTGAGTCCCGTTTCCCTGAAGATGTGTTCAAGCTCTTCTCTTCCAGGAAACATCGCTAGAGAGTCAGGCAGCCATTTGTACTGTTCGTAGCGTTTAGCAAGAAGCTTACCCATAAAAGGCAAAATACGTCTAAAATAAAAATAATAAATCCCCTTAAAAGGCTGCCACGTCGGCTTTGACAGCTCCAAACATACGACCATTCCACCCGGCTTGACGACCCGCTGCATCTCTGACAGCACTTGTCTTAGGTCCGGGACATTGCGAAGACCAAAGCCAATGGTTACATAATCAAACGAATGATCTTCATAAGGAAGCTGCATGGCATTTCCTTGAACAAGCGTAATTTGCTGATCTCGACCCTGCTGTGCCACCTTCTCCCGTCCGACTGCAAGCATATTGCTGCTGAAATCCAGTCCATTGATGTGACCTGTTTCACTTGCTTCTGCAAGGCTGATCGTCCAGTCGCAGGTCCCGCAGCATACATCCAGCGCCGTTTGCCCACGCTGCACATTCATCTTCTTCATGGTGAACTTTCGCCAAGCCTTGTGACGCCTGAAGCTGAGCGTGTCGTTCATAAAATCGTATTTAGTAGCAATGCTTTGAAACACCGAATGAACGTGCTGCTCCTTCGGATTCTCCCCTTCATGCTGCATGTTCGAACCACCTTTTATTCACTTATCAAACAACTTTGCCAGGTGCTCTGTATGTACGGTACGATTCCATCATCTTCAAGATTTCCTGTACAACCACCTGATCGCTTATTTCATTCTCAATAAATCGTTCAGTATCATTCACCGAATGACGAAGCTTGTCCGTTAAAAATTCCTGTGTTCTGTGCTTAAGCGTGAGCTGAATCCATTCATTAGGCTCAAGCTCATTCCTGTTAAGGGCTCCCTTAACATTGGAATCCGTATGGCCTAGAATCTGATAATAAGCGAGACGATAACGAGAGCGTTCCATATCTCTCACATGTTCAATCTCCTCAATGAGCATATCGAACAAACTAAATGCGCTGAGGACTCGATCGAACAACGAGACTTCTTCAGCTGAGATCATGCTCTGAAAAGAAAGAAACAGCTGCTTCTTCAGCTGCACGGATTCGTTAACGTATTCCTCTGCTGTAACCAGCTGTCGTCTCATTCGATTGTACAGATTCATTTTCCGCTCGTTCACGATGCAGATTCCTTCACTGAGGGATGCTACAACGGAGATTTGACCTGCTGCAGCCAGAAGTTGATAGAACCTCGCGCTGAAATAATCGCCACCAAGTACTTTTAGCTGACGAGATCGCATCTCCTGTTCCTTCAGATCCTCCTCATGAACATCGATCATCTCATGTGTATCAAGACCCATTTGTACAAGTGCAGTAACGAGGGAATATAACTCACTATGCTCCGCTGATCGAACCGGTCCACGATTCAAAAAAAACGCAAGCAGCCGTACACGGCCATCAGGAAAATTCGGAATTTCCGTATGCCGCTGAATCATATCATAGTTTGTATATTTTTTTGCAAGATTAGGTACGCGGTATGTAGTCATCCTGATCCTCCGAGCCATTAAATAAGTAACGTATCAATTGCATAAATAAGAAATTAATTCAAATAGCATATATTCACAATCTTATCTATTATAGCATACGATCGAAATGATCGCACAAGCATCATTAACCCTTTTCAACGTAAAATGAACTGTCTGCGCCATAAATTCGTCTCCGACATATGAAACCATATTTTAAGCTCCTCAGGGAGCTCAGCGCTCTTCCAGGTTTCAAGCAATTGCAGTGCTTCAAGACTCCACTCGCTCCGCCTGATATCTGCCGATAACAGCAGATGACGGCTTCCCGTCCAATCATCCTGAGCCAGAACCCGCAGCATCAGCTGCTGCACATTAGCGGTCTCCTCAAAAGAAAAGGATGCGACAGTCGCTATATCTTCGTAAATATCAGATGGATCACTTGATTCATCTGCTGCTCTCAAATCAATAGTGAGAACATTGCTGTTCCAATTCACTTTGCTGATCTGTGCCTCAAGCTTCAATTCATGCAAGTAATCGACCAGATTGTGGTCCTCCAGTCTAATCGGATCCCTGCTCTGCAGAACCTCGCGGGCATCCTGAAGAAAGGAGTCTTTTTGAATGGAAACAAATGTAGCTAGCAGCATGAGTGTACTTAATGAGATGGAAAGGACTATGAGAATGACTTTTTTCTTCTTCAAAAAGATTCGCCTCCCATTTCCTATTGTGAGCTCGTAAGACAAGGCCCATACCTCATTGTACAAAGAAAAAAAGCAGGCTATGCCTGCATTTTGAAGTCGCGTAAAAATAAGCGGTTATTGATCTGTTTCGATCTTCCCATGCTTGGTCATCACTTCTGCTTTGCCCCGCACTTTGATTGCTGAAGTATGATCTGTGAATTGGGCGATCATGACTTCACCTTTATCGAGCTTCTCCGTGTGATGAAATCTTGTATCATGTCCTCGGGTCAGTCCAATGACGTGCACACCGTTCTCTTTTGCCTTAATCACGATATAATCGCCGCCTAATGGAATTTCCATGCCCACTGCCCCTTTTCAATTAAATGAAAAAAGCCGTGAACGTATTCACGGTCTTTTTGGTTACCTGGTCGTATGTAGAAATCTTATTTGATTCCATCTTTGAGCGCTTTGCCTGGTTTGAAAGCAGGAATTTTGCTCGCAGGAATTTCGATTTCTTCACCTGTCTGCGGATTACGTCCTTTACGTGCAGAACGCTCGCGTACTTCAAAGTTACCGAAACCAACGAGTTGTACTTTATCTCCATTTTGCAGAGCTTCGGAAATGGCTTCGAATACAGCATCCACTGCTTTCGTAACATCCTTCTTCGACAATTCAGTTGCCTCTGTAACTTGTGCAATCAGATCAGATTTATTCAAGTGTATTCACCTCCTGAAATATCTTAAGTGTTATACTGTGTTTCCGTTTTACCGCAAAATATACGTGGCTAGGCTATTTTTATACTAATAGGTTCATATGCCCGGCTCATTACATCCGCGCCAAGAAGGGGAAATATCTAGTCACAGGACTATATTTCTCTTGAACGGACAAACTTTATAGTAATACAGTCAGAATACAATTTCAAGTGAATTCAGCGCTATATATAGTTAAAATTGATAGATTCTTCGTCGTTTTATGAGCTAATGGTCCATTACACCGTTTATGGACAAGCAAAATAACCGAAAAGGATATATCCTTTCGGTTATTTTAGTGACTAGCCTGAAGTTACAGAATGATGGCGATCAGTCCGCCAGAGCCTTCATTAATAATGCGTCCGAGTGTTTCCTGCAGCTTGTATCTTGCATTATCCGGCATCATGGCAATCTTGCCTTGAATGCCCTCACGTACGATGGAATGAAGCGAACGGCCAAACATATCTGAATCCCATACCTTAATCGGATCATTCTCAAAGTCCTGCATGAGGTATCGTACAAGCTCCTCACTCTGCTTCTCTGTGCCTATAATCGGCGCGAACTCAGACTCGACATCCACCCGAATCATATGGATCGAAGGCGCAGTCGCTTTCAGTCTGACACCAAATCTGGTTCCTTGACGGATCAGCTCCGGCTCATCAAGCGCCATTTCAGCAAGCGAAGGTGCGGCGATGCCGTAGCCTGTCGTTTTTACCATCTCGAGCGCTTCGGCAAAGCGATCATATTCTTTTTTTGCATGAGCAAAGTCCTGCATGAGCTGTAACAGATGGTCTTTGCCCCGAATTTCAATACCCACCACTTCATACAGAATCTGATCATACAATTCATCGGGTGCGTAGAGATCAATCTCTGCAACGCCCTGCCCCATATTCATCCCGCTGAGTCCAGCGCGGTCAATGAATTCATATTCCATGAACTGAGACACCACACGATCGACATCTCTCAACCGGCGAATGTCTTTGACTGTATCGCGCACGGAATTTTCATAATTCGAACGCAGCCAGTGATTTTCATTCAACACCATGACCCAGCTCGGCAAGTTGACGTTCACTTCATGAACCGGGAACTCATAGAGTACTTCTCTCAGTACGCCGGTTACATCATCTTCTGTCATGGTCGCTGCGCTTACGGTCATTACTGGAATATCATATTTCTCTGCGAGCTCGGCACGAAGCTGCTGTGCTTCTTCACTTTTTGGCTTGATGGAGTTGATGATCAGAACAAATGGCTTGCCGACCTCTTTGAGCTCAGCGATGACTCGCTCCTCGGACTCCACATAGGACTCCCGCGGAATTTCGGCAATCGTTCCATCTGTCGTTACGACAACACCTAGCGTCGAATGCTCTTGAATTACCTTACGTGTTCCAATCTCAGCTGCTTCCTGAAAAGGAATTGGCTCCTCGAACCATGGCGTCGATATCATCCGTGGTCCATTCTCATCCTCGTAGCCTTTTGCTCCTTCTACCGCGTAGCCTACACAGTCTACCAGTCTCACATTGACATCAAGACCGTCGGCTACCTTGATCTGCACTGCCGTATTTGGCACAAATTTGGGCTCTGTGGTCATGATGGTTTTACCTGCAGCGCTCTGCGGCAATTCGTCTACTGCGCGGACACGATCGGAATCACTCGTAATGTTTGGCAATACGATCGTTTCCATGAAGCGTTTAATGAATGTGGATTTTCCTGTGCGAACTGCGCCGACAACACCGAGATAAATGTCCCCGCCAGTGCGTTCGGCAATGTCTTTGAAAATGTCTACTTTTTCCAAGTGAAATCCCCTCCTAAAAATACTCCGAAGGAAAAATGCTAAAGAGCATCCGCTTCGTTTTCAATCAGACGTTAAACCCTGTAAGCGGTAGAACAGCTTATAAAAATTGCCCGGAAGTCGTCCGCCGCCGACAATCACATTCTGATCAAAGAGAGAAGATGAGCGGCGTAACTCGTACATGCTTTTGGACTAGTATCATAGTATGTACATGACCACTGCGGTATGACGCCTTTTCTAAAATTTCTATCACCAGACCGGATTTTTCTGATGATAGACGTCACCCTCTGCAGTCCATCCACACTAAACATATGACTCTCAGGAGCTTTTTAGAACGTTCGGCTATTGGCGTTCCATTTTTACCTCCCTCTCAGGCGTTCCATTTTTATCTCCTTCTCTCCGGTTGCTTCGCAAAAGTCGTTCAGGATCTAAAAATTCCACTGAGGTTTTTTGTAGGTAGCTCGAAAGTGGTCGTTCGCTTAAAGGACTAAACGCATCCTTCTTTAGTTCCTCTCAGGCGTTCCATTTTTATCTCCCTCTCTCCGGTTGCTTCGCAAAAGTCGTTCAGGATCTAAAAATTCCACTCAAGTTTTTTTGTAGGTAGTTCGAGGTGGTCGTTCGCTTAAAGGACTAAACGCATTCCTTCTTTAGCTCCTCGCGACGTTCCATTTTTAGTTCCTCTCAGGCGTTCCATTTTTATCTCCCTCTCTCCGGTTGCTTCGCAAAAGTCGTTTGGGATCTAAAAATTCCACTGAGGTTTTTTGTAGGTAGCTCGAGGGGGGACTTTGCTTAAAGAGATACTTCGCTCAAGGGCACAAGGCGCTGCCATTTCTAGGCACAAAAAAAACCGCCAATCTGGCGGCTTTGGATATATTTATTCTAGTACTGCAAGTGGGGCAGAGCCATCCCAATGATACGGCAATGATTTTACTGGCACATGATGTGAACGCTCCGTTAGCAGTTCTCTAAGATCCTCAGTTTCGGAAGGGGCAAGCTGCTCCCGCTCAATCACCTGCATGATGTCCACAGCATAATCGGCATATACATTTCCGTGATCATCGAGCAGATAGGGAAGAACTTCTCCAGAGTATACACTCTTTAATTCCTGCAATTGATTGGCCCCGCTCTGCAGCTTGTCCAGATCCACCCGAAATATACCGGGTGATACCTCCTCTGAGACTGGCCATTCATCATGTGCAGATTTATATGTCTGAACAGAACGCTGAACATCGTTTACACGCTGAACCGTTGTAAGGTCCATCACCTTTACAACCGGGTCTGTTTCTTCGTTCTGAAGCAGATAATATACGCTGCCTCCTTTTTCGAATGCAGTATTCGGTATATCATCCAGGTATCCCTGCTGCTCCAGCTTGTTCAGGTCAATTCGAAACTTTTCGTATCTTGGAGTCTCGTTACCAGCCGTAATCATAGGTAAAATATGCTGGTCTGACTGGAAGGAATCAATCGCATTCTGAATTCTGTTAACACTGTCGTCATAGTTCACAATTACAGCCTCTGATTCACTGCTTGTCCCCGGATACATACAGCCTGTCAGCATGACCAGGGTCAGAAGAAGTACGCCGAGAACAACAACCCGAAGCTTCCCCTTAGCGAATCGTACTTGATTATGTGACATCGCAAAGTCCGTCCTATTCTAAATCAATATGTGAATACGTTAAAAAAGCATATCCAAATTACCACAATTCATCACGTTCAGCCTGCTGTTTCTCAAGCTGCTTGCGGATTGCGGCCTTTAATTTGTCCTCTGGAAGCTCTACGACGACTGAATCACGGATCACCGCCTGACAAGCAAGCCGGGTTCCTTCATTCAGCCAAGTTCCGAGCTTGTTTATCTCAGCCGTACTTGGATCACTCAAGTTCTTGCGCTCCTGCTCTTGAACAGTTACCTTGCACATCAGGCAGCCCGCCTTCCCCCCGCAGCGAGTAGGAATATGGACTCCTGCTCTTCGCCCAGCTTGAAGCAACGTTGTGCCCTGCTTGACCGTAATTTCCTTGCGCATCGGCAAAAACGTTACCTTCACACTCATCATTAACTTCCTTCCTGCAAGCATTTTCACTGCTGAAGCTAGTGTTTAAATTCTAGTATTTAGCAGCCCCTCTATCCTTCTTAAATCTTGATCTGACCAAACATTCCTGGCAATGAGCTCTTGAATAAGGGGCAAATGCTGCTCCAAGCTCTCACTGATTTTTGTAGCGATGGGAATGTAACGATCCTCTCTTTGACGCAGTACATTGAATAGCAGCTCATGACTCAGTGGAGTTAACTTCACCATGCCTGCAGCTCCCCGTACGCTGTATGGTATTGCATATGAGCTTAATAGCTCGACTTCTGTGCGATAAAATGACCCCTCAGTACATATCTCAAACCCACCGGACAGCTCAACAGCGGAATCCTCAACTCGATAATGGCTTAACAGAGAAGTGTAGGTGCCGCTCCTGTCCAAGACCTGTTCGTCTATTTGCTTGTCTAGAGCGAGCCTATGCAGTAATTTGGCAACCCGAAGATCCGCATAGATATCAATATCATTCGGAGGCTTAGAGAGTCCAACACCTTGGAGCATTAAACTGCTGCTTCCTCCCAATAACCAGAGATAGTCATTTGTATTCCACATGTTGATTAATAATTTCAAAGATCGATCCAGCACCTCATCATGACTCCATTCATTTGGTGAAAATAGCCCTGCCAATCGGCTCACCTTCCCTTTTATCCTTTAAGTATATATCTTGATGCTTCAGTAAGCTCGCCGCATATATGTTATAGCAGGGATTCATCAATATCATTCATCGTTGCTACATGATTGACACTACGCCGCTGAAGAAACCAACTAACATGATAATAAAAGCAATGACGGATAAAATCCCTTTTATTATACCCTTAGTTTTGGCTCTGGCAAAAGTAATGAGAAAAACAGACACTCCCATAATCAAAATTGCGATAATGGAAAGCCACATTTTATCCATTGCACTCATGATTTGCTCCCTTTCGCTGCAACATTATTTTAGGTACGTTTGTCCATAAACATGACCTATTATATCATGAAAAACAGTACTGAACTTCCAAATAAAAGAAAAAAAGAACAAAGATCACAGGCTGCTGCCTCGCTCTTTGTTCTAGATCAGACCTTATTTCTTTTTCATCATCATTTTCATGATTGCTTCCATGTTGCTTGGATTCATACCGCTCTTTTTGACAGCATTTACGATTTCTTTAATCGTTTCTTCACTGACCGGTATATTGGCCATGGCAGAGACCTGCTTGATTAATGTCCGCAGCTGTGCTTCATTTTGCATTGTAGAAGGCTTAACCGTGTTGGCCAATTTTTTGACGGCCCCTTCGGATATTTTCTTACCGGTCTTCTTGTTAATCGCATCCAAAGCATCCTTAGAAAAATCTCCCATTTATTCCCCTCCTCAAGACAAAAACTCACAATATCATATGAGCTGTCTTAGGGAAAGGTGATGGACTCCACAATTCTAGGGCTCCAGCCTACGATGAGAACGAGCGAGCTTAAATTCTTTATTTATGCCATTGCTCCCAGGTCTCAAGCTTCATAACTTCCATCTCCGTCTTCGGATCTCGACCCATAAGTGCTTCTACTGCCGTACGACTGTCCTTGCCTGTGAACAGCACTTGATAGAGCTGATCGGCAATCGGCATCTGTACATTGAATTTGATCGATATGGCGTGAGCGGCCTCCGTAGTACGGATACCTTCCACCACCATCCCCATTGCTTCAAGCACTTCATTCAGCGGTTTGCCCTGACCGAGCGCATATCCAGCCCGCCAGTTCCGGCTATGTTTACTCGTCGCAGTTACGACAAGATCCCCAACACCCGCGAGTCCAGAGAAGGTGAGCGGATTCGCTCCCATTTGGACACCGACTCTCGAAATCTCGGCAAGCCCTCTCGTTATAATCGCCGCTTTAGCATTATCTCCAAAGCCAAGCCCATCCGACATTCCTGCACCGAGAGCAATGATGTTCTTAAGTGCTCCAGCCAGTTCAACACCCACTTGATCCCGGTTGGTATAGACCCTGAAGTTAACATTCATGAATAGATCTCTTGCATAGTTTGCCTTCTCATCGTTTAATGCCGCCACAACAATCGTTGTAGGATTCCGTTTCACCACTTCTTCGGCATGACTTGGCCCTGACAAGACAACAATATCGCCTTCGGCGGAATCCAATTCTTCCGCTATTACTGCGGACATCCTTTTTAAGCTGGGAAGCTCAAAACCCTTGGTTGCATGAATTATGAGCGTACCCTTAGTATAGTGCGGTTTCAATTGCTGAACCACAGTCCGCATCGCAGAAGAAGGAGCCACAATAATTATAGCGCTCGTGCCCTTTACGGCTTCTTCCATGTCACTGGAGGCTACAATACGATCTGACAGAGTGATGCCGGGCAGGTAACGGCTGTTTGTGTGCTGCAGATTAATTTCTGCCGCCTGCTGTTCACTTCTCGTCCACACAAATACATCATGTCCATTGTCAGCGAGCACGCTTGCAAGTGCAGTTCCCCAGCTTCCAGCTACCAAGAGCGTTACTTTTTTAGACAACCCGGTTTCCTCCCTTCGAAGAACTCGATCCTAACTTATTCTCCTTACCCTGAATCAACTTCGTAATATTTGTACGATGTCTCCAAAATGCAAAGATACAAATGATTAAGCTTGACCAAAAGAGAGGCCATGGATATAGAAGAATAAGCAAAAATAATGGCGTCAAAAAGACGAATATTAAAGAGCCGAGCGATACATATCTTGTGATGAAAATCGATAGAATCGCGATAATTCCTGCATACAAAGCAGGCAGAAAACAGAGGGTCGCTAATACACCAATAGCGGTCGCGATCCCCTTTCCACCACGAAATCGGAAGAATACGGGCCAGTTATGACCTATAATGGCACTGATACCGGAAAGTGCGGGAACCCAGGCCGAATCGCCTCCCAGCCATTTACCGATCCATACGGCTGCAATCCCCTTGGCAATATCGAGGGCCAGTACAAGTATGGCCGGCCCTTTGCCAAGCGTTCTCAGCGTATTCGTGGCACCTGCATTTCCACTTCCATGATCCCGAATATCAATACCCTTCATCAGCTTGCCAAATAAAAAGCTAAAGCTTACCGATCCCAGAAGATAGCTGACGATTACAGCTGTGATTGACCAAACCACATTGATTCTCTCCTAACTCTCATCAGACTTGCGCCGAGTAAATATTCTGATCGGTGTACCTTCAAAATTAAAGGCAGCACGAATTTTGTTCTCCAAGTAGCGCTCATATGAGAAATGCATTAATTCTGGATCATTCACGAATACAACGATTGTCGGAGGCTTGACGGCTACTTGTGTTACATAATTAATCCGCAGCCTTCTTCCTTTATCCGTTGGTGGCGGATTAATTGCAACTGCATCGGATACAACATCGTTAAGCAGATGTGTTTGTACACGCATAACATGCTGCTGAGATACATGCTGCACAACAGGAAGCAATTTTTGTAAACGCTGTTTCGTTTTTGCAGACAAAAATACGATAGGAGCATACGTCATGAATAGGAAATGATCACGGATCTTCTTCTCAAACTCATGCATTGTTTTGTCATCCTTGTCTACAACATCCCATTTGTTCACAACAAACAAGGAGGCTTTACCCGCCTCATACGCATACCCTGCAATATGCTTGTCCTGCTCGATAATGCCTTCTTCACCATTAATCACGATGAGAACAACATCTGCTCGTTCAATCGCACGCATCGCACGCATTACGCTGTATTTCTCGGTCGTTTCATATACCTTACCGCGTTTACGCATACCCGCCGTATCAATTAATACATAACGTTGTCCATCTTTTTCAAACGGAGTATCGATGGCATCCCGGGTCGTACCCGCAATGTCACTGACAATCACTCGTTCCTCGCCCAAAATCGCATTAACCAATGAGGATTTTCCTACATTCGGACGTCCAATCAGAGCAACCCGAATAACATCCTCATCATATTGGTCCTCTTCAAGTTCAGGCAGATTGTTCGTAATGGCGTCCAGCAGGTCGCCAATCCCGGTACCATGACTTCCTGATACACCAATTGGATCCCCGAAACCTAAAGAGTAGAACTCATAAATCAGATCGCTTCGACCGATATTATCCACTTTGTTAACAGCTACAATTACCGGCTTGCCTGAGCGATACAGCATTTGAGCTACTTCTTCATCTGATTGCGTAACACCTGTCTTCGCGTCACACATAAATACAATAACATCCGCTTCTTCGATGGCGAGTTCAGCCTGCATACGGATGGATTTGATAATAACATCCTCACCGTCAATTTCAATACCTCCGGTATCGATGACGCTGAAAGGCTTGCCGTTCCATTCTGCAACACCATATAGCCGATCACGGGTGATGCCCGGCTTGTCTTCCACAATGGCCAGCCGGTCGCCGATGATACGGTTAAAGATTGTTGACTTCCCCACATTCGGTCGCCCAACTATAGCCACAACGGGTCTTGCCATAAATACACTCCTCCTGTCACATCTTACGCTCATATCATAGCAAAAAATAGTTCATTTATATACATAGAACTAAAGATTCAAAAACAAAACGTATATATTTTGTGACCTTGTTATCCTAAAAAACACGTTTCGAACGACAATCGGCGAACCCCGGAGGGTTCGCCAATTCCATTAGCCACTATACACTGCCAGATATAAATCTTATGTTAAAGTGATGATCATTTAAATTTGCTAAGCTTGTCGCCAAAACGCTCACCAAGTGTAATGCTAAGTCCTTGGTTGCTCAATGAAACGTTAGGGTTGTCGATTTCCTCACGAGGTGCATTTTTGGACTTCTCTGCCCGAGCAGCTGGAGCCGGAGCTTCTTCTGTCTCCTTGATGCTCAGGCTAGCACGCTGTTCAGCAGTGCTGAGTTCCAAAATTTTCACTTGCACTTCTTGACCTTCTTTTAGCACTTCATTTGGAGTCCCGATATGCTTATGAGAGATCTGGGAAATATGAACAAGACCCTCTACACCTGGAGCGATCTCTACAAACGCACCGAATTGCACGAGACGTTTAACAACACCAGACACGATGTCACCCGTGTTAAATTGCGTAGAAGCCGTTTCCCATGGACCCGGTTGAGCTGCCTTGATACTAAGGCTGATCTTGCCTTTCTCAGGATCCACTTTCAGAACCTTAACATTGACTTTATCGCCTTCGGAAAGGACATCAGCTGGTTTATCCACATGATTCCAAGCAATCTCGGAAACGTGAACCAGACCATCAACGCCGCCTACATCAACAAATGCGCCGAATTGAGTCAAACGCTGTACGGTTCCTTCGATTTCTTGGCCTTCTTTCAGCTCAGCGATCACTTTTTGTTTGTTCGCTTCGAACTCAGCTTCCAGTACATCTTTTTGAGAAAGAATGACTTTATTCGCTTCACGATCAAGCTCTTTAACTTTAACGCGAAGTGTACGTCCTTTGTAGTCGCTGAAATCTTCAACGAAATGGCGTTCTACCATAGAAGCAGGGATAAATCCGCGTACGCCTACGTCTGCTACCACGCCGCCTTTTACAACATCAGAAACGGTAACTTCAAATACTTCACCAGATTCGAAATGTTTCTCAAGCTGCTCCCAAGCATTTTCGCTGTCGATAGCGCGTTTGGAAAGAACCAGTCTTTCTTTTTCATCATCGATGCTTACTACCTTGCACTCTACCTCTTGGCCTACTTGTACAGCATCGCCAATGTTGTCCACTTGCAGGGAAGAAAGCTCGCGAACTGGAATCACACCGTCATATTTATATCCAATGCTTACATAAGCCTGGTTATCCTCCAATTTGACAATGGTTCCTTTAACAGTATCCCCTTTTTTCAAAGATACGAATGAATCCAGCTCATCTTGGGTTGCTGCTTCTGTTACTTCTTGATTTTTAATCTCTTCCGACATATCAATACCCTCCTCAATTCAAAAACCCCATTTATTTAAACCTGCCAAGGCAGAGTTCAAAACATTACTGCATAAACCTGTTAATCGTAGCTTTCCATAAAATATAATGAATCATGCATCTGCGTTTATTATGGCTGAGAAGGTACTCCCGTCTTGGTCATCTCGTCAATCTTGGACATAATCTTCTCTGTAGCCCTTTCAAGCGCATCACCTGAAGGATCATCTTTAAACTCATCAAGATTTACAGGCTTGCCATAGACAATTTTCATCTTGCGGAACAGCTTATATTCACCGATGATTGCCGCCGGCACCACTGCTGAGCCGCTGCGCAAAGCGAAGCTCGCTGCCCCCTTCTTGCCAATTCCTCCATCGTTGTTGCGGCTGCCTTGTGGAAAAATACCGAGCACTTGTCCGTCTCGCAGTATGTTAAGGGCCGTCTTGATCGATTCCTTGCTGACGCCTCCCCGCTTTACAGGAAAAGCACCAACAGCCTTCAGGACAGGGCCAAGGACCGGAATATCAAAAAGCTCGCTCTTCGCCATAAACCTTACCTTGCGTTCAATCTTAATCCCAAGTGTAGGCGGATCGTAATTACTGATGTGATTACAGCATAACACCACTCCACCGTCACGGGGAATATTTTCTCTTCCTACAGCTTCTAAACGGAATAATACTGTATAAATGAATCTCAGCAAACCCCGACCGATTGAATAAATCATAAATCGACCTCTCTCCCGACTTCGTAACAGCGTGACACAATATGCTCAACAACTTCATCAATACTCATCGAAGTCGTATCTAGTACGATGGCATCATCTGCTTGACGGAGTGGAGAAATCTCCCGTTCCTGGTCAAGCTTGTCCCGAGCAGCAATATCTGATTCAAGCTGTTCCAATGTCAGGTCATCGGTCTTCTCCAATTCATTGAACCTCCGAAGTGCACGTTCCTTAACGCTGGCAGTCATAAAAATCTTCACTTCTGCATCTGGCAACACGGTAGTACCAATATCTCTGCCATCCATAACCACTCCTTTACGGAGCGCCATAACTCTCTGCAGTTCAACAAGATGTGCTCTCAAATCTTCAATCTGAGAATATAGAGACACAATCCCGGTTACTTCTCTTGATCGTATAGGTCCCGACACATCTTCACCGTTAAGGAGTACTTTCTGCCCATTCGCATCCGGGACAAGCTCTATGCTGAGCTCCCGTAAGTGCTTAAGAACTGAATCTACATCTTCCGGTTCAATTTCATGGCGAAGCATATAGTAGGTAACCGCTCGATACATGGCTCCGGTATCTACGTATATGTATGAGAGTTCACTCGCCACACGTCTGGCCACTGTGCTCTTTCCCGCACCTGCCGGACCGTCAATAGCCACATTCAACTTCCCGTTCTCTGCTGCTTTCTGGCTTGTCAACGGGCCATTCCTCCTCAAACTTAAGCCTCAAGAAAAAAGCAGGCATTGCCTGCGACGTGAAAATTATACCACACAACCTACGCTGATGCAAAAGCGTTCACTCTTCATTACCCCTAATTTCAGATCGTAAAGCGGGCTGAAGAGGAATTCCTTCCATGTTGAATACAGGGGATAATAAAGGGGCAAGCCCGGGTATATGGAGCAGTATTTGAATAATAACCAGCAGGGTTATTAGGCCGATTATGATCCGCTTGATAACATGCTCTATTTTGTTGCTGAATTCGGCGAACAACTTCTCATATTCCTGACTTGCTTCCTGATCGCGGCTCATCTGCAGTCCCTCCGACTTAGAGTTTGGTAAATTATGCCCTGGGAGAGACTAGCTTATTCTGTTCTGTGGCTTCTTTTATCTTCCGCGAAAATCCAACTGACGCTCAAAACAGTATTTAATTACTTTTTGGCGCTCCATATCTGTGATACTTATAAACTCTAACATAACTAAGCGTCTTCCGCTTTCCAGCTCTTGAATTCTTACGACAGAAGCTTCAAAGGGGACATGCTCAATCTCACCATTTTTGTAGGGAAGCAATAACCAGCACGACAGGCTCTGTCCTTGTTCCAAACTGTAACTGTTGTGTTCAAAGAATGAAAGTCCTCCCCCGCTTACATCATCTGTATAGGCTAAGAATCTTGTGAAGTCATGCTTGAATTTGACAGCGAGCTCCAGCTTCGCCTGAACGCGTAAATAATTGCGGCGCTGAACTTGAGATATTTCATCTTTAGAAGGTCTGCGTATCTTGATTAGTCGAATAACATCCTCTTTAAATCCTGTGACATATGTATTAAAAAAATGCTTAACTCCGCCTTCCGACACAAAACTAGCCGCCAGTTCATCTCCTAGTCTCAATCGGTGCAAATACTTACCCTCAAGCATGGGCACTTCTATACTAATCGAATCTTCTTCAACCTCGGCTACTCTTGACTTGTATTCCAGCTTCTTCTCTTTGTCCTCTGTTGAAGGAATTTGAACATATAAAACTTCATTTACTTTCGGATTCAATGCCAATCTCCACCTTAGAGCTTATTCATAACACTAAGGGATATTATACCATGTGATGAAGATCATACGTATATGCAAATAAGCTCCTCTCTTATCAAGAGAGAAGCTTACCTTAGTAACACTATAAACGGTTGGTTTGTCCTGGCACAACCTCTACCGCTTCTTCTATACCTGTATCGCTGTTCAGATAGATCCGATACTGCGAACCATTAATTTTGCCTACAAACTGATAGCACATCACTTCATCGCTGAACTCATTTTTAATGAGCGCCTTACGAACCATGCTGACTTTGAAGTCAGGATTCAGCTTCGCTTTGGCATCCTTCATTTTCATTTTCGGTGCGTCAAATTTCCGATCTTCTTGGTGTTCATTCAGAAACTCTGTCGCCTGTAGGCCGATGACCTCACCATTATCAAGAGCTACACGCACCGTAATTTTTTCGGGATACACAAGTACATCCTCATGCTGACGAACATAGGTGAAATTCCCGAGATTATCGTATTCATTGTAAGCAACCGCCTCCATCTCGCGATAGCCCTTCTTCACCAGAAATTGATCTGCCTTATTCATTGCCGTTTCTCGGTCGACTTTCTTCGGACCCACTTCTCTCTCATCATTGTAAGAAATAAGCAAACCACCGTCAGCAGTAAAATCCATACTTACTTTATGTCCGTTCGGATGAACGGCCGAAGCGGTATAAGATCTGTGATCTGTTCCCTTTCCGTTCTCCGTCACTTGAATCTCTTCTTGATTCAGGTCAGCGAATTTTTGTGCTTTGCGTTTAACATCGGCAGTGGTAACTGGTACACCGTTCAATTTGCGAACCTGGCGCTGTTCATACAAGCTCGATACCGAAGGCCCCCATTCAAGCGGCGGATATTCCCCGACTTTTTTATTGACGGAGCGGAAGCCATCCACAATTCCATTTTTCACTTCTTTATCACTCGTCATCGCCATTTCAGCATCCGACCACTTCAGATGATCATTGAGTACGCTCATTTGTACATTATCCAGATCTTTGTTAATCTCTTCCGTATTTTTGTACAAGGTTTGCAAGTTCTTTTTCTCTTCATCCGTCAACGGATTTTTCGTTAAATCACGAATCGATGCTTGGTAAGCAAACTTGGAAATGCGTGATAGCAGCTCCTCAGTTTCCGTAAATGGAAGTGTTCTGATTGGAAGCTGCGCGATCTCGTTCTGCGCCTCACTGCTCAGCCTCCAAACATTCATAAGCCCCTTTCGGTGCATCCCTTCAGATGCAGAGCTGACCGCAAGTGTATTCCCCAGCTCGGAGTGAATCCGGTCCATATTATAGGATAAGTCGTGAAACGCTCTTTGATAATGATTCTCGGATTGAACCATGACGCTGTTCTTTTGCTGGTTTAGCTGATATCCCCAGATGATAGCACCTATGAGCAGCACTGTCACAATAGGAAACAGAACCGAGCTTATTCGTCTGTACATCTTAATCGTTACTCCTTCCTTCAGGTAAGATGACCTTATTGTGACAAGAAGAAAGGAAGCTTATTCATCATCGTACTTAAAATTCAAATTACGTCCTCTTCAATCTCAAACCGATCTCGATTATCACAAATGCATTGCTTGAAGCCGGTCTCGATCTTTCCACGTTCCTTCTTTCCCCGGAGCACAAATCTTTCGCCGCACTGCTTGCAGCGGATCCTTACCTTCACTCTCATTAATAAGCCACCTTCCTCTTCACATTTAAATTCATTGTAGACAACAAAAAAACACACTCGTTGTAAGCAGCTTGAAAACTGCTTGAATACAACAAGTGTGTCCATATAAATTACAGATTAACCTCTTCTTCTCGCTTAACGAATCGAAACGGAGAGCGATTATTCGCCCGGTAAACCTTGCCCATCCCTCCATACCAGAGAATGACCATAATGGGAAGAATAGACCAATACCAGCCTCCACCCTTATTCAGCACAATGTCATATATTGCATGCCAGAATATTGGCAAGATGAGAGACATGGCGAGGAATTTGTTCCTAAGTTTCTGGGAGTCAGAGAACTTGGCTCTGCCTGTGTAGTACCCCATAATAACGCCGAACATCGCATGTCCCGAGACCGGTAATAGAGCACGAAACAGCATAAGTCCAAATGAGGCATTTCCAGCCCATGAATACAATACATTCTCTACTGTAGCAAATCCAAGTGATATGGCTACTGCATAAAGGATGCCATCATAGGGTTCGTCAAACGCAGTGTGGTGATAAATGAAATGAAACATAACGAGCCATTTAATCACTTCTTCCACACCCGCTGAGATGAGCCCAGCATGAAGGTATGGATTATGACCAAGCCATAGTTCAAGTCCCCGCTGGATAATCATAATTGGGAATACGGTCAGCATACCGAAAAAAAACATCCGAATAACGACATGAAGCGGCTCTGCATCGTAACGGTCTTTGAGATAGAAATAGGTCAGCAAGGCGAGTCCCGGAGCAATTGCTGCGGTTAAGACCGAAAACAGAAGCACCGTTCATCCCTCCAAATTGTTTTCCTTAACATTTATTTATTATGCGTCATGACGTTTAAAATGCTCACAAATTGTGGCGACCGCATTCTCCGCCATTACCAGCTTTCCATATTCCTGAAGGACTGCCGTCGTCACCGAGCTTCCTTCTCCAAATTCAGCAAGCAGAGCAATTAACGCACCGTGCTGCTCTGTATCAACTTCATCCGGTTCAAGGTGCAGGAACCATTTGTCTTGATAATGATACAACCGACCGGCTCCAGTCACTTTATTGCGAAGCATATGAGCTGCTTCAATCAGAACTTCAAAATCCTTGAAAGTGTACATGACCGAATCGCTCTGTTCCAGTGTCACTTCCATTTCGTAAATTTCATCCGCGATGTCATCCTCATGCCCTGCGCCATAACGTTCGCGATCATATTTCCCTCTGGTCACAATAACGACCATTCCTTGAGCAGGCAAAGCAAAAACCTCAACAGCTAGTGGGCCTGTAGCATCAAATCCAAGTTCTGTATATGCTTGATCCATCATTTCTGTAAACAGTTCGTGAACTTTAGGCTCCTCTTGCCACATATCTTCCTTTTGGATGCCTCGCTCGCTTAAATCGTCAAAAGTAAGGAAAATCCGTATCTTATCGTGGCTTAAGCGTTCTATTTTCATACAGGATCCTCCCCTTGTATCATGCATGTGTTATAAATAAAATATGTTGCTATTTCGTGTTGTGTGCTGAAAATGGATTATGTAAGTATGTTATCATTTTATACCCACAATTGCACGCAATAAAAATGATAAAAAAAGAATCATTAGCAGCCCTTTTAAAAAAGGATCTGTAATGATTCCATGTCAAATCCCTTGCTTTTTTACACGCCTGGAATCACCGTGTGTGATTCTTTAAGCACTTGCTCGACTTCTTTTTTGACATCTGGGTTTGATCGAATAAAGGATTTGATCAAGTTCATGTTCTCTTCTCTTTCTTTCGGTGAAACCTGATGTTTGACAACTGTGCTTTTTGCATCAATGACATGTGAGTCAATTCCTGCTTTGCTCAGCATGCTTTCCATACCAGGAAAGGTCATGTCCATCATCTTTTCCTTCGTGTTGTTCAGCATTCTGCGGGCATCCCCTGATGTAGGCATGTGTACATTTCTAGCGAGCAGCGAGCTTGCGACAGCACCCAGTGTTATACCGAGCAGAAAAGAAGATGTTCTCATATTGATAAAAACCTCCTTGTATGATTAATGCACATCTATTGTTCGCTTATGTCGACAAACTCATGCGTATTAAATACAGGAAGTTCTCCAAATGATTAAAACTTTATAAGTCATAGCAACGTTCGAAGCGGCGGTGCGCCTATGATTCCCCAATACACAAGGGCTCCAGTGAGCAATATAAATATGATAATAAGCGAATTAACAAACCATTTGCTTAGACGTATTCGCTGTGAAGGAAATAAGTCAGATCTTGTAGGAAGAGTTTCTGCTTCCTGTATTTTTTGCGATGATTTTTTTGTATTAGGCTGCTGTTTCTTCTGCACTCTTGATAATGTAGCAGGAGCAGAAGCTACCTTCTTTGATAAGTTGTGCTGTGCGCTCTTTGCCGTGTTATTACTGCGAGTCGGTTTATTAGGCTGATGATGATCCTTCTTGCTTCGCTGCTTGGTTTCTCTCTTTTTACGATGGCCGTATGTTTCCGCCCTGCTAAGTTGATTAGTCATTTTCCCCTCCGAAAACGAATGGCGAGTCCGGATATCAAATCGATTAAGAAATGGCACAGTATTGGGGCCCATAGTGTTCCGGATTGCTCATAGATGTATCCCAAACCATAACTTGACAAGAATACCCAACCGGTTGGGAGCCAATGATTAAGGTATCTGAAGTGAATCAATGCAAAAATAATGCTTGTCCAATAGGGACCAAAGGCATGCTGAATTGCTCCTCTGAACAATAATTCCTCACAGACAGAGACAATAGCCGCTATACATACAATATGCCAGATCGGCCTGTTCTGAAACAGCATGTTATTAATTCCACCATCATCCATGCTGTCCTCGGGCATGAAGGATGATAAGAGAAAATCAATGATGAGCATAACCGCAGCAAGACCTAAGCCGTATATGACAAAGCTCCATCCATCCGGCAGTGCAAGGAGATCAAGCGGGTTTCGCTGCTGAAAAAAAATCCATACCAGTCCGATGATCAGGGTAAGTCCCTGAGTCAAATACAAGTTGATAAGCAAAAGGCGATCTGTCAGTTGATGAGGCTCTATCCTTTGCAACTTAAATTTCCTGCGCTGTTGTTTCTTCATTATCGCCTCTTCTTACTCCTATTCTAAAAATTGTATACTGAACAATAGTAGTCTAATTAAATGATAGCCAAAATAGATGAGAGATTCAAGAAACACATCCAAAGAGCTGTCTATACAAGAGGCAAATCGACGTTTAACGACGTTCATCTTGTTTAGTGGGTCAACTATTGACATGGTGATGTAACCCATGATACATTATGAAAAAATTCAATATGAATACGAAATACGAAGACGGAGAGAAGGTCCGGGTAATATAACAGAGAGCCGATGGCAGGTGGAAATCGGTAATTAATCGGAGAACCTTTAGCACTCCTGAGTTATTGCATTGAACGTTAAGTAGGTGCAATCGAATGATTCCCGTTAAGAATCCGGTCATGTATAAATGACCATTGAGGCTTTTGCTTGTGAGAGCAATCGCGAATTAGGGTGGTACCACGACAACTCTCGTCCCTTACTATGGAGATAGTATGAGGATTGGGAGTTTTTTTGTGTATTCAGATTATTTTCACGAAGTACAAATCCTTACAGCATCACACTCTATTACTGCGACGCATTACTATTTTACCGAGTTTATGAAATGGCCCTGCTCAAATGTTATATTAGAGCGCCGCTTCTTAATCTATATTAGTTACAATGATCAAGGAGGAAGAGATTCATGTTAAAAGTATTGGTATCTGATCCGATCAGTGATTTGGGAATTCAGCAGCTGGTGGATGCTGAAGATGTAAGTGTTGACAAGAAAACGGGACTTAGCGAAGAGGAGCTTGTACAAATTATCGGTGATTATGATGCGCTTCTGGTCCGCAGTCAGACTAAAGTAACGCGTAAGATTATGCAGGCAGGAAGTCGCCTGAAGGTTGTTGGGCGTGCAGGTGTAGGGGTCGATAACATTGATTTGGAAGCTGCTACAGAGAGAGGTATTATCGTTATTAATGCACCTGACGGTAATACGATTACCACTTGTGAACACACTTTTGCCATGATGATGGCTTTGGCCAGACATATTCCTCAAGCTTATGCCAAGACCATTAACGGGACCTGGGATCGCAAAACCTTCCTTGGCGTTGAACTAAGAAACAAGACGCTTGGCGTACTCGGTATGGGCCGAATCGGAAGTGAGGTCGCGAAGAGAGCCAAAGCATTCGGTATGAACATTCTGGGCTATGACCCATTCCTTACTCAAGAACGTGCTGAGAAGATGGGAATCACTCTTGCTAGCGTGGATGAAATTGTGCGTCAGGCCGACTTTATGACGGTGCATACACCACTGACACCTGAGACCAAGCATATGATTGCGCGTCCTCAATTCGAGGTTATGAAAAGAGGTATGCGAATTATTAACTGTGCACGCGGTGGGATCATTGATGAAATGGCACTCGTTGAGGCGGTTGACGAAGGAATCGTGGCAGGAGCTGCTTTTGACGTATTCGAAAGTGAGCCCCCTCAAGCGGATCATCCGTTCTTGACTCATCCTAAAATTATTGTAACTCCGCATCTTGGTGCATCCACTGTTGAGGCGCAGGAAAATGTAGCAATTGACGTATCGGAGCAGGTGCTTCATATCTTGCGTAACGAACCGTTCAAAAACGCGGTAAATATGCCTCCTGTTGCAGCAAGTGTCATGAATGTAATCCAGCCTTATTTCAAACTGGGTGAAACTCTGGGTAGTTTTGCTGCTCAAATCTCTAATGAAGCTGTTCAAGAGATCCATGTTGATTATGCAGGAGAATTGTCTGAGGTGGACACTCAGCAGTTGACGCGTTACATTTTGAAGGGGATTCTTGAACGCCATCTTGGAAGCGAGGCGAATATCGTTAACTCCCTGCATCTTGCCAAGACTCGGGAGATTAATGTAGTCGTATCTCAAGCACCTCGTACAAAAGGATTTACTAATCTGATTACCGTAACGCTCAAAAATCAGAAGGAACAAGAACGTCGTATTGCTGGAACCTTACTTGCGGGATACGGCGAGCGGATCGTAAGACTTGATCATTTCCCTGTCGACTTTGCACCGGAAGAGCATCAGATCTTCATCTCACATAACGATAAACCGGGTATTATCGGCCGCGTTGGTACTCTGCTTGGCGAGAACGATGTTAATATCGCATCCATGCAGGTAGGACGGAAAATTGTGGGTGGAGCAGCTATCATGATCCTGACTGTCGACAAGGAAGTTCCTAAGGAAGTCCTTGAGAAGCTCACTCAGTTGCCTGAGCTGAACTCTGCCAAAGAAATTATTCTCAAAAAATAAGACTAAGCTATCATAGTTACAGATGAAGCATGAAGAGAGCTGGCCATTCGGCCAGCTCTTTTTTTTGAAATGGAGGTACCTATACTTATAGGATGTTATGAAATACGGTGGATGGACCACACAATCCCTGGAGTACCCGCTCCACCAAGATCCAAAGCAACAGTTAAGCCATTAGCTGCGTAGAAGAGCCCTATAACGTCACCTGCCGTGAGCTGTACATCCCCTGTTAGTGTGACCGTTCCATTTCCGAGAATGGCTCTTAAAGTAAGAACTAAGGCCACGTTAACGTTGAGAACAGGGAATAATCCACTTATCAATGGTGTCGTTGTTGGCGAGGTTCTTTGCACAACAAATGCGGGATTAACTCCTGCTCCTAAGGAAATAGAGAGTGCTGCGGTAGTAGAATAATTGATGGTCGCATTAATCGTATAACGGCCTGTTGTCGGAACTGTAAAGTTCCCTGTAGCTTCATTAAATGTCGCACTATCGTAATAAGGGGCAGTGACTGTCCATCCTGTCAATTGAGTACTAGTCGAAGTAGACACCGCAGGAAGAAACGCGGAGAACCCATCAGTTCCTACGATCGTCCCCGTAGCCCCTGTAATTCCTGTTGCTCCCGTCAGACCTGTTGCCCCAGTTGTACCCGTTAAGCCAGTGGTTCCTGTTGCACCTGTCGCCCCTGTTAGTCCAGTGGTTCCCGTGGCTCCGGTACTTCCCGTCATTCCTGCTGTTCCTGTTGCGCCTGTCTCTCCGGTCGCGCCTGTCAGACCCGTGATACCCGTTGCTCCGGTACTTCCTGTCACTCCCGTTGTTCCTGTTGCACCCGTCTCTCCAGTGGCTCCTGTTAGTCCAGTGGTTCCCGTGACTCCGGTACTTCCTGTCACTCCCGTTGTTCCTGTTGCGCCTGTCTCTCCGGTCGCGCCGGTCAGACCCGTGATCCCCGTAGCTCCGGTACTTCCGGTGACTCCTACTGTTCCTGTTGCACCCGTCTCTCCGGTGGCTCCTATCGGACCTGTGATTCCCGTAGCTCCGGTACTTCCTGTCACTCCCGTTGTTCCAGTTGCACCTGTCTCTCCAGTGGCTCCTGTTGGACCTGTAATTCCTGTTGCTCCGGTACTTCCTGTCACTCCCGTTGTTCCTGTTGCACCCGTCTCTCCGGTCGCGCCTGTCGGACCTGTGATTCCCGTAGCTCCGGTACTTCCTGTCACTCCTGTTGTTCCTGTTGCACCTGTCAGACCCGTGATCCCCGTAGCTCCGGTACTTCCCGTCACTCCCGTTGTTCCTGTTGCGCCTGTCTCTCCGGTGGCTCCTGTCACACCTGTAATTCCTGTTGCTCCGGTACTTCCGGTGACTCCTGCTGTTCCTGTTGCACCCGTCTCTCCCGTCGCGCCTGTCAGACCCGTGATTCCCGTAGCTCCGGTACTTCCCGTCACTCCCGTTGTTCCTGTTGCGCCCGTCTCTCCGGTCGCGCCTGTCGGACCTGTGATTCCCGTAGCTCCGGTACTTCCTGTCACTCCTGCTGTTCCTGTTGCACCCGTCTCTCCGGTGGCTCCTGTCTGACCTGTGATCCCTGTGGCTCCGGTACTTCCGGTTACTCCTACTGTTCCTGTTGCACCCGTCTCTCCCGTCACACCTGTTCCGGTCGCACCTGTACTGCCCGTTACCCCAGCTCCTGCAAGCAGCGTATAGTCTGGGGACGTGCCTGGCGTGCCGCTTGGTGCTGCCACATTCGTTATATACGTACTGCCAAGGTACGTAACCACCTGTCCTGCGGGATAGCCTGGCGCCGCCAGCGGATCAAATGCTACTACTCCACTTAACCCTACTCCTGTGGCTCCCGTGACTCCTGGCGAACCTGTCGCTCCCGTCACACCTGCTCCGGTCGCACCAGTACTGCCCGTTACCCCAGCTCCTGCAAGCAGCGTGTAATCTGGGGACGTGCCTGGCGTGCCGCTTGGTGCTGCCACATTCGTTATATACGTACTGCCAAGGTACGTAACCACCTGTCCTGCGGGATAGCCTGGCGCCGCAAGCGGATCAAATGCTACTACTCCACTTAACCCTACTCCTGTGGCTCCCGTGACTCCTGTGGCTCCTGTAGCTCCAGTTGCACCGGTTTGACCAACACTTACGAGAAGCGTAAAATCAGGTGAAATTCCTGGTATACCTGCTGGATTCGCTGTTTTTACTATATATGAGCTTCCTTCAAAAGTAACAATTTGACCCGGCCCATAAGAACCTGAATTTACTGGATTGTAATCAACCGTCTGAGTTAACCCTGGAGGCCCTGCAGGACCGGCAGGGCCCGGAATACCTTGTGAACCTGCTGGTCCTGGTGGTCCTGGTGGTCCAGCAGGGCCTTGCCCACCGCTTCCTAATCCTTCAGAAGCTATGGTTAATGCTACACTTGTAGCTCTTATAATACCGACCAAACGGTCCTTCTCTTCAGGTAAGATGAGCAGCAGCAAAGTAACTTCTAATAAGTCATCCAACAAATCTTGTATATTAATGATGGTGTTCAGTTTAACAAAAGGCGTTACTTCTGAACTGGCAATAGTTAGCTCCAGAATGGACTGCAGGTGTGCTTTTACGACTCCAGGGAATGAAGAATGATTAACAAATTGCAGAAGATCCCGCAAGGTTCGCTGAAGCGCAGAAATATTCAATATAATCGACTGTGATATGGCAGCCGGAGCGGTTTTTTGTAAAACGGTCAAGAGCTGATTGAATCGTTCCAATTCATCCAGCATTATCGAAATTCCGACAAACCGGTCATTTGAGGAGTTACCGTCAGAACCTCTTCCCAGAAGCGACCGAATACTGACTCGTTTGCGTTTCTTTGACATTATTCACACCCTCCTTACATCAATTCTATGACGTATTCAACCCATACTTACCTACACATACTGCTCTGAATATATTCGGCAAAAGATAAAATGTTCCACGATGAACAAGATTTATCTCTATGGTTCAACAAAAAAAGCACCCCTTAAGGGTGCTTTTTACGATGCTTATACCATATTTCAATGAATATTACGATGATCTAAGTATTATGATGCAGGGCTGCCATGACAGGAAGAAGAAGACGGAACTCTGTACCTTCCCCAGGGATACTGTCGACCTCGATCGTCCCTTGGTGTGCATCAACAATATGTTTAACAATTGCAAGTCCCAGGCCCGTACCTCTGCCTACGTCCCGGACTCTTGCCTTATCTGCTTTATAGAAGCGTTCAAAGATAAAGGGAAGATCATCACGTGGAATGCCTTTACCTTCATCCTTGATTCGGATTTCAATAAAGCTTGCGTTAATCTGTTTCGCAATAATTTGAATTCTTTTATCGGAAGGTGTGTGTCTGAATGCATTATCAAGCAGATTTGTAAATACTTGCTCCAACTTGTCTTCATCTGCCGCTTCCAGGACAAGGCTCTCATCCTGATGAGTATAATCTAAGATTAGTCCTTGTTCCTTGGCCGCTACGCTGAACTTCCGATACACTCTTTCCAGCATTTGATTCAGATCAATTTTTTGCAAATTAATATCCGTATGTCCAGCTTCCATACGAGCCAGATCCAGCAAATCCTTAACCAACCTGCCCATCCGCAGTGATTCATCTTGTATAACCTGTAACAGCTCTTCACTTTCTTTGGGGGAGGCTGCCATACCATCGAGCAGAGCCTCGCTGTAACCCTGAATCATGGAGAGAGGTGTTCGGATCTCATGCGAAATGTTTGCAATAAAATCACTACGCATTTTTTCCAAATGCGCTTCTTCTGTCACATCTCGAAGCACCGCGACTGCTCCTCTGCTTCCTTGCTCGCCGTGCAAAGGCGCCATTTGGATCGACCATACGCTCTGCTTCACATGAAGCTCAGCACTCTGGTCCTGACCTTCAGTAACCACCGAATAAAATAAAGGTCTGAGCGGTGGGGGAACATCCTGAATGTTCGAAAAAGAATGTGCTTGTGAACCATGCTTCTCATCAGCGTCAGTCCAGTCAATGCCTTGCCATATCGACATTACTTTTGCTCCAGGAGGGTTGGTCGAGATCAGCCTTCCTTCTCCATCGAAGGATACGACGGCATCTGTCATGCTCCGAAGGACACTTGCTACACGCTCCTTCTCATGATTCAGATTCCGAATCGTATCCTCCAGCTCATCAGCCATATGATTAAAGGTATTAGCAAGCTCACCTATTTCGTCACTCGTTACAAGGGAGAGCCTTGTTCCATAGTTCCCTTTGCGGATTTCATTGGTGGCTTTGATGAGCTTCTGCATAGGCTGAGTAATTTTGGTAAACAAAAACAGCGCAAAAAACGTCGTCAAGCTAAAACCAACAATACACACGAGAACAAACATTCTTTTGATCTCACCAGATTCATCTGCTGAAAAATTATTGTCGATGTAGGGAAGTAAGAACACCCCTAGTGTCATAAGAACACAGGCTACGAGCAAAATGATCGTATACCACAGTTTTCCAACGAGTGATTTCCAAAAGTTCACTTATTTCGGAACCTCCAATTTATAGCCCACGCCCCACACCGTTGTGATCATGGAAGCCGCTTCAGGAGAGACGCGATTTAATTTTTCGCGCAGACGTTTAACATGAGTATCTACGGTACGAAGATCTCCGAAAAATTCATAATTCCAAACATCCTTCAAGAGGTCCTCACGTGAGAATACCTTGTCCGGAGAAATGGCCAAATAGTGAAGCAGCTCATATTCTTTGGGTGTTAAGCTAATCTCTTCACCGTTCGCTGTAACCCGATGGGCATCATGCTCAATCAGCAAGTGTGGAAACACGATGTTATTGCTCGAGTTGTTCTCCTTGGATAGATAAGCAGTTTCAGATGAACGGCGAAGAATAGCCTTGACTCTGTAGATCACTTCCCGGGGACTGAAGGGCTTGACCACATAATCGTCTGCTCCGACTTCAAATCCTTGGACTCGGTTAATTTCTTCACCCTTTGCTGTCAGCATAAGTACCGGAGTTGACTTGGCTTGCCGCAGCCGAGTACAAACTTCAATTCCGTCAATACCAGGCAGCATGACATCAAGCAGAATCAAACCATAATCTTCAGATGTCGCCTTATGTAGCGCCGTTTCTCCATCCTCAGCTTCGTCGATCTCATAGCCTTCCTTTTCCAAGTACATTTTCAACAATCTTCTAATTCTTTCTTCATCATCGACAACCAATATTCGGTTCTCATGTTCTGCCATTAGCAAGATTCGCCCCACTTTCCCAAAATCCAGTCTCCGTAGTATGCGCTAGTTGAATGTACAATATATAAAAGGACCGTGATTGTTTATTCTGTTCCTGCATAGGAGTGGAGACCTGAGATAATTAAATTCACGCCAACTAATGTAAACATTACAATTAAAAATCCGATCACTGCAAGCCACGCTGAATTTCTTCCCTGCCAGCCCTTGGACAGACGCAGATGCAGATAAGCACTATAATACAGCCATGTAATTAAAGCCCAGACTTCTTTAGGGTCCCATCCCCAGAAACGTCCCCATGCAATCTCTGCCCAGATCATAGCAAATATGAGTGCTCCGAGCGTAAAGATCGGGAAGCCAATCGCTATAGCACGGTAACTAATCTCATCCAGATCATCCGGATCAATATCTTTTAAATGTGGACTGATTGCTCGTCCTAGAGGTTTGCGAACAACGAGTCGCAGCAATCCATATAGAACAAGACCAGAAACAACTGACCATATCACTGTATTGAGCTTGCGGCCTGCATTTACACCATTCATCCAAGAAGGAGCTTCGAATAATGGTTCCTTCATACCAAGGAATGCAGTGTAGCTTTCGGTTTCACTATTGTAGGGTGCCACAATCGGCGGCATATGATAAATTACTTTTTCTATTGTACTATTATCGGTCCCCCCAGTGTCAACGTCAGCTGCTGCCTGCTGCGTGAAGACCGCTTCGTATCCACTAGCTCGAAATGCAAACACGGTACCGATAAAGCCTATTACAATAATAATAACAATCAGCGTGAATTCAACCCATCCTTGCTGTTTCTTATCAGATTTCGCAGAACTGTCAAATTTAACGGTCCGCAATAAATACATAAGACCTGCCGCAAATCCAACGGCAAAGAAGGACTCTCCGAGCGCAGCAAGAGTAACGTGTATATTGAGCCAAATCGACTGCAAAGAAGGAACTAGCGGCTGAACCTCCTGTGGAAATACGGCTGCATAGGCCATCAGAATAATGGTAATCGGAAGTGCAAATAGACCCAGAAGCGGTGTTTTGTATATCGCATATAAGACAATAAAAGCGATGATGACCATCATTGACAAGAAGGACATAAACTCATACATATTACTCACCGGAATATGCCCCGCGCCAATCCAACGTGTAAAGAAGTAGATTAGTTGAGCCACGAGTGCAGTTGAGGTTATAATCAGTCCGATTTTACCCCATTTCTTCACATGGACGATTGGATCCCGGTTGCTGAATTTACGGCCCATAATGGCAATTGCATATACAATAAACGCAGCACAATATAAGAAAAATGCGATCAGAAACGCATTGCTGCTAAGATCGAGTAAGTTGTTCACGCTTTGTTTCCTCCGTTATCCAAGAGTTTTTCGTCAACGATGATATCCAGCTGCTGAAGCACATCCGCTACCTCACGCCTTAAACCAAACCAGTTCTTGTTCGTATGTGCACCAAGCACGAGAGTTCCGTTATCTATTCGAATCCATACTCTCCGATGCTGCCAGTAGAATCCGAGAACTAGACCAAGCATCACAATGGAAGCTCCGACCCATACAAACGGCATCGCTTTATCAATTCGTATATTCAAATATGAGGTCGATTCAATAATATCCACATTTTCCATCCCATCCACATTCAGCTCAAGGGGCATACTGCCACCGTTTAGACGTTCATTAATCACATTTTGCTGGAAGCGTTCCTTATCAATTTCGAGTGGAAAATATAAATACTGTATCCCTTCTTCCGGAAGATCAGGACCAGTAATGGCGAATAAAAAGGCCGGCGCGTTCGGATTCGGTGACTTAGAGACCGGTACCCCTTCATCATTTAGTCCAAAATCCATATACTTCTCTTTCAGTGTTAGTGAATACGGGCCTGCCTCATAATGCTGCTCCGGATTCTGCATATCCAATTGAATCTTGCCGTAAGAGGTACCAGATGCAACATCAATGACCTCAGGAGATACGGAGCGAAGGATCGGCGTAAGGTCAAAGTCATATTGGTAAGCCTTCAAGCCCTCATAATCCAGCGGGTCGTTAACTCTTATAAAATGATGCTTAACCTCTTCAAGCTGAGGCGTCTTGGACGGATCTGTACAATCCGCAGTACATTCGTACAATTTAGCTTCCGTCTCAAACAGCTTAGGAACAATCCTGCCAAGATTCCTGAACTCCTCCGGTGTTTCTTCCTCCGAATAATACTCCACTCTAAAATCAATGTTCTCAAGATATAGTGTGGTATCAGGAATATTCTTGATCTCCCCTTGCGGAAATGAAATATGCTCGTCCATATGCAATCCAGGCAGTCCTCTGGCAAGAACGGCCAGCAGGAAGATGATCAGACCAATATGAATGACATAAGGTCCCCAGCGGCTAAATCGATATTTCTCAGCAAGCAATGCAGAGCCGTCTGTTTTTACTCGATAACCTTTCTTTTTGAGCGGCGCAACCGCTTTCTTAATCCATTCTTCTGCTTCCTCATCTGGAAACGCAGTTTGGTATGTAACCCGCTGCCTGGTTAAGAATTGAATATGCTTCGGAATACGTTGTTTGCTTAATGCCTTGTATAGCGGCAGTACCCGGTCTAAGCTGCATATAACCAGTGAAGCACCGATCATGACCAGCAGCAGGATAAACCACCAGGATTCGTATGTATGAGACAAGCCAAGTAAATAATAAATATGCCCGATTGTTCCGTATGTCTCTTTGTAATAAACAGATGGGTCCATATTGATAAAAGCATTTTCCTGCGGATAAATGGTGCCCAGCATCGCTCCGAGCAAAGTGATTACAATGAGATATATGGCTACTTTGACGGAGGAGAAGAAATTCCAGACGAGATCAATGATGTTCGGATCGCTCTTCTGTGAACGTCTGGCTATCCCGTCGTATCGCATTTCCAGCGGTTCGGTTGATTCAAGATCCTCCAGATGCTGAGGCTTGCCGCATGCTTCACAGAGCACTGTTCCTACTGGATTTTGATGGCCGCATTCACATTTTGTATTTTGAATCATGATGTCTCACATCCCCCTGTTTGCTCAGTTTGAATTCACCAGTTGCTGGATATGATACTCGAGTGTGTCTAAATTCAGCTGACCTTCAAATATTTCAGAGATCTTCCCATCCTTGGAAACAAAGAAAGTGGAGGGCATCGGTCCTACAGCAAAACGGCTTGTCGCGATCTTTTTCTCATCGTACATAATTGGAAAATCAACTCCAACTTGGCGCACAAAATTGTTAACCGTCATCTTGTCTTCACCAACATTGATCCCGATAAAGGCAACTCCCTGCTCTTTCCATTTCTCCCACTGCTCCTGCAGTGCCGGCATCTCATCAACACAAGGCTCACACCAGGTTCCCCAGAAATTAATGACCATCGGCTGACCTTCGAATTGATCCAGCTTGTGAACTGCCTCATCTATGCCTAACAGCTCGAAATCTGGAACTGAATCCCCTACAACAGGTTTGCCATCCGATTTGGCCGTTGAAGAGAATATTGCATAAGCACCTAGAATGACAATGAATATCAAAATAACAACCTGAACGGTTCTCTTTGATCTCCCCATCGTAAATACTCTCCTTTTATGACAATCTTGTCCAATTCAACTTCTAGCCTAATTATAACGAAAATTGTCACAAATCTGCGTCTGTTTTTTGAAAATTATGTGTCTTGCAACGGTTACGATGAAATGAATACAAAAAAAGAACTAAAGCATCAAGGTTATCTGCACTTTAGTTCTTTCTCATCGTTGTCTTTTTGGCCGGCTATTTTGTTGTTATCTGCGCGATTTCTTCTTAGAAGGATCGGATTTTGCCGACTGAAGAAGATTGTTGATCTCTTCAGCAGTCAGATGACGATATAAGCCCCGCTTCAAATTCTGCAGCAGCAGTCCACCGAAGGAGATCCGCTTCAATCGAGTCACGGGATGATTGATCGCTTCAAACATCCGTCTGACCTGACGGTTTCTTCCTTCATGAATTGTAATTTGGATAACAGCTTCGTTCTTCTCCGTATCTACATCCTTATACTCCACTTCTGCCGGAGACGTCATCCCGTCTTCGAGCATAATTCCATCACGAAGCTTGTCCAGTGATGTACCGTGCGGTACGCCTTTAACCGTCGCCAGATAGGTCTTCGGCACATGGTGCTTCGGATGTGTCAGCAAATGAGCAAACTCACCATCATTTGTAAGCAATAGAAGCCCTTCTGTATCGTAATCAAGTCGGCCTACAGGATAAACGCGTTCCTTAATTCCCTTAAGATAATCCGAAACAATCTTTCTCCCTTCGGGATCTGAAGCACTTGTGATGACACCTTTGGGTTTATTCATGATCAGGTATATCTTCTTCTCACTTCGAATCGGTTTACCATTCACCGTAATGATATCTTCATCGGGATTTGCCTTCGTGCCAAGCTCAGTCACGACTTCTCCATTCACTTCTACTTTGCCGGACAGTATGAGCTCTTCGCTCTTGCGTCTGGAAGCAATTCCCGCCTGTGCGATAATTTTCTGTAATCTCTCCATTTTAAATAAGTCACCTCAGGGATTAATGATACCCATCAGACAGAGAAATAACAAGGTCATGAACAGGAAAATAGCCCCTGAATCTCTCATCCATTGCATGAGATGTATTCAGAAGGCCATTTACTGAGCTGAATTTATCCAAATACGAGCAGACAAATCATGATGGCTGCCACAAATCCAACGATATCGGAGAACAATCCAACCTTAAGCGCATACCTGCCATTTCGAATTCCGACTGCCCCAAAATATACGGTTAATACATAAAGTGTCGTGTCGGTACTTCCTTGGATGGTGGAAGCGATTCGGCCAATCATAGAGTCAGGTCCATGCGTTTGGATAAGGTCTGTCGTAAAAGCAAGGGAGCCGGTCCCTGTTAAGGGTCTAAGAATACCCAATGGAAGCACTTCAGGAGGAACGCCCATCCACTGAAACAGAGGTGCTACAAGCCCTATAAAAAAGTCCAGAGCGCCTGATGCCCGAAATACACTGATGGCTACCATCATAGCGACCAAGCTAGGAATGATAGATATCGCCGTGCCGAAGCCTTCCTTTGCCCCATCGACAAATGATTCGTATACTGGCACTTTTCTAAAATAGGCATATACAGGGATAAAGGCAATAATGACAGGTATTGCCCATGTCGAAATGAGATTGATAAAGGACAGCATGTAAGCTCACCCTTTCGAGGATGATTCAATGATCGGCTTATTGAGGCGGTTTTTTGGAGGTGATGGTGCCTTAGGTGTCGGTGTTCTGCTTCGGAAATATCGATCGGCTGCGATAGCCGCAAATGTAGCAATTGCTGTCGCCATCAGTGTAGTGCCTACAATTTCAGCAGGATTTGCTGAATGGTAATTCAGCCGAATCGCAATCAGCGTGGTTGGTATAATGGTGATGCTCGCTGTATTCAGAGCCAGCAATGTACACATGGCTGGACTGGCTGTCGTTTTGTCCGGATTTAGCTCCTGAAGCTGCTGCATCGCTTTAATTCCCATCGGTGTCGCTGCGTTTCCGAGTCCAAACAAATTGGCGCTCATATTGGATAAAATATATCCCATTGCCGGATGCTGCTTAGGAACATCCGGGAATAGATAGGATACAATGGGACCTAGAAGCTTCGCTACTTTATTCAGCAGACCGGAATCCTCCGCAATCTTCATCATCCCCATCCAAAAGACAAGAACGCTGATCAATCCAAAGCATACGGTAACTCCCGTCGCTGCCCCATCAAAAGCCGCCTGGGTGACAAGCTCAATATTTCCCTTCGCTGCAGCAAATACAAATCCGATAACAATCATGGCAAGCCAAATCAGGTTAATCATCCGCGATCCCTCCCACTTCGATCACTTGCTCCTTCTAATTAAAGAGCTGGTCAAACACTCTCTTTAGAGAGCCGAACAGGGAATTCCCTTTTAACTGATCATAAGGAAGAGCAATGGTTTCTGCTGCTTTGTCCTTTGGAATGAAGCTGCCTTTTTCATAGACGGGTACCTCACCGATCTTCGCACCATTGAGAAGAAATTCAATCCTCCCCTTCAGCCCGAAACTGGCATCTGCCGCTTCACTCCGAGCTCCTGATTCTGACTGTTGATTGTAGAGCACCAGCTTGGTTCGAACCTCCCCGGCCTCTCCCGTTAGCAGTGGATATTTGAACGCATTCCCTGTAATATATTCATATTGCTGAATGGACTGCCCCTTCGCTGCCAGCTCGTTCAGCGGATAATGCTCAAAGCCGTAATCGAGCATATTCGCATGATCGTTCCAATCATTCCCATCATTTAAAGTTACGGCAACCAGTTGCTGACCATTACGCGTCGCCGAGCTTACAAGACAACGTAAAGCTTTTTTGGTATAGCCGGTTTTCACTCCATCTGCACCCTCATATAAACGGAGCATTTTATTTTTGTTGTGCCAATCATAGTCCCAGGATTCTTCGGGGTTGGGAGCCTTGTGTTCCTGTGTAGCAACGATGCGTTTAAAGTCGGCGTTATGCAGTGCATAAGCGGTCAGCTTGGCCATATCCTCAGCCGTTGAATAATGCCCTTCTGCATCCAGCCCATGCGGATTTCTAAACTGGCTATGTACAAGTCCGATCTCGTCAGCCTTCTTATTCATCAGATATACAAAGCCTTCCTCCGAACCTCCGATATGCTCTGCAATAGCCGTTGCGGCATCATTGCCTGAACGAAGCATCAAGCCAAAGAGCATGTTCTCAAGCGTCATCTTTTCTCCTAGTTTCAAGTACAGCGACGAGCCTTCTTTGCCAACTGCATTTTTACTAACTGTAACCGTGCTCTTCAAATCCCCCTGCTCGATCGCTACAATTGCGGTCATGATCTTGGTCAGGCTGGCAATTCGCATTTCCTTCTCCCCGTCTTTGCTGTAAAGAATCCGGCCTGAGGTCACATCAATGAGAGCGGCTGTCTGCGCATGGGTACTGAGCATAGGGGCTTCTACATGACCAGGTTTATGGTCAGCATGCGCTGGAATGGGTAAGGTAAATAACGACAATACCAAAGGCAATATAGTTATTTTCTTAAAGAGATTCATTTGCTTCCCTCCGGGTCCTTCGATTCAACTTGTACTAGTCTATGTATGGACAGGCGGAAGTATGTCCAACAAAAAGTCCCCTCCTGTAAGCATATGCCTCGGAAGGGACTTAAGTTTATTACACTTCGTAAGTTGGGGCTGTGGACGTTGCCATCCCCGAACCCATATTGTTCTTCTGGAAGATGCTCTGAATTTGATCAATGACCTGAGGTGCAGAATCAATGATCTTCTCAAACAGATGAGTTTGATTATCAAGAGGCACAATGTGTACGCCCTGCTTGCCTACAACAAGAAATGCGATAGGCCGGATCGATACGCCTCCGCCGCTACCGCCTCCGAACGGGTTAGCCTTGGAAGCGGAATTCCCACTGCTATTGCTGCTCTTAGACTCCGCTTCAGTATCGAGATGAAAATCACTTCCCCCTGCTGCAAAGCCAAATCCAACACGGCTGATTGGCAGTATTACTGTGCCGTGTGATGTCGGTGAAAGAGCCAACTAGCAACAGGTCAGAATTTGACCGTTTAGACGTGCTAAACCCCTACAGAAAATTTACCTTTACCGTAGGCTTACTGTCGATTGTTTCCCTAGACCATATGATACTATGGATGATCGACTTGTACGCTCTATTGCACGTTTTAGGGTCATCGCTTTCTGTGATTACTTCTCTTACATCCCTGATCGTAACTAGCATGTCCTCGTTCCGTGCGTTCTGTGTATTGTCTGACTCCTTCTGTATGTACTCATACTCTTGGGTCAGTTGGTGCAGAACAGCTTCAGCTTTATCCTTACGGTCAGCGAATACCTCGTCTGAGTAAACGCCCTTCTCGTAGGCAGAGTAGATACGATCAATTGCCTTCTCTTGCTCCTTAATTTCCTCAAGCTTCTTCTCTGACATCGCTAAGAGGTTACGGATGTCATCCAGGGTTACGCCCTTCTTGATGGCTTCCTCTAGCTCCACCTCTTTAAGCATAATCGCTTGAAGAACACTCTCCTCTATGACCTCCATACTGATACCCATATTGATGCATCGGTTACCCCAGTGGTCACGATGCTTACAGGATTTTAATAGGTCATGAGGGCGGTTGGAGCGTTTCTGAATCGCTAGTGTATTGCCACAGAAAGCACACCTTATGATCCCTGAGAAAGGGTGTTTCCCTGCCTTCCCTGCGTTAGGTGTTTCGCGCTCCCTGCTGATAATGAACATGATTTTGTCATGCTCTCGTTGAGTCTTGACTGCCTTGTGAGCATTATTTACGATCACCCATTCTTGCTTGGGCTTCATGATGATCGTTCCCATCGTAGGGTGCTTAGTCTTCTTACCTACGATGACTTTACCGAGGTGAACCTCATCACAAACGAGTCGTCTCACAACCTCGGGAGTCCACAGTTGATTGCGTGGAGAAGGGATTCCCTTCTTATTTAAGTCCCATGCTATATCAGTAGTCGTATACCCGTTGAGTACTCCCTCGATCATAGATCGGTACACTGGGAGGTTGCTCTCGTCAGGCTCAGCCTTCTTTGTCAGGCGGTTATAAACGTAAGGAAACGGTGGTGTTCCGTTACTCCAATTTCCTGCTAGAGCACCCCGCCGCTTGCCGCCGCGCATACGTCTTGATGTTGCCTTGTACTCCTGGCGGGCGATCATCCCTTGGAAGTCTGCAAGCATCATATCGGACTCATCATTAAGGTTGAATACCTTTTGAGGGGTAATAATAAGGGTGTCTGATAGAGCAAAAGTTTTCTCTATCTTAGACTGGTCAACCTTATCACCCCGCCCGAGACGGTCATAGTGAATTACCACTACAGCGTCATAAGACTGTGCTTCTACGTCCACGAGAAGTTGTTGCATTTTAGGGCGGGCAAGGATAGAATCCCCTGTCCCGATCTCCGCGTATTCGATGTACTGCCAGTCATTCTTTAGGCACAGCTCGACAAGTTCATCCCTGTGTCTGTCGAGGTCTTTCTCCTCATCTCCCCGCGATTTACGCAAGTAGATGGCTACGTGCCGTATGTCGTGTTTGTCGTATTGACTCAAGGTTCTACCATCCTTCCTTGGCTCTTTTACTAACTCCTCACGGAATTTCTTTCCTCAGTTTAATACAAAAACGCCTATCTGACAACAGCAGAATAGGCGTTTTATCGGTCTTAAGTGTGGTTGGCTCTTTTAGCGGCTTTCATCTCTGAGAGTATCTTGATGAACCGCTCACAGGCTTCAGGGGAAGGAGACCCGCTCACTATTAGCGTACTGTGACCCATATCGACCACAACATCCTTCACCACACTCTGCTCTTGTTGAACTTCCTCGCTCATCAGTATCAATCCCTTCCCCCTAATCTTTTCCCCTGTTCAGGTCACCTTATACCCCGACCTTCTCCTGGTGTGTATCCAGTATCCGAGCAACCTTTCGCATAATCCTTGACACCCTCATTTGGCTAATGTCTTCGAAGTCAGCGGTCTGTGTTTGATTGAAACCTTCCAGTCTCCGCTTCAAGACATTAAGCTCTTTCTCGTTCAGCTTCCGCTTTACCGAGTCGATCACAGCATCAACGTATACCTTATCAACCACCCCGTCCTCGATACCCTCGCCACTGTCGATGATGTCCATGAGGGTTACTACTTGGGACTGAGCAACGTCCATACCTACAGGCTCATCCAGGTACTTAACACCCTTCCCCACCTGAAGTGCTTTGGTGATCTTCTCCTCATCCTCGTCAAGCAACAGGGCAAGATCAGCGGAAGCAGGAAGGTATCCCATCTCATGCTCTAACCTATTGATCCTGTTAATCAATTCATTAGCCGTGCGGGTAGGACGGATGATACTTGCACTGTCTCGAAGGAAGCATCTAATCTCCCGCACAATTGCTGTGACAGCAAAGGAACTGAACTTAACGCCACGCTCCGTGTCAAAAGCCTTCACTGCTTTAAGGAACCCCATTCTGCCAAGTTGGAGGATGTCGTCTTTCTCTACGCAGTGTTTCTTGACGATCACTTCAGGCTTCCCAATGTACTTGTGAACCGAGTGCCAAATCAGGTTCTCGTTGACTAACATGCAGTCACCTAGGAAGCCCTCGTCTACTTTGCATCTTGCAATATTGCCCATGTAATCCATGGAGTAATGGTCTTTGTTGACCGCTAAATTAACCTTGATGTGTTCAGGTAAGTTGTCCATCTGCGTCCTCCTGGGTGATTTTTGGGTATAAAAAAGCGGGAGTCCGTTGGATTTCAACAAACCCCCGCCATTGGCTTAGAAGGTCTACTTCTTGCCTTGGATGCGGTCTTTAAGCGGCTTGGTCATCTTAGCGACCACAGTCTTGGTAGCGTGGATAATCATATCCTCACCAGTCTGCGGGTTCTTCGCTTTCTTCTCTCCTCGCTTACGGTTGAAGAAGTTGAAGAAGTTCGCAAGCTTGACATCCTTACCTGCTTCAAGCTTTTCGGTCACCATATCGAACACAACGTCGATACGCCGTTCCGCTTCCACTTTCGTGAGGTTTTCTTTCTCTGCCAGTTCAACCACAAGGTCTTTCTTGTATACGACTTCGTTAGTACTCGCCATGATGTAAATCCTCCTCAGAATGATGAATGTTATGAAGCTCTTAACCGTAGGTTAGTGCAGTTTCATGAAAACCTAACGGTGTTTACTGGCTTCCTCAAGCATCCGAGCCATTCTGTCATGGTGTTCCTTGACACTGTTGTAATACCAGGAACGCGCCTTCCCTCTGTCCACATTGCCCTCACCTTGGTTATAGGCGATGGTGGCGGTTCGGAGGTTGCCATCGTACCTGTCCAACAGATAGCTTAGGTACTTGATGGAAGTTTTGATGTTGGTCTTAGGGTTGCTAAGCTGACTACGACTAACACCGAAAGTCTCAGCAGTGCTAGGCAGTATTTGAAGGAGACCAATTGCTCCTGAGGATGACTCAACGGCGTTCTTGAACCTACTCTCCTGCCACATCATAGCCATGAGCCACATTGTGTCGATTTCGGTACCCTTGGATAGGCTATCAGCCCACCCAATGTACTGAAGCAGTTTCGTCCTGCTGACTGGCATCTCATTGTGATCTTCGATGTATTGCTCCATAACGTCAGCGATCAGGTCGTGAGTCGGGGGAACAATGGCCGACTCCTTCTTCTTCTTCTCAACCGATACTATCTTAACCTCGACCTTATCTTTCTTAGGCGTGACCTCTGCCTTCTTGACTTCCTTGGTCGGTTCCGTTTCCACTTTCTGTGGTTTAGGTTCCGTCTTCACTTCCTCTTTCTTCGGAGTCTCTAACTCCAAGGTAGTGATAAGGGGAGTAAGTTTTTGTAGGGCTAGAGGTTGCTCATGAACCGATTCAGTGACGGTAACTTTACTTGCCACAGGCTCATTCTCTGTTCCCTTAGGGGTCGCAAGACCTCCGTACATCACCACCGTTGCTACTGCCACCGTAGTGACTACTGCGATTCTTTTACGAGCGTCCAAGGTAGACTCTCACCTCCTGTGGTTTATTCTTCTGCCGCCACCTCGGGGAACTGTGCACCAAGGTACAGAGTTTCGATGTGTGACATAAGTACCTCATGTATCTCATCGGGAGTAGCTGTATTAGCGTCGATGACCTGGATCAGACGGTCTTCTTCGTCGGACAATCTACGAGCCAAGGTCTGGTACACGACCCGCGCACGTCTCTGTAACTCCTCGTCCATTTCAAGAATGTCTCGCTCAGGCTTACGATTGAAGGAAGTCTCTGCCGAGATGTCCAGGATGAACGTCAGATCGGGTTGACGAATCTTCTTAGCAAGCCCGCGAAGCCAATCAAGGTCTACGCCACGAGCCACCCCGAAAGCTAGATTAGACAGAGTGAAGCGATCAAGTATCAGGAAGTCACATCCAGTTTCCTCATACAAGAGGATGTCTTCCATGAAGTCCTGGCGATCCGCTTCGAGGAGCATGTGAACAGCTTCAGTGGTCAACGAGATGTCTCCCTGGAAGTAACCCAAGAGAACCTGACCGATAGGGGTGTGGTAGCGCGGGAAGCCCGCGACCGCCACATCATGACCCTTTTTCTTCAGTGCAAGGAACAGCTTGTTGACCTGAGTCTCTTTGCCGCTTGCATCAATTCCCTCTACCGAGATGATTATCATGTCAGTCCTCCTTCGATAGGAACTCATCGAACTTGCTAACCATCTTGAGGTTAGCCGTAATCTCCTTGTCGATGTCAGATTTCTGTGTACCAATGTCGTCGAGCTGAGACTTCAACTTCTCCTCACGCCTTACTGCTTCGTCTTTTGCGGCAGTAAGCTCACCAATAGCAACCCCGATACCATCACGAGCCTTCTGAAACGTCCGAAGGTGAGCGTTGACCTTACCTTGTGCCCGCGCCATGCGGTGCTGTGGAGCCTTGAGGAATAATGACAGTAAACGTTTGAACATATAACTACCTCCCGTAATGGTTGAATTTATTCAGCGGAGCAAGAGCCACTATCGGATGAACCCGAGTCGCTTCCGCAGTTGTCATTGCTTTCGTACCCACCGCTGTTGCCTTCGTAGTAGGTCGTTGTCGGAGTGGTATTGTAGTAACTGCCGCCGCTAGAACTGCTTGATCGAGGTGACTGTGAAACGCTTGGTCGGCGGGAGTTGAAGCGTCCCGTCTTGGTTCCCTGGTGATTGATTGGTGATCGTGCAGTTGGTTTACTAACACTCACGAGTTCATCTCCCCTGCATTGTCGAAGCTCGTCCCGAACCCGCCGCGATCAGCGTTGCCCAGTCCTGCAACTTCGTACAACTCCTTCATGAACAGCGGCAGGAATACTGCTTGGCATACCTTGTCGCCATCGTAAATCGTAGTTGGCTTGTCCGTTTCGTTCTTGAACTCAGCCGCCCACTCGTCTCCATCCCCGCAGAACAAGGAGTCCATCACGCCGACACCGTTAGTCAGCTTTACTTTCCACTTGCGATACGTGGAGGATCTCTGGAACAGCAGACCTACAGCTTCCATAGGAATCTCTGTCGCTACATTCAGTGGGATGACTGCTACCTCCCCAGGAGCAAGATGAATAGGTTCATCCAGTCGTGCAAAGAGATCGTACCCTGCATTGCGGGGGTTCTCCTTGTTGAAACCTTGGCGGCTAGTATCCATACGCTTGTAGGGAATGAACCCGTGAACCTGGGCAATCGCCTTACCCTTCTTGCCGCAATTCTCGCAACCCATCGTTTACTCACCCGCCTGATATGTCATAAGCACCGCATAAAACGGTTTGCCGTAGGACTTGTTGTAAGTGGAGGAGAACTCCATCCCTAAGACTAGGGAGGTTGAGTTCTCGTCTTGCCACTCACTGATCTGCTTGTCCAAGGCGGCTACAGATGCCGCCGAGAACGTCTTCACCTTGAACGATTGAGCGTATTTACTGATCTTCATCACTTGCCACCATCCAACAGGTGAAGCTTAGGTGCTTCAGGGAGGATAATCTCAGGAGTGTTCTGCTCAGCCTTCTTCTCCTCAACCAGGGCTTCAAACTCTTCCTCGCTCAACTCTTGAATCTCAAGATCGAGAGTGGTCGTCAGGATGTAACCCATACCATCAGTGAGGTGGACGTTGAAGAATGTCTGCGGCTGTTCATTGAAGGAACCATCCTCATAGTTGAATCCGATGACAGCTTTCTCGTATCCCGCCACAACGCCCGCGAACCATACGTTTACTTTCGTAGTGCCGCCCGTAGGTGTTTGAACCTCGTGCATGTTCGTTGGTGCGTGAACGTACTTACCGATCATGCTTGCTACGATTTCCTCCGTAAGAACTTGATCCTTCGCTTTAATTACTTGTGCCATTTGTAATTCCTCCAAATTTGTATTTGAGCTTTTCGCTCTCTCACTTTCTCTATACGACACGGTTCGACCTGAGTTAAGCGTACTTTTTCAAGTTTTTCAGGATGTCGATTTTACTGCCCGAATCAATTGGCGGGGCGTATGAATCCTCAAACTGAGTGACGATAATCTCCCGTGATTTCAACTGCAACGTGACCAGTACACTGCGCCCGTGGAACTTCATTCGAGACTTCACAAGGATGCGATTCTTGTTCCCGTCGAGAACATACTCGGCTATATCCCCATTAGCCAGTGACTCCATTACATTGGCTCTCGAAAGACCTTGCTTGAGCATTCCTGAAAGGCACTCTTGAGTGAATGTGAAATTACCGTCCACAAACTTCAAGATCGCTTCTCTTTCTAGTTGGTTAATACTTACTCCATCTTTCCGCACGACTTCACCTCCCTTAATTTCTCTATACGACATGAATAATTGGCAGTTAAATTGGGCATAAAGGTGATGTGGTGCCACACGCTATACACGAATCTGCGGCTAGTCGCAGGGGTTTTGTCGTGTACATACCTGGGAAGAACAAAGCCTAAGGCTGATCGGGACGCTGATCGGTCTATTCGTGCTGTTATAAAGAAAAAAGCACCCCGAAGGGTGCCTTATAATTACTTCTTCTTACGGTTTTGGAGCTTGTCGAAGCCGTTAGCTGTAGACACTTTGGCATACTGCTTGGACTTAGCTTCAAAGAAGTCCGTCTTGGTGGCGTTAAGTGCTTCGTCAGAGAATGGACGAATCCAAGGCATAACGTTCTCCCCTTCAAAGTGCTTGCCTAGACCCATCATCACCAGTCGTTGGTTGGCAACCCACTTTACATAGCTCTCGAACTCATCGAGGTCTACGTTATCCAGTTCACCAAGTACGTGATGAGACCAAGCGATCTCAAGGTCAACTGCGGTACGGAAGGTCTCAACAGTCCACTGCATGTTCTCCTCAGTGTTCAGTTCAGGGTAATCCTTAAGAAGCTGTTTGAATACTTCAGAGAAGAAGTACACATGCTGACGCTCATCCCGTTGGATATAGGAAGCCATCTCCGCAGTACGCATCATTCGCTGACTTCCCACCCGCGCCAAGCTATAGAAGAACGCGAACCCAGTGTAGAAGTCCAGTCCTTCCAAGATGATGTCAGCCACCAAAGACTTGAAGAAGGTCTGAGGGGTTGGGTTATCACGGAAGTCCTGGTACAGCTCTCGGATGAATAGGTTACGCTTCAGCAATACCTCATCCGTTTTCCAGTACTCGAACACTTCCTTCTGAGTCTCATAGTCTGCGATGGACGACAGCACGTAAGTGTACGACTGGTTATGGATGATCTCCTGTTGACCGATGATGCCGCAGATCGCTTGCAGTGACGAGTCCGTAAGATAATCCTTCACATCTGCCACGTACATACTTTGCATGGAGTCCAGTACTCCCAGGAGACCAATGATCTTCAGGTAAGCAGTCTGCTCCTGTTCACTCAGCTCCTCCTCGAACTGCATCTTGTCAGCGTTCATAGGGATTTCATCAGGAATCCAGTGGTTACCAATCAGTACCTTGTAGAGCTTATACATTTTAGGCATCCGAATGTCATCCCAGTTCAAGATACCTGAGCACTCTCCGTTGACGATGCGGGTAGATTTGTTAGGCGCGGTGATGTCAAAGATGGGCTGTTTTTTCAATTGTTCCAAGTTAATTCCTCCTTAAATTGTCCTTCACATTCTCTATACGACACAGGTACGTCTCAGTTAAGAAAGAAAAACCCGCCTATTTCTAAGCGAGTTTCTTCCTATTATAATGTGTTGCTTATGAAGCGCAGGATTCACATTCTTCAGGCATCTCGTTTGCCATGTTACGTACGTAGTAAGTGGTTTTCACACCGCTTTTCCATGCGTCCAGGTGAAGCTCAAGGAAGTCCATTGCGTCGATGTCAGGCTTCACGTACAAGTTGAACGATTGTCCTTGGTCAATGAACCGTTGACGAGATGCTACGTGCTTAATAGACCAGTGTTGGTCAAGCTCGAAGGCATTCTTACGGTAGTACTGCACGGTAACCATGTTCAGATCAGGTGCAGGGTTGGCAATCTTGTAGGTCGTCTTCTCCTCGTATGTCAAGAGTCCGTACACAGGGTCGATGGAAGCTGTAGAACCTGCAATAACGGATGTCGATCCATTCGGAGCCACCGCGAACAAGTATCCATTACGAATACCGTGCTCCATGACATCCAGGCACAACTGATACCAGTCAAGTCCCTGAGGGCTTTCGATTGGGAATAGTTTACCTTCAGCGTCACGACCGACTAAGCCGCGATCAATGAAGTAGTTACCGTTAGCCCACTCGGAACCTTTGAACAGAGGGTACGCGCCTTTCTCCATCGACAACTTCATGGATGCCTTGATGCCATAGAAGCTGATCTTCTCGTACAGGTTCACGTTGTACTCAACAGCCGCATCCGACTCCCACCGCAGGTGATTCAATGCTAGACGGTGATGGTATCCGAACGTTCCAAGACCAATAGCACGATATTGTTGGTTGGTGTGTACCGCTTGAAGGACTTCAAGCTTATCAGCATTCAGGTCAATGATGTTGTCCAACATGCGAACCTGGATGTCGATGATACGTTCAAGCTCATGATCCTCTGCTTTACCTAGGTTGATAGAGGATAGGTTACACACTACCATCTCACCAGGAATCTTCTCGATGAGGATGCGAGTCTTACCTTCCTTAGTTACCAGTTCCTCCCTCACTACCTTGGTGGCAGATTGGTTCTGTTCGATCTCTGTGCAGAGGTTAGAACAGTAGATGATTCCGTGACCTTTGTTCGGGTTGGCACGGTTTACTGTGTCCTTGTAGAACATGTAAGGTACACCAGTCTCAAGCTGAGAGGTCAGGATACGGATGAAGATGTCGATAGCAGGTACGGTCAATCGCGGCAGAGTTGGGTGATCTACGCATTGTTGGTACAGCTCACGGAATCTTCCCTTACCCTGCTCCTCGTCATACACCTCGTCCAGTTCAAAGCCCATGATGGTATGTACTTCGTGAGGGCAGAACAAGTGCCAGTCGTCTCCGTTGTCCACTGCTTCCATGAACAGGTCAGAAGCAATGAATCCCAGGAAGATGTCGTGTGCTCTCATACGATCATCTCCGTTGTTCAGTCTGAGATCGAGGAAGCTCAGGATGTCACGGTGCCAGTCTTGCAGGTATACTGCAATGGAACCTTTACGAGTACCCAACTGGTCTACGGATACCGCAGTGTTGTTGAGCTGTCGAATCCAAGGCACCACACCCGCCGACTTGTTCTTGTAGCCACGGATGTCGGAGTTACGAGCACGCACCTTGCCCATGTATACGCCGATACCGCCACCCATCTTGCTCAACCGAGCTACGTCCGTGTTGGAATCGTAGATACCGATAAGCGAGTCATCTACTGTGTCAATGAAGCAGGACGAGAGCTGACCGCCCTTTGCCTTACCTGCATTCGACATCGTAGGCGTTGCTGTAGTCATCTTCAGAGTTGACTGTGCCCAGTATGCTTCTTTGACTAATTCCATACGCTTCTCAGGGGCTTCGTTAAGCATCTCAACCATGGAGATAATCATGTAACGCTCCTGAGGAAGCTCGAAAGTGTTCTTCTCGTAGTCCCCTGTCAGGTAACGCTCATCAAGAGTAAGGAGACCAATGAACGTGAACAGGTGGTCGCGGGTATGGTCAATCGTTGCTTCAAGCTCAGCAATGTCACTGTCGGAATATACTTCCAACAATCGAGCATCATAGATACCGATAGACGTGAGGTACTTGAGCAGATCACTGAAGGAACCATACGGTTTATTTGGGTAAGTCTTGTATTCACGGTTGATCGCCGCTTGCTTGTACAGTTTGGTTCCGTAGATGCGGGATGCTACGAACATCCAATCAGGGAACTCTTTGTCGATCAGCTCTACCGCAGTCATGTACAATGCGTTGGTTATATCAACGCTTGCCACCTCTACGCGGTTCAGCTTGGACAATGCACCCTTCAGCAGTACCTCTTGGTCTAGGTTAGGGTGGTTCTCCATGACACGGGAGATGTATACCATCAACCTCTCAAGGTCAAAGCTCATCTCTCTGTTCTCAGGTTTGGTTACGGTCTTGATGCGAGTCTTAATTGCTGTCACGGTTTTCTCTCCCCCACGGTTTATTTTGATAGCCTGTAGTTTGCCATTAGGTGATCCACTACGAAGTCGAGTCCTGGCAATCTCTGCGAAACCATCTCCTCTAGTAACGGAGACAGTGATCGTAATCCCACCGCTATAATTGGCGTTCTATTAGTATAGGCAGTATGGATTATCACTACTTCATCCACTGAGAGGTTTTCGTTGGTCGCATCGAAGACTACGACATCTGATTGAACCACAGCCCTCTCGACCATGAGCATGTATTCACGGTTACTCATCCCGATGGCTGTGGAAGGGTCATGGTGTGCCCATGCAATGTCGGTATAGGTACTCAGGCTCTCTAATGAGAACCCGATAGCTACTGCGCTAATCACTACCGACCACCGCCCATCCATACGCTTTACCCTTTTTGACTTCCTCAAGAGTTAGCGTCCCAAGCTCCTGACCATCCAGGTACTTGAACAGGTCAGACACATATACTTCAAACTGCTCCCCTGTATCCGTGTGCTCAATAGTTAGCCCTGCACTTGATCGGGAGGAGAACCACCCCACGATCTTGAAGGTGCCACCTACTCGTTGCTTGTCCCGAGTCTTGTTCTTAAGCTCAGGACGAACAGGATACTCATGGTTCAAGCAATAGCCGTACTTGTCATCGTCCTTGTACTCCTTATCGCAGGAGGGGCATACCTTGACCATGATCTGACTACTCTTTGCCACTGAACAACCTCCTTCCTTGATCGACGACCTCCCGAAGCTCTTTCAACTCCCTCATCAGCTTGTGGTACTCGTCTCCCGTCATGATCGCCACACTATAATCCAATCGGGTCAACCCCTGCTTGTCATCGCGGGTCTCCTGCACAGTGATGTTCTCAAACAGAGGTTTCCTGAACTTATTTGCCATGTCATTGTCAATGATCTTCTTCAGCTCATCAGGAGGAATTTTACAAGTAGCTACCTCAAGATCAGTTACCAACCGAGTTGCGTGATACAAGTTCATCCCTTAACCTCCTCAGCAAGTCAAGCTCCTCTACCAAGGTGTAGAACTCTCTATCCCGAATAACGAAGTAGTCAGTGTTCTCACCGAAAGAGAATGCAAGGGCAGGTATCTTCTTGTTCTCGAACCCTTCCTGCTCAATCTTGTCCATCCATTCCTTCTTTATGGTCATTGACTTGGAAGGTTTCTCCTTGGTCTTGGCTTCTATTTGAAACAGCTCGGATACGATGTCACTCTTAGCGAACCACAACGCCCCCGAAGCCAATACTCTTTTCGCATCTTGTTTGATCTGTTGAAGACTCCGTGTAATGCGAGTCTCTTGTCGCTTGGAAGCGATCTGACCTCTGCTCTTAGACATTTACCTGACCCATCCTCTCTACAACCTGCTGTTTAATTGAGCTTTCTACAGCTTCAATAATGCGTGGGCTGTTCTCCGATACGATCTGCTGAGTAACGGTGAGGTAAATATCCCTCTTTGCTTGATTCAATCTATATTTGAGACAGTACCCCAGGGACAGGGCGATAGCGTTAGCTACCCCCGCCACTGCGATACCGTAGGCGATTGGCTCCATACGGTTCATCCCTTCTGTTTCATTTCATAAATCTTCAGGCGAAGTGTAGCCCGAAGCATAGGGAAGAACAGCCCTACGATGGATGGTGGAATGTCGAGGATGACACGCACCACATGATACAAGCGAATTACTCGCTCTCTACCGAGGAACACGTTGAGATACCCTTTGACCATCCCTTCATCCCTGGTTTCAGACCAAATGTGGCAAGCTCTGACGATGAAGTAGAGAGCATAAGCCGCCCACAGAATCATCTGCCACCAAGTCAAGCTGACAAACGATGTATACAATCCCACGAACATACGGTTACCCCCTAATTGCGTTTTGGACTAGCTCGTAGATCATGTTGTAAAGCTTGCTATCGTTCTCCTGAACGTCCAATTCTACGGCTTCTTTGACCTTAGCGATACCGTTCCACTTCTGCTCCTTGCCTTCCTCATCGGGAACGATCTCCCCAGTAGTGGTGTCAACGAGCTTGAGCCAAGACGTTCCGCTAAGAACACCCACCTCTTTAGCTACCGTTACAAGCTCCATGATTCTGTCCATACCATAGGCATAGTACAGGTCGATGGAAGCAGTTCGGAACGGCGGCGCGATCTTGTTCTTCGATACCTTCAGCTTGGACTGCTGACCTAGGATTACCTTGGCTGATCCCGATCCTTTAGCGAAGAACTCGCCTTTGCTTACGTCCAATGTCTGAGTGGAGTTATGCTTGAATGCACGCCCACCTGAGGAATCAGTTGGAGTACCGTACATGGAGAAGCCGCCGATCTTGTCACGCAACTGCTGAATGAAGATCAGTGTGGTGCCTGAGTTCTTCAGCTCACCTGAGTTGACGAGCTTACGCATGGCAGAGGAGTTCAGCTTGGACGTACCGCCCACCCGAGTCTCTTTCTCGAAGTCGTCATTCTCCATCTCGCTTTTAAGCATCAGACCGTCCGTGGAATCCAGTACGATATAGGCGAACCGTCTGCTACGAAGCATCGAAAGGATCATGCCGTAGATTTTCTCTGCGTAGGTATCAGGCTGAGAGACGAACAGCTTATCTGTGTTCACTCCGAGAGTCCGTGCCCACTCAAGGTTCAAGGCATTCTCCAAGTCGATGATCGCATTGTCACGTTCAGGCTCAACCTGCTGTGCTTCTGCAATCGCCATGAGTGCCAATGTCGTTTTACCTGCCGCTTCCCCGCCACGAAGGAATACCATCCGTCCCTGGGCAAAGCCGCCGCCAAGTGCCAGGTCGAGCATCAAGGAGCCTGATGACCGCACATTGATGTCGAACAGCTTCTCGGACTTACCGAGCAGGAACATGGACTGCTCACCGAACTCCTTACGGAATTGCTGAAGGAGCTTGACCCGTTCCGCGTCATAGATGTCGATTTCTTTCTCAACCGTTGCTGTTTCCGTCATTGCTCACCCTCCGTGAATTTCTCAATTTCATCCCATGTCTTCTTCATCCTAAGTAGAGGACTGAAGGCACATATAGCGTTGTCATACGACTCCCCATCGAGTTGTTTGATGTCCCGTAAGGTACGGAGCAGTGCGACGAACGCCCCAAGAGAGTTATGAATGAACTCATCGTAGGTTACTTTCGAGGGGAGGATATTTCTCTTGTACGCATCAATTGTCATCCCGTGAGCGATTACAGTTCTCTCAAGACCTTTCGACAAGGTTACGTAACTCTTACCGTCATCAAGTTTCACTTCAAACTGAATCAAGTCTTACATCCTCCTTCGTGGTGATCTTTACGTTGTAGAAGCCGTGCTTATCCCGTTTCACAACAGCGGAGTCTCCCACGGAGGTCTTAAAAGTACCGTCCGTGAGATTGTTCTCCTGCATAAACGGGATGATCTTCTCGTGAACCAGGTCTCGGAAGCTCATCTCCGCACCTCCCTTACTTCTTTTTCTTTTCGAGCTTACGTCTGCGAACAGTCACGAACTCAGACTTGTTCTCGCTGAGGAACTGCCCTACTACACTCGAAGTGACGACCTGCTTCTCAACAAGAGCCGACACTCCTTGGTAGTCAAGCTCATCACGCTCACGACCAGTCTTGGAAGCAAGACCATCCTTGTCGAAGGACTTCGTGTAACGGTAGTTGTTCTTGAATGCCAAGCAGTGAAGCTCATCCACAGGTACCGTCATCTCAGCCACACCCTCCTCGCGGAGAATGTCTGCGATCTCGTCTTTGATGCGGGCTTCTGCCAATTCGATCTCAGACTTCTTCAGACGAAGACTCAACAACTCGCTACCCAACTGAACCAACTTAAACTCTTTACTCATGCGTTATTCCCCCTGTTAATTTGTCTTCTTGTATCAAGATTGTCGTTACCTCTGCGAGTGATCTCCCGAGAGATCGCGTTTGCACGGTGCTCATATCCTTCACGTAAGGCACGGAAGGTGATAAATGTAGCGAGATTCTGAGTGTAGGTCTGCTCCCATTCCACATATACTGGCTCTGTGTGGACTGCGGCATCCCGTAGCTCTCGGCTCCCGTCTTGGATTGTGTACAGTTGTTTCTTGATAGTGTCTCTGATCTCCCGAGCCGTAGCTTGGTCGATGTCAGCGAGTGCTTCACAGTATCTTGCATAGGAGATCATTGTCGTCCATCGGTCAAGAAAGTCACCCAGTTCGGAGAATGGTACATTCGCCACCCCACCGTACCGCCGCTTCATCTGCTCCCACTCCGTGAAAAGGTCAACCCCATTCACAGCATCCTCAGGCTTTGGCGGGACTGGTAGACCCGCCTTAGCAATTTTGGACTTCGTGGCTTCCCTGGACTCGAATGACTTAATCCCCTGCTCGATTTGCTGTCGAGTCATTTCAGGCATTAGTCACACAACCCCTCATATTGCTCACCTAACTCGGCAAGCCGTTTCAATTCGTTGAAGTGGGTGTAATGGATGGTCACCAGTACGTCCTTGTTGTCACCCTTCTCCTTCATGACAAGGATTGGGGTCTTCTTGGATGCCTTAGCTTCCACCGCCAACTTATCCCACCAACGGAAGATTGCTATCTTGGTGTAGCACTTACACTCGATCTCGTAGGTAGAGTGGATAACGTCCCCCGTGCGATCTTCACCTTGGTCGGTTTTGTTAATTGCCCCCGACCCCATGTTACGCTTAGCACCATCAAAGATGTTCTTACCTACCCAACGCTCGAATGCTTTCCACAACTTGTCAGCCATCTTAGAAACCCCCTATATGCCAGTAGATAAATCCATGAGTCAGCCCCAGGATGTAGAACACGAGGAGGACAAGGATAGTAAGTTGCTCAGGGTCAAGTTGTTTTTTGAACAAGGGCTTAACCCCCTAACGCCGAGAACTCCGTGCGATATTCTCTTGCCTTTTCTTGACGTGCTTCAAGAACTCGTGCAGGAGGTGTGATCTCCCGAAGCTCCACCAATTTACGGAACTGACGAGTGATCGTCTCCGCAGGTGTTGCCTTGCGAATCTCTGCCATTTCCTTCACATTGTCATACAGCACCCAGTAGGAAGCTACGAGATCGTTGTAGTTCTCCTTCACCTCAGGGAAGGCTTTCACCATCTCGATGATGTTCTTGCGAATGTTGAAATACTGCGCTACTTTCGGTTGCTCTTGCATCCTTATTCCTCCTCGAAGTTCTTAAATTGTCTTACACTTTCTCTATACGACATGGATTAAGAGCAGTTAAGGGGCTATTTTAAGCAAAGAAAAAGGAGAGCATTAGCTCTCCTTAATTGCTTTCATAACGATCTCCAACTTATCCAACGGCAGTTTCCTGAAGTCGGTACCACTAATCTCATACAGGAGATTCCTCCTACGGTTAGCATCCTTGACTTCTTGTGTAACTGGTTGCAGGTAGTAACGTGTTGTAAACCACCCCTCACCTGAACGATGATCTCCTCGATTATCAAATAGAAGATCATTGTCTAGCCTGATCTTTCCAGTAGGGGTGACACGCTTCACCTTATGGATGGCATAACTCTTATCACCGCCATAGCGAACGGTATTGTACGCCACCTCGTCCCCTTCCTTTAGACCTTTAAGCCACTTTTCGTGTTCTTCTCCTCTTATCATTTCTTCTTCGGCTCCTTTAGGTCTGCGTCACAGAGGTATTTGAACTCGCAGTATCTACAGCTATCGCCTTCTTCCTTCGGCGGCAACTCTCCACGCAGAACGTAGTCTTCGATGGTTGTAATACGGGCTACGACCCAATCCAGTTGTTCCTGACGATACTCCACGAAGTACGCCTTCCACTCCTGGTTCCCCTTATTCAGGTACAGAAACATGACGTACTTAACTCCTGTCCCTAGGCAGTAGATCGCCCCCTGCTTCAGGTGGTCTTTCAGCGGCTCAATGATCTTGTCATAGTCGGTGGGGTTGATCGTCTTGAACTCGAACAGTATGTCCTTGTTAATGAACGAGAACGCCCCGTCCACCATTGCCGAGATCGGGTACTTCTTCGTCCAACGGCTGTCAACGAATTTGACTTCCATTGGAGGAGCGTTGTGCTCTTTAATCCACTCAATACCTTCCGCTCCGTATGTAGGTAGCTCCTCAAGTGGAATGAGCTTAACAGCAGATTTCTCCTCCTCGTTCATCTTCATGAGAACCTGGGTCTGAACCCATTCATGAAGCTGAGTCCCTACGTCCAGGATGCGCTCCGAACGCGGATACTTCTTCTTACGAGGAGGTTGTCCCGTCAGCTTGTAAAACTGAAGCCGCCCGCACTTGTAGTAACTTGACGGGTTGAACGCAAGTCTACCTGATCGTTTGTTGTTACGTGAAGTGAGGAACTTGTCCAATACAGCCGTGAATAGCTCCTCAGGTGTTTTATTCGCTACGTTGGATTCCTTCTTCACCATGTTTGCTAGTTTCTTCAACGACACAGTTAAGTACCTCCCTTGATTTTTCTATTCCGTAGTACCTAACTTGAACGGTGTGTTGGCTATCTGCGGAGAAATTCACAACATCAATCTCCGTAAGTTCTGTATTGTTGGCAGTCAGTATCTCAAGAATTTCCTGTGCCATCTGTGCAGGGCAGTCACAGAAATACAACTGATCATGACACTTAGGACACCTTGTTCGGTCATCAGCAGTATCTTGTTTTCCACAGAGCCACTTCCACTCTTGTAACTTCTCTGTTAACTCAGTCAAAGAACTCACCCACCACTTCAAATAAGAATTTAATCAGCGGCTTGCCGATCAGACCAACGATCACACCAACAATACCGCCGACAATGAACCAACCAGGGTCAAAGGGATTCATCGGAACAGCCCTCCCCAAATGATTCCTGCGGAAACACCTGTAATGCTCAGGGATAACAACAGGAACAATAGCTCGTACTTATTGATGCTTTTGAAGGTGAATTTCCTCACTAGAACCAGTGTGAAGAACGCATAGAATACAAAGAATAACCACGCGATAACTAACATTGAGCCTTCACCCTTTCCTTGGCTTCCTTAGCAAGCTCATCAGCTCGCTCGTTGTATTTGTTACCGTCATGCCCCTTCACCCAATGCCACTTGACATCGAGGTATTCAGACATGCGATAAATTGATTTGATAAGATTAAGATTTGGTCGATCAAGCCATCCATCCATCTTCCACCTATAGCAACGCTCACTGAAGGCATTCACTACATACTGGCTGTCGGAAACAACGTGGATATCCCAGTGTTTTGCTTTGTCAAAGTCCAGGCTTCTTATGGATTCATAAGCCGCCATCATCTCCATCTCTCCAATGGAAGTTCCTTTCTTGCCGCCCGACAGCTCCTTGTAATGGACTACCTCCCTGTCGCCGTTAAGGACGAGGAGCACAGCTCCCCACCCTCCGATACAATCGGGCTTACCATTCTTTGATGTCGAGCCATCTGTGAAGATGGCGATTCGCATTAGAAACCACCCTTACGCCATGTGACATTCACTTTGATGGTCGCGTACCGCTGAACGAAGTGGAACTTGCGGTTACCCAGGCTGTAGGTGTACCCGTTCTCAACGATGCGATCACCCAGGTTAGGGCTAGGGCTATCCTTGTGAGCGTTCAGCTCCTTAACACGACTTTCGGAGTACATCTCGTACAACTCGAAACCATCCCCTTCGATGTCTCCTGTAACAACTACATATTTCTTGAACCATTCATGGAAGTCGCCGTCAAACCAAAAGTACAACCGTAATCCCGTATCCTTCAGGAACACATGGATTGGTGTAAAGGAACGGGACTTGTAGCCGCTCATGAAGTATGTCTTGGCGGTGAACCAGTTGCCTTCAGGTAGCTTACGAGCGTCTTGCACCATGAACTGTTCGCTAATTGCTTTCACTTTGTCATTGATCATTCTCATTTCCCCCTGAGAAGGTGGCACCCAGTTTCATCGAACAGGAGTGCTTCACCTTTATTTATGTTGAAATGCACGTTCTCTTTGTCGTAGATCAGTCGCTCTGACTTCTCGTATTGGCTCACCGCTTCAGGCGGCGGGTTCACAGTCACGTTTGCATGATCTGTGACCACCCACCCCCGAGGGTTTGCTCTCTTGCTCGGCTTGGTCTCAACTGACCAACCGTTCTCCACGAGAATGACAGGAGCCTTGGTACAGCTTTTGTAGGTGTGAGAAGTCCACATCTTCTTAGGCAGACACCAGTGGACGATGTTCTTCACGCCACATCCTCCTCGTCGAACATGGAGAGATCGTCTTCGGACATCTTCTGACCCCACTTCGCTCCAACCTCAATGTCGGATTTAAGACCGCAGTCCAACGGCAATGCGTTACACATGATGTCTGCAATTCTACGAAGGTTGTCCATGCCGATATTCTCAGGTACATCGAAGATGATCTCGTCATGCACCCACATCACGATTCTTGAATCTAACTCCTCAAGAAGCGGCTGAAGCTTGATTGAAGCGATTTTAACCATGTCTGCTGAGGAGCCTTGGATCACAGCGTTAATTCCCATCCGATGACCACGACCGATGAGCCACTTCTTACCTGATTGCATCTCCTCGTAAACTCTCCGCTTACGACCGAGCATGGTCTCAGTGAATTGGTCAGCGTTCATGATCTTGCGTTGCTCAGCCATCCACCGTTTAACGCCTGGGTACGCATCGAAGTAACCTTTGATGTACTCGACAGCTTCGTCCTCGGTAATCTCCAAGGTTTCTGCCAAGCCTTTCTCACTCATGCCGTAAATGATTCCGAAGTTAACGACCTTGGCATCCTTACGGAATTTCTCGTACTGGATACCTAGGAAAACATCCTCACGAAGTGCTTCAGGGTTCTTCGAGTTGATCTTCTCCTCATTGAACAGCTTGCGAACGAGATCATCGCTAAGGAGCCTGTCTTCCACGAGCTTACCGTCAGGATCAAGGAATAAGTCCTTCATGCCGCGACGATACTCAAACTCCTCATATGTGACGTTAGGGTTGTTTCGGTTCCACATCCCCACAGCGGTCATACTGTGGACATCCAATCCATCGCGGTAAATCTTCAACAAGGTCTCGTCTTGCGACACATGAGCAAGTACACGAAGCTCTTGTTGCGAGAAGTCAATGGAAGCCAACAAGCGACCATTATCCGAGATGAAGGCGTTACGAATGAGACCGCCCACCTTCGCGGGAATCTGCTGAAGGTTCGGTGAGTTACAACTCATACGTCCAGTCTTAGTTCCTACAGGGTTGAATGAGGTGTGCACTCGACCATTCACGAGATTCTTAGGAAGCTTGTCTGCAAATGCTGTAGTCAGCTTCACCTTCTCGCTGTATTCGAGCATCAGTCCGATAACCTCGTGAGTCTTCTTCAGCTTCTTGAGCGTCTTCTTGTCGGTGCTCATCGGCTTATCCTTATTGACCCTAGGAAGCCCTAGCTTGACGTATAAGGCTTCTGCTTTCTGTGCAGGGGAGTTAAGATTGATCTCTCCCGTATACGCCCAAATCTTCTGTCTCAGAAGCTCTAGCTCGTTGTGCAAGTCCTTGGCTACTTTCTCAACCAAGTACTCACGATCAAGAAGCACTCCTGCTTGCTCTGCCTTCCACACAATATCTAGGAAGGGCATCTCTATATTGAAGAACAGGTCATACAGCTTCTTGAGGTTCCCACGGTTCAACGCCCGCCCCTGGAACTCTGCCATACGATAAGTAAGCTCGGTATCCTTGATGGCGTAGTATCCTGCCAAGCACCCCGTCCGAGTGTTCGGGTCGAGCTTGATTGGAATTTTGTCGAACGTGATCTTTCCGAACAACGTGGAGAACTTATCTGCTTCGACCTTCAGGTAGTACGGAGCCATATCTTTGAGAGCCTTTGACTGGTTCTCATCGAGTACAGCCTGACCTATCATGGTATCGAACCATGGCACCAGTCGAATCTGCATCCAATTCCAAAGGACGTGCATATCAAACTTAGCGTTGTGGAGCAGGTACTTAGTGCTCCTGTCCTCCAAGATGGGTCGTAGCATGTCTGCCACAATGTCTTTTGGTAAACAAATCTCGTCGATGTGCTTGAGTGGGATATAGTATCCGCGATGAGGTGCGTAGAAGCTGATACCTACGATCTCATCAGCAAACGGGTTAACACCCATGGTCTCGGTATCGACCGCAACCACGCTCTGTGTTCGGAGCCATCTGCACATATCGTCCAGTTCTTCCAAGCTCCAAACCATGTGATAGTAGTCAGGTAAGACGGTGTTATTTGCCATCTCAATGATCTGCTGTTCTTTCTTAGTGATCTTCTTAGCGGCAGACTTCTCGGTGACACCCTTCTTCGCCCGAGTCTTCTTTTTCTCGGTCTTAGCTTCTCGGTCATCCAAGAGTCCTGTCAGTTCAAGTGCTCCCTGGTCTTCCAAGACTTTAGCCTTGCGGGGTGCTCTCTTGCGCTTAGGTAGTTCGACCACTTCAAGAGTCATTCAGTACCACCTCCTACTTCCTCTATACGAAAAGAAAAGCACCCAGTTAAGGGTGCTTCTCGTTAAGTTCTCGCTTTAGAGATTTTGACTTCTATACCATACTTCTCTCCGTCCTCGAATGTCTGCAACAGGTAGTTGAACAGTCCTGAAGCATCCTCTCGCCCGCCTTCAGCTACTAATATCAGCTTGTGGATACCCCCAACAGGTGGAATAATAAGCTCAGCGCAGTAAGCACCCAAAGCGTCAGCAGACGCAATCTCCTGGTACTCCTCCTCACTGATCGGCATGGTGTGCAGACGTTCAGTGTCAACACTCACTTCTTGCTCCAACACCTCTTTAACGCTTCCTGTAGACTCTTTGCCAAGTTTGTACGCCGCAACTTCCATGTCCCATTCCTCGTTCAAGCCTTCAGGAACCTCATACCCCGCCTTGTTCTTCAGGACGCTCACCTTGTACCCGTAGATGGTTTGGTACTTGGCACCGAATATCTCTGCGAGATCGTTAGTGGTGATCTCAGGGTACTTGGTCACAATGTAGGCTACCTTCTGCTTGTCGATCTTCAGGTTTGTTCTCACGGTTTTCTTTCGCCCCTCATAGGATGGTTTGTTAGACAGGTAATCCTCAACAGCCTTATCCACCGCCGCCGAGTCTATCATCTTCCTCAGGTACGTCAATCGACCCGACTGGTGACGGGTTCGGTAGTAGCTAATAACAGTTGAGCTGTAACCAAAAATCTTAGCGAAGTCTTTGTTATCAAGTTGCTCGAACTTTCTGAACGCGTAAACTAGCTTTGCTACATCCACGTTTTCTTCGTTTTTCGTTACTGAGGTAGACATAGGAGTTACCTCCTCCTTCTTCTTCTTTTCTTCGATTGGGTCAGTTCGCAAGACACCATCTTTGCCTATACGGTATACGGTGGTCTTCTCACCTTTTTAAGGTGAACTCCACGCAACAGTCACGGCAAAAGTACGTATTCGTAGCAACTATCCCGAGGTTCGCTGAATCACATGAGGGACATCTAAACCCTAATAGCATCCATAGATCACACCTCTCGTCCTATCTACTTTCTCTATACGAGGTGGTTAGACCAGAGTTAAATAGAAAAAGCACCCACTAGGGGTGCCTTATCTACTTCTATTCAATTAGAACGGGAAGTCGTCGTTGTTCTTGGAGTTGCCGCCTTGGTTCCCGCCGCCGTTATTTCCGCTGTCGCCGCTAGGAGCATCAGTCACCTGACCAATACCACTCATCAGCTTTTGAATAGCTTCACGAGTCAGCGTTTGAGATTCTACGAGAGCTTCCAAGTCCATACGCTCAACCTTCTCAGCGAACGGCTGAGGATCACGAGCGAAGAACTGGTACGTAGTATTCAGTTTCTCACCTTGACGAGCGATCTTGAAGTCGCGCTTTGTAAGATCACCGTACTCCTCGATCAGACCAAGCAACTGTGTTCCCATTGTCTTGGAAGCCTTGAGTACTTTAACCTTCTTGTCAGAGTAGTCGTACACTTCCAAGTAGGACTTGAATCCAGGCTTATTACCACTACCTTGCAACGGGTCTTCATTGCGTGGAAGTGCAGTAATAGTTTGCCATTGACCATTGATCTCCAACGTGTACTCCCAAACGGAGATGATGTCTTCAGCAGGAGTCAAGATACGTACTACAGCCGATTCATTTGGTTTAATTTTCAGCATTGTAGTAGAGTTGTTAGCCGCGTCACGAATTGCACCAAGACCTTTTTGAATCGCCATGTTATTTCACCTTATCCTTTTCGTTTTGTAGTGGTGGGCTTCTTGCCCCCTCACTTTCTCTATACGAAGTGATTAAGGATGAGTTAAGAGGGTGTTTCAAAGATTTTTAATGTGGGTAATACCTATAGGGGATGTACGTAGGGAATAAAAAGCCACCATGACTGATGTCATAGCGGCGGGGTATGCTCTACAGGGCTTCGTACTTTTCGCGGATACCTTTCCATAGTTGGGAGATGCGGGCTTTAGTTACTCCGAGGATACTAGCAATCTCTACGAACTCGTACCCATTGGAGCGAAGCTTGAAGATTTCTTTCTCCCGTTCATTCAGCTTCATGTTCTCCATGATGTCAGTCACGAACTCGAAATTCTCGAATGCGTACCCTTCATGTCCTAGCGTCAACCCCATGCTCGTATCGGCGGTCTCGTCTTCAACGTCAAGATCAGTGGATACAACTTGAACAGCGTTCACTACGTTCAGGTTTTTCTCTGACATGCACTTTCGGTACATATCTTTGATCTTGTTGTCAATCAAGTGGTCTACGAATGTTGACATTTTCGCTTTCTCAGCACTGTATTGATCAAGTGACTTGTACAACTTAATCATGACCTCTTGAGTTACGTCCTCTTTCTCCATCCCCGCAAACGTTTTGCCTTTAAGCTTTTGTCGGCATTTATCTTGAGCCTTATTCAAGAAAGCATCCATATCACCGATTGCAAACAATTCATCGAAACCCATAGTTGTAGTAGACATTTATAATTTCCCCCGTAGTCATTTTAGTTTTTAGTTGGATTTTTAATTTCTTCGATGTCTAGGTATCCTGCATCTCTAACCATCGACTCGTATTCGAGGTATGGGATAGTCTTGATGGAACCTAGCTTGTTATTTCTCAGCAGATCGTTGGAATCCTTGTATTTCTGCTCCTCGATGTCAGTTATTCCATATTGGCGGTTAGGGTACAGTACCACATTTACCCTTATTGCCGAATGCTTGGAGATTAGCTCATATGCCCTTAACGTACAGGCAACCCCTGCTTCATCATTATCGAAAAAAAGATTTACCGTCTTTATCCCTGCCCGCATCAATTCACGCACCTGCTCGACGAATAAAATACGTCCTAGAATTGCTCCCGCAGGTAAGCGTCCTTCGTAGCAAGACATTGTATCAGTTTCGGACTCGTTTAGATAAAGTTCATTGATAGGTTTCGGAGCTTGTAGAATATAGTATAGACCATACACTATATCCTTCTTCTCTATCCCCTTCTCATTAAGGAATCCTTTTCGTGAGACAAACCGCTTCTTTATAAACCTTATCAATCCCTTGCTTGTCCTAACTGGAAAAGTAATTGCTTGAGTAACTTCGTCATAGCCCACTTCATACTTACTGATCGTGTGCTCGGAAAATCCTCGACCATATATGTATGAATGTCGTTTCTTTGTATATCGGAGCACTTCTTCTTCGGGTAAAGACCTCATTCGATCTTTTTTATTTCCACCATTCAGTATACTTTCCATATCAATAGGATTTCGCTCGTTAGAGCTTACCACTAGATAGTTCTTCATAATAAACTGCATACCTAGGAGTTCATTAGGTAGCCCAACAGCGTGAGCCACTAGACTAGCGAGACTTCCATGAGCACCACAACCGAAACAATTGTATCGGTACGGGTACTCTGTCTCGACACCGCAAGCGGGGTTATTACCATCATCGTGGAAGGGACATAAGAACATTATGTTCTCGCCCTTGTTCGTCACTTTTGAGAAAGCTGAGACATTGTAGCGAGAGATACTTCTCGCAAGCCAGTAAGCTCTCAAATCATCAAGTACTTCTTCAATCTCTAGCTGATAAGACGACAGCAGAGAGTTTTGCATGTCCTGCCCTCCTCACAATTAAAAGCCATCTCACTCGAATTTGCAAGACTTTTGTCGAACACACGTATTGCAATATAAATTGTCTAATAAGAATACCAAACGCGAACGGGTGTTCGCAACCCTTATTTTCCACCTCCACTGAATCTTATTTCCTATCAAATCTAAAAACTGCTTACACTTGCTCTATACGCGCTAGTTAATGCTTAGTTAAGGGGGAATATAAATTTTTTTTTTCTGAATTAATTGCTAGATCAATGAGAGCATAGTAAACAAAAAAGACCAACACAGAACACACCAGTGAGCAAGATACCCATAGTGGTGGTAATGTGTCGGTCTTGGTCAGACTTAATATTCGTTCCAATTACCGATAGTCTTTTGTTGAAAACCATACGGCTTCTTTCAGATCACGAAGGTCTGTCCAATCGCCGTAAGAGAAGTATATAGGAAAGATGTGGTAACTGTCAACCAAAAAATAGACCTGTAGGACTAACTAACGAAAAAAATATGTATAGGTCTACAGTCTATGTACCTATGGAATGCGAACCTCCTCATTTTTCAATAATTGTTCTATGTCTTTGTTGAGTTTCATGATAGTCACTTGCTCTGTGAAGTCTGAGCCAAAGAAGGTGGTTTTTATTTCTTCTATTTTCAGCCCCATATTCATATACGCGAAAACTGGGTTGAAATCTTCTACCATGGCACGACATAGCTTTTGCCTATATTGGTCAAACACATCGCTAGGGTGCGAACTCATGTGTTCAAGCATTAAGGACTCAGGGTGTGAAAACTTGGCAATGTATTTGATAATAATAAAGTTATTCATCAAAGACACTCGCGTATCAACAGGACCCTTCTCCGTAAATTCTTTCCTTAGTCTCGACGCGATCTTAGCAAGTTCCTTCTCGAAATCCTTACTCTCTATTATGCCGTCCCTCCCTTACACACACCTTCCGTGGAAACACCTTAATTAGTCTATTTAATCAAATGGACAAAGCAATGGCAAGTTGGAATAAGTCCCATAATTAAACAAGGAGGTGCCTTAGGTCTAAGGCACCTCTCTAATTTATAAGCCTAACTTATGCTTTTTGTAGTAAGGCATTGCCCATTTACCTGATGGGTCAAGCTCAATCAATCCGCAAGTCTTCTTCTCGGGACACCCTCCCGCCGTATAGCAAGGCATGTTCACATCACCGAAGACAGTAGGGAACACTTTCTTCAGTTGGTTAGTTTCTTGTCTACGGATACGGCGAATTTCATCCTGCGCTCGTAAACACAACCGCTTCTCAGCATGGTGAATCCATGACCAAAGGTTACGTGTATCCATATACATAGTGTTTACTCCAACAGGTAGCCGCGCTCGCATGGTCTCACGAATACGTTCAGGATTAAGACCTAAGGCATCCCAAAAGTCGTTCAGCTCATCGTCGGTGTACTTCGAGTACCGTTCGATTGCCCGTTCGTGATCGTCAATCCATTCCTGGCGCATCACTGCAAGCTGTGCCGCCTTTTCAGGCTCAACCTTGGCTTTCTTCTCAATGAAGGATGTTTCCAGGTAATTAGGGACATAGTAAGTAAGTCCACCGTCTGCCGCTCTACAGTACCGAAGGGATCGCTCGTCGAAGGAAGCGTGTCTTGCCCTCAAGTCCTGCCGCGCTACGAAGATCGGAACCTTCTTAACGAATGTCGCGGCACCATGTTCGATTACAGTGTTGTGGTTACTGTCGCGGCAGTGCAGTGTAATTCGCTGACCTACTTTGTTAGGGGTCAGTGTCTCCTCATCATGAGCTACCTGAACAGTGTCGTAACATAGTGCCCCTGCGTTTGCCAACAGCACCTCAGCTCCATCGTACCACCCCACCATAACTGAAGTCATGATAGGGATGTCACGAGTCAATTCAATTACGTTCTTGTACTTCTTGCCGTTATATTCAAACCGTACTGCCACGATGTCATCTCTCCTCTTTAGTCTTTGTACGGGTCGAACTCGTCAGCTCCCGCCATGCACACACCGATAGGTCTTAGAACGTTCATGACGTTCAATGTACCTACATGAGAGTTCAGTACCTCTCGAAGCTTGCGGTACACAAACGGACTCTCGTCAGTTCCCGCCCCGCGCAGTTCAACGCCATATTCTTGAATTGCTTGTGCCATCATCTCAGGAGAGATCGCACCGCCTGAACGAGTCTTTGTTTTGTAGTTCATCTTCCCTGCCGCCTGTGTTCGGCTCATTACGCGCCCTGCACCATGAACAGTGCTATAGAATGCGTTCGCGCTCTCAGTACTCTCAACACCTTGAACGATCACCGAGATGTCACCCATGGAGCCGCCAATGAATCCAAGCTGACCAGGGGCAAGTGGTGTCGCGCCCTTACGAACAACAACGACCTCTTTACCGTAGTGCTCCTCTTTCCAGGCGTAGTTATGGTGATTATGTACTGCAAGATCGTAATCCGCTCCCAGGATGTCCAACACTTGGTCAATAACATAGTCACGACCTGCGTATGCGTATCGTCCTGCCAGTTTCATAGCACGGTAATACATATCACCAATCTCGCTGTCCAAGTCGAACAGTGTTGGTGGTTGCTCCATCTTCTCCCCAGGAGCCTTACCGAAGAACTCACGCCCCGCCCCGAGATTCAAGAACCCGCTTGCTGTCTTGTGACCAAACCCTCGGCTACCAAAGTGGTTCGCAATCCAAACCAACCCAGTCGTTGGCTCAACCAAGATGTCAACGAAGTGATTCCCTGAACCTACAGTACCCAGTTGATTACGGGCAAGGGACTCCATCTTCTGATTAACACCCAGGTCTTTGAATACCGCCCAGTCAGGATCATCGAACAAGGCATGGTCAACCTTCTCACTGTTCACACGCCCTACTCCGAAAGAGATTCTACGTGCAATCTCATCCATTACCGCAGGGAGCTTGTCCTGCAAGTCTTCGACATGGAGGTCAGTACGAACAGCCTTGTTGCCGCAACCAATGTCGTAACCAACACCTGACGGAGAGATTTGACCGTCATACACAATCACGCCGCCCACAGGTTGGCTGTAACCGAAGTGACCGTCAGCGCAAAGAACGCCGCCAACTACATTCCCTGTGTTCAAGCAGGTATCAAACTGACCGATAGTTTTCTCGTCATGTTTTCCGTAGATTACTCTTTTCATTTTCATTCCCCCTAGTTCGTTTATAAGTTGTTAGATGACGCATTCAGATGAATTTTTGTCATCACGCATACGTGAGAACTGCGGGTGACGATAGAAACCGTCCTTGGTTCTCTGCATGGCTTTTATCTCCATGACTTCACCGATGTAGTTCTGAGGGTTCTCGGACATGTCCTTACGAAGATCGTCCGTAATTCCCGAACACTCCCCAAGCTCGATCAGGTTTCCGTTTGCGTCGAACTTCCCGAACTTCACGGCACCTTTCCAGTCATTGAAGAAGAACTTGGTAACTGGAACCCAACCCTCTTTCGGAACAAAGACTCTCTCACCGTCCACCAAAGTAGCGTCAAGGACGTTGTAAGTGTTAATTACAAACTCCTTCTCGCCGCTAGGATTGATCCAGTAAGACCACGATTCGATCTCCTTGCCCGTGTACTCACGAACAGCATCTTTGAAGCCCATAATGACCACATCGTCATCAATCTCGGTCTTAACCTTGATCCAGTTCTTCGCGGGCTTCTTGCCAGGGACGTACTTACCGTTGATGTTCTTGAGCATGATACCTTCGCCACCCTCAGCAAGGACTTTAGCCAAGAACTCCTTCTTGTTCTCCGTGACATACTCAGGGCACTTCATGAACTCGTTCCGAACAACGGGAAACACTCTCTCAAGAATTGCTCTACGTTCGTGCCATGGCTTATCAACCAACCACTCCCCTTGGAACATGAGAATGTCGTAGACCATGTAGTACAACTTCCCTTGCTCCTCTTGTCGTTCGATAGCCTTTTCAGCCTTCGCCCCCAGGATGGAAGTCACCTCATTGGATGTCTTGCCTGGGAAGTACAACTCACCATCCAGGATGAGTCCTGGGAAGGTTGAGAGATGTTCGGATAGATGAGGAACCCGATCACTCTTTTCAACAGGGATTCCGTCCACGTCACTGATGCGACGAGAGAAGAACCTACCGACGATGGAGAGATAACGAGAACCGTCCCACTTAACCTCAGCAACATAATTCGGATCACTCATGAAGGCTTCCAGTTTCGCGTCGTCCTTGACCGCATTACCTCCCATCGGCAGAACATGTTTATCTAATGGATAATCGCGCATTAAAATGACCTCCTAGGATTGGGTTACTTTCTTAGGGCACGTTCTCAAGTACTGGCGTGTCTTTTTACCATTCAGTTCAAACCAAGATGCACACTTACTTTCGAGGTACCATTTACAGTCACGACAGATGTTTTGAACTACGTTCTGACACCTCATTGGAACTTTGTCTTGGAGCTTAGCAGGGATTTTTTCCCCACCGCTCACCAAGACCTTGTGACATTTATCGAAGTAGTCACACCCATTACAGGCAACATTAATTTTGTTGTACATTCGGAACCTCAATCTTGAGGACGCTGAATGCAACAAGGTTAAGAAGAACCTCAGCCCCATGCTGGTTCTCAATGAGATCGAAAGCTTCTTCAGTAGCACCGACAATCTCTTTATCAGAAGTAAACTCCATAGTTACGATGTCATTTCTCGTCAGTGCGTAAGTCAGTCTGTACAGCATCGTTATCCTCCTCTTGTGCAGTAAGCTCGATGTCTCGAACTTCTGTGAGATCAATGATGTGAGCTACGCCATCCGTGTCTTCCAACGTGATCGCCTTCCCCTCGTGCTTGTGCTTGATGAAAAGCCTGCGGTACTCTTGCTTGACCTCCTCAGCAGTTAGCGGGATTTCACGGACAACCTTGTCAGTGTCCTTTTCCTTTTGCTGAAGTCTCGGGTTTTCTTCAACCCAGGTGACGGTCTTCTTCTTCTTGCCATTTCCTTTGAAGTAGAAATGAGCCGTGAGCTGTGCATTCATCAGGTAGTACCTCCTAGAAATAAATTGGCTCCCTAATTCCTCTATACGAGGTAGGGAGCTGTGAGTTAAGGGCTTAGAACACCATTTCTTCTTTCGTTGTTTCTTCCCATATACCAGTGTCGAGATCAGTACGCATGAAGACATCCTCGTCCTTCTTACCACCACGGTTCTTCTTGAGTGACAGCTTGAAGATGTCGTCGATCTTACGAAGGGTAACTACCTTCGTGGCTTTTTGCGCGGGGTTGTCCGACTCTTGGATTTGGTGAAGCTCAGGAGCCGCGTTCGGGTCTTTCTTCTGATCTTTCGCGGAGTCACGTCCCGCCTGTGCCAACATGATCGTCGGGGTCTTCGTACTAAGGTTCACGTCACGAATCCCATTTGTCACATTGATAATGCGGCGACGAATATCACGCTCACCCGTACCGTCCGAAAGGTCATACAATTGGTCAAGTACGATCAAGCCTGGACGTTCGGACTCGATAATCGCTCGAATATCCATCGGGGTGAACGGCTTACCACGGTTAGCGTCCTGGGACAGGATAATCATGCGCTGATCCTTCTTCATCAGCTCCAAAGTGTATTCACGATACAGCTCAGCATCGGTCAGCCGACCCTCGTTTAGGGCACGGTTACTGAAGTGCGCTCTGAAGGTATCCATACGGTAAGCTACCTCGATTTCAGGCATCTCGGTACTAAGGTAGATAATCGGGTCATTTATGTTAGCTTTTACGAAGGATAGCCATGCGGCATAGGCGAAGAACTCCCCCACCCACGACTTACCTTCGTTTGTCCGACCTGCAAGAAGCACGAGGTCATCCATCTTCCAACCACCCGTGAGATCATCGAGTCCTTTGATGCCTGTCGTGATTCCTGAAAGACCTGTTTGACCGTGCTTCTCCATGTACTTGTTGTAGCGATCCTCCGCATGTTTAGTCCATTCGTACTGTCCGATGTTTCCTGTGAACTTCTTCAGCATCACATCGAGATCGTTCCGCATCTTCCACATGGCTTCGAGCGTTTGACCACTGTTGGTCATGTTCGCGTTCTCTACAAGCACTGGACGGTAATCCATGTATGCCCTCTGTTCCCGCAGGACGTTAACACAATACTCAACAGGATCAAGGTCTTTCAGAACCCTGAAGTCCTCGAACTCCACCGCCACGGTCTCAATCGTAGGCATGTGTCCGTTCATGTCATTGCGGAATCCTTCGATCCAAACAACCACATCCTGAAGGGCGACGAAGTAAGTGTTGTCTATTCCATGCTTCCGCATGAGGTAGGGGTCTTTGCTTTGTAGCCAGTGATTAACATATGAAAGTTCCTCAAGCACGTTTGATTACCCCCTTAACAGACTCAGGTCTTCTATCGCGACCCTCAACCTGAACACCAACACAGTCGGATAGTAATCGGGAAACAGTACGCTTACCAATGACCTTCTCGTGAGACAATGCCTTTGAATCGAAGTTGGATGTGACAATAGTGGAGCGTCCTGCGTTGAATCTTTCATTAACGATCAAGTAGGTTTGCTCAGCCGTAAATTCCGAGGTCGTTCCCGCTCCGATGTCATCTAACAGCAGGAATGGGACTTCTTTAATAGAAGAAACACGTCTTTGCACTGCTTCATCATCTCTGCGATAACGTAAATCATCCATTAGATCGGCGTAGCTGACGAACAACGCTAACGGGTTCTCGAAGTCGAACTTGCTAGTCATGCACGTCTTGTAGATGTATTGGTTCAGAAGCATTGCGGCGTTATATGTCTTACCTGTCCCCGCTCCTCTGTTCCACAGGAAGAAGTTAGTGCCGTTCTCCTCAACTTCCTCGACGATATTTTCAACGTACACGTTAAGTCCTTCGTAAATGTAGCGGTTATCATCATCAATCTTGTAGTTGTAGATGTTAGCCTTCAGGTACTTTTTAGGTACCTCTGAAAGCTTCAGTGCTTTATCTAAACGAAACTTTGGGTTACACCAATCAGGGAAATCAGGTGTTTCCACCTCCCCTGAATACCTCTTGCAGAATGGTGTAGCCAAACACTTCGCGCAGTCTTTGTACGGGGTATTCATCAGATCACTCCTTAGCTAAATATGTTGTAGTCAACTCCACCATCGTCTTCAAGCGAAGGCTTCTCGTCTTTCTTGTTCATGTACCACGGAAGCTTACCTGTACGAGTGAACTCATCCAGTACCGCTTGGGTGTTCGTGGAGCCAAACAACCTAACTGTCTTTGGGGCGAATTGGTCGATGCTGAAGAACTTATCAAGAGCTTCCTTGAGGGAACTGTTGTCTCCCTTGGTCTCTCGCATCTTGTGCATCGTCTTCTGATCTTCTTCCGTCCATGAGTAGGCACTGTGGTACTTATCTTGATAATGCCGCATGAAGTAAGCGCGGAAATGGTTGGTGTTCCAATCCTCTACGGGAGCTTCATCAGGGTTCTTACTTACACCCTTCCTCTTGGCTTTCTCAGGCTTCGTAGGGTCTCCCACCTTCTCTACGCCCTCCTCTCGGATTACCTGCGGCTTACGGCGACCTGAAGGCTGTGGTGGCTTAGGTTGCTCAGACATTGATTGTCCTGGCTCCTCTACGTGAGTCTCGCCTTGCCACTGTACGAACCACTGCCTTACTTTGTCTTTATGAGCGTTAGGGTCAGACTCTTGAGAGACTGTGGTGTACACCTCTGAGTCTTTGTAATCTGCCAGGGAGTTAGCGAACACTTCTCGCTCGTCAGACCCAAACAGTTCCTTACGTATCTCATGCACAATCTCCGAATGCGCGATCACGGGAACCGTGTGAAGCTCCTCAAGAAGGTACATCAACGGTCTCCCTGGATGTCGTATCGTCTTGATGAAGCCCTTCTTCCTAAGCTCCTCTACATACTTGGTAACTGAGTTCTTAGACCACCCCAGTTCAGCGCGTAGCAGGGCTTGGCTTGGGAAGCATTCCTTGCTCCCGTTGTAAGCATACTGATTAAGATTGTGGTAGAGAGCCTTGGCATCACTCGTGAGAAAGTAACATCTGTCTACCTTGCTGTGGATTTGGGTGAAGCCGAAGTTAACTCCAAACTGAGTCAGAAACTCTTTCTCAGATGAAGCAAATCTGGTTGTAAATCTCTCCTCCATGCTGAATACACACCTCCTACTTGCTCTATACGACTTAGGTAGGCGGCTGTTAAATGGTTGACAAGGATAATCGTCATGGATATACTCAGGATTATGAGCGATCATATTATGAGCGATGGAGGAACCTGCATGAAACTACTTGAGGATTTTTGCAATTACATAATGAATGAGAAGAATTTGTCGATGAACACCGTGGACGGTTATGGAAGGGATTTGAGTCAGTTTACTTCCTTTATTGAGAAGCCCGTTACGAAGGTTACCACTGAGGATGTTTCTTCTTTTCTGTCTCACCGCCGCGCTGAAGGTGACGGGGTTTCTACCGTTAGCCGCAAACTGTCAGCAATCAAGTCCTTTTACAATTTTTTGGTTCGCAGAGGTAAGCTCAAGTACAATCCCGCTTCTTCAATAGAAGGAATGAAAAAGCCAAAGCGACTCCCTCGCCCTGTCGATTCAGAGGACATTGACAGCCTACTGAATATGATTGATAACCTGAGAGATCGGACTATATTTGAGGTTCTTTATGCTACTGGAATACGTAGGGAGGAGCTGTGCGCGATAAATATACAAACTGACATAAACTTCAGGAGAGGTGAACTGAGGGTTGTGGGTAAAGGTGATAGCGAAAGAATCATCCCTCTGTTCCCTCGTACCCTTGACTATATTAAGTCCCTCTCTGCTGAGCACGGGAAAGAGTGGTTGTTCCCGAGCATCAAGACAGGAGGGCATATCGGTAAGCGACAGATCAATGAGATCGTTAACAAGTGGACGAGTGCCGCAGGTCTTGAGTGGGTAACGCCACATAAATTCCGACATTCCTTCGCCACCCACCTAATGGATAACGGTGTTGATCTCGGAGACATCCAGGAACTTCTTGGGCATAGCAGTCCCGAGACCACAAAAATATACGCAGGGGTAAGTAAGGGTCGTGCTCGTAGCGCGGTCATGAAGCACCCATTAGCAACAGAAAAAGGACAGCCTTGAGCTGTCCTTTAGTATTTCTTAACGGCGATTCGGTTGCCTTTAGAGTCGTAGAAGTACCTGAAGTTCGTCTGTGTTGGGGTTGCTCCCATCGTAGAGATCATCCTGTACTCAAGCATACCTGCCGCATCATACTGATAGACCACATCCATCAGTGTCGGGAGCATTACAAAGTCTACCCCATTAAAGAGGTAAATCTCCCCGATGGATGTTACCAGGAAAGATTCCCCCTGGGAGAAGCCATCCGTACTGTCAGGCATAGTAAGTACTGGTTCCTTCACGATCTGCTCTACATAGTTGTCAGTAACCACTTGACGAATTACCCGACCTAGGTCATCGAACGCGAAGTAAGTTACCACATCCTTGTACTCCACCAAATCACTGATCGCATCCCAGGGGTCGATGGTATTAAGCTTCCCACGCTCTGCCGCTGTCATGCTTACGTGGTCTACACCGTCCGTAATCATATCAGCACTGTGCGTGTCAGGATGCTCGTACTTATTTGCATCACTCTCAATAGCAGAGAGCTTATCTCTCTCAGCCCTGGTCATAGCTACCTTATTGGTTCCATCAGAGAGGATGTCAGCACTATGGGTACTTGGGTGGGTATATACCACGATCTTGGTACCGTTAAGGGTCAACGCACCATTATCAGTATCGTTTAGAACCCTGTCCCCGCTCACCTTTGCGTAACCCTTGGTGCTGTATGTGTACGCCGTTGGCTCTCCCTGATTGCTCGTGTCCTGACGCACCAAGTAAAGCCGCCCAACCTCTCCTGTAGATGGAAGCTCTGTCTTTAATCTGACCGAGACCACGTTCCCTATCGAGACCGCATCAAGTCTACCATCCAGAGATGAGTATGAATCTCGGGCTTGCTTGACCTCCCTCTCTACCTTTGCCGCCTTACTGAATGAAACAATATCCATAACGCACCCCCTACCTTGTCGTTAATCCTGTGACCTCAATCCAGAAGTCAGCAACGTCAGTCCCCAGGTTCTTGATTGAAAGGTGCAGAGACGAAGTACCGTCTGCATCCTCGTAAGGGAGATCGAGCATATCGTAAATACCTTCCAGGAAGTTACCAGTCGAGTACTGAGCATTGTTGAAGTACAGTATTTCAGGCGTGGTGCCTGAGCTGTCTAATATATTGACCTCTACGTTCGTCTCCCTCGAAGGGATGACTCGCAAGGTCTTAATCAGGAACCTAGGGTGATCCATCGGTATGGACACGATTGCCTTAGACCCACCGCCTACAGATTCAACTTTCCAACCCAGTGCTACAGGCATGAACACCTTTCTCATCTCCTCCATCAGCTTCCATGTTCTGTTCAACTATTGTCCCTCCTTCTCGGGATGTGAGTATCAGGATACCTACGGGGTCGAAGTACGGTGGTTGTTCCCCCACCTACTCCATTGTTCGTCCAGTCTCCCCACGTCTTACCTGTAAGGTCTTCTTGGTGAACTGGAATCCTGACCTTGATAACAGCGTCCAGTCCGTTATAGTTCTCCTTCACTCGTATACCATGTAGGGACTCTCTAACTATCCCTACCCCATTACTACTAGGGACAATCTCAACACGTTGGACTAAGTTTAGCTCGGAGGGCTGTCCTAGGAATGTACGCTCCCCGTACTGGTACTTGTCTGAAATAAACCCGTTCAGTTTATCTTCGTGGTTATCCATCACACGCCATGTTCCCCATCGGTAAATGTCAACCATCTCCGCAGTTGTGCTCAGAAGACCGACCTCATACGACATCTCCCGCCCGTCAAAAACTTCAGGAACCACTTCCTGGTTGTATCCAATACTGAACAGCTTGGCGATCCTCCCTTTAGGGGAAAGGGAGCCGTTAGCGGCGGCTCCCCCAATACTTCCGTTATATACTGCCATCTGTAATCACCGCCCTAGTTCATTAGTACGGCGACCGTTGACCCCGTGAGGAAACTCTGACCTCCGATGGACAAGGAGTACACCTTATACGTCTTCGTACCCACTTTGATCTCGTCCCCATGGGATACACCTGCTGAAGGTACCGCGTAGATGTCGATGAGTTCTCCCCGCGCACCTTCTACCCCGTTGCACATAATCAACGGAGCGAGATGATACAAAGAACCCCATCCTGGGTTTACTGGAAGCATTGCAGAGTAAGCATCATAGATGTTGTTCACCGTAAGCTTATCCTTGTCTCTGAGAGTCCTGATCCCGTTGTCCCCGTTATAACTCAGACCGATCCCGAGAGCCGAGGAGTCATTCTCAGTTGCATACCTGTTAAGGACTCCGAAATACCCAAGGTTAGCTACACCTGAAACAGAGTTCACATCACCTTGTAGGTAGATAATGATGCGGTTAGGTTGAACAGATACTTGGTAGTCGATCAAGAGGTTACTGTCAACCAAAGTGTTATGAACAACGAAGTCCTTCTTAATCTCAGCCCTACTCACGGGAATACTTCCGTCAGCCGACATAACATCTTCAGCAACACCCACAACTAACTTGTTTCCTGTGATGCTTTTGCTATTACCTACCTCAAGTCGAAAGAACAATTTATCTGTTCCAGTCGTACCTACCGATTTTAGTACGAGAGAGCTTGCATTCTCGTAATGGATAGACCAAGGAGAGCTGACAATAGTCTTGAACCCTTGGACGATATTTGCGTACAGCTCATTCAATTTCACTTTACCTGAGAATGTTGCCATGTCTCATGGACACCTCCTATATTGGGAATAACAAAGCTCTCTGCCCGCCACCTAGAACACGAGCACCGTGGAAGAACTTCGGTCGGGAGTAGAGATTGTTCTGACTAGAGATGTAGTAGTATCTGCCATTGTCAGCGTTAGGGTAATCCTGATCTACTACATGGAAGACGTAGTACTTACCGTCAGCTCCTAAGTCTAGGATAGAACCATCAGGGTGTTGAACACCGTTCTTGAATACGATTGATCGCATACCTTTTAACTCTCCGCGAACACCTTCTTGAGGGTGGTACACCATGAAAGGTGTTACGTAATAGCGAGAACCAAGCCCTGGGGAAGCAAGAGATTCAGTTCCGAAGTTGTATAGTTCATACTCTGTACCGTTACGAGAAGTTCTAACTACCCCTCGTGGTGTATCGTACTGATCGGCGGTATTATCGTCATGAAGGTTGAAAGGCATATGAGTAAACACACCGTAGAACTTGTTAGCAATAGCGGGGTCTTCGGTCTCGACAGCCTGACATCTACCTAGGTAAATCCGAACAGGGTACCCAGTAGTGTGATTGTCCAACCTCTCTCCGTGAATGAACATTACGTCTTCATTGGTAATGACCGTCCACTTATAGTTGATATTGTACTGCCCTGAATAGCACATGAACGGAGTCTCCGTGTAAGCACTGCTAGTGAATCCCGCAGGAGGGTTGGTGTACATATCAGGAGTTGCAACGTCGGTACCCAGGTTTTTCATCCCCCACCTGATGCTCACACCTCGCGCATGAGCGAACACGCACATAGTGAAGCGCATTTGACTGTCTTTCCTGTTGGTAGCAACCGCATTACCCCAGTTAGCGTAAGTAGTTTCCGCTGTGTACTTTACAACCCAGTAAGGGTCTACCGCATTGGTTAGTGCGGTAGCTAGTTGATTAGCAAACGTGTTTAGAGTACTTGTGAACTCGTGTCTACGAACCATTGTCAAGGGTTACACCTCCTTCTCAATCTCAAACAAGAGTACCCTCTGTCCCCCGCCTAAGAGGAGGGAAGAATCAAAGAAATAAGGTTGCCCGTTAACATACGACCCACTCGTTGTAAACCACCCTTGGTAGGAAGTGGGGTATGCCTGGGAGGTGGCGTGAAACACGTAGTACCGCTCCTCCCCCAAGTCAAGAATAGAACCATCGGGGTACTTACTTGCGTCCCTTAGAACTGCTGTCCTCACCCCGTGAAACTCCCCTCGAACACCCTCGTTACCGTGCCACACATAGAAAGGAGAAATAAAGAATCTACCGCCCACCCCTGGGGAAGGCACCTGACTACTTGTAGCAAAGTGGTACAAGGCGTTTGGAGTACCATTGCGAGAGCTTCTTACATAACCCGATCCTGAGCTGTATTTTAGCTCATCCTCGGCATCGTCTAGGCTCATAGGAAAGTGGCTAAATACACCAACGAAGTCGTTTGCAATTAACGGGTCTTCATCTTCAAAGGGTTTAAGTCTACCCATATACAAACGTACTGGATAAGCCTGGGCAGGGTAGTTTTGCGGCTCCCCGTATACGAAGATGTAATCCTCAGCCGTAAACACAGTCCACTTGTAGTACGTGTTTACATGGGAGCTTGTAGTTGCACTACTGTTGACGTATGAATCTCCTGTTTGGAAAGGTATCTCTGACCTGCTACCCACATTCGTGGATAGGTCGGGGATGACGGAAGACCCGTTGTTTCTAATCCCTACCTTCATGATGTGGTTCTTGTAGGACATCCTATCACTCCAGGAGTTTACACAAGACAAGGTAACACAGATAGTGAAAAACATACTTGGGTCTTTCACATTCTTCGCGGTAATTGTTCCGTAGTTAACAACGTTATGGTTGGTTCCACTCCACACCTTAGAGTTCGCGTAAGTGTTGTTTGCGCTATAACCCCACTCCCAGTGAATGTCCCCGTAAAGTTCTTGAGACATGGTATTGTAAAGCTCGGACGCGAAGGTCGTTGTGGTAGCATAGAACTCATATCTACGTAATGATCCTAACAGTTGATTTTCAGCCATTCACAGCACCTCCTTTAAGCTCCAAATCTTGTCCGCATGTCTCGCAAGATATGCTCTTTAATTACCGCAAGAAGCACGGCTTTGATGTTGTCGTCACGCTCTTTTACTAACGCAGAGTGCTCCTCGTCCTTGTCCTGTAATTCCCTCTCCGTTTCCTCCCCTGTAAGGATAAGTTCGGATACGTCAGGAATTGCCTGTAACGAGGGTAGGAACTTTTGAGCTACGCTATCAAACAGGATATTACTCTGAAAAGAAAACACCAGAGTCTCGAATTCACCTTTTGTGAAAGACTCCTGGTTATTTCCCGAGAGCTTGTCCAGGATAGTAGGGACTGCAAATTTCACATCCTGTACTGTCTTAGCCATATCAAATCACAACCTTTCTTATTTTAGTACCTGTGATGTTCCCTGTAGCATCATACTCGAAGGTCTTCTTGACTCCTTGACCGTCATAGATCAAAGTCTCGGTAGCCACTGTTCCATCATCATTGTATGTGAACGATGTCTTCTTCAAGAGCTGAGGGGTCACCCCCGTAGTATAGACTTCCTCGGATTCAATGTCCCCGTTAGAGAAGTAGTTGTACTTGATGTCGAGATCAAGACCTGTCCCCTCAAGGAATGTAATCCTTCTCCTTACGTCTGTATCATCGTAAGTGTCCCCGCCTTGCAAGACATAGTACATTGCACCGTTATTGATCTCACGTTCCACCTTGCCCGCCGAGTCGCGCTGATACTCAATACTCTTGAGCTGACCGTTACTCTCTGTGATTGCTTGACGTTCAACGTTACCGTTGACATCGTAGAAATACTCAATCGTGCGGTTGATACCACCAGTAACAGTCTCAGTGTGAACCTTTCCATCAGGGTAGTAAGTATAGTCGGTAATGGAGGTTGTGTTGATGATAGAACCCCTTCCGATCACTGTCACCCGCGCTTCCTTAGGTACGTCGAACGTGAAACGAATTACGGTCTCGCTATACTCGATGTAGTCGTCCAAGACATCCATACGAATACCGTCGAGGAAAACCTCTGCCGAGTTGGAGCCGATCACGTACTTGGGGATTGTGAAGTCCCTCTGAGAACTTAGGCGAGTATCAGGCGGTGAAGTAAAATGGAATACCGATTGGTGCTCCATAGTACCACGGCTCTCTGCCAACTCAAGTCGGCTTTGCATGTTGTCAAGCCTGTCCTTCAGGGCATCGTATACAACGCCGTTCTTGTCCTCACGAGAATCTTTAACCTCTCTAACTACCTTATCTAGGTCGGTCTGCATGGCAGTGATCGCCTTGCCCTGGTTAGTAATAGAAGTCTTGTGACCGTCTACGTCAGTCTCAAGATTTGCTACCTTCTCCTGAAGGTCGGCTACATCTACCTCAACAGAGCCTTTAGTTAGGAAGTATCTGAAGTCGGTTGCCGTGAGAGCTGTCGTTGGAGACAGACCCACGTCAATGCCGCCAATGATAATAGCATTGTCAGGCTCCTGGTTATCCGTGCCATACGAATAAGAGCCATCTTCGTGAAGGAAGATGTAGTAAGAGGTATTCGCCGTTATGTCAGGGATAGATAAGTTCTGAGTGAATTTATCGACGATGGACTTGTTAATACTCGCCCGCCCTGCTTGAATGGTCACCACAACACTATTGGTTGCATCCTCATAGACAGGATTTGTAACGCTTAGGTCAGTAATCGGTTGCTTAGCAACTTCATCAATGTACTGCTCAAGACTTTCGAAGCGATCACCTACGGACGCTTCAGCTCCTCTAGCGTTCTTGATTTCAGTCTCCGCAAGGCTTAACCGTTTCTCGTGATCGTTCTGATTTGTTTGCAGAGTAGCAACGTCTTTAACTAATACAAGTGCATCCCTCTCATAATTATCAAGACGGTTCTCATGCTTGGTAACCGTTTCTTCGAGATTTGTCAGCCTTTCTTCGTGATCTTCGACAGTAATCTTATTGTCGTTAGCCGTTGTCTCGATCTTATTAATACGGTCACCAAGGCTTAACTCTGAACCCCTAGCACCCTCCACTTCAGCGATAGAGAAGTCAATCTCCTCATGCGTATGTGTGCCGATGTCGGTCAGTTCCTTATGGCTCTTGAGTGAGTCTGAATGGGACTGGTTAATCCTTACTGACATTTGACCACCTCCGATCTTGCCCCTAATTTATCTATACGATGTAACTCGGGATATTTTAAGTCACAGGTAAGTGGAATACATCTTCAGAGAGAACTTGACTTGTGAAGCGTACCTATCCTGCGAGTCCTCCCGCGCCATCCTCAGCCAAAACTTATATGACTGCCCTGGCTCAATTTTGAACGCTGTTACCGAGTAACTGAATCCACCTGGGAAGCCGCCGACATCAGGAGCGATCTGAACCTTATCTGTCCCTGTTGTCAACGCAAAAGTGACATCCTTGAAGTCACCCGTCATCATAGGGTTCTTGGCGAACATCTGAACCTCTTGCGTAGCTGAGCCGCCCGCAGTCAAGTAGCCAAGAAAGCGATCAGTATTCGGAGTAAGGAGTACATCAAAGTACCCGCCACTCTCTGTTGATTCCTTGTAATAAAGGTCAGGAATTACCTCGAAGTACATTAAGTCTCCTTTGTAGACCTTAATGTCGTCCATTCCCTGGAACCTGTTACCGTCCAATAGCTCTACACCGAAGTTTCCTTCAAACGGGTAAGGGTACCTATCCAGTTCAAAGATCACGGAGGTCTCCTCACTTCTGCACACCTTGGTTTCAAGAACCACGCCGTTGCTGTCGATTAGATCAACTTTAGTTCCCTTCGTCAGGTTATCTACCGTCACGGACGTTCCCCTGTTCACCCTGATGTATTCAACGGTCAACGGATGATCTCCATCGCCCCGCAGGTACAGCCCAATCTTAGGTGCCCCACTAAGCTCTACGCTACCGAGGATGTTCCAAATGACACCATCATCTGACCAGTAGGCTGTGAAGTAGTTGTGGTCACGCACAAGGCGAATCCATGGGTAGGTCTTCAACAGCGGTGTTGGTAATGATGTATCCAGGAACTCCTCAATTTCCATATAGTTGTGCTCGTCCACAAAAACGACAATCCCACCGAAACAACCTTCTTTGTCAGGGTTGTAGTTGTTCTTCACGTCCATAACGAATTGCTTGGTATCCGTTAAAGGTTTGAGGAACATATAAAGAGTAGGGGCACCATGTTTAAGAACAAGGTTGCCCCCACTTACTTCATATCGGGTGGGGTCGTTAGGGAGCACTTCCCACTTGGGGTCAAGGTTAGAGTTCAGGAAGTCGTCTTCATAAATCCTCCCCGACTCCATAAGCCTTGCAACTCCCATACAGACACCCCTTTCTTTATGTGAATAGCCATATACGCTTACCGATCACGCACATCTTAGGTCGAGATTTCCAAATGTCCAGTAGACACTTGATAAGAGCTTCAACGCACTGGTCGCCCCCGCCGCCTTCGCAGTAAGGGGTAACATACACGTCATCACAAATCCAGTTAGTCAGCTCCATCCAGTCTAGTTGGGCATACTCGTAACTACGAACCCCGACCTCTTGGTATGAAGTGAACACCCACTTGAACTCATGCTTTCCCTTAGGTACTGGGTAAGAGAATGTATAGTAGCCACCCTCAGTGGTGAATGTCTTGATTAGCTCTCCATCAATGAAGAAGTCAAGCTGACTGTCGAACGGCTCAGGAACCCAAACCCATCTCTCATATACCTTGAAGTCGTGCATACGGAATGTAGTCATGTACCTTTTTCCTGTCCAAGAACTTACATAGCCTTTTTGATCTGTAGTGATCTCCACCCTGTATTTAGTATAGGGCGTTGGCTGTAATCCAGTAACGCTGAACTCGTGATAAGCTTCGCCGTAGTAGCGTTGATCGAGGACAACGGAACCGTCCTCTCGAATGACCCGCACCCTCATGTGGCTGTCATCACAACCTCCCATCCAAACAGGCTTGTTGTCCCAAACCTCGAAGTGAGTTACCTCTGCCCATGACTTATCTACAGGAACGCTATCCTCCATGGAGAAGGAGCCACCCCAAATCATTGCACCGTCACCAGGACAGCCTTGCTCGAACTTTATCTCAACGCGGTAATCTTTTATCTCATCAGAGGTGTTATCGACAGTAATCTCTACGAACTCATCATCCGTATTAACAACATACTTGGTGTCGATCAGGTTACTGCCCTCGTAAGTCTTGATAGCAATTCGAGAACCTGGGCAAGCATCAAGCATATTCTCGTAGAGCCGTATAACATCGAGCCACACATGACTCCCACCATCAGGTGCGGTTGTGTCAGGAGGAGGATCAGTCCACCACCCATCGTCAGGGTGAGGGGAGTCACCGCTTGGGTACACGTTCCCTTGAGCATCTACGCAGTAACCATTCCAGTACTCATTGAACTTACCTCCACTCAAAGTGAACCCGCCGCCATTAAGACCCGTTCCTGAACCATTACCTTTTCTCAAGGTATACTGGACTGTGTAGGATTTCCCTGGTTGAGTGTATCCTGAGAAATTAATGTTGTACGTAGCAACGTTTCCGTCATTTCCGTAATATTTTTGGGAGTACACCTTCTGACCTGTCTCCTTGTCGTACAAATCGACAAGAACGTAAGTCTGATCGTCAAGCCTTGGTTTATCAATCAACCTCCAATCGTTTAATCCAGTAGGGTCGGATGTCTTCAGGCTGATGTTATTGATCGTGGCGTGGAAGTAGAAATTGTTTGATTCGTCGTAGTCATAATCGGGATAGGTATCGGTAATACCAAACACGATGGTGTACCAACCTGGGGAAACTGCCTTTGTTACGCTAAATGGCTCTGCTTCAGCCCACATGTTATTGGTGATGTTCTCAAAGTTGGAAATCTTACCATCGTGGTACCCTTGATTATCCTTCTCATCTAAGAGGGTAATCTTCTTGGACGGGTTGCTGTCAGGTATGAGGTACACTCGGAACCGCGCCCGTTGATCTCCTGTCCAAATGTACGTATGGTATAGGAAGCTAAGGCTCAAGCTCCCGTCACAGTAGAACCGCTCAAACACCTTCTTGGTGTGTGGTGTGTCGAATTCTGTCAGAGGATTTCCTGGTCTCAGACCTTTGACCTTCAGTACGTAGTATTTCTGCGTGGAGTGTTGCCACACGATATTGTCGTTCGTATACCAGTCCTGATTAAGGGCACTCATGTTGATAGGGCGAAGACCTGGGGTAGTAACGTTTTGCGCGGGATACACCTTCAGCTTCTCGAAGTAATCAACTTCCCCAAACTCAGGAGCGTAGAAGCTTCGGGTAATTATCTTACCGTCCTGCTCCACCCCGTGGGCAATAGGAACCCCTCCATCGTAGTAAATCCCGCCTTGGTTACCCCAAGCCCATGAGGATGTGCGATCTGCTTCTCCTCGACTCGATGTCTGACCATAGTTGATTCCGTGTACTTCACTTCCGCTTGGGTAGCAGTGTTCTCCGAATGGGTTGTCCGAACCACTCCCACTCCCACTTCCACCGCCGCTACCGCCTGAACCCTCGTTGCCAGGGATGTATACACTGCCATCCCGATAAACCCAACGGAAGGTGTGGTTTCCAGGAGGTAGTGGGTACATGCAGTTTGTACCTGCGTCACCGTTTTCTTCGTTCCCTGTCCAAACGGTAACCCCGTCAATCTGAAGTTCTAGCATCTCTCCGCTGTCGAATTGACCGCCATACTGCCAACAGATGTAACCTGAATTACTGATGCTTGCAGAGAAATCACAGGTGTACTCTCCACCATGTCCTTCAGCCCACATCACCCCGTCACCGACTGGTGGTGGGTCTGACGGATCAACTTCTGCTGACGGGTCAATCCAAGGAGGGCTTAGGTCAACCCAGTCCCAACCACTACTGAAAGTCAAAGCAGGGTCATAGTTGTCTTCCTCATTGAACAGCTCCTCAAACACCATGATGTCGCGGGTATCTCCACTTACTGGGTCGTAGTTCCCGTCCATAGCAGGGTAGATACGCATATGCTCTTTGAATGTGACCTTGGCTCCTGGATTTAGGCGCATGTTGTAATTGATTGTATCCCCGTTATTCTCAGTCTTTGCCCCGCCATCAGTAGAATCCCAATCCCTTTGTATGTCCACGTAGCTTCCTAGTGGAGACTCCGTTCGGTAAGTTTGAGAAGCTGAGCCACCGTAAGAGAATACCTTCTCGAAGTTATACATAAAGGGCTGCTCCGTATAGGAATCACGTATAAGGAATTGAATGTTGTTATTACCTGCACTTAGCGGGATGCGGATACCACTCCCTGAACCCTGCTCTCTTGTGTAGTAAACGGACACCCCATTCACCATCACCTCGAAGGCTTCTGTCGGTCGTAGATCATGTGCGTAGTTGAAGATGAACCACCCATCGTCAGGTATATACACTGTTGTCTGCGCGACCATTACTCCTTCTTGGGGTTCATCAATGCGAAGGTAGTTTAAGTGGTCAACCCAGTTTGGTGATCCTGACATGCTCCATGAGTAGTAACTCAACCCCTGCCCCAAGTGGTATGGCTCCCAGTGGTCAATGATTCGCGGCGGGCATATAACCTCTAAGTTTCCGAAGATGTCAACTGTGGTATCTTCCCCAACCACCACTTCATATGTGATTAGGGCGTTGTCAACTTCAGTCTCGCTGTACTCCCCGTTCTGAATCCACTCCACACCGTGCAATGAATCAGCGTAACTTCCATGAGGAGCGTCACCATGCTGTGTCCTGCTCGTGAACTGGTCATCGAAGAATAGGTTGTAATCAGTGTTCGGGTAAGGTTCCCCATCAATCCCCATCTTGTAAGCAAAGGAGATGGTTCCGTCACACTCGTTATCAAGCTCCATCGTCATTGTCTTACTTCTACGATCATCTGTAATGAACTGACCACTGAAGTGAGCCTGTGCGATACTCTGAGGAGACCTCACAACCCAGTTCCCATCCGTTCTGACTTCCTCCCCGTCGAGGTCGTAGTCAGGGGGTGCAGGGAACTTACGTGTATCAACAATCTCTACGACCTCAATATCCTTGATATAGATGCCGTTGTGTTGCCATACCTCAGGGCGCATCTTCCTTATCAGCCAGTCGAACTTATACATCTGCCCAGGCTGTAAGGTGAATGCCGCTTGTTGCCATCCCGTGTTCTCGCTCCATTCCCCGCCGACCTGCTGACCGTTGATATAGAACAGCATCCCGTTACCCCGCTTCGCGCTTGCAAGGTACTTGAACCTGACTTGACCATATCGCTTAACCCGCCAGTTGAATGTGATCTTTGACGAGTTACCAATCTCAAGGAGTCCAAGATCGAGCTTCAGAATCATGTCTGCGCCTGACTGCTCGTTTTTACCTACGGAATGGACTGTCACCCACTCTTGATCTTCAGTCGATGAAACGTAGCGGAAGAAGTCAGGGAACTTATCTGAGAACGGTACATCCTCTTTCATCGAGAACAAAGGGATCTCATACACCGTAGCGTCGAAGTGGTTAAAGTAGTTTCCACTGAAATGATGGTAGTACGGTGCAGGGCATGTCGGTAAGGACACCCCAAGGTGTGTTCCTCCTGGCTCCTGAGCATTCTCAAGAATCTTATAGATACAGTCCTTGATCATCTGTAATACCCTTTGGTACTGAGTCTTATCAGGTGGCTGTTGTTGCATCACCCACCACTCAATCCTGCGATACATGTTCCACAAAGCTTCGCGGCACCTGACGCTTGCATACCATGATTTATCCCTAAGATACTGCTCAATGATTTGGTCGATTGTGTTTTCCAAAGCATCAAGCTGAACCGTCTGCCACCGACCGATCTGACCGTACCCAGGGTCGCCCAGGATAGGGTTGTTCTCGTCACCATGTCGGTCAGTCTCACTCCTAGGAGCATTGGGACTTTGCGGCAGGTGCTCGGGGTGGTTAGGATTTCCTGTGTCGTAATCCTCTGCGATCTTTGCCCTCATGTTAGCGAACAGAACGCCTTGTTGAGACTTGGTAAATAGCCCAAACGTATGACCCATAAAATCACCTCTTACCCTCTCTATACGAAAAACGGAGCACCGAGTTAATCGGTGCCCGTCAAATCGTATTGAAGTTTGTAGTCAGTGTAGATTTGGATTCGCCCATCCATAACCGATACTGACAATGTGTACCACTTATCCTTTTCCCACTTGAATGGTTGCATTGGGGAGCCTATGGCGGTAGGCGTTCCACCGACGACCTTGAACAACTGCATTGGTCTTCTCATCCCCAGGCTGTTGTCTGCATCTCCTCCGTGTACCATGAACATCCAGTAGTTGTTCTCATCGTAGTACTTGAAGATGATCCCTGCTCCATCAGCATCGCCCTCTGTATCAACCTTGAAGTCGATTGAGAACTTGTACTTGTCGGCAAGGAAGTTATTGCGGTACCAACCACCCACTGTAGGGATGTCACTCTTAGAGTAGAACTTACCGATCAGCTTATCACGCTCCCATTCTCCATCACCAAACTCAATCCAATCATCAGTCTGAGACAGCTCCAAAGCGTCCATGTCCTTGGAGTAAGGGTAGTAAACGTTGAAGGGGTCTTCAGGGTCGTAATCCTCAGGGACTCCGAAGCCGCCCTCCCAATCCTCAGGGTTCATACCTTGGTCGAGAAGGTCGTTGGTGTAGTCGTAGATCAGACCTTGTGCCATTGTGTCCATGATCGGCAGGTATGCTTCGGATGGTTGATCGCGGAAAGCAAGGTGCTCGTCTGTTTGCAGGAAGCTGTCCCGAGGTTCCGTCTTCGCTACATGGTAGATTTCCATGAGGTGAGCTGTTCTCTCAGGAAGGAATGCGTGGAGCTGTTCCAGGTACTCAGCCCTCGCTTCAGGACGTTCTGCAAAGATGAAGCCTGTGATTACCTGAGAGCAACGCTCCTCGAAGGTAGCCATTAATGATTCAAGGTCTTCGATCTCCGATAGCCGTGCATTGGCGGTACCGACTGGGAGCTGACGCTCAACAAAGGATTCACGTTCCTCCTTGTGAGCCAACGAGTAATCATCCTCCGTGTACCCTGCTCTTGACTGGTGTGTTGCCAGGGAATACTCATCACTGGTGTACCCTGCATCCATAAGCTTCCTTCCGATGGTCTCGCCATCTCCGACCACGAACCCTCCATCGACATCCTTACTTCCGTAAGACAGCTCATCGTCCGAATACCCTAGTCGCTGAAGCGAATGCCCGTAGAGGTCTTCCCCAATGTCACCGTGACGCTCTTTGACAACATTGCCTTCGATCTCATGCAGATGAGCACTACGATCACCCTTACCTGCAAAGAATGCTTCCTCGTCAAGGTTCGCGTTCCTTATTTTAACTACGTTGGATTCTCCCTCGTGCATGTAGCCCTCTCGGATGCCTTTATGAGCGAACACTCCTTCAATCATCTCAACCTGCTTATATTGGATACCGACAAGTTCAGTCTCAAGAACTGAATCCCTAAGTCCTTTGCCGCCGAACAGCAAGTCTTCGTCAATTGAAGCGTTTCTCATCTTCAGTACATCGTCAATGGTCTCGTGTAGATGAGCTTCCCTTCCACCCTTTCTAGCGAACAGGCTGTCTTCGAGGTATGAATCCCTCTCTCCCTTGCCCGCAAAGATCGTACCTTCTATCTCCGCGTCCTTGACATCCTTGAATGCGAAGACATTATTATGAAGAAACGCATCTTTTCCATCCTTATATGCAAAGAGGTTGTCGTGAACGAAGGAGTCCTTGGCGTTCTTAAAGCCTACAAGGTTTTCTTCCAGGTGACCGTACTGCGGTTTGTCTGCAAGCAGGTTCTCCTCAAGATTTCCGTACTGCGGCTTATCTGCTGTCAGCTCCTCCTCGATAGTACCGTACTTCAGTTTTGTACCGCCGACGATCTCGATTGGGACATCTCCATATTTCAGGCTAGTACCGCCCACAATTTCAATTGGGATGTCACCGTATTTCAAGCCGGTTCCACCTACAGATTCTACAGGTACGTCTCCATACTTCAGGCTAGTGCCGCCTAGAGGTAATAATGGATCAAGGTAACCGTATTGCGGTTTGTCTGCTACGAGCTGTTCTTCAAGCTCCCCTATCTTCTCCTTGCCACTCTCGGTGGTCTCGTGCAGGTAGGAATCCTTAGGGTTCTTGATCGCAAACAGGTTATCATGCAAGTACGAGTCATTCACGTTCTTGTACCCGACGAGGTCATCAAATGTAACCGAGTCCTTGGTGCCTTTAATGGCGAAGATGGTTTCATCCCCAAAGTTGAAGGAATCCCTCTCACCCTTCAAAGCGAAGATCGTTTCATCACCGAAGTCATATGCCGCTTTAGGGAGAACGTTCCCGAACACAGTGTCCTCGATCTCTGCCAGCTTACCTCCCTTGATACCGTCCAGGAACAGCTCGATCACTGAATCCTTAACATCTTTCACACCGAACAGCGTGCCCTCGTCAAGCTGACTGAACCGTAGCTTGACCACATTACTCTCCGTCTCGTGGACGTGGGCATCTTTTGACAACTTGATCGCTGTCAGCTCCTCGTGCAGGTGAGCGTCCTTAGTGTTTCTCTCAGCAGTCAGGTCAGTGTTGAGGAATGCAGGTTGTGATTCTGTGACTGCAAAGATCGAATCGTCGCTGACTGTTCCTATAAGCCCTTCCCTCACAGCTTCTACTGAGCTGTCGTCCAGGATGGATTGCTGAGCTTCACGAGTACCAATGGTGTACTCATCGTTGATGTGGAGCTGTCTCAGGTTCGAGGTACCCAAGGTATACTCGTCATTCGTGAATCCATCCCGCGCCCGCGCAGTTCCAATGGAATAATCGTCACTCACGAACGTTTGACGGAGCTGAAGGGTAGCCAGGGAGTACTCGATATCAATAGCTCCTTGACGCGGCTTCAACGATCCGATGGAGTACTCATCGTTAGTGAATCCCTCCCTCGACTTAGAAGTACCAATGGAGTATTCATAGCTAATGTCTCCTTCCCTAGACTTGGCTGTTCCCATAGAGTACTCGTCGTTGGTGTAGCCCTCACGGGATTTCGCTTGCCCTGTGGAGTACTCATCATTGAGATACATCTGCCGCAGGAAAGGACTTCCGAGAGTGTACTCCTCATCAACGTACCCGAAGCGATCACGGGGTGCCCCGCCCATTGCGAACTCGGTATGAAGCTGTCCACCAATCTCTTCCCGTGTGCCCAAGGAGTACTCATCTGATGTGTAGCCGCCGCGTTCGTACTTGCTTCCCAAGGAGTATTCATCCGAGGTATAGCCGCCACGTTCATGCTTGCTTCCCAGGGAGTATTCGTCTGAAGTGGTGCCGCCGCGCTCGTGCTTGTCGCCCATGTACTCAGGATCATCAGGGTAAAGACCACCGTCAGGGGTGAGTGTTCCTGTCCAATCAGGGAACTCAATGATGGCAGGTCTCGTTCTGAAGTCGTCCCCGTACAGGACTTCCTCAATCTCACCGTGCAGTGTTTCTTTGATCTTGGTGCCCTCGAACCCAACATCCACCATGTGAGACTCACGTTTGTCCTTATCAGCAATAGTCAGTTCCAAATCAACAATACCTTCTTTGGTAACACTGGACGCTAACGGGTAATCATTAGAAGTGAACCCTTCACTAGCTTCCTTAACACCCTCGAAGTTCAGTGTGATAATGCCTGACTTCGTACCGTCCTTGGAACCCGCAAGGATACCGCTGTCGATAAGGGCATCAATACGCTCCTTCACACCAACGATAAATTCCTCATCAAGGTAAGCAGGTGCGTCAGCATTGTGAACCGCGTCGATCATCAATTCTAAGATCACCGCAGGTCTGTTCTGAAGCAACTCACCTACGATCATGTCCTCGTCAAGATAACCTGGGTATTCCTTGTTTCCGAGCCAACCGCCGCCCGCCAACCTATCCAATAGCTCATCACGGTAGATCGTTGGTCTTCCCAGTTCCTTGATCGACTGCATGACTCTTTCCAACCGCATATTTTTCTGTCCCTTACTGAACTCAAGCGGCTTTTCAGTGAGGTGCATATTCTTCTGCGTATGGTTCTTGCCGAACGATTCCAAGAAGCTCAAATGGGTGTCTCGGGAGATTTCCTTGTCAGCCGAAACGTGTTCGGTCAGCCACATGTCACGCTCACTTTCCCTATCCGAAGCAACCAAGTCGTTTGTATGCAGACCAAAAGAATCGTTCCTCTCAGCACCCTCCTCGATCTTAGGTAGTAACATATTGCGTGGGGCTGTACTTGCTTCATGGAAACGCTCCTCGATGTAAGCTTCAACCTTATCGTCCCTCACACCCAGGTGGTACTTCTGTAGAACGTCCAAGGCTTCAGTGAATACCCTTTTACCCACAGGTCTTTCGTGCTCAATATAACCTAACGTCTTTCTTACCCTGCTTGATTCCTGAAGGTCTCTGAACACAAAACCGTACTCTGTGCTGTCTCGGTAAGCCTGTTGCATTTCCCGATCTACAGTTCCCTGAACCACGAAGATTCTCTTAGCAGTAGGTTTATCCTGCTCAATATACATGCTCTCTACGAACAACCTCTGTGCAGGGGTAAGGTCTTCGATCAGGTGCATCTTCTCGACAATATCACGGGAAGCCCAAGGGAACTCCTTGTCGATAACTGCCACGGTGTCAATGTCACGGTGTGCCAGGATGATACCCGATTCTGTTACCGTGGGATGCTTGTCGATGATACGAGTAGCCATGATAGGGTTCCATAGAATGTCACTTGGACGGAGAACTGGTTCATAGCGGAATCTTACGCGTGTACCTTCAGTCAGCTCATCATGTAGGTGTATTTGACCCTTACCGATCTCTCGCACACCCCGCACCTCTCGATGAAGAAGCGTAGGGTACTGTCTGTCCTTCAGTTTTGCCAGTACGTTCTCATGGATCATTAACCCTTCTTCAATGTCGCGGCGGGCTTGGCCAAGCTCAGCAATAAACGCCTTCTCGCTGAACTCCCTCGATGCTTCAATGATCTTGTCTGTAGTGGAGCCGCTGAAGGTCGTTTCTCTCAGTGCCTTGTCCATAGTTCTCATCAGTGCCAGTTTTGCTTCGTCCACCCGCGTACCTACAGGGCGAGAGTAGTCAATAAACAGGTACTTGACTTCCTGAAAACGTCTGATGAAAGCGGTAGACATGTCATTCGGCACAACCATCTCGTGATTGTCGATAACCCTTGCCCCTAGGATCGTGGCTTCTTGTACCATAGCTTCTCTTTCAATGTCACGAGTACCTAGAAGGTCTTGATACAGCACCTCGACTTCCTGACGGGATACCCGCTCTGCTTTAATCGTCTCGCTAAGCTCAGTATCCCTTAGATGGCTCATGACTGCTTTCAGTAGCGGCTCTGTCTCTGCGGATCGACCAATGATCTTCTCAACAGCATCATACAGCCCCGCCATATCCAGGTCAGGCTGATCGTCCCTTACGGAGTCCACTAGCTCACGGACAACCATCCCGTACTCGCTAACCTTATCTGCACTGTCGGCATAGTCAGCAATCATACCGAACTCGTTGACCCTAAAACTGATCTTACTCGGGTCGATCTTACCGAGGTTCTGTACAAACCTGCGTGTAAGCCCCAGGTTGCGAACGATCTTCAACTCCTTGTCGTTGTCCACCCGCCAACCCTCAGTCATACCATCATCCAGGGAAGCGTCCTTCAGGAAGTTAGGTCTGTGACCCATAGGATGCTCGTCGGACTCAAGTGCTTCGATCAAGGCTGTTCGCTCTGCTTCAAAAGAGAACTCCATCATGTGACCTCTGCCATCCTTTGTTGAGTCGCCTGAAACCTGTTCGTGCAGTAATCCAGTTTTTGATTGCTTCCCGTCACCGAAGACAATGAACCCTTCCTCCGCTTCCATGTCCTTACGGATAGCTTGGATGAGGTCGTGATTAATACCGTAAGAAACAGAACGGGCTACGTAGAAGTCGAGCATTAGGACACTTGGGTACCGACTATAAGGCATATAGATAAACCGATACTCCTCTGGTCTACTTCCTGTGGTGCCAACGGTGAAAAGGTAACCGTACTGCGTGGTTGTATAGTCTATTACAGTAAAATCGTACTGGCTTACAACTTGATTCACGTCACCGCCCCCTTTAAATTAAAAAGGGAACCTCCTGAGTGGAGTCTCAGAAAGTTCCCTCTTACTGAATCTATACGACTCAGCTATCGTGCAGTTTAACTTACAGCGGGTAACGGACTTCCTTCAGGATCGCTACGCCCATTCGTTGGTTCGCAGACAGGTTCATGAAGGTTTGCTCTGTGTCCGTATCGAAGTAGCGGTACACCTCTTGGTTCCAAGGCTTGCCTTCTACGTCAATGATAAGCTCATCCAGGTGAAGGATGTTGTGCTTAGTAACCGCGATGCAGTTGTCGAACTGTCCACGGTAACCCTCGTAAGGGTGAACCACGTAGATCGGAGACAGGTGGTACTTGGAAGTCCACTTGGACGCTTGGAAACCTTGTGGTTCCAGTTCCAAACCAGTGTCGCCCAGTTCAGGGTCAAGGTAGGCTTTGCCCTTAGGTGGAGCCTGTGTGATGAACGATGGGTAGTGACGTTGGAACTCAATACCCGATTTCGTCTTCAGCATTTGCAGGGTGTTGTTACCTGCGGAAGTGTACTGACCGAAGTAGTACGTTCCAGTCGTTGCGATTTGCGTGATGTCGGGTTCTTCGATTACCGCGCCCGCCGTAAGCATCACGTTACCGTCCACATCGTTCAGGTTGTACTTGAACGGCTTCAGGGCACCAACGTATAGGAAGGACTTCTTGTAGTCCAGGAAGTTAACCGCAGGGTCAGCTACGAGAACCATAGCCAGTCGGTTATTCATGACGTTAATGTACATGTACACTGGCTTCTCTTTGTTACGGTCAGTTGGTGTGTAGTCTTCCAGTGCCCATTGATACAGTACTGGGTGACCAGTCAACTTGAACGTAGGGCGAGTGGTTACAGGTAGTGTCGTAGGATCAGTACCTTCCAGTCCTTCAAGCAACTGAACCGTAAGTGTGCTGTGCTCCTCATAACTAGGGGTTGGAGCCACTGTACGTGGAACCAGTGCGTGGTTGATGAAGCTCACGTAGAACTTCTTAGTAAGAGGAGTTGCTTGTGTACCAATCGTAATCGTGCCTTGGAGGATTAGCTCCTGAACGCGACCGTTGGTGTCAAGCTCCTCGTAGAACACTTCCCACAGGCTTTGCTCTTGTACTTCACCCGCCGTAGTCTCGAACGGGTAGGTGTCGAACCCAGTAACTTCTTCCTTGAGCTTTGTCAGCAAGTCCTGGGATGTGGTAATAGTCTCAACGTATCTGAAGTTTGCCATTGAGTAGTAACCCTCCTTATTTGATCTCTTTCAAGAACGCGATTGTGATAACGTCAGGTGATGGTGAGTGCTTGAACAAGTTCAACGGACTCTTGATACTGAAGAACTTGTACACTTCAGTCCAGGTACCCAACGATGGGTTTGCAGTGTCTTTCAGAATCTCCGTGTCAACAATAAGCTCATCTCGGTTCACGAGGTTATGGTCGTGGATTGCAACAACCCCATCCATGTAACCACGGTAACCTTCAGCTTGGTGGACAAGGTAGATCGGACTCGCATGGTACTTGCCCGTCCATAAGGATTTTTGGAATCCGTCTGCGTCAACAATTAGTTTAGACAGACCTGGGGGAAGTGTACCTACTGATGGATAGTTCGGAAGATGTGTAATGAATGCAGGATAGTACCGTTGGAACAATACGTTACTGCGAGTCTTCAGCATCGACATCGAATCCATACCGTTGGATGTATACTCACCGTACTTAGCGTACAGATCAGGGTTAAGCTCAGTAATTACATCGTTCTTGGTGTATCCAGTCATATCGGTTCTCAGGTCTCCCATACCCACCGTCACGCCGAAGTTACCTGCATGGTCGTATTCGTTGAACGGAACGATCTTACCGATGTATCCGAAGCTACGGTAGTAACCGTGGATGTTCGGTGAAGGGTCACCTTCAATAACCAGGACAATGCGGTCGTTGTTGACAGACATTGTGTAGGAGATCAAGTAGTCAGGTCTACGCTTCTTGTTAGGCAACCAAGCAGTTGTTGAATCTCTACCGTGGAAGAAGTGAGCCGCAGGGCTTACGATTTCGGTGACTCCATCGTAGTCCAGTTTCCACTTAACCACAGGAGGAACGAACTCTTTAACTGCATTTGGGTCGTTCCAGGAAAGGTAAACGTAGTGAGCCTTCAACTGGTCGATTACGGTAGGCGCTACCCCGAGTTTAAGCGTATCAGGATCAACAATGCCCTCGTAAGTCAGCTTAGGATCACCCTGAGCCATGGAACCGTCAAACCCTTCCCCGTGATAGACGTTAATGTAATTCCAATCGTCCACGGGTTGCTCGAACATAACGTAGTAATCACGAGAAGGAATCCCTGAAGGGACTGTTGGAGTACCTTTAATCACGACACGAGACGGTAAGCTGTTCAGTAAGTCTGCCTTATAGTTTAGCTCATTGAACTTGTACTGTTGCTTGTTAGGCTCATAGTAGGTTTCAGTGATTGTTCCCCACGTAAATTTACCCCAAGCATCGCTACTAGCGCGACGAGAGTAGTTGTAGTAGAATCGACCATTCTTTATCCCCCGTACCGCGTAAGCCCAGTCAGAAGGCATCTCGACAACGATCTCAAACTGATTCCATTCACTGGATGGTTCAGTAGCACCGTCAAGGGTGTCGATAGTCTGCTGTACCAAGTAAGCCTTATACCCTACAGGAGTTGTATCGTCTACCACAACAGTAATCAGACAACCAGGGACATCTACATACTTAACCTCTTGGGTCTGTCCATCCGTATAGGAGAACTGAACAACCTGGATTTTCCTACCTGTTCGGTAATTACCAAAGTCTTTACCGATGTCAGTATTCACAGGCTCAGGCTTACCTTCTGCATCTTCTTTGAAGTAGGACAGCTCTACTTCGTGCAGATAACCATCTGCATCTACAGCCTTATCGCCGCCGATGATCTTTGCATCTGTCCAGTTAGGTACCTTAAACACTTCGTACTTGTTTCCGTCCGTGTGCTCGTACATACCTACCACATCAAGGTTGTATCCCTTTTGGTAGGTCACCCACTTATAGCCATCAGATTCGTAAACACTCTCCCACCGATTTGCGTCAATACCACCCTCAACCCTAGGGATGTCAGCGTTAACGACCTGATCGGCAAGTGTTTTAATAAGCTTCTGCGCTTCTGTTTCACCGTCAATGTAGGCGGCAAAGTTCGTCAGCGGTTTTTGTAGTGCCATCGGTTACCCTCCTTATCTCAAGAATTTGATGTTGTACCACACCGACTTCGCTTCAGGAACTACGTTTACAAAGTCAAATTTGATCTGAGTTCCCGCCGCGATGGGGTACACAATGCCGAAGCTGTTACCCATGGAGACGGACTCAGGAAGCTCCTTCGTAAAGATCGTCTGGCACACCTTCTCGTTACCGATGGTCAACTCCCAGTAATCACCTACGCAGTACTGACTCGCCGCGAAAGCGATAGACAAGAACTCCGTATCGTATGGAAGTGTGAATGTGTCCGACTTCGTAGTCTGAGCGGCAGGTATATCCAACATCTGCCCCCTAATAAAAGGGATGGTCTTCTTGCTGAAGTGTGGGTATGGCAACTCGCGTACTTTGTCGATAACGCCGCCCGCGACATACACAATGTTAAATGCCATCTTTCCACCCCCTAATTTCTATATACGATTCACGCTCGTTCCAGTTAAGCGTCCTTCATCATCATAGTTTAGACCGATATGATAAGTGAGTACCGACTCGCCGCTTGCATCGAAAGTCCTTGAAGTCACTTGTGTCAAACGAAAGTACTTATAATAGGAATAATCAGGATGCGTGTATCCAACTCCCACAGGAAAACCCGTGTCATCTTCGGAGCCAAACTTCATCCAAATTGAAACCCTCCACGTTGATTCATAAATCATATCCGCGCCCGTTACCCTCTCGGTATCCATCGGATGTTCCCTAAAAAGAGTAACAGAAGGCTCCCCTTCAAGAGGGTTGCCTTCTATGTTGTGGATACTGGTATACTTACGAATCTCGCGGTGGATAAGGTCTAACACGGGAAAGACGATATTGTCGTTAACTATGCCCGCCATTAAGCCATAACCCCCTTCTTCGACCACATAAGGTCAATTACTTGAAGCATTCCCGCGTCAACGGAGAAGCTAGTTCTGATTCCTTTAATAGTATAGACGGAACGAGTCGTGGTGGTCTTATCTGTCACGAGCACACTGTCTAACACATCGAGCGCAGGATTTGCAGGGATCGAGACTTGGAGAGTTCGGCACATTCGCTTCATATCGAAGAACGCCTTTTCTGCTACCGTTCTCTTTGCTTGTTTTGTCTTTGCCCAAGGAACAGAGATAACCATTGTTCTGATCTCGCCCTTTAACTCAAGAAGGATTTCCTTATCAATGAACTGCCCAGGTTTTCCATCAGAGTCAATGACTACAATGTGACTTCTTCCCCGCGACCAGTCGATGGACTTGGTAATCGAGATCAGGTTATCGTTCTCGGAGAACTCAGCTACAACTGGTTTGTCATAGTTAATTCTCTCAAGTCGATATGTCCCGTATCTGTCGCAGAAACTTCGGTATGGAAGTTCTCCAATTACTTCCGAGACAGCTTCAGATACTTTTATGGAATACTGCTCGAAGGTCTTTCCGTACTCCTCAACAAACGGATTGAGCCATCCATTAGGAGTCAGAATAGAATCTGCGTCCTTAACCTCGAACTCTCCTTCCTTATCGGCAATCGGAACAATGACCCTACCTGTTTTCTGATCGACCTCTACAAGGTAGGTCTCGTCGATCACGTAGTCAGGGTATGACAAGTCTTCGCTTGTCGCCCGCCACCCGATCAGACCTGCGTGTTTAATGAGGTCAAGAGCTACCGTGGATTTAACCCAAGCGGGCTTTTCAAATTCCGTAGGCTGTTCTACCGTAGGTGCAGGAGTCGGTGTCGTAGCCGTACTCTCCCAAGCACTTGGATTTGCCAGTATGTCTTGGTAGTAAGACCATACCTTGTCCACCCAGTTGTCTCTATCCCCACTCCAAACCATGGGAGCAATATCGCCGCCATCGTGGAAGTACAGTACGTCAGCCTTAGACGAAACTTTCTTCCCTTTGGATGCTAGAGCCTTGGACATACGTTCAGCACCACGCTTCATCTGCTCCTGGATACCTTTGTATTTAGGGTCACAGTACCCTGCGCTGTAGCATCCATATCCTAGGATGAAGCTCCCGTTTTCTTCCTTACCCATGCCCGCTGTACCCATTACTGTCTCATGCCTACAGATAGCAAGAAGGAACTTGTAATCGGGAATGCTATAAGCCGCCGCCTGTGTCTGTGCCGCTTGAATGATTTCGGTCTTCCTGTCGCCGCCCGTAGGCGCAGGTACAGGGTCGGGAACGTTGTCCACATGATCGACCTCAGGGTACGCCTTCTTCTCCGTGATGACCTTCTCGATTGCCCTCTTGTACATGTCCCTAGCTGTGATCTCTAGGGTGGACTCTCCATTCATGTCAACCTTATCAATCAGCCCCGTGAACACCCTAATCAGGTGTTGCCCGTACCCCATGTAAATGCGGATAGGTGTATTCTCACTAAGGACACCAATATGGAACCCATTGGCGAAGTACGACCATGGTGACACCATACCTGCTGTCTCAGGGAAATAAGCAGGGTTGTAATCAGGCGAGAAAAATCCTCTAGGGTTGGAGACTGAAAGCCTTGCTTCCCTTGCTTCTGCTTCGTACTGGTCATCAACCTCACAGCTAATGATGTTCGGAAGAACCTGGGTATCCATATAGACGAAGGAGCCGACCTGCAAGTACTCCGAGTTAGTAACTGTGTTACTGATGAAGTCCTGGTACTCGATCTCCTCCCAGGTTCCCTTGGAAGGGTCAATCTCAGCTTCAGCTTCGTTCTCTTTAGGTGGTGTTGGTAGGAACTCCTGGATTCGGATGTAGTCGATTGCGAACTTCTTTACAGTAGGTGGTGCAGGAGGTCCGATCCCGCCAGGGACTGGTGGTGTAACCATCTCCCCACCGTATACGACCTGGACTTTGATCTTCTTGGTTCCCTCAGGGATGGCGATGTTCTTCAGCTCGGTTACCTTTGTCAGGTCGTACTTACCTTCAAACTTGCTGACGTAGCCATACGCCTTATCGTCCATGAGGATTGAGACCTCATCACCAGTCATCATTCCAGTGAAGTTAGTCCCGAAACCAATACTGAACAGCCCTGCGGTCGGCATATTCAGTTTAGTTACGTCAATCTCAAACTCTACCGTGGCAGAGCTGACACCAAACGTGTAAACCAACTTACCTCCCGAGTCGTACATCGTCCAACCTGAATCAACAGCGGCAAAGCTTCTGAAATTCCAACCAAGGCTGTAGATGTCCTTCTCATACCAGTTGCGTTTATCGAAGTTCTCACTCAGCTTGACCTCTCCTGGGTAACCAGTCACGAACCCCTCGTCAACTGTTGATTTACCTAAGGTTTCCGCATCAGAGTAGAGCTTGCGCTCCCTCTTTAGGTACGCTCTAGGATCGACTGCCTTTCCTCCTTCACCCGTCCGAGTGTCTTGGTTAACTCCCTCCCAAACCTCAAAGTGTAGGTGACGACCTTTACCTGCGGCTCTCTCCGCTTCTGAAACTCGGTGACCATTCGTGTAGACCGCACCAGTATTCCCAAGCTTACCGATGACCTGTCCCTTAGAAACAATGTCATCCAAGGAGACGTTGATCTCACTCAGGTGGAAGTATTTGGTCATCACTCCACCCGCATGTTTGATGTTAACAGTGTTACCGCCACCTTCAGTTCTGCTTCGGGTAATGTTAACAACCTTCCCTGCCCACGCCGCCAGGATCGGAGTCCCCATGTCGTCCCATAGGTCAATCCCCTTGTGCGTACGACCGCCCGAACGAGCCGCACCGAAGTTATCGGTGACCGTAATGGTTTCAAACGTCTTGCCTTGTACAGGGAAGGTAATGTCGTCTCCATTAGCAGATGTCTCACCGTCATATACGCCATCCGTGGATTCCGCGACCCACACTTTCTTGACGGACGTGATCTCCTCAACCTCTGTGGTGATATAACGGAACTCCTCTGTCCGTCCAGGGATGAACGCAAGTCTATCAACCTCAACTCTTACATTGGGCAAAGCCCTCTCTCCGAGCTTCAGCCGTTGAGAGAGAACTTTTAGAACCTCATCTGAAATTGGAATCATCGTGCATCCCCCTTATTTGAATCTCTCAAGTGTCCACTTTCTGAATCTGCTCAAGAAGGTTACTGCTTCAGCACGGGTCATTGCGGTATCCCCCAAGAACCAGGTAGTAGGCTCTTGATTACCATTCACGGGTCTACCCATATTCGTCAGTACTGCGGCACCGTCTAAGGTCTTGACAATGTTGAAACCTGCAATCAGGGGATCGCCGTTGGAGAAGGTCTCGTCTTCCATCTCCGAAACAGACTGCTTCCACCAGTTGGTCGCTGAGGATTCAACACGCTCATCCTTGTCTTGGTAGTAGTAAGCAGATGCTCTACCAACATCCTGGAAACGTTCGCTTTCCCCCTTCTTGTAGTAAACCTTCACCTCATCTCCCTCGTTTAGAGGGTAGTTAAACACTATGGTGTGGTTGTCGATCTCCGTAACAATAGGTGCATACTTAGCAACACCATTCACCTTAACGGCAAGCTTGTTCTTTCCCGCAGGGAAGTTACCGTTGAGTCGGAATACCCTCTGCCCATTAAAGGCGATAATGGTTTGGTCAATACCTTTAGTAGGGGCTTCCATGTCGGTGAACCTAGCGTACAGAACCTTGCGGAGCTTGTTGATGAGGTGGAATGCTTCTCCCCTCGTAATGATTGAGTTAGGGAAGAAACGGTTGTTGTATGTTGGATTGTCCGTTGTCGCCTTAACGCTCTGACTCATCATCTTGTACACGCCGTTCTCGTAAATCCAGTAATTGAACTTACACGTCACGCCGTTGAGGTTGAACGGTAGGAACAACGAACCGCCTGGGCTGACACAGTAAACATCCGTTCGGTACCCGATAGCCTTTGTCGCAATTTCAGTAACAGCATCTACGTTACCCGCCGACTGTTGCCAAACCTGTTTAGGGATACTAAGCCTACGTAGCGGCTGACCTCCTGCATACAGGTACTCCTGGTGCTTACGGCTGTAAGGGTCATAGAAGTAAACATCGTTCTTTGGAATGACTGTTCTAGGGAGATCACCCAACCAAGACACGGGAGGTCTTTTCCAGTCCTCGTCCAGGAGTGGTACTCCGTAGCTACAGAACGCAACGATCTGACCGTTCTTGCATCCTGTATAAAGCTCGACATCCGTACCGCCCGATAAGTTATCTGCGGCAGACTTGTATATGGTTTGAACTCCGTCAATGAACACGTACAAGGGGTTACCCTCGGACGGTGTAATTTTCTTGGAGAGTTTGAACTTAGACTGACTGGTAACTGCCTTAATCTCCTCGAAGATGAAAGGCTTACCGCTCTCAAATTGGTTGTATGTCATTCCGTCAACGAAGGCATTTCCGTCTTCGAGATACATATTCGTGGCTTCCATTACATCGTTGTAGAACCAGTCACCCTCATTCACGTCAACCCATTTTCGCATTGAAAGCACCTCCTCACTTTAGATTAGACAGAAAAGGAGTAGGTCGCCCTACTCCCTGATGATTCGCTCTATTAACCTTTTGGTTCTCATGAGGAACGTCACGAACTCAGCTCTCGTGATGAAGTCCTCAGGTCTGAAGTACAAGACAGGGGTTCCGTCAAGTTCAGTAACTACGACAATACCGAGGTTAGCCATATCCTCAATCGCCGTTCTAGCCCAGTGGTCTTTACCTTCAGTGGTCTCAAGGTCTTGGAACTGTACAACGCTAGTGGCATCGTACCCGTCCTTTTTGATTAGGGTCATGGTCAGCTCAACCTTGTACCCTTTCTGATCTATGTTTGGGTCTCCTTGATGGTAGAACACAGGATCAGCCTTGATTGACTCAACCACCCCGAAGTAGATGTTGCCGCGCTCATCATAGAACTTATGAGTCCAACCAACATACATAGAGTAGTCGCGGAACGCTTCCTTGTCCTTGAACAGCATGTTGAGGATTGCCTTATAGGACGACACCCCCATCTGATGGAAGTGTGATGGAGCATTGATGATCTTGATTTCCTTGACCTGGGGTTGAGGAGACGGAGTGGAGTAAGGCTCGATGATCCGAGCCTTTACTTCCACGAACTCCATCCCAGTGTCAACGAACAGTTTGCGCTTGTACTTATCATTAGCTGAGCCGAACGGGTCACGTTGGGACATTCAGTTTACCTCCTTACAGTCCTTTATAGTTACTGCCCATGTTCGCCTTAACATCATTAGCGAACTGGTTGACGAGACCGCTGTTGTTCTTCTTGAGTGTTTTCTCAAGAGCAGAGGTCATTTTCTCAACGTCCTTGGTGTCGCCTGTCATGTTGTCGATGTTTACATGGACAGTGACGTTACCCGCCCCCACCATAACGCTCTTGTGGGTGTTGTTCTTAGTCATGTAGTCGAAGTAATCCATGACTTTGAGACCACTTGGCAAGTTGAAGGTCGATTGAGATTGTGAGGTGTTCTTGTTGATCTCAGCAAGGTTCTTGGACTGCTCAACGCCGATGGACTGAAGCTGTTTGAAGATCGTCATGTACTCATCGGAGTTAGGGTTGAACCCACCAGTTTTCAGGAGAGTGTCCCACTCAGTCTTGAACCCTTCCAATTGTGCGTTCACGTCAGCTACTCTTGCCTTCTCAAGTGCCTTGACTTCAGGAGCATCGTCCTTCCCGCCGTTAGCCGCCAGGAGATCGTACATCCTTTTGTCGTAGTCCATTTGAGTAAGGTCGAGCTGATCGGTCATCTTACGTTCGAGTTCGTCGATAGCAGAGTTCTTGACACCATCAATCTCAAGCTCTGTTTGAGCCTTCTGCGACTTCAGGTTATCAAGCTCAGCTCCAACCTTGTCCTTCTCGTCACCGTCAGCCATCAGGTCGTATGTCTCCTGTAGCTTCTTGATCGCTTCATCGAAGAACTTCAGGTTTTCTCTGAGGTACTGCTCCATGAGATCACGCATTTGCTTAGAGTCCTCACGAACACCGCTAATGAGAAGTCGGGAACGGTTGATTTGATAGGTAGACTCGTTATGAGTCATGCCCTTGTTCATCTCACCACTGATCTTAGCCATCAACGTGTCTAGGCTCTCATAATCGAGAGTTTGGTTAGCACCGTCAGTTGCAGGATCAAGCAATCCGTCCTTGTTGGTGTCAAGAGGATGGTACTTGTTCTGCTCCTCCAACTTCTTGTTAAGCTCCATTTGGGCTTCGACCTTGGCTTCAGTGGCTTCCTGCTCGTAGTTGTACTTACTTGCAAGGGTTTCTTCGACGTACTTACCATCACCATCACGTACAGCCTGGAATCCTTCCCAATAGTCGCCCCAAGAAGGTGCATTACCTCCAAGCAGATTACTCACTCCGCTGAAGGCACCATCCCAAACGAGGTTAGCCCCTTTCCACCAAGCACCCAAGCCCGAGGATTCCTCCCAGTCTCGGAAGTTGTTAGCAAGTCCTTCCTTGTTCTCAGCTTGGATACCCTTCTTCTCAGAGTCGGTCATCCCCATTGCAGTCAGTGGGTCGATAGCCGCCATCAGAAGGTCTGCCCCTGCCAACGCCGCTCCGATGTACGGGATTGCTTTCAGCGGTCTTGCAAGCTTCAGTCCTTTAGAGAGCGTATTACCAACGCCACTAATCTTACCGAGGATTCCATTACCTCCCTTAGCCGCATCAGCCACGTTATCAGCCGCTCCTGCCGCCGCTCTACCTCTACGGACATCCCCTTCAGTAAGTGGGTTTCCGTCACGGTCGGTCAGAGGTCTGCCGTTAGCATCACGGGCAGGGATGCTGTCTCTAGCCATGTCGATCTCAGACTGACGGATAACATTTCCGTCAGGGTCACGGAGGATATCACCGTTGTTGTCCCGAGCAGGGGCTTTCTTGTTGAACAGAGAACCCAGACTCTTGGTTTGGAACACGTCCTTGATCTTAGTGAACACACCACGCTTGCCACCGCCACCGTTAGGAAGCAGATCTTTTGCCAGGAGACCCATCATTGCGTACTCAGCAAGACCCATACCAGTCTGACTTGCGGCACCTGCGGCACCTACACCCATTTCGTTGACCCCGAGGGCACCCGTGAGGTGGGCACGTTCAAGCTCCTTCATCTTGTTGACATACTTGGTAGCGTCCAGGGTTCCCTCTCTGAAAGAGTCGTTGAGCTTGTCAACTTCTCTTTTCAGCTTCGAGATGTCATCGTCCGACATTCCTGCTTCCTTACCGATCTTGTTGATCTCCGCATCATATCGGGAAGCATCGACCGCCCCCGACTGGAACTCGCGGTTCAAGAAGTTCAGGTTGTTCTTCAGTTCCGTCGAATCCATACCCATGTCGTCCATTGCCAACGTCAGTGCCTTAGCACGGTTTTGGAGCTGAGTCATTGCCTGACCGTTTTCACCAAGCTCTGTGCTCAAGGCTTCAAGACTGCGTTTCGTCTTAGCGTCCTGCTCATCGAGGGAACCAAGCTCCTTACGAAGCTGTTCAACCTCTTTGCTCTTGGCTTTAGCAGTGTTGTCTGCTTGGTCACGCTCAGCGGCATGGAAAGAAGCGGCTGTGGTATCTCCATCAGCAACAGCCTTCTGATAGAGTTCTTGGTGCTGATCTCGTTTAGCTTGCAGTCCGAGAACTTCACCCTCCTTCTCCACTATCTTGGTGTTCACTTCAGCGCGGCGGGAATTACGGGCTTCCGCACGGCTTTGATGCTGTGCCATCTCCTCTTGAATACCAATACGTCTAAGGTTCTCCATCCGAGCGTTTTCGTTAAGAGCCATACCATAACTCTCAATCTTACTCGCCTGTTTCTTCTTATCTGCATTGTCAATCGCTTCATTCAGCTTGCCCCATGCGATTCTGACACCGACACCCGCCATGATTCGAGCGATAAGACCCATCGTGTCAGCAATACCTCCTGCGTTATCTCCGACGATGCGAAGGAATGCTGTAAGGTATGTCGCTAGGTTGGAGAACTCGCCTTTCAGTTCCTCCCAAGCTTCATAAGTAGCGACCTGCCAGGAGGTTTTAATTTGACTCTGACGGAATTTCCAAGTGTCCATCATACCTGCACGGATGTACATGGCAGTGTTCTCGTCAGCCCCTTGGATTTGAGCAACATAAGCATCAATAGACTCCTTGACACTCAGATTGCCATCTCCGTCCTTGTCACTACCTTCCGCATCTCCTGTTACGTGCATTACCTTCTCCATTGTGTGTTGAAGGTCGGCCGTGAACGCAGATACCGCCGCCGCACTACCCATGTGCCATTGAGGGAATAGCTTCTGCCACATTTGGATGCGGGACTCATCGTTCATGGTGGCACTTGTCTCAAGGATACTAGCGAAGATGTCCGAGAAGTCTTTCTGTGAACCGTCTTCGTTGTACGGGTTGAGGTTTCCGTACACTTCAGGGTTAGTAGCCGCCATTGCCGCCAACTCATCCCGACCCTTTTTGGTGTAAGGCTTGTCGAGAATCGCTTTCCAGAACGTACCTGATTCCGCACCTGAACGTGCAGTTGCCTGAACGAACATGGAGGAGTATGCGATGGAGTGAGCAAGCGCAGTCTCTTTATCCTGATCACCCATGGCGTTACGGAACATAGAACCTGCCTTCTGTTGAGTTGCGATAAGGTCTTCGATCTTAGCCTGGGAGATGTTCGCCGCCATAATCATCATGTTAGTGACTTTATTGAGGGCGTAACCGCTGATACCCCATTGGGAGGAGATAGCTTCAAAACCCGTAGCAGTTTTCTCTACGTCTACTTCCTCAATCGAACGAACCTTAGCTACTTCCTTGGCGAAAGCAGTGGCTTCGTAAGGGTTGTCGTACCTACGGGAAGCGATGTGGTAAGCCAGTCCCACTTCCTCTTGGTCGATACCGTTAAGCAAGGCAATCATCTGAAGGTCTTTAACGGCACCAGTTTTCATGTACTCGTTAACCTGGGCGGTAGCTGTCTCCACCTCAGTAGCCTTTTGTTGCTCAGTGAGTGTGCCGCCGTACTTCTGCTCCAACATATCCATCGCACCTTCGACCAGTACCTCACCTAGTCGGGACATGTTCGGAAGCAACTCGGGAGCAGTCACTTCTTCACCATCGACGCTCGTAGTGTAGGTTCCACCCGTTTGCTCAAGGTACTTGATTTGGAAGTTCTGATTTGCCTTAGCCAGTTGGTAATCCATCTCCTTAGCCGACTGGAAGGATTCATTCAGGAGCATTGTAGGGTAACCCATGACTGCACCCGCCGTGATGTAGCGCATCGTGTTGAGTACCGAAGTACCAAACCCTCCAAACGCACTGTTGGCTTGTTGGTTTCTCTTGTCTTGGACAGGGTTACTCATGTAGTTTCCAAGGATGTCACCCGATCTTCCGAGGTTAGAACCGATGGAACTGGAAGCTCTCAAGGCATTCTGTGTTACCATTTGCAACGCTTCGCTGTGTTTGAACAGCTCACCCGTAGCTTTGTCAATGGAACCAGTCAGTGTTCTGAGGTTACCTTCAGCATCCCGCATCTTAGCTGTCCAGGTGTTCGTAGCGTTGTTCACGTTCAACTGTGTGATCTCGTAGCCTTTGAGAGCATCTACGGTCTTCAGCACAGCGTTCAGTTGCTCCGTGAATACTGCCTTGTCACCTTTCAAGATGTTGGACTCACCGATCTTCTCGCCCCGCTTCTGCTTCTGAGCTTGCAAAGCCTTCAGCTCTCTGTTGGTCTTCATTAGCTCGTCACGGTACAGACGCGCTTGTACGATGTCACCATCCGTGATTGCTTTGTCGATCATTTCACCGAGCTTAGCAATCGAGGACACATCTACAAGGTTGTCAAGCTTCAGAGCTTCCAGGTCTCTACGAAGCTTGATGAGCTTCGTTTGGAAGGACTCGTCTGCCGCCAGTGCGTTGTATCTACGAGCGATCTCTGCCAGTTGGATGTTCAGGGTCTTCATCATAGCCTGTACATTAGCCGCATCCGTGTCGTTATTGATTGGAGCCGCTGTTACCGAACCGATACGGGCTTTGTGTGCATCCAGGTCGGATACCAACTTAGCGTAGTCATCGGAGGATAGCTTACGAAGGTACTTGTCCTTCATCTTATCCATAGCAACCGTTTGGTTGGCATCGTACATTCTGCGATTCAGGTCAACCCCCGCCAACCGATTAGCAACCTTCTCCTCTGCAATGCGTTGAGCTTGCAGTTCGAGAACACGGTTCAGGGCATCCTTAGCAGGGTTCATCCGAGTAGCATCAGTGGCTACCGCATTGATGGCGTTCTGTACTGCTTGAATCTCCGCTTGATCGACCTTACCGATCTGACGAATCTTTTCGAGCTTAGCGTTCAGGACATCCATCTCACGGGACACTCTGTTATCCTTCAGCACGTTATCCCACGATGTAGCGATCTCCTTCACACGGTTCAGGATTGTCGCCATATCTTCCTTGATGACAGACAGGCTTGAGAAGTCCGTGATTGGGCTTCTTACAAGATCGCCTACTCGACCAAGGTGATTGGATACTTGGGACTGAAGGGTAGCGTAGTCTTCATTGGACAACTTGTTACGGTACTTGCCTAGGAGCCTGTCAGCCCCTACCCGTTGATTGTCCTCGAACACTCTCAGGCGTTCCTCCATAGCCATCTTGCTGTTAGCGAGAGACTGCTGACGAACCATTTCCCTCTTAGCTTCGGATTCTGCTTTCGCTTCAGCTCTACGCTGTTCCGCTTGAAGTGCGCGATTATCTCTCACTAGATCGGCGTAGTAGTCCTTGGCTTGGCTGAACTTCGTAGGGTCAGAGTACGATCCGTTGATGAGGTCTCCCAGGTGAGCGATCTTATTGATAGGTAGTTGGCTGTTCATGAGAAGTCGGTTCATCTTCTCACTCAGCTTGTCAATCTGCCCTTCCATTCCGCTGACCTTCGCCATTCTGTCGAACCCTTTGGAGATTACGTCAAGCTCACGGTTCAGCTCACGCATTTCCATCCGAGCGTTGGTGATGTCTTTCTCGTTGATGATGTCGGAGGATGCGAGTCTGTTGACCTTAGCCTGTACCTCGTTCAGGTAGTTCTCAAGCATAGTGAACTGTTCAGGGTTCAGCTTGTTAAGGAACTTGGTCTTCATACTCTCAACGTTTAATTGAGTGTCGTAGCCATATTCCCTCAGCTTACCTTTCATCTCAGTCGCATTCGCTTGAGTCGTGGAACCCATGTTCATCTTGCGGAACTGTTCCACTGTGTATCTCAGAGACAGAGAAGCATCCAGGATTGCATCACGCAGGGTTTGGTACGGAGACTGATCTCCAACGCGATGACCTTGTTGGAATCTGCTGACCGCTTCCTGCACACGAGCCAAGTATTCCTTGTCGAGGAAGTTATGGAGCTGACCTTTTTGCTCATTGGTCAGGTCACTGTTCTCGAAACGGTTCTTGGTGTTCAGCACCTTGATCTGCGCTTCTCTCTCCCAACGGTTCATCATGTCGAACTCGTTGTATCCCTTCGGCAACTTGTCTGCTGTTGGGTAACGAGGGTCTACCAAGGCGGTCGATCTCGGGTTACCTACTAAGGGGTTATTGGCTTCCCCGAATGGGAATGGACGTGGAGCCGCCGCATTCACCGCCGCGCCCGCAGGTGGACGGTACCCGATACTTTGGGTTACTGGAGGAAGGTTCTTAATTCCGTCAATGGCACCCTTGTAGAATGCGTCCAGGTTCTTGGTCAGCGCTTCAACCATTCTGAACTGAACAGTGTCCATCATCTCTCCCACACGCCTAACCATTACGTGAACGCTAGTCAGGTCAGGTTGAATATCTACCCTACCAAGAGCTTCACCGTATGCAGAGATCGCGGAAGTCGTGTTCTTAGCCACAGAGTTATGGAACATGTTCATTACCTGACGAACACCCTCTGTCATTACCTGTCCAGTAGCCTTCTCAAGGGACACTCCCGCCTTGAACGCCTTCTCCCAATCGGATACTCTGTCGAACCCTTCTGCTGTAGCCAAGGCACGTCTTACATCCTTATGGAGTTGTTTAGGGTTCATGAAGATCGCGTTCGCTCCATCAGCGATACCACCAACGCCTTCGACCACTTTGTTGGAAGCCATGTGCATCATAGACTGCATGGCTTTCCGCATGTGTGCCATAGGTGCGTCTGCCGCAACGTTGAGTGGGGTCGCTTCAGGCTTCCAAGCCGCAATGTTTGCCATGACCGCTTCCTCAAGTTTCTTTTGGACGTGAGTGACAGCACCCGTAAGAACCAGTGGCTCTTTAGCGTCCAGGAAGGTTACGTTACTTTGAGCGATCATACGGTTCAGTTCAGTACTCAGCTTTCCGTGCATTGCTTCGGTTGTTGCGGCAGTCATTGCGAATGCCCCGAACGCATTGTCTACGGCTTTAGAGAACTCAGTGACCGTCTTCTGAAGCGTGGACTCCATCTCTTGCTTGATACGAGCCTGATCGTCTTTCGTGAAGGAAGCGAAGCCCTTGGCGTTGATTCCCTCTGCAAGGGAACGGGCATTCTGTGCCGCTTGATTGACGATCAACTTGATAAGCTCCTTGGACTCTTGAGCCATTACAGCATCGAGCTGAGCAGTGTCTTCCGCAGAAGGTTTTGCACCCGCCCCCTGACGCAGTTGAGCAAGAAGATGTTCTGACTGAGTGCTAAGGATCGCTTTCAGTGCTGTATTGATCGCAGTAGTAGTGCCTTCGGGCAGAGTTACAGAACCTACGGTACCTGCTTCTCCGTGAGGTACTGCTTTGAATCCTTGAACCATCTCTTTAATCACATTCTCAATCTCAGCTAGAACGCGAGGACGAAGTTGGTCTACAGGAAGGTCTACTCTAACCTCTCCCAACTTAGAGGAGTCATATCGGAAAGAGGTTACGTTAGTGATAGCACGAGCGAAGGAGTTAAGGACATCCTTGTTGCTTGCTGTCAGTTGAGCTGTCATCTTATCCAAGGACTCCTGGGAATCCACGAGCATCTTAGCTCTCATCTGCTTAGACCACTCGTTGAAGTGGGCGATGATGAGGTTGAAGTCGATGCCCAGGTTTGCTTGGGACAGGTTCTTCACTGCACTCTCAGCAGATGCAATCAGAAGCTCCTGCACTCCCTTGATACTAGCAACCCATTTGTTTGTTTCTGCCGAGCCTTTAGTGGATGCGCCCGAGGATGGGTCGATACCAAGACGAGCCGCTAATCCAGTCACGATACCGTTGATCTCAGCCTGGATGTGGTTGTTAACGATGTGACCTACATTGTCGAGGGTAGCCTTGTAGTTGGCGTACTCCTTAGTTCCCACAGGGATAGTCTTGATCTCCTCACCAACAGAAGTGATAAGAGAACCGACCTTATCGACAACAGTAGTTCTAAGCTCTTGAATCTTACCCATTACAGCAGTAAGCTCTTTGCTTGTACCGTTCAATTTCAGACCTTTCAATTCAGCATCGAGCTGAGTGATCTGAGCCACAGTAGTCTCCATAGCCGCACGGAAGTTCATCATCCCCTTGTCCAGGTTAGGTAGCTTCTTCAGCTCATCCAGGTTAACGTTCAGGAGATGTTTGTCGATGTCTCCAATGGCTTCCTTGATGCGGGACACAGCCATGTTAAGTCGAGCAGAGTCGATCTGTACTGGTTGGATATTACCGATGGTGATGTTCTTAGGATCACTGATGTGTTTCATGAACTCCGTAGACACGGAAGTCATTAGCGTTTTCAGGTGCTCCTCGCCCACCTCGAACTTCATAGGCTTAGGAACCTTTGCAAGCGTACCGTCCTTCATCTCCTTCGTAGCAGTACCCCACGCAAAGGACATGCGGTTGGTGATTGCCGCTTGAAGTTCAGTATTGAATCTGTTTTGCAGTTCACGGAATCCGTACTCGGAGAACACGAAAGGCTTGACGTTCCCTACTTTGATGGAGGACTGGTCAATGGCTTCCTTGATCTTGGTACGTACTTCAGAAGTCATGCTACTCCACTTCTTCTGAGTCAGATTAATAGACAGTGGTGCTAGGTCTCCTTCGATGGTAACCTTACCGCTAGTCAACTTAGAAGCGATAGCAGACTCTACCGCAGATTGAATGTTCTTTGCATTGAGCTTCAGGTTAGAACCGTCTTTGATCTCTCCAACCGCTTTGGCGATCTTGTCACCAATAGCGAGGTTCATACGCTCTGTATCGTTAGCAACTTTGTGAACAGCGTCCGAGAGGGTATTAAAAGATGTCCCGAGCTTTGAAACCTCACCCGCGAACTCTCCCGTCTTAGTAACGGACTGTCCAAAGTCCATTAAAATCTCAGTTGTTAATGAGTGTTTTTGCCCTTGAGTTTCAGCCATTACGATCACCGTCCTCATAAATAAATCCCGTTCCACCTTAGTTTAGGCAGAACGGGACAGAACTCACTTATCCTCCGAGAGCTTGTGCTAAGAGACCAATGTCGTCTTCTCCAATCTCGGTATAATCTTCATCATCGTAGGTTCTCTTACGTCTAATAGTACCGTCAGCTCCGACTGACTCTCCTCCCCCACCGCCGCCACCGAACATGCGGAGAGGTGCTGTCATAAGCTCTACCTCGAATTGAATGTACTTCTCGGCTGACTTACACAGCTCCGCGACCTGAGGGAGTGTGTACTCCCAAATCTCCCACTTGTTCAGTCCACAGTGCTTATGGAGGGTGAAGAAAATCTCTCCCCAGTGTAGTGGCTCCTGTGTCTCCACATCACGGATTTCGGTGCCCTCCATCGGCTCCCCCTCGTCGCGTTCTACTTTTTTAGACCGTTGAGACCGATAAGGATGTCGATGACCTTACGGGTAGAGTTCAGATCAAGGTACTCGTCCAGGTAATCCCGATTGACGATGTACTCCCCGCCCTCACCTCTTGTGACGATATGTGGGTAGTTCTTAAATGCCATAGCGAGAATGTCGAACAGGTCTTGCTGGCGCTTCTCATCCTGCTCCTCGTCATCTGTAGGGATGAAGTTGAGGATGATCGCATCCACATTAACTGTCTTCAAGAGCTTCATAAGGCGACGAGCATCTTTCAAGTTACATGGTGGGATACGATACTTCCGTCTATCTCGCAGTGTAATGACTTCATCATCCTCGAAGAAAGCCCGCTCAGCCGCGTCTGCTTCCTCCTGGGTAACCTGCTTATTGGCAGGGTCATTCTTAAAACGTTCTGCGGCTTCAGCATTAAGCTTCTCAGCCAGTTCTCGTTCTTCGCGCTCTTTATCTGTTTCCATGATGTGAACCTCCCCTGAGTTTATGTACTCCCCCGAATAATAAAAAACCCTGGCAAGGCAAGGGTCTGTGCAGGGGAGGACACAGATTCCGTTCGATACCTTGCCAGGATTATGTGGTTACGTCTTAGACGCGGGATGTCGCGCTGAAGCGTTTGATGCTTCCCAGTTTACCGTCAGCCCGTTCAGGGTCGAGGATTTGCAGGGAGATCGCAGACGCGGAAGCCGAAGCACGTTGAGCGTTAATGCTGAACGTACCTTTAGCACGGCACATGTACAGCTCGGTTTCAACACCCGCATACGTGCCATCCTTTTGTTGGAATGTACCGTGGTGGATCACAGAGATCGGGAACGGTACTTCGTCAACAAGCAGGTCAACCAGGTCAACGACTTCTTCACGCTTGTAGTTCATCACGGTGTCTTTACCAATGTGAGCGTTGTTCAGGACAACCACTCCGTTGGTGTCATCGTAGAAGAACTCATCAGCCGCGATAGTAGCAGGTAGAGTCCCGCCTGGAAGTTTCTTCAGCAACTTGTTCGCGTCTTTCAGTCGAACAGCAAGCTCTCCGTCTGCTCCGTAGATAGTACTTGCGAAGTTTGGAGCAACCTCAGCAAACCCCGAATTGAAGGTTCCCGCAGTCGCTTGATCCTGCTCGTTCAGTACCCATACGAAGGAGTTGACTTGCTCTTGGACTGTGGAACCCATCATCAACTGAATGGCATCCAGGTCGAACTTCGCGTCAGTCGCGGATACCTCAATCGACTTGGACTTAACCAATACGTCGATTGCGAATAGACCGTCACCGCCGAAGATGTCCTCAAGTTCTACGTTGAGGTCGATTTTCAGGTCTTGCAGAGTACCGAGAGTAATTACCTCTACAGCACCCAACGGGTCAGCAGGAAGGCGTTTAGCCATGAAGGTACCTACGCCCTTGATAATCATTTTCTTTGCCATCGACTCGTTCACTCCTTTTGTTAGTAAAAGTCTACTCCTCAAGAGTCACTGAGAACTCAATGACTACTGTGAAGCAATACGTGTTTGTCGCATCAACATCCGTCTCAAACCCTTGAACGAAGTAAGACTCGAAACTCTCGATGTCTTGCATGGGGTGAAGCTCTCCATCAAACAACTTGATGATTCGGTTTGCAAGACGTTGTGCAGTGTCCACATCATCACTGGTGTAGATGTCAAACACGAACGGGCAAACGTACACATAGTGGTTATCAGGGTTGCGTCCTCCGTTAGGAGTGTAAAAGGTCACTAACGGCATGTTATCCTCGACCAAGTTAGTGGGCTTGTTTCGCTTTTGAATGCGTCTCGCCTTAACGAGGTTGTCGGCACTAGCCCCTACTCCTAAGTAGTTTAGAACGTCAAGGTCATTCGCTAACACCTTGTAGATACCGTTGTACAAATCCACGACAGCCATAAATACTCCCCCTTAGTCTTTTCCGAGAGTGAAGGTCTTCTTGGCTACAAGGTATCTTCTCGGGTCTACCTTGCTAATAGCCGATCTATATTGTTCCAACACGAACTTCTTGGTCGAGTACTTAGTAAAGGCTTTTCTAAACCAAAACTCTCCCTTGAAGTCTTGTCCTATTCTCTTGAGTACGGGTCTTCTCTCGCCACCTCTTGGTGAGTTTGTTACACGAGTGTTTCCCCCAAGGTCTCGCCAACGACCCTTCTTGTCCTTCGGCTGAAATACCGAACGGGTTACGGATGGTTGACCTGCGCTTCTCCATGGGTTAGGGTCTGCCATACCTTCGATCCAGTACCCTGAAGGATCTTGCTTTCCACCGATACCGTACTCGTAGTAGAGACCAACATATGATCTCTTGAACGAGGAGTTCTGCTCCATAGCTCCGACACCCATCTTCAGGAGTGTTTGAGCCTTGCCGCCCACCGCGCTTGACATCCACTCGGTCTGTAGCGCGACAATCGAAGCGATCATATCGTTCCTACGATCACGGTCGCTCATTGGAGCTTGCCCTTCAATACGTACTGTCTTCTTCTCCCTCATATCGAGCTTCCTTGCATTGGCGAGTGCTTCAGCAAGAATGCTCTGTCTGATGGTCATGGTAGCCGCTTTGAGTTCTCTCTTGAGATCAGTTAGAAACTCCTGCTCCCTGAAGTAAATGATGTTGTTCTTCTCTGAGGGTCTTCCTCGTCCACCCCGTGCCATCTACATCACTTCCTTGTCTCGGTACAAACGTCGATCATGACGCACCCCTCGAAGCTGACAAAATCAAGAGCATCTACCTTGAACGGGGATTTCTTTCCGTTGATGGTGAGACTGATCTTGTCCAGGAGCTTCACGTCAATTAGCGGGGCGTAGATGCGAAACTCCACCTCAGGGAGTAGACCCATATTCTTCTGCTCAATTACAGCTCGTCCTGACTCCACGTAAACACTAAGCTCATCTGCCACCATGACGAGGGACTTCTTGATGTTCCCGTATTCGTCTGCTGTCTCCTCAATCCGCTCCAGTGTGATGGAACTGTTGCACTCAAGCATCCTGCAAATCGTGGCGATCTTGTCCGACTGCACGATCTCATCCATGGAAGCCAGTACAAGGTAGTGGGTATCCGTAATGGCATTGCGTACTAAGTTTCCGTTATGGATAGTGATCTCAGGTACGAACTGCCCCTGTCGGTGAGCTTCCAAAGAGATTTCAGCGTAAGATACCTTGTTAGCTCTACCTAAAAGGGCTTTGGTCGTTTCAACAACGACTCCCGTGGAGTCAATTACCTCAACGGGAGAGCCTTCATCCAATATGATCTGTCTCTTAACGTCCTTCACTTCTCATCACGCCCCCGTATCCCAGTTTCGATTAGAGGTGATCTTACTAATGAGCGGAGCATCTACTCCGTCACCGTCAACCACTACCGTGCTGATCTGACTTAGGGATGTTTCGTAATCCGCAAGGAACTGCTGTGCCCTTTCATCCCAATCAACTCTCTCCTTCTTCCACTTCACGTCAATGGTCGATACCTCTTGGTTCACCCGCCGCCCCATGCTAGGGGCGATCAGGTAACAGATGTAAGAGACCACAGCATTCTGAATCAGTAGGAGATCGACTGCATCAGTGATCGAGGAGTACTCGGGCACCCGCTTGATGACGATTGCTTCAGCAAGGTCTACGAACAGCGGTTGGTTAATGTCCGTGTCAGGAACCTCTGATTCCTTCGCTCCCAACTTAGATCGAACGACTGTCTCGTACCCAGTTGTCAGAATAAGCATGGTGCCCCCTCCTTTTAGTTAATGAACTGTTCGATGCGAACCGTAGGTCGGCTTGCAGATCGAACGAATACCTTCACCGCACCCTTGAACTCTTTCGACTCCCCAGGGGCAATACGGTCAGCAGGATCAAAGCTAACCATATCCACGTCCGAGTATAGGTCTCCCGCACCCAGGTTCGTGATAACCACACGCTTAGCTTCAGGGTGTACGCCGATGATCTTGTTCTCGTACAGACGGAGCTGATAGTCGTAGGCTACTAGCGGCTCATCGTCGTTAGCCTGGACTGCACCATCATTGCTTGGGGCTTCAGGCTGTTCTTGCCCGACAACTGCTTCGCCAGTTCCTCCTTCTTTCTCTTGAGTTCCTGTGTCTGCTTGTCCATCCTGACCTTCCTCCTTCTCTTTGAGCAGTGCTCTCAGCTCGTTATATTCCAGTTCCTCGATCTGCTCAGCAGGTACACCGAGGTCTTTAAGTGCTTTGATTACGTCAGCCTTCTTCATGGGGATAGCCCTCCTCAATTGGTTTTGATATAAGAAAAGTCGCTACCGCTAGGCGATAGCCTTACAGTAGCGACCTATTGTGGCGTGGATTAGGAGAACGGAGTTACCGCGTCTGCAAAGATGAAGCCCGCAACATCGGAGATCATCTTTTGGTTGTACCAACGCTCAGCTTCTACGATGGTAGCCTTACGACCAACCTCGTACCACTTACGTACTTGTACAGCACCTTGGTTGTCCTTATTCCACATGAAGCTGTATCCGAGGGATACTTGCTTCTTACCAGGGCGCGGTGCGATGTAAGCAAGAACTACAGAGGTTCCCCAAATGTAGTTCAAGTCTTCACGCTGACCTGGGAGGTAAGAACCTGCATTCGTGGCATCAGATACCAGTGCAGAACCTACCAAGAAGTTATCAACGCCGAACACCGCTTTCAGCAACTCTTGCGAGATGATGCCGCGCTCAACGTACTTGATAACGTCCTTGATCTTAGGGTGAAGTTTCAGCACGTTCAGCACTTGCTCGGACATAATCATCGTGTTAGGACGAATACCCGATTTCTTGTGCAGTGCTTCCTTCGCCTTGTGTACATCAAGGATTGGGTCGGAGTTTTCGTAGTCACTCCACTTGTACGTACCCGCCGAACCGAGCGTCAGGCGCAGGTCGTTGTGGTAGTTGTTCGCGTTCATGACTTGGTTAGCCGCGTCAACCTCTTTGTTCAAGAGGATACCTTCGGTAACAAGCTCCGTACCTTCACTTTCCAGGTCGAACTCCTCATCGGCGTTAGCCGTTTCTTCGTCAGCAATAGCGTGACGCAGGGCGTGTCCCTCAGTGAAGTACGTATCATTGGAAAGCGTCCAGTTGATCTCATTCGCTTCCGTACCAGGGGCACGAAGGTCGTTATGAGTACGGAACTTCTCCATACCGTACACGTAGTAGCGGTCAGACTGCTTCTTTACTTCCAACGGTTTGAAGATAGAGTCAGCGATATACGCTTCATTCTTGTAGCCGATGGAGATGTTCGACAGGGTTTTGTCGATATGCACCTTCTGAACTGTTGGCATCTATGTCACTCCTTAATTAGTTGTGGGATGGGGGAAAGGCTCCGTTATCGAAGCCCCTTTACTACTTAGTGAAGACGTGGTATTGCATCCGTACAGGGATTACATCACCTGCAACCCCGCCCTTTTCAGCGAAGCCCAGTACGTTGTAAATTCCCGCAGGAGCGTTGTCCACGGAATCACCCTTACCACCTGCAACCGCGTAGATGCGGTCAGTTACCGACACGGTACCATCGAGGGTAACCAGTGCGATACCTTCCAGTTTGATTGCGATTTGGCGACCTGCTTGAGAACCACCATCACGCAACGGGTCATCTAGTCGCTCGTCGTTGTCGGCTACACCCAATGGGATAGCATTGGCACCTGAAATTTTCGTCAGGTCTTCGCCGCTGTGCTCAACGATGCGGTACAGAGGAATCTCGTTCTTCCCTGTGTCAGGGTTGACGTTGTTCGGGTCGATACGGTAAGACTTTTGAAGTCTTGTGAATTGACCTGCCATTACTCAGCACTCCCATCTGCGTTGGAATATTTCTTGAACATGAGCTTAGTTGCATCCGTAATGGAAACACCTTGCTCTTTTGCGTACTTGGTAGCTTCATCAGCTACGAAGTTACGGAACTCGGTCTCAGTCTCGAAGTCCTCTCGGGATTTCGGTTGACCGTTGTTCAGGCGTTGTTCTCCACCTACACTACCGTCAGTAATCCGTGCTCCTGCAAAGCGAGTGTTGACCTCAGCTTCAAAGCCTTGGATTACCTCTTTGATCTCAGCAACGGACAAGGTTCCAAGGAACTTCTCGTACATTGTCTTGTTGAAGGCATTACCTTGTGCTCGTACACCAAGGTCGAGAGCTTGTTCAGACAAGTCTTGACGATAGGTGTTAGCCAGTTCAGCCTTCTCCGTCAGCTCCTCGTTCGTGCGAGTCAGCTCCTCGATGGTCACGTCTTTAGTAGCAGAGAGTTGTTTCTCAGCTTCCAAGTTCGTAGCCGCAGTTGCTAGTTCTCCGCGAACAGATTCAAGATCAGCAGTCAAAGTACCGACCTGTGCGTCTTTAGCCGCGAATGCTTCTTTCACTTTGGCAGTCAGTTCGTCGGGAGTTTGTGTCTCGGTAATCTCAACACCTACTTGCGAGAACATTGCTTGAAGTTTTGCAAATTCCACTTCGGATTCACTCCTTTGCTTCAGATATTCAGCACCGTTGGTACGATCAGCACTATCCGTGAACAGTACAGAACCATCTCTCGTGTAGTACTGGGTAATAGTCGCGTTCAACGGGATGTTTTTGAAGTTCTCTACTAGATGTAGTTTAGAACCTTTAGATTCTCCGCTAACGCTCTCACCACGAGAAAAGTTATTCTTGATCGTGGCTCTGTTACATGCACCCGCATATACAAGAGAGTTCTCAAGTAATTCACCGTCTCCGTCTTCTCCCGCGATAACATAACAAGTCTCGGTTCTGAATACTCCGTCATCACCTTTGATCTCGTACTGTTCTCCTGGGTAGTGCGAACAGTTCATGTAGTCACGAATGTCGTGATTACAAAGAGAGCAGTTCCACGTTGCGGCATTGAAGCCGATAGACGTATCAAAGATAGTCCCTGCATCAATCCCCTTCACAAGGTCATCTGTACTCATACCGCTCTCGGTCTGTCGCCCAAGGTCGATATAGAACTGTCCGTAAACTGATTGGGTGTACCCGTATTCCTCATCAAACTCCTCACGAATATCCGCACCGAAGGAACGACCTACGGGAAGACTTCTGCTGTTGTGGTTCATCAGAAGCCCTACCCCTCTGTTCGCGTCCTTGACGAATTTCCGAAGAAGGTTCGGGTGCAACTTGGAGGAGTATGAAGTCACTTGGTCGTCGATCATCATGTTGGGGAAGACGTAAACTTCCTCCTCAGTCAGCTCTCGGGCTGTGAACTTATTAATCCGCGCAAGTTGCTCGGGTGTTGGTCTTGGCATTTGAACACCTCCTGGATTCATCAACTCTTAACTTAGAGTAGACACTTCCCCTCAAACATCACTTGGTGGTGTCTGAGGAGTCTGTAGGTGTCTTCTCGTCTGTACTTCCGCTTGTTGCCCCGCCATCCTTGTTCTGAACCGTGCTCTTACCAAGGTGCTCCCAATCAGGTTCAGCAACGGCAGGAGTGCCCACAGCACCGATAGAAGCCGTGTCTTGGTCAACCCAACCTTGGTCACGCTTGTAAGCCCAGTTTTGAAGTGCGATCTGCTCGAATTGTGCTTGCTCAAGCTCGGTACGAATTTCTACAGGCTCGAACTTAAATTCCACAACCCCTTGCTTCCCCATGACGTTGAGGTACAGCGTGAGTGCGCGACTCATGATTCGCTCGACAACCTCTTGCATGGCTTCTACACCTTTCAGGTAGAGCTTGATCTCCATCTTTGCAAAGCTCTCTGTGTTGCCCGTAGAGCGTCTTCCGAGGATGGTGGATAATGTTTTAAGTCCTGCTGTGATAAGCCCGTCAATGGCTCTCATAAGCTTCTCAGGGTCGATCAGGGAGCCCCCTCCACCACCGCCCTTGCCGCCGACCATTCCGATCTCAATGGAGTTGAAATGCACGAACGTGTCGTCCACTTCCAGGTCGTTGTACATGTCGATGATTTCTCTCAGCTTCTCATTGAGCCACTTCTGCTTCTCCTTCTCGTTGTTGCGAATGTTGATAGGCATACGTTGAAGGAGAACGTCCTCAAGGATGGTGATGTCAAAGCGTGGGTAGCCTTGGTTGTGGACTACCGCCTTGATGTCATTCAGAACTTGCATTTGGAACATCACCATGTTGATTGCACCTATTAGCGGAGAACGTCCGTACGGATCGTCGATGCGGGCATCTAGTGTCTCGTATAGGAATGTAGGGATGTCCAAGCTGATTCTGTCTGTATCCTGGTAAGGGATATATCTCTCGTTCTCGTACTTAAAGGTGATCGTCCCTGGGTCTACAGGGGCGAAGAATGCCACGTTCTTCAAATCCTGGGTAAGAACCAACTCAAGTGCGCCCGCCCCACGGGTCACCACGCTCAGCAAGAGTGAGTTCAGTACTTTATGGATTGAGTGAGATGGCTCGAACTGCATAATGTTTGGTGCTTCAAGGCGTTGGAACAACTCTCGAATCAACTTCTCTCCCGCCTTGTCCGTCTTGTCACTCCCGACCTTGTACACGTTGGTGGTGAACTTTCCTCGCCCGAGTCGCAAGAAGTTCCATAGGGCGAACGATACGTCAGGGTGAGCGTCGATCAGAATGTCCAAGAGGTCTTCAATGGAGGAAGACGATAATGAACGGTCATCCAGTCGTAAGTCCCGCTGAGCTACACGGCTCAGGGAACCACCCGCACCGCCGCCGCCCGTTGCGAACTTAGGGATCGTCGTTCGGGTTCCACCAAACTCAGAAGTGCTTTCTCCCGACCATAGCGGGTCACTACTTGTGGTGATTTCCCCTGCTAAGTTCTGCCCGCGCTTTCTGCCGCCGCCGAGAAAACTCTTGAAGAAACCTTCTTTAGCTTCAGGTGATCTCTGCGTAGACTGTTGCTGTCGCCCTGTATTGGCGGGCTTGTTCCTGCGAAACAGGCTTGTAAATCTATCGAGTAAACCCACTCGTTACACCTCCTCTTAGATCAAATCATCAATCTTGTGGAACACTTTGCGGTGCTCCTCCGCGAATAACTGAACGACTCCGTATCCTGGAAGACTTGCAGGGAATCCCTTCTGTTCTCCGTAGCCGCCGTGTACGAGGGATGCTCCCGTGTTCACGAACATTTGCTTCAAAGTAACTGGCTCGTCCTTTCCAGGTGCAGGCAAGAATACTTCTCTCTCGAACTTCAAGAGCTTGTGTGTATGCCCCATGAAGTACATATGAGCAACCGCTGTCTCGCGCATCTTCAACATAGCGTTGATTACAGACGCTTCCGTAGTACCGCCAGTGGCTCCGTGCCATGCGTATGCGGAATAGGTCTGTCCACTGCCTAGGTTGTAGTTCACGATTCCCGAGAACTTTCCGTATGCATCAGGTCTACCGATACGGTGGCAGAACTCTTGCATGATCTCGAAGGACGTGTCTCGGATAATACGTTCCTCGTGGTTACCTTCAATTACGATGTCGATCAGGTCTGCTACAGGCTTGAACGTCTCCACCGCCACCTCAAACTGTCTTTGAGTCGGGTACGTTTCTTCGTAAACAGATCGACCTACAGATGTTTTAGTCGCAACCTCCATGAGGTCTCCCATCAGAACGATACGAGTTCTATTGCGATTCTTTACTGCAAACTGCAAGGCTTTATCCAGGTACTTGGGGTTGTATTGTTTACTACCGAAGTGAATGTCTCCAATAGGCAGGACATACATCGACTGGTGTGAACCGCTATAGCCTGATAAGAACTGCTTCATCTCTTACTCCTCCCCACATTTGGTCTTTACATAGATTAGACCGAAACGGGTAGGCGGCAACGCGGATCGCGGCGGCGGGTGGGGCGGCGAGGATATAAGAAAAAGAGCCTACCGAAGATAGGCAGACTCTTTAAAAAAGGGTTCCGAGCACAGCGAGGATATTAGTACTGGTTATGCTCATAACGGTTGTTATTAACTTTATATTCTTTGTGCTCAAAATTTGGGATTTCATGTCCCAAAAAATAGGATTTCATGTCCCAAAAAACAGGATTTCATGTCCCAAAAAATAGGATTTTATCCCACTAAAGTCTCCTATGCTTTCCGTCTTGCTCCTTGGATCACAGGCATAGCAAAGTGCTCGATAGACTCTACTTCATCGGTTGAGCAAATCCACGAAGCACCTGCACGAGCATCAGAGAAGTCTTTCGTCTTGTCCTTGTCGTGGTCGATCTTGTTCCCGTTGATGAGCTTCATGTGGCGTAGCTCCTCGTTAGCATTCATGTGAGTCTCGTCGGGAATGATGTGGTCAAGAAGCTCGATCATACCTGTATAGATCAAACCCTTCAGGTTCGTGTAGATTTGCAACTGGAATGGGTTAGACCAGTTTTTATCCTCCGCTTCAACACCGTACTGCATGAGCCGCTGAACAACATCTGCCGAGTTAAACTTATCGAACAGTGCCTTCTTAACGTGAACCTGCTGACAGATCATCTCAAGGATTTCTGCTACATTCAGGAGGTCTACTGGAAGACGTTCCTTCTTAGAAGGCTTCCATTCGAGAATCAAGTCTTCTACAGGTTTGTTCACCCACTTCTCCACGATCTCCCCATTCTCGTTCACTTGGATAACTGTAGGCTCCGCATGGAATAACGAGATACAGTAGGAGTCCGTTTCGACACCACCGTCACCGCCCAGGTAGTAAGTAAAGGATGGATCAAGGTTCAGGTTGTGTACCTCAAGTCCGAGGAAATGTCGCTCCACACCGTTCTGAAGGGTGCGTGTAGAGATTTTAGTCTGCACCACTAGGTTAGAGCACTGCGACTGCTTACCGACTTGGATAACCTCGTCAATGCGCTCAGGGAACTGGAATAGACCTTCCTTGTACTTTGGTGGAATACACTCATACTTCATCATTGAGCCTTCAGGGTCACGGTCATAGTCCTTCTTAAAGGATGCCTGACTCTTAGATGTGTTTACCTCCCACGTCTTTCCAATCATCCCGTAAACCTCGGGGTCTCCTTGTAGAAACTCCTCGTACTTCTTGAACATGAAGTCATCCTGGGAACGAGGGAAGGAGATGAAGATCATGAAAGACTTGCTCTCGTAACGAGACAACGCAGAGGAACGGAATGTAGCATAAGCGTCTTCAGCCTTATCATACTCAAAGCCCGCAATCTCATCGAAGATGATTACAAGAGGGTTGTATCCCTCGAAGGAGTCAGCTTCGGAGTGAGCGGAGTGAGCCGTGATATTCTTGTAGAAGCGGATTTGGTTCTTAGTTAACTGGAACTCGTTCGGAGATTTAGGTTCCTGAGAAACCCTCTTGAACCAAGGGCAGTTGTTCAGACGAGCCTTCAACTTCTTGAAGTATACGTTGTTCGCTTGGTACGCATTGATCGCCACGTTAACCAAGTCAATGTTCTCGTCCTGACCGAACCCGAAGTAGTCCTGTGGGTCGTTCATACACGCCAGGAGATAGCCTACATAAGCCAGTATGCCGCTTGCTAGGAAGTCCTTGCCACTACCCTTCCCGAACATTACAACAAGCTCTGTGACCTGTCTGAGGTCTTCAGCGCACAACTTATCGTCGCCAGTCATCTTATACCACAAGATGTCGTTACATTTCTCCAACAGCTCAGTCTGTTTCCCTGGGTATGGTCTCTCGTTACAGAAATCCTTGGACGAGAAGAATGTCACGAGATCGACAGGCTCCTCTCGCCAAATCCCCGTCTTCTGTACGTTACCCTCGGCTAGGTTGATGAAGTCATCCATCAGACTTCCCAAGAGATCATCTGCCATATATGTCACCCTCCTTAACTTTCAATAGGTTCTTTCGTATAGAGAAGGTATAAGCAAGCCGATACCCCTCCTAAGCGAAGCCATCCTGTTAAAGGGATGGCTCCTGCTTTGCAAAGCAAGTTCTACAAAGAGGTTCATACATATCATCACGAGCCACGAAGGTCGTACCGTCTCCCTTGTAGTAGTTAAGGGAAGCGAATTCCCCGCACGAGCACCGCGTTCTCAGTTTGAAGCAGTTGTCGGCAATAGCCGCGATCATAGGCATTTGGAAGAACGGAACACCGTGTCTGTCCATATCCAATCCAGTAACGAATACACTAATGCCGATCTCCCTCAGATTTTGAAGGGTCGGGATGAGAGTCGGGTCATCGAAGAACAGGGATGCTTCTTCAATCCCTACCATAGTGAGTCCTGGCTTCACATGAAGAAGAATCTCGCTTGCCTTCTCTACCCGAGTAACAGGATAGATGAGACCATCATGCGTCTTGATGATATTAGGCTCGTCCCTGTCGTCGGAGTAGGGCTTGAAGCATACAGCACTCTCCCCTGCTTCCTTCAAGTTAGCAATCAGATTGGTTGACTTGCCAGTGAACATCGTTCCCCAAAAGACCGTAATCTCCCCGTGCTTAGTCATTCGCTTTCCCCCTCATCATGTCTGCGAACCACGTAGTCCCTTTTGCCATCTTCAGCTTCTCAGCGATAACAGGAATCTTCTCGGGACATTCTTCTTTCAATGTAGATAGCACAATGTCCATGAACTTCCTGATGTTGTTGTAATCGTTGATTTCCTTTTGAATCTCGGTCATCTGCTTCAGGAACTCACGCATTTCAGAGATAACAGCCTTGTACTGGTAAGGGTTAACGAACTTACCTTTCTCGTAGGCATCCTCCTCCATTGCTTCCAGGAGCATCTTCGTCTTGTTGTATAGTGAAGTCACCTCGTGGATAATGTCCAAGTGATTGTTGACTACCTGAACCAATCTACGCTTGTCCTCTTTTACAATCTGCTTGCTGATCTCAGGCAACTTCTCGAAGAAACGCATGACCACGTACTTGTCGAGGAGATCACCGTCAGGAACCTTACCACTCGCGTTCATCTCATCAGCGATTTGCTGATAGGACAGACCGCTCATACGGAGGTTCACCACGTCCTCCTCAAGTTTGTACTTGACGATCTTGCTCTGCTTCGAGGTAAGCGAGAGTTCTTCATTTCTTTCCTCTGCCACTAACCTCACCTCTTTCGTTTTCTTATCTTTAGGTTAGGCTGAACGCACCAAAACGCACCAAAGAAAAACCCCTCTACATGAGAGGGGTCGGTCTGTTTGGAAGCTCGTCTATGATTTTCGCAACCTGTTCGGCGCGTTCCTTAATCTCGAACTCATCAGCGGTGATGATGTGGATATGAGAGCAGTAGTTTCCGTGTTCGTAGATACGTTCGGGGGTAATGAGCACGACATCAGCAACAGCTTCCATCTTATGCTTACCCTTCTCGAACTTCTCGGGGTCGGTTAAGGAGTCGAACACTACAAGGTTAGGGTAAGCGGTCTCTACTGAGCTTGCCATACGGCTGTCGTTTACCCAGTAGACCACCCTTCCACCCTGCATCAGTGATCGGACATTAGTACCCGCCCGCGCCACCACGAAGTTTGGAAGTTCGGGGAACGGGTACTCTAGCTCATCAACCTGATAGAACTCCTCACTCGAATTGATGTAGACCACGTTGTACCCAAGTTCCGCTAATTCCTTCAGGAGCCGCTGTGGTCGTCGCCCGAAGCTTTCGCTGTGGAAGTCGATGGCGGGCAGGTAGACGATGGTCGTATTAACCTTCGGTGAGTAACGAGAGAAGTTGAACTCCTCCATATCGAACTCCAATACCTCAACTGGATCAACCTGCGGTTCAACCGCGTGGCTACCGAAAAGCCGTTTGAACAGTTTTCTCATCGACCTCTCCACCTCCCATCACTTTGTTTATCATCTTAACCGCATCCATCGCTCTACTGTCCCAGGAGTTAGCTTGAGCAACCGCTGTTCGTGCCGCGATCTTGGCGGGACTGTTCTCTTTAAGTGCCTTGTCAACCATCTTGCCGCAGTTAACCCTATCCATGAAGTAGGTAACGTCACTGTATTTGTTGACGATCTCCTCCATGCGGGTCGTTACAACTGGCTTGCCCGCTGACAAGTACTCGTAGTACTTGATCGGATCACAGCCGCGAATCATCTCAGTTAACTTGAACGGAACCATACAGACATCGAACTGAGCGATATATGCAGGAAGAACTTTGTAGTCCTTGTGCGGAAGACAAGTCACGTTCGGATGCACTACGTTCTTTTGATACAGGGCATTGTTCCCGATCAGTACGACACGATGACCTTTATTGGCAATGTCAGTAATCAACCAGTAATCCACCCAGGATGCCATCGCCCCGTGGAAGCCCACCACCTTCTGACCCTCGTTTACCGCAGGGAAGTCGGGAGGTTTCGGAAGGGAGACCTGCGCTTTCTTGAAGTGTTCGTAGTCAGCTCCGTTAGGGCACATGAAGATCGGCTTGCCATCGTCCTTATGAGCTTCGTACATAACTTTCGCCGTGGTAGCTACGAGATCGGCTCGGGCGAAGCATTTTGGGATGTAGTTCTTCCAAATAGCAAATTCGTCAGCGGAGTTGTCCAGGTAATCGAATACAGTGAAGTCGAATCTGCGTCCGTCACGGTAGTTGTACTGACCTGGGTTGGAGAACCATAGAACCTTCTTCCCTTTGACAAGGTGGTCGTAGCTCACACCCTTGCGTACAAGGAATAGGTCTTCGTTGATCTTTTCGATTGGACGGGACATCTTTTGATACGATTCTTCATTAATGAAGATCGCCCGCACACCTGGAATCTTTGAGAACGCAGTCATCAATTGCTGAGGACGTTGGAATAACAGATTCCAGTCCAAGGCAGGTGGGTAAACAATCGTCATTTCAATGCTATCGAACACCGCGCTCTCCTCCTTCCTTCTATTAAGTAGCCACTTTAGCAATCAACTCAGCCCCTTCCGCATAAGCGTGGATCGGGCGAAGCCGCGTATCTACGAATAATTTGTAACCTAGTCGGCGGGCTTGTTCGCAGAATGGCGCATCTTCCCCAATGGGATGCAGTCCGTATCTTACTCCTGCTTCTACAACCTCCCTCTTTATCAAGTACACCGCCCCTGTGAGATCAACAGGAATGACTCCCTCCTGGAACTCAGGGACATGCCGCCCACCGATCATGGCATTATGCGCTTTGATTTTCGGGTGGTTTTGGATAAGCATGGAGCAGACATCCAAGTCGTTGTCGATCAACTGCTGAAGGCTTCCTTCAGGAATGATAATATCCGTATCAATGGATAGTAGATAGTCGCAGTCGGACTGCAAAAACTCGTGAAGCAGGATGTTCCTAAGTAAAGCTAGATTGCCGTATGAGTATTGACCGCGAACATGACCGTACTTCTTCCCTAGATTATGAGTAGCATACGGGATGCCTTGGTCGATAAGGATTTGTTCAGTCTCGTCATCGCTGTCATTCAGGATGTACATGAACTCTTTGTCCACATCCTGAGACATCAGCGAATCCAGATGCCGCCCCAGTATCCACGCTCTGTTTCTTACAGGAGCACCTATAAATACTTTCGCCATTGCCATTTCCCCCTTTTCCTCTTTATCTAGTTTAGACCGATAGACATTAGCCTTTTGCCGCGCCCGCCAAAAAAACACCAATTCCATTTTATATAGGTAACACCGGCTTTTTTTGAAACGCCCTTAACTCTACAGGAATGACCTCGTATAGAGAAAGTGTGAGGGGGATGAAACGATGGACAGATTCAAGGCTCCCGATCACAGGGACGAGCCTTCTCCTATCGGAAAGACCTGCCCTTACTGCAAAGAGGACATCCTCGAAGGCGACGAGATTGACGAACTGCATGACGGTGAACGTGTTCACTCGGACTGCACGGATGAATATCTCCGCGATCAGCATGTCCTCACTCGACGCACCGCAGTGAGAGGGGAGTGATTCTGATAGGGACATTAATTGCACTACTCGCAACAATCGTGTTCGTAGCCATTTTGTTATGGTTCTTGGCGGCTGTCGTCTTCGTTAAGGTGGCGAAATTCGCTTTGAAACTCGCAAGACCGTTCATTGACAACTTAAAAAAGAACAAGGGGGAATAACGGTATGAAGAACAACCGTGGATTATTCATTGGAGGAGCAACAGTAGTAGGATTGGCGGTCATCGGTACCTTGATCTATCTGTTGCTGTGCTTGACGACTATCGCACCAGGGTATGTAGGTGTGGTTTATGACCGCTCGGGCGGCTTGGAGAAGGAGACACTTCCTCCTGGTTGGCACTTGGTAAGTCCTACGAAGAAGGTAACTGAGTATCCGATCAGTACGGAGACTGTCCACTACGAAGGTGACAAAGCGTTCAGCATTGCTACTAAGGACGGTAAGGTTGTCAAAGCCGAGCTGATGTACTCCTACCATATGGATGAGAAGCGTATCCCTGATGTGTTCGCTAAGTTCCGTGGGCGTACTGACAGTGAGATCGAATCGACTTATATGAAAGATCGCCTGTCAGCAATGATTCAAGAGATCACTTCCAACTACGGAGTGCTTGAGGTTTACGGTGACAAGCGTGGGGAGATCAACAACAAGGTGTTCGAGTCCTTCAGAAAAGACTTGGACGCTGTAGGTATTGAAATCGAGACTTTCAACTTCAGTAAGATCGAACCTGACGCTGAATCTCTGAAGGCTATCCAGTCTTTGGTTGACTCTCAGCTCAAGCTTGAACAACTGAGAATTGAGAAAGACCAGGCTCAAGTCACTGCCGAGAAGCAGTTGGTAGTAGCTAACGGTAACGCAAACGCTAAGATTGCGGAAGCACAAGGTGAAGCGAAAGCTAACGCCGCACTCCAACAGTCGATCACTCCTGAACTTCTGAAGAAGATGGAGATGGAAGCCCGCTTGAAGTGGGGTTGGGTAACTATTCAAGGTGCCCAGGCTGTTGTGACCGAGAACAAGTAATGGACGAGGGAGGAGAAATCCTCCCTTTTTCCTATTCTATTAAAGAAAGGAGTTGTTAACGATGTACGATTGCCCTGATTGTATGAGCTTCCTAGTGGTTTGTCCTTGCTGTCAGCACTCATTCTGCCCTGACTGCGGAGCTTCTGAGGATGAGATTGAGGAGAAGAAAGAACAGGAAGGTGATGAGGAATGCTAGGAACCTGGGACTTGATTAAGAACTGGTTCCAAATGGCGGCTAACGGTGAACGCCATGCTTCAGTTCGGTTCGGGGATGCTTCCAATACCATCCTTGCTCATGATACCGTGCTTACCATGGACTTCATCAAGTCGCATTACGGTTGGATCAGCGACCCGACTTACTGTGGCATTACCCTTCCTAACGCGAATGCAAGGGACATCATCGTTCACTGCTTGCGGAACGCTGACTACGTAGGTCACCTGACACAGACTGATCACTGGTACTTCAAGCCACTGTTCGATATGTGCTTGCGATACTACCGAGTGGAGCCGAAGGAGACCTTCTATGCGTTCGAGAACAATTACATTGCTCGGTTCAAGCCGTTCTATGACACCTTCAGGACTTTACCAATTTTGCTCTGTGGAGCCAAAGCTGTCCAGTACAAGGAAGTACTAGAACGCCGCTACGGTTTCACTGGAATCGTTGGTACCGTCGATTGTCCCAACTGGGAAGGGTTACAGAAGGCTACTAAGGACATGGAAGCCCTATATAAGACCAATCCATGGCGACTTGCCCTCGTTTGTGCAGGTGCTCCTGGCAAAGTACTGGCTGTGAAGGCGAAACTGCTCGGAACAGTGGGTGTAGACTTCGGATCGGGTGCAGATGTAGCCATTCAAGCTGATAAAGAGGGCTTAGATGCCTGGGATTACAAAGGATTCCCCGATTATTGGGCAGGAAGACCACGAAAATAGCCCATTTTGACCCCTTTTGGGGTCTTTTTTGTGTTCTATGTGCAAAAAATAGCCGTTTTTTGCACATAATTAAGCGTTTTTCGTCACTTTTTCATCGTTTTTGAGCTTTATTTTGCACTATTTTGACCCCCTTTTTAGCCCTAAATTATAAAAAGACCGCCCTATTTAGGACAGTCTTTGGGAACCTGGGTGCTCGTAAGCAGTCCAGGAGGGTCACTTAATTGGCAGGGGATGCAGGAATCGAACCTACGAATCGACATTCAAAGTGTCGTGTCTTGCCACTAAACGAATCCCCGATGGAGCGAAATGAGGGAGTCGAACCCTCACCGTCTGCTTGGAAGGCAGAAGTTCTACCATTAAACTAATATCGCATTGGCACAGGCTGATGGAATCGAACCACCGTTAACGGGTTTGGAAGCCGTAGTTCTGCCACTGAACTAAACCTGCATATTAAGATGGACTGAGATGGAATCGAACCACCGTCTGCGGGATTTCACTCCACCGCTAAGCCACTCAGCTACCAGTCCATATGGGGTGACGGACGGAATCGAACCGTGGACTCCTGATTCACAGTCAGGCATGTTACCACTACACTATCGTCACCATGGTTGGAACAGATGGATTTGAACCATCAACCTCCCGCTTATCAGACGGGTGCGCTAACCAGTTGCGCCATGTTCCATTAGGCTCCTCCGTCAGGACTTGCACCTGAAACCGTCTTTGCGCGAGACAGCTCTACTAACTTGAGCATTACGTGAGGAATATTGGCAGGGAAGCCAGGACTCGAACCTGGAACATCCGCATTAACAGTGCGGCGTTCTACCATTGAACTACAACCCTATAGGAAACCGTAGGTGGACTCGAACCACCGATAAAGCCACTCATTCTCGTCGTGAGCAGGAATCAAACCTGCGTAGCAGTACCCCGTAACGGTCATATGAATAGGAGATGTTGGATTTGAACCAACGACCCCGTGCGTCCAAGGCACGTACTCTAACCATCTGAGCTAATCCCCTGTATTGGCGGCTCTAAGGGGAATCGAACCCCTCCCTCTCCGCTGACAACGGAATGTCCTAACCGATAAACGATAGAGCCAAGGCATCACCCTGTCGGACTCGAACCGACTCTGGCGGCTAGTTTCCCCTTAGGTACTCGTAGCCACAGTGCATCCCACACTGAGGGCTAATAGTGCTCCCAACCCGAAGGTCAGGAGCGTATTTGTTACTTACCAGTCGCGGCTGTTTGAACAGTAACCTTGGAGTTACCTGCGGCAACGACAGCATTCGTAGCAATGGATTCAACACGGCTGTTAGCGGATTTTAGTTCTTCACGCAGTGTAGCGATCAGAGCTTCTTGGGATTCCACAGTTTCCTCAAGGGAAGTAATGCGGTTCTCAAGAACCCGTTTGTCAGCTTTATTCTCAGCATCCTGCAAGCGCAGTTCACCGTCGAACTCCTTCTTGGCTTCGGTTTTACCTTTGTTGAAGGCAACCGCTTCAGCTTTCGCCACAACCTCAGGAATCGCAGTAACCTTGGCTTGAAGTTCAGCAACCACGGACTCGGAATGATCGGCAGACTGCTCACGAGCTTCAACAGCTACTTCGCGGTCAGCGACTTCTTTAACACGATCTGCAAGTTCAGAATCCAGTGCGTCCTGACGATCACGCTTTTCCTTGTTGAACTGGTATGTATCTTCTTCCTTCTGACGAGCCAGTTCTTTCTTCCAAGCCGCCGCTTGTTCTGCTTTCTCCGCTTCAAACTCCTGACGAGCTTCCTCAATCACAAGTGCGTAAGCGTCCAGTACGTTCTGCTTCGTTTCAACCGTTGTTTTCTTCGCCACGTTTTCGTTCCCCCTGGTAAGTGTTTTAGTTGTTTTGGTTTGGGTAGCGGGATTCGAACCCGCGTCTACTGGTTATGAGCCAGTCAAGGAACCGCTCCTCTATACCCAGTCATTAATAGACAATCGCTTCGATACCATCACTCGTAGTGACAAGCTTCAGGCGACCCTTGAACTGCAACGAACCCTGCGTATGAGGATTGTCGGGAGTGTTCTTCGTCGTGAAAGGAACTTCAGAAGTGAGGTTCATCACGTAGTATGTCTCGCCTTTACACTTGATCGTCCATGGAGCAATGCCAGGATTACCGATGCTTTTCTTATTGAAATGAAAGACTACTCTCGTTGGTTTATCGCTGATAACTTCTTCGATCATAGCTCTCACCTCTCTAAGGATTGTTTTAAGCGGAAGGATGGATTCGAACCACCGATCTTTGGGTTTGCGACCCAACGCCTTAAACCTCTTGGCTACTTCCGCATGGTAGCGTGTACGGGAATCGAACCCGTGATCTCCGATAGAAAGTCGGATGTCTTAGCCGCTTGACCAACACGCCATGGTGGATGAGGTAGGAGTCGAACCTACACAGCAGTTAAGCCACGGGTTTACAGCCCGCTATTCTCGCCAGTGATTGGTGCCCATCCAAGTGGTTGTTCCTCTATGAAACATAGATTAGTGCAGTTAACTTAGGAAATAACACTCCAACACGAAAAACCTGAGAAAAACTTCCTCAAGTTGAGTTTCTTCTATATAAGGGAGCAAAAAATTAAGCTCTTACTTCCTCTATACGAAATGACTTACAAGATGTTAAACTGGAAGAATACAACAAAAGGGGGAACATACTTGATCTATGTCGTAGCCGTAATTGCATTCTTAATCCTGGGAGCGTTGACTCGTGGTGCTCCTGTCTTGGGACTCTTTCTTATATTAGGGGGATTCGTACTTGCCTTCTTCTTAGGAGTTACTACAGAGCAGATCGAGACATTTTCACCTGTGATCGGAGGAGCAGTCCTCGGGTTCCTATTGGGACTCATAAGCAGGTTCATAGATTAAAATTTCCCACCTCACCTATAGGTGGGATTTTACATTTCTTGGCGTTTACGAGAGTCCAAGCGTATGCTAATATATGGGAACTGCCACCATTAAACAAAAAAGGAAGGTATCATCATGAAGAAAATTGCACTGGTCATCACACTGGCATCAACCCTTGTTTTCGGTTCCACTGCCGCGAACGTACAGGCATCGTCATTTAATGACGTAAGCGAGACAAAACACTCTTGGGCTGTTAAAGCCATCGACTTTATGAGTGAGCAAGGAGTGATCAAGGGATACTCAGACGGAACGTTCAAACCCGACAATGGAGTGACTAAGGCAGAGTTCGTAAGTATGTTCTCCCGCCTTTTTGATAAGTACACTACCAACGACTCCACCACCCGCGAGTTCAAAGACGTTCCATCTACTAATTGGGCATATGAACCAGTATCTAAGATAATGTCGAACTATACATACTTTACATACAGCAAAGACGGTAGCGGGATGAACTTCCATCCAAACACTAAATTGACTCGCCTGGGTGCCGCGAACTTGTTACCCGCACTATACGAAGAAATTGACGACGAAAAGGAAGTCTACAACATCCTACGAAGCATGAAAGACATCAAGGTTTATGAGAACGTTAACGGCTATGATCAAGATGGTAGGTTTGATGAATCAGTAGATCGCACTAACTCACAATTTCCAATCATCTTCAAAAACGGAGCACTAGATGACGACTATTCAGCTATCGTAGGAATAAAGATTGCAAGCCTTCAAAACGAAGGACTAATGACCGCTTATGAGGGTAATTTCAGCCCTAACAAGACACTCACTAGAGCTGAAGCCGCTACTACCCTATACCGCCTTTATACTCAATTAAAGGGTGATGGCGATCTCTCGAATTACTCAAGTATTAAGTAGAACGAAAATAAGAGCGCGGGGCTTAACTCCCTTCGCTCTTTTTCTATTATATAAGACACACCGCACCAACCTTACGAGAAAAATTTCCCCGCGCCCGTAGGAGTCCCATTAACTCGCGGAGCGAAAAATGTATTACCCCTAGATTTACCCCGATTATGCAGGAAAAACCATACCTCCTTGACTTAGACAACAGCCGCCCCACTCCCATGCCCAATGCCCTTTACCCGCGCCCAACACCCATGCCCCCTTACCCTTTGCCCAAGACACGAGACCCCGCCGCCCGTGCCCCGAGACATTGCCCCAAGACCCTAACTCTCGCGCATCAAGGTTCACCAAAAATTTCCCGTAGGAGTCATGACGCTCCTGCGCCGTGTGAAGGATGATAGAAAAACCCGCGACACTGGGGGGGTTAATCTCTTGACCCTTGTTTGTTTTTATTTTTTATAAAAAAACATTGCTCAAAGGGGTTGCAATCCAATCCTATTGCGTTCTTAGATATGGTCATCGAGTTGGTCGCCGCCACCGACTCGATAGGGAAACATCCCGAATGTACGACAGGCGGCAAAGACGCGAAATGCGCCTAGATCATTGACAAACACATACACGAAACATGCACGGCTTGTGCATGGGACGAAGCTTCTCTTGTGAAGGGTGAAGTCTGCCCACATGAAGGATTGTACTATGGCAACAGCCTACGCTTTACGGTTCATGCCCAACATGTAACGAGATGTCACGAATTGCCCACGTTACGGGACGGTGTAGTACAAGGTGCGGTATCCGTAAGTTAATCGGAGGTTCAGATGCCTTGCTATGCTAGAGGTCTGTTCACTCATGGGCTAATCAGGGCTACCAAAGGTAGTCACTATTAGTGCCCATCAAGGGCAAAGGAGACTAAAAACCATGATGAACAAAGCCATTACTATGCCTAAATTTGAGAAAGAAGCAAAGAAACGCGCTGATTCCAAGAAGGTACCCGAGAACATTAAGATGAGCGTAAACGATAAGAACAAGCTTGTAATAGAAATCGACTTGAATGTAATCGACAAAGAACCGCTTGTACTTGGGGAGAAGTCTGCCCGTGTAGCGTCCACTCTTGGCGGTATTCGCTTGAAAAAGGACGGTTTTCAGAACGTTGTACTTAACCTGAACGCCTATATACCAGTGGATGAGTATGTATCCCCTGTACAGGCACCTGCCGCACCTGCGACACCTGCTATCAAGGCACCTACAGGACAGCAGATTGATATGGATACCTGGGAACAGTTTCAGCAATTCCTCAAGTTTCAAGAGATGATGGTACAAGCCGCTAAAGCTTAAGACAAGGATACCCGAGCTATGCTTGGGTAGTCCTGACTAGCCCATGAGCGAACAGACCAAGAGCCGATTGCACATAATCCGTATTATGTGATGTGATGGGCAGACCCGAGTGCCCAAGGCACTACTTTGTCCAAAAACAGGTGATTATTATGTTATTCGCAAGATTCGTGCTAGTGTGTGACCGCATAGAACGTACAAGAGAGAAGATGCAGGTATACCGTGACAAGGGGTTTGAGAACCTTACAGTCGATGAACTACTAGAGTATGAGCATCTAATGGATGTAATGGACGGTCTTGATTCACAACTAGCAACACATATAAGAGAGACATACGCTTGATCCGTAACCTAGCCCTTAGTCTTGGGTGCTAGGGTATGCCCATCACAACGCACCACGCACCACTTCCGAGCATGACGAGAGATAGCGAAGCCTAGCACTACACGTAATCTAAGGGTACTCCTAAGGACTACGAGAGTGTATCTAGTAGGCTCATGTAGAGCGGGTATGAGTGTATACCAAGGCATTGTTCAATGTGTCCGAGGGATATACTCTCTAGTCTTCCTCTCTCTATAGTCATGCTCTCTTATATGGTGGGAGTCTTATATAGGATTGTAGACAGCCAACAGGTTGCTCTGCCCCGCCCCACCTGGGGTAGGTGTGCCCTAGCCATCCAACAGGATACCGAAGGCTTATATGGACTACCTTTACCTAGCGAAGTCACATAATACGGTCACCTATATTCTCATGCTTTCCCTAGCTGTGGTGGAGGTATCCTGAGGTACCCACTCCCTACCCTTTCGGTATACCCGAGTGCCCAAGAAGGATACCCATACCCATGGCTAGGTATGCTCAGTCACTTAACTCTTATATATCTGTGTCGTATAGCTAAATTGAGTGACTGACCATGCCTAGCCCACCCCGCCCACACCCCGATTTGGGGTACGTTGGTGCAGTATAGAGCGTCCTATCGAGTGCTGATAGCACCTAAGCGGAACAGCTCTGTATCACGGGTTCTAGCTTGGCATAGATGTGTCAAATTCAAGGAGGAATACCCATGCGTAACAAGATGATGGTTGCATACGTTGGCAAGGTCGGTGGACTCAAGGAATACCTCAAAAAGCTCATAGCAGAATACGAGAAAGTAGGTGCCTAAACATGACAAGATCACAGGCTGTAGTAGCCGCAAGCAAGCTTAAACGTAGATGGGCACTAAGAGATATGTATATATACGGTCAGCTCACTATCAAGTAATAGCTTGGACACTGCTCCCCGCCCATCTCCCCGAGGTGGTCGGCATGGAGTGCCTAAGAGCACTACTACATACCAACTAGGAGGATTCACAAATGAAAGACGTACAAGTGCAAGTAAAGGTTATCGAGGGTATCGAGGTAAGAGCGCATGAGAAAGGCGAGTTCATGATTGGTGCCTTGATTACGAATAACGGTAAAGAAGTCGGAGCAAGCGGTATCGTAGCTGGTGTACCTGAGGACATCACAAACTTCTATGCGGCTATTGAAGCTATGGCAGGATCGGTAACGAAAACACTGCTTGATGCTGAAGTACCACCACAGGTCATCGAAGGCATGATGATCGAAGCGATTCGGGACGGTATCAAAGAAGGAGTGACCCGTCACGTAGCTGAAGAAATGCCGCATGTACATGCCATGGCTGAACGGGCTATGCAAGGTGACATCGGTGCCTTGCTTGGTATGCTCTCCAAAGTATTGGCTTAGAAACTGCTAAGGCACCAAACCTTCGGGTTGGGTGTTCTGATGGAGTGCCTAAGAGCACTATCTAAACTAGGAGTTGGTTATCATCGAACACGAAGTGATTCTATCCAAAATCAGATCCAAACGTGAGAACAGTCAGACCACCATGGCAGACATTAAGCGCATTGTTGCGGCTTATGAGTCAGGTGACTGGTCGGAAGTAATTGACAGCAAGCTTTACAGAGAGCATAGCGGTGAATATTGTGAACTGCTTGAGTACATTAACATGCCTGAATGGTTGGTGGGTGTTGTAATGCCTACCTTTGTTGACCAACGGTACATACGAGATCGGGATTTGGAGATCGCCGCCCCCACCGCCGAGGATGCCAAGAGAAAGTGGTTCGAGCATATGAAAAACTGGATACGTGAAGACGAGAAACATCTCGTTAAGGTAGTTCGGAAGGGAGAGGAACTGAAATGAACGACCTTCTCTCCCTTTTGATTGCTGAAGGGTTGAAGGCAACCATCAACCATACCTTCGGTAACCTGATCGAGGTTGACCTTGAGGATGAGGTTATCCAAGTATGGCAGACCAACGCTCCACATGAGAAGCCTAAATATGAAATCACCGACACGAGGGACACAATCAAGATGGTGTGCCGCTCTGTTGATTCAGTACTGACCCATATGGTTCTATGGCTCGAAGCGGTTGTTAGTTAGACACTGCTCCCCGCCCATCGCTTTGGCGGTGGTCGGCATGGAGTGCCTAAGAGCACCCAAAATAATAGCCCCTAGAGGGCAAGAGGAGAATATAAACATGGAAAACGTAAACGTGAAATCGGTAGCAAACAACAAGGCGGTACTGGAAGTTGACCTGACTCAAGACCTGGGTGCAAGTGGTAGCGGTAAGAACCTGCTGATCGCCAAGACTGGTAGCAACATGCCAATCGCATCAGGTGTGAAGATCAACCTGAACGTATATAGAGCACTCCCTAAAGAGAATGAACCTGAAATCGACTTCAAGGGTGCCAAGGCTGAGATCGGATTCGCAGGTGGTGTTGCTAAGGTAGCAGGTAGCAAGCTTACCATCGAAGTTGACCTCACCTCTGACCTTGGTGAATCGGGTAGCGGCAAGAACATCCTGATCGCTAAAACAGGAAGCAACCTGCCACTGTTCAAGACGATAAAGATGAACCTGAACGTGTACAAACCAGTACCTAAGACACCTACTAAGGTACCTGTAACTGGGGAGCCTGAGCAATTGACATTGGTCTAATAGATGCTGATCGGGTACCTCAACCATGGTTGGGGTATCCCATTGAGCACCTATGAGTGCTACTAATTCTTTGAGGTGACAGCACATGACAACGTACAAACGTGCATCAAACGACAAGGCTACTCTGAAGATTGAACACGACAATCACCCTTCTGACCCACGCCAAGAGATGGATGGTTGGGTAGGCGAGATGATTTGTTGGCACAACCGATACAACCTAGGTGATACACATGACTACTCGGAGCCGCGTGACTTCCTTGAGCACCTTGCCAAGGACTACTACAAGGGTGACGAGGACATGGATGACCTGACGATGGCTGAGCTGATGGGTATCATCGCTCCTCATGTTATCATCCTCCCCCTCTACTTGTACGATCACGGTGGTATCACAATGAGGACTAAATCATTTGGGGATCGTTGGGATAGTGGTCAGGTCGGTTGGATATACGCTACCAAAGACAAGTTCCGTGAGGAGACTGGTTACAACGAAGATGAGCTGTTCAGCACTGATACCAAACGAGCTGTAAAGGTAGGCGACCAAGTGAAGGTCAAGGGTTACGAGAATGATGGTCTTGACGGTTGGGTGGAGGTAGTTTCCTTCTCCCGAGGTATGGTTCAGGTAGACCGCGACCACCACATGATCGAAGGGTTCAAGCGTCCTGACAGTTGGGTGATCGTGAATGAGAAAAGCATCACTGAGGTCATGAGCAACAAGGCGGTGCAGATGCTTGAAGCTGAGGTTGAGATGTACGACCAGTACCTAACTGGGAGTGTGTATGGGTTCATCCTTGAAATCAAAAATCCGTGCCACTGTGGTAACCCTGAGTGTACTCGACATGAGGTTGAGGTAGATAGCTGTTGGGGTTTCTACGGGGACGACTTTATCAAGAATGGTATAGCTGAGCACATCGCCCCTGAGTATAGAGAATTACTAGAAGCATTGAGCTGAGACAGAGCCTAGGTAAGCCAAGTTGAGACGAGCTGAGGAGACTAGATAAACAGATGAGCTGAGGAGAGATAGAGATGAGAAAGTTAGGGATGCGAGTGAGATTTAACCTGGGTGAGCGTGTACGTATAGAACTGGGTGACCACACAGGCATGACTGGTGAGGTCGCCACCGCCCCCGAGGGTACTACATACAACTGGAAGAAGGAAGTATTCGTTCAGTTGGATGACGGTGACATCATACGAAAATACAAAAACGAGGTGTGCAAACTATGAATCTTGAGAACTGTCCCGATTGCAAAGGAACTGGTGAGTATGTAGCCAAGAACGGTGACTCGTGGACATGTGAGTTTTGCTATGGTGAAAAGTTAGTCCCTGCTGAAGTAGCAGAGGAACAAAAGCAGAAGTGGCAAGGGTACAAGTCCATGATGGAAGGTTACGTTGACGTAGAGGATTGAACAATAGACACTGCTCCCCACCCATCACCCATGTGGTGGTGGTTGGTATGGAGTGCCTATGAGTGCCACTGAGCACATGCACTAACCGACAATATGAGGAGTTGTTCACATGAACACAAAGAAAACAGCTAACTTTGAACCTGCAATCACCTTGTCGAAAGATACCTTCACCCATGAGGGTGTCCAGTACCATACTGAAAGCCGTAGAGCTAAGCGCGGCGAGATGATCCTCACGACTAAGACCATCGGACACTATAAGAAAGGTCAGGTGTACGAAGTATCCGACTACACTGGCAAGGAAGCGTGGTGCAAGAACGATGAAGGATTCCCTATCCCAATCCGTCACGCTGAGTATGTGGTGCTTGTGCCTATGGTTGAAGCACAACCCCTCCCCACCACCGTGTACTCCCCTTCCATGCTGAATCAGCTTGAAGCAAGTGGGACACCGATCTTCAACGAGTACCACCATACGGTGCTTGACTTCAGTGAGGTGGATCGTGGGCACACACTGGTCATGAAGCTTCCCGCAGGTGACCACATCACGGTATGCGGCATGATCATGAGCGATAAGGTCAACGCCATCGTTGACATTGAGTACCACGGTGACAACGGTCAGCAGATGATCGGGTTCACTGGTAATGAGACACCTCAGGTACGGGACAGCCGAAGCAAGCACAAGCTATACAGCTTGGACATCCGACCTGACCATAAGGATAAGCCATACGGCGATACCCTGACATTAGCGTTCCGCAGGGTTGATGAGGTCATCATCGACATCTCCATGAACGTAGGTTCTTGGATGTCTAAGAACACTGACAGCCTACCTGATGGATACGACTCCCGTGTTCTCAACCGAGCCATCCATGAATGGGCGGTAGAGTTTGAGAAAGAGTTTGGTAGAGAAGCACGGGACGACTACTACGACAGGGTTGACATCTTCTCTGAGAAGAAGATCAGCCAATGGGCACAGGAATACACCGAATAATCGGACACCGTTACCATACCTCACCCCGCCGTGGGGTATGGGATAGGGTGCCTGATTGCCTTTGAGCAACGCACCACTAAATTACGAGGTGATAGCATGAGTGAAAGAGTAGTGTTACAGAGCAGAATCAACGTGGGTACATACGAAGGCAAGCGGTTATCGGTGGAAGCAGTCATCAAGCTGAAGACTTCCTCCCGTGAGACCACGACTCATAAGCACATCAAAGAGTACTACACGCTGTCCATCACGGGTAGCTACAACGGCGGTGGCGGTCAGTGCATTGATGCCCTGAAGAAGTTGGATTCGGTAGAAATACCTGAACAGGACTTGAAAGACCTAATCGAGATTTGGGAACGGTACCACCTGAACGATCTGACAGCCCGATGTGAACATCATACACCAATCCCCGTCAGACATGACGACCCTGAGTACGATCACTACGTATGGTTGAGTGGTAAGCAGTGCCCTAACGGGTACAGGTACGGATCATCTTGGTTGATCACTGAGCTTCCACAAGAGGTTATCGACCGAGTGGAAGAAATCTTCACATCCCAACCAAAAGCCCCGTCGATCACCGAGGAATGGGAGTTGACCATGAACGGTAACCGTGGTGAGCTGACTGTTGGCGACATCCAAGTGACCGTGGATTATGTAGGTAAGACCAACCCTATCAAGGTATGGGGCGCATCTCACAAGGACATTGACTACAAGACGATTTACCAGTACCTCGTGACCTGCATCCACAAAGGGACGCACAAGACTATGAGCTTTGACTTCTTCGACAGCATCGACAACTCCAAGAAGCCGCCGTTCGCTCCTAGCCTGGGCTATTCGGTTATGTGCTGTATCCGCAGTGATTCATTCACAACGTCAGCCAACTATCCTACCCTTGAGAGCTTCTGCTCCGAATTTGGGTACGATGCTGATAGCCGCAAAGCCGAGAAAACTTACACGGCTTGCATTGAGCAAGGTGACAAAATAAGCAAGGTATTCGATGCAGAACTGATCGAAACCCTCCCGCAGTAAAGGGAGGATTGACCGATATGGATTCAGCAGCCTATGATAAAGTTGTGATCGAAGGTCGGTACGCTGACGAGTTATGTCAGCGTTTCGACATGATGGATAATGCCACTGGAAGCATGTTAGCACTGATGGGGTTTGTAAGTGACTTCAGGTTCCCCTTGATGAGGGGCATCCTACTTCTTGAGTACGGCGGTACAGGTGATGTGGTCATCACATTCAACCTTGACGATGACCGAACAGGTAGCGGTCATTACAAGATGAATAGCGGGATTGAATGGAGAGTTCAGGGTACCAAGATAACCCTCCTCTCCGATCCCCCTAACCCCGCTGATCGGAAGAAGGTTACTGAGATCGCTCAGTACTTCACCAACGTGTTCAAGGCAGTCATGCAACGTATGACAAGACGTAAGGATGAAGTTGTGAAGGAGGAACGCCGCATACCCAAGGTCAAGAAGGGTAAGGTCAAGCACGGTAAGAAACAGAAGAACCGAACGGTATACGTTAGGCAGACCGTCTACAAGGTATCCTCCCCTACCCCATCCCCTACTATAGAAGAAGGAGAACGTGAGAAGCGTGACTATGAGCGGCAAACGTTCAGATGGACAAGGGCAGGACATCACCGCCGACTACGCAACGGCGAGGTTAGATGGTTCCCTGAGAAGGAGATTGTTCTTGATCCTAACGCAGTGAAGGAAAGTAAGACCTACAAAATACAGAAAGGTGAAGGTGAACAGAATGACGGTTAAACGTAACGAACTGGCAGAAAAGTATGAGAAGGTTGAGGGTACCATCATGGTACCTATCAAGTACACCCTGGATGACTTGGAAGGTCTCCTTATTAGTGCATGGGAAGGTGGAAGTACATATTGGGTCGGCAAGGTTGAGGTGAATCACCCTAAAGTAGCTAAGCAGGTTGCTTATGACGCTGACTGGGCTACCTCTGAGTGGGCTTTCAACGCACTTGTTGAGGGTGGTAGCATCTATGTCGAAGACAACGAGGGTGGAGAATACAAGGGCACCATCACCTTGGAAAGCTTTAAGAAAGGCTTTGAGAAGTTCGTCGCTCACCGTGCTAACCAAAGCGCACTGAACTTTATCTACAACGGCAGTATTGACGGTGGTCAACTCGATGCAGGTGATGCTGATGGAGTATTCCAGTACGCGGCATTCGGAGAGTGGGTGTTCGGATGATTAAAGGTATTCACCTGGGTAAGAATGTTGGGCTAGAGGGTATTAAAGAGGTCTACCATGTAGAGGTCGCTGTCACTGATAACGGGACGGTTAACTTCTTCCTGTTCAAGGACGGTCATCCCCTCTCCCCCGCCGAGATGTCCCCTGAGGAAAAAGAGTTCTTGAAGGGTGAACTGAAGTCTGTCGTAGACGATATGCTTAACTAAATAGATGCTGATAGAGAGACCCATCCTAGCATACCTGGATGGGTCTTTCGCTTGAGCACCTATAGAGTGCTACTTAACATACCCTCCCCTATACCGTATAGAGAGGGTAAAGGAGATGACTTTATGCAACACACAAAAGAAAGCATCAAGGAAATGATTATTGGAACTGGTATTCTTCAGGTTACCACCCGTGACGGTGAGGATTTTGCCATCGTGGACGGTTACCCTGATATTGACCGCTGTTTGTATATGATCGCTGAAGCACTGGCACCTGAATCCATTCAGGAATACCGTGACTTCCACGACCCAATCAACAATCACCAACTGATCCAAGGTGACCGACTGGTGACATACGGTAGCCTAGCCTATGCAGGGTGCGCTGTACCTGAGGTTCTTGAGGTAGCCCTTGAGAAGGCAGGGATTGAGGACATATGGTTCGAGAATATCGTTATGGAATACGGGTTCTCAGATCAGTATTGCCTATGTGGGGGTTGTAGTAAACCCATCTGCCACTTCCCTTCTTCAGGCTCCCCCGACACCCACTACCACAACAACGGCGAGGTGGTGTGCGTCGATTGCTTCAAGAGTAACGGTCTGAAGGATGAGTACCTAGAAACCTGCATCAACAACCCTCGGAACGCAGTACAGTTCGGTCTTGTATCCTTTGATGAGCTGTACGCCGAGGGCTTTGAGAAGCATCACCAATCGCCCTACCACAATGGTCTCCATAAGGGTATGAATGACGTACCTGAGGAGGTACTGAAGAAACTGAACGAAGAAGGTTTCGATGAGGTGCTGTTCACCTTGGACGAGAACACCTCATTCCACATGACCTTTAGTGCCTGGGTACGCCGAAAGGAAAGCATCGAAGGAAAGGCAGTGATCAGTCCAGAGCTTAGGGATGAGATTATAGAAACAGCAAGTAGAGAACTAATCCTCTACGATGTTTATGAGGGCGTTTTAAACGACAGCTTTATTCTGTATGGTGCTAAAAAGATTGCAATCGAAGGTATAAACCCCACTGAGTATATTGTACTGCACAATAAGTACGTCAATGTATGGACAAGCGAAACAGAATTAATTGCAACGAACGATATTCAAATCGTTAACAGCTATAAAGAGCTGTTCGGAGAGGGTGAGGAACAATGATCGGACGGTTTGAACGGGTCGTAGTTATCTTTGGTGGTAGGGACGAGAACTTCAGAACCTTTGAAGGTGGTAAGTTTGAAGCACGTACCTATGAGGAGATGGAGGAGATCGAGCGTAAGTTTGATGCACTCGACCACCGCTCCACCTACTGGCAGATGTTTAAGGACAAGTACGTTAAGTGCTCATGCGGTGAGGAAGTACCTTGTGGTCGCTTCACCAACACATGCGAATGTGGTAGAGACTACGGCTTCGACGGTAGCCTGTTGGCTGATCGCTCCCAATGGGGCGAGGAAACTGGCGAACACTGGACGGAGGGTTACTGATGCAACGTCAAAGCCTTAATACGTGGAAGACCATATTCAAGAACCTTGCTGAAGACGATCAGGAAGTCGAAGTAACATGGCTAGACCCTGGGGATGCAAGTGCGGGTGAGTGGTGCTTACACTGGGAGAACGAGCTGTTCGAGGATGGCTTCGCTACCGAGAAGGAAGCAAATGAGCGGTTGAAACACCTACAAAAACAATTACTGGTGATGGAGGGGTAAACATGTTCAACGTAGTTATCAAAGCATGGAAGAACGACGAGGTGATCGAGACGATTACCAAAGAGCCTGTATCGGAGCGTTCCGCTGAACGTATCGAGAGAGGGGTTAACATCAATCTGAACCACGATGAGTATTACACAGAAGTGGTACCTGCATAGACCCTGCTAGGACAGCTCACCTTCGGGTGGGCTTTTCAATGGAGCGGTCTATAAGGGCTGTAGAAGGGACACCCCACCTTCGGGGTGGACACCCTCCCTTCAAAGGGGGTGACCTGGAAATGGACATCTTCTTCGCTACAGCCTTAGCGGTGTTGGGATTCGTTCTTGCTAGTTTAGGAATTATCAATCGCATTCTTAAAAAGCTTAACGAGTCCGTTCGCCTGTTGAGTAAGCTGAGGACTTCCCTTCGCTTGTTCAACAAAAAGAAAAAGGACAAAGCCGATTCCCTCCCCCGCCAAGGTTCGTGAGTCGATTAAGTCCCTTTCAGGGAGGAACAAGTTCGCCGCTTGTTCCTTCCCTTCTACGGTCTATTATAGCCGCTCTGCTTTACAACATCAAGTGCCGACGAGCACTAATCAGGAGGAACTAACATGGAAGAGAATATCAACTTTGAACTGAAAGTAATTAACCCTATCGAGGAGATCATTACCGTATCCGCATCCGTTGACTCAGGGTGGTCGGGTGGTCGCTATCAGGTATCACTGTCTTACAACCCTGCACGTAAGGTTTTCATTGTATCCGCTCCAAACTACTGGGTGTCCATGGAAACTACCAAACCACATAAATGTGCCAACAAGATCAGTGAGCATGGTATCAGTAGAAATGACGCATTGACGATTGAAGCTATCGTCAATCAGCTCCTCCTCCCTGCCCTTCGCAAGAAGATGGATGCGGCTGAGGAGTTTGAGAACCATGTGTACTCCCATTCGGTCATGGGGTACGTCCGTCAGAACCTTGACCTTGAAGCTAATGATGACTCTAAGGACATGGAGATCGCTCAGATGTCCCGTAACGAGGTGTTCGACCGTGTGCTTGAATGGAATGGATTCATAGGGTACGGAAGCACGGTTCGTGACTGGGTTGAAGGTGTATACGGTGTGAAGCTCAGCAAGATTCGTATGTAATTTGTCCCCTGCTCCCGCCTATCACCTTCGGGTGGTGGACGGCATGGAGGGTACAACGCCCTACCCTATAGTGCCATCGAGCACAGAAAGAGGTTACATCATGAGTTTTTCCAAAATTGATACTGCACAAAACGAACTTATCAACCTGATCCCTAAGGAAGCTAAGGAGACCCGAGAGAACCTGCTTGCAGTGATTAGCAACATTCGGGTCATTCAAAAGGACAACATCCTTGCCTGGATTCCCATAAGTCACATCAACGAGGAATCCGTTGACCTGAGTGAGTTTCGTTACATTGATGACTATGAGATCGTTACGGGTTCGCATACTGCACTCGACAATACCATGTGGCGTTCTGAGGAAGCGTACCGTGAACACCTTGAGAAGATTTCTGAAAGGAAATTTGTTGTAGGTTCCTACTGGAAAGTAGCTGACGTGAATAACGAGTATGACTCATTAGAGTTCGGTTCTATGGGTGACGCTGAAGACCACCTCGAAACCCTTGTAAACGGTGGGGTGGATCGGGAGCTTCTATTCGTAGAGGAGAAGTGGTGTATACTTACAATGTCAGGTGACAATTACGACCAGGAAGAAGATCGTAACGGCGAGTATACCTACGAGTCGGAAGCTGAGAGTGACATCGAAGACTGCCGCGTCGAGTGGATTGACGAACAGGTTAGAGACCTTGGAGATTTCGAGTACGATGAGGTCATGGAGAATACAGTCTTCCGTTACGGTCACAAGAGATCGGTTAACCACGATCTAGCTCAAGACCTGGGAATGGCTGTCGTAAGGTTCGATAGAGGTGAGCACGAAGGTTATGAGTACATCGTAGTTAAAGGAACGGGAACGGATTCGACCCCTGCCTACGTATGCTACCAAGCCATTGAGTTCGGTCACGTCAGTGAGAACGATGCTCGTTGGTTCACAGAACATAAAAAGGAGTTCTTCATCGACGTTGTAGGACAGGAATTGTATGAGATGGCTATGAAAGCACTGAACCTTGAGCGATTCATAGAGGGGGCTACCGATACGCCATGAACATGAAGAAGTGTGATGGTTGTTTCAAGGAATCCTTTAGCTCCTGCGGCAATGGACAACAATGGACTTGCCCACACTGCAACAAGGACATTACACACGTAAAGGTGCAACTCCCACCACAGGTTAAATCCTCTGAGAGGATGCGGTTAGATGCAAAATACAAGTACGAGCCTTATACAGACAAATGACAAAGAAATTAACAAGCGGCTTAACTATCAGGAGGTTGTTTCGTATGAATAAAGTAGGCGTTATGGATGCGATCATGGAGCAGTTCGGGGTTGAATACGGAGACATCTTTATGGATGATGACGGTACGTTCGAGCTGAACGACGATGAACAGCGTTATCGGTACATAGAGTTACCTGGGGAGACACAGAACGAGTTCCAATACGCGTTCCATAAGGTAGATTAGGACACTCCCACCCTGCCACTGGACATCAGACGGTGGCAGTAGGGAGTGCCCTAGTGTACCCTGGTGGCACAACCCATCCACGCCACAAAAACAATGGAGAGGAGTTTTAATCGTGATTGAGAATGTGGCAGTGTCACTAAAAGAGTATTATGAGGAAAGATATGGAAAACCTAACGGGGATAGGGAAACATTAGACGTGCTTTATGACATATTCAAAGACCTAATGCACTATAATTTCGTCACTGCTGAAGTTAAGGAGGGAATCAGCGAGTACTACAGACTGATTCAAAACAGGGGATTACCTGCTTACGAGTGGATTCTTGAAGCCTTCCACGTAGTATCCAAGAAAAGTGTCGAAAAGAGAAACTTTCCATATGTCATCGGAATGTTAAGAGGTTGGTTAAAATTCGGGTTTGGTCACATCCCCTCCCAAGAGGAGGAGGAAATCGTAGACTACTTCCAAGAGGTTACTTGCACAGAAGTCTCTAGCGATACGAGACAGTTGTTGCAGAACTTGATGGGCAGGTACGGAGTCCTTAGAATGACTAGAATGATCTCCTCCCTCCCGAAAGAAAAAGACAACCTAGACCTTTCCAAGGTCATGGCTGTAAAGTTGTCAGAACTTCTTGAGAGCAAGTATTTAGATAAGTGAATCAGTAACCACCAACCCCTCTCCTATCCGAGGGGTTTCTTGTGGTGTGAGATCAAGGGGGAGTTTTACGAATGAAAAGCTCACGAAGACCTTCTAATGAACTAACCGACTTCGAGTTGTTGCAAGAGGTCGATCAGTTTATACTAGACGCTAAGGCATTAATTGGGAAGGGGGTGAGCGCGAGTGCGGATATTAAAGGCACTCAAGCGACTCGTAAGGTCGAACTCAAAAGAAAAGATTTGGAATCAGCATAGGTGTCCTCATTGTAATCATCTGCTGTTCGAGAAAACAAATGATTTTGTGATTGGCTCAGTGAGGGTCAAGTGTCGGAAGTGTAAGAACATTGTGCATGAGTAGTTTTGACTCTTAGACTTTTGGGGGGAAGAAATAACGGAAATACTTAGAGAAGTCTTCTTGATAATTTCCCCCACTTGTCTTATTATTGTGAGATAACTCCTCAGCTTACACATTCAGACCGCCGTTGGAGAGGAGCCAAATTTAGAGATCATTTAACAGTCGGAGGTTATTTTTATGACGTATTCAAAAAGCCAAATGGACGCTATTGCTCAACACCTTAGAGATAGGTTTGTGGCAGGTGAAGTCGAGGGTCATGAGATCGTGGTAGCTCTAATAAGTATGGTTAAAGCTGATCGAATTTTATTAGATGATGTTGCACCTATTTTGTATACAGTATATTTTGGTAACCCACAAGGCGTTATGGTTGCTCTTGAAAAAGCTCACACTTTAATTGATGAAGAAATGATTGATTCAATAATAAAGGAAGTTAATGATAAATAAAAACCTACTAATATAACAATTAAAATAACATATTAATACTACTGTCTCTTTATTGAATTGAATTTCTACATAGAGAGAGGAGACAAAATGAGAGAGTTTTACAGTAAGTTCTTCTTAGTCAGTCTAGCTTGTTTCCTTATTTTAGGTATCATAATTTTCTTTGATAATTCATTTATGCAAATGCTCCGCGTTATTTTCCACCTCTCCCTGGTTATCCTAGTAATAGGAATTATCGGTTGGCACGAGAATAGGAGAAAGCGGAAGGAGCAAAATATATGGAAAACGTAAATAAGGCAGTTATGTTCTTGGCTGTAATTGAAACAATGCTTGAAGCTTTGAAAGGTTTGCCTGTTGACCAAACTGAATTGGTCGATTCTTTAGCTATGTTAGGCTTTAACCCTACTGAAATCATGTATGAAACACAGACGCTCGTGGCTTTTCAGAAAGTTTGTAGAGGTTTCGCTGAGATTGAACTTACTGAGGATGACTTATCAGCACTAGAGCAGGGGTAACGTCATGCAGTCATTGAAGCTTCTATCCACTTATGCACGAAACGGGGTAGTCATCCTTAGTAAGCTCAAATCGCGGAATTATCCACTCTACTTGTATCTGAAGTCCAATCTCGGGCAACTTACTCCCGCCCTAACCGCTCAAGGTGTGGGGGTACTCGATGACTTAAAAACACTTAAGGAGCCTGAAAAGATCAGGCTGTTTTTGCAATATCACTATGGCGAGACCGTTGACCTTTCAGAAGTTAGGCAGATTCACAGGACGGTCTATAACTACCTCTTAGGATATGGAAAGCCCCGAGAGGTAGTCGAGGGTTTGGGCTTTAATGTAGAGTACCAATCCCATACCCCCAACTTAGAAAAAGACCTGGGTAATTTAAGAGATTCTGATGGGAACTTCCCTCCTCTCCCCCAGTCCACATACAATAAAGTCTATTACCGAGCTAAGAAGCAAGGTATTGACGTAAAACACTACCTCAAGTCTTTAGGGACTTGAGGTTATTTTTTTAGGAGGTGGTTACTTAACAGCCTTACTCTCAAATCGTATAGATCAACTAGGAGGTGTTTGACGTGATTAACGCAGAAAAGATCAAAGGCAATGACGGGAAATGGTGGATTAAGGCTTCTTTTCGCAACGTCAAGACGCTTAGTGACGCGATGAGCGAGGTCAAAGGCGCGATCTATAGTCCTATTCAAAAGGTTTGGGCAGTTCCGCTGATCTACCGCGAAGATTTTGAGCAAAAGATGGGAAGCTTCCTGATCAACTGGACAGACGAGGAGAAAGGAAGCAACGGTGGTATCAGTGAGGACGACATTCCAAGTGAACCAGTTGTCCCTGGATACTCGGTTACCTACAATGCAGACGGTGACATTATCGACCACCGTGGATTCAAAACCCGCCCATGGGGAGAGTTCCAGGTCAAAGGATTTAACCTACTGGTCAGCAAAGACTTTCTGATCTTGGCTGATGACGCGGGTCTTGGTAAGTCTTGGCAGGTTGCTAACGCCATTGAAGCTAAGAAGAAGCTCGGGCATCTGAAACGGGGTATTGTCCTGGCGAAAGCGAGTCTGCTGTTTAACTGGCGTGACGAGATTCACATGCACACCAACCTAAAGTCGGTAGTAATGGCAGGTACCGTTAACCAACGTGCCAAGCTGTACAGCCAACTAACAAATGAGGAAGATTGGGATGTCCTCATTATGTCCTACGAGACTTTCAGATGTGACATCCACAACCTTGAGCTTTTGGATAATTACAAAGAGCTTCAGTTCTGTGTTATGGATGAAGCCCACAAGATCAAGAACCCTTTAAGTAAGATCGGTTCCCTTGTGCATAGGTTGAACTTCCGTAGCCGTTATGTTCTGACAGCTACCCCACTCCCCAACTCACCGCTTGAAGCGTACAACTACCTTCACTTTGGTAAACGTGTACTGAAGAACTGGTATGAGTTCCGTGGCCACCATGCGATCATGGGAGGGTTCGGCGGCAAAGAGATCGTCGGCTACAAGAACATTCCCGAGCTGAAGAACCTGATTCAGGTGAACATGCTCAGAAGACGCAAGAAGGACAAGCTGAAGGAGCTTCCTGAGGTTGCATTCAAGACAGTCAACCTCTCCATGACCCCTACTCAGTCCAAGATGTATCAGGCTGTTAAGATGGGGATTTTGGAGGAGCTGAAGGATACTTCCTTAGATAGGATTCCATCGGCACTTACTAAGCTCCTTCGACTCCAACAGGTTACAGACTCCATCGAACTGATCGGAGCTTCCCCAGGGAAGAATACAAGCTCTAAGCTCCTAGCCCTTGACGAGATGATCGAGGAACTGGTGGAAAGCGGTAATGAAAAAGTAATCATATTCTCCCGTTTCCGCACCGTGGTGGAGCTGATTGAGAAGCGATATGCAAAACATAAACCTGCGGTCATCCATGGTGACGTTGATGCCAACGGTAAGACTGAAAACTCTGCTGTCCGACTGCTGAAGAAGAAGTACGGTCAGAAATGGTATGACATGCCTGAGGAGGAAAGACGTAAGCTCCTAGATGAAACTATGACTTCGGAACGTCAACGTGAAGTGTATAGATTCCAAAACGACGAAGATTGCAGAATCTTCATTGGCTGTACACCTGCTTGCCGTGAAGGTCTTACACTCACTCAAGCAACTCACGTTATCTTCCTTGATTGTGAATGGTCACCTGCTTATGTTGAGCAAGCCTTCTCCCGCGCCCACCGTATCGGTCAGCGAAACGCCGTTACCGTCTATTACCTTGTATGTGAAGGTACTATTGATGAGCACGTACAGGAAACTCTGCAACGTAAGGAAGCCATGGCACAGACCATGCTCGATGAGGGCATAGACAACCTCGATCTTGGAGTAGCGAAGCAACTGATTGCTTCCCTCGCAGGTATTGATGAAAGGATGGTGGCATGAAAGAACTAGAGATATTGCTTCTAAAGATGTGGGAAGATTTCGGTATTGAGTATATCTATAAATACAAGAACCGAATAAAAGTATACAGAAGGGAAGGCTTAGTTAGCTATGAGCTGTTCTGTGACCTAACCTGCGGTACTATGTTTACTGACGTGGAGGATACAGCAAACGGCGATGATCTGTACGCCGAGGACTGCAAGGTAAGCGTCAAAGTATTAATAGAAAGAAGATATGTATCATAATGTACAGTTCGACGCTAAAGTGAGCCACAATATCTGGCTAAAGAACCGTCCTCAAAAGGGCGGTTTCTTTATTTGGAGGACGCTAATGAAGAAGCATATCGAGGTGGTAAAGATTACACAGCAATTAGGTATAACAATATACATGCAGGAGGGTGATCTAATGCCTAAGGCAGGGGAATTAGGATTCTGTCAGCGTTATGGATTTGGGGTGGTATCTGAAATTAGTGAATGTGGTTGGTGGTACTACTTCGAGGGTGGAGATGTAGCAGTAAATAAACCCTCAGTCAGAAAAGCCACTGAGTCTGAGATAAATACATGGAGGGATAAACAATGCCAAGACCTATAAGCAAAGTAATTCTACCTGACGTTCCTCCTATCCCTGAAGGGTATAAACGGAACTGGCTATGGTGCCGCAAGTGTGACGAGATTTCCTATTACGATTATGTTCCATACGATACAGAAATGCCAAGCTTCCATACTACATGTGGTCACGACTTCTTCAGCGACCTAGAGTATCTGAAGGATTCTGAAGTGGAAGGCGGTCTTCCCGTCTCCCCTCCACCTGTAAAGAAGCGTTCTAAAAAGACTGCTTGAATTATTTTGATTCAGGTCTTAACTGCTCTCAATCGACTTCGTATAGAGAAAGTGAAGGGAGATGAGAGCAAATGAATAAACTAGCTCAGCAAGTTTTAGGGATTGAGCCTTCCGAGAAGAAGGACGTATTCGCTCAAGAAACATCGGTTGGGGAGGACACACTCCGAGAGTACCACTTCCGTAATGAACGTAAGAAGCAGGACGAGAAGTGGCTCAAGGAGAACAAGGGTGCCATCCTTAAAGGCTTATCCGAGTTGGGCAAGCGCAAGGCAGACTGGGGCGGCTTCCGAGCTTCGTACTCCACGCCTGATAAGTCACACTTCGACAAAGAAAAGGTGATCGAGTTCCTTGAAAGTAAATACAGTCACCGAATCTACGAGGATATCATCCAAGCGGTCAAAGTCGTGGATGAAGATGTTCTTGCAGAGTACGTTGAGAGTGGAGAGATCGACCTGGAAGCTCTCAAAGCTTACGCATGGGTTGAGAAGTACGATGCACCCCGTCTGACTGTATCGGTGGTCAAGGAATGATTAAGGTCGGTGACCCTGTATTCATCCTCCCCGCCCACTCCCTGCGCTTTGCAGGTCGGTGGGGAGAAGTTATGGAGATCACCGAGGAGGAGTTGATGCCCTTGTTGTTACGCTTCAAGGGCATGGACATCCAGTACCGATTCGACTCCCACAGTGTCCTATCGACTGAGGATTACTACTCCTGGTTCTCGATCAGCCGTCCCTGCCTTAACAAGCTAACGGGTGAGATCATTGAGATTCAGGTGAAACAATACCCTAAGATCAGAGACATTGACGGTGAGATACATCACTTCGGTAACCTTCTCCCTGTCACCTACTGCGAACGCTGTGGAACCAACACCACAGGCGAGTTCGCCGCGCTGTGCCAAGACTGCGCCTACCCATTACCGATTGAGCGAGGAGATGAAAGTAACCGTGACTAGAACAACAGCTAACCTATACCACAAAGGAATCCAGTACCAAGCGGAGGATGTATACCGTAGCACCACTACGTTCGTACACTACGAGGTCATCTCGTTTATGAAGATCAGCGGAGCCGACTTCGTTGTACTGAAGATCAGTAACCATGATCAACCTTCTATGCACCCTATTGAGGAGTTCCACCGCTTGGTTGATCTTCACGATCTCGTTAAGGTTTCCCGCCCACGATATGAAATTGGTGATCGCTTTGAACACCCGATGTCCAACCGCACTATGAAGGTACTGAGCGTATCCCCTGACAAGTGCAATGCTAACGGCAGTTATGCCTACTTCATGGAGGTCATCAAGGCGAACGGTAAGCCCTTCTACAACGTAATGAGTGAGACATTCCTTGATAAGTGTGTTCGGGACAAGTTCTGATGGGAGATATAGCTGATTACTACGCCGACCAAGCAATGTTCGACGAGCCGCGTTTCAGAGTCACAGAAGATGACCCGTTAGACGAGCTGACAGCCCTTGTAGACGACGAACTCATCCGTAGGGTACGAATACTCTACCGAGCGGCTAAAGAGCTGTCAGGGGCTATGAACGAGCAGGACAGTCGGGTACAGAGTATCTGCAATCACCACCAACTGGTCGGGTATATGACCGAAAAGCAAAAGCGTTCGCTTTGTCTGTACATTCTGAACTTCGGTAAGAGGGTTGTCAGTATCTAATGTAAGGAGCAACACCGTTTCAATGAACTATGACTGTGAGAAGTGTGGTAAGCACAACAAGGATATCTTAGAGCAGGTCAACCACATCATAAATGGGTGTGAGACCGCTAAAACCAAGGAGGATACTACCAATGCCAAAAGTAACTGAAGTATACGTTGAAGCTACGTTCACCAAGTCCCTGCCGAACTACCAAAACTACAAACCAACAGCAGGAGTTCGTATGACACCCAGTAAAGATGAATCCACTGATGAAGTGTTCGCCTACGGTTGGGGAGTTGTCCACGATCAGATCGCTGAGCAACTGAAAGCGTTCGATGATAAGCCGCAGTCGGGTACCACTAAAGGTCTCGGTAAGTAACCAACAAGAAAGAAAGGGTGACCCAACATGATTAAACTTAATGGCGCAACCCTCAACTTCAAGGTCTTCCCTAATGGGGAGACTTTGGTTGACGGGGATCAAATTTTAGACCTCTTAGCAGACAGAAACTATGACGCTGAAGTCATCTTCAAATATGAAAACGACAGTGACCTCGTGAAGCTCCTGTTCGTCAAGTCCCACCTGGATAGGTACTTCTGTAAGAGAAGCATTCTGAAGATCGCATACATGCCATACAGCCGCATGGACAGGTCTGAAGGGTCATCGGTCTTTACACTGAAGTACGTCGCCAAGATGATTAACGACATGAACTTCGACTACGTTAATGTGATCGAGCCGCACTCTGATGTCACGTTGGCACTACTTGATCGTTGTGAAGCTACTTACCCAACCACCGCCCTCCTGCATGAGGTCATGATGGAAGTAGACTTCGACATCGAAAAGGATTATCTGTTCTTCCCCGACCAAGGTGCTCAAAAGCGTTACGGAAAGAACTTCACTAAGTTCAAGCAACTGGTTGGGTTTAAGGAACGCAACTTTGCTACTGGGGAGATCGACAAGCTTCAACTGGTCGGCTCTGTCGAGAGTAAAGGGTTCAAAGCGGTCATTGTGGATGACCTCTGCTCTTACGGAAACACATTCATCAGAAGCTCCAATGCTCTGCGTGAAGTAGGCGCGGCTGAGGTTCATCTCGTAGTGACTCATGCTGAGGACTCTATCTTCAAAGGAAATGTGTTCACCTCTGAGCTGATTGACCATGTATACACCACGAACACTCTGCTCACCGAAGTACTTGAAGCATGGGAGAGCAAGATTAGCGTGAAGGAGCTGATCTAATGGAGAAGCTACCCCTGATTGACACAAACGGAACTGACCCCTTCCTCCACCCCACCAACGCCATAAACAGGCTTGTGAATGAGTGGAGAGAGCACGGGAAGATCATCATTGCCTACGACTTCGATGACACCGTGTACGACTACCACAAGCGGGGCAGTAGCTACGACCAAGTAATCAGTCTTCTGCAACGCTGTGAAGCCTACGGTGCATATTTCATCGTCTCCACTTGTTGTAGTGAGGACAAGTACGACTTCATTAAGGACTACTTGGAGAGTAACGGCATCCCTTATGACGCGATCAACGAGAACGCACCGTTTGTACCCTTCACTGGTCGGAAGATTTACTGCAACATACTACTTGATGACCGCGCAGGACTTCTTACTTCTTACGTAACTCTTGACAGTGCCTTAAAAATACTTGAATCGGAGCGTGTAATCCTATGACAACTACTATTACTACTAACTTTCCTCCTGAACTTATGTGTGATTTCTATAAACTGTCCCACCCTGAGCAGTATCCTGAAGGTACAGAGTACGTATCCTCCACATGGACTCCTCGCGGTAGCCGCCTGGAAGGTGTGAATGAGGTAATGGTGTTCGGTGTGCAAGGCTTCGTGAAGGATTTCTTGATCGACTACTTCAACACATACTTCTTCAATCTTCCTAAGGACGTAGTGATCGCTCAATACAAACGATTCATCCGTCACACGATGGGAATTGCTGAACCTAACGCATCCCGTATTGCGGCTCTACATGACCTGGGCTACCTACCACTGAAGATCAAGGCTCTGAAAGAAGGTACTCTTGCCCCTACCCGCGTCCCAGTAGTTACTGTGGAGAACACACTTCCTGCATTCTATTGGCTGACCAACTCCATTGAGACGGTTATGTCCTGTGAGGTATGGATGCCTTCCACAAGCGCAACAATCGCGTTCCAGTACCTTGAGATTCTGACTCGGTATGCCGAGATGACAGGCAGTGACGAGGGAGCTATCCAGTTCCAGGGACACGACTTCTCCATGAGAGGTATGGCAGGTCGTCACGCGGCGGCTTCGAGTGGTGCAGGTCACCTGCTCTCCTTCAGCGGAACGGACACATGCCCTGCTATTGGATACCTTGAGAAGTATTACAATGCAGACATCGAGAATGAACTGGTTGGTACCTCCATCCCCGCCACTGAACACGCTGTAATGTGTGCCAACGGTCAGGACGAGAGAGAAGTACTATTGCGACTGATGACTGAAGTCTACCCTACTGGATTCTTCTCGGCTGTAATGGACACATGGGACTTCTGGCACGTAATCGAAAAAGTGCTCCCTTCCTTGAAGAAAGAGATTATGGGACGAGACGGTAGAGTAGTTTGTCGTCCTGACTCGGGAGACCCTGTTCTGATTCTCTGCGGTGATCCTAATGCTGAGGAGGAGATCGTTCGCAAGGGATTGATCGAAGCACTGTGGGATACCTTCGGTGGTACTGTAACTGATCGTGGTTACAAGCAACTCGATACACACATCGGTGCTATCTATGGCGACTCCATCACTCTTGATCGTTGCGAGGAGATTTGCAAGCGACTGATGGACAAGGGATTCGCTTCGACAAATGTGGTGTTCGGTATCGGATCGTTCACGTACCAATACAACACCCGAGACACATTCATGTTCGCGATGAAAGCGACTCATGCAGTAATCAACGGTGAGGAAAGACTTCTCTACAAAGACCCTAAGACAGACAGTGGTATGAAGAAGTCGCAGAGAGGGTTGGTTGCTGTTGTCGAAGACATTAATGGTCGTCTGACTTATAAGGACGGTATGTACAGAGCTGACTACGAGGAGATCGCTCACCTCGACCAGTTAGAAGTACTGTTCCTTGACGGAAAGTTGGTTCGTGACGAGACCCTAGGCGAGATTCGCGCAAGAGTTCGTAAACAACTGAAGTAGGTAAATCCTGTAGGAAGTGGGACACCCCACTTCCTTTTTCTATTGGACAAGTGTATACTGTCTTTGAATAAACTCCCTAAGGGGGTAAGAGCAGTGTTATCTGAGGAGCCAATAGATAAGATTTTTTAAGATGATGTCTACGAGAAAAGACTCGCGGGGAGAACAGCAAATGTCTCACGCGGGGCACGGGCAAAAAGGTACCCTCATGAAATGATGACAGGCAAGGAAAAGCGAGACTATACTAAATCAGGAAAGGTTCAGGTGACTAACATGTACGAAAACATTCTGCCTTACGAGGAGTTTAAGAAGATCGAACCTGCGGAGAAGCGTGCAGAAGTTCTTCAGAGTTGGAGAGACAAATTTAACAACGCTCAGATCGAACGTACTTGGGGGATGAAAACTCATCAGTACTATAAGGTTGTCAAAGAACACGGACTGAAGACAGCTACCCCAGGCAACGCAAAAGCTAAACAACAATCCATAGGTGCAGGAAGCAATGCTAACCAACGCACCAATAAAAATAATGCAGTCGTACTTAACAGTGAAGGTTTGGGGATTAGTTATGCGGGAGTCTTCAACATTGCTGATCTCGAAACCAAGTTCACTAAGATCGTGGGCTTCCTGAAGGATGAGGGCGGTGCGTTCTCGGTAAGCATCTCAGTCTTTGAGGACATTGCCCCTGAGCAAGCGAATGAAGGAATCAAGATCAACTACAACGGAACGTTTAGCGGTGAGGAGCTGTTAGCTCGTTTCGACAAGATCAGCGGCTTCCTGAAGGACGAGACAGGCAAGTTCAATGTCCGCATCCTGGTTCAAGAAGAAGCGGCTTAAAACAAAAGGAGAGGTGGCACAGTGTGCCCCTCTCCTTTTTTTATTTCTCATCCATGTAACTATGTCCCTCGGTGGTTGGGTTATTCAGTACGCCCAACAGGACAAGTACCTCTAACCCTCGCTGAATGTAGGTCTCGATCTCAGCCCTTACAGGTAGGTCTACAACCCCCGCAAAGATCAGGATGTCCAACACAAAGGCGGCGATAGCCAACAGCGTAGGAACGTCCTTCAAACGCTTCCTGATGTCCATGGTCTCACCTCCCTTCGTTCCTTAGGCTGATTTATTACGTCTGCGTTCGTCGATCAGAACCTTCAGCAGGATCAGCTCACCGTAAGTCAGCTTCTTCTTACGAACCTTCTCGACCCAAGACCATTCAGAGATGATCTTATCGTTGTAAGCATCTCCTACGTACTTATCAAGCTCGTCCCACGCCCAGTTAGCGTACTCAAGTACTTTGTTCACTTCGTCTTCCTCCTCCTTTACAGGTTTTGGCGGGTTCAGTTTGTCATTGACCGCCTTCTTGAATCTCTCGAACTCACTAGGGTTCTTGATCCACGGCAGAGGACATTCCTTCCACCCTACAACGCCCTTGTGTGTCCAAATGGAGTTAGGGAACCCTCTCACCTTAATCAGGTACACAACGAGGTCTACAGCGTTGTTGAACGTGTCCTCATGGATGCTACCATCTTTCTCAATACACATCTCAATTCCAACAGTGCTGTTGTTGGGGTATGTACCAAGTTGTGAAAGAGCTTCCTTGGTGTAAGTCGTGCTACCGCAGTGGTAAGCCATCTCGTCGTCAGGGATATTATTGTAAATCGAGGTGCGGTCTACAGAGTACTGAGCACCCGCGTATGTGTCCTTGATATTATCGTTGGGATTTTGTTGAGCTAGTCCTGCAAAGTACTTACCGATGTTCTTGGCAGGTGCGCCAGGAGATGCGGTGTAGTGCATGACAATACCCTTCTTGGATTTAAGCTTGATACCAACACGACTGAACTTATTGATCGGCAGATAGTCCTTAGTGATCGGAAGCATTACTATCCCTCCTTCTTGTTGTCTGTTTTGCTCTCGTCCTCCTCGTCGCCGCGAAGCTTAATGAGAGCCGCTGTGATGAACTTTGGAACTGGAAGTCCCATCTTACCCATGTTCTCGAAAATACTAATTCCTTCGGTACCGATGATGAACAACAGCATTGCGTTCCTCATAAAGTTGTTCTCGTTACCTGCCACTAGATCAAGCTGATGAGCTACGATCACGAAGACCAGTGTCATGGACTTCCTTGCGAGACCCCACCATCCTGTTCGACTTGACAATTCCTTTCTATACCACGCGCTAACTACACCTGTTAGGTAGTCAAGCACCACGAAAATCGTTACTGCAATAAACAGGTGGTCGATACCTCCTACCAAGTAGACCAAAGACGACACCACCCATCCGAACATAACTGTTAGAGCTGTATCTTTGCTCACTCCCCTACCCCCTCTCCCTAAAAAGTCCTCTTAATGTAGAGTAGACGAAACAGGGATGAACCTCTCGAATTAAATGGAAAAAGAGACCAGGATTGACCTGATCTCTTTTTGTGGTAAGCATTACTATTTTGTTGAGACCTATCTTCGGTGCGGCACTATACTTGTACCTCCTCAGGATGTTCAAGATCGTACTGCTTTAACTTTTCAAGTCTCTTGAGTCGATTTGTCTCCCTTGTCTTTTCCCCCGCACAGAATTTACAACGAACTCCATTTCTAAAGTCCTTGATTCTGCCGTAGGCTAACGTACCACATACACACTTGTATTTGAACCTCTTATTAGAGCCGTTATATTCTCCGATCAGTTCACACCCTTCAGCCGCTAACTCAGCCGCGATGTCTTCAGTGGACTTTCTTACACGCTTCTCAAAACACTCACGACATCTCTGTCCACTCTGCCATCTATTCCAAGTGGTGGGGTAAGTGTGATCCTCGGGACAAGTCACATCGAACTTAGTCTGATTGTTTACATATTCGCCTGGATGGAGCACATAGCCCTCTGCTTCCACGGCTGTCTCGAAAACCTCGTACTTCTGTTCTTGCGACATCTTCTTCCGTGTCTGTTTCTCTTGCTTCCTGATCACTACTGGTGTCTGCACCTTAGTCAAGTAACACTCTCTGCACAGCTTACCTTGCCGTAGGTTATCCCATGTGGCGGGGTAGATGTGATTGTTGTTGCATTCAACGCTCATAGGCGTTCTATTGTTAACGTACTCTGTTTCATGGAGCTTATATCCAATCTCTGCTAAGAACTGCTGAATCTCGATAAATTTGTTTTTTCTAAAGCTTTCACCATACTTACCGTTCATATTTGGCATTCGCATCTCAGTCCTCCCTACATCCCAGTTATTCACGTATATCTACTTTCTCTATACGTACCAAGGGTTTAGGGGTTTAGCACCGCTTTGTTGGCGTGGTATCTTTCAGCCACTACACACCCATCCGGCGTTTCCACTGCATCACCTACTATGGTGTTGACATCGACCATCGCTTTGATGTTTTCCATGGCCGTTTTCATTAATCCTTGAATTGGATGATCCGACATAATAAATTGCCTCCTTCTAACAATGGTTTGACATTGATAGGTTTCCCAAGGTACAGGATCAGTATGTGCAAAAAGCGGACTGGAAAAAAATTAATTTCTATGACTAAGCATCCTCCTCCAAATCTCTGCGCCAGGCCATAATGCCTCCATGGGCTTCAGCTAATCGCTTGGTAAGCATATTGCTGAGCCGCATCGCTTTGACAAAGCGAATACAGGCTCTTATTTCAAAATCCGTCTTTAGATCCCACTGTTCAGTCCAATTCGGTGTGACATCAAGCTGTGGCATCTCCAGAAGCCTCACCTTATGGGACAACCAGCCAAGAATCGAGTTCTTAATTCCCCACAAAATGCCTGTGGCTATAGAAGTAAATACAACATCCTCTGTCCCTATACGAGAATTCCATCTGAGATCCAAAATCCGAATCGAAGCAAAAGGAGCTGTATCCCATATTTTCAGTGCATATGCACTCTTGACCAAAGCATAGGACTGATGCAATATCCCTTTCTTCCCATGCTTCTCATCAGGCATTACCGAATCTTTTTGCCTATCTTCTCCATTCAGCTGATCTGACATAGCAACCTCAAGCTTCTTAAGCAGCTTGGCTTTGAGCTCTTGAATCTTCTGTTCGGGGACTTCCTTGGTGATTCGGAGAATTCCGTACAGCATTTTGAGCTGAACATGAACTTCCTGCTTATTATTTGCAGACTTCACAACCAGATGGATATGTATTCTTGATACAAGTACGAGCACAATAAGTAGAATGATAACAAACAGTATGCCTGCGCCAATCCAGATCCACACGAGTCTTCCCCCTGGTATATGTAAAATTAAAACTCCCCTTTAGTATGTTCTTAATTATGGAAACCATGCGAAACTTTTGGGCATAAAAAAATCGATGCCCTCTAAAGGACATCGATTCTACGATTACTCCGCTTTATTAATCTCATTGTCAACCAGAGCTTCACCCGAAGACTCTTCTTCAAACATATTCTGACCCAGCTTGCTGAACAAGAGCTGCGTCTCTTCTTCGAGCGGGTCAGCATCTTCGAATACAGACGGCTCAGGCAAATCTTTAATTGTGCCAAGACCAAAATAATCAAGGAAGGCCTTTGTTGTCCCATATAATATAGGGCGGCCGATGGCATCTGCTCGTCCAACCTCTTCAATCAGATCCTTGCTTGTTAAAGTATGAAGCGCCCGTTCTGCCTTAACTCCGCGGATCTCTTCAATCTCCACTCTCGTTATCGGCTGCCGGTAAGCAATAATGGATAACGTTTCAAGTGCGGCTTGAGAGAGTGAGGATCTGGAAGGGGAATAAGCAAGCTTCTCAAAATAAACAGCATGCTCAGGCAAGGTTCCCATTTGGTAGTTTCCTGCAATTTTTAATATCTGCAGTCCTCTTCCCTGCTTGGTATATTCCCTTTTCAGTTCCTCAAGCGCATCAGTTACGACTTCTGGACGCTGATCGACAATTTCGGAGAGCTGCTTGACACCTAGTCCTTCTTCACCCGATAAGAATAACAAGCCCTCAATAATCGACTTCAATGCCGGAAAGTCCATCGCTTTCTTCTTCTCCTCTCCACTCCATCACGATATCTTCAAACAATCGTTCCTGGTAACATACAATTTGTTTCATTTTCATTAATTCCAGAATAGCCAAAAAAGTAACAACAATCTCTTGGCGATACATGTCCTCATTCAGCAGCTTGGAGAACAGCATTTTACTGCCATACCCTTTACGTCCAAGCGTCCCCGCTACATCCCGGATCCGATCCTTTACCGATATTTCATCACGATGAATCCTAGCCACCGTCGTATTTCTTGCAGCCCGGCTGAGTGCCTTCTGAAAGGCTGTAATCAAATCCGCTGTATGCAGCCCTTCAACCGGATTCGACGGTTCATGATGAACATAAGGCGTTAGATCCTCCGGCTCTTTAGAGAAAATAAGACTGCGAACCGATTCCCGTTCATGCAGATGACGCGCGATGCTCTTGAATTTTCGGTATTCAATAAGCTTCTGAACCAATTCGGCACGAGGGTCTTCATCCTCTTCCTCCATGAAATGATCGTCTTCAAATTCAAGAAACACAGGAGGCTTGGGCAGCAATATTTTACTCTTGATCGCAAGAAGAGTAGCTGCCATCACCAAAAACTCGCTTGTAATATCAAGCTCCAGCTCCTGCATGGAGTGAATATAATCCATATATTGGTCCGTTATTCGGCTGATCGGTATATCCTGGATGTCAATCTCATGTTTGTCAATCAAATGTAATAGAAGGTCCAGCGGGCCTTCAAACGATTCAAGCTTATAAGTCACAACCGTCAATGGGCGCATCCTCCCGCTAATGTTACAAAATACGTAAAGCCCTGCCCCGGCTAAGAGAAGCCTGAGTACAGGGCTTTATATTAACTAAGCACTATTTTAGCTGTTTCGTCAAGTTTGCCATCTCAATTGCTGCAACGGCAGCGTCCCAGCCTTTATTTCCTGCTTTCGTTCCAGAGCGTTCAATCGCCTGTTCAATATTTTCTGTAGAAACCAGTCCAAATATGGTCGGCACGCCTGTCTTCAGGTTAATTGCAGCGACCCCCTTGGCCATTTCATTACAAACATAATCATAATGCGTTGTAGAGCCGCGGATGACAGTGGCGAGTGTAATCACTGCATCATATTTGCCGCTCTCGGCCATTTTTTGAGCAATCAAAGGAATCTCAAAGGCTCCAGGAACCCAAGCCACATCAACCTCATCATCCTGCACACCATGACGTTTGAACGCATCCAGGGATGCTGACAGCAGCTTGCTCGTTAAAAATTCATTGAAACGTCCAACCACAACGCCATATCTTAATCCCTCAGAGACTAAATTACCTTCAAAATAGTTAGCCATTATTATTCATCTGCCCTTCTTATAATGAGTAGTATTTAACTTAAGATTTGATTTCCTGCTCGTTCTGCTCAATATCATCAAATTTCAGCATATGCCCCAGCTTGGACTGCTTGGTATGCAGGTAGGAAGAATTATCTTTATTTTCTGCAATTTGAATCGGTACTCTAGAAACAACTTCGAGACCATATCCCTCTAACCCTTTGATCTTTCGCGGATTGTTCGTCAGCAGGTTAATCTTGCGGATTCCCAAGTCTTTGAGAATTTGCGCGCCGATGCCGTAATCGCGAAGATCAGCCGGGAAGCCCAGCTTCAGATTCGCATCCACCGTATCAAGTCCCTGCTCCTGCAGCTTGTAGGCCTTAAGCTTATTAATGAGCCCGATCCCCCGGCCCTCCTGACGCATATAGAGCAGCACGCCGCTGCCATTCTCATGAATCTGACGCAGGGCGGCTTCAAACTGCGGTCCGCAGTCACAACGATGAGAATGGAACACATCTCCGGTTAAACACTCGGAATGTACACGCACGAGGACCGGCTCATCCGTATTAAGTGTGCCTTTGACAAGAGCTACATGCTCTTTGTTATCCACTTCATTTGTATAGGCTATCGCCTGAAACTCGCCAAAATCAGTCGGCATTCTCACCGAAACCTCGCGAGTAACCAGCTTCTCCTTGGCGTTACGATAGGCAATCATGTCCTTGATGCTGATAAGCTTCAGATCGTGCTGCTTCGCAATTTCCTTCAGATCAGGCAGTCTGGCCATAGATCCGTCTTCCTTAATGATCTCACAGATCACTCCTGCAGGATAGGAACCGCTCATTCTGGCAAGATCCACAGCAGCCTCTGTATGCCCTGCTCGCCTGAGCACTCCGCCTTTCTTGGCGATTAGTGGAAACATATGACCAGGCTTTCTGAAATCCAATCCGGTTGCTTCGGAATCAATCAGCGCTTTGACTGTAATGGAACGTTCATGTGCGGATATCCCTGTCGTCGTAAGCTTATGATCAACGGATACCGTGAAGGCTGTACCATGAAAATCCGTATTTTGCTGAACCATAGGTTTAAGGTCAAGCTCTTCTGCGCGTTCCTGCGTAATCGGCACACAGACGAGTCCTCTTCCCTCGGTAATCATAAAATTAATGACTTCCGGAGTGGCTTTATCCGCCAGAGCTACAAAATCACCCTCATTCTCGCGGTCTTCATCATCAACGACAATGACCACTTTACCTTGCTGCAGATCCTGAAGCGCTGCTTCTACTGTATGAAAAATGGATTCCTCATCCATGTCGTACCCTCCTTGTTACTGCTTTTTTATATCAGTTAAAACCGTGGGAGCTTAGAAATTCAAAGCTTAATTTCGACTTCTCACCCGTTCCGTCCGCTGGGCTTGCTCCTTGTCCATAATGCAGCAGATGATTCACATACTTGCCGAGAATGTCACACTCAAGATTGACGATATCCCCTGTGTTACGATGAGCGAGCACGGTCTCCCCTAATGTATGCGGTATAATGGATACGGTAAAAGAGGAGGCTGTCGTGTCGACAACAGTCAGGCTGATGCCTTCAATCGTGATGGAGCCTTTCGGAATAATAAACCGGAATACGTCACTGTTAACCGGCGTGATTTCGAACACGACCGCATTCTGATCTCGGGTTATCGCTGTAATCTTCCCTGTTCCATCCACATGGCCTTGTACAATATGTCCTCCAAAACGGCCTTTGGCTGACATGGCCCGTTCAAGATTAACAGGACTGCCGCTTCCCAAATGACGAAGGGTCGTATGTCGGAACGTTTCGGGCATCACATCTGCCAGGAAGCCTCCGGTTTCTATCGAGGTAGCGGTTAAGCATACCCCGTTGACAGCTACGCTGTCTCCGATCTTCAGATCATCCATTATTCGCTTCGCACTAATTCCAAGGACCATGGCTTCCCCTTTACGGCCAACACTGCGAATTCGTCCAACTTCTTCAATCAGCCCAGTAAACATGGCATTCACTCCTTATCAGCCTTACGGCCACACAGGTAAACCTGTCACACAAATATTATCTCCAATGGTCTCGACTTCGAGTTTATTTAATTGAATCGCATCATTCATTCGGTCCACGCCTTCAAATCGGAAGCTTCCTGGTGTCTCATATCCTCCGACGATTTTCGGTGCAATAAACATGAGCAAGCGATCGATCAGCTTGGCCTCCAGCATTGCGCCGTTCAAAGTTCCGCCGCCTTCAAGCAATATAGAACCGATCTCCATTTCTCCTAACAAGCTCATTGCTGTTAGTAGATCAACCCTCGGTCCCGGACCGCAGCGGATCACTTGTACACCATAACTTTCCAGAACCTGCTCACGTTCAGCTTCTGCTTCATCTGTCGTCAGGATCAAGGTTTTGGCATTTCCATCCCGAACCAGCTTCGTATCTATAGGGATTCTCAGCTTCGAATCGACGACGATTCGAATAGGACTAATCCCATCTATAGATAACCGGGTCGTTAACTCGGGATTGTCAGCGATGACGGTTTCTACCCCGACCATAATACCTTGGTGACGATGTCTGAGCATATGAATATGTTCTCTCGCTTGCTCGTTAGAAATCCATTTGCTGTCTCCGCTCTTGGTTGCGATCTTTCCGTCTAACGTTGAAGCCGTCTTGAGCGTTACAAAGGGCAGGCCCGTTGTAATATACTTGATAAATTTCTCATTGAGCCGTCTGGCCCGATCTCTAAGCACACCGACTTTGACTTCAATACCGTGCCTGCGAAGCATATCAAATCCCTTGCCTGCCACCTGCGGGTTAGGATCCTCGCAAGCGACAACCACCCTTTTGACCTTCTCGCTGATCAGCCTCTCGCTGCATGGCGGTGTCTTTCCATAGTGGCTGCAGGGCTCCAGGGTTACATAGACGGTGCTTCCCTCCGCCTCACTGCCTGCCATGTTCAAGGCATGAACCTCGGCATGGCCTGTGCCCCTTTTCAAATGGGCTCCAAGACCAACCATTCGTCCATCCTTCACGACGACACAGCCTACAACGGGATTAATGCCGGTCTGTCCCTGCGCTCTTTCCGCCATATCCAGAGCAAGCGACATGTAGAATTCATCATTCATCATTTCCATTATGCTTACCTCTTTTCAGCAAAGACATTTAAGAAACATTTCACCAAAAAAAGCCCCTATCCGGCTAAACTGCCAGACTAGGGGCTTGAGAGTTCAATAGAAAATACAGCAGAACACTACCGTTACCTTAATTTAAACCTAACAAAGGTAAGGCAAATAAACCATGAGCATCATCACGGACGCACAGGCAAAAGTCCCGCTGGGTACGCCAACCAATAGAGTTGTCTGTTATGTACCTATTCTCCTTCTCTCATCCAGACTATACTGTCGGTTCTGGAGTTGCACCAGATCCACCGCTAGCTTCCAGCTAACGGGTCACGGACTAAGACTTGAAGACAAGTCATCACCGCCGGTAGGGAATTTCACCCTGCCCCGAAGGATTACAGCTTATGAAACATTAGTAATAGAAAAATAGTAGCACTCCTATACTGAAAAATCAACAGCTGAGCTCTCACCCAATAATAAGAATACGCTTACTTGATTAAAAAACTTGCTCTCCCTGTGTGGAATGCAGTTACATAACTTCTCGTCGAGATACTTGGCATAAAAAAACATCCCGCATATAGAATGCGGGATGTTTTAATCTGCTCTTGCTATGTCGTTAGAGAGGCTTCAGCTTAAGCGTCAAATACAGATACGCTCTTCATTTTGTCGCCTTGCTTCACGCCATCAATGTATTCCATACCTTTGATTACTTTACCAAATACAGTATGAACTCCATCCAAATGCGGCTGCGGCTCATACACGATAAAGAATTGGCTTCCGCCTGTGTTTTTGCCGGCATGTGCCATGGAGAGAACACCTTTTTCATGCTTCGTTGTGTTTGTTGCAGTTTCACAGTCGATGGAGTATCCAGGACCGCCTGTACCGTTGCCAACCGGGCATCCGCCTTGAGCTACGAAGCCAGGGATTACACGGTGAAAGCTAAGGCCGTTGTAAAAACCGCTGTTAGCCAGTTTTTCAAAGTTTGCTACTGTATTTGGTGCTTCTTCCGGCAGGAATTGGATTTCTACGGTTCCGCCATTTTCAAGTTCGATAATACCTTTTTTCATGTGCGTCACTTCCTTCAACTATTTTCTAAGGCAGGCCATGATCCATACATAAGCCTTGTCCTTATTTCATGCATCACTATCTGATTGTATCTACTTTGATCTCAATTTGCAATGATTCGAGGTCTGCTGTACAGGAACCGGATCAACTCGAACTAAAAAACACTCCCGTGCTTGCTGTTGATCTAAATTACAGCTTGCCGGGAGTGGATATATACATATTAGCTGTTAATGGTCTGTTTGCTCATTCTTGCCGGGATAATATCGTTACGCACGATATCTTCATGACTTTCACGGCGGACAACGAGATCACTTTCACCGTTCTGCACGAAGACAACGGCTGGGCGACGTATCCGGTTGTAATTGCTGGCCATGGAGTAGTTATATGCACCTGTGCAGGATACAGCCAGGAGATCACCTGTAGCCACCTGAGGAAGGTCCAAATCCCATATCAGCATATCTCCGCTCTCGCAGGCCTTACCCGCAATAGAGACGGTCTCTTCTGTTGCTTCATTAGCACGGTTAGCCAGCATCGCTTCGTACTTGGAATCGTAAAGCGCTGGACGCGGGTTATCTGTCATACCTCCATCCACGGATACATACTTGCGCACACCAGGGATGTTCTTTATTGCACCCACCGTATACAACGTTGTACCGGCTTCCCCTACCATGCTGCGGCCAGGCTCAACCCATATTTCCGGAAGCTCTTCTGCAATTCCTGCAAAATGAAGCTTCACTCCATCTGTGATCGCCTTGACATACTGGGATACCTGAAGTGGTGTATCTCCTTCGAAATAACGGATACCAAAACCACCGCCCAGATTCACAACCGGGAATACCACATTCAGTTTACTCTTCACTTCTTTGGCAAAAGCAGCAACTCGCTCTACTGCCATCTGGAAGCCTTCCACTTCGAAGATCTGGGAGCCAATGTGGGAGTGAAGCCCAAGGAGCTTCAGATTCGGCTGCTTCACAGCCAGTTCAATTGCTTCAAAGGCTGCTCCGTTTCCGATATCAAAGCCAAATTTTGAGTCGGTTTGACCAGTGGAAATATACTCATGCGTATGAGCTTCAACGCCCGGCGTTACCCGCAGCAAAATATTGACCTCTTGATTCTTCTCACCAGCCATGGCTTGGAGCATCTGCAGCTCGATCAGATTGTCCACGACGAAGCAGCCAATTCGGGCATCCAGCGCCATTTCGATTTCATTCGGTGTTTTGTTGTTCCCATGAAAGTGAATACGTTCTGTCGGGAAGCCAGCCTGCAGTGCTGTGTAGAGCTCTCCATCCGAGACGACGTCCAGAGACAGGCCTTCCTGCTCTGCAAGGGTGCACATGGCCGTAACGCTGAACGCCTTGCTAGCATATGCTACCTGAAATTTCAGGCCTGAAGCTCTGAATGCGTCCATATATTCTCTAGCCCGCTTGCGGACAAGTGTTTCATCAACGATATATAGTGGAGTCCCATATTCTTCTTTGAGCTGAACTGTATCGCATCCACCAATTTCGAGATGTCCTGCTTCATTAATTTTGCTAGTACCGTGTAAATACATATTCGCTAGTCCTCCACTTTTCCTGGAATGAAAAAAGATTCCATCGAACTTTTACATCAGTATAGCAGACTCTTGTTTTTGTTAGAAATGGATTATTCGGCAGATCATTTGTATTATATTCATTGTCACAAGCCGGATAGCTGAACAGCATTAAGGCATCCTGGTATTATCCCTAGGCTTGTTAAATGAAGGTCTCTTCTTGCCTGTAAGCACTGGGGAACGAACAAACGTTGCCAACATACCCTTTGCATTAAAAGGTATAAGTGGCCACAGATAGGACGAATTATACGATCGATGCAGCGCGAGTCCAATAATGATCGCAGTGGTTCCAACCACCAGCCCAGGCACTTTAAAGATAGCCACAAGTACTAGAAGAATCAGTCTGACCATACGATTTGCTAATCCCAGCTCATAGCTTGGGGTTGCGAACATTCCGACCGCCGCTACCGCCATGTACAGCAGGACTTCGTTAACGAACAAGCCGGTCTTCACCGCTACATCCCCAATTAAGATCGCTGCAATAAGCCCCATTGCTGAGGCAAGCGGTGTGGGAGTATGAACTGCGGCCATCCGCATCAAATCGATCCCGAACTCCACAATAAGAAATTGCAGAATGATCGGAAGCTTTACATTTTCCTGAGGACCAATAAAGTCCAGGCCCTCCGGTTTCAATCCTGGATCAATAACGAACAGCATCCATAGAGGAAGCAGAAACAACGAGGCTAATATCCCGATGATTCTTATAATTCGCAGATAGGAGCCCATGAACGGGGTCTGTCTGTTCTCCTCAGCATGCTGACACAGATCAAAAAAGGTCGTGGGCATAATCATAACACTAGGAGAAGTATCCACGAACAGGACAACCCTGCCCTCAAGCAAGTGGGAAGCAACCGAATCGGGACGCTCGGAATAACGAACCAGCGGATACGGATGCCAGCCTCGATTAATGATGATTTCCTCCAGCTGCTTATCGGCAAGCGGAATACCATCAATATCAATGCTCTCGATTTTTTTGCGGATCGTCTCAACCTGGACCTTGTCCACAATATCGTCGATATAAGCAAGACACACATCGGTTTTGGTTCTTTCCCCTACACGGAACAGCTCCAGCTTGAATCCAGGATCATGAAGACGTCTGCGGACTAGGGACACATTGGTCAGCATCGTTTCTGTAAATCCGTCTCTAGCTCCCCTGACAACGCGTTCTAACGACGGTTCTTCAGGACCGCGCGAAGGATAGCTACGGGTATCAATGATCAGCGCTGTTGTTTCGCCTTCCACAAAAAAGACGCTCATACCGCTCATTGCCTGGATAAAGGCTTCGCTCAGCTTTGTTACTTTGGATACTTGAATATGGGGGATGTAGAATTCAAAGTATTTTTCCAAGGCGTCGGAAGACAACTCATCCTCAGGTACGTAGGACAGTCTTTTTAAAATTTCAGTCAAAATCGTATCTTTGGTAAGTCCTGTGATGAACAGAAGCCCGGTATGACGTCCACCGAAGGTCATCTCGCGGAAATTGACATCAAAAGTTTCTCCAAACCCCATCACATACTTGAGCGTCTTTCGCAGTACGTCAAAATCAGGATCGATGACATCCTCATTCTGCCAGTACTTAATCGACTCCTCAATGGAATCTGACATTTCTTGTTCCTTTTTTTCCTGGAGCTGCTTCTCTTCCTCGGTCATTTGCTGCGATTCATCTGACATATGTTTGATGTCTCCTCCTTCTGTTGTATGCATGCAGTTGTTATCTGGTGTACACAAACCAATCAAATAATGAACCGGCAACCTTGCCGAACACCATGGCCATTAATAATCCAAATAAATAAGATTTCATACCCAGTCTCTTGGCTAGTATGGGCAGGACGTTCAATACCTCAGTTAAAGCTGCTGCGAGCAAGCCGATAAATATACCGCACAGCAGGCCTACGAATATCGAAATAATCGGAAGACCGTAAACCTTCAAATTCCATAAGTCAGCGACTGTTCCAACGAATGAACCGGCGATCATTGCTCCTTCATAGGCATATGCCTTGTCATATGAGCGTGTAAGCTGGGCTAAGCGCGGGATCATGTCCAGAACGATGAAGAGCGCAATGACTCCGCTCCCCACAGCAATGCCTGATGCTATGCCCAGAACGATGAGTATGCAGCCGTCCAGTACCGTCATCATTATTTCTGTCCCGAATGAGCATGCTCTTTTTTGATTCGTTCGTACTCTTCATTCACTGCATATTGATCCACATTTTGCTGGTAGAGGTACATCTCTACCTCGAGCGGAGTAGGCTCATCATTCCATTTTTTCTTAAACAAATGATTAAAAAATACAGCCATGCCAAAACCGATACCAATCGAGTATGCTGTCTGGAACAAGTAAGGATTCTCATCCCGATATCCCGTCAGCATCTCTACAATTCGTATATGCACTTCCTTCATGTTTACATCCGCGTGAAAGTTCATAATGGTCAGCGCCGAGCCAAAGAACAGCAAGAGCCACACAAGGACAAACAGCGATTTGGACGGCGGCCGATCATGAGGGATCAGCTCGACAAGTGTGTGGCTGCTGCCCAGTGTTTCAATCGTTGCTCCCGGCACAATCTTCTGTATCCGACCAATAATCTGAAGCACATCAACAAGCAGCAGGCTCCCATCCTTTTTCTCTGTCTGCATCAGCTCCGCTTCCAGCACCTTGTCTTCCAAGCCAGGCGGATCTGTAAGCACATGTGCCACATGCCTGATCTTAAGTGTAACGCCAAGCTTCATCTTGATCCGGCTGTGCAGCCTTACATAAATGATAGGAGTGGATGGTGCGGTCATCCTAACCTCACCCCTTTATACTGTGAAATTATTCATAGTATGGAGACTCCTCCGCTTTTCTATTCCTTGGGATTCATATCGAGCTCATCCACAAAAAAAAGAGTCTTTTCTCTGACGAGAAAAAACTCTTACTGCATGATAAATCGTTGTTATATGCACTTTATATTTACTGAGCAATTTGCTCTCGGATAATCTGCAGTATTTTCTTCTCCAGTCTGGACACTTGAACCTGCGATATGCCCAGTCTGGCAGCAACTTCAGATTGCGTCTGATCCTTGTAATACCTGAGGTATACGATCAGCCGCTCCCGCTCAGACAGATTTCCGATCGCTTCATTAAGCGCCATCTTGTCGAACCAACGCTCTTGAGATTCATCGGCAATCTGATCCATCAGCGTAATCGGATCCCCGTCATTCTCAAATACCGTCTCGTGAATGGAAGTTGGAGGCTTATTCGCTTCCTGGGCGAACACAACCTCCTCCGGGGTAATCCCCAGCTCGTCTGCAACCTCCTTGATGGTGGGCAGCCTGTCCAAGTATTTAGAGAGCTCATCCTTCTTCTTGCGAACCTTGTTGGCGGTCTCTTTCAGGGAACGGCTGACCTTCAGCGTCCCATCATCACGCAGGAAACGCTGAATTTCGCCGATAATCATGGGAACCGCATAAGTCGAAAATTTGACATCATAGCTGAGATCAAATTTATCTACTGATTTGAGGAGCCCGATGCAGCCGATCTGAAACAGATCCTCCGGCTCATATCCCCGGTTCATAAACCGCTGAACGACAGACCATACGAGACGTATATTACAATTGACAAGCGTGTCACGCGCCACCTGGTCTCCGCTTTGGGATAGAGCGATAAGACGCTTGACTTCCGCATCCTCCAGATACGTATGTGAAGATTGTTTCGCTTCTGCTTCCATAGGTCCAACCCCTAATTATACAGTGCTTTCTTGGATTCTATCCGTTTCTTCATCATGATCGAAGTACCTCGCCCAGGCTCGCTTACTACTTCACATTCATCCATGAAATTTTCCATTATTGTGAATCCCATACCTGAACGCTCAAGTTCAGGCTTAGAGGTATACAGCGGCTGCTTCGCCAGCTCCAAGTCCTCAATTCCCTGACCTTGGTCTTCAATGACAAGCGTAATCATATCTCCGATAATTTCTGCCTTAATGGTTACGACCCCGGCAGAGTCATTGTTGTAGCCATGAATAATACTATTCGTCACGGCCTCGGATACGACTGTTTTCAAATCGCTCAGCTCGTCCATTGTCGGATCAAGCTGAGAAATAAAGGCTGCCACCGCGACTCTCGCGAATGATTCATTCTCCGACTTGGCTGCAAACTGCAAATTCATAAAATTTGATAGCTGCTCACTGCTCATGAGACCACCTCCAGATCCGAGAGGGCGCTTCCCTCGTTTTCGAACACCGGCATAATTTTGAACAAGCCTGACATTTCAAGCAAACGGTATACAGCAGGATTAGCTCCGGATATGACCATTTTTCCACCTTTATGATGTATCAACTTATAGCGTCCAAGAATGACACCCAGTCCTGAACTGTCCATAAAGTCAAGGTCTTTCAAGCTAAGTATCAGGTGCTTGCTGTTCTGTCTTGCAATCGCCTCATCCATCTGTAATCGAACCAGATCTGCTGTGTGGTGATCGAGCTCTCCAGATAATCGTACAATAAGCACTCCGTGTGCATACTCCATACTGACCTGTAAATTCATGCTTGCTCACTCTCCTCCCTGTCATGACCAACCATTTCTACGCCGATTTGCATCTTTCCTGCACTCCGACAAAACTAGAAGAAAAGTCTCATGAATCAACAAAGCTGCTTATTTTAGCGGAAAAGATCAGAGGTTGTCCGTTTAAAGAGCTTCCAGAAGCTTGCTTTTTCAACGTCCACCGCTGCTGTAATATCAAACTCCTTGAGCACCTTGTTATCCTGAGATACTACAAGCTTGCCCAGCACCTGACCTTTTTTGATCGGGGCCTTGATTTCGGTAGGGACGGTCAGCTGCTGCGTCGTCTCCCCGGCGCTGCCTTTTCTCATCAGCACACTGTAAGGTACATCAGCCACCAGCTCCAGCTCTTTGATGTTTCCTTTCTCAATATTCACTTTACCGATAACGTCCCCTTGTTTATAAATAGGCTTCATCGTATATTGTGAAAAGGCGTAATCGAACATATTCGACACTTCGCTGTTTCTCGTCTTCGTATTCGGCTCACCCAGCACGACGGCGACGACACGCATACCATCCTTCATTGCTGTGGCGGATAAGCAAAATTTCGCTTCCGAGGTATAGCCTGTCTTTAGGCCATCAGCACCGGTATAGAAACGTACAAGCTTGTTCGTATTCACGAGCCAGAACGGCTTGGCACTGTCTTTTCGCAGGTAGTCCTGATAAGCGCCGGTATATTTGGTAATATCTTTATGTTTAAGCAGCTCTCTGCTCATAATAGCAATATCATGTGCTGAAGAATAATGATTCTCTACCGGGAGACCATTGCAATTGGCAAAATGGGTATCATTCATGCCGAGCTCTTTTGCCCGATCGTTCATCATCTGCACAAATGCTTCTTCAGAGCCGGCAATTTTCTCGGCCATTGCTACGGAAGCATCGTTGCCGGATGCCATGGCAATGCCTTTTAGCATCTCATCCACGGTCATCTCTTCGCCCGGCTCCAGAAAGATCTGAGATCCACCCATGGAAGATGCATATTCACTCGCTCGAACCTTGTCAGTCCACTTCAGCTTACCGGAATCAATGGCTTCCATTGTTAACAGCATGGTCATAATCTTTGTGATACTGGCAGGTGGCAGTTTCTCATGGCCGTTCTTCTCATAAATAATCGTTCCCGTATCCGCATCCAGCATGACCGCTGATTTTGCGTTTTGCGCAAGATCCACTGCCGGGGTTGTCTTCTCCGTTTGCGGCCCTACAGGCTCTTCTGCATATATGCTGCTTGGAACGATCAGTGCGGCCGACAGTATTAAAGCGGTGAGCAGCCTAACTCCTTGATTCATGGCAATATTATCCTCCTCATGTGAATGCTACATTGTAGCTTGATAGCTTGATTCGTTATACTGCTAATCATTGTCGTCAGGAATCCTCCAAATTATTCCTTGTTTGAATCAATTTCATAAATCATTAAAAAGGTAGAATTGAAACTATATATACTCTTGATTGAAGCAGATAAAGGTATTATGAAATTGATTCGTCTGTCTATGAAAAATAGCAGTTCCTTCAATTACAAGATATCGAACGTCACATAGGGGGTAAGTAAGTTTAGATGAACAGCTTCTCTATAGGTACTTTTGCTCTTACATAGAATTACAGGTCATGGGTAAGGTAATTAGATTAACTATCATCTGCAGCACTTATCATAATAATTTTCACTCGGAGGAATGACGATGAAGCATACACATCAAGATGACCGTGATGAGCATCCTGCTCACGAACAGCGTCATCATCATGATCACAGCCATAGTCATGACCACAATCACAATCATGATCATAATCACAGTCATGGGCCTGGTCATTCACATATTCATACGAATAATAAAAAGGCTCTTTTGATCTCCTTTCTGCTTATCACCGGCTTTATGCTCATTGAAGTGGTTGGAGGACTCATTACACATAGCTTGGCCTTGCTTGCTGACGCAGGACACATGCTAAGCGACGGGATTGCACTGGCACTCGCTCTCTTTGCATTTAAATTTGGTGAGAAATCAGCGAGCAGCTCAAAAACCTATGGCTATAAGCGGTTCGAGATCATCGCGGCCTTTCTGAACGGGATTACCCTGCTTGTCATTTCGGTTTCTATCATTTGGGAAGCGATCCAGCGTTTTGCTGCCCCACCTGAAGTGGCGAGTACGGGGATGCTGACCATTGCCGTGATTGGCCTGATCATTAATGTCATCGTAGCCGTTGTATTAATGACAGGTGGTGATGTCAAAGGCAATTTGAACTTGAGGGGTGCATTTCTCCACGTCCTGGGAGATTTATTAGGATCAATCGGAGCCATTGCAGCAGGTCTTCTAATGATGTTCTTCGGATGGTCTATTGCCGACCCCATCGCCAGTCTGCTCGTAGCCGTCCTTATACTTGTCAGTGGATACCGAATTACCAAAGATTCCATGCATGTCCTGATGGAGGGCAAGCCAGAATCCGTAGATCTAAGTGATATCCGCAGCAAGCTTCTTGGTCTGCCTTGTGTAATTGAACTTCACGACCTCCACAGCTGGTCAATAACTTCTGATTATACAGCGCTGACCGTTCATCTGGTTGTGTCGAATTCGGCGGATCGAGATCTGCTATTAAGACAAGCTAAAGACATGCTGCGACAGGAATTTCATATCCAGCATTCCACCGTTCAAATCGAAGGGGATCAGAAAATTTGCGACGAAAGATGCAACTGAGTGCTAGATATGAGGAATAGAAATATATCAAAAGAAATGAATGATCAACAGAATTAAAAAGAAGCTGAAGGACAATGATATTGCCCTTCAGCTTCTTTTTATTCGTTATACTTATAAATCATACAAAGCGCTGAACTCCATCCTTCGTCACCAAGGCATAGATCAACGGTTGTTCGGGCACTGGAGCTTCTGAGATCTTGTATGCCTGCTGAAGCTTCTGCTCTGCTTCCTGAAGCTTGCTGTCGCTTCCTTCATTCGCATGAAGCATCGCGATCACCTCTCCAGCCTTGACTGGATCGCCGACTTTTTTGACAAGGGTCACTCCAACCGCATGATCAATGACAGAATCGGTCGTTTCACGGCCAGCGCCGAGCAGCATGGCACTGATTCCAATGGCTTCAGCCTCAATCCCAGCCACATACCCATCCGTTGGAGCCTTCACTTCAATTGTGCGCTTAGCGGTCGGCAGAAGAGATAGATCCTCAATTTGACTTACATCTCCCTGTTGCGCTTTGACCATCTGCTTAAGCTTATCAAGCGCAAGCCCTTGAGATAGAATATCCCGCAATTTCTCGCGAGCTTCCTCAACAGTTTCTGCTTTGCCACCAAGAACCAGCATATGGGATGCCAGGAACAGGCTTACCTCTTCCAGATCCTCAGGTCCATTCCCTTGCAGCGTTTCTACTGCTTCTTTAATCTCCAAGGCATTACCGATGCCATGACCGAGCGGCTGATCCATATCACTGATGACAGCCACCGTTTCACGGCCCACATGGGTTCCGATATCCACCATCGCTTCAGCCAGCTTGATTGAATCATCAAGCGTCTTCATGAACGCACCGCTGCCAGTCTTGACGTCGAGTACAATCGCGTCTGCACCTGCTGCAATCTTCTTACTCATCACTGAACTGGCAATCAGCGGAATTGCATTAACCGTTGCCGTCACATCTCTTAATGCGTACAGCTTCTTGTCTGCTGGAGCCATGTTGCCGCTTTGTCCGATGACCGCGGCCCCCACCTCATTAACCTGCTTGAAGAACTGCTCTTGATCCAGTTCAATCTGAAATCCGGTTATCGATTCCAGCTTATCCAAAGTGCCGCCTGTATGACCTAGTCCACGTCCGGACATTTTAGCAACCGGAACACCAGCTGCAGCCACGAGAGGAGCAAGAACGATGGTCGTCTTGTCACCCACGCCACCCGTTGAATGCTTGTCTACCTTTATACCTGCAATCGGAGACAGGTCCACCTGATCACCGGATTTTGCCATGGCCATCGTTAAATCCCCGGTTTCCTTGGCAGTCATGCCCTGAAAAAAGACAGCCATTGCCCAAGCTGACATCTGATAGTCCGGAATGTCTCCACGGCTGTATCCTTGAATCAGATAGGAAATCTCCTCTGATGACAGCTCCTGTCCATCTCGCTTCTTCTGAATGATATCAACGGCTCTCATACGTCAGATCACACCTTTAGCTGCATTTATTTTTAACAATATCAGTGACTTACACGCGGCTCACAAATGCACGAATTAGTCCAATAAATTTCGGTTTGGTCCGGTTCGCTACAGCGACAACCTGCTCATGCGTCAGCGGCTCAAGCTCTTCACCAATCGCCATATCGGTAATGCAGGAGATACCCAGCACACGCAGTCCCGCATGACTTGCCGCGATGACTTCGCCTACAGTAGACATCCCGATCGCATCCCCGCCAAGCAGAGCAAACATCGTAGATTCTTTAGGCGTTGAGTACGTAGGTCCGCTAATTCCACAATAGACGCCTTCCTGAAGCTCAAGTACGGATCCATCTTCACCCTGTATATCTTTAGCCAGCTCCTTCGCCAGTATGCGATATTCAGGATCGTATGCTGCTGACATATCTGGAAAACGCACTCCCAATTTCGGGTCATTTGGTCCGATGAGCGGGTTAGCACCCGTCATATTGATATGATCAGAGATGAGCATGAGATCTCCTGCCTTGAAGGCACGGTTCATGCCGCCGGCTGCATTCGTTAATACGAGAGTCTGAATACCAAGTCTCTTCATGACATAAACGGGCATAACAACGGTACGCATGTCATATCCCTCATAGTAATGAAAACGCCCTTGCATGATAATAACATCCTTGCCTTCGAGCTGACCGATCACAAAGCGTCCTGCATGTCCTTCCACGGTAGATTTAGGAAAATGCGGTACTTCATCGTAAGGAATATATACGGCATCTTCGATTTGATCGCCCAAATCTCCAAGCCCTGAGCCCAGCACCAAACCGATTTTGGGAGAATATTTGCCCAGCTTGCTTGTTATGTATGCAGCGGCTTCCTCGATATTTCCAGCGTACATCGTCGTATTCACTTGGTTCATTGTCTATTTCCCCTCTTCGTAAATTTACATGTATGGGATCAGTGCCATCACTAATCCGAGGAACTTCCCTTTAACTTGTTCTGCTGTTTCCATAACCTCATCGTGCGAGAGAGGCTGATCCAGAATTCCAGCCGCCATGTTCGTAATACAGGAGATACCCAGCACTTCAATACCAGTATGACGGGCTACAATGACTTCTGCGACGGTTGACATCCCGACAGCATCAGCCCCAAGCTTTCGCAGCATCACAATTTCGGCTGGAGTTTCATAGTTGGGGCCGAGAAGACCTGCGTATACCCCTTCCTGAATGTTAAAGCCCTGTGCTTCAGCTGTCGTTTTAGCCAGGTTACGTAGTCTACCACTATAAGCTTCAGACATATCCGGGAAACGAACACCAAAAGCAGGCTCATTCGGTCCAACCAGCGGATTGCGGCCGGTCAAATTCAGATGATCAGAGATGATCATGAGATCCCCCGCATGATAATTGGTATTTACACCGCCTGCTGCATTCGTCACCAGCATTTTTTCAACGCCGATCTCCTTCATAACTCGAACCGGGAAGGCAGTCACCTCTGGACCGTAGCCTTCATACATGTGGAATCTTCCCTTCATCATGACGACGGGACGGCCCTGTATATTACCAATCAGCAGTTCTCCAACATGCCCTTCAACCGTAGAAACCGGAAAATGAGGTATATCTTCATACGGAATCGCTACCGCATCCTCAATAAGCTCTGCTAAAATACCAAGTCCGGAACCGAGGATCAGCCCGATTTCGGGCATCACACTTGTTTTTTCTTTAATATAAGCTGCTGCTTCTTGTACCATACTTTGGGTTAGAATTTTTACCATTTTGCTAAATAGCCCCTTTTGCTTGATTTTCCATTCTTCTTACTTCAATTGATTCAGGAAGCTCTCCCCATGAAGTGGGGCGGAAGCCCCGAAATTATCGGAGATCGTAGCACCCAGATCCGAATACGTCTCCCGTACTCCAATCGAATCCCCCGGCTGCTTAAGAGCAGGGCTGTAAATAAGAACGGGTACATACTCACGTGTATGATCTGTTCCCCGATGAATAGGGTCGTTTCCATGATCAGCCGAGATGATCAGTAGATCTTCTTCACTGATTCGCTCCATAATCTTAGGGAGCTCCTGATCGAACACTTCCAGTGCACCCGCATATCCTTCCGGATCTCGGCGATGTCCATATAATGAATCAAAATCGACTAAATTCGTGAACAAAAGACCATTGAAATCCCGTTCCAGCTGCTGAATCGTGACTTCAATGCCATGCTCATTGCTTTTCGTCGGATAGGCTTCGGTTACACCTTCACCATCAAAAATATCATTAATTTTGCCAACGGCAATGACATCATACCCTGCACTATGCAGCGCATTCATGACGGTAGGCTCTGGCGGCTTGACTGCATAATCATGTCTGTTAGAGGTACGTTTAAACGCGCCCGGAGCTCCGACATACGGACGTGCAATGACACGCCCCACCGAATGCTCAGGAGCCAGTGTCAGCTTGCGGGCAATCTTGCACGCTTTGTACAGTTCCTCAAGAGGGATGATATCTTCATGAGCGGCAATCTGGAACACACTATCCGCCGAAGTATATACGATCCAGGCCCCGGTTTTCATCTGCTCTTCTCCATATTCATCGAGCACTTCAGTTCCCGAAGCGGGCTTGTTGCAGATGACCTTCCGGCCAGTCTGCTTCTCAAACTCGGTAATCAAATCTTGAGGAAATCCATCAGGATATGTATTAAAAGGCGTGTCAATCTTAAGACCCATCAGCTCCCAATGGCCTGTCATCGTGTCTTTACCTGCCGATACCTCTTTCATCTTGCCATAATAAGCCTGAGGCTCGTCCACTGGACTAAGCGGAGGAATCTCGGCAATATTACCAAGCCCCAATTTCTGCATGTTGGGCAGCTTCACATGGGGAACCTTTTCCAATATATGTCCTAGTGTGTGCGCTCCTTCGTCCCCGAATTCGGGTGCATCCGGCAATGCTCCAATACCAACACTGTCAAGTACGATAAAGCATATGCGTTTGAATCTAGGTTTATCGTTTGTCATGATGTACGTAATACCCCTTTCTCTACTATCAATTCAATCTAATGCCCTGCATCGATTATGCTCTCGGGTGATAATGATCATATACGTCCTTCATATTTCGTTTCACCACATGGCTGTACATTTGGGTCGTTGAAATATCTGCATGCCCCATCATTTCCTGTACCGATCTTAGATCGGCCCCATTCTCCAGTAGATGAGCTGCGAAGGAATGTCTTAACGTATGCGGTGTAATTCTTCCTTCCGCAAGTCCAGCACCTTCAGCGTACTTCTTAATCATCTTCCAGATTCCCTGCCTGGTCAGTCTTGCTCCGTTCGTATTCACGAATAGTGCCTCTTCTTCTCCATTCGCCTTCAACAGCGCACTCCGGGCATGATTTACGTATTCCGCTGTCGCTTGGGCGGCGATCCCTGTTATAGGGATTACCCGCTCCTTGGCACTGTTGCTGCCAGTTCTCAAAAACTTCAGCTGTGGATTTAAATCCTTCACATTAAGCTGTACTAATTCAGAGACTTTAATCCCTGTGGCATACAGCAGTTCTAGCATGGCTTTGTCTCTTGCCCCAGGCGGCGTTGAAGAGTCAGGCAGCGACAGCAGTCTGTCCACTTCTGCAATGGAAAGAATCTTGGGAGGAGACTTCTCTAATTTGGGTGAGTCCAAATGATAGGTCGGATCTTTTTGAACAACGCCCTGATACATTAAATAATGGAAAAAAGATCGGATCGACACCACATTACGAGCAATTGTTGAAGCTGCCTTCTTCTGCTTCTTCAAATATCCCATGTATAGGACAATTTGGTTGCGGGTAACATCCTGAGCCTGTGTAATCTGTTCCTTATCCATATACCCAATAAATTGCTCTATATCACGTCTGTAGGATTCCAGTGTACTTAAGGAAGACCCCTTGTCCTCCTGTAAATAATTCATGTAAGGCTGCACATAATTCCTCATCGGCTTTATTACGCTCCCTTACTACAAATTTTCATTATGACTTAGATCATCACCTTATTCACCATACCAATAGAAGAAGCGCAGACGTTCAAGCATACTTGTCTTCTCCATAACAAGGCCTGTGCCTTCCTCATGATGAAACACTTTAAGTGCATTTCCCTCTGGAATTTTGTAGTGATCCACAGGTGTAATCCATCCAGAAAATAAATTGAACACATTATAGAACATGTATACAAGTGCAGCAAATACAATAAGAAATCGAACGAGTCGAAACATTCTGCGGAGTGAAAAAATCATGAATTATCCCGCCTTTCATTCACGTCTTGTCCTTTACTCACACGGATAGTCTTCCCAGCCTACACTCATGCTATGTCTAGGCTATGACCGATTCGCATGCTTTATGACGGCCGTGAAATTTCAAGGCAAACCAGGCTTGATATCACTCTATCTCCATCTTACCTAACGGCAAACTAAATGTATATCTTTAGAATAGAAGCTTCCCACATATTTATGAATAAGAACGCTAAAAAGCTCCCCCGAACAAAAGCCGGTGAGAGCTTGTCTGATTATCTGCTAGTCTTTATGTTATTGATTAGGCTTCTGGTCGTTCTTGTCTTTACAGCGGAAACATATCCCCTGAAAATCAAGCCTATGGTCGAGAACTGTAAAATTAAACTCACGTTCCAGGCGTTCTTCAAGCGGTCCCAGCCAATCTTCGCGTATCTCATCCATGCTGCCGCATTGAACGCATATCAAATGGTGATGATGATGCTTGTTCGTATCACCGCGCAAATCATAGCGTGCTACTCCGTCACCAAAGTTAATCTTCTCAACGACATGCAGCTCATTTAGCAGCTCAAGGGTTCGATATACGGTAGCAAGACCGATTTCGGGAGCTTTTTCCTTGACGAGCATAAACACGTCTTCTGCGCTCAAGTGATCTTCTTCATTTTCTAGCAAGACTCTTACCGTGGCTTCCCGCTGGGGCGTTAATTTATAGCCTTGGGATTGTAACTGCTGCTTTATTTTCTCGATTCGTGCTTCCATCTTCTCCCTCCCCCTAGGAAATCACTGCATCATGATCGAAAACTCACTTGTATTATTATAGGGTCTCATCTTTAATAAAGTCAACTATATCAAGCGATGAGAGAGAGGGCTGTTCAACTTGTCACATTATACGAACAGAGGTGCAACCCACTGCATAAGGAGAGGCGTTACCCAAGTCTCAAAAGATGAAATAGCAAGCATTAATCCGGCCATGGCAATCGTTAGCCCGATATAGCTGGTCAGCGGTCGCTTGACACCGCGGCTTCTGTTCATGAAGAAACGGCTCTTGATCATATGAAGCGAGAAGGTGATCGCTGCCACACTGCAAATAAGAATGACAGGTATGATGAACAGATTATGCGGTGCTACAGAGACCATGGCGAGAAGAAGGCCTTTCCAGGAATACTGACCCACCATGTAGCCGACAGTAAATCCGATAAGAACCCCTTTTAGAAAATCCAATATTAGTATACCCGGTAGTCCGATAACGGACAGACCCAGCACCCAGATCAGACCAACCCACTTTAAATGAAGCATCGCAATATCCATATATGTGCTGCCTGAACTATTTCCTTGATTCATCATCACAAAAAAGTTGTCCAGATACCCTGCCAGGTCTTGCTGCTGATCAAGGGTTAGCGCACCCACCATTAATGCACCAAAAATGACCCCGACTAAAAACAGAACGGCGACAAATACATAGAGCGGAGTTTGATCCCGGAAAGTATGCTTGAGAAATAACATGGTTAAGGTCGTCCCCTTTCTCATTACATACCTTACACTATGAAATTGTCCGTTACTCTATGACTCTAATAATCAAATCTACAGAGAGACTCTTCCATAGGTTCCTCCGCCGCCAGCGGATAGACCAAGCTCACCATTCCTTGCCCGAACGATAAGTCCGGCTAATTCGTTACCCACGATGCTTGCCAGATCCAGCTCGGATACACGGTGCAATATGGCCATCTCAGAACCAAAGGCCTCAATCAGCATTCGGAGCTTCACCTTTCCAAGACCAGGTATGAACTCCAGAGGCACCTGATAGTGATAGGGTGGTCTATGTTCAGACACTAGAGGGATTTCACGATCCGAGATCGACAGGACACGATCCAACACCCCGTGTATCAACTTCATGCTTCCGCAATAGGGGCATCGGTCTTCTGAGATTTGCTCTTCATCTAATATGCTGCTGCAGAGCGCACAGTAAGTTCTGTGATATTTGCCAAGGCGCGGATTAAGTCCGTAGTTTGCTTTAATTCTGCGTCCCGCTTGTGACTGAAGTGCCAGCTTGAATTCATCGAATGATGCTTCGGCCATAGCCAGTTCATTGTACTCTCTGCCAATCTTGGCAAGGGAGTGCGCATCCGAATTCGTCAGGAAAGGATATCGGTCCAGTTCACTAATATAACCAGCCATTTCAGTATCGCTGCTAAGTCCCAGCTCCACGGCAGAGATCAGGCTTAAATCAAGCACCTCTTCCATCCGAGGGGCCGTACTCCCGTAGATTCCTTTGTGTGGAGTGAAAATATGTGCAGGGACAAATAGGCCGCCGCGGGATATGATCTCTCGCTGTAATTCCAGTGCCGGTACGTACACACGCTGAGAGCTGAGATTCACATTTTTCATATAGCGGGAAAGATAGTCTGTGAAGGATTCCATATCCTTCAAGGTTCTGAAATAGGCGAGAAGATGGAACTCTTTCCGCCCCGGCTCTCTCACCTCCAGCTCAGTTCCCAGCAGGATAACTGTACCCTTATAACCAATTCCTCCGCCATTCATCTCTGTCATTTCACCTGAATCCAGCGCCTCTCTAATATCCCGCTGAACGACAGGAGAATGGGCATCAATAATACCAATTAAGTCGATCCCCTTGCGCTCAGCTGCCTCTTTGGCAATGCCCACAAAGGTCAGATCACGGCTTCCACTAATTTTCACTGCATCACCATAACGGGTTCTTCCGATATGAATATGAAGATCAGCGTAGAATGTAGACAGCGCAGGATCCGTCTTTATTACGTTCTGATTCATGAGTTATATCTTCCCTGTCAGCTGATATAAGTGCCATGCATATACCGCAATAATCGTCTTGGCATCACTGATGCGGCCTTCCCGGATCAGCTCATAGGCTTCATCCAATGTCACCTCGATCACTTCCAGGAATTCATCCTCATCCAGCTGCATACGGCCTGCCTCAAGATGATCTGCCATAAATAAATAGATGACCTCATCTGCAAAGCCTGGTGAAGTATAAAACGCCGGCAGCGGTTTGAGCTCCTGAGCATGATACCCTGTCTCTTCCCTCAGCTCTCTTCCAGCTGCTTCCATCGGGTCTTCTCCAGGATCAAGCTTGCCTGCCGGAATTTCAACCTGCGTCCTGCCAAGCGCTTGCCGGTACTGATCTACAACAAGCATCTTATCCCCCTTGAGCGCAAGTACAGCGACAGCCCCAGGATGCTTAATAATCTCACGTGTTCCGGTCTGTCCATTTGGCAGCTTTACGGTGTCTACCTGGAGTGAAATGATCTTGCCGTCAAAAATTTCTTTGCTTGAAATGGTTTCTTCTACCAGTGCGGGATTCGATGTCGGGTGTTTCAAGTACGGATTTGATTTCAAAATAAAGACCTCCTCTGGCGTTAAATCATGTGTATAGTTTAAAGGCGGTGGGCATACGGTGTAATAATAACCCTAATTTGAAGGAGTGGCCCACCTTATGAAGAGCTATAAAACAAATAATGGCTTGTTTATGATTGGACAAGCAGATCAAATAAAAAAGACACTTAATCATTGGATTATAGATTACGGACCTGAAACCCATCTCAAAGAGCTCATGAAGGGCAGACAAGACGTTCCCCCGCTTATACAAACGATTAAGAAGTGATCGGAGCTATCCCGAGAACCTGAGTTTTCTCGAATACTTTCAAAAAGGCCTGGAAGGAAATATTCCTATCCAGACCTGCATGAACAAAAAAATGGATTAACGTTTAGCTGCTTCCTGCACGATGGATACAACAACCTTCGCTGCATCAACAAGGCTGCTTACCTTAATTCGTTCGTTTGTCGTATGGATATCCTCATAGCCCAAAGCAAGATTGACGGTTGGAATTCCAAATCCATTGAAGATATTGGCATCGCTGCCGCCGCCGGATGGGAAGGTTTCCGGCTTCAACCCAGTGCTCTCGATTGCAGCAGCAGCGAGCTGTACTACCTCATCTTGTTCCGTCAGCTTAAATGCAGGATAAGCAATTTCGCTCTCAAATACGCCTGTTGCACCATACTCACGGCAGGTATTAAGCAAAGATTCGCGCATGTGCTCCACCTGCTGCTCTACTTTACTCTGCACAATGCTTCTCGCTTCGGCAGCAATCTCCGCATAATCGCACACAACGTTCAGCGGGCCGCCCCCCGAGAAGCTGCCAATATTAGCGGTTGTTTCATGATCGATACGCCCCAGCTTCATGGCCGCTATGGATTTAGCAGCGACTTGAATGGCGCTGATTCCATCCTCCGGATTAACGCCGGCGTGCGCGGATTTGCCCGTGATCTTCATTTTGATCTGAGCCCTAGCCGGTGCAGATACACATATACCGCCTACTTCTCCAGTGGAGTCCAGAGCAAAGCCCAGCTCCGCGTCAATTGCATCTCGCTCCATGCCTCTTGCTCCAATAAGACCCGATTCTTCTCCAACTGTAATGACGAATTGAATCTGTCCGTGAGGAATTTCATTTTCCTGAATGACGCGAATCGCTTCAAACAAGGCAGCAATTCCGGCCTTATCATCAGCGCCGAGAATGGTCGTTCCATCGCTGCGAATATAACCATCTTCGGATACGACAGGTTTAATGCCTACACCAGGAGCTACCGTGTCCATGTGACAGGTAAAAAATATGTTCGGTGCTGACTGCACGCCTTGTGCCTTCCATGTCACAATCAGATTACCGGCTCCATGTCCTGTACGCTCTTTAGATTGATCCTCTGCGACTTCAAGTCCCAGCTTACTAAATTTGTCTGTCAACACTTTGGCTATGTTTTGTTCATGTGTAGTAACACTGTCCACCTGGACAAGCTCAATAAATTCTTCCACAATCCGTTCCTGTTTAATCATGGTTAACTTCCCTTCTTCAATGACTTCCACAACAAGTGCAGATACGTTACAATAGACTTTATTATACGAATCAATTTCATAATAACAAAATATATGAAAACAGATTCACAACATTCAATTTATAAAGGAGCTTTAATGAATGCAGCAGAAAAAATGGTTCAAAATCATTGTCTATCTCATGCTCATTGCTATGATTGCATCTACTCTATTGATTGTTATTGAGCCTCTATTATATGGATAATCAATACCGAGTTGCTCATTAGAAAGCTTTCTTCTCGTACTCAGGGGAAGAGAGCTTTTTTATGCGAATTCATAAAGTACAGCGTACAGACCCGTCTTGCCTTCCATTATTCCATCATTTTGAAGCCATCACCGGCATCCAAGCCGGCTTGAATGAAAACAAGCTTGCAAAGATGGACACCAGCTCATTCGCTACATTCTCGACGGAGAACATCCGGCCTGTGCAATCCTCGAGCGAAGTGACACCGTACTCTTCAATTCCGCAAGGAATAATACCCGAGAATCCCTCATGCTGAATCCCTGACTTGATATTAAATGCAAAACCATGACTTGTAATAAAGCCTCTGGTCCGTCTACTGCGATTGAATTTAACGCCGATTGCACATATTTTCTGGTTGTCCACCCATACTCCTGTATACTGCTCCTTACGTTCTGCTTCAATTCCAAATCGGCTTAAATACTGAATGATGACTTCTTCAAGCAGCCGCAGATAACCATGCAAGTCAACAGCCTCTTCTCGACCGAGTCGAAGTATGGGGTAACCTACCAGTTGTCCGGGTCCATGATATGTAATATCGCCGCCGCGATCGATTTGAAAAAGAGTAATGCCTCTGTCTGCAAGCTCCTCCGGGCTGTATAACAAGTGCTCTGGGTGACGCTGTGTTCCGATCGTATAAGTCGGTGGATGCTGCAAGAGCAGCAGATGTTCCTGCTGCTCCTCTTCATCCAGCTCTTTAACGAGCTTTTTCTGCAAATTCCAAGCCTCTTCGTAATCCATCAATTCTGTGTAGCTCACAACAAGCGGTCTGCTCATGCGCATATACACCCTTTCGAGAAAAATTACGTTCCGGGATTGCTGCTGCAAAAGTCTATAATTACAAATTAATAAAGCTTTGTTTCGAGCGAATAGCCCTCTAAATTTTCTTTGACCCGCTGCAGGAAACGACCGGATATGACTCCGTCCAGAATTCGATGATCCAGCGATAAACAGAGATTGGCCATCGAACGTACCGCAATCATGTCATTAATGACCACAGGCCGCTTCACAATGGATTCGAAGGTCAGAATGGCTGCCTGCGGATAATTGATAATCGGATAGGACAGAATCGATCCGAAGGATCCTGTATTATTGACCGTAAAGGTTCCTCCCTGCATATCATCCAGCTTCAATGTACCTTCTCTCGTTCTTCTCGCCAAATCGTCAATTTCGTGAGCGAGTCCTGCAATATTTTTCGTATCTGCACGCTGAATGACCGGTGTCATGACGGAATCTTCCGTTCCTACCGCCAGAGCTATATTGATGTCTCGCTTCACAATAATCTTATCCACTGCCCATACCGAGTTCATAATCGGATAATCCTTGATTGCGTTAACGACTGCTTTGAGCAAAAATGACAGGTATGTCAGGTTAATGCCTTCACTGCGCTTGAACTCGTCCTTCAGTTTGTTGCGAAGAGTTACCAGGTTGGTCACATCCACCTCAATCATCGTCCAGGCATGCGGAATCTCAGAGACGCTCTGACGCATATTCCGGGCGATCGCGTTGCGTACAGGTGTAACATCAATATACTGCTCAGCTCTGCCTTGAGGGAAGCCTTCCATCTCGATTTTCGGAATCTTAGGTGTCTCGGACAAATGGATCCCTGAATGACGAACAGGCATAGCCTGCTCAGCCGCATACCCGGTTGCATCGGCAGCTGAACGCATATCCTCTTGCTGGGTGGACCCTCGATCCACATGATTTGAGATCACCGCCTGCTGATTCCGATGCGCACCTTCTTGAATATAGCGCAATACATCCTTGCGAGTAATTCTGCCATTCATTCCTGTTCCAGGCACATCCTTCAGATCCAGACCGTGCTCTGCTGCAAGGCTCTGTACTGCAGGGGAGTATCGGCCGCGCATCGAACCGTCTGCATCTTGAGGTTCGGATTCCGATGCTGCAGTACTGCTGCTCTCATGGGTTGAGGAATCTGCGACGATTCCTGTTCCTGCCGCCGCGTGAACCTCCATACGGCAGATCAGCTCACCCACAGCCACCGTTCTTCCTTCCTCAGCTGCAATTTCGCCCATAATTCCTTCGACGGTTGAAGGAATTTCTGCATTAACCTTATCTGTAATGACTTCGCAGATCGGTTCATATTGCTCCACAGGATCGCCTGGCTTCTTCAGCCATTTTGCAATGGTCGCTGACACTAATGATTCAGCCAGCTGAGGCATTACGATTTCAATCCATTTTTTTTGTCCTGCCATATTGTTTCACTCCAATCAAGTCACTTTACCTTAAATGGCCTCCTCATCGAAACACCGAGAGTAGGCCATTTATTTTAATACATCGCCAGTTTAAGCATTGCATCCTTCACTTTGTCTTTACTGAGCATATAAAATTTTTCCATCGGAGGGCTGATCGGCATGGCCGGAACATCCGGACCGCATAGACGTGCTATCGGTGCATCCAGATCAAACAAGCACTCCTCATTAATTATAGCAGAAACTTCAGCGCCTACTCCGCCGGTTTTGTTATCTTCGTGAATAATAAGTACTTTTCCTGTGTGCTTCGCGGCCGCAATTATCGCTTCCTTATCGAGGGGCTGCAGTGTACGAAGGTCCAGAACATGGGCTGTAATCCCCTGCTCCTTCTCCAGCTCCTCCGCTGCCTGCATTACAAAGTGCAGAGGCTGGGAATACCCGATCACGGTAATGTCTTCCCCTTCACGCAGCAGATTGGCAACTCCGATCGGTACGATGTAATCGTCCTCGGGGACCTCCTCTTTGGTTAAGCGATACATTTTCTTATTCTCAAAGTATAGAACTGGATCCGGATCGCGTACTGCTGCTTTGAGCAATCCCTTGGCATCATAGGCCGTAAAAGGCGCAACAATCTTGAGTCCAGGGGTACCAAAGAAGATCGATTCCGGACATTGGGAATGATACAGTCCTCCAAATATCCCTCCGCCAATTGGCGCACGAATCACAACGGGACAGCTCCAATCATTATTTGAGCGATATCTGATCTTCGCAGCTTCACTGATGATTTGATTCGTTGCAGGAAGCATGAAATCCGAGTACTGCATCTCGGCGATCGGCTTCATTCCGTACATCGCCGCACCGATGGCAACACCGGCTATCGCTGATTCGGATAACGGAGTATCCATGACCCGCATTTCACCGAATTGATCCTGCAGACCCTTGGTCGTGGTAAACACGCCCCCTTTAACGCCTACATCTTCTCCGAGCACAAATACGGATTCATCCCGCTCCATTTCCTCTTTCATAGCCAGTCTTATTGCATCTATATACTCCATAACTGCCATCTTATTGTCCCCCTCCCAAATGGTCGTCAGCATACACATGAAGCAGTGTATCTTCCGGTTTAGGATAAGGGGCCGCGTCTGCGGATTCCGTCGCTTCTTTTAGTTCCAGTGCAAGCTGTGCCGCCAGATCAGCATCACGCTCTTCATCCCATATACCACAATCAATAAGGTATTGCTTCATTTTGACGAGTCCGTCTTTCTTCCAATTTTCCTCAACTTCCTCTTTGGTCCGGTATGCCAGGTCATTATCTGAAGTGGAATGAGGAGAAAGTCTGTACATCATCGCTTCAATTAAGGTCGGGCCTTCGCCCGCAACTGCACGTGCTCTGGCTTCCTTAACGGCTGCGTAAACTTCCAGGGCATCATTGCCATCGACTCTGAAGCCAGGGAATCCATAACCTAAAGCACGGTCACTTACTTTACCGCTCAGCTGCTTGTGGACAGGTACAGAGATAGCATACTGATTGTTCTCCACCATTATAATGACTGGCAGCTTGTGTACGCCGGCGAAGTTGCTTCCTTCATGAAAATCCCCCTGGTTGCTGGAGCCTTCACCGAAGGTGACAAAAGAAACGAAGTCTTTCTTCTGCATCTTTGCAGCCAGAGCAACGCCCACCGCGTGTGGAACCTGCGTAGTCACCGGACTTGAGCCTGTTACAATTCGCAGCTTCTTGCTTCCAAAATGGCCAGGCATCTGCCGTCCTCCACTGTTCGGATCCTCAGCCTTGGCAAACGCCGACAGCATCAGATCGCGAGGCGTCATCCCGACGGCCAGAACAAACCCATAATCACGATAGTAGGGAAGGAAATAATCCTTCTCACGATCCAGAGCAAAGGCCGCTGCCACCTGTGCAGTCTCCTGACCGATCCCCGATACGTGGAAATTGATCTTTCCTGCTCGTTGCAGCAGCAAGCAGCGTTCATCGAACTTCCGTGCAAGCAGCATATATTTGTACATATCAATGACTTGACCGTCTGAGAGTCCAAGTTTCGTATGTTTGTGTTGTTTAGATGTCGTGTCTGAATTCAAACTTCAAACCTCCTTTTGAGAGCAGCTCAAGATTAAGTACTGTCTTGTCTTAAAACCTGGTACTAAGACTTGGCTTAGATTTATTATACTCGTTTTCTTTCCAAAAAGAAAAGACGTTTTGAAGTTTGTTGATATTTCAATGGATACAAATACGGTAATGTTACGTTTACATGCCGATTGCATTCCCATCTACATCCAGCATGGCTTCGCCAATAATTTCAGACAAGGATGGATGTGGATGGATCAGTTGTCCGACTTCCCATGGGGTAGCATCCAGCAGCATGGCCAGCGCAGCTTCGCTGATCATATCCGTCACATGCGTACCGATAAGATGGACCCCTAGAATATCATTTGTCGCCTCATCTGCGATAACCTTCGCAAATCCGTCCCGATTGCCATAAACAAGCGATTTTCCAATGGCTTGAAACGGAAATTTCCCTGTCTTGACCGAGAAGCCGAGCTCCCTTGCCTGCTGTTCTGTGTAGCCTACACTTGCTGCCTCTGGTCTTGAATAGATGGCACGCGGAATGAGGTGGTCAGGTGACACATGCATGGCAGCATCTGCGATGTGATTGACAGCACGAATGCCTTCATGGCTTGCTGCATGAGCAAGCTGAAGTCCACCTATGCAATCACCGATTGCATAAATATGCGGCTCCCCTGTCTGCAAATTGCCATTCACTTGAATGAAGCCGTTCTTCGTCTTGATATCAGTATTCTCTATACCGATTCCTTCCACATTTGCCGTACGTCCAACCGATACGAGAATTTGAGAAGCCGTAAGCGTTTCTGTTCCTTTTTTTGTCTTCATCTCGATCGTAGCTTGTCCATCCTGGATTCCATATGTCGATGGTTCAATAGCTGCGCCGGTAACAACCCTCACTCCACGCTTCGTCAGCTGGCGCTGCATCTCAGCAGCGATGTCCCCATCCTCCTGCGGCAGGATTTGATCTGCAGCCTCCACCACAGTTACCTTCACATCAAAATCATTCAGCATAGAAGCCCATTCAATCCCTATAACGCCTCCGCCTACAATGACGATCGATTCCGGAAGCTCCTCCAGATTCAGCGCCTCGTCGCTGCTAAGGATATACCGGCCATCCGGCTCGAGTCCCGGCAATATTCTTGGACGTGAGCCTGTCGCAATAATAAGATGGCTGGGAACTACATTCTCCATCTCTCCATTGTCCAGCTCTACAGCCACAGCACCGCTCTTCGGCGAGAAGATGGATGGTCCAATGACTCTGCCTTTCCCTTGCAGCACGGTAATTTTATTTTTGCGCATCAAATACTGGACCCCTTGGTGAAGCTGTTCTACCACTTCATTTTTGCGTTCCTGCACTTTAGGGAAGACAAGTGTGGCCTCTGCGGTCTCAATCCCATAGCTGGCACTATCTTTAATCTCTGCATACACTTCAGCACTCCGCAGCAAAGATTTACTCGGAATGCAGCCCTTATGAAGGCATGTTCCACCTAATTTGTCCTTCTCGATGAGAACAACCTCTTTACCGAGCTGTGCAGCGCGAATCGCGGCTACGTATCCGCCCGTTCCCCCGCCTAATATAGCGACATCGCAATGAATTGCCATGATTATAAAATCCTCCAATCTATCGTAACTAACCAATATAGCATTATTGTACTCTTCTGCTTATGGAATAACAAAAATCCTGCTTCCAATAGACAGTTACTAGAAGACAAGGTATCATATAGAAAATACGTGCGAATGAAAAGGGGTATCTCCTTATGCGGCTAATGCTTTCCCGATTTATCGCCATAATCATTCTTGTCATTCCTGGCCTTGGAGCCATGAGGGGCTTCCTTATGATGAAAGACTCCTTGTTTCACTATTATGCCGAGCATGGCAATGACGAGGTAGCCAGACCTGCCTTTGAGTGGCTTTCTTTTTCACTCGGGCTTGTACTATTCGGCTGCTGTATGACGTTTCTTGGCGGCTGGATATTATTCCGTGACCGTAAACGTAATTATGTAGGCCCGCGCTTCAAAGGAAAACAGAACACCGATACTGCCTCATAGTATATTCATGACTTAACCTTCTCCCCGTATTCCGGTATAATGTTCTATTAACATCTTATACGGATAGGAGACGCTTCTTACATGATATCCTTCATACTGACCCTCAAAAGATTGCTGCAAGGCATCTATCACGGCTTCAAGGACAAAAAGTTTCTAGCTCTGTTCGTTGTCATGCTTGCGACGCTGCTCTCTGGCACTATTTTTTATTCTAGTGTAGAAGGTTGGAATTGGATTGACGCCTTGTACTTCTCTGCTGTGACATTAACGACGGTGGGTCATCCAGAGCTATCACCGCAAACGACCTTTGCCAAAATCTTTACCGTAATTTATATGTTTGCAGGCATCGGTATCACATTTGGCATGATCGCGCGAATCACCCTTGGCATCATCGTGCCTGATCGGCTGTCTGCGAAGCCCAAAGAAACCGTGCCTGTGGAATCTCCTGATGATAAATAGAGCTCCATCTTCGTCTCTTCTACAAGGAAGAGATTTTTTATTTACACTCTTTACTCCATCAGAGCATCCCGCAATTTCGAGTTCATTCTATGGCTGCTTCCGGATTGCTTGAGAATCACTTTCCGCAGTCGTTCATTCTGACCTGCCGTGTGCTCCAGCTCGCCCAGTATTTCTTCAAACAGCTTGACAGCCGGCTCTGTCAGCTCAGCATGATCACGTAGCTGCTCATACTTCTCTCGCAGCCTCTGTACATTCTTATCATTATTCATTGTTATTTCACCTCAACTTTAAAACAATACCATGGGGTATGCTTCACTTCCAAGTATTACTTCCTAAATGATGATAAAAAAGTGGCTTCAATGCATTTGAATGTGTTAATCTAGAGTGGCACTTTTTTTGATACCTATACTTAACTGAATTCAAATTAATCATATTTATAGCGGAATAGTAACAGAGAGAGGAAGATTATTACCGTGCCTAAAGGTCGCATTACTGTCATTACAGGTCCCATGTTCAGCGAGAAATCAGGTGAGCTTATTCGACGCTGTCAAAAATTAATTAAATATGGCCGACGCAAAGTTGTCGCTTATAAGCCCGCAGAAGATGATCGTTTTGAAGTTAATGAAATCGTAAGCCGAATTGGTTATAAGCTGCCTGCCATCGCCATTCCTAAACAGCTGACTCCTAAAATTATAAAACAGATCATGACCGAAACCGAGGATGCTGATGTGGTTGCTTTTGATGAAGTACAGTTTTTCAGCCGTGAAATTATGGATATTGTGGAGGAACTGGCCTACTGTGGAAAGCATGTCATCGTCGATGGATTAAATATGGATTATCGTGGAAAGGAGTTCGGCTATATCGGCGGATTACTGGCTATTTCCGATGACATTGAAAAGTTAACTGCCTTTTGTGCGGTATGCGGAAGTCCTGAGGCCGTATTCACTCAAAGAATTGTCAATGGAGAGCCTGTGACACTCGGACCGGTCATCATGATCGGGGATTCAGAAGCCTATGAGCCGAGATGCAGAAAATGCTTCGTACCTCCCCATAAGGTAAAGTGCTAGATATCCATTAGGGGAAATAGGCAAATACTCGCTTTGCATCAAACTTCGATTAGAATGAGAAGCAGCACCTAATAAAAAGGAGTGTCCGTATGAAATGTCGGTCACTCCTTTTTATATTTCGGCTGTCGGACAAGCCTCATCACCATATTGGACTCGCATGGCTATTCTCTTGTCACGAAATATTTATTGGTCATGTAATATGCATCTCCTCGTGACGTTTCCACCATGCCCTTCTTCATATCGAGGAATACAATTTCCTTACATTTAGTGCAGTACCACTTCGTTCGCTTATAAGGAGATTCCGTTACATAAGCGGTTCCGCATTTGCAATCAATTTTCATCAGAATTTCGTTCGCGCGATATGCGGTAGATAAACGATCCATATTGTCCTGTTGTACCGGCATGATCACATTCTGATAATCTGAAAATTGATTATGAACTTTAAAATCCGATACGAGTGTTGGATTCAATCCAAAGAACTCTTTACCAATCTCAGCAATGAATTTCGTATCGCTTTTATAGCATTGGAGCCAATCCTGAATTTGCTTGCTAGACAAAGGAACGGTCCCCTTAATTCCGCTGCTTAGTGTGTATGTCATGATGTATAACGTATCGTCTTGTCTACTTGAGTACATTAGAATCCTCCTTATTCTCTGCTAATGTACTACAATTGTAAAACGAAAGCAAAGCAAAATGTAATGTAATAACCACCAATAATACCATAACGCTCCTTATGTGGTTAATTGTCATAGCGGAAGCATTTTTTGAGTGTTTGAATTCCCCTTACACTCTTTACACATACCGGTAACATTTCCACTTGGGTCTGAGTAAAATCGAAGCTCACCTTTTTTATTACATTTGGAGCACTTTTGTAATGTACGCTGTTTCCGAACATTCTTCAAGTAAATGACATTGCTCCTTAACTTGGCTCGCTGCCTCTTCTTCCATCTCAGGACAGTAATGATTATAATAACGACCGCAACGCTAATCATCATATACATCATCAGCGTACCCTCGCTCCCCTGTGTCTTTTCCCTAGAAAAAGCGCCTACCTCCAATTTCGGCAAGCGCATGTATATTTATTCATTTACGTCTATCTCAGGACAAGGAAAACCATAACAGATCATATGCACTACTTATTTATCTATCTTTATCCTTTCAAGACACTTTATGTTCGATTCTCAGCTTATCCGCCACCATCGCAATGAATTCGCTGTTCGTTGGCTTGGATTTGCTGATGTTGATGGTGTAACCAAATAAATGACTTATGGAATCAATATTCCCTCTTGTCCAAGCGACTTCAATCGCATGACGTATAGCTCGCTCGACTCGGGATGGTGTTGTTTTGAATTTCTCAGCGATCGCAGGATACAATGTTTTGGTAATTGCGCCCAAGATCTCGATGTTGTTGTAAACCATCGTAATCGCTTCACGCAAATACTGATAGCCTTTGATGTGAGCAGGCACACCAATCTCATGAATAATCGATGTAATGCTTGCATCCAGATTTTTTGTTTTTCCGATTGGAACGACATTTGACTTGTTGGAGGAGGAGATTACTTGTGAGCTGCTGCTTGTAATGGTTTGAGTACCAATGAGCTGACGAACACGATTTGCCAACACTTCCATATCAAATGGTTTCAAAATGTAATACGAAGCTCCTAATTGAACAGCTCTTTGCGTTATGTTCTCCTGACCAAATGCAGTTAACATAATCACTTTAGGCTGCGGTGACAAATCCATCTCGCGCAAACGCTCCAGAACACCAAGGCCATCCAAATGCGGCATAATAATATCAAGTATCAAAACGTCAGGAACGGTTCTTCCGTCACTAAGCAGCTGAAGAACTTCCTCGCCATTATAAGCGATTCCCGTTACCTCCATATCCTCTTGCTCCGATATATATTCAGCCAGCAGATTCGTGAACTCTCTGTTATCGTCAGCCAATAATACTTCGATTTTTTGCAAGTGTATTTCCTCCCTTAGACAATTATTGATTTGTCATTCCCTTACCTCTTTAGATTTTCGACATAGGGGAGGAAAATCCTTCTGTCGAAAATTATTTTTCTTTATTTTTTATATGCGTTGATTTATAATATTGTATTTTATTTCAATTTATGATGAAGTTCTTATTATTTCGACAAAAAAATCTTAAGGCTCTAACTAGCCTTAAGATTCGTTGTTTGTTTTTTCTGAGGAATGACCACACCAGCATCCTGCAGCATCCATTCAATAAAACACCCATATCCTGACGTTGGGTCGTTCACGAACACGTGAGTAACCGCGCCAATCAATTTCCCATTCTGCACAATCGGGCTTCCACTCATGCCTTGAACAATTCCACCTGTTTTGTTAATGAGACGTTTATCTGTAATTCGAATAACCATCCCTTTGGTTGCAGGCTGCGACTGATCTGATACATGAACGATATCGACTGTAAAGCGTTCAACCTTCTGCCCGTCGACAACAGTAAGAATTTCTGCTGGACCTTCTTTCACTTCATGAGCAAAGGCAACAGGAATCGGTTTACCATATAGGCTGTGCTCTGGATTATCTGACATTTTGCCAAAAATACCGAAATGAGTATTGCGCTCAATGTTACCGAGAATCTTGCTCTCTTTATAGAAATGAGCTCTCTTCTCTCCAGGATCTCCAGATTCACTCTTGGATATCGAGGTAACATTGGATTGGACAATCTCTCCACTACCCACAACAATCGGAGTTTGTGTGTTCATGTCCGTAATTACGTGACCTAATGCTCCATATACACCTTGATCGGGAGCATAGAAGGTTAAAGTCCCTACACCAGCTGCTGAATCTCTAATGTAGAGTCCAAGCCGCCATGCCTGATCTTCTTCGTCAAATGCTGGTGTAAGCTTGGTCTTCATCACTTTTCCTTGACGAGTTAGCGTAATCTCAATAGGCTTCTTAGACTTCCCAGCTTCAAGAACTGCATCTGCCACTCCATTGACCCCAGTTAACGATTTTCCATTCATATGGGTAATCAAATCACCGAGCTTAATACCCGCGGTTTCGCCAGGAGATATCGGTGTCTTATTAGCGGAATGAACCAAATGATGACCCACCACTAATATCCCTGCTGATTTTACTTTGACACCAATAGTTTGGCCGCCTGGCACAACCTTGAGATCAGGAACGACCGTGACATCCGTTGTTTTGAACGGAATTTTGCCAAATAGCTTCCAAGTAAGCTTGGTCGCACCTTCACGCTGCGGATACAGATGAACAGAGTGGGACTTGGATTCATCCTTAAGACCGCCGCCATTCTTACTGAGATTGACTTGCAGAACTTCAGGATGTTCAGACACACTTGCATCGACTGGAGCTGCTACTTTAAGATCCGTTTCGCGTCCGGCAAACAGATGAAGCTCATCCGGCAAAGATGCGTAACTAAATACGGGCAATAGGGTCTGTCCAATAAGACAGATAGAGAAGACAACAATAAGACCGATTAGTTTCTTTCCAAGGCTAGGCTTCAAGTGGCTGTCACGCTCCCTTTGCTTCGTTCGCTTGACGAAAGGTGGTCGCCAATTGCGTAACTATAACATAACCTTGGCCAGGTCCTTTTATTACTGTCAATCATTGTTCCGAACAGCAGTTATGCCCCTTTTTTGGCTTCAGCAAGTTTCAGCATTTCTTGAGCATGATGCAATGTCTTTTCTGTAATTTCAACACCGCCCAGCATACGGGCAAGCTCTGTCACTCTGCCCTGTTCTGATAAGGACTCGACCTGCGTCATTGTCCGTTCATCGTGGACATTCTTCTCAATGAGATATTGATGATCTGCCATACATGCAACTTGAGGTAAATGTGTTATTGAGAACACTTGGCATGTTGAGGACAAAATAAACAATTTCTCAGCAATCGACTGAGCTGCCCTGCCGCTGACACCTGTATCAACTTCATCAAATATGAGAACCGGTATTTGATCGTGGCGTGCAAATATGCTTTTTAGAGCCAGCATAATACGCGACATTTCACCTCCGGATGCAATTTTGCCTAATGGTCTTAGGGGCTCTCCAGGATTAGCTGAAATGAGAAACTCTACATTGTCTATTCCATGCTTGGTTATTCGAATGCGCTTCCCTTTCCATTCCACACCCTTGGGATCTTCCATAATGGAAATCTGGGCACGCATTGTAGTTCGCTCCATTTGCAGATCCTTGAGCTCACGCTCCACCTGATTGGACAGCTCTTCAGCACAAATTTTGCGTGCCTCACTCATCTCTTCTGCAGTTTCCAATAATCCCTCTAATAATTGATTACGCTCTGCAAGCAGTTTCTCTAAGCGTTCATCTTTATTTTCCAAATGATCGGTTTCCCGTTCAATCTGAACATAATACTGAAGTATGGATTCTACACTTTCACCATATTTACGCTTCAATCCGGTAATCATATTAAGGCGCTCTTCGACCTCCGATAACCGAACAGGATTAAATTCGATCCCATCCCGGTAGCTCCGCAGCTGAAATGCCGCATCCTCCAGTTGATAAAATGCAGATTGAAGCTGTTCCAGTATGGGATGAATACCTTTGTGATCATATTCATTAATATCTTCGAGCTTCGAGATCGCGTAGCTCACGGCTTCGAGTCCCTGTGAACCATGAAGCAGCTCATACGCACCTGATACCGAATCCATCATCTTTTCGCTATGAGATAGTTTGACCCTTTCTTCGGCGAGGGATTCATCTTCACCGGGAACAAGGCTCGCAGCTGCAATTTCTTCCAGCTGAAATCGATACATATCAAGCATTTGATATGCTTTTTGACTGGATTCCTGAAGCTGTCTAAGCTCCTTCTCTACTTTGACAAAAGCTCTGTATTGCTCACTATACTTTATCTTGATGGGTCGAATGATCGTTTCTCCGTATGTATCGAGCAGACCTAAATGCTTCTCTGCTCTAAGTAAACTCTGGTGCTCATGCTGTCCATGGATATTAATTAATTGTTCTCCGATTTCGCGAAGCATTGTCAGATTCACGAGCTGACCATTGATCCGGGATACGCTCTTACCGGAAACTGTAAGCTCACGGCGAATAACCAGATGTTCATCCGGCTCCGCCTGTATTCCGAGCTCGGTAAGCGTGTTCCATACGGGGTGATGAGCAGAAAGCTCAAATAAGGCCTCCATCTCGGCCTTGTCACAGCCATAGCGGATTAAATCTGCGGAGCCTCGTCCTCCTGCAATCAGTCCCAAAGCATCTATAATAATTGATTTACCTGCGCCCGTCTCCCCGGTCAACACGTGAAATCCTGAATGAAAATGTACATCAACTGCTTCAATAACGGCTAAATTTCGGATTGATAATGTGGAAAGCATGTTCCAACACCTCCAATGATAACTGTGGCAGCCCTTCTACAGGGAAGGGAACACCTGTTGCTATTTTCATCTTCGATGTATACTTTACACTATTTCTCACCAAAAAGAAACATACGTTCGTCTGTTTTTTTGAAATTTTGATTAAGAAATGTAACTCATGATTTGATTGATAACCGTTTTGCTGTTCTCTTCATTTCTGCATATTACCAGGATGGTATCATCACCGCTGATCGTACCCATAATTTCCGGCCACTCAATGCTGTCAAGAAGTGCGGCCACCGAATTGGCCGTGCCTGGCAAAAACTTCATGACCACCAGATTTGTTGTATAATCGACGCTGAGAAAATTATCAACCAGGGCCCGTTTCAATTTTTGTCCTGGGTTATATCTCTGGTCCGTAGGGAGTGAATATTTATACCTTCCATCGTCGGTCGGAATTTTTATGAGCAGCAATTCCTTAATATCACGAGATACAGTTGCCTGAGTTACCTGATAACCTGCCTGCCGTAATGCCTCGACAAGGTCATCCTGAGTCTCAATGTCATTTTGACTAATTATTTCTCTGATTTTGATGTGTCGTTGTCCCTTCATACTTGCCTCCATCCAATTATGCTATAAATTAATATTCGTCTTCATGCTCCCAAATATAATCATCTTCATCTATAAGCGTGATTAGCTTCAAGTTATTATCGTCCGTATCTACATACAGTAAACCGTTACAGTTCGGGTACAGCAGCAAATAGGGCAGCAGGCGGTCTCTAAGTCCAGAGCCTGTCCATTCCTGCGGCATCCGGCTTCTCGAGGTCTTCACAATGAACACCTCATCTTCTTTCTCTGCCACGTAATCAATGAACAGCCGACTGTACAGAGTCTGTTTATCTACCTGGAAGGTCAGCGGGACTTTAAGTCTTCCCCCAATGACCTCATAACCTTCTCTTTCCAAAATTTCGAGTGCGGGATGCTCTTGAATTTCTTCATTGAGTACAAGCTCTGGCAGCTGTTCAGGAACCGGCTCCTGTAGCCATCTGCGAATGCCATACAACACCCAGAATACAATAATGATCCCGAGAAAAGCGATAACAAATTTATCATATTGGCCTTCCATCCATCTCACCTCTCACAAGGAGATATTCGTTAACCAGAAAAAATATCCTCTTGTGAATTTAGGAAATGCGCTGGTTTTATGAATCCAGCAAAAGAAACCCATCTAAAAAAGATGAGTTTCAATGAAAGGTATGGCTCGCTTCGTTAACCACGGCCTCAATCAGATGATCAATATCAGGTCCCGCAGATTCCACATCTTCTCCACCAAGACGCCAATGGGCCAAAAACTCAATATTTCCTTCTCCACCTGTAATCGGCGAGAATGTCAAATCAGACAATGCCAGGCCAAGCTCACTTCCGTATTCGAGAATAGAACGCAGAACCTCTGCATGGACCTTGGGATCTTTGACAACCCCTGTCTTCGGAACTTTTTCTCTTCCCGCCTCAAACTGCGGCTTGATCAAGGCTACAATATCAGCCGGCTGCTTAAGCAGCTGAATAAGAGGTGGAAGTATAATCTTTAAAGAGATGAAGGATACATCAATGCTCGCGGTATCCGGTACAGGACCTGTCAAATGCTCAGGTGTCACATACCTAAAATTGGTTCTTTCCATAACCGTGACCTGTGGATGGTTGCGAAGCGACCAATCCAATTGATTGTAACCTACATCGATCGCATACACATGTGATGCACCATGCTGCAGTGCACAATCTGTAAACCCGCCTGTTGAAGAACCAATATCAAGCATCGTTCGCCCTTTCATCTCAATATGGAATTGACGAATTGCTTTTTCCAGCTTAAGTCCTCCGCGCCCCACATAAGGATGTACTGCGCCTTTCACTCGAATGACAGCCTCACGGGGAATTTTCATTCCTGGTTTCTCAATGCGTTCTTCATTGGCATAGACCAGACCTGCCATAATTGCTGCCTTGGCCTTCTCGCGGCTTTCGTAATATCCCTGCTCTACCAGCAGGACATCCATTCTTTCTTTGGGAACTGACATAATTTCTCCTGTCGTGTAGATTAAACCACATAGCTATAGAGCCCAATATGAGCATAACTGCCCTTATTGGACTCTATAATTCTCGGGCTTGGTTTATATCATTTCATCTTCTAAATTTTTACGGAAACACATTCATCATGAAGGTGTGCTGGTCTTTGGAAGATCATAGGCGAACTCAAGCTTCAGCTTCCGCATCTCTTCAATAACCGCCTGTACCGTAAGCCCCACTTCCTCACGCTGCTCCTTGACACTTCCGTGCTCGATGAACTCATCCGGGATTCCCATGATGTGAATCTTGGTGTCGTACAGCCCTGCTTCTGAATAGAATTCAAGAATACTGCTTCCGAGGCTCCCCGCTGCAGATGCTTCTTCCAGCACGATCATTTTCGTGTCGTTCGCATGTAAGGATACCAGCATCTCTTGATCCAGTGGTTTAAAGAATCTGGCATTAATGACACTTACCTGCATTCCCTCACGTTTCAGCAGCTCTGCCGCTTCTTCCGCAATTGGAATCATAGGTCCAGCTGCAATGATCGCGTAATTCTCCCCTTGCCGCAGAGTCTCCCACGAACCAATCGGAATGGACTTCAGCTCTGGATCAAGCGGTACACCCAATCCATTCAGTCTTGGATATCGATAAGCAATTGGACCCTCATTATAATCCAGCGCTGTCTTCATCATATGTCTCAGCTCATTCTCATCCTTCGGCATCATCACCACGATATTTGGAATATGACGTAAGAACGCCACATCATAAACACCTTGGTGCGTTTCGCCATCCGAGCCGACAAAGCCAGCCCGATCAATTGCAAACATCACATTCGCATTATGTCGGCAAATATCATGGACGATCTGATCATATGCACGCTGCATGAAGGTCGAGTAAACTGCAAATACCGGCTTTAATCCTTCCATTGCCAGCGCTGCACACATCGTTGCTGCATGCTGTTCCGCGATCCCAACATCAACCATCCGTTCAGGGAATTCCTTGCTGAATGGAATGAGTCCTGAACCTCCCGGCATGGCCGGAGTAACAGCGACGATCCGCTCATCTTCTCTAGCGAGCTCAATGAGTGTTTCTCCAAATACGTCGGTATACATGGGATTGCCTACGGATTTAAGCACTTGTCCTGATTCGATCTTATACGGCGAAATACCGTGCCATTTGAAGGAATCGGCCTCAGCCGGTTTATATCCCTTGCCTTTGGTGGTCAGAACGTGAACGAATACCGGGCCATTGACATTGTCCGCCTGTCTGAAGGTCTCGATCAGCTTAGACATATCATGCCCGTCAACCGGTCCTAGATAAGTAAAGCCTAGTTCTTCAAATAATACACCCGGAACCATCATATATTTCAAGCTGTCTTTGAGCCGGCCTGCAGACTTCGCAAGTGTACCTCCGATTGCCGGAATCTTACGCAATACAAGCTCAACTTCATCCTTGGCTTTCAAATAATGTCTGTCCGATCGGATCTTGCTCAAATAGTTATGCATAGCTCCAACGTTAGGAGCAATAGACATCTCATTATCGTTCAGAATGACCATGAGCTTCTTCTGTTCATGTCCGATATGGTTCAACGCTTCAAAAGCCATACCGCCAGTCAGGGCTCCGTCCCCAATAATTGCGATAACCTTGTTGTCCTCGCCTTTGAGATCCCTTGCATAAGCCATTCCCATGGCAGCTGACAAGGAAGTACTGCTGTGTCCAGCTTCCCAGACATCATGTTCACTTTCATTACGCTTAACAAAACCTGACAGACCCTTATACTTCTTGAGCGTGTCAAATTTGTCCATACGTCCAGTCAATATTTTATGAACGTAAGCCTGGTGGCCTACATCAAATATCATTTTATCCTTAGGGCTATTATAAGCGTAGTGCAGGGCGATCGTAAGCTCTACCACTCCCAAATTGGATGCCAGGTGCCCTCCTGTACGAGAAATTGTTTCTATCAGGAACTGACGAATCTCCCCCGATAATGAAACAAGTTCATCCACAGATAATGTTTTCAGATCGTTTGGTCCCTTAATTTGTGGAAGGAGCACGTGAACCCCCCGCTTTCCTTCATAATTTTTTGTAAATTAGTTATTGTCATAGGCTACATTATACCACAATCCACTTTAAATCATAAATTTCGCCAGTTAGAGGTGAATTGATGTCTATGCTTTCGCTTGACGACTAATGATCTCTCTTCATCAAATAATCCGCCAATTCCAGCAGTCGAGATGGATCAGGAATCTGTCCCGTAATCAGCGCTTCTTTTGCAGAAGACGTTAACCGCTCCACCTCAGCCATGGACTGATCCATACCTATAAAGAACGGATAAGTTACTTTTTGCTGGTTCACATCACTCTGTGTCTTCTTGCCCAGCTTCTGCTCATCTCCGATTAGATCGAGAATATCATCCTGAATCTGGAAGGCAAGACCAAGGTCTCTGCCGAACGAACGAAGCGCCTCCAGCTGTACATCATCTGCCCCTCCAATTCTGCCTCCAGCCATGAGGGAGAAGATGATGAGGTCGCCCGTCTTATGAAGATGAATGTATTCAAGCTGTGATAAGGAAGTCATCCCCTGCTCGCCCTCCATATCAGCCACCTGTCCTCCGACCATACCTCGTGCACCTGCATGAATAGAGAGCTCCTCCACAATAGTGAGTACGCGATCTGATGGAATATTGAACTTGCGAGCTGCCTGAATCACGCTGTAAAAAGCATGGGTGAGGAGTGCATCACCTGCAAGAATAGCCATCGCTTCCCCGTATACCTTATGATTGGTCAAACGTCCCCTGCGATAATCGTCATTATCCATGGCGGGCAAATCATCGTGAATCAAAGAGTACGTATGTATCATCTCTACGGCAGCAGCAACGGGCAGAGCGGCTTCCCGCTCCACGCCAAATGCTTCACATGCTGCGATTACAAGCGCTGGGCGAAGTCTCTTTCCTCCGGCCATCAGCGAATACTGCATCGATTCTTTTAAATGCTCAGGAATATCCCAAGCTTCAGGAAAAACGGTTCTCAGCTCTCGCGCCATCAAGTCGGCGACATCCTGAATATACAATTCTATGGATGGTCTAGTCACAAAGAGACACCGCCTTCATCTTCATTACCTCCAAAAGGCTGCTTTCGAAACTCTCCATCCTCTTCTACGATCATTTCTATCTTACGTTCCACTTGTTCGAGCTTCTGGTTGCACATTTGAGACAGTTTCATCCCTCTTTGGAACAGCTCGATCGCCTGCTCAAGGGGAACGTCTCCCCGTTCGAGCTGGTTCACAACTTCTTCAAGCTCGGCCATCGCAGCTTCAAAATTCAGCTCCTGCTCATTTGCCATCTTCATTTGCCTCCTTTATCTCCCAGACCTGGCAGGCAAGCTGCCCATCGACCAGTTTAATTTTGACCAAGTCACCTGGAGCCACCTCTTTGGTTGATTTCACTAACTTTTTATCCTGCTCATCATATACAAGGCTGTAGCCTCTTGACATAACTTTCAGCGGACTCAGTGCATCGAGATGCCTCATATTTCCGTGCAGCTGCTGCCTACTCACCTTCACAAGAGATGTCATCGCCGTCTCTAGCTGTTTCTTGTATGACAAAATCTCCTTCTTCGCGGAAGACACCTGTGCAGAGGGGTTAAAACGAACGAGTGAGATCCGCATCCGTTCCTGCTTCTCTCTTGCAAACCTTTTGCGAGAATCCATCGCCCTAATTAACCTCATATGGAGCTGATCCAGCCTTTCCGTATGCTGCACCAGACTTCTACGCGGATTCATGAGAACCGGAGACTTGGATAAACGTTCAAGCTTATCTCGATTGTGCTTGGCTCTTGTTATCAAGCTCTGATTCAGCCTACGCTGATAACCAGCGAGTTGTTCCTTCAGCTCCATCTGATGGGGCACGGCTAGCTCTGCGGCAGCTGTCGGTGTGGCTGCTCTCACATCTGCGGTAAAATCTGCAATCGTAAAATCCGTCTCATGACCGACTGCAGAAATAACCGGAATTTCGGATCTTGCAATCGCTCTTGCTACCATTTCTTCGTTAAAGGCCCACAGCTCCTCTAATGAGCCGCCGCCACGCCCGACAATGATGACGTCAACTTCTGCCATCTCATTGACTAGATCAAGTGCACGTACGATTGAAGGTGCGGCCGTCTTGCCTTGGACAAGCACAGGATATAAATAAACCTCAGCCAGTGGAAAACGGCGAGTGATAGTCGTAATAATATCTCTCACTGCCGCTCCAGTCGGTGAGGTAATCACGCCTATGGATTTAGGATAGCGGGGCAGAGGCCGCTTGCGTCCAGCCGCAAACAAACCTTCCTCGTCCAGCTTCTGTTTTAACTGCTCATATGCCATATACAGGCTGCCAATCCCGTCAGGCTGCATATGTGTTGCATAGAATTGATATTGTCCATCCCGTTCATATACGGACACATTGCCCCGTGCAATGACACGGGCGCCTTCCTTTGGAATGAAGGGCAGCCTGCGATTGTGCGTCGCAAACATGATAGACTTAATCCGGCTGCCTTCATCCTTCAGTGTAAAGTACATATGCCCGCTGGAATGATGTGTGAAATTGGAGATTTCACCACGAATCCATACATCTGTCAGGACAGAATCAGATTCCAGCTTCATTCGTATATATCGATTCAAATCTTTAATTGAATAAATGCGCTCTTCAGCCAGAGGAATCACTCCTTTTTAGACAAGACCATGAGCACGCTTAGCGGACAGCAGCGTATTCTGCATCAGCATCGTTATTGTCATAGGGCCAACTCCGCCTGGAACAGGGGTAATGGGTCCAGACACCTCACTAGCACTCGCAAAATCCACATCGCCTGCAAGCTTTCCGTTCTCAAGCCGATTCATTCCTACATCTATAACAACGGCACCTTCCTTGATGTAGCTTGCATCGATGAAATTAGCCCGTCCAATAGCGACAACAAGAATATCAGCCTGACGTGCAATTTCTTTCATATTTGAGGTACGAGAATGACACATCGACACCGTAGCGTTCTCACGCTGAAGGAGTAGTGATACCGGTTTGCCGACAATGTTACTGCGTCCGATCACAACAGCGTGCTTGCCTGCAATCTCAATTCCTGTACGTTTGATCATCTCAATAACGCCCGCAGGTGTACATGGCAGAAGACTATCGTCCCCAATTACCAGATTGCCCACATTGACAGGATGGAACCCATCCACATCTTTTTCAACCGCAATGGCATTGATTACTTTCTTCTCATCAATATGACCCGGAAGAGGCAATTGAACCAGAATACCGTTAATGCTCATTTGACGATTCAGTTTGTCAACAAGAGCAAGAAGATCCTCTTCACTTGTATCACTTGGTAGACGGTGAACCTCTGAATAGAAGCCCAAATCATGGCATGCTTTTTCCTTATTGCGAACATACACTTGTGATGCAGGATCTTCGCCGACCAGTACCACGGCCAGACCTGGCACAATATTTTTTGCCTTCAGCTGCTGAACTTCTTCTGTAATCGAATTTCGAATATCTTCTGAAATTTGCTTTCCGCTAATAATTGTTGCCGTCATGTCTCTTCTCTCCCTTGGATCCAAACTTTATAAACAATCGTTATGCATTAGAATCATCGTACACTATTATTTAACACGAGCCTTCAGAGCTTCAACATCCTGAATCATTTTTCCTAATACCCCATTTACAAATTTCCCAGACTCATCTGTTCCAAAATGTTTAGAGAGCTCAATCCCTTCATTTACCGCTACCTTGGCAGGGACGTCCTCACGATACAACATCTCGTAAGCAGCCAGTCTCAGAATTTGGCGGTCTACGCGGGACAAACGGCTGACCTGCCAGCCCTTCAGATAATCAGCCAGCAGACTGTCGAGTGCTTCTTTGTTCTCCCAGATGCCGCGTACATGCTCTAGCACATAGGCATGCATTACCGCCTCATTCTTGATAACCACTTCACCTTCATTTTCTTCTGCAGCTTCCTCAAACAGCATATCCACTGCAGCCTTCGCCTCGACCTCATTCATTTCCATCTGATACAGACTTTGAACCACGATTTCCCTTGCCAAACGTCTTTTCATTTCCTGCCTCCTGCTTTCATATCTAATCTATCCGTGATTTACAATGTATTCTTCACACAAAAAAACCTGTGCTTATGCTATTCTTCCCAAAAACGGGCATGAAGACTGCAGCTCTTTTTTGGAGTAAGAAAAGCATATCACAGGGTTCATTTGAAGGGACGCCAAACATTAAGCAGATAGTCAAGCCAGCTGCGCCATGGAATGACGTTGCTAAACTTCTGATCGCTTCTTCTGCCAAGCGTATATCCGATAAACACCACGAGTGCAAAGAACAACATATCCCAAAAACCAACCATCAAATAAATAATACCTAAAAAAATTCCACCGGCAATGCCTAAAATCCGGCCTTTATAACTGTCCCAGATTTCCTTCCACGGCATCCATCAACCACCTCTATTCCACTCGGCTCTTATAGTTCGGTGATTGCACAAGATTGGCGATGTATACCGATACGACTGCTACCGGAATCCCAGTAATGTCTTGTACATGATCATGTACTGCCTTTTGAAGCTCGCTTGTCAGCTCCGGAATGGAACTTTCACCGTCAACTACAGCACGGATTGTAATTTCAAGACCAGACTGGGCGACCTGGATACGCGATTTCACCTCACGCACGCCACGGAATTTGGATGAAGCTTTCAGACACAGATTTTCAATCGTCTCCATGGATATTTGAATATCCCCATATTCCGTCTTCTGATCAACCGAAGGATAAGTGTTATGGTCCCTACGTACAGAAATATAGAAGAAACGGATACTAAGCAGAAACAAGATGATCGCCACAGTCAGAATGACTGCCATGAGCATCTGTTCATTCTGAATATACATATCCAAATCAGGCACAAGTCCGCTAAACAGGAGGATGATAATTACAGATACTACACCAACAACTAAACTGTATAAAAATAACAGAAGCCTGTCCAGTATTTTAGCCACGAACGTATTCAACCTCCCAACATCAACAACTAGTATAAAAAAGATGGACTAAACCCCTGGCGCATGACGCCGGGGGTTTATAAGTTTCAGATCATTTTATTTCACGCGCTGAGGGCTGATCTCAGGTTGATCGTCAAGCTTCTCTTGATTCTTGAATTGAACATCGTGAATCTGAACGTTTACTTCGACGACCGTAAGTCCTGTCATATTCTCAATCGAGCGCTTAACATTCTGCTGAATTGCGGAAGCGACTTCCGGAATACGATGTCCATATTCAATAATTACAGAAACATCAACAGCAGCCTCGCGCTGGCCTACTTCAACTTTGACGCCTTTTGAGAGGTTCTTACGTCCTAGCAATTCAGCAAATCCACCTGCAAAACCACCGCTCATGCCAGCCACGCCGCCAACCTCAAGGGTTGCAAGTCCAGCAATGACTTCAATGACTTCCGGCGCAATTTGGATCTCGCCAATGTCCGTTCTCTCAAATTCAGTCGGCACTGTGCTCATCTCATTTAACACACCTTTCAATAGTAAGTTTCCTCGTCCACAAGAAAGACATGCGTACTTATTATTCATACTATAGCATTCGAGGGACTTTATGACAAACAAGCTTGCCAAATTTAAATTTCATTTTCCTCTAAGAATTTGATATCAAAGTCACCTTTGGAGAAGGCCGGATGATCAAGCAGTCTTTGATGGAAAGGAATCGTCGTAGGGATGCCCTCTACAGCAAATTCGGACAAGGCGCGCTTCATCTTCGCGATCGCTTCATCACGAGTCGGTGCCCACACGATCAGCTTGGCAATCATGGAATCATAGAAAGGCGGAATGCTGTAGCCTTGATATGCTGCGCTGTCTACCCGTACACCAGGTCCACCCGGTGCAAGATAGAAATCAATCTTACCCGGTGCAGGCATGAAGTTACGGCTCGGATCCTCTGCATTGACTCTGCATTCAATGGACCACCCGTCAATGACGACATCCTCCTGTGCAAAGGAGAGCGGGCTTCCTTCAATGACTGAAATCATTTCCTTAATCAGGTCAATCCCTGTGACCATCTCGGTGACCGGATGCTCAACCTGAATACGTGTATTCATCTCCATGAAGTAGAACTCACCGTTCGGGCTGAGGAGAAATTCCAGTGTACCCGCTCCACAGTAATCGACAGCAAGTGCTGCACGTACGGCGGCATCACCCATCTTCGTACGTGTTTCTGGGTCCAATACTGGACAAGGCGCTTCTTCAATAAGCTTCTGTCTTCGGCGCTGGATTGAGCAATCTCTCTCCCCTAAATGAACCGCATGTCCATGCTTGTCAGCAATGATCTGAATCTCAACATGCTTCATTCCCGTCAAAAACTTCTCCAGATAGACACCAGCGTTGCCAAAAGCCTTCTGGGCTTCCTGCTGTGCTGCCACGATCTGCTTCACAAGATCTTCCTCGTCTTCAGCAATTCGGATTCCTTTACCTCCGCCGCCTGCAGTCGCCTTAATAATTACAGGATAACCGATATCTCTGGCGATCATAACTGCTTCTTCGACACTCTCCACGAGACCATCAGAGCCCGGAATGACAGGAACACCCGCATCCTTCATCGTTTGTTTGGCTACCGCTTTGTCCCCCATCTTCGTGATGGCATCAGCGGAAGGGCCGATAAAGGCAACATTGCAGGATTCACAAATCTCCGCAAAATCTGCATTCTCAGCCAAAAAACCGTAGCCAGGGTGAATTGCGTCACATTCAGTTAATGTGGCTACGCTCATAATATTAGTTATGTTAAGGTAGCTGTCCTTGGATAAAGTCGGTCCGATGCAATAAGCTTCATCTGCAAGTCTGACATGGAGTGCGTCACGATCCGGTTCTGAGTAAACAGCTACCGTTGCAATACCCATTTCCCTGCAAGCTCTAATAATCCGAACGGCGATTTCTCCGCGGTTTGCTACCAATATTTTTTGAAATTTCATGATTACCATATCCTCCTTTGGAGCATTGACCTATTAAAAGCTGCTATCTATAGTCATTTCACCAACAGGAGCTTACTCCGGTTTGACCAAGAACAAAGGCTGACCATACTCAACGAGCTGTCCATTCTGTACAAGAATTTCTACAATCTCGCCTTTCACGTCAGCTTCAATTTCATTCATCAGCTTCATCGCTTCCACAATACAAACGGTTGACTTCTCTGTAACCTTGCTGCCAACATTGACAAAAACGCCAGCTTCAGGGGAAGGTGCAGAGTAGAACGTACCGACCATCGGAGACACAATTTTATGTAAATTGCTGTTTGCAGTCGCTTGTTCCTGTACGGGCGCAGCAGGCGGTGTTTCGATTGCTTGTGGTACAGGCGGAATCTGACTTGTTACTGGATAAGCACTGACCGCAGCCGCTGCTTGGACAATTTCAGTCTTGCCTGGTTTACGAATGGTCAGTCTGGACCCTTCATTCTCAATTTCAAGCTCCTGTACGGAAGACTCGTCAATAACCTTAATTAATTCTTTGATTTCATTTAATTTAAACATTTGTTATTTTCACTCCTTCGGCATACTGCCATATTCACTCGGACAGTCATAACTTTATGTATTATATCACAAACACTAAAAATGGAAAGAGCCCAAGAATTAAGGGATTCTGGGCGCTTCCCAACTTGCTTGCAGCTTATTTATTCTTTGACATATTGAACCCGGACTTTGTCCTGTGTTACATCCAGCTCGCTGATGACCAGATCAACAATGTTTACAGCATCGATCGCCTCCAGCTTCTCGCTGATCACAACCACTTTGTACTCATCCTCTTCCTCTTGAACAATAGCGTTTGCATACTGCTGGGAGAGCTGTTCCTCAATACCTAGTATTTTCTCATTTTTTTCCTCTAATATACGCAATTGTTCCAAGGCCTTTGCATTTTCTTCCGGTGTTTTTGTCGCATCGGATGCTGCAGCCATCAGTTCATTTGAAAGCTTGCTATTCTCTGAAGATCGTTCCCATTGATAATTCTCGAAGACCGTGATTGCCGAATTAGGGTCATCCTGAGATTCCAGCTGGTTCAGTACATCTTCATCTGTCTTTGCTTCTTCCGTTGCTGCCTCTGTCTCTGTACCTGTGCCTTCAGTGCTTGGTGCTGCCGCATCCGTTTGTTCCCCGGTTGCTGCTGGTTCTTCCGAAGTGTTAACCGGTGCTCCTGTTTCGTCTGTTTGCTCGCCTGTTGCTGGTTCCTCAGTTACAACTTCGTTCAAGACAAGTCCTTCCAGTGTGTTTTGAGCAGAAGCTTCTTCGGCATTACTCATCTGTCCGGACTCTGCAGTCTGATTGGACGATCCTGAATCATCCGTGAATAGATAATAAGCGGATAGAACAACCATCAGACTCAGCATCGATACGAGCCATATCGTTTGTCTTTTGTTTTTCATTTTTGAATTCCTCCCACATTGGATCAAGATTAAGATTAGGCACTAATTTAGTGCATTACTGCTGTTTTCTGGGCACGACTGAAATTCTGTACGACGGAACGTTTAGACCCTTCTCTACCGCTTCAACGATAAGGTCCTTAACCACTTTGTTCTCTGCACCCTTGGCAACAACGAGTACCCCTCGCACCTGAGGCTTGATCTTCTTCGTGATGATCGGCACCTCATCGCCGGATTCATTGTAAGTCACAATCTCACCGTTACGTGTATATTGGGTAATGTTTCGTTCACCGCCGTTTGCGTCGGTCTCCTCCGTGTTTTGCTGGGAGTCCTGCATGTTACGCTGAACGATAATCTCTTCGGTAGAGTCAATAGTCACCATAATATCCACCGTTCCAACACCAACGATTTGCTCAAGAATTCCTTTCATTTTATCCTCAAACGATCTTTCGATCGTATCAAAAGGGGTGGCCTCATTAACGGAAGACTCAAAGGCTGACTGTACACTGGTCTCCTGCGGCGGTTCTCGCCCAACGTTCTCTGGTTCAATCTCTTTGACATTAACAAAGGAGCTAAGGATCACGATGGCAACCCCAATCAGCCCGACAATGATTAACCAGCGGAACGTTTGTCCTCGCTTAGCAGCTCCATCCTCGCCTGATCCAAGCCATTTATTTAACTGATCTCTTAATTTCCCCATGTTATATTCACCTCGCTTATATCATTCTGAGTTCAAAAATGGTTATCTGTAGAAGGAATAAGAATCCGAACCCGCTCAGGATTCACTTCCCATTCCTGTTTAAGCAGCTCTTCAATCAGACTGATCTCTGTCATTGTCATGGCTGAAACGGCTTCGTCATCTGTGGTGGTTCCTTGGTCATCCTCCGCATTCATCGTCTCAGATGCATCCACTTGAATATCACTTGGTTCCACCGGCTGAATATAGATCGGTCCAAGCTCATCATCCGTCTCTTCAGGAGGACGCTGCTCTTCCTGTTGCGCTGAATAGGTGTCAGCAATAGCGACCTCCACACTTGTAATCCCGGTCTCCCCTGATTTCTTTCCCGACCTCTCAAGAGCTCCGAGCTGCACAGTAACCGACTTTACGGGCAGCTGTGATTCCTGCTCAATCTGTGCCTTCATCTGATCCGCAACCTCATTGGCTGCCCAGTCCATGGCACTCATTTCATGCTGCTGTGTGAGCTCTCTGCTTTTGTCCATAATTTCAGATAGTGTCATGTCCTGCTCCTCTGTAGAGCCTCCGCCCCAATCCGTTAAGGCGGCACTTAATCTTTCATTCGAATCCTGGTTAATTAAATTGATGATCGGTGAAATCAGAGTAAGCAGAATAAGCAGACTCAGCACTAATTTGACATATCGTTCCATGGATTTGTTCGGTAGAAGCATATCCACGAATGTGGCGAGAAGCACCACCAGTATTAATTCCCTGAGCCAGCCGCTGAGCCATTCCATCCTCTCACCTCAACATCACCGTCATATTTCCTGCAGTCAGCATAATCGTGATAGCTAGAAAGAACATGAGACTCACTGCCGCAAGGGCAGCGAATACATAGATTAAGCTTTTTCCTATCGCTTGGAGGCATCCAACAATAGGTGTATTGCCAAGTGGCTGCATGATCGCTGCTGCGACGTTATAGATCAGTGCCAGTGTCAGTATCTTCAACGCAGGAAATGCGCATATGAACAAGATGATGATCACTCCCGCGAGTCCAATCGAGTTCTTCACGAGCAGCGAAGCGGAAATGACCGTATCTGTTGCATCGGCGAGCACCTTCCCCACAACAGGAACGAAATTACCGGATACATATTTAGCAGCTCTGATGGTCACGCCATCTGCTACGGAGCTGGTAGCCCCCTGCACGGATATGACACCGAGGAAGATCGTCAGGACCACACCGAGCAGCCCCACGCCGATTATTCGCAGCAGATTCGCAAGCTGAGTAAGCTTAAATTTGTCAGTTAATGAGCTGACCAGGTGCAATACTGCCGAGAAGAACAGCAGCGGAAATACAATCTTATAGATCACCATACTGATGGTGTGAATCATAAACACGATCAGTGGATGCGTCACCGATACGGTAATGATATTTCCCATGGATGCGAGAAGCGCAAACAGCAGCGGAATCATCGCAAGCATGAAGTCAATCATCTGGTCGATGGCACCCTTTGCATAGCCGATAGCGACGTTGAAGCTGTTGATCGAAATGACGACGATAACCATGTAACAGATGGAATAGGCGACCTTGCTGATCGTGCTCTTCTCAAAAGCCGTCTGGAGCGTTTCTAGAATCATGCTCATAATGTTCAGCATAATGATGGTGACCAGCAGCTTTCCGTTAAACAGGATCTCATGGAGCAGGAATCTGCCGATCGCGCTGAATATATTTTTCAGGCTGAGTCCTTCTCCTCCAGGAAGGAGCATGTCCATGAAGGAGGGCAGCTGTCCTTCAGGAAAAAAACCGCCATAATCATTAATGAGTGACTGCCAATATTTCTCTACCTGCTCTGTGGGCAGCTGCTCCAGTTGTTCTCCTGCCCAGTCTGTAACGGGCGAGCTGGCGAATACATTCGTACCCAAGGCGAAGAAAAAACAGATGACAAATACGATAACGATTCGTTTATCCTGACAGTGATAGCTCTTATTTATCACATCCTTTATCCTCCGCCTCCACTCATACCGGCAGCAGCTTCAGTACCGTTTCGATAATAATGCTGATGATCGGTACGGCCAGTACCAGAATCAACACTTTGCCGGCAAGCTCGATTTTTGAAGCAATACTTTCTTGACCTGCATCTCTTACAATTTGTGCTCCAAACTCTGCGATATAAGCAATGCCAATGATCTTGAGAATGGTCTTAAGATGTACTTCATCCATTCCTGAGGACTCTGCCATTCGTTCCAGAACGCCAATAACACTGCCAATCTTGCCAATGACGAACAGAAAGATGAGAATCCCGGCTGTGGTTGCAATTAGAAACGCAAACATGGGCTTTTGCTCTTTCACAATCAAGATCAGGATGGTTGCGATTAGTCCAAGTCCTACGATTTGTATAATTTCCATGTTATGATCACCTTTTGTTCACCTTAAGCCTGCTTTAATGGAACAAGAATATAGACTTGATCTCCTGAAGCAAATTGTCGAGCATGCGAACGACCATGAAGAGCACAACAACAAATCCGATTACGGTAACCCAGTGTGCCATATCTTCTTTGCCCATTTGCTTGAGCACCGTATGGATCATCGCTATGATAATTCCGATGCCTGCGATCTGAAATATTGCATTTACTTCTAAATTCATTTGAGAATGGCACCTCGCTATAAGATCAGGATGACGATCAGCGCCCCGACCAGAAGTCCAAGACTGCGGCTCATCTTCTCATACTTTATTTGATCGTTCCGGGCCGAAGCTTCCTCATGATTCAGCTGCTGAATGGCAAGGGTGATATGCTTGTTCTGCTCTTCCCGGTCACTCGTTCCCAGGCTGAAGCTGAGCTGGCGAATCGCTTCTTTTTCCGGCTGCTTCATCGCCGTTTGGCTCCAATAGCGATTTATCGCATGCTGGAAGCTCTCTTGGGCCGACAGGCCTTGTGAGGAATTCATATGGTCCGCAGCCGAGATAAACAAACGCCCAAGCGGTTCACTTGCCTGTTTACCAATTTGACTCAAGGCTTCGGCAAGAGGTCTGTAGCTGTAATTGATCTCTGTCAAAAGTCGCTGCAGCATCAATGTAAGCTCCCTGATCTGCTTCGGTCGTGAGGCAAATTGATTCGCTTGATAAAAACCAGCAAGCGTCCCTGACAATAAAATAAGGACGGAACCAATCAGCTTAAGCATAAGTGCCTCCTGTGGTCATTCCTTGCTGATGCATGCCTTGAGGATGCAGACTCTTGTGCCTCATATCGGAGATTTTGTACTGAAACCTTTTTCCTGTGCGATCCAGAATAACGATTAATTGAAAATAATCTTCACTCATCAGCTGATGCAGCGCGGGTCTGCGTTTAAGCTCGGCTATATCTCTTCCATGGGCTGAAGCGATGACGGATATCCCTGCACCCAGCGCTTCCTTAATCGCCTCTGCGTCTTCCTCCCGTCCGATCTCATCTACAATAAGTACTTCCGGTGACATGGAGCGAATCAGCATCATCATTCCTTCGGCCTTCGGACAAGCATCCATGACATCGGTTCTCGGACCCACATCAAAAGTCGGGACCCCTTTATAGCTGCCTGCTATTTCCGAGCGCTCGTCCACAATGCCGACCTTAAAGCTCTTTCGTTCATTGCTGCCCATACTGATCTGTCTTGACATATCCCGGAGAAGTGTTGTCTTTCCCTGCTGCGGAGGAGATAGGATGAGAGTATGCTTGATTCGTGATGTCTGAGGGTCCAGAAGGTGTGGCATCAGCCTGTCCGCTGCTCCTCTGATTTCCTTCGCAATTCGAATGTTGTACCCGCTGATATCTCTCAGGTGCTCAACCTTTCCGCCCTTTAAAACGGTTCTTCCAGCTAGTCCAATTCGGTGTCCGCCTGGAACTGTAATGAAGCCTTTTCTCAATTCTTCTTCCAATGTATAAAGGGAATGATTGCTGATTAGATCCAGGAAACGATAGGTGTCATCTCTTGAAGGCTTGTACGCTTCACTTGGCTTCTTAGACGGGCTACCTTGTTTTGTAACGAAATAATGTTCACCATGGGTATTGATCTCCATTGGTCTGCCTTCCCGAATTCTTATTTCTTCAAGCGTTTCTAGCAGCTGCAGGGGAATATATTCCAATATTGTTTTTAATGGAGTCGGGAACAGGTCCAGCCATTTCATATAAGCACCCCCTTAACTCGTGCACGTTTTCTGAGAGCGACTTCCGGGTCGTTTTTGTTGGTCTTAACCCATATGTATGCCTGTACCTGTTTTTTATGACGGGAATCTATCAATTTTTTCATTAATTAAGAGGAAATATAGCAATCGTCTATATCACCTCTATTAAGAGAATTTCTACTCACTATAGGCACCTGCCCTGTTCATTGTGCATATGGTAAGCTAACAGACTCCCATTTCATTGATTGAGGTGGAAGAAGCAAGTTAGGGAGGTGATTTCTTTGCGTATAGATGTCGTTGCGAGTGTCAGTGAGGTAAGATCTGAAGATCTGGTACACCGAAGTGCTGTCGTTATTGATGTATTTCGAACTTCCAGCACCATCGTTACGGCGCTCGCCCACGGGGCAGCCTGTGTCATTCCGGTTGAAACCGTACCTCAGGCCAAACAGCTTCAATATGAGGATATGATTCTTGGAGGAGAACGATTCTGCAAAAAAATAACGGGCTTTGATGCGGGTAACTCACCTTTGGAATATACGAAAGAACTGATTCACGGAAAAAATGTGATCTTAACGACCACAAGTGGAACAAGAGCGCTCATAAAGGCTTCTAAGGCCTTAACCGTCTTCTCTGCATCCTTTCTCAATGCGAGGGCATGCGCGGAGATCCTGGTTCATCTTGATCGAGATGTTGTTCTCTTATGTGCGGGTAGTCAGGATCGATTTGCTCTTGAGGATGGATTATGTGCCGGAATGCTTATCGATGATCTGAAGCAAATGACCCAGCAGCAGGTACGTTCAAACGATCTTGGTATAACGGTTCATCAGGCATACCTTCACAACAAGGATCAACTGAAAAAGATACTGTATGAAGGTAATGAGGCCAAACGGCTTATCAAGCAGGGTCATGCCCTGGATGTGGACTACTGTTTAGAGATGAATATCAGCACCATCGTACCTGTACTTGAGAATGACCAGGTGATCCGGCCTTGGTCAACAAAAAAAGATCTGCACAATTAATGTGCAGATCCCAGGCTGTCGATAAGTTTTTTGACAGCTATCATATATATCATATAACTAGTATACGGCTAACGCTTCACGCAATAGGTTATCTGCGGTCCTGCGGACCACCGACAAATGCTTTGACATCGGTGTCCAGGTTATAAGCTGTATGCAGCGCTTGAATAACTTCATTCAGCTTGTTGCCTTCGATGACACAAGAGACTTTAATCTCAGAGGTGCTCACCATCTTAATGTTGACCCCTTGTTTAGAAATAACATCAAACATTTGAGCGGCTACGCCAGGATGGCTGACCATTCCTGCACCCACGATAGATACTTTAACCAGGTTCTCTTCAAAAGTAACTTCACGATAAGGAAGCACCTGCTTCATGCTATTGATAACCTCAATTGCACGCTCGCGATCATCCAAGGCTACAGTGAAGGAGAAGTCCGCTTTACCGTCACTAATACCGCTCTGTACGATGATATCTACGTCTAGCTGTGCTTGAGCCAGTGCACCGAACATACCGGCCAGCACTCCTGGAATATCCTCTACTCCCAGAATACTAATTCGTGCTACGTTTTTATCATAAGCGATGCCGCTTACCACTACTCCCTGTTCCAATGCCGCTTCCTCCTTCACAACCGTTCCTTCATTATAGTTAAAGCTTGAGCGTACAACCAAAGGCACCTTCGAATGCTTCGCATATTCTACTGCACGCGGATGCAGAACCGCGGTACCCAGGTGAGCCAATTCAAGCATTTCATCATACGAAATTTCTTTGAGCTTACGAGCTACTTTGACGATTCGGGGATCTGTCGAATATACACCGTCTACATCGGTGTAGATCTCGCAAGCATCCGCCTTGATTGCAGCAGCCAAAGCTACAGCTGTTGTATCCGAGCCGCCCCGGCCAAGTGTCGTAATTTCTCCATCCGCCGTAATACCCTGGAAACCTGCAACAATGACGATCTTTCCTTCATCAAGTGAACGCAGCACCTTCTCCGGGTTAATATCCGTAATTCTTGCTTTGCCATGTACCGGCTCTGTCACAAATCCTGCCTGCCAGCCTGTATATGAAACTGCTTCTCGGCCGAGCTGCTGAATAGCCATGGACAGCATCGCGATCGATATTTGCTCACCTGTCGTCATCAGCATATCGAGCTCCCGCGCCGGAAGCTTACTATTTAACAATTTCGCTTGGTCAATCAAATCGTCAGTTGTATCTCCCATTGCGGAAACGACAACTACACATTTGTGCCCTTCATCCTGTTTCTCGGCAACACGTTTGGCTACCCGTTGCATCCGTTCTGTATCTCCAACAGAACTGCCTCCGAATTTCATTACGAACAAAGACAAACCGAACTCACTCCCTACAGTATGTAACGTAAGATTGTAAACCATGGTAAGCATAAGCTCACCTTGCTTCTAAACAGTATAATACGAATAGCGCTTTGTTGTAACCCTTTTTTACTGTAAATCAGTAAAGATGTTAATGTGAAAATATGGAACTCGCGATAAATGGATTCTCTTTCTCTTAATAAAACAATATCCTCTGCTGAATAATGCTTAAGCAGAGGATAGTACAGCATGATATTACATATTTATTATCTTACAAATGTCTATTTATTACGCGCGGGAGTTGTATTTACCTTCGCGAGTATCGATGATCAGAACATCGCCTTCGTTAATGAAAAGAGGAACCTGAACATTCAGACCCGTTTCCACTTTTGCATTTTTGGTAGCACCTGTTGCTGTATTGCCTTTGATTCCAGGCTCGGTTTCAACAACCTTCAGCTCTACAGAGTTAGGCAGGTTGATACCCAGGATCTCTCCTTGGTAGCTGATGATGTTCACGTTCATGTTCTCTTTGAGGAAGTTCAGTTCCCACTCGAGCTGATCGCTGGTCAATGTAAATTGATCGTAAGTTTCGTTATCCATGAAGGTATGCTCATCACCGCTTGCATAGAGGTAAGATACACCGCGGTTATCGATTTGAGCGCGTCCAATCGTTTCACCCGCGCGGAAAGTTCTCTCTACCGTGTTGCCATTACGCAGGTTTTTGAGTTTAGAGCGAACAAATGCCGCGCCTTTACCTGGTTTAACGTGTTGGAAATCAAGAACCGTAAAGATATCTCCGTCAACCTCTACTGTCAAGCCTGTTTTAAAATCGTTTACTGAAATCACTAAAAAACCCCTCCTAATAATAGTTACAGCTTCAAAAGTTCTTTGTTGGAATGCGTGAGCAGGCGAATCCCTGATTCTGTAATCACGACATCATCCTCAATTCGTACACCGCCGATTCCAGGCAGGTAAATGCCCGGTTCCACGGTAACGACCATACCAGGCTCAAGAATATCATCGCTCAGCTTGGACAGTCTGGGAGATTCATGAACCTCCATGCCCAGACCATGTCCGGTACTGTGGCCAAACTGGTCTCCATAGCCGTATTTCGTAATCACATCTCTTGCGAGAGCGTCTGCTTCTCTTCCTGTCATACCCGGCTTTATATGTTCCAAAGTATGTAATTGGGCTTCCAATACAATATCATAAATCTCCAGCAGCTTAGCTGCAGGATTGCCGATTGCAATGGTCCGCGTCAAATCTGAACAATATCCGTCAAACAGCGCTCCAAAATCAAACGTAACAAAGTCTGACGTTTCAATCACTTTGTTACTGGCAACCCCATGCGGCATTGCTGAACGTTCGCCAGAAGCTACGATCGTATCGAACGAAGATGATGCTGCACCATTTTTGCGCATGAAGAATTCCATTTCCAGATCTACTTCACGCTCTGTCATTCCCGGCTTGATCACATTCAGGATATGCGAAAAAGTTGAGTCAGCCAAGTCTGCAGCACGCTGCATGATGGCAATCTCGTTCTCATCCTTGTAAATCCGCAGCTTCTCCACCAGGCCGCTGACAGGCACGAGAGACACGGGCTTCAATTGCTCTGAATAGACCCCATACGTAGAGAAAGTGACGAGATCCTGCTCAAATCCAAGAGACTTGATACCCTCTTTATCCAGGAGCTCTTTAACCGTACTCATCGGCTTGGCTGCATGTTCCACTACCGTGTAACCTGCTGCCTGCTGAGAAGCTTGTGTCATGTAACGGAAATCCGTAAGCAAATAGGCTTGTTCAAGCGTAATCAATACATATCCGGCTGAACCCGTAAATCCGGTCATATATCGTCTATTAATAGGACTGGTGACCAAGAACGCTTCCAGCTGAGACTCCTGCATCGCTTTACGCAATTTCAACACTCGGTTGTTCCCCATGATTATACCTTCTTTCTTCGCTCTCGTTCATTCAATCCATCGAAGCGTCTTGTGTCTCCAAATAGCGATACATCGCGTTTAGAGCATGTTCATAGCTGTAAGCTCCGAAGCCAGAAATTTGACCAATCGTTACCGCTGCAATGACCGACGTATGCCGGAAAGACTCCCGCGCATGAATATTAGACAGATGAAGTTCGATGGTAGGAATTTTAACTGTGCTCAAAGCGTCACGAATAGCATAGCTGTAGTGAGTAAAGGCACCTGCATTAAGCAATATTCCGTCAACTTCCCCCAAGGAAGCATGAATTCGGTCGGTAAGTTCGCCTTCATGATTCGATTGATAAAAAGTAATGGATACGGAAAGCTTCTCCGCCTGAGCACGAAGCATTTCTTCAATGGATTGAAGACTTTGCTTGCCATAAATACCAGGCTCACGCACACCAAGCATATTCAGGTTCGGGCCGTTCATGACCAGAATCCGTTTCATATCCTCGCGCACCACCTTTCCTGCAAATAACCATCTGCTATTTTACCATACCGGATATTGGATTGAGAAGCTTTTTTGCATCAAGACAGAAGTGGTGAGCGATCGGTGTAGTTACATATTAGCTAGCAATTTATTATGAGCCCATCTGGGTGTCTCTTTTACGTTCATCCGTAAACTCCATTGCGATACTGTAACCGATGAACAATCCCCACAGCAGGAACAAGCAGACTTCGCTAAAGATGGAATCCCAGGTCAGCTGGTTTAGAGGCTTCATCATCCCTGTCCAGGGACCAATCCATACGAAGAGAATGACCCACCAGACTATCCCATAGATCAGGCCAGGTATAGGCCCCTTCAGCTTGCGGAACAGATAAGTATATATAATGGAGGCAAGCAGTGAGAAGACAATGAAAAACAGCCACCCGATAAAATGTCCCTGTATTTTATAAATATAAGCATGCTTGAAAAAAGGCTCTGCCAGAAAACCTATCGGTATGACAGTAAAGTTAAAGTAGTAAAATATCCACTGAATACCTCCCCAGATCAACCCTGCAAAAAAACCGATTTCCAACGCAAATACAAATTTATTAGTAATCTCTCTGCGCTGTTCTAAGTGACTCATGATTCATCCTCCTGCAGCTTATGTATTTATTTATCTTCTCGGAAGTAAGAGATCCGCAACTTTTTGGGCTGCAGCTCGTACATAAACACGATCACACTTTTGCATCTGATAACCAAAAGCAATGAATGGCCCTAGCTGCAGCAAATGTCACTATGCATACTCTCATGTAAAACCTTGTTATAACTTGTAGTATGTTCAAATTACTGAAGACTAGTCAGAACTAGAAATTGCTGGCGGAATTCGATACAATGTAGACAATCGAAGTTAAGAATAGGAAGGTGAGTTCTTTGCCTCAAGAATCAAAAAGAGTGGCTTATGGCGGTCAAGCCGTAATTGAAGGGGTCATGTTCGGCGGGAAGCATGTGAATGTCACTGCAGTACGTCGCAAAAACCAAGAAATCACTTTTCTTGAAGTGCCTAAGCAGGACAAATCCTGGGTTACCAAATTGCGTAAGGTCCCTTTTCTGCGCGGGATTGTCAGTCTGATTGACTCCAGCGCCAAGGGAACGAAGCATTTAAATTACTCGGCAGATGCATATGCTGACGACGAGCTGACACCGGAAGAACGTGCGAAGAATCAAGAGGATGAAGATTCTGGCTGGAGTCTGTCGATGATTATCGGCGTTGCTGCCGTAGGTATCCTATCCTTTGTATTTGGTAAAGTGGTGTTGACGGCGGTTCCGGTATTCATAGAGGAATTTCTATTCGGCAGCCTGTCGATCAGCCAGTTCGGTCATACTTTCATTGAAGGAATTATTAAGATCCTGCTTGTCTTTGCTTACCTGTACTTCTTATCCATGACACCAACCATCAAGCGATTGTTTCAATATCATGGTGCAGAGCATAAGGTAATAAGTGCTTATGAAGCTGGAGCTGAGCTCACTCCGGAGAGTGTACAGAAATTCAGCCGTCTCCATTACAGATGCGGAAGCAGCTTCCTGGTGCTCAGTGTCATTGTCGGGGTGCTTGTCTATTCTGTATTCTCGATCCCGTTTCCTTACGATAATGTATGGGAGCGTGTAGGACAGCGGCTCATGCTCTTGCCGATCGTACTCGGTGTTTCATTTGAAGTATTAAAGTTTACAAACGCAGTAAGAGACATACCGGTTCTTCGCTTCCTTGGTTATCCGGGCCTGTGGCTTCAGCTTCTTACAACCAAAGAACCAACGAACGAGCAGGTTGAGGTATCGATTGCCTCCTTTAACCGTATGCGTGAGCTTGATGCGGAATTTGAAAAATCACCCGCAACGTTCAGTGTAACTAGCGGTAATCTTGATCCTGTGAAAGGATGAGGATCTGACATGGTTAAGCATGCAGTAGCTTTTTGGATCATCATGATATTGGCGGTCTTCGGTTTATATGTAAATATTCGACTTGGTCGATGGGATGCCCTAATCTTCCCCCTGATCCTGGGAGGACTCATCTTCTGGTTCTATAAGCGTCCCCCTCGGGCATTGACCGGCAGACACCCTAAAGTGAAGCCTTCCAAAGCAACGATGGCGAAGCTCGAACGGAGTAAGTCAGGACATAAACCTGGACAGACAATGAATAAGCGCAAGAGCTACCCTTTTCATGTCATTGAAGGACAGAAGAAAAGCAAAAATGACGATGAGCTTCCTAAATATCATTAGCAAAAGCAAAAGTCCTTTGACCTGCTAAAGGTCAAAGGACTTTTTATGTTGTAGATCAGCAGTTTATGAAGCCAATAAATTTAATATTTCAGACAAATTCATTTTCCGTAATAGTTTTGCAGTAAGCCGATCAAGCCAAGAGGATTCTTGGTCAGGTATTGTGCACTAAAGTAGATGTCGCCATCAACTTCTTCATACTGCTCATTATATTTGAGCTGATTAATGATTTCATTTGCGGTGTGCCAGCCCGCTTCGGATGTTCCCAGCTTGTAAGGTGAGTGACCTATATACAGATCCACATCGGTCCCTGACACCTCATCGACCCACCAGTCAACCAGAATATCGTATCTTGCCGCTTGGAGTGACATGCTCCAATAAATCTGCGGTGCAACATAATCAATCCACTCTTTCTGAATCCAAGTACGCACATCCGCATGCATATCATCATAGGCGGTCACGCCTGCCTTCGTATTCGAGCCTGTCGGATCATCTGCGATGTTTCTCCACACGCCAAATGGACTAATTCCATACTCGACTCCAGGCTTCACAGCTTGTATCTGTTCCCCAAGTGACTGAACGAACCTGTTAATGTTATCTACACGCCAGTCATTAATATCTGTATAGTTGTTGTAATTATACGCTTTGAAGGCAGCTGCATCATTAAAAGTGACATTAGATGGGTAGAAATAGTCGTCCAAATGAACGCCATCGATGTCATAACGATTCACCACTTCCATGATGGCATCAATAATATGCTGTCTTGCATCTGGGATACCCGGATTAATGTACATCTGATTCTTAGCGGTTACGATCCAATCCGGATGTACATTCACTACATGATTGGCTGCATTCTTGCTAATGTCTGCCGTCGTATTCGCGCGGAAAGGATTAAACCAGGCATGGAATTCCATCCCCCGTTTATGTACTTCCTCGATCATGAAGCTGACAGGATCATACCCTGGATCCACCCCTTGGGTGCCAGTCAATACTTTGTTCCATGGAACCAGTGTGGATGGATAGATCGCGTCAGCAGCACCTCTCAGCTGAACAAATACCGCATTGATTCCCATAGACTCCAGCTTATCAAGCTCCTGGATGAAATCACTCTTCTGCTTCTCCACATTATTCATAGAGCCTGATTTCGGCCAGTCTCCATTAATGGTGGAGATCCATGCGCCTCTCATATCGCTGTCCTCTGGTTCTCCAGGTACAACCGGGATTTCCGGATCTGTCGGCCACAAATTCGTAGAGGTGAGATGAATCGTTTTGGCGGATTGATTCCATTTCACAATCAGGCCCAGATGCTCGCTGACAAAACGAATCGGCACCATCACACGGTTTTTGGTGTTGGTCACATTCGCGGACAGCTGTACCGTTTTTCCGTTCACAATCGCCGTGCTCTTCCCTTGGGTCAAAGACAGGTCGTTGCCAAATCCTTGAATCCGAACGGTTTTGGACGCCTGATTCCACTTAACCGAAGCGCCAATGCCTTCACTGATTACACGAAGCGGCACCATCGTGACATTGACTTTGGGTACAATATAAGGCGCAACGTCAGACTCCAGCTCCTCACCATCCAAATAAATCGTAATTTCTGCCGTACTGGCTGCGAATGTCACAGAGCCCCCTTGAAATGCCAGCAAACAGACTAGCAATAATGCGATGCATTGTTTCCATTTCCTCATACAACCCTTGTCCTCCATAGCTTTGGTATTAGAAAAATAAACCATTTCCTATGAATATAGACGCCGATTCTATTCTGATAGTTGCGTATAAAAAGAAAAAACACCTGTCCCGCAAATAAATCAGGACGGTGCTCTTCTATGATTCGTTGGTCAGTTCTTTATGAACATTCTGTAAATCCTCTAGCCGGGTGTTGTCTCTGCGAAAATATTCGACAAGGGTTTCGATGCAAGTAATGGAATCCCAGCTCAAATGATGCTCAATTCCTTCAACATCGGTATAGATATTCTCATTCTTAACGCCAATCATCGTTAAAAATTCCTCAAGCAGCTCATGACGGTCCATTAGACGCTTGCCAATCTTTTTGCCTTTTGGTGTCAGCACGAGTCCGCGGTATTTTTCATAGATTAAATATTCGTCTTTATCCAGCTTCTGAATCATCTTGGTTACAGAGGAAGGATGGACTTCCAGTCCCTCAGCTATATCGGATACACGCGCATAGCCCTTCTCGTCAATTAACTTGTAAATTCGCTCCAAATAATCTTCCATACTGGGCGTTGGCATTTGCCTTACCTCTTTTCATTTATGAACTAGCGTCTGATCGATCGCACAACTTTGCTCTTGTAATGATACATGTTATCACTTGCGATTTGCAAGTCTTAAAGCCTGACAAGCACTTCTTACATGACTGAACTTACCACGCTTAATGGATGCAAACTGATGGCACAATAACTAAGAATTGAATACAGGGAGAGGAGCCAACTGCCCATGACAATACTCGTTCCGGAAAAGCCTAAACGCAAGCTTAAGCCAACAGCTCCCTTTGTTCCTGATTTAGTTTATTTTGAACCACAGGCATTGGAATATGAAAAAGGCAAACGCATTATGGAATGGGTTAAAGCGAATAATATTGAATATCGTATGACCACTTCGCACAACCGAATTACGAACTTGCCGGGAGAGACAGATCAGGAGAAATACCGTATAGCCAAAAGAACGCTCGTGGTGGGCCTTCGCAAAACGCTTAAATTCGATCAGTCCAAGCCCTCTGCCGAATATGCGATTCCGATATCTACAGGATGTATGGGACACTGTCACTACTGCTATCTGCAGACCACGCTTGGCAGCAAACCTTATATTCGTGTCTATGTAAACACGGAGGACATTCTGCATGCAGCGAAGGATTACATTGAAGAGCGCAAGCCGGAGATTACCCGGTTTGAGGCCGCTTGTACTTCAGACCCTGTCGGGCTTGAACACATTACTGGGAGCCTCGGTGATCTCATTCGCTTTATGGCGGATGAAGAGTTTGGACGACTTCGGTTCGTTACCAAGTATCATCATGTAGATCCTCTGCTGAACATCAAGCATAACGGCCATACACGCATTCGATTTAGTGTAAATGCTGAATATGTAATTAAAAATTTTGAGCCTGCCACCTCCCGCTTCGAGGAACGTATAGAAGCCGCAGGAAAAATCGCTCACGCCGGATATCCCCTCGGTTTTATTATCGCTCCGATCATTTGGTACGACGGGTGGGAAGAGGGCTATAGCGAGCTGCTGGAAAGGCTCAAAGAAAATCTTCCACAGGAAGCAACCAAAGATTTGACGTTTGAGATGATTCAGCACCGCTTTACCAAGACGGCCAAAAATGTGATTGAACAGCGCTATCCCAAATCCAAGCTGGAAATGGATATAGCCAAACGTGAGACCAAATGGGGAAAATGGGGACAATATAAATATGTATACCCTAAAGATCAGCAGCAGGCACTCCGTGAATTTATTACGGAACGTATCTTTGATGCTTTTCCACAAGCTAAAATTGAATATTTCACCTAGGTTTGCCTTCGACAAAAGCCACTGCCAATCATTCGCATAATGTGAAAAAACCATCAGTCAGCGACTGATGGGCTTACATAACGAAACTATTTTTTAGAATATCATCCATTCCGGTGTAATCCGTTGCAGCCATATCGTAATTTGTGTCATTCGGTCTGTAAAGAGCAATATGCCCATCAGAACCATAACACTACCCCCGACCTTCATTAGTACACCTGAATATTTACTGATAAATCTCGTCGTTCCAACAAAGAACGCCAGCAAGAAAAAGGGAAGTGCAAATCCTACAGTATAGCCTGTAATAAGCGTAACCCAGGTTCCCGGCTCGGTTGCTGCAATCGCGATGATTGCGGTAAGAATAGGTCCGATGCAAGGAGACCAGCCAGCAGAAAAGCCAATGCCAAAAATAAAAGAGCCAAGGTAGCCAGCCGGCTTCCATTTGACATCAAGCTTTCTTTCCTTCATCAATAGCTGCGGCTGAAAGAGCCCAATGAGAAATAAGCCCATGACCATAATAAGTATTGCTGACAGCATTCGAATGAGGTCCTTGTATTCGTGAAAAAATTCTCCAAAGATGCCTGCGCCAAGTCCGAGTGTGTAGAATACGACGGAAAAGCCCAGGATAAAAGCTAGAGTATGGCTTAACGTGCGCATACGGACCTCGCGCTTATTCTGCTCGTGCTTAAGCTGCTGCACGGATAAACCGGTTATGTAGGACAGATAGGACGGATACAGCGGCAGACTGCAGGGTGATAAGAAGGAAGCAACCCCTGCCAAGAAGGCTAATAATACGTTCACATCAGGCATGACTATAACGCCTCCCTAAGAACGAATGAAAGAATTCGGGTAAGATAAATATCTTAAGCCCGAATTCCTTTTTTACCAAGCATAATGACAATAAGCATCGCAATAAGCAAGAGAACAATCGTTGCTCCAGGAGCGAGATTCCATACCCCTGCAATGATAAGTCCTGCAATAACGGCAATTTCCGAAATAATGACAGATAATATAATGGAAGATCTGAAGCTTCTCGCAATCAAGAGACTGACGGCAACCGGTATGGTCAGCAGTGCCGAGACAAGCAGCGCTCCGACGATCTTAATAGCTGTACTGATTACCAGTGCTGTCATCACGGTAAGCAGCATGTTCAACAATTTTGTAGGAAGTCCGGTAACGGCAGCGGCATCCTCCTCAAAGCTTAGAAGGAAGAACTCCTTATGAAAAATAGACACTACAGCAATAACAATAACCGTTACGATTCCAACAACCGTCAAATCCGTCATATCCAATGTATATATACTACCAAACAAATAACTCATTACGTCCCCATTATAGCCTTTACCAAGCGTAAAGAATAAAGAAGCCAGCGCTACTCCCCCGGACATAATAATGGCGATCGATAATTCAGCATAACTCTTGTAGGCTTTACGCAGCTTCTCTATGGCAAATGAGGCTAAGACCGCAAAGACAAGTCCAACCGCAATCGGATATACCCCCAGCAAAAAGCCAAGGGCCACCCCCGCAATGGTTACATGCGACAAGGTGTCCCCGATCATCGATAATCTGCGAAGCACAAGAAACAAACCAATCAGCGGGGCTGTGATACCGATCAGTATCCCGCCAGCCAGCGCCCGCTGAAAAAATTCACTCGTTAATATTTCCAATTTCCACGACTCCTTCGGCCCTTATAACAATGTATGCTGTAAATCAGTCTGAGCACAGTTCTCCAGATCATGTGAATGGCGAACATAGAACTTGATCTTGCCGTTCTGCTGATCCGGCTCACTTCCGAGATAACCTTCAATCATATCGATATCATGCGATACCATTAAGAAGGTCATATGATGATGCTGATGCATATGCGTAATAAGCTCGAAGAAGCTTGCCTGCGTCTCCGCATCAATACCTACCGTAGGTTCATCAAGAATGAGCAAATCTGGACGGTTAATGAGCGCCCGGGCCAAAAAAGTACGCTGCTGTTGACCGCCAGACAATTGGCCAATTCTCTTATCAGCCAAATCCTGAATCCGCATGACTTCAAGCGCATCATCGCATTGCTGCTTATGCTTCTGACTCAATCTGCGGAATATATTTTTGTTGTTGTACAGCCCAGACTGTACGACTTCTCTTACTGTAGCCGGAAACAGTGGATTAAAGGCATTTTTTTGCGGTACATATCCAATTCGTTCCCAGTCCTTAAATTTGGCGATCGGTGTACCAAACATCCGAATATCACCGGATCCTTGGGGCAGCAGTCCAACAAGCATCCGCATCAGCGTCGTTTTTCCCGCTCCATTCGAACCAATCACTCCTACGAAATCTCGTTCTTTCACGGTAAGATTCAGATCCTTAATTACCTGTTGTTCACCGTAAGAAAAACATAGATTGTTAAGCTCAAGGACTGGATCATGGCATAGTGCTGTAGCTGGTTGCATCAACGTTCCATCCTTTATTTCAAGTTCAATCTATTATTATCCTAGCATTATCTTCACTTATTTTAAAGCGGTGATTAAATTTTGTAAATTTTTCTCCATTTGAGTAAAATAAGTTTCTCCGTTCTGCAGCTGCTCTTCAGTCAATCCTTCAACCGGATTGAGTACCATCGTTTGTACACCCGCTTCTGAAGCAAGTGTCTTGGCCAGCTTATCCGATACCAGCTCTTCAAAGAAAATATATTTAATTCCTTCTTCTTCAACGAGATTAGCTAGCTTCACAATGTCCTGTCCCGTTGGCTCTGCATCAGGAGATAACCCCATGATCGAGTGCTGAGTCAGTCCGTAATCACGGGTAAGATAACCGAACGCTTGGTGAGATACTACAATCTCTTTATTGGGTACTTTTGCGAGCTCCTCTGTAAATTTGGCATCCAGATCCTCTAGCTGCTGTTTAAGTCCCTCGTAACGTTCCTCATAACCTGCTTGGTGCTCAGGATCTGCTTCAACAAGGCTGTCCTTAATATTTTCTGCCATGATCAGAGCTGATTTGGGGCTTATCCAAGTATGAGGATCGGTGGAACCATGATTATGACCATCATCTGAAGCTGGAGCTTCTTCTTCATGAGCGTGCTCCTCTTCATGCGATTCTTCCCCTTCATGTGCATGCTCTTCTTCATGAGCGTGCTCCTCGCCTTCATGGGCATGCTCATCAGCAGCTTCCTCTGCTGCATGATCATGGGTATGACCTTCTGAATCTATCAGCTCGATCCCTTCGCTTACTTCTACAGATTTCACATTAGAATCGCTGTCGAGTCCCTTCAAGAAGTTGGGTACCCATCCTTCAAGTCCTGCACCATTGTACAGAAACAGTCCTGCATTGGATGTATTGACGATATCCTGACTGCGTGGAGTCCAGCTATGAGGATCTACTCCTGCTGGCTGCAAATTGATTACATTCGCATCTTCCCCGCCTATCGTCTTAGCAAATTCATATATTGGATAAAAACTCGTAACGACGTTGAACTTATCTTCCTCAATCTGCCCTTGAGAGCTGCCGTTTGAATCATTGCCACAAGCGGCTGTAAATAACATGATAGCGCTAAGTAATACTCCCCCGGCCATATTCCGCACTTTTTTTCCAGTCAAACTATATTTCATAATGACCTCCGCATCTATTTAATCGTAATCGTAATGATTACTAGCAAATAGTAGTATAGCATCCCTCCCAAGATTGTCAATACTATTTACTGAAAAAAAGAGCGTTCCCTAAAAGGAACGCTCTTCATTGTATAAGCTTAAAATCCTCTTTTTAAGATTATGTGCAGGATGCACCCATTTCATAACTCATTAAAAAGGGGGTTACTTCACGATTGCCCCGTTCGGCATATTTTCAGGCACCGTAGCCAGAGTCAATTGATCTCCATGAGAGGCAGCGAGAATCATCCCTTGAGACAATTCGCCGCGCAGCTTCACCGGCTTCAGATTCGTCACACAAATGACTTTCTTGCCTACCATTTCTTCCGGCGTATAGAACTTCGCAATACCCGATACTACTTGACGCTGCTCATAACCGAGATCAAGCTGCAGCTTCAGCAGCTTATCTGCCTTTTTCACCGGCTCGCACGCGGTAACCTGAGCAACACGCAGCTCTACTTTGGCAAAGTCCTCAATTCCGATCTCCGGCAGTCCTTCCGTTGCTTCTGCTGCGGCTTCTACCGCTTTGGCTGGCTCTGCTTTGGTTCCGCCTGACATAGCACCCGCAATATAGGCAACCTCCTGCTCTACATCAAGTCTCGGGAAGATCGGCTCACCCTTGCGAAGCTCATTTCCTGCTGGAACCAATCCTGCCTGCTTGGTGCTGTCCCAGCTTGTAAGCTCTCCCTCCTGAATGTTAAGCTGCTCCCAAATTTTGCGCGGAGCCTGAGTTAAGAACGGCTGCAGCAAGATGGATGCTACACGCAAGCTCTCTACCAGATGGGCCATAACGGAAGCAAGCTCCTCGCGTTTTGCCTCATCCTTAGCAAGCACCCATGGCTGAGTTTCATCAATATATTTGTTGCACCGGCTGATGAATTGACCAATTAGTGTCAGTGCTACAGAGAATTCCAGATTCTCCATCGCCTCTTCCACTTTCTCCACAGTACTCAGCGCAAGCTCTTCAATCGTGCTGTCAAATTCAGTTACTCTGGATTGGTATGCAGGCGTTTTGCCGTCAAAATACTTGTGCACCATCGCCACAGTACGGTTAAGCAGATTGCCAAGATCATTCGCAAGATCCGAGTTGACACGCTCCACGAAGCTCTCCGGAGTGAATATACCATCCGATCCGAACGGCACCTCACGCAGCAAGTAGTAACGCAGGGAATCCAGTCCGTAGCGGTCAATCAATGTCACGGGATCAACGACATTCCCTTTGGATTTGGACATTTTGCCATCCTTCATCAGCAGCCATCCGTGGGCAAATACCTTCTTCGGCAGCGGAAGATCCAGCGCCATCAGCATAATCGGCCAATATATCGTGTGGAAGCGGACGATTTCTTTACTCATCAGATGAACATCTGCCGGCCAGAATTTATCGTACAAGGAAGCATCCTCACTGCCATATCCCAGAGCGGTAATGTAGTTCAGCAGTGCATCAATCCATACGTAGACCACATGCTTAGGATCACTGGATACTTTAACTCCCCATTCATAGCTTGTACGAGATACCGCCAGATCCTCAAGACCCGGCTTGATGAAATTGTTAATCATTTCGTTCTTGCGGGATTTAGGCTGGATGAAATCCGGATTTTCCTCATAATATTGAAGCAGCCGGTCTGCATATTTGCTCATTTTGAAGAAATAGCTTTCCTCTTTGACGAGCTCGACGGGATGACCGCTGTCCGGACTTTTTCCGCCAATAATTTTGCCATTCGCATCTTTCTCGGTATCCACCAGCTGTGTTTCCGTGTAATAGGTTTCATCAGGTATGCTGTACCAGCCTTCGTATTCCCCTTTATAAATGTCGCCCTGCTGCACCAGTCGCTCAAACACGTCCTGAACGACGGATGTATGCCGCGGCTCTGTCGTCCGAATGAAATCATCGTTTGTGATATCAAGCTTTTTCCACAAATCCTGAATTCCTGCGACAATATGGTCAACAAATTCCTGCGGTGTTTTGCCTGCTGCCTTCGCTTTTTGCTCGATTTTTTGACCATGCTCATCTGTACCTGTCAGGTAACGTACCTCATAGCCTCTTAGGCGCTTATATCTTGAGATCGCATCTCCCGCTACTGTAGTGTAAGCATGACCGATGTGCAGCTTGTCGCTTGGATAGTAAATCGGTGTTGTAATGTAGAATGTTTTTTTGTCTGTCACTTTTGTATGCCTCCTAATGATTAATATGTAATCAAGGGATTGCGGTACCATGTAAAAACAACACAAAAAGACCCTCATCCCATATGGGACGAGAGTCTGTTACACTCACGTGGTACCACCCAAATTCCCTGATCACTTCACACTCAAGTAAGAAATCAGGCTCATACCAGTCAAGCTCATTGCTTAACTGTGCCCGCTAACGCTGGCATGCGCCGCTCCCTTACCTTCCATCTACTAGGACGGATATGGCTCGAAAGCAGTTCCTCCAGGACCATTTTCCGAACTCTGCTTCAGACCGGCTTGCAGCTCCCCCGGCTCTCTGTACTAAAGCATGCATGATCGTACTTATCCCTTCATAGGAAAAATATGCGTACATCTATAATATTAAGCTTATTCAGAAAAATCATACAAAACGGCAGCATCAATGTCAAGGTTCCGCAGCCTATGAAGGCGTATTTCCTTCACTGCCCTTCTTGGGAGGGACGAGGTCCACTCCCCCCGGATGTAGAGGATGACACTTCGCTATCCGTTTCGCCGCAAGCAAAGATCCCTTCACTGCACCGTGCACCTCGATGGCTTCAAGTGCATAAGCAGAACAGGTCGGATAAAAACGACAGCTGGGCGGCTTCAGCGGTGAGATGAATTTGCGATAGAATTGAACCGGAGCCTTCGCAATGAATCTAGCAGGCTTCATTATTAATGACCTTTGGAAGCAGACTTCTTCGTATTCTTATAGCCTTTGCCTTCAGTCTGACATTCCCTGCAATATCCAAAAATTTCAAACTTGTGTTCAACAACTTGAAATTGATCCGGTGTATCTGTAAGATTCATCGGGCAAAACTCGATCGGCAGTGTCTTCTGACAGTTCAGGCATATCAAATGATGATGGTGATGACCGCTGCTGCATGACGCTTTGAATTTAACCCCGTCTTCAAAAATAACCTGCTCCAGTACGCCGAGCTCCTGCATGACTCTCAAGTTGCGATAGACTGTATCAAAGCTTAATCCGCTGTATGATTTGCCCATATATTCATAAACGTCTTTTGGTGACAAATAACCTTCTGATTCGGCAAAAAGCCTTGCCAGCGTCTTGCGCTGATCCGTAATTCGAAGTCCTTGACCGGACATAGCTTCAATAATTTGATCCGTGGACAGCATGACTCTTAACCCTCCTGTCATACCTATTTGTGTCATACCCTTATAATGCCTGAAATCAAGAGTCACGTCAACGAACACGTATAGTACGTTGATTCGTATTCGACACAAACGTAACAAAAAAAGAACTCTGATATAGAGCTCTTTTTTTGATATGAATGAATTCTTACTCCTCTACTTGCGGCAATGCCGTAAACAACAGATTGATTGGAAGACTGCTTGCCGGCGCAGCAGTGAACCAGATTTCGACCTTTTGCTCATAGCTGCCTGTTCGGTATAATACAACCTGCTCATTCGGAGCACTTACTCCTCCACTCTTCGCCAGGGGTATGAGCATTCCATTCACCATCGCATAGCCCGAATAGGTTCCTCCGCGAGGATTAAAGGAGATCAGTGTATTAGGAGCTACGGAGTCCAGTGTGATCTTGTACAGGACACCGAAGTTACCCGAGTTGGAGGCTGTTACCCCTACCATCGGATCCACGCCGGCCACGTTCGGGTCATCCTTGTTATCCCCAATCACAAGCCGCTGTGACTTCTCGCCAATCGTCTCGCTGTATTTGATGATGCGAGTTGGATTATCATAAGTTCCGCGGTTATGAACACCATCCCGATCAAGAACCGGCAGCTTCTTCACTGCAGACAGCGGATCCAGCTTCTCATCAATCATAATGACTTTGTAGTCAATTGGATAATTGCTGTAAACATCAGAATACAGTGAAATAATTTGACTCTGGCCAAGACTCGACATGCTCAGATCGGTAAGGATCAGCTTGCTCTCTCCCGGCTTCAGCTGAGTAGTCGACCACTTTGAACCATCCTGCATCGTTTCAAAATATCTTTGTACCGCTTTTTTGCCTGCAGCCTGTGCAATATTGGTCGGACCTGCGAAGCCTAGATTCTCTGTACGAAGTGTAGCTGTAGCCGAGTTGTTGTTCGTTGCGACCACGTACATCTTCACTTTTTTGCCGGTGTTATTGAGATGGTGAAGCAAAAATCTCGTGTTGCCGACGGCACGATCCTGATATAGAATCCCTTCACGGGTTACCGTTTCAGGACTATTGCTTCGTATCAGTGTGCCTGGTTGATCCGTGTACGTATAACTCACTTTATCCCAGGTCGGGACAATCGAACCGTCAAAGGCAAATTCCTCCCCAACCGGTGTAAAGAGACGATTAAACTCATTGAGCGTGTACAACGTTTCGTTTGTGATAATAATCGTTTTTTCGTAAGTCCGGCTTGCCCCTTTATTATCAGTAACCGTTAATCGAATCGTCTTGGGTCCAGGTGTGAAAAACGCTGCTGCATTATTGTCCCACTGTGTATCTACTATATACTCGTCATCTGTACTCTCGTCCTTGTACGTAATCAGCTCGCCCATCTTGTATTCTTCTTTATCTGTTGTAAACATCGGAATCGGCGGCTGATTCGGCCGTTCTACATTAATGGTAACGGTATAGGCATCACTCCATGTACCGCTTGAATCCTGAACATAATAGCTGACCGTATAGTTCCCTTCTGATTCAAATACATCCTGTCTGCCTTCCCAGCGTTCATTAATGATCGCAAGACCTTTCGGAGAATAAGGAGCTGTTACATAAGTTACCTGATCTCCTGCGTACACCTTGCTCGGCTGAATGCTGAATTTAGCAACCGGCTTACTCGACAGGTTCAGAATAATCCGTTTATTGATGTTATCCACACTGTAGGTTATGCCAAGTGCTTGGGTAATGGATGTCAGCGGTACCATAAATGTATTGTTCGTCTGATAGGAAGCGCCCTTCATGCTCTTCGAAACGCCGTTAACCGTATAGCTGCTGCTGTTCGTTTTGAAGCGAAGTTCGTTGCTGCCCTGGATGATCAGCGTTTCCTTGGTGCTGTAATTGTATGATACCTTGTATCCGACTCGATCAACCAATGCGCGAATCGGCACATAGGAAACACCGCTCTTCACAACCATCGGCTGTGGAGCGTAGTAAGTAACACCGTCCTGAATCATCTTGCTGCTATTATAAAATAAGATCAGCTGGCTCGCGCTGACAGCTGTATTCGCTGCTGTATTTGCCTTGACCGAGCTTGTCTCCTGAGCAGTTTGCTGTGAAACCGGCTGCTGCTCTACAGCATCCGACTCTATAGAATCCTCTTCGGGAAGTGAAGCCTGGTCTTTCTCAGAGGATTCATCACTTTGAGAATCATCTGGAAGCTCTGCTTCATCAGATATGTCCTGAGCTCCGCTTACGGATCCTTCTGCGGCTTCTGTGTCCTGCTTCACTTCGTTATTGGTGTGTGAAGTACTCTCGTCATTCTTAACATCTTGGGACAGGGTTTCTTGCACACTTGCTGCTTGTTGATCAAGTGCTTGTCCCTGCTGAACTTCTGCTGTGTCTGATTGTGCACTCACTGGAAAAGCCATCAGTACCTGTGAAACGGCAAAGACGGTGAGAATAGATAATTTCTTGAAATTCATTCCTCGACTCCTTCTAATCACTTAGTTGTATCACGATGCATGTCTCATTATTAGACGCAGTTATACTGAAAAAGTTGCTCTACACATTCTAAAAAATGACAAAAAGCAACATCCCCTAAGTCGGAAACGCTGCTCTTATGTCGCCATTTACTTATGATTTGGAAGAGTTCAGTTTGTCTTGGCTGCCATCTCACGAAATTCAGAAGGCTTCATTCCATAATACTTATGAAATACTTTTGAGAAATATCTCCGTTCCCGATACCCCACGGCAGCTCCAATCGAAGCGATGCTCCGATCTGTTCCGGTGAGCATGGCTTTCGCAGACTCCATCCTTTCTCTCGTTACATATTCAACAAAAGTGACACCAAAATGGCTCTTGAATAGCTGGCAGAAGTAGCTTGAACAGATCCCAAGCTGGTCTGCCATCTCTTCAATACCCAGATCTTTATCCAGCCTTGCCGCGATATAATCCCTTGCGGTAGCCACCAGCTCTCCTGCCGTGCGCCTCGGCAGCTCGCTTGCACAAGCTTCTGCCAAGGTAAGTGACAGCTCAAAATATTCCCGGAGTGTAAGCGTTTGTAACATCACATTCCAGATCCGTTCTTCTGCTTCTGTCTTCAGCAGCTTCATTTCGTGCATATCACGGAGCATGAGAACAACAATGTAATGGAAATACTTGATGGCCTTGCCGTTGTTACTCCCTTTGTCGGTGCACATCAAGCTGTAAATTTGCTTCAGCACCGATGTAACCTCATTTTTATTTTTTTGCCTCACCGCCAGGGTCAACCGATCCGACCATACACGAGACATCCATTCAAGCTCTTCGCCTGACTCCTGCTCATCAATATTTGCAATCCTTGTGCCTGAATGCTCAGACATCATCAGCGCCCGCTGGGCATCTCTATATTCTTCGGCCAGCATGTAATCAAAGACCTTCTTGCCGGAAGCATACAATTCTGCAGCCATGCCAGATGCATCTGTAAACCTACGTTCCAGCTCTTCGAGTAAGTCAGGATCAGGGACACGGGAAGCAGAATCAGATAAGGAGGAATCATGTTCAATAACAATACACCATTCTCCATCCCGCGTCTGGATTACTTCTCCTGCTGGCGTTGAAGCCGCCAAATGATCGTCGATTACTGCACCAACCAACTCATGCCAATGCTTACGCTCTTCTTCTGACCATAACAAGGAATTGAGGAAATAATCCTGTGCAACGAGCAAGATGAGTGTATAACGACTTCCACCTGCGGTTGACTTCACATCTTCACATGGATTGGGACTATGGGATTCACCAAGCAATACTTCCTGCAGCCATTTTCGACGAATCCACTTGCTCATATACAGCTCTCGCACCGTGCCCTGCTGCTCCTGCTGCTTCTTATTGCGGATACGGCCTGCAAGTGCGCCAATGGTTGACTCCAGCTCAAAATAATCGATCGGCTTGCATATGTATTCACGAACGCCTTGCTGCAATGCAAGTCTCGCATATTCAAACTCCTGGTAGCCGGTAAGCAGCAGAATCTCTGCTTTCCCGCCTCTTATCCGATACTGTTCAATGAATGTTAGTCCGTCCATGACAGGCATTCGAATATCACATAATATGAGATCAGGCTGAACATGGGTACTCAGCTCTAACGCTTCATTTCCGGTACGGGCAGCTCCAGCCACCTTGATTCCGAGCGATTCCCAATCAATAAACTCCTTCAAGTTATCAAGTATAGGCTGTTCATCATCAATTAGCAGCGCACTCAATTCCAAGACGAATCCCCCCAATCGTTTTTGGGCAGCACACACCGGATTGTCGTTCCTGCCCCACTCGCAGAACAGATAAATATACCGTAATGTTCTCCATATTGAATGCGAATTCGGTCGGCTACACTCCGCACTCCAAGACCACGACGTTCAGACATGGCCGGTGATATCGGTTCATCCTCCATTTCCGTCGTCTTCGCCATGTATTCGAACCGTTCAAGGACGGTGTTAGCCATCCCGATTCCATTATCCTGCACTTCAAGCACAACTCTTCCCATATCTTCCCATGCTGTTACCCGGATGAATCCAACGTAATCAATTCCTTCAAACCCATGCTGAATGCTATTCTCGACAAGGGGCTGCAGGGTAAGCTTAAGAATAGGAAAGGATTCGAGCTTCTCAGGAATGTCAATCTCATATTCAAACAGCTCAGCAAACCTGTATTGTTGAATCGCCAAGTAGTTCTCGAGATGCTTCACTTCCTCCTTGATCGGAATTTCTTCCACATCTTGAATGCTGATACGTAAAATACTGGCCAGCCTGTTTACCATCTCACTGACCTTCCTTCTTTCCCCGCGAAGTGCAAGTCCATTAATGGACTCTAGTGTATTGAACAAGAAGTGCGGCTTGATCTGGGCCTGCAGCACCCGGAGCTCGGCTCTTGTCTTCTGCATCTGCTCGGCCTTGACTCTGCGGAACAAGCTGCTGATTTTGTCCATAAGATCATTGATGCCTTGTGCCAGCAGCTGGAGCTCGTCGTAGCCTTTGCCCTCAATCCTTGCACTCAAATCCCCATCTTCAACTCTGCGCATAAAGCGTACAAGGACTGCAATCGTTCCGGTAATCCGATTCATAAAAAAGACATTGAACATAAGGGCGGCAAACAGACAGCATATAATAATAATCACATACCAGCTGACCAGCTGATTCGTTTCTTTGGCCAAGGAGTTCCATTCAGTTACAGAGACAAGCTGCCATGGATATCCCTTCATCTGGTATTGAGACAGGATGCTCTCTGTTCCATCGAAATTCAGCCTGCTGCTGCGATATCCGTCCCCGCCTGCAAAGGTCTCGCTCATCAGCTCCGACATGTATCGTCCAATATAAAAACCGGAAGGGTCATATACAACGAGCCCGTCTTGGTTCACCATCATAAATTCCGTATCCTGATTCCCGCTCATGCTGAGATTACGGAAGATCCGGTCAATTTCCCAATTCTTGATCTGCACGACCAGAACACCAATGTTCTGGAAAAAACTCAGCTCTTTTACAAGCCTGATTTGAGTAAATACAGGCTCATAGCCCGTGAATTCCGGATGCTCCAGCGGAGCAATCCACAGAGGCACACCATTTAACTCTTTCACTTGATTGTAGAGCGGATGGTTGGTAAACTCCCCGAAAGGCAGTGCCTTGAAGTCTTCCTTCGTAAAAATAGAGACAATCCGCTCTCTGGCGGAATACTCCAAATTATAGAGAAATGCATAGCTGATTGCGGGATAATTATAGAGCATGCTGCGAAAATTCCGCTGACTCGCATTCAGATAGAGCTGATCGCTCTCCCCAAGGTTCACGGGCTTCTCGGATTCAAGCGCCATCTGAAACACAGACGTAGCAATTCCATTGTCTGTTACATTGTTCATTTCCTGAAACACGCTTTCGATGCTGTAGCTGATCGACTTCAGCGCATACTCAGCCTGCTCGCTGTATTTTTTCTCAATTGTACTCGATGTTACGAGAAAGGTTCCGAAGCCCATGACACACATCGGGATGATGATCAATGCCAGAAACGCCACGACAAGTTTGCTACGCAAGTTCAAGAACGCATTTCTCCCCGGTCGAAGAGCATAAGCGTAAGTCTCGTCACCCTTTGACGCTACCTGCGGTTACACCTTCAATGATCTGCTCTTGCAAAATGGAATAAATAATGATAACCGGCACGACACTGTAGACAATTCCCGCTGACATCTGGGCGTAGTTCATCTGGTACTGATCTCTGAACTGCACCATTCCTACAGGCAGGGTACGAAGTGTGTCCGTGGATAAAAAGTAGTTGGCTAGAAGAAATTCATTCCAGTTGCCAAGAAAGTTAACGATAAATACCGTAACGATCGCTGGAATGGTTAGAGGTAACACTATTCTAGCAAATATCCCCTGTGCCCTCAACCCGTCCATAACGGCAGCTTCCTCGATTTCACTTGGGAGCGAACGCATAAAAGCAGCCAGTATAATAATCGTAAACGGAAGCGCATTTGCAATATAAGGAATGATGAGCGCGAGATGCGTATCCAGGATACCCAGCTTGCGGACAAGCAGATAGATGGGCAGCATCAGGGAGTTGTTCGGAATGAGCATGCCGACCAGGATCAGGCTGAAGAAGGCTGTGTTCCATTTTCCATGCTTCATTCTTGTTACCGCAAAGGCAAACATCGCACCAAGCAAGATGGATACCACCGAGGCTAGGATTGAAATATATAAGCTGTTAAAGAAGTACGTTCCGATCTTGGCATTAACCCAGGCTTCTACATAATTTTCAAATGCAAACTCTTGCGGGATACCAAACGGATTAAGCGCAATCGCATTGTTATCCTTCTTGACGGATGAGAAAATGACAAATAGAAATGGAAACAAAATGACTAGCAAGTAGCTGAGCAGAAATACATGGGGGATTGATTTACTCAAGGTTCGCATCATTAGTATTCAATCCTTTCACTTCGGCGGGCGATCATGACTTGATAGAGAGCCGTCAGAATGAGTGTAAATACAAAGATAAGGACAGCGATGGTGTTTCCGTAGCCGTATTTAAAATTCGTGATCGCATATTTGATCATGTAGGTTGCTAGCACGTCTGTGGACCCGGCTGGACCGCCTTTTGTCATGACAATGACGATATCTGCTGCCTTCATTGCACCTGCAATCGACAGCATAATGACAACAGAAATGATAGGCTTGATGAGCGGCAGTGTTATGGATAATGCTCTTTGCAGCCGGTTTGCTCCATCAATCTCAGCTGCTTCATCCAGATCACGCGGAATGGCGAGAATTGCTGCGAGTACCATGATGATGTAGAAGCCAGTCCATTGCCAGGCATTTGTGAGCAGGATGGAGAACATCGCGTATTTCTCATCTGACAGCCAGTAGATCGGCTCGATGCCAAGCAGCCCCAATATCTGATTTAACAAGCCGATATTCGGTTCATAGATGAAGCCCCACAAGATCCCAATAACCGCTGTAGACATAATGGAGGGAAGGAACACCGCCGTTTTGTATAGGCCTTTAAGCCGCTTCACATTCGCAATGAGAAGAGAGAAGAGCACAATCAGCGGAACCTGAATACCGCACGAAAAAAGAATAAACCATCCGTTATTCAAGGCCGACTCCCAGAATCTCTCATCTCCAAATGCTTTTATATAATTTTCGAACCCAATAAATTTCGGATTCTCAGATACGCCATTCCAGCTGGTAAAGCTGTAGTATATCGAATTCAAGATCGGATAAATAAAAAACAACATAAACAATATCAAGGCAGGTAATATAAACATGGAGTATACCCAAGGATTCTTGAGTGATTTGTTCATGTGCCAACAGCCTCCCATGGAAGAGCCAATAATGTACAGTCTCATACCATATTAGTGTGTAAAAAAACCCCGGACGCTGATCCGGGGTAAGCAGTCCTGTTATTTTATCGTTTTATGCTGATCACGATTATGAATGGTAACGGTGCTTAAGCCTCTTTATTCCACTGCTGCGTTTGCTTCTTCTTGAACTTTCTGCAGATCCTCTGCCATTTGCTCAGGGGTCGTTTGGCCGCCAATCAGCTTCTGAATCTGAATATTACTGATCTCAGTCGTTACATCCGCTTGAACAAGCGAGTCAAATGCAGGGAAAGAAGTAGCGGAAGCATTAAGGACAGCAACGATCTCCTTCATCAAATCATCGGTAATACTTTCGGTTAGTACAGCTTCATCGAATTTCATAGCCGGCAGTACACCGTCTTCAACTAGACCTCTAATTTGCATTTCTTCATTAAACATATTCTTAATGAAGGATTTCACTGCTGCGAGCTTCTGTGGATCGTCCGCAACCGAAGCTGCAAAGCCGTATCCGTTATTCACATCGCGCATGAGAGAGGTTTGGTCTCCTACTCCTCCATCAACAGGAGGCAAGTTGAAGAATCCGACTTTACCGATCAAGCCTTCACCGGATTGCCCTTCCTTGAATACAGAGGATTTCCATGTGCCGTCATACATCAGAATCGCTTCACCGCTCGTAAATTGAGTCGTATACTCTGCATACTCAAATCCAAGCTCGCCCTTCTTGAAATACTCTTTGTCAACCCATTCTTGATGCTTAGCAAAAGCTTTGACAACTCCCGGATCGGTCCAAGCCGCTTCACCGGTAACAAACTTGTTTGTAATATCAGAGCCTGCGTATCGCGACCAGAGATGGTTCGTCAGCATAAGAGGTACCCAGCCTGCCTTCGAAGCTCCAGCCAGCGGCACTTTGCCATCTGCCTTAATATCAGCCAGCTGCTGCTCAAATTCGGCAAAGGTAGCCGGCGGCTGCCATCCCTTCGACTCATAATATTCCTTGTTGTAGAAAAACCCTTCGCCAGATCCTCCGACCGGCAGACCATATACATTGCCTTCATAAGTGAACGGCTCAAGTGAGGAGAATTTATCCTGAATTCCGAGCTCTTCAAGGATCGGTGTCAGATTGAGAAGCATGCCTTCTTTGGCGTATACCTTCGCATCTGGGCTGCCGAACAGGTCGAAGATATCCGGCGGATTACCTGCAGCCATTTCGCCCCGCAGCTTTTCTTTGCGGTTAACGTCAGAATCAACTCCATCCAGGGTAAAAGATGCGCCTTCGACTTCCCCCTCCACCTTCTTAACCACGTCCTGCAGGATCGCAAGCCGGCGTTCCTTGTCCGCACCGACCTGCGTATGCCGAAGTGTCATTTCAAACGGCTCAGCCGAAGCTGCCGGCGGTGTTTCGCCGGACGTTCCAGGCTCCGCAGCAGGTGTTTCCGTATTAGAGCTGCCTCCACAGCCTGCCAGTGTCAGTGACACTGCCAGCATTAACGACATCATAGAACCAAACTTTTTCTTCAACATTCGTTTGCCCCCGCTTTCTATGAGCTTGTATTGTATGTAACTTACTTGCTTTACAATTTTCATTATAAAAACATTGCTGTGTGTCCGATAGGACTACAATTTAAAGATCGAGGGATAAAATCCTCGAAAAATACGTAAAAACTCCCTTCTCATGTTAGAAGGGAGTTCGTTATCACGACACGTTTATCAAAGTTCGATCCTGCTTGCTTCCTTGCGTCCCGTCTCAATGAGACGGTAAGCACGGTCTATTTCCGCTTGTTCAGGAGAGGGGACACCCTCAAGCGGATATTCTTTGCCTAGCAGCTTCCATTTATAAATTCCCATTTGATGATAGGGAAGAATCTCAAATTTTTCTACTCCATCAAGTGTTCCTATAAACCTGCCCAGATTAAGCAGATCCTTCTCATCATGATGAATGCCGGGAACATACACATGGCGGATCCACATCTGTTTGCCATGTTCCGATAACCAGCGTGCCGTCTCCAGCATTCTTACATTCGATTTGCCCGTCATGCGCTCATGCTTCTCATTATCGATATGCTTCAGATCGAGCAGCACAAGATCCGTTACCTTAAGGAGCTCATCTATACGGTCCATATCATTAAAACCGTTCGTATCCAGCGTCGTATGCAGATTCCAGCGATCTTTGACCTCACGGAACAGCTGAGTAACAAAGGCCGCTTGAAGCGTAGGTTCACCGCCAGAGACAGTCAAGCCTCCACCAGAGCTCTTATAATAATGAATATAAGGCTCAATCTCAGCGAGCACCTCTTCCAGTGACATTGCGTTCCCGCCATCCAGTGCCCAGGTGTCAGGGTTATGACAGTACTGGCATTTCAGCAGACATCCCTGCATGAACAGCACGAAGCGGATGCCGGGACCATCAACCGTACCAAATGTTTCTAGTGAATGTACATGACCTTTGACCATTTATACCATCCCTTTTCCTATCGCATCCGCTTTGTGCGTCTGTGCAGATTGTTGAGTAGCTAGCAGTTAGCTGTTACATATTGCCGTGGAATGTCCGGTTAATAACATCAAGCTGCTGCTCACGTGTCAGTTTGATAAAGTTAACCGCATAACCCGATACACGTACGGTCAGCTGTGGATAATTCTCAGGGTGCTCCATTGCATCAATCAGCTGCTCTCGATTAAAGACATTGACATTCAAGTGATGGGCTCCACTTCCAAAATATCCGTCCATCATTGCTGTCAGGTTGGTCTTACGGGCCTCTTCCTCTTTGCCAAGTGCCTTCGGAATGATCGAGAAGGTGTTGGAAATACCATCCAGGCTGTGTTCGTAAGGCAGTTTGGCAACGGAGCTGAGGGAAGCCAGTGCGCCTTTTTTATCGCGTCCGTGCATTGGATTCGCTCCTGGGGCAAAAGGCTCTCCTGCTTTACGTCCGTCCGGGGTCGTACCCGTCTTCTTACCATACACAACATTCGATGTAATCGTCAGTACCGATTGTGTCGGCATCGCATTCCGATAGGCTTTGTGCTTGCGAATCATCGTCATGAAGGACTCGACGAGCTCCACTGCGATTTGGTCAACCTTGTCGTCGTTATTACCGTAGCAAGGATACTCGCCTTCTATAACGAAATCCACGGCAATTCCATTCTCGTTGCGGATGGGGCGAACCGTTGCATACTTGATGGCACTAAGCGAGTCGGCTGCTACAGACAGTCCAGCGATACCGCAGGCCATCGTCCGCAGAATATCACGATCATGCAGCGCCATTTCAATCCGTTCGTAGCTGTATTTATCATGCATATAGTGAATCACGTTCAGCGTGTTCATATACAGCTTCGCGAGCCACTCCATCATCGGCTTGAAGCGTTTCATAACCTCGTCATAGTTCAGTACTTCAGATGTAATTGGCGGATACTCCGGACCCACCTGGGCTCCTGATTTCTCGTCTTTACCTCCGTTAATTGCATACAGCAGCGCCTTAGCAAGGTTCGCACGTGCACCGAAGAATTGCATCTGCTTCCCGATCCGCATTGCAGATACGCAGCAGGCAATACCGTAATCGTCTCCATAGATCGGACGCATCAGATCGTCATTCTCATATTGAATGGAGCTGGTTTCGATAGATACCTTGGCGCAGTACTTCTTAAACCCTTCTGGCAGCTGCTCTGACCATAGCACCGTCAAGTTTGGCTCTGGTGCGGGTCCGAGATTGTACAGCGTATGCAGGAAGCGGAAGCTGTTCTTCGTGACGCGTGTCTTGCCATCCATCCCCATGCCGCCGATGGATTCCGTGACCCATGTTGGATCTCCACTGAACAGCTCGTTATAATCCGGTGTACGCAGGAATTTTACAATTCTCAGCTTCATGACAAAATGATCCACCAGCTCTTGAGCTTCCTCTTCAGTCAGTGTTCCTTCTATAAGGTCTCTCTGGATATAGATATCCAGGAAGGAAGAGACACGTCCAAGTGACATCGCTGCACCATTTTGCTCTTTAATTGCTGCCAGATAAGCGAAGTAAACCCATTGGAAGGCTTCTTTGGCATTTCGTGCAGGACCGGAAATATCGAATCCGTGCATTTCACCAAGCTGCTTCAGCTCTTTCAGCGCTCGAATCTGTTCAGACAATTCCTCACGAAGCCGGATCACATCTTCATCGATCACATCAACTTCCAGCTCAGCCTGCTCTCTCATCTTGTCCTTGATTAAAAAGTCAATTCCATACAGCGCTGCTCTTCGGTAGTCACCGATAATACGTCCGCGGCCGTAGGCATCTGGCAGGCCTGTGATGATGCCGGCTCGCCGCGCATTTCTCATTTCACTCGTATAGGCATCAAATACCCCTTGGTTATGTGTTTTTCTGATCGTGGTGAACATTTCAATAATCGGCTCAGGAAGCTTAAAGCCATAGGCTTCACAAGCATCAATCATCATCTTGATACCGCCGAACGGCTGAATGGAACGCTTAAACGGGGCATCCGTCTGAACGCCGACAATCTGCTCCTTCTCTTTATCCAAGTATCCAGGCTGATGGGATACAATTGTTGAAGGGGTGTTGACATCCACATCCAGTACTCCGCCGTTATCTCTCTCTTTCTTGGTTAGATCCATAACGATCTCCCACAGCGCTTTTGTATTGTCTGTCGCACCTGTCAAAAAGCTCTCGTCACCCTCATACGGAATGAGGTTTTTCTCTAAAAAGTTATTAACATTAACCTCTTTTGTCCATTTTCCGGACTTGAAGCTTCTCCAGCCGGATTGTACGTTTTGCATTTCTTTTTCGGTTACCGCCATGGTAATCCCTCCAATAGATTCGTGGTTACACTAGACAGATCATGAAGGCAGGTACGAAATTCCATCCCTGCTGTTACTCTTTCTCCCTCGGCTCTGTTATTGTGGTAAGGTTATTTGTGATTATTTTCACTAATCTGCCTGCTCACTCCCCTTCTCTCCACTCTTTATAGGGAAGTGAAATTGCCTTTTGGGTTCTATGAAATGGATTTCTTCTCTCTTACATTTCAAATTATATTATACAGATCACATTTATTATGTGATGAATATCACAAAGTTAAGCCTGTTACTCCATTTTATTTTTACTGTTGTAGTCATGCTTCCCATTCGTATATTGTGCGGAACAAGCATACGAAAAAAAAGCCGTGCTGAACGAAGGAAATTCCTTCTGCTCAGCACAGCTTCACCATTTACGATGAAGAACACGGTTATTTATCAAATCTTCCATAGAAAGCATTCCGGTACACATCAGCCAGCTCACTGACAAGTGGCAGCTTCGGATTCGCAGTAGTACACTGATCTTCAAATGCCCGGTCTGCCAAATAATCGACTCTTGCTTCAAAATCCTTCGGATCAAAGCCAAGCTCCTGGAACGAAGCCGGGATACCGAGCTTCTTATTCAAATCACGTATTGCCTGAATCAGGCTGTTAACCCCTTCTTCTGTCGTATTCGCAGGTAATCCCAGGATACGTGCAATTTCGGCATAACGAAGATCTGCTGTGAAATGATCATATTTCGGGAAGGATGCGAATTTCGTCGGCTTCTTCGCGTTGTATCTTATAACATGCGGCATCAGAATGGCATTGGTTCGTCCATGTGCCGTGTGATACTGTCCGCCCCATTTGTGAGCAAGACTGTGATTGATACCAAGGAATGCATTGGCAAAGGCCATTCCGGCAATCGTAGACGCGTTATGCATTTTCTCTCTCGCCAGCTTATCTCCCGTAAGAGCAGATGCTTCAAGATATTCGAATACGAGCTGAATCGCTTTGATCGCGAGGCCATCTGTATAATCATTTGCCATGACAGATACGTAGGCTTCGATCGCGTGAGTCAGTACATCCATACCCGTATCTGCAACAGCTACCCGTGGCAGGCTGTATACGAAATCGGGATCTACAATGGCTACATCCGGTGTCAGCTCGTAATCGGCCAGCGGATATTTGGTATTCCCTTTATTCTTATCTGTAATAACTGCAAATGAGGTTACTTCTGAGCCTGTTCCCGAGGTTGTTGGGATCGCCACAAATTTTGCCTTTTGTCCCAGCTTAGGATATTTGTAAATCCGTTTACGGATATCCATAAATTTTTGTTTCATATGATCAAACTCGGCATCAGGATGCTCGTAGAACAGCCACATCGCCTTGGCCGCATCCATTGGGGATCCGCCGCCGAGCGCAATAATACAATCCGGTTCAAAGCTGTTCATCAGCTTCGTGCCATTCTCTACGGTTGTTGTTGAAGGGTCGGGCTCCACATCGGAGAACACTTCAATGAACACAGGCTTGCGGCGCTGGCGCAGGTAATGCTCCACTTTATCAACGTAGCCCAGTTTCACCATCATGGGATCTGTAACAATGAGTACGCGAGAAATGTCAGGCATTTTCGCAAGATACTGGGTAGCCCCCTTCTCAAAATAAACCTTGCTTGGAACCTTAAACCATTGCATATTCACTGTACGTCTCGCCACTCTCTTCACGTTGATTAGATTCACTGCGGTTACATTCGAAGAGGTTGAATTCCGTCCGTATGAACCACAGCCCAGCGTCAATGATGGTAAGTTGGTATTGTAGATGTCCCCAATTGCACCGTGAGTTGAAGGAGAGTTTACAAGAATCCGGCAGGTCTTGAGATGATCTGCAAAACGGCTGATCACTTCATCATCATTTGAATGAATAACCGAAGAGTGTCCCATTCCTCCAAAAGAAACGATTTCTGCGGCACGTTCTATCCCCTGCTCTACCGTCTTAACCTTGTAGCAGGCCAGAATCGGACTCAGCTTCTCAGCGGACAATGGGAATTTTTCTCCAACACCGTCCAGCTCAGCAACCAGAATCTTGGTATTCTCCGGAACGACGATTCCGCTCATCTTCGCAATATCGACAGCCGACTGGCCGACGATCTTCGGATTAACAGCACATTTGTCAGCGGAGATAGCATAAGTCGTTAATTTCGCCGCTTCATCTTTGGTTACGAAGTAGCAGCCATCCGCCACCATTCTCTTCTTCACTTCATCGTAGACGGGTTCTTCTACAATGACCGCTTGCTCTGATGCACAGATCATTCCGTTATCGAAGGATTTGGATAAGATCAAATCTGTCACTGCTTGATTAAGATTCGCCGTCTTCTCTATAAAGCAAGGAACATTTCCTGGTCCAACGCCAAGTGCCGGTTTACCGCAGCTGTAAGCTGCCTTAACCATCGCTCCACCACCGGTAGCCAAAATGAGTGCAACATCCGGATGATTCATCAGCTCGTTTGTCTTCTCCATCGACGGGGCGTCAATCCACTGAATACAATCAGCTGGTGCGCCTTCTTTGATCGCTGCATCTCTTAGAATGCGTGCTGCTTCCCGGCTTGAGTTCTGTGCCGATGGATGGAAACCGAATATGATAGGGTTTCGTGTCTTTATGGCAATCAGTGCCTTAAACATCGTTGTAGAGGTAGGATTGGTTACAGGGGTAATCCCCATAATTACGCCTACCGGCTCCGCTATTTTTTGATAGTTCTCAAACTCATTATCTTCGATGACGCCGACCGTTTTGTCATATTTAATATTGTTGTAGACATATTCTGTAGCAAAAATATTCTTGATAATCTTGTCTTCATAAATTCCGCGGCCTGTTTCCGTCACAGCCAGCTTGGCTAGATTCATGTGCTTATCAAGACCAGCCAGTGCCATCGCCTGAACAATACGGTCAACCGCCTCTTGATCTAATTGCATAAATGCTTCCAGCGCCTTCTTGCCCTTGGTTACCAGCTCATTAATATATTCCGCCGCAGTAACTTCTTTGGATACAGCCTCGTTCTTAACAGCCATCTCCTATCATCCTCCTACCCAAATTCTGAGTTTTTTGTCTCTCTATTGGATTACGAAGTCATCATATCATGCATGATTCTCTTTGTTTGTGAATTTATTCACAATGTATAAAAACTTCGAATTCGATAGTGAAATGAATCACAATGTTGGAATTTTGCCATACTTTGCTTCTCCCGCCCTCTTAACGAAGGTATATACTGAACTTGTAAATCGAACAGTGCAAGGGGGAATCGCATATGACTCACTTAGCATTACTTGAACAAAAAGAAGGCAATATCCGCTGCTTCACATCAGAGAACAAACAGCTCTTACTCAACTTATTGAAGTATCGATCATTACCAAAAGGCTCTCATCTGTTCTGGGAGGGGGATCCTGCCGACAAGCTGTTTTTTATTAAGCACGGGCGCATCAAGATTACGAAATTCACAGATGAAGGAAAAGAATTAATCATGTATATTCATCAGGACGGGGATTTGATCGGTCATGCCGACCCCTTCTTCTCTTCTAGGCACAGCTATTCTGCTGAAGTATTGGAAGAGAGCGAGATTGGATATGCAGAAACCTCAGAGCTTCAGCTGCTCATTGAGATCAACGGCGGATTTGCACTTGATTTTATGAAATGGATGGGTATATACCATCGAATTACACAGACGAAATTCCGCGATCTTATGATGTACGGCAAGCAGGGAGCTCTGTGCTCAACACTAATCCGGCTCGGAAATACTTATGGAGAAGTGGATGGCAAGGGTATTCGGATTAACAAAAAGATGACACATACGGATCTGTCGAATATGATTGGTGCAACCCGGGAAAGTGTCAATCGAATGCTCGCTGAGCTGCGCAAGAAAGGCGCTCTGGCATATGATGATGGCTGCATCGTGATCAAGGAATTAAGCGTTCTTCAACAGATTTGCCGCTGCGAGCAATGCCCGGTAGAAATCTGCAGGATTTAACAAGACAAAAAGCCGACCTTCTGATTTAGAGAAAGATCGGCTTCTTTTTTTATATGAAGATGGAAATAGACCACCCATTTTAAGCAAGCACAATATACAATTTGCTCTTCATGATATGCACCCTATAAGCTGGCACCTTGGTTATATTACTAGTACATGATGGCGTAATTATCCAGTCACTAAATAGGGCTTGCTGAACGCCCCGAAAAGCTGTAAAAAATCGCATAATAACAAGGGATTCGGG